>JAEPOO010000001.1:1775468-2456908 GCA_017642855.1 Pseudomonadales bacterium
CGTGACAATGCGGGATCTTCCACTGCAGTCGGTGATGCGGCCGGTGCAGAGTCTTCCCACATGAATCGGGATGTCTCAGGATTCATCGCCTCGTTCAGCGACGGCGTGTCCTGCCACATGAATCCGGCAAGCAGTCGGTCCTGATTGAACGCGGTTGAGGCATTCAGCAGATTACCGAGCTCAGGATGTAATGTTCCATCGATTGTTGGCGTTTCTTGCCTGGTGATAATCGCGGGATGAATCAATTCCTGCGGATTCTCTGACTGCGGTTGAACAACATGGTCAACTTGTTCAACTTCATAAGCCTCCCCATGTTGTTTCCCGGAGTCGGCATGCCAGTTCCCACTGATGTGAAGGCCGATAAACATGACGGCCAGGCCTAGGATGAGTATTTTTTGCATCATTTTTCTTTTCGCTCCAGTAAATCTTGACGCCGCAATTAGCGCAGCGCGACCCACTAGTATGCACTTTACATGCCAGTCGAGATACCACTTCTAACTGATTGTTTTTAAATGCTAGCCATTTTTTTCGCCATATTTTTCATACACAAATCTGCAATTTACTGCGAAATATGTGGCGATAATAAAATTTATGGCGAACAATTTCGGCGAATTACAGAAATTTCTGGCGAATTGCGAGCTTTCTTAGCCGGGTGGCGAACCGTGCCGGTTACCTACACGGACCGATCACAAATTTATCAAAAGCCCATATGAGGAAGAGAGGTCAACGATTCGGGGTTTTAAAAATAAACCTTCGGGGTTTTAAAAATATCGGATAAGACTATTCCTGAGGCTCGCTACTCGCAGGGATTACGCACCGAGCTTCAGTCTCTTTTTGTCGGTTGGGATACTAGATCCCAGAATCTGCGCTTTCTTAGCCATCGGGAGATCGCGCATTTCCAGGTCTGTAATCAAAATCTTCAGCGCCGCTTTAAACGCTCTCACGAAGACAAAGTCAGTAGTGGGCGATAAATCATGCTCTCTGCTAAAAACATTCTTGCCTGCAGGCATCAAAGAATGAGAAGTCACGCGTAAACGCGCCAGGAAATTACCGCAAAGATTTGCAGTTCTAGTAAACTTTGGCGGATTCTTCGACGAATCGCCGGTAGGTTGGCAGGGAGACACCGAGCAGCTGAGCGCTGATGGTTTTGCTCAAATCCCGCGAATTGATCTCTTCGAAGAGCAGATTCGCGAGCAGTTCGAGAGGATGGCCAGCGTCCTCTGCAACAACTCGCATCACCTCCGCATAAAGCTCCGGGGTGACCGGCCAACCATCAGGTCGTTGCGGAGCAGCAGCGCCATAGTCCTGTTCGATCTTCTGAACCTTCCGGCGTAACGTCGATTCGGGCATGCCAATGGTCATCGCAGCTCGATTCAGAACCCCATCATGATGATTGATGCTCATGAGAATGAAGTCCTCTTCCACATAACGACCAGCAGGCATTGGCGTGGTACCCCGATTCGCCAGGTCGATAACATTCCTGAGCATTGGTCTAAGACCCGTCACTGGTTCCGGATCAGATACAAGCGCAGCATCTCCCGCACCGAATACACCAAGTTGGATTGAATTCACCAGCTGATCCTTACTTAGGATTACCGCGCGATTGATCACGTTAGACAGCTCACGAACATTGCCTGGCCAGTCGTATTGCTGCAGTGCTTGTTCTGCATCCCCCGTGAATCCAGTAATCGTTTTGTTGTATCGCGCCGCAAACTGTTGCAGGTAGTGGGTCGCAATCTTGAGTACATCTGATGACCGGTCGCGCAGCGGGGGCACCGAGATAGAAAACACATTCAGGCGATAAAACAGATCTTCACGGAACTGACCGGCATGGACCATTTCCTTCAAGTCTTTATTGGTCGCCGCGATCACACGCGCATCAACGGTCTCGTACTGATTTGAACCTACTGCGGCCAGTTGTCGGTCCTGCACAAATCGCAGCAGTTTTACCTGTGTATCAAGCGGCAGCTCTCCAATTTCATCCAGCAGCACAGTTCCGCCATGGGCTTCTTTAAGGCGACCTTTGAAATTAGAAGTTGCTCCAGTGAATGCACCTTTTACGTGCCCAAAGAGCTCACTCTCAATCAGGCTTGGCGCCACTGCACCACAGTCTACAACGATCAAAGGCTGATGATGCCGAGACCCTTTCGCATGAATGTATCGAGCGACCAACTCTTTACCCGTCCCAGATTCACCGAAAAGCAGCACTGTCGCGTCGGTCGGTGCGGCAAGGTCGGCTGTGTCTAGCACCTGCTGCATTTCAGGAGAACTGAAAACCAGATTGTGATCTGGCGCAGCGTTTTCAACTGGCTTCACTGAGGGTGCAGGCACCTCAAATCTGGTGATGCTGCTGGCAAAATAAGTGCAGAGCGTTTCCAGGAACGCATGGTCGTCTTCCGAGAAATCGGTACCTGACACCATCAGCACCCAACGGTCAGCCAGGCTCAGCACGGTCGTTTTGCTGAGTATCTGTGCATTGAGTTCTTTTCGGGCAACCTGGTTAGCGACGGCAAATTCACTTTCGCTCAATGCCAGATCAGAGATGCGTTCTGTACGACCGTGATCGGTGGTGTAGCCCACACTCAAGTTTACTCGACCACCATCGGAAGTCAGCAATGCCGCCCGCTCTGCCTGGTATACCTGAAACACGTGTTTGCAGAAGTCATCACACATGGCTTCCAGTGTTTCAGCGCCACCAAGAGCATTCATCACATTCCACAGCAAGACGACGTGTCGATAGTCTTTACCCGCACCGAGTTCTCTCGCATCAATGTCTGGTTGACCGCCATCGACCCAGAGCCTGGCACCACCAGACCTTCGCGCAGTTTCAAGCGCGTTGCTCGCCCGCCTGAACAGCTCGATCGGGGCTTGATCTCCCCCGGTGCTGTGCGCAAGACCCGCACTGAATGCCACAAGCCGCTCTGCATGGCGGTAGCTCGATAACTGTTCGAGCAGCGCCTGTGAAATCTGTTCACCATCTGCCAGTTCTGTGTAGGGCAAGCTGATGGAAACCACAGAGTTGGCAAATACACTAATCAGGTCAGTCGCGCGCAATGAAGCGTCCAGCGTTTCGCGAACCGCATTGGCGATAGGCGCGAGATCAGCATCTCGAACATTGTCGGGTGAAATGAGTAACTGGCAGAAAGACGATTCGCTGGGTGACAACTGGTCAACACCCAGCATCGCGTATCGTTCATCGGCGCTCAGCTGCACGGGATCTTCAATGTTACCGAGGTCGCGCAGAATCAAAACTGCGCCTTCATCCATTGGCCCGAGGATGCCGTCCACGAGTTTGGTGGGGCCTGACTTACGCTGCAACAGGAACGGCGGCAGTTTCGCGAGGCTGTTGTCCCGAAGGGCACCCGCTATCGTTCGAGAGACAGATTGCGTTTCATCTAAAAGGGTTTGCCAGCTGCGGCCCAGATGAATCTCGTCACCCAGCAGTTCTCGCGCATCCTGGTTAACGTTAATGATGCTGCCGCTGGTATCGAGAAAGATCAGACCACTGCCAATACAGGCAAGCGCATTTTGAAGAAGCTGCTGGTTTTCTCGCAGTTCTTTGTCGACACGGAATTTGTAAAGCGCCATCTCAATCGTGATTTGTAGATCACGGTTTTCAACTGGCTTGATGATGTAACCAAAAGGGGTGACGGTCTTAGCGCGCGCCACAGTTTCTTCGTCAGAATAGGCGGTCAGGAAAACAACCGGGACGTCCACTTCCTCCTGAATGCGTTGCGCAAGGTCAATCCCGGAAAGACCATGACGCAAGTTGATGTCAGATAAGAGCAGATCCGGTTGTGTTTCGATCGCGAGCTCAACCGCCTCCTCACCGAACGCATGGCCGACTACCTCCCACCCCATATTGGTGAGTTTGAGCTGGATCTCACGAGCTATAAGAGCCTCGTCCTCGACGATCATTATCCTTGCCGGAGTCGATTCGCCTGCCACCCTATGCCTCTTTGGTCACCACTTTTAACCTTGCGCGTTATCCGTATCTGGCTTTGGCCTCTTTACGGCGCGCATGTAATACGGGTTCAGTATACCCATTTGGCTGCTCAGTTCCCTTGAACACTAAGTCACACGCCGCCTGAAAGGCCACACTGTTATCAAAATCGGGCGCCATATTCCGGTATTCCGCGTCTCCGGCATTCTGCTGATCGACGACAGCTGCCATCTTTTTCAGGGTTTCCATGACCTGATCTTCGCTACAGACGCCGTGACGCAGCCAGTTGGCGATGTGCTGGGATGAAATACGCAACGTGGCGCGGTCTTCCATCAGACCGACATCGTTGATATCTGGTACCTTGGAACAGCCCACACCCTGGTCAATCCAGCGGACCACATATCCAAGAATTCCCTGGGCGTTGTTTTCGAGCTCTTTCTGCACGTCATCTTCAGAAAGGTTTTCACCTCGCAGCATCGGAATGGTCAGAAGGTCGGTCAGGCTGGCTCGTGCCCGCACCTTAATCTCATCCTGCCTGCTCATGACGCTCACCTGGTGGTAATGCATGGCATGAAGAGTCGCAGCCGTCGGTGAAGGCACCCAGGCGGTGTTCGCACCAGAAGTCGGGTGGCCGATCTTCTGATCCATCATTTGGGCCATTTCATCTGGCATCGCCCACATACCTTTTCCGATCTGAGCTTTACCTTTCAGGCCCGTTTCCAGACCAACATCTACGTTCCAGTCTTCATAAGAAGTGATCCATGGCTGCTGCTTCATCACCGTTTTCTTGACCATGGGCCCCGCTTCCATGCTGGTGTGAATCTCATCACCGGTTCGATCAAGGAAACCTGTGTTAATAAAAATCACGCGCTCTTTGGCCGCGCGGATGCATTCTTTGAGGTTCAGCGTCGTGCGACGCTCCTCGTCCATGATGCCCACCTTCAAAGTGTTCTTCTCCAGACCCAGCGCCTGTTCAATACGTGCAAACAGATCCACGGTCATCTGCACTTCCTCTGGGCCATGCATCTTAGGCTTAACGATATAGACACTGCCGGTTCTGGAATTGGTCACCGTACCGGTGCGCTTAAGATCATGAATCGCGATCAGGCTGGTGAACATGCCATCCATAATGCCTTCTGGCACTTCACTGCCATCGGTCATGAGAATGGCGTCATTCGTCATCAGGTGACCGACGTTACGGACGAGCAGGACACTTCTACCGTGAAGGGTCAGCTCGCCGCCATCAGGTGCGGTATAAGTGCGGTCGGGGTTCAGGGTTCTACGAACCACCTGATCGCCCTTCTTGAATTCTTCTGCCAGGCCACCGGTCATCAGGCCAAGCCAGTTGCCGTAAACCACGGCCTTATCTTCTGCATCTACCGCAGCAACGGAATCTTCGCAATCCTGGATGGTCGTAATCGCCGATTCGACCAGCACATCTTTCACGCCCGCCTTTTCGTTTTTACCGACGTTATCTTCACGATCGACTTGGATCTCCATGTGCAGACCGTTGTGCTTCAGCAGCACACCGGCAGGATCTGCGGCATCGCCTGTGTAACCAACAAACTGGGCAGGATTCGCCAGACCGACAGTGCCGCCTTCCGTATCAGCCTGCAGCACACCATCTGCCACTTTATATTGGGTGACCTCCTGGTGTGCCGCGCCATCCAGCGGATAGTTTTCGTTCAACATATTCGCTGCGTATTCGATGACCTTGGCACCACGACCGGGATTGTAACTGCTGCCCTTTTCAGCACCGTCAGTTTCCGGGATAACGTCTGTACCGTAGAGTGCGTCGTACAAGCTGCCCCAGCGAGCGTTTGCCGCATTCAACGCGTAACGCGCATTCATAACGGGTACAACCAGCTGGGGACCGGCCATGAGCGCAATTTCTTCGTCAACATTCTGGGTTTCGATCTCAAAATCCGGACCTTCGTCCAGGAGATAACCCACCTCCTTCAGAAATGCCGTGTACTCAGATTCGTCGATCTGCTGACCGGCATGATCGCGATGCCAGGTATCAATCTTCTCCTGAAGCTCATCACGCTTGGCCAGAAGCTCGCGGTTTCGCGGCACAAACTCCAGAAGGATAGCCTCGAACTCAGCCCAGAAATGGGCGGGGTCCACACCGGTTCCAGGCGCAATGTCGTTTTCCAGCAGGTCATTCAAAACTGTGGCAACCTGAAGACCACCGATGGTTACTCGATCAGTCATAGTTCTCTTTCCAATAGGTGTAGGCCCGATTTACAGGGTCAGGCCGTGAAGATTTTGCGAAGCCGAATGCTACGCGAATTCGCCAAAATTTGTAACAAGTCTCCCATTTTCCAGCTTATCAAAACAATTTATGCTGACCGTAAGGCAATGGAGGTTTCAACGTGGAAATGAGTCGTCTGCAAGAATACGTCAGTCTGGTCACGACCCTGCTCTTGGATGTGTTTGTCCTGTCGTTCTCGCTGCTGGTCATCGTCGTGGTGATTATGTACATCGTCGATGTGACCCAGACCTCACACGCGATACGCCGGAATTACCCGGTCGTCGGCCGATTCAGGTATCTGTTCGAGACCCTCGGTGAATTCTTCCGGCAGTACTTCTTCGCCATGGATCGAGAAGAACTGCCGTTCAACCGGGCCGTTCGCTCTTGGGTATACCGTGCCGCTAAAGATGTGGATTCCACGGTACCTTTCGGCTCAACCCGAAGCCTGACGCCGCCAGGCACGGTCATTTTCGCGAACACGGCCTTTCCGGCACTCGCAGACCACTCCGTGCCCTCCGAAGAAATTGAAATTGGTCCTTTCTGCCGACAGCCCTACAGGACTGCCTCCCTCTTTAATATCTCCGGCATGAGTTACGGCGCCATTTCTCGCCCGGCAATCCTCGCGCTTAGCAACGGCGCACGCATGGCTGGCTGCTGGATGAATACCGGCGAAGGTGGCCTCAGCCCGTTTCACCTGGAAGGTGGCGCAGACATCGTGGCGCAGATTGGCACCGCAAAGTACGGCGTTCGCGATGAAGCTGGAAATCTCAGCGACAGCAAGTTGAGGGAACTCGCCGGTCATGAGCAGGTTCGTATGTTCGAACTGAAAATGAGCCAGGGCGCCAAACCCGGTAAAGGCGGGATGCTGCCCGGCGAGAAAGTAAACGAAGAAATCTCCAAGATCCGCGGTATTCCCATCGGCCACGATTCCATCAGCCCAAACCGGCACCCGGAAATCGAAACCGTCGATGGCCTGCTGGACATGATTAACCACATACGTGATGTCACCGGCAAACCGACGGGCTTCAAGATCGTACTGGGTGATGCGCAATTCCTCGATGATCTGTGCATTGCGATTCATAAGCGCGGTGTCGAGTCGGCACCAGACTTTATTACCCTAGATAGTGCCGACGGCGGCACCGGCGCAGCGCCTCAGAGCCTGATCGACTATATGGGCATGCCGCTTCGAGAAAGCTTGCCCATCCTTTCGAACACTTTGATCCAACATGATCTGAAGCGACGTATTAAAATCATTGCGTCTGGAAAGCTGATCGATCCAGCTTCCGTCGCCTGGGCAATCTGCATTGGGGCTGACTTCGTCGTTTCGGCCCGTGGCTTTATGTTTGCGCTGGGTTGCATCCAGGCACTTCAATGCAACAAAAATACGTGCCCTACCGGTATCACGACCCATGATAAAAACCTGCAGAAAGGTCTGGTGGTGGAAGATAAAGCAGAGCGCGTGAAGAATTACTGCAAGAATATGAACTATGAAGTTGGTGTCATTGCGCATTCCTGCGGTGTGGAAGAACCGCGAAGACTGGTCCGCCGTCACGCACGCCTTGTCACCGATACTGGCTTATCGGTTTCCTTGGAGGAGCTTCACCAGTTACCTCGCAACGCTGACTGACACAATTGCTTGCACCTCCGTTGCCGTTGAAGCCAATGGTATTGGCTCAGCAAGACCCGCCATTACAACGGAGCCAGCACCCTTGTTTTCTGACATCAGCGCTCGCGACAGACTTGAGTTCCACCGGTAATCAGGCGAGACTCAGCGCTCTTCTCGATGTCTCCAGGAGCACCTATGTCACAACCCAAAAGACTGCGCCGTTGCCAACTGGCCGTGCCCGGCAGCAGCGAGAAGATGATGACCAAGTCCGCGGGTTTGGAATGTGACTATGTGTTCCTCGATCTTGAGGACGCGGTTGCGCCTAACGCTAAAGCTGAGGCGCGCCGCATGGTCGTTGATGCTCTGAACAACCTGAATTGGAAGCCCAGGACCCTCTCCATTCGCATCAACGATATTGAAACGCCACACTGTCACGCAGACATTATCGAAGTCGTCACCGGCGCCGGTGAAAAGCTCGACACCATTATTCTTACCAAGGTAAAAAACGCACACCACGTTATGTTCGTGCATTACCTGCTTGATCAACTGGAAGCTCAGCTCGGTTTGTCCAAACGTATTGGTATCGAGTGCCTTATTGAAGAAGTCGAAGGCATGATGAACGTCGAAGAGATCGCTGCCAGCAGTGATCGAATAGAATGCCTGATTTTCGGCATGGGTGATTACTCTGCTTCCCAGGCAATGAATCTGAAGCGTGTCGGCGAAGATGACGAGCGATACCCACCAGACTTGTGGCATTACCCACGCTACAAGCTGACCATTGCTGCAAGAGCGCACGGTATCGACCCGGTGGATGGCCCTTACGCCAACTTCCGGGATCAAGAAACTTTTCGCACCGAGTGTGAACGCGGCACCGTGCTTGGCATGGTCGGCAAATGGGCGATTCATCCCACTCAGGTAGCTATTGCAGAAGAGGTTTATTCGCCGGATCAGGAAGAAGTCGACAACGCACGCAAGCAAAAAGTTGCCTATGAGGAAGCCCTGGCTAAGGGGCTTGGAGCCATTCAGATCGATGGAACCATGGTAGATGCTGCGAGTGTCCGCATATTGCAGAACGTCATCGATAAAGCCGACCTGATTGGGATGTAACTGGTGCCTGATCGGCGGTTTGTACTCACCGTTGTCTTTCTGACAGCGCTGATCGACTCGATCGGCTTTGGCATCATTATGCCGGTGACGCCGGTACTGTTAATGGAAGTCACCGGGGAAGGTTTATCCGCCGCTGCTGTTTATGGTGGGTGGCTCATGTTCGCATTCGCTATCATGCAGTTCATCTTTATGCCGGTACTTGGGAATCTTTCAGATGCTTATGGCCGCCGACCAATCCTCCTGATCTCCCTATTCGCGCTCACCATCAACTACGTCATCATGGGTTTCGCCGAATCGCTGCTGGTACTGTTCATCGGCAGACTGATTTCCGGCATCGGTTCAGCCACTTTCAGTACCTGTAACGCTTATATCGCTGACTCAACGACACCCGAGGAAAGAGCGCAATATTTTGGGTTAACCGGCGCGGCATTCGGTCTCGGTTTTGTCATCGGCCCTGCTCTTGGCGGATTCCTGGGTGAATTCGGCAGCCGGGTTCCTTTCTTCGCAACCGCAGGGCTCATCTTCTTTAACTTTGTACTTGGTCTGTTCTTTCTTCCGGAATCGCTGGAGAAAGAAAACCGCAGGAAGTTCGAACCACTCCGCGCGAACCCCTTCTCAGCCATGAAACAGATCAGCCAGTTTCGGATTGTCTTCGGCATCATGGGTGTCATGTTTCTCTACAACATGGGTCACCATGTATTACCCGCCGTGTGGAGCTACTGGGGCATGGAGCGATTCGAATGGGGACCGATCGAGGTTGGGTATTCCTTGACCTTTGTTGGGATCCTGATGGTCTTCAGCCAGGGTTACCTGATTCGTCTCGCAGTGCCTGCACTGGGATTGAAATGGGCCGGTATCGTCGGACTCAGCTTCAACATGGCGGCGTTCCTGGGATATGCCTGGGCACCGACTGCGTTGGTGGCCTATATATTTCTGGCAATGGGTTCGTTAGGGGGATTAGCAGGGCCGGCATTGAACGGCATCGCATCGACGCAAATTGGTCCTGATCAACAAGGGGAGCTTCAGGGCGCCATGGGCAGCATGATGTCCCTGACATCTATCCTCAGCCCGCCAATGATGACCATGACCTTTGGTGCGTTCACGATGGATGGCGCACCTATCTACTACCCCGGCGCACCGTTTGTAGTTGCCGCAGTTTTGACGCTACTCAGCCTGCTGTTGTTTCTCAGAACAACGTCAGACTTCGAGGAAAAGACCGCAGCTACCTGAACGGCGTTACTTCAGGATATCTCCGAGATCATCAACTCGGGTCTCAACTCTCGCAGTGCCTCATAAGCCTGGCCTGGCAACCGTTGAGACTTTCGCCGTCTTTCCTGCTCCGCTATGCTCGCAAAATGCACGAACTCGTCCAGTTGAGCGCCGTTGAACAACGCAAACTGATTCAAGACAAAAAGGTCAGCGCCATCGAACTGCTCGAGGCGCACCAAAGTCACATTGAATCAGTCAATCCGCGGATTAACGCGATTGTTAGTCATACACCAGAAATCGCTCATACCGCAGCGAAACGAGTGGATGCTGCTATTGCGAGGGGAGACGACCCCGGGCTTCTCGCTGGCTTGCCGACCGTGCATAAAGACCTTTTCGAAACCGACGGGATTCGAACGACCTGGGGCTCAACCCTGTTCGAAAACCATGTCCCGGACCGGAACACCCTCATTGTGCAGCGCCAGATCGATGCGGGTGCCGTCACCCTCGGTAAATCCAACACCCCTGAATGGGGTGCAGGGTCGAACACTTTTAATGACATATTCGGCAAAACCGGTAACCCCTATGACCTGGGTAAAACCTGCGGCGGCAGCTCCGGTGGCGCCGGTGCTGCTCTGGCAGCCCGCATGGTGCCCATTGCCGATGGCAGTGACATGGGTGGGTCACTGAGGAACCCAGGCAACTTTAACAATGTTGTGGGATTTCGAACGAGCCCTGGTCGAGTGCCGGCGCACCCCTCGCCTATGGCTTGGTCGAACCTCGGCATACACGGACCTATGGCGCGCACCGTTAAAGACTGTGCTCTTTTTCTCGCGGCGATAGCGGGCCCGGACGATCGAGTGCCCATCTCATTGCCGGAAGCTGGCAATACATTTCTAGAGACCTTGAAAAAAAATGTTAAAGGCACCCGCGTCGCGGTCGCTTCGGATTTCGGCGGCCAGCTACCCGTCGAAAGCGTCGTCAAGAACATCGTCGCCGATGCGCTGCCACTGCTGGAATCGATGGGCTGTGACGTCTCGGAAGACTGCCCGGACTTTTCGGGTGCCGATGACGTATTTAAGACACTTCGTGCCTGGGGTTTTGCAGCAACACATGGCGTTCGCGTAAGGGAACACCGTGACAAATACAAAGCCACCCTGATCTGGAACGTGGAAGCAGGATTGTCTCTTAGGGCTCAGGATATTGCTCATGCAGAAACGCAACGCACTCTGATCTACCAGCGGGTCATCGCCTTCTTCGAGAACGTCGACTTCCTGGTGCTGCCGGTCTCGCAGGTACCCCCTTTCCCGATCGATGAGGAATATCCCACAGAGGTCGACGGCACAGAGATGCTCACATACATCGACTGGATGAAGTCCTGCTACTACATCACGATTACTGGGCTGCCCGCCCTGTCTTTACCGTTTGGATTTACACCCGACGGTCTACCCGTCGGCATTCAGATCGTGTGCAGGCCACAACAGGAGCTTGAGTTGCTGAAGTTTGCTAACGCGATTGAAGAAGCGCGGCCGACCTGGAAACAACTGCCTCGACTGAATTGAATCTCGCTCATCGAGCCTGGCGATGACGCTGCCCATATCCAGGAAGGCGAAGACATCCAAAGGCTCATGTTTGCAGGCATACGATGCCATCATTCTGAGTACCCTGGTTGAAGGGTTCTTCTGATTCCCACGTCATGCTGCGCTCTATTGCCACACCAGTTCCGGTGTAGTGGGAACCGATAGATTCGGTTTATGTTGCGTCAAAATCAGCTTGGACATCCGATGCGCCCTGCTGCGTGAAGACTGTTATTACGCAGGTTGGAGGTTATAATCTGCGAACTACGTTCCTTGGGGGTGGTGGACGCGACTTGGACACCTGAGATCACACCCCAGAACCTGATCCGGTTAGTACCGGCGTAGGGAAAGGATGCATCTTGATTCATCTTCTATTACGTCACGCCGGGTCTCTTTGTCAGATTTTTTTGGAGAGACTCATGATCCACTTTGTTCGGGCTATTGCCCTCTTGACCATTTTTACTCTGTCACCGACCTACGGGGAAGACACCCTGCCTGAAGTCGTTGTCACGGCCACGTTAAGACAAGATTCGACCATGGACACCGCCAGCAGCGTCTCGGTTGTTTCCGAGGCGGTGATCAAAGCAAGGGCAGCGCAGCACTTCGAAGACATCATTAACACCATGCCTAACGTCAACTTCGCTTCCGGTTCAAACCGTGCGCGCTACTTCCAGATTCGTGGTATCGGGGAGCGAAGTCAGTTCGTTAATCCTCTGAACCCCTCTGTCGGCGTACTGATCGATGACGTCGACTTCAGCGGAGCGGGCACCGTCGCCACCCTGATGGATGTGAGGCAGGTGGAGGTACTCAGAGGACCACAGGGCACTCGCTATGGCGCGAACGCACTTGCCGGTCTCATTAATGTCACGACTAACGAACCCAATGATTCGCGTTTTGCGGAATTCAAACTCATGGCTGGCGAATACAACACCGAAACCATCGGCATGGTGCTGAACGCCCCACTTAACGCAGAGTTTAGAACGAGGTTCGTTGTTGAATCTCATGAAAGCGATGGCTTTATCGAGAACGATTTCCTTCGCGTTGATGACACCAACGGACGAGATGAGTTAACGGTTAGGGGCAAGCTCGCGTGGCAGATCAACGATGACTGGGCACTGGATCTTGCAGTTGCCAACATCGACATCGACAATGGGTACGATGCGTTCTCACTCGACAACACACGCCACACCCTTTCCGACGAACCAGGTTTTGATCGCCAGAATTCAACTTACTTTTCTCTGAAGAGCGAATGGTCACTCGAGAATATGTCCATTGTCGCACTGTTGAACCAGTCTGACTCAGACCTGGACTATGGCTACGATGAAGACTGGAGTTTTACAGGCATTCATCCTTTCGGGTACACATCAACGGACCACTATTTCCGCGAGCGTGAAACGACCAGCGCTGAGGTGCGACTCCTTTCCAATGATCGATCGAGAATCCTCGCCGACTCTACAGAGTGGGTCGTCGGTCTCTACTACCTGTCCTCTGAAGAAAGTCTCGAACGCCAGTACACCTTCGCTGCTGGCCCCTTCTTCAGTGACTACGATTTCGACACCCTGGCAGTTTTCGCTCAACTGGATACCGCATTGAGTGATCGCACCACACTAAGTGTCGGCCTGAGACTCGAAGAAAGAGACACCCGTTATGATGACTCCGACGCGGTTTCTTTCTCACCGGACGATTCGTTGTGGGGCGGCAAAATCGCACTGGAACACAGACTGGAGAGCGATGCTCTGGTCTATGCGTCCATCGCTCGAGGTTACAAGGCTGGCGGTTTTAACATCGACGGCAGCCTCGATGCGGATCTGAGGACGTTTGATGAAGAGTATCTGATTGAATACGAGATCGGTTACAAGGCATTGCTTGCTGACGGTGCGGTTGGAATACAACTGGCCGTTTTCTATGACGATCGACACGACCAGCAGGTAAAAAGCAGCCTGGTTCGTCCGAGACCTGACGGTAGCACGGAGTTCATTGACTTCTTCGGCAATGCGGCAGAGGGCACCAACACGGGTGTGGAAATCGATCTGTCCTGGGCCATCTCTGAACGGTTTTTCCTGACTGCCAACGCCGGGTGGCTGGCCGCAGAGTTTGATGAGTTTGTGAATGAATTCGGCGAAGATCTCTCCGGACGCGATCAGGCGCATGCACCAGGATACATGTACAACGTGGCTATGAATTTTGAACAGGGGCCTTGGTTCGCCAGCGTATCCGTTGACGGCAAAGATGAGTTTTTCTTCTCCGATCGACACGCCGTAAAAAGCGATGACTACAATCTGTTCAATGCATCTTTCGGCTACAGCACCGATCGTTGGTCGTTGACCCTTTGGGGGCGCAACCTGAGTGACGAAGATACCTTCGTGCGAGCATTTGGCAGTTTCGGCAACGACCCAAGAAAACTCTACGTGACGGAACCTTACTTCCAGTTCGGCGAACCGCGAATGACAGGCGTCACCCTGAACTTCACACTCGGAGAAAAATGAACGAAGCCCTGACAACGGCATTCACTCAGCTTCAGCAATCATCACTGCTGGAGCTGACCGCCGTTATTCTGGCTGTCATTTATCTGGTACTGGCGGTCAAGCAGAACATCGCCTGCTGGTACGCCGCTTTTATTTCCACCGCCATCTTTCTGCACATCTTCTGGCAGGCAAATCTCTATATGGAATCAGGCCTCCAGGTGTTTTACCTGGGTATGGCGGTCTATGGCTGGTTCCAATGGCGCACCGTGCAGGGAAAAGAGTCCCCCCTGCCAGTGAGCACCTGGCCGCCCCGCTACCACCTGGCAGCATTCACTTTCATTGGCATCGCGACCTTTATCAGCGGCACCTTGCTGGCTGATACCGACCAAAGACTTGGCTACGTAGATTCTTTCACGACCTGGGGCGCCATTGTCACGACTTTTATGGTGGCACGAAAGATTCTCGAGAACTGGATTTACTGGCTCGTTATCGACAGTGTTTCCATCTACCTATATCTGGATAGAGCGCTCTATTTCACCGCCATCCTGTTCATGGCTTACCTTGTGATCATCTTCTTCGGCTTTCGCGCCTGGTGGCTCGACTACCGGAGTTTCAGGTAACCTAGATACCATTAAAACTGGCCAGCGGAGGGGCTGAAACAGAACCGTATGACGGACTGGTACTTTTCACTGCTGAAACATCCACGTCTTGTACTTGTCGGCTGCCTGGTCCTGTGTGTGGTTGTTGTATCAGGCATCAGCAACTTTTCCTTCGATGCCTCCGCCGACACGCTCGTGGTTGAAGGTGATCCTTCCCTGACACGCTACAATGAGATGGCCTCCATCTTTGGTGGCGATGACTTTATTGTTCTCACCTACACCAGCGATGACGTCATATCTGACGTGGCGCTGGATGAAATCGAAGCGCTGCAGCAACAGCTTTCGGACCTCCCCGGCGTCAAGTCCACCTACTCCATACTCGATGCACCGCTTATCGAAAGTCCGCCTATCCCTTTGGAACATATCGCAGAGGGCTACAGAACCCTGCGCGACCGGACCGTTGACCGGGATCTCGCGAGGAAAGAGTTAACAAACAGTCCTCTTGCCAGTGACTACCTGATCGCCCGAGACGGAAAGAGCACAGCGATCAGTGCGACTCTGAAAAGGAACGAAATGCTGGAATTGCTGCGTGAGGCGAAAGACGAAGCCAGAGCGCGAGGACAGGGTATTAACGAGACTCAGGATGCTTATCTTTCTCACAGAAGTGACTATCTGGCAAAGCGAGATGCCCTCATCCGATCGCTGCGCGCGATCAGGGACAACTACCCGGGTGACGCCACCATCTTTATTTCAGGTGTGCCGATGATTGCTGCAGACATGTTGAGCTATGTTCGATCCGATTTGCAGAACTTCAGCGTCCTGGTTCTGGCGCTGATCATTACGCTGCTTACCTTCTTCTTTAGGAAAGCCAGATGGGTCGCCATACCTATCTTTATTTGCATCTCCACCGTCGGCGTCACCATGGGATTGCTCGGTATCATGCGAACGCCGGTCACCATCGTGTCATCCAACTTTATTTCGCTGCTGTCGATCATCAGCATTTCTTTTTCGATTCATCTGGTAGTCCGCTATCGCGAGCTATTGAGCAAGGGAGACATGAACCACGAGGAGATGGTCATCGAAACCATGCGCAGCAAATTTGCGCCCTGTCTCTATACCGCTTTGACCACACTCCTTGCGTTTGGCTCAATGCTCGGCAGCAGCATTCTGCCAATCGAAGACTTTGGCTGGATGATGTGCCTGGGTATCGTCGTGGCGCTGATAGCCACCTACCTGCTTTTTCCAACCGTTTTACTCATTATTGGTTCGACAACACCCAGTAAGACCATCGAAAAGCCCGTCGCCCTCACCGATTGGTTTGCATACCTCTCGGTCAACCGAACCAGGCTGGTTCTGGCGATCTCCACCATCGTTGCCTTGCCTGCGATCTATGGCACAACCCTGATTTCTTTTGACAACAGGTTCATCGACTACTTTCAGGAAGATACGGACATTCATCAGGGCATGAGCTATATCGACGAGCGACTGGGGGGCACCTTGCCTCTCGATGTATATCTGCGTTTCGAGAAATACGATGTCGGTGACGCAGAATTCGATGACTTCGACGATTTTGACGATGGTTTCGAAGACGAATTTCCGGAACGCTACTGGTACACACCCGATAAAATCGAGACATTGCGGAATCTGCAGCAGGCCCTGGAGTCTCGTCCGGAAGTGGGCAAGGTTGTTTCACTGGCATCCATGGAGCAGATGGCGAGACGATTTAATGATGGCGAGGCTCTGACCGGGTTGGAAATCACCTATGTACTCGGCGAGCTTCCAGCGGATGTTCGTCGCTTTCTGATCGAACCATACGGCAGTCCGAGTGACGGTTGGATGCGCATCAATGCACGGATCATGGAAAGTCGAACAGACTTTTCCAAACAAGAACTTATCGACAGTATCACGGCTTTCGCACGAGAAGAAATGGACCTCGATGATGACCGTTTCATCGTGACCGGCATGGTGGTTCTGTTCAACGACATGTTGAAGCAGCTGGCTGATTCCCAGGCACGCACATTCGGCTATGTGATTGTCGCCGTCTTCATCATGTTTTCTGTTCTGCTGCGGTCATTTTCCCTTGCGCTCATTGCCCTGATACCGAACGTGCTGGCGGCAACGCTGATCATCGCTTTTATGGGATACACGGGCATTCCTCTGGATATGATGACGGTCACTATTGCTGCCATTTGCATTGGCATTGGTGTCGACGATGCCATTCATTATCTCCATCGCTTCCGTGAAGAAATTGATCTTAAGGCGACAACCCGCGAGGCTGTGATTACTTCTCATCACACCATCGGGCACGCCATGTACTTCACTACCATGACAATCATGGGCGGGTTTTCCATCCTGGCGCTCTCGAATTTTATTCCGACGATCTACTTCGGTCTGCTGACAGCGCTCGCCATGGCACTCGCTCTGGTCGCCAACATGACATTGATGCCAGCACTGCTCATGACCTTTGCTCGCCCGCGACCTTAACCTGAATCATGGGGTAACACGCGACGCGCTGACCGGCGGTCCTGGCGTGCTGATCAGCATCGTTGCGGCAGCATACCTTTGACTCTGTCGATTACAGGGCCTGGCGGATTCACCCTGTAAGCTCATCCCATCGTCGCGTGCAGACCTTTGCCTGGCACTACTGCTCACGCTATGATGGAAAAAACGTCGGAGTTTGTCCGTGGATTTTATTGGGATCGGTATTGGGCTGGTTGTCGGGGTTGGCATCGGTTATGCGCTGGCAACCATTATGGGTAACAAGGATTCAGATTCACCAGCGCCTGCCGCGCCATCATCATCTTCTCCGAACTGGTGGCAAACCCGGGAACAACTCACCGGCACCCAGCTACAGATACTTCAGCACATGGAAGCCAATAAAGAAGTTTCCATTACCGGACTCCAGGAAAAATTTTCGTTCATACCTGACAGAGAGCTCTACTATCGACTCGAGCAGATTGTGCTGATGCAATTTCTCGAGCGCGTGCGCAAGGAAGGGGAAGTTTTTTACGTTCTGAATGAAAGCTATTCCGGGACGGTGGAAGGCGATAAAACCGTCATGTTAGGCAGCGAATAAGCGACTCTCAGTCATCTGCGAGACGGAGGATAATTCGTCCACTGCCATTTCTAATCAACGGAACTTGAGTACGTAAACCACTCATCAGGAAGCGAGTCCTGAAACACCTGCTGCAGACTGAACGTATGGATGCCTGATGTTTGACCAACAGACGCTGCGAAGTGCGATTCCCGTTGCGATCGAATCATGACCTTGGCGTTCGAGTGACGTTTGCTTAGCCAGATACCGGTGCGCAGGTTCTCATCATCCTGCCCGGTCGCCATCAGCACCAGAGGGATACCGTCGGACAGATCGAGGCTATCTTCAACTTTGTGCCAGACTTCGGGGTGACCTATTTCACCCTGGAAGATGTGCTTTTCAACACCCGCGTGCATCTCGACCTGCTCATCAGCCACCATGACGCGACGGTGTGCGTCAACATCAATGATCGCAATTGCATTCAGTTCAGACGTGCCGATGCCCTCCAGTTCTTCAAGGACTGTCTGACCAAAACGCCCGAAACCGGCAATCACCACGGTGTCCAGCTGCGACGTTGTCTTGAAGTGTTCCATCATCACGGAACGAACCATATGCTGAGCGGCCAGCTGGTAGCTGTTAAAAGTATGAGTGTGTTGAACAACACTGGAATGCGCCATCTCTCTCAAGTAGCGCAGTCGATTACTGTGCAGAACAATTCGCTTTCCGAGTTCAGGTCGCAACTCCAGCAGCTTGCTGGCGGTTTCAAAATTGTCGAAATCGTTTTCGCTGGCGAGCACCACCTGCTTGACGCGACCGATCCTGAGCATGCGCAGGAAATACTCGTCAGTAAAATCTCCTGCCAGGCAGCGAGCGGCATAGCGATCTTCCAGTTCCTGGCGTACGGACTTGCGGATGTCACGCTCAATAACAATCAACTGGGAACCGGGATCCAGAGACTCAATCTTATCCATCACGCTGCGTGAAAGATCATTGATACCAACGATGATGGTGTGACCACGCAGTTTTCGAAGCCACCGCGACGGGTTAGCTACCAGCACCTGCAACCATTCCACCAATGCCGACGTCGTCAGAAGCGGCGCGCCGAAATAGGCCACCCAGGTGAGCACCTGCCCCCAAACCGGCCCCCCGACCGGCACGCCCAGATCCATACCACCGAGAATGAACAGTCCCATAGCGTAATAGAGCAACGCGAATGGATTGGCGTTGCTCAGATCTCTTTCTGTTGCACCAACACCAGACATGAAGCCAGCAAAGCCGCATCCAAGGAATACGATCGCCAGAATCCAGCGCCAGTTCCGATAGATATAAGTCACAGCCCTAAGTGCCCGAGACTAAATTGAATGGTGCATAATAGGAGATAACCATGAGTGACGCTATGAAGCCAAAACCAACCCAATACATGCGCCAAACCAGGGAGAGCTACGAGAAGCTTGGCTTTGAACCCTATCAGTGGTTCGAGGCTGAGGATGGCCCTGAGTTTGTCAGAGATCCAAAACCGCTGTCAGAATCACGACTCGGTGTGATTTCAACCGCGGGTACTTATGTCAGTGGGCAGGTGGCCTTCTATACCAAAGATGACACCAGCATTCGATCAATTCCCAGCACCACATCCACAGAGGATATTCGATTCGCGCACATCATGGAAAACTACCTGGTTGAGGCGCGGCAGGATCCGTGTACTGTCTTTCCCATCAACGCACTGAACCAATTGCAGGATGAAGGCGTGGTTGGCGAACTCGCCGACAACTTCTTTTCCTGCATGGGCGGCATCTATTCGAGAAAACGTGTCGAGACGGAACTGATACCCAATCTCGACGACGCCGTTAAAAGAGAAAAACTGGACCTGCTCCTGCTCGTTCCCTTGTGACCCGTCTGTCATCAGACCGTGTGTCTGATCGCCCGCCACTTTGAGGCCCAGGGACTGCCAACTCTGATTCTTGGCAGCGCCCTTGATATCATGACCGCGGGCAAACCACCCCGAGCAAAATTTGTGAACTACCCGCTAGGTTTCGAAGCGGGCAGATATCAGGACAAGGATGACCAACTGGCCGTGGTCCGAGAAGCATTGAAAGGATTCCACGACTTTAGCGAACCCACCATCGAGCCCATGTCATTCGAATGGCAGGAAGGCTGGGACATGGTAAACGAAAGAGAAGCAGGCAAACTCGACCATCGCAGCCCGCGAACCCTTGATCCGCAGTACCAGCGTGAAGAGGATCGCCTGAAGGCCGAGTCAGCGTAACGAGGCAAAGACATGACTGAACCGCTGGACCTCAGCGAAGGTTCACCCGTCTTTAAGTCCCTGTTGGATAACAGCCAGGACTTGTTCACACTCGTGGACGAGACCGGGCTCGTTTTGTATCAAAATAAATGCAGCCTGTGGCGCCTGGGTTACAAACCCGAAGAGATCGTCGGTCTGAACATCTCCGAATTTTTGCATCCGGATGATCTGGCGCTTGCCGTTACTTCTCTGGGCAACCTGAAAGCCAAAGAAGACATTGATCGCATTGTCGTTCGCTTGAGGAACAGCAACGGTGAGTGGCGCAAGGTGGAAACATTGGGCTGGGCACAGGAATTCAGCGGCCAACAGTGTGTTCTGCTCAATTCGCGTGATATCAGCCAGCAACATGAAGCCGTCGAGCGACTCAGGGACTCAGAAACACTGCTTTCTGCTGCCTTCAATTCCACGAGCACCATCTCAAGCATTACGGATATCGCAACCGGTGAGTTTATCGATGTAAATGATGCCTGGTCTGCGACCTGCGGCTGGACCCGAGAAGACGCGATTGGAAAAACATCCATTGACCTCAACATCTGGGGCAGCAATACCAATCGTGCACGTGTCGTTGCTGAACTTCAGAAAGCCGGCGCTCTGAAACAGTTCCCGGCAACCATTCACAATAAAGAGGGCGGGATTCGAAGCGTTATTCTCGATGCAGAGATGGTTCAGATTGGTGATCGAAACCTGATGTTTCTTTCAGGTGTGGATATCACCGAACGTGAGCGTGTGGAAGCACAGCTAAGGCAGGCGCAGCGCCTGGAAGCAGTCGGTCAGCTAACAGGCGGTATCGCCCACGATCTTAACAACATGCTGACTGTCGTACTCGGCCAGGTGGACTTGACCCTCGATCGCGACGTTCCCATGGAGCAGGTCAACGATGCACTTGAGGTGATCCGCCGGGCGACAGAGCGGGGCTCTGACCTGATCCAACAGCTGATGATCTTTTCACGGCGTCAAACGCTACGGCCTCGCACCATCAATGCCGGGGCAACGATCAACGACCTGAAAAATCTCCTGGAACGCACACTGGGCGGGGAAATCTCCGTCGAGACTGAAGTTGATGCCGACACCTGGGACAGTAACCTGGATGAAGCCTTGCTCGAAAACGCCCTGCTTAACCTGGCATTAAACTCCAGGGATGCCATGACCCAGGGAGGCAAGCTCACGATATCTGTCAGCAATACACAGCTTGATGAGAGAACTGCGCACCGGTACCAGGTTGTTGGCGAAGACTTTGTAAAGCTGCGGGTCGCCGACACTGGAAAAGGTATGGACCGGGCAACCGTTGCAAACGCATTCGAGCCATTTTTTACGACCAAACCCATGGGCCAGGGCACGGGTCTGGGCCTCAGCATGGTGTTTGGTTTTGTTAAACAGTCCGGCGGGCACATCGAGATTGAATCGGAAGTCAGAGTCGGCACCACCATCACCATTTATCTTCCACGCTCAGACGTGTCGCCAGCACCTGAAGTGACGGCTCCAACCACTGAAAGTCGACTAAAGGGCAAGTCTGTTCTCGTGATTGAAGACAGCGAGGAACTTCGCAATGTCGTTAAGCTGCTGCTGATCTCTCTGGGTTGCGAAGTCCACGAGTGCGAAGGCATGGCACTGACGCCTCCCCAGGGACATGTGGATCTCATCCTTTCTGATGTGGTGCTGCCGGGCAACAAACAGGGGCCGGATCTCGTTGTAGAGGCGCTCGAGCACTATCCTGAGGCGAAAGTTGTCTACATGTCCGGATATCCAAGAGATCGTTTCACCGACGTAGATCTGACCCAGAGCTCGGATCTTCTAAAAAAACCGTTTACTCGGGATGAACTTCAGCAAAAGCTCAGTAATGCGCTGGCCTAACCCTGCTCTTCCTGATGCTCTGGGCGCATCAGCCTCGGTGTCGAGCCGAGATTGTCGCAATAACCCGTTTCGAGCGTAACGTCGGAATCCACAACGATGGCATCACAAATCATCTTGCCGTGATCTGACAGACCATCGTAGATTTCGCGGGTCATGCACTTTCGAACAGGTTCGCGATACCAGGGCGCCCAGTACTCAACGTTTGGAATCGCTCGAACCTCGTCGGACAAATTGGGGGTTCCACCATGCCAAGCACGGATATCTCTGATCAGGACGCTGCCTGCCGGTGCCGGACAAACTGTCGACAGTTTCATCCACTCAGGTTCATCCATCAGCCGTGGGAATGGATCGTGGTTGTGTTGCGTGCCGGGAATCTGCCTTGTCGGGCCGTTAATCGCCGTGAAATCCACCATCAGGAAATTGCAAACAACGCTTGGAACCGGCAGATCCCGGTAGGTGAGGATCCCGCGGTGATCATAAAAAGAACCCGCAACTTTCTCACCGTAAGTTCTGCGATCCCCCATATCTGAATGCAGTCGTTGATACGCCACCGCACCTGGCAGACAGAAATCCCCGGCGCCACCACGACACATATAGGTAGGGGCGCCAAATATCTCGGTCACAATCGGCGTGACTGTAGGCAGGTCCACCAGCATTGCCCACTCCGGGTGATGCAGCAATTCCCCGGTTTTACTGGCACTACCAAAAGAATAACGGTGTGATCCCCGGTTACCCTGGCGATTACGATCGAGCGCCATGATTTCATGTATGACCCGATCGCAGCCGCGTCGAATGTATGCCAGTTGCTCTGGGGTCAGCACATCGCGAACCACCACAAAACCATCGCGCCAGAAAATACGCGCCGCTCGCTCAACTTCACCCGGCGACACCACTTCGAGTCCCTTGATACCATTGTGTTCAGACAAGTAGTCTCGAAGTTTGACGACTTCGGGATCGTTGGGGTCCGTGCCCACCCACCCCAGTTGATCAAGCGGGACCTCCAGGGCAGCGTTATCCCGTTCGAGTTGTGGCTCCGGCATAGGTGTTACCTAATGTGGCGTTATCGACGATGGCGATATTGAAACAACCAGAAATTCTCCAGGTCAATATAATTCTGAAAGTCACCGAAAGGCTCCGTCATAGCCCTGAGCTCTTCCAGGCTCGGAAAATTTTTCAGCACTTCGTGTGAAGCACCAGAATCCAATGTTCTCTTCTGATAAGTGTTGCCATATTCATCACGGCGTGTGATCGGAAATTGAGTGAGCTGCACAGGCGAATTATCGATCAGCAATATCGTGGATCCGGGTCTCAAGCATTGGTGCAGCGAACAGAAAAATTCTTTCAGACGTTGCCTTGGCACGTGTGATAACCAAAGTCCGGCAAATGCACCGGTGAAACTTTTACCCTCATCAACCAAACGATCGACGTGATAAACATCCTGGACACGCGACTCCACGGGACAATCAAAATCACGACGCGCCAGTTCTTCCAACTGCGCCGCCTCTCGATCAACCGCCAACACGGATTTCGCAGACCGACTGATGAACTGAGTCCAGTAGCCAGTTCCGGCGGCAATATCGAGCACGCGACATTTTTCAAACAGCCGCATCACATGCGATTCAAGAAACCTCAGGTCCAGTTGTCGTTCGGGGTATTGATACACGCGATCGTAGACCGGGGCCCGGTCGCGGTAGTAAGGCGCCATGTCATCCATGGACCCTGATTTTACCCTACTTTATTGAAATCTAAGAGCTTTTCTCTTATCAGGGCATTAGGTTTTCGTTATGCTTGAGCGCTTGTCAGCCAAAGTAGTGAGAAGCATGTATCCCGGACATCACGACCCAGACAGCCTTGCTTACACCATGGCGAATTCAGGCAGAACGGTGACCCACGGTGATCTCGAAGCAGAATCCAATCAGATTGCTCACCTCTTTCGCCGTCATGGCCTGAAGCAAGGAGACGCCATCGCGCTCTGTCTGGAAAACCATGTCGCCTTCTTCAAAATCTGCTTTGCAGCGCAGCGATCCGGGCTCTACTTCACGGCCATCAGCTACCGCCTTCAGGCCGAAGAGGTTGAATACATCGTCAACGATTGTGAAGCCAAAGTTCTGATCACCTCATCTCATCTCACGGAAACGTTCAACGGCTTCAAGGACAACCTGAGAAACGATCCGGTTTGTTACATGCTCGACGGCACGGTGCCTGGCGCCCAGTCTTTTGAGGACGCATACAGCGATCAGCCAACAACACCCATTGCAGACCAGGCCTGGGGCCAGAGCCTGTTGTACTCTTCCGGAACGACCGGGCGCCCCAAAGGGGTAAAACGCCCTATTCCCACGATGCCGTTTCCAGAAACTGACCCGGTCTACGATGTTCGTCGGGTGCGCTACAACTTCGATGAGTCAACCCGATACCTCTCTCCAGCGCCGCTTTATCATGCCGCTCCTCTCGCCTTTACGCTTAATGTGCTGCGATATGGCGGTCAGTGTGTCGTCATGGAAAACTACGACAGCGAGCGGGCGCTGACGCTGATCGAGGAATACAAGATTACTCACAGCCAGTGGGTACCGACCATGTTTGTGCGCATGCTGAAGCTGCCTGAAGGTATTCGAACCCAGTACGACCTCAGCAGTCACCAGGTAGCGATCCACGCTGCAGCGCCCTGCCCGATCGCCGTCAAAGAACAAATGATCGAATGGTGGGGACCCATCATCCAGGAGTATTACGCAGGCACTGAGGGCAACGGTTCAACGACCATCACTTCGGAGGAATGGCTGAGCCATCGTGGATCTGTTGGCAAAGCATCGGGTGAGTGCACGGTCCACATTCTGGACGATGAATTTAATGATGTACCCGTCGGCGAGGCCGGGGGCGTCTACTTCGAAGGCGGGGGTAAGTTCGAGTACCTCAATGACATTGAAAAGACCGACTCAAGCCGATCACCCCAGGGATACTCTACGCTCGGGGATATTGGCTACCTGGATGACGAGGGTTATCTCTATCTCACCGATCGCAAGTCCTTCATGATCATCTCCGGCGGGGTCAATATCTACCCTCAGGAAACTGAAAACGCTTTGATCACCCACCCTAAGGTCATGGACATTGCTGTGTTCGGCGTACCGAATGATGAGTTCGGGGAAGAAGTAAAAGCGGTGGTTCAACCAGCCGATATGAATGACGTTGGACCGGCGCTTGAAGCAGAACTGATCGCGTATGCGAGGGAACGTATCTCGCATATCAAGTGTCCGAGGACCATCGACTTCCTGGAAGAGCTTCCCAGGCATCCGACGGGCAAACTCTACAAACGACTACTCAAAGACAAGTACTGGCAATGATAAAGAACCTTTTCGATCTATCCGGGCGCGTCGCCCTTATCACAGGTGGCAACGGCGGTATCGGCCTTGGCATGGCAGAAGGCCTTGCGTCCCAGGGATGTGAAGTCGCCATTTGGGGCACCAACGAGGAGAAAAACGCGGCGGCGCTTGAAACACTCCGGCAGTATGGTCCCAGGGTTTCTGCCCTGAAGTGCAACGTTGCTGATCAGCAGGAAGTAGAACAGTGTTTCGCTGAAACACTGAAGCGCCATGGTCGCGTCGATGGCTGTTTCGCCAATGCTGGTGTCGGCGGTCGATCTGCACAGTTTGATCAGATGGATAAAGCCGAGTGGGATCGCATCATGGAGGTAAACCTGGATGGAGTGTTCTATACCTTCCGGTGTGCGGCTGAACATATGCGATCCCGTGCCGAAAATGACGATGCATTCGGTCGTCTGGTTTCAACGGCAAGCCTCGCAGCAATATCCGGACAGGCTCGAGGCGAACACTATGCCGCAACAAAAGGTGGTCTGATCTCCATGACAAAAGCCTTGGCGGTTGAATACGCCCGGCATAACGTCACAGCACACACGATTCTCCCCGGTTGGATTGAAACGGGCATGACCGAACAGACATTTGCCTGGGGCAAATTTGTCGACAACGTGATGCCAAGAATCCCCATGCGCCGCTGGGGTCAACCAGAGGACTTTGCAGGGATCGCTGTATATATCATGAGCCAGGCAAGCGCATACCACACCTCCGAAACCTTCCTCGTTGACGGCGGCTACGCCAACTTCTGATGGCTGCTGCGTTTGAAGGCATTCGCATCCTGGATTTCACCCAGGTTCTGGCCGGCCCCTTTGCTGTCATGCAGCTTGCACTGCTTGGTGCCGAAGTGATCAAAGTTGAACAACCATTAACCGGGGATCAGACCCGCGGACTGATGAACAAGGGTGAGGACATCGGTATGTCACCCTCTTTCATGGGCATGAATCTCAACAAGAAGAGTCTGACCCTCAACCTGAGAGCGCCAGAGGCCGCAAACGTCATCAAAAAACTGCTGCCTTCCATTGACGTTGTCGTCGAGAACTTCAAAGCAGGCACGATGCAAAGGCGCGGACTTGATTACGAAACGCTGCGAGAACTCAAACCGGACCTTATCTACTGCAGCCTGAGCGGCTACGGCCAGACTGGCTCACGCGCGGGTGAAGCAGCTTATGACGGCGCCATCCAGGCATCGAGTGGCATGATGTCGCAAAACGGTCACGAGGAAACAGGTCCGACAAGAACCGGTTATATGCCGGTGGACATGTCCACTGCATTAAACACCGCCTTTGCGATTTCAGCATCCCTGCACCGAAAAGCGAAAACCGGTAAAGGTCAGTTCATTGATGTCGCCATGCTCGATACCGCTGTTGTCATGCAGGCTGCTCAGTTCAGCAACTATATGAACCAGGGACAGCTGGTTGGTTTGCGTGGAAATGCTTCACCGACAGGTCAACCAACCGCCAATGTATTTCCGACCAAAGATGGTCACATTCAGATCACCGCACTGAGACAACCGCAGGTGGAAAAGCTGTTTGCCGAGCTGGGACTCTCAGACATGCTGGAGGAAGAGAAGTACGCGACGCCCGAGGCAAGGGTTAGCCAGAAAGAACCCATTTTTGCCGCGGTCTCAAGGGGACTCGCTGACAAAACCACGGCCGAGTGGATGGAACAGCTGGCAAGCCAGGGAATTCCGGTTGCTGAAGTGAGAGACTTGCCTGAAGTATCACAGGATGAAGACCTGGCAGCGCGGAAGGTCTTCATCAGTTTGCCGTCGCCAGTCACCGAGAATGAAACGATCCGCGTCGTGAAAGCGGGATATGTCACCAATGAAGATGGTCCCTTCGTACACTCAGGTCCACCTTTACTTGGCGCCCACACAAAAGAAATACTGCGTGATCTCGGTTACGACGACGAACACTTGAACGAACTGAGCAACAAAGGAGTCATCTGATGGCGGATGCACCGCTCAACTATCACCGGGCAACCCCGGAAATTGCCACCTCCGGTCAGCCGGACCGGGCCCAGATTCACCGAATCGCGGATGAAGGTTACGAAGCCGTCATCAATCTCGCGATGCACGATTCAGAGAACGCCATTCCAGAAGAAGGCAGTCTCGTCGCCTCACTAGGCATGTACTACTTCAACATTCCGGTACCCTTCGATGAACCAACGCCGGATCACCTGAGAGAGTTCATGGGACTGATGGACGTACTCGCCGGCAAAAAAGTCTGGGTGCACTGTGCGGTCAATGCTCGCGTATCCGCGTTCATGTATCACTACCTGACCAAGAAACTCGGTGCTGACGAGGAAGCCGCCACTTCACCTCTGCTGGCTAAATGGCGCGGAAAAATGGATAACGTCTGGCAGGAATTTATGGAGATCACTGAAGATGAAATGGCTGGTTAGTTTTGCATTAATCCTCTTTTCCGTCGGTTTACACGCAGACGTAGTCGCCAAAGGAGAAACTGGTTTCAACCTGAAGATCGTCGACGAGGTCAGCGTTTGGCCGCAGGAAGCCTATGACCAGTTTGTCAGAGTTGATGAGTGGTGGTTGGAACGTCATTCCTGGTTTGGCAGCAGAAAAAATTTCAGTCTTGAAACCAAGGCCGGGGGCTGTTTCTGCGAGATCAAAGATGATCAGCAGGTTCTGCATATGCTGGTGACATTCGTGAATCCCGGAGAGGAAATCAAAATGGTGGGTGGTCTCGGGCCACTCCAGATGATGGGCCTGACCGGCGGCATGAGCTGGCGATTCGAAGCCCTGGAAAACGGTGAGGGCACCCGCATCATCCAGACCTACAACGTCAACGGCTGGGCACCCGGCGGACTCCTGGATCTCGCGGAGATTGTGGACGCTGTTCAAACCAGCCAACTGAAAGCACTGGTGGCCCGCATCAATGACCAGACTTCCTGATGGAAGATGAGTGGCTCAGTCGGGCGAAGCGGCTCCATGCTATTGCTTCCACCGGGATGCATTTTACCGAATCAGAATTCGACCGTGAGCGTTACGAAGACGTCGCCCGGATCGCAACGCAGATGCTCGCAGACCTTGGCAACAAACCCATAGAACAACTGAGAGACCTTTTCCCGGGCTTTGGTGCCAGTTACGCAACCCCGATGGTGGATGTCAGAGGCGCCATCATCAGGGATGATCGGATACTGCTGGTACGTGAAAAACTAGATGGTCTCTGGACCTTGCCTGGGGGCTACGCAGACGTCGGGCTATCTGCCGGGGAGAACACCATCAAAGAAGTACGCGAGGAATCCGGCCTTGACGTCACTATTCATCGGTTGATCGGTGTGTTTCACAAGGCAAAACATGGCTACCGCCAGGACCCGAGGGACTTCTACAAATTTTACTTTCTTTGCCAGGAGGAGAGCGCTCAGGAACCAGCGATTGGACCTGAAACGACAGACGTCGATTTCTTTTCCCCGTCCGCATTGCCACCTCTCTCGCTGGGCCGTAGCATTCAAGAACACATTGAACTCGCTGTTGCGTTCAGTCGGAACCCTGATCAGCCAGTCGTCTTCGATTAAAGGTACTGCAAACATGAAGCATCTTATTTGTTGTCTGTTCTTACTGCCGGTGTTCGCGTGGGCAGAAACCGAATCCACCGGTTCAGCACCAACATTCAGGTTGAACACGCTCGATGGGGAATCCGTCAACTCAGAGAGCCTGCGCGGCAAAGTCATCTATCTCGACTTCTGGGCTAGCTGGTGCGGCCCCTGCAAGGTGTCCTTTCCCGACATGAAAGCGTTACAGAGCGAATTTGGTAGAGATGTGTTTCAGGTTATTGCTGTCAGTGTCGACAGCAACCCGAAGGACGCGAGGCGTTTCGTTGAAAGATTCGAGCCCAACTTCCTCATCCTGACGGATCCGGAGGGTGCAATCGCAGAACGTTTCAGCATTCCGGCTATGCCCACCAGTTTTCTCATTGATCAGCACGGCAACATACGACATATGCACAAGGGTTATCGGCCCGGCGACGCGGAGAAGCTTAAGCCGTTGATAGCCGCGCTCACTGGCGAGGACCCAGCATGAAGACAGTCATTGGCATCTTTTTACTGCTTTCGCTGGGCGGCTGCGAAACCGTTCAACCCTGGGAGCGAAACATCCTGGCAAAACCCGGAATGCAAATAGAGTCGGATCCACTTCAGGCCCAGCTTGCGGGTCAGGTTTATGACAGCAAGGAAGCTTCATCTGGCGGGAACAATCCGGCAGGTGGCGGCTGCGGTTGTAACTGATGAAGAAGTCACCGCTTGCTGTGCTGACAAGCGCCGCTCTTGCTCTGCCTGCATTCGCAGCAATACAACCCAGCGAGACCTCTATTTCTATTAAAGCTTCTCAATATAAAGAAGAAGATATTGCTGCGTCCGACGTCCTGATTGGCGCCAACGAACGTTACGACATCGATGTTTACCAGTTCCAATTGACCACACCAATCGGCGCTGACTGGTCTCTGGATGTGAACCTCAACCGAGAGCTTATGAGTGGCGCTTCACCCTGGGGGACGATCCGGGATTTCACAACCGGCGAACCGACACTGATCATGAGCGGAGCGACGATCGAAGACCAGCGCACTGAGGTCTCTGTCACCGCTTCGCGCTACTTTACAGATTCCTCTGCGAGCGTCACCGTAAGTCACTCCGATGAAGATGACTACGAAGCCAAAGCAATCGCTGTCGGCGGTGAATGGGAACTCATGGACGGCATGGCAACGCTCGCCGTTGGCGCGAGTTACTCCTCCGACGACATTAGACCGACAGATGCACTGAGTTTTAACCGGGTTACCGAAGAGGAGAAACAAAGCCGGTCCATGTCTGTGTCCTGGACGCACATATTAAATCGCACTTCTCTCTTGCAGATCGGTACCGGCATCACGGAGCGGGATGGCTATCTGTCAGACCCTTACAAACTGCGTGACGTCAGACCAGACAGCCGACTGGAGAAAACCCTGTCGGCTAAGTACAGAAAGTACTTCGAACAGCCAAACGCAGCCATGCATCTGGACTACCGTTACTTTCATGACGACTTTGGCATTCGATCACATACCCTGGATTTTGCATGGCACCAGCCGTTCGGTGATCGCTTCCAATTGATTCCTGGGGTCCGCTATTACAGCCAGGAAGAAGCCGACTTTTACATACCGATCGATAGTTTCTTCATCTCGCTGGACGAGAACCAGTCCAGCGACTTCCGCCTCTCAAGTTTTGGCGCCTGGTCTTTTTCCATTAAAGGTGTTGTCACCCTTGCTGACTGGACGCTTGATCTTGCTTACGAGCGCTACATCAGCGACGGCGACTACGCGCTCGATGAACCGGATATTGAACACCCCGCTCTGCTTGAGTTCGAGCTGGTGACCTTCGGAGTTAATTATCGTTTCTGACGAGGTTTACGCCCTGCAATTCAAGGCAATGGGTTGCCCCTGTGAATTGCGATTGGTGAGCCCAGAGCCGGAAGCACATGCCGAACAGTGTCTGACTGAAATACGACGCTTCGAAGCCAAGTATTCACGTTACTCAGAAGACAGCCTGGTCAGCAGAATCAATAACAATGCGGGCATCCGCTCGACATCCATCGACGAAGAAACTGACAGGATCCTTGAGTACGCGGATGTCTGTTTTCAGCTGAGCCACGGTAAGTTTGATGTTACCTCCGGCGTCCTGCGTCAGGTATGGCACAAAGACATGAATGTGCTGCCCGACCCAAAGGACATTGAATCGGCAACCGCTTTGATCGGATGGGATAAAGTCACTCGGAAAAACGGATCAATCGAACTCCCTGCAACGGGCATGCAAATTGACCTCGGCGGCGTTGTTAAAGAATACGTCGCCGATGCCGTCGTCCAGTTAGCAAAAAGCCTCGGCGCAACCTCTGGTGTTGTGAATCTGGGCGGCGACATCGCGCTCATCGGGCCTCAACCCGACGGCAGGCCCTGGGACATTGGCGTATCTGACCCAGATGATAGCCTGCAGGCGCTCGCTACCATTCAGTTGAGCAGCGGCGCGATCACGACCAGCGGCGGGTACGAGCGCTTCGTTGAAATCGAAGGGAAGAAGTACAGCCATCTGTTAGATCCGACAACCGGCTGGCCTGTCGACAACCTTCTGGGGGTCAGCATCATCGCGGATCAGGCAGTGGTCGCGGGAAGCCTGAGCACGATTGCCCTGTTAATGCCTGAACAGGAAGCGCTCTCCTTTTTGAAAGAAAGTGATGCCCCCTACCTTGCTATCGATACCGGGCGTATGATTCACCGATCCAATTAAACTAATCACAAGAGAGCATGCACATGATCAAGCTCTACGGCCTTCGAATGAGTAACTACTACAGCCTGGTGAAAGCCATCCTGTTGGAAAAGGGTCTGGAGTTTGAGGAGGTAAAAGAACCACCCTCCCAGGAAGAAGGTTTTCTCGCTAAGAGCCCCATGGGCAAGATGCCTGCCATCGAAGTGGATGGCATTTTTATCTCTGAATCACTGGCAATTGCACTATGGGCAGAACAAACCAAACCCGAGCCTGCCCTGTTACCAGGTGATCCGGTTAAAGCGGCCAAGGTCATGGAACTTTGCTGTCATCTGAAACTTGATGTGGAACTGGTTGCTCGCCGCGTTCTACCAGCGGCATTCTTCGGCGCTACCGCCAGCGATGAAGTCATCTCGACCACTGAGCAGGATCTGGAAAAAGGCATGAAGGCCGTCGCGAGAATCTACCAGGGTTCACCCTTCGCTGCAGGCAATGAATTCACCCTGGCAGATCTGTATACCTTCTATACTTTCGGTTTGACTTCTGGTGTTGTGCAGAAGATTTATCACAAAGATCTTCTGGCCGACTTTCCACAGATCAGCGCCACCATGGCCGAACTCGCAGCAAGGCCGAGTATTGCTCAGGTAGAAGCAGACAAAGCGGCCTGAGTCATTGTGGCTTCCTCTGAGACGTTAGGTGCGTGCCATTTGAGCGCTAACGCCCAAATCACTCTGCCAGAAACCTCACGAAGTCTGCCGCGTTCTGTCAAAACTCAACTTTTAAAGAGGCCGTCAGGCCCGTTAGATTGAAGGCTTGAACGGGAAAGCGACAAAAATGGAACTTCCATCGGTCACCAGGCCAACCGCCTGGATCTAAGGTTCACTGACATGCCGATTGCGATGCTGGGTTAGCCGCTGAGTGCCTAGATTCCACGACTATATCCCACGGAGATGAGTGTCAGCCTCGCCATGATCGGCTATGTCGTCATAGCCGAGGATGTGGTGGACCTGGACACCATCAGAACGGGTACAGCAAGACCTGCCAGCTACTTCGCGATTCTCGCTTATATTGGGTGCTCAACCCTGCCGGATGTGCAAAATGGACCGACAGAATTAATGTGGGTTGGTGTACTTTATGGCATCGTGCCAACAGCGGTTTTTGTGGTCGCCTTTTTTCTTTGTGTTACCCGGCCACTGAGAGAAACCATGCATGAAAAGGTCGAACAAATATTGGGGAAACGCTATGCAAGACAAGTGTAAATGGTTGATTGTACTCACCTTGTTACTCACCGCCTGCACGGAATCAGAACCCGAGACGCTTGACGAACGCCCCCTGGAGGCAACACAGGGAGAACAGGTACTGGCGCCAATCGTACCCGGAAGCGGCACCTACTCAAGACCAACTTCAATCACTGTGTCAGAGGCGCAAGATTTTTTTGATCAGGGTCTGAGGCTTGCCTGGGGTTTTTACTTCCCGGAATCAATAGCGTCTTATCAGGAAGCCGCCAGATTGGACCCCGACAACCCCATGCCCCACTGGGGTCAGGCTCACGCCATGGGACCTAACCCCAATTCTCGTTATGCCATGATGCCGGATGATCCTCAGGGTGAGGGACGCAAAGCCATCAAACGTGCCATGAAGCTGATCGAGAATGCCGATCCACTGGAAAAAGAAATCATTCGCGCCATGTACGTTCTGTATGACAAGGCAGGCATCCCCGACAACCACGCTAGAGATCGCGCCTATCTCGCGGCCATGCGCCAACTGAACAAAACGCACCCTGATGATCCCGACATCGCAGCGCTATATGCCGCCGCTTACATGTCCATCGGCAAATGGGACTACTGGGACAAAGACGGCAATCCAAAAGATGAAACTCTCCCGGTTGCAGAGGCACTTGAACACATTATCAGACAAAACAAATCACATCCGGGCGTTCTGCACCTGCACATCCACCTGATTGAAGCGTCGCTCGAACCGGAAAGAGCGCTTGTCTCCGCAGATGCCCTCGAGGCGACCTTGCCCATTGGCGGGCACGTGGTTCACATGCCTGCCCACATCTATGTGCGTGTTGGCCAATACCAGAAAGCCATCGACAGCAATGTCCGATCACAAGAGGTCGACAAGAAATTCGCCGAGATCTGGGGTGACAACCACTTTCCGAACATCGGCACCTACCCTCTGTCTCACAAAATCCACTCGGGTCATGCCTTGGACTTTATTCGTTACTCAGCAACGGTGCAGGGCAACTACGCGGTGGCCATTGATGCGGCGAACCGTGTTGCCGAGAACATTCATCCCGAACACATGATCAGTCGCGGCCAGAAAGGCACCGCGGCCGTATGGCTCGTACAGAAAATCTTCGGCAAATGGGATGACATTCTGGCCATGGAACCGGCGCACTCAAACACCCCCTACCTAAACGGCATCTGGGCTTACGCAAAGGGCAGCGCTCACCTGGGTAAGGGCGATCTTGCTGCAGCTAAAGCGCAGCTGACCATCCTGAAGGGTATTGCCGACGCACCGAATGCTGACGAGTACCGGGTCGGTGCAACACCCGCGTCTGCGGTTCTCCGACTTGCCGCGCATGGTCTTAAGGGAGAGGTTCAGATGGCAGAGGGAGACCTCGCCGGTGCCATCGCATCTTTTGAATCCGGTGTCGCGATTGAAGATCAGAACAACTACACCGAACCACCGGACTGGGCCCAGCCCATGCGCCATTATCTGGGCGCGGCCCTCCTGAAAGCGGGTGAAGTAATGAAGGCTGAAGAAGTTTATCGGCGAGATCTTCGCTGGAACCAAAACAACGGCTGGTCACTGCTTGGTATGCACCAGGCCCTAAAAGCACAGGGTAAGCTTGATGAAGCTCAGCTGTATTACGACAAGTGGCAGGAAGCCTGGGTTTACGCGGATACCGAGATTACCGGCTCTCACCTGTAGATCAATTTCGAAATGCCGTTCGCGGACCGTCAAGCAGATCCGTGTCTCTTCCAACGAACACCACAAACATCGCATGAAGCATACCGGTCAAGCTTGGGGCGTTGCGGCAGCAGGTCAAGGACCACATCACCTGTAGTGCCAAACTATGGTTCTGACGACAATCGTTCGGACCCAAGTTGAGAAACAACATCCAGAGTGCGCAGGACCACCAGGGCACGTGTCGTTCATCAACCAATAACAGCCTGGCTCGCCAATGTGACAGGCCAGCGGGATAAAGAGGGAACAAACAGCACTGAGAAGCCTGATCCCTGAAAGGCAACCCGGGATAAAGCGATCATGCGAACCACAAAAATGGTTACAGTCGCGCCATCCATCAACGTATGATAGCGAGCGAACACATTGGCAAAGGTGACGCGCATGGAAGACCTCGAACAAGCTGGACTGGACGCCGTTGACCGGTTCATCGACACATGGAATACCCGTGATGCTGAGAACTGGGCGGGTTCCCTGCACTTCCCACACGTGCGCCCCTCCCCGTTTGGTGAAATTCGCGTCGCCCCGAACGCCGACGACTATATCGCTATGGCCAACGTCAACTACCAGAAGACCATCGACAGCGGCTGGGACCACAGTGAGTGGGACTACAAACAGGTTCTACACACGTCGCCGAAAAAGATCCATGTTGCCGGACAGTGGAGTCGCTATGACACTGGCGGAAATGTCATTCTCACCACACCGATTGTCTACATCTGCACAAAAATCGATGACAAGTGGGGTATCCAGTCACGTTTCGGGTCCGACCATGTGGGCGAAGATTTCGACAATACGGAATTGATGGCTCGCGGACTCGCCCTGGTTCAGGACTACATCAATCAGCACAACTCTGGTGTAAGCGCCGCGGCCGCAGAGCTGCTCAACTACCCACACTTCGACGTCAACGTCGGAGAACTGGACATCACCAACTCCGTATCGGACTTTGAGCGGCTGGACCTCACTTATCAGTTAGAAAACCTGATGTCAGTCCAGACGGGCCGGTATTCCATGAACGCTGCCGTAGATATCACCGTGTCGTCAGCTGCGGGTTCAAAACTGATGCAAGGTGTCCTGAATATCAACAATCGTGACGGACATCTCGGCATCCAGGCATGGTCGTTTTTGGATCCCAATGAGCCAGTTGGAGATTGAATGAACCTGCTTAGTTTCCTCATCTATCTACCGCTGCAGATCGCGTTCATTCCGCTCACAATTGTCGGTGGCATCTGGGTCGCATATAAGCAACTCGTCGTCAGCAGCAGACAGGGCCTTTCACACACTGCGATCGAAATCATCAATGGTCGATGGACCATGCACATCTTCGGGTTGCGCGATGATCCTGCAACGGCAAAGCTGGCAGGCAAACTGAATAACACATCGACTTTTGGGCTCTGGCTGGCGCTATTCCCGCTGTGGGTGAAGTACAGAATTTCCGGAAAGTATTTCTTATATCCAAAGCCTCCAGAACAAGGTAAAGAAGGAATCGTCGATCTGGTACCAGCCCGTACCATTTACATTGATCAGATGATCAACCGAATCGCCGAAACCGCTGAACAGTTTGTCGCGATGGGCGCTGGCTATGACACAAGAAGCTTCGACATGCTTTCAGGACGTGGCCTGCAATGTTTCGAACTGGATCAGCAAGTTGTTCAGGCACACAAGCGCCAATACCTGGAACTCGCTGGCGTTGCTACTGAGGACGTTCGATTCCTAACCGTGGATTTCAGCAAAGAAAACAGTTTCGAAAAGCTTATTCAGTCAGGTTTTGATCCGACATCAAAGAGCCTCTTTCTCTGGGAAGGCGTCACCCTGTATCTCAGTGAGGAGGAGGTTCGTAATACACTGCGGGACTTTCGTGATCAGGCACCGGTAGGCAGCGTTTTGATCGCAGATATTTATGCGAATCGATTCCTCGCGGCGCTGACCAGGAGCGCAGGCGCCAGAAAGTCTCTGGAAGCTACCAATGAGATGTTAAATTTCGGGTTGGATTTTGAGGCGGGCGCGCGAGAAATGCTTCAAGACTTTATTGAGAGTGAATCACTCAAGCTCGGCGAAACCCGTTTTCTCGGCAGAGACAATGAAAACGGCCCGTTCGCTGCCGTCTTTGAGGTCAGCGCTAGTAGCTGACGCCCATTCCAGCACGCACATCATTGTTCACACCATAGGGTGGTATGGGATAACGCAGCCCGTTTTTTGACAGGGCGTGCAGGCCTGCGATTGTTTTCGGCAAGAATGCAGGAGGAATCGCCATCAGGAGTTCATCGTCCTGCACACCGCCATATCGGCGCTCAGCAAAACAGGGGATAGACAGACTTGGTTCTTTTGTCTTCAGTGCCCTGCCCCAGGAATCCGCACAGGCGGATTCACCAACACAACTGAATTCGAGTTTTTTATAACCGGTCCACTGCAAACCGTTAATGAACAGGATCATTTGTGCGGGCGTGGCGTAGATCAGACAGATATCCGGTGGGTCCAGTCGTCCGGACGCAAGAGGACTGACCGCCATGGCTTCATAGTGACCGTACTCAAGCACATCCATAGCAGCTTGGTGACGAGCTGCTTCTTCCTGGTCCGCATACCAGACACCCGCCATGCGATCACCGGACAACCATTGTTCACTTCTCGGGTGAAGACCAATGACCGTGCCACACTGAGCGCCCACAAGATCTTCCATCGTGATACCAACGGTCCACCCGTTACGCGAAGCCTGCCCTACAATCTGGTCCGTGGTATGGACATCTTTCGGGCGACGGATTCGGGGAACCTGTTCCATCTCCTCCCGGGTTCTAAACATCTTCATACCGATGGGCGTCGTGCGGATTCGAAGCAATGAGTTCAGCTCTGCAACGCAGGCTGCACCATTGAACTGTTGATCAGATGTAATGACGTCGGACATGGCGTTCCCCTGGGAAATGACTATTAGGGAGACATTACCAACAAAAAAAAACCGGGACCATGGGTCCCGGCTGAGTACTAGACATGCGTAAGATGTCTATGGAGGGGTAACTGTTAGGCAGCTGCGAGGTGTGGCTGCATCGTCGTGAACGCCTTGGCTTCAATCTGTCGAATACGCTCCAGGGATACGCCGTACTTTTCAGCGAGCACTTTCAAGCTGACTTTATCTTCTGTCAGCCAACGAGATTCGACGATATCCCTGGATCTCTCATCGAGAGAGGCCAACGCCTCGGCGAGGCCCTCTCCCTGTCGCTCTGCCATCTCCTGTTCCGCAACCACCACTGAGGGGTCTTCCTCTTCGCCGTGGCTCAGGTAACCCGAGGGGCTGTAAGATTGCTCGTCATCTTCGATCGTGACGGGTTCGAAGCTCTCGTCAACATTTGCCAACCGAGACTCCATTTCAACAACTTCTTCGGGCTTAACACCAAGATCGTTCGCAACCTGGTTCACTTCATCTGACGTAAACCAGCCGAGGCGCTCTTTCGCCTTACGAAGGTTGAAAAAGAGTTTCCGCTGCGCTTTGGTCGTGGCGACTTTCACGATCTTCCAGTTTTTCAGAATGTATTCGTGAATTTCAGCCTTAATCCAATGTACGGCAAAAGACACCAGTCTTACCCCGTGGGACAAATCAAATTTTTTGACTGACTTCATCAGGCCAACGTTGCCCTGTTGAATCAGATCTTCAAGAGGCAAGCCATAACCGTTATAGCCCCTTGCAATATAGGCCACATATCGCAGATGAGACAGCACCAGCTGACGGGCAGCTTCCAGGTCTTCTTCCTGCTGAAATCTTTGGAACAGCGCGGTCTCTTCTTCTGCGCTGAGCACGGGAATCTGCTGAATAGAATCCAGGTAGCTCTGCATGGTACCGGTACTCAGTACGGGGAACGCGTTGCTTTGAGCCGTTGCGATCATCTTCAGAATTTCTCCAATTTCTTTTTAAGTGACAGATACTTAGGGGCCAATTCCCCCTAATAGTTCAATAATTGAGGGCGTTTTTTCCGTTTTCAAGGGCCCATGTTGATCCCGATCAACTTTTATCTCACATCGAGCTTTTCCCTACGATTACTATGACCGCCAAAGCCCGAAAAAGTTACTTGCCTGTCTCGAATAGCACTTATGCGGTTACAATGAAAATATGCCTGCTAAACAGCCAAACGCCCGCAAATTCAACCCTAACGGCCTGAACCTGTGTGAAGTCGCCACTTATGATCGCCTGATTTTCGCGCCACTGGAGCGAGTCTGGGAGAACGTGCTGGATTGGGAACATCTACCCCATCTGCATGAAACTTCCTTTGATTATGTCGAGCTGGATGACGGCGGCGACTGGGGCTGGCGAACCTGGTCGAATGCTGAACACACGGGACATGTGGAACTTACGCTGGCTAGCGATGACGCCTACGTCGCACGGAGTTACCTGGGTGAGCACCAGATTTCTGAAATCTGGACGACCCTCACCAAAGAGGATGACTCCACCCGCGTACACGTCAGCTTTCATTTACCCGATATTGCAGCAGATAACGTCGAAAAGATGGGTGACCTGATGCTTGGGCTGTACATCACCTTATGGGATGAAGACGAGGCCATGATGCGCGAACGACATGATCGCCTGACGGAATCACGAAGTCTTCAAACGCAGTGCAATCTTGGCAACGAGATCGACATCCGCAAGCAGTTGGAACAGGGGGAAGAGATTCGGTTTCAACTGAAACGACGAGAGTTTCAGCTGCGGCTTGATAACGACAATATCGTCGCGCATGCCACCATCTGCCCGCATCTGATGGGTCCACTCAACAAAAGCAGCCTGAATGAAAGACGCTTGCGCTGCCCATGGCATGGTTATGAGTTCAACATCGATTCCGGCGAATGTGTGTTTCCTGAATCCGCCAACTGCCGACTACCGATATCGCCAAAGCTTGATATCTCAAATGGAAATCTGATCGCGAGCTCAAACTGAGTCTTTGCCAAAGCTCTCAGATCTACCCAACGACGACGAGTCCCTGAAAACCAGGATCGTGGGAGAAAGGCTCGGCATGGAAAGCGCCTCTGAGAACGCAATCACACGAATCCTTATCAGTGAGAAGTAAGGCATCAGTCAATAAGTAAGGTAAAGTTAGACCATGAAGTCCGACCTGCATGATCTTCAGTTGTTGCTAGATTCGAAGGTACCCATCCTTGTGATCGCGTCTTACGAGGAGCCACGGGTTCTGGAAATGCTGACCGACCTTGCGGTGACTCGAACCTTGCCCCTGTTCGTCTGGTCAATCACTGACGGGTTGAATCGCCTTGGTTTCGGAGAGAAACCTGAGGAAGGCGACAAGCTGGATGATTGTGGTGTTCTGGAGGCAATCAAGGCCGACTCCACACCCAGCCTGTATGTGCTCTGTGATTTTCATCCTTACCTGAAAGGCGAACCCCGGAACATCCGTTTGCTGCGAGAAATCGCCATGCACCACAACCAACTCGGCCACACCGTGGTGCTGCTCAGTCACCAGATAGAACTGCCGAACGAGGTTAAGCGATACAGCGCCCGCTTCGAACTTTCCATGCCGACGGAAGAGCAACTGATGCATCTGGTACGCGAAGAGGCCTCTGCCTGGTCTACATCGCAAGGAGGCGTTCCGGTACGCAGCTCCAGTGACACCTTCAAAAAGCTGGTTCAGAACCTGAAGGGCGTTTCCATCGAGGATGCCCGACAGCTGGTTCGCGCTGCCATCTATGACGACGGCGTCATCGATGACTCTGACATCCCGGAAATGAACAAGGCCAAGTTCGCGCTGATGGATATGGAAGGCGTGCTGTCATTTCAATACGACACCGCTGAATTTGGCGAAGTCGGCGGCCTGGTCAAACTGAAAGAATGGCTGGAACGTCGTCAAGACAGTTTTCTCGAAAGCGATACCGCAATGGACGCGCCAAAAGGCATCATGTTGCTCGGCGTTCAGGGTGGCGGGAAAAGTCTCGCCGCAAAGGCAGTGGCCGGTATGTGGTCTCTGCCCCTGCTTCGCCTCGACTTCGGGGCCCTCTACAACAAGTATCACGGTGAGACTGAGCGCAATCTCAGGGAAGCATTGAAACTGGCAGACATGATGTCACCCTGCGTGCTCTGGCTGGATGAAATCGAAAAGGGCATCTCCACTTCACAGAGTGATTCCGGCATCTCTGCACGGGTGCTGGGTACTCTATTGACCTGGATGTCCGAGAGACGGAGCAAAGCATTTATCGTCGCGACCTCCAACGACATTTCCCAGTTGCCACCTGAACTGGTAAGGAAAGGTCGACTCGATGAAATCTTCTTTGTTGATCTGCCGAAGCATGGTATTCGAAAAGACATTTTCAGAATCCACCTGGAAAAGCGCAGTCAAGACCCCATGCACTTCGACCTGACGACACTGGCCAATATCAGCGACGGGTTTTCCGGTGCAGAAATTGAACAGGTCATCGTGAGCGCGCTTTACTCCGTTGCTGCCAGTGATGCCGAACTGAGCATGTCCGCACTGCAGGAAGCTATTCAAGGCACAAACCCCTTGTCAGTTGTCATGGAAGAGAAAATTCATCAACTGCGTGACTGGGCAACTGAACGCTGCGTGTTTGCCGATGAATGAAATTACCCTGCCCCCAGTTTCTGAAATCGACTGGAGCACCTGGGTTCCGGAACAGGTCGCGACACTGATGTTCATTCTGAGGAACGATGAGGTCCTGCTGATTCGGAAAAAGCGGGGTCTCGGTGCTGGAAAGATCAACGGTCCCGGTGGAAGAATTGAAGGTGATGAAACGCCGGAGGAATGCGCGATTCGTGAGACCAATGAAGAACTGCTCATCAACCCGATCAACACCCGGTTTGGCGGCGAACTCTTCTTCCATGCCGAAGACATGCCTCGGATACATGTCCACATCTATGTCGCCACGGATTTTGAAGGTACGCCCAGCGAAACTGATGAGGCGATACCCATCTGGTTCAAGCTGGATCAGCTCCCATTTGATGAAATGTGGGATGACGATCGGATTTGGTTGGGCCATGTGCTGCAAGGCGGTACTGTTGAAGGTTACTTCACCTTTATTGAAGAGCGCCTGATCGATCAGCAGGTTATTTTTAACTAGAGCCAGTCCCTCGCGCGTAGAAAATACGGTGCATTGCAACGTTGAATCCGAGAGAGCTTTCATGTTTCATTGAGCGTTCTTAGTCATATCAATCCAGACAGTAGATATGTATGAAATTCCCAAGATCAGCGTCCTCGTTGAGGTGCTGCTGGTTGATAACGAGACCATCAGTGGCAACATGTTTGTCACCGAAGATCTCGTTTCCGCTGCAGGTAATCCGCAGGTCGAGGAGTTTCTAAACGAAGATGATGATCGTTTCTTTCCATTCGAATCCACTGCGGGCGCTTATCGCCTGATCAACAAGCAACAGGTGGTTTACCTTCGAACAGAGCAGACTGACGAAGAAATTAAGGAACAGACACCGATCAAACCGCGCAACCTGGTGGCACACTTCACCAACGATCGAACCATCTATGGACTGGTTTATCCGACCCTACAGGAAGAATCGCGTGTCTCCGACATCATCAATGAGGATGTCGACTTTATTGCGATCTACCAGAACAGTCAGAAAGTCATCGTTAACCGGAACCACATCATTTACGTCAACGCGAACTGATATAAATCTGGAGATCTGCCATGCCACTCGAAGTTCACCAGTTTCCCTGTCTTTCAGACAATTACGGATACCTGATTCACGACCCCGAAGCCGGCGTTACCGCCACGATCGATACGCCTGAGGTCGATCCGATCAATGCGGCGCTGAAGGAAAAAGGCTGGCAGCTGACTCACATCCTTAACACCCATCATCACTTTGATCATGCCGGCGGCAATCTTGAGCTGAAACAACAATGGGATTGCACCATCGTTGGCTCAAGAGACGATGCCGATCGCATTCCAGGCATCGACATCAAAGTTGGAGATGGCGATACCTATACGTTCGGTAATTTCAAAGCCGAGGTGTTTGACGTCTCCGGCCACACCATCGGCCACATTGCCTTCTATTTCCCTGACGCCGAAAAACTGTTTTGTGGTGACGCACTCTTTGCACTTGGCTGCGGAAGACTTTTCGAGGGCAGTCCCGCGCAGATGTGGGACAGTCTACAGAAACTCATTGAGCTGCCCGATTGCACCGGCGTTTACTGCGCCCATGAATATACCCAGGCCAATGCAGCTTTCGCACTATCTGTTGAACCGCAGAACGCCGCGCTGCAGCTACGCTCAAAAGACATCGATTCGCTTCGATCAGAAGGAAAACCAACCGTGCCTTCCACGATCGGCCTTGAGAAAGAAACCAACCCTTTCCTGCGCCCCATGAGTGCTGATCTTCAGGCCACCTTAAATATGCAGGGCGCAGAGTTGGTCGACGTCTTTGCGGAAACCAGACGCCGAAAGGACCGCTTCTAGCCCTTCCTGAACCCCATCAGGTCGGGCAGAACTTCGGCTCGAGATCGAGCGCTGCCAGCAGTCTGCCAAAACCAATGAACTGCCCGATCATCATACCGAGCTCGACAATCTGTGGATCGTCAAAGTGTTCACGCAGGCAATCAAAAAAAGCGTCGTCCATGCTGTGATGGTCGAGGGCCATTCTGTCAGCGTACTCAAGCGCCATTCGCTCCCTGTCAGAGAAATCGTTCTCGGCGTCATCCAGCTGAGCGATTTTCTCTTCTGTCAGTCCGTGTTCTGCACCCTGCAGAAGCCTGGCATTGAGTCATGTAAAACAGTCGTTGTGACGCGCTATCTTCAGGCGTACCAATTCAATGAGTTCGGCTTCAACGGTCGTGCCCTCACGGGCAGGACCGTAAAACTGGAAGTAGCTATCGAACATGTCCTGTCTGTGCGCAAAACCTCGGAGGTTTGAGGTGTCCGCACCCTGTGCGTCCATCTTCTCCGCGAGCTCACGGACATGAGGTTCGAGTTCATCATTTTCTTTCAGTCGAATACGCGCCATGACTTATCCTCAGGCAAAAATTTCGTCAAAGAAATTCTGGATGGATTGCGTCGCCCGCTTATCAGCGACGGGGTTATACATGGTGCCAAAACCGGGGTCATTGGCGGCCGGATTCGTGAAGGCATGCATCGTGCCGCCATAAGCGTGCATCTGCCAGTCCGCGCCGGCTTCAGACATTTCGTTTTCAAAATCGAGCACCTGCTCAGGCGGCACCATCGGATCGTCCTGACCATGCAAGCAGAGAATTTTTGCCGTGATCTTTTCATTCGGTACGCCACCCGGTGAAAAGATACCGTGAATACTGATCACGCCACCAACATTCGCGCCCGCGCGCGCGAGTTCCAGCACACACATGCCGCCGAAACAGTAACCCATCGCGCCAACTTTTGAGGCATCTACCACATCCAATCCACGAACGGCTTCCAGAGCGGCCATCATTCGAGCTCGCAGCGCCGCACGATCGCCGGCCAGCGGTCCCATCAGTGCGGTATTACCTTCTACATCGCCATCTGAACCAAAGACACCTTTGCCATACATGTCGATCGCAAAACCGACATAACCCAGCTTCGCCATCTCTTCAGCTTTACCCGTGGCAAAGTCGCGACGACCGGTCCAATCGTGACCAACCAGTACTGCGGGTCTTGGACCGGAAATACTGTCGTCCCAGGCAACATAACCTTCGAGGGTGATATCTCCGTCCTGGTATTCAATCGTTTGGGTTTGCATGTTTGCCTCCTGATTTAGTGCTTTGCTAGATTCCTGCGAGTTCTTTCATAGCCAGGTCTGTCGTAAAAAATACCTGGCCAGCCATATTCTTATAAAAACCTGTTTCCCGCAGCTTGTCCATGACCGGACTCTTTACCTCCGCTAAATGTAGAGTGACGTCAACTTCCTGCAGGTTTTCCGACATCTCCTCCAGCATCTCCAGACCACTGGTATCGATAAAATTCGCTGCCGTGCAGATAAGCAGTACATGCTCAATCTCCTCCACGTCAGCGATCTGTGCAAGGATGAAATTCTCGATGTGACGGGTATTAACAAAATAGAAGCTTTCATCCACCCGCACCGCGAGCACCTTAGGCGACGTGGTCACATCAAATCGATTGACGTTACGAAAGTGCTCCGAATCCCCTACCCGGCCAACCACGGCAATGTGAGGTTTACTGCTTTTTCTGATGAGCAGCAAAAATGAAATCGCGATGCCCGTCAGCACACCGGTTTCAACACCGAAGGCGAGTACCGCGATAAAGGTAACAGAAAAGGTCACCGCATCCGTTCGATTGAACTGAAATATTTTTCGGATGGCAGGTATATCGATCAGCTGCCATGCGGAGACAACGATAATGGCTGACAACACACCTTTCGGCAGATCGTGAAACGCCGTAGAGAACATCAATAGTGTTACCAAGACCAGGAGAGCTGTCACCAACGAGGCGACCTGGCTCACCGCGCCGGAAGAAAAATTAACGATCGTACGAGCAAAACTACCCGCCACAGGAAATCCACCCACTAGCGAGGAACCAAGGTTAGCGGCACCGAGTCCAACCAACTCCTGGTTAGGATTAATTTTGTCTCGGGATTTACTGGCGATGGCCATACCGATACTGGTGGATTCCATGAAAATCACCATGGCAATCAGGAAAGCAGAAGGCAGGAGTTCCAGGAACCGTTCAGCATTCATAAGCACCACACTGACATGCGGCAATTCACCGGGCACATCACCCACCACCGAGACTGACGCTGTGATCTCTCTCGGCAACACCGCCATCACTAGGAGCCCCAAAATCACCGCATACATGGGCGCACTTTTCGTCAGATTCTGTGCCAGCGATTCCGGAACCCGCATAGCAGCCAAGACGGCCCCCAGCCAGGTACGACAGAAGACAAGTAATAATGTCGCGCCAAGAGAGATCGCAATGACGACAACCTCATAGCCCCCGTACTCATGAAAAAGATATCGATAAACCCCGGCCAGGCTGGTGTCAGCCGAGGATGCAAGCCCGATCATCAACGGGAACTGGTTAGAAATAATCAGAAGTGCCGCGGCAGCAATAAAGCCGGTGATGACGGCATGGCTGAGAAACGAAACGACAGAGCCAAAATTGATCACACGGAGCGCAATCAAGATCAGACCAGTGACAACTGACAGCTGCACCACCACTTCGCCATAAGTCACGAGGCCGGGTTGCGCATAAACGGACGCCGCTTCCAGAGTCATCATCGCGACAATGGCTGTCGGCCCGACAGCCAGTGCTTTCGACGAACCGAAAAGCGCATAACCCATCAATGACATCAGGCAGGCATAGAGACCAGCTTCGGCGGGCATACCCGCCAAAAAGGCATAGGCAATCACCTGTGGGATCGTGATAAAGAGCACCACAACGCCAGCGACCGCGTCCGCACGCAGACTGGCCGCTGAATAATTCTGGCCCCATTCAAGGACAGGAAAAATGTCTTTGATTAACAACACTCTGGTGATGATACCACCACCAATCATCCCTCAGAGTGTTTATCCTCCCGAAAAGAACCAGTACTCTTAGACCATGGCTATTCACATTCAGGACATCGAGATATTTGCTGAAGTCGACGAAAGTCTACGCAGCAAAGTAGAGGCACTATTTGTTGATGAATCTTTCAACAAAGGTGAGAGGATCACTGTTTACGGCGAATCAGTGGACGGCCTGTATCTGCTTGAACAGGGCGAAGTACAGGTATCTATACCCGGTTACGACGGTGTGTTGGCCACCCTCACTGATGGTGCATCCTTTGGCGAACTATCATTGTTCAACCCTGAAGACGTCGCTTCCGCGACGGTAACCGTAAGCTCAGACACAGCGGAACTGCTGTTCTGCCCAAGGGACGCCCTGAATCTCGCCCTGCAGGTCGATGCAAAGCTCGCTGCGGGTTTCTATCGCGGCAGCACCATCCTGATCTCTGATCGACTGAAGAACACCAACCAGAAAATCAGCGACGAGATCGCCAAATCGATTCAGATGGCACGCGACCTTATTGACGACATTTCTTCTGCCGGCGAGTTGGGCACCACCCAGGCGCAATTCGAGAATGCCGGATCGGCTATCGTCAGCAGTATGACCAATATCGTGAAACACCTGCTGGTGCTGAAAGAGAAAAATCGCCCGATTTCCCAGGAGGAAATCACCGAGATTGCCGATCAGGCCAAAGATGTGTACTACTCAGATTTCGCCGTGTTCGAAAAAGTGAACAAACAGCTGAAGACACTGGGCCAGCACCTGGATAACGTGAATCGCGTTCTTTCCAATCAGGAACTCGTCGCAGTTGACGAGGACATGTCGCTAGACGATTTCTGATTGACCCTCTAAACACCACCCCCTAATATGGACGCGCCTTTGACAAGGTGCCCTGCTGCTGCGATCCCGCAAACAGGGTGAAACGGGAAGCCAGTGCGAGTTCATGCTCAATTCTGGCGCTGCCCCCGCAACGGTAGACGAGAAGACTGATTCACTGAATTTCCTCCCGGATGTTCAAGCCACTGTACCCAGAGGTATGGGAAGGCGAAGCAGTTATCGCCTCGTAAGCCCGGAGACCGGCCCTGTCATCGCAACAAATCAACGAACTATTCACTCGGGTGTGAGTGAGGAGGACAACATGCATACCCTTAAGCGATGCGCGCTGGTCGCGTTTTTTTCTACCGTGCCTTTCAGCCTGCAAGCCATTGAGAATGATGAAATTATCGAATCTATAACTGTCTCCGCGACCCCAATCTCTATTGATGACGCGGGGAGCTCAGTCAGCATTATTACCCGCGAAGATATTCTGAGGCGCGGCACACCAACCATCCAGGCACTCCTTCGAGAAATACCAGGATTCGCCGTGAACCAACAAGGTTCTGAAGGCGCAGTCAGCCAGTTGCGGGTTCGAGGCGCTGAGGCGAACCAGGTACTGGTATTGATCAACGGCATCGAAGCTAACGATCCTGCCCAGAGCAGCGAATTTGATTTCAGCCAACTCACAACCAACGACATCGAACGTATCGAAATTGTTCGAGGCCCACAAAGTGCGCTATGGGGCAGCGATGCGATGGCAGGTGTTATCCACATTATTACGACGCCAGGTGCTGACACTTCTGGATTCGATATTGGCGTTGAAGCCGGTTCTTTTTCAACGACGAGAGCGACACTCAACACCAACCACATCAGCGAAAAAAACCGGGTTAAGTTCAGCGCAGACTATCTCGACTCCGACGGCACCAACATTTCCAGGACCGGGCGCGAAGATGATGGCATTAAAAACTTGACCTTGGGGGTGGCTGGCACCTTCCAGGCATCTGACACGTTTTCCATCGCTTACTCAGCGCGTCACACAGATCGGACCAGCGATTTTGATGGCAGCGATTTCATCGTCACCGGTCTGCCAACAGATGCGGAGTATGAAACAGAGTCTGAGTATCTCTACGCGGGCGTCACCTTAAACCACACGATCAGTGACCTGCTGGACCATTCATTGGCTTTGACCATGACCGATTCCGACAATGATACGTTCAGTGGCGATCCGGAAACCAGCGTTTCCCGGGCAACGCGCGACGCGATTCGCTATCAGATCAATATGATCGGTGCAGACCATCGTCTAAGTCTATTACTGGAACACGAAACCGAAGACTACGAGCAGCGCGGCCCCGCATCGTTGTTCGGGGACCCAAACAAAGATCTTGATACCGAAACCGACAGTATTGCCGCCGAGTACCGCTACGACAGTGATCAGTTCAACGTGTCTGCCAGTATTCGTCACGACGATAACAGTGAATTTGATGACGCGACCTCCTGGCGCGTGACAGGAAACACCAGTTTTTCAGGGATCAACGTCTTTGCTTCCTTAGGCGAAAGCATCAAGAACCCAACGTTTACAGAGCGTTTTGGCTTCTTTACCAGTTTTATCGGCAATCCTGATCTGCAACCGGAAGAGTCGTTTCAGTGGGAAGTGGGCTTGCGCACAACTCTCATGAATGACCAGATTAATCTTGCCCTCACTTACTTTGACGCTAACCTCGAAAACGAAATCAACGGCTTTGTTTTTGATCCCGTGACCTTCGGGTTCACCGCGGAAAACATAGATGGGGAATCAGAGCGCCAGGGTGTCGAGCTGGAAGTTGGTTATGCCCCCACCGAACGTTTCGACATGGCCTTTATGTATACCTACCTGGACGCTACACAGGAGGATGCAACCGGATCGGATGTCACCGAAGTAAGGCGGCCCGAGCATATTGCCTCATTCAGAATGAACTACACATGGCCCAGGGCAGGGCTCACCTTCGTCGCCAGCTATACTGGTGAGCAGGAAGATGACTACTTCCCGCCTTTCCCTCCTTTCGTGGAAAGAGTGGATCTGGATGCTTATACGCTGGTCAGCCTGAACGGCTACTACGATTTCACAGACAGCATCACCGTGACGGGTAGATTGGAAAACATCACCGACGAAGACTATGAACAGGTCTTTGGATACGAGTCACCAGGCTTCGGAGGTTACGTTGGCGTAAGGATCTCCTTTTGAGCCATCGGAAGCTGGTTTTCCTGCTTATCCTGATGGTTGCGACCATCAGGATCGCCCCTCACCCGCTGAACGTCACCCCGATAGGGGCATTTGCCCTGTTCTGCGGCGCCTATCTCACTGACAAACGCTTCCTGCTGCTGCCTCTGGCGGCACTGCTTATCGGCGATGTCATCATGGGTTTTTACACGCCGATGGTGATGGTTGGTGTGTACGCCGGATTTGCACTGTCTTCCCTGGTGGGCCGCTGGACCATGGCAGATTTACGAACCCTCCCCCGATTCGTCATGGGCGTTGTTCTTGGCGCCGTTGTTTTCTACCTCGTCTCGAATATCGGAATGTGGTGGCTTGCCTATCCAAACACTTTTGCGGGACTTCTCGCATGCTGGACAGAGGGGCTGCCCTTCCTGCTCAGGACCCTTGCCGGTGACTTTGTGTATGCCGCCGTATTCTTTGGTATCGTGGAATGGCACATGAAAACCACTGCCACCACGAATCCTCGAGACAATGCCTTCGCCGAGCGCTGAAAGAATCGTCACCCTGCTGCCTAGTGCCACAGAAATTGTCTGTGAGCTTGGGCTCAGGGATCGACTGGTCGGGGTCACTCACGAGTGTGACTATCCACCCGGCATTGAATCGTTGCCTCACGTCACCCGCAGCATCATTGACCACGATGCCACAAGCCTTGAGATCGATACGGCCGTTCGCGAGCACCTCGAGAGCAGTACCGCCTTGTATCACCTTGACGAAACTCTGATGCGTGACCTGGCGCCGGACCTTATCGTGACCCAGGCACTGTGCGAGGTTTGCGCTGTTTCCGAAGATGAAGTCCAGGCCATCATGTCTCGCCTGCCTGGACCTCCTAGGCTGGCCAACCTTGAACCCATGACCCTGTTTGAAGTGTTCGACACCATCACGCTTGTCGGTGATCTGGCAGGCTGCCCTGATGATGCTGCAGAGTTTCGCGAAAGCCTGGAAACACGAGTCAGCGACGTGCGCTCAAAGATCAACACCATCGCGATGGAAAATCGACCCACCGTTGGCTTTCTCGAATGGATTGATCCCTTGTTCAATGCAGGGCACTGGACCCCGGAAATCATCGAATATGCCGGTGGCGTCGATGCATTCGGTAACAAGCACCAGCCATCCCAAACCATTTCTGACGACATCCTTGTGGCTTCAGATCCTGATGTGCTGATCGTTGCGCTCTGTGGGTTCGATGAAACAAGAGCCGCGTCAGATCTAGAATCCTTGAAGCAACGAATCGAATGGGACACGCTTAAAGCCGTTAAAAATAGCCGTGTTCACATACTGGACGGAAACGCATACTTCAGCCGACCGGGTCCGCGATTGGTGGAAAGCCTCGAAATCCTCGCCGATATTCTGCACTGAAACTTTCACACCAGACGGTCTATGCCGGCTAGACGAACAAAACGCTCACAATTTGCCATCGAATTAACATTGAGTTTGGTCTCCCGGTTCTTACAATCACCACTGATGATTAAAATCGCCTTCCTGCCTCTGGCACTGTTACTCAGCAGCTGCGCTCCCTTCGAACCAACGACTAATGTACACATCGTTGTTATCGACTCCGTGATCCAATCAGGTGTTGAAGGAAACCTTGCACATTTTCCGAACACCCAGACCTCGGACGGTGAGTCATTAAACGCGTTTGTGCTCGGCGCGCCATTAAATGTTCAAAGCCGGGTTCCTGTTCGCGTCATCGGTGTGCACGATCAGGTCGGCGAACTGGGCACGACCAACACGATCATCGCAATCACGGATCGGAACGAGTCGCAGAAGAATTTCGACCTCGATGATGAAGCGCTCAGGTTGGCTATTGGCAAGACTCTGATAGAGCTCAACGATTCAGGCAGCACGTCCCTGGGTATTCGGGATAGAGAAGATGCTTATGCAGCCATCGCCAGATATCGCGACGCTTATGAAGACTCCGATGCGCGCCGGTTTATTCGTTCGGTCCCGATGTAGACAAGCCCACCCGCAGCAACAATCAGCAGTCCCGCAATACCTTCTTCCGGCCGATTCAAAAGGATGTAGGTCAACGTCCAGGCCATCAATCCGAGAAAGATCAATGGCGTCAAAGGATAGCCCCAGGTGCGGTATCCCGGTGATTCAGAGTCGCGGGCCCTGAGGACAAAGACTCCTGCTACGGCAAAAAAGGTATTCAGCCCCATCACAAAACCGGAGAAGATCAGTACCGACTCAAAGGTAGAGGTCAGTATGAAAAACAGCGTGACCGCTGACTGTACAAATATCGCAATCATGGGAATGCCATCAGCGTTACGAATCGAGAGCATTCGAAACAGTTTGAAGTCTTCACCGATCACCTGAAGCACTCTGGGTCCGGCGATGATCATTGCGCTCACGGTTGAAATCAGCAAAGTTGCTAACACCAACCCCATAATCATGCCGCCGGTTTCTCCAAAGGCATGCTGGGCGACAATGACGCCAATTTCTATCTTGCCTTCCATCTCACTCATAGGTGCGGCGTACAGGAAGGTGTAATTCAGCATCAGGTAAAGCACCAGCACGACCAACGTCCCAGTAAACAGCACAAAGGGAATACTCTTTTCCGGCTCATCGACTTCGTTGATGATATAGGTCGCCGCATTCCAACCGGTAAACGCGTAATTAACGTAAATCAAAGACACCGCAAAGGCACTGCTGGTCAGCAACACACCATCACCTGCCGACGGCAACAACCTTACCGGTTGGGGGCTTTCAATCACGAGGGCAACCAGCGCCATAAATAACAGAACCAGCAACACCTTGATGATCGTAAATATCGTCTGAACACCACCACTGGCAGAATGTGAAAATGCGTGGGCGCCCGTCAGTGCAAGCACCAGTAACGAGGCCATTAACGTTGAAGAAACGCTGCCCACACTCGCCTCCAGATAGGCACCGAACGTCATGGCAGCAAGCGCTGTGGGTGCTGCAAATCCTACGGTTGCGGATATCCAACCCGAAATGAAGCCTGCGGCTGGGTGATAAACTTCTTTCAGAAAATTGTATTCACCGCCACTACGAGGCAGGTGAGCGCCCAGTTCCGCGTAGGTGAGCGCACCGCACAGAGCCGTGATACCACCCACGAGCCATAGCATCATCAGCACAAAGGTTGACTGGATGTCGAGCAACTGAAAACCAAGGCTGGTGAAAACACCCGTGCCGATCATGTTGGCAACCACGATAGCAACGGCTGCATTGACGCTGAATTTCTTAGACGACATAGAAACTGTTCTTGAGGAATAGTGACTCTAACACCAAGTAACGACGACTTGCAGGGCGTGGCAACGCTTTCTATAGTGCCGACACGAAGTATCGGAAGTAACAACATGTACCAACCTCAACTCATCAGTGATCCTGACAAGATAACCAGCGAGTGGCTCACTGAAGTACTCAACGCAAATAACATGAATGGCACCGTCGACAGCTTCACCGCTGAATCAATCGGCACAGGCCAGGTAGGTGAAAATGTCAGGTTCACACTGACCGGCTCCGGAGATATCCCGCAGACCGTGGTTGGCAAGTTTCCGTCACCGGATCCGGTGAGCCGGGCAACAGGCATTCAGTTGCAAAACTACGAACGAGAGGTTCATTTCTATAAGCATTACCAACAGCGTGTAGAAATCCAGACACCGAATGTGCTGTTTACGGAAATCGACAACGATACGCACGATTTCATCATCCTGATGGAAGACCTGGCGCCGGGTGTGCAGGGTGATCAGCTCGCCGGCTGCGATGGGTCAGACGCTGAACTTGCCTTGGTGCAACTGGCTCAGCTGCAAGGTCCACTGTGGGGTGACAACTCGATCATCGACGGACACATCATCAAAGATGCTTCAAATGAACCCGATGTCACCAGCGATCTCTACAATTCATTAATGCCCGGGTTCCTCGATCGATATCAGAACCGACTGAATGACCAGGAGATAGAGATGGTCAAACTGGTTGGTGAGAGTATGCCCCGCTATCGAGATGCACCAAAGATTGAGCGCACCATGATTCACATCGATTATCGACTCGACAATATGATGTTTGGCGGTCCCTACCCGCTCGCGGTGGTTGACTGGCAGTCCTATACCTACGGTTGCGGGCTTAACGACGCCAGCTATTTCATGGGCACTTCCATGAGACCGGACGAGCGCGCGCAACATGACGAGGTATTACTGAAAAAGTACTACGACACGCTGCAAGGCTATGACGTGGATCTCAGCTGGGAAGACTGCTGGTACTACTATCGTTTCTTTGCACCCGCGGGACTGATCATGGCCGTCATCGCATCGATGATCGTTGGTGAAACCGATCGAGGCAACGACATGTTTATGGTGATGGCAAAAGGCAGCGCGCGTATGTCACGGGAACTCGATGCTATCGGGGCGATTCAGGGTCAATAACCTAGTAAATCGCCACCATATAACCGACGTAACCGGCAAGGAAGACGCCACCCCAGGCTCTACCTATCGTCCCTTTCATGAGAACGAAGACCCAGAGCAGCACGGACGCGGCGAACATAACCCAGACGTCAAATCTGAGGAATTGCCGATCAACGGGAATATCCGTCAGCAGTGCCGTGATACCAAGAATGGCGAGGATATTAAACAGGTTGCTGCCGACCACATTGCCAATGGCAACATCAGGACTCTTATGAAGCGCCGCAATCACAGTCGTGCTCAATTCTGGCAGAGACGTGCCCAGGGCGATGAGGCTTAAGCCAATCACCGCCTCTGACACCCCCCAGGAAGTCGCAAGACCGACGCCACCCTCAACGACCAGGTCCGCGCCAAGAGGCAGCGCAATCACACCAAGAACAATAAACAGTGTGATGGTGCTGGGATAGGTCGGCAGGCCAAGCCCTCGATCCATTTCTTCTTCTGCATCATCCAGCGGGATGATGGCTGCGCCGCGTGTTGCCATAATCAGGAAGGAGATCAGGATGGTAACCAGCAGCACGCCTTCCCAGAAAACAATGGGCTCAAACACGCACATGACAATAAACATCAGAGACACCGCAATCATCAGGCTGGTCTGTCGGGACAGGCCTTCCTGAGCGCAGCTGATGGGATAAATCATGACGGGTACACCAATCACGAGCAGCACGTTAGCGATGTTGCTACCGACAACATTGCCAATCGCTATGCCGGGGTAACCCGACAATGAGGAAAAGGTGGAAACCATCAACTCGGGTGCCGATGTGCCCATCGCAACAACCGTCATGCCGACAATCACCGGTGGGATATGGCTTTCCTTGGAGAGACCGAGCGCACCACGAACCAGAAGTTCGCCGCCCATCAGCAGATAAACGAAGCCACCAAAGAGCTTCAGGAAATCAATAAACTCAGGCATCTTCTTCCCGCTGATTCTCCAAATGATTCAGAAACTCATTCAAAGATTCAGCAAGGTAGGCGATTTCGTCATCACCTTTTACCTCTGCGCGAACGCCTGCTTCGCCGTGCCGCATGCGTTCGACAACCACAGCCAATTCCTGGATCGGGCTGGCTAGATAAAATCCCAGCAGAGCGCCACCAATGATCGCGAACGCAGACAGCGCTACCGCAATATCAAACAACGCTTCCTGAAGAACATCTGCGCGTTCTTCTTCTTCCTCAACATCAACTTTGACGACAAGCCCCCAACCCAATTCATCGATGTATCGAGTCGCAAGCCACACCCACTCGCCGCGATAGTCTTTGTGGGCTTCAGCGGGAACGTTTTCATCCGGAGTAAAAACTTTGCGCATGTCGCCGGTCGCCGTTGCCTCCACCTGCTCTCCGGAAAAGCCTTCCACCTCATGACGCATCGGGTTCAAGGTCACGAGTTTGTCATCGACTTTTTTCACGACAAACGCCTCACCGGTCTCACCAAGACCGGTAAAGTCACCGGTCACATCAATAATGTCTCGAGCATCAATGACGAGTTCGATGCCGCCGATCAAAGCACCATCAAGTCGAACGCCAGTATTGAGTACCACCCTCGGACCATCATCCTGAATGAAAGTACCGACATAGGTAATGTCGTCTCCTACAGGGACTTCCGAGTGCGTCACACCGCTTCGCCCGGAAGAGACAATCTCCTTCCCCTCGACATCGAAGATGATGATCTTGTCGATTTCAGTCACAGCAGCTGTGATGCCTTCAACAATCCGTTGGATATCGCGCAGCGCTTCGGGGCTCTCGGAATCAACGTAATCGCGAATGGAATATCGCAGCTGGGAACGATCTCGCACCAACCGGAGGTTGTCTTCCCAGCTGTCGTAAACCTTGATCAGGTCTCGCTTTTTACTCTCGGCAAGGGCATCCAACTGCCTGAGTGATATCTCCTGTAAAAGATTCGCGGACGTGTAATACGCGAAGGTTCCCAGGAGCATCATGCTGAGAAGGGAAACAAAGACGAGAGCCAGCGAAAGGCGCGTTCGGATATCCACTGAATATGAAAACACTTACAACGAGCGCGCAAGTCTAACCCAGCGACCTGCTGAAAAACAGCGACGCCGGACACAGGTTTCAGGTGACCTGCACCACATCAATCACGTTCTGGGGCACTGATTTTCGACCCAGTGTTCTAAGCAGTCTAACAGCGATGAACGACACCACGGCACAGCCGAGAAGCCAGATGGATGAGCTCACAGGATGCGCCATAAAGGTCCCGACCTGGTAGAGACAGCTTGCGGTGACGTAGGCAAGACCGGTGGTCCAGGCAAAGGTAAGCACCATCCAGCGCCAGCCTGACTCTTTGGCTATGGCCCCGAGCACTGCGACGCATGGCGCGTAAAGCAGGACAAAGACCAGGTAACAGAAAGCGGCGAACTGAGTACCAAACAGGGCCGCCATGTTGGACAGGGTTCCCGTTGCGACACCCTGGCTCTCAGCGGCTGCAGTCAGATCAGATTCGGCTTCAATTGTGATACCGAGTGGATCACCCAGGCTGCCCAACAAATCAACACTGTTGTCGCGGATGCTGACAAACGCTTCCACGATTGTCCCGCCGAGATCTGGCATACCAGCATCTTCATCAGAACTCTCCGCATCGTTATACAGCGCATCAAGGGTGCCTACGACGGCTTCTTTTGCAAAGAGACCCGTGAACAGACCAACCGTTGCCGGCCAGTTATCTTCTTTCAGACCAATAGGTGCGAACGCCGGCGTCAGTGTTTTGCCAATCACCGACAGAGCGGAGTTGTCGGTGTCTTCATTGCCAAAAGAACCGTCGCTACCAAACGAATTCAGAAAGCTAAGCGCAATAACCACGAGCACAATGGTGCGACCGGCACGAACGACAAAGCCGTGCAGTCTGAACCAGCTGGTGATCAAAATATTTCGCAGCACAGGCAAGTGGTAAGCTGGCATTTCCTGAAACGAAGGTGTGACTTCTTGCTCAAAGATCTGACGTCTGAACAGCCAACCGGTGAAGACCGCCATGGTAATACCCAACAGATAGAGCCCAAAGACCAGGTTCTGACCATTCACGGGAAACAGCGCAGCGGCAAATAGGGCATACACCGTCAGTCGAGCACCACAAGACATGAACGGCGCCATGGACACCGTCAACAGACGATCACTTTCACGTCCCAGGGAGCGCGCCGCCATCACCGCAGGCACGTTGCAACCAAAGCCGACAATCAGTGGCACAAATGCCGTGCCAGGTAAACCTATTCGCGCCATCAGCCGGTCTACGACAAAGGCCGCTCGCGCCATGTATCCAGAAGCTTCCATGACGGATAAACACAGGAACAATGCACCGATCACAGGGATAAAGGTCGCGACTAACTGGATGCCGCCGCCAAGGCCATCAGACAGCAAAACAACCAGCCAGGCGGGCATGCCAACCCTTTCAAGCAGATATCTCGGCAAATCGACAACAACAGCACCAAATAAAATATCAAAGAAGTCGATAAACACGGCCCCGGCATTCACGGCAACGGTGAACATCAGATACATCATGAACAGAAATATCGGAACGCCAAGCCAACGATTAAGCACGACCCGATCAATGCGCTCTGTCAGAGTGCTGCCCACCGGCACCATCTGCATCACACCGCCGGCGATTTCTTCAGCACGATGATAGCGACGAACAATCTTGTCGCTGGCGAATTGGTTATCACTTTCCTGTGGTTCAGTGTTACTTGCCTCGACGCTGAACACCTGTTCCAGCAAGTCATCCAGGCCTGTCTTACGGGAGGCGACAATCGGACACACTGAGAGGCCAAGCTCTTTGCTCATGGCATTAGGATCAACCAGGATGCCCTGCTGTTCCGCCACGTCCAGCATGTTCACTGCAACCACCATGGGATAACCCAGTTCCTGCAGTTGCTGAGTCAGCACCAGGTTTCTTTGCAGGTTACCCGCGTCAATGATGTTGATAATGACATCAAACTCACCGCTATCCAGAAAATCACGGGCGATCTTTTCGTCAAGACCTAGATATTCCTGCTCCAGCGAATAGATGCCCGGCAGGTCGATGACTTCACACTTCTGATCACCGTATCTGAAGGTTCCGGATTTACGTTCAACGGTGACACCGGGCCAGTTCCCTACCTTCTGATGGGACCCGGTCAGCACATTAAACAGTGTGGTTTTACCGCAGTTGGGATTACCGATCAGCGCGATTCGAAAAGTACTCAAGCGTTACCTCAACCTTCGCTCTGCTCAACCTGGATGAGATCTGCTTCCTGTTTGCGAATGCTGATCAACGTCTGACCGACTTTCACCTGAAGCGGATCACCAAAGGGTGCCACATGCAGGACGTCCACCAGCGCACCTGGAAAAAGACCCAGGGCATAAAGGCGCGACTGAAAATCGCGATTTTCTTCGGCGGCACCAATTACTTTGCAGCGGCCGGAGGGCGCTATATCAGCAAGCGTCATAGGGGAATACGGTCAGATAAAGATGAGAATTATTATCATTTAGAAACTGATTGTAAAGCAGACAACCTTGCTCAGATGAACTTTGTTAGAGCTCGGCGCAGATATGCCCACCATCCACCACGATGGTCGAACCGGTCATATAACGTGAGCCGTCGGAGGCCAGCAACAAGAGCGGGCCATTCAGATCTTCGAACTGCCCGTAACGGCGCATCGGGATGCCCTTCACAAAGGTGTCCGAACGCTCACTTTCGAGCAACACTCTGCTGACATCCGTGAGGATATAACCGGGTGCCATGGCGTTAACGCGAACGCCGTAACGGGCACCCTCAAGCGCCATTATCTCGGTCGCTTTGACCAGAGCCGCTTTGGACACGGCATAGGGAAACTGACCTTTAATGGTGCGGTAGGCGGTAATAGACGCGATGTTAATGATATTGCCCTCTGACTGGCCGGTTCGACCCACCGCTTCCGTAAACATCTTTGAGAGACGCCAGACGGATTTAAGATTGGTATCAAACACGTAGTCCCAGTCATCTTCATCGATCATGGCATAGGTTTTTGCACCGGCTTCCACACCCGCATTGTTGATCAGGACGTCCACCGGACCGTACGTTTCTTCTGCCTGTTGCAGAAAGTCCGAACAAGACCGCAGGTCCGTGACATCGAGGGCAACGCCGGTTGCTTTACCGCCACTGCCATTAATTTCATCCACTCGAGCCTGGATCTTCTCCGTGCGCCGCGCGCCGAGCACAACACTGGCACCCGCATCTGCCAATACACCTGCGAAATGGTGACCAAATCCAGAGGATGCTCCGGTCACCGCAACGTTTTTTCCTTCCAGAGAAAAAAGATCCACTTAACACCTGCTATAACATCTGTCCAAGCGCTATAGGAGCAAATGCCCGCTGGCATTTCAAGACGGGCCAAAAAGTGGTCAAATCCCCGACTCCAGAACAGAGACAATACACCGCCCTCCCCCAAAAGCCCTTGACTATTGGGATGGCATCTAATTTGCATCACTGTAATCAACAGTCAATCTTATGAGTCGCACGATTTTTCTCGATCACAATCCAGAACGCATTGCTGAACTGCAGCGCATGAAACAGCTGGCTACCGGTCTCCTGATCCTGGTAGCACTCATTTACACCGGCTCAGCGTACTTCGAACACCAGTACTACTGGGTGGGGTACGTCAACGCGGCTTCAGAAGCTGCCATGGTCGGCGCCATCGCAGATTGGTTTGCCGTGACCGCTTTGTTTCGTCATCCAGCGGGTTTGAAAATTCCGCACACCGCCATCATTCCCAATCGAAAAAATGAGATTGCAGAACAGTTCGGTGAGTTCGTGCAGGCCAACTTTCTGTCTGACGAAATTATCACCAAAAAAGTGCGTTCGATGAATCTCAGTAGACGGGTCGCGGGATGGCTGGTCGAGGAAGGAAACGCTCGAGCAGTGGCAGAGCAGATCACAACCGGACTCGCCGGTGTTGTGAAAGTCATCAACGATGACGATATCCAGACCATGATTGAGAAGAAGGTCGAGGACAGAATTCGCAACACCTCTTTTGCACCCATCATCGGTGATCTCCTGTCATTCGTGACCTCCGGAAGACGACAACAGGATCTGTTCGATGGCGCCGTCAACATGGGGCTCTATCTTCTGGAAGACAGCGATCGGGACATCCGCGACAAGGTCGTCGAGGAAACGCCCTGGTGGTTCCCCTCGTCCGTAGATAAGGCCATCTATCGACGTATCGTGCGATCCGTTTCCAAGATGCTCTATGAAATGCAGGTGGATATTTACCATCCCCTGCGGGTCCGACTGGTGAACATGATCAATGAGTTCATGGAGGATCTGAAGCATTCAGAAGATATTCACGATAAAGAAATTGCCATCAAGGAAGACCTGCTTGACGCGCCTGCCGTGATCGAATTCACCGGCACACTCTGGCGCGATATCAAGGATGTACTCATCCGGCAAAGTGAAAACCCCGACGCAGAATTGAAGAAAGCCATCGAGGACTCGGTGGTTCGCTTTGGCGAATCTATTCTGGAAGATGACAAGCTGGCCGCCAAGATCGACGGCTGGGCAGAAGACTCTGCCCGCTATCTGATTGATCACTATGGCCATGAGATCGCGAGCCTGATCTCAGACACCATCGAGAGCTGGGACCCGGAGGCAACGTCACTTCGGATCGAAGAGCAGATCGGAAAAGACCTGCAATTCATCCGCATCAACGGCACCGTGGTTGGCGGCCTCGTTGGGCTGACACTGCACAGCGTACGAGAGCTGATCGAACATTTTTCTGGTGGCCTCGGCTAAAGACAAACCTTCAGCCATACCGGTCGATTCAGGATTTCTACTTGATCGTCGCAAGAAGCAGCCAGGTTGATCAGCCTTTGATATAGTCGCACCGAGTTGCAGAGATCCCGGCGGACCATTGAGTCTTATGTTAATAAAAGACGCATCTCTAATCAGATACTTCATCTATCACAACGGCAAAGCGAAGGAATTCTCCGAACGTGACCAACCGAGTTAATCAGCCCAAGACGACCGTTGGCGGTGGCATGAAAAAAGTCCTGTACACCCTGGAGAAGGTTCGGGCAATGGGCGTGAGCCGGGCCACCAAGGCGCTGGTCTCGAAAAACACCTGCAAAGCCTGTGGCCTTGGCATGGGCGGGCAGCTGGGCGGCATGACCAACGAGGCTGGCGAGTTTCCAGCCGTCTGCAACAAGAGCGTGCAGGCACAGTCCTCAGATACCCAACCAGAGATCCCTGTCGAGATCTTTCAGCACACCATTGAAGATCTGAAAGAACTGTCCGAACGGGAAATGAATTCGCTAGGCAGATTAAACACACCACTGTACAAAGCGGCTGGCGCAGATCGATACGAACCCGTGGACTGGGACGAAGCACTGGCCATGGTCATTGATCGATTCCAGCAAACCGATGCTGCTCGAAGTTTTTTCTACAGTTCCGGGCGCTCCTCCAATGAGGCCGGCTTCCTTTTGCAATTATTCGCCCGACTGTTCGGCACCAACAACGTCAACAATTGTTCCTACTATTGCCATCAGGCCACCGGCGTTGCACTGGCTGGCACGATCGGTGCGGGTACCGCCACGGTGGAACTGGAGGACCTTCCGAGCTGTGACCTGTTCTTTCTGATCGGCGCTAATCCGGCCTCCAATCACCCCAGGCTGCTGCATCAACTGAAAACCATCCGCGACCGCGGCGGCAAGGTCGTCGTGATTAATCCCGCAAAAGAACCAGGGCTGGTGAAATTTGCGGTACCGAAAAGCCCAGCTTCTCTCATTGCCGGTGGCACAGAAATCGCGAGTCACTTTCTGCAACCAAATATCGGTACTGATTACCTGCTGCTCCAGGGCATTGCCAAAGCTGTCATCGAAAAGAATGGTGAGGACCAATCCTTCATTGCACAGCACCTCGAGGGTTATTCAGATTACCGAGATGCCGTTCTGGCACTTACCTGGGAAGACATCACCCAGTGTGGGATCTCTCAGTCGGATATTGAGGAAGTCGCCGAACTCTATATCGCTTCGCAGCGTTCAATCTTCGCCTGGGGTATGGGTATCACGCACCATCTTCATGGCGTGGAAAACGTTGAACAGATTGCCAACCTCGCCCTCTTGCGCGGCATGGTTGGCAGACCTGCTGCCGGGCTTCTTCCTTTGCGAGGGCACAGCAATGTCCAGGGTATCGGCACCATTGGCGTGAAGCCGGTGCTGGCCGATGAGGTCATGCAAAGGATGTCCGAAACCTTCGGGGTAACGCTGCCGAATACGCCAGGCATGGATACGATGGCATCCATGCAAGCCGCTCACGCCGGTGACATTGATCTGGCACTCATCATGGGCGGCAATCTCTATGCCAGTAATCCGGATGCCCGCTGGGCGGCGAAAGCGCTCGGCAACATCAAATCAAAGGTATTCCTGACAACGACACTGAACCGCGGTCATGTTTACGGCTGTGATGAAGGGGAAAGCCTGATCCTACCGGTGACAGCAAGAGATGAGGAGTGGCAGCCAACGACTCAGGAATCCATGTTCAACTTCGTTCGATTATCCGATGGCGGCATCTATCGACTGAGTGAGGTCAAACCGGAGTCATGGATCATCTGCCAGATTGCTGCGGGTGTTCTGTCTGATTGCCCCGTCGACTTCCATGTTTTTGAATCTCACCAGAACGTGAGGCAAGCAATCGCAAAAATCATCCCGGAACTGGAAGAACTTGCGGACATAGAGGTCGCAAAGAAAGAGTTTCACATCAAGCGCCGCATTCTGCATGAGCCTGAATTCAACACGACTTCAGGCAAAGCGAGTTTCGCCGCTGTTTGCACGCAGCCAAAACAAACCACTGAGTTCATGATGAGCACCGTGCGCAGTGAAGGTCAGTTTAATTCCATTGTGTACGAAGACGACGATGTCTACCGGGGCACAACCAACCGCTGGGTGGTCATGATGTCGCCAAAAGACATGGCGCGTCTTGGGGTCAATGCCGGCAACCAGGTGACCCTCAAGTCAAAGATCGGAGAAATGCCACTACTGGAAGTGGTTCCTTTCGATATCCAGGAAGGCAATTTGATGTGTTACTACCCGGAGGCAAACATCATCACATCGACGGAAGTCGACCCAAGGAGCAAAACGCCTACTTTCAAGGCAACGCCGGTAGAAGTGATCGTCTGAGCGGGACGACTAGAGCGTTCTCACGAACCAGCGGCTGGTTTCGACCAAAACACGGGCCGGATAGTTCGGTTGCGGATCTTCAAGCACGTTGAAGATATGGTCCGCGCCGCCAATCATCAGAAATGATTTGTCGTTTGACGGTGAAAGCTTCAACCAGGCCGGGTCGTGAGTCGGCAGAAAATCTCTATCGCCACGAATTGTCAGCAGAGCACCGTGATACTGCTTCAGGAACCTCGCCGTATTCACGCCGACGAAGCCGTTGACGAACTCTCTGGTGAGTGTGATGTCTGTCCAATCCTGATAACTGGCTCGCCCATTTTTCACTGCGTCCCGCACAGCCTTGTCATATGACTCATTGCCGGTCATGCGCATTTCCTGCGCTGCTGACCAAAGCACGACGGACTGGAACGCTTCAGGATGTCTACCCATCAGCCCCATGGTCGTCAGACCGCCAAGACTGAAGCCCACTACGCCAAACGCCGCACCTGGGTAACGCGTCTTCAGAAAGTTAAGTGCAGCCTCAGCCTCGCCAACACGAGATTCGAATGTGGACTCCGCCACATAGTCATTTCTTTCGCCTTCGCCGGAAAAATTGATTCGAAGACTGGCAATGCGTTGTTCGGCAAGTTGTTCTGCGAGATCTGCGTAGAGATTGCCGACTTCATCCATTTGCCCCTGAAAGCCATGGAGCAGGAGAACGACACGGCGAGGTAGATCCCGTGTTTTCGGCAGCATTAATTTGCCTTCGATACTTTTGCCGCCCCATCCAGGCTCAATGGTGACTGGGGTTTCTGCTGCTTGAAGAGAACAGCAGGCAACCAACAGAACGAGAGCCAGAAAATTACGCATCGGCTATTGCCCTCTTGAATCCAGAGTACTTAGGCTGATCGATCGCAATCTGGTTAACCACGGTTTGCCGAAGATGATTCTGCAGGGCTTTATTATCTAGAGAGACCTGTTTGTCGCGCAATTCGTTAACCAGCCGCCATCGCAACGATATCAAGTCCTCTTCGCTCTGGTAGAACACCTGCAACCGGTCGAGTTCCCGGCCCTGATGAGTCGGGCCAAGGGTCAGTTCACGCAGAACAATGTCGAGAGAATTTGAAGCAACCCTGGACAAGAAGTTTGCCCGTCCTTTCGTCTCCGCCATCACGTCGTTTCTCAAAAAATCACGCACGCTGGTCACGAGCTCTTCCGTGGTCGGAATGTCCAAAGAGCTGAATGGGTCGACAGGATCGACGACTTCCACGGGTCCTGGTATCAGCAGATTGACGCAATCCACCTGGCATTCCGAGCTGCGTCGTCCGATGGCCGGTCGCTCCACGGTTTTATCCGGTCCCGTTCGATAGTGCTCTGCCATACCGAGACAACCCACAGACCACCAGAAAGAACCAAAGACTTCCCAGAACTTCACATGGTCGGGGTCAACGTGCTTGCCACTGACTTCTTCATACCCGCGGAACAGATCGTCATACTCACCAAAGCCGCCGACCGGTGCGTCTGCGCCAAAGCGCCAGGAGTTCGTGCAGATCCAACCGAGGTCACGCATCGGATCACCGATATGAGCAACCTCCCAATCCAGCACCGCGACAATCCCTTCCGGTGACAACATAAAATTACCGTTACGAAAGTCATTGTGAACCAGTGCTGTCTCGCAGTTCTCCGGCACATGTTCCATGAGCCAGCGCGCTGAGTAGTCGATCATCGGGTGCGGGGTTTCCAGCATCCGATAACGCTCCCAGGTCTGTTCCACAAACTCAGCGGGTGGGATCTCCCAGAGTTTTTCTCGCAGACCCGTCTGATCAAGATCGATGGAGTGAATCTGGGCCAGCACCTTGCCACACTCGTACGCCAGGCGAGGCCGGATCTCTTCAAATTCCGGACTGCGCACAATACGCGCACCGAGTGCTTCGCCCTCAAGCCATTCCATGATGAATCCATCACCCAGATCGTCTTCACGGGTGAGTACATGGAACACTTCCGGTTCCGGTACACCGACGTCACGGGCACTTTTCATCAGCAGTGCTTCAACATCCAGGCCCGGATGTTGCGGCGTGACTTCGACATATTCACCGCCAGGTGCACGGCGCATGGCCAATTTGCGTTCACCGGATGACGTTTTTACCACGAGCCGATAAGTTTCCTGACTGGCACCACCACTCAGACGATCGGCAGAAACTAGTCCCTCGCACTCCGGAATGTGAGCGCGAACGACGGTTTCCAGTTTTTCTTCGAAGTTATCTTCCTGTGACACTCTTCACGCCCTTAGGCGCCTGCTGCGACATGTATCCGAACATGTAGCCAGCAACGCGACGCATTTGGATTTCCTCGGCCCCTTCCGTAATCCTGTAACGGCGATGGTGACGATAGATGTGCTCGAACGGCTTGTGCCTGGAGTAACCCAGACCACCATGCACCTGCATCGCTCGATCCGCCGCTTCACAACAGAAACGGTTCGACCAGTAGTTACACATACTGACCTTGTCAGAGACCGCAAACGCACCGTACTTATCCATCTGCCAGGCTGTCTTCTGAATCAGTGCACGTAACATTTCAGCCTGTGTCTGAAGTTCCACCAGGGGAAACTGAATACCCTGGTTGGTAGACAGTGGTTTGCCAAAAGGCTTTCGCTCACCGGCATACTTGACCGACTCGTTGATGCAAAACTGACCCGCACCAAGGCTAGAGGCTGCCTGTCTAATCCTGTTTTCGTTAAAGAAGTGCTGCACGATCTGCAGGCCATGACCTTCTTCACCAAAGATGGCTGAATCATCCACATACACATCTTTGAATGAAACGGTGCCGTGGTCTGTAGGCATGTTGAACGTCCAGAGAAACTCTTCGATTTTCACACCATCACCGGCCATCGGAGTCAGGAACGCCGTTATGCCGTCTCCGTCTCCAGGTTGACCTGACGTTCTGGCCATCACCATGTCGTACTGAGCGCGGTGGATACCAGTGTTCCAGGTTTTAGCACCATTAATTCGCCAGCCATCGCCGTCACGTTCCGCCTTGGTTTCCATATGCGTCGCGTCACTACCGTGCGCAGGTTCTGTAATACCAAAAGCAAAACCACGTTTACCCTCAAGCATGAGGGGCAACCACTCTTCTTTCTGAGCATCCGTGCCATATTCCGCCATCAGCAGAACACCGACGTTGTTACCGACGATGGAGTGTTCGTTCTGCAAATCGTTGTGCAGGCCCAGCCCCTTGACGGCTAGATGCTCACGAATCACCGCCATCGCCAGGTTGCCGCCGTTCTTTCCGCCCAGTTCTTCAGGCATGGCGAAGCGATAGTGGCCTGCTTTATCCGCCCTCATTCGCGCTTCAAACAGCAAGGCTTCCCACTCGTCGTTCGGCAATCCACCGCGATCCCAATCGGTCCTGGCGTCTTCGCGACGATGGTCGAAAAATCGAATGTTGTCGTTCTCGTTTTCGAGCGGCCTGATTTCATTTTCAATAAAATCATCGAGCTCTTTCAGGTACTCAGCCAGTTCCTGCGGGATATCAAAATCCATGGTGTTCCCTCCTGCTTCTATTTTTCTAAAACTGTATCAAAACACGCACCGCCTAGGTGGGTGCGCCATCATTCAGATACTGCGTGAATGGGTCTGTATCAGCGTCACGATGCCAGGTGTATTCCGCACCGATTGCCACCCGGTCTGCAACTTCCTGACCGAACAACCTCGCGATAATGGCAAGGGACATATCGATGCCCGCACTAACGCCACTGGAAGTCACCACATCGTCATCATCGACCCAGCGAGCCTGTTCCTGCCAGTTGACCTTGTCTGACTGGGCTGTCGCCAGGCTAAAAAACATTTTGTTGGAAGTGGCCTTTTTACCATCCAGCAAACCGGCTTTTGCGAGAAGCGCGGAGCCTGAGCAAACTGATGACGTGATCTGCGCCTCCGAAGCCCTCGCCTTCAGGAAACTCAATGTCTTCTCGTTTTCCAACTCCGGAATGGTGCCAACACCTCCCGGCAGCAGGATCAAATCGAGTTGCGGCGCGTCATCGTAGCCGTAATCGGCAATAAACGTTGGCATGTTATTCCCAGCCATCGAGCCTGCTGTTACCGAGCCCGCTGTTTCAGCAATCATCACGACCTGGAGCAGATCCGGTGGCAATGCCGTGAACATTTCCAAAGGACCGAACATATCCAGTAGTTCAAAACCCTCGTAAAGCACAGCACCCAGAATCAAAGGCTTGTCAGACACGATACAACCTCAAAAAGCATGAGGCGTCAAAATATCACACTAAACCGGTGGTGTACCTTTCCGGCCTTTCAGGATCCACTCAATCAGCGGCAGGTGCTCACGGCCGTTAAACACCTCGCCTTCCAGAATAAATGCCGGTGCATTCAGGACGCTCTTTTCAAGCGCCGTTTTGCGACTGGCCTCCAGCGATTCTTTTTCGCTTTCGGCAAAGTCTGCAAATCCCTCCGTCTCGACTCCAGCTCTGGCGAGCACAGCAGAAACACCTTCGACGCTCTCAACATCCGCCGGTTCGCGATAGGTCTGCTCGAATGCCGTTTCCATGTAAGCCTGGTGAGCAGCACGGTCGCAATGACGCTTCACCCAAAGCAGACCAAGCGCGAGACCGGTCGGATCAATCATTCGGCGACCCAGTTCAGGCGCGATATCAAGCGTTTCGCACATGCGTTCAAGCTCTCGTGCTTTCGCCCTGGATCTGGCCTTCGCGCGACGGGCTTTGTATTCTGCCAGCGGGTCTACTTCGCCATCTTTATTGTTGGTGCTAACGACATTACCAAGGTTTCTCAGCATCGGCTGCCAGTCGATTTCGACATCGGTATCAGCGACAATCCGCTTAAGAGGACGTATCGCGAGCCACGACGGCAGACCACCAAAGTTGATATAAACTTCCATCACGCGTCCGCCCTATAATCATAAGCAACATCGGGCAGAGGCCCGGGTTTGCCCGCCAGGTGCCAGCGAATCCGAGGCAGATGTTCTCTGCCAAAATAAACTTCATCATCAATCACGTAGGTGGGTACGCCAAAGTAGCCAAGGTCCAGGATCTCGTCCTGCAAAGCATCATGCTGAGTTCGACCTTCCCCTTCCAGGTAATCCAAAAATCCTGAGACATCCGCACCGGCCTCCTTTAACTCGCCGACAACAACATCCACATCTTCAACATCAAGCTCTTCCTTCCAGAACTGTTCATAGGTCGAATCGGTGTAGTTTTTCAGTACGTCATGACCCTGCTGTTTCGCCCACAACATCCCAATGGCAGCGATGGACGTATCCCAGATCTTTTTGGTCCCATAGAGCGTCAGTCCTCTCAGCGCTGCATAACGTCTTGTGTCTTTATAGGCGTATTTCACCGCCAGCCACTGCCGCGGCGATCGATTGCTTACCACTTTGCCGGATTTGCTCTTCTTAGCGGTACCGAGATAACTGCCAATATTCAGCGTGAGCGGATACCAATCGATTTCAATGCCAAACTCCTGCTCAAGCGCGTAGGTTGCGTCCTTGGCGATGTACGCATAAGGGCTCTTGTAATCGATATAGACCTTGAGATCTTTCATTGCTGCCTCGATGTTTCGGAGCGAAAAATTACTTGGACGTAAACGTTACGTCAATCTGGAACTCCCGCGCATTTCGATTATGCTCTTTTTATGGATCCGTTAAGCCAGGCGTCAGTCGCCGCCACACTCGCACAAAGCGGCAGTACAAAAGAGAAGATTAAGTCAGCTACCCTATTGGGCTGCTTCGCTGGCCTTGCGCCTGACCTGGATGTGCTGATCTTTTCTCCAACAGACCCTCTGCTGTTTCTCGAGTTTCACAGGCAGTTCACACACTCCCTCTTTTTCATCCCAATCGGTGCGCTGTTGGTCGCTGCGGTCATGCATAAAATCGTCGGCAAGGGCCTCAGCTTCAAGGAAAGCTATTTTTTCTGCCTGCTGGGCTACGCGACACATGGGTTGCTGGACACCTGCACCACCTATGGCACACAGCTACTCTGGCCGCTGGCGGATACGCGTTTCGCCTGGAACAACGTGTCGATCATCGATCCGATCTTCACTTTACCCATTGTGTTTCTCGTCGTGTTTGGCGTTATTCGAAAGAACCCCTGGCTGGGACGCGCAGCTTTCGTTTGGGGCATCATTTATCTTTCCATAGGCCTCTTTCAGCGTGATCGAGCGGCAGCAGCCGGTTACGAGCTCGCCGCCAGTCGAGGTCATGAACCCATTCGCCTTGAAGCCAAACCCGGATTCGCGCAGCTGCTGCTCTGGAAGGTCGTCTATGAGACAGACAGCCATTTTTACGTCGATGGGGTGCGAGTAGGTATGGATACCCGCTTCTTCCCAGGTGACAGCGCAGAGAAGCTGGCGGTCAAACGTCACTTCCCCTGGCTTATACCGGATTCACAGCAGGCCTTGGACATTGAACGGTTCAGGTGGTTCTCCAACCACTACCTGGCTGTAGACCCTGAGATATCCAATCGCATTATCGACGTCCGCTACTCCGTCGTACCCAACGAGATCGATGCCTTGTGGGCCATCGACCTGGATGAAAACAAAGGGCCAGATGAACACGTTAACTGGATATCGCTGCGTCGAGGTGATTCTGCGCAGACAGATCGCTGGTGGCGCATGCTGTTCAGCGAGCCCGGGACTGAGTTGCCATGACTCGCCCCAACATTCTGATATTCCAACCGGATCAGCTCCGCGCAGACTGTCTCGGCTGTTTCGGCAACCCAACCATTCAAACCCCTCACATAGACGCACTCGCAGAACGTGGCCTGCGATTCAACAACGCCTGGGCGAATCATCCAGTGTGCGGCCCATCCAGAGTGAGCCTGATGACGGGCTGGTATCCCCATGTCCGTGGTCATCGTACCTTGACCCATCTTCTTGAACCGGAAGATCCAAATCTACTGATGTACCTGAAGAATGCCGGGTACCAGGTTGCCTGGGCCGGTGCCAGGGGCGATGTGTTTGCGCCCGGCGTCACAGAAGCCTCAACGCACTTCTGTGGGTTCACCACACGCATCGAAAAAATGAGTATGGGACCCACCTATCCGGAGGGTCACAAACTCTACGACGCTTTTTATCATGGTAAGCGACCCGGTGAGACGTGGATTGACTTCGACGAAGCGGCAACCCAAACCGCCATAGACTGGTTGACGAATGAGCCAGATGGTCCCTGGTGTTTGTGGTTGCCGCTCATGTTTCCCCATCTGCCTTTTGAGGTTGAGGAACCCTGGTACAGCCAATACAAACCCGCCGACATGCCTGAGCGAATCAAAACAAAAGGAAATGGCAAACCAGCCTTCCACGAAGCTCTGCGAGGAAAGTCTGGCACTGACCGACTGGATGAAACGGAATGGCAGGAAATACAAAGCGTGTATTACGGCATGATTTCGCGCCTGGACTGGCAGCTGGGTCGCGTCGTGGAAACACTCAAAGCCATTGACCAGTTCGACAATACACTGATCCTGTTCTTCACCGATCACGGAGAATACCTTGGCGACTTCGGTCTCGTGGAAAAATGGCCTGCCGGTCTGGATCGCTGTCTCCTGCAGAATCCACTCATCATTGCCGGTCCAGGCGTCTCAGCGGGAGGCGTGGCCGAAACCTTTACCGAAATGATCGACATCCTGCCGACTCTGCTCGATGTTGCAGACATTCAGGCCAATCACACTCACTTCGGTCACTCACTGCGTCCCGTTTTTAAAGATCCTCAACACGCCATCAGACAGGCGGCATTTTCAGAGGGTGGTTTCAGTCGCGAAGAACAGCATCTGTTTGAAACGCCAACAGGCGAGTATGCGAAGAAAGGCGCATTACAACGGGAACAACCAGACGTTGTTGGCAAGGCGTACTGCGTTCGAACTTCCGAACACACTTACGTATATCGGCTTTATGAGCGCGATGAACTTTATGAGCGAGTCACTGATCCCTACGAGACCAATAACCTGTTAGCCGAGAATCCCGACCATTCAGCGGCTGTGCCACTGAAATCCATGTTACTGGACTGGCTGGCAGCCACCACTGATGTCATCCCTTGGGAAGCACATCCGAGATTCCCGAGGATTCCTCATGGGCAGCACGAACAATTCGCAGTAAAAGACTCACGCCGTTATGAGCCGTGAAATTGCGACTGCATGGGAAAGCGTGTGATGCCGTCGTTGTTGACGCGTTTGACACGAATGCCACCTTGCTCAGCCAGCCATCTGAGCACCTAGACCGGTGAGTCTAATGCTGGAGCTTCAGAAGCTTTCGCGCATTCTCGGAAAGAAACTTTGGCCAGACATCGTCTTTCAGCGGCAGCTGCTGCATGTCAGACATAATGCGATCCAGAGACAATCCCATCGGGAAATAGCCACCATAAAGCACCTTATCGGCACCCCGTGAATTGGCGTAATCGACGATGGCCTTCGGGTAAAACTTGGGGGCAAACGCGGTCGTCGAGTAATAGAGGTTCGGCCACTTTAACATCAGTTTGACAGCAAGGTCCTCCCAGGGCTCACAGCCGTGTCTCGTCACAAACACCAGTTCCGGGAAGTCGTACATCACCTGATCAATCAGCTCTACTTTCTGTGGCCACATGGGAAAACGCGGACCAGGAACACCAGCACAGGAAAAGATCGGCACATCCAGTTCTACGCACTTCGCATAAATCGGATACATTTTCGCGTCGCTGATTCCAACCTGGGGATTGTAACCCGCGTTAAAGGCACCAAATGCACGAACACCGAACTCTTCATGCTGACGGACCATGTCTCGAATGCCTTCCATGCCTTTGTTCGGGTCGACTTGCCCCATGGCAACAAATCGATCTGGGTGAGACTTGAGCGCTTTCTGGGAAACTTCCCCACCAGCACCAATAACACCAATCTCGATGCCATATTTATCCATTTCATTCAGGGTAAGCCCGACAGGATCGTTGTGGCTGCCGTAAAGCTCTTTTGGCACCTGTTTGAACATGTACTCAACAGGAAAGTCGAACTTCGCTGACGGGTCTTTAAGCTGCTCACGAATAAAGTCGTACATCGCAAAGTCTTCAGCTGGAAAGCCGATCATCGTATCGACGATCCCAATTCCTTCAGGCAGGGGCATGTTTTCTCCTAGCTGTAGAGTGCATTCTGAAACAGGTAACACATCGAATCACGAGGAATCTCGTCACGCGGCAGCGGCTCGTTCACCTGTTCTGGCGTCGGTCCAAATGCCTTCGCCAGGGGTAACAGTTTCTCGACATCAAACCTGTAGACCTCAGCCGCGTTTAATCCAAGCAATTTTCTTCGATACGCCTCTGGAACATCATCGAAGGTAAGTCGCAGCGACTCGAGATTGTAAGGGAATGTCCCCTCGTAGTGAGGATAGTCATTACCCCAGAGCACCTTCTCAACGCCAATTTCTTCGATACCGGCAAGATCAGCTTTGCTTGGAAAGCTGGCACCATACCAAACGTTCTGCTTCGCATAATAAGATGGCGGCTGTGTCAGGACCCATTCCTGATCACCATAATTCAGCTCACCGATGGCACCCGCTTGCATCCCCATATGGATGCGATCCATTTGTGCCAGCAGGGGCAATGCCCAGGAACAACCAGATTCCGTCAGCACATATTTGAGCTTTGGAAACTTCTCAAACACGCCGCTCATGATGAGGTGTCGGAAGCCCGCCTGACAGTAATAAGTGACTTCCGTCACCCAGAGTGCTTCACCCACCATGGATTGCCCATAATCCGGAGAGCCCTGCCCGGAGTGCTGGTTCATCACGAGATCATGATCCTGTATCGCGGCGAACACGCGATCCCACAAAGGATCATAAAGCGGTTTCAACCAGGTACAGTCAGGTGGAATCAGAGGCAGTAATACACCGCCGCGCAAGCCGGCTTCAGCAATAAACTCAATGTCCTTGATCGCCTCATCAACATCATTAGGAAGGATCAGGCCAATGCCCGCGCGTCGATCAGGATCTTCCGAACAGAAATCTTTCAGCCAGCGATTGTGAGCTCGAATTCCCGCCAGCGCCAGCTCATAGTCTTCAGGTTTTGGTGGCCTCGCGGTCACGATACTTTTCCTGTAGAAAGGCGGCACGGTGTTCGGGAAAATCACTTCACCGACAACGCCCTGACTGTTCTGATCATTGGTGCGGATCTCATAGTCCCAGTTGCGCATCTTCTTGCTGCCGTAATGCGCCTGCGAAGGGTTTTTGTAACCACCGCGCCACTCATCAAACTTCTTCCGGTATTTTGGATCCAGATATTCGCGGTACTGTTCGTGACTGCCACCGGCATGGGTATCTGCGGTGATCAAAAGATACGGATCATTGCTCACTTCATACTTCCTTGGTTCATATCCGATTCGCATTCCTCAACCAGGTAGGAACGCATATATCGTAAATCAAAAAGTTTCTCCTCGTCGGCTCGAATTTCTGCCGCCACCGCAGGGTCACTCAGTGCCTGGCCACAGGCTTCGAAGCTTTCCTGATTCGGGTACCAGATCTCGAGAAAAACATCATACTCGGGTTCACGTATCTTCCCATCACGATCACGGTTTGGATGAGTAAAACGACGGATATATCGGGTCGCATAACCATCAAGATACTTTTCTCCCAGAAGCTTATGAGTGGTTTCGTAGTATTCGCGAAATTCGGGGACAGACATCCCCGGCCGCCGCTTCATTGGCATGACCAGCTTAATCAACGTGAATCCCTCCTGTTTTGTATTTGAGAGTATACTGACTGAAAGAATAACAACAGGATCGAAAAATGGCTTACTCCGGTCAATGCCTTTGCGGCGAAATCAAATACGATTTTCCTAATGCACCAGCAATGACGGGTGTTTGTCACTGCAAAAACTGTCAGCGTCAGGGGGGGTCCGCTTTTTCCACACTGGCCGGTGTCGCAAAAGCCGAATTCAACATGACCGGCGAACCGAAGCTCTATCTTGATTCCGATACCGATAGTGGTAATCACGTCGAAAGATACTTCTGTGGTGATTGCGGATCACCCATCTACTCTGCGCTGCCCAGCCAGCCCGAGATGTTGTTCCTGAAAACGGGAACCATGGACGACACTTCAGAATTCACGCCGATGTTTCACGTCTGGTGCAGCACGAAGCAGAATTGGGTGGATCTCGCTGAAGGTGTTCCGCAAATGGAAACTCAGGCTTAACTGTCCGTTTGCCGCACCTGGGTGCGTTCCGAGTACGGATCGACAAGGTGCCGACCTTCCCGACCGGCACCAAAACGAAAATCACCATGCCTGGCCTCACGAGCGCTGGAGCCGGTTTTCTCAAGACCCTGGCCTGACTTGTTACGAATGACATCATCGTAAGCACACACATTAAGGCACCAGATCCAAAGCGTCATGTTGGTAAAAGCCGGTGGCCATGGCGCTTTCACTCTCGTTCCCTATCGCTCAAAAATCCCGTTTCATGCTCTGCACCAGCTTGTCTGAACCCGGACGCAACTCTTCAGGCTCACCAAACGCCTGAAACCCAGCACTTTCATACAAAGCCAGGGCACTGTCATTGCCAAGAGTAACCCCAAGAACCATATATTCTGTACGCTCACTCGCCCAATGCAGCACAGCATCCAACAGCCGGCGACCGACGCCGCGACCACGATAGTCAGGTGAAACCCACATCTGGTAAAGATCTGCTCGCTCTGGGGCGGCAGCCTCAATGCGCCCCCAGGCAAGTCCCACTGGTTCATCATCCCCGAATGCGACAACAGGAAAACTGGATCGATCATCGACGTCACTCAACCGCGCCATCCATTCCTCGTCAGGCCTTGGGGACTCACGTGCCCAGGTTGAGCCAAACGCATCCGGCGCATCCCTAAGAGACCGAAGTCTTAGTGCCTTATACAGCCGCCACTCTTCTGACCTGAAATTTCGTATCTTTAGCATGCCACCATCATAGCAGTCGCTAGTGACTTCACTGAGAGCCCTTGATAGCGTTAACGCCACAGGGGAACACTATGAAAGACTTTACGGGAAAAACTGCGGTCATCACCGGTGGTGCCAGCGGTATCGGTTTGGCACTCGCTAACGCCGCGGCAGACCGACAAATGAATGTTGTATTAGCGGACATTCAGGAAGACGCGCTCAACGCCGCAGTTGAACACTTCGAATCCCGACAGACTCAGGTGCTGGGTGTTGTCACCGACACCAGCATCAAATCCTCCATTGAGAACCTTTACCAGGAAGCTACGGCAAAGTTCGGCAACATCCATCTCCTCTTCAACAATGCCGGTGTGGTTAACGGCGGCACACCGACACCTGTCTGGGAGCTGCCTGAACAGGACTGGAACTGGGTGATGGGCGTAAATTTCTACGGCGTGCTCTACGGCATACAAACCTTCACGCCGCACATGATTGCTCATGGCGAAGAGGGTCACATTGTGAACACGGCTTCTATTGCCTCGTTTATTCCTGGCAGTCACCCTTATGGCATCAGCAAGTACAGCGTCATCATTCTCAGTGAAGCCCTTGCATCTGATTTGGAGCGAGCAAAAGGCAAGATAGGAGCCTCTGTCGTCTGTCCGGGATGGGTCAACACCAATATCGGAGATGCGGAAAGAAATCGTCCTGACACACTGAAAAGTCAGGCAAACCCTGGAGGCAGTGGTCTCGGCATTCGCGAACTTCTCGCAGGAAGCAAATCACCAGAAGATTTGGCGACGCATGTTTTCGAATCTGTTGAACAGGATTGCTTCTACATCTTTCCTCACCGTGGTTGGGATTATCTTGTGACCGAACATGCCGAAGCGATGGTCAAGCGAGAGGGCCCTTATCGTTTCGACATCCAGGCTCACATTGCAACACGAGCTGAGGGCAAAGACATTTAACGTTACACTGAGGCACCCTGCGGAGTTATAGAAGAGGAAATCGTGTCAGCAGACGGCTTATCAAATCAGGAGATCCGCAGGATCCTGGAAAACTGCAAGACCATCGCCATGGTCGGTCTTTCCGGAAACTGGTTCCGACCCAGCTACTTCGCCGCCAAGTACCTTATGGATCGTGGTTACAAAGTCATTCCCGTCAATCCAAACTACGATGAGATTCTCGGCCAGCGGTGTGTCCCTGATCTTGCTTCGATCGATGAACCTATAGACGTTGTAGATCTGTTTCAACGTGAAGAGCTCATCCCCCAGTTCATTCAACCAGCCGAAGACGTCGGCGCCAGCGTGATTTGGATGCAGTTGGGGCTCGCGAACCAGGAGGCCGCCAGTGCCGCAAAAGACAAAGGCATGTCAGTGGTCATGGATCGCTGCATGAAAATCGAATACGCCAGGCTGTTTGGGGGTCTCACCTGGTCCGGAGTGAACACCGGCATCATCAGTTCGAAACGTCCGAGACGGGTTGTGTAAAGGAAGCATCATGACTGATCACGAATACGACTTCGAAACCCTTTGCCTGCATGCAGGACAGATCCCTGATCCAGCAACGGGTTCGAGGGCCGCGCCGATTTACCAGACTGCGGCTTACGTCTTCGACGACACGGATCACGCGGCAAGCCTTTTTAACGCGCAAACCTTCGGGAACATTTATTCCCGATTGTCGAACCCTACGAACGCCATGTTCGAAGAGCGTATGGCTGCGCTCGAAGGCGGTCGAGCCGCACTGGGTGTTGCGTCCGGACTCGCGGCACAGATGACAGCCCTGTTGACCCTGCTGAAGTCAGGTGACGAAATTGTTTCGGCCAGCACACTTTATGGCGGCACCTATTCTCAATTCGACGTGAACTTCCGACGCATGGGTATTCATACAACGTTTGTTGACCCGGCGGATCCGGAAAATTTCCGCGCAGCGATCAACGATCAGACGCGAGTGGTTTACATCGAATCCATCGGCAACCCTCTAGGGAACCTGATCGATATCCAGGCAGTTGCGGATATCGCCCATGAACGTGGTCTTCCGCTCATGGTGGACAACACCTTCGCCTCCCCTTACCTGTGCAGACCTTTTGAACATGGCGCAGACATCGTTGTCCACTCCGCCACCAAGTTCATCTGTGGTCACGGCACGTCAATTGGCGGCGTTATCGTCGAGTCCGGCAAATTTCCCTGGGACAATGGCAAGTTCCCGGAGATGATCGAGCCATCGAAGGGTTATCACGGGATCCGCTTCTATGAGACGTTCGGTGACTTCAGTTATATCACCAAGTGCCGACTCGAAACGTTACGGACACTTGGGCCAAGTCTGTCACCCTTTAACGCCTGGACCTTTTTACAAGGTCTTGAAACCTTGCATCTGCGCATGGAACGTCATGTTGCGAATGCCGGTAAGGTCGCTGAGTTTCTCGATCAGCACGATGCAGTGACCTGGGTTAAGTATGCGGGTCTGGCGACCGATCCTTACGCGGATCTTGCGAAAAAGTACTTGCCGAAAGGCGCTGGTTCGATTTTGACCTTCGGCATCAAAGGTGGTCAGCCCGCTGGTGTGAAATTCATCGAAAATGCCGAATTTATGAGCCACCTTGCCAATGTGGGAGACGCAAAGACGCTGATTATTCACCCCGCATCAACGACTCATCGCCAACTGACGGAAGAAGAACAGATGGCCGCAGGCGTCTCACCGGATATGATCAGGATCTCTGTGGGCTTGGAGTCCATCGACGACATACTTTGGGATATCGACCAGTCACTTAAAGCGTCACGAAACCCATGAGCAATCGCCCATTTCGAAAGTTTGATCACGAACGGGATATCAAATCCGTACAACGCATCTGGGTTGAGTGCGGCTGGATCGACGACGAAGACCATGACAAAGAAGTGGTTTCCGACCTGTTTCGCCTGGGTGAAACAGAAGTCGGAACGATTGACGATGAAGCTGAGTGTTCAGTTCACTGGACAGAAGGAAAAATTCGATATCAAAACGAAACCCTTGATCTCGGCGCCGTGACAGCGGTAACCACCTCTCACATTGCAAGAAAACTTGGATTCGCAAAGGTGCTCACCGCGCGGTCCCTCGCAAGACAACACGAAGTCGGCAAATCTGTCAGTGCGCTTGGAATATTTGAACAGGGTTTCTACGACAAAATCGGCTATGGAACAGGGCCCTATGAGAATCTGGTTCAGTTTGACCCAGCGTCTCTTAAGGTCAGCTATCCTTTTCGACCACCCAAAAGACTGACGGATGCCGACTACAAACAGATGCACGGGGCACTTTGCAATCGACGAAAGTTTCATGGCGCGGTCGATTTACACCCTGCTGAATCGGTTCGATTCGAACTCAAAAGCACCGACAAACCTTTTGGCCTTGGATACTACGACGGCCCGGATGGTCGTCTCAGCCACTTTATCTGGGGCGAGAGAAAAGGCGAATATGGCCCCTATGACATCACCATCCGCGCGTATCAAAATCGGGAGCAACTCATGGAGTTACTCACGCTCGTGAAATCGCTCGCAGACCAGGTCAGCAGTATCAGCACACTGGAGTTCGGCGAGTTTCAGCTCCAGGATCTTTTAAATCAGCCCTTCCGGACGCGGAGAAGCACCAAAGGTGGCAACTACGCCCAACTGTTAGAGGCCGTCGCATTCTGGCAGATACGTATCCTTGATCTGGAGGCCTGCCTGGCAAAAACGCACCTGCCAGGCCCTGGGGTACGCTTCAATCTTGAGCTCACGGATCCGGTCTACGAGATACTCAAAGGAGAAACCGGCTGGCAGGGTATTTCGGGAGACTATGTCATTGATCTTGGTGAGGAAAGTAGCGCCAGGCCTGGTTCAGAAAGCGGATTGCCAAGGCTTAAGGCATCCGTTAATGCCTTCTCCAGACTCTGGTTTGGCGTGCGCCCCGCGACCAACCTTGCCATCACCGATGAACTGTACGGTGACGCACAACTCCTTGAACGTCTGGATGCGGCGGTGCGTTTGCCGAAACCCCATTTCGGCTGGGACTTCTAGCACTTGGCATTTTCAGACTTCGGGTTATACTGCAGTGCAACAAAACCCTCATCCAGTTCGGAGATTACATGCCTTCTACCGCCTCCGCAGCAGACCTTAGCCGCCTCGAAAAAGCCATGGCTGAAGCCAGCTCTTACAAGGAATGGCAGGAATTCGCCAAGGAACACGACTACGCCTCCGGCGCAGAGGATTGGAAAAGAAGAGAAAAATCAAATAGTTATGACCATGCAAACATCCGCTCTCGTCTGAGCGCGTTGCGAGACCTGAGAGCGCGACAGGACTACAGCGGCCTCTTATTTGCGTTGAACGAGGGCATCCACGGTAACCAGGGCGGCATGGGCAAAGCCGCACTCTACGAAAAGACCAAGTTTGGCACCAAACACCTGATCGAAGAATATGTCGACGAACTGGTCAGTGCGTTGCACCTGATCAATGACCTGCCAGAAGACGTCATTTCCCAATCCGACAAGTCCGATTTTTTCCATCGGGCGAGCCTGTGTTTCGGTCGCTCCGCCCTGATGCTGAGCGGTGCTGGTTCACTGGGCCACTTCCACGGCGGCGTTGTGAAAACACTGCTCGAACATGACCTTCTGCCCGATGTGATATCCGGCTCCAGCGCCGGTAGCATTTTCGCCGCTGTTCTGGGGACGCACACCGACAAAGAACTGAAATTGATGTTCCGAAAACGGAGCATCATGGCCAACGAACTTATCTCAACCGACGACGAGCTCGTACAAATTGATTCCGCGCATATGCGAATCATGCTCGAAGCTACCATCCCGGACCTGACCTTCCAGGAAGCCTACGAAAAGACGGGCCGAAAAATCAGCGTAACGATTGCACCTGCCGAAGAACACCAGACGTCACGGCTCATGAACGCGGTAACCTCGCCCAACGTGTTCATTCGCACTGCCGTGCAGGCATCCTGCGCAGTACCTGGTGTATTCCCTCCGGTCATGTTGATGGCGAAGAATGTCTATGGCGAAACCCAGCCTTACCTGCCGGCCCGACGCTGGGTCGATGGCGCGGTCACCGACGATCTTCCTGCCAAACGACTGGCGCGCCTCTATGCGGTGAACCACTACATCGTCAGTCAGGCGAATCCTGTCGTGCTGGCAATGAATACGGTTGAGAACAATCCATTGATGCCCGAACCCTGGAAAAACATCATGCGTTACTCAACCCATGAATGGCTGAAAACCAGCGAAAGGTTATCCCGGCGTTATTTGCGCGCTGTACCAGAAATCGGACGCGCCATGAGCATGTTCTACTCTGTGGTTGCCCAGGACTATAAAGGTGACATCAACATCGCGCCAACTTTCAGTTACTTCGATCCAAGAAAGCTGTTGGCACAGCTTACCCAGGACGAAATCGACATGCTGACGCTCGAAGGTGAACGCGCAACCTGGTCCCGCCTGGAACAAATCCGAATCAGTTCGAAAATCGGCAAGACGCTGGACGACATCCTTGATGATCACGCAACGCATGATGTACGCACGACCTACAAGAAACGCGGACCTGTCAGCGCCACCAAGTAACCCTCTGACGCCGCCAGCGCTATCCGGGCTTATACTGCCCGCAGGAACCAAACATGCATTGAATCTCCTATGGCGTCGGAGACCGCAGGCACCCTTGCCGAGCGGTTGGGCACACTCGACGCTTTAAGTGGATTCAGTTTGGCCAGGAGAACAACCATTCACACGTTGTTGGATATCAAATGTCGAGGCATCTCTAATGCATGTTCGCTCATTTCAGGAATCTGATCGCGGCGACGTTGTTGCTCTATGGAACAGCGTATTTGCCGACGACCCACCCTGGAACGAACCCAACACCGTCATCGACACAAAGCTCAGGACGCAACCAGAGCTGTTCTTTGTTTATGAATCACAGGAAAAGGTCGTCGGCACCCTGGTCGCCGGATTCGATGGCTTTCGTGGGTGGATTCATCACGTTGCCGTGCACCCAGATCACCAAGGTCATGGCGTGTCACGATTACTGATTGAAGCCGCTGAATCCGGACTGAGGGAGCTTGGATGTAAGAAAGTCAACCTGCAGGTGCGCAAAGGTAACGAGGGCGCTGCAGACAAATACCGATCCATGGGATTCAGTGACGAACCCCGGATCAGTATGGGCAAGTTGTTGTAGGCGCGTTAAAGATTTAGCGCTGACGTTCTGCGTACCGCTGCGTGGGGCGCGAACCGTTTTCATCGTAAAGGTCAAACTCTTCAATCAGGTCCTCTACCCACTGAATGCTGCCCGTTCGAGACATCAGATCATCCTGCATCAGAAGTGAAGCTGCTGAGCGGCCAACGAGCAGAGGCGTTTGCGACTGACTCAAATCCATTTCGCGTTCTTCCGCCGCATCCTGAATGAATTCGGTGGCGACAGATCCCGGATAAAGCACACAGGCTGGCACACCCTTGGGCTCCAGTTCAATCGCCATATCCGCGGTGAGTCGGTCCAGACCGGCTTTGCCAGACCCGTAGCTGGAAGAAAAGTGGTAACTCTGACCGCCGGGTGAAGAGACATTCAGCATCCGCGCATTGTCGCTTTTGAACATCCATTGTGCCGCGTGCCAGCTGGCCACATAGTGTGCTCGCAGGCCAATGCCCACCTGGTCGTCCCAGACCTGGATGGGATGATCCCAGAAACCGCCCCCCCAGGCAGGCGGGTTCGGAATCTTGTAGACGTTGTTCACCAGGATATCGATTCGGCCAGCCTCGTCCCCGATCTGCTTGAACAGTGCTTCGATTTCATCGTCATTGCCATGATCACACTGAATCGCGCGACCTTCGCCACCGGCTTCGGTGACCATGCGTGCTGTGGTATCGATGGTCCTGTCCCCATCGCCTGTCGAGCGGCCCGTTGAATAAACGGTACATCCCTTCTCACCCAGCGCAATGGCAATACCCTTGCCAATACCGCGGCTGGACCCTGTCACAACCGCTATCTGACCTTCTAGACTATCCACTATGAACTCCCGGCTACACTTTCAGAACAAGCGGGCAGCATACGCAAGACGAGAGGCTTGCGCCATCAAAGTCAGCCATTGCGCTTTGCCATCATGGATATCATTGATCAGGAAATCGGCGGCCTGAAGACGCGTCAGCAAGTACTGACACCGCGCTTCATTGCTGATGTCGAGCACCGCGTCTTGGCTCTGCCTTTGGAGAAGGATCGAAAGGAACGCGTAAACGTGGCAACCAAGAAGCATTTTCGATGCGAGTGATTACCTAGTCTCTACGCCCGTATATCCACAAGTCCAGCAGCGACGTCAGGGTGATCAGGATCAGCGCCAGCAGCAATCGCGGATCTGAGAAATAGAGCCTGGTCTCTAGCGGGTAGGCAATGGTCTTAACCAGGCCCGCCATCTTGAAATCATGCCTGCCCTGGAATTCAGGATTCGAGATAATCTCAAACAAATCTCGCCGACTGCGGTATCGCATCAAAGCACCCTGATCCCAAACTTCCGCGTTTTCGATTCCTACGATGTCCATCGAATCGAATACTGTGACACCCATGAAGATTGGATGACAGGCTCGTTGCAGAAGTGCTGGCCACATGTACTCCATGTACATGCCCATCAAATCAGACGCTGTCGCTCCGTCCGGTGCACCCTCGACGGACGGCGGGTCTTCATTCAGGTCAATGTTGTTGATCATGATGAACTGGCGACCCGTATCGTTCTCCATGAACGTACGAATTCGCTCCAGTCGCTCCCCCTCAAAACCAAAAGTTGGCAGTTCCTGCATGAAGCGCTGTATTTCCTGTTCTGTCAGCGGACCTTCGGTGTTGGTGTACCACCAGGCAAACACGAGATAAAGAACGAGAGGGATTGCCCAAAGTAGTGTTCGCGAATTCATCCAAGCAGTCTAACCTCCACCAATCAAATTTTGAAACTGCTACACTGTTCGCATGCTGTCGTTTTTGCTGCTTGTTGTTGGCCTGGTTCTGTTGCTCGCTGGTGGCGCTGCTCTGGTTCGAGGCGCTTCTGGAATTGCCGAGTCCTATGGTGTGTCTCCTCTGGTTGTCGGTTTGACCGTTGTCGCGTTCGGCACCAGCTCTCCCGAGCTGGTGGTCAACATCATTGGCGCGCTCAGGGGAGAGACTGATATTGCATTCGGTAACATCGCGGGATCCAACCTCGCGAACCTGGGTCTGGTGCTTGGATCTGCTGCCCTAATTACCCCTATCGCGATCCAGAGTCAGATCATTCGACGCGAATTGCCCCTGCTCCTGCTCGCCACGATCATGCTGATGGTCATGACACTGGATTCTTTCCTTCGAGGGTTTAATCCCATACTCGATCGCTCCGATGGCCTGATTCTATTACTCACGTTCGGCATCTTCGTTTACATCATGGTGCTTGATTTCATGCGCCAGCAGGCTGATCCACTGTTGGCGTCTATCGATACCCTGTCGCCGGAACTCAGCCAATCATCCGCTAAAGACTGGTGTTTCGTCATTGGAGGAATTGCAGGCCTCGGCATGGGTGGTGAAATGAGCATCACCAACGGTATTGAACTGGCTGAAATACTGGGGGTAACCACCACCGTCGTGGGCATCGCTGTTATCGCCATTGGCACCAGCCTGCCGGAATTGGTGACATCAATCATCGCTGCCATGCGCAAGGAAGCCGATCTGTGCGTGGGCAATGTCATCGGTTCGAACATCTTCAACACGCTGATGGTGCTGCCGGTCAGTGCGCTGGTCTATCCACTGTCCATTCCATCCGGGGGCACCACGGACATCATTGTCACCTTCTTCTTCGCCGCAGCATTGATCCCGGTCTTTATCTTTAGAAACAAGATCATGAGCCGTTTATCCGGCGGTATTTTTGTTGCGGCCTACCTGGGTTACATGATTTTCAGGGTCTCGACCTCCTCCCCCGCTTAGTGGCAAACTGCCGAGACCACTAAACAACCGGTCTCTGAACACCATGAGTGAAGCCAAGGAAATGGACGTTAACAGCATCCCGCTCGATAAGCTGGATGTGAGTGATCCAACCATCTACGAAAACAATTGTTGGCAGCCTTACTTCAAACGACTGCGAGAAGAAGCCCCTGTCCACTACATGGAAGATAGCCTCTCTTCTGGCGCCTTCTGGTCAGTGACCAGCCACGACCTGATCAAACAGGTTGACACCAACCACCAGGTGTTCTCATCTGAGCTGGGAATCTCAATCGCAGATCCACCCGTCGATGAGGACGAAAGAGAGCAACTGGTCGAGATTGAAAACTTCATCTCGATGGATCCACCCGGGCACGACATTCAGCGAGCCACCGTTGCACCTTCAGTGGCACCCAGCAACCTCTCTAATTTTGAGCCGCTCATCAGGGAGCGTGTGATCGACATTCTTGAGCACCTACCGGTTGGAGAGCCCTTTAATTGGGTGGACGAGGTATCGATAGAACTCACCGCTAGAATGCTCGCGATCCTGTTTGATTTTCCCTATGAAGATCGTCGCAAGCTGATTCACTGGTCTGATGTGACGACAGCCGTACCGCAATTAACCGGTGACGAAGGTGCTGACATGGAGCAACGCAAAAATGACCTGATGGAATGCGCAACGACCTTCATGGGTCTCTGGCAGGAGCGTGCTGCAGCAGAACCCAAATTTGACCTGATCTCGATGCTTGCCCACGGAGAAGACACCAGGGACATGATCGAAAACCCTTTGCTGTTCCTTGGCAACGTGCTGCTGTTAATCGTTGGCGGCAACGACACAACCCGAAACAGTATTTCCGGTGGTGTCATCGCACTGAACCAGTTCCAGGATGAGTATCAGAAACTCAGAGACAACCCAGCCATCATTCCTAACATGGTCGCAGAAATGGTTCGCTGGCAAACACCGGTGATTCATATGCGCCGAACTGCCAAGCAGGATTTCGTATTAGGAGGAGAAAAGATCAATGAAGGTGACAAGGTTGTCATGTGGTACCTGTCAGGCAACCACGACGAAAGTGTTTTCCCTGATGCGGACAAACTCATTGTTGATCGAAAAAATGCGCGCGCCCATGTCGCCTTTGGTTTTGGCATTCACCGATGTATGGGTAATCGCCTCGCAGAGATGCAGCTACGCGTACTCTGGGAAGAAATCATGAAACGTTTTGACAATGTTGAGCTGGCGGGAGACGTGAAACGTCTGCCTAACAACTTTATCCGCGGAATCGCGGATGTTCCGGTGATCTTGCATCCGAGGAAGAGCAACCTCCCCTGAGCCGGACAAACAACACGAAAAACGGGCAGAAAAAAGGGAGCTGATCGCTCCCTTTGTGCTGCTCGTCAAAAGCAGATTACATCTTCTGGATGATCGTCCCGGTACCGAGCCCACCGCCACAGCACATGGCGATCAGACCATACTCACCACCCGTCCTATGCAGTTCATGCACCGCCTTGGTTGTGAGGAAGCAGCCGGTTGCACCCAGTGGGTGACCCAGAGAAATCGCGCCACCGTTGGGGTTCACCTTCGCCATGTCGGCGCCAACTGTTTTTGCCCAGGAAAGCACAACAGACGCGAAGGCTTCGTTGACTTCAAAGACGTCGATGTCGTCGATGTTCAACCCGGTTTTCTCCAGCATTTTTTCTGTTGCCGGAATCGGACCTTCAAGCATCAGCACAGGATCGCAGCCAACCAGCTCAGCATCCACCACTTTTGCCAGTGGCTTGACGCCCAGCGCTTCTGCTTTTGAAGCGGTCATCATCAACACCGCCGCAGCACCATCCGCGATCTGCGAAGACGTTCCCGCTGTGTGAATACCATCTTCACGGGCAACCGGCTTCAATTCCGCCAGAGCGTCGAGGCTGGTATCCCTAGGAATCTCGTCCTTTGCAAAGGTGAAAGTTTCGTCGAGCCGATTACCTTCTTCATCGAACTTGTTCACTTCAAGAGGAATGATTTGTGAATCAAAGTAGCCGCCATCAACCGCTAATTTGGCACGTTCCTGTGACTGCAGGCCAAACGCATCACTGTCAGCGCGAGTCACCTGGTACTTCTCCGCCATGCGCTCTGCACCTTCAAACTGGCTGGTGAATTCGTAGTGCTCGAAATAGGAGCGGGAAACGGGTTTGCCCATTTCTTTTTTCAGGCCCACGGCATCGGATCCAACGGGCAGTCTGGTCATATTCTCAACACCACAGGCAACGACACAATCAGCCATACCGGAGCGCAGCATACTGGTCGCCAGGTGCACCGCTTCCTGGGAAGAGCCACACTGACTGTCAATGGTGATACATGGCGTCGCTTCAGCACCGCCATGAGAAAGCCAGGCAGTTCTCGCAACGTTCATACCCTGAGCACCCAGCTTGTTGATGCAGCCACCAATGACCTGGTCAACTTCTTCGGAGGGTACATTGCTGCGTTCCAGCATCTTCTGCATGACCGCACCCAAGGTATCGGTTGGATGCACCTGACCCAGCGAACCTTTTTTCCTGCCGACTGCTGAACGCGCGGCATCTACAATGACGACTTCTTCCATACTATCTTCCGGGGGTAAAGTGAAAAACCTGGTCTATTGTGCCACAGTCGACCACCATGAAAACCATCGTCATTTGCACCAATTTCCGACCATTCACGACGCAACCCAGCTGCGCCCAGCGAGGCAGCAAGGCGCTGGCAGACTGGCTGGAGCAGGAGATCGAAACCCGGGGCCTGGATGCGAGAGTCGATCGGTCAGTCTGCCTGGGACACTGCGTGATGGGACCAAACGCACGCTTACTGGGCGAAGCGTTCTGTCACTTCGCAGACAAAGAAAAATTACTGCCCCTGCTGGAATCTTTGCCGGAGAAGCCAGCGGATTGATTCAGCAAACAGCGCACCACCGTGCGCCAGGGTGTGACCACCCGCTCCAAACTCAAAGCGATAGTCATAACCTGAATATTCGAGCGACTGTGCCAGCATCTGATTGGCTATCGGCCAGTTGCCAAAAATACCGTCGATATCATTCGCTCCACTCTGCATGAACACGCGGATCGGTTTTCGCGGCGTCGTACGCACCATATAGGCGTAGTTATGGCCACCCTTGATGTTGGTAAAAGAACCACAATGCGACAGCACCAGACCAAATTCATCCGGAAAGTGCCAGGCACTGGTAAAAGCTGCAATGCCACCACTGCTGATACCGGCAACCAGCTTTTTGGCCGCATCGTTTGTGACCACACAGTTCGTTGCGCTCTGAGCCAGTGGCAAAATCTCGTCGAGGAGAAATCTTCCGTAGTCTGCGGTCATCGAATCGTATTCAATGCTCCTGGCGTCATCAACGCGGTTTCGCTGCTCCTGGGTAAGCGCTGATGGATCTGACAATTCCGGAATGTCCCGCGGCCTGCCTGGATCAATGAAAATCGCGAGGGTCGGCGCGATCTCACCCGCTGCAAACAGGGAATCCAGCACCTGGCCTGCGCGAACCGAGCCGTTTCTTCCCAGATATCCAATGCCGTCGTTGAAGATCATCAGAGACACGTCTTGCGCACCCTGCGCCATGCCTGGCGAGGTGTAAAAGCGGAGGTCCCTGATCGTATTTGGATAGGCAAGCGCCTCTGACCAGCCTTTTATCGAGGTAACGTTACCCGCGGCCACGTCATCATTGGGGAAAGCTTCGGCGCAGGGTTTATATCCCTGATCGAACTCACCAGACGCGGCTTTAAGCCCACCATATCGATCATGCCCATTCACTTCCCAGGGCGCGGTTTGATCAAGCCCCAGCTCAGCATAAGTCGCAGCATCCATGGGGCTGGTGTAAGTCGGTTTCACACTCACGCGCTCATTTCACTGGGGTTCCCAGTCCTCACCATCAAACTGCCAGGGTGAATCAAGGATGAGTTCATCCGCAGAGAAACCCGCATGAAACTGATAAAGGCAGGGCTCCAGCGTCCAACCATCATCCGGGTCAAAGTAGTGCAAGTCCGCGTCGAGCACTTCAATTTCCAGATCCACGCTCTCGCCGGGCTCGATGGTCAGCCGACCAAAACCTTTCAATTCTTTCTTGACCCGAAGCACACGGGAATCCGGACAACCTGCATAAAGCTGCGGCACTGCCACGCCCGGGCGCGCGCCTGTATTGGTCACACTGACATTGAACAGGAAGCCATCGTCAGTTCTTTCGGCCTGAAGACCATCCATCGAGAACTGCGTGTAGCTCAAGCCAAAACCAAACGGGAATTGTGCGCGCTCACCTGCTCGGTCCAGGTAGCGATACCCGTGAAACAGATCATGAGGCACATCCAGGGCGTTGATATCCCAATCCATCAACTGGGTAATAGATCTCGGGAAGCTAACTGGCAGTCGACCTGATGCATCTACATCACCAAACAGAACGCGAGCGAGCGCGTGCCCACCCTCTCGCCCCGGATACCAGATCATCATCAGCGCATCGACTTCATCCGACCAGGGTGAAACTTCTACCGCACTGCCTCCTTCGAGAAGCACGACCGTTTTGCACTGGTGCTGAGCAACTTGTTTGATAAGCGCTTCCTGTTCTACCGGAAGTCGCAAATCCATTCTGTCACCGCCCCTTGCAAACTCCGAATCGTCTTCTGCCTCCTGCTGCTGTGTCGGAATAAACTCACCTTCTTCCCGATAGGTCAGCCCGGCCACCACAAGCGCGACGTCAAACTCGCCAAGACTGCTGAGGTCGGCGTTACTTTCAAAGAAGGTTAATTCAAGCTCATTACTGTAGGTCTGCAGTCCCGTCAGTGGTGTCGTCACTTCCGTCGAGGTGACCATACTGCTGCCGCGATCACCAAGATTGGCAATTGCCGCAAGATCGCCAATCACAGCGATCTTCTGTGACGTTGCCAGGGGCAGCACATCCTCATTCTTCAGCAGCACAAAAGACTTCTCCGCCACCTCTCGAGCCAGCTCGATGTGAGCCTCACATTCGACAATGGACTCATCAACCTCAACCGGGACTGCGAGGTTATATGCCAATTTTTGATACAAGGCTCTTGAAGCGTTGCGGGTTATAACTTCTTCATCGATCTCGCCGTTCGCCAGGGCCTCTTCGAGTTTTTCGTCTGAATATCGGTAAGGCGCCGGCATTTCGATATCCATACCGGCGTTGATGGCCGGCGCGGTGGACCTGGTACCGAGGAACCAGTCGGATTCCACAAACCCGGAAAAACCCCAATCGTCCCTTAATATATCTGTTAGCAGCTCCGGATGTTCACCGCAGTAAACGCCATTCATTTTGTTGTAGGCGCTCATGACAGAAGCAGCCGCCCCTTCGACCACACACCGTTTGAAGTGAGGCAAATAAACTTCATGCAACGTGCGGACGTCGACATTTGAGCTCATTTCAAATCGTGTCAACTCGAGGTTATTTAGCGCAAAGTGCTTTGGACTGGTGAGCACATGGTTCTGGGCACCAGACACAAATGCCACTGACAAGGCACCCATGTGACATGGGTCCTCAGAGTAAGTTTCCTGGGCACGACCCCAGCCAGGATGTCTAAGAAGATTGATGGTCGGCGCCAGCAGAACATTACCGCCTCGCGCCGCGACTTCCAGCCCGATGGCCAGTCCCACTCTTCTCTCGAGCTCCGTATCAAAAGTCGCGCCCCTCGCCATCGCAACAGGGAATGCCGTTGCAACTCCGGTGCGTGCACCACGGGGACCATCCACCATCTTGTAAGGCGGAATCCCCAGAGTCTCATCGCCACCGGCATAGTAGAGACCATCAATGGGCATTGCCTGGAGACCGCGCATCTCGTTGATCTTTTGTGCGAGGGTCATGCTAGAGAGCAGACGATCAACCTCTACTTGAACTGCCTCATGATCAACGGATAAGCCGATGTTTCCTGCGTGGATCTGATCCCGATCGAACGCTTTGACCGCGCGATTCGGCTTAATGGATTCAAGCATTATGCATTCCTGATGGTCAGTCCACCGTCGACCGGCATAGCCACCCCAGTAATGTATTGCGCCGCTGGTAACACAAAATTTAGCGTGCCGTGTGCAACCTCTTCCGGCTCCGCATATCGTCGAAGCGCCGTGCGCCTTTTCGCGAAAATGACTTTGTCATCCGCATCAATGGCGGCGGTCATGCCTGTGTTGATCGGTCCGGGACAAATGCAGTTCACGGTGATGTTCTCTGGTCCAAGTTCAACCGCCAGCGATCGGGTCAAGCCAATGACACCCGTCTTGGCCGCGGTATAAGGGCTGCCATATCTCGTCGCACCCAGCCCTTCGGTCGATGCAATGTTCACGATTCTTCCATGGGCAGATTGACGCAGGAAAGGCAACGCCGCTCGTATGGTTAACGTGTGTGCGGTCAGCAGTACCGCGATACTTTTGTTCCAGGCCGCGGAATAACCATCAGAATCAATCGGCGCTGGTATGGAGATACCGGCGTTGTTCACCAGGATATCGATGCCGCCGAAGTGTTCGCCTATTTCCGTGATCACTTTACCAATGGCGGCTTCGTCCGAAAGATCGAGGGTCCAGCCTTTCGCGTCATAACCTTCGTCGATCATTTCCTTTACAACCGCCTGCAGGGGTTCTTCATTGATATCAATCAGCGCAACCCTCGCACCTTCATCACCAAAAAGGTGAGCAGTCGCCCTGCCCATGCCTGAGGCGGCACCGGTAACAATAGCGACTTCACCTTTGATAGAACGACTCAGTGTCGACAAGGCCATAACAAACTCCCTCCATTCAATGTCGCCAGAGTGTGCCTGAACTCCTGCAGGGAGCCAAATGGGTGTTAAGATGCCGGTTTCGCTATTCAGGCAGTCAGCAGTGAGCGTAGAGAAACTCGGGCGTATCGAGATCGCCAAACAGGCACTGAATTTCAGTGCCGCACACTTCACCATTTTCAGTGCAACGGAGAGAGAAGATCTTCACGGCCATAACTGGCAGGTCGAATGTGAGCTGACTTCACCCATTGATGGAAATGGTTTGATCTTTGACTACTCGCTGATCAAAAAAGCCGTGAAAGAAATCTGCGATGAGCTGGATGAGAAAACTATCCTTCCGGAACAGTCTCCGCACCTTTCTATCGAACAGGATGGTGACTACGTTGTGGGTGTTTACGGTAATGAGCGTATCCCGTTTCTGCCGAGAGACGTCATTACCCTGCCAATCGCCAACGCCAGTGTGGAAGAGCTGAGCTACTATGTACTGGATCGCGTACTTAATCACCCGGACATCAAAGACCAGGACATTCGCGACATGACCATTAAGGTTTCCAGCAGTCCTGGCCAGAACGGTTCAGCCACCTTCACGAGGGACTCATGAGCACCATCATCATTACAGGTGCCAGCAAAGGCATCGGCAAAGCGACGGCAGCCATGTTTATCGAAGCCGGGCATGACGTTTACAACATTTCAAGGACCGCCTGCGACCTGGCTGACATCAACAATGTCGCCATCGACCTGGCTTCCTCAGAGGCAGAATCGCCGGTCAGCCAGTTTGTTAACGACATTGAGGCGGGACAGATTCATCTCATCCACAACGCTGCCCGCCTGACCAGCGAGTCCGTACGAGATATTGAAATAGACGCGTTTCGATCAACCATCGATATCAATATCGTCGCGCCGCAGGTACTGAACAGAGCGCTGCTGCCCAAAATGCAGGCAGGGTCTTCGATCATCTATATTGGATCGACCCTCTCCGAGAAAGCGGTCGCCAATTCCTACAGCTATGTTGTGACCAAGCACGCCATGATTGGCATGATGCGCGCCACTTGTCAGGATCTTGCCGGGTCAGGCATACATACCACCTGCGTTTGCCCAGGCTTCACCAATACGGAAATGCTGCGCGCACACGTCGGTGAGTCCCAGGAAGTCTTGGATAGCATTGCAGGCGGCTCCACGTTTGGTCGCCTTATCGAACCCGATGAAATTGCCGGAACCATTGTGTTCGCAACTGAAAACGCCGTGCTGAACGGCGCTGTCATTCACGCGAACCTGGGTCAAATAGAGAGCTAACCATGTCTGAAGCAGCTGCACCGCCGATCAGCGACGAACTCAGAGAGAAAAGAGAGCGCGTATTCCTCGTTCTGGCCGGGCTCTTTCTTTGCGCCATGACGATGCTGAACATCATCGGCATCACGCGATTCATTCAGCTTGGACCAATGGCTCTGGCGGTTGGTGTTCTTCCCTACCCACTCACATTCCTTTGCACTGACCTCATCAGTGAGCTCTATGGAAGATCAAGAGCCAACTTCATGGTGACCGTGGGATTGATCCTGAACTTCTTCATTATTGGCGTGATGTGGCTGGCCCAGGCAATGCCTTCCGTTGGACCAGAGAACCAACCGCCGTGGCAGCTGATTCAACTGGCTGAAGATGTGGCACTACCCAATGGTTCAGCGGTGACCGATCAGGTTGAACTGTTCACACTCCTTTACGCAACAACGTCCGGTGCTGTGATGGCCAGCATGATGGCGTACATCGCCGCGCAGTATTGTGACGTCTACATGTTCCACTTCTGGAAGAAACTCACGAACGGCAAACACCTTTGGCTGCGAAACAATGGCAGTACACTGGTCAGCCAGGGTGTCGATTCATTTATGGTGATTACGGTAACGTTCGGAGCGCAGTTTCTGGCCGGTGCGATGAGCGCCGGTGCCATGCTGGTACTGATGGGCAGCAACTATCTCTTTAAACTGTGCGTTGCCCTGGCAGACACCCTGCCGTTTTATATCGGTGTGCATTACCTCGCCAAATATCTGGAACTTTCCGAAGAAGAACTCAGGGCGCATGCCGACTGAAGCCTCAGAGATCATTCACTACTGGCTAGGAACAGAACAGAATTCTGTCGACGACATGAAACGCCAGTGGAAACTCTGGTATGACGCAAGCGATGACACTGATAACACCATAAGGGCACGATTCGGTGCTGCGCTTGCAGATGCGGAAGCCGGCAAGCTCGTAAGTTGGCAATCAACAGCCGAAGGCAGCCTGGCTCTGGTCATCCTGCTGGATCAGTTCTCGCGAAACTTGTTTCGCAGTACCCCAGAGGCTTACAGAAACGATGACCAGTCCCTCGCCATCGCAGAACATGCAGTGATCACCGGGCAACATCTTGAATTGTCGATACCAGGAAGGGTTATGCTGTATCACCCTTATCACCATGCCGAAGACACCGTGATGCAGGAAAAAGCGGTACAACTTTTTTCTGAACTGAAAACATCCAGCCCCACTGAGTGGGAAGAGGAACTGGAGAACCACCTGAAGTTCGTCAGGAGTCATGCAGCTCTGGTTGGCACATACGGCAGATTCCCGCATCGAAATCAGGTGCTTGGCAGAGTCTCGACAGAGGAAGAAAAGGCTTACCTCGACACGGACAAACGGACCTATGGCCAATAAAGACGAGTTCGACCTGAGCTACACGACAACGGACGGCGATACACCCGCCCTGTTTTGCGACGCCCTGGAGTCTTACCTCGCCTCATCAACAGAGGTCATGCCAAAGCTCGAGACTGTCCTGGAAAAAGATCCGACGATGCCGATGGCGATCATGTTTCGCGGGTACTTGATGAAACTTGCCGCAGATCCCCGATTTCGGGCACCCATCAACACGTGCTACGAAGCAGTTGCGAATCGTGAAGACCTGAACGAACGCGAACAGATGCATCGACATGCCTTCGACTACTGGCAACACGACCGACTTGAAGACGCCGTAAAACTCTTTGATGCCATCTGCGAGGCATATCCCCGGGATATGCTTGCCGCCCGCGTATCCCACTATCTGCACTTTTATGGCAGCGGTGGCCAGCAGATGGTGGATTCCCTGCAACACATCATCAATCACTGGCAACCCGGCGACCGGTTCTATGGTTTTCTAAAAGGTATGCAGAGCTTCGCTCATGAAGAACTGGGCGACTATGCCGCCGCAGAAGCCGCCGGACGTGAAGCCCTGGACATCAATCCTGCTGACATCTGGGCCACCCATGCGGTTACTCACGTTCTACAGATGCAGTCCAGATTCGAAGAGGGCGTGCCTTTCATCGAGTCTTTTTCAAACCAATGGCATGGCATCAATAACTTCGCCAATCACATGCACTGGCACAAAGCGCTGCAACATATTGGGCTTGATCAGCTTGACGAAGCGCTGACTATCTACGACGCGCTACTCGTCGAACCGCTCGAGGATGATTTTTATCTGGATGTCTGCAACGCAGCCTCTTTACTCTGGCGTCTTGAGATGCTGGGCAAGAACGTTGGCCATCGGTGGGAGCCGCTCCTGGAACTCTCTCGCAATAGAATAGAAGACGATGAACTTGTGTTTCCCACGCTCCACTACCTGATGGCGCCTGCGGTGCTGGGTGACGCCGAGGCGGTCGAAAAAGGACTGCAACACTTTCAGCGCTGGACGAACGATGACACCACCCAGGGTTCTGTCGCCAGACAAGTCGGGCTGCCGATGGCGCAGGCAATACAGGAAATCGCCAGCGGTCACGGTGCTGAGGGCTCGGCAAGAATGGCCGCCATTCAAGACCACATCTACCTGATCGGTGGTTCGCACGCACAGCGAGACCTGTTCTCACAACTGATTTCTCATTATCACTAAAGACACACAACAAAGAGGGAATCCAATGGATTACGAAGCCATTATCTACGAGGTCGAGAACAACATTCTGACCATCACCCTTAACCGGCCTGAAAAGCTCAACGCTTTTAACGCGCAGATGTCGTCCGAAATCATAAACGCACTGGACAGAGCTGATGCTGACGATAATGTCAAGGCGATCATCTTCACGGGCCAGGGAAGAGCCTTCTGCGCCGGCGCTGACCTTTCCGGCGGCAGCAACACCTTCGACTATGACGACAATGGCAAGAACGAGGGAGAGACGATTCCTCGTGACGGTGGTGGTGTTCTGACCCTTAGATTATTCAACAGCCTGAAGCCCATCATCTCCGCGTGCAACGGACCGGCTGTCGGCGTCGGCGCCACCATGCAATGCGCCATGGACATTCGGCTTGCTTCCGAGAAGGCCCGATACGGTTTCGTCTTCGCCAAGCGCGGCATCGTACCCGAAGCCTGTTCCAGCTGGTTCCTGCCTCGATGCGTTGGTATCAACACCGCGTTGGAGTGGGCCTACTCCGGCAGAATCTTCGATGCACAGGAAGCCTTCGATCGCAGATTCGTCAGGAGCATTCACAAAGAAGAAGACCTGTTACCCGCAGCGCGCGATCTCGCCCATGAATTCGCCGAGCAGACCTCATCAATCTCTGTCACGATGATCAGGCACATGATGTGGCAAATGCTGGGCGCAGATCACCCGATGGAAGCACACAAGCTGGATAGTCGTGGCGTCTATTTCACTGGGAGTTCTGCTGATGCCCATGAAGGTGTTCAATCTTTCCTGGAGAAACGTCCTGCAGAATTCCCCGGTAAGGTCAGCACAGACATGCCGGAATTCTTTCCCTGGTGGAAAGAACGCGAGTTCGAATAAACGCGCTATTTGGGTGTGATCACCCAGATCCTTGCGAGACAGTCGGGCCAATTCACCTCATGGATTCGCCGGACTGAGTCCTCCAGCGGCTCTGCCCTGTGGAATGCTCCCAGGGCTTGGATCGCGAGGCTCGCTATTTCTCCTGTCTCAATGAGCCCGCAGAGGTCAGCCAAACAATCCTGAGCCGCTGCTTCAGAAAATGGCACCGCTCGATCAAAATCGTGAACAACAGCAAATGCGGCATTGCCGCGCAGCGCCAGCTCGCCGAGCGGCAATGGCGACTGATCGGCTGCCTGGGCCTGGAGTTCTTGCAGCGGTTCTCGAATCGCGCGGATATGGTTGCTCGCACTCATCACCAGAAAGGTATCTTCTTCAAAAACCTTGAACTCAACCTCGAAGGGCTGATCCGGGCTGACGAGAACGTCAGTCAATCGATTTACCGAGCCGCTCAAAATTGGGCGCTCGCTTTTCTATAAGGGCCATTGCACCTTCTTTAGCATCGGGTTTTGCCACGAACTCGTTCTGCACTTTATCCGCTTCGATCAGAGCCTCCCTGAAACCGACACCCAGGTGGTCATAAACCAGCTTCTTGGTCGCCGCGATTGCCGCAGGCGCCGAGGTCACCGCGAGCTTGTCGATGTAGGCAACCGCATCATCAATCAATGCCTCTGGGTCTGAAACTCGATCCACCAAACCTAGCTCAAGCGCTTCCTCCGCACTGACCTTGTCACTCGCCCAGAGCAGATCGAGCGCCCTACCCGTTCCAACAAGTCTCGGCAGTATCCAGCTGGAGCCATGTTCCGCGATCAAGCCGCGCTTGAGAAAAACCGTTGTAATGGCCGCATCGGAAGAGGCAAACCGAATGTCACTCATCAGTGCCAGAATAAGCCCACCGCCCGCAGCAATGCCGTTCATGGCAGTAATCACAGGCTTCGGTACTTCCAGAAGATAAGAAAACAGTCCCGGCAGTTCATTGTCTTGCCTGGTCGATGCATTGCCGCTTTCTTCACCACTGGTCACGCTGGCGAGCACCTGAGCATCGAGGCCTGAGGAGAACCCTCGACCCTTGCCAGTAAAAATGATGCCCACAACGTCCGGGTCGTCTACAGATAGATCAACGGCACTGCGGATTTCACGAAGCGTATGGTAGGTGAGCGCGTTCAAAGTCTCAGGGCGATTCAGCGTAATGATCGCTGCACTTCCCCGAACTTCGTATTCGATATCGGTATAATTCACTTGAGGTTCATCCTCATGCCGCACAGCATGACCTGGTTATCTGAACTGACAACGCCGAGTTTTTCCGCGCTCGCCAATATGGCATCGCGATCTGACGTGGCGAGATCAATGCCACCCAGACCTTCGGGCCTGCCGTCGGTACACGCGACAAATCTGACGTCCGCATTTTCCAGGGACAGGTGATACTCGCCGTCGGTGTAATCCGGATCTATCTCCGCGATCTCACACCACTTTTTGGCGATCGCTTCCGGATCATCACATTGAATCTCTGCTGCTTGGATACCAGTGACTCGATCAAGCTTTTTTGCCCGCTGCCAGTCAGGACCCGCAGGATGCCAGGGACCATCCCTATCCAGCGCCCGGTCACCGAACTGCTGATCAATCTCGAAAAAGGTACCTCCTGTATCTCTCGGGTGAAGTTGCATGCAGATGTATTCGCTGCTCTGGGTATCATGAACCAATCGGACACCGAGGTCTTCGACCCGTTTTCTACGAGGCGGGTGATCATCACACTGGGTAATGACCATGTAGCCTCCGTCACCACCGCGGCGCTCAAGATAACGTCCACCCGCCGTGTTGTCCTGAATAGGCGCGACCACTTCGAGAAGTTGATCGCCTATGGGGAAGAGCGCATTTTCAAGCCCGAAGAAGTCGATACCCGGATCCCGGTAGCAAACTTCCACACCCAGCACCTCCGTCAGCACATGTTCGACAGGCGCCAGCTTGTTCGCCACCCCCGCTATCTGTCTGAGTCTTAGCCACATCGCTTTTGTCCCCTTCCGTTCAGAACGTTCAAGTCACCATAGGTGATGGACAACATCTGCACAAGTGATGACCAGTGACACGCGAATTAATCTCAGTTAATTTGATTCCGACAAATAAAACAACAAGTTACACGAAGACAATCGACACTCGGGAGGGCATCCATGTCAGACCTGACAGAAAGACGTAAGACCATCATTCCCCAGGCCAACGACACCTGGGAAACCATTGCGGCCAGAGTGCTGCCAGAACAGGATACGACCGAAGCCTGCGGCAGGTTGCAGAGCTGGAATCTGCACGTATTTATGAGACCTGCAGCGCCTGAAGGATCACCTCGAGCCGGGAATCCAATCCTGCCAAGCGACATCATTTTCGTTGAGCCTCCAGCAGCCGCGTAAAATCTCGATGACCGCAAAAATTAAAAATGCACGAGTCGCCGCAGCTCACGAAGGCATCGCCGAACTGATCGTCCAGATTGAATACGACAATGGCGGCATCAGTGAAATTGCGCTGGACCAGATGGCGACGAGCGCACTTATGCGATCTTGTGATGCAGGAGACATAGAAGACATTAAGGGACACTCCTGGGACAAGGTGCGCGATGCACTCCAGGTGTCTTACAACCGATATCAATAAGAACGAGAGGCACTGAACATGTTGGATCTCATCATAAGAAACGGCACCATCGTTGACGGCACCGGCATGCCTGGATACATGGGCGACATTGGCATACAGGACGGAAAGATCGTCGCAACCGGCAGTATCGATGACAGCGCCACCGAAGAAGTGGACGCAACCGGACTCACCGTCGCCCCGGGTTTTATCGACCCACATACCCACTTTGATGCGCAACTGCTCTGGGACGGCAAAGCCAAACCAGCCATTGAACACGGCGTCACAACCATCGTGCCCGGTAACTGTTCACTGTCATTGGCGCCTCTTAAAGCAGAGCACCGCATGAAGCTGGTTGGCATGTTCAACCAAATCGAAGAGATGCCCATCAAAGCCTTCGAAGAAGGTGTTGAATGGAACTGGGAGACCTTTGATGAGTTTATTGCGCGCATCAAGAAAGGTCTGACGATCAACGTGGCGCCACTGGTTGGTCACAGCGTTTTGAGACTTTGGGTGATGGGTGATGCTTCCATGGAACGCACCGCCAACGCTGAAGAGATCAAAGGCATGCAGGCATTGCTTGAGGAATGCCTGAAAGCCGGTGCGATAGGTTTGAGCACCAGCTTTGTGGATATGGACGAAACCCTGCAGCCAGTGCCAAGCCGGTACGCCGATCAGGAAGAACTTCATGCGCTCTGCGAAGTACTGAGCAGCCACAACAAGATTCTGCAGATCGTTCATGAATTCTATGACGCTGACCTGACCGTCGCTAGAATCGATCAGCTCGCAGAAATCAGCCTGAAGTACAAGATCACCACAACTTTCTCACCACTGTTCGTAAACGCCACCGAAGATGACAGCGTCGCCAAGGTCATGGCGAGGGTGGATGAGCAGTTTCAGCGTGGTGCCAGAGTATGGCCGCAGGTACAAACCCGCCCCATCGACATCAGCTTCTGTTTTGAAGTGCCGAGCCTGCTGTTTATTCGCCTGCCAAGCTGGTACCAGGTCATGCGTTTTGGCACACACGACGAGATCGTCGCAGCTTTTAAAGATGAAGAACGTCGCACGCAAATGGTTGCCGAGGCGGAAACCATGTCGCCACTCTGGGACATGCTGGTTCTAAGACAGGTTGACAGCGACGCGAATCAGTCGCTGGTTGGTAAAACCCTGGCGGAGATCGCCGGTATGCGAAACACCTCTGCGATCGAGACCATGATCGATCTTTCCCTGGAAGAAGACCTGCAGGCACATTTCCTGGCAGCGAACATGGGACATACTGACAACGCAATGGTCGGTGAACTGCTGGCGAACCCACGCGTACACCTGGGCGCAAGCGACGGCGGTGCTCACATATTGTCCTTTTCCACCTATGGCGATACCGGGTACCTGTTCAGCCAGTTCGTAAGACATTGCAAAGCCCTCACGATCGAACAGGCGGTTAAAAAGATCACGCTGGATACGGCAAATATTTGGGGCATGAAAAACCGCGGTGTCCTGAAAGAAGGTTACGCTGCAGATGTCACCATCTTTGATGCGGAACAAATTGATCGCGGCGATGAGTACTACACGGATGACGTACCCGGAGACGGCCATCGTTATGTTCGCGATGCGATCGGTGTGCACACCGTCGTCATCGGCGGCGCGGTTGCCTACCAGGACGGCGAATATACGGACTCTGCTCGCGGCAGCATTGTCTAGGACAGCTGATATGACGGCAATTTCGCAGCGCCGGGTCGCGACCAACGGCATTGAGCTGAACATCGCTGAAGCCGGTGAAGGACCACTGGTCCTGATGGTGCACGGCTTTCCAGAATCCTGGTACTCCTGGCGACATCAGATCCCGGCATTAGCGGATGCTGGCTACCATGCGGTTGCTGTTGATATGCGCGGTTACGGAAAAAGCGACAAACCTCAGGACATCAGTGGCTACAACCAGGTTGAGGTCACCAATGACATCATTGGTCTGATCCCGGCATTGGGTTATGAAACGGCCGTTGTCTTTGGTCACGACTGGGGCGGCCCAACCGCCTGGAGTTGTGCGCTCAACCATCCAGACAAAGTCAGTGCTGTGGGCGTGTTGTCAGTTCCCTTCTCATCTCGACCCGAGGCACCGCCGCTCGACACCATGAAGGCGATTTTCAAAGGTCAGTTCTTTTATCAACTCTACTTCCAGGAGCCCGGTCTCGCGGAGAAGGAATGGGCATCGAATGTCAGAGTGAACCTGCGCAAATTTTTCCATCTGGGCTCCGGCAGCTTTGACCCGTCAGGCATGCAACCTAAGACCGAGGATTCAGATCTGCTCTCCGACATCGAGGATCCAGGATCGCTGGGTGACTGGTGCACCGAACAGGATCTCGACTTTTATACCCAGGAATTTGAGAACAGCGGATTTCGTGGGCCACTCAACTATTACCGCAATCACAACCTGACCTGGGCGCTCACAAAAGATGCACCCACAAAAATTGAACAGCCCGCCATGTTCGCGGCGGGCAACAAAGATGGTGTGATCATCATGGCTGCGGAGGCCCTTAAAGCCATGCCACATTACGTGACTGATCTTCGCGTGAACGAGTTGATCGATGGCATTGGTCACTGGACGCAACAGGAAGCGCCAGAGGAGGTGAGCAACCTCATGCTATCTTTCCTCGCTTCCCTAAAGTAAAGCACCCATAGAACAGAAGAGATGACTGAGACAAAAGAAAACATTGGCGTGATCGGCGCGGGCATATGTGGGCTCTGCACAGCTCTCGCGCTTTCCAGCAAAGGATACCAGGTGACCGTCTACGAGCGGGATGTCGCACCACCGCAAGGCGACGCCGACCAGGCCTTTTTTGAATGGCAGCGACGCGGGGCTGCGCAGTTCCGCCATCCACATGCGTTCCTTGCCGTCATGTGCAACTTGATGCAGCAGAACTACCCGGAGCTGGTCGAGAACTTCTGGGAGGCTGGCGCCCGCAAAGTCACCTTTGCAGAAATGCTGCCGGACGAAATGAAAGAATCCTATGTACCCGAACCCGGCGATGATGAGATGTGGTTACTCATGTGTCGACGCGCGACGATGGAAACGGTGTTACGCCGCTACGTGGAAAATCGTCCGAATGTCACGATCAACAATCGGAGCAATATCGTGGGGATGGAAGCCTCGGTTGAAGAGGGACAGATTACCGTCAGCGGCATCAAGCTTCAGATAGAACGCGGCGACACTGAAACGGTGCTTCACGATGTCATCGTGGATGCCAGCGGTCGAAACTCAAAGTTCCCAGGTTGGTTGACGGATCTTGGCGCAACCATCGACGTTGAAGATGACGATGCTGAAATAGTCTATTACACGCGTCATTTTAAAATTAAGCCCGGTGAAAAAGAACCGCCCCGCTCTGGAAAAGATCGTTCAGCAGGCGACCTCGGTTACATTAAATTCGGCGTATTCCCTGGCGACAACGGCCACTTCGCAGTCATTCTTTGTCTGCCCAATCACGAAACAGAACTACGTGAGGCTGTGAAAGACCCGGAACGGTTCAATCAGATCTGCTGCGCGATTCCTGGACTCTATCCCTGGGTGAACGAAGATAAAGCCATACCGACAACCTCTTCTTTCGGTTTCGGGAATATTCATGCGGTCTGGAAACACTTCGTCAAAGAAGGAAAACCGGTCGCACAAAACTACTTCGCTGTGGGTGACGCAGCGGTACGCACCAACCCGCTGTATGGACGCGGATGCTCTACAGGCATCATCCATGCGCATCTCTTGGCAGATCTGCTGACCGAAAAAAGTGACCCACTTGAACGGGCGCTGGAGTTTGATCGGCGAACAGAAGATCGGCTTCGACCCGTCTTTGAGATGAGCCTGCGGGAAGACAAACAAGGTATCAACCGCGCCAAGGAGATCTTCGAGGGTCGAACGTTCAACGACAATAAAGGCTTCAAGCGCTGGCTAAGAGCTGCCTTCGGAGATGCCATCGCTGGTGCTTCCCGAGAAAAAATCCACGTACTTCGTGGTGCCATGCGCTCCTTTAACTTGATGGAGCGACCCGGTGATTTCCTGAAAGACCCACAAATTCGCTGGACCATACTTCGCTACATGTTCCGAGGCCGCGAACGCAACAACCGAGCTCGGTTTCAGCGTGGGCCCAAGCGCCACGAAATGCTGGAGGTCATCAGCAAGGCACCTGCACCCGTTGAAGATCAAGCAGCCTGAGCGAATCAAACAGACAAAAAAATAGGCCAGGCAACCTGCCTGGCCTTGAAGGAGTCAGAATCCTGACTCATCGGAGTATCGGTCCCAAAGGGGAGAGAAACGCGGGACCTGAAACCTATACGACATAGGACCCTGCGACGGCCCATCGGTTTCTTCACCGTTCAGACGATGTTCAGGCTCACAGGCTTTTGTCTATCCAGGGCCTCTGACCAACGCCGAACCTCTGACAACACTGACAGGTTTCGGGGCAGATCCAACCAGCCTGCGCTCAAGGCGCTCTGGACCAATCTTCCACAAGGTTCTTCATGGGCTCATCAGACACACGAGCCGTTTTCCCGTCAGGATCGAGGGGCTCGAAGGCTGCAGATGGAACGGCTGATGCTGCATCAGTCGATGATGGTTCCCGGGTATCGGCCATTTGGGGCTGGTCGACCCGAGCACTGACGATGACATCATCAAGAACGAGGCGAATTTTGGAGGCATGGCAGATGGGAATATCCAGCGCCTGGAGTACGCCTATGCTAGATACCGCCAGCGTTAATCCTATTTTCAAGTCCCTCGCTCTTCGTGTTCTGACAAACCGGTATTCTCAGTACAACTTCTATGCCAAGCTTTGCCATCGCACCGAGACGCCTGATTATCCCGGGTACACCTGAAAATTCTTGAACTTTAGACTGAAAAAATGTGCTTTTTTTGCAATTTGCAATGCATCTCGCACCTCAGAATGAGATCAGTCGCCACGTGTGTTCGTTTCTTCGAGACTGGATTTCGCAAAAACCAGGAAGTGCTGTTGTGGTAACACGTTGTCGTTGTACTCGAACGCCAGTCCCAGCGCCGTCATTTCTTTTACGACCTGCGCCTCACTCATCTTGTGCAGGCGTTTGATCGGGACACGACGATCCTCCGCTCGGTATTCAATCAATACCAGCTGGCCACCCGGCTTTAATGCTTCCACCATCGCCCTGCCCATTTCAAAGGGGTAAGAAAACTCATGGTAGGCGTCCACGAGAAATATCAGATCCACGCTGTTCGCCTGAAGTCCTGGGCTAGTTTCCGTGCCCAGTACGGTTTCAACATTCGATATCCCCGAGGCAGCAATCCTGGCGTCCATGATATCCAGCATTTCCTGCTGAATATCCACCGCGTAGAGGTAGCCAACCCGGTTCGCCAACCGAAGGCTAAAGTAACCGGTCCCAGCGCCGATATCCGCAACGATACTGGTGTCGTCCACCGGCAAACTGGACAACAACAGATCCGTTCGCTCTACCCGCTCACGATCAGAACGTTCAAGCCAGCCAGCGCCGAGATGCCCCATCACCTGGGAAATTTCGCGCCCCAGGTAAGTTTTACCGATGCCATCGCGGGCAGGTGTTTTTGCACCATAGATTTGCTCGCCGGCTAAAGGTGCAGAAAACCAAAGTAGCATGAGGAGGAAGAGTCTTTTCATATGAGTGTTACGTTGCCCATCAGTCGGATTACCCTGGACAGAAACTAAACGATTCTCAGCAGAGACGCACTTGCGCAGGGCAGAAGGCGTCGTCGAGCGTATAAGCGACATGAACAGCGCCATCAAGAAAGAAATCAGCCAATTCAATCGGTTGGCAAGCACATGGTGGGACAACGAAGGGCCCATGTGGCCTCTGCACCGACTCAACGCCCTACGCGTCCCGTTTATTCTCCGCCACGCCCGCAGGCACTTTGACTGTTCCTCCTCCGCCGACTTCAGCGCGTTGAGATTCCTCGACATTGGTTGCGGGGCCGGCATTCTCTCTGAATCCATCGCCCGAACCGGCGCATCGGTGGTTGGTATCGATGCGGCAGACAGGAACATCGACATTGCCCGACAACATGGCGCGGCTGAGGGACTGGATATTGCGTACTTCAACACAACCATCGAATCTTTCGAATCAGACGAGCTTTTTGACGTGGTCCTCAACATGGAAGTGGTCGAACATGTGGCTGATCCGCAGCGGTTTCTCAAAGACTGCGCACGACGCGTTCGCCCTGGCGGATTGATGTTCGTTGCCACGATTAATCGCACCGTCTATTCCGCCATTACCGCAATCTTTGGCGCCGAATATGTCCTTGGCTGGCTGCCAAAAGGCACTCACCAGTGGGGCCAATTTGTCACGCCCGAGGAAACCCGGGTTGCACTCCAGTCCGATGATTTCAGCGTGATCGAGCAAACCGGCGTTGCCGTTAACCCCTTAACCAAGTCCATGGCATTGAACGCTTTCCTGGGTGGCAATTACATGCTCGTCGCGGAAAGACGCGCCTGATCGGTGAATACCCTCACCGACCTGCAAGAAATCTACAGCAGCTACGATAAACAAAAGTGGCTGATCCAAGAGCTACGCTCGGATCACGCCGGAGAAACCGGCGCGATCTGGATTTACAAGGGAATCCTCGCAACAAGCCGTGATGATGCCATCAAGGCATTCAGCCAGCGGCATCTGAGGACGGAGATAGATCACCTGCGACTCATGGAAAGACTCTTGCCCACAACAGAGCACAGTCGACTACTCCCTGTTTGGCGTATCGCCGGATTCCTCACCGGCGCCATCCCGGCACTATTTGGGCAACGGACTGTGTTCCTGACCATCAATGCGGTCGAGCGCTTTGTAGAGGAACACTATCAACAACAGATAGATCGACTTAACGACGACGGCTTGTTCGAGGTCGCCACGCTACTTGAGCAATGTATGGCCGATGAAGTCTCACACCAACTCGAAGCCGCCAGCCTCATGGGAGACAGAAAAGGCGCTTTCGATTCCTTCGTCACCTGGCTTGTCAGTGCTGGCAGCGCCATCGCGGTGAAATGCGCAAGGCTCATCTGACATTAAAGGCCACGAAGCTTATAGATCGCGCGAAGCTCGATGCTGGCAAAACAGGTGTCCCCGTCAAAATCAAACAGATTGATCGTCGCATCCACAAACTCATGACCTTTCCGCTGAAACAGATCTTTCACCGTCATTTCACCAAGCACTTTTGCGTTAGCGGGAATCGCGGCAAAGTTTTGAGAACGGGTTTCCATGTGCACCCAGGGATTCATGTTGGCGTTGGAAGACAGCACCCAGTTAGATATACCGAGCACAAATGATGGATTGGCGAAGCCTTCTTTATAAAATGAAGACGCCATCTCAGATCTATCTCGCAGGTAAGTGCCCATCTCATGCTCTGCATTCCAGCGAAACACAAAAGCTTTACACCCTTGCTCCATTAACTGACGCATATTCTCGGGCGTCGCCTGAGGTGGTTCAAAATCCCTTTCCGCGATCGCGTCACCTCTCCTGCTCGGAGCTTCTGGAACATCAACAGGAATATGAACGTCTGCGGTGGCTGTTGGTTTGCCGTCCGACTGGATCAGGTTCGCGCTGTAACCCGAACCTTCCTGTGATGTGATCTCAACCCGAAAGCTTTCTTCATCATAGAGCGGTGCGTTGACTCTCACGTGGGCAAAGCCAAGCTCCAGATAACGTTTACCGTAAACGACTGCGGCAGGGTGTATCAGGTAGGCAGAGACGGTGACCCCAGGTACAAGCCCGCCTTTGAAGCCAAAGTCTTTCGCCACTTCATCGCCATGAATCTCATTTTTTGAATTCGGCACCTGGTTGAACGCTACACCCTGCCAGTTTCTAAACATTCCATTTCGTTCCATGCCACTTTCCGACATTCTATCTTGCAAACTTGTCGATAGCATCGTGAGAGTCATTCGTGTAATTTGCTGCGTCAGAAACCGGAGGAGAATTCACCATGGCCAAAGACACCAGCAAACGCCCCTATTCTTCGCTTGTCGTTGATGGAAACGAGAAAGCCGCTGCACGCGCAATGCTGTATGCCGTGGGCTTTACCGAGGAGGACTTCAGCAAGTCCCAGGTGGGCATCGCATCTACCTGGTCAAACCTCACCCCATGTAACATGCACATCAACGAGCTGGCAGATGCCGCAGGCATGGGTGCTGATGAAGCAGGTGGCAAGGCCGTCACCTTTAACACCATCACCGTGTCCGATGGCATCAGTATGGGCTCTCCCGGCATGCGCTATTCCCTGGTTTCGCGGGAAGTCATCGCCGATTCCATCGAAACGGTGGTGTGCGCGGAAGGCTTCGACGGATTTGTTGCCATCGGTGGCTGTGACAAGAACATGCCTGGCTGCGCCATGGCGATGGCCCGAATCGATCGACCCAGTGTCTTTGTTTACGGCGGGACGATTCAGCCGGGTAAAGAACGACGTGATGTCGTTTCTGTATTCGAAGCCGTTGGCCAGCATGCAGCAGGCAAGATTTCAGACATTGAACTGAAAGAGGTTGAATCAACCGCGATTCCGGGGCCAGGTTCCTGTGGTGGCATGTACACGGCAAACACCATGGCTTCTGCCATCGAAGCGCTTGGTCTTTCTCTACCAAACTCGTCAGCCCAGGAAGCCATTTCCAACAACAAACGCGCAGATAGTTACGCCGCCGGTGCTGCCGTCGTGAACCTGATCGAACGCGGCATCAAACCTTCTGACATTCTCTCGATGGAATCCTTTGAGAACGCGATCACTACGATCATCGCGCTCGAAGGTTCAACCAATGCAGTGCTCCACCTGCTCGCTATCGCCCACGCAGCTGGTATCCCACTGACTATCGATGACTTTACTCGCATCGGTGACCGGGTCCCCGTACTCGCCGATATGCGACCCGCCGGACAATATTCCATGAGTGAACTGATTGCCATTGGCGGCATTCAGCCATTGATGAAGACGCTGCTGGCTGAAGGACTGCTGCACGGAGACTGTATGACAGTGACCGGAAAAACACTGGCGGAAAATCTTTCAACGGTTGATCCCTACCCTGAAGATCAGAACGTCATCCGACCGATGAGCCATCCAGTGAAGAAAGATTCCCACCTCGTTGTACTTCGGGGCAACATCGCACCGGAAGGGTCAGTTTCCAAAATCACGGGTCATGAAGGACTTCAGTTCACCGGTAAAGCACGATGCTTCCACGGTGAGGAAGCCGCACTGAAAGCCATCCTGGATGGTGAAGTGGTTGAAGGTGACGTGGTGGTCGTCCGCTATGAAGGTCCACGAGGCGGACCCGGCATGCGAGAAATGCTCTCACCGACCAGCGCCATTAATGGTCGTGGCCTCGCAGACAGTGTTGCACTGATCACCGATGGTCGTTTCTCAGGTGGTTCACATGGCTTCGTGATTGGGCACATCACACCGGAAGCATTCGACGGCGGACCAATCGCCCTGATCGAGGATGGCGACATCATCGAAATCGACGCAGAAGCAAAAACCATCAATGTCCAGGTGGATGATGCTGAGCTGGAGAAAAGGAAAGCAGCCTGGAGCCAGCCGGCGCCTTATGCGACTCGCGGCATGCTCGCAAAATACGCCAAGCTGGTCAGTTCAGCTTCAGAAGGTGCCGTTACCGACAAATAGGCGGTCAGGATTCCAGACCGCCAGTTTCTGGTGCCGGGCGAGCTCGCTGGTTATACAGCAACGCTTTCAACTTACTGATTTCGTCTTCCGAAAGTTTCGAGTAATCGTTCTGCATGTCTGCACCGACAGCCATGCCGCGCTGCACAGCTGGTCGTTCGCTGAGTTCTTCAAACCAGCGCTTGAAGTATCTGAACTCGTTGATGTCCTGTCCCTGTCCTGCCCAGTTAACGGTCCATGGATAACAGATCATGTCAGCAATGGTGTATTCATCGCCGCACAGGTAACGCTGGTTATAGAGCTGGTTGTTCAAAACGCCATAGAATCGGTTGACCTCGTCAGTGAAGCGCGTAACGGCATAAGTTTGGTCGCCTTCACTGTCACCTAATCTGCGGAAGTGGCCACACTCACCGGTCTTCGGGCCCTGGTTCGCCATCTGCCAGATGACCCACTGCATCACCTCATACTTACCCCGAGGATCAGACGGCATGAACTGGCCTGTCTTCTCAGCGATGTAAAGCATGATCGCACCGGATTCGAAAATAGAGATTGGCTCACCCCCGTCGGCAGGTGCGTGATCCACCAGTGCAGGCATGCGGTTATTCGGGTTAATGGAAAGAAAGTCGTCAGTGAACTGATCACCCTTGCCGATATTACATTCCACCACGTTGTAATCGATTCCGCATTCTTCCAGCTGAATCGTGACCTTCTTGCCATTTGGCGTTGGCCAGTAATGCAGGTCCAGCATCAGTTTTCTCCCGTCAACGAATAAGCAAAGAGCAACTAGTTTGCCACCAACTTGATGACGGTGGGAGATGCCCTGCGGAATAAAATCTATCCGCCGAAACCCGCACAAAGGCAACCGTGCGAGAACCACCTGCTGAGCACATATCCGGAACCGGATAACGAAGCTCTGGTTGTTCAGTAACGCAGACCTGTCACGGCGGACTCGCGGCCGGCAAGTTCGCCCCCTGATCCCGCTGGAAAGCACTTTTCACCCAAGACCAGACTGAAGAAGGTGCTAGGTCAATCGTCGATGTCAGTACAGATCGGTGCTGTTAACATTTAACGGATGAAGACGCAGACGCTGCATGACAATGAGATTCCCGTCGATGGCTTGCTCGTGCAGCGGTTGGTTGCGGCGCAGTTCCCGAATTGGTCTGGACTACCGCTGAAACAACTGGAGGCGTCCGGCTCCAGTAACCTGCTCTTTCGACTCGGTGAGAACTATCTGGTTCGGCTACCGAGGCAACCAGGCGGCGGGCGGACCATCGTGAAAGAGTCCACCTGGTTACCCTCGCTGAAAGATCAGCTGGACATCAGAATTCCAGAAATTGTTGCCCTGGGTGAACCCACTGATCAGTTCCCCGAAACCTGGTCTATACAGCGCTGGATACCGGGTTATCGTGTTGAAGCAGGTAACAGAAACGCAGAACTTGCAAAAACTCTGGCTGCATCGATCAACCAACTCAGGTCGATCCCACTACCGAGGGACATCGACAAGAGCCTTCGCCCCTATCGAGGCAGGTCTTTGCAAACACAAAACGCCGCTTTCCAGCACAACCTCGAAGCCTGCCGCACGATCAAAGGACTCGACATTGATCTGGATGCTGTCCTGCAAATCTGGAACGACGCATTGCTGCAACCTGAGGCGGAGTACCAACACTGGTTTCACAGTGATCTCGTGGCAGAAAACCTTCTTATCGATGACAACGGAAAACTTGCCGCGATCCTGGACTTCGGAGGTCTGGGTATCGGTGATCCTGCCATCGACCTGCATGGCGCCTGGGAAATTTTTTCGAGCGACGCACGACATCAGTTCCGTGACCTTATGAACGTGAGCGAGGCAGAGTGGCAGCGCGGGAAAGCCTGGGCGCTGGCCGTTCCCCTGATGACTTTCTCTTACTATTGGCACACCATGCCCGGTAGAGTGGCGGATCGAATGAAGATGTTACGCGCCGTTCTCGAGGAATAGCCGATTTCACGACTACTTGGTGGATTTCACCAACAAAGCCTGAAACAAGGCGTTATAAATCAATAAGTTACGATGGCACGCTATTTGAATGGTCCAGTGGTAAGGAGTGATTTTTATGATTGAACTGATTCTACAGATCTTGTGTCTTGCTGCTGTCATTGTGGGTATCGCGAGCCTGTTACCTGGGATGTATGTCGAGTCCTATGGCACCAGCATTATCGTCGCCATCGTTTACGGCCTGATAAACGTCACACTCGGCGTTGTGCTGAAGCTGCTGGGTCTGCCCTTCATTATCATCACCCTGGGGGTCTTCCTGATCGTGATCAATACGTTCCTCTTGTGGATCACCGATCAGCTGATCGAGGACTTTGAGATCGATGACATCGGCACAACCTTTATTGCGGCATTGCTCATCACGCTGGCAGATTCCATACTGACCTGGATTTTTTAATGAAGTGTTTCCATGACCAACTCACTGATTGTCTGGGGTGTCGGGACGACGAGGACGCTCCGCGTTCACTGGATGCTGCATGAGCTCGGCATCGAATACGAAACAAAACGCATAGAATCCAGAACTGGTGACACCCTCAGTGAGGAATACACCAGAATAAATCCCAAGCAGAAAATCCCGACGCTGGTGGATGGTGATCTTGTCTTAAGTGAAAGCTTCGCCATCCTGCGACACCTGAGAAGACTTGGCGAACTGCCCTACGACGACTATCAACAATCCGCTGCTGGTCTGGCCGCTTACGATGAATGGGTTTCGTTTATTCTGATGGAGCTGGACGCCACCTCGCTCTACGTCATACGTCGCCATAAGGACCTGCCTGATATCTATGGTGAAGCACCGGCTGCTGTCACCTCTTCACTGGCATACTTCGACAAAATGCTGCGATCGGTGCTACCCAAGCTAGCAGCAGACAAACCCATTTGGGGGAGCACTTTTTCAGAACTGGATATCCTGATGACCATTGCCCTGGATTGGGCAGATGTCGTTGGCGCGGGAGTCCCCGAGCCCGCCAAAACCTACCAGGCAACCATGCATCACCGCCCCGCGTATCAAGCAGCGATGAAACATAACTTCAGAGACCTCCAGATCCAGACGCGACCGGATCAGTAAATGCGCATTGAGTCCCAGTTCGGCTGGCAGCGTGCTCTCGTCCTTGAAAATGAATGTCTCGAGGTCATTGCCACGCTGGACGTCGGTCCACGTATCCTGAGTTTTCGAAAACCGGGTGGTGAAAACATCCTGGGCATCGTCGAGGAGCAACTCGGTGACTCAGGAGAGTCGGACTTCAGGCTTCGCGGCGGCCATCGCCTGTGGCTCGCGCCTGAAAAAGCAGCCACCTACTTTCCCGACAATCACGGCGTGCAAATGAGCAAGCTGGGTGACCGTCATGTGGCACTCACCGCAGCCCCAGAGCCATTGGTACAGAAGTCCGTTGAGCTGGAGCTCCGGGGCAGTGAGCTCAACCTCACACATCACATCACCGCGCTGAGTGACATCGAAACGCCCATCGCCGCCTGGGCTCTGACGATTTTTAGAAAGGGCGGCACCGCCGTGATTCCGCAGCCACAGACACAGGAACACCCAGGTCACGCCGATGAGGCCAACGAAGCGGCCTATTTGCCAGACAGGCAACTGTCACTGTGGTCATACACCGATGTCAGAGACGAGCGGATCAACTGGTCAAATCCCGTTTCGATCGAACAGCGGCCGGATACACCACCGCTGAAGCTTGGCTTCTTGCACCACGAAGGCGTGGTTCACTATGACTTTGGCGCGGATAGATTCACCAAGACAGTCGCCGTCACGGAAGACGGGATCTACCCAGATGGTAACTGTAATCTTGAGGTCTATACCGATGGTGACATACTGGAGCTTGAGACACTTTCACCCCTGCGCACGCTGAAAGCCGGTGAAACGCTGTCGCACCGCGAGATTTGGACAATCACCGAGAAACGATAAAGAAAGCGCCTAGAGCGTTCTCCAGAGATGCCGCCAGATTTCCCATTCACCGGCCCGGTTCTTTCGGAGCACATCAAAATATCGGTTGTGACTTCTTGCTGCGGTAATGGCACCCGGCTCGGTGATTTCCGCGCCCTCTTTCATCGATAATTCGATGATGTATTCATATTCAGCAACGGCTGTGTCGCCGAAAACATCAATCTCAAAATCACCAATCACGTCAATGTCGTAGGTTGCCGCTGCAAATACTGGCACCAGGAAGGCGCCGTAACCTGCTTTGCCGACAATCGCATCAGCATCCGGCGGCATCAGCTTAACGTCGCTTGCGAGCACGGAAACATATCCGGGGATGTCTGCGGTTTCGACGGCTTCACGCCAATTCGCATAGACCTGTTCGATCGCTGCTTTTTCTTCTGAGCCGTCCGCTGCAATTGACGGCGCACCGACCAGCAGCGCTAGTGCCCATAAAATTTTCATGGATTGTCTCCCCTGTGAAAGACCGGGGGCCTTTTTTCCATGAACGCAGCGATGGCTTCACGGGCTTCACTGGAGCCACCACTGTCAATCAGGTGCTCCGCTTCCAGCGCCAGACTCTCGCGCAAGCCCTGGTTGACACCCTCGTTCAGGTTCTTTTTCATACGGCCCAGCGTTTGTGTGGGTCCATTGGCGATCGCGCGTGCGTACTCAAACGCATCTTCACGAAACGTTTCGTGCGGGAACACTTTATTAAAGATGCCGAGACGATAGCCCTCAGCAGCGCCCACCCGATCCGCGGTGTAGAAGAGCTCTTTGGCTTTGGCAAGGCCGATCAGTCTCGGCAAAAACCAGCTGGCGCCATAATCACCGGAAAGCCCGATGTTTTTGAAGGCCGTGGTCATAAACGCGCTGGATGAAGCAACGCGTAAATCACAGGCGAGCGCAATGCTGACACCTGCCCCAGCTGCTGCGCCGGGCAGTGCCGCGACGGTCACTTTGTCTAATTCATGCAGGCGCAGTGTCAGCGTTTCTTCTTTGTGAATCAGGTCGGAGATACGCTCGTTCCGGGTCTTTGGTTTAGAGGTACCGCCACCCATGCCGCTCACATCCCCCCCTGAACAGAAAGAATCCCCGGCACCCGTGATCATCACACAGCCTACCCGGTCGTCTGCCTCTACGGTCAGCAAGGTCTGCCTTAAAGCGGGGGTCAAAATGTCGCCCAGCGCGTTCTTTTTATGGGGTTTATTCAGGGTTATCAGCGCAACCCGGTCTTTGATAGTGCACAACAACTCTTCAGTTCCGGTATCCATCTCGATCATCCAACTCTCCAGACATGCGTTTCACCGCGTCCATCTGACGGTTGAACGCAGGATCAGGTAGCATCACACACCACCGCGGTACCCGTAAACGTGTTTTGCGGGTACGGCAATCAAACACGTGCTGGGAATGATCATGAAAATCAAAGCATTACTGCTCCCGCTGCTATTGGCGTTGAGCCCAATCAGCTTCACTGCGGAGCCGAAAGAACGCGCTGAAATCGACGATGAGTTCAAGTGGGATCTGACCTCCATGTACGCCTCTGCCGAAGCGTGGGAAGCCGACGTCATCAAATTCGAAAGTCGATTGCCTGAAATTGAATCTTTTAAAGGCAAACTCGGCAAAGACGGTGCCACCCTGCTTGCCGCGGTCGAAACCATCAACGATATCAACGGTCTCATCGCGGACATTTATGTCTATGCGGGCCTCAAGTCATTCGAGGATATGCGCAACGGCGATAACGGAGCGAACTTCTCTCGCGCTCAAGGTCTGTACGCAAAATACGGAGAAGCAACGGCGTATATGACACCTGAACTTCTGGCGATACCGGAGGATCAGCTGAAAGCGACCATCGAGGCAACCGAAGCGCTACACCTCTATCGACATTTCTTCAATCGGACGCTCCGCATGCGCGACTACACGCTGAGCGAAGGTGAAGAAACCATTCTGGCGGCAGCCAGCGATCCGCTTGGCAAATTTCAGCGCGTGTTCGGTGCTTTTAACAATGCCGATATCCGATTCGGCACCATCGTCGATGAAGATGGCAAGACCGTCGAGATGACCAAAGCCCTGTATGGCGCAAAGATGGACTCAGCAGATCGACGCGTGAGAGAAGAAGCCTGGAAGACCGTCTACACCGAGTACGAGCAGGTCGGCAATTTACTCGCGGCCAACTACGAAGGACACGTAAAGTCACGAGCCTTCTATGCCAAGATCCGGGGCTTTGACTCCGCATTGCATTCAGCAACCTACGGCAATGCCATTCCAACAGAGGTTTATACCAATTTGATCAAAGTGGCACAGGAAGGCACGGCACCTTTGCAGCGTTACATGAAGCTCCGCCAGGAAGTCCTCGGCCTCGAGACTCTGGAACCGTGGGACGCCAGCGCACCCATCAGTGAAGAAACCATCAAGGACATCAGCTGGGAAGACGCCAAACAGTTGGTCGCTGAGGCATTAACACCTCTCGGGGATGACTACATTGAAGTGTACTGGAAAGGTTTCGATGAAGGCTGGGTTGACGCTTATGAGTCAAAAGGTAAGCGCGGCGGCGCCTACTCCTGGGGTACATATACATCCAAACCCTATCTCTCCATGAACTACACGGGAACACTGGGCAGTGTGTCTACTCTGGCACACGAGTATGGTCACTCCATCCACTCGTATCTGGCGAACGAAGCACAGCCTGCGATGTATGCGAACTACCGTACGTTCATCGCAGAAATTGCGTCCATGACCAACGAAGCGCTCCTGTTCCAGAAGATGTTGCAAGAAGCAGAAACCAAGGAAGAAAAAACCTTCCTGCTGCAGACCTATCTCGATGAGTTCCGAGGGGGCTTCTACACCCAGGCCTTGTTTGCTGACTTTGAGATGCGGGCACACGCCGCCGCTGAACGTGGTGAGGCTCTGAACAAAGACTCTCTCAATAAGATTTATCGTGAAACCCACCAGGCTTACTACGGTGACACGATCAACATGCACCCATATGTCGACAGCACCTGGAGTCGCATTCCGCATTTCCTGCGGACTGACAACTTCTACGTGTACCAGTATTCGACGTCTTTCGTCGCTGCAACCGCCCTGGCAAAGATGATCCTGGAAGAAGGTGAACCCGCACGAGCGCGTTTCCTTGAGATGCTTCGCTCAGGCGACAATGACTATCCCATTGAGCTACTGAAAAAGGCCGGCATCGATATGACGTCACCACAGCCAATCATCAATACCATCGCTGTTTTCGAAAACTACGTGAACGAGCTGGAAGCCGCTCTCGAGGAGTAACGACCCCGGTGGGTGCGCCTCATATTGAGGCGCACCCCCGCCGTCCTTCCTTACAACCGGCCTGCAATTCAGATCCTGCAGCCAGATACGCCCCTACCAAATTCGAACCCGGTTTTCTGGTGCCAGATAGAGCTTGTTGTCGTTACTCACGCCGAAGGCGTCGTACCAGGCATCCACATTGCGCACGATCCCGTTGACACGGAATCGGGGTGGCGAATGAGGGTCGGATTTCAGCAGGTTAAGCGTCGATTCCTGCCGACGCTCGCTCCTCCAAGCCTGGGCATAACCCATGAAGAATCGCTGATCACCGGTGACACCATCGATCACCTCAGCTTCCTCGTCACCCAGCGACAGGCGGTAAGCTCGGTAGGCCACTTCAACGCCGCCCAGGTCACCGATGTTTTCACCCATGGTGAATCGTCCATCGACAAAGTGCCCTTTCACAGGCTCATAAGTATCGAACTGCTCACCCAATCGATCCGTACGTGAAGAAAAGTTGGCACGATCTGCATCCGTCCACCAGTTGCGCTTCACACCTCGCGCATCATATTTGGAACCCTGGTCATCGAAACCATGACCCATTTCATGACCGATGACGGCGCCAATCGCGCCATAGTTCACAGCGGGATCCGCGTTAGGATCAAAGAACGGCGCCTCAAGAATAGCCGCAGGGAAAACAATCTGGTTCCAGTTAGGCAGATAGTAGGCGTTTACCGTCTGCGGCATCATGAACCATTCTTCTTTGTCAGTACCTGTCTTCAGCTTTTCAACATCCCGGTTTTCAAAGAACTCGCGAAGTCTACGAGCGTTACCGAACAGGTCATCTTCGGAAATCGTGATGTCGCTGAGATCCACCCACTTATTCGGGTAACCGATCTTCGGGTAGAAGGCGGCGAGCTTCATCAGCGCTTCTTCCCGCGTCTCTTCACTCATCCAACTCAGGTCTTGAATGCGCTCCTTATAAGCCGCACGCACGTTTTCAACCAGTTCCAGCATCTGGGTTTTCGATGATTCCGGGAAATAACGATCTACATAAATCTGACCCAGCGCTTCACCCAGGCCCTGCTGAGCACCAACACGGGCAACACCGCGTTTCCAACGCACCAACTGTTCTTCCTGACCGCGTAATACTTTGCCGACAAAGGCAAAATTAGCGTCGTCAATCTTCGTAGAAAGAATGCTGCCGTTACCGGAAATCAGGTGGTAAGCCAGGTAGGCCTTCCAGACATCAAGAGGTTGTTCGTTAACCAGGGCAATCAGTGGCTCAATGGTGTCTGGATGATTCGTGATGATGTTTTCCACGAACTCCAGTCGGTGACTTTCGAGGAACGCAGCCCAGTTAAAGCCACTATGCTGTTCTTTCAGCGCGGTAACCGTCGTGGGATTGTAGGTTTTGTCGCGATCGCGACGGTCCGCACGAATCCACTGAAGTTCTGCAATGGCAGTCTCGAGCGCCAGGATGCTATCGGCATACTCAACGGGATCGCGGTAATTGGCGAAGCCAAGCATCTGCGTAATGTGAATCAGGTATTCCTGGCGAATTTCAATGAAGCGTTCAGTGTCGTCCAGATAGTAATCACGATCCGGCAAGCCAAGACCGGTAAGACCAATGTTGATCATGTACTCGTCCGGGTTTTTCGGATTGATGCCAAGGCCGGCGGAAAACGGACTCGAGCCATAAACAAAATACTGACGACCAAACTCAGCCGCGAGGTCATCCGCATTTTCAATGGCCGCGATCCTGTCGAGATCAGGCTGCAACGGTGAGATGCCAAGCTCATCAACTTTTTCGACATTCATCCAGCTGGCGTAGTAATCACCAACCTTCTGTTCAGAACTGCCGGTTTCGTTGTCAGCATCACCGAGCTCTTCGATGATGCCGCGGACACGCTTTTCAGCGCGCTCGTGAATTTCGAGCCAGACACCATGGGAGGTGCGCTCCGGGGGAATTTCGTTTTCATCCGCCCACTTACCGTTAGCGTAGCCCCAGAAATCATCGCCAGGCTGGATGTCAGGATTGTTCGCCCCAAGATCGACACCCCAGGGTTCATAGTGCGGTTTAGCCGCGGGTTCCGTTGCGGTTTCCGCCATCGACTCAGTCGTATCGGCGGGCGCACTCACCTCGTTATCGCAGCCAAGCACAAGCAGGCACGCGAATAGCGCAAAAAAGTTACGTAAGGTCATGAAGACTCCTAAAAGCATGTAAGGTTAATCGCCTTTTAGGTCGGACACGGATCGTGCCCCGGAGTTCAGGATGCTGTCATGAAGGGGCCATCAACACAGAGACGGCGGCCATCAGGCCCATGACAGGCTCCACATATTCCGACACCGCACTTGGTCAGGTAGTCAATCGCGTTAAAAATTCGGGCATCATCAACGAACTGGCGTTGCACCTGTGTCGCGGCGTGAACCATCGGCGCAGGGCCGCAATTATAGAACACGAGAGCGCCAATTACCCCTGCATCCTGCTGTTTAAGCCAGGTTTCCAGCAGCTCAGTTACCGTACCCTGGTAACCCTCGGTGCCGTCGTCGGTGGCGATGTGCGTATTGGCGATCTGGGCGCATTCGTCCTTGAAATACAGGCGTTCCGCGCTCCTTGCGCCAAGGAATACTTCAGCATTGCCGTAATCCCGCGCAACCTGATAGACCGCGGCAAGGCCAGTACCACCGGCAACGGCAACAATCTTTGAATCTTCAGGGGGAGACACTTTGATGCCATGCGGGCCACGGACATATACCGTCGCGCCCGGCTCAAGTTTCAGAAGTTCGCTGGTAAAAATACCGACGTCGATCACAACGATCGAAAACGGTTCATCGGTCAGCGCCGAGAAAGGTTTCTCACCCAATCCCGGAATCCAGGTGTAGATAAATTCACCGGCCTGGACGTCAATCTTGCCGTCAAAGGTCAGAATGGATATGTCTTCGCAGACTTTCTCATTGCTCACGAGTTTGAACGGCGTGAATCCCATATCGACAGGCACCGTTGCACGCTCTTCTCTGGTCTCTTCTTCGAGCTGGGTTTGAAGGTCAGCAAAGCAATCCGCGACCTGCTCCGAGGTCATGCCGGTTAGCGCCGACCCCACACCAAAGACAGAAGCGCCTTCATGCGCGATGGCACGAACATCATCGATGTTGGTGACCCCACCGCAACCGATAATGGGTACATCCACCGATTCACGCATCTGCTTGATGCACTTAAGCGCAATGGGCAACACGCCTCGACCGGACATGCCGCCCAGTTTGTTCGTCAGAACCGGCTCACCATGAGAGGTGTAGTACGCAGGGCCAACGGTATTAATGGCACAAAGGGCATCGGCACCGCCAGCCACTGCGGCTTCTGCAATTTCACCAATGTTCGGCACATTCGGTGTTAGCTTCGGCACCACGGGAATGTCGACGACTGCCTTCACAGCAGCGGTAATCTCTTTCACCATCTCGGCATCCTGCCCCATATCCATGCCATAACCTTTGGCATGAGGACAGGACAGATTCAGTTCCAGCCCATGGGACACCGGAGCCAGCAACTTGGCGACCTCCACGATCTCTTCAACGCTGCCGCCAAATATAGAAGTCAGCAGGAAACGATCGTCCGGAATTCTGAGCTCTGATAATTGCTCTACTGCAGCTTCCGCACCCGGATTGGTCAGGCCGACGGCGTTCATAAAACAGCCAGGGGCGTACTGGGTCATGATCGGCTCACGGTTACCTGGTCTGGGCAACGGCCCAATACTTTTCGTGGTCATCACCCCAACCTGGGGTACATGATCAAAGAGGTACTGGATAATGGGGCTGGCGGTCGCGACAATGCCAGAGGGGATTGTGAAAGGTCCGGAGATATTTTTGCCGAGGAAGGTGTAGCTGTGACTCAATGTGTGCTCCGTGATTCGTCCGGCGCGTATCTTAACAGCATCACCCAGCTCACCCAATCGGACATCCAGCAATTCCGCTAATGTATTGATTAGCTTCGCGGTAATCCACAAACTAGCCGTACTGCCTGGAGCTGACCTGTCATGACTTCTGCAACAACACAATGCCGCCTGGCGGTTGATATCGGCGGCACATTCACCGATGTGGTTCTGGAATTGCCCAATCGGCAACGGGTGACCTACAAGCTGCTGACGACCTACGACCATCCTGGCAATGCCGTACTCGAAGGTATCGATCACGTGCTTGGACAGGCAGGCATCGCCCCTTCTGACATCGGCCTGATCATTCATGGGACCACACTCGCCACTAACGCGCTCATCGAGAGACGCGGCGCCAAGACGGCCCTTCTAACCACCGCCGGTCATCGTGATGCCCTTGAGATGGCCCATGAAGATCGATTCGAACAGTACGACATCAATATCGACCGCCCCAAGCCACTGGTGCCGAGGCACCTGCGTCTGCCGGTGACAGAACGCTTGAATAAAGACGGCGAAGTCCTGATTGCCCTGGATGAACAAAGCATCCTCAACGCTCTGCCTGCCCTGGATGAGTACAAGATCGAAAGTGTCGCGATCGGATATCTGCACGGCTTTGTGAATCCGAATCACGAACAGAAAACTGCAGAGATCCTGCTGCATGCACGACCGGATCTTTCTGTCTCCCTGGCCTCCGAGGTCGCACCGGAGATCAGGGAATTCGAGCGACTCAGCACAACCTGCGCAAACGCCTATGTGCGTCCGCTTATGGCCCGATATCTGAAAAGGCTCGCAGGCGAACTCAAGACACGTGGCTTTCACTGTCCGTTTTTCCTGATGACGTCTGGTGGCGGCCTGACGACACTGGAAACCGCTACCCGCTTCCCCATCCGACTGGTCGAATCGGGTCCAGCTGGCGGCGCCATTCTGGCCCGGCAGCTGGCTCGTCAGTTAGGCCTGAATCGAATGCTTTCTTTCGACATGGGTGGCACCACCGCAAAACTCTGCCTTATCGATGATGGTGAAGCACTCACTTCACGCAGCTTCGAAGTGGATCGCGTTTATCGGTTCAAAAAAGGCAGCGGTCTGCCTGTGCGAATCCCGGTGATCGAAATGGTGGAAATCGGCGCCGGCGGAGGCTCCATCGCGTCCGTCGACAAACTTCAGCGAATTCAGGTTGGTCCGGAAAGCGCCGGTTCAGAACCGGGACCCGCCGCCTATAATCGGGGCGGCGAGAGACCAACGGTCACTGACGCAGACGTTTGCCTGGGCAAGGTGGTACCTGAGCGGTTTGCCTTCGACCTGAACCTCGAAGCCGCCAAAAAAGCCGTCATGTCGAAGATCGGCGAAACACTGAACATGAACCAGGCACTTTCTGCCTTCAGCATCAGTGAAATCGTCGACGAAAATATGGCGGCGGCAGCAAGAGCGCATGCCGCTGAATTCGGCATGGACCTGGGCTCTCGAGATATCGTGGCTTTCGGTGGCGCGGCACCGCTACACGCCGCAAGACTGGGCCAGAAACTGGGTGCGCAAAGGATCATTATTCCCGGTGATGCCGGTGTCGGCTCAGCCGTCGGATTCCTGCTGGCGCCCGTGTCCTACGAAGTGGTCAGGAGTCGCCAGCAACTGATTTCCCGTCTTGACCAGACTCTCGTCAGTAACCTGTTCTCAGATATGCGAGACGAAGCCCTTTCAGTAGTAGAACAGGCGAGCCGCAGCGACCTGATTGAAACTCGACACGCCTACATGCGCTATGTAGGCCAGGGTCATGAACTGTGTGTGGAGCTCCCGAACGAAATACCCGAAGAAGGCCTGCTGCGAGAGCGCTTCGAGAACGCTTATCGAAATCTTTATGGTCACACCATCGATGGCGTGAACATTGAAGTACTCAGCTGGACGTTAACACTCTCCGAAAGCACCGAGGCTTCCGTCACGGAACGCGCCGCGGCACCTTCTTCCGCAGAGGCCGTCAGCACCCAGACATTTTTTGACCCAACAAGCACCGAGATCACCGATGCGCCTGTTTACCTTCGTCATGAGCTCTCAGACTCATGCAATATCGCCGGACCTGCACTGATTACTGAAGATCAGACCACCACCGTTGTGCCAAGCGGATTCAGTGCAAGCATTAACACCCTGGGCTGTATCGTCATGGAGGTCAAATGAACGCATCTCTTAATCGCCTGCGACTCCAGTTACTTTGGGATCGGCTGCTCGCTGTCGTCGAAGAACAGGCGCAGACACTGATCAGGACGGCTTTCTCCACCACCGTACGAGAAGCGGGAGATCTCTCTGCGGGTGTTTTTGATACCGAGGGACGCATGCTCGCTCAAGCGGTCACCGGTACGCCGGGTCACGTCAACGCCATGGCGGCAAGCGTTCACTTTTTCCTGCAGAAATTTCCTCTTGCCACGCTGAATCCGGGTGACGTGCTGGTCACCAACGATCCATGGGAAGGAACCGGCCACCTCAACGATTTCACCGTGGTGACACCCGTGTTTAAAGGTGATACCGCTGTTGCCATGTTTGCGTCCACCTCTCACATCGCCGACGTCGGCGGCCTGGGGTTCGGTCCCGATGGCAGACAGGTCTTCGAAGAAGGTATCAATCTACCCATTGGTTATCTCTTCAAAGGTGGCGCACCCAATCAGGTCATGCTGGACATTCTGAAAGCGAACGTTCGAGACCCCAGGGCCGCAGAGGGCGACCTGTATTCGCTCGCCGCCTGCAATAAAGCTGGCGGTGACAGCCTGATCACCGCCATGGATGAGTTTGGTTTATCGACACTGGACGCTGTCGGCAGCATGATCATCGAAAACTCAAATAGCGCCATGCTGGCAGAGATCGGCAAGCTACCCCAGGGCACCTGGCACAATACCATGCGCGTCGATGGTTATGACGAACCGGTGGACCTCACTTGCCGCGTCACGATTGGCCCGGATGGCATTGACGTTGACTGGTCCGGTACATCTACCGTCAGCGGCCACGGGATCAACGTGCCGCTGACCTATGCACAGGCATACACCTCGTTCGGCGTTCGATGTGTGGTGGGCAATGATATTCCCAACAATGCTGGCTCTCTGGGCGTTGTTCGTGTGACCGCACCTGAGGGGTGCATCTTGAATGCACCAAGACCTGCCGCGGTATCTGCACGACACGCCATTGGTCAGATGCTGCCGGACGTTGTACTCGGCGCACTGGAATCACCACTCCAGGGCCAGGTTCCCACAGAAGGCGCTGCCTGTCTGTTTGGTCCGGTTTTTATGGGCGGCCGCGGCCTTGTACCAGAGAGCAACAGTGACCCCTGGGTGATGAATGCTTTCTACACGGGTGGGACCGGCGCCAGACCCGAAAAAGACGGTCTTTCCTGCACCGCCTTCCCGTCTGGTGTCAGAAGCACGCCCGTGGAAATCACCGAAAACTCTGCGCCTATCGTCATCTGGCAAAAGGAGTACCGGCCCAACTCAGCCGGTGACGGTCAGTATCGGGGCGGATTTGGACAGATCATGGAGTTTGGTCACGCAAACAACGAATCGTTTATCGTTTCAAAAATGTTCGACCGGATTCAACATCCACCCCGCGGACGTCATGGCGGTGAAGACGGGGCGTCAGCTCGCGTTTACATCAAAGATGGAGAAGAACTGCCCGGCATGGGTCGAGCCGTGATTTCAGCAGGTCAACACATGGTGCTGGAAACCGCAGGCGGCGGTGGCCGGGGCAATCCCGACCTCCGCCAGCCGTCATCAAGAGATGATGATGCGCAAAGTGGGCTCATCTCGGACTCATGATACCGGTGGTACCTGCGATCACGACAGTCGACCTGTTTGTGACGATCGTGGTGACTGCGGTTGTGATGGGCATACACCATGCTGAGATAGTGCCGCTCCCACCAAGGCGGTGAGGGCTTGTGATATCGACCGTGGGCCTGCGCCTTGCGATGTAACTTCTTGTAACACTTGCGATGGCGTCGATCATGGCTGTAACCCTTCTTGTAACCATGGTTATGGCGATATCTTTCGTAACCGCCGTGATACTGGTCATGACCAGAGCCATCGCTCACGTAGTAGTGGTCATCGTCATCCTTAACCTTCACCTTGACGCGCATGGCATCGGCAAAAACGCTTGAGGTGCATACCAGCAAACCCAGTGCAATCAACGTTCTCATGTCGCTCTCCGCTCGTTAATGGCAAGAGAGAGCATGCGCTGAGCGCCATGAATGAAAAATTAACCAGCTGAACGCTGAGTGAACCCGTCTGGTTCAGGATTCCCGATCACGGTAATCGTCCAGGTATTCACGCACCTTCGAAAGCTGTTTTACCTGCCGCTCAAGCCCTGTCGCAGGAAAGGCCTCCGCGAGCTCAGCCAGCAGTGGACCCACTGCAGCAATAGATTCATCCCTGGCTTTGCGACCTGACTTCGTGAGGGTAACCCGTTTTTGCCTACCGCTCTTTTCATCAGGCCGAACCTCGATAAACCCCTTGGATTCGAGCTTTTTCAACGTATTCGTCATAGCACCCCCCGTCACCTGGAAGGCCCGGGCCAAACGAGAAGGGGTCGCTCGGGCATCCACGCGGACAAACCAGTTGAGCACTCCAAACTGAGAGATCGTAAGCTCATGGGGAAGTTGCTGCTCAAACATGCTGGTCGCCAGCTGCGAGATAATCCCAATTTCATTAAAAAATGTGAAAAGTGTATCTGTCTGTCGTGTCATAGCCTCATGTTAGCGTATTTGTTTAATATTAAATAGTTTAATATTAAAGTATTAGTGTTAGGATACAGGCACGAAACGGGAAATATCACATGAAATACGTACTTTGGATTGTTGGAATACTGGTTGTCCTGATTGCAGCCATGATCGGTTTACAGCTGGCCGCGTCGGAGCGTGTTGAAGTCATTGAACTTATCACGATGGATGAAAACGGAGAGCCCGCCATCACCAGGCTATGGGTGGTTGATCACGACGGATATCCTTACCTTCGAGGCGAATCAGAGTCGGGCTGGTTTCAGCGTCTGCAATCCCAGGAACTGGTCGAGATGACGCGAAACGGTGAGACCATGAGCTATCGTCACGAGCTTCAGAATGATCAGATCAGCACCATCAATCAGTTGATGCGAGACAAGTACACCTGGGGTGACGAAGTGATTGAATTTATGGTGGGAGGCCGCGGGCCATCGAACGCAGTGAAGTTAACTGTCAACCAACCTTAGTTCTGCGACGACGGCCCGATGATCTGACAGTGCGTCGGGCAGAACCTCATGAGAAACAATCTCAATCTCTTCTGACACCAACACCCAGTCCAGGCGCTTCTGAAATCGAGGAAACGTCACCGTCTTTTCTGAGGGCTGCCAGGTGGAAAGATCCAGCGATTTTTCCAGCAGCGGGATGAGCGAGTCCTCATGGTAGTCAGCGTTCAGATCACCCATCACAATGCTCGGATTGTCACGGCCCGCCAGCGCCTCGATCAGTTTACGTGCTTCCTTTTTACGCTGGTTTCGCGTCAGGAAGTCAAAGTGCACGGACACAACATCAACATCGACATGGTCAGCACCAGGCCAATGCGTTGTCGAAAGCACAAAGCCTTTTCTCGGCCGGGCAAAAGGTCGGTTAAATCGTACACTCTTTGGGTCGTTCAACGTCTGACGAGAAACCAGCGCTGTACCGTATTCAAGGTGGTTGCCCTGAATGTGTGCGCCTGAAAAATGATGCGGATAATTCGCAATATCAGCGACATACTCTGTGTGATTGAACCGACCATTCCAGAAGCTGTTGGTATCTATTTCCTGGAACGCGGCAACATGAGGGTTTTCACGTTTCAGAACATTGGCGATGCGCCAAAGATGCTGCCTGGCCTGCTCTGAGCTCTGCAACCACTGGCTGCGCCCGTCAGCACGGGCATGGGCAACATTCAGTGTGAGCACTTTCATCGTGCCTGGAAGCCCACTTGCATCGTTGGCCAGCACCGACGGGCCTGCCAGGCAAATCCAGGAAATCAGTACAGCTCTCAGCAATGTCATGACTCTAGTCCCAGCTCCTCAGCCTTGTTCAACATCCACTCTGAGGAGGACGTCACCGTGTTCTCACACTGCACAACATAGGGCTTGCCACTTATCAGGCTTTTCGTTGCCGTTAACGCCACAAACGATTCAATGGAATCGATGTCGTCCTCAAAGTGCGCATACTTGCGGGAAATATGCTTCCCGCTTTCTTTCGAGGCGTGCGCCTTGCCATTACGCATAAATGTGCAGCCGGAAATCTCGACGGCCTGAATGAGGCGTTTTATGTCGGATGCGAGAGATCCGGTCGCATAGGTAACACCCGGTGTTACCAGAACAGCCAGCAGAAGAAGGAACAAGACATTTTTCATGCCGGAGAATTTACCCCAGCAATTCACATTTGAAATGCAGACTTCCGACAAACGGTCTATCGAATCACCACAGGTAGACTGGCGTACCCTTTCACGAAGTTAGACAGCACCATTTCCGGCTCGCCAACCATTTCGATCTTGTCGAATCGCTTGAGGATTTCCTCCCAGAGGATGCGCAACTGCATCTCGGCAAGGCGATTGCCCATACAGCGATGGATACCGAACCCGAATGACAAATGACGACGCGCTCCTTTGCGGTCTATCTGGAACTCGTCAGCATTTTCGATGGCACTGCTGTCACGATTACCGGACACGTACCACATCAGGACTTTGTCTCCGGCCTTGATGTTTTTACCACCGATGGTTGTGTCTTTCAGCGCCGTTCGACGCATGTAGGCCAGCGGCGTCTGATATCGGATGATCTCCGCCACCATGTTCGGAATCAAAGCCGGGTTATCTCTTAGCTTCTGATACTCATCGGGATTCTCATTCAGAAACTTAATGCCGCCAGAAATCGAATTACGGGTTGTGTCGTTGCCACCCACAATCAACAGAACAAGGTTGCCCAGGTACTCAACCGGATCCATATCCTTGGTGGATTCACCGTGAGCCAGCATCGAAACCAGATCGTTCTTTGGCGCTTCATTCACCCGCTCGTTCCACAGGCGAGTGAAGTACTCGAGACACTCAATCAATTCCTCGCGACGCTGCTCCTCTGTTTCAACAATGCCGGAGTTCTCATCCGCAGTTGCGACATCAGACCAGCGAGTCAGCTTGCGGCGATCCTCAAAAGGGAAGTCGAACAGAGTCGCAAGCATCTGGGTGGTAAGTTCGATGGACACTTTGTCGACCCAGTTAAACTCTTCACCACGTGGCAAAGCGTCAAGGATATTACAGACCCGCTGACGAATCGTGCTTTCCATCGTCGCAAGGTTGGAAGGCGCAACAACGCCACTGACCTCTTTGCGCTGACGATCGTGCTTGGGCGGATCCATGGCAATAAACATCGGCAGTGGGAATTCTTCGTCCACGTCCGTCGCCACAATGGACCCATCTGAAGAAAACGTCTCATGATCGGTATCTACGGCCATGATGTCTTCATAGCGCGTGATACTCCAGAAAGGTCCGATTTCCTCGTGATCTTTCTGGTAGTGAACCGGGTCTTCGGCTCGCAGGCGTTCAAAGATGCGCACATGGTAGTCGTTGTGAAACAACTTTGGGTTCATGAGGTCCAGCTCATCAAGATTGATGGTATCCGGATCCTGAGTCATCCATTCTGAGTCTGTGTATACCGCTTCGCTCACTTGTTCTCCCTCTGTTTTGGGTTCTTATGTTGACGTTGCTGACATGAGTTTACCCCGCTCAATTGATGGTTTCAGCCTTTAAACGATGCGCTTCGCTGATCACATATTGATGCACTGCTCGAGAGTCTTCCTTGGTCAGGGAGCTGGCGAAACTGACCATGCCGCGTTCCTGCAGGATGCCGCCCAAGACAATGTCTTCAAAGACGATGTGCTTGCCGGGCACCATGAAACGCAGATCCGGGATGACGCCACCTGAACGTGCACCGGGACCATGACAGACGCCGCAATACTTGTGGTACATGAATTTGCCATGGGCGATCTCGTCATCGGTTGCATTGATGGGGGGTGGTTCCGGAAGGACCTTCGCCACGTCCACCACTGGCGGCAGGGCGTCCGTGCCACCAAGTTTGTAGGTAAGTATTCGGCCACGAGGTTTCAACTCGTAGGCTTCTGCAGCGGCGGCAGTCAGTGCGAATGCACCACCCCAACCCGCCACGATGGTGACATACTGTTCGCCGTCCACTTCGTAGGTCACCGGCGCCGCGATCGCACCGGTTTGCGCAGGAGACGACCAGAGTTCCTCGCCGGAGTCTGCGCTGTACGCCGCGAAGAATCCGCTGGAGTTACCCTGGAAAATCAGATTGCCATGCGTCGACAGCATGCCGCCGTTCCATGTACCGGCGTGCTGGATTCGCCAGACCTCTTTCTGCTGAACGGGGTCCCAGGCAGAGATGTGACCCCGGAGCAAACCATCAATCTTGTTATCCACTCCGGTATCCCCGGTTGGCATATTCAGCCGCCAATCGTTCGCCAGATTCCAGCGCCCGGCTTCGTAGTCAAATTCCGGCTCATTGCCGTAAGCGAACGGCATATCCAGGGCCGGGATATAGACCAGACCGGTATCCGGGCTGAAGGACATGGGATGCCAGTTGTGACCGCCCAACGGACCCGGTTTGTGGAACGCCGCTTCAATCTCTTCTGCACTCATCGCATCCAGGGCCGCAATCTGTTCTTCCGGTGACAGATCTACCAACGGGCTCGCGATCTGATAACGCGCGTTATCGGTCTCAACTGGACGGCCGGTTTCTGGATCCACATGGGTCGCCCAGGTCATGGGCACATATTGCTGCGCGGAGATAAACTCACCGGTCACGCGATCGAGCACATAGAAGAAGCCATTCTTAGGCGCCTGCATGATGACCTTGCGCATCTGACCATCAATCTCGATGTCAGCCAGAATCATGTGCTGAGTCGCCGTGTAGTCCCAGGTGTCTCCTGGTGTGGTCTGGTAGTGCCAGACATATTCACCGGTATCAGGATTCAGAGCGACCACCGAAGACAGGAACAGGTTATCTCCACCGCCAGGGCTTCGAATGGTCTGATTCCAAGGTGAGCCGTTACCGACGCCGATATAGAGGTAATTCAGTTCAGGGTCGTAAGCCATGGAGTCCCAGACAGTGCCACCACCGCCCATGGTCCACCAGCGACCCGTCCAGGTCTTGGCGGCCTCCGCCATGGTGTCAGACTCAAAACCCTCTGCGGGATTACCCGGGACCGTATGAAAACGCCAAATCATCTCGCCGCTTTCTGTGTCATACGCAGAGACGTATCCACGAACGCCGAACTCGGCGCCGCCATTGCCAATAATGACCTTGTCATTAACAACTCTTGGCGCGCCGGTGATGGTGTAGGGTTTGCTTCGATCGATGGTGTTCACATCCCAGACTTCTGCACCGGTCGCCGCATCCAGTGCGACCAGTCGGCCATCGATGGTACCGACATACACCTTGCCCTTCCAGACAGCGACGCCACGGTTAACCACGTCACAGCAGGCGTTAACACCCCAGGCCTTGGGTACTTCAGGATCGTATTTCCAGAGTAATTCACCCGTCTTTGCGTCATTGGCAAACACAACACTCCAGGAACCACTGTTGTACATGATGCCGTCGACAACAATCGGTGTCGATTCCAGGCCGCGATCCGTCCCAGTATCGAAATGCCATGCGAGCCCAAGTTCATCCACATTCTCTGAGTTGATCTGGTTCAGTGGACTGAAACGTTGCTCATCGTAGGTCCGACCGTGGGACAACCAGTTCTGAGGCTCGAAGTCCGCCTGTTGAATTCGCTCACCATCCAGAGAGCCGGTGACAGCTTTGATATGAGCGGCAAGGTCTTTTCCCGTGTCTTCGACCTGTTCAATTGGCGTTTCCTGGACCGGTTGTTCACGTTGGCTTAGCAGCCAGGCGCCCAGGACGACGATGCCGCCCACGACGAGTGCAAGGATGATTCTCATGAAGGTATTTCCTGATTATTGTCGTTTTTAAGCAATCTCTTCGATGCTACGCGAGAGAACCTTTCCCCGCAATCAGACAGCCAGCAAACGAATTAGCCGACAGGCACGATCGAGCAGCTCTGCGTAGATTCGTCGAAAGTGATCAGCGCTTCGCCCCGCTCCAGCTGCTGTCTGACCTGATGACACTTATCTGCCATTGAGACTTCCAAGGCACCATATTCTGTGCCCTCTCGTGTCACGAACTCCTGAATAACACCGTCGAGGGCATCCTTCGAAAGCTCTTGCCAGGGAATGTTAAGTTGTCCCAAGTTAGCGACCACTACTATTTCAGATAACGGAATCGTATATAATGCTCTCATATTAAGGAAGAACCAGCTGTAATGATGAGCGAGCACCTCGCCAATCTTCTCATCATCGAAGATGAGCCCATCACACGAAGCCAACTATCCTCTCATTTCGAGAAGGAAGGGTATTCTGTTTCGACCAGCGAAAATGCGGATGGGATTGTCGATCGCGTTGGCGAGGACGGTATCGACATCTGCCTCATTGATATCAACCTGCCGGGCAAAGATGGCCTGACACTGACCCGGGAGCTGCGTGCCCTGTCAGACGTCGGCATTATCCTGGTCACGGGAAAAGATGATCCTGTCGACCGTATTGTCGGACTGGAAAGTGGTGCAGACGACTACGTCACCAAACCATTTGACCCGAGAGAGCTGCTCTCGAGAGTCAAAAACCTGCTGTGGCGAGTTCAGGCGCAGGAAAAGCAGAAAGAAAAAGGGTTCAAACGAAAGTTCGAAGGTTGGACTCTGGATCTGAACAAGCGGGAACTGACAACACCTACCGGCGATCAACAATCGCTGTCCGCTGGTGAGTTTCACCTGCTCCTCGCGCTCATCGAAAATGCGGGTGAAGTCATGACCCGAGATCAGCTGATGAATAGAATCCGAAACCGCGAGTGGTATCCGGACGACCGATATATTGATGTGCTCGTGGGTCAGGTTAGACGCAAATTCCGACAATACGACCATGAGACCACATTCATCAGCACCATCCACGGAACCGGTTATCTGTTCGCGCCGACCGTGACCTGAACGGCATCATGAATCCAGCGCTGTGATTACGGTACCCGGATACAAGCAACTGAAGCTGGTCCACCAGGGACTACAAAATCTTGTTTATTCGGGCGTCAGAGTCAAAGATGGGGAAAAAGCGCTTTTAAGACAGCTGCGCCCTGAACTCATTTCCCCCCAGTTAATATCGCGCCACCAGCGAGAGTTCGAACTACTCACGCAGATTCAGTCACCTCATGTGATCAGAGCGCTCGAACTGATCGAACGAGACGATGCACCCATCCTGGTTACAGAAGCGCCAAAGGGTGTGCCGCTCATCTCCTATCTCGCGGAGCACGATCTCACCGCGATAGAAGCCGCCAAGATCGGTTGCCTCATCGCCAATGCTGTTGGCGATCTACACCGCGTGAACATCGTCCACCGAGACATCAACCCGGCAAACATTGTGTTTGATCCGATCGAAGTCGCCATCAAGTTAATCGATTTTGGTATCTCCACCGCGACCGCGCCGAATCAGATGGAAGCTGAGGTGAATCGAATGCTGGAAGGCACCCTCGCCTACCTGTCCCCGGAACAAACCGGAAGAATGAATCGCAGCGTGGACTACCGCTCTGACTTTTATTCGCTTGGCGTGACCCTTTATCAACTGCTTACAGGGCGGTTGCCGTTCTACAGTGACAACAGCCTCGAGCTGATTCATCAACATATGACGCACACACCCGTGCCGCCAGACCAGATCAATCCAGATATCCCACACGCACTCAGCAGAATCTCGATGAAGCTCTTGGCAAAAATGCCGGAAGATCGTTACCAGAGCGCTTATGCCGTCATACGCGATCTCGATCGTTACCTGGATCTGGCGAAAACGCAGAACAGCAGCCAGGTGGATTTCGAAGTGGCTCTGGATGACATCAGCGAGCGGCTCAACATCCATGAGGGTCTTCTGGAACGAGACGCAGCATTGGTTCAGCTGCTGACTTACTTTGATCAGGTGGCGAAGGGCCAAAGTGCCACGGTGATTGTCACGGGCGATACCGGTATCGGTAAAAGCTCTCTGATTCGAGAGCTGGAACGAGAAGCCATCGCCCGCGGCAGCTTTCTGGCAAAAGGGACTCACAACCCGATTACGACGGAAGTGCCCTATACCGCGGTTTCAACGGCACTGAACGACCTGGTCAAGCAGTTGATCACACGTCCTGACTTTGAGCACTTAAGAGAAAACATCCGGCGCCGGATGGTGGGGCTTGAGGAGCCCGTTTACTCGCTGGCGCCTGAACTCCGCAACGTGCTCGACTACGAGCCCTCAGACAAGTCTTTACCCTCTGTTGAAGCCAGACCAAAACTGGTCAGAGGTTTAACAGCGCTACTCACTGCCATTTGCGACAGCAAAACCCCGCTGGTCATCAGTCTCGATAACGTGCAGTGGATTGATAGCGCCTCAGTCGATCTGTTTGACGACCTTTTCTCACGCAACCAACTGCCTCATGTCATGTTGCTTGGCGCTTATCGCTCATTTGCGCTTGAACAGGACGACACTAATCGAGTCCGTATACAGAAGCTTCTGGATCGAAACAGAAACATCCGCCTTATGCGGCTAGAGAATCTGACATTCGAGGCCGTCAACCGGATGATTTCAAAGTCACTTTTTCGCGCTGAGCCTGAGACACTGGAATTTTCACGTCTGGTCCATGAAAAGACTGGCGGCAATCCACTGGCCGTCAAAGAGTTTCTCAGCAGAATCTACGAGAAACAGTTGCTTCACTTTAATCATACTCATCGTGACTGGGAATGGAGCATCCAGGAGATCAGCAGCGAAACACCCTCGGACAACGTCAGCCTGACACTGATCAACCAGCTGCAGAACCTGGATAAAACAACCATAAGACTGCTGCAGATTGCCTCGTGCATTGGCATAGAATTCGATCTGGAGCTTCTGCAGATGGTTGCCGGTCTGTCGTTCGCAGAAACATCCAGCAAGTTGTCCCTGGCCATTCAACAAGGTTACCTGTTGCAACTCTCAAGCCAGCCGGACATCCGTGATAAGCGTGTTCTTTTCAGATTCGCTCATGAGCGGATCCATCAAACGGCTTACTCCATGATGCACAGCCGTGAGCGAAGGCAGACTCATGCCAGCATTGGTCAGTCGATCCTACAGCTATCACAAGGTGATCCGGGTAATCGCATCTTCAACATCGTTAACCAGTTGAACAGCAGCTATGACAGCCCAGACGCGAGTCACGTTGACCAGTTGCAGTTAGCAGAGCTGAACATCACTGCCGGTCGAAAAGCGAAGTCGGCGGCAGCCTTTCAGCAGGCCTTCAAATATTTTCGGACCGCGATTGCGCTGCTTGGGCAAAATGCATGGGTTCAACACGAACGCTGTCTTGAAATGCATCTGGAAGCGGCCAATGCTGCTTACCTGTGTGGCGATGAGCACCAGCTCGACAGCCTGATCAACAACATACTGGAACACGCGCGATCACCCATCGACTCTGCCCGAGCGTACGAGATCCAAATCCGAGCACTGATCGCTGGCTACCGACTGAACGAAGCCACCAAGATAGCCAGAATTGCCGCGGAATCTATGGGCGTCAAACTCACCGGTAGCCTGCACCCGAGAACCATCATCACCGCCATTAAAGTGCTCTTTTCGTCATGGCGTCTGTCGCGTCGCGACGCCATCGAGCTCCCGGAGATGCAGGACGAACACCAGCTGGCCATCATGAGGCTACTGCTTCTGCTCTGCCACGCCGCTTATATCTCTGGAGACGGTCGCATCAGCCGCTACGTGCTGGAAATGGCGCACCGATCTCTGAAACACGGTTTGGCCCCGGAATCTTCCTTCGCATTCCCGGCACTGGGCTCCGTTTTTATTAAATACTTTGGCACCATCGACTTTGGTTACCGACTTGGTCAACTCGCGCTGGCCAATCTGCGTGATGACAACAAAGAATTGCACTGCCGTACCCTGACCCTTGCCTACAATTGGAATTTCAGTTGGCGGGATCACCTCAACACCACGCTTGAGCCACTGGCAAGGGCACACAAGATCGGCATGGAGAACCAGGACATCGAATACGCGCTGATTGCCGCCACGTCCTCATCTGCCAACGCCTTCGTACTCGGCAACGACCTGAACAGCATCGAAGCCAACCTCGTGGATCAAACTGTCGAATCGGCGCAGCACCAGCAGATGCCCATTTATTACATGGGTGCTGTCTACCTTCAGGCGACACGGAACCTCATCGAACCCGGACCTACCCCCTGGCTGCTGGAAGGAGAGGAATTCAGTGAAAACGAACTGTTTCAGTTTGAAGAGCTGAAAGATGATGATTCAGCACTCGCGAATCTTTTTGTCGTCAAACTGTATCTATCGATCCTGTTTGATCGTACCGAGCACGCACTGTCCTTCGCGGACCAGGTACAGAACCACTTTAATGCGATTCAGGCGTCCCCGGCTGTTCCGTTTTTCAGAATGCTCGAGACCCTGGCATGTATCAGATCACTGCCTGACGCCAGGCCGATTGACGCGCTCTCGCTGAGACGGCGAATTTCAAGAAACCGGCGCATGATCAGAAAATGGGCCCACCACTCGCCTGAAAACATGGCACACCGCCGATATCTGATAGAAGCCGAGTACGCAGCAGTGACAGGTCGGCAGACGGATGCCATGCAACACTTCGAATCCGCAATCAGCTATGCACAACAGAATGGCTACCTGAACGATCTGGCGCTGGCTAATGAATCAGCTGGACGGTACTTCATTTCTACCGGCAAAAAGGAGATTGCCCATTATTTCCTGAGAAACGCCGTCGTCAGCTACAAACGCTGGGGTGCCTCCAGCAAGGTCGCGCATCTGGAGGGCTTGTTTCCAGAATTGTCGCAGCCACCAAGCAGCCCAATTGTGTCTGCAACCAATCGCGTTGTGTATGCCGACAAGAGCCTGCTGGATCTTGAAACCGTCATGCAGGCCTCACAGGTTCTGGCTGGTGAGATCGTGCTCGAAAATCTGCTGGAAAGACTGATGCAGGTTGCGCTGATCAACGCGGGAGGCCACAAGGCGAGCCTCGTTATGGCCAACGACTCAGACCTGACTGTGGAGATCACAACCTGGGTCAGCGACAGCAATACGGAGTATCGGTTCGAGAGCATTCCTCTCGATCAGTCCATGGATATCCCGGTTTCTATCGTTCAGTACGTCGCCAGGACTCAGGAAAATCTGGTGCTGAATGATGCAATCAAAGAGGACATCTTTACCCAGGACGAGTATATCCTGAGGGAACAACCCAAGTCGGTGCTTTGCATTCCTATTATGAGCCAGTCGCACCTGACCGGCGTGCTCTACCTGGAGAACCGTCATAACACCAATGCATTCCCACAGGATCGAGTGTCCTTATTGAAGCTACTGGCCTCACAATCAGCGATCGCGATCGAAAACTCACGGCTCTACCAGCAGCTGAACGATTCGCGCAACAAGTATCTCTCCCTCTATCAGAACGCTGTGGAGGGGATCTTTGAGATTGACGGCCGTGGTGAAGTAACCAACATCAATCCAGCGGCAGCTGCCCTGATGGGATACGACTCAGCCGATGAGCTCAAATCCTCTGTCTCAGAGGGAATCAGCAAGTCGTTCGCCAGGCGCAGTGATTTCAAATTGTTTCAAGAGAGCCTGATGAAAACTGGCCGGGTGGTCAATTTCGAAACCCAGGTCATCACGCAGAAAGGGCAGACCGTCTGGGTCGCAATTTCTGGTCAGGTCATCAAAGACCCTCGGACTGGCGAATCCAAAATGGAAGGCGCCGTGGTCGATATCAGTGAACGCAAACTCAGAGAGGAAGCAGAACAGGCCAGAATCGCTGCTGAATCCGCGACGGAAACGAAAAGCCAGTTTCTGGCCAACATGAGTCACGAAATCCGGACGCCGATGAACGCCATTATTGGCTACACCAAACTGGCACTTGAAACGCCGCTTTCCGGTGAACAGTCCGAATATCTGAACACGATCCGAAATGCCTCCAATCACCTGCTGCGTGTCGTGAACGACATCCTTGACCTGTCCCGCGTGGAGTCCGGCAAGTTGGCCCTGGACCTCCGCCCTTTTAAGCTATCGACGGTTTTCGAAGATCTTCACAACTTGTTCAACCTGGCAGCGACCGAAAAGAACCTGAAACTGAATTTGCCTGAAATCGATCACGATGACGAAGGCGCCTATCTCGGGGATCCCATCAGACTCGGACAGGTGCTCATCAATCTGGTCGGTAACGCCATCAAGTTTACTGACTCGGGTGCTATCGATATCACCTGGTCTGAGGAGAGTCTGATCGGTGGCAGCGCACGCCTCAGCTTCCGTGTAAAGGACACGGGTATCGGCATCAATCCGGATGACCTGGAGAGTATTTTCGATACCTTTTCACAGGGGAGCGAAACACCTTCAGAGACGGGCACAGGCTTGGGTCTTTCCATCAGCCGAAAGCTGGCTGAAACCATGGGCGGCGAACTCGCTGCAAACAGCAAACCAGGTTTCGGCAGCACCTTCTACTTCTCTGCCATCGTTGAAAGAACGAAACTCAAGGAAGCCATCACCAAGATCGAGCCAGTACTTTTTTCTGATACCGGCATGTATCTGCTCCTGGTAGAAGACAACGTCATCAACCAGAAGCTGGCCAAACTCATGCTCGAAAAGGTTGGCTTCACCGTAACCATTGCCGAACACGGGCAGCAAGCTTTAGACATCCTCGCGAGCAAAACTTTTCCGGTCATCCTGATGGATATCAGGATGCCCGTCATGGACGGTATCGAAACCATCAAGCACATCCGAGCTGACGATCGCCACAAGGAAACTGCCGTCGTCGCCCTGTCTGCCGGCGTACTCGAGAAAGAAGTGAACGAAGCGATGGATGCAGGGTTTGACCATTACTTAACCAAACCCATCGACTTCGAGGAACTGCACGCGATCCTAGAGAAAATTGTGATCATCGATGATAAGCGGGAACCTCAACCCGAAGAGTTAATCGTCCGGGGCGTCGACTTCGGCAACGCGATCGACAGTCACGGCGGCGACCTGGCATTTATGGTGGCTCTGACAAACGATTTCATCAGCTTCTACGGCACTGCGGATCAAACACTCAAAACGTATCTGGATAATGCCGAACTGGAATCTGCCGAAAGGCTGGTCCACAACATCGCTGGCCTGTCAGGAACCTTCGGCGCAAATGCGCTCATGGAAGCAGCCCGCGGAGTGGAACGTGAACTCCAGGACACGGGAGAAGTTTCAGCGAAGACCTTCGCCAGACTGAAAGACGACCTTGAAAACTTTGTTGCTGCGATCCATGAATTTCAGGAAAGACTCGTCGCCTAGGACAGGTTAATCAGGTCCAGTTTCCTGACCTGACTTTCTTCGAGCCCGGAGAAATTGAACAGATCTTTGTCTGCGAGATGTGACGGCACAACATTGGTCATCGCTCTGAAGATCGTTTCTAACCGACCCGGATGCTGTTTGTCCCACGCCTGCAACATTTCTTTAATGACCTGCCTCTGAAGATTGTCCTGAGAGCCACAAAGATTACACGGGATGATCGGCATTTGTGTCAGGTTGGCGTATCTTTCGATGTCTTTTTCGCGGCAGTAAGCCAATGGACGAATCACCATGTTCGTACCATCGTCGCTGAGCAGTTTGGCCGGCATGGATTTAAGTTTCCCACCATGAAACATATTGAGAAACAGTGTCTCGATCATGTCATCGCGGTGGTGCCCCAGCGCAATTTTGTTGTAACCATTGTTCCGCGCAAACTTGTAGAGAATGCCTCTGCGAAAACGTGAACACCATCCGCAATAGGTCTTGCCTTCAGGGACCATGTCCGTCACCAGGGAATAGGTGTCTTCCTCCAGGATTTGGTAAGGAACGCCCAGGGACTCAAAATGGGCAGGCAGCACATCCTCAGGAAAACCAGGCTGTTTCTGATCCAGATTAATGGCGAGTATGTCGAAATTAATCGGTGCGTGATCACGCATGCTCAGTAAAATATCGAGCATGGTCAGCGAATCTTTGCCACCAGAAATGCACACCATGACCCGATCCCCATCCTGGATCATGTTGAAGTCTGCTATGGCTTTTCCGGTCTCCCTTCTCAGCTTCTTATGCAGCTTGTTTTTTTCCAGCTTCAGGTCCGTCATTTCCCGCTTGCCCGGTGGTCGCTCATCAAGATCGCCACGCATTCTACACATTTTGCTTCTACTGGTCTGCCCGGCTGTAAACGTCGCAGTGGTTTACCACCACGTTGAGACGAAGACACTCGCGAGGACCGGCGTCAGCCCCGAACCGTTCGACAACCAGCTGCTGGCCACGGTAGCGGGTGATGTTTCGGTTCTGCCGCTTGCCCTGACAAAAACCAGTCATGAAAGGAAACAACGAAACTGGCCCTTTCACGAATCAGTCACCACTGAAACCATCGAATCCAATCGATCGCCCTCTAGGCCGGCAGGATGATGGCAGTAGGAACCCCTATCACCTAAGAAGAGGAACGTCCGATGATTTTTTCAGAATATGAAACCACCCTGCTCTCCTGGGCAGCATTAATCCTGCTGTTGTTCATCCAGTCTTTGGTCCAGGACATTGTTGGAATCCGAGCCAAGCATATTCCAGGAGCGCCTGTCGAAGGCGGTCATGATGATCTGCTGTTCCGCGCCAGCCGTACCGTAGCCAATACCAACGAAACCATCGCCATCTACATACTGGCCGTGATGTACTGCATGATCTCTGGTGCCGACCCGGAATACACGGGTCTCCTGTCCTGGGGATTCGTCGCGAGTCGAACAGCTTATGCCCTTTGCTATTACAGCAATCAGCAGACGATGAGATCCGTTTGCTTCGGCCTATCGCTCATCGCCGTCATCGGCTTGTGGGTGGTCGGTCTTTTAGGCTAACTCACGGAGCACGTTGGCCGGTGGCGTCTCAACAACCTTTCTCGTCGCTAGGAGACCCGCTGCGCCGATCAGGACAATGCCCACAACAGGCCCAAGAACCCAGAGCTGCGGGTTTACCGAGTACTCAAGCTCAAAAATTTCAGTTTCGAGCATAAAAACGGTGATCTCGGAACCGATTGTCGCCAGAGTACCGGCAAAAAATCCCAGGGCGCAGAATTCAATCAGCAGGCTGCCAAGCACCAGCCTTCGGCCTGCGCCCAGGGTCCTGAGGATCGCATGTTGTTTCATGCGCTCGTCCATAGATGCCTGGATGCTGGCAAGCAACACCAGACCGCCTGAGGCAAGAATAAGAACCAGCACCAGCTCAATAGCCAGGGTGACCTGATCGATGATGCGCTGCACCTGCTCGATCAAGGCATCGATTTCAATCACGGTCATTGTTGGGTATTCACGCAGCAGGTCATTCAGGAACAGTTTTTGTTCCTTCGGCAGAAAGAAACTTGTCATGAAAGTCGTGGGGAACGCTTCGAGGGAGCCGGGCGCAAAAATAATATAAAAGTTCGGCTGCATGTTGTCCCAGGCAACGGTCCTGATGTTGGCTACCTGCGTCGGAATTTCTATACCCTGCACGGTAAAGACCAGTTCGTCGCCGACTTCCAGCTGATTGCGTTCTGCAAGTTCCTGTTCTAGCGAGACCAGTGGCGGACCCTCGTAGTTTTCCGGCCACCATTCTCCGTCAACAATCAGATTGTCATCGGGAAGAACCCCTGACCAGGTCAGGTTACGGCCAGAGCTGGATCTCGGTGCATCATCCCTTTGATCACCCATCCTTTTGTCACGCTCTGACGCCGACACACCATTCACGGTCGTAATGCGGCCACGGATCATGGGATAAAGTGGCTGCGAGCCAACGCCATTATCGTCAAACAGCGACCGAATCGGTGATACGTCTTCAGGCGAGATGTTAATCGCGAAATGGTTCGGCGCGTCTTCCGGAATCTGGGATTGCCATTCTGTGATCAGCGCGGTTCTAACCAGAAACAGGATAAGCAGCAGCATGATGGCCAGGCCAAATACCAGTATCTGCAGCGTGTTTTCGTTACCACGTCTTTGCATACCTGCCAGTGCAAGTCGCCAGGCACTGCCCGCCTGCATACCAACCACCCTGCCGCTGCGAAGCATCAGGAACGCGATGGCAAACAGAATGACCAGTGAAACGACGGCGCCGCTGAAGATCATCATCGTGAGGTAAAGATCCTGCGAGTACCACCACATCAGGGCAAGCGTTCCGAGCACACCAAACCCATACGTGAGGCCGTCGGAAATGCTCGGATCACCGAGATCTCGCCGAATAACGCGTACCGGTTCGATGGATCGAAGCTTAAGCAGAGGCGGAAGTGCGAAACTGAGCAGGCAGATAAACCCGGTCACAAGGCCAAGAAGCACAGGCTTCATGGTCGGTGCCGGCAGTTCGATCGGAATATACGGAGAGAGAATTTCTGCCACCCCGGCCTGCATCGCAAAACCTATCAATGCACCCAGCATCGTGGACAAGGTGCCCAGAATCACAAAGATGGCGATGAAAATCAGGTCGACACTTTGTGGCGTCGCACCCAGTGTTTTCATAATCGCGACATGATCATAATGACGAAGACTGTAACGCTGCGCAGCAAGTGCAATCGCAACACCAGCCAACACCACGCCGAGCAGACTGCCCAACAACAGGAAACGTTCCCCTCGATCCAGGGCTTCCCCGATGCCTTCAGCCCCTTCTTTGACGCCGAAAATTCTTGCTTCTGGTCCAAGCTTGAGGGCGACCCATTCAGAAAATTCTTCGAGCTTGTTCCAGTCCCCGGCGAAAAGATAACGATATGACAATCGGCTGCCGGGCTGGACCACTTCGGTCGCGGGCACATCCGCCAGGTTCATCAGAACTCGAGGACCTGCATTGCTGAAGCCACCGCCGCGGTCCGGTTCCTTGATCAGGACTTTGGTGACTGGAAAACTGGCAACACCAACATCAATCATTTCACCTGGCTGCACATCCAGAGAAGGGAACAACCTGGCTTCCATCCAGAGCTCACCGGGTGCTGGCCCCTCATCAACTGGAGCCCCTCGAACGAAGGGTTCATCACCGGCAATCAGCCGTCCACGCAGTGGATAGTCTCCGTCAACGGCTTTTACCGAGGAAAATTGCGCCCGATCTTCAGAGAAGACCATCGACGCGAACCCTAGGGTCTGCGCAGTTTGGAGTCCCATGGATTCTGCTTTCGCTATGATTTCCGGGTCTATTGGATCGGCGGAGCGGATGACTCTGTCCGCTGCCAGGAAAGTTGCAGACTCCGCCACCAATGCCTGCTGCAGTCGATCAACAAATAGTGTCACTGTTGTTACAGTACCGACGGCAATGACAAGGGATGCGAGCAGCAGCGTCAGTTCTCCGGCCCGCCAGTCACGCCAGAGTAATTTCAACGCAAGATTCAAGACGTTCATCAAACCGCTGAGCTGGAAATGACCTGAGGGACAGGATCCGGCACCACAATTTCACCGGTGGCTATATGGATGGCTCGATCACAGCGATCAGCCAGTCTCTGGTCGTGCGTGACAAGCACCAAAGTGGTACCAAATTCTTTGTTCAATTCAAAAATCAGGTCGATAACGTGCTGACCAGTCGTGGTATCCAGATTGCCGGTTGGTTCGTCGGCGAAAAGGATATCCACAGAGGATGCAAAGGCTCGAGCAATCGCGACACGCTGTTGCTCGCCGCCGGACAGTTGCCTTGGATAGTGGTTGATTCGGTGACCCAGCCCTACACGCTCCAGCAGGTCGCGGGCTTTCGCTTCCGCGCCACTGTCACCACTGAGTTCCGATGGCAGCATGACATTCTCGATCGCAGAAAGACTGGCCAGCAGTTGGAAAGATTGAAATACAAATCCAACCAGCGCCGAACGAACGTTTGCCCGCTCCTCTTCATCGAGCGATGTAATCTCATGATCGCCCAGGAATATCTGTCCTGTGGTCGGGGTATCAAGACCGGCAAGGAGACTTAGAAGCGTTGTCTTGCCAGATCCGGATGCACCAACAATAGCGACAGATTCTGATTTCTTGATCTCTAGATCAATTCCTTTCAGAATCGTCAGATCGCCCTCCGAGGTGCTGACTGTTTTACCGAGCTCTTTCGTTTTAATCATCTTCACTACTATATGTTACGTCTGATAACGCTATTTATTACGCTGCTCTGCCATTCAACTGGCACATTCGCCAATGGCGGCACCATTCTGGTCTACGGAGACAGCATCAGTGCTGCCTACGGCATGAACCAGGAGCAAGGCTGGGTCAGCCTCCTCTCGGAACGTCTCAATACCGAACATCCCGGTTATAGAGTCGTTAATGCCAGTGTTTCCGGTGAAACTACCGGAGGCGGGCTGACAAGGTTACCCAAATCACTTTCTCTTCACCAACCCGATGTTCTTGTGCTCGAACTCGGCGGAAATGATGGTCTTCGCGGTTACCCCATAGACAAAATTCGGGGCAATCTTGACGCTATGATCCAGCAATCCAAGGAAGCCGGCACTCGGGTGCTTCTGATTGGCATGGTTCTTCCACCCAACTACGGCCGAAGATACATCACGGCTTTCGAGCAAATCTTCACCGACCTGGCGAACCTTCACCAGGTGCCTTTCGTACCCTTCCTGTTAAACGGTGTTGCCACGACCCGGGACCTGGTACAACGTGACGGCATCCACCCAACAGTGGACGCGCAACCCATGATCCTTGAAGACGTCTACCCTGTTTTGGAATCGCTGCTCTAGTAACTAAGCGAACGCGCCCAACAGCATCTCCTGTTCTCGCCAATCCGGCATGATCTTATCGAGCAACCCGTAAAAGCCATCATTGTGGGCAAAATGCCTGAGATGACAAAGTTCGTGCGCTATCACGAAGTCTATCTGCGGCAGACCCGCTTTGATCAAATGGAGATTAAGGCAAATGTCGCCTTTCGATGAGCAACTGCCCCACCTTGACTTCATTTTACGAACCGTCAGCTTCCCTGGATTTATGTTGTCCAAAAATCTTTGGTTAAGCCGATGAAGACGCTCCGCAAAGCGTTGTTCACACTGTTTTCGGTACCAGTTGTGAATGTGTTTCTCGACGACACGCGGTCGGTCCGGATGGGAACAGGACAGATAAATCGTGTCGTTCGCCAGTTCGACCATTGGAATTCGACTTTTCACCAGAATCAGTCGATATCTCTGTCCCAGAAAGCTGATTTCGCCACCTGATTCATAGGAATTCCTCGGCGCCGACTCGCGGGTTGCCAGTTCATCAAGTGCCCTGGTGATCCAATCGAATTTTTCGGCCAGAAAATGGTGAATCTCCTTCCAGGGACAGTTCAGCGGAACCCGAAGTTCAGGCGTTTCATCCTTTTCAACGTAGAGCCCTATAGTTTTACGACGCTTGCGGATAACGCGGATCTCTATGACTTTATCAAAACGAGACAGTTGGTACAGGTAAACTGCAGATCGTCCAGGCGTTTCAATGCCAAGACGTTTGACTTCCGTACCAATGATGGAGAGCGAACTGCTCACACGCGGATACAGTGCGCCATCGATTATTCGTTAGCGCTGCCACCCAGACAGGGTGGAGAAAGCGGCGCTTCACCATGTTTGTCTCGCCACTCACCTTCCGTGTAGGTGTGGATGGCAAGCGCATGGATATCGTTAGCCAACTCATCTTTAAGAATCTGGTTCACACGACGGTGGCGAGCAACTAATCGCTCGCCATCAAAAAGCTCACTGACCAGAACCACTTTGAAGTGAGATTCAGAACCTGGAGGCACATTGTGATTGCCACTTTCATTAATCACCTCGAGATGCTTGAGATCCAGATTGGTTCCAAGCTTGTCCTCAATACGGGTTTGCACATCCATGTCAGCCTTTCTCCGTAAGCGTAAATACACCATCCCAACCACTCTCCGGAGAGTACTGCAGGAAGCTTTCGCACCTTGCAGCAAAGGTTTCAGCGGGTCCATCTCCGGGTACAATTTCCAAGCATTTCTCGAACATCGCTTTCGCGCCGACAAAGTCCATACTTCGATAAGCCGCTAACCCACGCGCATACTGTTCAACCAGATCTGCCATCGGTCCGGCTGTCTGGTTCTTTCTATTGAGAAGCTCATAGACAGTAACCGGCTCGTTCTTGCCGACAACCCGAATCGTGTCCAGCTCCCTTGCGTCAATATCGGATTCACACGCTCTATAGGTAGATTCTGAAATCATCATCCGAGAAGCAAATGCTTTGTTGGCACCTTCCAGTCTGGCTGCGAGATTGACTGCGTCACCCATGATGGTGTAATTCATACGCTGGGCAGATCCCATATTACCGACAACCATAGGACCGGAGTTCAAACCCATACGCACTTTCAGTTGCGGGATACCTTCTTCCACCCACTTATCACGGAGCTCTAACAGACGCTCGTTCATATCGATACTGGCATAACAGGCGAGGCGCGCATGATCCGCTTGAACCGTTGGCGCACCCCAGAAGGCGATGATCGCATCCCCCTCAAACTTATCGACTGTGCCTTCATAACCAATAATGATGTTACACATCTCGGTGAGGTATTCGTTAAGCACATGCACCAATTCAGACGGCGTTAGATTTTCAGAGATTGTCGAGAAACTCGCCACGTCAGAGAAGTAAGCTGTCATCTCCCTTTCTTCGCCACCAAGACTTAACTTCGTCGGGTCATCCACCAGATCTTCCACGACCTTGGGAGACAGGTACTGCCCAAACATGTCACGAATCATGGTCTTCTGGCCCATTTCCGCAATATAGAATCTTGCATTGATCACCACAATCGAGAGAATCATCGCAATGATGATGTAGTTCATCGAGATCACTAACCCATGGCTTATGTACACCGACGTACAAAGTACAATGTGTGCAACGAGGACAGCTACGCTGATTGCATTTCGCGGTAAGGGGCTCTGAATCTTCCCTGTACCAAGAAAGATGGCCAAGAGAACGAGACCGATAAAAGACTCTAGTATCAATGATGCAGGCTTCAACGGTCCGCTTTTCAAGATTGTATCGATGGAGTTGGCAATGATAGAGACACCATAAATATTCCCCATAGGTGTTTCGAACTCATCATGAGCCACCTCGGCAACCTCTCCGAGCAGCACGATGGCGCCATCAAAAAGATAAGACAGCTCTTCCAACTCGTATTCATCTTCTGCAAAGAGCACTTCGGCCGTGGAAACACCAATCACCTCATGCAAACGCATGGTGTTTGCTCCAGAACCTGGTAGAAGCGGGAAGTCTATGTACATCTGATTGAACTGGTCGAGAGAGACTTCAATGTCAGGGCCGATTCTCAAAATGTTGTCTGACAGCTCCGGCTCTTCACCCAGATACATGGCAACGGTTTCAACAGCGAACGGCCACTCATCAATCTCTTGAGCGATCTGCTCGTAAATTTTCAATCGGGTAATACTTTCGGAAATCGTGCTGGCAGAACTGATATTCGAGTATCCGTGATTGGTTAACGCCTCAAATCGATCAATGGCCGTATTCAATCCTTGGAATTCACCCTCGTCACTGATCTGTGCTTGAGAAACCATGAGAACGTTTCCCGCTTCTTCCAAAGCGTTTTCCAATTCAGGGTCCTCACCATAAGCGCTGTTGAAGTCGAGCAACATGTCGACACCAATGACGGCAGCGCCCATTTCGCTGAGGCGGGTAATCAGCAGAGCCAAATCGGTTCGCGTCAGAGGGTACTTATCGTATTCTTCGTAGAACGCTTCGTCGGTGTAAAGAACAATGACTTCTTCGGAGGGACTCGTAAGATATTCGTCAGCATAGTGAACTCTGAGAATCTGACGAAACGATAGTGTTTCGTCTTCCAGCAGCGAAAAGGCCTCGAGATACTCAAGAATCATCGCCGAGAGAAACAAAAAAACAACGGCGATCAGGTCAAAACGTTTTTGGTTTAATCCCATAAGCCGACATCACAAAAGAAGAAGCCCACAAGCATCTTATAAAATACTTATGGGCTTTTACAGAGACTTTTAGCTGGAGCCTCAGCCTAGAAAACTACAGCTCTTCTTCAAGAGAAGCGTTATAAAGTCTCGCCTCACTTTCCCGCAAATTGCTGAGCTTAAGCTCCTGGTAGGACTGAATCAGCATTGGCCGCATATCGTTCTCATCAGGAAATTCCTGAAAGTAAGCACGATAAGCATCCATCGCAGCGACATACATTCCGTTTTCTTCAAGAACTGTTGTCTCCAAGAAGATGTCGTCACCGACCTTTTCAAGTTCTGCCTTGATGGCCTTCTCCTCTTCAGCAGTCAGCAGCGTGAACCTGCTGTCTTTCTTAGGGATATAAACTGTGCCATCCACATCTATGACTTCAACACGGTAAGAGTGGTCTCCTGGTGACATGTCCGCAACGCTGAAACGAATCATTTCAGAGGTTGATTGAGCAGGTACACTAAATTCATCGGCGTCGTTGATGACAAGCTTGTAAGAATATTCCGGACACGCATTACGCCACACCAGGTCTGCATGCGTTTGCGATACGGTGACCTCTCGAATCGTTCGAACTTTGCTGTCACAAGCTTCCTCACCGCCTTTATCAACGCTTCGACGAACCGTTGTATAACGTTGCGCTTTCGCAAACTTGTTAGTCACGCTCTGGAAAAGACTGGTTTCTTCATCTTCAGGCTCTGAAAGGCTACCGGAGACAACAACAATATTGCCTTCATCAATCTGAATTTTTGTGCTGTTACCCAAGACCTGGGACTTGCCCGTTGACTGACTAATCAGCTTGCCACCGCCATCATCGCCTGTACGAATGTGGGTTCCGGAGAAAAGGTATTTTGTGCGCCGAACTGGCTTCCACTTCTTTCCGTCTCGACTATATTCAACCGACCCCTCGATCTGCACGAGTTTCGCTACCGGTGGTTTCTTGGCCAGCACCTCGCCGCTTATAGCGGCCAGGACCAAACTGATGAAAAGACTCAGACCCAATTGTTTTATGTTCATAGTTGACTCCAATATTAAGCTGCGTTGCGGGAGTTTAGATCAGATAGTAACTCAGACGTTGCCATTTGTCGGCTATCTCATCCGCTTCATCCCCGGGGAGAAATTGAATCACGTACCGCCGAAAATGCAGGAAGGACACCAAACCCTCGTTTCAACACCCATTTTATCCGACGAACCGCCGCAAATTATGCGTACTGCGTCACACTATGCCGGTTGATTTGTAATGGCTTTGTAACTAGCCGTCAGCAGACCGTTCAGTCTATACAGTACTCAAATTTTAGATCCGCGACCTCAATCAAGTCGCCTACCGCGAGCTTTTTCGACTTAAAACCAATTGCCTCATCATTGACAACGGGAGTCTTGTTCCTGTCTTTCCCACCGTCCACATGGATGATGAAATGTCCCTGCGGTCGCTTGGAAACTGCGGCCATCTGATAGCCAGCCACCCCAATTGAGGTCATGGAATCATCCAGTCTGACGACCTGCCCGGGTTCTCCACCCTGGACGTACTTAAGGTAACCATCCACCTTGTTCGTCGCGGGTTCATTTCGCACCTCGGTGACGTCTCGATCAGGCGCTTCGCTGACGAGTTTCTCTGGTGTCTGTTTGGCCGGGGGTTTGTTATCCGTCACTAAGACTCGCAGCTGATGTTCGCCAATGGTGATCAGATCTTCATGTTTGAGCGCATGCTCTTTGATCTGGCGCCCCTTTACATGCACGCCATTGGTCGATCCCAGGTCACGAAGAATGTAACCATTACCAACAAACTCGATCTCCGCGTGATGCCCAGACACCGCAGGATCTTTCACAGAGATATCACACTCAGCCCGACGTCCGATCACCAGCTTATGCTGTTCCATCAGCACCTGTTCAATGGGTTTGTCATCCCTGATGACGATGATCTTCACGGTCATTCCATTACTCTCATTCGAACCAGTTGGCGATCCTCTCGAACAGGCCGCCGCCCGCTTCGTCCGGATAGGGTTTCTCGATCCTTGTGAGGATGACCGAAACATTATCTTTTCCGCCATTGGCGTTAGCCAGATCCACCAGGTAGTTGGCGAGCTCTTTCATATTACCCTCGAGCTCAACAAAAGCTCGTTCGATATCGCGATCCGGCACCATGTCATGCAGACCGTCTGAACACATGAGGTAAATATCTCCGACCTGGGTTTCGTACTCGTGACACTCCACTTCTACAAATGGCGCAACACCGAGCGCTCGGGTAACGACATTTTTTTTGTCGGAGGTTCTGGCTTCTTCTTTGGTATACAGACCCTTGTCGATCAGTTCCTGCACAAAGCTGTGGTCTTTTGTGACCTGCTCCAGCGCGCCACCTCGGAACAAATAGACCCGTGAGTCACCGATGTGCGCAATCGAAATTTTGTTGTTATAAAACAGACTGGCGACGATCGTTGTCCCCATACCTTTGCACTGGGGCTGCGTCTGGGATGTGTGGAAAACCGCGTCGTTGGCGTTTTCCACCGCTTTTCTGACCACCTGGGCTTCGATGGGCAGTTCTGAATCCGAATGCGCCAGTTCCGCTGCAAGCTGAGAGTCACCGACTCGATAGGCGGTGAGCGCCTCCATCAGCAGATGAACGGCCATGGAACTGGCGACTTCACCGGCGTTAAGACCACCCATGCCGTCTGCAAGAACCGCGATTCCCAAAGTCGGGTTATCGCTGATGTAATCTTCATTGTGATCGCGGATCTGGCCTTCATCCGTTCGGCCTACGACGTCAATTTTTCCCTTGAGGTTAACGCTCATAACGCTTCCGTTTCCCCCGCCTGCGCACTTTCTATCCCCATTCTTTGCATGACCACTTTCAGGTGTGCAGCCAGCTTCCTACCACTCTGGTAACGCTTTTCCGGCTTCTTGCCGATGGCATTGTGAATCACCTTTCTCAGTGCAGGGTTAATGTCAGGCTTAACCTTCTTAATGTCAATCGCTGGATCATTCACGATGGAATACATCAGGGTCGCCATTGAATCACCCTTAAACGGTAACGCACCGCTAACCAGCTGGTATAACACCACACCCAGTGAAAACAGATCTGCGCGCCCATCGACCTTCTTGCCCATACATTGCTCAGGTGACATGTAATTGGGCGTTCCCAACACGGTGCCCGTACGGGTTTTGCTGGCGTCAGTGATCCTCGCGATACCAAAGTCTGTAATCTTGCTGACCCTGCTCTCAGGGTCATACATGATATTCGATGGTTTGATATCTCGATGGACCACCTGCTGCGTGTGCGCGTAGTCGAGGGCGAGAGCGCAGTCATGAACGACTTTAAGCGCATCACCGAACGGTAACAGTTCTTCCGCCTTGATGTGACGGTCCAGGTCATAACCTTTTAAAAGCTCCATCGCGATATACGCCAGGTCATGCTCTTCACCCGCGTCATAGATCGCGACGATATTGGCGTGGTTGAGCCGTCCAGCAGATTCAGCTTCTCTGAAAAATCGCGCTTTCACATCGGCGAGCTCATCATCACCAAACTCCTGTGACAAAGCCATGGTCTTGATCGCGACTTCTCGATTGATCTTCGGATCTTTGCCAAGGTAAACGATACCCATGGCACCTTTCCCGAGCTCTTTTTCCACCTGATAACGACCCAACATGGGTTTTTCCACGGAACCATCTTCATTTACGATCGTTGCGCTCAGCATACCAACGGTGTCACCACCCATGAGCACGGCATCTTCCATCGACTCGCATCGTTTGATGCGCTTCTGGATATCCCGGAACTCAGGCTCTGTTTCTGCAATGAACTCATAGCTGGTCTGTGCTTTGTTGAACTGGCGCTTTCGCTCGTAATCAAGCCCGAGGTTATAGACCAGGTTGTACGTGTTCTCTTCAGGCGGACATCGCCGGAACTTGTCTAAAGCCGCATCTAGCTGCCCCTGTCCCTGATAGGCAAGCCCCAGCATTCGATTACTTTCCGCTGAATCTGCGGCACTGGTTGCCTGCCTGCGCTCTGATAACATGAACAGCCGAACACTCATCGCAATCAGAACGAGGAAACCCGCCAGCATGGCGTAAACCATCGAAACGACCGTCCCCAGATAAATGTAGGCGGCACTTGCCGCGGCAATATACATGGCATACACGGCAATCCCGGCAAAGAGGCGCGCACCAAGACTGGTTAGCGCACCTGTTGCCAGTAAGGCAATCAGCAGAATAAACGTACTCAAGGACTCAACCAGCGTGCTCGCCGGGCGAAGCGGCGCACCATTCATCATCGTATGAATGGTATCGGCAATGATCTCTACACCGTATACGGACCCCACCGGGGTATTGAACTTATCGTGGGTAACTTCCCAGGTATCCCCTATCAGTATGACCTTGTCGCCGAAGACGTAACGCCATTCCTCAATTTCATCCTCGTCTACGTCGCCGAGGTCCAGGATTTCAAGGGCCGAGAAACCGGCCTCACCCTCTGAGAGGTACTGCGTACCGGCATCAAGCCTGGGAAAATCAATGTAGAAGTCTCCAAATTGATCCAGCGGGACATTCAAATCCCCTAACACCAGACTGTTGTTTTCCAGTCGTGGTTCGACGCCCCAGAACATCGCCAGAGCCTGGACGGCGAAGGGCCAGCCATCTTTGTTGTTTGTGATGTCTTTATGGACTCGAACACGGGCTAGATTGTCGACAATGGCGCTCGTCGGCGACAGATTGGTGTAACCAGATTTCGAGGTCGCATTCAGCACCTCATTGGGATAGGTCAGACCCGTAAAACTGTCACCCTCGAAATTGGCGTAGGATACAAGCAGCACATTCCCCGCATCCGATAGCATCTGCGCTGTAGGCTCATCTTCTCCATAAGAACTGCGGAAATCCATCAGGAAGTCGAGCGCAACGACGGTTGCGCCAAATTTACTCAAGGTTTCTGCGATCTGACCGAGATCTGTTCGTCGAAACGGGAAGCTGCCGTATTCTTCGTAGGTCGCTTCATCCAAGGCGACAATCATGATGTCGTCACGCAGCTTCATCATCTCCGGATCACCAAAGACCGTTCGAAAGATGTGACGATATGAGATCGTCTGGTCTTCCAGCAAAGCAAAAGTCTCGTATCGCTCAGCAGGAATAGTTATGAGGAACAGAACCAGAGCGAACGCAACATCCCAGCGCTTGAATGGATTCTTCATAAAGTGAATAGTGCGGCATCGAACAATACATGTCCATTCCACCACCTCGGTAAATCTAGTATTCTACGACTCTTTTGGCACGCCATTTCCTCACATGTTAACCGTTATCTCTCCGGCGAAAACGCTCGATTTCGAGACACCTTCCGCCACCAGCAAAACTTCCAAACCCGCGTTTTCCAGAAAGACCAACGAGCTCATTGGTGTCATGCGTGACAAGACACCAAAGGACCTGTCCAAGCTTATGGGTATCAGTCCAAAACTGGCGGAACTTAATGTTGAGCGTTTTCAGACGTTTCGAACACGCGGTGCCTTCACGGATGAATACAGACAGGCAGTCCTCGCATTCAAAGGCGATGTTTACATCGGTCTTGATGTGGATTCCTACAACGAACGCGACTTCACTTTCGCGCAGAAGAACCTTCGAATCCTTTCAGGTCTTTACGGCGTACTGAAACCGTTAGACATGATCCAGCCTTACCGACTCGAAATGGGCACCAAGCTCAAAACCAAGAAAGGTTCGACCCTGTATGAATTCTGGGGCAATGATATCGGGAAGGCTCTGACATCAGACCTGGCCGAGCACCGCAACAAGACACTGGTCAACCTGGCTTCCAATGAGTACTTTAAGGCGGTATCAACGGAAAAACTGCCCGGTCGTCTGATCACCCCGGTGTTCAAGGACTACAACAAAGGCACCTATAAAATTCTCAGTTTCTTTGCAAAAAAAGCCCGTGGTTCCATGGCTTCTTTTATTGTGAAGAACCGAATTAACAAACCTGAAGACCTGAAAGACTTTAACGAAGACGGTTACAGCTACAACGAAACTTACTCCTCTGAAAACGAGTGGGTTTTCACGCGCAAAGCCAGCTAACCCGCCTATGCCCCTGGGGATTATCGTCAACCCTTTCTCAGGGCGAGATGTCAGACGCGTCGCTGCTCGGGCCAGCACCAGTGATCACCAAGAAAAACAGCAACAGGTAACCCGCCTGGTTCTCGGCGCCCTATCAATGGGTGTCAACAAGATTTACCTGGGACACGAGCCGTTTCGAATTAATGAGAAGGCGACCGAGAACCTCAAGGAGAGTGATCGGGTCGAGATTCTGCATTACACACTGACGCACACGGCAGCAGACACACACACGATGGTAAGCATGATGTGGGATGCCGGTTGCCGGGTCTTCATTGTCCTCGGGGGTGATGGCACATCCAGAATTGTTGCGCGTGGTTTTCCAGAAGCGACGATCCTGCCGCTCTCAACCGGCACCAACAATGTGTTTCCCTATCGCCTCGAGGCTTCGGTTGCGGGCATGGCAGCAGGACTGGTTGCGGCAGGCAAAATCTCCAGCGAAACATGCATACGTTGCAAGCGGATTCATGTTGAAAAAGACGACCAGCAAGACATTGCTCTGATTGATGCGGTACTCCTGCGAGACGATTTTCTTGGAAACCTGCTGCCCTTCGAAGCTGACAAGCTCGCAGATGTCATCCTGACTCGCGCCGAGCCAGCTTCGATCGGTATATCCCCGATCGGTGGTTTTATTGAACCAACCGGTCTACACGATAACAACGGTATTTATGTCCGATGCAGCCAGACAGCAACCAGAAAACTCGAGGTGCCGATTTCACCGGGCCTTCATCAGCAGGTGGGCATCGCAGATGTGCAGAAGCTCGCCCTCGGGCACGCTGTCTCCGTGAAAGGACCGGGCGTCCTGGCGTTCGATGGCGACCGAACCATCAAGCTCCTCGAGAATGAGACAGCAGACATTCGAGTTGAACGAGATGGCCCGCGAATTATCGAAGCAGAAAAAGCCATGACGATGGCTGCAAACCAGGGTCTCTTTGAGCAGAACCTCAGCTGAACGCTTACAAGATTTTCGCTGCCAAAGATCTGTCAATCCGGTATCCTTTGGACCGGCAGACGTCACCTTCTGTCTACAGGACAACCAGTAAAACCATGAGAACAATACGCAATCTTGTCTTTATAACACTGCTGCTCTCCTCTGCTTGGTCGATTGCAGAAGACTTCCGGGACGCAACCGTTTCCGGTGACCCGAATGCTGTGACCAAGACCCTGGTCTGGCCGGATGGCACGCGGTATGTGGGTGGTGTCGTTGATGGCAAACGTTCGGGTAAAGGCACCATATTCTGGCAGGACGGCACACGATTCGTGGGCCAGTTTGAAAACGATATGCGAAACGGCCCGGGAACGATGATCCTGCCTGACGGCACTGTCTATACCGGATTCTTCAAAGACGACGAACTCATCGATACCGAGTCCACCATCGCTGCCAGCAATGCAGATTCTGTTGCCATGGACGCTCAGGCAACCCTGGATGCGCTGGGTGATGCTGACCTTCCCATGGAAGCAGACTCACTGACTGAGGCAGAAGGACCCGCCGAAGTCGCGCAGGTCGATGAATACGATACCATTGAGGAGGAGCCGGCAGACGACGAGACTGTCGTTGACGATGTCGCCGTCGCCACGGAAGATCTCATCGAGGGCGCGCAAGATCCTTACTCAATGGACGTCACTGAGGTGACTGCAACCGTCAAGGAAGCATTGATTGAAACCCTGGACCTCTGGGCCGCGGCCTGGTCCGATCAGAACGTGACGCAATACCTGGCCAACTATTCAGATGACTTCGCTGTGCCAGGCCGCCAGAGCCGGCGCACCTGGGAAGCACTCCGCAGAACGCGACTGACCCGTCCCAACTACATTAGACTCGATATCGAGTATCAACGTTTCGAGTTGGTGGAGACCAATGTTATCGACGTCTTCTTCCGTCAAACCTACAGCAGCAACACGTACAGCGATCTGACTGACAAGGTTATCAGGCTGCGCAAAGAAGACGGTACCGACTGGAAGATCCTCCTCGAGCGCGCCCGTTAATGCCAGTTGCCCCTGCCGTTCCAGCGGCGACTATCCTCATGCTGAGAGACGGCCCTGCCGGGCTGGAAACCTTCATGGTGGTCAGACACCACCAGATCGATTTTGCCTCCGGCGCGCTGGTGTTCCCCGGCGGAAAAGTCGACGACGGTGACTTTAACGTTCGAGACTACTGTGATGGCGTAGACGACGCCGAAGATAACACCCTCCTGGCGATGATGGCTGGCGCTATTCGCGAATCCTTCGAAGAATGCGGCGTACTTCTTGCCCGAGAAGCCGGCAGCGATGAACTGATATCCGGCGACAAACTGAAAACCCTGGCACACTACCGCGCCCCCCTTAACGCTGGCGAAGTTGCGCTGAAAGCGTTTCTCGAAAAGGAAAACCTCCGACTCGCCTGTGACAAGCTGCAGCACTTTGCCCACTGGATTACGCCTGAGGGCCTGCCCAAGCGTTTTGACACACACTTCTATCTGGCGCTGGCACCTGCAGATCACCTGGCGATTCACGATGGCTACGAGTCTGTGGACTCTATCTGGATCTCCCCTGAAGATGCGCTCAAGGGCAACGCCGATGGCACCTATACGATCATCTTCCCAACACGCGTCAACGTAGAGATGCTCGGAGAAAGCAGTTCAGTCGAGGAAGCCATGCAAATGGCGGCGGATCGGAAGATCGTTTCTGTGCTGCCGTGGATGGAGCAGCGGGAAGACGGTGGTTACGTTTGTATCCCGGAAGATGCGGGATATGCGACGACGGCGGAGAAGATGCAGGCGCCCGTCTAAAAGCACTAAGGCTCAGCGTTGCTCCCGCGACACGGAATCCTGTTCTCAGCTTCCCCGCAGCTCCGCTTCCTCTATATGCTTCGAACACGATCTCCTGACGCGCTCGAATCACCGCGGTCGCGAGAAGCGCTCCTGCGTTGGCGCGGTCGCGTTCGGGTGCCGTGTGCCGACAGACTGGAGGGCATGGATAGCCCGAAAGTCAGCGTTACAGGGATGTACTTGAGCGGTGTCGGGACATGGCGCCCGAAAGAAGCGAGCGCCAGTTGATAGAAATTAGATTAACCGCCGAAATCGTCTAAGAAAATATTCTCGCGCTCGACACCAAGGTCTTCGAGCATGCCGATTACGGCTGAGTTCATCATGGGTGGCCCACACATGTAGTACTCACAATCTTCCGGCGCGGGATGGTCCTTGAGGTACTCTTCGTACAGCACATTGTGAATAAAGCCGGTCAGACCGTCCCAGTCTTCGAGGTTCTGATCTGACAGTGCGATATGCCAGTCAAAGTTATGGTTCTCTTCGGCAAGTTTGTCGTACTCATCGACATAGAACAGCTCGCGCTGGTTGCGCCCACCGTACCAGAAGGAAATCTTTCGATCGGTCTTGATTCGCTTCAGCTGATCGAAAATATGAGCGCGCATGGGTGCCATGCCAGCACCGCCACCGATGAACACCATTTCTGCTTCCGTTTCTTTGGCAAAGAATTCACCGTAAGGACCAAAGATCGTGACCTTGTCACCTGGTTTGAGGGTGAACAGGTATGACGACATCTTTCCAGGAGGGAAATCCGTGCCCGGCGGCGGAGAGGCAATCCGGATGTTGAACTTCATGATGCCCTTCTCTTCCGGATAGTTCGCCATGGAATAGGCTCGGATGGTTGTCTCGTCAACCTTGGAGGTGTGATCAAATACACCGAACTTATCCCAGTCGCCGCGATACTCTTCAGCCACATCGATCTGCTTGTAGTCGATCTCATAGGATGGGATTTCGAACTGAACATAACCACCGGCGCGGAAGTCAACTTCTTCGCCTTCAGGTAGTTTCAGCACCAGTTCCTTGATAAAGGTTGCCACGTTATCGTTGGAAATCACTTCGCACTCCCAACGCTTAACGCCGAAGAATTCAGCAGGGACTTCAATACTCATGTCCTGCTTTACCGCCGTCTGGCAGGAAAGACGCCAGCCATCTTTTGCTTCACCCCGGGTGAAGTGACCGGCTTCGGTGGACAGCATGGAGCCACCACCTTCCATCACCTTGCAACGACACTGTGCACAGGTGCCACCACCGCCACAGGCGGAGGACAGGAAGATGCCGGAGTCAGCGAGCGTATTCAGCAGCTTGCCGCCAGCCGCGCAGGTAATCGTCTTATCCGGATCACCGTTGATTTCGATGTGAACTTCACCGGTGCTGACAAGAAGCTTGCGTGCATACAGGATGATAAATACGAGCATCATGATGACGCCCGTAAACATGGAGACACCCAGGACTACTTCAATAACATTCATACCTAAACTCTAGTCTCTGCTGTTATAGGGAGATGCCGCCAAAGGACATGAAGCCCAGTGACATCAAACCCACTGTAATAAACGTAATACCCAGACCGCGCAGACCATCAGGCACGTCGCTGTATTTCATCTTTTCGCGAATACCTGCAAGCACAACAATGGCGATCGCCCAGCCAACGCCGGAACCGAAACCGTAAACCACGCTTTCTCCAAAGTTATAATCTCGGTTCACCATGAAAATTGACGCACCAAGAATCGCACAGTTCACCGTGATCAGGGGCAAGAACACGCCGAGTGCGTTGTACAGCACAGGGACATATTTATCGAGAAACATCTCCAGTGTCTGCACAATTGCAGCGATCACACCGATATACGATAGAAATCCGAGAAAACTGAGATCGACGTCTGGCAGGCCAGCCCAGGCAAGCGCGCCGTCAGCCAGAAGATATTGGTAAATCAGGTTATTCACCGGTACCGTGATGGTCAGTACCACAACCACCGCGATACCCAGCCCGAGTGATGTTTCGATCTTCTTAGAGATCGCAATAAACGTACACATACCCAGGAAGAACACCAGAGCCATGTTTTCGATAAAGACAGCCCGGACGAAAAGGCTCAGATAATATTCGATCATGACAGCCTTCCCCTAGACCTTGGACAGGGCGGTATGGCCGCCAATTTCGTAATCAGGTTCTTCTACCTGTTCCGGCTTCCAGGCGCGCAGCGCCCAGATCAGAAGACCAATAATGAAAAATGCGCTCGGTGGCAGCAGCATCAGACCCATCGGTGAATACCAACCGCCGTTCGTTACGAGCGGTAAAATTTCGATCCCGAAGAGACTGCCGGAACCAAAGAGTTCACGAATGGTTGCCACTGCCATCAGACATGCGCTGTAACCCAGCGAGTTACCGAGACCGTCAATGAAACTCAGACCTGGCGGGTTCTGCATAGCAAAGGCTTCTGCACGGCCCATGACAATACAGTTGGTGATAATCAGACCAACAAACACGCTGAGCTGTTTGCTGATGTCGTAAGCCACCGCAGCCAGGATCTGGTCCACCACAATCACGAGAGAGGCGATGATCGTCATCTGAACAATGATTCGAATGCTACTTGGAATCTGATTTCGAATCAGCGAAATAAAAACATTCGACAGCGTCAGCACGAAGGTCAGCGCCAGACACATCACCAGAGCAACACTCATCTTCGTTGTCACCGCAAGTGCGGAGCAGATACCCAGTATCTGCAACCCGATCGGGTTGTTATTAAAGATGGGGTTCATCAAGACTTCTTTGGCATTTGCACTCATCGCTATTCCCTTAACCTCTCAGGTCTTCCAGGATGGGACCGAAACCTTCATCACCCATCCAGTAGCTGACCATATTCTCAACACCTTTGCCGGTCAGTGTTGCGCCAGAGAGGCCATCAATCTGGTAATCAAAATTTGCGTTGTCCGGGCTGGCATTGCCTTTAATGACTCGAAGACCCACGTCACCGTCCTTGTAAATGGACTTGCCGGGCCAGAGCGCTTTCCAGGCTGGATTGTCTACCTCACCGCCAAGACCGGCCGTTTCGCCATGCTCGTAAAAAGTAATGCCCGAAACCGTATTCATGTCCCCTTTGATCGCGATAAACCCGTAAAGGATCGACCAGAGGCCATAGCCATGGAGCGGCAGCACCACTTTCTCTATCTCGCCGGCATCGTCTTTCAGCAGATAAACCGTACTGTAACGGGCCCGTCTCGATATCGAGGCGATGTCTTCCTGAGTGGTCAGCACCTTGGAAATATCAGGGTCTTTCGCTGCCTTGCGCTGATCGTAGCTGGCCGGATCAATACCCAGGTCGGAGGCTTCGAGATCGCTGAGTACGCGTTTTTCCTGAAGGTCTACCAGGCGGATTTCGAACTTCTCGAACTGTTCAGCGATGTTTACCTGCTGCCCTGACGCTTTATCGTAAAGCCCTGCAGCCTCTAGGATGTTTCGGTTTCGATCCAGATCTTTGTTGGCGATACGCTGCGGCTTCAGAAATACCGCGGCGCTTGAAACCACGATAGAGCATGCAAAACAAACCGCCAGAGAGACGAGGATGATGTTCTTCATAGACTCTTTGTTTTTAGGCTCCGACACGTGCCAGCCTCCTTTTCACATTGCTGCGTACCACCTGCCAGTCAAACAATGGCGCAAACAGGTTGGCGAACAGGATCGCCAGCATCATACCTTCGGGAAACGCCGGATTAACCACTCGAATAAGCACAACCATTACGCCGATCAGTGCGCCGTACCACCACTTGCCGGCATTTGTCATCGCCGCTGACACCGGATCAGTCGCCATATAAACCATGCCGAAAGCAAAGCCGCCCAGAACCAGGTGCCAGTACCAGGGCACAGCAAACATCGGATTCGTTTCCGAACCGACAGTGTTAAACAAGAGCGACGTTGCCACCATGCCCAACATGACACCCGACATGATGCGCCAGGACGCAACCCGCGTAATCAGAAGGATCGAACCGCCGATAATGATCGCCAGGGTGGACGTCTCACCAATCGAACCTTGAATGTTGCCAAGGAAAGCATCCATCCAGGTCAATCCGGTTGCGGCAACACCCTGCACGCCCTCAAGCGCCGCAATACCCAATGGGGTGGCACCACTGAAACCATCTACCGCAGTCCAGACTGAGTCTCCGGAGATTTCTGCGGGATAGGCAAAAAAGAGGAAAGCGCGACCAGTCAGAGCAGGGTTCAGGAAATTCTTGCCGGTACCGCCAAAAATTTCTTTACCAATCACCACACCGAAGCTGATGCCCAGCGCAGCCTGCCAAAGAGGAATGGTGGCCGGTACGATCAGGGAGAAGAGAATACTGGTCACGAAAAATCCTTCGTTGACCTCGTGGCCGCGAATCACGGCAAAAATCACTTCCCAGATACCGCCGACGATAAACACCGTCATGTAGATCGGGACATAATGCACCGCGCCATAAACCAGGCAGTCCCAAACGCTGTTTGAGTCATAACCGGCAACCAGCTCCAAGAGGAAGCCGCGCCAACCGCCAAGACCTTCAACACCCATGTTGTCCATGGCGATGTTAGCCTGCAGGCCACAATAGTACATACCTGCAATCATCGGGAAAAAGGCGCACCACCATACGGTCGTCATCACGCGCTTCATATCTACAGCGTCTCGAACGTGTGAGCCGGTCTTGGTCACGTGTCCAGGTGAGTACAGGATGGTATCGACCATCTCGTACAGGGCATAGAACTTCTCGTACTTGCCGCCTTTCTCGAAATGCGGTTCCAGTCCGTCTAGTGTTTCACGCAAAGCCATGCATTAACTCTCTACTTCAATCCGCGTGAGCATTTCGCGCAGATAAGGTCCATATTCATATTTGCCCGGGCATGCAAAGGTGCACAGAGCAACATCTTCTTCATCCAGTTCCAGGGCACCCAATTCGATACTGGCATCGAAGTCGCTCACAACCAGAGCCTTGAGCAAAGGAACCGGCAGGATGTCCAGCGGCATCACGCGCTCATAGGTACCAATAGGAATAATGGAACGCTCGGAGCCTTCCGTCGACGTGGACAGCCTGAACAATCCGCCTTTCCAGACGCCCAGATACAGCCGGGTCAGGGAAAACTTGTTCATGCCAGGTGAGACAAACTCAAGAAGTTCGCGCTCAGTGCCCTCATGCAACGCTGACACCTGGTTATGGAAACGGCCAAGGTAACCTGTGCCGTCGGAGGCACGTCGACCGTCAACAATGGAGCCGCTGATGATCCGATTGTTGCCGTCGTTCAGCTGACCCTTGGTCAGCTCATCGGTGCTGGCACCAAGACGGGTACGAATAACGCGTGGCTCTTTTACTTCCGGGCCAGAAAGCGCGACAACTCTGTCAAAAAACAGGTTACCTGTAAGGAACAGCTGGCCAATGGCAATCACGTCCTGGTAGCCGGCGTACCAGACATTACGGTTGGTATGAACGGGATGCAGGAAATGAATATGCGTGCCGACGTTGCCTGCAGGATGCGGTCCGGAAAATGACTCGTTGACGACCTGCGGGTTATCGGACTGTGGCAGCTCACTGCCCGCGTTGGCGCATACAAAGACCTGACCTTCTGTCAGTCGCGACAACACATCAATGCCAGCCAGGTAAGCTTCTGCCTGTTCGTTGATAAAGAGCGCTGGATCGGGGCAATGTGGCCGCGTATCCGCGGCGGTAATAAAAAAAGCTGACGGCGCATCCGCAGAAGGCGCCGGTACTTTACTGTATGGACGCGTGCGAATCGCTGTCCATTGACCGCTGGTGACCAGGTTTTCAACGACCTTGTCGCGATCGAGACCGCGAAGATCTGCGGCACGGTAGCTGGCAAAGGTTTCTTGTTCATCGCCATCCAACTCGATAACGAGGGATTCAAAAACCCGCTTTTCGCCGCGATTGATGGCTTTCACAGTGCCCGAAGCCGGCGCTGTGTAGCGAACCCCATCGGTTTTCTTGTCGGTGAACACAAGCTGGCCTGCTTTGACCTTGTCGCCTTCCCGAACTTCCATCGTGGGTTTTAATCCGGGGTAATCATATCCGACGAGGGCAACCTGCCTGACCTCGGGGCTATCTTCGATACTCTGTTTCGGACTCCCAATGATGGGCAAATCGAGTCCGCGTTTGGTCTTAATCATGCCTTCCTGACGCCGGTATAAATAAAAAGTTTGGAGGGAGAATCGGCGGGCGCGATCAACAAAAAAAGCCCCCCGAAAAGCCGCGCATATTATAGATATGTCAACTCGAATATGCCATAGCAACAGCACGCCGCAACGACGAAAAACTGCGGTTTTTCAGCTGTTTAGAGAAATTTAAGCGCTCGACACCTTGGGCAGATCTGCACGGGCCGGTTCACCGGTCACAGGCTGCGGTGGCACAACCGGGTATTTGATGCCTGCCATCTTCTGGCCAACCCGAATCACCTGGCAGGAATAGCCAAATTCGTTGTCGTACCAAACGTACAGGATGACCTGGGAGCCATTCACGATCGTTGCATGAGAATCAATGATGCCGGCATGACGATTGCCAATGAAATCCGTCGATACCACTTCGCTGGAGACCGTGTATTCAATCTGACGATTCATGGCGCTGTTCAAAGACACATCACGCAGATATTCGTTCACTTCCTCAACGGTTGTGTCGCGATCCAACGTGAGATTAAGAATCGCCATAGAGACATTCGGTACCGGCACACGAATGGAGTTTCCGGTCAGCTTGCCATCCAGCTCCGGCAACAGTTTGCCGATGGACTTGGTCGCATTGGTTTCGGTCAGAACCATGTTTAGCGGTGCACTTCGACCACGACGCTCTTTACTGTGCGTGTTGTCATGCAGGTTCTGATCGTCGGTGTACGCGTGAACGGTTTCCATATGACCACGAAGAATACCGAACTCATCATTCATGCATTTCAGCACGGGCACGATCGCGTTGGTGGTACACGAAGCGGCGGCAACAATCTGATCGTCATCATTCAAGATGTCGGAGTTCGCACCGGATACGATATTTTTCACATCACCTTTTCCGGAGGTCGTCAGCAGGACCTTGTCCGCACCTCTTGATTTCAGATGCTGCTCCAAGCCCTCACGATCACGCCATGCACCACTGGAATCAATGATAAGCGCGTTGTTGATGCCGTATTCAGTGTAGTCAATCGACGCAGGATCGCTCGCGTAAATGAAGCGGATCACATTACCGTTACAGATGAGACAGTGGTTTTCCTCATCCACACGGATGGTGCCTTTAAAGGAACCATGAATGGAATCTCGACGCAGCAGGCTGGCACGCTTGTTCAGGTCATCCACAGGATCTTTCGGAGGGCGAAGCACAACGGCTCGTTGCACCAGGTTCTGACCTCCTCCTGCTTTTTCCACCAGGAGTCTGGTGAGCAGACGACCGATCCGGCCAAACCCATAAACAACCACATCCCGGGACTCGTGACTCACGGTGTCATGTCGACCGAGAATTTCACGGCACTCACGCTCAACATACGCTTTGATCGCAAGACCTTCATCATCCGCCATGTAGTTGGAAGTCAGTTTGCCAATATCAATATGGGCTGGTCCGAGATCCAGCTCACAGAGCTGCTGGAGCATCGGATGGGTTTCGAACTCGGACATTTCGTTATTTTCAATCTGTCGAACGAAGCGATGCGCTTTCATGAGCTCAATCACGGACTGGTTATACAGTGGCACGCCGTGGATATAGAGCACGACATTTCGGCGATACAGTGAGCCGATCATCGGGATCATTGCTTCAGCGAGCGCTTCCCGCTCTTTGAAATCCGCGAAGGCGTTGTCTAGTCCGGGTTTAGCCACAGTTTTTTCCTCCAGATAGGGCGAAAAATTGTCAAAATCTTTATAAAAAATCGAGGTTTACAGGGCCAGGCCTGCAAATGCGCGAATTATCACTATCTGCACCCCGTTACGCAACGAGAAGTGTGTCAAAAATCTAACTTATTGTGCTCTTTGGTCGATTATTACGAGCACGCCCTGATCCTGATCAATCTGAAACTCGAATCGGCGCAGGAAATCCATGCCCAGGAGCCCGCTAACCCGTCCTTCCAGTTCCAGCGCACCGACCATCATCGGGTAAAGCGAGACCCCCGCCAGCGCCAGAGAGGAAATCTCTACCACCGGTGCCCGCACCCGACCACCCGCCGTATTGAAGCCGGTTCGCGGGCCATCCAGAGTGTATCCAAGGCGCAGCAGTAGGTCGGGATCTAAGATTGTCATGGACGCACCGGTATCCAGCAGTAACCTGGTGGTGGTCTCGTTATCGATCTCTGCGTCCACCAGGAACTGGTCCCCGACACGAATCAGCGGGATGTTGGCGAGCGGCTGGGGCTCCAAGGGCGCATTGATTTGACGTATCAGCTCTCGCGCCCTGCCGCCCAGCTGGTGATGATTCTCGATCTGGGCCAGCACCGGCAATGCCAGCTCACGGTTATTCATCTCGATCCGATGCTCTGCCAGAAGAATGTAGTACTCGGCCTGTTCCGGCATCGACAGCGTCAGACTTTCATACAGCCTATCGATTTCATCCAACAATCCGAGCTGCTGTAGTTCCCCAACTCGACCATTCACAGCTTCTCTTAACCGATAAACAACCGCCTCCTGTTCAACCGAACTGGCAGCCGCAATATCCGCTTCCAGGAGCACGTCAACCGAAGCGCGATAGTCGCCCTGCTGAATCAGGGTTTCTGCGACGACGATGAGGCCTTCAAACTCCGACAGCTCTCGACCGACAGGCGGTGGCGTCTCCCGGATCATCTCTTTGAGAACCGGCTCGACACTGGCAGTAGGCTCCGATCTGCCCCACTGGTAATAGCCAGCGGTCAGACCCACCACAAATGCGATCAAAACCAGGGAAAAAACTTTCATAAGCGGATGTTAGCGCCATCCGTCGGGTCGTCAATTGCAGGGAATTCGAGTAATCTTCACCCCCCTCGAACAACCCCCTTTTGAGCTACATTGATCAGTCCATCTCTACCCGTGAAAGCGGCAGATCGAAGGCGCTGGGCTAATCTGCCCGATGCCGCTGCGACCCATGCCATTGCTAAAGCCCTGTCACATCGAAAAGGGACTGATTTCAATGGCGTCGCGCTGGTCATTGCAGCCGATACCCAGGGCGCGGAACAGATACATCAGGAACTACAGTTTTTTTTAGGGGAACAGCAGGAGATTCTTCATCTGCCGGATTGGGAAACGCTGATCTATGACAGCTTCTCGCCTCACCAGGACATCATTTCCGAGCGGCTGACGGTTCTGAATCGGCTGGCGACACTTGAGAAAGGTATCGTCGTGATTCCAGCGACCACTCTCGTCCAGAGAGTTGCACCAACCCGTTTTATTGTCGGCAGCAGCCTCATGCTGAAGAACGGACAGAAGTTCGACATCGCGAAAATGCGACGGCAGCTACAGGGTGCTGCCTACCGCAGCGTCGAAACGGTTTACGATCACGGCGAGTACGCGGTGCGCGGCGCCATCATGGATATCTTTCCCATGGGCTCGGACTACCCGCTACGGATTGATTTGTTTGACGACGAAATTGATTCGCTTCGAACCTTCGACCCTGAGACCCAGCGATCCCTGGAGCAGATCTCAGAAATCTCTCTGTTACCGGCGCGGGAATTCCCGTTAACGGAAACAGCGATCAACGATTTCCAGAACCACTGGTTCCAAAAGTTTCCAGGTGACGCGAGGGAATGCCCCGTCTACCGAGACGTCTCGCAGGGCATTTCGCCTGCCGGCATCGAGTACTACCTGCCGCTTTTCTTTGAAGAGCTCTCGACCCTGTTCGATTACCTGCCAGAAGAAACGCTCGTTTTCTGTCACGACATTGAGACTCGTTTAGCAGAACACTGGCAGGAAGCAGAAGACCGATACGAGAACCTTCGTTACGACATTCAGAAACCGATCCTGCCGCCCCAGGACATCATCCTGAAACCGGATGAGCTGTTTGCCCTTCTGAAGAATCATCCGCGAATCGATATTTTCGAGGAACCTGTCGACGATGCGGACGAAGCGAAAGGCTCAACCAATTTCGACTATGAAGATCTACCTGACGTCACCATCAAGGAAAAGAACCAGAATCCTCTGGGGGATCTGCAAAAGTTCAGCGAAGAATCCTCAACACGCCTGCTGATCGTTGCTGAATCCAACGGGCGGCGCGAAGTGGTTGATGAACTGCTGGCTCGTCATGGTCTGCAAACCCGGGTGGTGGATGACTGGCAGACCTTCGCTGCTGAGGATCTCGATCTCGCCATTACCGTAGCACCACTTGAGCGGAGTCTGGCGACACCTGAACTCGCCCTGATCACGGAGCAGCAGCTGTTCGGTGAACGGGTCCTGCAGAAACGCCGGCGTGATCGCGAACGAGAGAACTTCGCTGAGCTTGCGATCAAGAGCCTGACAGAGCTCAGCATCGGTGCACCGGTGGTGCACATCGATCACGGTGTTGGCCGATACCAGGGTCTGCAGACCCTCGAGGTGGATGGCCAGAAGACCGAATTCCTGACCCTCGTCTACCAGGAGGAAGCGAAGCTTTATGTACCCGTATCTTCTTTGCATCTCATTTCCCGCTACACAGGCGCGGAGGAGGGTCTTGCACCCCTGCACCGGCTTGGCGGCGAAACCTGGCAGAAAGCAAAGCGCAAAGCTGCTGAACAGGTTCACGACGTTGCGGCAGAACTGCTCAATATCTACGCACGACGCGAAGCAAAGAAAGGTTACAGTTATCCGCAGCCAGACAGCAGCTACCACCAGTTTGCCCGTGCATTCCCGTTTGAGGAGACACCAGACCAGGAAGTCGCGATCGAAAGTGTGATCTCAGACATGGTGTCTGACCAGCCGATGGACAGGCTCATCTGTGGTGATGTGGGCTTCGGCAAAACCGAGGTCGCCATGCGTGCAGCCTTCATTGCGGTTCAATCCGGTAAACAGGTCGCCATACTGGTGCCGACCACCCTGCTGGCTCAGCAACACACGGAAACTTTCAAAGACCGCTTCGCTGACTGGCCTGTAAACATCGAATCTATATCCCGATTCAAAACCAAGAAAGAACAGAAAGCCGTCACCGATCGAATGAAAATCGGCCAGGTCGACATCGTGATCGGCACCCATGCGCTCATCCAGGAAGGTCTGGATTTCAAAAATCTTGGTCTGCTGATCATTGATGAAGAACACCGTTTCGGTGTCCGCCAGAAAGAAAAGCTGAAGTCTCTGCGAGCAGAAGTCGACATCCTGACCCTGACCGCGACACCGATTCCGCGAACTCTGAATATGGCGATGTCCGGCATGCGCGACCTTTCCATTATCGCGACGCCCCCGGCCAAGCGGCTGTCGATCAAGACCTTCGTCAGGCAGCGTAACGACGGCCTGATTAAAGAAGCGGTTCAGCGGGAACTGATGCGCGGTGGCCAGGTGTATTACCTGCACAACGAAGTCAGGACCATCGAGAACACCGCCGAAAAATTGCAGCAGCTTGTTCCACAGGCCACCATCGCCATTGGTCATGGCCAGATGCGCGAACGAGAGCTGGAGCAGGTGATGTCGGACTTCTACCATAAGCGCGCCAACGTCTTGGTTTGCACCACCATTATTGAAACCGGCATCGACATTCCAAACGCCAACACCATCATCATGGACCGTGCTGACAAGTTCGGGCTCGCGCAGATTCATCAGCTTAGAGGTCGAGTAGGCCGATCACACCATCAGGCTTATGCCTACCTGCTGACGCCGCATCGCCAGGCGATGACATCGGATGCGGTGAAACGACTGGATGCCATTTCGGATGCTGAGGATCTGGGCGCCGGCTTTATCCTGGCCACCCACGACCTGGAAATTCGAGGTGCCGGCGAGCTGCTCGGTGATGAACAGACCGGCAATCTGCAGACCATCGGCTACTCGCTTTATATGGAGATGCTGGACCGTGCGGTGAAAGCCATCCAGGACGGCAAGACACCGAATCTCGATAGACCGCTGAAAGAAGGTACCGAGGTTAACCTGCACCTGCCGGCACTTATTCCCGATGATTACCTGCCGGACGTCCATATGCGCCTCGTGCTCTATAAACGAATCTCCAACGCAGAGTCTGAAGAACAGCTGCGGGAACTGCAGGTGGAAATGATTGACCGATTCGGGCTTCTGCCAGAACCGGTCAAAAATCTGTTCAGAATCACGGCACTGAAACTGCGCGCTGAAGATCTGGGGATCAAGAAGCTCGACGCCGGCGAACGTGGTGGTCGTATCGAATTCGACCAGGAGACCACTGTGGACGCCGGATCTATCGTAGAACTGGTACAGGCGGAACCGCATCGTTACCGACTGCCGACAGCGAATCAGCTGGCTTTCGATGATAAGATGGAAAAAGTCGAAGCGAGATTCTCAAAGGTTGAGCGATTGCTTGAACGGCTTGAGAAGAAGCGTGTTTCCATGGAGAACGCAGTTGCAGGTTAATTTGCCAGCCCTGCTGGTTTTGTTTTGCAGTGTCACAGTCTGGTTCCAGAACGCACAGGCGGAAACCGGCTTCGACGGCTGGTACCAGGTGGACGTCATCCTGTTTAAGCCGCGCAATACCAGCCTCGATGAAGAAAGCTGGCCTACGCGAACCCCGGAGTATCCCGCAGATATTCTTTCCGTGTATCCGGGCGAGCCTTTTAACCTTTCCCAGCTGGAGCAGGCTTTAGATACCGATGCCGAGCGACCGCGCGCTGAAGAGATGCCTTCGTTCAGTGACAATGCGTTCGCCTTTGAAAGCCAGAGCAACAGAAATCGCAATCGACGAGTCGTTGAGGCGATGACAGGCATGGGCGACCAGGCAGCACCTCACTCTGGCGCTGAAACAACACTGAAAATCGCACCAAACGCGGGTGATGGCGCTGTCGCTGAGGCCCCCCAAACAAAAGCCGACAAGGATGACATTCGCGATCTGGTGAGCAATACACCGGGCACGACTGACGGCCAGTTGGCTTTTTCGTCTGTGGAGGACTCATCCCTGGACATGATTCGCCGCAGCCTGTCTCGATCATCACGATTTGACGTCGTCGATCATCAGTCATGGATACAACCCATCCACTCGGAACCGACGTCCGTCATGGTCCAAACCGGTCAACGTTACGATGATCGATTTGAAATTGAAGGCACGATTTCCATCAGCCGATCAAGATTCCTGCACGTGCAAACGGATCTCTGGTACACCATCTTTGAACCAAGAGGCGGCTCAGAAAATCCTTTTCTTCAGGGTTTTGAATCGAGCCTGACGGATGAACAGCTTAAGGACTACCAGGACCTGGTTGATGTGGAGCGTGAACGGGGCCAGTACTTCGCGGCCAGGTCTCATGTTATGAGCCAATCACGACGCCTGCGCAGCGATGAGTTGCACTACATCGACCACCCATTGTTCGGGGTCCTCGTCAGAATCAATCGGTATCAGCCGGACGTTAGCTCAACCGGTGACTAACTCTTCTTGACCTTAGTCTTGGTTTTTCGCTTCGCCGCGTCAGCTTTCTCTTCCGTCTGCGCTTCCACCGCTGCTTGACCACCCGCGCGCTGGGCAATTCTGTCCACCATACGACCCATGTTACCGAGCGACATCAGGTGACAATAAACCCAAGACAGCTCCCCGGACCGGAACAGTTGCAGGGCGCGTTCGTCTGTCATTTGCAGCAGCTTTCGCTCATCCACAGCGAGCAACCCGGACAGACCAAACTGCTCACCATCGACCATATCCACCTTGGCATTGAGCTCCATGAGGAGATCGTTTTCTTTGAGACGCTGAACAAATGCTTCGGTGCGCTGGTACTGTTTCTGATACTCCTCGAGGAAGTCCATGGCCTGTTTCAGGATCGGCGTCGTTTCTTCGCCATCAAACAGGGGCTCCCCTTCTGTATCGTTAAACCCCTCGTAGGCTTCATCGATACAGACAACCCGCTGACCATCCTGGCCGGTTTCAGCCAGGACAAAAGGATATCGACGAACAAAAGCGGGCACGTACCGCGCGTCCCATGCGCCTTCATCATCAACGTAAAGATTTTCTTCGTTGCGAAGACCAAGCAGTGCAACCGGCACAACACTGCCGCCTGCCTGGGCAAACACGATCGGGTATTCCTTGGCAGCTTCACTGAACTCGACCCCGGCAAGAATGACCGAGTTGGTACCCGAGGCAAAATGGAAGGTTCGCCCTGCTGAATTGATCTTCTTATCAGCATGATCCGTCTTATTCAGAGGTACGGGTTTTTGATAGAACAGAAGGTTAGCCATGGTTTTTCCACTTCTTGATTAACTCGCGCGGAGTCTACCTTATCGCAGCTAGAGCCGCACGGTCACCCGACAGGCGTTCCACGAAGTTTGCTGAAAGCGTTATAACGCCTCTGGTTCGGCACCATCTGCCATGTGGATGGTCTGGGTCGGGAACGCAAACTCAGCGCCGTGGTTCTCAACGATATTCACGATATCGAGAAGTACCGACTCCTTGATCTTGTGATACTCCACCCAATTGGTGGTCTTGGTGAAGGCGTACACGAAAAATTCCAGTGCCGACGATTCGAAGGCATTGAAGTTCACGATCAGTGTTCGGTTGGCATCAATCTCAGGATGTTCTTCCAGCATGGACCGAACATCATCAACGATCACTTTGACCTTCGCTGCATCGTCATAACGAACACCAATCTTCTCGTAGATTCGACGATTGCGCATACGCGATGGGTTCTCAAGGGCGATGTTTGCAAACACGGAGTTGGGGACATAAAGAGGTCGTTGATCAAATGTTCGGATAATCGTCAGACGCCAGCCAATGCTTTCAACCGTGCCTTCAATATTACGATCCGGGCTTCGAACCCAGTCGCCTACTTTAAAAGGTCTGTCCAGGTAGATCATCAGGCCACCAAAGAAGTTGGCCAGCAGATCCTGAGCTGCAAAACCCACAGCAATCCCGCCAATACCACCAAAGGCCAGCACACCGGAGATACTGACACCAAGCGTCTGCAGAATCGACAAGGCGCCGGTAATAAAAACGGAAACGCGAAGCAGCTTGCCGACCGCGTTGGCGGTTGTAATGTCAGCGCCGTTCTGAATAAACGCTCGCTCGGCCTCGGTAATGAATCTCGCCAGGAAAAAAACCAGCAAACCGACAACCACAATAAACCGTGTCGGGTAGATCAGCTGTTCCAAGGCAGAATCGGTACCCCTGGCGATAATCTCAGCCGCCCAGCTGATGCCCAGCACCCAGATCAACCAGGCCGCAGGTTTGCGCGCCGCAATAACCAGCGCATCATCCCAGAGGTTCTGGGTTTTCTCTGCCTGCTTCTCGATGTGAATCAGCACTTTTCGAGCAATGTAATTCAGCAGCAAAGTGGCAAAGACAACCAAAAATACCCAGATCACATCTGGGCGGGTTAACAACCTTTGCAGCTCTGTTAGCGACTCTTCCATAAAACCAAATCCACTAGAAGTAACGTATGAATTCTAACTTGATAAAGTCCTCTTCCTGAAACAATCCCAACTCAGATTCAGGGTCAGCGAACGCATTCAGCACAGAAGGAAAATCACCCATCAGCGTGTCGCCGCCGTTAAAGAATGAGGCTTCAAGAATCATCTTCCACTTTTCGCCGAGCCTGCTGGAAGCTTCCAGGGTCATCAGATACTCATCGGAATCCACGTCGTACAACCAAACCAGCAGCGCCGTCGTATCCGCAGGATTGTTTACGGTATAGCGAAAACCGAGGGCAACATCGTCTTCCCCGATCACCGGCGCGTCTTCACCACGATCATCAAACAGGTATTCCGCGACCACGCCCAGGTCACCACGACTGCCAAAGACGCCAACAAACGTTTTTTCGAAACCAAAAGTGACCGCAGAGAAACGGTCTCCCTGACCGCTGCGTGAAATCGCTTCCAGCTTCCAGGCCCAGTCGCCGATGAAATACTGGGCATCAAGACCAGTTTGATCGATCACATCATAAACAGGAATCAGGACAACATCGTTCGGGATGCCAAACTCATCGACTCTGAGGTCCACCTGGAATCTTGGTTCCCTTGAGGTACCGGAAAAGTGAGACAACCCAACTTCAAGGTCGCCAAAGTAATTGGTCCAGCGAACTGCCGCGTCCGTGCGATATCGCTCAGCGGATGATTCGTAAATGGGATTGTCGACGTCCACCGGGAAAGGCAATCTCGGCCGACCGTCTTCACCGGGAAAGGTACGTTCGCGAAACCCCGGTAAGACAAAGAAATCAATCACACCCCAATCTCGAGTCAGGGACAGGTTGATCATGGGCTGACCGAGTTTTTCCTCGCCATCCTGATTCTCGACATAGTCGGTCTGGTTGATGATATCGACCAGATGCTGGGACTCGGTCACGCCCCAGAAAACTTTCCTGATGCCGGTGCGCAACTCCCAGTCGTCAGCTACATGCACCCAGGTCAGTTCACGGATATCAAAGTGTGTTCGTTCTTCATCCTGCTGATCCCAGCGATAGAACGGTACAAAGGCAACAATATCGTTGCCGCCGTTCCAGGTCTTGTAGTACTCCGTTTGAACGCTGACAGAAGGATGGAACTCTTCCAGGTCGTTCAGACCTGGATCATTGAATACCCTGAATTCAGAGGCAATGTCAGTGCGCCAGCGGCCGGGGTTACTGCTTGAGGCGCGCTTATCTTTCCCTGGGATCGGGAAAAGCGTGGACTTTTTTTTTAGCGTTGCCGGGTTGTAGTCACCTTCATACTGAGGCACCGGCTCAGACACACGTGACGCCGGCGTCGTTGATACGCTCAAACCGCGAAGTTCTGGCGTCAAGTCCTGGCTCTCTTGTACGACCCGAATCTCCTCTACAGAAGGTGCTGCCGCAATTACTGATCGGAGCACCCAGGCACCGTCGACACCCTGGGTCGATAAGAGGGTTGTGACACTGTTTTCCTCCAACGCGGACACCGGGCCAACCAAGACACGATGGTAGGTCTCCCCGGATATCTCTGAGGGCTGAATCGTGACGGGATAGCCAACATTCAGTTGATCAACCAGAGCCTGAGCTCTGTCCATCTCTTTGAAACTGCCTGCAACGACATAGTTTTCTGCGAGATCGAATACCGGCTCATCGGCCCTCTCAACATCAATGTCGTCGTCGATGAACGCAATATCGTCAAAACTGATCTCCGCAAAAATCGTTTCCATAAACGGCAAGTCTCCCGGAAGTCGAAGCGTCCAGGGTTCCGAGATACCGGCTTGACCCAATCGTTGCAGCTGCCGACGGCGGGCGGCCTCGTCTTCCGGCACAGCTGTGAGCAGACGGTACTGAAAACGCTCTTTCACCTGAGCCTCAAAAAGCAGGATTTCAAAGTCAGTGTCGCCAGCCAGTCGCGCCCCTTCGCTTCTCGCCCCTTCCTGCTCAACAAAGCTGCCGAGCACCCAGAAGGCATGCTCAGCCCTTACCGGCCCTGCGCAAAGCAGCACCAGAAAGACAGTGGCCAGGAATCGACGCTGCATGCGCTAACGCGTTCTCTGAAGCGCGTTTTTGTTGAAGTCACGATCAACAAGCCCCGTCTGGAATGAGTATTCCTTCCAGAGCAGCTCGGTGCTCTTATTGTTCACGTGGTTCACCATGTTCATGGCATCAGCACGCCAGAATTTGTCGAGGTATTGCTGGTAGTCGCTGAACGTCAGCGTCTTCAGCAACTTGTTTTTGCGATCGTAGTAGTCCACTTTTTGCATGCGGTAGTGCGCTTTATCGATCCAGGTCACCTGGCGGGTGTAACCGGAATATTTATCCGTGGGATAGCGCGCCATGACATAACAATCCAGGCCGTTCACAGTTTCGTCACGCAGATACTTGTAGGTGTATTTCTCCACTTCCTGAGAACTCAGATCCTCGAAAGCAAACTCACTGCCGACAAAAGGCCCTGATTTATTTTTCGACGCGATGCGCTTCACCCGTTTCAGCGCAGGCAGGTAAAGCCATTGATCATCATCCTCAACTTTATGCGAGAACGTCAGCAGACCCGTTCCCTGAACATCCCGCGGCGTATCGAACACCATGATGCTCTTGTCACCATCTGCGGGGACTTCAAGCGACTTGAGGCGCATTTCACGATGATTTTCGTCACCCCGGGCGTTACGCAGGATCATGCTCATGGTCACCTGCATATCCACCCAGCCCTGATCTCTGCGATCGGCTTCCACGGCAATCGCCAGCCCTTTTTCTTCCGGTGTTTCTGCGACCAGGGCAGATGGCAACAAAATCAACCAACCCAGGAGCAACTTCTTCGCCATGTGCTTTTTCGCCGTGTTCTTTTGTGCCACGTTCTTTTGTGCCACGTTCTTTCTCGCGATGTTCTTTCTCGCCATGTTCTTTCCTGTCTCGACAAACCGATCATTTCTGCGATGCGCCAGCAGTATAGCGCGCTCTAGAGGGATGCGCTGAACGTGCCAGGTGTTGAAAAAGACCAAGAAAATAGATTGTTATTCAAGAATCCCTGTATATAATTCCAGTAACTGTATAAAAAGACAGGTGTTTAGAGGCCCACTGATATGAATAAGCTGACACCCCGACAAACTGAGGTCCTGGCATTCATCAAAAGTTATATCGATGAAACCGGATATCCGCCCACGCGTGCGGACATCGCCAACGAATTGGGCTTCAAGAGCGCCAACGCAGCGGAGGAACACCTGAAGGCCCTGGCGCGCAAAGGGGCCATCGAAATGATTCCCGGCACCTCGAGAGGCATCAAGCTGCCGGAAAACGAGGGTATCCCCATTATTGGTCGGGTGGCGGCCGGTAATCCGATTCTCGCGGAAGCGCACATCGAAGACTACTGTGAACTGCCCTCCACCTTCTTCAGCCCCAATGCTGACTATCTGTTGCAGGTACGTGGCGACTCCATGATTGAGTGTGGCATTCTCGATGGCGACCTGCTGGCCGTGCATCGAACACAGAATGTGAACAACGGCGACATTGTTGTGGCGCGCATCGAAGATGAAGTGACCGTGAAGCGCCTGAAACGTTCACGCAGCAAATACCAGGTTACCCTGCTCCCTGAGAACAAGGACTACTCACCGATTGAAGTGGATCTGCGTTACCAGGAATTTGAGATTGAAGGCCTGGGAGTTGGTGTCATACGACACTGATTGTGGATTCCAAATCCTCTTCTCGACCGAAGTGGTCGGAGACCACGTAGCGGAGAGATCTTGAGATCCCTCGTGTCGTGCGCGACCCCGGCCGCTCGGGATGAGGTCCTAACCAGAAGCGGCCTTCTTCTTCGACGTCTTCTCAGACTCAACCCACTCACCATTCACATAGTCAGCGCGCCAGCCTGACGGCTTGCCCTTGTCGTTCTCAGTCATGACATAATGCTCTTTGGTTTTACGAGCAAACTTGATCAGAGAGCGCCTGCCTTCCGGATCTTTCGCTGGCGCACGGAACAGGAACTGATACTTGGGATCAATTTCATTCTGATGGGGCAGGATCTCATCCAGATACGGCGCGCGGGTTTCGCGATTTTTAGGGAACTGACTCGCAGCCAGGAAAATACCCGCCGCACCGTCACGCAACACATAGGTGTCATCCACCTTCTGACATTGCAGCTCCGGCATGGGAACGGGATCCATCTTGGGCGGCGCGGGCTCACCGTTACGCAGTAACTTACGCGTATTCTTGCAGTCATCAGACGTACAGCCAAAGTACTTACCAAAGCGGCCCGTTTTTAGCTGCATTTCTGCACCACACTTATCGCATTCAAGGATGGGGCCGTCATAACCCTTGATCTTGAATTCACCCTTCTCAATGGCGAAGCCGGAACAATCCGGATTATTACCGCAGACATGCAGCTTGCGTTCGGTATCGATCAGGTAGCTGTCCATCGCAGTGCCGCACTTCTCACAGCGGCGCTTGTCACGGAGGATGCGTGATTCTTCCTCTTCGTCGCCATCCACGCTGACGACCTCATCACCGGGGATGAGGTTAATGGTGTTCTTGCAGCGCTCTTTTGGCGGCAAAGCATAACCAGAACAACCCATAAAGACGCCGGTGCTTGCCGTGCGGATCTGCATATCACGCCCACACTTTTCGCACTTAATATCGGTCATGGAAGGGTCATTGGCGCGCATGCTGCCTTCGCCATCACCCTCAGCGGTCTCGACCTTGTTCTCAAAATCCTTGTAGAAGTCGTTGAGCAGGTTCTTCCACTCAACATCACCGTCGGAAACCTTATCCAGACCCTCTTCCAGCTGAGCTGTGAAGTTGTAATCCAGCAGGTCTTTAAAACTTTCACTCAAGCGTTCTGTCACCACATCACCGATCTTCTCCGCATAAAAACGCTTGTTGTTCAGGGTGACGTAACCGCGATCTTGGATTGTCGTAATAATCGATGCATAAGTTGAGGGTCGGCCGATGCCCCGCTTTTCAAGTTCACGGACAAGGCTCGCCTCACCATAACGAGATGGCGGCTTGGTGAAATGCTGAGATGGATGCAGTTCTTCCAGCTTCAACACCTGATCCACCTGGTAGTCCGGCAGCGGCTGCTCTTCTTCCTTTCGACCTGCAGGCGGCTGCACTTTGGTGTAACCGTCGAACTTCAGGATCCTACCTCGAACACGTAGTTCAAGGTTTCCCGCACCAACGAGCACACTGGTGCTGATGTAATCAGCGTTTGGCATCTGACAGGCCACAAACTGGCGCCAGATCAATTCATAGAGACGTTCCGCGTCACGCTCCATGCTCTTCAGGTTAGTCGAATGCACGGTGACATCAGAAGGCCGAATCGCTTCGTGCGCTTCCTGGGCACCTTCTTTTGAGGAGTAGAGCCTTGGCTGATCGGGCAGATACTTTTTACCGTAATCTTTCTCGATCAGGTCACGTGCCGCTGATACGGCTTCCGCACTGAGATTGGTCGAATCAGTACGCATATAGGTAATGTAGCCAGCCTCATACAAACGCTGGGCAAGCATCATGGTTTTCTTAACCCCGAAACCCAGACGAGTGCTCGCCGCCTGCTGCAGGGTCGACGTTATATAAGGCGCAGTCGGACGTGTTTGCGTGGGTTTGTCTTCACGCTTGGTCACGGTAAAGGTCGCATTCCTGAGAATGTCCAGGGCTGCATCTGTCTGTTCTTTATTCAGGGGCCGGAAGTTCTTGCCATCCTGCTTGGTGACCTGGAACTTCACCGGATCTTTCGAATCACCATCGGTGTGCAACAGGTCCGCATAAACTTCCCAGTATTCTTCTGGAATGAAAGCACGGATCTCACGCTCCCGTTCAACAATCAGCTTAACGGCAACCGACTGCACACGACCGGCAGACAAACCTCGGGCAATTTTTGACCAGAGCAGTGGTGAGAGTTTGAAACCAACCACCCGATCAAGGAATCGTCGCGCCTGCTGAGCGCTGACGTGATCCATATTGATGTCACCGGGTTCTTCAAACGCTTCTTCAATGGCCTTCTTGGTGATCTCGTTAAACACGACACGGCGATATCTGGATTCGTCACCACCGATCGCTTCACGCAGATGCCACGCAATGGCCTCACCTTCACGATCAAGGTCAGTGGCCAGATAAATTTCGTCGGCATTCTTGGCGAGCTTCTTCAGCTCAGAGACAACTTTTTCTTTACCGGGAAGGATCTGATAGTTCGCCTTCCAATCGTTATCCGGATCAATGCCCATACGCGCGACCAGTTGTTTGCGCGCCTTTTCTTTCTTATAGGCAGCTTTCTTTTCCGGCGACATCTTGCGGGTTTTTGCCGCCTCTTTGGCTCGAGCTTTTGGATCACTCTTGCTGGTACCGGATACAGGCAGGTCACGAATGTGTCCCACACTGGACTTAACAATATAGTCATCGCCTAGGTAGCGATTAATTGTTTTCGCCTTTGCTGGTGACTCGACAATAACGAGCGATTTACCCATTCACTGCATCCATAGTTGTTCGTTTGGCGCGATTCAGCGCGCTAAGGGGCGACATATATAAGGTCAATGTTTTCGAAGGTCAAGCAACATTCGTTCATTTTGTTGCTTCGATCACACCGCCGACCGTTTTTTACTTTACGCGCAGATCAGTGAGTTTTGTCAAGCCTAGCCGACGAAAGCGTCAATAGTCTTCGTCTTCTTCGACGGGTTTGTGCAACGGTAAGTCCGCGCATTGCTTAAGAAAATCCAGCACATCCTGGACAGATTCTTTGTCAGCTTCGTGCCAGTAAATCGTGATGCAGTAACGGGATTCCTCTACCTGATCAACGTCATCTGGTAACGATTCAATAGAAGTGGCCAAAAAAATTCTCAGCTCGTCACTGGCATGCTCATTGGGATCAACAGGCCATCGCCAGCTTTTGTCGAGATTTCGCTGCGCGCACCAACTGACTTCTGGCAACTCACGCCAATCCCGTGCTCTTTTCCTCTGCTGACGCCACGCCGTCACCTTCAGGTCCGGAGGAATTTTTCGACCGGTATGGGTGATGTATTTATCCTGGTCAGGGTTCGGGTCTTCAATGGTCGTCAAATCAACGGACACGCCAGCCCCGCGAGCAAGGTTTCGCATCTGCATCCGTTCCTTCTGTCTCGCAGACGGCAATACCGCAATAATAGGCACGATGATGAACAGGAGCGCCAGGCCGATAATCAGGTAAACCATCTGTTGAGGATAGCAGGCTTACTGTGTAAATTTGGCGAAATATCCAACCACAAAAACGACAAGAGCAGGTGGATAAGATGGCTGAGTACAATCACATATTGGTGGGTGTCGACCTAACCGTTGAATCCCGTGACGTGTCAAAACGAGCTTGCGCGCTCAGGACCGCTTTCGGCTGTCGGCTCAGTTGTGTACATGTTATCGAACCCTTGTCGCTGGCTTATGGCGGCGACATTCCGATGGATCTATCGACCATCCAGGAGCAAATCCAGGACACCGCAAAAACTCATCTTGCAGAGTTCGCTTCCTCCCTCGATATTCCCGCAGACGATCAGCACCTGATCTTTGGTCGACCGGAAACCGAGATACATACCCTGGCCGAGGAAATCGGCGCTGACCTGATTGTTGTCGGCAGTCACGGTCGCCACGGCCTCGCCCTACTGCTGGGCTCAACCGCCAATGGTGTCTTGCATGGCGCCCCCTGTGATGTGCTGGCAGTGCGGGTTGGCATCAAAGACAACTGATCCCCTCGTCGCGAGCGAGTAGCAACCGAGCACCTATCCCTCATCTCGACCGAGCATCGCGAGCGGAGAGATCTCTCTCTTCCTTCTTCATTAAACTTTCATTAGTCTTTCACGCACTGACACGCAAAGAGTGATCGAATACACGCGTGAAACAATTTTTACTGACCTGCGCACTATTATTCATGGCGGTGCCGGCTTCGGCTGACTTTTCCCGTGGGGACACCTACGACCCGTCAATGACCCCGGACCGATTCGAACAGCGGCAGCTGTATCTCGATGCACTGCACCTGATTCGAACCAGCCAGTTCACCCGGCTGCAGAAACTGAAACCTCAGCTGCGCACCTATGCGCTCTACCCCTACCTCGAGTACACCGAGATGTCCTATCGCATCTCGCGTTATGCCGAAGATGACATCTTCGCCTGGGTTGAGCAGAACGCCGACACACCCCTGACAGAACCCTTACTTCAGCACTGGCTGTCCAGCCTGGCAAAACGCGGGGAATGGGCAACGTTCGTGGCAAACTACGAAAAGGTTTCTCCCACCCGGGCGCTCGCCTGCCGTTACGGATACGCCCTATATCAAGTCGGTATGAACGAAAAGGCGATGGCAGAAGCCGCCCGGCTTTGGACCGTTGGCTTCTCGCAACCCGATGAATGTGACCCCATCTTCAATATCTGGCGCGGTGCCGACGGCATGACGCCAGATATTGCCTGGCGCCGTTTTTCCCTGGCCCTCCAGGAAAACGAGCGAAAGCTCGCCAATTATCTGATGCGGTTTGTTCACAAGGATGACAAGCCTTACGCATCCAACTACCGCCTGGTGCACCAGAAACCGAAAACCATTAAGCGAACCGGTGCCTTTAAAAAAGACAACGCTCGCAATCGCGAGATTGTGCTGCACGGCATTCGACGATTGGCACGTTCTGATCCCCAGGAAGCCCTGTTAACACTCCGAGCATATGAACCCCTGCTCAGCTTCGAGCCAGCGCCGCTGGAAGCAGCCTATGCCTCTATCGGTATCAGGTTATCGAGAAAAACCAGCGACATGGCGCTGATGGACGCTTTGCCTGTCAACCTGCATGAGCACCCGGACCTGGTGGAGGCACGACTCAGACAAAGCCTGAGACTGCAGGACTGGAGCAGTGTCATCGTGCTCATCAACCTGCTGCCCGAGGCACTTCAGGATTCGGAACGCTGGCAATATTGGAAAGCACGGGTCCTCGGACAATCCGCGGAAGAACCGGATCGGTTGATCGCACACGAGATTCTGACAGCGCTGAGTGAGACCCGTTCTTTTTATGGATTTGTCGCAGCAGACATCCTGCAATCGCATTACAACTACCAGGACGAGCCGACACCGGTGACCTTCGATCAGATTCTTTCGCTGGAAGAGACGCCGAGCATACAACGGGCGCTGGAATTGTTTGCCCTGGGTGAGAGATCCCGTGCGCGTAAGGAATGGTATTTCTCCACCGCCGACTTTACCTACGCAGAGCGTGAGGTTGCTGCGAAGATTGCCCTTCGCTGGGGCTGGTACAAGGCCGCGATTCAAACCATGATCGATGCGGGTGCCTGGAATCATCTGGACTTTCGTTTCCCCATTGCTTACCAGGACACCTTTCTGGAACACGCAAGACGAGCAAATATTCCCGTGCAGTGGAGCCTTGCCATTGCCAGGCAAGAAAGTGCGTTCATGCCAGATGCCAAATCCCGTTCCGGTGCCCTCGGTGTGATGCAGTTGATGCCGACCACGGCACAAACCGTCGCCAAAAAGCTCGGCGTAACCTACAAGAACAATTCGAGCCTCACCGAGCCCGACCTTAACATTAAGCTCGGCACCAATTACCTGAGCGAAATGCTTCGCCGCTTTGACAACAATCGCATTCTTGCATCGGCTGCGTATAATGCCGGCCCTGGAAACGTCGGCAAATGGCTGGATCCGAACATGCCGTTCGATGTCTGGATCGAGATCATCCCGTTCTCCGAAACCCGGGGATACGTTCAAAACGTATTGATGTTCTCAAGCATCTACAGTCGGCGCATGAACGAAAAGCAACCATTGATTTATCCGCACGAGAGGAACTACTTCTCTCCGCAACAGGTTACGGGCATCCAGGAACTGGCCCAACGCCAGCCGGAAAACACCTGAACCAAACCTAGGGCCAGATGACAGCACTCATAGACATTGGGGCCAACCTTACCCACGACTCGTTCGATCACGATTTCGATGATGTGCTGGAACGTGCCGCCGAAGTGGGTGTCACCCGAATGGTGGTGACTGGTGCGTCAAAAGCAGGCAGTGAGCAGGCACGCGATATCGCGGCGCGGCATGAGTTTCTGTTCGCGACGGCGGGGATTCACCCGCATCACGCCGAAGAGACCGACACATCCACCCTCTCTCTGCTGAGAGATCTCTCAAAAGACGAGCAGGTTAAGGCGATCGGTGAGACCGGGCTCGATTTCTTCCGTGACTTTTCACCGAGACAAACACAGATCACATCGTTCGAGCAGCACATCGAGCTCGCGATCGAGACGGGTTTGCCCATGTTCCTGCATGAGCGGGATGCTCACCCGACCTTTGCCGATGTGTTACGACACTATCGTGATGGCCTGACTCGTGCTGTTGTGCACTGTTTTACCGGAGAGAAAGAGGCGCTCTATGCCTACCTTGACCTGGATTGTTACATCGGCATGACCGGCTGGATCTGTGATGAACGCCGGGGTGAGCATTTAAAAACGCTGGTTCGGGATATTCCGGATAACCGTCTGATGATAGAAACCGATGCCCCCTATCTGATGCCTCGCACGATAAGACCGAAGCCCAAGACCCGACGCAACGAACCGATGAACCTGCCAGAAGTTTGCCGGGTTGTCGCTGACTGCCGGGAAGTCTCTTACGAAAAGCTGGCGCAGCAGACCACCGAAAACGCGACAACGTTTTTCGGTCTGCCCGCATAGGGAAGATCAGTGAAAGTGAATCTGTACACGACCCTCGGCTGTCATCTTTGCGAACAGGCGTATGCCTTGCTCGTGGCGTTGCAACAGGAAGGCCTGGCGATCGACATCGACAGCATTGAGATCGCCGACTCCGATGAGTTGATGGACAAGTACGGTATCCGTATTCCAGTGGTCACGTTCACATCAGATGAAGAAGTGAGAGAAATTGGCTGGCCCTTCACACTCGACGAACTGCGAGCTTTTCTCGTCTGATAATATTAGGCCATGCCACCACTATTACAGTGCCACCGGATATCACACGCTGCCGGCACCAAGTCTCTCTTCAAGTCGCTGGACCTGACCATCAATACCGGAGACCGGATTGGCCTGGTCGGTCACAACGGTTCCGGGAAGTCGACACTGCTATCGATTCTGAATGGCAGTGACGTCCCGGACGAGGGCGACATTTCTCGCAACAACGATCTGCATCTGGAAACCGTCGAACAGTTCATCGACCCAGCCCTCAACGACTTCACCATGCTGGAGGCACTCTCAGAGAAACTCCCGGCCGAGGAACAGGTCAGCCAGCAGTATCGGGCGGAGCAACTGTTGAACCAGCTCGGATTCAGCGAGCAAGAGTTTGGCTACCGGGTGAAAGATCTTTCCGGTGGTCAGCAGAATCGACTGATGTTTGCGCGTGCTTTGATCCTGGAACCCAACCTGATCCTGTTCGATGAACCGACCAACCATCTGGACCTGAAGACCCTGCTGATGTTTGAGCAGTACCTGAAGTCACTCAAAGCAGCCTTTCTCCTGATCTCCCACGACCGGGCGTTTCTGGATGCCGTCACCGATCGCACCGTGTTCCTCCGGGACGAGCGGTTCTACCCCTTCGGCATGCCCTATTCCAAAGCCAGAATCGCACTGGAAGAACATGACGAAGCGGCGCGGGCAGCCAGAGAGCAGGAAGAAAAGGACATCAGACGCCTGGAAGCAAGCGCTAAACGCCTGGCCACCTGGGGAAAGGTTTACGACAACGAAGATCTCTCGCGCAAAGCCAAATCCATGGAAAAGCGCATCGAGAAGCTGAAAGACGAGCAGACTTTTGTTTCCAGGGGCTCTGGACTGAGCCTCAGCATTGATGTCGGCAGTGCAAAAGCCAATCGCATGCTCGCCATTGAACAACGAGACATCCTGGCGCCGGATGATCGAGTGTTGTTTCACATCGATGATTTCATCATCAAGCCAGGCGATCGCGTCGCCCTGCTCGGTCACAACGGTGCCGGGAAAACCACACTGATCAATCGCATTATGTCGGCGTACGAGCAGAACCGAGATGGCGACGTCATCAAGTTTAATCCGCAATGTGACATGGGTTACTACGATCAGGAGATGGAACGTCTGGATGGTTCCCTTGGTCTGATGCAAACCCTGCGCGATCAATGTGGTGGACCAGACCACAATCTCAAAGGCGCCCTGATCAAAGCCGGCTTCCCCTACAAAGACATGGATAAAAAGGTTGAGGTGCTGTCAGGCGGTGAACGCGCTCGTCTCATGTTCCTGATCATTCGGATGAACCAACCGAACTTCCTGATCCTGGATGAGCCAACAAACCACATCGACATCCAGGGAAAAGAAGAGCTGGAGGCCCAGATCCTTGAAACCAACGCCACGGTATTGATCACCTCCCATGATCGACGCTTTGTCGACAACATTGCTGAGCGCTACGTACTCATCTCGAACGGTAAGCTGCAGGAGATTCACCGGCCGGAAATCTTTTACGACATGGATTCACCGACGGCCATAAAAACCGACACATCAAGAAAAGAAGAGAAGCCTTCTGCTGTGTCTGGCGAAGAAGACATTCTTGCGCGCATCGTAGAACTGGAAGCGTTACTCGAAGCGGATCTGGCGAGAAAGCCCAAGTTTCAGAAACCTAAACGACAGGAAAGCTGGCGAGCGGAGATCGAAAAACTGTCTGGCGAGTTGAGCTGAAGCCTAGCTTTCTAACGCATTTAGAATGGTGCAATGAACCGCGGAGAGCTCGCCGCCTTCACAGGCATCGGTGATCTGTCTCAAAGCCAGCTTCATCTTTTGAAGTTCCGCCATCTTGATTTCAATGGCACCCAGTTTCTGTTCCGCCAATTCTTTCACCTCACCACAGGTCGCGTGTTCTCTGTCCACTTGAAGTGATAGCAGCTCTCCGACTTCCCGAAGCGAGAAATCCATGGCGCGTGCACGTCGAATAAAGCGGACACGATCCACATCATCGGTGGTGTAAAGACGATAACCGGCATCACTACGGCGAGGTTCTGGAATGAGACCCTCGGATTCATAGTAGCGCAGCGTCTCCACACTGGTTTCCGTTCGACTGGCGAGTTCGCCGATTCTTAGATGGCTCATAACACTATAGTGTACTCTAAACTTCAAATTTCCACAGAATCTCACCCGGTTGGTCTTTTCTGCGACTCGAATCCCTTCTAGACTGCATTTTTCCTCGCTTCCTGCGGTTCTTTCGTGATGACAACAGAAACACTGATAGACGGGCTTTGCTTCGGAGAAGGCCCAAGATGGCGCGATGGCCGGCTGTATTTCTCAGACATGCATGCCAGCACCGTTTACGCCCTAGACGAACAGGGCCATTTGGAAACCATCGTGAAACTCGAGGATGACGAGCCTTCCGGTTTGGGTTGGCTGCCTGATGGCCGCATGCTGATCGTCTCCATGCAGAAGCGAAAGCTCCTGGCGTTTGATGGCACCAGCCTAGAAGACTTTGCTGACCTTTCTGAATACGCCACATACCACTGTAACGACATGGTGACGGACGCCCAGGGAAGATCCTACGTCGGCAACTTCGGATTCGACCTGCATCATGATGGTGAATTCTGCAAAGCGGCCATGGTTCTGGTTCACCCTGACGGAAGCACCGAACTGGCAGCTGATGAGCTCTCATTTCCAAACGGCACGGTGATCACACCTGACGGCAAAACACTCATCGTGGGTGAATCTTTTGGCGCACGATTAACCGCCTTTGACATCGGTGAAGACGGTCGTCTGTCCAACCGGCGGGAATGGGCGCCGATGGAAGGTGCTGTGCCGGACGGTATCTGTCTGGATGAGGCAGACGGCATCTGGGTGGCATCACCGGTCAGCAATGAAGCGCTTCGGGTCGTTGAAGGCGGTGAAGTGACCGACAGAGTTCAAATTAAGAATCAGGCTTTCGCCTGTATGCTTGGCGGTGAAGATGGCAAGACGCTGTTTATCATGACCAGCGGAAGCTCTCATCCCGACAAATCCAAAGAAGAGAAATCTGCGGCTGTGGAAACAGTTCGCGTAGAATATGCAGGTGCCGGACTACCGTGAGTGATATTCGAATCGCCGTGATCAACGGCGGCAACTCCGCTGAAGCCGATGTCAGCCGCAGCAGTGCGCGCGGTGTGATCGAGGCGCTGAAAGAAAATTTCTCATCGGTGACCAGTGTTGAACTGGATGAAAACATCGCCCGTTCCCTCGCAGACTGTGATCCGGACGTTGTCTTCCCGGTCCTGCACGGGCCGCCCGGAGAAGACGGCACGCTCCAGGGGTTCCTCGAAATCCTGGGATACCGATATGTCGGCAGTGACGTGCACTCCAGTGCTTTCGCGATGGACAAGATCATTGCGAAAGACATTTTCCGAACAGCCGGTTTACCCGTGGCAAAACAGTGTGTCGTGAATCGCGACGACGACGTTGCCGCTTCTTCGGAGCGTGTTCTGAACGCCCTGGGTGAGTCGGTGGTGGTCAAACCCGCCTGTCAGGGAAGCGCCATTGGCGTCACCCTGGTGTCAAATGCCAACGAGTTACATCAGGCGCTGAAGGAAGCTTTCCAATATGACCCGCGACTTCTGGTGGAAGAGCGCATCATGGGGAAAGAGATTACCGTTGGTGTGATCGATACCGACGACGGCACCAAACCTTTCCCGGTAATCGAAATCACCACGCCTGAAAACAGCTGGTATGACTTCGATCATCGTTATACCGCCGGTTGGTCTGAACACCTGATGCCAGCGGATCTGCCTGAGGATCAGACGAACACTTTGCAGAAATGCGCAGTCGCCGCGCACCAGGCTCTGGGTTGTCGCGACTTATCGCGGGCAGATTTTGTGGTGACTGAAACGGACGTCTACCTGTTAGAGGTCAACACCCTGCCCGGTATGACGCCGACCAGTTTGTACCCGGACGGCGCCAACGGTTATGGGATGGACTTCCCGACCCTGGTGAGATACCTGGTCGAGAGAGCGGCTAAGCGCTAGATCTCTACCCTCATCTCGACCCTTCGGCAAAGCTCAGGGCAGGCCAAGCGGAGAGATCTCTCCGCTCGCTACGCTCGGTCGAGATGAGGTCTGTTGTACTAGAGGTCGTAGCCTCTTTCGTTGTGCTGGTTGATATCCAGACCTTCGGTCTCTTCTTCCTCGTTCACCCGCAGGCCAATCACAATATCGATCACCTTCAGCAGAATGAACGTGATGATCGCGGTGTAGATACCGGTGGCGAACACGCCAGTCAGCTGAACGACAACCTGCTCACCCATTGGCAGGCCATCACCCTGGCCGCTGAATACGCCCAGAGAGGCGCTGGCAAAGATACCCGCGAGGATCGTACCCAAGGCACCACCCACACCGTGGACCGGGAATACGTCAAGAGAATCGTCAATATTCAGCTTCTGCTTCAGGAACATGGTCGCGTTGAAACAGATGAAACCGGCCAGGAAACCAATGACCAGCGCGCCGCCAGGGCCGACGAAGCCCGACGCCGGTGTAATGGTTCCAAGACCTGCAACCATACCGGTCACGGCACCCAGAGCACTTGGCTTACCGTAGCGGATCCATTCGATGATCATCCAGGTAAAGGCACCGGTTGCCGCGGAAATATGAGTGACCAGCATCGCCATACCCGCATCACCGTTCGCGGCAAGTGCGCTCCCCGCGTTAAAGCCAAACCAGCCTACCCAGAGCATGCCCGCACCCGTAATGGTCATGGTCATGTTGTGTGGCGGCATGGGGGTTGCCGGGAATCCACGGCGCTTACCCATCATCACGGCCGCTGTCAGCGCAGCCACACCGGCCGTCACGTGAACGACAGTACCACCCGCAAAATCGAGCAGGCCCCTTTCATCGAGCCAGCCTCCGCCCCAGACCCAATGGGTCACAGGTGCATACACAATAATCACCCAGAGTGCGGAAAACAGGAGCATCGCGGAAAAGCGCATACGTTCTGCGAAACCACCGACGATCAGTGCCGGTGTAATGATCGCAAAGGTCAGCTGGAACATCGCAAAGACACTCTCAGGGATGTCGCCGGAGAGGGTGTCTTCCTGGATACCTGCCATCATGACGTTGGAGAACCCCCCCACAAACGCGTTACCTTCTGAGAAGGCGAGAGAATAACCAACCACCAGCCAGATGATGGACACCATGCAGGTGATCGCAAAACACTGCATCAGCACGCTGAGCACGTTTTTGACGCGAACCAGACCGGCATAAAACAGGGACAGACCGGGAATGGTCATAAACAGCACCAGGGCTGTCGAAGTCAGGATCCATGCAGTATTTGCAGGACTTAATTCATCAGCCATCGCGAGAGGCGCGAACAGCATTAGGGACAGCACAGCTGCGGCTGTTTTCATCATGGTTTTCTCCCTCAAAGACGCCGGTGGTAGACCAGCAGGTTTTCTTAATCTTGTGCCCTTGAGTGTACCGGATGTATTCGCAGAAACCCATGTCAGGCCGCATTCCTGCTGCTTATGTTCTGCGTAAATATCCAACTGCGGGTTTATAGCGAATCGTTCCAGGACAAGTGGTTTACAGTTCGATTCAATGGAGACCCCCCCCCAACCCTTGAGGAGACCCTCTCTATGCGACGACAAAAACGCCAGAAGGCCCATCGAGCTTTCGCCCGCGGATATCACTGTGGTTTGCACGGTAAATCCAGGGATATGTGTCCTTTTCATGACGAGGCGTCCAAACAGGCCTGGATTGCGGGCTGGAGAACCGGTCGTGAAGATAACTGGGATGGTTTTGTCGGAACCGCAGGCGTTAATCGAGAGGCCCACCTGAGCTCTTTATAGCGCTTCAAAAGCTGAGATTCTCGTCGCGAGCAGTCGTTTAGATTTCTCCTGACGCTGAAACGTGCCCGCGCTGTGGGCACTTCAGCGTCCCAGACGTCCTGTGGCCGATTCCATCTTGCCGGTTGCAGGCGTCCACCCCGCCGCACTGGCAAGCCCAAACTCGGGCATGTTGTTGTAAATCGCTTCATATTCACCGGCGCGCACCAGGTAGGTTTCGTGCCAGATGCCGACATCTCCGTTCGAGCCGATACGGCGGTTGAAATCCGCCCAGGCCGGCAGATGTTCGGCGTCTTTCATTCGTGCGTAGGCATGCAGGTGATCAAAGGAACGCCAGTACTGCACCATGATCGTGCTGCGCAGGCTGAACCAGCTTTCCACATGCAGCATGCCAAGCTCCGGGTGCTCACCCAGTTCTTTGATCATGCGACCCATGGCTCGCCCCACAGGAATGAACTTCGGGATCTTGGTCAGGCCGTTGACGCGAGCGCCGATCAGGAACACCACAAAATCCCCCTCGATCTCTGCCGCTATGCGCTGATTGATGGTTTCCACTCGTTACCTCATCTCGACAATTCCCCTCATCCCGACCGCAGCCGCCGAAGGCTGCGTAGCGGACGGGTTCTCGTGTCGTGCGCGACCCCGTTTGCTCGGGATGAGGTCGGCTGATCGTGAATCCGCCTCACCTCAACTGGTGGTATCATCTTAGGTTGAACCTCACGTAAATCCTACTGTCTATAACCATCCTCAGAGATACCGGTAGTAAACCCAATAGGGAGTTGTATAAGAGCTATGTCACATCGCGCTCACATCATGGAATTGGAACAGTGGCTGGCAAGCCGCATCATCGGCCAGGAAAAACTGGTCAACCGTTTGCTCATGGCGCTGCTCGCCGACGGACACCTGCTGGTGGAAGGTGCCCCGGGTCTCGCCAAGACCAAGGCGATCAAAACGCTCGCGGACGGTATCGAAGGAGAATTTCATCGCATCCAGTTTACCCCGGACCTGCTGCCCTCGGACATTACCGGTACGGAAATCTATCGCGCCCAGGAAGGGACGTTTGAATTCCAGCAGGGCCCTATCTTTCACAACCTGATTCTCGCAGACGAAATCAACCGAGCACCGGCGAAGGTGCAGTCCGCCCTGCTGGAAGCGATGGCGGAACGCCAGGTCAGCTTCGGACGCCAGACCTTTACCCTGCCGCCACTCTTTCTGGTCATGGCAACCCAGAACCCGATCGAGCAGGAAGGTACCTATCCGCTGCCGGAGGCTCAGCTGGACCGTTTCCTGATGCACGTCAACATCGACTATCCGGATGCCGCTTCTGAACGAAGCATTCTGCAGCTGGTTCGAAATGAGGCGATGAACGCGGAAGACGATGATCCACCCCATGCCGTGACGCAGGAAGCCATCTTCAGCGCGCGTCAGGAACTTCTGTCGCTTCACATGGCACCAGTCGTTGAGGAATACATCGTGCAGCTCACGATGGCGACACGGGACCCCGGCGCCTACGGTGAAGATCTCGCCAACTGGCTCGACTATGGCGCTTCACCGCGCGGCACCATTGCACTCGATATCTGCGCACGAGCCAATGCCTTTCTGCTGGGTAAAGACTTCGTTTCTCCCGATGATGTCCAAGCGGTGCTCCATGACGTTTTCCGTCACCGCATCATCGTCAGCTTCGAAGCCGAAGCCATGGGTGTCGATGCCGATAAAATTCTCGACATCCTGGTACAACGGGTTGCCGCTGTCTGAACATGGAATACCGCGGCGCTTACACCGACCTGCGTGACCTGATTCGCCTGCGCTACGCCGCGCGCGAAATCACTGACCTGGCGGACAACAAAACTTCCAATCCGCTGGCAGGTTTACTCACTTCCAACTTCCGTGGACGCGGCATCGACTTTGCTGAAGTTCGCGTCTACCAACCGGGTGACGATGTCAGAACCATCGACTGGCGGGTCACCGCACGAACTCAGGTCGCACACACCAAACTCTTTCAGGAAGAAAAGGAACGGCCTGTCCTGATCCTGGTTGATCAGTCTGCCTCCATGTATTTCGGCAGCCAGGTGACCTTCAAATCCGTTCTGGCGGCACGTGCAGCCGCCGTCATAGCCTGGGCAGCGCTGGAACGTGGCGATCGTGTCGGCGGCATCGTGTTTTCCGAACAAGGTCACCGAGAAGTTCGGCCGAGACGGAACCGACACGCCGTACTGAGACTGCTTAACGAGATTCACGATTTCAATCACGCGTTAACTCGAGATGCCATTTCCAGGCTCGGAGAAAGCCCTGAGAACCATTTTTCCAACGCACTGGCTGAGGTGCGTCGAGTCACCAAACACGGCAGCGTGATTTTTATTATCAGTGACTTCAATCACTACACCGATGAATCCCGCGTTCACCTGCAGCCGCTGGCACAATCCAGTGACGTGATTGGCATACACATCTCAGATCCACTGGAGCAGCACCTGCCGACGCCAGATGTTTACAGCATCACCAATGGCCACGAACGTTCACGCATCAACACCGGCAGCAGAAAACACCGGGAAGCCTACGAACTGGGATTCCAGCAACAGGTCGCCGCGATCCAGGAAGAGTTCATGCGCGTGAAGTCCTCGCTGCTGATGCTGAATACCTCGCAATCCATTGTCGACGGCATGAACCGTCAGACCGCAGCGATGAACTGAGCCGGACAGATATGGCTAGCGCAGCAACACCACCCAACCCCGGCATGATGCAGCAGGCGACTGACCCGCTGGCACAGCTGCGGGATATTCATCCGCCGGGTATGATCGAAACCTGGCCGCCGGCACCTGGTTGGTGGGTGTTAGCCGCCATTTCCCTGGCACTGCTTTTATATGGCCTCTATTGGTTGATTCAACGCTGGATCGCCAACCGGTATCGCCGCGAAGCCATGTCAGAGCTGCATCAGTTACGGGCAGACTGGCATGATCATGGCGACGACCAGGTTTACCTGGAAGCCTTGCAGCGACTCCTCAAGCGCGTTGCTTTGACAAGATTTTCGAGAGATGACGTCGCCGGACTCACTGGTGAAGCCTGGGTGCAGTTCCTGGATCGATCAACGGGCAGTCATGACTTTTCCATGGCGGATTCGGAAGCGCTCATCGACGGTGCCTACCGGGAAGACGTTTCCATCGACGTCCAGAGTCTTGAGATCACCGCCAAAAACTGGATCGAGAAACACGACAAACGCCACCTGGAAGAGGCGCTGGAGGAAACCAGCGTATGATCGAATTCCTCTGGCCGATGGCGGCGTTGTTCCTGCCGCTGCCTGTCCTGGTTTATTTCCTGACGCCTAAGGCCAGCCGCCAGGAACCGGCTTTGCAGGTCCCGTTCTTTTCCGCGGCGTCCTCCTACGAAAGCAGTTCTAAAAGCGGGCGAGCTCGGTCGTTCCTTCGCCGTCTTATCCTGATCCTAATCTGGTGTGCGCTGGTTCTGTCAGCGACACGCCCCCAGTGGATTGGTGAACCGATTTCCCTGCCTACCTCAGGCAGAGATCTGCTGCTTGCGGTCGATATCTCCGGCTCCATGGGCACCGAGGACATGGAACTGGCCGGCGCGATGACAACGCGTCTCGCGGTCGTCAAAGAGGTGGTCGGCGACTTTGTTGAGCGCCGCAAAGGTGACCGACTGGGGCTCATCCTGTTCGGGACAAGAGCTTACCTGCAGACGCCACTCACCTTTGACCGGAACACCGTCAGAACCCTGCTAGAAGAAACGCCACTTGGCATTGCTGGTGGTAAAACCGCGATCGGAGATGCGATTGGTCTTTCCGTGAAACGCCTGCAGGAACGCCCCGCTGAAAACCGCGTTCTGATTCTGCTTACCGATGGTGTGAACAACGTCGGCGAAGTGGACCCGGTTCAAGCGGCCAAGCTTGCTGCGCAGGAAGCCATTCGCATTTACACCATCGGATTCGGCGCCGAAGAAATGGTCGTGCCGGGTTTCCTCTTCCAGCGAAAGGTAAACCCCTCGGCGGAACTCGACATCGAAACCCTGACCCAGATTGCGGATTTAACCGGCGGGATCTTCCAGCGTGCGAGATCCACACAAGAACTCAGCCAGATTTATGAGGCGCTGGATGAACTGGAACCTATCGAACAGGACCAGGAAACCTATCGACCCATTCGTTCCCTGTATTGGTACCCCCTCGCTTTTGCGTTAGCCCTCAGCATGTTGTTCACTTTGCTGCACCCTCAGCTGACCCACTGGGTGACGAACCTCTGGGCGCGGATTCGGACCCGTGATGCCAGCGAGGTCATCACATCATGAACGAGCAGATGCTGAACGAGATCCTCGCCAATTTTCATTTCCTGCGGCCAGCGTGGTTCTACGTGCTGATTCCCGCGTTGCTGCTCTTCCTCGCGCTACGTTATCGACAGAGCCACCACAGTAACTGGGAAAAAGCCATCGACCCACACCTGTTGCCGCACATCCTGGACAACCCCAATCGGCAGGTGTCGCGCAGCCCGTTAACGCTGCTCCTGCTTGCCTGGGTGATTGGCACCTTTGCGCTGGCCGGACCGGTGTGGCGGCAGACGCCACAGCCTGTGCAGGAACGTGAAGATGCGCTGGTCATCATCTTTGATCTGACCCGCAGCATGCTGGCGACCGACGTCAAGCCGGATCGGCTGGTTCGCGCGAAACGCAAACTGATTGACCTTCTGGAACTCCGTGAAGAAGGTGTGACCGCACTCGTTGTATTTGCCGGAGACGCACACGTTGTCTCTCCCCTGACCGATGACACCAAAACCATCGCGGCCATGATTCCAGCCTTGTCTCCGGACATTGTGCCTGCGCCGGGCAGTCAGCTCACACCAGCACTGGAACGCGCGATCGATCTTTTCAGGGATGGCGGTATGGCAAGTGGGCGGATCCTGATCATCACCGATGAAATTCGAGACGTGGTCGCCGCACAAAGAGTGGCGCGCCAGTATCGAAACGCCTACCCAGTTTCCGTCATGTCGGTTGGCACGCAGGACGGTGCCCCGGTACCGCTGGTGCCCGGAAGACCTGACCGCGGTTATCTCAAAGACACCCGCGGCAACATGGTTATCCCACAGCTGAACGCAAAAAGTTTGAGCGACTTTGCCCAACTCGCAGGTGGACGCTATTCACCCATGACGCTCACCGAAGAGGATCTGGGCTATCTGCTCGCCGATCAGCCGCTCCTTGAAGACGATGCCTATCGCGAACTCGAACGGGAATTTGATGTCTGGTTCGAAGAAGGGCCCTGGCTGCTGCTGCTCCTGCTACCCATTGCCGCTCTAGCCTTTCGACGCGGCTGGCTCTGGTCCGTTGCTCTGCTGGTTGCGGTGTTGCCGGTCGAAGAAAGTCAGGCATCTCTCTGGGACGACCTCTGGCAGACCCGCGACCAACAGGCGATGAGTGCACTGGAGCAGGGAGACGCGGCAAAAGCCGCAGCGTTATTCGAGAACCAGGCGTGGAAAGGCACCGCCAACTATCGCGGCGACAACTTTGAGGATGCGGCGAAACAATTTGGCGGCATCGAATCGAGCTCCGGCAAATACAATCTGGGTAACGCTTTCGCGAAGCAGGGACTCTTTAACGAAGCGATCGAAGCTTACGATCAGGCACTCGGCATCAACCCCAACAACGAAGACGCCCAGTTCAATAAAGCGCTGATCGAGCAACTGCTGCAGGAACAACAACAGCAGCAACAACAGGACCAGAACCAGGATTCAGAAGACTCTGAAAGCCAGCAGGATCAGGACCAAAACCAGCAGAACCAGGAAAACCAGGACCAGCAGGACCAACAGGAACAGAACGAGAGCAGCCAGCAAGAACAACAGCAGCAAGAACAGGAACCGTCTGAACAGGAACAACAGGAGCAGGAGCAACAAGAACAGGCGCCGCAGCAACAACAGGCTTCTGAAGAAGAATCCCAGCTCGACGAAGAAGAAAAGCAGGCGCTGCAACAATGGCTGAGACGCGTGCCCGATGATCCTGGCGGGCTACTGCGCAACAAATTTCAGCAACAGCATGAGACGCGTCTCAAAGAAGGTAAGGTAAGCAGCAATGACACGACTTCTGATTGGTAGCGTGCTGATTTTCATCAGCCTATTTGCGGGCAGCCTGGCACAGGCGAGCCTCACCGCGACGGTGGATCGCAACATCATCACCGATGTAGACCTGATCAAACTCACCGTGCGGGCTGCTGACCGAGCGATCGAAGACAAGATTGATTTTTCTGCCCTGGAGCAGGACTTTGAAATCGTCAGCGAGCATATGAACCGCAATCAGTCGCTGTCCATTGTGAATGGTCAAACAAAACGCGTGGTCTACGAGGACTATGTGTTCACGCTGCAGCCCAAGCGAATGGGCAACCTGTTTATTCCCGTCTTCAGGTCGGGCAATTACCGCAGCGACCCCATCACGATCCGCGTGCAGCAACAGACGGCCAACCAGCGGGACCAGATGCGACAGTTCGTGTTCTTTGAAACCAGCGTCGATACCCGTGATACCTATGTGCAGGGACAAATCATTTATTCAGTGAAGCTGTTTTACACTGAGGCCATTGGCGGCGACTTTCCTCAGGCGCCGAGTCTGCCGGACACCGTGGTGGAAACCCTCGAAAACGAAAACCGCTTTGAGGCCATTGTCGGTGGCAAACGCTATTACGTATTAGAGAAGCGTTACGCCCTGTTTCCACAGCGAAGCGGCGAACTGGTCATCCCACGTGAGCGATTTACGGGGACTCGAGGCAGAGGCGGCATCTTCTCGCAAAGGCAGCGCGTATCCGCAGTTTCCGATTCACATACGGTGAACGTACGAACCATCCCTGATGCGTTCAGCGGTGACGCCTGGATACCTGCCAAAGCGCTGGGCGTGAGAGAAGCCTGGACCGAGCAACCGCCCACCTTCAGAGTCGGCGAACCGGTCAATCGCCAGTTGGCCATTTCAGCCATTGGACTGTCCAGCACCCTGCTTCCTGAATTGGGAGAGATGGAAATCAACGGCGCCAAAGTTTACGCGGATCCGCCCACCACGGAAAACCGGGTGACTGAAGAAGGTATCACCGCCCTGCAGGTCACCACCGTCGGCATCGTGCCGACACAGGAAGGCCAATTGACGCTGCCGGAGATCAGGATTCCCTGGTGGAACACCCAGACCAACCGAGAAGAAGTCGCGGTCATTGAAAGTGCCACCTACAAGGTGTTGCCAGCAACCGGCGACACAGCGACAGCACCGACCGTCACTGTCCCCGTATCCGAGTTGTCCGCACCAACGGTGAATAGGGAACCCGCAAACCCCTACTGGCAGTGGGCCGCGATTGCGTTCGGACTGCTATGGCTGCTCACCGCGTGGCAATGGTTATTAGTTCGTCGACAGGTTCGCGAAATCGCCTCCGCGCAGGCTGCCAAGTTTGAAAGGGTCTCGTTCAGCGACCCTGATGAGTCACAACAGTTCGCAGTACTGAAAAAAGCCTGCACGCGCAATCGCGCCGAAGATGCCCACCGACAGTTATTCCTGTGGGCAAAGGCGAGATATCCGGAAGTTCAATCCAACGTCGATCTGGGACGAAGACAATCAAGTCTGGCGGATGAGATTCGCACTCTGGAATCACACCTGTACGCCGACGGCGACAGCTCAAGCTGGAGTGGCGACACGTTACTGAAACTGGTTGACGAATTGCGGAATGCAAAGACTGGTAAACAGAAGAACAAAGCGCTGGAGGCGGAGTTAAACCCGGTATAACCCACCACCCTCGTCTCGACCGAAGGTGCGAAGCACCGTAGCGGAGAGACCTAGAGATCTCTCCGTTACGTCGCTTTCAGCGACTCCAGTCGAGATGAGGGTATATGAGTTCTGCGACAACTTCAGTCGAGATGAGGTAATCCTAAAGCTCAATCTCCCGCCACCTCGGATTACGCTCCTCAATCAACGCATCCTTCTTCTCGCGACGCCACCTTTTAATCTGCTTTTCGCGCTCGATCGCATCCATCGCTGAATCACAGCTCTCTGCATACACGAGACGCTTCAGGTTGTACTTCTTCACGAATTCAGAGCCGTCACCAAGACGGTGTTGGGCGATACGAAGCTTAATATTTCGGGTCACCCCCACATAGAGCGTCGAGTTGGATTTGTTCGTGAGGATGTAGACCCAGTGCATTCAGGCATTGAATCTGAGGCACTGGGTTTAGTGAGTAGGAGATCGCCCCTGGTTTTGGTCTGAGATCTCTCCGTTACGTCGCCTACGGCGACTCCAGTCGAGATGAGGTATTAGCCCGACAGCGACTCCAGTCGAGATGAGGTATTAGCCCGACAGCGACTCCAGTCGAGATGAGGTATTAGCCCGACGGCGACTCCAGTCGAGGTGAGACCACCCCCTCATTTCGACCGAAGCTTACGCAGTAAGCGAAGCGGAGAAATCTCGTAAATAAACCCGAGATCCCTCGGGTCGTGCGCGATCCCGGTTGCTCGGGATGAGGTGGGGCGACTACAGACTCTTCGTCACAATCTCATAAACATCCGGCGAGATACCCTCAACCTCAAGGATACGCTGCAGCTGTTCCTTCATGAGCGCCTGACGCTCTTCATCATACTTACGCCAACGCGTCAGGGGCGACAGAATACGCGCTGCCATCTGCGGGTTAATGCCGTTCAGCTCAATCACACGATCTGCCAGGAACTCGTACCCGCCACCACTGGCTTCATGAAAGTTCACAATGTTGTTCATCGCAAACTGCGCCACCAGACCGCGCATGCGGTTCGGTACCTTGATGTCGAACGCATCGTGGTCCATCAGTGCCTTCACACGCTCCAGCGTGCCCGGCAAGGAGCAGGTCGCCTGAATGGCAAACCACTGGTCTATCACCAGTGCCTCGTGCTGGAAGCGATTGTAGAAGTCGTTGAGCGCCTTTTCCTTAGGTTCCTGGGCAGCCTCCGCGGCAGAACCCACAAGTGCTCTCAGCGCCGCACTGCGGTCCGTCATATTCGTTGCCGACTCATACTGGTAAACACACAGGTTTACCATCTCGGTATCTTCCGGTTGCATCAGGTAACCCAGGGCAACGTTCTTCAGCGCACGCTCGGCAATCTGCTGAGCTTGCGCCTGGTACGGCACGTCTTTTTGATTCAGCTTGTAGACTGAGAGCAGAAGACCACTCAGCTTCTTCGCAATGGCCGTACGCACCGCTTCTCTCGCCTGGTGAATCGCATCGACATTGGCCACTTCTGACATCTCAATCAGGTAGCTGGTCGCAGGCAGCACCAGCATGTGCGCGATCATGGCTTTATCGAGATTGGGATCTTTGTCCCCTTCCAGGGCTTGAGTGAGATTCGCATCAAAGGCGGCCATCAGATGCTCATCCACCGTGACTTCTTCACCGGCTTCGATCTGGCCAACAATTTCCTGGATCACATCCAGCGCCAATCGCTGACCTGCTTCCCAGCGATTGAAACCATCAGAATCGTGGCTCATGAGGAATCTCAATTCTTCACGGCTGTATTCGTAACGGAGTTTTACCGGCGCTGAAAAACCACGCAGCAGCGACGGTGTTGGCTTACTTTCGATCCCGCGGAACACAAATTCCTGTTCTGCTTGGGTCAGATTCAGAATTGCCGAAAACCCGCTGGCTTCATCGACACTGGAGACATCGAGACCCAGCACAGGGAACCGAATGTCGTTGCCTTCCTCATCCAGGAGGCCAACTTTCAACGGCATGTGATACGGATCTTTTTGATCCTGACCCGGCGTCGCCGGGCAGGATTGCTTTACGTTCAGGGTAAAGGTCTTGGCGCTCTGATCGTATGCGCCGGTCACGTCCAGCACTGGCGTGCCCGCCTGGCGATACCAGGTTCTGAACTGCGTAAAATCAACGCCGTTGGCATCTTCCATCGCTTTCACGAAGTCTTCCGTGGTGACGGCCTGACCATCGTGTCGATCAAAATAAAGATCGGTACCTACGCGGAATCTTTCCGGACCAAGCAGCGTTCTGATCATGCCTACCACTTCTGCGCCCTTCTCGTAGACCGTTGCCGTGTAAAAGTTGTTGATCTCAATAAATGAATCCGGGCGAATCGCGTGTGCCATGGGACCTGCGTCTTCCGGGAACTGCGCGCTGCGCAACACGGCAACGTCATTCACCCGGCAGACGGTGGGCGAACCCATATCCGCTGAAAACTGCTGATCTCTTAAAACGGTAAATCCTTCTTTCAGGGACAGCTGGAACCAGTCACGACAGGTGACCCGGTTACCCGACCAGTTGTGGAAATACTCGTGGCCCACCACACTTTCCACACGCTGGTAAGCGGCATCCGTGGTGGTCTCTGGATGCGCCAGGACGCAAGACGTGTTGAAAATGTTGAGGCCTTTGTTTTCCATGGCACCCATGTTGAAGCTCTCAACCGCCACAATCATGAAGACATCCAGGTCGTATTCGCGGCCATAAACTTCTTCATCCCACTTCATGGAATTTTTCAGCGACAGCATGGCGTAATCGACCTTGTCGATGTTGTGGGGCTCCGTGAAGATCTGCAGCTTCACCTTGCGCCCGCTCATGGTGACGAACTCATCTTCGATGTGCTGGAGGTCTCCCGCCACCAGTGCAAAAAGATACGCAGGCTTCATGAACGGGTCCTGCCAGGTCACCCAGTGACGGTCACCCTCTTCTCCTCGATCAATGTCATTACCGTTGGAGAGCAGGATGGGGTAGCTGGCTTTGTCAGCGACCACCGTGGTTGTGTACTTGGACATGACGTCCGGGCGATCCAGGTACCAGGTGATATTGCGAAAACCTTCCGCTTCACACTGCGTGCAGTACATGTCGCCCGACTTATACAGACCTTCCAGCGCTGTGTTGTCCTGGGGTTTGATCTGGATCGTGGTGGTCAGTTCAAACTGCTCCGGCACTTCAAACACCGACAACTCATCGTCATCCACCCGGTATTCGTTATCAGTCAGTGCACGGCCGTCAATCGCGACTGATTGGGTGGCGAGATCTTTGCTGCCATCCAGAACCAAATGCACCTGATCTTCTGATGCCGCTTCCGAGTTCTTCACAACCTTCAGGGTCGTTGTGACCGTCGTGACATCGTCATGGATGTCGACATGCAGGTTGGTTTCTTCAATGAGGAAAGGCGGTACCTTGTAGTCTTTGAGGTATATCGCCTTGGGTTGTCCTTCTTTCATACTGACGGCTAAGTGTTGCGGGAAGCTGATTCTATCAGGGCGGCGTCAGGAAATCGCAGTCAGCAGGCTGGCTGGCCATCTTGAGGTCGAGGGTGGCGAGAGGGGCTCCAGCAATTTCAGCAGTGGCGACGTAGGCTGCATCATAACTGCTAAAGTTGTGACGCAATGACCAGATTCTGTCATTCAGATCATCAAATGGATACAGCTGGATATCCAGCGCACCAAGGACCAAAAACGATTCATAAGCCTGTTCACTTCTGATCGCACCGGAACGTTCCAATCTCCTCAGGACCTGGGCGACCTCATAGGGCATCAGATCTGGCGCGAGCAACTCTTCACCAGACATAACGGCACCAGCCCAGATACCACGATGATCAGTTTCTGTCAGCGCAGCGACAACGATACTCGCATCAACAACCACACTCATTCGCGGTTACGCGCTTCCAGAATCTGCTCATCGGTGATATTCGTATTGTATTTCGCTTTCATTTCAGAGACTTTGGCCACCCATTCCTCGGTGGACATCTTGCGAGACAGTTTCACCAGTTCGCTACGTAGATACTCCTGCATTGACTTGCCCTGCCTGGCGGCGTTCTTTGCCAACGCATCCCGCACTTCCTGCGGGACGTTTCTTATCGTTATGTTCATGCTTGCATTGTGCAAGCATCGCATGCAAAATGCAAGCTCCTTTCGAAACTGTGTATTATTAAACTCACCTTGATCCAAAGATTATGAGCACGAAAGTAATCGACATCGCAGAATTCGCAGATGAATGCCTGGAGATCATCGAAGAGCTAGGCGAAACAACCGTAATAATCACTCGCGATGGCAAACCTTTTGCGCTTGTAGAACCTGTATTAGAAGGTGCTCCGAAGAAAGAACCTTCCAAGAAAGTTATCGAATAACTCATGCGCGGTTTCCTCAGAAAGATGGCCAGTGAAGTCCCTGAGGGCGGCTGCACACCAGATAATCCCGTTCAATATCTGCTCAAATTGGACGATGACGCTCATCCTCTCAACCCTTTGATCGGCCAGCAGGTCACGCTCACCCATACCGGCAACATCCAGTGCCTTGAGTGCGGCCGGAAAACCAAGAAAAGCTATAGCCAGGGTTTCTGTTATCCCTGCTTCAAGAAACTCGCCCAGTGTGACCTGTGCGTTGTCAGCCCGGAGCGCTGCCACTATGACCAGGGCACCTGCCGGGATGACGAATTCGCGAAGAACTTCTGTATGCAGCCGCATATCGTATATATCGCCAACTCCTCGGGCACCAAGGTCGGTATCACCCGACCCGAGAACCTGCCGACCCGCTGGATCGACCAGGGGGCCGTTCAGGCACTGCCCGTGATGCGCGTCATGACACGCCAGCAGTCGGGTTTTGTGGAAGTGGCCTTCAAGAATCACATCTCAGACAAAACCCAATGGCAGCAGATGCTGAAAGCGGAAAACCGCCATGTCGACATGATCGAGCGCCGCGACCAGCTGATGGGTGACATCAAAGCCGATCTTGAACCCGTGATTGAGCGATTCGGCATTCAGGCGATTCAGCCGATTCTGGACGCCGAGGTGCAAACCTTCTGCTACCCCATGACCCGCTACCCCACCAAGGTGTCTTCTCTCAGCTTTGACAAAACGCCTGACGTGGGCGGTACCCTGATTGGCATCAAAGGTCAGTACCTGGTGTTTGATACCGGCGTGATCAACCTCAGGCGGTTTACCAGCTACGAGATGGAAGTCACTGTGTCGGAGGCACCTGTCGCCGGTGATGCAGAAGAACAGCTAAGCCTCCTGTAAGCAGACCGCCGAGCAGGCCGCCGAGGTGCGCACCATTGGCAATGCTGCCAAGCCCGAGTAGATCAATCGCGCCAGTGAAGCCGATCGCCAAATAGATCAGCATGAAAATGTAGACGCCGTTAGGCACACCTATGTCCCGAGTGGGTATCGCTTTCGACCAGACCAGAGCGTGGCCAAGCAGTCCAAACACAACCCCGGACATACCGCCGAAAAAGCTGGGCGGCGACATCAGGTACTGCAGCACATTAGCCGCAAGTGAAGAGAACATGACGACACCAATGAACGCCCAGGCGCCGTGAACAGTTTCAATACGCCGGCCAATCTCCCAAACCCACAGCAGGTTGAAGACAATATGCAGCCAGCTGAAGTGAATAAACATCGGCGTAAACAGACGCCAGATTTCACCCTGACCTAATGTGTACCCAATCGAGGAGAAATACTGTTCGCCCTGCACGTCTACCAGCATCACAAACATCATCCTGGCGAAGAGACTGTCGGTGTCGACATCAGTGAGATTCATGCCCACTGGGAAGAACAGCAGGCACACGAAGATCAGCACCATCGTCAGTGGAAAACGCCAGAAGGCTTCAAAGACTCTCTGACGGATGCTCTTCTGAGGGACGGCTGAGGCTTCACCCACCTCCGGTAAGCGCCCTGCCTCAAAGTCATTGAACGCAGCCTGGACAAATGCCGCTGCTCGTTCATCCGGGACCCAGATAACCTGATTCAAGCCTTCCTCGGTAATGCGGTGTGGCACGCGTTGAGACGCGAGGAAGCGCGCGAACGCTGAAAGGTCGAGATCAGAAGGGACTTCGAGTGCGTTGATCAAGGAACTGCCAAGTGGTGTAAAATTGAATGATACACGCAATACGGGACCTCATCTCGACCGGAGCTGCGAAGCAGCGGCGCGGAGAGATCTGGAGATCCCTCGACTTCGCTCGGGATGACACAATGATCGAAAACGCTGACCAACAGGTACTGACCCAGCTGACCCGCTGGATCGAAGCCGGCAAAAAAGCCTGGCTGGCGACCGTGGTCAAAACCTGGGGTTCATCACCCAGACCTGTCGGCTCACTGCTTTGCTGCAACGAAGACGGTCACGTCGCAGGCTCACTATCCGGCGGCTGTATCGAAGAAGACCTGCTCGAGAAAATCACCCAAGGTGAACTGGCAACTGCAAAGCCAGAGGTCATGCTCTACGGCAAAACCACCGAGGAAAGTGAGCGGTTCGGTCTGCCCTGCGGCGGCCAGCTACACATCGTGGTCGAGCCACAGATGGATGCCGGTAATCTGGAACACTTCCAAAACATCGCCACCCGACTGGCTGCTCGAGAGTGCATCGAGCGAAAGGTCGACATCGCGACGGGTGAAATCGCGATTGAAGAGAAAGAGCGTTTCAAACACCTTCAATTCGTAGGTGAGTTTGAAAACACAGACACGCCGGGCGAAAAGTTCCTGACCCAAACGTATGGCCCCCGCTACCAGCTGTTCCTCATTGGTGCCGGTCAGGTGTCACAGTATCTGGCGCAGATGGCGCAGATGCTCGATTACCATGTCGTGGTCTGCGACCCGCGGCAGGAAATGATCGACCAGTGGACGATCGAAGGTACACAACTCGTTTGTGACATGCCGGATGATGCGGTGAAGAATTACGCGGACGATACCTTCTCAGCCATCATTGCCCTCACCCACGACCCAAGAATCGATGACATGGGATTGATGGAGGCGCTCAAAACCGATGCTTTCTTTATCGGTGCGATGGGTTCCACACGAACCTCAGCCAAACGTCGCGAACGACTGCTTCAGCTGGAGCTGACAGAGGAAGAAATCAATCGACTGCATGCACCCGTTGGCTTACCCATCGGCAGCAAAACCCCTGCGGAGATTGCCATTGCCATCATCTCGCAGCTCACGGCGCTACGCAGCGAAAAAGAACAGCTGATCCAGGCTGACTTCCGAGAAACCGCGACCGCGTGAAAATCGGTGCACTTGTTCTCGCCGCCGGGCAATCAAAACGCTTCGGCGGCGACAAACGCCAGGCAACCCTGCCCAATGGAAAACTCGTTATCCAGCAGACGCTGGAGAAGGTAACGAGTGTTTTCGATGAGGTGTTGGTCGTCCTTCGAGCAGAAGACGCAGGGCTTCATAAAAAGCTGCTCAACCTCTTTCCCGATCTGAAATACCACCACGCACCAGACTCTGGACTGGGCATGGGGCACAGCCTCGCCAGCGGCATTCGACAGATTGAAGGTTGGGATGGGGTGTTTGTGTTTCTGGCGGATATGCCGTTTGTTGAGACTGAGACTCTGATCAAACTGAGAGATTCCTCCGCTTCGGTCGGAATGAGGAATTCCCCCTCGTCTCGACCCGTGGATTCTCCCCCCTCGTCTCGACCCGTGGATTCTCCCCCCTCGTCTCGACCGAGCGAAGCGAGCGGAGAGACCTCCTGGATCATCATCCCGACCTACCAAAACAAACCCGGCCACCCAGTCGGTTTCAGTTCAGAGTATTTTGAGGCATTATGTCAGCTATCAGGCGACAAGGGTGCAAAATCGGTCATCAGCAAACACGAAGATGCCGTTACAGAGATCGAACTTGATGACCCTGGCGTGCTAAAGGATATCGATCAGAAACAAGATCTAGCGTCGGAGTGAGTCCTGGTTCGCCACGAACCAGTCGTACGTAGACCTCAGCCCTTCTTCCAAACCAATCTTCGCCTTCCAACCCAATGATTTGATCTTGGAGACATCAAGAAGTTTTCGAGGTGCGCCATCCGGTTTACTCGTGTCAAAAACCAGCTCACCCTCATAACCAACAATCTGCCGGATCATCTGCGCCAGTGTCTTGATCGTGACATCTTCACCGGTACCCACATTAATCTGCGAACACATCGGCTCGTTCACGGCATCAAGCTTCTCTTTAGGCAGCTCAAGTATGTGCGCGCAGGCATCCGCAAGATCATCAACGTGAAGCAGCTCTCGCATGGCTTTACCCGTGCCCCAGATCGCGACCTCTGAATCACCGACATCTTTTGCCTCGTGAAAACGGCGGATTAACGCAGAAACAACATGACTGTCTTCAAGGTTAAAGTTATCGCCGGACCCATAGAGGTTGGTCGGCATGAGTGAACGATAGTCGGTGCCATATTGCCGGTTGAAAGACTCGCAGAGTTTTATACCCGCAATCTTGGCAAGCGCATAAGGCTCATTGGTGGGTTCAAGCGGCCCCGATAGCAGACTTTCCTCTTTCATCGGCTGATCCGCTAACTTCGGGTAGATGCATGAACTACCGAGGAATAGCAGACGCTCACAGCCAGCTTGAAACGCACCGTGAATAAGATTCGTTTCAATCATGAGATTCTGGGTAATGAACTCCGCGGGGTACATATTGTTGGCGCCAATACCACCCACTTTCGCCGCAGCGACAACCACGACATCAGGCTTTTTGTCATCTAGCCAATTGAAGGTCGCAGTCTGATCCGTGAGATCTAATTCAGAACGATCAGCGGTCAGTAGCTGCGCTTCACCATTCAACCGTCGACAGATCGCGGAACCCACCATGCCGTTGTGACCGGCGACAAAGATTCCGGTCATGACTCGTGTGGTTCACTGACGCTGAAGCCACTGGATTTTAGGAGCGCTCGTTGCTTCGCCTGATCCACATCATGACTGAGCATTTCCTGAATCAGCTCATCCAGGGTTGTCGTAGGCTTCCAGCCGAGTTCCTCATGAGCTTTTGTAGGATCGCCAAGGAGACTTTCCACCTCTGCGGGTCGATAGTAGTTAGGATCAACTCTAACCAGGGTATCACCCTGCTTGATAGAGAGGCCATCGACAAACGGTGAAGTTGATATGGATTCAACGATGCCGACTTCATCAAGCCCTTCACCTTCCCATCGCAGGGTGATACCAAGGCCCGCCGCTGTGCGTTCAACAAATTCGCGCACACTAATCTGATGACCAGTTGCAATCACATAATCCCTAGGCACTTCCTGTTGCAGCATGCGCCACTGCATTTCGACATAGTCCTTGGCATGGCCCCAGTCGCGCTTAGCGTTTAAGTTACCGATGTAGAGACACCTCTCTAAACCGAGCGCAATCGCGGCTAAACCGCGGGAGATTTTCCGCGTGACAAAAGTTTCGCCGCGCCGCTCCGACTCGTGGTTGAAAAGAATCCCATTACAGGCATACATCCCGTAAGCCTCGCGGTAGTTCACCGTTATCCAGTAGGCATAGAGCTTGGCCACCCCATAGGGTGAGCGTGGGTAGAAAGGCGTTGACTCGGTTTGAGGCGATTCCTGAACCAAGCCATAAAGCTCTGAGGTAGACGCCTGATAGAAACGTGTTTTATTTTCCAGCCCCAGGAATCGAATGGCTTCCAGTAATCGTAATGTACCGAGAGCATCCACATCCGCTGTATATTCGGGAGACTCAAAACTCACCGCAACGTGGCTTTGAGCGCCAAGGTTATAAACCTCGTCAGGTTGGCACTCTGAAATGATACGAGTCAGATTCGAGGAGTCGGTCAGATCACCGTAGTGCAGAAAGAGCCTCGCCGTGTCAACGTGTCGATCTTCGTAGAGGTGATCGATTCTTTCGGTGTTAAAGAGAGAACTGCGGCGTTTAATGCCGTGAACGATGTACCCTTTTTCCAGCAACAACTCTGCCAAATAAGATCCGTCTTGCCCAGTAATACCAGTAATTAGTGCGACTTTCGGCACGCTTTCTTGAGCCTATTGAGGGATCGTCGGGCTGATGATTGGTTCGCCGTCCTCATCTTCTGTGATTTCCAGATCACCCTGGCCACCACTCTCCGAGTCGTCGTTCCTATCATCACCATCATCATAGGTAAGTGTGTAAGAACTATCGCCCTCATTGCTTTCGGCTTGTTTAACCAGCGTCTGAAGATCTTTCATCACTTCTTGAAGTGCAGCGGGAGGGTTTTCCATCACCTTCGTGGTGCCATCTTCCGCGACTTCTAGCACTTCGCCAGCGGCGCCAACCCCAACATCAATATAGCCACCTGGTGTAATGAAGCTGACACTACCTTCGGTTACTCGCAAGGTTACTTTGCCGGAAGGACTGATAGTTGCTTCAATGACTGTTCCACGCACACCAATCACACCCGCTGGTGTCGAAATCGTCGAGTGCTGCCGCGAAACAGAAAATTTACCTAATTGACCACTCGCATACTTAAAACCACCGCGGCGGACCGTTGCATTGAATCCACCTGTACTCCTAGTCGCGTCAAATGAAAAGTTATCAAGCGTTGCTTCGCCATTCTGACTCAGGGTGAGACTCGTACCATCGTTCATTTCTGCGCGAACCATAGAACGACGACCAGTATTCAGCGTATATCCAGCATAAAGATCGGCGCCCCGAACGACCTCAAATTGATCCCCGTCTTGATCAACACCCTGAACGGATCCCAGGACCAAAGTTACCTTGCCAATGACTGGGCCAGTAGGCACAGCTAACACCGAGAATGAGCAGAGCAATAAAAGCAATGCAGCCGCTTGCTGCTTAGGTGTCATAAGGACTCTCATCTTTCTACTCCTTTCAGGAAACCAATCCAGTATACCGATTATTCGTGCGTGACGCCCAATCCAGCTTACTGCGGCATATTTCATAGAAGCTGTGTCCCGGGGGGTGCACCAGCTTCAGCTTTTCTTTCTTCTTTCTTACTGTCAGTGAATCCCCGGGCTTGATTCGAAACTCTAGGTGCGAATCAAAGCTGACTTTGGCTTCCACTTCCGTCGCGGAAGTGATGACAACTCGAATCTCCCCATTTCCCGGGACTACCAGCGGTCGGTTTGTCAGGGAATGCGGGAACATTGGCACAAGAACAATCGCATCAAGACTTGGGTGCATGATCGGGCCACCAGCAGAGAGAGCGTAGGCCGTGGAACCAGTGGGTGAAGAAACGATGAGCCCATCCGAGTTTTGCGTGTAGACGAACTTGTCATCCACATACAATTCCATTTCGATCATTTTAGGCATGTTAGCCGAGTGAACGAGCACTTCGTTTAAGGCTGACGGCGCTTCGTCCTGGCCGTCTACGAGACCTTCAAGCAGAAAATGTTCTTCGGTGGTGAAATCACCGTCCAAAACCGCTTTTAGCTGGGTATTTATCTGATCTGGAGAAACATCCGCCAAAAACCCCAGCTTTCCTCGGTTGATACCCAGAATGGGCACACCGTGTGGGGCCATCGCACGTGCAGCACTCAGAATATTGCCATCACCACCAACAGCGATGAGCAGGTCACATTCACCACCCATCTCCTCCCATGAAGCTGAGCGACAACAGGATTCACCCAGCATTCTGCATGCCACCTTATCTGCGAGCACTTGAGTGCCACGAGTTTGAAGCAGCGAAACGACTACCAACAACGATTCACGTATCTGATCGTTGCTTACTCGGGACACGAGACCAATGGTGCTGAATTCAGTCATGATGCGCATTTAACCATATACCGCGCTCAAACTCGCATCAGATTTATTCGCCAGGGGCATTGAAAACGACTTGATTGGATCAGTAATAAGCGCAAACTGGCACACCTGATCGAAATGGGACTGAGACATGAATTCTCGAGTTAACAGCCGTTATGCCAGGGAACTGGCAGCGGAGAGCAATATCGCCGATATCCGCACTGCAGGGTCTCTGTGGAAAGCCATACGCCATGAAGTGAAGTTGCGTGCGGATTTCGAACCCATCATGTCGACTTTCTTCCATGCAACAGTGTTGAACCACGACACCTTCGAAGGTGCTCTGAGCTTCCTTCTGGCTGGGAAGCTGGACAGCCCCGTAGTGTCTAGCATGGCCATTCGCGAAATCATCGAGGAAGCATACCGCGAAGAACCAGCAATCATTCGCGCGGCAGAAATTGACATCAAGGCCCTGCGAGAACGAGACCCAGCGTGCAACAGCTACTCTACGCCTCTACTCTTCTACAAGGGCTTTCACGCGTTGCAGTCCTATCGGGTCGCTCACTGGCTGTGGCACCAGGAACGTCACAGCCTCGCCTTTTACTTTCAGAATCAGATGAGCGCCATTTTTGGTGTCGATATACACCCGGCCGCTCGCATCGGCTGCGGTATTATGTTCGACCACGCTACCGGGATCGTCATCGGTGAGACAGCCATTGTCGATGACGATGTGACCATGCTGCACGGTGTAACGTTGGGCGGCACGGGGAAAGAACAAGGCGATCGTCACCCAAAGGTGCGTAACGGCGTATTGATCGGTGCCTCTGCATCTGTGATTGGCAACATCGAAATTGGTGAAGGCGCCAAAGTGGGTGCAGGAAGCGTCGTTATGAAAGACGTACCGCCGCATGTCACGGTGGCCGGTGTGCCAGCGGATATCGTTGGCAGACCCAGCGGGGATTCGCCCGCTGAGGATGTGGACCAGTCTTTCTAAGTGTTATCCAGGTCACTGTCTATGAAGGTGTTATCGATCGGGCTTATCGGGTTTTCACCACTGCCAAGTTCTTCGCTCTCACGGACAACCGCATCCACATAAGTTTGCTCAGCATCCTCACCTGTCGCTACCTCGCCACCAACCGGACCGAAAGTCTTTCGGTTACCTTGGGTTCCCTTATAACGGGCTTGATCAGTACCGTCGAAGCGGGAGTCTATGGCTTCCTGATATTGATCTGTCAGTTCGAAGTCTTCACCAAACGCATCCTGAAACTCCGCGTTATCAAGCACCTGCGCGTCGGAATACGAGTATTTGTCGAACGCCCTATTTTGGGTGTATTCCTTTGCAATCACCTTGCCGTCTTTTAGATACACAGTGACGGTGTCGTACGTGGAGGTAGAATCTTTACCCGTGGCTGTCGAAGTGTAAGTGATCTTTGAACGTCCATCTCCCAGATCTTCTTTGGATTTTTTTCCCTCCGCTGTTCTTGTACCGGTTAGTTGGTCGTAGCTTTTCTCTTTCTCCAAAAGGGCATCAACTTCATCCTCTGTTGCCCCGGCAGAGATACTGGCGTATTCTGCCTGCCCGAACGCCGAGCTTTCAGCACCTGCAAGACTCAACTGAGGCACCAGCAAAAAAAGCACGCCTAACAGTGGAATCGTTCTTTGCACCAGATTTTTCACAGGAAATACCCCATTTCTAAGTTGCAGTGAATTATCGGCCAAGCCAGGTGTACTTTCAACACCATCTTGATGTCCTGTAGCCCTTATGTATCGCTGGCTTTCCTGGAAATACGCCTGTTGACATGGGGCGCCACAGGCCCAGAAGTCAGATTTTTGTAGCCCTTACACCGCTGCAGTTCTCGCGGAAAACGGTACTCCAGCTCATTGCGCATGTCGATGTTGGTGTAGACAAGAGGCGGCATTCTGAACCCGGCGGCACTGAATCCGTCCAGCACCCAGTGATGACACACGTTTAACGCATTGTAGGGGCGGGACGTCGGAATGGAGATGGTGCGGTAGGATATCAACGACGACTCCCGGTTCACGTCGAAGACAAAGTCCGGTATCGGCGAAACCTGCCCTTCCGGTGACTGCGCCATTTCACCAGACACATAACGGAGCAACTCTAAGTACGCGTCTTCACTCATCGCTATGGGGAAAAGCGTGTCCAGCTTCAGCAATTCTTCAATTGAAAATCCCGCGAAGGAAACCCGAAGCACACCAGGTGAATTAAATAGTGCCGCAGTCTGACCTCTCAGACCTTCCGCGTACTCCTTATCAAAAAAGCCTACAAATACGTATTCAGCCCAAGATGGAACCTCAAGCCCCAACCGACTCCAATATCCAGCGGGGATATCAGACATTCTCAACACAATCTCAGAATGGTTTTCACCATGCCCGATGTAGACCCATGCCTTCATGCAATTGTCATCAGGAAATCGGTCGATGGGGCTTATGGTGCAGCCGGTTAGAAAGAGTGCCAAACAAAGGAGGACTGACTTTAGGGTTAGCTTTTCGCCACTTCGCGACGCAGCAGTGGCTTTCAGTTTTGCAAAGAAATGGCGCGCCGGAGCGGGAGTCGACGGGCACGCCCAGTGGGGGCGGCGTTCCGCATGCGACCTCGTGACAGGTTCTATTAGAATCTCGAGTAAATGGCGGACCGGACGGGACTCGAACCCGCGACCTCCGGCGTGACAGGCCGGCATTCTAACCAGCTGAACTACCGGTCCGAATAGAATGAAATTGTGGTGGGTGTTGCAGGGGTCGAACCTGCGACCTACGGCTTGTAAGGCCGTCGCTCTCCCAACTGAGCTAAACACCCAATTCCAAAGAGCGCGCATTGTACCGCCTTGTCGCGGCGAGTCAAGCTGCCGCTTAAAGCGACAGATCCATTGTTATATAAACCTTACGACGATCATAGTCGAAGAGGTTGAAATTCGAATCTCTCTCGGTGAAATTCAAGCCGAAGCCCAGATTGAGCCAGCGCTGTACGTCGTAATCCGCGCTGATCGTGTAGTCCTCACGATCATCTTCTCTCGTCGTGCCTGGGTATTCGTCGTCGCCGATCAGTGCTGACACGGTCATTCGGAAACGATCCGACCACTCGTGATTCCAGGTTAGGGAGTGATTTGTCTGCTCAATGAAGGCACCGATACCGTTTGTTTCTGCCGCGTCACGTGATGTGCTGAGAGTGAAAATCGAGTATTCACGAAGTCCCCAGGAAACACCTACGTTCCAAACAGTCAGGTCTTCCTCATCGGCACCGGTCTGATCAAAGTCTTTTTCAAGGCGGCCCACCTCAATGCTACCCGTGGTAGCGCCTGTGATATCCCATTCGGCGCCGATGAACGCAGTCGTTTCATCGGAATCAAGTGTCGTGCCGCTTATCGTCAGCAGCGCATATTCGATATCAGTATTGCGATAGCCTGCAAATGCCCTGGTCTTGCCCGAGACTCTATAGAATAGCCTTGCTTCTGCCTCTCTTTCGTCTCGGTCTCGGAACTGTGTAAATATCTCGTTATTGGTGTATTCGACATCCAGAGTGCGTGCGCTGAAGGAGGCCCCTAGCCGACCATCTGCCTTGCCCATATCGATCAGCAACCCAACAGTATCTTGTTCGTATTCATCAGGTTCAGTACGCGTGATGCTACCCACACCTTCCGATGCACCCTCACCACGATTATCGTGCAACCATCCTTTCGCCGCATCAACGGTAAATCTCAATCCGTCACTGCCGCTATATTTACCGACCACAGCAAGGTTGTGATCAATGTAGTCATCATCCTGACTCTGCCAATAGCGAGCCCAATCGCCGTCATAAGATACGGAAAGAGAGTTGTCCTCGTCACGCTCTGCAAGGTACTGAAGACTTGGAGTCAGATTGGTAATGCTAGAAGACTTTTCATCGAAATTGCTTGAGAAAATGTTGTCATCATGTGAGTGCTTGATCTGAAGTGTCGGAATCAACTCAGCGCCACCGATCGGAATCGGCTGTGGATCTGTAGCCGCAAGCACCGTTCCAGACACCATAAAACCTAAGACAACACTGGAAAAACGTCTCATTGACCAACCCCTGTTCAACAACGCAGCAATTCTAACGAATGCATCACGAAGATGCCATTTTAGATTGTGTGATTTTTGCTGCATTTCTCTCACATGTATGCCACGGTTTTCCTGGCGCTGTTGCCATTCATAGTAAATTCACACCCTCATCTCTATACTTGCGTCTGAACGAATGAGGTAACCATGCGCAAACTGTTGTTTTTATTGGCTTTAGTCATTTCTTCCACCGCTTATGGAGAAGACGAATCCAGTTATCGACTGGGCAGCGGTGACCTCATTTCTATCACGGTGTTTGACGAGCCTGAACTTTCGATGGAAGTTCGTGTAGGAGATCGGCCCATTTCCTATCCCTTTCTAGGGAGAGTCGAGCTAAGGGATCGCCCAATCGCGACAATCGAGCAAGAAATTACAGAAGGACTCAGAGGTGACTACCTGATCGAACCCAGGGTTTCCATTTCTGTCAAAGAATACCGTCCGTTCTTTATTCAGGGTGAGGTCGAGAAACCTGGCGGCTACCCCTATCAGCCTGGCCTAACACTCAGGCAAGCCATTTCGCTAGGCGGTGGGCTAACCGAACGTGCGTCGAAATCAAAAATGTTTGTGACCAGGGACGGTGCAGGCGAAGAAATACGCCTTGAAATGGGCGACCGGGTTTTCCCTGACGATGTCGTGAACATTGAGCAGAGCTTTTTCTAAGCTTTATTTACACCAACGACTGAGATCCTGTGTTACGCCATCCTCGATAAAACGCTGACAAAGCCTTACTGCTAGTTCTTCGTTCTCTGAGTTCCTAATCCAATGAGCCGGATTTCGAAACTTGCTCACGTTTGGATACAGCACCCCAAATACCACGTCTCGCTCCTGACCCGTCAAATGAGGCCAAAGCCCGTTTGCTAAATTAAAGAAATCATCCGACTTACCTCGAGGCCAGTCATCACTAACAAAAGGTAAAATAGAGTCGATCACCTCTGCTTGTAAGTTGAGATGCGTTCCCAGGGAGGTAAGCGTTCGCTTATACACGCCCTTGACCGGGCTTCTTAAACCTCGGACATAGGCATCAACAATAATCGCCCTTAAGCCACTCTCGGTGAGCCGTTTCTCATCACCACGCCCCAATGACGTCAGAATGTGTATAACCGAGGGTTCCCAGGGACCGTAGAGCGCAGCATTCTCGAATGCACGAAAATATTCATCATCGAATTCTCGAACCAGGGCCTTGGTCAACGCCAGTTCCGCCCATGCCGGACCCCAGAACGGTCGAACTTCCAATGAAGCTCGAAGATGGCTTAGTGACTTTTGACCGGCTTCAACTTGTTCCTCCCCTACGGCGAGACCACTGGTGACCTTCGAGCGATAGAGCCTTGACATCTGTTGGTTATATGTCGGATCGCGGGGTGCGAACGATAGTGCCCTGTCTAGATTGGTGAATGCTGATTTCCAGCCCTCTAAGGTTCGTTCGTTCGAGGTTCTCCATTTCTGAAAGTCATTTGAACTGCGCTCTGCATAAGTATCCCCAAGACCAATTGTGAAGGAGAAATAAACTCCAGCCAAAGCTAGCAGAAAGAAGGGAACGGAGAGTATTCGATTCATGCGCCACTCCGCCTATCTAACGTCAATGCAAGGTACGGTAAAGCAAGCACCACCATGAAGGTTGATGCATTGGCGGTGAGCTGGAAGTTGAATTCCGCCGTCGCATGGAACATAAGAGAAATGATTGCCATAAGAGAAGCAAACCCTACCGCCCTCATAAATCGAGACTTTCGAACAACCTGAACACGTATGGCTGTGTAGGCGGAGTAAACGACAAACATCGCCAACAGGATGGACCCTATGCCAAATTCGACAAAAAACTGCGCGTAATCGTTGTGTGCGTGTTGGACATGGCCAAACGTCAAGTGGTCTCGAACAGAAGGATAAACCGCGTAATAACTACCGACGCCAGATCCGAATAACCAGTGATCTTGTAGAGCTAGCCAAGAGTGTTCATTTAAGAACGTGCGCAGGTTTAATGAAGAATCTAGTTGCTCAAACCGAGCTTGCAACTTGTCTATTCCGTAAAAGGCGCCAATCAGAAACACGTCGATCGCAAGCAGCGAACCGAAGAAGATCATCACTTTGCGACCTACGCTTCTGAAGGTCCAAAGTCCGATAAGACCGGCTATGCCAAGCCCCACGAAGAATCCCAAATTACCCATTCGGGATCGGCTTACGATCAACCCGATCACCAAGATGATGATCAACACTCGGATGACGATCTTTGGTCCAAGGAAAACACGAATCCAACCGCGCAAGGAGGCACGCCAGTTACCGCGCTCCACCCGATCAAACTTTGACAGCATGAGACCAATGGCGACCGCAAGAGATATTTCCATGTATCCAGCAAAGTGATTCCGATTTACGTAGGTACCGGTCTGATCTAACGCGATCGTGATGAGCACCTGACACGCCCCAGCCGCCACAATCACCCACAGCAGGGTCTCGAGTTGATCCCGCGTCCGTATCAGGAACAGCGCAAGGCAAAACGTACCGGCATAGGTCCACGTCTTAAGCAGTCCCACCCAGGTAGCCTGCTGATCCCAACTGGAGAAATCCCAGACGCCTAATGCCTGAAGAAAGATCCAGATACTGACGCCACCAAGACAAACAATTGGTACCTTCGCAGTACGCCAAACCACTGACGTGCTCTGCCTCACAAGAAAACTCGATGCGGCAAATGCGACCAATAGGTTAGTCAGCACCATAGGCCACATCCAGTTCATGGGCCGATTGCCACCCATAGGCAGGGGTGCAAGAAAGATCAGCACACAGAATGCGATGAAAAGAGTATAAGAAAAACGATCAACCAAGATCAGTAGGCTTCTTTTGAACCGTACCCATAGTAATCGTAATAACCCTTGCCATATCCGCCATATTTAGAGGCAGATGTAGGATCAAACTGGTTGAGTACGACCCCAAGTATGTGGGCGTTTACACGTGCTAGGCGGTTAAGACCTTCCTGGGCTATTTGAGCCGCAGTAGCATCAGACTTTACGACATAGAGCACACCATCAACATGCGTGGAAAGTACCATAGAATCAGAAACAGCCTGTGTTGGGGCGGAGTCTATGATGACGCGATCATATTTGTCCGCCAGGACGCGAAGCAAGTCATCGAATCGCTTTGATGACAGTAGCTCTAGGGGGTTGGGGGGTACGACACCGGCAGGTATAACATCAATACCCTGGTACTCGTATGTGCAGTTCTCCAAGGTGTCCGTCTCAGCGATAATGTTAGACAAACCTGGGGTACGATGAGCCAGATGACAATTTTCTGCAACCGATGGTCTCCGCATATCCGCATCTAGCAGGACAACTTTTTCTATTTGCCCAAACGCAAAAGCAAGATTCATGGAACTGGTTGTTTTCCCTTCACCTGGCAAAGAAGAGGTGACAACTAGCTTCTTGAGTGGACTGTCGATACCGGACAGCACTACGCCCGTACGAAGGGTGCGAACAGCTTCACCAAAAAATCGCTCTTCAGAATCAAAAACCGCTTCAGACATCGCCCGTTTACGTTTCTTACTAAGGCTTAACTGAGGCAATACACCAATTACAGTTTGGTTTAGCTTAGTTTCGACTTCACCAGAAGACTTTATTGTCTTGTCTAGTAGGTCTCTCAAGAGAGCCAGTCCAACTGCGAAGGCTCCTGCAAAAACTGCGGCTAAGAATGCGATGATTAGTGTTCTGGGTTTCACAGGTCTCTGGGGTTTATGTGCCCTGTCAATAAATCGAGCGTTGGCTGCCTGAAAGCTTTCAGAGTTTGTCTCCTGAAATCTCGTAAAAAATAAGTCATAAAGCTGTCTGGTCGCTTGAACTTCTCTTTCAAGTTGAGAAAGCTCGTATTGCTTTCTGTTGATGCCTTGTATTTCAGATCTGCTGCGGGTCAATTCACGCTCTGCCTCCTGAAGGCTCGCTTGCGCCTGTTGGTACTGTTCTCTTAGCCCCGATATTACCTTTTTCACTTGCGCTTCATAAGCTTGAGTCGCCCGATTTAGACTTGACTGCGCGGCTATATGCTTCGGATGTTTCGGTCCATATCTCTGCGACAACTCCGTTAATTCTTGGCTCTCTCGAGTCTCAGTTTCTTTGAGTCTTTGCGAGAGGCTATCCTGAAGCACACTGGGAAAAGTTTCCCATCGAGAATTGTAATTTTCAGAATCTTCACCAACAGAATCCAGCTGATTTCTTGCCTCGGTCAACGCTCTTCTTGCCACCACGACATTCTGTGATAGTTGATCAATCTCTTTTTCACTCAATGTTGCGACACCCGATACGTCAACTAGATTTTCGCGCTCGCGAAAAGCCTGCAATCGCTTTTCCGCATCTTCTAGTTCTTGCCTCATTGAACCCAATCGATTGGTCAACCAAGCCCCTGCTTGTTCCGTCATTTCTACCCTGGACTCCAGATAGTTCTCGATATAGGACTCACCTAACGCGTTAGCTGCCCTGAAAGTTAACTCGGGATCTGATGATTCAAACGAAATTAAGACAAGGTGAGTTCCGCGAATCGGCTCAATAGAGAGGTTTCCCCTAAATTTACTGAGCACAACCTCCGCTTGTTCTTCCTCGGACGGAGTTTCCACCGTTTGATTAATACCAAATAGTCTCCGAACAAACGACTCATCTTGTAATGATGATTGATACTCAGGATGGGTAACCAGGTCTAATTTGCTCACAGCCTTTTCAGCCAGCTTTCTTGACCCCAAAATCTCAAACTGAGTTGAAAAGTATTCGCGCTGTGACGCGTCAATACCGTAGATCTCTTCTATTGAGACTACATTCGCTTGAGTCGACTCGATCAAAAGTGTGGCTGACGCCGAATAGATAGGAGTCAGACTTCTCGCAAAAACATAAGCAACCAAAGCAACGACAGTCACCAAAGCTGCAATCTGATACCGTTCTCGCCAAACAATCAACCAGTATGCCAAGAGATCAATGGACTCCTCCCCATGACGCTCATCACTGGACGCGCTTTGACGTGGGTCAATAGTATTCAAATGTCTTCTTCCCTATGCATTTGTTGACATTGAGGTTAACTCAGCTCTGACGACTTAAAGGTTTTTGTCTTCGATAATGCGAGATTTTGTCATGAAACTTGAGGTCGCTAACGCGAAACCAAATGGAATTCCATAGAGCACGCCTAAAAAAGAGCCATGTGTTAAGGATTGTATAAACAGCACAGCAAATATGGACAAAGCGAAGACGTGTCGATCCACGAACAAGTACTTAAAGACAATCAATATCCATATGGTCAAAATGAATACTCCAAACACTCCCATCTCAATCGCTGAGGTCAAAAAGAGGTTGTGCGCGGGCAATATACGCATTGCCGTGTCGCTACCAACCTGGGCCACGAATTGAAAGTTCCCAAGCCCATAACCTAGTATCGGCTTCTGAACAAACAGTTCCCATCCTCTCGCTAGTATTTCTAGTCTGAGATTTGCAGACTCGAACACGTTATAACTCTGCTCGCTTAAGCCCCTAAACAAGTGCGTGAATATTCCTTCAGCCCGCAGAGAGTCAACGTCCACCAACTGCAAAAACAGTGGGATTAGCAGAAATGGCGCGTAGATCAGGTATCGCCGTTTGAACGCGTAAACCATTATAGCTCCTCCTACAATTAGAGCTACCAGCGCAGCACGACTCCCGGTAAGTACAAGGACCACACAGAATGTAACGAGCAGAATCAGATTACCGAATCCACGAGCTCTGCCGGTAAACCAAAGATAGATACTTAACAGTCCAGCGAAAGTTACCATCAAACCCATCGCATTGGGATTCTGTAGTATGGCCTCGCCAAGGCGGCGCTCCAGCGGATAGTCCATACTCAACAGCAGTAATAAGCAGACTATCAAAACTCCTAAACAGTAGTCCTTCAAGAGCAAGTTTATCTGTGCTGGAGTCAGCTTTGGCGTAATCCAGTAGACAAGAAGTAGAAAAGAGCAGATACCCAACAAGTTCTTTACAATGAATTCGAGGTGCAAGCCATTGATGCTCTGCAGCCCAGCAAGAAACAGATAGCAAACCAGCAAACCAACCCCTGGTGTTTGAAGTGTTTTGTTGATGCGTTTTAGATAGAGAATCGAAACTCCAAAAACCGCAACGTGTAAGAAGAAGCTGCTGGTGTAGCCGTGCCTGACGACAACATCCATCATCCAAACACCCATAGCCAACATCCTAAGGGCAAGAAACGGATCCAATAAACCAAAAAACAGTATCGGAGAGACTAAGACAAAAGTCAGAACTAATCTAAAACCGTAGTCATAGCTCTGCATAACACCCAGCCCACCGAGTAACACTACAAGAATCAACAAGATTGGGTATAGAGAGAGGAGAACGCGATTGCTAATGCGCATTTTGACTAAGACGACTTATAAGATGTTACACGCCTGCCAAAGGCTCCGCGAATAACACCGAGTAAGAAGCCAACGTTTGCGAGCAAAAAGCTGTATGCGATCTCAGCAAGGGTATAGTCAAGAGACTTTTCTTTTGACAACCATCCGAAAATAGAAACCAAGTAAAAGAACACCACAACCAGCGAAAGTTGAACCATGTCCCAGAGGAGACCTAGAACAAAAAGCGATATAGAGAATAAGATCAAGAAGATGGGAGACAACCAGCGCAGAAGCTTGTGGGACCACAGAGCGAATGCTATTCCTGGGTACTTTAACGGATTCAATAGATGAGGATAGAGCAGTGTCCCCTGCCAATTTCGTTGTGTCATCCGTACGCGGTTCGCTAACTCAGCTCTACTGTCGTAAACATCCCAAGCAATGGCCCGGTGTGTGTGTCTGACACTAAAACCCTTCTCTACCACCTGAAGAGGAATCACACAATCTTCACCGACAAACTCAGGGAGACGATCTATCAGCGACCTTCTGGCCGCAACACAGGCTCCGGAGCACACTGCGAGAATTCCAAGAGAACTTTCGTAAGATCGTACCCTGCATTCTGCCTGCCAATACTTAGACTGCCCGCTAACTACTCCATTATTGCCTCCATTAAACAACAACATTCCATCTACAGCCCCTACCGACGGATCAGCAAATTCAGCAACCAAATTTGTGACAAAGCCGCTGGCAAATCTTGTTTCTGCATCTGTAAATACGACTATCTCGCTCGTTATATGGTCCAGAGCAAAGTTCTGTGCAGCAGACTTCCCGTTGGAACCATTACTCTCCAGCAAGATCACCCTGGAATCTTCGTACTCTGCTGCAATACGATTTGTATCGTCGGATGACCTATCTGAACAAACAACGACACTCAGGTCACCCAAATAGCCATTAGCCAGAATGTTTTCGATACGAGAGGAGATCAATGCCTCCTCGTTATGAACAGTGACCAAGACGGTTACCGACGGTTGATGGTTAGAGTCAGCTTTACACTTTTCAACAAAAAAAAGACATAAAAGCTTTAACAACAATTCGTACCCCACATAGATATAAAACAACGCAAGAGCACTCAACCCGAAAAGAAGCAGAAACAAAGTCGTCATTACGGTTTAATGCAGGTAGCAATCTGCATACTTGCAATCACTTTAGAAGGAAAGAAAGGAGTAAGTGACCTATCAAGTATTTTTGTAAGAATGGGGTTAGCAGATCTGAACCAGTCCGGCAGCAGAGATTTAAAGTGTATCGACGACGGTTTTTGATGCAGAACCTTAAAGCCACTCAAGTGTATCGCCTCAGAGAGTTCTGATAGCGTCAGGTGGTACTGATGAAACTCCGACATAACACTGTCGAAATTTGAACCACCATCTTCCATGCCTGAAAGTAGCTTCCTTCTGTTCAGCCAAGGAACGGTAATAAACATGTAACCACCAGGACGAACAACGCGGAAAAACTCCTTTAATGCCGCATTAGGTCCTTCTTCCAAGTGTTCAATAACCCCCCAAGAAACCAAGGCATCAAATGTGGAGTCATGGAAGGGGAGCCTCCTGACATCACCGCCGACGAGATCGAGCTCCGGATGTGCTTTACGCAATCTACCTAGTGTTTTGCTTTCAAAATCAAGTCCAGTCGCTTCCATCTCCTTGGACTGTAAAAACCTAACCCACGAACCTAATCCACACCCAGCTTCGAGCACTTTCCACCCAGGCCTGACAAAACGCTTCATCTCACGCCATTGAGGTTGGGAAGCGAGCTTCCTTACCTGACGCTCACTACTAAAACCTCCTTGACTCCAGGCTGTTGCCCACCCCTCTACGCCACCTCCCGCATGAAGCACACCTTTGTCAGGTGCAGTGTATTGTTTATACATTTATCGACCAACTTAATCAGCGTGATAAGGATAACGATTGAAGAACCACACCCAAAAAAGCTCTAAATTCAGTAAAAATTGAGAGCCGTTGCGCCTTATCAAACAATAGGAGAAAAACTAGTAACCCAGAGGACATAATAACAGGCCCGGTAACAAGCACTAACATGATCCAAGAATCGATCCAGTCTAATGACACGGTAGTCCCGATTAGGAGAGATAAGAGAATGAACAAAGAAAGTCTCCACAGATCAAAAAGAAGTCGTTTCGTGAATCCATTGTTCACCAATACGTCGAGGAGCACGAGCATTAACACTCTCGCGATCGCAAACACAGACAGAAGACCGATTAGACCTAGAATGCCGTAAGCAAAATACGAAATGGCAAGGACACCAAGCGCAACCAAGGTTAGCGCCAAAACTTGTTCACGCAACAAATCAGATAACGCGGTTTGGTTTTGGTCTATTCTTGCGATTGCTAACGCCAAGGCTGATACCACGATCACAACATCTGTGTGTGAACCCAAATGGTAATCGGCACCTACCCATAAGGTCAAAAAGGGGCGATTCAAAACGACGACTGCCAAACCTGCTGTTAGGCAAACATACCAGAGAATCAGCAAAGTTATTCGGCGGGAATCGGTCAATCGATCATTATGGTCTCTTGAAGAAAGCTCCCCAAAGCTTGAGAAAGTTGACGCTGAGACGAGAATCCCAAAGTTATAAATGAGCATGGCTGCAAAGCTACACAACACAAAACTTGTGACCGAACTCGCACCTGCCAACACCCCTATTATCAACACATCCATAGTTAAGAAAAATGTGTAGAAACAGCGACAAAGGAAATACCAACGATTAAACCTTAGCTGGCTGCGAGCTTCTTGCAACGAAGCCCGCTGTACCTTAAACCAAGGAAACAGCCTCCTGGCCAGAACAAATCCACACACACCAAGCAACATAGTCCCCGCCGCAAAACCCAATGCGGCCGATACCAACCCATAGCCTAACCAGAGAAGAGTGACCGTGACTAGCGCGTTGATAAGCTGGCTCCCACTTTTAATGCCAAGTAACCGATGCGTCTTATTCATGGCAGCAATTACATTGTTTGGTAACACTGCCAATTCCCTGAGCAACACTACAAAAAGCAGTAGGGTTGCAACGATCATTAGTTCACCGGAACTCCCATCTGGGATCTCAAGGTAATACTGAGTGGTAAGCACAACGCAAAGACACAAAACAACCGCAACGGGCAGTACCAATGCCCACAAATTGATGGCAATGCCAATGGTTTTCTGCCGGTAGGTATCGGATTCTTCTGATTGATTTATCGCCACCAACATTCGAAGCGATTGTGTGGGTTGACTAATAACAAGAGCGACAAAGGTCGAGCTCCTATTAAGAAAGTGCCAAAAGCCAAACAGACTTGGTCCAACAAACGCCAAGAGAATCGGGTTCATGATCAGTTGGATCACAATCCTAAGGCCCTGATCCACCAAGAGTGTAGAAAGATGCTGGATACTTCTACGCTTGCTCATGACTTGAATCACTTAAAAGACGCAGCACTCTTTTCCTCACATTTCTGGCCTTAGAAACTAGCCGATCTCCCAGCAGGTTCTTTGTTCGAGTTTCTATGATTGATCGAACTCGCCCGTAAAACGTTTTCCTCCTTAATTCCCGAACGACGAGTCGTGTATCGACGGATGTCGGGTGGTTCATTTCTGAGCTCTCCACTCTTTCGACCACCATCCAAAGCTCACCTTGACGTGACCAGCCATCAGCCTCCCTTTGACCAACAACTCTGAGTCCAGCGCGTTCAACCAACTGCTGGAGGGTTACACTAGAGAAGTACCAGAGATGCACAAGTTTAAATATGGATTGCAATCTTTCACCCGAAAACAAACCCAAATTAAAGCTCCACAAATTGGGGACCACAATAAGCAGGTTGCCAAATTCAGAAACTCGATCGCGCAGCGCAATCAGAGTGCTTAGTGGGTCTGGCAGGTGCTCCAGAACCGCTCGGCACACGATCAAATCGTAGTTTCCGGGTATTTCATTTGGCTCTGCACTGACCACATTCAACTGATAGTGCTGACTTGCAAACAAAATAGCTCTTTCAGAATACTCAATCCCGAAAGCAGTCGCAGACCAACGCTTGGACAACTCGTTCGCTAAAGTGCCGTAGCCACAACCGTAGTCGCATATAGATGTAGGACTTTGTGCGAGGTAGTGTTCCAGAAAATTGATCAGCTCGAGATTATAGTCTTTTCGCCTACGTTCACTTGCTACAATTTCTTCGTCTGACAGGTCATCTCGCTCCAACATCTTATAGTAAGATGCCAACTTTTCGAGATCCGGTGTGGGATGAATACCGACAACGCCGCAGTGACGACATACCTTCAGTGTAATGTGTCTCAAGGGGCTAAAGTGAGCAGCTAAAGACCGCGATATTGGCGCTTTGAACAGTTCGATATGTCCTTCGGAGGTGCCGCAGATCTTACATATCAATTCCATAACGATTCGCTAGTCTCGATGCCTAAAGAGCAGTTAACTTTGATTTCGCGCATCACAGGTATCGTCATTCAACCAAAGTTTTTAGTAATCTCGCTCAACTTGAGAATGTTTATAAACTTCGGAAAAGATTCTAAGCAAGAGTGAAGCGAGCTTCTCAGGATCGTGATGAATATCCTTGAGATCAACACCAGTTTCGAATCCAGTATCGATCATCGCTGAAACAAACGCTCTAAGCGACCTAGCCATAGTAGCGTCATCGAACGAATACTCCTTCGCTAAAGTTTTCTTTAGGATATAGGGCAACGAATTCAAGTCCGTTACGTGAATGATCCCCTCCAGAATTTCATAGTATTTTCTGCCCAGCATTAGGATGGGGCGGCCACTCAGTAACTGCTGGAATCCCAGTGTTCCCGCAACCGTTACCAACAAGTCACATCGACTCTGTAAATACTCGTTACTGGTCTCCGGTGCCACTAACACTACATTCGGCAGTCGAGTCAAAGTATTGTAGAACCCGGCGGAATGAATACCCGGCCCTCTCGGGTGATCCTTAACAACCAAGGTTGTTCCTGCCGGTAGTGAGGCAGACAACACTTCAACCAGACTCGTCTGATTGAGATAACCCACAGCTCGACTGAGCATCGCCGCTTCAGGCACCCGTTGAAGTGGGAAATATACGAACCCGCTGTCAGGCACACTGTCATAAGTAACAAAGAGCCTGGCACCAATGAGATTAAGGTTTCTCTTTAAGAAAGCCCGGATACTTGAGGGGAGATGAATTTGGCCATAGTCATCAACAATGTTTCCTCGCAGCCAGTGAAATCGCAAATCACGTCGTCTCAATGTCTGGAACGCGTTTAACACGTTTGCCATCAATCCTAGACGCGGTAACACTGAAGGTTGGACAGTCGATGCATCATTTTGGATTCTCGACTGAATGTATGCATCAACGTCAGGTTCAAGGAGACGGGATTGAAAGACCGGGTCAGAGAGTAACTCTTCGTAGCGCGATCGAAGCCGGGAAGACAGAAAATATTTGTTATCGAAGCAATATTGGACCGTGCGATTCCAGTAGTAATCAGGAAACAACAGAAAACACTCATAGCCAAGACTCAGCGACATCTCAAAGAGGAGCGCCGAGTGGAAGTTATCGGTGTGATGCGCGAGAACATGAGTAATTCCTGCATCCTCAAGGACAAATTCGTAAAACAACACTCCAGCTTTCAATAGGAACAGTAACTCTACCTCATCGTATTCGATAGAAGGATAAGAACCTTCAAGCAAACTATAATTTGCGATTCTTCGCTCGGCGACAATCGCCAGACGGAGGTTTGAATCCGGATACCTGGACTCAAGTTCTTGAATGTTCGTACGGTCAATCAAACCTCGGTTGCGCTCAACCCAACTGTTGAAGTGGTAGCTGCTCTCACATTCAATCGGTAATTCCTCGCCGTTGTAGACGAAATGACTTTGGATTCCTTCAGCCGAAAGATTCTGACATGCCTTGCTGTAACTAGCTTGGCGCCCTAACCCAGGTGTGGGGTGCAGGAATAGCAGATTGATCATTGGATATCTCTATCCACTAAGGTTGCCTGTGGTGACCAATTCAAGGCTTGTTCAGCTTTGCTCGTATCGAATTTCGTCCAGTTAGTTGAAGCCTTAAATCGGTAGAATAAGTTCATCTCCTTCTTAAACCAGAAGTTCAACAACGGGTCAGCAACTTTCGCCAAAGTCAGTAGAATCCATCGAGGAACATATACGACTTTAAGATCAGCCGACTCTTCATTGCTTTCGATTAGCTTTCGGACTGTTGGTGCATCTGCATCGACAATGTTGAATATCGCCCACTCTTTCGACTCGAGACTCTTCACGATGGCATCAACCAGACTACTAACATGAACCAGCGGAACTTGACGGCGTCCAGACCCAAATACGATTAGCCAATTTCCTGCTCTTAGAGCCAACTGGCTAACCATCTCCCTACCGAAACCATACACAAGGCCAGGCCTCAACACTGTGACCCTAGTCGCGCCACTAGAAACCGCTCGGACTACAAGTTCCTCGGCCTTTGACTTTCCGTAGGTATAGGGACCACGCTTTTCTGGATTTGATTCACGGGCATAGGTTTCATCAATAGCGGTGCCACGCGGGTACCGCGTTTGGTCGAGTACACTAATCGAACTCATATAAACTAGTTGTCTGCAACCCGCTTGCTCTACCGCCTCTAGAAGGTTCGCAGTACCAACTACCGTATCGTTGATGTGCGTACGGATATCACCGTTACTCGCTGCAGCTAGGTGAATGATACTGTCTGTATTTTTGCAGAACTCACGAATTAGCTGTCTGTTGATCAGATCTCCCTCAACAATCTGTATATTGCTGTTGGTCGTCCAATCGGTGTCAACCGCCTGACGGTCTCGAACCAGTATCCTCACTGAGTAACCCAACTCGACTAGCGTATCCACCAGGAATCGTCCGATATATCCAGCCGCACCCGTCACCGCAACTTCCACACGAGTGGTCGGCAGCTCTACTGGCAATCTATCCTGATGCTGAGGTAACTTTAGTAGACTGCTTTGTATTCGAACAACTTCGCAGGCGCCTTCCAAAGATACCGGCTCCAATGTTTCCGAGCCACACATGTATCGATGGCTCCTTTCGATCAGACAATGAAGCGAGTTGTAAGAATCGTTTCTCCCCGCAAAAAAGAGCGCTAGATTCACGGTCTGCGATACCAACAAATCAAAAGCCGTGCTTATTGACTGCGATAAGGAACCTAAAACCCCTGGCAACCGAGATTCGGATTCAACAGACAGAGAGTTGGTCGTGAAATTAATACGAACCAGCGCATGTTCAAACCTGAGTAACAGTTCATTTGAAACAAAATCCGTGTTCAGAAAGTAGTCGATACTCACTGCTGGGCCGCTCTCTGAAAGCCTAATAGAAAATTGACTGTTTTCTTTGAGAGCGTCTATGACTGTAGCGCGACGACAATCCAATCCCGGGATCAAATCAAGCAACAAGCTCAATGGGTGAGGAAGTAGGTCGTAGACGATTGAGCCCGGAAGTTCCGACATCCACCGGGGAAGCCCTTGTTCCGACGCCGCAACAAAGTTATACGACTCTATGGCATTTATAGAAACCAATGCGCCAAGTCGACCCGTTTCCATAATCTCTTTCAAGCGGACGTATGGCCGTGCAAGCAATCGCATGTGCCCCACCACAATACGTCGTTCGTTTTGTTCCGATGAGCGCACTAGTTCCCGTGCATGATCATAGGACAAGACAAAAGGTTTTTCGATGAACACATGTGAACCAGACTGCAAACACTCTAGTGCAATCTGATAATGAGATGAAGGTGCAGTACAAACATGAACCACATCAGGCTGAAATTGGTGAAGCATCTCGTCCAACGACAGGTAGCGATGGGTAATTCCGGCCTGATCGCAGAAATAGGCCAGCTGGTATTCGTTAGCATCACAAACAGCAATATCTGAAATCATGTAGTGCTTAATCAGATATCTCAAATGCACAGATGCAATGTTCCCAGCACCTACTATCGCTATTCTGCCTATTGCCATTAAACCTATCTATCCATGCAGAAACTGCAAGACACGCTCTCTTTGAGTCTCAAGCGAATACTCTGCGAAACCACGCATCGCTTCTGCCGATATCTTGGCTCTGAGAGCACTATCTTCCACTATTCGTGAAATCGCCTCGGATAAACAATCAACAGACTCTGGAGGTACCACAAGCGCATTGCTCTCGTGAATGGCAATGTAAGGTATGCCTCCGACACCAGTACAAACGATGGGAAGACCGAAGCACATTCCCTCAATTAGCACCTTAGGCACCCCTTCAGTTCTAGAGGGCAAAACTAGCATGTCTGCGGTATTGTAGTGCGTCATCAAATTTACGCCATTCAAATTACCCGCAAACGAGACACAGTCATTAACCTTTAGTTGAGCCGCCAGCAGTTCTAGCCTCGCTTTTTCCGGCCCTTCCCCAACAATAACTAGAGAATATCGCTGCCGCTCGACATTGAGATCTGACAGGCACTCGATTAACAGATCAACGCCCTTTTCCCTCGAAAGCCGCCCAACATAGAGAAGAGATACGCTATCGATATCGATATCGAGATTACGATTACCTTGTTGCTGAGTTTTCCGTCGAATCGTTGAGACAACGATATCCTGAACCTTGTTCGAAACCCGTCTATATTTCTGTTCAAGAGCTTTCCCAACGACGAGTATTGCACGTCCTCTCAGAATAAGTTCTGCGAGCCTGTTTTGCAGTCGTGCCAAACCCGTGAACAAAAGCTTACGCAACCCAGAGTATTCGTGGCTCACCGTCTTGAGATGATCACCCCGAACATACGCAAACGAGGAAATATCGTAACGATCGGCCTGTTTCAAAAACATCAATCCATAGAGATTTGGGATAACAGCACCTAGTCCATCCCAGTGATCGCGGTTTTGTAGAACTAGCCTTTTCAGAAACCTGAACGTCGTAATCAAACCCAGCAAGGAAGAAACGGGTCCTTCGCCGCTTATCGGAATGCCAACGATATGGACATTCTCCGCTAGTTCCACCCGATGCAATCCCTGTACCCCGGCTTTCTCCACCAACGGCACACAAAGCCACAACTCGGATACACCGGGGTGCTCCGTAAAGGTCGCCCAAAACTCATAGTACCGCTCATCTGCCGTGTAGCAGTGGCCATCAAAGTAAAAACGAATGTTCAGGAAAATGGCGATTCGCATAGACAGTGAACCTTTCTTCAGGTCACGAGCGTCTTGCGTGGGCGACAAGATAGTCGCCTCGACCGGACTGCGCCATCTGCTGACGCCACAGTGCATCCAGACTCTCCGTAATACCAGGGAACGAATCGTCGCCTCGGGGTTTGGAATCCCTCAACCAGTGCATGAAATTCGATAGTCCGAACCGCTGATAGCACTCCACTCTCACATCTTCAAAACCGACTTTTTTGAGTAGATTGGCGAGCGCTGTACTTGAGAAGTACCAGAGATGTACTTGTCGATAATAAAATTCCGCATACACATCCCCCAGTGCGGTCAACAATAGATCATCTAGGTTCGGCGTACTCAAAACCAATCTGCCACCCGGCTTAATTATTCCAATAGTCTCCTCAAGCAATTTTAGTGGGTCTTCAACGTGTTCGATCACGCTAAACATGGTGACGATATCCGCTTGGTCCTGCATTGCAGGTAAAGCATCAGCTACGTACGCAAACGCCTCGTGACCTCTTCTATGCAGTGACTCGCGGTAAATCTCATCGGGCTCTATCGCAATAGTGCGATCAACATAACCGTTCGTCAGATCGAGAAACGAACCAGCCCCGCACCCAACATCACAAAGCACGCTACCTCTTAGTTCCTGAGTACCTACAAAAGCAAGATTCTTTAACTGTTCTCCATCATGCTGCCGAAAAAAGTCTGCATCAGAATCGCCACCATCATAATCTTGCCGATAGGCATGCGACTCATAATATGAATCTATAGAACCGAAAGGCGGTAGAAAAACACCGCCACACTTATCACATTCAAAGATTTGGCGGGCTTTGTCAGTCACTCTTCCAAACTTCCCAATTCTAACCCGGCCAGAATATCGAATCGTCAAACTCTGGCTTCCACAAATCCGGCAGCAATCACTCGTCGTCATACGCTAGTCTCTTCTGGGCGTACGCTTTTAGCCCCGCTATATTCCTCGCAATCTGCTTGGATACTCCAGGTCTGCCGTATAACTCACTGGCTGGGTAATGCCCATGGGAAATCTGCTTCCGAATGCCAGAAACGATATCAGCGCTTTTAGCTTCTACCTGAATCACAGCATCAGAACGTTCACGTCCATTTTGCCTGTCCCCAACTAAAATCACCGGCGTCCCCAGAAATGAAGCATCACGAATGAAACTGGATGAATTACCAACTGCACAGGTAGCTCTTGCCAGCAGTGGAATATACTCCTCAGGAGAGAAATTCTTAAACGCCCGCAATGGAAAACCATCATCGGACTCACGAAATCGACGAATCGCCTGGGACACACCATCAGAACCTGCGTCAATATTCGGCCAAATCAGGATGGTGGGCATTCCTAACTCTGAAAGTGCTTGCAACACCTCTTCCATCTGATGCTCAGCGCTTTGATAGTCCGTGGTAACCGGATGAAAAAGGCAAAGGAGAAAAGGTTCCTCCAAATCTATCTGGACTCCTACCCCGGCTTTTGAAACCGTGTTCGCAGGTAATTCCAACTTTGACACTTCGTGGACAACATCAGCACTGGGGCATCCCAGTGGAAAGACAGTGTCATCCCGCTCGCCCATGGCAACGACATAACGACCCGCACGCTTAGTTGAGGGGAAATGGTAGTGCGCTAGTTTGGTAATCGCGTGTCGCGTGGATTCATCTATAGACCCTGTTACCTCGCCACCCTGAATATGTACGAGGCAAAAATTCTGAAACACTGCTGAAATAGCAACACCCAGAGCTTCATATCGGTCGCCAATGACTACAACCAGATCTGGAGCAAGCCGCTGCAACGCGCTGGATAGTTCAACAATAGCCAGTCCCATAGACTTGGCCATGGTAATTGGAACAGAGCCTTCCAGTTCCATGTAGATCTCTTCGGCCACAGTGAATCCATCGGATCGAACAACATCAACCGCTCGACCAAACCGATCTAACAACATGGTTCCTGTACAAATGATCTGGAGGTTCACTTCCGGGATCGTATTGAGCTCATGCATAAGTGGGCGCATACGTCCGTAGTTCGCCCTGTCCACAAGGACAACCGTTATGTTCTTCCTGTTACTCACTGGACTACCTTTCTTCCGACTCTGCCAAAAAACTTGCCCACATTAGGTCAATGGGATCATCTATGTTGGCGTAAGGGCGATCCGTCAAGTGAAATGTCGTTGATTCCAAAAAAATACCACGTTTTTCAAGCAGCGCTTCCCGCATGATTCCGTAGCAGAAACCATTCTGCAGATAGGTAGTATCGAGTTCCTGACGCGAAACCACACTGGACTGATCCAGGTATCGACGAAGCACGCCCGATTCAATACACAACGACTTTCTCGGATGATGCTTGGTTGATGCAGGACTGATAGTGACCACCGATGCAGCTTCTTCTTCGAACATCCTGTCTACAGCAAATTCGATATCCCCTGCTGTGCGTAGAGGCGAGGTCGGTTCAATAAGGATGACAGCTGCATACTCTTTATCGAAGGTTTCTTCGGCCCTGAGGAGCTCAAATTCCATCACATCAAGGACATTCGCAGTGTCATCACTGAGATTCGCCGGCCTGAGTCCAAGACACTGTAAACCATAACGGAGACCCTCGTCTGCGTAATCCTGAGAATCAGTGGAAATGATTTTCTCATCAATCCACGAAAGCTCAGAAATACACTCTCCAGCTAGACCGATCAGAGAGACGCCACCCACCTGCGCCAAATTTTTATCTGGGATTCCTTTGCTCCCCGAACGAGCGGGTACGATGGCTAGAATTGAAGCGTCGGTTTTCATCAACTACAAATCCAATCGAATCCCGGACTGACTGCTCTCTCTAATTCTTTCTATTAGGTGTAGTACGGTCAATCCGTCCTTTAAAGTACAACCCGGCTCACAATCACCCGCCATCACCTGAAGAAACTCCTCTGCCAGATTGACGAACATTTCATTTCTTTCTGCCTCGATCTGATGGGCATCCCAATCACCATCCATTGCGTTACTTTGCTGTATCACATTAGTTTGGGCGTCCCAGGTCAATGTTCCATCACTACCGACCACAGTGATTCGTTTTTGGTGTGGTCTCCCGTACAGATCCAAATGTACGGTGACCATCTTCCCATCTTCATATTCAAACACCAGGTCAACGTTGTCATCAGTTGAGATATTCAAATCACTGATTTTGGCCACTTTCCCAAAAACAGATTTGGGCATCCCAAAGAACCAAAGCATAAGATCGAGAAAGTGGCTCTCGTCTAATAATGCTCCGCCACCAAGTTCACGGTGAGCCATAAAAAAGTCCGTATACTTTTCCCAGGGATGCCAATCCTCGAGGTGTGCGCTCATCGTAAAGTTGCATGAATAGATCGTTCCAACTGCCTCTTGTTCAAGCCGACGTCGAAACTCAATTACGGGCGTGAACCAACGATAGGTATAGCCCAACAACAGTTTGACTTGTGATTGCTCCAGCTTGGCCAAGAAGCTCTCTGCCTCAGCAAGAGTAGGACTCACAGGTTTCTCCAGAAGAATATGCTTACCTTGTTCCAAAAGCAGAGCGCACTGTTCTATATGAAACGATGGTGGGGAAGCAATGACCGCGCCATCGACTTTGCTCCAATCAACATCTGTCAGGAACGAATATGAGTCTTGCAAATTAACAATGCCCGCAGCCTCATGAAGTCTGTCTTCCCTGGGATCAAAAGCACTAACTACGCAACCTAGGTCATCAAAGTTCTTCAAGTGACGCTTTCCCACTGATCCCGCCCCAAGAACCAAAACAGACTTATGCACTTGTCATCACCTCAGCTTCCTGGCTTGTCGAGAATATTCCTCAGCTTCAAACAGACACTCTATGAATAATGGTTTTCCTGCTGACTTCCACTCGATCACCCTCGCCATCAGCTCCTCAGGTGAGTCTGCACTATAGGAACTCACACCCATCGATTGGAAGCGCTCGACCCATGTTTCGCGTGTATCCAGCAAGTAATTGCGATCTGGATCGACAAATGCGGATACGCTACCCAGCTTCTTATCAGAAAACATTACAAACAGTACGTTTAATTGTTGCCGCACCGCCAAATTGACATCGGCAAAGAACGGACTAACCCCACCATCACCAAAAACACAGATGACCGGCGTATCGAAACCGATTGAGTATCCAATCGCAGTGGGTATCGAAGTACCCATGTAGCGGCCTACACTACTACCAAGAAAACCCTGTGCACCGCCCGACTTCCAGATCGTTTCTCCTATTGTGCAGTGAAACCCAGTGTCCAGAACCAGGGTTGTCTCTAAGGGCGCCTGTTCCTGTAGGGTCTGCATAGCTACCAATCCATTCCATCGCGATTCGTCTATAAGGGCTTCGATTGCAGTATTTCTACGTTCAATCAGTTCCTGGCCCCATGTTTTGTTCGCCAATATTCGAAAGATGTCTCCGCATAGGAGATTCAGTTCTTCTCGGATCAAGGTGTATTCAACATTGAGCCCATGGAACCAGTTTCCATTGGTTACATCCATACAAATCAGAGGCACACCCATATCCCTGACCCGTGTCAGTTCATAGTTCCGTAATCCAACCCCTATGATCAGGTCAGCGTGCTGCAAGACAAGGTTTTCTGGGGAAAACTCACCCATCTCACCGGTAACAATCCCAGCAAAAAAGGAAGATGTCTCATCCATTACGCCTTTTCCAGAAGCTGTGGTACAAAAAGGAATATTGACCACATCGAGTACCGCTTTTAGCCCCCGTCGATTCGACATGGAGCCGACAATCATCAGTGGTCGTTTTGAACGGGAGATTTTGTTGAGAAAAACATCCGCCTCGCCCTCACAAACTAAGGGCAGGTGTTCCACCGTGGCTTTTTGTGTATATCCAAGATCCACGTGGATGGGGCCCGGTCTTTCTTGTCTTGCTTCTCTAAACGCAGCCTGTAATGCATCTGTATCAGGAGCCAAGTGCGCCTTCACAAACTGTTGCAACATCTCTGTATGGTCGAATCGCTTATGCACGAGGTCTGCTGAAGCAGTTTCGCTGTAGCTTTCACTAATGCTGAGGGCAGGCCGGCTCTCAAAATAGTTCGAAACGATTCCGGCTACCATATTCGCCAAGCCTGGTCCCTTGATAGACACTGACGCCCCGCGAGTTACGCCATCATTACAGAGGGCCCCTGCCATTAATGCCGCAGACGCCTCGTGTTGAACTGTATAACAGGAAGCGCCCGCATCAATCAAAGCGGAAAGCAGTGTAAAGGACGCACCACTACCTGGAACCGCGAAGACGCTGGACACACCCTCGTCCACCATCTTCTCAGCCAGACTATCAAAGCTTTGTTTATTGTTAGCCAAAATGATTGATGATTCTTTCTGCCGAGAAAGAAACAACCTCGCGAACTGCGTCGGGTGAAAAGCCACCGATGTGCGGAGTAATGATTACATTGTCATGAGTTTCTGAATATCGCCAAAGTGGGCTGTCTTCCGGATTCGGTTCATTCCAAATGACATCGGAACCCACGGCAGCAAGCACTCCAGATTCCAGAGCTGCGACGACGTCATGCTCCTCTAATATTTCACCTCTGGAAGTGTTGACCAACACGCATCCCTTCTTGAAGTGACTAAGCAATCGGTTATCCACCAACCTCTCAGTCTCATTACTCAGATGCACATGAATGCTCACAAAATCGACGCCTGATACCAGTTCTTCCAGTGTTTGAGCCTTTCTGGCTGAAGGTTCTTCAACGAAGGGGTCGAAAAAGCTGAAATCCATTTCAAAGGCTTCAGCATATCGGGACATCCACTGCCCTAGCCGGCCAAATCCTATCAAACCAAGTTTCTTGTTGCGTAGCATAATCCCTGGATAGTCGACCCGATTCCAGTTCCTCTGCTGAACCCCAGAAAAAGCACCCCGCAAATTTCTAGCTGCCGACATTAGTAACGCCCAAGACAATTCTGCCGCTGGCGTCAGTCCATTTAGTACCTGTGATTCGCCCTTTAGTGTGAGGAGCTTGCAGCCATGTTTTTCAAGAGCATTCTTATCGACATGGCTACTCCCTGTGGATGCGGCAACAATCAGCTCGAGATTAGACGCTGCTTCAAACATCTCATCACCCAAAGGCACTTTCATCGAGGCATCAAGTAACGCATCAGCTTCTTGCAGCATCTCTTTTAATTGCTGTGCATCGCCATCATGATGCTCCAGTTGATAACCTTTATCGGTCAAGCGACCCAAAGCATCCAATGCGAACTCCGGCCCGGTGTATACGACCTTTGGGCGATCCCTACTCACCGCCCACGTCCTGCCATTTCAACAGGCGATTACAAAGCGTATCTGACACCAGCTTGCGCCCAAGCAAGTTTTCCAATTGATCGAAACCAATACCACCGGCTGGCTTTTTAAGGCACACGTGTTTTCTCTCGAGTATCGTGCCCGCTGGAAGATTGTCCACCAGCGCCCAACTTCGACCAAACATAGCCCTGAGATCAGACTTCGTTTCAGCCAACTGGTCTTTTGTCACTTCGGAATCAAGTGCACGTCGAATATCCTTCACCCCATCCACAAGAAATCTAAGCTGATCCGGCGTTAGAGATGAACTTGAATCCGGACCGAACATACGCTTATCAAACACCACATGGACCTCAAGGAATTGTGCCCCAAGGGTCGCAGCGGCAAGACCTGCATAGATTTCACCGGAATGATCAGACATGCCTACCGGGCAGTTAAACCTCTTACGTATTTCATCGAGCGCAGAAAGCCCCCACTCCTCTGGGCTGCATGGGTAGCTGGTAGTACACTGCAAAATGCCAAAGGGTATCTCCTGGTCACGCGCCTGGCGAACTACCCTTTCAAGATCTCCAAGCGAACTCATGCCTGAGGAAAAGAGAACCGGCTTACCAGTTGAGAATATCCGATCAAGAATCTCCGGGTTATAAATCTCCCCAGACGCAACCTTCCACCAAGGCACGTCCAGATCGTTCAATAGGTCAACTGCCTGAACAGAAAAAGGTGAACTAACGAAGTCCAACCCCCTGTCAACCGCGTGATCACGTAATTCCACCCACTGCTCAACAGAAAAGGACATCCTCTCCCAATAATCAAATCGCGTCTCATCCTGGTAGCTGAACTTGACGCGCCATGGTTCATCCAGCGTACTTTCAGCGGCCGCGATATGGGTTTGGAACTTAACAGCATCACAACCTGCGTCAGCTACTACGTCAATATAAGCATGAGCACTTCCCAGACTACCGTCGTGAGCCTGCGCGATTTCCCCAATGATATAGCACTGGCTAAAGTCGTCACGAAATTGTCTATTTTCATGCATGAGTAACTCGTTCCAAAACTTCTGAAAAATCCTTACGGGCGACTCTAGCAGGGTCTCGGTACTCGTTCATGCTTTCCCGTCCAGAGTCCGACAGCTGTTCCCGCAACTGTCGATCCCTTACGAAACGCAGTATGTGTTCCGATAAAGTTTTCGCATCACCGTCATCAAACATCAATCCATTAACACCATTCAGAAGGATCTCAGGCACTCCACCGACCTGTGAGGCTATGCATGGAACACCAGCAGCCATCGCCTCAAGAAGCACATTTGGGCATCCCTCGTGGTGAGATGGCAAAACGAATACATCTAACTTTCGTACTTGCTCAGAACACTCGACATTTTCAAGAAAATCAATTCGTTCGAGAATACCCAGCTCATTGGCTTGCGATTTGTAGGTTTCCATACCGCCGTTACCACAAATTTGAAACCTGATATCGGTTTCTTCAACCAACGTTATCGCTTCCAGAAACACTTCTATGCCTTTTCTCGGATGAATATTTCCGCACGTACCGATCGTTCTCACCGTTTCCTGAATCTCTATAGGACTTGCAGAATCCACTGTATTTCGAAGCACGTATCCCAGACGCACGCTAGACGCAGATTGCAGCGCCGCCAAGGCGACCTGTGTGTTCGCCACAACAGCATCACATCGCATAATCAGGTATGAAGCCCATGGATGCGTCTCCAGAAGATACGGGGCATCATTTCGGACACCAGCTACCAACTTGGGGCGCGACCAAAAGCTCCGAAAAGGAAGGCCGTACAGTGCTGTATAGAAGTGCCAACCCCAGATGACATGAGGTCGCCACTCTTTTACGACGCGACCAATGCGCCAAAGTCGTCGCAACTGCCCATTCTGAACCCCAAGGATCTCCAATTGACAGAGTTGCGAAACGGTCTGGGTCCAGTACTCATCAACTTCGCGGGATAAACACACAACCCGAATTTCGAACTTGCTTCGGTCGTAGTGCTGCAAGATTCGTACAAATTGTTTCTCTGCTCCCCCCCGACCCAAATTGCTGACAAGAAAAAGCAATCTAATCTTATCAATCTGCATCTAATCCTATTTATTCCAGTTAACGCGAGGCAGAATCTTTTCAGGAACTATAAGTTGCTCGAAACTTCGAACAGTTTCCATCATTTCAGTGAGCACCTCAGTGCTCATGAGCGTTGGTTTTAACCCCATTTCAATCAAATTCTGATGTTTTGCATTGTAGTAATGTGATTCCAGCTCTTTTCTTGGATTCGGGATTGAATTGACTGTCGCATTTATCCCTATTCCCTTGGCTGCATCAACAACCCTCTCTGCCAGCTCATTGACGGAAAATTGCTCGGTAAACTGATTCAGAATTCGAAGCTCCCCTGATGGAACCGGGTTTTCAAGGGCAAGCTGCACACACCTCAATGTGTCTTTCAGGTTCAGATATCCTCGTGTTTGTCCACCACCTCCGTACACTGTCATGGGAACACCCGCCACAGCCTGGACAATAAACCGGTTCACCACAGTTCCAAAAATGTCATCGTAATGAAAGTTAGGCAACAACCTTCGGTCTTTTGACGACTCATCTGTATACAAGCCATAGACCGGTCCTTGCATCAAATCCGTGACTTTCAGTCCATAGGTTCTCACGTAGAACCACAAAAGGTCCGTATCGAGTACCTTTGTCGTGTGGTAAAGGCTACCTCCCTGCCTGGGATACAGGAATTTTTGATTCCGACCATTGTGAGAGACATCCAACCAACCTTCTTCAATGTCAATGTTGGGTGTGCCGTACTCACCCATCGTGCCCAGTTTTACAATATGGCAGTTCGGCGCATGTTCCAGAACAGCCCAAATCACATTGAAGGTAACCTGTAGATTGTTATTCAACGTCAATCTGGCTTCTTCGAACCCCTGCATTGAATAGGGAGCGGAAGGCTGTTCTGCGTAGTGCACTAGCCCTTCTGGTTGGAAATCCCGGATGATCTCTTCCAGAAGCCGATAATCAGAACAATCAGCAATCCTTGCCTTGATGTCGCAACCCGTTGCCTCTCGAAACGCATCACAACGTTCAATAAGGTTTGGGTTTGGGAACAAGGGTTCTGAAGACGTTTGTTGAGCAATCTGTCGACGAAGATAGTTGTCTACGACCATAACATTGTGGCCGAGTGCGGAAAGGTTCATAGCCGTTGGCCACCCAAGATACCCATCGCCACCAAGAATTAGTACTCGCATTAACTTCGTTCCTCTTTATCACCCGGCCAATATCTACTATCCGGCTTTTCTGTTCGGATACCAGTTAGCTCAAACTCGCTCAGGAGCGATTTCAGAACCTCATCGGAAACTCTTGGTTCCAGTGCTGAGTTGTATGGTTTCTCCACTCCTCCCGCCACATTACTCGTGTAATCGTAATCTATGTCATGGTAGATTCCGCGAAACGCGGGTAGAACAACGAAATACTCTTCAAGCTCAATCGCACGCCGCGTCTCTTCATCACTCATTAATTCTTCATACAATTTCTCGCCTGGCTTGCTTCCGATCACCTCAATTGAAAGTGTCTCGGCATCATGTCCGAAGACAGGTGCAAATACTTCCGTCATTACTCGCGCCAGGCTCTCGATTGAAATAACCGGCATCTTTGTTATAAAAACCTCCCCCCCTTTCGCCAAGCCAGCCGTATTTAGAACTAGTCGAACCGCACTAGATATACTCATCACGAAACGTGTCATTTCAGGATCAGTTAACGTTAGAGGTCCGCCCTGTGATATCTGACGCTTAAATATCTCGAAAACCGAACCACTTGAGCCCAGAACATTGCCAAATCTGGTCGATGCGAAAACAGTTGAGCGATTACGCTTATTGCTATTCGCGGCAGTCATTAACCGTTCCCCCATCAACTTCGATGTACCCATCACACTGGTTGGGTTAACGGCTTTGTCTGAGCTTGTGAAGATTACTCGACCAACATTGTTATCAAGTGCAGCATCGATAACATTTTGCACACCAACTACGTTAGTTCTGACGGCTTCATCCGGGGAACGCTCATTGAGAATTACGTGTTTCAAGGCTGCAGTATGAAAAACGACGTCAATCCCCTCGAACCTTTTTCTCATCCCCTGGATATCGCGGACATCACCCACAAAAAAACGCGCTCTGGGGTCGTCCAAAAATTCCTGATCCAGGAAGAACAGGTTACTTTCATTGTTATCAATCCCGATGATCTCTTCCGGGGAGTAACTCGATGATGTTAGAAGCTGTCTCAGGAGCTCAACACCAACGGTGCCACATGCGCCAGTGACGAGCACACGCTTACCGTTTAGAAATTCCATCTGTCACCTCAATTCAAGAAAGTAGCTGAGTGTCTCTTCCAGACCCTCTTTGATTTTCACTTTAGGCTCCCAACCAAGAGTCTTTCTAGCCTTGGAGATATCGGAAAAGTTAAATCGAACATCCCCCAGCCGCGCTGGCTCATGTCGACTGCTAACTTTGTACCCTGTCTTTACTTCAATCAATTCAGCCAACAGATCAACCAACTGGAGTACCGTCGTCCCAGTGTTTGTCGCAATCTGAAAGATCTCACCTTCAATATCGGGGACCACCGCAGCTTGAGTAATCGCTTCAACAAGGTCACCCACATACAAGAAGTCACGAGTCTGGAGGCCATCTCCATATATCACCACATCACGGGCGGCCAAAGCATTAGTTATAAATGCTGCGACTGCGCTGCTTTTGTGGCGTGAGCCAGGGCCATAAACATTCGAGAACCTTAAAGCTACCGTCCCAAGACCAAAAGTACGCCAATAGGCAGAGCAATAGGCTTCTCCCGAGAGCTTACTGGCACCATAGGGAGAAACTGGTCTCGGGAGCGTTGTTTCAGACAAGGGAGGATCGACTTCACCAAGCGGAGCGCCACTAGAGGCAAATACAAAACGCTTTGCTCCACAGGTACGAGCAAATTCAAGCATGTTAAGCGTACCAATGACGTTGGCCGCACAATCCAGCATAGGCTCATTTACAGAAGGAGCGACACCTGTGTTTGCAGCGAGATGGACGACCACATCTACCTGAGCCACGATTTTCAATAGTTCTGAAGTGTCTCTTATGTCTCCTTCAATGAAATAGCAACCATCAGCATTATTGTAATCATTAGCAGAGGCAATTCTAACCGGTCGCTGCTCAAGACTTTCCGGTCCTGCAACGCTGCGATTGTCATAAACAAAGATAGTATGACCACCTGCCCTTTGAAGACTACGAATCAGGTTCCTCCCAATAAACCCGCACCCTCCTGTTACTAACCATGAAGTCAAAATCTGGTTCTCCAATCAGCGACGAACCGAGCCATGTTGCCGATCTGCCACGTCGCTTTAGTGCTAGAATTCTCTGCACAGCATCAATTCTTCGAAAAAATGAATCTTAAACACTCAGGGAACTCACTGCACGAGATATATGCACAGAGGGATGCCCATGTCGGTGACAAATACAAATTTTTTCAAGCGGACGTCCGTCTTCATTCAGCAGAGAAAGATTTCGTTGTTTCTGATTTCTTACGACAAAAATATGGTGGACTAGTCGAAAACCTCGAGGTGCTAGATGTAGGATGTGGTGGCGGAGACACTCTTGTGAAATTTTGTGACTGGGGCTTCGAGCCAACCAATCTGCATGGTTGCGATATCCTTGAGAGCAGGATCAACCAAGCAAAAAAAAAACTTCCTGATGGCGTAACGATTACTCTCGGTGAACCTTCTGACTTAGCCCCAGAACAATACGATTTAGTAACCGCATTTACCGTTCTATCCTCAGTCACAGATGAATCTATGCGCCAGGAACTCGCCGAACAAATCTGGAGTAAAGTGAAGACTGGCGGGTGGGGATTGATATTCGATTTCCGAGTGAACAATCCCAGAAACAGAAATGTACGTAAGCTGCTACCCGAGGATCTCAAACGTTATTGGACAAACGCTGAATCCAATACATTCTTTAAGACTCTATGTCTTGCACCACCGCTAGCTCGTTTTATCTGTCCGATTAGTTATCGCCTTGGGTTCACTCTTTCACTCCTACCATTTTTAAGAACGCACTTCGTCTACGCGATGCAAAAAACCAAATAATCAGCCTTTCACAATTTTCCCTAAGGTTTTCGCGATGACCTTGAGATCCACAAAAAAACATTGATCGCGAACATAGCTCTCACTAAGACGCAGTTTGCACGGCAATATCTCATCTATGTATGTACGCTCTGCATCAAGCGAGGTTTCAAGCATACTCGCTTCCTGTATGAATTCGACTGACGCATAGTCAGTTAGTCCCGGCTTAACCGATAGAGTGATGTCGAACAACTCAGGCAACATTTCCACATATTTGGGTACTTCCGGTCTTGGTCCCACGAAGCTCATTTGACCCAATAGTATGTTTATTAGTTGTGGTAGCTCGTCCAGTTTGTATCGACGGAGAAACCCTCCAATCTTCGTTATTCTTGAATCTAAACTCCGACTGATCAACAAGCCTTGCTTATCCGCGTCTTGAATCATCGTTCTGAATTTGAAAATCGAGAAGTATTCTCTATTCAGTCCAACACGGACCTGCTTGAAAAATACGGGGCCGCTCGTGTCCAGTTTGATTGCAATTGCAATGCAAACAAAGAAGGGTAACAAGGCAATTAGCGCAATGGACGAAAGGAAAATTTCCGAGATTCTTTTTAGCATTGATCCAGGCTATCGCCAAGACAATTAACCACCCGGTTAATCTGTTGGTTTGTCATTCCAGGGAAAAGTGGTAATGAAATAGCACGCTGGTATGCGTCATAGGCATTGGGAAAATCCAAATCCTGAAAATTGTACCTGTCTCGCCAGTACGGCTGAAGGTGCAATGGCATAAAGTGCACACTGCAACTGATGCCCTGGTCCGCGAGCTCCGCTATAACCTCATCCCTACTAACATCAGAATTCATCAACCTGATTACGTAAAGGTGCCAAGCATGCCCAACGCAATGGGCGGGGGTTTTTACAGGAAATGGATCCAGTAACTCAGTGTACTTGTATGCTAACTCTTTTCGCTGGTCTCGGAATTTTTCGACCTTCTTCAACTGATGTATTCCGATAGACGACGCAATATCTGTCAAATTGTACTTGAAGCCTGGCGCTACAACTTCGTATGACCAAGATGGTTTATCCGCAGTGTACCGATCAAAAGCATCTCGACTTATTCCATGCAAGCGCATTGTTCTACATCGATCGAGGATCTCCGGATCTTTTGAACAAATCATCCCGCCCTCACCCGTTGTAATAGGTTTCGTAGCATAAAACGAAAACACGGTCGCATCTGAACGTAGCGACCCGATCAAAGCGCCCTCGTAAACCGAAGGTAATGCATGCGCTGCATCCTCAATCACTCTGAGTTCATATCTACTCGCAATCTCTAAGATTTCGTTCATCTCGCACGGATAACCAGCAAAATGAACAGGCATAATAGCCTTGGTTGAATCTGTTATCGCCGCTTCAATCTGCTCAGGATCCAAATTTAGTGTGTCTGCCTTAACATCAACAAACACCGGATCCGCACCAAGATATCGAATTACCTCGGCTGTCGCCGTAAAAGTGTATGGTGTCGTAATGACTTCGTCGCCTGCAGATACTCCGCAAGCTTCCAAAGCAAGATGAAGCCCAGAAGTCGCTGAGTTGACCGCAAGAGCTTGAACACCACCGCCAATAAGCTCGGCGAACCGTTGCTCAAACTCTTTCGTTTGGGGGCCGGTAGTTAACCAACCTGAACGAAGAGACCTAACAACCTCCTCAATCTCTTCGTCCCCTATGGCCGGAACGAAGAACGGAACCCGATCCTTTGCATCCATACGGTATACTTCTCCCCTAAAAAATGATGTGCCACACCATGCAAACAGTCGAGCAGCTAATTGTTAACTTACCAAGAAGTGCCAAGCGTCTGATAGCGATCGCTACGGACTTTTGGCTGATACCGGTTGCGATTTGGTTGGCCTATTGCTTTCGTTTGGACGAATTCTATCGGCCGGGACTTCAAGAGAGCATTCTCATATTACTGACAACACTAGTGACGACCGCTATGTTCGTTCGACTTGGGCTCTATCGTGCCGTGATTCGCTTTGCGAACACAGAGATTCTCACAACCGTTTTTACCGGCGTTATTGTATCCGTTCTCGCACTTTCATTCCTCGGTTTTCTGTTACAGGCAGAGCTACCACGCTCGGTCCCATTTATATATTTTGGAATCGCAATGTTTGCTGTAGGTGGCTCACGATTCCTCATGAAACGGTTTTTGCGCGGGAACACCAAAGACCAAAGAAAGGTAATCATATACGGAGCAGGGTCCGTCGGCTCTCAGCTCGCCACAGCGTTGATTCAAGCAGGAGGGACACAACCTATCGCATTTATCGATGACGATAAACGAAAACACGGTTCTATAATTTTGGGCCTTCGAATTTTCGGTCGAAAAGAGCTTGAAAAAATCCTTCGAGCTCATGAGATAGACGCCGTACTACTCGCAATGTCCAATATAGGCACATCTGAGAAAGCCTCAGTGATCAGTTTTTTGGCGACGCACGATATAAGCGTGAAGACTGTTCCAGCAATATCGGAGATTATTGATGGAAAATCCTCCCTCACCGAATTGCGGAATGTTGAGGTAGAGGATCTTCTCGGGCGCGACCCTATTCCCCCAGATGAGGCTTTACTACAAAGCGCAATAAAGGCCAAGACGGTGCTCATTACAGGAGCGGGTGGCTCGATCGGTGGCGAACTGGCAAGGCAAGCGCAGAAACTTTCACCTAAACAACTGGTTCTCGTAGACCATTCGGAGATAGCGCTTTACAACATAGAAAATGAACTAAGAGGATCAGAATCGCAGACTTCAATTTATACCGTGTTAGCAAGTGTTACAGATAGTCGAACTATCCGACACATCTTCGATTCATTCAACGTTGATACCGTTTACCACGCTGCAGCGTATAAACATGTTCCAATCGTTGAAGCCAATCCACTTAGTGGCGTCGAAAACAATGTTTTCGGAACACAAGTGATTGCTGAGGCCGCATTTAGCCATGAGGTTCATGATTTTGTATTGATATCCACAGACAAAGCAGTCAGACCCACAAATCTTATGGGAGCAACAAAAAGAATCGCAGAACTCGTTATCCAAAGTCTCGCAAGCAAATCTCGCATCACCAACTTCAGTATTGTGCGTTTCGGTAATGTACTTGAGTCATCCGGTTCTGTAGTCCCGCTATTCAAACAGCAGATCCTCGCTGGGGGTCCCTTAACAGTTACGCACCCGGAGATAAAGAGATACTTCATGACTATCCCAGAGGCGGTCCAACTTGTCATACAGGCTGGAGCAATGGGAAAAGACGGGGACGTTTTCGTTCTCGAAATGGGTGAGCCGGTTCATATCGCGAAGCTCGCAGAGTCGATGGTGCACTTGCTGGGCAAAACACTAAAGTCCAATCAAAATCCAGATGGCAATATCGAAATCGCTTATACCGGACTTAGACCAGGAGAAAAACTTTTTGAGGAACTTACAATTGGAGACAACGTCGTCGGCACTGATCACCCACGGATCACAAAAGCGTTGGAATCCTACTTGGAAGACTCTGAATTAGAAGCCCTTCTAAAATCATTGGAGGAAGCTTGCGAGAACTGCGATCAAGAAAAGCTCATTGAACTCTTCATGAATTCTGTGGAAGGATACACACCGAGCAATGAACTCATTGCGAACAGCAATGAGCCAAAAGTAATCGACTTTCAGCGACCTACATAACGCCAGCTCTTCGAGCCACCTTGTGAACTTGCCAAGTATATGCGAGCTGAAGAAGGGTAAACGGCACAAAGACCAACATACGTTCACCTCCAGGAATACTGACAATCCAAAGGGCGCCAAGTCCTTGTAAGAAAACCATACAGTACTGAACTAACACTACTTCCATATGGGAGAATCCGCTGCGATTCATTAGCTGATAAAGATGCTCCCTATGGGCCTCCAACACGTTCTTTCCTTGCAACAGCCGCTTGATAAACGTGAACGAAGTGTCATAAATGAAGTTAAACATTAGCATCGGGAGGACGAAAAAAGATGTACGACTTTCGTCAAATCTGGTGGCGATAATCGCCAAAACTGCAAACACGAAGCCTATAAACGCTGCGCCCACGTCCCCCAGAATAATCTTTGCCGGTGGGAAATTGAGGAAAAGAAACCCTAACGCGCCTGCAAGTACTGAGTAGCTGATGATGTAGACAAATGAACTGCCCTGTAGATAGGTGATGATCAAAAAGAAGAGTCCCGCTATGGCAGCGACACCACCAGCCAGCCCATCCAAGCCATCCATAAAGTTGTAGGCATTCGTAAGTCCTAAAATCCAAAAAAACGAAATCACAATACCCATCCAGCCTAGCTCTATATAACCGAAACCAGGAAAGGCCAGTTCATCCAAATAGATACCCATACTCAGCACGATGCCTACAGCGGCCACTTGCGTGATGAGCTTCACGAGAGCAGATTGATCCGTGACGTCATCGATAAGGGAAATCGCTGCAACTATGAAAGTCGCAAATAAGAAACCGGCGAGAAGACTAAAGTCCACACCTTCAAATTCTCCCAGGAGCCAGGTTAGAGTGATACCGATATAGAAGGTAATGACAATCGAGACTCCTCCAGCGCGGGGCACCGCTTTGACATGAGATGAACGATGGTTTGGCTCATCCATGATTCGCACGAACCTTGCCATCGCCCAGGTCACGCCGTAGGCAATGATGGTCATGCAGATCCCGAAGGCAAGATGAAGGTAGAGGTTAGGGTTGTACAACTGAGCTTTGGTCTTGTTAGGTGCCGAGATTATAGCTCAAGAAGGAGATCTCTCGACTCCACTCGGTCTTTCTTAATCAAGGGAGATTTCTCCGCTTCGGTCGAAACGAGGATGGCTGAGGTCTCTCCGCTTCAGGCTTCGCACTTCGGTCGAGACGAGGGGGATAGCAGGAGACGAGGTGTTAGAAAGTGAAGAGCTCTCGAAACTTAACAAGGTCTTCAACCATTGTTGTGTCGCCTGGAAGGAGTTCCTTTAAGCGCGGGTCGCATTCCACGATTAAATTGTGAAGTGGTATATGTTGATCCACGAATATTGTCTCAAGCTCTGGATAAAGCTCTTTGAGAGATTCGACGTAGTCAAACGACGACATCTGCCTGTGAGAGAGATTGTAGATATCAGACTCCATCTCACGTTTGACCATGCGCGCGAGCACTTCGACCAGCCGGTATACGCTGATATGGGTTTGCGTGTGTTCAGGGTCACCGTGAATCGCGACTCTGTTAGTAAAGTGCGCATCAAAGATCAATTGATTAACTGGTGTTTCAACTCTTAGGTTTTTCGAGTAGCCATAAACATTGGCGCATCGCACCAGCTGTACCGGGATCTTTTCCATAAGTCGCAACACGTGGTCTTCACCGCGCATCTTTGAAATGGCGTAATAACTGGAGGGCATCCTCGGATGTTCGGTTGATTCCACTTCACCCTGCCCATAAACAGATTGGCTGCTGAGATACATTAGTCGCTTTACATTGGTTTCTTCGGCTGCATAAACCACCTCAGCCGTACCCCAATGGTTGGTTTGTTCAAAATCGTGCGGGTTTTGATCCTGATAGGGCGTCTCAACTTTGGCAGCAAGGTGAATGACAACATCTATTCCCTGCATCTCGCGTTTCAGAGTTCGTGTATCTAATACGTCTGCCTGTATAAAGCGAACATTGTTACCGGGGACTTTCCTTAGCCCGGTAAACAGGTTGTAATTCCCTTTGCAGAGATTGTCGTAGACCAGAATCTCTTTTACACCGGGCTCAGCAGAAAGCCGATAAACCAGTTCGTTTCCGATGTATCCGGCACCGCCAGTGATCATGATTTTCATCAGTTGCCCCCGGCGACCAATGTGGTGTTAATGCCACACTCTGTTTTATTCATGCCGAACCAACGGGCATTACGCTCATTACCTTCACCGAAACTTTTCGATGTGCAGGGCTCGCAGCCAATACTGAGATAACCTTGTGCTTCCATCGGATGCTCTGGGAGATCGTGATACTTTCGATAGTAGAACACCATCTTATTGTCCCACTGAAGCATTGGGTGGTATCGCATGCAGTTGAACTGCGCTGGCTCTTCCTCTGCCATGGCTGCACGCACGGAACTCTGATCAGCGCGCACGCCATTAATCCAAACGTCGTGTTCCATCATGACCGGCTCCAATGGTTGAACTTTGTTCAAGTAACAGCAATGGTCAGGATCTGATGCATAAAGAAATCGGCCTGCTCGATCCATTTGCTTGATCTTCGGCACTTCAGGCCTAAGCGCAATAACATTCAATCCCAGCTCGTCTTTCAGACGATCAGCAAATCGGATGGTTTCCGGAAACAGGAATCCGGTATTGGTGTAATACACCGGGATATCGCGGTCGACACGGCTAATAATATGAAGCAAGGGCAGACTCTGGCTTTGAAACGAACAGGTCGAGAATACTTTTTTACCCTCATCAAGGTAGCCGTGTATGCGTTCTACGATTGCATCGGCTTTGGCTTCGAGGTCTTTTTTGTCGAGAATACCTGTCACTTGAGATCTCTCCGTTACATTTGCACCGCTCACTCCAGTCGAGATGAGGAACACGGTAAAGGGCCGCATTCTACAAGGGTTTGAGAGACACCATTAGACAAGTTCGTTCCCTGCTTAAGCACTCAGGGAATAATGAAGCATAGGAATATAGCCATATTGAATATGGAATAGATGAGATTCCTCCGCTTCGCTGCCCTCTAGGGCAGCTGCGGTCGGAATGAGGGAGGAGCTCTCGCCGCTTAGGATTTCGCCCTCCGGTGGAGATGAGGTGTTTCTGCCTCTCTAACTCTCGCCTAGGTAGCCAAGGATCTGCTCGACACACTTCTCGACAGAATCTTCACCTGAATTCAAATGGATCTCAGCTGATTCAGGCGCTTCGTAAGGACTGTCGATACCTGTAAAGTTCGGCAGTTCACCGCGTCTTGCCTTCGCGTAAAGGCCTTTCACGTCTCGTCGTTCCGCTTCTTCGAGAGGCGTATCTACGTGGATTTCAATGAACTGGCCGTCATCAAACAAGCGCCTTGCCATATCTCGCTCGGCTCTGAACGGTGAGATAAAGGAAGTGATTACTACCAATCCCGCATCAACCATGAGCTTGGACACTTCTGCCACTCGGCGGATGTTTTCGATTCGATCCCCTTCTGAGAAACCCAGATCCTGGTTCAGACCATGTCGAACATTGTCGCCATCCAGGATGTAGGTACGTTGCCCTTTTCGGTGCAGTGCCTGTTCCAGCGCATCTGCGATGGTGGACTTGCCTGAGCCTGAGAGACCCGTGAACCAGAGCACCTTGGCTTTGTGGCCATTCAGCGTTTCGCGTGCTTCGCGATTCACTTCAAGTTTTTGTGCGTGGATGTTCTTCGCACGTCGCAATGCGAAGTTGATCATGCCCGCTGCAACCGTCGCGTTGGTATATCGATCAACAAGTACGAAAGAACCGAGAGAACGATTGTTACTGTAGGGCTCAAAGGGTATTGCTTTATCCAAAGAGAGCGTTGCAATACCAATGTCATTCAGCTCAAAGTCTTTGGAAGACAGATGCTCAAGCGTATTAATGTTGTACTTGAACTTAATATCGCTGATGGTGGCGTTGACGCTGGATGTGCTGGTTTTGAGCCAATAGACGCGTCCGTGGTGGCCTACTTCCTGATCCATCCAGACAATGCTGACCTCAAACTGATCAGCAACTTCACTTGGGAATTTGCTTGCTGTGATGACATCACCACGCGAACAATCGACCTCGCGATCGAGTGTGACGGTCACCGCCTGGTCAGTGATCGCCTGGTCTAGGCTGCTTTTATAAAGAACAATATCTTCAACGTTGGCGGTTTCGCCTGACGGCAAAATGCGAACCTCATCGCCCTTGGCGACCTTGCCGGAAACAACCGTGCCAGAAAATCCACGGAAGGTTCGGTCCGGGCGGTTCACCCATTGAACAGGCATTCGAAAAGCATCCTCAGTCTTACTCTGATGAGCATCTACCGTTTCGAGGAAGCCGATCAGAGTGGGTCCCGAATACCAATTGGTTCTCTCGGATCGCTCAATCACGTTATCACCTTCAAGCGCCGACAGAGGAATCGTAGTGATCGATTTAAAATTCAGCTGCTCTGCGAATTCGTGATAATCAGAAACTATCTTGTCAAACGTCGCCTGATCAAAATCAACCAGATCCATTTTGTTTACAGCAAGTGCGACGTGTTTGATGCCAAGGATCGAGCAGATAAAAGAGTGACGTCGCGTTTGAGTGAGGACACCTTGCGATGCGTCAACCAGGATGACAGCAACATCCGCCGTCGACGCACCCGTTGCCATGTTGCGTGTGTACTGCTCATGACCGGGTGTGTCGGCAACGATGAACTTGCGATGATCGGTTGAGAAGAATCGGTAAGCCACGTCGATGGTAATGCCCTGCTCTCTTTCTGCGGCGAGACCATCAACCAGGAGGGCAAAGTCGATGTCACCATCCTGGGTGCCTTGGGTTTTGGATTCGTTCTTCAGTGTCGCAACTTGATCTTCAAAAATCAGCTGCGCTTCGTACAGCATCCGACCAATGAGTGTACTCTTACCATCATCTACTGAGCCGCAGGTGATAAAGCGCAGCAGGCTGAGTTTGGATTGCGATTCGAGATATTCGTCGATTTTTGCGGTGGCGTTCATGTTTAATCTCTGTCTTGAGGTCTCTCCGCTACGCGGCTTCGCCGCTCCGGTCGAGACGAGGTATTGGTTCAATTCTCGTGGTGGGCCATCTGTCGGATTGTGCCACGCGGCACTAACTGCCAGGCACGCTCATGGGCGTAATAAATGAAAAACTTTGCGACAAACTCGATGCCGCCGATTGTGATCGCAGCCATAACATCGCCAGTGATGAAGTAGGCGATGATACCGGTTGTTGTGGTTGCAACAATCCGCCAGGAAAACGCTTTGAGCAGACTGCGCAGGTGCGATTCGCGGTATTCGGTGAGTTCGACGTCCATTAGAAATACCCTTCTTGTTTTTTCTTCTCCATCGAACCGGCGGAGTCTTTGTCGATCGCCCTGCCCTGACGCTCACTGGTGCGAGCCTCAAGAAGTTCTAGCAATATCTTCGGCAGATCATCCGCGTCCGATTCAATCGCGCCGGTGAGTGGGTAACAGCCAAGGGTTCTGAAGCGAACGCGTTTAGTCTGGATCTTCTCACCCGGGAAAAGCTTCAGGCGGTCGTCATCGACCATCATCAGCATTCCATCTCGCTCAATCACCGGGCGCTCCGCTGCGTAATAGAGCGGCACGATGGGAATGTCTTCTTTGTAGATGTACTGCCAGATGTCCAGTTCCGTCCAGTTCGAAAGCGGGAACACACGAATGCTTTCACCCGGGTTCTTTCTCCCGTTGTAGAGGTTCCAAAGTTCTGGGCGCTGATTCTTCGGATCCCAACGATGAGTGTCTGTTCTGAACGAAAACACCCGTTCCTTCGCGCGGCTCTTTTCTTCGTCACGGCGTGCGCCACCAAAAGCAACATCAAACCTATGCAGATCAAGCGCCTGCTTAAGACCCTGGGTTTTCATAATGTCGGTGTGCAGCGCGCTGCCGTGGTCAAACGGGTTGATGTTCTTCTCAACGCCTTCCGGATTGATATGCACCAAAAGCTCCATGCCGGTCTGCTCGGCAATCCAGCTCCGGAACTTGTACATCTCCTGGAACTTCCACCGTGTATCGACGTGTAAAAGAGGAAACGGTGGTTTGCTGGGATAAAACGCTTTTTCCGCGAGGCGGAGCATCACGGCCGAGTCTTTGCCAATAGAATATAGCATGACCGGGTTTTCAGCTTCAGCCATCACCTCTCGAATGATATGCATGCTTTCGGCTTCAAGCCGGTCCAGGTGAGTCATGTCCATACTGTTCTCAATATCGTCAGTTTTTGGATTGGGTTGTTCATTTGTTTTGGTTTGAACCGCTATCGGTTTGTTGGCATAAGCGGTCAGGGCAAGCTGGGCTGCGCTGCCATCTTCAAACTCGAGGGTATGTGCGCCTCGATCTTCAGCGAGCTTTCTCGCAAGCTTGGTCAGCGCTCCTTGCGGCCAGACTAATATGGATCGAGCATAGTCAGCGGCCAGTGATTGGAGGAAAGACTCTAGATCGCCAGACGTAGGCTCTGTTTCATAAGTGCGCCACTTACGACCTTGCCTGCCATCGTTGGCCATCAGGACAAAACCGCGATCGTTCTTATGCGCTTGGACCAGCAAGCTGGGTTGCCGCTGCTTTTTCGCGGTGTTTTCGAGCTCTTGCCTGACTAGTTCGTTTAGTGGATTACCTGTTTCGTCGCGAAGCTCACTCAGTTTGATCGCAGGAGGCAGAAAGCTGGAACTATTTATTGCCCTCTCGAGGGTTCTCTGAGACACCTCGCCACTCTCAGCATTAACTGCTTCCAGAAGCTGATGTGCATCCCATAGTTCCGAAGGGTTGGTGAAAGCTATGTCTGGGAGTTGATCCATTCTACAAATCTATGCATGACGCGATTTGCAGAATTATCTATATAATCTCGTAGATTTCAATATTTTTATAATATATGCATATTGCGTCATGCTCGGATGATGTCACGGTGAGAATCTCGAAATTTTCCTCTAGTATCAATGATTTGCTTAGCTGAGCGCTCTATTAGGTCATAGTCGAAGCTGTCGTGGTCTGTAACCAGAATAACAGCATCATATTCACCAATTGAGTCTTCGGTTAGTTCTACAGAGGAATGCGTGAAGTTGTAGTCTCGCATTTTGGGCATACTTGGCACGAGAGGGTCAGAGTAGCTGACCGCACAACCTTCAAACTCAAGCTGCTCGATGATCTTCATGGCCGGCGCCTCCCTGGTATCACTAACGTTCTTTTTATAGGCGACGCCTAGCACCAATAACCTACTATCTTTTAATTTTAGACCAGTTCGTTTTAACGCTTCCGCCGCAATCAAAACTACCCTGTCAGGCATCGACCTGTTAACTTCTCCAGCCAATTCAACAAAGCGAGTCTCGACTCCGACTTGCCGGGCTCTCCAAGTTAGGTAATAGGGATCTATTGGAATGCAATGTCCGCCTAACCCGGGTCCCGGGTAATATGGAACGAAACCGAAGGGTTTCGTCGCGGCTGCATCAATAACCTCAAAAATGTTGATATTCATGGCATCTGCCACGATCTTCATTTCATTCACGAGTCCTATGTTGACCGCCCGATGTACATTCTCTAAAAGCTTGGTCATTTCCGCAGCCTCCACTGAAGTCACCGACACAGTTTGATCAACAACAGCGCCGTAAAGTGCTAACGCGACTGTTTGGCAATCGTCTGTAAGGCCAGCACAAACCTTAGGAATGGACTTCATATCATAGGTCATGTTTCCCGGATCCTCCCTTTCGGGTGAATACACGACAAACATATCCTCGCCGATGACAAAGCCAGCACTGACTAACCTTGGTGCGATTACTTCACGAGTAGTACCTGGGTAGGTCGTACTCTCTAAACTAATAACTTGGTTTGCACGCAAATACGGAAGAAGCTCTTCGATGCTGCGAATAACATATTGAAGATCAGGGTCTCGATTGGGTGTCAATGGAGTAGGTACACAAAGTATTAGTGCGTCGAGCTCTGTTGCCAGCGAATAATCTGTCGTCGCCGAAAGACTCGGTTCTAGGTCCCCAAGCCGGGCACTGGAGATGTGGCTAAAGTACGAAGTGCCGGATTCGATCGCCTTAATCTTCTCTGGATCGATATCGAAACCCAAAACCTCAAAGCCAGCTTCCGCAAAATTGAGTGCCAACGGCAGCCCAACATACCCCAAGCCAACCACACCAACTCTCGCAGATCGGTCTTCGAATTTTGCAACTAATTCCTCTACAGATCTCATAATCGCCCTAACATCAATTTCAGATTGTCTCGCCAATTCGTCGGTTCATGCCCAAGCAGATTCGCGAGTTTAGCCGTATCGAGCACGCTATAAGCGGGTCGCGAAGCTGGAGTCGGATAAGCCTCAGTTGGGATTGGATTGATGGGAATCGTACTATCCAACAACCCCTGATCCTTCGCTTCCTGCAAAATAGCGACAGCAAACTCATGCCAGCTGATCCCTCCGTGGTCAGTCCAGTGATAAATGCCAGGACTGAATCGATCTTCAACGACGATTCGCCAAATGGTTTTTGCGAGACCTCGAGCGTAGGTTGGCGAACCAATTTGATCAGAAACCACCCCAAGTTCGTCGCGCTCTGCCATAAGGCGCAACATAGTTTTCACGAAATTCCCACCATGCTCGCTGTAGACCCAGGCTGTGCGAATAATCATGGTCGCTTCAGGGGCTGCATTCAGTGCAGCAAGTTCTCCCGCCAGCTTGCTTTCGCCATATTCGCCTAACGGACCCGTTGGGTCGCCCGGCAGGTAGGGTTCAGATTTGGCACCGTCGAAGACGAAGTCAGTAGAGATGTGAATGAGGCGAGTGCTATGTTCCGATGCAAAAGCAGCCATGACCGAAACAGATTGTCCGTTCACTGTGCGGGCTAGCTCTGGTTCTTCTTCCGCTTTATCGACCTGGGTATAGGCAGCGGTGTTGATAATCAGTTCTGGCTGTTTGCTCTCAAGCAGGGCACGGACGCTGCTTGGCTCGGCAAGATCACACGTTGCGCGATCAACAAAGATTGCATCAAGCTCAGCAGGGAGTGTGTCGTGCAATGATTTCGCTAGCTGACCGGTCGAACCGAAAACGAGAATGGTCATCGCATCAAACCCGGTAGTAGTCTCGGTACCAATTCACAAACTTCGTGAGACCTTCCTCAAGGGAAGTCTGAGGTCTATAACCAAAATCTCGCTCGAGGCCACCAACATCCGCAAAAGTTTCTTCAACATCTCCCGGCTGCATGGGAAGTAGTTCCTTTTTAGCCCTCTTACCTACCAATCTTTCTAATATTTCTACGTATTCCATTAAGCCTACGGGTTCACCACGACCAATATTATAAAGACGTGAGGACTCGACCGTATCTGCGCCATCATGAACACAAAGAACACCATCTACGATGTCATCAATGTAAGTAAAATCTCGGCGATGTTTCCCATGGTGGAACAATTGAATGGGTTCATCTCGAAGCATGTTCCCCAGAAAAATGAAAGGTGACATATCGGGTCTTCCCCAGGGACCGTAAACTGTAAAAAAACGGAGCCCAACTACGTTCAAATCGTATTGGTGACTATAGACGTGAGCAAGCAACTCATTAGCAACTTTCGTGGCGGCATATACAGACACAGGCTTATCTACTCGTGCCGAGGTAGCTAATGGTACGACGCCAGAGTTGCCATACACTGAACTCGATGACGCGTAGATCAAATCAGCACTCAATTCTTTAGCGAGTTCAAGAATGGCGATGAACCCCTCAACGTTGCTTCGCGCATACGTTTTGGGTTTTTGAATTGAGTAGCGGACACCCGCTTGCGCCGCAAGGTTAATAATCTTCGAAGGTTTTGCATTCAGGACAAGTGGTGCAAGAACTTCTGAGTCCTCAATGGCCATCTTATGAAACTCAAACTCACCATTCGTTACCTGTTTAATTTGAGAGAGACGAGCCTGTTTCAATTCGACATCATAGTAGTCATTCAAATTGTCGATACCTAAAACCGTCTCTCCACGAGACAACAGCCGTTGACAAACACGAGCGCCTATAAACCCTGCTGCGCCGGTAACGAGTGTAGTCATGCAAACAAGTCTGAGTTTCGGCCTATGCCTACATAGGTCATTCCATAGTCGGCACAACGCTCAGGACTGTATATGTTACGGCCATCAAAGATCAACTTAGACTTAAGATCTTTGGCTAAGCGCCGAAAATCCGGCTGTTTAAATTGTCGCCATTCCGTCACTACAATTAGCGCGTCCGCACTATCAGTCGCCGAATAGGGATCACTAACAAATTCTACGTTCGTACCCTCAAGCGCGTCTTTTGAGGTTTCGATAGCCTGCGGGTCAAATGCTCTGACTGACGCGCCGTGTTGACAAAGCGAGCGAGCAATCGTGATTGCAGGCGCACCGCGGATGTCATCAGTTTCCGGCTTGAACGCGAGCCCCCACAACGCGAATGTCTTCCCGGAGAGATCAGAACCATATTTCTCTACGATTTTATCGACCAGCACCAACTGTTGTTTCTCGTTGCGACGTTCGACTGCATCAAAAATGGTGTCAGTGAGACCTGCATTTTCTGCCATATTGATCATGGCACGAACATCCTTCGGGAAGCAGGAACCGCCATAGCCGCAACCCGGGTAAATGAATGAAGGACCGATACGCGGGTCAGTTCCAATACCTCGGCGAACGTTTTCCACGTCTACACCAAACTCATCACACATAAGTGCAACTTCATTCATGAAGGAGATCTTGGTCGCCAGCATCGCATTCGCTGCATACTTGATCATCTCGGCATCGCGGATACCGACAAACTGAATACGATCCTGCTTCTTGGAAAAGGCGCCATAAAGCTCTTCCATCACCCGTTCGCTTTTGGCGCTGTTCGTGCCGACAACAATTCGATCCGGATACATGAAGTCTTTAACTGCACTGCCTTCGCGCAGGAATTCAGGGTTGCTGATGACATCAAATTCTATCTGCTCTCCGCGTTCATCCAATTGCACCTGAATAGCTTTGCGAACCTTATCCCCAGTACCCACCGGCACCGTGGATTTATCCACCACGACAATGGGATGTGTCAGCCTCTCACCGATGGATTTCGCGACAGAAAGCACATAGCTCAGATCAGCACTGCCGTCTTCGTTGGGGGGCGTACCGACGGCAATAAAGATCACCTCGGCATCCTGCATGGCCGTGGCAAGATCGGAGGAAAACGTTAGACGACCGGCGTCGTAATTGGATGCTACCAGGTCATTGAGGCCTGGTTCGTGAATTGGAATGACACCGTTTCTTAAGTCATCCAATTTGGCTTCATCAATATCAACGCAGGTGACGTTGTTGCCCATCTCGGCAAAACAGGTTCCCGTGACAAGACCGACATAGCCGGTTCCCACAATCGCCAGCTTCATGAGTTCATGTTCTCATAGACGTAATTGGTGGCTTCAACAAACCCGTCGATACTGCCGCAATCGAAACGGCGACCATGGAACTTGTAACCCAGGACCATGCGTTTTTTACACTGCTCATTGATGGCATCCGTAATCTGGACTTCACCGCCGGCCCCAGGCGCCTGCGTACGCAAAATGTCAAAGATATCGGGGGTCAAGATGTATCGACCAATGATCGCAAGGCTCGTGGGCGCATCAACAGGGTTCGGCTTCTCGATCATATTGGAAATTTTGAAAAGACCATCCTGGATTTCTTTGCCTTCAATAATGCCGTAGCGATCAGTCTGATCGGCTGGCACCTCTTCAATCGCAACAATGGAACACTGGTATTCGTTGAACAGATCCACCATTTGCTTAAGCACACCCGTGCCATTGGTACAGAAGTCATCAGCGAGTAACACGCCAAAAGGGTTGTCGCCCACCAGACGTTCACCTGTCAGGATCGCATGCCCCAGGCCTTTCATCTCGATCTGGCGGGTGTATGAGAAGGTGCACTGATCGATGACTTCGCGGATATCCTCCAAAAGCGAATCTTTCGAGGTGCCTGCAATCTGATGCTCCAGCTCGTAGGAAATATCAAAGTGATCCTCGATAGCCCGCTTGCCGCGACCAGAGATCACGCCTATATCTATAAGGCCTGCCTCGATGGCTTCTTCAACACCGTATTGAATGAGCGGTTTGTTGACGATCGGCAGCATTTCCTTCGGCATTGCTTTGGTGGCGGGAAGAAACCGAGTGCCGTAACCCGCGGCGGGGAACAAACATTTAGTCAGCATATTGCCGTCCCATTTTGAGGCTTCCTGAAGCCCGTCGAGTTTCATTTTGCATGGTAAATCAGGAATCCTATGAGTTCATCTATCAATAGACCACGAGAGAGCATGTTCCGTGCCAAAGCACAAGTTTACTATTAAATGGTGTAGATGGGATTAAGAGCGAACGGCTCATTTGAAACTAACGACCGTAGTTGTCTTCGAAGCGGACGATATCGTCTTCGCCGAGGTAGCTGCCCGATTGTACTTCAATAATCTCGAGTTCAGCTTCTGACAAATTCTGTAGCCGATGCTGGGTTTCCGCAGGGATATAGCAGGACTGATTCTTGGAAAGCTCGAACGTTTCTTCGCCAATCGTTACAGTCGCAACTCCATTAACGACGACCCAGTGTTCAGCACGATGGTGGTGGAGCTGCAGCGAAAGACTGGCACCCGGGTTCACGCTGATGCGTTTCACTTGGAAGGCCGGGCCAGCATCTACGCCTTCGTAGTAACCCCAGGGCCTATAAACTTTTCTGTGGAAGGTACGTTCCTCACGTCCATCTTCTTTGAGGTGATTCACAACGGATTTCACGTCCTGAGCCTGATCCTGTGAGGCCACCATGACGGCATCTGCAGTCTCAACTACCACCACGTCATTGAGCCCAACCACGGACACAAGACGATTTTCCGCCCAGACATAGCTGTTCTCAACACCGTTCACCACCACATCGCCCACCAGTGTGTTGTTGTGTTCGTCTTTCTCAGAGATTTTCCAGAGGGCATCCCAGGATCCAATATCGCTCCAATCTGCGTCCAGGGGCACGACTACCGCATTCATGGTGTGTTCCATCACCGCGTAGTCAATTGAATCGGAGGGACTTGCACGAAACGCGTCTTCATCTACTCGCGTAAAGTCTAGATCCGACGAAACGTTATCTGTCGCCTTCACCATCGCCTGTGCGATATCCGGTTTTTGCCTGCCGAGTTCAGACAAATAGACACTCGCCTTGAAAACGAACATTCCGCTGTTCCAGAAATAGAGATCAGACTGGAAGAACTCGAGCGCCGTCGATCGATCCGGTTTCTCAACGAACTTGTCCACGCGAAAGGCATCTTCCACACCTGCGCCCTTCCTGATGTAGCCATACCCCGTTTCGGGTCGATCCGGCACGATACCGAACGTTACGAGCTCATCCTGCCCGGCAAAATGAATCGCTCGTGTTAAGGCTTCAAGAAAAACGTTTTCTTTCTGGATCACATGATCAGAGGGCAAAACCACTAGAATCGCATCATCTTCTTCTTTCAGCGCTTCGTGCGCAGCAAGCGCTACTGCAGGCGCTGTATTTCGCCCTTCTGGCTCCAGAATAATGCGGGATGGGTGAATATTAATTTCACGGAGTTGTTCCGCCACCAGGAAGCGATGCTCTTCGTTACAGACCAGAATCGGATCCGTCACATCCGGGTGACCAGCACAACGTGTCACCGTGTTCTGCAACAAGGAAAAGTCATTAACCAGCGATAGCAGCTGCTTGGGATATAGCTCGCGAGATAAGGGCCAGAGCCTGGTTCCGGCGCCGCCGCAAAGAATAACTGGAATGACTTTCAAGAAAGGTAACTCGTTAGGAAAAGGCGCATTTTACTTGAGATCTCTCCGCTACGCTCGTTTTCACTTGCGTAGGTCTACCCTGAGCGAAGCCGAAGGGTCGAGATGAGGGTGGATGCGTATATTCACTCGCGTAGGTCTACCCTGAGAGAAGCCGAAGGGTCGAGATGAGGATGGATGTGCAGCTTCCCTCGCAAAGGTCGAGATGAGGAAAAACCCCTCATCCCGAGCGTAGCCGAGGGATCTCAGGTTAAGATGCATCTTTTGAATTGCTAGAGACTCCACCATCCGTTACCGCATTATCAACGGTCTGCACTACACGATCGCAGTGTGCTTGTTTCTGACGTGCGCGCTCTACTTCCTCGTCGAGAGCGGCAGCGCAAACAGTTTTCCGACGTATCTGATTTCGCTGGCAATTTTACCCTTGCTGTTTCTGTTCCCTGAACAATTCAGGCGTCTGGACTTACCCCTCATTGGCTTAGCGGCTCTGTTTTTGGCCTATCTGGGATTATCAGTTTCCTGGAGTGAATCAGGAGAATCTGTCACTAAGCACCTGGGATACGTCCTACTGGTTCTCGGTTTCAGTTTGTCTGTTGCCATTGTACTAACGCGATTCCGTTGGTCGCTCTATTGGCTTTGCTTGATCATCATCCTGGCTGCGGTCATCAACTGCGGGTACTCCCTCTATCTACATCATATGAACCCGGAGTATCAGCCACTGCCAGAGCCTCGCCTGTTCGCTCTGGGTCGACTCAGTAATCCAGTCATCAGCGCTCTAAGCTATGGCTTCGTTGTGATCCTGTGCGCATACATGGTGATGACCCGAGAGCGAATGATCGCCAAAGTTGTGTTTGCAGAAATCGCACTGCTATTCATCGGGGGAATCGTACTTACGTGGACACGTGCCGTTTGGCCAGCGCTAGCTGCGGCATTGATCATTGGTATTTTGCTGAACTATCCCGGTAATCGGAAAAAGCAGCTAATTGCGATATCTGTTGTATGTGGCGGTATCGTTTTGGTTGTACTTGCCAGCCTTGGACCAGAGCTATTGATGAAAAGAGCCTTCAGTTTTCGACCTGAAATCTGGTCAGAGTTTGTTTCTAGAGCTTTTGCTTCCAATGCTTTGATCGGTGTCGGTCTAACGAGTGATTCTGTCTTTCATCTGACTGGTGAACCCGAGCCCTTCAAACACCCCCATAGCCTTTTTGTATCCACTTTTTTCTATGGCGGACTGATCGGCCTCATTCTGTACATCGCATTGCTCGCACTCGCTTTCAGACGAGTGATGTTGTTCGAGTCACACCCTATCAAAGTGTTGGCTGGCATGCTGCTAACCTTTGGCGTGGTTGCAACGCTTGTGGACGGCAATGAAGTACTCGTGAAGGTGAACTACGTATGGCTACTGATATGGTTTCCAATCGGCTTGCTCATGGTTAAGGAGCCGTCAAACCTTGCGTGACATTCGGTTGGTTATCACGAAATAGATGACACAGCAGCTCATAAAGGCAACATAAGACCAGTTTTCACCGATGCCCGCGTAGTAGAGCCCGACGCCAATACCTCCCAGCACGAAGGAAAGCAGAAAAAGACCATTCACAACCTGTTCCGTCGAATAGCCACGGTCAACAAGCATGTAGTGGAGATGTTCACGATCATCATCCACAGGCCATCGGCTGACTCGACTACGCCGCCAGATGACTCCGGCAATATCGATCAGTGGAATGAATAGCAGCCAGAGAGCAGTCACAGGTGTGAGCACCTGGATCTCTCCTTTGTAGACACCCTGACTGGCCATCAAGAACAGCGCCGCAATCATGAAGCCCAGAACGTAGGCACCGCTGTCACCGAGAAAAACTCGCGCACGCTCATTCCAGGGAAACCGATAGTTGAACAACAGAAACACAACAATGCTTGCCAGCAAGATCGTCGACAGTGCGAAGACTTCTGAGTGACCACTGATGTAAGCCATGGTAGACAGCCATAGTAATGCACTCACCACCATCAGCCCGCATAGCCCGTCCAGACCATCCATCATGTTGATCGCATTGACGCCGCCCACCACCGCAATGCAGGTGAAGGTCAAGGCGTAGGGGCCAAGTCCCAGGTCACCGATAAACCAGATATCACCGACAGACAGGAATGGCAGGTCGCCCTCGAAATGAATCGCACAGCCAACGCCAATTTGAATCAGCATCCGAATCGCACTATGGATGTGCGACAAGTCATCGACGATCCCGACGATCATCAATACAACCACTGATGCAAAGATTACCCAATGTGCCACAAACAGATCAGGCATGGTGAAGTAAACACTGAGCAGACCAGCGACGATACCCAAACCACCTACGGCCGCAGTGCTGTGCTCATGCTGCTTTCGACCTTCTGGATGATCCAGAAGGCCAATAGTCGGCGCCATTTTGCGAAAAACAATCAACACAAGGAACGTTACAACCACCGCGATCACGAGGGCTAACGCATAGTCAGCAGGAAATCTTTCTTCAGGCATGTCAGTGAAAGAACTGATTTATTTTTCTTATATTCTTAGACAACAGGGTGAACACACCACCTGCGCCGGTCTTGCGTAGCGCATCCAAGTCTTCACGGCTCTTTCTCGCGATCAGAGGTAAAGAACGGTTACTGACACCCCCGACTCGCATCTTAACAAGAACCTGTGGCAAGTATCTGGCGACAAACTCCGGCTGATTGAACAATCTAAGAATGAAGTGATAATCCGCCGCGATCTTGTAGCCGATATCGAAATTTCCAACACGCTCGTACCATTCACGGCGCACAAAAAGTGTCGGATGAGGCGGCATCCAGCCGAGTGTCAGTTGCCTGGCGGAATAGTTTCCCGCGATCCACCTTCGAATAACTCGATCCGTGTCATCTTGCGCAACATATTCAAGGTCGCCGTATACAGCGTGTATCGAGGTGTCGTCGAAACAATCTGCAACCTGCTGTAGTGTCTGAGATGATGCATACATATCGTCTGAATGTAAGAACCCAATGACTTCACCATTCGCCAACTGAATCCCTTTGTTCAACCCATCATAAACACCGGCGTCTGGCTCTGATTGAAAGACGTCCGGTTGGTGACTGTGATTTTTGACGACATCCTGTGTGCCGTCGCTGCTGGCTCCGTCAACCACGATGTGCTGAATACTCCCGTAAGTTTGCTCGGCGATACTGTCCAGGCAAGAGGTTATGGTGGCGGCGCTATTGAAGGTCGCCGTAATTATCGAAAGTTTTGGCTCTAGGTCAGCCATGCCGCTCAATCAGCCAGTCTCCTAGAACTAGCGCATCCATCTTGGTGCGCTGAAAACAACTCAACGCTTCTAGCGGTGTGCAGACTATCGGCTCATTCTCATTAAATGACGTGTTCAAGATCATCGGTACGCCAGTCTGTTTGAAGAATGCTTTGATGAGGTCATAGTAACGCCCGTTATTTTCGCTGGTCACCGTCTGAAGCCTTCCAGATCCATCCACGTGAGTAACTGCAGGGACCTCCTCTCTCTTTTCTTCGCGAATCTGAAAGACTTTCATCATGAAGGGCACATCATCATCTTGCTCAAACCATTCGAAAGCATGCTCACGGAGCACAGAAGGTGCAAATGGCCTGAACGACTCTCTCCTCTTTATCTTTATGTTGAGGATCTCTTTCATATCGGATCTGCGCGGATCACATACAATCGAGCGATGGCCAAGCGCGCGAGGCCCCCATTCCATAGCACCTTGAAACCAGCCAACTACTTTCGCATTCGCGATCAGACTAGCCACCTTCTCGCACAATTCGCTTGAATCTTCGATCTGAGTCACGTTAAACCCAGACATGTCTTCTTGCTCTATAACCATGCCGATTTCATCCGTGGAAAAAGATGGCCCAAGATAAGCATGTCGCATGGGTCGGAACTGACCCGAACCCAGATTAGCAGCGGCGACAAGCGCCGCACCAACTGCACCTCCCGCATCCCCTGCTGCAGGTTGAATATAGATCTTCTCAAAGGGTGTATTCAGTCGAATTTTGCCATTTGCTACCGAGTTCATACCGCAACCACCCGACAATGTCAGCGCATCTATTGGATATACCCTGTGGAGTGCATTCAATAAATGAAAAAGAGCTTTTTCATACATCGCCTGAACGGATCGAGCCATATCCATGTGGCGTTGTGTCAGTTCATCGACAGTATTCCTAGCAGGGCCGAGCAGACCTTCAAGATGATCACTGAACATCTTCCCTACTTCTGGATAACCTCCTGACCATTCAAACATCACGTTTTTCTGATGATGTACGAAGTAACTGAGATCAAGTTTGAAGGAACCGTCGTCTTGGAGAATTACCAACTGTTCCATTTCTTTGAGAAACCTAGGCTCGCCATAAGGTGCAAGCCCCATAACCTTGTACTCATCGCCGTAATTAGGGAAACCCAGGAATTGAGTCATCGCCTGATAAAATGCGCCAAGCGAATGCGGAAAGAAGACCCGACCACTAGGAGCCAGCTTCATGCCCTGTCCTACTCCCCAGGAAGAACTTGAGAAATCTCCAAACCCATCAATGGAAACGCTCCAGGCCTCCTTCAATCCTGACATCCAAAACGAAGATGCCAGGTGGGCCTGATGGTGTTCAACATGGTGCAACTGGCCTGAAAATTGTTGGTCCGGAAAGACCTGCACAAATTCTGATTCAATGGAATGCCGAGCTCTACGAGTTTTCAGCTTCTCGAAAAGCAATTTGGGTGACCGAAGTCTCGTTAGGCCATAAAGAGATTTTCTAACAAAGTGAGCACCCGAGTCCTGATTGATCGCAATCGCATCAAGATCCGACAAGGTGAGCCCCTGGCTTGCCAGACACCACTGAATCGATTCACCGGGGAATCCTGCCCAGTGTTTTATGCGGCGAAAACGCTCTTCTTCGGCAGCCGAGACAACCTCACCGTCCAGAAGAAGTGCCGCAGCGGAATCGCCGTGGTAAGCATTGATTCCCAGAACCTTCAAGCGGAGTCCAACTCTGCTTTTTTAACAACGATCATATGTTGGTATGAGGCTTTCATCATGCAGAAACGATAACCGGCTAATCCGTCCAGGACACCCAAACGCAAAATATAAGAATAGAAAAAATAGAGCATCGCTCGTGCTGGCATTTTCCAAGCAAGGCGCTTAAGCACATGGCGGCGAGTCATCGGGTCTGCAGAAAATAGATTCATTACATTTATGGGTTCACGCTCCTGAGCCCATTCATACTCCGCTTCATTACCTGCGTAACGAAGCTGACGTTCATACCAGTCATCCAATCCCTTGCGATTCTCATCAATCAGATCGTACTCCAGGTTCCCAATCGTCCCCTGTATCTCTTGAGTTTCTGCATGACCACGGTTCTCATAATGAACGTGTGACTTGTGAACCAGTCGAACAACCCAGGTCGGATAAAGCGAAGACCGTCGCAACCAGCGACCCCAAAGATGGAACCTCCTTCGAACGCGATAGGCCGAGTGTCCATCCTGCAACTTTGTCGCGATCTCACTAGCAAGTTCTGCCGGAACACGCTCATCCGCGTCCAGAATAAGAATCCAATCATTCCTGAGTTCCAGGTTTTCCAGGGCCCAGTTGCGCTGATCACCAAAACCTGTGAACTCATGTTGGTAAAACTCCACACCTGCGTCGCGGGCAATCTTTTCCGTTTCGTCAACGCTGAAAGAATCAACGACGATAATTTGATTAAACGCATCCAGACTCCCCAAACAGTGCGGCAAGTTCACCTGCTCGTTCAGAGTGAATACCATCACCGTGACCGGGACTGGTCCGCTCATGAGAGCAACTCCTCATAGTGCGCCATCATTTCGTTCGCAATACCGTTCCACGCAAAGCGCTGCCCCTCCCGAAAGCCTCGCAACGACATATCTTGTCTTCGCTCCAGCGAACCCAACAAATCACTGATGGCGCTGGAAAAAGCACCGCTCTCAGGTCTCACTGTATGAAGTGAGTTGGGATCCTCTACTTCGCTGGATAACCCGCACCCGGTTGTCACCACGGTGGGACAACCAGAAGCCATCGCTTCCAACGCCGCTATGCCAAAGTTCTCAACTGGAGACGGCAATACAAATAGATCTGCATGATTCATCAAACTGTTTTTTTCATCGCCGCTGACATGATCAAGGAACTTTACCCGGTTCTCGATAGCTTGTTCACGCGCGCTCTGCTGCAGGTCTTTTTTTAGTCCTTCTTCATCATTACCTGCAATGGTCAGCTGACCTGGCGCGCCATCAGCCAGCGCGTCGAGCAGTGCACCAAGCCCTTTCTCCCAGTTTATCCGGCCAATAAACAAGATGTTGTCCTGACTGTCGCTTCCCTGCCAGTGATTCTCGCTGGGTACCTCCACGCCATTCGGCACGATCCACAATGGAGGAAGCTCGCGGGTCATCGCTTGAACTTCCTGCGCCTCTTTCCGCGATGTCAGATGCAAGGCAGCAGCACGGCGTATATTTCGATAGTCAAACAGGTGAAGCCAGAGCCGCTTGAGAACTGAGTTTTTCTCAAGAATCAGTCGCTGAACCAGCATGCCTCGCGGCGCTAGAACATAGGGCTTTCCAAACCACCTTGAGAATGTGCAGGCAACCAGTGTTGGCCAAAGATAGAGACTGTGCACATGAATGACATCTGCCTGCTGAATCGCTTTGAACAGGTAGCGTGCCATTGAAAACGAAAAGTAGAGTCGCCGGAGAACTCTCGAACCAAAATAGACAACCCGAACGCCATCGACCTCGACCGGTGTACCCAGGGGCACATCACTATCACGGTTGCCGTCAACATTGGTCGTAACAACCTCCAGGTCACACCCCGACGTCGTTAATGTTCTACAAAGTCCGTGGACCGAAAAAATCGGTCCGCCATAACGCGTCGCTGGTAAATAGGTCGGCGTAACCTGAAGCACCTTCATTTTCTGTTCACCGCGTAGGTGCAGGCTTCGACAATGCCCCGCGCAGTCTGATTCAGGTCATAACCCGAGATCGCGTGACGAATCGCATCACGGTTCCAAGTGCGCTCAAGCGCCAATGCGATTTTGGCCGCCAGAGCACTCATTTCATCAATCGACAGGGTCATGCCTGTCTCCTTGGTAATCAAATCCGGCACACATCCCGCCGTATCGGTCACCAAACAGGGCAAACCAGTCGCCATGGCTTCATTTACGACGAGTCCCCAGGTTTCATGTTTCGAAGGCAGACACAGCAGATCCGCACTGGCATAACAAGCCGGCATTTGACTCTGATTGCGAAAACCGGGGAAATGAAGGTATGACTCGTCCGAGTAGCGGGACATCAGTTGCTGTCTAAGGCGACCATCGCCGACAACAACACCATGGATTCTTCCCTTATCTGCATGATTCAGTTCTACAATTGCCTCGGAAAACAGGTGGGGGTTCTTATCCTCAACGAGTTTACCGGCAAAAAGAACGACTTTTTCTTCCGCTGGTATGCCAAGTTCGTCTCGAAGACTTTCCCCCGAAGCTGACTGCTTAAAAAAAAACTGGTTGTCCACACTATTGGGTGAAAAAAATAGCTGCTCATCCTTCATACCGTAATGAGAAAAATACTCACGGCTTCGAACGCCTGAATACAATGCAGCGTCAAAACACAACAGCAGAAGACGGTGGGTCACCAATTTCAGCAGCCGCTTGAATATGGGGGTTGGCGTCAGCAAATGGGAGTCGCCACGCACCAGCACAGGGATGTTATTCCCGATACCGCTGAACGTCGCTTTCCAATAGAAGCTAGAATGCCAACCCAGAACAAGAATGGCGTCACAATCCTGCCTGGCAATCTCCTTATCGATACCGCCTGCCAAAACCTTACTCTTGTATCCTTCAAGCAGGTTGGTGTCCCACTCGAACGATTTTTCGAAATCACTGCGTTCATGTTGTTCCGCATCCGATCCCTTCTGGTAGAGCACAAAAAGATCGAGTTCCCTGGCAAGCAAGCGAAACAACGGCGCATGATATTGAACCGGATGCGTCGCAGCGATACAAAGTTTCACGAAGACCCCACGACGGCTCGCCAACGAGCACCAAAGAGGAATCGATGAATCCGGGCTCGAGCAAAATACAGTGTCGCAATGAACACAATAAACGCGGTGACAGCCCCACCTAGAAGCTTGATATTGGAACTCTCAAACAAGATGGCGTGATGGAGAATCAACGTGATTCCAGTCGCTGCCCCCAGATAGCCGCAACCGGGAAAATTGACCAGTCCCCGGTAAGCGAGGCCCCAGAAGACTCCGAGGAAAAAGATCGGCACAAACATGAACACCGGTCCAAAGTCGATGTAACTTTCTCCAACATAGCCAATGCTGATTGACGTTCCTCTCTCTATTCCAGCGACGTAGATTCCTGTGTATGTTTGCGTCCGCTCTGAATCATTGACTGCCTTCTTGCCTGGGAAAAATGCCCGAGGCATGAACACATGTTGAACCGCTTCTCCCCATAACTTTCCGTTCTGGTAATCAATCTTCGCTGGTACCTGCCGGATCGAATACGCAAAATATCTGGTGTATCCTATTCTCATAAGCCCCTTATCGAATCCATCCTGAATGTCTTCGGATGTTATCGATGAAATACGACTGCTGAGAAACGAGAGACGTTCAGTAACGGAAATTAGCTCCACCTGAGCGAGCCGACCCTGACTCAAGTGTTCCCTATAATCTTCTTTCACAACTTGCCAGAATCCCACCAGCACCAGAAGGACACTCGTAATCACCAATAGTCGACTGTTGAATAGCGCACGAAGACTCCTGTGCTTTCCTAGCAGCGTAACGATCGCCGCAAACAGGACCAACTTGAAAGAACTGAAATAGGACAAAAAACCGACCAAGAGCTCCGCGCCGAGAACAACTGCTGCATAGGGTAAAAATCGGCTGGAACGCACTGCCCCCCAAAAAATCAGTATCACGAATATCCAGCGAAAGTCTGAGATAACCAGCAACAATTGGCGAAGTGGCGGTACAACACCCACAAGCAGATCTGAAGTCTGTCCAGCGACAATCGCAATGAGATATCCGACAAAGAGCCCTGAGGCACGCGTTTTCAGAACTTGATCCAACTTTGTTCTGATATCCAGCTCAGCATTTTCAATGCCCAGCCGAATTCCCAACGCAAGAACAACCAAAGCGACAAAGCTAAGCGCAATAGCATCATCCAGTGTCGAAAGCCCAGTGATAGTGTAGAGGTGATCATGGTTAATGATATCTACAAACACCTGGGTCCACTGGAATAGTGCGGCGAACAGCAGTACCTGTGGCGCGCCAGGTTGCCACAACAGAACGAACAATATCGGTACCACCAGTAATCCGGATAGAAACAACAAATAGTTATCCATCCCGATAAAGGGTAAAGAAAACACCAGCAGGACAATGGCCATGAACCACGCCCAGCGTACTGTTCCCCAGATCGGAGCTGGTCTGGCTGATCTGGTTACGATTGGGGCAGACATGATAGCCATTCAGATCTAAAACGTGTGTAGCCAAATTTCGGATCAAAATTGTTCAGGCAGTTTTGTTGCAAGGACGCAGCATCCTGTTTGCGCAGCCATTGAATCCCTTCAACCAGGGCGTCGACGCTTTTTTCCCTACAAACAAACCCATCAATTTCATGATCTATCATTTCCGGCAGCCCCCCACTGGGAAACACTATCGCTGGGATACCGCGTTGTTTTGCCTCAAGCACAACGTTTCCAAGCGGTTCTTCCCAAATGGAAGGTACTAGCAGACCACTGGTCCCGGGTAAATCAAACGGATCCTCTTTAAATCCAGTTAAGTGAACAACATCCTCCAGCCCTTCACTTCGAACGATGTCTCTGAGTTCCTGCTCGATTTGCAACGTATGCCTGGAACCCCCGGTCATGGTGAGCCGTACGTGTATACCAAGATCACACATCTTTTTGATGGCATCGATCAACACGAACACGCCCTTGTGTGTCGACATAGCGCCAACGTAAAGAAAGTGGTCGTGCCTTGTCTCGACAACGGCAAGGTTCTCTCTACGAGGCGGATAGTTGTAGATCACTTCTAACGTCCTATCGCGGTCGTCGATATATTTTCGAATAGAGGATCTCACGAATTCACTGATTGCCACCAACACGTCTGTTTTCGATACAACATACTGCCAGAGTCTCAGCCCAAAGCCCGAGTCCCCAGGCGGTTCATCCCCCATACGGTAGATCATTCGTATATCGCGTCCTATAAGGGCAGGCAACAGGAACGAAACTGGCTGGTAACTCCCGGTATACAGAAAATTCACCTTGCGAGAGTCAAGAAGCTTGCGGAATGCCCACGAACACTGAAACACAGCACGCAGTTGGTGCCAAAGATACATTGGTGACTTGGCAAGCCACTTCTTCGACCATTGACCGCCGAATGGCAATGTGATGACTTCAAGGTCCGCCTCTTTCGCAGGGGTCAGCAACTGGTTGTCTTTGGCATCGTTCAGGCATAGAACAACCTCGTGACCTTCGGATCGGAAGAGCCGCAGCACTTCAATATTGGCTCGTTCAGAACCAAACAGCTCTGACGATGAGATCATCGCGATGATCCGCTTGTGCGTTTCCGGACCCGCAACCTTCTTAAGCACTTCACTCAAACGAGCAGCAAGGCTATCCGCGTCAAACTCTTGCACCTCACGAGTGTACGGTGGTTTTTCCCGCACACCTTCTTCGATTAACGCAACAACGCTTTTCAGGTCGAGCTGGCCGATATCATCATAGGTCAGCACATCTGTACCTGAGAGTTCGCCAAGCAATTCAGCCATGGAGCCTTGCTCATGCACCAGTGCCATGATCCTTGTCCCCGAAAGTGCCGCCTGTGCGACTCTCGACGCGTGGTAACCTTTCTCCGTGCTGCCGAACAACAGAATCCGATCTGCATCGACCAGAGACTGAAGCGCGTCCGAATAGGATTGTCGTGCCGGAACCTCACTGACGATTTCAGAGAGGTCGTTCTCGCGAATGTGCTCAAATAACAATCCTTCCCCGGAACCGTCGTAACGGGTGCCAATGAATTTCACTCGAACATCCTGAGTAGGATTACCATCAAGCCAGGTTCTCAGCCCTTCCATAAACCTGGAAATGATCGGTAGCATCGGGGTTGAAACCGCACCAACACAAACTATCGAGATAACGTCATCCCGCGGTTTGTCGCGACTAAAACCTCCGAACTCTGCTCTCGAGGCACCGATCGGAAGGTAGGTGAAATTTGACGGAGCAACTCCATGGACCCTCGCTAAGGCTGCACAGTAATCAGGTGACACGGCAATCACATGAGCTGCATTCTTCACAACCCTAGGTTCCAGCAACCGTGCTAACGTTCGATGAATACCGTACCGAAAGTGTCCTCCAGGAGGTTCTGTTTTTGTTTCGCGGTAATGCGACGTTATCCATGGATCCTGGTAGTCAACGACATAGGGGACGCTAAAACGACGGAACCAGAGATACCCAAGTGTTGTTGTCAAAAACTCAGTGGTGGAAAAGAACACCACATCCACCTCACCCCGCTTGAGAATTGACAGACCTTCCTTATATAAGGGCCACAACGCTCTAAACGCCAATCCCCTGGCACCAACCGCACGATGTATGGGTTTTGATTCGGCGCTCACCCTGCGAACTTCAACCTCTTGCGGAATCGAATCGAGCGAAGCCTGATCTATAGGATGCACCACGTCCTCGGGGCGAACACACAATACGGTGCACTGCCAACCCAGTTGCACCAGCTTCTGAAGGTACATGCGGACTCTCTGACTGTCGGGAGCGTTGGACGGCGCAAAATTCGGCGAAACTATGAGCAAACGAGGCATCTTCAACTCCTCACTCGATCAAGCCAGAGACAGAACGTCAGAATGCGGAAGCAAAGCGTAACATCCAATGCGTGGTGATCTGTCTGCCAGGGGTCAAACCCCAACAGATCTCTCGTTACTTCTTTGGCATGGGGGCTCGTCTCGTTCCAAAGTTCCCTGAGTAAAACCGAGTGTGCTGCCACATAACTCCAATTCGGCCACGAACCAACCGTTGCTAAACGATCTTGCCGCGCATTGGGAAGAAGACCGACCTTTCGCTTGGCGACGCTAATCAGGAAGTCGAATACCTTTCGAGCCTGCCCCCTCCCAATTCTGGCGTTGTAATTATTATTCCTCACTTTGTCTGCTGATGGCGGTGTCATCAGTCGGACGGCACGCTCAAACACCTCGCCGTTCATTCGATGTTCCACCGACATTCGTTCATAGACTTTTAGGACATCTGAGTCACCGAGCACCCAGTCAAACGGCGTCACTTTCAGCAAAACATCGCGGCCACAGTAATCCGCCTCCCTTGAAATCGGACGAAACCTGCGATTCTCAACTGCATAAGCATTGTTAACGTCACAACCCGAAAAATGCTCTCGGAAACGATTATCAACGGATCTTTGCCAGCTAGATTTCAGTGCAAGAAAAGGGTGATAAAACTCGTAACTAAATGGGGCGGGTTCAAAAATAGGGAGATTTCTGCCAAACGCGGTCTTGTGTCTTCGATTAAACACGAGTCCCTTAAACATGTAGTCGGCGTAGCATCCTGTGAGGAGCACATCGAGCGCAAGGTCTTCGAACAGATCAGAGACACCCAGGAAGTGACCACCTATGATTGAAGACATCCCGCCAGAGAGCCTTGCATTTGCCCGTGCATGCCGAAGGTAGTATTCAGGGTCTCGCTGGACTGCAACGTGTTCAACGCCAACAGCATCAGCCAGTTGCCTGGCGGTTTCCAGTTCCGGGTTTGGCTCGTCGTAGAGCGTTATGCCTGTTGTAGTCTCTGCCCCTGATGAGAACAGTACAGCCCGTGAATCAGCGCCAGCACTAAGCAAGAGACCTGTATTTTTGAAGAGACCAGTGGTTCTCTTTCTGACAGCAGCATACATGCCATCAGCCAGTTCCTCTGACAGTCGAGTCACTGATTCGGGCTCAACACCATCAATAAACGCAGGAGACCAATATTCATGGACTGACGTTTTTGTATTCTCCCAGCAATATTGAGAAGCCGATTCAAGCTGATGCACCCCTTCATAGTAGGTATAAGGCGGCAGGGTCGACCCGGTTGAAAGGAACGTGGCGGCAGTTGTTGCATCGAGGTTCACAGACAACTGACAGGCATCAACCATCTCATCGGCGCAGGATCCAAGAACATGTACGTCAGTTTTGTACTCGTAGACCGGTAGTATGCCCATGCGATCCGTGATCACCTTCAGCACATGACCGTCATACAACAACGCGACAAGCGATCCACTCAAAAACTCACACAACTTTTCCGGTTTACTGCGCCAGACATCCAGTACAAGCCGCGCAGCAAGCCCACCGGCGCCTGGCAAATGTGAAGCACGCCGCCAATCCTTAGATTCGAAAGCAGGTCTACCCAGCAACACAACATGGCTGCCTTGATGATCAGCAGGACCCCATATCAATGGATCATCAACTCGCGCCAGGTAGCCCTGATAAGCACCCAGATTGAGCTCGCTGAGATTGTAATTTTTTGCCGCTCGAACCTCTGGTGGCACGGCGACTTGTAACTGCCCAGTGGAAAGCACGAAAGAGCTCACAGCAATTCAAGCTCCAGCTCACGTTTCCAGGAACCGTCATCCAGCAGTTTCATCACAATCTGGCGAACCCAGGTTCTGGACCAGTGTTCGTTACCCGAGGTGATCCAGGATGCCATGGGTAACGTGAATCCTGTTTTCGATCGCGCGGTGACCTCCCTGGGTAAACCAATCCCTGCTCTCAACAGGTTCTCTGCTTTCCCGCCTTTCAGATCTATTCCGGGGGCTGCCCGTTGAATCAGCGGTGGGTAGGCGAACGGGACACGAATCTCAACACCTTGAGACATGCCAGCCCAATCTGCATCACGAAGTAACTGACTGCGCAGGTAACATTGAGTTTCAAGAGAGGCAACCTCTGATTCAACCGAGCTAAACCCTACCGTCTTTGAAGCCATCAGACCTAGAGGATCAAGACGGGCCATACCCTCACGAACAAGCTCCATCGGCAGGAACTCTTTCAGCTCATGAGGCATAAAGATCCCGCGTCGAACCATGTAAGCACCCGCGGTTGTGTCGGCGTAGCGCAGCAAACTGGGTGCCTTTTCCAGACCGGCGGGAAGATATCCTGACAGGTTCTCAGCAATGCGGCCAAGCATCGGAATGTGTGCAAGCAATCCAAACTGGTACTTCCACCGAGGAACATCACGAAATGCCGGGTAACCACCCAGAAGTTCATCGCCACCGATACCGGATAGTGCAACCTTAAATCCATGGTCCGCTGCGATCCGTGAAATCATCCACGTGTTCAAGCCATCACAGGTTGGCATATCCATCGCCGCAATCATGGCAGGCAGATGATTGAGGAAGTCCGCCTTGCTCCAGGTCACCGGGACATGACGCACACCCGATTGCTCAGCAATTTTTCCGGCGATGACAGCTTCATCAACAAGGGAGTTCTCGTATTCTTCGAATCTGAGCGTCAGCGCGGTGAGTTGTTCCGTTCGATTCAACTGTTTAACTGCCCAAAGCAACGCCGCCGAGTCGAGACCACTGGACAGAAAAAGAGACACCGGCACATCGGAAACGAGATGATCTCGCACAGAATTTAGTAATGCCTCACGCAAGTTTTCGGATGCGGCGATATCTCTGGCATCCAGTCTGCGCAAGTCACTGGAGATGTCGGCGAACTCAACCGGCTCAGATGCCCCCAGTGAACCAACAGTGATGTAGGTTCCGGGAGGTAACGATCGTACTTCGCGATAAGACGTAAAGGGTTCCGGAACATGTCCGAAAATACTGAACCCAACAAGACCCGCAGGATCAAGCGTCAACTCAATCCCCGTAGACTCGAGCGCTCTGACTTCCGACGAAGCTGCAAATGCCCAACCGTTATCAAGATAGTACAGGGGTTTTACGCCGTATCCGTCTCGTGCTGCGATTAGCTGATCCCGCCGAGCATCCCAGATTAAAAGTGAGAACATGCCGTCGAGCATGGGCAGCATATCCACGCCGAACAAAAGGTATAGTCGCAACACAACCTCGGTATCTGTCTCAGATTGCAGGGAACTGCTCTCCAGATACCGGTCACGTAATGATTCGTAGTTGTATATTTCTCCGTTGAAGCTGATGACTACCTGATCGTCAATCGTCATCGGTTGTCTGCCACGCTCATCGGGTCCGATAATCGAAAGGCGGGTATGGACAAGTCCGATTCTCGAATCATCAGAAACCCAGACATCCTGACTGTCTGGTCCACGATGTCTCAATTCCTCACGAAGCACACCCAGCGCCGGGATATCAACGGCGGGAGATGCGTAGTGATAGTTATATAAAGTAGCGACACCGCACATGCTCAGGTTGCCCGCTCAAGATGAGATAGAAGACGACGAACATGTCGTTTAAACCTGTCCACGCCGAACACCTCATCCACCTGTTGTGCAAGATCCTTAGAAGGGTTGGTATTCAGGGAGCTCAAAATATCTTCAACCAATGACTCGTGTGTCGTGAGTAAACCCAAACTACCATCCTGACACGCATCGTCACTTCCACTGCCTCGAAGTGCGATAACCGGGGTACCTGCTGCCATCGATTCAAGAAAAACAATGCCAAAACCCTCTAAGGTGCTGGGCATCACGAAGACATCCGCTAACGACAGGTAGGCATTGATGCAGTCCTGGGCAACATAGCCTGCAAACTCAACAAACTCGGATACACCTTTGTCTTCCGCGAGGCGTTTAAGTCGGTGAACGTCTTCACCGGTTCCAACGACAAGATAGACAAGGTCTCGGTTCTTTCGAATCAACTCCGGAAGCGCTTCAATAACAAGATCATGTCCTTTATATGCCTCCCGGGGATCAAGTCGACCGACTGTCAGTAGAATCTTTTTGCCTTGATACCTGGATTTAAGGTCTTCAGCTAGATCATTGCGTGTCAAAGGTCGAAGCGCCACATCAAAGGTATTAGGCAATACCTTCACCCGTTCCGGTTCCAACCTGGACCATTCGATAAATCGGCGTCGTGTGTATCGGCTCACGGACGTCACCAGATCCACTTTTCCAACATTGTGAAACGTGATGGCTCCCGGACTTTCAAACGCATCAATACCGTGAATCTGTAACCAAACCCTGGCTTTCGCGAACAGATTCGCCAGGGAAACGAGCCATACAAAGTTGATATGTCCGCACAGGATCACATCAGGTCTGAAACTGATCACATTACGGAATGCGGCGACTGCGAACGTGATTCGCGAATGAGACACTTCATAAGGGACAACGCTTTCTACACCCTCAACACCATGGATCTGTTGAACATAGAGGCTCACACCTTCAATCTCGCTGAGCGCCGAGACAAGGTCGCGATTGTATTGAGCTATGCCACCTGAGCAACCATACCCGTCAGAAAGTAATCCAAGAACCTTCACCACGTGCGACCGAGTTATCGTGATTGTTTGAATATTTTAGCAGTGATGTCATTCAATCTATAATCCCGGTAACCCATTCCAGCTACCTTTTCATGAAAATCATCGTTGTCTCCGGAGTCGCGTTATGTACGAACCCTCGCGTCGTGAAAGAAGCAGACGCACTGGCAGCACTGGGCCACGAGGTCACCGTAGTTGCTGCGCTGACCGACCCAAGCAGACAAGAAGACGAACGACGCACTACCCAGGGTAAAACCTGGCAACCACTTTATCTCTTCGATATCACGAACAAAGGACTCCGCAACAGGCTCTACTGGCTCGCAATAAGAATTCGAAGAAGACTGGGTATTGAGCTGGGCAGACGATTGGGCATTCGAAATCATTGGGAACTTGGCTATTTTGTTCCCGAATTGAACAGCTATTGCGCCACTGAAAAAGCGGATCTCTTCTCTCTGCATAACGAAGGTGGACTATGGGTCGGTACAAGATTGCTAAGAGACAAACGGAACATCAGCATCGATTTTGAGGATTGGTACAGCGAAAATCAGGCAATGCATCCAGATGAATATTTGAAGAGTATGGAACGGATGGTGCTGACTCATTGTGCGTTCTCGACTACCACTTCCAAAGCCCTGGCCGTCGCCCTCAGCACGGAATTTAACTGTCCAGCCCCAGTTGTAATTTACAATACATTTCCCGTGATTGATTCACGCCCTGGCCACATTGTTTCCGGCCGCCTAAGCGTATGCTGGTTCTCCCAGACCATAGGTCCAGGCAGGGGCCTGGAACGGCTCATCAACACCATTGAAAATATGGATGGAAACATTGAGTTGCACTTGATTGGAAAGCCCAGCTCAGCGTCTTACTTGGAAGCACTCATGGGTGACAAGGCCTATATCCAACAACATAATCTGGTCGCGCCTGATCATTTGGGCAGGCTGCTTCAATCATTCGACGTAGGATTCGCTGGAGAGCTGACGACGCCCCCCAGTAGGGACCTAACAATTGCGAACAAGGTTTTTCAGTATCTGGCATCAGGGCTACCGGTCATTGCCTCGAACACTAGTGGTCAACGAGAGATCGCAGAAGAGCTCACTGATTGCATAAGGATATTTCACGATGATAAAGGTCTTCGCGATAGCCTTGCTTACTGGCGGAACCCAGAACACCTTGAATTTGGGCAAGAAGCTGCACATGACGCAGCAACACATCGCTACAATTCACACGAGTCCTATCGAGTGCTTGAAAACCTATTGGATACACTGAGGTTGTAGGCGATCAGCAAACAGAATCGTCTGGAAAATAGATATTCCAGGCGCAATCAGGAATCCTGGGGTAATTTATCGAAATAGTTAATCGTCTCTTGCAGACCTTCCTGTAGATCGACAGATGGCCCCCAGTTCATAACCTGCTGCGCCAAACTGATATCAGGTTTCCTTTGCACGGGATCATCCTGAGGGAGGGATTCGTACACCAGTTCTGAATTGGAGTTCGTCAGCTCAAGTACAAGCTCGGCGAGCTCAAGCATGGAAAATTCTCCCGGGTTACCGACGTTTACGGGACCCGTTACTTCAGCAGGTGTGTCCATCAATCTCACCAGTGCATCCACCAGATCGTCGACATAACAAAAAGACCGCGTTTGCGTGCCATCCCCATAGATCGTTATGGGGTCTCCACTGAGGGCCTGATTGATGAAATTGGATACCACCCGACCGTCATTCGGGTGCATCCGAGGACCATAGGTATTGAAAATCCTTGCAACTTTGATCTGGAGCTTATGCTGTCGGTGATAATCAAAAAAAAGTGTTTCCGCACAACGCTTACCTTCGTCGTAGCAGGCTCTGAGCCCAATTGGATTGACACTCCCCCAATAGTCTTCTGTCTGGGGATGAACTTCGGGATCACCGTATACCTCACTGGTTGAGGCCTGCAAAATTCGCGCACCGACCCGTTTCGCCAAACCAAGCATGTTGATGGCACCATGAACGCTCGTCTTTGTCGTCTGAACGGGATCGTGTTGGTAGTGAAACGGTGAAGCAGGACAGGCGAGGTTGTAGATTTCGTCGACTTCAACATACAACGGAAAGCAAACGTCATGACGCAACAACTCAAAATGAGGATGATCAAACAGATGCTCGATGTTGCTTTTCGACCCGGTAAAGTAGTTGTCCACACACAATACCTCGTTCCCATCGCCAAGTAGTCGTTCACATAGGTGCGATCCAAGAAAACCAGCGCCACCGGTAACAAGGACCCTCTTTCTGAAGTGGTAAGTCATGGTTGTTTTTCCTGCATCAATTATCGGTTAGTCTGAAGTATATGACGGAATCTGAAAAGGTCTCACTTGGGGATGCGGCGAGAGGCTCCGTACTCTGGACTGCAGGCTTCCACTTCACACGAGACATCGTCCAATTCGGAACCATGCTGATACTCGTACGCATTCTTTCGATTGAGGAGTACGGCGTCATGGCACTGGCCCAAAGCGTCGTCGCCGTGATATCGATCATGAGTTTCACGGGCTTCATTTCTCAGGCACTTCAGGTTCGCGACCCGCATTCTATTGATTGGCAGTCACACTTCTACGCCGGTGTCTGTATCAATTCGATCGCCGTGATCATCACACTCATCATCGCATTGGGACTAAGTTACACAGAAACCTATAGGAACGCCGCTCTACCCCTTGCGGTATTAACGCTGGTCTTCATCATCGACATACCCGCATCCATCCGCCAGAAAATGACTCAGGTAAATCATGATTGGATAAGGTACAGATCGCTTCTATTGATTGGAACATTGCTGGGAAGTGGGACAGCTCTGGCTATCGCTTTTTCAGGTGGTGGTGTCTGGGCTTTGGTAGCCGGTCCAATACTATTCGGCGTGCCTGCCGTGATCGATTTGTTTTTCATTGCGAAATGGCGGGCTAGCTGGTCCATCGATTTTCAGGCGTATAAAGAAGTCATCAGGTTCGGTGCCCTGCGTTCAGCTGCTGGTCTTTCTGGAAGAGGTAGAAATTTTCTGGAGAACTCCTGGATTACAAACCAATACGGATTTGAACTTCTGGGGCTATTGAATCGTGCACAGGGTCTGGTGAACCTGACCTCAACACGTATCGTCAGTATGATTACCGAGTCCGTCTACCCAGTCATTACGAGGGCACAACCAGGCTCGGAACAATTCAAAAGGTACGCTGCTCTGATACTCCGTACTCTGACCTGGACAATCGTTCCTCTTTCGTTCCTCATTACTTTCCTCGGCTATTTGTTGGTTATGACCCTGTATGGAGACAAATGGATGAAAGCCGTGGAACTGTTACTCCCGGCCACGCTGGCCATGTCCATCTGGGCTATCGTGAGCACCTTCTACGTCATATTGCTAGCTAACGATCAGGTTAAGAGTTCGACGATATTGGACGTTACCTCGAACCTTCTAATTGTTGGTCTTGTCATCTTCTTCGTTCCACTCGGCGTGCAAACGTATCTGTGGTCTCTTTTCCTGTTCGGTGCTGTCTGGTTGATCTTTGTTGTCGTGCGCTGTTCACGTCTGGGGGCAGTGTCGCTGCCTGGAAGCGCTTCGGCTATTTTTCCTGCGCTGGTTGCCGCCGCATTCGGGGCGACTCCTGTCATGTATATGCTGTCCCCCTACGACCCTGTCGCCGCTATCACCGGCGCGCTGACTTTCACAATCCTCTATTTTGCATCACTGAGATTACTGTTCAGCGATCAACTAAAGGAACTGTTGAACATTCTGCCTTTCTCAGATGTTCTTCTGAGGATTGCATTTCTTAGCTCCAAACCTACCTAAGCTGGAGACCGCACAAACCAATCATCCCAGCGAGATAGAGCCGGGAACTTCCTCTCGTATCCATTCGCCTCAAGCAGTTCAACGATATCTGTTCGGATAGCGAGGAAGTTGTGTTCACAACTGATGACCTGAATGAAATACTCGTCAAAATCGAACTCAGAAAGTATGTCGTACTCACTTCCTTCAGTATCAAGAGAAAGATAGTCAATAAACTTTGGCGCACTATGTTCCCGCAGGAGATCTTTCAACGTCACCGTCTCAACTGGATAGGAGTGTCCGCCACGACGAATTTGTCCACGCGCGTCAGAATCTATATACGCGTCAAGTGTGGAGAGCTCACCACACTCGGTAAAAGATACCTCTTCACCAGAACGTTTCCAGACGCAGCGAGTGTCTATGCTACATTCGCGATTCATCTGGAGTGGCTCGTGCCATTGCCTGGCCGGTTCAGCAACCAATCCTGTCCAGCCGTAGTCCTTTTCCAGCAAGTAAGTGTTGCTCAGCGCAATGCCATCGGTCGCACCGAACTCAACAAAATACCCGTCTTTCTTGAACCCGGTCTCCAGCAACACAAAAAGATCCTGACCGAGTTGCGATTTGCTACGTTCCTTCAGGCTCAATAGGTGCTGGAGATCAGCGGACTTCAACTCCCATATGGTCTCAACATCCAGCTGAAATTGTTCAAGCATTACCGCTTTTTCTCTGCCCATGAGCACGTATGGGGTATGGCTTAAGAACCATCTGACAGTGTTCGCCAACCACTCTCTTAACATCGGATTTACCTCACCAACAGCGCGATTTCGGAGACCCTTTCAATCTAGGTACTTTTCTTTAGAATGTGCCGTTCCGGGGCGTAGCGCAGTCTGGTAGCGCACCACACTGGGGGTGTGGTGGTCGTAGGTTCAAATCCTGCCGTCCCGACCAATCTGAAAAACATTTATTCGTCACCCAAGATGCTGATCTCTTGACCGACCTCCCCCCAATTTTCCTAAAGACCACAAACGGACTGCATTTCCAGCGGTTCGTGCATGATGTGCTGGTTGTAAACCAGGTCACCCAGCACTATGACATAAAGGAAGCCAGGGACGAAAGCCAGGCCGATGTGATTGTGTTTGGTCCCTACGGCACCGACATTCCCCAAACCAATCAGCAACAAATAAGCGTCGGATATATCTGCGAAAACTACCGCTGGGATGGTCCCGACTGCGACTATCTGTTCACAGTATCTGATCAGCGGCAACCCAACAGTCAGAGAATCCAATGGCACGGCTTCGATCCCCGCGAACTTGTCCAACCCGTTGACTATGATCTAGATACAATAATTTCACACAAATCCGGGTTCTGTAATTTCCTATACAGCAATCCCGTCCCGTACAGGGAAAAATTTTTCAAGGAACTCTCGAAGTACAAGCGAATAGACTCACCTGGCGAATCGATGCGTAATATGACATCGATTGATGAAGACGCTCCGCCGAATCTGTCCAGATGGGAAGTCAAACGCAGGTTTCTCTCGTCTTATAAATTTACGTTGGCGTTGGAAAACGAAATCTTCCCAGGCTATCAAACTGAGAAACTGTACGACGCCATGCGGGCTGACTCGATCCCAATATATCTGGGAGACCCCAACGTCTCGCAAATTTTAAACGAAGACAGCATGATTACCTGGCAAAGCGAGGAAACTACCTGGTGGCAGGAAAAAATTCGCGACTTTTCACAAACAAGCTGGGCGGAAAGTCAGGGGAGCCAAAGATGGACATTCACCAAGAAACAAATGAGGCGAGCTAGAATTCTGACGAGAGACGTCAGACACAGGTGGCTGCTTTCTAATCTGATACGTTCAATCGTTGACAGAATCGTGGAACTAGATAGAGACGCTGACAAGTACGCCCGCGTTATGGCTGAACCCTGGCTGAGAGGCAACACTGTGATTCCGGAAAGTTACTCAACCGCAGCCTGGAACCAGATATTTAGTCACGCTTTGGATCTATCAGGTCGAACCTGATGTTCTTTTTCCGAGGTTTTCTTTTAGAGAGAGATTCTCGTCCATCCCAAAGAGGTTCATCACAGCGGTCCTTGCTGAAGCCCTGATGCCACGAAAAACTGAAACCAGCGCCAGCCCCATGCCACCGAGGGAACCGAAAGACCCCACTCGTTCCCGAGTTAATACGCGTAGCTCCTCATTTGAAACCATCTCTACCGCCTCGCTCATCGCGGTTCGAGCGATATCGAATTGTCTCCCAGTATAGGCAGCCTCGCTGGTACCCAGGAACCCCATCGCAATCGAATGCCTATGCCTTTCAGAATCCAAAAGACTGAGGGGTTTTCGATTTATCTCAAGTCTGGTTCGCAACCAGTCACGACTCATTTCGTTTCGAGACGGTATGCCATAACGGCAATAGATCGCCTGATCTCCCATACCAGTGTATTCAAATCTCATGCCAGCTGCTGCGGCTCTCAACCAGTAATCCGCATCTTCGAGCACTGGCAACTCTTCATCCCACAGAATCTCCTGAGTCATTGAGCGAGTGCACAGGGTCGCATGCACGGCAAACCAGTTGCCCTTTATCAGAGCTTCCAGAACATCAGGGTAATATTGCCCATTCTGATCTTCATAGTAGTGTACAAAGTCTCTTTGATACCGGCGGGTTTTCCACGGCCCATACGCAATATCCGCTTCAGATTTCTCCAACACTTTCAGCTGTTGTTCAATTTTTTGGGGCTCAATCAGATCATCCGCGTCCAACCACTGGATGTAATGCCCAGTACTCTCATCAAGACCCAGGTTGCGCGCCGCACCAGGACCAGTGCCAGAACCAGATATAATCTTTAGTGGAGTAGAAATATCCCTTTGGACAGATCTGATAACCTCTTCAGACCCATCGACTGAACCATCATCTACGACTATGAGCTCTTTGTTGGGATGTGTCTGTGCATCACAACTCCGTAGCGCCCTTTCTATGTAATCGCCATGATCGCGACAAGGAATAATGATCGAAACGCGTGGTGTCACTGCGCCGTGCTCAAGGAATCAGAAAAAATCAGGTTACTTTCAAGGATCACCTCTCCAGGCACATAATCCGAACCATCAATCTGGCTGACTCCGTAGCCTCGACGAACCAGATAGTCTATTGTCGCAGCCCGGCCTGCAGGTTCTGCCAATTCGTTGACTTCCAGAATGATATGCCGAGGTCTCGCACTGCCCTGAAGATCTAACCCCTGGATTGCTTGCAGCTCATATCCCTCAATGTCTATTTTCATTAGCTCCACGGCTTCACAGCCAAGCTTGGAAAGGACGTCGGTTAAAGTGGTTCCAGCAACCCACAGATCTGCCACTTCGCTCTCTGCTATCGCAGCGGTTCCCTGATTTCCCTTGTGAGGATCTTTCATCGGAAGAATCTCGAAACTCGCACCAACTGCAGCTGCAACAAGCTCACATCGGATTGATGAGTTCAATTCAAGATTCTTTTGTAACCTATCTAACTGGACTGGATGCGGCTCAATAGCAATGCATGAAACGCCGGGCTCAAGTCCAAGATAACAGCTGAATAATCCAGCATTTGCTCCCACGTCGACAAAAATTCCCGGTCGTTCGTTTAGAAGCCGCCTTGCAGATTTCAATGTGGCTGGCTCATAGGATCCGGTTGCTGCAATTGCCCAACCTATATAGTCGTCAATTTCTATCCGAATGTTCGCACCGTTGTCAGATTGAACGACTAACCGATTTTCGAAGAACAGCCGATACAGCGCACGCACTAGCCGAAGTTTCCCTGGATGCGGCACCCATCTGATGTACCCCAGATACAGGCGACTCAGCAGACCGTTTCCATCCCACACTTTTTCGCTCGAAACCATCGCAGCAATAACAATCAGGCCAGACTATGATTCCCGCCTGCGTATTGCAACGAAATCCATTCAGCCCATGACCTGCGTTTGGCTTATCCGCACCATTTTGCGATCTCGAAACCGGCAAGATTCCTTACATCGATAACGAACGCAGTTACTAGCAGGGAGTCACATGACGAACAACAACGTGTATATAAGACTGACAGAATGCGATCTGCAGAAAATCCAGGAGGCTTTAGCCGTCGATGAGCGTATCGACTCAAAGGATCTGGTCGCGAAACTGGAATTACTGATGAACGAGATGCAGCCAGGGACGTGTTTGACGCTGGAGGCGGTTAAGAAGATGAAGTGTAAGAGCTCGAAGGCTGGTTAGAAGATCTCTCCGTTACGCGCTTCGCGCTCCAGTCGAGATGAGGGGAGTGCTAGATCCCTCCGCTTCGGCAGCTTTGCTGCCTCCGGTCGGGATGAGGGATTGCGAGGGTCGGGATGAGGTTATGTTTTTAGGACTTCGAGGACTTCTTCCAGCTCAGCAATCATCTGATGAATCAGCTGCTTGTACTGAGTGGAGTCTTCTTTCTGGTCTTCGCCGGACAGGCGCTGACGCGCACCACCGATCGTAAACCCTTGATCGTAAAGGAGTGAGCGGATCTGCCTGATCATCAGCACATCCTGACGCTGGTAATAACGACGGTTTCCGCGGCGTTTTACCGGCTTTAACTGGGGAAATTCCTGCTCCCAATAGCGGAGCACGTGTGGCTTAACCGCACACAGGCCACTGACTTCACCAATCGTAAAGTAGCGCTTCCCAGGTATCGGTGGGAGTTCGGCGTTATTGTCTGGGTCCAGCATACGCTTCTACTCTAGCCTTGAGTTTCTGCCCGGGGCGAAAAGTCACCACGCGCCTGGCAGTTATCGGGATTTCTTCACCCGTTTTCGGATTCCGTCCCGGTCGCTGGCTCTTGTCTCGCAAGTCGAAGTTACCAAAGCCTGAGAGCTTAACTTGTTCGTTACACTCCAGCGATGAACGGACTTCCTCAAAGAAGAGTTCAACGACTTCTTTCGCTTCGCGCTTGTTTAACCCAAGTTCCTCAAACAGCTTTTCCGCCATTTCAGCTTTGGTTAAAGCCCCCATTTTTCAATTCCTTAAGCTGGCTCCAAATTCCGCCTCAAGTGAGGCAACAATTTTGTCCATTGAATTGTTGATCTCGTCGTCTGTAAGAGTGCGGGAAGCGTGCTGGAAGGTCAAGCCTAAAGCGATACTTTTTCTAGTAGGATCAATACCTTTGCCCTGATACACGTCAAACAACTTTAGGTTTTGCAACGTGTTATCAGCAGCTGATTGAATGCATTGTCGAAGGGCTGAAGCGGTCACTATCTGGTCTACAATGATGGCAATGTCCCTTCTAACCTCAGGAAAACGGGACATCACTGCACTTGAAGCCACTTTTTTGTCGGAAATCGCGTCGATTTCCAGTTCGAAGAGAAACACAGGATAGCGAATATCGAGAGATTGTTGGATTCTTGGGTCTAATAAGCCCACATATCCGACAATTTCACCGTTTTTCTGAATAGACGCACACTGACCGGGGTGTAACGCCGGGTGGGTCGCGGAAACAAACTCAAAAGTGTCGGGCTGTCCCGTCAATGCGAGCAGACTTTCCAGGTCACCTTTAACATCATAAAAATCAATAACTTCCTGGTCATTTGACCAGTTCTCGTCCTGTCTCGGCCCACAAACGACACCCGCCAGCTTCTTAACCTGGGTGATATCGGCAAAACTCAGCCCATCCTGGTTGGGCGGCTGCGAAAAACACAAGCCGGTTTCAAACAGGCGAACTCGGTTTTGCTGCCTGTTAACGTTATAAATCAAGGACTTAAGAAGTCCAGCCCAGATGGTCGTGCGCATGACTGACATTTCCGCTGAAAGCGGGTTGGCTAGACCGATGGGCTCTTTTTCGGGGTCCAGGACCTCGAGCATCGCCGAATCTACGAAACTATAGGTCACGGCTTCATAGTATCCACGGGACACGAGCTGATCTCTGATGCGATTCAAGGAGATTTCTGTCTCTGATCTGGGAGACATCTGAAGACTGGTTGCCGGTGTACGCGTCGGGAGGTTGTTGTATCCGTAAACTCGACTGATTTCTTCTACGAGATCAGCCTCAATGGCGATGTCGAAGCGATGTGAGGGAGCACTTACTATCCACTTGTGCTCACCATTTTCGTCTCTGGTCGTCGTCTGGAAGCCGAGACGATCAAGAATCTCATCAACTTCCTCATCGTCGATCTGCACGCCCAGGACTCTGGCAATTCGGGATGCCCGAAGCTCAACCTCATTGGTCGATGGGAGATTGGATTCATCCACGGTCTCGGTAACCGGTCCAGGCTCACCACCGGCAATTTCGGTGAGAAGTTCCGTCGCGCGCTCAAGCGCACGAACCTGACCTTGCCAGTCCACGCCACGTTCAAAACGATGCGCAGCATCGGTACTCATACCATAGGATCTGGCTCGTCCCGCAATTGCAGTCGGTGCAAAGAAAGCACCTTCCAGGAAGACATGTTTAGTGGATTCTGTCACAGCCGTACTCAGGCCACCCATGACACCAGCCATACCAATCGGGCCTGACTCGTCCGTAATCAGGAGCGTGTCTTCAAGGGTTTCAATTTCGCTCTCATCCAGAAGCGTGAGTTTTTCACCGGCTTTTGACTGACGAACGACGATCTTTCCAGAGAGCTTCTCCAGATCGTAAGCGTGCAAAGGCTGGCCGAGTTCCAGCATCACAAAGTTGGTGACGTCCACAACCGGATCGATTGACCTGAGGTCCGCTCTTCTGAGTTTTTCTTGCATCCACAGCGGCGTCTTTGCCTGCTGGTTGATGTTGCGCACCACACGGCCAACAAAACGTGGACACGCAGCTTCCGCATCGAGTTCTACGGGAAAGGTTTCTTCTATCGCCGCTTCAACTCTTGGCCTTGCTGCTTCCGCGACATCAAGGCGGTTCATTAAACCGGTTTCGCGAGCAATGCCAATCATGGAAAGGCAGTCGCTACGATTTGGTGTGAGATCGACTTCGATAATTGAATCATCCAGATCCAGATAGGATCGAATGTCTTCACCAACGGGCGCATCAAGGGGCAGCTCCATCAGACCTTCATGATTTTCGCTTAGACCCAGCTCACGCTCTGAACAAAGCATGCCGTGACTTTCTACGCCGCGAAGCTTTGCCTTCTTGATCTTGAGGTCAGGAAACACCGCGCCCACAAGCGCAAAAGGTACTTTGATGCCAGCTCGCGCATTCGGTGCACCGCAGACGACCTGATGTTCTTCATCGCCTGAGCTGACGCGACAAACCACTAGCTTGTCTGCATCCGGGTGTTGGTTTACTTCTAGAATTTCACCAACAACCACCTTGTCGAACTCAGCGGCTACTGGCTCAAAGCCATCGACTTCAAGGCCCGCCATGGTGAGCTGATCAACCAGCTCCTGGGTTGATAAATCAGGGCTTACAAATTCTCTGAGCCAACTTTCACTGAATTTCATAAGTTCTCTCCGCTTCGTTCGCGTCGCTCACTTCGGTCGAGATGAGGTTAGACAAACTGTCGCAGGAATCTAAGGTCGTTATCCAGGTAGTGCCTGAGGTCATCTACGCCGTAACGCAGCATGGCCAGTCGATCCGGTCCCATCCCAAAAGCGAAGCCGGTGTATTCCTCAGAGTCGATGCCGGCATACTCCAGCACCTTCGGGTGCACCATGCCGGAACCCATCACTTCCAGCCAGCCGGTGTGACTGCAAACACGACAGCCCGCGCCATCACAATGCACACACTGGACATCCACTTCCGCAGACGGCTCTGTAAAGGGGAAGTATGAAGGTCGGAAACGAACCTGAAGATCTTCTTTCTCGAAGAACACGCGCAGGAACTCCACGACTGTACCTTTGAGGTCCGCAAAGCTGATGTTCTTATCAACGACCAGACCTTCAACCTGGTGAAACATCGGCAAGTGGGAAGGATCAGGCGGGTCAACGCGATAGACACGACCCGGACAGATAATCCGAATCGGTGGCTGTTGATTCTCCATGACTCGAACCTGCACTGGCGATGTATGCGTTCGCAGCAACAACTCCGGATTAAAGTAGAATGTATCGTGCATCGCCCGTGCCGGGTGATGCGCAGGCAGGTTCAACGCTTCAAAGTTGTGGTAATCGTCCTCAATTTCAGGCCCTTCGACCACGCTGTAGCCAACGCTGATGAAGAAGTCTTCCATACGACGCAGCACCTGGGTTACCGGATGCAATGCGCCGATATCGCCATTGCGACCCGGCAAGGTGACATCAATGGTTTCGGACGCGAGCTGTGCGTCAATGGCTGCGGACTCCAGCGAGTCTTTGCGCTCAGTAATGGCAGACTGAACCGCTTCTTTGGCTTTGTTGATCTCAGCACCAGCCGCAGGGCGCTCTTCGGCGGGCAACTTGCCAAGCCCTTTCAGGAGCCCGGTCAGTTCACCTTTTTTACCCAGATACTGGACGCGAACATCGTCAAGCGCGGCAACATCTGTTGCCGCGTTAACTGCTTCAATAGCTTTACGCGAGATATCTTCCAGCTCAGACATTTTTCCTCTCAACCAAAGGTACTTACCTATGAGGTCTCTCCATGCGCAGCCTTCGGCTGCTTAGTCGAGACGAGGTGCTGTGCTAGGCAGCCTGGGCTTCTTTAGCTTTCTCAGCGAGTGCCGCAAAGGCCTCTTTTTCATTCACGGCGAGGTCAGCCAGAACACGACGATCAATCTCGATGTTCTGCTTCTTCAGGCCATCAATCATTCGGCTGTAAGACAGACCACACTCTCGGGCCGCAGCGTTGATACGCTGGATCCAAAGAGCACGGAACATACGCTTCTTAACCTTACGGTCACGGTAAGCGTACTGGCCTGCTTTGGTCACTGCCTGCTTGGCAACACGGAATACGCGGGAACGCGCGCCGTAATAACCTTTGGCGGACTTCAGGACTTTTTTGTGTCGACGATGGGCTGTGACGCCACGCTTTACTCTAGGCATGGTTAGTCTCCCAACAATCGTTTAATGAGTGGCACATCAGCCGGTGCGATATCTTTCAGATGACGCAGGTGACGCTTACGCTTGGTGCTTTTCTTTGTCAGGATGTGGTTCCTGAACGACTGGCGGTGCTTGTAGCCTTTCGCAGTTTTCTTGAACCGCTTGGCCGCACCACTCTGGGTTTTCATTTTCGGCATTTTTCAATACTCCGCTATTTTATAACTGTAACCCAACGAATTACTCGCGGGACCTCACCTCTCGAACTGCGCGAGCGCACTTCGGGGCAAGCAAAAAGAATCCATCCCGTCCTGATCAGGACGAGATCGCTCGGTCTCTAATCAGAAATCAGCCTGCGCTTTCGCTGGCTGCAGAACCTTTCTTCTTGCTGTTGGGGGCCAGTACCATGGTCAGTTGCCTGCCTTCCATTTTTGGAAACATCTCAACTGTGCCTATCTCGGCGAGATCGGTTTCGATTCGCTTCAATAGCTCCATGCCCAGTTCCTGGTGAGCCATTTCTCGACCCCTGAAGCGGAGTGTCACTTTGGCTTTGTCCCCATCGTTAAGGAAACGTGTCAGGTTGCGTAGTTTGACCTGGTAATCTCCTTCATCCGTTCCTGGGCGGAACTTCATCTCTTTTACCTGCATGCGACGTTGTTTCTTTTTCGCCGCTGCTTTGTCTTTCTTAGCCTCGAATACGTGTTTGCCGTAATCCATGATCTTACAGACCACTGGTTCAGCTTGAGGTGCAATTTCCACCAGGTCCAACTTGGCATTCTGAGCGGCTTGCTTCGCGTCGGCGATCGGCACGATGCCAACCTGCGCTCCGTCTGCGCCGATTAATCGTACCTGCGGTACGTCAATTTCCTCGTTTATTCGTTGCTTCTTAGAACTTTCTTTAATGGATCAGTCTCCGTCAGATCTGGTAAGGCGGCGGATTATAACAAAATCAACCCGTTCGTCCCTTTTTTTCTACATTTTTTGTCAATAGTTCAGAAAAAGCGTCGATGGACATCGAACCCAGGTCATCGCCGTTGCGTGCACGCACCGCAACCTCGCCGTTTTCGATCTCCCGATCACCCACAACGAGCAGATAAGGGACCTTCTGGATGGTGTGTTCTCGGATCTTGAACCCAACCTTTTCGTTTCGAAGGTCTGATTCAACCCTAAAGCCCTTTTCTTTCAGTGACTTAACCACATCATGGCAATAATCTGCCTGGCTGTCGGTGATATTCATCACCACGGCCTGAGTCGGGGCCAACCAGGGCGGGAACTCACCCGCATAGTGCTCGATCAGTACACCAATAAAGCGTTCGAAAGAGCCGAGGATCGCCCGGTGCAACATCACCGGGACTTGTCGGCTGCCATCTTCGGCCACAAATTGCGCATCCAGACGGCCAGGCATAGAGAAATCCACCTGCATGGTGCCGCACTGCCAGACCCGCCCAATACAGTCTTTCAGCGAAAATTCGATCTTGGGACCATAAAACGCACCTTCTCCCGGCTGGTATTCCCAATCGAATCCGCGAGCATCAAGTGCTTCTGCAAGAGCAGCTTCAGATCTATCCCAATCTTCATCACTGCCAACCCGCTGCTCGGGTCGTGTGGAGAGTTTGATGATGATGTCGTCAAAGCCAAAGTCGTCATAAACGCCTTCCAGCATACGAATGAAGCTGGCCACTTCTTCCTGAATCTGGTCTTCCGCACAGAAGATATGCGCATCATCCTGCACGAAACCGCGAACTCGCATGGTGCCCTGAAGCGTGCCGGATGCTTCATTTCTGTGACACGAACCAAACTCAGCCAACCGAATCGGCAGCTCGCGATAACTTTTCAGTCCCTGGTTGAACACCTGCACGTGGCAGGGGCAGTTCATCGGCTTAATGGCGTACAAACGGTTCTCGGTGTTCACACTGAACATGTCGTCGCCGAATTTGTCCGCATGGCCGGAAGCTTCCCACAGCGACATGTCGACTAACTGTGGCGTTTTGATCTCCTGGTAGCCATTCTTGTTTTGCACGTCGCGCATGTACTGCTCAACGATCTGGTAAATCTGCCAGCCTTTCGGGTGCCAGAACACCATGCCCGGCGCTTCTTCCTGAGTGTGGAACAGGTCGTGCTTCTTGCCGAGCTTACGATGATCGCGCTTTTCAGCTTCCTCCAGCATATGCAGGTATTGCTTGAGCGCTTTTTTGTCTGCCCAGGCAGTGCCATAAATGCGCTGAAGCATTTCATTGTTGGAATCACCACGCCAGTAGGCACCCGCGACTTTTGTCAGTTTGAACGAGCCCGTTTTCGACGTGCTTGGAATATGAGGTCCACGGCAGAGATCGATGAAGTCACCCTGTTTGTAAAAGGACAGATCCTCTTCACCCGGGATACTTTCCAGGATCTCGACTTTGTATTTCTCGCCCATGTCCTCGAACAGCTTTACCGCATCGTCACGAGACATGATCGAACGCTCGACAGTCAGATCCTGTTTCGCAATCTCGTTCATCTTCTTCTCGATGGCCTCGAGATCTTCCGGTGTGAAGGCACGTTCGTAAGCAAAGTCGTAATAGAACCCATCATCAATCACAGGACCGATCGTGACCTGTGCGGTCGGGAACAGCTGTTGCAGAGCCTGAGCCATCAAGTGGGCACAGGAGTGACGGATCACTTCAAGGCCGTCTGCGTCCTTGGCAGTAATAATCGCAAGATCAGCGTCGCCTTCAATAAGATGAGAGGTATCGACCATGGTGTCACCCACTCGACCGGCAAGCGCGGCTTTCGCCAGACCGGGTCCAATGGATTCAGCCACCTGGGCAACAGTAACAGGGGAATCGAACGGCTTTTCAGTGCCGTCAGGCAAAGTAATAACTGGCATATTGTCCTCGCTTTCAGTGGTGACCCCTACCAAGGGCCACATGTTTTTAGCAAATCGTTCAGATAGATCTGAAGTATGTTTTTAAGAAGTCAGATGACGCATTGCTCCGTACGATTGGCGCTTCAACGACGTCTGATGCGGGCGAAGTCTAACCTAACTACAGGTGAAAGTCCCACTGCAGGCGATCTGCGCGGTATTTCAGATCACGAACGCGACTCAGGTCACCTCGCCCATTGGTGGCTCTGCAGATGATCTGACGGTTCGACACGGGCGTCACGACCGCAACCTCGAGTTGCTCAGGCATCTGCTCAAAGTAGGTCAAGGGAAAGTTCGATATTCATGTCGCGGGACCACGCATGAATCGACGCTTTATTCGTGGTAGGAATGGTCGGATTCGAACCGACGACCCTCGCCTTGTCGAGACGATGCTCTAACCAACTGAGCTACATTCCTACGAGGCCGCGTAATGTAGCAACTGAAGCTATGGTATTCAAGTCGCTACCATTGAGAACTCTCCATCACGCGCTTGCGCTCAAGTCGAGATGACGTCTATCTATGAGCGCACGAACTGCTGTCTGAGCTCTTCAATCTGGTCACGAACGCGTGCGGCTTCCTCAAACTCCAGATCCTTCGCATGATCGAACATCTGCTTTTCCAGGGTAATGATCTGTTTCTCCAGATCATCCTGGTTGAGTACCGGGCTTCGGTATTTACCCTTTCGGTCAGCGACCCTCTGAGCTTTCTTGCCTTTGACCGGGGCGCCCCGAGCACCCTCCAGGATATCGGTCACCTCCCGGCGAACCGTAAACGGGATGATATTGTTCTTCTCATTGTGCGCCACCTGCTTGTCACGCCGACGCTCGGTTTCATCCATCGCGCGCCGCATGGAGTCCGTGACTTTGTCGGCATAGAGAATCGCTTTGCCGTGCACGTTACGTGCAGCACGACCAATGGTCTGGATCAGGGAACGATCTGAACGCAGGTATCCTTCTTTGTCCGCATCCAGAATGGCCACGAGCGAGACCTCCGGCATATCCAAACCTTCTCTCAACAGGTTAATACCAACCAACACGTCGAACTCTCCTATCCGAAGGTCGCGGATAATCTCCACGCGCTCGACCGTATCGATATCTGAGTGCAGGTATCGCACCCGCACGCCGTTTTCGTCGAGATATTCGGTCAGGTCTTCGGCCATGCGCTTGGTCAGCGTCGTGATCAAAACCCGTTCGTCTTTTTCCACGCGTTCCTGAATTTCAGACAGGACATCATCGACCTGCGTCTGTGCCGGCCTGACCTCCAGTTCGGGGTCAACCAGTCCGGTTGGTCGAACTACCTGGTCAACCACCTGCCCGGACTTGTCGTTCTCATAGGGCCCGGGTGTCGCGGACACAAAGATGGTTTGCGGTGCCCGCTTCTCCCACTCTTCGAATCGTAGGGGTCGGTTATCCAGCGCCGACGGCAATCGGAAACCAAACTCAACCAGCGTTTCTTTTCGCGATCGGTCGCCTTTGTACATGGCCCCAATCTGAGGTACACCCACGTGAGACTCGTCAATGATCAACAGTGCGTTATCAGGCAAGTAGTCATACAACGTCGGTGGCGGCTCTCCGCTTTCCCTGCCAGACAGGTATCGGGAGTAGTTCTCGATACCGCTGCAGTAGCCGAGTTCTTTGATCATTTCGAGGTCAAAACGAGTTCGCTGCTCTAGCCGCTGCGCCTCCACCAGCTTGTTCGCCTCTTTGAGGTACTTGAGACGATCATGCAATTCATCACGGATGCTGCCGAGAGCGTTCTCGATGGTCTCACGGGGCGTCACGTAGTGTGATTTTGGAAATACGGTTACTCTGGGCACTCGCTGAATGACTTCACCCGTGAGCGGGTCGAAGAACGACAGCTCCTCGATCTCATCGTCGAACAGCTCGACTCGAATAGCATCTTTATCGGATTCAGCAGGAAAGATATCTATCACATCACCGCGCACACGGTAGGTCGCACGACGAAGCTCCATTTCGTTTCGTGTGTATTGGAGTTCAGCAAGGCGTCGAAGGATCCAGCGCTGGTCCACCTTGTCCCCCCGATCCAGGTGCATCACCATTTTCAGGTAAGACTCTGGATCTCCCAGACCATAGATCGCAGACACCGAAGCCACGACTATGGCATCCTGCCGCTCCAGCAACGCCTTGGTCGCTGACAGACGCATCTGCTCGATGTGCTCGTTGATGGCGGCGTCTTTTTCGATATAAGTATCCGATGCTGGAACGTACGCTTCCGGTTGATAGTAGTCATAGTAAGAGACGAAATACTCCACCGAATTGTTTGGGAAGAACTCTTTAAACTCTCCGTAGAGCTGCGCCGCCAGCGTTTTGTTCGGCGCCATGATCATGGTCGGGCGCTGCAACTCCTCAATGACATTAGCAATCGTAAAAGTTTTGCCGGATCCGGTAACACCCAGAAGCGTCTGGTAAGCCAGACCGGACTCAATACCATCCACCAGGCGTTTGATCGCTTCCGGCTGATCCCCGGCGGGACTAAACTCTGCACTGACCTCGAATGCGCCTGCTTTCATGAGAGCTCCAAAAAAACGAGCCGCCATCATATCGCAGATGCGTACCGGAAGACTCCTGAACGAGCACTCACTGCTGACCCTCTACTGACAACGGAGTGGCAGCAGAACCATGACATTCGGTTATTGACGAGGTGGAGGCCTGTCTTTACAATGCGCTCCCTTCAGCTGTTCCCCGATAGCTCAGTTGGTAGAGCAAATGACTGTTAATCATTGGGTCCCTGGTTCGAGCCCAGGTCGGGGAGCCACTCACAAAATCGTGAATTGATTTTGTTGAGAGGCACAAAAAACCGCCTTTCGGCGGTTTTTGTCGTTCTGGCCCCTACCTTTTGTGAAGGATCACTTGGTCGTAATGCGTGACATGTTTCGCTCGACCGTGGATGAGCCAATCCCCTTTACCACCGTCAGCTCCTCAGCAGAATAAAAAGGACCATACTGGTCCCTGTATTCCACGATCGCTTTTGCTCGGGACAGGCCAACCCCGGACAGCGTGTTTGCAATGGTGGCCGCATCAGCTTCATTCACGTTTACGGTGATAATATCTGCGTTCAGCAGGGATGAAGTCTCATCCGCCAGGCTCAACGCACCGAACGTCAGTGAGATCAGCGCAATCAGGATGGTCATCAGGTTCTGTCGCTTCATGTTGTTCTCCTTGGATTTTTTGGCTTGGTAAGCGCCAATAAAAGTAGCAAGGAGGGTTTTCACAAACACTGCGTCTGGGATTAGCGTTCTGAAAGATATCGCGGAAGAATTTGTGAGAGATCCCTCGGCTTCGCTCGGGATGAGGTTGGCGCTTGTCGAGGCGTCGGGATGAGGTTGGCGCTTGTCGAGGGGTCGGGATGAGGTTGGCGCTTGTCGAGGGGTCGGGATGAGGGTATCTGGGACTATTCTCCCTCTAACCCAAAGATTGGCTTGATCGATGCCCAATCTTTACACACAGGGCAATGCCAGCGCATGCGCTTACCTTCGAAACCACAGGAGTGGCAGCGATAAGAAGGTTTATCGGCCACCAGTGCCTCGGCAAAACTTCGCAGGATCGCCAGGTTTTCTTTGGCAACGCCATCCGTATTATCGATGTGCAGATCAATCAATTGAGTCAGCCCACGAATGGTCGGGTTCTTCTTGAGGTGATTTGCGATGAACTTCGACACGGCTTCGTCACCCAACTCGTCTCGTATGCTCTTCGCCAGCATCAACACGATTGAAATCGAAGGTGTCTGCTCAAGACAGGAAGTCAGGTAATGACGCAGTTCTTCCTGGGAGCGCCCATCAAGAACAAACGCCTGTTCCAGATCTTCCAGAGATTCCGGCACATAAACCGCATCCTGGTCACGAACCCGGGTGAACGCGGTGATGGCGTTATCGTAATGCCCTTCTTTCACGTCCAGGCGGCCGCGCACCAGCGAGGTTCTGGGGTTATTCACATCGTGCCCGATGGCTTCACGAATCGACACGCGCGCACCTTCCAGATCGCCGCGCTTAAGCTGATCTTCAGCAAGCTCACAATAATAGTGGGAAATCGCTTTCTCGTAGTGGTCTGACTCGCCGCCGACCGCCAGGAGCTTGGCCACTTCAATCGCCTGGGCCCATTCTTTCTCTCGCTCATAAATCTCGAGCGTAATCTTCAGACTTTCCCGGCGGACACCATCTGATTTGGATGCGGGATCCTGACTGAGTCGCACACACAGTTCTTCAGCCCTATCGAGCAAACCGGCGAGCAGATAGTCGCGAGCGAGTTCCAGTTCCACGCCCTGGAGATCTGATCGTGACAGTTTCGCCTGGGCCAGAATGTTCTCGTGCACCACAACAGCCTTTTCCAGTTCACCGCGACGACGCAGCAGGCCGCCTAATGCCAGGTGGGTCTCTAGGGTTTCAGCGTTGACCTCGAGATTCTCAATAAACGTGGAGACCGCACGGTCGGACTCTTCATTGAGCAGGTAATTCAGGCCTTCGTAATAGTTGGGCCCAACCACCTCAGAGGTCTTGTCTTTGTCACGCCGTCCCAGCCACCAGCCAATGCCGATCGCGGCGACGATAATGACGTAGAGCAGCCAATTATCCATTGTCGGCGACCTGCTCTTCATTCGCTGGTACCGCTGCTTTCGCCTGATCCAGCTCTTTGGTGCGGCCGGCTGCTGTTTTATTCGCTTTGCGAACGTCCATCCTGAGTCGGGTATTCGACACAAGATTTAATACGGTGCCGAACAACACGCCAATCACAAACGCCGTCAGAATCCACCAGGAAATAGGCCAGACCGGAGACTGGTAATCGAGAAACTTCAGTGCCACTTCATCGCTGTTATCGGCAGCAGCCAACAGCGCAACAACCGCTGCGATCAGTGCGATGAGCATAAGAAATGTTCGCTTGATGAAGTTCATGTCTGCAAAATATTTCTAGGCATTTTCTCTAGATCTCTCCGCTTCGGCGCTCCGCGCCTCTGGTCGAGATGAGGGTAATTAACATATTCTAACGAAAAAAAAGGGCAATCCGTGGATCACCCTCTTTTTTGACTCTCAAAAGTCAGTCACTCGTGGTCGTCCGACCCCGGAGGACTTGAAGGGGCATCAAATACCGGCGTTTGATCAGTCGTTCCAGCAGATTCTGCTCGAAGCGACTGATTGACGCGCTCCCTCAATTCTTTGCCCGGTTTAAAGTGCGGCACATACTTTCCCGCCAGTTCTACCTTCTCTCCGGTCTTGGGATTACGTCCCAGTCTTGGTGACCGATAGTGCAAAGAGAAGCTGCCAAATCCCCTGATCTCGATGCGCTCGCCGTCGGCGAGCGCATCGGCCATGTGATCGAGCATCATCTTGACTGCCAGCTCCACGTCCTTAGAGGACAGTTGGCTCTGTACAGCAGCGATCTTCTCTATCAGCTCTGACTTAGTCATGTGTGCACTTTAAGGCTTAAGACTCTCCACCGTCCATCTGCTGCTTAATCAGGTCGCCAATGGTGGTTGGCTGTACATCAGATTCCTTAGCCTGGTGCTCACGCACTGCCGCTTCTTCCTCTGCCTGATCCTTCGCCTTGATGGATACGCCCAACGTGCGGTTCTTGCGATCGACGGAAATAATCTTCACTTCGATCTCATCCCCGACGTTCACGGCATTGCGGGCATCTTCCACGCGATCCATGCTGATCTCAGAAGCTTTAAGTACAGCTTCCACTTCTTCAGCCATCTCGAGAATTGCCTGCTTGGCATCCACTTCTTTAACCTTGCCATTAACAATCGCGCCACGCTCATTGACCGCCACGTAGTTGTTAAATGGATCTTCCTCAAGCTGCTTCAGACCGAGAGAAATACGCTCACGCTCTGCGTCGATAGACAGGATCACTGTTTCAATCTCATCACCCTTGGTGAAGCGACGAACTGCCTGCTCACCCGGCTCGTTCCAGGAGATGTCCGACAGGTGAACCAGGCCATCGATGTTGCCGTCGAGGCCAATGAAGATACCAAAATCGGTAATGGACTTGATGTAACCCTTGATCTTGTCGCCCTTCGCGTGAAGAACAGCAAACTCTTCCCACGGGTTGCCCTGACACTGCTTGATGCCGAGGGAGATGCGACGACGTTCTTCGTCGATATCCAGAACCATCACTTCCACTTCATCACCCACCTGAACCACCTTGCTTGGGTGGATGTTGCGGTTGGTCCAGTCCATTTCAGATACGTGAACCAGTCCTTCAACGCCTTCTTCGATTTCAGCGAAGCAGCCGTAGTCAGTGAGATTGGTCACACGTGCCATGGTGCGCGCACCTTCCGGATAACGCTGAGTAATCGCAACCCAGGGATCTTCACCCAGTTGCTTCAGACCCAGGGATACACGGTTGCGTTCACGATCAAACTTCAGCACCTTAACGTCGATCTCGTCACCCACAGCCACGATCTCGCCGGGATGCTTGATTCGCTTCCAGGCCATGTCCGTGATGTGCAGCAGACCGTCAACACCGCCAAGGTCAACAAACGCACCGTAATCGGTGAGGTTCTTGACGATACCTTTGACTTCCTGGCCTTCCTGCAGAGATTCCAGCAGCGCTTCGCGCTCTTCACTGTTTTCCTGCTCAAGGACGGATCGTCTGGAAACAACCACGTTGTTGCGCTTCTGATCCAGCTTGATCACCTTGAATTCCAGTTCCCGGCCTTCGAGCTGTTCGTTTTCTCGAAGTGGGCGGACGTCGACCAGAGAACCAGGGAGGAACGCTCTGATGTCGCGGATCTCAACGGTGAAACCACCTTTGACGCGACCGCTGATCAGACCTTTGATCACTTCCTGCTTCTCGTAAACATTCTCCAGAATCTGCCAGGATTCAGCACGCTTGGCTTTCTCTCGTGACAGGCGGGTTTCACCGAAACCATCATCCACCGCGTCCATCGCAACCTGGACTGTGTCGCCAACAGCAACTTCCAGTTCGCCCGTCTCGTTGAGGAATTGTGTTCGGGGGATAACCCCTTCGGATTTCAGGCCAGCGTGAACCGTGACCCATTCGTTATCGATATCGACAATCACTCCGGTGATGATTGATCCGGAATTCATGTCGACCGTTTTCAAGCTTTCTTCAAAAAGCTCAGCAAAACTCTCGCTCATTAATTTTTCCTACATTTACACAACCCTTCGCTTCACTCAGTCCGCTCGAGGCTGCCACAACCCCTCGCTTCGTGCGAAACTCAAGGCTGTCCACGATCCAACTCTCGTGGGTCTATTAACATTAAGGCTCATCCAGAGGGTTCCCTGACTCTCAACTGAGAAAAGGGAAAGTTGGTACCGCTGGTTAACCCAGTCTTTCAGTCACAATAGCCTGGACTTGATTCAGGACTTCTTCGATGTCCATGTCCGTGCTATCAATGACAAAAGCATCATCAGCCGGTCGAAGCGGAGACACCTCGCGGGTGCGATCTCGCTCATCCCGAGCATGGATGCTCTGAAAAAGGTCGTGCAGACTAACACCAATATCCTTATGTTTCAACTGGTTATAGCGCCTTTCGGCCCTGGCTTCTGCGCTCGCGGTAAGGAAGATTTTAACGTCTGCTTCAGGGAAAATAACGGTTCCCATGTCCCTGCCATCAGCCACCAATCCCGGGGATTGGCGAAATGATTGCTGCAGCTCGAACAACCCATCCCGAACCGAAGGGACCGCAGCCACAAGGGATGCATCCACACCGGCTTCATCAGTACGAACCTCCGATTCGACGCGCTCACCGTTGAGGGTCATCGCAAGGGGATTTTCGGGGTCATTCGTGGGGGCGAAGGTGACGTCCAGGTGCTGGGCGATATCGCCGAGCGCCTCTTGATCAGGGCGATTTTCAAGCACCAGCCCCTGTCTTCGGGCGGCAAGACCCACCAATCGGTAAAGCGCGCCGCTGTCCAGCAGGTGATACTCATACTGCGTCGACAGGTAGCTCGCCACCACGCCTTTACCGGAGCCACTGGGCCCATCTACCGCAATGACGGGAATCTGATCAGTCATCTTGCGACCTATCCATGGAAGATCGATCAATGGAAGAGAAGTGATCGCGGGCAGCTTTTGCCCGGCTGAACACCTCTTTCATGGCGTCACCATTTTCTGATGAGACCATGTCGCGCAGTTTTGCCAGCTCACCGACATATCGATCGAGGATATCCAGAAGTGGCTGTTTGTTCGCCTGAAAAATATCACTCCACATCGTCGGGTCTGAGGCGGCAATCCTGGAAAAATCCCGGAAACCGCCGGCGGCGTACTGGAAGACCTCCAGACTGTCGCCGCCCGAAGACAAGGTATCCACCAGCGTATAAGCAAGTAGATGCGGCAGGTGACTGGTCTGTGCCAGCACATCGTCATGATGTTCCGCACTCATTTTGATCGTCTGTGCACCAAGCCCCTGCCAAAGCGATTCAACCCCAGCCACCGCACTTAAATCTGCATTGTCTCCCGGTGTCAGAATCACGCGATGATTCGCGAACAGATTGGGATCAGCAGCCGTCACGCCATGACGTTCAGAACCAGCGATGGGATGACCCGGCACCAACCTTTCAGGCAGGTACCCAAACACCTCTTTCGCTTCCTTAAGAAACTGGGACTTCACACTGCCAACGTCTGTCATGATCTGATCTGACAAATCGATCTGCTGTAAGACTGCCTTCATGGCTTTGACCGGAACACACAGGATGATCAGATCCGCGTCTGAAGTCGCAGACGCGATGCTGTCAGCAGTGTCGTCGATGATGCCCAGGTCTCTGCCAGTAGACAGGCTTAGCTCGTTGGCATCCCAGGCCACAAGGCTGCGCGCAAGGCCCTTTTGCCGCATCCCAGCGGCGATAGAACCACCGATCAGGCCGAGGCCAATGATCGCAACACGATTGAACTCAGGCTCCATCAGCGTTCATTCCGCGGAGCGTACCTTCTGCAGGGCATCGATGAAGCGCGCATTCTCTTCGGGAAGACCGATGGTGACACGAAGATGATTCGGCAAGCCATAAACACCGATCGGCCTGACGATGACACCTTGATGCAGGAGCGCGTCATAAATCGGCATGGCATCGCGACCAAAATCAATCGTTAGGAAATTTCCAACCGAAGGAATGTACTCCAGACCCATCTGCGAGCAGGCATCCATAATCTGCTTCATCCCTTCAGCATTCAGCCGAACCGATTGGCTCAAATACTCGTCGTCGTCCAGAGCAATCCGCGCCGCTGCCAGCGACATCAGATTCACATTGAAGGGCTGTCGCACCCGGTTCATCAGGTCTGCAATGTCCGGGTGACTGACTGAGTAACCGATTCTCAGACCGGCCAGCCCATAGGCCTTGGAGAAGGTTCGAGTGACCACCAGGTTGTCATATTGATCGACAAGCTCCAGACCATTCGGGTAATCCGGTTCTTCCACATATTCCGCATAAGCTTCGTCCAGCACGACCAGAGTTTCCGAGGGAACACGATCGAGGAAAGCTGTGAGCGTGTCACGATCGATCCAGGTGCCGGTCGGGTTGTTCGGATTCGCAATGAACACCACACGAGTGTTTTCATGAATGGCACCTGAGGTCGCCACCAGATCCTGACCAAAGTCTTTCGCGGGGATGACCGTCAGATCCGCGCCAAGCGATTTGGTTGCCAGGGGATACACAACAAACGAATGTTCGGAGACGATGGCTTCGAGTCCCGGGGCCAGAAACACACGAGCCACAAGCTCCAGTACGTCATTGGAGCCATTGCCCACGGTAATCCTCGCGGGATCGATACCCAGCTTTTCGTGCAGCTTATTTTTGAGCAGGTAAGCGCTGCCATCTGGATAGCGCGCCAGCTCAGTCAACTGGTCAGAGATACCATCAGTGACCGTTTTGGAAGGTCCCAAAGGGTTTTCATTGGATGCGAGCTTGACGATATCTGAGAGACCGAGCTCACGTTCCAGTTCTTCAATGGGTTTACCGGGTTGGTAAGGCGACAGCTCGGTAATGCCTGGCTGTGCCAATTTGAAAAAGTCTGTCATAGGTTTACCGGTATTTGATGGCCCGAGGGTAGCTGCCGAGTAACCTGACTTCCAGCGCATCACTATCGATCTCATCCATCACGGTTTGGATGAGCTCATCTTCATAATGACCTTCGAAGTCGATAAAAAAAACATACGACCACATCCCCGTTCTGGATGGTCTCGTCTCAATGGATGTGAGAGAAACACCATGGCGATGGAACGGCTCCAGCAGTTTATATAAAGCTCCGGGCTGATTGTGTGTGGACACAACAATCGAAGTTTTGTCATTGCCCGAAGGACCAATTTTTTCCCGACCGACGACAATGAATCGTGTTGTGTTATCCGACTCATCCTCAATCTGTCGCGAAACGATATTCAGATCGTAAATCTCGGCCGCGATTTCACCGGCAATGGCCGCCGCATCTTTTTCTTCAGCCACTCTTCTCGCCGCCTCAGCATTACTGCTGGTCGTTAAACGCGGCACGTTCGGATAGTGGCCATTGAGCCATCGCCGACATTGACCCAGGGTCTGCTGGTGGGAGTAGATTCGCTTGATGTCACCTGTCGCTTCCGAGGACACCATCAGGTTGTGGTGCACTCTGAGTTCAACTTCCCCACAGATCTGCAGGTTGGAACTTAAAAAGTTGTCAAGCGTGTGGTTCACCACACCTTCCGATGAATTCTCTACTGGCACAACGCCGTAATGACAGGATTCTGAAGTCACTTCACGGAATACGTCATCCACAGTCACCATGGGCGTGCCGACAACCGAATCTCCAAACTGTTTTAACGTCGCCTGCTGGGTGAAAGTACCTTCGGGACCGAGGTAGGCAACTTTTAGCGGCTCTTCCAGGGCAAGGCAGGCAGACATGATCTGCCGATAGACCTGGGCAACTTTTTCACTGGAAAGTGGGCCGGGATTGATTTCAGCCATGCGACGCAGAACCTGGGCTTCACGTTCCGGGCGATAAAAGATAGGTGCCTCACCACTGGAATCGCGCAGCTTTACTTCCGCCACTTCCAGCGCGCAGTTGGCGCGTTCATTCAGCTTGTCGAGAATTTCCTCATCCAGCTGATCTATGCGTTTACGAAGGTCCTCAAGACTCGTCGTCGTCTTCGTCATCGAATTCCGTTCCTTCAGGCTCATCCACAGCGGCCATACCCACCAGGTGTTCTTCACTGGCGAGATTAATCAGGCGGACACCCTGAGTGTTTCTGCCCTGGACAGACACCTCATCTGTCTTGGTGCGCACCAGTGTACCCTGATCACTGATCAGAATGACCTCGTCGCCCTCAAATACCTGAACGGCGCCAACCACATCGCCATTGCGCTCTGACAATTTCATGCCAATCACGCCCTGGCCACCACGGCCGATGACGGAATAGTCTTCAATGTTGCTTCGCTTGCCATAGCCATTGCGGCTGGCTATCAGAACTTGCCCTTCGGCGTCCGGGATCAAGAGTGAGATCACCGTTTCACCTGGTTTGAGTTTGATGCCGCGAACACCGCGAGCGGTTCGCCCCATCGCTCGGACATCAGATTCTTTAAATCGAATCACCTTGCCACCTGAACCGAACAGCATGACATCTCTTGTACCGTCGGTGATGGCAGCGCTCACCAGGGTATTGCCCTCTTCCAACTCAATGGCAATCAGGCCTGTGCTTCGCTGGCGAGAGAAGTCCATGAGCGGCGTCTTCTTGACCGTGCCGTTCAATGTCGCCATGAAGATGAATTCGTTTTCGGTGTACTCATGCACCGGCAACATGGCAGTGATCTTCTCGTCCTCTTCCAGAGGCAGAATGTTCACCATTGGGCGACCTCTCGCCGTTCGACTGGCCGGTGGAATCTGGAACACTCTCAGCCAGTAAACCTTGCCGCGATTGGTAAAACACAAAATGGTGTCGTGGGTATTCGACACCATCAGATGTTCAATGTAATCCTCGTCTTTCACAGAGCTAGCGGTTTTACCTCGCCCACCACGCCGCTGCGCGCGATAGGTATCGAGTGGTTGCGTCTTCGCATACCCGCCATGAGAAAGTGTCACCACCATATCCTGCTCAGTGATGAGATCTTCCATGGTGAGATCTTCCTGGGTCTCAACAATTTCGGTACGCCGCTCGTCGCCATACTCATCGACAATTTCGACAAGCTCATCCCGGATCAATTGCATCAGAGTCGCTGGGTTGCTGAGAATTTCCATCAGCTCTGCGATGGTGTCGATGATTTCCTTGTACTCTTCCAGCAGTTTTTCCTGCTCGAGCCCGGTCAATCGGTTGAGACGCATCTCGAGGATAGCTTGCGCCTGTTCTGGAGACAGGAAGTAATCGCCATTGTCTTTAAGGCCATAAATCTCATCCATATCCTCAGGTTTCGCAGCATCCGGTCCGGCTTTCTCCAGCATCTGGACAACCGTGTCGGACTTCCAGGGTTGTGCGACCAGTTTCTCGCGTGCTTCCTGCGCATTGGCAGAGCTCTTGATCAGCTCAATGACCGGATCGATGTTCGACAGGGCAACAGCAAGACCTTCCAACACATGCCCACGAGCTCGTGCTCGACGCAGCAGGAACACGGTTCTGCGAGTCACCACTTCACGGCGATGAAGAACAAACTGCTCAAGTACCTGTTTGAGGTTCAGAACCTTCGGCTCACCTTCAACCAGTGCAACAATGTTGATGCCGAAGACGCTCTGCAATTGCGTCTGTGCGTAAAGGTTATTGAGGATGACTTCACCCACTTCACCACGTCGCAGCTCGATCACGATGCGTGTGTCTACCGCGGACTCATCACGCAGCTCTGTAATGCCTTCAATCTTTTTGTCTTTAACCAGCTCAGCAATCTTTTCGATCAGTCGAGCTCGGTTCACCATGAACGGAATTTCTTTGATGATGATGGTGTCTTTGCCGGACTTCTCGTCGCTGACGATCTCGCAACGCGAACGAATCTGGATTCGGCCGCGACCTGTGCGGTAGGCCTGCACGATGCCGCCACGCCCGTTGATGATGCCCGCTGTTGGAAAATCAGGGCCGGTCACATATTCCATCAACTCATCAACGGTGAGTTCTGGATTATCAATCAGCGCAAGACATCCGTTCACGACTTCGGTCAAATTGTGTGGCGGGATATTGGTCGCCATACCAACCGCGATACCGCTGGAACCATTGATCAACAGGTTCGGAAGTTTTGCCGGAAGCACTTCCGGCATTTGCAGCGTGCCGTCATAGTTTTCGACGAAGTCCACGGTTTCTTTATCAAGATCAGCCAACAGCTCGTGCGCAATCTTCTGCATGCGCACTTCCGTGTAACGCATCGCGGCAGCACCGTCTCCATCCAGGGATCCGAAGTTACCCTGTCCGTCTACCAACGGATAACGCATGCTGAAATCCTGCGCCATACGTACGATGGTGTCGTAGGCGGCGTTATCACCATGAGGGTGGTACTTACCGATCACATCACCAACGATACGCGCGGACTTCATGTAGGGGCGGTTGAACGCATTGTTCAGATCGTTCATCGCAAACAGCACCCGGCGATGCACTGGCTTCAGACCATCTCGCACGTCGGGTAAGGCCCGGCCGACGATGACACTCATGGCATAGTCGAGGTACGACTGCCTGAGCTCATCTTCGATATTAATGGTGCTGATATCTGACTGATCCGAATCTGACATATCTTGTTTCTACAGGCTCTCTAAAGGCGTTCTGCTTACCCAGCGACCAACCCGAAAAGACAAAAAAAGCTCAAAAGGGCTGCCCTACCGATGGCTCGCCCGAGGGCTGAATCGGTGGTCATTTCTGGTTGTTCAGGGCTTTAAACGATGGAAAAAATGTTAACACAACGAGGCGGCGAATCCCACCTATAAGTCATTGAATTAGCTGCAATATTCGAGAAAAAAGGGTTGAACCCACAGGTCATTTCGTGCGTTAAAAATACCTTCTCTGTAAGACAGGTATAATGCGGCCTCCATGAGTATCACCAAACAGATAATTTCACCCACCTGGATCGCTCCGGTGGTACCTCGACGCACCCTCCTGACGGACCACAGTCTTGTCGTCCAGAACGACAGGATCGAGGCACTACTGCCGCGAGACGCGGCGGTTTCACAGTTCGCCGATGCAACCGAGTTGAGGCTGGATCAGCATCTGCTGACGCCCGGTTTCGTGAATTGCCATGGTCATGCGGCCATGACGTTACTGCGCGGCGTCGCTGACGACCGGGAAATGATGGACTGGCTGACAAAATGGATCTGGCCTATTGAGGGTCGGCTGGTTGACGCGCAGTTCGTTTACGACGGCACACGACTTGCCGTCATGGAAATGGTCATGGGTGGAACCACCTGTGCTGCTGACAGTTACTTCTTTCCTGAGGCTGCAGCACGCGCCTTTAGCGATATGCACTTTCGGGCACAGGTTGGCATGCCTGTGATGCAATTTGATAACGCGTGGGCCAACGGCGAAGAGGATCACATTCACAAGGGCCTCGCTTTCAGGGACAGCGTCAGAAATCAACCACGCCTCACAACCGCTTTTGCGCCTCATGCACCCTATAGCGTGACTGATGAAGGTTTCGAAAAGGTTCGCCTCTATTCTGAGCAACTGGACGCGCCGATTCACCTGCACCTCCATGAAACCACTCAGGAAGTGCGTGACGCCATCAACGAATCCGGACTAAGACCCGTCGCTCGCATGCAAGAGCTCGGGCTTCTGTCCGCCTCACTCCAAGCGGTTCATATGACCCAGCTGAGAGAGGATGAGATCGAACAGCTCGCCGCCAATGGTGTCCAGGTCGTGCACTGCCCGGAATCCAATATGAAACTTGCCTCGGGCACCTGCCCCGTTGCGCAACTGGTTGAAGCCGGTGTTAACGTCGCCATCGGGACTGACGGCGCTGCCAGCAATAACGATCTGGACATGATTCAGGAAACGCGCAGCGCCAGCATGTTGTCGAAACTGGCTTCAGGTGATGCCACGAGCCTGTCTGCTGATCAGTGCCTTGAGATGATGACACTCGGTGGCGCCCGATTCCTGGGGCTTTCAGACGACATCGGCAGCCTAGAACCGGGCAAGCAGGCAGACCTTTGCGCGATCGATCTTTCAAACCCGGCCTTTCAGCCAATCTTTAATCCCGTTTCCCAGCTGATCTACACCGCAACGGCTCGGGATGTGTCTGCCGTCTGGATCGCAGGTCGACAGCTCCTGGCCAACGATCAGTTGGTGGAATCAGATACGTCCAGCATCGTTCGAGCTGCAAACGGTTGGAAAGCGCAGGTAAAGGAAATGATTAACAGCCATGAGCGAGAAGTGTGAACAGCCATGAGCGAGAAGTGTGAACAGCCATGAGCGAGAAGTGTGAACAGCCATGAGCGAGAAGTGTAGACAGCCATGAGCGAGAGGTATGAACAGCCATGAGTGAAAGAAACGTAGATCACGCGGAAGTCGATAAGTTTGACGCGCTGGCCCGCAAATGGTGGGACAAAAACGGTGAGTTTCGCCCTCTGCATGAGATCAATCCGCTTCGCCTGGGTTACATCACAGAGCGCGTTGATCTGCAGGGTAAACGCGTACTGGATGTTGGCTGTGGCGGTGGCATTCTGAGTGAGTCGATGGTCGCGGAAGGTGCCAGGGTGATGGGCATCGACGCCGCCGAGGGTCCATTAAACGTGGCTAAGTTGCACAGACACGAGTCCAACATTTTTCCGGAATACGAACTGACGACCATCGAAGAGCTGGCTGCCAAGTCACCAGAACCTTTCGATGTGATCACCTGCCTGGAAATGCTGGAGCATGTACCCGATCCCGGCTCCATCATCAAAACTTGCCGTCGCCTGCTTAAAGACGATGGCACGCTGTTCCTATCGACGATCAACCGAAACCCAAAGTCCTACCTGTTTGCCATTGTCGGTGCAGAGTATGTGCTCAATCTCCTGCCAAAGGGCACGCACGACTACGACAAACTGATTAAGCCCGCAGAACTCGCCGCTTACTGTCGTGATGCGGGATTTGGTGTCGAAGACTTTACCGGCATGACCTACAACCCCGTCACTCGAACCTACAAACTGGGTCGTGACGTGGATGTTAACTATCTCGCCTGTGCGCGACCTGTCTGAGCACCCGCTATGAACTACCAACCTAATTCGGACCTGCTGAAGGATCGCACCATCCTGGTGACCGGCGCCGGCGATGGTATCGGCAGAGCTGCCGCACTCGCGTTCGCTGAGCACGGTGCTACGGTGATTTTGCTGGGTAGAACCGTAGAGAAGCTAGAACAACTTTACGACGACATCGTTGCCGCAGGATGTCCGGAGCCGGGCATCGTCCCCATGGATCTGGAAAAAGCGGGACAGTCGGAGATCACCGAACTCGCTCAGGTGCTGATCGAAAACTACGGCCAACTGGATGGCCTGCTGCACAACGCATCGATCCTCGGCGAGCGGGTTCCCTTCGATCACTACAGCATTGAACAGTGGCAACGCGTCATGCAGGTCAACTCAACAGCGGTATTTGTTCTGACACGATTGCTGATGCCGCTGCTTCGCGCTTCGAAAGATGCGCGTGTCGTATTTACCAGCTCTAGTGTTGGGGAAACCCCGCGCGCCTACTGGGGCGCTTATTCTGTATCTAAATACGCCATGGAAGGCTTCGCTAAGCTGATGGCGGATGAGCTGGAGAACACATCGAACATTCGAGTGAACATCCTGAACCCCGGCGGCACACGGACAGCCATGCGCGCAAAGGCCTACCCCGCGGAAGATCCGAACGCTTTAAAAACACCCGAGGACCTGATGCCGCTGTATTTGTATCTGATGGGCCCTGACAGCCGCGAGGAGCACGGCAAGACCTTTACTTCTGCCTGGTCAGGCTGATTCCAGACCTGCCATTCGTCGCAACTCTTTCACATCCTTCGTCTTCAGGTCGACAAAGCGACCTGCTTTCACGGAAGACGGAATGAAGAAACTGCCGAAACGCACCCGCTTAAGACGACTCACGGTATAACCCTGAGATTCCCAGAGACGTCGCACCTCCCGGTTCTTACCTTCCATCAGGACAACGTAATACCACTGGTTCGCTGATCCCTGACTGTCTTCGCCATGCGGGTGCTGTTGAATATCCGCGAACCGGTAAATGCCATCTTCGAGCAGAACGCCTTCGCGCATTCGATCGAGGGCATCTTCTGAAACATCACCGAGGACTCGAACCGCATACTCGCGTTCTATGTTGGAGGACGGATGCATGAGACGGTTCGCCAGTTCCCCATCGGTGGTGAACAACAAAAGACCGCTGGTGTTGTAGTCGAGTCTGCCCACAGAAATCCATCGCTGGTTGCGAAGCTTCGGCAGTTTATCGAACACCGTACGCCGGCCTTCAGGATCATCTCGACTGCAGATCTCCCCTTCTGGTTTGTTATACAGAATATAACGATGGGCGTTTTGCTTAGCGCTGACGTTGCGACCGTCGACCTGGATGCGGTCCTTTTCTGTGACACGATCACCGAGCGTGGCAACTTTGCCGTTTACACGGATGCGGCCATCACTGATCCAGCGTTCGATCTCCCGGCGTGAACCAAGGCCACGCGCCGCCAGGACCTTCTGGAGTTTCTCAGAGGGGCGTTCTTCAGGCACGACGTTCCGGATCTTCAGATGCGTCGGATTCTTCTGTCGCAGACTCTTCCTCGACCGCAGGGGCTGGTTCAGCCGCAGGGGGTTCTTCTTGCTGCTCGCTCACGGCTGTCTCTTCGCTCACGGCTGTTTTTTCGCTCAAGGCTGTTGCTTCGCTCAAGGCTGTTTTTTCGCTCAAGGCTGTTTTTTCGCTCAAGGCTGTTTTTTCGCTCAAGGCTGTTTCTCGCTCATCTTCCTCGAGACCTTCCGGATCTTCCTCAACCTCGTCAGGCGCAAACAGGTTTTTGATGTTCTGTTGAATGTTCTCGACCTGTTCAGACACGGCATCCAGGTCAGTGTCATCGAGACCGGCAACCGCTTCCTGTTCCTCAGCATCGACCTCCAGCGTGCGGACCTCGATCAGCTCTTCTTCCATCGTGAGTTCTTCATTCACCTTGGTCATGTCTTTGATCTCTGCCAGGGTCGGCAGTTCATCTAGACTTCTCAGGTTGAAATAGTCCAGAAACTCTTTTGTGGTTGCGTAAAGTGCCGGTTGGCCCGGTACGTCCCGATGACCTACGATTCGAACCCACTCGCGTTCCACCAGGGTCCGCATGATGTTTGTGCTGACCGCCACACCCCTGATTTCTTCAATGTCACCACGGGTGATCGGCTGCTTGTAAGCAACCAGCGCTAAGGTTTCCAGCAAAGCGCGAGAGTAGCGCGGCGGCTTTTCTTTCCAAAGACGAGCGACCCATTCCCCATAGTCACTTCGCACCTGAAAACGGTAGCCGGAAGCGACCTGCTTCAGCTCATAGCCGCGCCCCTCACAATCCTGTTCAATTTCTTTCAGTACTTCACGCAGGTCTGAACGTTCCGGACCATCGTCCTCAAACAGCTGCATCAGCTGATCTACTGACAAAGGCGCTTCAGCCGCCATGATGGCGCCTTCAACTATCTGCTTTATGGGTAATCCTTCCATTATGTTCCTTACAGATTCGGTTCGTTGTCATCATCAGAAGCGCCTTCTTCAGAAAAAGGCGCTTCTTCAACTTCCTCAAAACTGGACGTACGCGATTTAACGTGAATCGGCGCAAAAGGTTCTGACTGAACCAGTTCCAGTAGAGATTCCTTGATCAGTTCCATCACGGCAATGAACGTCACAATGACGCCCGAACGACCTTCTTCCACCTGAAACAGGCTGATGAATGGAACAAACTGATCACCGGTATCCGATACGCGATCCAGAATGTTCGACATTCGCTCCCGCGTGGATAGCGGCTCAAGGGCAATGTGGTGATGACTGAAATTTTCAGCCCGTTTAAGTACACGAGACAATTCCACCAACAGATCCTGCAGCTGCACTTCTGGTAAAGGCCGAACCGTTTCAGTGACTGGCGCCTCGGCCATCGCAACCCAGAAGTTACGATTCAACCGCTGCAGTTCGTCGATATCCATCGCAGCCTGCTTGAAGCGTTCGTATTCCTGAAGCTTGCGAATCAGCTCCGCTCGAGGATCATCTTCGTCTTCGTCTTCTTCCGCCTGTCTTGGCAGCAGCATGCGTGATTTGATTTCTGCCAGGACCGCGGCCATCACCAGGTATTCCGCCGCTATCTCGAACTGCATTTCCTCCATCAGTTCGATGTATTCCATGTACTGCTTGGTGATTTCGTAGACCTGAATATCGAGAATGTCGAGATTCTGCTTTCGGATCAGATAGAGCAACAGATCCAGCGGACCTTCAAAAGCTTCAAGAATGACTTCGAGTGCATCCGGTGGAATGTAGAGATCAAGGGGCAGCTGAGTGACCGGTGAGCCTTGCACCACGGCAAAAGGCATCTCGCCCTGAACAACGCCCGTCGTTTTTTGCGGTCGTTCCGTGTCGTTCTCAGCTTCTGCTGTTGTCTCATCCATCCTGCGCTCCCTCTCGGCTTACCATCACGGCAATCCAATCGCTGTCTGTCGTCTCGCTATCTGTAATCCAAGCCCATGGCTGAACGAACTTCCTCCATGGTGGCTTTCGCAATACTGCGCGCTTTCTCACACCCTTCCGCAACAATGGATTTCACCAGGTCCGGATTTTCTTCGTACTGCTTCGCCCGCTCTTTAAACGGCCGCTGTTCCTCGAGCACTTTGTCAATCAATGGCTTCTTGCAGTCGAGGCACCCGATCCCTGCTGATGTACAGCCTTCCCTGACCCAGTTCTTGGTGTCTTCCTCAGAATAAACGTCGTGCAATTGGAATACCGGGCAGACATCCGGGTTACCCGGATCCGTTCTGCGGACTCGAGCGGGATCCGTGGTCATGGTCTTGATCTTCTTAACCACTTCGTCTTCATCTTCCCGCATCTGGATCGTGTTGTTGTAGGATTTCGACATCTTCTGTCCATCCAGACCCGGCATCACTGACGCTTCAGTCAGGAGGGCCTGGGGTTCAGGCAATATCACCTTGCCGCCACCTTCCAGGTAACCGAAAAGACGATCGCGATCACCCAGTGAAATATTCTGTTGATCGTGAATCAGCGCCTGAGCTTTTTCCAGGGACTCCTGATTGCCCTGCTCCATATATTCCCTGCGCAGTTCGCGATACATCTTGGCATTCTTGCGACCCATCTTTTTGATCGCTTCTTCCGCGTGTTCCATGAATCCCGAATCACGACCAAAAATGTGGTTAAAGCGACGCGCGATCTCACGAGTAATTTCAACATGAGGCACCTGATCAGCGCCCACCGGCACATTCCCTGCCTGATAGATCAGGATGTCAGAGCTCTGCAGCACCGGGTAACCAAGGAAGCCATAGGTGGCAAGATCGCGATCATTGGATCTGGCGATCATGTCTTTATAGCTGGGCACACGCTCTACCCAGGAGAGCGGCGTAATCATGGAGAGCATGAGGTGCAGTTCCGCATGCTCTGGCACGCGAGATTGAATAAAGAGTGACGCAGAACCCGGGTTCACACCGGACGCCAGCCAATCGATAACCATCTGCCAGACGCTTTCCTCGATCACCTCAGGGTCTTCGTAGTGCGTCGTCAAGGCATGCCAGTCGGCCACGAAGAAGAAACATTCGTACTCGTGTTGCAGTCTTACCCAGTTCTTGAGTACCCCGTGGTAGTGACCCAGGTGTAAACGACCGGTCGGGCGCATGCCTGAAAGGACGCGCTTCTGTGCTTCTATCTGGCTCACAACAGCTCCAGCAAGGAAATCATTCTGATTGAAACGTACGAAAAAGAGGCTTTACAGCGGAGGGGTGTTTTCAACGTCATTAAGTGGCGGTTTTGAAACCGATTATACTGATCCGAACCGCGGCTGTCGTGCAGTTTTCAGGCGAACAGGCTGGTGTCACCCATGCCTTCCCGGACGATCTCAGGATAGTCTTCTTCCATGCTGACAACGGTGGTGGATTCAAGCCCACAATAACCACCGTCTATGACCAGGTCCACCTGGTGTTCCATCAGATCCCGAATTTCATCCGGATCTGTCAGCGGGTATTCATCATCCGGAAGGATCAGGGTGGTGCTCATGATTGGCTCGCCCAACTCGGTCAAAAGCGCCCGACAGATCTCATTGTCCGGCACTCTGAGACCAATGGATTTCCGCTTTTCATCAACCAGACGCCGCGGGACCTCACGGGTGGCAGGCAGAATAAACGTGTAGGGACCCGGCGTGGCCGCTTTGAGCTGTCGATAAGCGGCGTTTCCCACCTTGGCATAGATCCCGAGATCAGACAGATCACGACAGACCAGCGCAAAGTGATGGTCCCGCTCAAGCCGCCGTATTCGCCTGATTCGCTCGATCGCCTTCTTGTCACCAATATGGCAGCCGAGCGCGTAGGCAGAATCCGTCGGATAAGCGATCACGCCACCTTTTCTCAAGATTTCCACAGCCTGATGGATCAGGCGGTGCTGCGGATTGACCGGGTGAATGCGAAAAAACTGGCTCATCTGAGGGCTGGCGCGAAAAAGCGGACATTGTAATCACGTCGATGCCGGTAAACCACAAATGCTTTATCATTGCGCGCTACAGAAATTTAGACCCGCCTGGAGAGGCATGCGCCAGTTTATTGAATTTATACCCATCGCGGTTTTTGTGGCCGTTTATTTCACAACCCGTGACATCTATCTCGCGACCGCTGTCCTCATGGGCGGCGTCTGCGTTCAGGTCGGCCTCGAGTACGGCATGGACAGGTCTGTCCGAAAACAGACCCAGATTGTGTTCTACGTCGCTATGATCTTTGGTGGCCTGACCCTCGCTTTCCAGGACGACCTTTTCATCAAGTGGAAACCCACCATCGTGAACTGGGTGTTCAGCACGACCCTGCTTCTCAGCCAGTTTGTCTCCAAGGACAACCTTCTGAAGAAGCTCCTTGGAGAGCATCTTGTGTTGCCGGACCACGTCTGGCGCAATCTGGCGTTTGGCTGGTCCTTTGGGTTTTTTCTCGCCGGCGCCCTGAACCTGGCTGTCGCCTACTGGTTCAGCACAGATTTCTGGGTGACCTACAAGCTGGTGGGCGGCATTGCGATCACGCTGACCTACATGATCATCACGATGGTCTATCTCGTTAAAGGCGGTTATATCGAAGACGAGACATCAGAAGATTCTGTCGAATCGACGGCTGACTCAAAATAAGACCAAAACTTCAGGAAGACATCATGCTTTACGTCATCATCGGAGAAGACACACCCGACAGCCTTAAAAAACGTCTGGCTTCCCGCCCGGAACATCTTGATCGGATGAAACCACTGGTAGATGCCGGTCGCGTTGTCATCGGCGGGCCGATGCCCGCTATTGACGATGAGAATCCAGGTGAAGCGGGTTTCACCGGATCCATCGTGATCGCTGAGTTTGACTCACTGGATGAAGCAACCCGCTGGGCACAAGCTGACCCTTATGTAGAGGCAGGCGTCTGGGGCAATGTGACGGTGAAGCCGTTCAAAAAAGTTGTGCCCTGATGAAGCTGCTCGTTCTTGTTATCGCGCTCGCCAGCAGCGTCTCTGCGATCGCTGATCGCGTTTATGTTCGAGATAACCTCTATGTACCACTGAGAGGCGGGCAGTCTTCTGAACATCGAATTCTGCATCGAGGCCTGCGAAGCGGTACCGAGCTGGAGCGGCTCGAAACCAACGAAGATTCCGGCTACACCCGTGTCAGGACCGAGGGTGGACTGGAGGGCTGGCTGCAGACACAGTATCTGGTCGAGGAACCCATCGCCGCCATGCAGCTGGACAGTATGAAGGCGCAACTGGATCAGCTGGAAGCAGAACACCAGCAGACACTCCTGCGACTTCGGGAACTGCGTGAAACGAACGAAGGGCTTAACGCCTCTCAAGGAAATCTGAACTCAGAGAAAGCGCAACTCGCTGCTGAGCTGGAGAAAGTCACAGCGCTTTCCTCAAATGTCATCGCCATCAACGAAGAGAACAAACAGCTCAATGACGACAGAGAGACACTGCTCGATGAAATCGCTCGCCTGAACAAAGACAACGACGAGATGTCCAGCGACCGCGCTCAGGACTGGTTTCTACGCGGCGCTGGCACCGTCCTACTTGGTTTGTTATTTGGTGTCTGGATCGGCAGACGTATTTATCAGCGTCGCAACAACAGCGGCTGGGCCTGAGCAAAACACATGGCAACAAAACTTTCCGTTAACCTGAACAAGGTTGCACTGATCAGAAATTCCCGGGATACCACGATTCCAAGCGTCGTAGACGCCGCCGTTACTGCCATCGAAGCAGGCGCTCAGGGCATCACCGTCCACCCACGCCCGGACATGCGGCACATTCGGCCCTCTGATGTTTATGACCTCGCAGAGTTACTGGCCAAGCCGGAGTACCTCGATATTGAATACAACATCGAAGGCAACCCTTACGCCGGTCCAGAGGAGAATGGCTTCCCAGGGTTCATGCAGCTGGTTGAAGACGTCAAGCCTCATCAGTGCACTTTGGTGCCTGACGATCCCATTCAGCTAACGTCAGATCACGGCTGGAACCTGACGGGAGAGTCCAATCGTTTGAAACCCATCGTCGATAAGTTGAAGGCGGACAACGCCAGGGTCAGCTGCTTCATGGACCCGGACGATGAACAACTGACGCTCGCAGCGCATCTGGGTACGGATCGAATCGAGTTTTATACCGGACCGTACGCCGAACACTACGGCACTCAGGAAGGAGACGACATGCTCAGGAGCTTTATTCGTGCAGGTAGCCACGCCGTTGGGCTTGGTCTGGGCATCAACGCGGGTCACGATCTGAACCAGGACAATCTCGCCCGCTTCTGTCGTGAGGTGCCAGAGGTTGAAGAAGTCTCCATCGGCCACGCCATCATCACTGATGCTCTCTGGCTGGGACTCTCCGAAACCGTGTCACGCTATCGCAAGATTCTCGACAGCCTCTAATCTAAAAATTGTTCCAACACACGCGTTAAGGCGACGCTTAGTGTATGATGTGCCCGCCTTTTCGAGCACAACATGTCGAAAATCGGCAAACAACAACTAAGAACAACATTACAAAAAACCTATTAAAAAGAGTCACATGGTTATCGTTAAGAGGATTCTCCTTTCCATCGTCATCGGTCTCATTGCTTACGAGATCACAAAACTATCATTGGACGGCGGCATCGCCATTCCCGCCACTACTCCTGAAATCAGTCTGATGCTGCTATTCATGGCGACATCGTTCGTCTCTCTCATGCTCGGCGGCTCCGCTGGCGGCGTTGCATCATCCGACGATCGCGAGATGGGCACCGTGAAGTGGTTCAATGTTCGCAAGGGTTACGGCTTCATCACCCGAGATCAGGGCGAAGATATATTCGTCCACTTCCGCAATATCGAAGGCAAGGGCAAACGCGCGATCAATGAAGGACAGCGCGTCAGCTTTATTGTTACCAACGGAGACAAAGGCCTTCAGGCTGACAAGGTCAGTCCCGCCTGAGGTGATCTAGACCATGCCGGAAATCATGCTGCTCGGTGTTGAGGAGCAGGTGCTGTCACTGGAAATCGGTGACAACCCCGCCGACAGTTTCCCCTGCATGCCTTGCGAGGGGATACACACAGAACTTCGCACGCAGTTGTATGCACAGCTGCTTGGCATCTTCTTCGATGAAGCCGAATCACTTGAACAGCTCGTCCTTGAGTTCGGTCCCGAAGGACCCTGGGTATTCAAGCTGGACGTGAACATCACGGAACGCCTTGCTGATATTGAAGAAGACGACATCGAGAACATCGCCCGAATCTGGAGTGAGTCCGGCGACATGGAAGCGCTGGATCTCGAACCTGGCGATCTGATCGACGTTTTATCGCGCTTTCTTTATAACCTCGTGCATTTCTGTATGCTCATTCGACAGGAACAGGTTCTCTCCGTTTTTATCTATACCGAATGAGCAAAAAGCGCATCGTCTATTCAACTGACCCTTCATGGAAGAAAGGGGAAGAAAGCTCTGTTGAAAAGGCACCGGAAGGTGACGGTATCGTGCGCTTGCATCGCCAAACCAAAGGCCGTAACGGTAAACCCGTTACCCTGGTTAAAGGCCTGCCCCTGATCGGCGCTGACCTGAAAGCGGTCGCCAAAGAACTGAAAAACCAGTGTGGCGTCGGTGGCTCTATTGAAGGATCCGATATCCTCATTCAGGGTGACAAGCGCGACACCATCAAACCCCTGCTTGAAGCCAAGGGTTATACCGTGAAGCTGGCGGGCGGTTAAATGCATCCTTTGATCTCAGTCACTGAACTTCACCAACGGCAGGGTGAGTTCCTGATCTTCGACTGTCGTGCGGCACTGGGCAATCTTGAGCAGGGACGACAGGATTTTGACGCCGGGCATATCCCAGGCGCGGTTCACGCGGACCTGGACAAAGACCTGAGCCGTGCACCCGGCGACGGCGGCCGCCACCCGTTACCGGAACGAGGTGATCTGGAAAAACGATTTAGAGACTGGGGTGTCAACAAAGACAGCATTCTTGTCTGTTACGACCAGAACCATGGTGCCTTCGCCGGGAGATTATGGTGGCTCGCCCGCTGGCTGGGTCATGAGTCTGTGATGGTCCTGGACGGTGGTCTGGACGCCTGGTCGAACGAAGGCTATTCACTGGAAGAAGAGATTCCAGCACGAAGCCCAGGGAACTTTATGGCATCAACCCCGCTGACAAAAGTCTGTGAGGTTTCGCGTGTGCTGACCGAAGATCATCAGTTACTTGATGCACGCGACGCCACTCGATTTCGCGGTGAACAGGAACCCATCGATCCCATCGCAGGACACATTCCAGGCGCACGGTGCCTGCCTTTTTCCGGGAACCTGGAAGACGGCAGATTCAGATCCGCTGGGCAGCTTGCAAAACGTTTTTCCGATGCCGGTCTGGAAAAAGACCAGAACATCACCTGTTACTGCGGTTCCGGCGTTTCCGCCATTCACCACATATTGGCACTCATGATCGCTGGTTACCCTGAGCCAGCCCTGTATCCCGGTTCATGGAGTGAGTGGATTCGTGACCCTGAACGCCCGGTCGCTACGGGCGACTGATGTCCACCTACCTGGTTGATACCGCCCAAATCGAGTGGCAGGAAGAAAACCCAGTATCCAAAGTTTACGGTGACATTTATTGGCATCGCGGTTCACCCCTGGACGAAAAGGCCCAGGTGTTTCTCGAACCACTTCTGACACTGGTCCAGCAGCCACCAGAGCGAAGCCAGGTAACTGTGTGCGAGCTGGGATTTGGTTTCGGCATGAACTGTTTGCTCACGGCCCAGGCCTGGCAACAGAGGCCATCGAGCTGCCAATTAAATTTTGTTTCCATCGAAAAACATCCCGTCGACAAAGTGGCGCTGGAGAAATTCCTCAAGGGACTCAAGTTTCCACACACCGAAAGACTGCTCGCCGGTTATCCACCCCCTTACAGGGGCCAACACATTGTCTGGCTTGCGCCCAACATCCGTCTGCTGTTGATTTTCGAGGAGGTCGAAACCGCATTGGGGAATCTGGATGCTGAAGTGGACTGCTGGTATCTCGACGGCTTCGCGCCCGCAAAAAACGAAGCCATGTGGCAGGCACCCCTCTTTCGAAAGATGTTTGCGCGTTCACGACCGGGCGCCCAGGTTGCGACTTACTCCGCAGCAGGCAATGTTCGCCGAGGACTTGAGCGCTCCGGCTTCGAAACCGCGAAACGTCCAGGTTTCGGTCAGAAAAGGGAAATGCTCACTGCAGCAAAACCCGGCGCATGGTCACCAAAGGCACATGGTCGTGAAAGCGTCAGCATCATCGGCGCAGGTATCGCTGGACTCTTCTGCTACGAAGCCCTGTCACGACGAGGTTTATCCGCTGAGCTATATGACAGCGGAAAAGCTGGGCCTTCTGCCATTCCCCAATTGACGGTGCTGCCGCAGCTGGCCCGTGCGGCTGAAACGAGATACCGATTTTCGGTCGCTGCCAGCCAATACATGAGAGACGCAGCCGGTTATCACGAATCAGGCTTACACTGGATCGGCAGAACCGAGGAAGAAACCGTTCGACTCAAAGAAATCTCTGAACTCTTTCCAGACAATTTGATAGAGGCGCGATCCGATGGCGCTTTCTATCGCAACGCAGGCTGGCTGTCGTTTTCCGAGCTGCGTGACGAACTGAGCCCTGCCATCATCCAGAGACACATCGATCGACTAGATGACCTGTCTTCGGACCAGGTGATCCTGGCGACCGGTTTTAATCGCTCACTCCTGCCGGCACAACTGCAGGTACGAGCCATCCGCGGTCAGGCGATCGAAGTGAGAACAAGCGGAATCCAACACGTGGTAAACAGCCAGGCGACGATCTTTCCAACCGTGAACGGAAAATCGGTCATCAGCGGCACCTACGAAAACATCGACAGTGATGTCGTGCGGGAGGAAGAGACCAAGGAGTTAATCAACACTGCCAGAAAGTACGTCGAACTCGACGACTCTATTGTCACACCCTGGACGGGTATCCGAGCAGTGTCGAGGGACCGTTTACCGGTAATCGGACAGGCACCGGACTGGCAGGCCGCAAAAGAGGTAAACCGGGTGAGTGCGATCCGAGAGTTCCAGCCGGGTCTGCATTACTGCACGGCGTTTGCATCTCGGGGTGCAACTCACGCCCGACTTTGCGCCGAGCATGTGGTCAGCAAGTTACTGGGCGAACCTGCGGCGTTGGGTCTGGAAGAGCAGCAACTGCTCTCCCCTGCCCGATTCGTCATTCGAGATCGCCTGCTTTAAGCGAGCGTCAGTCTTCCAGGATCCGGACGTTGATGACGCCATCAATGGCGTTAATTTCTTCAACGAGATCGTCGGTAGGATCGCTCTCAATATCGATCAGGTTGTAAGCCACATCCTCGCGGCTCTTGTTGAGCATGTCGACAACGTTGATGTTTCGATCCGCCAGGATTGAAAGGACGCTACCCAGGATTCTTGGCACGTTTTTGTTGGCCAGCGCGATGCGATGACATCCCTGGGTACGCTCCAGACTGAGCGCCGGAAAGTTCACCGAATTTTTAATGTTGCCGTTTTCGAGAAAGTCACGGACCTGGTCCGCAACCATGACCGCACAGTTTTCTTCCGCTTCAGCGGTACTGGCGCCAAGGTGAGGGGTTGAAATCACGCCAGGCTTGCCAATCAGTCCCGGTGTCGGGAAATCAGAGATGTACTGGGAGATCTTGCCATTGTCGAGTGCCATGGCGATGGCCTCTTTGTCGACAATCTCTTCGCGAGCAAAATTAAGCAGTACCGCGCCATCCCTGAACTGTGCCAGGGTTTCCGCATTAATCATGCCTCTCGTGGCATCCAGTGCTGGCACGTGCAGAGAAATCATGTCAGAACGACCAAACAGCATGCCCAGGTTCTCCATGCGCTCGACACGGCTGGACAATCTCCATGCCGCCTCAACAGACAGTGCTGGATCGTAACCCACCACATTCATGTCCATCTCAAGTGCCATGTCAGCTACCATGGAACCGATCGCACCCAGACCAAGTACACCCAGGGTTTTACCTTTCAGTTCATGACCCTTGTACTGTTTCTTGCTGGCTTCAACGAGCGTATTCAGCTCCGCCTTGTCTTCGTGGTCACCCAGTGTGTTCACATACTCAATGCCTGGAATGATGCCGCGACATGAAAGGAGCATCCCGACCATCACGAGTTCTTTGACCGCGTTGGCATTTGCGCCAGGCGTGTTAAAGACAACAACACCTTTGTCGGTGTAATCAGCGACCGGGATGTTGTTCACACCGGCACCGGCTCGACCCACTGCGAGCAGCGAAGACGTCGCGTCTTCCGGTGTCAGCTGATGGCTGCGAAGCAGGATGGCATCAGGATCCGAGATATCGCCCAGTTCATAGTGATCACCGGGAAAGCGGCTCAGGCCCTTGTCTGAGATATTGTTGAGAGTGCGAATCTTGTACATCGTTGGTGAGATGTTCCCGTAAAAAAGGGCGCATTTTACACGGGCCACAACATTTAGGTGAGGGAAATTCTCATACTCAAGATTAGGAGCCTTCAGCTTAGATAAAGCGCCTTCAGCTTATATAAACAGCCTTCAGCTTATAACAAGCTGGCACCACCACTCACCAGGCCGTGCATCCAGTAGACGGCCGCATACAGCCCCAGGCCGGCCAACAGCCCCATCCAGTTGATGTCAGCCGCGGTGAAGGTCTGTCGCCCGGCGATGAGCGCCGCAAAAGGCACCATCGAGGTATTTTTCATGAAGTTATCCCAACGTGGGTCAGACTCCTGACGTTTCCGCTGGTCCATGGAAACCATCCCGAAGAAAGAAACCAGCGCGAAGGTACCGAAGAACATCAAAGACGCTGTATCGCCATTGGCGATGATATGTCCAATCGCGAACAGCAGTATCCCCCACTGGATCGGATGTCTGGTGATCTTGAGCATCCCGGAGACCTCGTGATCCAGGGCCGCTTCGTTCATGACCTGAGTCGGATTCTTTGTCAGCGCACCCATCACCAATACGACCAGCGAAACGAGGAGAAATGCTTTCGTCACCATGTAAGCAGCTTGTGAGGGGAACCAGATGAAGTCCACATGAGGGACCTGCGAGTAGCCGTAAATCATCAGACCCAGGGAGACAAAGGCCAGAACGGAGTAGATACCCAGGTAAGGCTGAGCGCCCAGGGCATCCTGAAGTGCCGCGCGAAGCGGCGTACCGGAAACCCCCAGATGGGTAACAAGAAAAGCCAAACAACCCGCGATCAACCACGCCATAACATGTCCTAGTGCACCATTGTCGAGAAAATCCTTCTCTTCGAGGTGTAATATTCCTTTTCAGTCATCACACCCGCGTCACGCAGCTGCGCGAGTTCGCACATCTGCGTTCTGAAAGAAAGTCCGTTACCCATAGCGGGCACCTTACTGCAGCCCGTCAGGAGCAGACCAAGCAAGCAAACAGTCAACATTTTAGATTTCATCTGCTTTGCCTCTTGCCCATATTGCCAGATAAATAAAAGCACCGCCGACCACGAGTGCTGACAGCATCTGTAGACTGAGCAAGTATGAGAAGGCATTTTCAGCAGTGGGGCGGTGTTGATCAAGGAAACTGATCGGAATTATGTGGTCGTGCATCCAGTCTCCTACACGACTCTGATCCGTAAAGATCGCCTCAAGCAGCCTGATACCCAGCGGAATACCGAAAGCCCAGGCCAGAGGCGCGCTTTTCGCGCAGGCAGATACTGCGATCAGCCACCCAAAAAACGGTAATGCCCAGAGTGCATAGAAGAACAGCAGGCCTATGGATCTCAACCAAGTGATAAAAACCCCAGCGGGTCGCCAAACCGTGTCTACCGCAGAAATGTCCGTACCGAAAGCACTCATGCTGACGAAGATCAGCGCTGACAGCTGCAGCAGCATGACCCCAACAAGATAGACCAGTGGCACAACGACGAGGGCCGTCAACAGTTTTGAGAACACCGTTATGGCATCCGAAACCGGTAAAGACTTCCAAAACAATATGCTGCGATCGCGCCTGTCGTCATAAAGCGAACCAAGCAAATAGAACAGGATGACAAACCACAGCGTAAACAGCAGCGGTGCACTCAAGGACTGCATCGTTGCATTGATGTAGGACACCCGCTCCGCCATCGGACGCGCATCCAACTGCAGTAGTGCATATTGGTATAGGTGACCGGAAACCAGAAGGTCATCCAGAAATTCAACTTCCTCATCACTCTGGATATCAACCTGAAGGGTGATCGCATCACTGGGCGAGGCGACAGCCCCCAACAGCAGCAGAAACAAGAAGAAACCAGTAATGACGGCAGGCAGTACCAGGAAGATACTGCGGTTTTCCCAGAATTCGCGTCTTATCAGGACAGTCAATTGATTCATGATGGCTCTCGTTACCTTTGCATCTTCGCAACAAAAAGATCGGCAACACTTGGTGTATGGAGTTCACCCAGTTCAGCCAACTCGCCTCGTGGCACGTTTTCAAAAATCATGGCTTTCTGACCCAGTATGTCTCTGCTGTGAACCGGACCCAGCGCATTCGCGGCGGTTAATTGATCCGGTCCAACGAGCACTTCTGTATACACCTGGTCCAGCTCATCCATCGCACAATCAAGCACAATCTGACCCTGATTGATAAACAGCAGGTGCGTCAGCAAAGACTCGATCTCTTCCACCTGGTGGGTGCTGATCACAATGCTCGTTTCGTGATCAAAGTAATCATTGAGCAGATTTTCGTAAAAAGATTTTCGGTAGAGGATATCGAGCCCCAGGGTCGGTTCATCCAGCACCAGGAGGTCGACCTCGATGGCCATGACCAGCGCGAGGTGCAGTTGCGTCACCATGCCTTTACTGAGCTGCTTAACTTTGTGCTTCTTGGGAATCTTGGTATCCGCCAGCATCGCTTCTGCTTTCGAGCGGTTAAAATTCGGATGCACACCTTCGATGTAGTTCAGCGCATCCGATACACGCAGCCATCGCGGCAACACACCCACATCAGCAATGAAACACACACGCTGCATCACCTTGTGCCGGCCTCTACGCGGATCCCTGCCAAGGACCGACATGTCACCTTCGAAATCGGTAAGACCAAGAATGGCTTTGAGCGTCGTGGTCTTCCCGGCGCCGTTCGGGCCAATCAAACCAACGATCGATCCGGGTTCAATGGTAAACCCGACATTCGACAGCGCCGTGAAGTCACCGTAGTGCTTGGAAATGCCATTGACCTTGACGATGTCACTTAGGCCCTTCATGAACGCTCCTTACCCTGTTCATCAGCACCGAGGGTTTCCAACAAAATTTCCCTCGAGTACCCCAATCGATTCGCCCGTTCCAGAAAAGCAGGGAGTTCTTCTTTCAGAAACTGTTCCCGTTCATCCAGGAGCAACTGCTCCATGGCACCGTTTTCGACATACATGCCTAATCCACGTTTTTTCTCGACTAACCCGTCATCCACCAGTATCTGGAAACTCTTGGATACCGTGATCGGATTGATCCGATGTTCACTGGCAATCTGGCGAACACTTGGCAGCGCATCGCCATTTTTGTAGATACCCTCAAGAATCATCTCCCGCAGACGGTCAGCCAGCTGGCGATAAATGGGGCTTTTGTCGTGAAATTGAATCTGCACGTTTCCGCTTGGGGTCAGCGTGTTAGTTAACTAGTGTTATACCTAACTATAACACCAATCGCCTGAATGACAACCGCCATCGGTCTTTTTCTTTGCCTGCGCCTCTAGGCGCCTGAATCTGAATCTGTTTCCAGACTATTGACGATAATCCAGGGGCGGCTTTCGTTCACCCAGCAGTGCTTCATACTGGAAGTCAGCACCTCTTCGCTGTTCAAACTCCACGCGACCGGCTTCCCGCAAGTCCGCATCCAGGAAGAGATCTCTGGCGGTCAGCGCCAGGGCTTTGCTCGCGACTCTCATGCCTTTGGTACCAATCGATGTGCCCCCAGCTGCAATGGCCTGCCAGGAATGGGCCGCGGTACCCGGCACCCAGGTACTGGTCCGCAAGCCAACCGTCGGCACAGTCCAACTGACATCGCCAACATCCGTTGAACCCCTGCCCTCTCTCATTTCAAAAGGCATGATTCGTGTTTCCATCCCGATATAATTTCCCACACCAAGACTCTCGCTGATTTTTTCAGCAAAGGCTCTCTCTTCCTCGTTGTATCGAACACCACCAATCTTTCTCAGATTCTCATGCATTCTTCGTGACAGCACCTCGTTAGGTAGCACGGAGTGATTGCCATGCATCACCTCAATATCGACTTCGGTGCCGGTGCCGAGAGCGCCTGCCTTCGCCGCGTTGGTGACACGTTCCCAGATACCTGCCAGGTAACCGGCATCAGGGTGACGTACATAGTAGTAAACCTCGGCATAATCAGGCACTACGTTCGGCGCTTCACCACCTCGCGTGATCACATAATGAATCCGTGACTGTTCCGGCACATGTTCCCTGAGCAGATTCACCATGTAGTTCATCGCCTCTACGCCATCCAGTGCTGAACGACCGCGCTCGGGCGCAGCCGCGGCGTGAGCCGAAATCCCTTTGAACTTAAACCTTGCCGACTTGTTTGCCAGACTACTTTCCGCGTTAGAGGAGTTGCGATCCGAGGGGTGCCAGTGCAGAACCGTATCGACGTCATCGAATAAACCCGCACGCACCATATACACTTTGCCGGAGCCACCTTCTTCAGCCGGAGTGCCATAGAGGCGAATCGTGCCAGGCACCTGGTTTCGTTGCATCCAGTGCCTTATTGCGACCGCAGCCGCAGTCGAACCCGCACCAAAAAGGTGATGTCCACAGGCATGGCCTGCCTGTTTGTCTGCCAGAACCTGACGAGTCGGAATCGCTGCCTGAGAAATGCCTGGCAGCGCATCAAATTCGGCCAGAATGCCAATGATGGGTTTGCCTTCTCCATAGCTCGCGACAAAGGCTGTAGGGATTTCTGCAACACCCTGCTGAATTTGAAAACCTTCATCTGACAGCACTTTCCGAAGCGCGCCAGAGCTTTGTGTTTCGAGGTAACCCAGTTCAGCGTAATTCCAGATATCCATCGCCAGATTGTCGTACTTGTCTGCGGTCTGATCGATGTAGCTGACTAAATCAGAAGCGTCGTCCGCAGAAGCGAGGGTCACTGACAAGCTCTGGGACAAACACAAGCAAACGCTCACCAGACACTTGGAGAACAAACGAAACATGGAAGGAGCTCCGGAAAAACGACGAGTATAACGACTTTCAGATGAGTTGTTCGATCTCGTCCATGATCAGCGCAACGCTATCTCGCACCTCGAAAGACGCCAGTTTCTGCCGAACACTCTCCTGGTCGTGCTGTAATCGAATGGTCGCTTCGAGAAATCCGTTATTGCTGAGCGTCTCCTCAGGAATCACTCGACTGAAGCCTAACCTTTCGAAGGTCGTCGCATTATCGATCTGATCACCACGGCTGGCCGCTAAGGTAAGCGGTATCAGTAAATGGGGTTTTCTCATCACGAACAGTTCATAAAGAGAATTGGCTCCGGCCCTTGATACAACCAGAGACGCTGCTGCAAGCACATCACCGAACTCTTCACGAATAAACTCTTTTTGCACATAACCCGCCTGATGCAAAGCGTCGTCAACTTCACCGACACCGGCGACATGCACAACATCGAAGCTCTCAAGCAGCTGATCCAGCACCGCACGAACCTGATCATTGATCACCCTTGCACCGAGGCTTCCACCAAACACCAGAAGGATGTCTTTACCGCCATCGAACTCAAGAAAATTTCTTCCTCGATCCGCGTCGCCCGACAGCAACGCTGACCGAACCGGTGTACCGGCGACTACCACCTTACCTTCTGGCAGATACCGCTTCGTCTCATCAAAAGTGATGCAGATCTTTCGACAAAACGGATAGGTCAATCGATTCGCGAGTCCGGGAGTTACATCAGATTCGTGACTGATCACTGGGATTCGCAGCAGCCATGCCGCGGCGACAACCGGCACTGATACAAACCCGCCTTTTGAGAAGACGGTATCGGGCCTTTCCCTGAGACAAATCACCAGGCTTTGCAGGAACCCCCAGATCACGAAGAAAGGATCAATAAAGTTCTGCCAGGAGAAATATCGGCGTAGTTTGCCTGAGGAAATCCCATGAAAGGGGACATCGAGCGCCGAAATCATTTCGAACTCAATGCCTGCTGATGACCCAACGTAACTGCACAGCCAGCCTCTTCGTCGAGTTTCTTCTATCAGAGCCATATTGGGCGTGACGTGCCCCGCTGTCCCGCCACCTGTAAAAAGGATCTTAGGCATTAAAGTCCCAGCGCAGCTTTCACAAAAGGAATGGTCACCTTTTTCTGTTGCATCAGCGTCTGCTTGTCGAGCTGCTCTACCAAACGAGCCAGGTGATGCATGTCACGTTGTGCCCGCGAAAGGATAAACCGACAGACTTCTTCGCTCATCTCAAAGCCGCGACGGTGCGCTTTCCTGCGAATCACCTCTAACTTGTCCGTATCGCATAATTCATCGGCTGGCACGAGATAGGCGCCTTTCAATCGGGATGAAAGATCAGCAAGGGCAGGTTTCAAATCAGCCACCGGTAGCGTCGATGCCAGAACGAGTTTACTTCCCTGGTCTTTAGCGGCATTAATCAGGTGGAACAGTGACTGCTGCCAGGCAGGCTGACCCATAACCTCATCAACATCATCGAGACAAATCAGAGTTCTGGACTCCAAGCCTTCAAGCACCGAAGGATCAAGTTTGTTCAGGGAAGAAAGGAAGATAACCGATTGACCGACGTCCAGCGCTTCTCGACACAAGCCCTGGAGCAGATGTGATTTCCCGGAACTCTTCGGTCCGTAAACCAACACAAATCCAGTCAATTCGTGTAAACGATCGCTCGCATCGCCAACATAATCTTCAAGGCGCGCATGACTATCAAGACGCAGCCCAAGAGGAAGCTGCTCACCCACTGTCATCGCTCCGAAAGTAATAGTCACTCCGGATATAACTGCCAAGCAGATGACGAACAAACACCATAATGACGGCGGCTACGGGCAGGGCCAATAATATGCCGACAAAACCGAACAGCTGACCTCCCGCCAGCACCGCAAAGATCACTGCAACGGGATGCAATCCTATTTTGTCACCGACCAGCCAGGGCGTGAGTACCCAGCCCTCCAGAGCCTGGCCTACGGCAAACACCATCGCCACGTACAACAGGTATATCGGCTCCTGAAACTGGAACAACGCAGCAAGCGTTGCGGCGATAATGCCAACAAAGAAACCCAGATAAGGCACGATGGAAGCAAGACCCGACAACATACCAATGAGGATGGCGAGATCGAGACCAACCATGTAAAGACCAATGGCATAGATACAGCCAAGAAGGCACATGATAAGAAGCTGTCCGCGTAAAAAAGCACCGAGCACTTCATCACATTCCGTGCAGAGTCTTACGAAAGTTGGCTCCATTTCCCTGGGCACTATTTCCCGAATCTGTAAAACAATGTCGTCCCAGTCTCGCATGATGTAAAAGGCCACCACGGGCGTCAGCCCAACCACGCCGACAGCAGCAAGAAAAGCAAATCCTGAATGGGTCACCTGGGAGAGTATGGTGCCAACCACACCGCCGGCTTCCTGCCAGTTCTCAACAATTCGCGCGGCAACCGTATCCAGCTTCACGTCAAATGGGTCGACGCCGAACTGGGCAACCAGAAAAGGGCTGGCGGTCTGCTGCAGCCATGCCAGCGCTGCCGGAATGTCTCGAATCAATTTGATGAACTCACCCACCACCAACGGAAGGATGACAAGCACTGCGGCACCGATGATGACACCAAACACGAGGAACACAACGATGACACCAACGCTGCGCGGCAGCTTATAGGTCTCTAGTCGATCAACAATCGGGTCACCGAGATACCCGAGGACAATGCCAGCGAGAAACGGCGCCAAAATAGGTTGCAGGAAATAGATCAATACGAGACTGACCGCCATCAGCAGCAGAGCAAAGGTTTTCTGCAAAGTTGTCATGGATCTAGATGCCGTCCTTCCACCTGGGGTCCTCTGCCAGCCGTCCCGTCCAGATCCAGAGGTAGCTGACGCCATCGGATGCGGTCATCAAAGCGACCATCCAGAACCAGATTGTGAACAACATTTCCGGCAGCAGACCGGGAGAAGACAAGTTTAGCAGAACCGCAACCAACAGAATGATCTGCGCCGCCGTCGTCAACTTTCCCAGCCACGAAGGCTGTATTTTCGGAAAACCCGCCAAGATTGTGTAGGCGAAAACGCCGCACAGGGTTGCCACATCTTTCACAATGATCAGCACCATCAGCATGAACGGGAAATGACCCAGCAATCCGAGGGTCACCGTTGTGACGATCATCATGAGTTTGTCCGCGAGCGGATCAATCAGCCTGCCAAACGCCGACTCCCAGCCATATCGCCTCGCCAGGAAACCATCGACGCCATCGGACATACCGGAAATTGTGAAAAGTACCAGCGCGAGGAAATAGTTCTCATCAAGAATAGAGAAGGCGATAGGCAGCACCAGGACCAACCGCAACACAGTAATGGCATTGGGTATCACACGGTAGATGCTGCGCGCCATGATATGAGCCTATTCTTTGAAGCGGTACATGAGCCTTCCGTTGCCCAAATCATTGCCGAGGAGCAGCAGACGCTCATCCAGATCAATGATCTCAACCAGCTGATCAACCTGCCCTTCGGTCTCCAGTTCGAATCTGGCGACATCCCCTTGGAGAGAGACAATACTGCTATATAACACTGGCGCCAATTGTTCGAGATAAGTATTAAGCTCCGCATATCGAGAAACATCTGCGACCCCCTCAACCGTTAACGTCACCTTCGCCCGGGAGGAATCAAGAGCAAATCGAGCCGCCAGATCGTTAGCCAATTGATCGATGATGTTACGAACCAGTTCATCAGACGAAAAGGCAACGGTTTCCATGGACTTCCAGCCATCGGATATCTGATAAGACCATCGACCGCTCCAACGACCACTGACTTCCTCCTGAATCCGAGCCGTCAAAACCGCATCGGGACTGTATCGAGTCGAGGCTGTTTCCACTCGATCCAGGAAGGTGCCCCAGACTTCTGCTGTGCTGATGCGAGCAGCATCCTCCAGGTCAAGGATCGGAAAGAGCAACGGGACGCCGCGCTCCGAAGCCTGACTGACGAGTGACTCAACGAAACTGCTTGGGTCCGCTTCACTCAGTATCCTTCGATCCTGCCCCTCGCTGACCGCAAACCATAAAAGTACCGATGGACGGTTACTACCCCAGACAGGAAAGTTAGCATCACGCAAGAGACGGGCAACGGCACTCGGCTCAAAGTGGAGGGTCAACGTCTTCGCCGGACGCTCTTCCTCACCAATCATCAGGGTGCGATCGGTCGATTCGTAACTGTACTGGTAGTAATACGCCGCGGGATTACGCAGCGAGTTCCTGATCAAGCTGCTTTGTTCCACATCCAGGGAACCGGAGATCCGAATCAGGACCTGAAGCAAGCCGGCACGAGCACCGCTTCTCAGTTGAGATGACCCCTCATCCGTCACCAGTACCTTGGCCACGTAAAGATCATCCACCGGCAAAGCGCTGGATGGGCCTGAATAGACACACAACATCAGAAACAAAACCGGAACTAGCCGGGAACTATTCATGTGAATTCGCATCTTCTTATTGTAACTTCATTCAATTCATTCGGCTGACAAAATTCCATGCAAAGATTCGTTACGCTGCTGATTGCGTTGATGCTCTCATCACTCACCGATGCAACAGATTTGCAGCCCTTCTATGCTGAGTATCGCGGCGAGTACCAGGGGCTACCCGTCAATGCGAAAGGCATTCGGCAGCTAACCCAGAGGGATGATGGCAGTTATGAACTGACCTCCTCTGCCAGCGCCCTGTTCATGAACCTTGAAGAATCGACAGAATTCGAGTTGATCAATGGTCAAGTAGTCCCCCGTGCCTATCACTACGAGCGAAAAATGCTTGGCAAGAAGAAGCAGGAAGCCGTCATCTTTGACTGGGGATCTATGACAGCAAGCCACGAGGGAACGACTTCACCCTTAACGAACGGCACGCTGGACAAGCTCGGATACCAGTTGCAACTGCGCCTCGACGTCGCGCAACATCTGGGTACGCCGGATAATCAGCAAACCCTTTCATATCTGATTGCTGATGAGGAAAAACGCAAAGACTATACCTTCTCCTTCATCGGAGAAGAGACGTTAAGTACCCCTGCGGGCGAGCTGAAAACGATCGTCGTAACGCGTTATCGGGCAGACAAAGATCGCCGAACGACGGTCTGGCTGGCCATAGACCATCATCTGCTGCTGGTCAGACTCAAACAGGAAGAACCCGACAAAGGGTTCGAGCTGAACCTGGAACGATTCGAGTTTCCGCATGAGGTCGCTGGCGACAAGTGATATGATCGCCAGCTGATTTTCCAGCTGTTTACACACCTTTATGAGCATCAAATCTGACCACTGGATCCGCCGCATGGCGGAAGGCGAAAACATGATCGAGCCGTTCGAAGCCGAACAGGTTCGCCACTCGGATGATGGTAATCGCGTGATTTCCTACGGCACATCCAGCTACGGTTACGACGTTCGATGTTCCGATGAATTTAAGGTGTTCACGAACATTCATTCTGCCACCGTTGATCCAAAAGCCTTCGACGAGAAAAGTTTCGTCGACATCAAAAGCGACGTGTGCGTTATTCCACCCAACTCATTTGCTCTCGCCCGCACGGTTGAATACTTCCGCATTCCAAGGAGTGTACTGACCATTTGCCTGGGCAAATCAACTTATGCGCGGTGCGGCATCATCGTGAACGTGACGCCGCTGGAGCCTGAGTGGGAAGGTCACGTGACACTGGAATTCTCGAACACCACCAACCTGCCGGCGAAAATCTACGCCAATGAAGGTGTTGCACAGATGCTGTTTTTTGAATCCGATGAGGTCTGCGGGACCAGTTATGCGGATCGTGGCGGGAAGTATCAGGGACAGACAGGGGTTACTCTACCTAAAACCTAGCACCCCAAAGATACTCTCGAGCAGTAGTTGCAGATACTGACCACTTGCTGGGTGTTGCCCGCGCCTCGCACTCGCGAGCGTGTAGAGCGAAGCGGAACTCTTGCTTGCATTGGCTATTACGTCTCGGCACCGCTCAAGTACATCCATGTCACGCTGACTCTCGGGCTTTCCCCGCCCTGAAGTCTGCCGCGACAGAATAGCCAATCGCAGCGAGGTCATCACGAGCTTCAGTCGTCCAGTATGTTTATAACCGGCGCTTCACTCACCGCATCCCGAAGAAAGTCATTTACCTGGGTCGCGATCTCCTTGAACACCTGACTGGCCGGCGCATCCGGCGACGATACAACAATCGGTTTCCCGGCATCTGACTGTTCACGAACTTCCAGCGCCAGGGGCAGGTGACCAAGCAACCTGGTGTCGTAGTCCTGAGCAACAGATTCACCGCCACCGCTGCCAAATACCGCTTCCGTATGGCCGCAATTACTGCAGACATGGGTGCTCATGTTTTCAACGATACCGATCACGGGGATCTCGACCTTACGAAACATTTCGATGCCTTTTCGCGCGTCCAGGAGTGCAATGTCCTGGGGCGTCGTGACAATCACCGCACCGGTAATCGGAACACGCTGTGCCAGAGTGAGCTGAATATCGCCTGTACCTGGCGGCATATCGACCACCAGGACATCCAGCTCACCCCATTCAGTCTGAGTCAGCAACTGCTGCAAGGCACCACTGGCCATGGGGCCACGCCAGATGGCGGGCGTACGCTCCGAGGTTACAAACCCCATAGACATGCAGCCAACGCCATGCGCTGTAACTGGCTGCAATAATTCGTTTGCCACATCGGGCCTGGTACCTTCCGGCAATCCAAGCAGCGCTCCCTGACTGGGACCGTAAATATCGGCGTCCAGGACACCCACTTTCAAACCTGTTTGCGCGAGGGCAAGCGCCAGGTTTACAGAGACCGTCGATTTACCGACGCCACCTTTGCCGGAGGCAACGGCAATCACATGGCGAATGCCTGGCAGGTCAAACTTTTCTATGGCTGCGTTACTGATAATGAAACTCCAATAAAACTGGCGGGCGTAGCGTCACACGAAGAATCTCGACGTGCAATAGCCTGCCTTCATCTATATATTTAGCACCCCAAATTCTGGAGCACTTACACTCAACATGGAAAAGCGTCGTATTCTGGTCACGAGCGCTCTGCCAAATGCCAATGGTTCTATTCACCTCGGGCATTTGATGGAGCATATCCAAACGGATATCTGGGTTCGTTTCCAGCGCATGCGTGGTCATGAATGTATCTACGTTTGCGCTGACGATACCCATGGCACCGCCACGATGCTGCGGGCAGAAGAGCTCGGCACCACTCCGGAAGACCTGATCAAAGAGGTCAATGCAGAGCATCAGTCTGACTTCCGCGACTTTCTGATCAGTCACGACAACTACGGCTCCACGCATTCGGATGAAAACCAGGCGCTGTCTTCGCTCATCTACAACCGGCTGAACGAAGCCGGCCAGATTGCGACGAAATCCGTCGACCAGTTATACGACCCCGAAAAGGAAATGTTCCTGGCGGACCGATTTATTGTGGGCTCCTGTCCGAAGTGCAAATCAGAGAACCAATACGGCGACAACTGTGAAGTCTGCGGCGCCACCTACGACGCGACCGATCTGATTGACCCTGTCTCGAAAATCTCTGGCGCCACACCGGTTCTGAAGGCGTCAAAACACTTCTTCTTCGCACTTTCCAACTTCAACGAGTTTCTGGGGGATTGGACACGCAGCGGCACATTACAGGATCAGGTCGCCAACAAACTGTCTGAATGGCTGGATGCAGGGCTGCAGGATTGGGACATCAGTCGTGATGCACCCTACTTTGGATTCGAAATACCTGGGGAGCCCGGTAAATATTTTTACGTCTGGTTGGATGCGCCAATTGGTTACATGGCTTCCTTTCAGAGGTGGTGTTCAGAAAACAACGTGAACTTCGATGATTTCTGGAAGAAGGATTCGGATTGCGAGGTCCACCACTTCATCGGTAAAGACATCGTCAACTTCCATGCCCTATTTTGGCCAGCCATGCTGGACACCGCTGGTTTTCGAACACCCACTCGAGTTCAGGCACATGGCTTCGTAACTGTGGACGGCCAAAAGATGTCGAAGAGTCGCGGCACCTTTATCAATGCTCGAACTTACCTGGATCACCTGGACCCAGAGTATCTGCGTTACTACTTTGCAGCGAAGATGAGCGGCAGCGTTGATGATCTCGACATTAACCTCGAAGACTTTGTGCAGCGGGTCAATTCCGACGTGGTCGGCAAGGTCGTAAATATCGCTTCGCGCTGTGCAGGCTTCATCAACAAACAGTTCGATGGTCAGCTGTCCGCAACGGCAGACAACCCACTCCTGAAAGCGTTTGCTGATGCCAGCGACGGCATCGCGGAACACTATGAGCATGGTGACTACGGAAAAGCCCTGCGGGAAGTGATGGCGCTGGCGGACAAAGCCAACCAGTTTATCGATGAACACAAGCCCTGGGTCATGATCAAAGAAGAAGGCAAACGTGATGAGGTGCAGCAGGTTTGTTCTGATGGCATCAACTTCTTCAAAGGTCTTGTGACATTTTTGAAGCCTGTATTGCCAGGACTGGCCGAGAAGTCGGAAGCATTTTTGAATGTACCCACCCTGTCCTGGTCAGACGCCGGTCAGCCCCTGGTGAACCACCAGATCAATAAGTTCAAACCGCTGATGACGCGGATTGAATCAGAAAAGGTAGAAGCGATTGTGAGCAACGCCAAAGACGAAGCCCCAACTGACGAGGCAACTGAGACAGAGCAGGCAGAGAACCAATGGATCCAGTTCGATGATTTCGCCAAGATTGATCTACGCGTGGCCCGAATCGCCGCCGCTGTTCATGTCGAAGGCGCAGATAAACTCCTGCAGCTGACGCTGGATCTGGACGGCGAGACACGTCATGTATTCGCAGGTATCAAGGCTGCCTACCATCCGGAAGATCTTGTCGGCAAACTCACTGTCATGGTGGCTAACCTGGCACCTCGCAAAATGAAGTTCGGCGTATCAGAGGGCATGGTATTGGCCGCGGGTCCCGGTGGTGAGGACATATACCTGTTGGAACCTCATGATGGCGCCAAACCCGGCATGAAGGTCTCTTAAGCGCTTCATCATAAAGCTATAATAGGGGCGTCATGCCCGATGCCCTGCTCATTCTCCTGACGACGATCTTCGTCAACAATTTTGTCATGGTCCAATTCCTTGGGCTGTGCCCGTTCATGGGTGCCAGTCAGAAAATGGACACCGCCATCGGAATGTCAGCGGCCACAACTTTCGTGCTCACACTGGCCTGCGGGGTCAGTTATCTCGTTGATACCTATCTGCTCATTCCCTTTGATCTTCAGTACCTGAGAATCATCGCCTTCATCATTGTGATTGCCTCCCTCGTCCAGTTCTCCGAAGTCATGATGCGGGCGACGCAGCCTGTGCTGCACCAGGTGCTCGGCATCTTTGTACCGCTGATCACGACCAACTGCGCCGTGCTTGGCGTCGCACTGCTCAATGTCAGACAAACCCATGGGCTCGCCGAATCCATTCTCTACGGATTTGGCGCAGCGGTCGGATTCTCAGGCTTGCTGATTATGTTTGCCGCGATTCGCGAAAAGCAGGCAGGTGCAGATATCCCCACGCCCTTTCAAGGCTCTGCCATCAACATGATCACCGCCGGCATTGTTTCGCTCGCGTTTATGGGATTCGCGGGGATGTCCTGATGGTGGTGGATGTTGTTGTACTGACAGGTCTAGGGCTCATTGCCGCGTGGTTGTTAACCGCATCACGCCAACGATTGACACCGGCAACCGACGACCTGGTCGAACAGATCAATCAAAAGCTCCCGCAGACACAGTGTGCTCAGTGTGGCTATCCGGGATGCCGGCCCTACGCAGAAGCCATTGCCGCAGGTGAACAGATCAACAAGTGTCCCCCCGGCGGCGAAGCGACCATTGAAGTGCTGGCAGACTTTCTCGGTCGTGAAGTACTTCCTCTGGATCAATCTGTGGGTGAAGCAACGCCACCTGCGGTTGCCGTGATCAGAGAGCAGGAATGCATCGGCTGCACCCTGTGTATTCCTGCTTGTCCGGTGGATGCGATTATCGGTGCACAGGGGCAGATGCATACGGTACTGGATTCCGCGTGCACAGGATGTGATCTCTGCCGAGAACCCTGCCCGGTGGACTGTATCGATCTTGTCGTTCAGGACACCATGCCGGTTCCCGTATTCCCGACCGTGCAAACCCCATGTATCAACTGTGGTGATTGCGCTATTGCCTGCCCGAAAGCCCTGCAACCCCAGTTACTCTTCTGGTACCGGCAGGACACTGACCGAACCAGAGCGTTACATCTGAGTGACTGCATTGAATGTCGTCTGTGTGACAGAGTTTGCCCAAGCGATATTCCGCTGACCAACACTTTTCAGGTGACCAAACTCATTACAAGACGAGAAGATGACGCGAAATCGGCGGCCCAAGTCGCCGAAGCTCGCTTTATTGCCAGAGAATCCCGGCAATCCAATATCGCAACCAGGGTTGTTAAACGTCCATCGGCTAATGATCGTCAGGCATTGCTGGACTCTCTAAAGGAAAGCTCGTGAACAGTCGGCAAATCATGATCTATACCCTGCTCGCCCTGCTTCCGGGAACGCTGGCTTGCACGTGGTTCTTCGGTTTTGGCGTACTCGCGAACCTGATGATTTGCTTCGCCGCCGCTGTCACAACAGACTTTATCGTCAATAAACTACGCGACCAGGATTGGCAGCTGGATTATGCATCGCTGTTAACGGCGGCTCTGCTTGCCCTTTGTCTGCCGCCACTTCTGCCTTTTTGGATGGCTGGCCTGGCGACCGTGTTTGCGCTTGTGTTCGGTAAACACATTTACGGCGGTACCGGCCACAATGTTTTCAATCCAGCCATGGTGGGTTACGCGATGTTGATCGTGTCCTTCCCGCTGGCCATGTCTTTCTGGCCTGCAGAAGCAACCAATCAACCAGGCCTCGTTCTGGAAATCAAAAGCACGTTGACGCAGGGTTTGCCTGAGCACGACGCAGTATCGTCGGCGACGCCTCTGGATGAATACAAGTTCAGAGAGGCCATGACCAATGCAGAGTATTTTGGTGAGCAGGCGGAAGCCAACTTCAGCCAATGGATGACGATCAACGTGGGATTCCTGCTGGGTGGGATCCTATTGATCTACATGAAAATCGTTTCCTGGCGTGTACCGGCCACCTTCCTCGCGACCATAGGCGTCTTATCCATTGTCTTTTATGACAGCGGCTCATCCGCCAGCTTAGGTTCCCCCCTGTTCCATTGGCTTAGCGGGGGAACGATGTTGGCCGCATTTTTTATCATCACCGATCCAGTGAGCCGACCGACCTATCCGCTTGGCATTCTGGTGTTCGCAGCGGGCGTTGGTTTGATCACGTTCATCATCAGAACCATCGGAGGTTATCCGGACGGCATTGCATTTGCCGTCCTCCTGATGAATGCCGCTTCCCCACTGATCGACCACTTTCTGCAACGCCGGGAGGTGACCGTTGAAACTGCTTAAACCGGCGCTCCTTGCCCTAAGCTGTGCGCTGTTACTGGCGGGTATGAATCTGCAAACCCGAGGCGTGATCGATGAAAATCAAACGTTCTTTGAACAAAAGCTGCTTCGTCAGATGGTTTCAGAACTGACAAACTCGCCTGAGATTGTCGATACGGAAACTGGGTACAAAGTCCTGGACGATCAAGAGACCGTCGCTCTGATACAACGTGCCGTTACCGAAAAAGGATACAACGGAGATATCAACCTGCTGGTCGCATACACAACGGATCGCGAGATCATCAGTGTTCGAGTCACTGAGCACAGGGAAACACCCGGTATCGGCGATGACATCGACATCTCGATTTCCCCCTGGATCAGCCAGTTTCAGGGAAAGACTGCTGACAGCGAGTGGTCGCTGGCACCCGCAGGTGAGATTGACGGTATCACCGGCGCAACCATTACCTCCAGGGCAGTCACCGTCGCCGTGAGCGAGGTGTTAACACGATGAATTCTATTGCCCGAGATGGACTTTGGACCAACAACCCTGCACTGGTTCAGCTGCTGGGACTGTGCCCACTCCTGGCAGTGTCAAACACCGTGGCCACCAGTCTGGGGCTTGGCATCACCACTTTGCTGGTGTTAACGCTGTCCAATCTGGTGATCAGTCTGATCCGCGGACTACTGGATGAAGAAACCCGTCTTCCGGTCCAAATCATGATAATCGCAACCTTCGTCACCCTGGCTGATCTCTTGCTGCAATACGCCTTCTTCGAGTTGCACCAACGCATTGGACTTTTCGTCGCTCTGATCGTCACCAACTGCACCCTGTTGGGCCGAGCGGAAGCATTCGCGTCTAGGAACCCAATCCTTGCATCCACCTACGATGGCTTCATGATGGGGCTTGGGTTTCTTTTTGTGCTGGTCATCATGGGCGCTGTTCGGGAGATTCTCGGTCAGGGCACCCTGTTCTCAAATCTCCACCTGTTGACGGGGCTGCCGGATGTTACGATTCACGTCGCCGATTCAGGTTTTCTTTTGATGGTGCTACCACCGGGTGCATTCCTAACTTTGGGGTGCCTGATCGCGCTGAAGAACGTTATCGATGGAGCTGTTCGTTGAACGCAGAAAAACGCTACGACATATTGTCTCGCCTGCGAGCGGAAAATCCGAACCCGACAACAGAACTCAAATACCACTCTGATTTTGAGCTTCTGATCGCCGTCATCCTCTCTGCCCAAGCTACAGACGTCAGCGTCAACAAAGCGACAGAGAAGCTCTACCCTGTCGCCAACACGCCAGAAGCAATAGCTGCACTCGGGCTCCGCAAGCTGAAGAGCTACATCAAGACCATCGGACTGTTCAATGCCAAAGCAGAGAACATCATCAAAACCTGCAAAATCCTGGTCAACGACTATGACTCGCAGGTGCCCAGGACACGGGAAGAACTGGAAGCCCTGCCGGGTGTTGGCAGGAAGACGGCAAACGTGGTGCTCAATACCGCTTACGGTGAGCCGACGATGGCTGTCGACACACACATCTTCCGATTCTCAAATCGAACGAAGTTTGCACCCGGCAAAAACGTTCTGCAGGTTGAGAAAAAATTACTCAAGGTCATACCGGATGAATTTATCCGCGATGCTCATCACTGGCTGATTCTGCATGGCAGGTATATCTGCACTGCGAGAACGCCCAAATGTGGTGCATGTGTGATATCCGATCTTTGTGAGTTCAAAGACAAAACAGAACTGGATTGAGTGGGCCCCAGACCCTATGATCAACGTCTTCTAAAAGTGTGATATCAGATCAATATGCCGCAGCCTCAGGAGCCCCTTATCGTCGATGTCGAAGCATCTGGTTTCGGCGGAGACAGTTACCCCATCGAGATCGGTCTTGCACTTCAGGATGGCAGCAAGTTTTGCACGCTGATTGCTCCAGCACCTGACTGGACCCACTGGGACGATGAAGCTGAAACCGTTCATCGCATCTCTCGAGACATTCTGGAGACCTACGGTAAGCCCATGCAGGACGTCGCCAATTTCTTGAACGACATCCTTGCGGGTAAAACGGTTTACACCGACGGATGGGTCGTCGATAAACCCTGGTTAACTCGATTGTTCCACGCTGCTGGTGTGGAGATGGATTTTACCGTGAGCTCACTCGAGATGATCCTGTCGCCAGATCAGATGGAAGTCTGGCACGACACTAAAGATAAAGTGGTCGAAGACATGGAGCTCAAACGCCACCGTGCCAGCTATGATGCGCTCATCATCCAGGAAACTTACAAGCGAACGCTGCAGTCCTGACCTACTTGTTCAGCACGCGTCCAAGCTTGGTCGCAAGCTTGAGTCGAAGCGCATTCAATTTGATGAACCCACCCGCATCCGACTGATCATAAGCACCGGCGTCATCTTCAAAAGTCACGATGTCAGCGTCATAAAGACTGTCGCTGACTGACTCGCGGCCAACTACCATGACATTACCCTTGTAGAGTTTCAGTCTGACTTTACCGTTCACGTGTTCCTGAGAATCATCGATCAGCGCCTGCAGCGCTTTGCGCTCCGGGGACCACCAGTAACCGTTATAGATCAGGGACGCATACCGAGGCATCAGTTCATCTTTGAGGTGCGCGAGTTCACGATCCAGCGTGATGGACTCGATGGCTCGATGGCCCTTCAAAAGAATCGTGCCTCCCGGCGTTTCATAACAACCACGTGCTTTCATCCCGACATAGCGGTTTTCAACAATGTCGACTCGGCCAATGCCATTGTCACCACCCACCTTATTCAGGTGTGCCAGCACTTCAGCCGGGGTCATGGCGGTACCATCTACCGCAACCACGTCGCCTCTAACATAATCCAGTTCCATGTAGGTTGGCGTGTCAGGTGCCTCTTCCGGAGATGCCGTCCACAACCACATGGGTTCTTCCGGCTCCTGCGATGGATCTTCCAGAATGCCGCCTTCGTATGAGATGTGCAGCAGATTGGCATCCATGGAATAGGGTGACTTCTCTCCCTCGTGTTTCTGGTCCACCTTGATCTGGTGCTTCTCACAGAACGCCATCAAGGCCTCGCGGGAGTTAAGATCCCAGTCACGCCAGGGCGCAATCACAGAGACATCCGGCTTCAGACCATAGACACCCAGCTCAAAGCGCACCTGGTCGTTACCTTTTCCTGTCGCACCATGAGCAATCGCCTGAGCGCCTGTCTCATTGGCGATATCCACCAGACGCTTGGCAATCAGAGGACGGGCAATACTGGTGCCAAGAAGGTATTCACCCTCGTAGAGGGTATTGGCTCGAAACATCGGAAAGACAAAGTCTCGGACGAACTCTTCCCGCACGTCGTCGATGAAGATTTCTTTAACACCCATGCTCGCCGCTTTTGCGCGTGCTGGCTCGAGTTCTTCACCCTGACCAAGGTCAGCCGTGTAAGTCACAACTTCACAACCGTAAGTTTCCTGTAGCCACTTCAGAATGACCGATGTGTCCAGGCCACCGGAGTAAGAAAGCACCACTTTGTCGAATTCAGCCATCGACTCGTCCCGTCAATCCCATTTTCAAACGAGGCGCCATATTACACGGTTTTGGCCATGGTACAATTCGACCACCTCCCATCCGGTTTATTCATGCAGTCAATCACTCTGAAACGTCCCGACGACTGGCACATCCATCTTCGGGACGACACTTACCTCGAAAGAACCGTGAAAGATGCCGCCCGATACTTCGGACGTGTCCTGGTGATGCCGAATCTGATACCACCAGTTACCGACGTGAATCTTGCACGTGCTTACCGAGACAGAATTCTGGCGCACGCGCCTGACCACTTTACCCCGGTCATGGCGCTTTACCTGACTGATGCAACAACCACCGATACCGTTGTTGCTGCTTCACAATCTGGGTTTACGCCTGCGTTCAAGCTTTATCCCGCGGGCGCGACGACAAATTCCGCGTTCGGTGTGAATGCCGTTGAGGCGATGTTCCCTATTTTCGAAGCCATGCAGAAACAGGATGTCATCCTTTCCATCCACGGTGAGGTCACAGACGAAGGCGTTGATATCTTCGATCGGGAAGCCATGTTCATTGACACCATGTTGACCAGAATTGTGACGGAGTTTCCGGACCTGCGAATTATTCTGGAGCACATCACCACAAAAGAGGCCGTCCAGTTTGTTTCAGCAGCCAGTGCCAAGGTTGCCGCCACCATTACCGTTCACCACCTGATGTACAACCGGAATGACATGCTCGTGGGCGGAATGAAACCCATTCATTACTGCCTGCCCATCCTCAAGCGCGACATTCACCAGCAAGCATTAATTGAAGCTGCGACATCAGGTGATGCCAGTTTCTTTTTGGGCACAGATTCAGCACCTCATCCGAGACATGCGAAAGAAAGTGCCTGTGGCTGCGCCGCTGGTTGCTACACCGCCCACGCAGCCATCGAACTTTATGCGGAAGTTTTTCAAAACGAAGATGCGCTAGACAAACTGGAAGGTTTTGCCAGCGAGTATGGTGCCGACTTTTACCGCTACGAACGAAACCCGGACACCATCACTCTTGAACCCCTGGCGTGGCAGGTGGACGAGTCTCTGACCTTCGGAAGCGACGAATTGATTCCGACACGCGGTGGTGAAACGGTTCAATGGAAGGTCACTGCCGGGGAACGCTCTTGACCGAGAGCCAAAAACTCCCCATCGCCCATCGCTTTCGTGGTTTCCTACCGGTTGTGCTTGATCTGGAAACCGGCGGCTTCAACGCAAAAACTGATGCCTTGCTGGAAAGCGCGATCGTCATTCTTGAGATGAACGATGATGGTTTCCTTGTGCCGGGCGAACGTGTTTTTTTTAACATCGAGCCCTTTGAAGGCGCCAACATCGAACAGTCCGCCTTGGAGTTTACCGGCATCGATCCCGACCACCCTTTCAGGATGGCGGTCCCTGAGAAAGAAGCGCTTATGGAAACCTTCAAGGCCGTTCGAGCGGAAATAAGAAGAACCGGTTGCAACCGCGCCATCATCGTTGCCCACAATGCGAGCTTCGATCAGGGTTTCCTCAACGAAGCCGTGGAGCGCTGTGGTATCAAGCGCAATCCGTTTCACCCATTTTCAGCCTTTGATACGGCAACCCTCTGTGGTCTCGCTTTTGGTCAGACGGTCCTGGCGAGAGCCTGCCAGGCTGCGGGTATCGAGTTTGACAGTGAAGAAGCGCATTCAGCCAAGTATGACTGTGACAAAACCGCCGACCTCTTCTGCGCCATCGTCAATAAGTGGCGCCAACTGGGTGGTCTGGAATAAAAAAGCCCGCATCCTCGTTGAGAGAAATGCGGGCTTGTTCTTTCAAGCTACGACTTAGCCATCCAGGCCATCAAGCGCTTTCTGGAACCGATTCGCGTGAGAGCGTTCCGCTTTAGCCAGAGTTTCCATCCAGTCAGCGATTTCATCAAAACCTTCATCTCGCGCTGTTTTCGCCATACCTGGGTACATATCAGTGTACTCATGGGTTTCACCAGCGATCGCAGCCGCCAGGTTGTCGGCCGTAGATCCAATCGGCAGCCCTGTTGCAGGGTCTCCCGTTTCTTCAAGGTACTCCAGGTGACCATGCGCGTGGCCGGTTTCACCTTCCGCGGTTGAGCGGAATACCGCAGAGACGTCGTTATAACCTTCAACATCTGCCTTCGCTGCAAAGTACAGGTAACGGCGGTTGGCCTGGGATTCACCCGCAAATGCATCTTTCAGATTCTGTTCGGTTTGGGAACCTTTCAAGCTCATGATTTTTCCTCGAGAGACTGATTAAGTGATTAAAGCGCCAGTATAAAGGCGCAGTTCGGATTAAGACAACCGGGTGTCAATCAGCAGCCGATGCTTCTGCAGCCTGCTTGATCATAGGCTGGAGTTCACCGCTCTGATACATCTCAACGATAATGTCACAGCCTCCAACCAGCTCCCCGTCAATGAAAAGCTGCGGAAACGTTGGCCAGTCTGATACTTCAGGCAGATTCGATCGAATGTCTGGATTGGCCAGAATATCGATGTAAGCGAATCGTTCGCCACAAGCCATCAGTACCTGCGTTGCCTGAGCAGAAAAACCGCACTGCGGTTGATCTGGTGATCCCTTCATATAAAGAAGGACTGGATTGTTAGCGATCTGTTCGCGAATGGTGTCGTGGATTTCCATCGTGTTTACCGTGACTTTGAAATCAGGCGCGCATTGTACCCTGTTTGCTGAGTGTTTATCATCGCCTCCTTTTGCAGGAAGTTGACCATAAGTCTTATTCAGGAGCACCCGTGACCAGCAAAATGACCGATGCAATCATGCCAACTTACGGCAGAATGGAGATCGCCTTTACCGGGGGTGAAGGCGCCTGGCTGACCGATGAAAATGGCGAAAGGTATCTCGACGCACTGTCTGGGATCGCTGTGGTCGGTCTTGGCCATGCTCATCCTGCCGTTGCCCGAACCATCAACGAGCAGGCAAACGCCGTGATCCATACGTCCAACCTTTATCGAATTCCCAAGCAGGAAGCATTAGCCGACAAACTGCGACAGATTTCCGGCATGGACAACATGTTCTTTGGTAATTCCGGCGCGGAAGCCAATGAATGCGCCATCAAGATTGCGCGACTCTATGGCAACAAACGCGACGTTGAAAACCCGAGTGTCATCGTCGCTGACGCTTCATTTCATGGCAGAACGCTGGCCACCCTGACGGCGACCGGTAACCGCAAAGTTCAGGCTGGATTTGAGCCGCTGGTCAAAGGTTTTATCCGAGTACCATTCAATGATCTCGAGGCGGTGAAACAGGTCGCAGAGCACAACAAAGAAGTTGTTGCCGTGATGGTTGAGCCGATTCAGGGTGAAGGCGGTATTCATGTTCCAGACGACGACTACCTGAAGGGTCTGCGCGAGATCTGTGACGCCAATGACTGGCTGTTAATCCTGGACGAGATTCAGACGGGCAATGCCAGAACCGGCAGCTACTTCTGCTATCAGCAACTTGGCGTCATCCCGGATGTGGTGACCACCGCAAAAGGGCTCGGTAACGGAGTGCCTATCGGCGTATGCCTCGCGAAAGGAAAAGCCGCAGAGGTGCTTCAGCCGGGTAACCACGGCTCAACATTTGGCGGAAACCCACTTGCCTGTGCTGTGAGCCTGACGGTCGTTGAGGAGATCGAAAAGCACAATCTGGCAGCGCGTGCGGCAGAGCTTGGTGACCGCATGAGAGGCAAGTTCCAGGAACGACTTGGTCACCTGAACAACGTAAAAGACATTCGAGGCAAAGGCCTGATGATCGGCATCGAGTTGGATTCACCCTGCGCCGATCTGGTTGGAAAAGCCCTGGAGAAAGGCATCCTCATCAATGTAACGGTCGACAAGGTGATTCGCTTGCTTCCGCCACTGACCATCACGGACGAGGAAGCCGACAAGATCTGTGACATGATCAGTGAGTTGGTAGAGGAAGTTTAGTCCTCGAGCAGGGTATTGATCGGCAGTTTCTTGCCGATTCCCCAACCCTGGGCATAATCGACGCCGATTTCTTTAAGAATCTCGACGATTTCATCGTCTTCGACGTATTCAGCGATGGTCTTCTTACCCATGAAGTGCCCGATCTCGTTGATCGACTTCACAACGGCGTAATCGCTTGGGTTTTCTTTGATGTCTTTCACGAATATGCCGTCGATTTTCAAGTAATCCACCGGCAGAGATCTGAGGTAAGAATAGGAAGACAGTCCTGTACCGAAATCATCCAGTGAAAAGCTGACACCAATAATCTTCATTTTTTCCATGAACTCAACAACGTCATCGAGACTACCGATTGCAGAAGTTTCCGTGATTTCAAAACATACTTTGGACGTCGGCAGCTTGGTACGATTGAACTGCTCCAGCACAAACTCCATAAAGTCGTCTTCCGTCAGCGAGTTGCCGGAAATGTTAATCGAGAAAGCACCAAGGTGATCCAGTTTCAGGATATTGCTGGCAATGAAATCAAAGGCGTTCCTGATGACCCAGCGGTCCACTGCCCCCATTCGGTTGAATTTTTCCGCCGCGACAATGAAGTCCTGAGGCGGTAATGGATTGTCATCCTCATCCAGCACCGTCAGCAGGATCTCATAGTGCACATCCGGATCGTCCGGATCGATGGGTTTGATCATCTGGCAATTCAGTTCAAACCGGTTGTCATCCAGGGCTTTGTCGATGTGCGACACAAACTCCATGATGTCCAGACGATGCTCCATTTCCGTATCGTCTTCTTTGTATTCGTGGATGCGGTCGCGCCCTGCTTCTTTCGCGGCGATACAGGCGGCATCTGCGCTACGCATAATGCGCGCAACATTATCTGTGTCCTTGTGCAGGTAATACATGCCGCAACTTGTGGTCAGTGAGTAGACATCGTCTTCCCATTCGAAACGCATGGCTTTCACCTGGTCACTGACTTTTCTCATCAGGGACATACCCGTTTCCGAATCACATTCACTAATCAGAATGCCGAATTCGTCACCACCCAGACGGGCGACACGGGATTCGACGTGTTCCAGGTTTTTCTCAAGCAGCTTAGCGATGTTGACCAACAGACGATCACCCGCAGAGTGACCACTGGTGTTGTTAATGACCTTGAACTGATCGAGATCGAGATAAGCACAGAGGTGCATCTGCTCACTGGTTTTGGCACTTTCCAGGGCACTCTCTAGTTCTCGCTCAAACTCTTTTCGATTCAGGAGACCCGTCAGATCGTCGTGTGTCGCCTGGTGCGTCAGCTGGTTGTGCATGTTCTGCAACATACGGTGTGACGCCCGTTCGGTAACCGGAATATCCGATTCTTCCAGGATGCGGACCTCGCTCCTGAAAATCATCGTTGCCAGCTCTTCCACTGAAATGTCGTGGGTTTTCACCCCCCTGCGATTGACAAAAACGAAACGAGAGGCATCTTCGTTCGCCCAGGCAACGATGGAGGTTTCCCCTTGCTTCAGAAACTCCACCCAGGCGCCGACATGAAGTCGCTGCGCCCTGTCGAAGCAACGCTGCCACAAGTTGTCGCTTTCATTTTCCTCTCGAAGACGTTTCCGCTCAGCTTCCTGCTCAGTCACATCAGCAAAGCCAAGATTTTCCGCAAGCGTTTCTGACTGCAGGGACACCTTCGGCATTTCCGCGACAGAGGCATCGCCTGAGATCACTTCCCGCAATGAGTTAATCAGAGGTATACGCTGGCCAGGCTCGTAGGAAATTGAATCGAGTCCTTCTTCAATATGCCCCAGTAATTCTTCCGGACGCATGTAGTTCGGCGATGCAGCCGGATCAGCCCCCTCGTCCAGGTGCTGGAAAACCTGATCAAGTGCCTGAACGTGCTTCTGCCAGACACCGCTTTCTTCGCCTTCTCTCAGGTGCGTATTGACGAGCAGGTTACGCCAACCCGGCATCAATAGCTTATAAAGGATTTCTGGTACCTCACGCCCAGCATATCGCTGGTCCATCTCTGAGATCACCGCACGCTGAGCATTCAGCAGGGTTTGCTGACCCTCACTGGCTTTTACCGTGCGCTGAACATTGCCTGTAAATGCACGATTCTGCCGGTCGACCAATGGCTGAAGCTTGCTCAGCGCCTGATCAAAGACCTCCGGGTCTTCGTCGTAATTGGTGTTAATTTCACGAACGATTTCATCCACCGCTCGCTTGGCGCTACCAGACTCGGCGCCACCGAGTCGTGCCAGTTGATTCACGACTTCAAGGGAGCGGTGTGGGTTTTTCTCGCTGAGAAAATCATCCTGACCCGCGGCAACCTTATCCAGGGTTAACTCCAGCTGACGGATCCAGTCTTTGGAGCTGGGCGTCAACATCGCGTCGTCTTCAATGGTATCGACCAGGTTCTCGACCACCTCGAGATTCTGCATGGTACTTGGCGATATGCGCCTGCCACCGACCAATGACGCGGTATTGAGCAATCTTTCTCGAACCGGCATTCGTCTTCCCGCGCCTTCCAGCATTTCGTCTTCGAGCGTACTCAGCAGGTCCTGAACTTCCTCAACCTCGAAAAAGTCCGTCTCATCCTCATACACTTCTTCTTCGCCGCTTTTTGAACCTACAAGTTCACGGACCGAGGTATAGATATTTCGAATCGCATCACCGACATCATCAGTGCGGCGACGCTTTGCTGGCGGCGGCTCGCCGAAGTCTTCTTCATCTTCATAGTCGTCGCGACGTCTTCTACGGCGGCGGCGAGAAGATTGAGGTTCTTTTCGTCTGCGACGACGACGGGGACGTTCTTCTTCGTAATCTTCGTACTCGTCTTCTTCGTCCTCGTCTGCTTCGTCTTCTTCAATCTCTTCAGACTCTTTTTTCGGTTTCTCGTCTTTCGGATTTTCTTTCTTGGGTTTTACTTGGGATGGCGTGATGTAGTCATCATCCAGCTCAGGAAAAAGGCCAGAATCTTCCAGCAGCTTGGTCGTGGCGATATAAAGTTTGCGGAAGAGCGGCAGGATGATGCTTTCATAACCCGTATAAATCTTCTGCCGAATCTCCTTATTAAGGTCTACCTTCTGAATAGCTTCGTCGAAGGCGTGAGTGAATACCGCCGTGCCCAACGGGTTTGCTTCACTATGTCCCCAACTATCAACGATCAACCCCATGCGCTGAAGAAGCTCACTCATGAACTTTTCGTACATGCGCTCACTTCGAGAGATGATGTTAGCAACGGCCAGCCAGTCTTCGAATTCTTCGGTGTTAATTAACGAGAGCTTGACGCGCTCTTGTTGCTGCGCTTTCCGCTCTTCGTTCGCCTTACGCCTCGCTTCAAGCAGAGCATTCAGATCTCGCGGTTCATCAAATTGGTTGAGGATATCTCTGCCGAATTCCTGGCCCACCTGTTTCTTGGACTTCTCCAGTGCAGACATCGCCGCAAAGTATTCACTTTGCTCTGCGTTTGACTTGGCGTCTTTCGCAAGTTCCAGCAGCTCGTTATCCATGTAAGAAAAGATGCCGTTGATCATCTCTGGAACGACCTGGGCGGCTTCCTTACGAAGATTCGCGACAATCTTTTTGGCATCGGCAGGCTTCAGCCCGCCGGTCAAGAAAGGCGAAGAAGGGTTTGAGGGGGGCCTCGCTCCGCGCTTCTCATCACCTTGGGATTCACGCTCACCTGCCGCATGAGATGTCTCCTGCAGGACCGGTTTCAATCCGGAGAACTCACTGAGCGTGTTCAGCGCATCGTCTTCCATCCCTTCCGGAAAGTTGATACCCACACCGGTATCCATGCATCGGACGATCTTGCCTTCAAGGCGAAAGTGCTTGTCCTTGGCATCATCAGGAACACTGAAGTGAATGCCAACGGTTTCACCCTGACTAATGCCTGGCAGATTGCGTCTCGGTCGACCATTTTGCTCAACCAATAGCATTCCGCCATCACAGAAATCCTGGATCTGACACAGCCACGAACGACCGACCTGGGGGTGTACCAGGGCGTTCAGACTGACGGAGTATCTGGTGCTGGCGCGCTTGTCCATACTTGCTACAAGTTAAGAGGGCCATATGATAGCAAGAGCCAGCGAACATAGTGTAGCCCTGCTTGAGGCGCACGATCGAGAGGACGATTCAGGTGGGTTCAGCCGGGGTTGGAGAGGCTCGTTACCTCACCATTAGCGACAACCATTCTATTTCGCCCGGTACGCTTCGCATCGTAAAGCGCTCTGTCTGCACGATCCAGCATCTGCTGGATCGTGTCACCTTGACGGTATTCCGTGATACCGACAGAAACGGTGACACGATAGCGCGGTTCAGCACGTGTCACGTGCATATCTCGCAACCCTGCGACGAGACGCTCAGCGCCGCGAACGGCGTCTCTCTCGCCGGTGCCGGCAAATACCAGTACAAATTCCTCACCACCCATTCTCGCGACACAATCCACTTCACGAACGACGTGTTCCGCGACCCGGGCAAAGCTGCGCAGCACGTCATCTCCGGTTGCGTGCCCGAATCGATCATTCACTTTCTTAAAATAATCCAGATCCACATAGCAAACAGAAAATACATCGTTCTTTCTATCTGCCATGGCTTTTTCTCGAGCGAGCATGTCCAACAGGTACCTACGATTGTAGACGCCGGTGAGCTCATCACGAACTGCGAGCTCCTTGATCTGCTCCAGTGCTTTGCCAAGTTCGACGTTCTTATCTGAGATCACAGTTTCAATCACGTTACGTTCGAACTGGTACAAAGCAGGACCGAAGACGAGAACCAACGCAAAGGCGATGATCAGCACAATTTCTGTGACCCATCCCAGCGCGTCCACATTCGTCAGATAAACCACACTCAGCATGTAAATCAGCAAACCGTAGCAGGCGACAAAAATCTGTTGTGAACGGGTAAGCCGGTTGGCGCCCATGACAACCATGGCAAGCCCGGAGAGTAGAACGACAGCTTTTAGATCCAGCGCGAAATGTGAGGTGATCACGACAACGGTCAGTGCCCAGATCATTTGCGCCACGGCCATATCTGGATCTTCCAGAGAAAGATTCCACTCAACCCCGATAAGCAGCGCCAGAAAAACGAAGCCTGCAATGGCAACAGAAGACAGCGCGAACAGCTCAGTGGGGCTGATGTTCATATGGCCAATGGACAACACCGTCCAGCAAACCATCAGATGAATAAAGATCCCCGTGCCCAGCGTTGCCACTCGATGGATTCGCGCTTTCTGCTGGCTGTTGACATCGTCGATGGTTGCCATAGGCTGATCACCCTGTCTGCAACCCAAGTTTAGGCCTCTAAACCCACCGTTTATCGAGAAATTCGCGGAACTATGTAAGGGTTTTGTAACGCTTCACAGGGGTTCGGTAGGTTCACGCGCTGAGGCGAGCCGTGTTCCAGACTATTCATACCGTTGGATTCTGCCCGCGCCACAGGCGTGCTACCTGCGGCGATGGGCATGCTCAATTGCTTCTTACGCGATTTACCGCGTCTTGCCAGCCGTGATAAAGGCCGTGGGCATCGTCAGCAGACAGTTTTGGCTCAAAACGCTGTTCCAAACGCCATTGTTCCGCCAGTTCCTCGGTGCCACCAAATAGTCCGGCTCTCAAACCTGCCAGGTAGGCGACACCCAGGGCCGTGGTTTCGATAACCTCGGGACGATCAACCGGCAACTGCAGGATGTCCGCCAGGTGCTGCACGACCCAGTTGTTCGCCACCATACCCCCATCAACCCGCAAAATGGTTGGCACCGCGCCATCGTTCTGCATGGCGGACAAGAGATCCCGGGTCTGAAAGCAAACACTCTGCAGGGTCGCGGTCACGATATCGCCGATCCCTGAGTCTCGGGTGAGACCGAGAATCGCGCCTCTCGCATTGGGATCCCAATAAGGCGCACCGAGACCGGTAAAGGCTGGCACCAGGTAAACGCCATGACTGGTTGGGTGACCGGACGCGATCGCCTCTGTCTCAGAAGCACTGGAGACCAGTTTTAAACCATCGCGCAGCCACTGCACCGCGGCACCCGCGATAAAGATGCTGCCTTCAAGGCCATAGGTCACCACACCGTTCAATCGATAAGCCACCGTGGTCAACAGTTTGTTGTCGGATGTGATCGCTTCCCCACCGGTATTCATGATGACAAAACACCCGGTTCCGTAAGTACTCTTGATCATGCCAGTCTGAAAACATCCCTGACCGATCAGGGCCGCCTGCTGATCGCCAGCGATACCCAGAACAGGAATCGATTCACCAAACAGGCTCGCTTCCGTTGCGCCAAAGTCCGCACTGCAGTCTTCAACTTGCGGTAACATTTCCACGGGAATATTCAACCGCGCCAGTAATTCTTCGTCCCAGGTCTGAGCGTGGATATTGAACAACAGGGTTCGCGACGCATTGGTTGCGTCGGTTTTGTGGGACTGACCACCCGTTAACCGCCACAGCAGGAATGTATCCACGGTGCCGAACAGCAGATCGCCTCTCTTTGCACGATCTCGCGCGCCATCGACATGATCGAGAATCCATTTAACTTTTGTGCCCGAAAAGTAAGGATCGAGAAGCAGACCAGTCTTCTCGGTGAACCAGGGCTCCAGACCTTCCTGCTTTAACGCTTCACAATAATCAGCGGTGCGTCGATCCTGCCAGACGATGGCCCGGTAAACGGGTTCTCCGGTGTGACGATCCCAGACAATCGTAGTCTCACGCTGGTTGGTGATTCCTATTCCAGCGATATCCGCTGCAGAAACACCCTGTTCGCTCAGGACAGCGCGACAGACATCTACCGTCGTATTCCAGATATCTTCCGGGTCATGCTCAACCCAACCATCTTCAGGAAAGTGCTGATGAAACTCCTGCTGGGCAACACCAAGCTGCTCACCTCCGGCAGAAAACAAAATCGCCCTGGAACTGGTTGTACCCTGATCAATCGCGAGTAAATAAGACATGAATAAATCCGAAAATACGCTGAAGGCCGCCATTATGCGGTAACTTGTGAGCCCGGGTCGATATAGGCACAATAGCTCCCTTTTTTTGGCTTATTCGCGAGGGAGGAAACATGCGCGACGTAGTTGTAGTAGATAGTGTAAGAACAGGACTGGCCAAGTCCTTCAGGGGAACGTTTAATCTGACCCGTCCGGACGATATGGTTGCGCATTGTATTGATGCACTCCTGGAGCGTAACGCTGCGCTTGATCCGGCTGAAGTCGAAGACGTTATCGTCGGCGCCGCCAGCCAGATCGGTGAACAAGGTGGTAACCTCGCACGACTCGCCGTCATTCTTTCAAAGCTGCCAGTCACCACTTCTGGTTCAACCATCAGCCGGGCATGTTCTTCCGGTCTGAACTCCATCGCGTTTGCGGCGAACCAGATCGCCAGCGGCTGTTCTGATGTCATGATTGCCGGTGGTGTTGAATCCATTTCTGCTGGCGCCCGTCAGGAGCCTGGCAAGTCTCAGCCTCACCCGACCATTCGAGAGAAGTCTCCGGATATCTTTATGGCCATGGGTAACACCGCAGAAGTGGTAGCCCGTCGTTATAACGTCACTCGTGAATACCAGGATGAATTCTCGCTGGAAAGCCAGAAGCGAACGGCTGCTGCACAGCAGGCTGGCCTGTTCGACGACGAAATCGTCCCAATGGCGACCAAGTGGCAGAAAGTTGTCGACAAAGAAACCGGCGCAACAGAAATTGTTGATGGCGTATGTGTTGGTGACGAATGTAACCGCCCTGAAACCACGCTGGAAGGTCTTGCCAAGCTGAAGCCTGCTTTCGAGGAAGACGGCACCGTTACTGCGGGTAATGCTTCTCAGCTGTCCGACGGCGCTTCCATGACGCTGGTCATGAGTGCTGATCGCGCTGCCCAGCTGGGTCTTGAGCCCATGGCTTACTTCCGTGGCTGGACCGTTGCTGGTTGCGAACCTGACGAAATGGGGATCGGGCCTGTATTTGCCGTGCCCAAACTGCTCGAGCGCACCGGTCTGACCATGAATGACATTGACCTGGTTGAGCTGAACGAAGCATTCGCTTCTCAGTGCCTCTACTCTCGTGACACGCTGGAGATCGATCCTGAGATCTACAACGTTAACGGTGGTTCAATCTCCATCGGTCACCCGTTCGGCATGACTGGTTCACGCCTGACTGGTCACATTGTTCGCGAACTGAAGCGCCGTGAGAAGAAGTACGGCATCGTGTCTATGTGTATTGGTGGTGGTATGGGTGCAGCGGGGCTGTTTGAATCCTGCTAACTCGTCACTGCAAGTGATCTGAAAAAGGGAGCTTCGTGCTCCCTTTTTCGTTTCTGAAACTCGAATGTTTCACCTTACGGCTTGCTGCCAGCGGTATGCCTTCCTGACACCGCTCGAGTACGTCCATGTAACGCTGACACGCGGGCTATCCTTGCCCGCGAGTCTGTCAGTAAGGCATCCCGAGGCGCGCGCTGGATAGACAGACTCAGTTTTCCAAAGGATGGTTCTGCCTTTTCAAGCGCGTGATCGCGGGTCGCTTCTCAGCAGACTAGAGTGCCAGGGACGGCGCGAAAGTCAGCGCCCCATGGACGGGCTTGAGCGGTGCTGAGAAGCGGCACGGGATAAACGCGCCACGCCTCGAAATATTTTCAGTAGCGAAATTACCTCCAGGAATCGAGCTGGGCGCTCAGGGTTTCCATAAAGGTGAGTGGTTGGTCGAGGAACAGGTGGTGCTGGGCATCGGCCAGTTCCGTCACCTCCAGATGAGGCAATAGCTCTTTCATATAAGCCGCGCTCTTTGCACTGAAGGATTCACTGTCGGCGCCATAGATCAGCGCACACTTCGCGGTGATGGCTTTGAAGTCGTCCTCAAGGTCCGTGATGGCCTTCATCCGAGAGCGCTGTTCTTCATCGAACTTCCACCCGAATCCTTCATCAATGTATTCGACAGAATTTCGAGCAATGTGATCAACAATGTACTGATTCGCGCACTGCTGAGGCGGCTGCAACCTAAATCGTGATCGAGCAATCTCTGAGGTGGGATAGAGCTTGGCTCGCGCCAGCCGCTCTGGTTCAGCTGGTTTCACGTCATCAGGATGTTTAACGCCGGAATCCAAGAGAATCAGCCCCTTAAATCGATCCGGGTTCTGGGCCACCGCCTTGATCGACATGACTCCGCCGAAGCTATGGGACACAAGGATCGTCTCTGCTCCCATGTTGCAGTGATCAGCAACCGCCAGAATCTCCCTGGCATACATCTCTGCGGAATACTCATCACGGTGATCGCTGTCACCCATACCAGAGAGATCCAGCGCTACCGTGTCATAGTCATCCTTGTAACTGGGCGCGATGAAATCCCACCAATGCGCATGTGCATTATGACCATGCACAAACAAGAGAGGCGGATTACCCGCCTCGCTCCAATAGAGATAGTTAATGTCCGAACCTTCGACATCCACGAAGCCTGATTCCGGCTTGGTATCAATGGCCTCCCAGAACCAGTCGGGTGTCGTATAGGTGGAATCCGTCATGCGACGTTGGCGTACTTCTTCAGGTGGTGATCAACGTTGCCGAAGAGCGTTTCGATGGCCGTGATGCGTTTGAAGTAGTGACCGACATTCAACTCGTCCGTCATACCCATGCCACCGTGCAGCTGAATAGCATTCTGGCCGACAAAGCGTCCGCCTTTACCTATCTGAACTTTCAGCGCAGAAATCGCTTTCCTCGCCTCAATGTCATCATCTTCACTCATTCGCAGAGCAGCCATATAGAGCAGTGACTTGGCTTGCTCATGTTCCATGAACATATCGACCATACGATGCTGTAGCACCTGGAACTTACCGATAGGCTGACCAAACTGCTCACGCGTTTTACAGTATTCAACCGTGGTTTTATAAAGCACTTCCATGGCACCAACGGCTTCAGCACCGACTGCAAGGATGCCATTGTTGATGCCAAGCTCCAGCAGAGAAAGACCGTTGCCAACTTCGCCTAGAACATCATCGGCGCTGACACTGACACTCTCAAAGTTAATCTCTGAAGCCTGCAGGCCATCAATCGTCGGGTAATCACGCTTAGAAATGCCAGAGGCGGATGCATCTACCAGGAACAGGGTGATGCCGCTTTCGTCTTTCTGATCACCGGATGTTCGCGCGGGTACCACCAGAAGATCCGCAGAAGGTCCGCCGAGCACGACACCTTTAAATCCATTGATGGTGTAGTTGTCGCCGTCTGCTGTCGCAGTTGTGGTGACATCAGCCAGGTTAAATCTCGCTTGAGGCTCAACATAAGCAAGCGAAGCCAACTTGGTGCCCGCCATGATTTCAGCCAGCGCACCTTCTTTGTGAGCTGCAGTGCCACCCGCCTCGATCACGGAACCCGCCATGATGACCGTAGACACGTAAGGCTCAACCACCAGGCCTTTACCGAATTCTTCCATCAGGATCATGGTCTCAACGGCAGTTCCGCCAAAGCCACCGGATTCCTCAGAGAATGGCAACGCCAGCCAGCCCAGTTCCGCAAAGTTCGCCCAGTTGTCACGGCTGAAACCGTCATCGGTTTTCAGCAGCTTCTGTCTCGAATCAAATGTGTAATCGTTTTGGATGAAACGTTGCACGCTATCCTGCAACAGGCTCTGCTCTTCTGAGAAAGAGAAATCCATAATCTACCTCTGGAAATTAACTACCGCGGACGGTTCCGCGCCATAAAAAGACCTTGGATCATAGGGCGTGTACACAGGCTTTTCAAGAACGGTCCGGTTGACTATGCTGGGTCACAACCACCACCAATAAATCTTCCTGGAGTCTTGTATGAGTGAACCGGTGATTGCGCAGAAAGCCCCTTACGCGGTTGATGTTGAAGAGGGGAAATCCTACTTCTGGTGCTCATGCGGCAAGAGCGCCAAACAGCCTTTCTGCGATGGGTCACATCAGGACACCGAGTTTCTGCCTGCTAAATTCGAAGCAACCGCAAGCAAGACCGTGTATTTCTGTGGATGCAAAAAGACCGGCGGTGTTCCAATGTGTGACGGTTCTCACAACGCGCTGTAGTCGAGCGTGCGATCGAAACTAGGTAAAGCGAAGTCGAACTTCCGCACCACCCAGTTCAGACGTATCAATGTCTATCTCTGCGCCATAGCGGTAGACAATCTCTGACACCACAGCCAGACCGATACCCTGGCCGCTCTCCCTGCTGTCGAGCCGTATGCCTCGCTGCAGCACCCGATGTCTGTCATCAACATCGATACCCGGACCGTTGTCTTCCACGACAACCTTAAGGCCTTCATCGTTCTGATTCGCCCGTAATCGGACCTTGCCATCGCCATATTTGCAGGCGTTATCCAGCAAATTTCCTAAAACTTCCATTAGGTCGCGTTCATCTCCAGGAAAGACAGCACCGGCCGCTGTGATCGACATATCGATGTGTTTGTCTGAATAAACGCGCAGCAGCGCGGCCTTTAACTTTTCGGCAACCGGTGCGACGGGAACCCGTTGCTTGACCAGCGTGCTTGAACGGCTGACTGCCCGTTCGAGCTGATAAGAAACAATTTCATTCATCCGATCGACCTGCTCATCAATCTCTTTCATTTTCGTCGAAGGCTTCTGGGCCTCCGCTTTCAAAATCGCGAGCGGGGTCTTCAGACTGTGGGCAAGATCCGCGAGGGTCGTTCTATATCTCTCTCTGTGTTCTCTTTCCGCTTCAAGCAAGATATTCAGACTGCGAGTCACACCACTGATTTCAGTCGGGTACTGACCTTCGAGATAGGCGCGCTCGCCCCCCTCGATCGCTTTCAGATCTCTTTCCAATCCGGTAATCGGCAGCAATCCCCAATACATGATCGCCGCTTGAACGCCCACAAGAAGGAATACACCGGCAAGTAACCAACCCCAGAGACTACCTCTGAAGCTCGCAACTTCATTACGGTAAGGTACAAAGTCTTCCAGCACAGCGTATACGAATCGTTTTTGCCCCATATCGGTTTGCCAGATAACCATGTAAGTCACAAAGAAGAGTGGGCCATGGCGCTTGATCGGTTCGAGTTGCCCAAAAGTCATCACACCCGGTTCAGAGGTAGCCATTAGTTGAGCAGTCGCCGACGCTCCAAGAATCAAGTCGATCGCTGAGATACTTCTCCAAATCTCATTACCGTGCTCATCGAAAAGAACACTAAAGTGCCCTGTACCGAGATTATTGAATTGGGGTTCAAGCAATTCCTTCGGTAGATCCAGGGAAAACTCATTCTCATCACGAAGTTCTTGCGTTACCGAGATAAGCCCATAAATGTGTGGTTGCAACCGATCCCAAACCCCCTGTTGGGCACTTTGACGAAACGCGTTATCAAGGACCAACCCGACCACACCAAGAAAAATCGCCAGCACCAGCGTAGCGGACAACAGCATGCGGACACGAAGAGAGCCCCTGGGTCCCACGCTCTCGGCAGACGTCATTCACCGAGTCCGAATCGGTATCCCTGTCCCCTGACCGTCTCAATCGGCTTCAACTGGTTTTCGGGATCCAGCTTTCTTCGCAGACGACCAACAAAAACCTCAATCACGTTGCTGTCACGATCAAAATCCTGATGGTAGAGATGTTCGGTCAATTCACTCTTGGAAATGACATGCCCGGGATGAAGCATCAGGTATTCAAGCAGATTAAATTCAAATGCCGTCAGGTCAATGAGATTGCCGTCAACCCTGACGCTTTTCGCACGCGTGTCAAGGCTGACCGGTCCAATGGTCATATCACGAGTTACTGCACCGGATGCACGTCGAATCAGGGCCTCGATGCGGGCGAGCAACTCCTGAACGTGGAATGGTTTCACCAGATAGTCATCTGCGCCGGCAGCCAGACCTTCCACCTTATCCTGCCAGTCCGCGCGGGCGGTCAGAATCAGGACCGGGTAGTCTTTGCCTTCGTCACGCAGGCGACTGATCACCTCCATGCCATTCATCTTCGGGAGTCCGAGATCGATAATGGCGAGATCATAGAATTCACTTTCCCCGTAAGAGAGCGCCTGCGCACCATCCACTGCCGCATCCACGGAATACCGGTGGCGGGTCAGAATCTCAATTAGCTGGTCCCTCAGGATGTCTTCATCTTCGGCGAGGAGTATGCGCTTCGTCATTACTCGAAGACCTCCCCTGAGTTACCGTCGACGAACACCGATCGAACCACACCATTGGGTGACAGCGTTCGGACCTTGTAGACCGGTGGCCCCTGGTCATCCAGGAGCGATACACCAAGGACTCGAGAGCCAGCGTAATGCTCCATCACCAGGCCCGCTGCTTTTTTGTTGGAAATGCCGGGTTTCGGCGCAGGCAGCAGTTGATTCGACTGCGCCATGGACTTCTGGGTTTTTGACGTCATAGACCGGTGAGGGTCTGCATAGACCTCGGGGACAGCGACAAGCGCCAGAATCAGGATCAGGAAACATTTCATCATAGGCAGTGTATCACCGGCATTCCGGCTTCATAAGACGACTCACAGGTGTGAAGTTACGCGGAGATCACTGAACATCGCCTGAATTCAACGGCTTACGATGTGTTCGATACCATGACTGGCGTCCAGTGCCACGGTGATATCGGCTCGACCCGGCAGCTCTTCCAACATCCATGTGGTGATCCTTTCATAGCGGGCAATGAATTCGGCGATTTCTTCTCGCGTCATGATCTGATCGCCGGAGTGAGACCGAGCGAGCTCTTGTTCCTGCTGCCAGCGCCACGCCAGAATCGCATCGAAGGAAGGTGCACGCAGATACAGAAGTGCGTCGTTTACAAAGAGCGCCTGATAGTCAGCGAGTTTCTCATTGACCCAGGCGCGCCAACCTCCGTCATGGTCCTGCGTCGCCTCAAGGAAGTTCACTGGCTCCGACAGGCGCGCCTGAGATTCCGGACGGGCACCCCAACACCAGCCTTCAACCAGCAGAATCCTCGCGGGACCTATTGATTGGGACTGCGCGGCCCGGTCATCGATCGCTTTATCGAACACCGGCGCCTCGACAGACTCACCCGACCGAAGCCGCTCAATCACCGATGCCATCAATCGCGCATCGTGTGTGCCCGGTACGCCGCGGGTCGACAAGAGCGGATGAACTTGCTCCGCAAGGATCAGTCTTTCGTGCCGTGGCAGGTAAAAATCATCCAGTGACAGAACCGCAACCGACTCAGCGTGGGTGCTCACTAGTTCACTCGAGAGTCGTCCAGCAAAGGTGGTCTTGCCGGTGCCTTGGGCACCGGCAATACCGATCACTTGAAACCCATCCAGTCCGGCAATCTGCTGCGCCAGGCTTTTGGCAAGCTCCAGGTAGTTGCTCGCGTTTAGATCAGTGAATGTCACGGGCAAACGGTGGCAGCGAGTTCAGGATGACATGGCCATAACGACGGGTCACCACACGTCGATCCAGAATGGTGACTTTCCCGGAATCTGCCTCCGTTCGAAGCAACCGCCCCGCTGCCTGAACAACTCGAAGCACGGCACCCGGCAACATGACTTCGTAGAACGCATTGCCACCCCTGGCTTCAATCCACTCAGAACGGGTGGCGTCCACAGGATCGTCTGGCACCGCAAAAGGAATCTTGGCGATCACCACGTGTCGGCAGTAGTCCCCTGGCAGATCCACACCTTCAGCGAAACTCGCGAGTCCGAAAATGGTGCTCGGTTCACCGGCGTCAATGGCTTGTTTGTGTCGGATAAGGATCTCCATTTTGGCAAGATCACCCTGCATCAACACCTGATCTTTAATCGTGCTGTCCATGTCATCGTAGACCCGAAGCATCTGCCGCCAGGAGGTGAAAAGAACAAGAGTCCCTCTCTCTTCCCGGGCAAGTTGCGGGATCAGTTCCGCGAGTTCAGCGGTATGGGCATCCGCATCTCCCGGGTCAGACTCCATGGCAGGGATACACAGGGTTGCCTGTTCCTGGAATCGGAACGGGCTGGGCAGACTGGCAAACTGCTGATTCCCATCGATCCCTGATTTGATCTGAAAGCTGGAAAAATCTCTGGCCACGGAAATCGTGGCAGAGGTGAGAACCGCTCCAGCACAGCGAGACCACAGACGTTCGTGGAGTTCATCTGAAACAGAGACAGGATGACTGGCCAGTTGCATTTCCATACCCTCCATCTGCGACATGGCGTTGAATCTCACCCATCTTGCGTACGGTGGCGCCATCTCCGTTGACGCATAGTTCTGCCACAGCCCCCAGGCAGCACTCAGCCTGTCCGACATAGCACCAACCACCGACAACCAGTGCTCAAGTGGTTCACGGGCTGCCACCGGCGTGTCTTCGATGGTGCTTTCGATGACAGGCAATAGCTGATCAACCAGGCGATCGAGACGTTCAAAGCTGTTGGCCAGCGAAGCTGAGCAGTGAGCGATGTCTTCGCCGAGAATCCCGTTGGGATAGCGATACAACCAACCGTCATCCATCGGTTCTGCTTCGGGCTGCAGTGCCTGCAGAATCGCTGCGGCATCGTCCAGCCTGTCACTGGCCTGATCCACGAGGTCATCGAGATTGCCGATGATATGCGTGAACCCCGGCACATCGGCGGCTGCCAGATTCAATGAAGTTGACATCTGCTGCAGCCAACTGCGGGTGCCATACAGTGACAGGACATGGGAGAAATGATTCCCGGCTTTCTCAGGCAGATGGTGGCCTTCATCAAAGATATAAATCGTGTCCTCCGGATCAGGCAGCACGGCGCCGCCGCCCATCATTAGATCTGACAGGACCAGGTCCTGGTTCGTCACGATGACATCCACTCGGTGAACATCTTCACGGGCGCGATAGAAATAGCAGTTTTCGTAATGAGAACATCGACGCTGGGTACACTGGGCATGGTCCGTACTCACCCGGCCCCAGGTAGCGCCTTCCAGTTCTTCAGGCCAGCTGTCTCTTTCGCCATCCCATTCCCCTTTACCGAGCGACGTGACCATCGCATCAAAGATCACAGGGTCATCACGACTTTCGCCGGGCCGCGCCTCATCAAAAAATGACAGCGTGTGATTCATACTGTTGCCTTCCTGCAAGGCAAGATCGAGGCGGGACAGACAAACATAGCGCCGGCGTCCTTTTGCCAGGGTAAAAGAGAACTCTAAGCCTGAGTGCTTGCGGATATCCGGAAGATCCTGATAGACGATCTGTTCCTGAAGGGCGACCGTCGCCGTCGCGATCACGACCTTTTTTTTCAGCTGACGGGCAATGGGGATGGCCGCCACAGCATACGCCACCGTTTTACCGGTACCGGTTCCAGCCTCAACCACGCATATGTGCTGATCAGAGGCTTCATCACCCAGGGTGCGGGCAATCTCAGCTATCATCGTTTTCTGGCAATGCCTGGCACGGTATCCTTTCTCATCGAGCAGGCGTGAATAGGCGGTCTGAATCTCTTCTTTCAGCGTATCACCCAGCACCTAGACAGTTCCTGTCAGTAAAGTAAGAGACATCAACATGAACCGGATGATATCACCAATTTTGAATTTCCCCGGCTGCGCATGGCTCATTCTTATGTGGGCATCTGCCGCTTCCGCGCAGGCGCTACCCATGCATCACCTCAATGTGCCACAGGGTTTCAGTGTCCGGGTATTCGCCGAGTTAACCAACCCGCGGCAATTGGCGAGAAGTGACGCAGGAACGATTTACGCCGGTTCCCGACGGGCTGGCAATGTCTACGCGGTGATCGACAAAAACCAGGATCACGTTGCCGACGAGGTTATCGAGATCGACACCGGTCTCAGCCTGCCTTCGGGCATTGCCATTTCCAAGGGGGATCTCTACGTCGGCGCCGTCGAAACCATTTATCGCTATGCAGACATCGAGGCCACTTTCCGCAATACACCCGAACCCGAAGTCTTCTACAACGAACTTCCCGACAAGCGTCATCACGGCTGGAAGTATCTCGGGTTCGGGCCTGATGACAGGCTCTATTTCAACGTTGGCGCCCCCTGCAACATCTGCCTGGAAGAAAACCCCTGGTTCGCCACCATCATGAGGATGGACCTGAAGGACAAGCAGCCCGAGGTTTACGCCAGTGGGGTTCGGAACAGTGTTGGCTTCACCTGGCATCCTGAGACCAACGAACTCTGGTTCACCGACAACGGCCGCGACCTGATGGGTGACGACCTGCCGCCCTGCGAGATCAATCGTGCGCCAGAAGCGGGCATGCATTTTGGTTATCCCCACATTCACGGCAGCGACGTCATCGATCCGGAATTTGGACTGGCAAACGCCAGTTTCGAGCCACCGGTCATGGAACTGGGTGCACATACGGCACCATTGGGTCTCGTCTTCTACGAGGGCACCATGTTCCCGGAAAAATATCGGGGCAAGATCCTCGTTGCGGAGCACGGCTCATGGAACCGGTCACCTGAGGCAGGTCATGTGGGTTATCGATTAACCCTGGTGGACCCCGAAAGCGGCACGACCGAAACCTTTATTGACGGCTGGTTACAGAATAACGTGGCCTGGGGTCGTCCGGTGGATCTGCTGCCTCTGCCCGACGGCAGCCTTTTGGTCTCTGATGATCACGGCGGCGTTATCTACCGCATCTCCTACGAGCGATAACAGACTGCTTCGTCTAGTGCTGCAAGCATCCCTTGACGTGGGCAGTGTTCAAGTTCAACATGCGGGCAGCAACTCTATTGGAAACTGACATGACCACTGAAAGACGACAGGACGGCGACCGTCGTGACTCAGATCGACGACAGCAGGAAGATCGCAGGATCGAACTGCAAGCAGTAGAAACAGACCGACGGGCAACTCCACGAAGAAACGGTACGCGACGCGAAGGACCACGACGCTCCGCTGCCTGAAAACCTAACCTGAGATCGGGTTCGCGATGACGCTGGCGCGCTGGCCAATACGGTCACGCCAGGCCTTGAGATGCGTCAGGCCCGCATCCGGTTCCAGGTTGACCATCGCTCCAGCAAAATCGATCATGCAGGTTGCTGAAATATCAGCCACCGTAAAGCGATCACCCGCAATGTATTCTCGGGAGGCCAGTTCCCGGTCCAGCCGCTCGTAGTAACTTCTGGCATTGCGGTCCCCCCTTTCTCTCATGGCTTCAATCGGCCTTATGATTCCCATGGAAGCCACCACAGGTCCGTTGACCCACGCTGCACCGATCGCGGTATGCAGCTCCATTTCGATGTGACGGTGATGCATTTCGATCATAGCTGTCTCCAATGCGGTCTCACCAAAAAGGTTCGGCTCCGGATGGAATGCTTCAAGATAACGGCTGATGGCGACGCTTTCGGCAATGCAGGTAGCGTCTTCGAGTTCGAGTACCGGGATCTTGCCGCTTGGGTTTTTGGCAAGAAAATCCGGCTTCTTAATTTCACCGCCCATCAGATCAACGTTGATGATATCGAGCGCAATGTTTTTTTCCGCGGCGAAAATCAGTACCCGTCTTGGGTTCGGCGCACCGGGAAAGCTGTAAAGTTTCATATCAAAATTCCTACGAGAAAAGGCGTCTGAAGAAGCCACGGTTAAACTTGGCTTCACATCGGTCCAGCTGAGCACGATAGGTACCGGAACGTTTCGACACCCGGGTCGCAACGTCCTTCAACCATTGCTTATTTTTGAATGAGCGCCTGGCAAAGCCACCCTGCCCCTCATGATAAGCAAGGTACAGATGGTACGCGTCAGACTTGGCGATATTGTTCCTGCGCTGACTCTGATCGTTGTACCAGCCAATAAAATCGATGGCGTCATCAAAGTCGTTTCGGTCTGCGCCGCCTCTGCCGGTTGATCGCTTGTAAGCATCCCAGGTTTCATTGGTCGCCTGGGCATAACCGTATGCACTGGCCGGTCTCGGGCCCGGGATGAAGCCCAGATACTTCTTACGCGGCGGTTTGGCTCGAGCTTTGAACGATGATTCCTGGTACATCATGGACATCATGACGGAGATGTCAGTACCCCAGCGACGCGAGGACTTCCGTGCGTCTTTATACCAGCCACGCTTCTCATCGAAGATCTCACAGAGATTTTCCGCGTTGCTTGGCGGTTTGCTGGCGCACCCGGCAAGCAGCAATATTGCGATTAAGGCCTGCAAAAGACGCATCTCAGGCACCGTGCTGCTCAAGCAATTCAATCAACTGCTGTTCGTCGAGCACAGGCACGCCCAGGGATTGCGCCTTGGTCAGTTTTGAGCCTGCAGCATCTCCGGCGACGACATAACTGGTTTTCGCGGACACGGATCCTGAAACTTTTGCCCCCAAAGACTGCAGACGAGCCTTGGCTTCGTTCCTGGTCAGCGAGGTGAGCGTACCCGTCAAGACATAAGTCTCACCCACGAGTGCCTCCGGGTTTCCGGCCTCAGCTTCTTCTTCCCAACCAACGCCGTTGGCCAAGAGTTGATCAATAACCTGGTTGTTCACGTCCTGCTGGAAGAAATGAGCGATCTTTTTCGCAACGATGGGCCCGATATCCGGCACTTCCTGCAGCGACTCCTCATCAGCGACACGAAGCGGCTCAAGACCTTTGAAGAACTGCGCGAGGTTGCGAGCCGTGGACTCACCAACCTCCTGGATACCCAGGGAATAAATGAATCGCGGCAAGGTTGTCGTTTTACTTTTTTTCAACGCCTCAAGCAGGTTGTTGGCGGACTTAGGCGCCATACGCTCTAACTGCACCAGCTGCCATTCCGTTAACTCGAACAGATCAGCCGGACTTTCAATCAACGCTTCATCAACCAACTGGTTGACGAGCTTATCCCCAAGCCCCTCAATATCGAGCGCCAGACGAGACGCAAAGTGACGAATGCTCTCTTTTCGCTGCGCAGAGCACTGAAGCCCGCCGGTGCACCTGGCAATGACCTCCCCTTCAGGTTTCAACACTTCAGAACCACAGGCAGGACAGGCGTCAGGCAACTCAATCGCCCGGGTTTTCTTCGGCCGCCTATCCTGCACGACGCTCACAACTTTAGGAATCACATCGCCAGCTCTTTGAATGACAACGGTATCGCCGATCATCAAGCCAAGCCGGTCGACCTCGTCCATATTGTGAAGCGTTGCATTGCTGATGGTCACACCACCCACAGGCACCGGCTTGAGACGTGCCACCGGCGTGATTGCGCCTGTTCGTCCAACCTGGAATTCAACATCCTCGAGAACGGTCACCCCTTCTTCCGCGGGAAATTTATGAGCAATCGCCCAGCGCGGTGTCCTGGTTAACATGCCGAGGGTGCCCTGTTCTTCGATGCTGTCGACCTTGAACACGACGCCATCGATTTCGTAATCAAGTGACGGTCGTTGTTCGAGCATACGGTCGTAATACTTAAGACAGGCCTCAACACCATCAACCGCTTCAGCCAGTGGATTGATCCTGATGCCCCAGGTCTTCAGCTTCCGCAGAATGTCCGAATGCGCGGTTGGTAGTTCCCCACCCTCAACCACACCAACGCTGTACGCAAACATGGTCAACGGTCGTTGCGCGGTTAAGCGAGAGTCCAGCTGTCTCAAGGTTCCAGCCGCGGCATTACGAGGATTCGCAAACACCTTCTGCCCGCTCTTCTGTGCATCCGCGTTCATCTTCTCGAAGCCCGACAAGGAGAAATACACTTCCCCGCGGATTTCCAGGCGCGCTGGATAACCTTCGCCTTTGAGTTTTAGGGGTATGGCTTCAATGGTTCGCACGTTCTGAGTGATGTCTTCGCCGGTGGTGCCGTCGCCGCGCGTTGCACCGCGAACCAGTTTGCCATCGTCATACATCAGGGAAACGGCCACCCCGTCGATCTTAGGTTCGCAGGTGTAGCGAATCCCTTCATGTTCAGAACGTGCCAGGCGGGTTCTCACGCGCCGGTCAAAGTCGCGCATGTCTTCATCACCGAACGCATTGTCCAGGGACAACATCGGCATCTCATGTTCAACCTGGCTGAAAGACTCAAGCGGCGCAGATCCAACGCGTTGTGTCGGCGAATCATCCGTGACCAGCTCGGGATATTCGCTTTCAAGTGCTTTTAACGCGTGGAACAGCCGATCAAATTCAACGTCACTGATCTCAGGTTGATCCAGCGTGTGATAGAGATAGTTATGGTGATTCAGTTGCTCACGGAGACGCGCCACCTCATCAGCGATTTTCTTTGATGCTGGCATCGCGTCTTATCCGAAGTCAGGCCGAGTACTTGAACTGGAATTCCTGAACGGACTGACGACAGTGCTCGATCGTCTGAGGAGTCATCACGCTGCGTGTCTCGTCCCGCAACTCGCCGCCAAGTTCAATCGCAATAGCGTCCGCGACTGCCAGCATGTTGTTCAGAACGGAAGTAGGATCTGGTAGCTCGTGAACTCGCATGAAGAGTGTGACGCCCGGTGTGGAAAACTGATCCATGGTCGCCATATCAAAAGTGCCGGGTTCCACGGCGCTGGCAAGACTGAACTGAGGATCACCCTGGTGATCCAGCTTATGGAAGATGTCCATTTCGCCAAAAGTCATATCGGCACCGAGCAGGAGCTCTAGCAATGACTGCCCCGCGAAGTGTTCGGCCAGTGCAATCACATGCACCACCACAAACTTCTCGGGTTTAGGCTCGGATGATGGTTCAGACGGTTGTTCAGGTTCGGTGTTCGACTCTTCTGCCCTCGCAGGGGGCGCTTTACGGGCGGGTGGCGCCTTCGGAGCGTCTTCCTGTGGTTCAGGCTCGTTCCCTGCCGAGATGGCAGGCGTCTCAACGATCGGCTCATCGATCGCAGAAACAGAAGGCACGTCCACAGGTTCCATCAGGACAGGCACCTCTTCCTGTCCCTGTTCTCGCTCGTATTCATCCCCGAGGCCTTCCCCCTCTGCGGGAATCACGCGGGCACCGCCGTTGGGTAACTCGGCCCTCAGCAGGTTCAAATCATCCAGATCCGTTTCCTCACCGGATTTACTGAGAAAGTCCTTGTCCAGCTTCATCCTGATTTCATTCTGGCCCGCACGCATTCTGATATATCCGTGCAAAAGAACGCCGACGATGAATACCGGTCCCAGTATCAGCAGCCATTGTCGCAAATCAAAATCCACAGCTTTTCTCCCAGCTATCGATCCCAGCTTTCGCTATTCAGTTTCACCACAGTATTACACCGCGGCCATTGCTACTGCTTCATCTACATCTACTGCTACTAACCTGGATACACCAGGCTCGTGCATGGTCACACCCATGAGCTGTTCACCCATTTCCATCGCAATTTTGTTATGCGTGATGAAGATGAACTGCACGGTGCGTGACATTTCTTTCACCATGTCCGTGTAGCGAACCACGTTCGCATCATCGAGTGGTGCGTCAACCTCATCCAGCAAACAGAATGGTGCGGGATTCAGATTGAAGATTGAAAACACGAGCGCAATCGCCGTCAGAGCTTTCTCGCCACCTGACAACAGGTGAATACTCGCGTTTCGTTTGCCCGGCGGGCGCGCCATGATGCCAACACCCGTATCCAGCAGGTCTTCACCGGTCATCTCCAGGTAAGCATGGCCACCACCAAAGAGTTTCGGGAACAGCTGCTGCAGTTTGCTGTTGACCTTGTCGAAGGTTTCCTTGAACTTGGTTCGCGTTTCGATATCAATCTTACGGATCGCGTTTTCCAAAGTCGCCAGCGCTTTCTCCAGGTCTTCATTTTGAGCATCCAGGTACTGTTTACGCTCTGACTGCACCTTGAATTCATCAATGGCCGCGAGGTTGATCGCACCGAGGCGCTGGATGCGATTACCCATTCGAGTCAGGTTCTGTTCCCACTCATCTTCATTGGCATCTTCAGGCAGGTTGGCAAGGACTTCATCCAGTACCTGGTTGTCTTCCTGCAACTGCTCATTGATGGTTGAACGCCGGACTTCGAGCGTCTGTCGGTCCAGGCGGACTTTCTCAAGGCTGCCACGAACCGTTTCGATCTGCTCTTCGACACCGGCGCGGGACTGTTCCATTTGACGAATTTCATGTTCAGTGCCTTCCGACTTCTGTCTGACACCGGCCAGTTCATTTTCCACTTCGAGTCGCTGCTCGAGCTGTTGTTCCAGTTCCGTTTTGAGCTGTCCCTGCGGTTCCTGACTGGCGCGAATGTTTTCTTCGAGGCTACCCCGGCGATTCATCAGGATCTGTTCCTGTTCACCCAGTCGATCCATCGCCTGCTGAGTCGAGGCAATCTGCGAGCTCAGTGATTGCACGCGAAGCGCCAGTTGATGCGCGGCAGCGCTATCACTGCGTGCTTTATCACGCGCTTCGTTCAGTTGCGCAGTAATCGACTCTCTGCGCTTGACCAGCTCATCACGCCTCAGCGTGTCTTCTTCCATGGCATCCAGTGCAGACTGCAGCTGGTTACGCGCTTCTCGCAGAGATGACTGGTCTTCTTCAAGCTGTGCCAGGGTTTCTTCAATTTCCTTGTTGGCACGCGCCAGATCGTTGCGAATCTGTTCTGCCTGAACTCTTTTCGCACCTAACTGCGCACGGGTTTCACCGAAGGCGCGCTGTTGTTCTGAAAGGCGTTTCTGCTGCTGGTCACGTTCTGATTCAGCCTGCTGCAGCACCGCCATGCCCGAATCCAGTTCTGCGTTCAGTCGTTCGACATCCGCTTCTGCTTCAGACATTCCACGACCAAGCTCGTCGAGTTCCTGCTGACGTTTGATCACACCAGCCTGCGCATCTTTATCGCGAGTCACCCGAAGCCAGCTGGCACCCATCCAGATACCATCCGGGGTCACCACCGATTGACCGGGCTGCAGTTGCCCGCGCATGTTTATCGCAGCAGCCAGATCCGGTGCGGTCAGAATGCCGTGCAAAAGTGACTGGGCGGCATCATCGCCACTCACTTTAGATGCCAGAGATTCGCTGGATGCGATCGCTGAACCTCCGCCAGATGTTGGGGTAACAAAGTTCAGGTGTCCTTCCTGGAAGTCTCCAAGCAGCGATGTGAGTGGATCCATGCCATCAACACAAACCGCCTGGAGGTAATCACCGAGCACCGTTTCGACTGCGACGTCCCAGCCATCCTGAACACGAATTTTTTCAGCGAGACGCGGCTGGCTGCCCATGCCGTGTTTTTCAAGCCAGCTGACTTCCGCATCGTCCTGCTGACCCAAAGCGGCCTGCTGCAGCGCTTCTAGTGAGGCATGTCTGCCTGCCAGTGCCTGCAACGTGCTTTTTCTTTCATCCAGGGACTGGGTCAGGGCCTGGTTTGCTTCGCGTTGCTGCTCGATGGTGGTGGTCAGCGTGCCCAGCTCTGCTGAAATCCTTTCCAGTTGCGCCTCCTGGGTTTCGAGCATCTGCTCAAGCGGTCCCAGTTCGCCTTCAACCGTCTCGCCGGACAGGCGTTCCACGTCCGCTCGCAGCACCGCAACTCGAGTATTACCACGATCAATGGCCTGCTCGAGACCTTCGATACGGGATTGCTGCACTTCAGCGCGCTGTCTGGTCGCTGCAGCTTCTTCGTTAAAACCGTCCCACTCTTCCTGCCAGCGCTGCATATTCTGTTCAGCGGCCAAGAGGCGCTCTGCTGAGGCTTTCTCCAGGGACTGAACTTCATCCTGTTGAGGTGCCGTGCCTTCCATTTCCTGGCGGAATCCTGCGAGCTGGCGTTCATCCGCCTCAAGGTCAGACTTGACCTTCTGATAATTCTCAATGACCTGCTCAAGATCCGTGCTGAGCTGCCTGGTGCGCTCGTTCTGGAACTGAATGCTGTCTTCAATGCGAGCGATTTCTGTGCCGTGATCATAGTAGCGCTTTTGCACTTCATTCAGTTGGTCTGAAAGCTCGACCAGTGCCGCACGTTTGGCCTCAACCTCAGCATCGATACGTCTTTGATCTGCAATTCGCGCATCCTGCTCAATGGTGAGTCGATTCACTTCATCGTCTTTGGATTTGATCTCGGAGGACAGTGACTTCCAACGCAGCCCATACAGACCCGCTTTCAGCTCACGTTCTTCTTTTTTCAATTCCGTATAACGTTCTGCGGCCTTCGCCTGCCGCTCGAGGTGCGCAAGCTGTCTTTCAAGCTCTTCTCGCAGGTCATTCAGTCGATCCAGGTTGTCCTTGGTGTGGCTGATTCGCCGCTCAGTCTCTTTCCGGCGTTCCTTGTACTTGGAAATACCCGCCGCTTCCTCAAGATAGTTACGAAGCTCTTCCGGCTTCGCCTCAATCAGGTCACTGATCATGCCCTGCTCAATGATGGAATAACTTCGAGGTCCAAGACCCGTGCCCAGGAACAGATCGGTGATGTCTTTTCGTCGACATTTCTGGTTGTTCAGAAAATAGTTGGACTGGCCGTCCCGGGTGACCTGTCGTTTGACAGAAATCTCGTTGTAAGCCGCGTATTCGCCAGTGAGTCGGCCTTCTGTATTGTCGAACAGCAGTTCGATGCTTGCCTGACCCACCGGTTTTCTGGTGTTGGAACCGTTAAAGATGACATCTGTCATCGACTCGCCCCGCAACGTCTTGGCGGAAGACTCACCCATGACCCAACGTACCGCATCAATGATGTTGGATTTACCGCAACCGTTCGGGCCGACAACGGCGCAAAGATTTGAGGGGAATGGGACTGTTGTAGGATCTACAAAGGATTTGAAACCGGCGAGCTTAATTGCCTGCAATCGCATATGATGAATTTACTCCACTACACCCGTGTGCGCAGCCCAGCGTACACCGGTGGAAAAGGTCTATTTTAGTCAAAAACCGAACTCGACTGTAGTGATTCCTGAACTCTTTATCGCCATTTCTTTACTTGCTGCCATCCTGGCCACCATTTTTTGGTTCGCGCCAAGACCAAGACTCAATTCGGACGCACCAAAGTCCCAGGTGCCTGCTAATTTTTCACTGGAATCACTGCCCGAGTGGCTGCATGAACACGAGCAATCCCACGGATCAGTGATCGAAGGAGCAGAGGCCACCATCGATTGGGCAACAAAACCTGAAGTGACCGAGCTTTGTGTGCTCTATGTCCACGGTTTCTCGGCCACTCGCCAGGAAATTGCGCCCATACCCGAAAAAGTCGCTGCTCACTTTGGCGCCAATGTCGTTCATACCCGTCTTGCCGGGCACGGTCTGTCCGAGAACCCGATGGCAGCGACCGCTGAAGACTGGCTGCAGTCCATGGTCGACGCCTGGGAAATTGCCTCCCGCATCGGCAAAAAGGTCGTCATCATTGCGGTATCCACCGGTGCGCCACTCAGCATCTGGCTGAACGAACAGGTCATCGAAAAAGATCGGGTGCACAGCTTCATCTTCCTTTCGCCGAACTTTCGTATTCGCAACCCATTCGGTTTTCTGCTGACCTGGCCCTGGGCTGAATCCTGGGTGCCACTCGTCATTGGCAGGGAGCACAGCTGGGAGCCTGAAAACGAGATGGCCGCGCGTTACTGGACCAATCGCTACGAGACTCAAGCAGTCATCGAGATGCAGAAGGTCGTGGATTGGGCATCTAAACTAAAACCAGACGCCGAGCAGGCACCCATGGCGACTCTGTATATGGAGGATGACCCCACCATCAATCATACCGCCGCGGTAGCGTTCCATCGCCGCTGGCCGGCCGGGGATAAACAGCTGCATCGAGTCACCCTGGATGCGCAGAATCCCCAGCATGTGTTCGCCGGGGACATCACCGCGCCACACAGAACTGACTGGTGCGTCGACGTTTGCACCCGTTTTATTGAAGGCATACGCTAACCACTTTCCTGACAGGAGCCCTTCATGATTCCGACACTTCCCTTCGGTCGAACTGGCCACGATAGTTCACGCATCATTTTTGGCGCTGCGGCGCTCGGGGGCATGAGACAGGCACGCGCTGACAGCACCATCGAAATCGTTCGGGATGCCGGTATCAATCATTTCGATACCGCAGCGAGCTATGGTGATTCAGAACTCAGACTCGCGGATTTCCTGCAGGACCACAGGAACGACATCTTTCTCGCCAGCAAAACCGGCGACAGGAATGGCTCTGATGCCAGAGCCAGCATCGAACGATCACTTGAGCGGATGCAGATCGACCACATAGACCTGATCCAGTTCCACAATCTGGCACAGGACGCTGACTGGGAAACAGTCATGTCCGAAGGCGGTGCCCTGGAAGCGGCTATCAAGGCACAGGAAGAAGGACTGGTGAAGCACATCGGCGTGACCGGTCACGGAACACGAATTGCAGAAATGCACCTGAAGAGTCTGGCTCGTTTCGACTTTGCTTCCGTACTTTTGCCCTACAACTACCTGCAGATGCAGGAAGCGCGGTATCGCAATGAATTCGAGGAACTCTATGCCCTCTGCCAGGAGAAAGGTGTGGCGATGCAGACGATCAAATCCATCGCGAAACGACGCTGGCGCGAAGATGATAAATCCCCCCGGTTCAGCTGGTACGAACCCCATCGCGATGACGACATCATCGAAAGAGCGGTGCACTTTGTGCTGAAGCGAGAGGGCCTGTTTCTGAACACTACCAGCGACGCCAGGCTGCTGCCGAAGATTTTTGCCGCCGCCGAATCGTTCAATCACGGCGTGTCAGATCATCTGGATGCCGAGGTAGCAAGTGATAACAGCGGCGATGCAGAACCTCTGTTTATCCGCGGGCAAACAGACGACGTTAGAGTCTAGCTCCCGGTAACGACATTAAGAAAAACTGTTCAGAATCCGAATGGCGGCTGAAGCCGCACCATATCCGTTGTCAATGTTGGTCACGGTCACGCCTGGTGCACAGCTGACCAGCAGCGACCTCAACGCGGTTTCCCCGCCTTTCACCATGCCGTAACCGACAGACGTTGGCACCGCAATCAGCGCGGCAGGGACGAGCCCACCGAGTACCGTCGGCAACGCCGCGTCCATACCGGCGACACAGATGATGATTTTGCAGGCACGCAACTCGTCGAGCCGCTCAGTAATTCGCCAGAGTCCAGCCACACCCACATCATGAACTTCCAAAGCTTCGTGGCCATAAAACTGCAGGGTTCTCAACGCTTCCCGGGCAACAGGCAGGTCCGTGCTGCCACCGGTAACCACGGCCAGAGGCACACTGGCCTTATGTTCACGCGGTAAGTGATAGGCCGTCCTCGATACCTCATCGTACTCGAGGGTTCCCGGAAATTTCTGCTCCAACACCGAGAACTGGTTGTTCGACAGCCGGGTAAACAACATGGGCCGCTCGGCATCCATGATCGTCCGACAGATGGTTTCCAACTGATCGTCACTTTTACCCTGGCAGAAAACCGCTTCCGCCAAGCCGGTCCGGCTCTCCCGGTCAAAATCCAGGTTCACATCTTTGATATCACTCACGCCGGCGACTCCGTGACTTCCAGTGTCTCAATCAGAAAAGCACTGCCTTTCTCGTAAGGTTCGAACACGACCGAGGCCACCTGATTCGAAAATCCCGCCGCGGTGAACTGGTCAACGACAGTACCCGAAAACTTTTCTGCCAGCATGTCAAAGTCGATGGCGCTGATCGTTTCGACCTGGATGGCCACCTCATTCTCACGGATGCGACAGCGAATGCCTTTCAGCGCCATTTCCAGCGACAACCCTTGCCACAGCAATTCTTCAACTTCGTTGATGACGGGCAACATCTTTTCGTCAATGGGAATACCTGTCGTGACCCTGCTGGATAGGCAAGGTGCTGCCGGCAGGTCTTTAAGATCATGTAGACCGAGCTCGTTGGCCACTTCACGCAGCATCGCTTTACTCACACCAACTTCGACATAAGGGTGGCATACCTGGTGTTCTTCCGCGGCGATCAGACCTGGCCGGTAATCACCAAGATCATCCGTGTTTGTGCCGGATGCGACGGCCAGTTCCGTGTTCTCAACGACCGTGTCATACAGATTCGTTTTACAGAAGTAACAACGGTTTGCCGGATTGGCCAGGTACTCCGGGTCATGCATCTCGCCCGCATCGATCACGTTAAGCGACCAGCCTTCTTTTTCTGCATGCGCTTTCACCCGGTCTGTTGCCTGACCCGGCACTGCCGGTGATATGGCATGGAAGATCTGGGTATCAGGATTCGCCCGATGCGCAATCACCGCAAGGGTCATGCTGTCGACGCCCCCACTCACGGCGACGGCCATGGGCGGCCTGCTACGGAAGTAATCCTGAAGTGCCTGTAACGCGCTCATTAATCTGTCTGTTTACCCTGCTTGCTCGACCTGCTTGATGGCCAGCGCCTCCGCTTCCTGTCGAATCTCATGTTGCTCTTTCAGCGACAACTGCTCTGCCATCAGGTCGTCCATCTCAACCTTGGCAGTATAACCCGAGGGCCGTTTTGCGACCTTCACCCGATACTGACGCTCCCGGACGTAAACGACCACCTCCTCGCGGGGCAGGATCGCGCGCCGAACAGGCTCCCTGCGCACACCCAGTGTTGTTGTCAGGTTGAAACACTGGGTTGTGACTGTATCCGCACACTCGGGTGTGACCAGAAGCGTGAGAGAAGTCGGTTGTCGACCTTTTTTGCCGGAGACGATCTGCTCTGTGACGTCGATAACCCCATCAAGCGCTCTCATTCGGGAAACTGCCTCTGCAATTTCTTCAGGTGTCTGGTCATCCAGCTCGAAGGACAGACGCACGATGGTATCTTCCTGCCATGGGAGATCCTGCTCGTTGGCTTCAAACACAGAGACCCGCACCGTATTGGAAATTCCTGGAAATGTCTTCGTGCCAAATCCATAGCCGGTTCCTTTGAGCACAACGGCATCCGGTCTTCGTGCGGCAGGTTTCAAATACTTGATGATCAGAGCACCTGTCGGCGTCACTCGCTCACCTTCAATGCCATCATCTGACAAGGCAAAACCTTCCAGCAATCTGGCCGTCGCAGGCGCAGGCACGGGCAATCGTCCATGGGCGGTTTCAACAAAACCGCTGCCAGCAGGAATGGTTGAGATGCTCCAGGTGGCATTAAGCGCTGCGATCAAATGAGAAGCCAAAACAATGTCGGCAATCGAATCCCAGGCGCCCACTTCATGAAAAGCCACTGCATCAACTTCTTTGCCGTGGATGGCAGCTTCAACCACCGCAATTTCATGGAACATTGCCAGGGCACCAGATTTCGTTGTGGCATCCAGACCCGAGTTTGTCAGGGTTTCCCTGATTTCAGAGTAGTGCCGATGGTGATGCCCTTCGCGCTCCTTTGAGGAGACAGAAAATCGTGTGCCCGTGAGCACACCATCGTTGAACGGCTCGGAATCGAGCGCAACCAGATCCGGAAATCCTGCCTGTTCGATGATCTTTTCCAGATCACCGCCGAGTTCCGGAAAAGCATCCAGAATCGCAGAAATAAACATGTCACCGGACAGGCCACCGACCAGGTCCAGGTGTATATGGATGGTCATGACGCGCCTGGTATCAGCTCAGCATTTGGTGTGTCGGCGCACACAAGTCGGCCAGAGGTATCTCATGGGTACAGGCATCACGACAGGGGCTGCCATCACAACTCAGGCAGGCTGAGCCATCCACTGCCAATCGAGCGTACTCCTGCCGGGCGATGGAGACATCACCGTAGTCCATAGCGTACATACGCATGCGAAGCAGATCGGGGATAGGCACATTGTAAGGACAGCTGCCTTCACAATCATTACAGGTGTTACTGCAATAGGTGGCTTCGTTCATCTTCGCGTATTGCTGAAGAAGCGCCATATCGTAGTCAGTCACGGCACCTGACCCTGATGCACCGAGGAACTCATCCACGTTGTCGCGATTGCGCATCGTAATAATAAGGTTGTCGACCTCCGGCATGTTGAGGACCCAACGGAACGCTGCCTGGGAATAGGTATAGCCCTGTTTTTCATAGGGCCGCATGTCATTCAATTTCGCGCCACGAAGCACTTTCATGGCAATAATGCCGATATCTTTTTCTTTGGCCTTCGCCATCGGTTCCTGAAGCCCCTGCTGGTTAGCGACAAAATCAAAGGCCCGGGTGAATCGCTCGTAGAAGGCCGCATCTTCTCCAAAATTGGTCGCCAGCAGCAGAACGTCAAACATATCCTGTTCGACTGCATACTCAACGCAATCGACCAGATAACCACCGTGACCGGACATACCGAGATACTTCACTTTGCCCTGAGCTTTTGCCTTTTCCGCAAACTCATGCCATTCCGGATTCTTCAGTCGATCAACATCGTTGACCGCATGGTTGAAGAAAACGTCCACGTAATCCATCTGTAATCGTGATAGACACTCATCGAGTCTGCGCATCATAGAGCCAGCACTGTCACGCGCACCCGCCGCGATTTTTGTGGCGACATAGACATCATCACGTCGTCCCTTAAGGGCGTTACCCATCACGACCTCAGAAGTACCATCACCATAGCTTTCTGCGGTATCGAAGTAGTTGATACCCTGGTCCAACGCGTAGTGCACAAGACCCTCATCGCCATGTCTCAGCGGGAAAGAACCAAAGGAAATATCCGCCACTTTCATTTCCGTGCGCCCGAGACGCACATATTTCTTAACGCCTTGCGCGGCATCCGAACCCAGCGCATTGGCGGCGCCATTGCTGCCGACTGTGATACCGGAGGCAAGGCCAGTAACTGCACCCAGGCGCAAAAAGGCGCGACGATCTACTTTTCTCATGAGGTTCTCTCTCCTAGAAGTAAGGCAAGGTCCGTTCAGACAAGACACTACCCTTACCAGGATACGCTGACAAGAAGGTACAATCGATCCGAAGCGCCGTTGGCTCAGAATCGGACAAAGGGACATGAAAATAGGTTTGATCGCCGATACCCATATGCCAGGCACCATAGATGCCCTGTGGCCGCATGCGTCATCGGTGTTTCGTGGCGTCGATATGATCCTTCACGCAGGCGATCTGCACACGTTGGATATCGTCGATCACCTGTCGGAGATGGCACCCACCTATGTATCGCGAGGTAACGGCGATGTGGGCATCGAGGATGACCGGTTACAGGAAACCTGGATGCTGGAAGCCAGCGGTATACAGATCGGGATGATCCATCACTTTCCTTCACCCGCACGAAAACCACCCGAGCATCTGGAGAGATACCTCAACAAACACTTTCCGGAGCAGCATCCAGACGTTCTGGTCTACGGCCACACCCATCTGGAAGACGTGAGAAGCGTCAATAACCGCTTGTTCATTAATCCCGGATCGCCGACTCTGCCTCGAAACCAATCCCTCCGACCCGGAACACTGGGTGTCATGGAAATCGAAGCAAACCACATTCACACACGACTCATGCAACTGACCGACCAGGGTGTCGAAGAACACGAGCAGTTCGCCGCTCACATCCACCCCAGGTAACGCGACGTCTCTGATAGGCATCCATATCGGCTTTTTATTTTCTGGCTCAAGGCCGTTATTGCCTTGCACAAAATTTAGGGCTGTGGCAGTTTCCGTTACTGTTTACATCGGCCAATCAGAACCCGGCACCCACATTGATACTCGATCTGCATACCCATTCCATCAAGTCTGACGACGGTCGCGCCAAAGTAGAGAACTACTGCAAATGGGTGCGCTCCAAAGATGTGCCGATCGATGGTTTCGTTCTGACCGAGCATCGGCAGCATGACTTCGAATCCGATTACTCCGCATTGGCTGAACAACACGATCTCGTCATTCTGAAAGGCAGCGAGGTGGAAACCGAGTACGGTCACGTCCTCGTATTCGGCGTCACCGAGGCACTGACTGAAGCTTTCGACTTCAGCCGAATCGACCTGCCCCTGGAGATGGTCCTGGAAACCAGCGAAGCCCACGGCGCGGTGGCCGTACCCTGCCATCCAGGCCGGCCAAGAGTTGGCATGTTTGCGCATACCGAAGAACTGGGTATTCCCCAGGGTGTGAAGATCGTGGAGATCTATAACGGCGGCAGCCGGGACAACGAAGATAAAATTGCCATCGACAACGCGGATGAACTCGGCTACCTGGGTATTGGCGGCAGTGACTCACACATTGTCAGTCACATTGGTCGATGTGCCACGGCATTCCGTCAGGACATCAAGACCATGGATGACCTGGTTGGCGCACTAAAATCCGGCGAATTTGAAGCCGTTACTTTTAAACACTGAGTCACAAACACTAAATCAGCCGTCTGGAGAATCCATGGACGCGGATATTGAAGAGATTCGTGGCAAGTTCCTGAATCTAGATTTCGACGAAAAGCAGTTTCACGTAGATCCTGCCGTCACCACGGAGTACGCCCGATTGTGTGGCGAGACAGCAGATCGCTTCCTTAATGAATCTCATGAGGATTTTCAGGCGCCTCCGACCTACGTCGCCAGCCTGAGCGGTTCACGCATGCTGCCCGAGAACTTTCCTCGGTTCGGCATCGGCATGGATGCCGGCAAAGGCATCGAATGTCTGCAGCCGGTTCGACCTGGCACAACCATTACCGGCAAAACGCATCTGCATGACATCTACACAAAAACCGGGCGATCCGGGCGAATGATCTTCGTGGTGACCCGAATCGAGTTCTACGACGAAGCAGGTAACCACCTCGCCAACTCTGACTCGCGAATGGTGATGAGGGAGAAAAGCTAATGCCAATCAACACACTCAGTGACGTTGAATTCGGCGAAGATCTGCCGACTTTTGTTCCCGACACTTCCCTGGCAACTGGCGCAAATTTTGCGAAGCTGGTGGGCTGGGATGGTCCTCGATTCACCGACCATGAAGCCGCGAAGAAAGAAGGTCTGGCCGGCGCGATGATCCCAGGCATTTTGAGCCAGGGTTATCTGATTGCCATGATTCACAACTGGGCGCCACCGGCGGAGATCATCACGGTCGATACCGTCTTTCGCGCACCGGTGATGGCGGACGACGCTCACACCATTACCGGTGTGGTCACCGACATCGACGAGGATGCCGGTACCGTTGAGATCGATCTGACGGTTTCTAACGAGAAAAGTGAGACGCGCGTGTTCGGTACCGCGACCGTTCGGCTACCAACCTAGCGCTTCACAGGGCGGAAAAGCGGTATACAGAGCGCTTCGTGTTCTTCCCACTCTATTTCAACTTCCTGACCGATGAATACATCGTTTAGTGGATCGTCGACACCGACCACATTACTGAGAATGCGCGGACCTTCTTCAAGGTCAATCCAGGCCACCGCATACGGCACCAGGTTTCTGAAAAACGGGTGGTAACTCTGGCGAACAACGCTGTAGCTGTAAACGGTTGCTCGACCGGATGCGGTTTTCCACTCGAGCTCTTCTGATCCGCAGCCCAGATAGTATCTGCGTGGATAAAAGACGACTTTTCCACTTGACGGGCAAACCTGATACTTAAACGCTTTGTCTTTTGTCGCCTGCCAGAATGGCTGTGTATCCAATTCATTCAGCTTAGGTAGCGGCCTCGTCGGGACCTTCTTTTGTTCAGCCATAGTTAATCGCTCCCAAGAATGACTGTGCCAGCGGTATGCCGGCTGCCAAGCATGCCGCCATTACCATGCGCTACCGCAAGGCTGGCGCCGTCCACCTGAGACGTGGACTCACCCCTCAGCTGCCTCGCCGCTTCAGTTAAGAGAAAAATACCGCGCATGCCCGGATGGTTCGAAGAAAGACCGCCGCCATCGGTGTTGAGTGCGGGTCCATCTGGCCGATCAAAACGCAGTCGACCGCCGGTGACCCAGTCGCCACCCTCTCCTTTTTTACAGAAGCCCAGATCTTCCAGAATCGTGAGAACCGTGATGCTGAAAGAGTCATAGATCATCGCGATATCCATTTCCTGCGGTGTTAAACCCGCTTCCCCAAAGGCAATGGGCGCAGACTGAGCCGCAGCGCTGACGGTGATGTCCCCACCGTTTTCCGGATATTTCGTGGCTTCGCCGGTACCGAGAATCCAGACAGGTTTTTTTGCACAGTCCCGGGCGACTTCCGGTGCGGCAATGACAACCGCGCCACCGCCATCGGAAATCATGCAACACTCAAGAAGATGCAGGGGGTCAGCGATCATCCTTGAATTCACGACATCGTCGATGGTCGTCTCGCGGATATCGAGAAATTCAAGATCTTCCATCGCTCTAACGGCTTCCGGATTTCTCATGGCGTGCATACGTGTCGCGACGGATATCTCAGCGAGCTGTTCACTGGTGGTGCCGTAGTCATGCATGTGCCGGTGCGCCACCATGGCGTAATTAGATACCAAGGTCTGACCGGCGAAACTGTCCATATTGTCCGCGGGGTGCATTGAAGCACCGCCCCGCGCACCGACGCCGATGGCGAAGGCGTTACTGTGTGCCGTTGATCCGTAAGTCAGAAGCGCAACTTTTGCTTTACCGGCTGCAATGTCCCGCTTTGCCTGTGCGGCATGGTATTCGTAGGAGCTGCCACCAACACCCGTTGTATTGATCACCGTGGGATTCAGCCCAAAGTATTCTGAAATGTTAAGACCAGCCATACCGCCGCCTTCGCCGGCGTCATAGATGGCATCAACATCTGACCAGGAGAGTCCTGCGTCTTCCAGGGCTTTCGCTGCTGAAGCGGCTTTTATTTGAAGTGGACTGACTTCGCCTTCTACATCCCGATCGGGATACTCGTAAATGCCGACGATGGCAGCATCTCGTGACTGACTCATGATTTGGATTTCCGTCTTGTTCCTAGATATGCATTCAGGGTTGCGCGAGACTGGCTTCCAGCGCTTCGTTGTCCCGCTGGTGTCGCTCAAAATTCATGAAAGGTAATAACACCAAAAAGGCCACATGGAGTCCAGCCATCACATAGAACATACCCTGGTATCCCATCAACATACCGAGGGGCGCCACCGCACCGCTGCCCATGGAATAAGTCAGATTGGCAGACGCCATATACACCGCAAATTGCGTCGCAGAGACGCGCCTCAGACAAAGGCGCATAAACAGCGCGATGATCGACACAGTGACGATCTGTCCACTGATGTAAGCGAGCAGAACCATGCCCTGCACCCATTCGGTGTGCTGCCAATAAGCCGTAAAGGTCGCAAACGCCCCAAACAAGACAAATCGGAAGGCGATGGCCACGGCCAGCACCCGGAGGGAACCCATTCGATCGATCAACGGGCCCAACACCACAGCGACCACTGACGCAACAATCCCAGCAGTCGCGTAATAGTTAGACCAGTCTGTCTGCGCCCAGCCGAGATCCTGAACCGTCATGACGGGTCCAATGCTGACCAGCATGCCAGACGCCATGCGCTGAAATCCCTCCAGGAGGATTAACAGCAGGCTCATTGGTAAAACAATGGCTCTAAAAAGGGAGACAAGTATGTCCTTCCAGGATTCATTAACCCCCGCGAGGGCTTCCGGCGACGCCTGCCCGTGAGTCCACGGAAGGAATCGCTCCCCCTCTCGTTCCCTGAGGCATATCGGCACCAGCATGATCAGGAAGACCGTAAAAGCCATGATCAACGCAGACACCGTCAATCCATAACTGGCGAGCGCGGCGCTACCCACTGCGCCGGCGACACTGGTGCCTACGATTTGACCACCAAACATATAAGCATTTGCCTGGGCTCGTTCATCCTCCTCGAGCAGGTCGATCGCCATGCCGTCGACTGCGACATCCTGGAAAGCACCAAAGGCATTAGCAACAAAACCGAGCGCGGCGAGCAACATGTAGCTCTCACTCGGGTCAGGAGAAAGTATTGCGACAACAATAAAGGTCACAACAATACCGAGTTGCGCGAGGATCACCCAGGGTCGCCTTCGCCCCATTGTGGGAAACGCAAAACGATCCATGACAGGACCGGCAAGTAATTTAAAACTCCAGGGAAGAAAGACGATGAAGATAAAACTGGCGACCTGTGCCAGGGAAAGACCCTGGGCGGCAAACCAGGCGGGTATCGCCACCTGAAAGAGACCGATCGGCAGACCCTGGCAAAAGTAGAGGAGGCAGAGCGCCCCCAAACGAGACCATTTAGATTGCGCTAGAACTGGTACTGCCGAACCCATCGACATTTTATATCACAAGTTCCCTGAAATGGCGTTTATTCAGGCACTGTGGCAAATTGCGTTTCTTTAGATCTTGGAAGAAACACGTGAGCGCAGTGATCTGTCTGACCGGAGGTATCGCCTCCGGTAAATCCACCGCAGTAAAACATCTGGCAGGAAAAGGTGCCGCGGTTATCGATGCAGACAAACTTGGACATCAGGCCTACACGCCCGGTACCGAAGCTTTCGAGGCAGTGATCGCTACCTTCGGCGAAGAACTCAGAAGCGAAAGCGGAGAAATAGATCGTAAGGTGCTGGGCAGCAAGGTGTTCGGCAAGCCGGATGAGCTCAAGAAACTCACAGACATCGTCTGGCCCGAGATCAGACGACTGGCGGAAGCTGAAATCTCGCAAATTCAGGCTGAGAATCCGAACCAGGTCATCGTGCTGGAAGCAGCGGTTTTGTTCGAAGCGGGTTGGGACGATATCGGAGATGAAGTCTGGGTCATTACTGTGGCTCCAGAGACCGCAATTTTTAGGACCATGGAGCGAGACGGTGTGGACCGGGAAGCCGTCGAGCAGAGACTCGCCGCTCAACTCAGCAACGCCGAAAGAACCGCGCGTGCGGACACAGTGATCGAAAACAACAACACGCAATCAGCCTTTGTTACCCGCCTGGATGCCGCCTGGTCGGCATTTGAATCCTCAGGTTCGCGGTGACAGGACCCACATCGCCGCGGCACCGATCATAAAGGTCAGCAGATAAACCCCGCATACCACCATCAGATCGAGCGAAGGCAACAACGGCGCCATAAACATCAGCACATGCAGGCTCAGGAAGATAATGGCGACGTTAAAAAACGCCAGCTCCCTTGAAACCGTTGTCGATAAATCCGGATCGAGGATTCGAAGCAACAGGAGACCACTGCCCGTCGAACCCGTACAGCAGCCAAAGAGCGTAATCGCTCTCTCCACCGGCAGTGTGTTGAGCATTCGCCCAAAAAAGAAACACATCAGACCGGTTACCGTTGCCGCCGCCAGACAAACCGCCAGGATGGGCACGATATATGCCGTCAGTAAAGAAAGCTGAATACTCATTACCGTGGCTACCATCATCAGATCGACAGACGAACCGGTAATTCTTTTCTGTGTCTCGTCATCAATCATGTGTCCCCAACCCATTCGGTTCATCACACCTCGAATCAGCAGGCAGACGATTAACCCATGAATGAAAAAGAGGTTGTGAGAGAACAGCACATCCATCGGAAGGCCCATCATCGTTACGTCACTGAGGGTCGTCTGAATCTGCGTGAGATATGCATCGGTCAGGATATAAGCCAAACCGAGGATACCCAGGTGATACACAAGGGAATCCACATTGCCTGAATGGGTTACCTGGTGTCCTGCAGACGGGCGACACTCTTTGTCGTGAACGCCCGAAAGAAACGCTTCGTTAAGTTGCGCCGACGTATTTTGGTTCAGGCCACGTCGGATGGCGAAGCGCGCCGCAGGAACGCCCACGAGAAACGACAGAACAAATCCCGCAGACGCATAGATCAGGCCAAAACTGATGGCATTTTCCACCGAGAACTCGTTCTGCCAGATTGAGCCCATGGCCATCGCCTGCCCCGGTCCCTGAGTAAAGCCGTGAGTCACCAACAAACCCAGGTAATGAGAGATCGTGCCGCCGCTGACCAGATTAAAGATCAGGACCACCGCCAGCCCAACCAGTGCCTGCATCACGAGACTCATCGTCCAGCCAATAGAAAGCCACCAGGCGCCACCCTGAACCGACCGGTCAGCAGACGCTTCACTCTTGCCCGTCAGCACCAGCGACATAAAGCTCAATGTGAAGAAGTGGAAAGCAAAACCGACGAAGTCTTCACTCGAAAAACCAAGGGACAGGTCAAAACTGATCAGTACAAAACCGATTAACCCACCAATAAGACTCGCTGGCAGTAACGCCGCCTGCAACCAGGCCAGCCTGACGCGCAGCACAGTGCCAAGCAGGATCATCGCCACCATCAAGGCGAAAGCAATCACGCCATGAAACGTCTCTGACATCTGAACTTTCCCTGGAAAACTTCTAGTGTACCGCTTTGACCGTCGCCTGTTGTATGCTCCGTTTGCCCACTTATACAGGACCCCATTCATGAGTAGCTATTGCCTCGAAGTCGTACGCACCAATCTCGAAGAATCACGCACCATCGACCTGCCGGATGCCGCCGACGTCGAGCTGGGTGAAGGGGAAGCTGTGATCCGCGTTGATCGCTTTGGGCTCACCGCGAACAACATCACCTACGGTGTCGCTGGCGATATCATCGGCTACTGGCAGTTCTTCCCGTCAGAAGGTGAATTTGGCCGAATCCCGGTCTGGGGCGTCGGTACGGTCATCCGCTCAGGATCAACCGACCTGAAGGAGGGCGACGAGTACTATGGCTATTATCCGATGGCGAGTTACCTCGTCGTCAAACCAGAACACGTCACTGGTCGAGGATTCACCGACGTTGCGGCGCATCGCACCGCACTACCTCCGACTTACAACCAGTATTCACTCATGACGGCAACAAACGGTTTTGACCGCGACTACGACTCGCACCGGATGGTCTATTTCCCGCTGTTTGCGACTGGATTCATACTGGATGACTGGCTGTTCGACAACGACATGTTCGGCGCCGAGAAAGTCATCGTATCCAGTGCCTCCAGTAAAACTTCTTTCAGTCTCGGGTTTCTTTTGAACAGGAATCGCGACATCACCGTTGTCGGCCTCACCTCTTCTGGCAACAAAGCTTTTGTTGAGGGCATGGGCATCTACGATGAGGTCGTCACTTATGACGATATCGAGCAGATGGCGGATGCCAAAGTTGCCTTTGTGGATATGGCGGGCAACCGAAAAGTGCTCGAGCGACTGCACCACCACTTTGGCGATAATGTCGTCTGCAGCAGCGGTGTCGGTATCACACACTGGGAAACGCGAGATGGCCAGGAACCCGCCGAGCTGCCGGGTGCGAAACCCAGCATGTTCTTCGCACCGACTCAGATGCAGAAACGGAATCAGGATTGGGGTCCCGAGACATATCAGGCGGAGCTGCAAAGCGCCTGGACGGCCTTCCTGGGTGCAGTCGATGACTGGGTCAGCATTAATGAAGGGTCAGGCGCAGACGCGATGGAGACCACTTACAAAACCGTTCTGAACGGCGCAAAGCCGGATCAGGCGTACGTCTGTGTGGTCTAAAAGGCAGGACCCGCTGTTCTGTACAAACCGGGTATTTCGATTAGTATGACCCCATGAGCGGTGAAACTTACGCCATCGTTTTTAAGGGTGAGGTCGTCGACGGCTTTGATGCCGCTGCGGTCCGTGCCCAGCTGTCAAAACTGCTCAAGGCCGACACCAAAAAGACTGCCGCACTCTTTTCCGGCAAACAAATCGTCCTGAAGAAAACCGCAGACAAAGCCGAGGCAGCAAAGTATGGCAGAGCACTGAAGAAAGTCGGCGCTGACGTCAAGATCAAGGTGATCAAAGCAGAAGCGCCGGTGCAACCTGCCCCACCGAAGTTTGAACAAGCAGAGGCGCCGGTTTTCCAGAAAGCTGATCCGCCCCAATTTCAGAAAGCAGACGACGCGCCACCCTCCCCATTCCAGGCTGCTGATCCGGAACCTGTCGCTGAAAACACAGACCCCAACGTTCCGGTTCCAGACTTTACGCTCGCACCTAACGAAGGTGACCTGTTCGAGCCTCAGCCTGAGCAGGCAGCTGTCGAAGTTGATATCAGTGACCTCGAACTCGCCGAGAATGACGACACACCGCTGGCCGAACCTGCCGAAGAAATCATTGTGGAACTGGACCTTTCCGAGTTCAGCGTGAAAGACAATGACGGCACACCTCTGGTAGAAGCTTCCAATGAAGAGGTCCCCGAGGTTGAAGCGCCAGACTTTGGTTTAGACGAACCTGGTGCGGTTCTGGAAACGCTGCAGGAAGAAAAAGAACTGCTGAACCCGAATACCCTGGGCATGACGCTCGCCGCCACCGGTTCAGATCTCATCGAAGAAGATGAGAAAGCGCCGACGCCCCCGCCGGTCGCACCCGACACCAGCAAGATTAACCTGGTACCAAACTTCGATATTTAGGTTGCCTTACCTCGGCTCTAACACAACCACCGGTATGCGGCGGTCGCCTGCCGTTGTCTGGTAGTCATTGTAGGGTGGATAAACTTCCGCCAACTGCTTCCATAGATCTTCTCTTTCTTCGCCCTCAGCATCGCGTGCGGTGACCGCGACACCCAGTGCACCCACCTTGATCTCACAATCTGGCTCGGCCGAGAGATTCAGATACCAGGCTGGATGAGCAGGTGCTCCGCCCTTGGATGCGATGATGACGTAGTTATCCCCCACTTTTTTATAGATCAGAGGCAGTGGTTTCGGTTCACCGCTTTTTCTACCCTTTGTGGTCAGTAGAAGCGTTGGTAACACTCCGGGACCACCCAGCGCAGATGAATCCCACATGTGCGCCGCTTCCGGATCGCTCATATAAAGTTCGATGTGCTCGCGAATCCAGTCAGGGAGTCCAGCAGGCAGGTCAGTCATGTTTACACCTTAGGGCGTTACTTGAAGAGAGACACCTATCGTACCAAGATGCGCACCTATGTCATCTCAAAAGTCATCTCGTATTCTTGTCACCGGTGCCTCCGGTTTCATTGGCGGACATTGCGTCCTTGATCTGCTGAATCACGGCTATGAGGTTTGTGGCACAACTCGAAGCCAGGACCGTGCCGGTCAGGTACGGCAGCTCATGAAAGCACAGGGTGCCGACGTTACGCGGTTGTCATTTGCCGAGGCTTTGTTAACAGACAAGGCAGGGTGGCCCAAGGCCATGACCCGTTGTGACGCGGTCTTTCATGTGGCATCGCCGGTGCCTACGGTTCAACCCAAGGACCCTGAAGACGTGATCGCACCTGCCAGAGCCGGCACCATGAACGTGTTAGAGGCGGCCGCGGAGGCCAACATAAAACGAGTCATCCTGACTTCATCTGTGGCCTCAATCCTCGGAGGTATCTCTGAAGATCGTACCTATACCGCGGCAGACTGGAGTGACCCGGAAGATCCGCATCTCACCCCCTACTCGCTGAGCAAGACGCTGGCGGAAATAGATGCCTGGCAGTTCTGCTCGGAAAACGGCATCCAGCTCACGACCATTCACCCTTCCCTCGTCTTGGGACCGGCACTTGAGGAAGACTACGGCTCCAGCCTTGAGGCGTTGGCCAAGCTCCTCACGTTTGAGGTGCCGTTGCTTCCCAGGTTCGGTTTTGAAATTGTCGATGCCCGGGACGTCGCGGCGCTGCATCGAATTGCTCTGGAAAACGAAGCATCAGTGAACCAGCGGCTGATCGCCTCCAACGGCTTTCTATGGTTTCGTGACATCGCAGCCATTTTGAAAAAGCAGTATCCGGCACGACGGATTCCTCAGCGCGAGATGCCGAACTGGCTGACCAGGCTGGCGAGTATTTTCGTGCCGGAGATTGGCAGCTTCATTGCGGACCTGGATGTTGTGAAGAGCTTGGATAACTCTCCCGCCAGAGAGCTGGGTTGGGCACCGAGAGAACCTGAAGCGGCCATCAAGACTGGTGCGGAAAGCCTGATTGGCTTCGGCATTGTTTAGTTCTGTGCTTCCATCCAAGCATCGTAACGCACCAGATCCTCGGGTGTGTCGACATCCCATATCAGTGGCAACAATCTATAGCGGCAACGAAGTTCATTGAGCTTCCTGCAGGTTTCCGCCAGCACGGCAGGACCACCCCACGCTATCCCTGAAAAAATGGCAGGGGCACTTCCCGATACGCCGATCAACCCATAGCCACCATCGACTGCAGGACCGAGCACAACCTCATGCGACTCCAACGCATCAAATGCTGATTCCACGTAATTCAGATCGAGTGTGGGTAAATCTGTGCCGATCAAGACGACGTTGGTGGCTCTCGAGAGACCGTCTTCTAACGCAAACGACATTCGTTCTCCGAGACCCGAGCCTTGTTGATCTCGCCTTTCGGCAGAGAACTGATCAAAGAAAGGATGATCGGCATCTGAACTGACCCAGACTTCAGCAGCGAGCTCGGATTCATCCAGACTCCCTAATAAGTGACCCGCCAAATCCGCATGGAGGGACGCAGCACCCTGCTCCCCCAATTCGGGAATCAGCCTGGTTTTTACCTCACCTGGGACGGGCGCTCGCGTAAAAACCTGTACGAGTGAGTTAGAAGTTCGATGTTTCATTTCTGTTAGAATTGCCGCCACGCCCTGGTAGCTCAGTTGGATAGAGCATCCGCCTCCTAAGCGGAGGGTCGCAGGTTCGACTCCTGCTCAGGGCGCCATATACACAGTTTTTGGAACTCAGGTTTCGCCAATAAGGCATAACACGTGGTCACGCAAAGTAACACGAATTCAAGAGATGAAGCACTCAAGCGTGCACAGCTCGCCGCAGAATCAGGCAATGTCAGCCAAGCGGCTTCGATTTTAAAAGAGATTTTGCGTGAATTTCCCAAAAATCCCATCGCTCGTAATCTCATGCGTCAACTTTTCCAAGGCAGGTCTATTAAAGACAGAAAGACGTTTCTTGACCATTGGCTGGAAGCCATGGAGCAATGGGCAGACGAGTCGAGACAACGGGCTGCGCAAGGCTGGAAATACCTACTGACCGTAGATAGCGCTTTCAACGATCCAACGCTGAGTCCATCCTCTGACTCGACCGAGTCGATTACTAGTATTCCGCCGAATGAAGCATCGCAACCTGATCAAAGTTCAACACAAAAGCACCTTCTACTCAATCAGGATGCCCATCCTGAAAACGTTGGTATTCACGCACGAGAATTGATTGATAAGCTAGTTGAGATTCCCACATTGAGCGAATGCTGGCTACAGGCTATGGCCCTTTGCCAATCAACGGACCCGTTGTTGACAGAGGACAGTTTCTCCGACATTGCTGAAGACCAACTTCGAGCGGAGCTAATCAAAAGCCAGACAGGTAGCGCACTAAATGTAGTGGTGGTTGGTGCCGGACCGGTGGGATTGGCGTTCACCAATGCCATGAAACTGGCCTTCGGCTCTGAGGTGAATATTCTTGTTGTCGATAAGCGAGTTAGCTGTGAGCACAGGAAAGAGCCCTACAGCCGTCACTGGCTGACACACCTTCGTCCGCCACTAATGAACGGTATGTTGGATCCTTCACTAGTCAAAGTATTAGCACGTCTGGGACAGCCGGGTTTCCTCGGAACAACTATCGCCCTTCTGGAGACACTACTCTTACTTTCCAATAGGTCGCAGGACGTTAAGTTCCTATTCCAAAGTGAGCCAGATCTTGCATTTGTCGAACATGCTGATACCAATCTATTAGTCGACGCCAGTGGTGGGAGACTGGATCTGTCCGAACCTCATTGGCAGGCAGGCCCATTCAGAGAAAACTCCAGCAAGATGGTTGTTAATTTCAATATTGCAGAGGGCTTCGGCAGCGGACATGCATCTCATGGCATTACTAAATACATCAGAGCGCAAGAACAAAAGGTAAGCTTGCTGTTCAAGAACGGCCATGCTCAACCCGCTAGTGAAAAGGGAAACTTGCGTTCAGCAATGTTCAAACTTACTTCAATCCCGATTTCTCTTTATCAAGAACTAATCGAGTTCACTAAAAGCCGCAATGACGACAGCTTATTTTACGTCTGGCCAGGAAAATTACATAACGACATTAACGAGATTCTTCTACTCACGAACCTTAACCAAGAGAGCCTTCGTTTTTTGCAAGAGAGGGTTAGAACGAATACAGACCTCAAAAGCTTCTTTGATACCTGCGCTGGGAATTTTCAGGGTCTCGACTATCGAATCATTGAACTTTTAAGACTACTTAAGTCACGAATTTCTGATCTGAGCAAGGTTGGCATTGAAGTTCCTTTTATTTACCAACCAAAGCTTCGATTCCCGGGTGAAGGATACGACCACTTTTATGGACGCCCCATTTTGGCTATTGGCGACACCGTCTACAATGGCCATCCGAAAGTTGGAAACGGTCTGTCCGCTCACCTAGAACACATCTCGCGTCTTCTGGACGAAGCTCTTTTCGCAGGCATCATGGCCAGTCAGTTGGAGCCTAGCGACTCAAACGGACCTCACTAAAATTTCGCGACCCTCCTCGACGCACTGATTGATCTCTTCGACAAAATCAGCACGACCGATCGCATACTTTCGCTGCTCTCCAGTGTACGTTTTTCGATCTCTGACTGGTTCGATGCAGAGTATGACTTCTCCTGTTTCTTCAGCGTAACTCAGTAACCAGTTCTTCGATTTTCCAGGAATCTTGGGACCCACGGAGGAGGCTACGATAGCAGGAACGTCTGACGACGGTCTTTCCCAGATTTGTTTACCTTTCAAAATCACCTTGGATCGCGAAGGTTTCATCCACTCTGGCATGTTCGGATCAAGAAGCCACTGACACTTAAAATTCCTGCAAGGACTTACCGGCCTGGTTTCATAAATACCACATCCACGGTCTGCATGTTCACAACCGATGCCCGGGTGAATCTTCTTGCCGTTGATCTCTGCCTTGAGCCAGCCATCACAGCAAGCGGTACAATCACCACATGATCTATCGTTGGCGATATTGGTCAAAAATCCAGATCCCTGTTGAATTCATGTTTGACGTTATAATTCACCATTCTACCAACGGATATGCCTCGTGGTTAGACCGAAGAAAACAGATATAGATATACCTCCAGCGATGAGGCATCTGCCTCTCACATCAAATGGTTACAAAAAACCCTGGTTCGTGAAAGCCAACGACATCCGCGTGCCAGATGAAAAAAAGTACGTCCAGTCGATGACAAAAGGTAAGTGTTGGATCTGTGGCGGCACCAACAAGAAAGAGCAAGTTTTCGTGACTGACCCGAAATCAGCATCGCTTGGCGTGTCACTGGAACCCCCCTGCCACCCAGCTTGCGCCGAATACTCCGCGATGGTTTGTCCTTTCCTTATCCTGCCCAAAGCCAAGCGGCGCGAGGCCGGATTGCCGGAAAATTACCATGAGAATAACCAGGCGCCTGAGGCTTCAACACAAAACCCCGGCGAAATCATCCTCACCTATGTTAAGAAGCATCGATTCGAAGCGGTTACAAAAACCAAGATGGCCCGCTGGGAACCGAGTCAGATATTGAGACAGTCTCTCTGGAAAGAAGGACAGATAATAGCTGACAATCCCAACGGGCCACTGCCAGCGAATCTCCTGGCAGACGCGGTAAGGCGAACCACAAGCTAGCCTGCCGTGAGCTTCCAAGATCTATACAAACAGCAACGATATCTTGACTGCGAAAAGCTGTGCCGAGAGACGCTCACGAGAGAAAAGGGCAATCTTGATGCCTACATGTTCCTGATTAAGTCTCTTGAAAATCTTGGCGAACTTACCGCTGCAGTTAAAGAGTGTGATCTCGCAATAAAACTCTGCCACGACACTAGTCACCAGGCTGAATTTCTGCACCTGAAATCCGTCCTGCTGGTAAAAAGCAGCGAACTAAAGAAAGCAACACAAAGCTACAGGGCTGCTCTGCAGAAAGATCCAGAGCGTGCTGCCACCTGGTTGCTCCTCGCGTCCTGCCAATTCGAACTCAACCAGTTCAAGGATTGTGAAAAGTCCGTTGTAGAGGTACTAAAGCGTGCCGAAAGGCTTCCTTCGGCAGCGATGGGCAGAGCGCTGTATCTGCTCTCACAAAGCCGAGAACACTGACTGCCAGCGCACTGTTTAAGCGATTTCCTCAAACGCAAACTGTAGTTCATGTTCCCTATTACCACTTTGCATTAGCGGAGTTACACGAACGTGACAATAACTATACCCAGGCATTGCATCATTATGATGAAGGCAACCGGTTGGTAAATGCGACAACAGGTTATGAAGTTGAGCGTGATCTGGACGCTATTCGCTTTTTACTGCGCACTGGGTTCGCCAGGCAACCTGACTGAAGGAGATCGCAATCTTTCGGTCCCGATTTTCATACTTGGCATGCCAAGAACCGGATCATCGCTCCTGGAGCAGATGCTCGGCAATCACTCATCTATCGAACCCATGGGAGAACTGCCTTGGCTGCCAAAAGCTTTTGAACAAGCCATTGGGTCATTGCGGCCACCAAGAAATCAAAATCAGATACGAGAAGCGTGCAAAGATTCTTCATTCCTGACAAATGTTAAGACAGCGTATTACAACAACATTACGCAGACGGATAAGCCTTACCTGATAGACAAACTGCCCGGGAACTTTCTATACACCGGTATTATCCATGCGATTTTCCCCGGAGCCCTCGTTATCCACACCAAACGTGAGAAACACGCAACCGTCTGGTCATGCTACAAAACACCATTCGTTGATGGGCAGGGATTCTCCCACGACATCAGGGATGCATCCCGGTACTACGATGAAGTCGAAGCCGCAATTGCTTCTGCGGCTTCAGCGCTGAACTCTGGCTTCACCTCCATCGCATATGAAGATCTGGTCAACAATCCTGAACAGCTGATTCAGCAACTGCTGGAATTCCTTCAGCTTCCTTTTGAGGCGGTCTGCCTCGAGCACACGAAAGCTAAAAGATTGGTATCAACTGCCAGTCGATATCAGGTAACTCAGCCTGTTTTTAAAGACGCCAACAGTGCCTGGAAACCCTTCGAGCCAATGATTTCAGCTCGATTTTAGGCCATTGACCCGATGTCTTTTAGAGAAAACACGACGAATCAATCGGGTGGTAAACCTTCCTCAAGGACAGTACAAACGCACTTCTGAGCCAGCCGCTATCGTCCGGCCAACTGGCATTAGCAGCGGATAACGCTGTTCCATTGTGCCGACAGCACATTGCTCCTAGTTAGTACCATAAGTCACCTTATTGCGACGGTTCAGAGATCAGTACTTGCTTGCCAACAAACCTTGTCAATAGTTCGCTGCTGACTATTATCACTATTCGCCGCCTGTAGCCGAAGTAATCAGAGATATTTCCGAATTAACTACCGCAACGCGCATTCTGTTCACAACGATTGATTACGCAATCAAACATACTTTGTTCTTCTTGTTTTCGGGAATCGCGGGAATCGCAAGCATCCTATGTCGACAAAGTATGAGACAATTGTCACCTTGAAAACTCTGCACATCTTTCCGATGTTCGCTATTGACGACTACGACAACGCGGGGATAATAAAACCCGGGTTCTTCCTGATCATTTGTACCGCTTTCACTGCCAGATTCATACTGACGTGGCCGCTATACATGCTCGCCAAAAGAGGTTTGAGGGCGAAAGAGAAAGGCGCATTAGATTTTCTAACCAACGTTTCGCCTCTCGAAATGATGAGTTCTATTCCAGCCCTTGTCATTCTGCTTTTAATAATCTCGAGAGATGTTGATTCACCAAACTGGATGAGAATCATCTGGGCACGAGGAAGAGAACTTCTGGTTATCTCGGTTGCACTACAACTTGGCATACTTGTAATTGGCAATAGTTCAATCAAATCTCTCCAGATAACCGATACCGTCATTGGTGCTATTAGCTTGTTTTTGGTGTTCTACTTCTCGCTAAATCCAAGACCTAAAGCTGTTTTTTCGATGTTTCCGACCAAACCGGTAGAAGATGCTAAAAACTAGCAGGTACATTTTTGGTCACTAAGGTTCTGTTCCATCGACAGTACGATCGGTATTCCGGGGGGCAACAGAAAGTCCTGGACTACTTCGAGCACTGCCTGGCACATCCAGAGCTGGAACCCTACATTTCCTGGGGGGATCAGTCCGCTCCAATAGAAACCACTCCCTGGCAACCCTTTAAAAACAGGGCGATCACAGACTTCAGACCGAACAATTTTGACCTGGTCTTTCTCGCAGGTATGGACTGGAAAGAATACCTGGACAGGAAGGCAGAAGATCAGCCTGTCATCAACCTTATCCAGCATGTCAGACACGCGAACCCCGAGGCTAACGTCTACCCTTACCTGTCTGAGGCAGCTACAAGAATCTGCGTCAGCGAAGAAGTCAAGCAAGCCATTGACGGCACCAATCGAGTGAACGGCAGGACCATAGCCATTCCTAACGGAATCGATACGGGCTACCTCGATAAATTTGTTAAAAGCCCAACCACAAATTCTGTTTACATCCTGGGTCTCAAACAGCCGGAGCTGGCAAAGGAGCTTGAGAGCGCTTTGTCCCAACGTTTCGAAATCATTTGTCATACTGACCATGTCCCGAGGAACCAGGTATTGGACAGCATGGCTTCTTCGGAGATTACAATTCTTCTACCCCATGCAACCGAGGGGTTTTTCCTGCCGGCGCTGGAAGCCATGTTGCTCAGCAAACTCGTTGTTGTCCCAGATTGCGTGGGTAATCGTTCATTTTGTGTCGATGGTATCAACTGCCTGATGCCTGACTTGGACAAAGGGCTTCTGCTCGCTGCGGTACACAGTGCCTCAGGGCTTCTCCGTTCCGACGGTGCAAAAAAACTACAAAAAGCCGCTAGGGAAACGGTCGAGGCTCATACGTTGAAACGCGAAAGAGACGCATTCTTTAAGCTTCTGAGCGCAATTGGAATCCTCTAGGACGCCATGATCTTCAGCTCAGCCACATTCCTCTTTGCTTTCCTGCCCGTTGTTTTGGTCGGGGTGCTTGTTTCACCGAAGATTGTGCGCAATCTCTTTATTCTGTTCATGAGCCTCTTTTTCTACGCCTGGGGAGAGCTGTACTTCGTGGCGCTGATGCTCGGCTCGATTTTCATGAACTTCCTGATCGGTGGCGCGATCGGACGACCAGGCACTGGTACGCAAAGCGCACGTTTCTGGTTGATCATCGGCATCGTCGCTAATCTCTTGCTGCTGGGTTACTTCAAATACGCCAATTTTCTTGTTGAAAACTGGAACCTGCTGACGACGCAACTGGGACTATCATCCTTTGATCACAAAAAAGTGCACCTCCCCTTGGGTATATCATTTTTCACCTTTCAGGCAATGTCATATCTGATCGATGTGTACCGCGGTGATGCAGAGCACGATAAAAATCCAATCAACATCGCTCTCTACATCGCACTCTTCCCGCAATTGATTGCCGGACCCATCATTCGCTACCACGATGTTTATCAACAGCTGAGAAACCGTTCTTTGTCAGTTGACCTTGCATACAGCGGTCTAACCCGATTCATCTGTGGTCTCGCCAAGAAACTGCTTATTGCAAACCCACTGGGGGAGGTTGCCGATCAGATTTTTGCAATCAACGGAAACGACCTGAGCACTCCTGTCGCATGGCTGGGTATCCTCTGCTACACACTGCAGATCTACTTCGATTTCTCAGGCTACTCCGATATGGCCATCGGTCTGGGTCGTATGCTGGGTTTTCGCTTTCTGGAAAACTTTAACTATCCCTACATTGCGTCTTCCGTTCAGGCGTTCTGGCGACGCTGGCACATCTCGCTGTCCAACTGGTTCCGTGACTACCTGTACATTCCTCTTGGCGGAAATCGAGCCGGATTGTTCAGAACCTATTGCAATCTGGTCATTGTCTTTTTCTTATGCGGGCTCTGGCATGGTGCCAGCTGGAACTTTGTTATCTGGGGGCTATTGCACGGCGCTTTTCTGGTGATAGAACGGCTGGGATTCGGAGGCCTGCTGGACCGACTTCCAAAAGTGGCAGGGCATGTTTATACATTACTGGCCGTCATGATCGCCTGGGTGTTTTTCCGAGCAGAAACCCTTGCTGAAGCTCTCAGCTACCTGAGAGCCATGCTGATACCCGGCAGCGGAAATAGCGATTTGTACTACGTCGCTCAATACCTTAATCCGCACACCAGCCTCGTGCTGATCGTGGGACTTGTTCTCGCCACGCCGATTGCCAGAGTGGCTGTAAAAGCGGTTGGTGAGCGAAGCGAGTTCGGGCTGGAGCTGGTTAGAGCGAGCACGCTTGCCGTGCTGTTCCTGCTTAGCGTGATGACACTCGCTGCAGATGCTTATAACCCGTTCATTTACTTCAGGTTCTGATATACAGATGACTCTGACACACATGTTCAAGGCATTATCGCTATTACTCTTTCTGGGAGCACTCGGTGCACTGACTCATCAGCAATGGTTCGGCGCCGCGGCGACAAATCATGAAAACCGAAAGCTGGCTGAACTCCCAACCTGGCCCGCAGATCGTGATTCCCTAAGAGAATTTCCCAAAGCCTTTTCAGACTACATGGATGACAACTTCGGCTTTCGCAGTGATTTGCTGCATGCATATCACCACCTGCTCGTTGGTTTCAAAACCTCCCCATCACATAAGGTTGTGCTCGGGAAGTCGGACTGGCTTTTCTATACCAATCAGCGCCTCACGGACCAAAATCGAGGCGCGATGCCGCTCAGCAACGAGGAGTTGGAAGTCTACCACGATCGGTTTCGCGGACAGCGCCTCTGGACAGAGTCGTTAGGAGCTAAGTATGTGCTTCTGCCTACACCGGACAAGAACACGGTGTATCCGGAGTTCCTGCCGGACTGGGTGAAAGTTGTTGGTGTGAGCAGATACGATCAGGTTCTGAACTACCTTAAGGCACAGGGAGAACCATTTGTTGATGTCGCTCCGCACCTTCAGGCCGGAAAAGCCCGGGGAGAGAATCTTTACAGGCAAACTGACACCCACTGGAATTGTCTCGGTGGATTTCGCGCCTACGAAAAGCTGATGGATGAGATTGAGCGCTTCAATCTCCCAAATGTCGTAAGGTTGACCGAGGATGACATTGAATTCACGAACCTGCCGCCCAAGAACGGCGGGGATATGGCGAAAAACGTTCTATTGCTGGACGAAATTCTGTTAGAACCATTCGAAGTCAGGTGTGAAGTTCGCCAACCGGAAACAGTGGTCGGCACTCGCATTGAGGATGGCTACATCGCAAAGTTACCGTTAGTCCCCAAGGAACAACGAGAACATTGGCGTTACAAGAGAGGTGAAGATACACCCCGAACTCGGGTATTAATGTTCAGAGACTCCTACAGCTACGCAATGCTGCAGTATCTGATTCTCTCCTTCGATGAGTTGATTGTCCTGCCCCGACGACATCTGAGTTTTAATGACAGCGCCGTCATTGAGTACGAACCGGATCTTGTTATCTACCAATTCGTCGAAAGAACTCTGTACTGGCGCCCGGAATTTGATCCAAACTCGCTAGCCGGCTCTGGCTAGCGACTGCTCTGTCTCGGTGATGACGTCTAACCTAGCCACGATTCGTCGACCAATCGATTCCGCAGAAAACCCGGATGCAATCGATCGACTTGCTGAATTTCCAAGGGCTAAACGCTTATCTGAATCTACACAAAGCAACATGACCGCTTCTATGAGCGCTTCTTCATCAGGCTCTGCCCAGACTTGCCCCGCCTTGTAAGGGCCGTGATCTTCAGCCAGCACAACCTGTTCGCTCCTGACCAGAATTGAATTCTCTTCGGTCATAAACTCCAGATTCCCGGACCAGGCCGTTGCGATCACAGGTTTGCCGAGCAACATAGATTCAGCGAGTCCCAAACCAAAACCTTCGGAGCGATGTGGTGAGAGGAAAACGTCACAAGCCGACATCAATCGATAGACGTCCTCTGAATCGAGATATCCTTCAATAAGCGTTAGGCCATCATGCTCTGCTGCCCGCTTTCGAAGCTGCTCAGCAAAAGCCGGTGTCTTGTCCAGGTTGCTGACTTTCAACACCAGATGCGCGTCTTCAGCGCCTCTGACAACCGCACCATCAACCGCCTGTATGGCCGCCTCAGGGTTCTTTCGCTCCGGAACACTTAATGCATCGAACATATTTAGGAAGAGCACCTTATCTTCCGGAAGATCAAAAGATGAGCGAACAGGGTCCGCTACCGAAATTGATTCGATCGAATGAGGTATGCAAACCACCGGAATATCGGCCTTGGCTGCGATGGTCTGTCTACAGAATTCCGAGGGCACCCAGATCTCATCCAGCATAGAAATGGCCGGCAGCCATTCATCTGGAAACTCCGGAAGCTCCCACGCCCAGTAGCCAATGTTGTAGCGGCCCCTGAGCACTTCGTGGCCAATCTGATTCAAAGCATTAACTGTCTGATCGGCGTTGATATGGAAGAGGTTGATGTTGAACCTGGGTTCACCCATGACAGATCCTGGAACCTTGGCTTCCATTCGAGACACGTTGCCATGACGAAAATCGGAGACTGCGAGCGGCACGGCGGCAGCGGTGAGATTCCGAATATTGCTGCGCGCTGAGGCGCCGATACCACTCTCAGCATTCACGTAGCCAATAAGATTCACTCCCCATGGAAGACTGGCATCCTTGGGACCGCGAGCCACTGATGGCTCTTCTACAGTATGAGTCAGGCGATCAACCAGCCGTACATGTACCTGTTGCCTCAATTTCTCAGGCACAAAAGGTCGCACCAGATGACGATATCGCCAGGCGGCACGATAGAGTAAACGGTTCGCTCTCGCTCTGGTGCGTTGCCAGAAACTGAGCTGCTGGTCTGTGTCACCGAACTGGGAAAGTTCGTGGCGAACCGGAAGGATGAAACACTCATCAAAACCGGCCTGCTCTGCCGCACTCTGAACGTACCAATCGGCAAAGCGTTTTCCGTGCGCGCCGGAAAGATCCGGAAAGGCTTCCTGCAGATCGGGCCTCGCGTTATAGAGCTTGAAAGCAAGGCGTGTAATCCAGGGTATATGTTTGCCGTTCAATGTGACGGGCTCATTCAGGTAGCCAAGAAAATTGGCGCAGCCCGTTGCCTCATATGGGTCATCCTGACTTCGTTTCCAGTCATAGTCTTCGCGATATATGTATCTCGCAAAGTCGGGAATCCGAGTGCCATCCGCGAAGTTGCCATAAGCGTAGGAGATCTTGGATGTCGACGCCTGTCCATTTGCATCCAGTTCATCGGCGTAGTCTGCGCATAATTTCTGAACCGCTGTCCCTGCTGATTCTTTCGTAAATCGATCCTGGTGTTTGCTGAGGGTTTTCGCTTCGCCGGAAAATCCTGAGAAGTGGAAGAACAGCAGTGGAGCGTCATTCACGCGATAACCACTTTGGCAATCATCCGCAGTTTTCACCTGCCTGTGCTTCAAATTCCAGTAAGCGGTATTCCAGCCTTCGTTACGGTTAATATAAACATCGGTATACATTCCCGGCGCAAGATCCATCCACTTCTGATCAACAAAGAGACCACGTGGCAAATCGACAACACAGTCTTCATAGAGCTTATCTTCCCACCAGTGCGCAAACTGCTGCATATCCGGCGTATTTTTAAGACCGATGTAGCCCAGGTTATAAGATCCAGACACGAGAATATTCAGCTCACTGGGCAGCTTGTCATCGTTCAACGGTCCGGTCAGATGAGGGGTCAGCAGCATCTGATGTTCGTCCAGCAGCGAGAGCATCTCATCCAGAGAGTCATAGATCCGGATATCCGGATCGAAATAGATGACCTTTTCGTAACCCTGCTGAAAGAGTGCTGAGATAATGTAAGGTTTTATCGCCGTATTGAGCTCAAGAATCGTGTAACGAAAGATAAACTTGTCGATCATCGGGATGTCGAGTGACGCCATCTCGAGAATGTCAAAATTCTCAGCACTGAAATCAAAATCTTCTGGTTTGTCGCACAGTCCAACGACGCGATCTGCAGCCGGCGAGAACTGCTCTACGCTGTTCATCAGCGTACGTGCATAGTGCAGGTAGTTTCGAGAAACAATGGTAAAAATACAGGTCTTAGCCATCGGTTACCTGTTGCAGCATTTTGATCATCCTTCTTTGTAACTTGAACCGCTGAAGCTCTGCTTCCAGTTCCTGTGTTCTATCAATCAATCTCTGGTGAGTTTCGGCGAGTTCCTGATGAACTTTTCGTAACTCCCGGTGCATCTTTTCAAGCTCAGCATGGGCAGTCACCAGCTCCGCTTCTTTTCCTTCCAGCGCAGACTGGAGAGACTGGGTATAGACTTCTCGCGTTTCCGTTTCAGACTGATGTCGATCTATTATCTCTTGAAGATCCGCATCTCGTTGGACTAGCTCTGATTCTTTCTCCGCAAGCGCCTTGTTTAACGCCTCGGAATACTGTCTAGCCTCCTCTACCTCGCTTTTAAGCGTTTCTGCATAAGCTTCACCCTCTTTCGCCGCACGATCAAACCGCTCCTTCGCTTCCTGGAGCGAGGCCTCCTGCGATTGAATCAGCTTGTCCTTGGTGTCCTGCTCCCGCTCCAGATCGGTAATGTACTGGCGTCCGGTGTCCTGCTCCCGCTCAAGATCGGTAATGTACCGGCGTCCGGTCTCCAATTCCAGGGACAACGACAACGCATATTGCTTCGCCTCCTCAGCCTGATTGAAAAGCCGGGTCTCTTTATCAGACAAGCCTTCGATGTCTATAATCTCCTCACCCTGAGCAAGACGCTCCCATTCGGCTGCCTGCGACAGTAGAGGTAAAGCCAGGGTTTCAATTCCGCTGTCCGGCACCTCAGGAAATCGTTCGGCGTTCCGCAACACGAGAGCAGCCCACTCTGGTAACGCATGATCTTTGTGATGTCGGAGCCCAAAATCCACAAAGGACTGATCTTTCATCTCCAGCTGCATGCCAACGAGCTCAGAAATACGGTCCAGCGCGCCCTCAGGATCACTCAGCACTTCGTCATAACTGATGTGCATCCCCAGACGTGAGACAGATCCCTGCATCGCATCCAGGTTATATCGCAGCCACAGTGCGCTTGCCTGCGCTTTACCCATACCGTCTCGGCTTTTCAGGGACGATATGACTTCGCCTGGTTGCCGAGTCGTCAACACGCAGTAAATCTCAAACTGTTGATCAGCCAAAACACGCAGCCAAAAAGGCAGCAGACGACAAATTCGTGGATCTTTGATGCATATTGCATCAGCCCTTTCGAATTCATCATTCAACAGCTTTGCCGCTGCCTCGAGTTGCGAATCGCCAAGTGTTTCTTGCCAGTTCTCAGGAAACGCCTGCCAGCTGGACCAGTTGAGCCCCAGGACATTTAGAAGTTTCTCATTGAAGTCCACTATCTGCTGGTTTTCAAAGAAGCCCTTCAGGTTGTCCTCCGCAGGGGTCATCACAGACTTTCCTATTGAAAGTCCGGCTTTTTCTATCAATCCGGTGAGCAGGGAAGTGCCACTTCGATGCATGCCAAGCACAAGCAAGGCTTTGCGACTTAGCTCCAAATCTAGCGTTCTCGTTCTTTCAGTTTGATTCAGCGATAATACCACCACCCTTAACGCGACCGAAGAAGAGATCGCTTCACAATGAAAGTCCTGCACGTGTACCGAACCTATTTCCCAGACACCCAGGGCGGCGCGGAAGAGGTTATTAGGCAAATCTGCAGGAACACCAAAACCCTTGGGGTTGAAAGCAGAGTTTTCTACCCTTCTTCGCATCCTGAGCCCGCTGTCATTTCCTCGGAAGAAGGTCAATTGATACGGGTAAAAAAGAACGTCGAAATCGCATCCTGTGGATTCTGTCTGGGCGGACTAGGAGAGTTCAAACGGCAGGCAAATTGGGCGGATATCATCCACTACCACTTTCCCTGGCCATTCGCCGACATCATGCATCTGGCAACCGGGATACGGAAGCCCAGCCTCGTGACGTACCACTCGGACATCGTTAGACAGCGTCTACTGGGCTGTGTCTACCGTCCCCTTATGAAACGTTTTCTCAACTCGGTTGATCGGATCGTGGCAACTTCGAACAACTACGCCAAATCGAGCGACATATTGGCCGACTATTCCGACAAAGTTTCCGTCATTCCTATTGGTATCGATGAAGCATCCTACCCTGAGGCAACTCATCAAGCTCTGAAGAAAGCAGAAGATGATTTCGGCAGAGACTTTTTCCTGTTTATCGGGGTCTGGCGCTATTACAAGGGTCTGCAGTTTCTACTTGAGGCACTGAAAGACCGTCCGTACAAAGCTGTGATCGTTGGAACAGGACCGGAAGAAACCTACCTGAAGGGTCTCGCAAACCAGATGGGGCTCACAAATGTCAGTTTCCCTGGATACATTGACGACATCACGAAAGTCAGTCTCTTGAAACTGAGCCAAGCTTTCGTCCTACCGTCACACCTGCGATCAGAAGCCTTCGGTGTGACGCTGCTGGAAAGCGCGATGGCTGGAAAACCTATGATTTCAACGGAAATCGGCACGGGAACCAGCTACATCAATAAACACCAGGAGACTGGTCTGGTCGTCGAACCCGGCAAGTCTGAGGCGCTACAAGGTGCCATGGACATTATTCATCATCGCGGCAAGGAAGCTGTGAAGATGGGCAAAAACGCACGAAACAGGTTTGAGTCTCACTTTACCGGAGAAAAAATGGGCCACAATTACGCGACTATTTACGCTTCTCTGGTGGGGGAAAACTGATCTTGCGTATCGCCGTCGACGCCAGACCTCTGGCCGCACCACTCACGGGGATAGGCCGTTACACAAACTCTCTGCTTAAACACCTTACTCGCACGGATCATGAGTGGTTTCTCTACAGTGATCGACCACTGACAACTGCAGTACCTTCAGGAAATAACATCACCGTCAGATCAGGTTCCGCTCAAGGAGGCTCTCCCGGTAGTCTCCGATGGGCCCAGTGGGAGTATGTCAAATGGTCGAAACAGGATGCCATCGATACCTTCTGGTCCCCTCGGCATCACTTGCCACTGCTCCTTCCGGACCACATCAGAAAAGTTGTCACGATCCATGACCTCGTCTGGAAACGATATCCGGAAACCATGCAGAGGAAAAATTATTGGCTGGAGAAACTGCTGATGGGGCCATCGATCAAAAAGGCGGATCAGGTGATCTGTGTTTCATCCTTCACCAGGCAGGAAGTGGGGCGCTATTTTCCTACTGCGGCGGCAAGTAAGTGCTACGTCATCCATGAAGGGGCGGCTCAGCCCGAAAAAATCGCTGAGCTTCCACCGGGGAAGATCTCTTCTCCTTACCTGCTTTTTGTGGGCACGCTCGAGCCAAGAAAGAATCTCAGCAGACTTCTTCAGGCCTATGCCAGAAAGGCAAATCAACTCCCTGATCTTATCATCGTTGGCGGTCAGGGCTGGGGAGAATTACAACTGACGGAACTGGTCGACAAGCTGCAGCTAGCCGATCGCGTAAAACTACTCGGCTTTGTCTCTGAAGCAGATCTGCATCGGCTCTATCAAAAGGCCCATTGCCTTCTGATGCCATCGCTATACGAAGGATTCGGTCTACCGGCGCTTGAAGCCATGCAATACGAAGTTCCTGTTCTCTACTCGAAAGAAACCTCTCTCGTGGAAGTCGTTGGAGAAGGAGGTATCGGGGTCGATGCTGATTCTATTGAGTCAATTGCCAATGGGCTCGTCGATATTGAAAAACACAGCAACCGGACTCGTCTTTCTGCGAAAGCTGGCATGCAGGCGTTGAGATTTTCGTGGAACATCGCCGCTGAACAAACTCTAAAAGTGTTGACAGGTTAACGCCAGTCCGCTGTCGAGAACTCCACCAGCTCTTCGAGTTTCACGAGGTCTTTTCGAAAACATCTCCTCAGAAAGAGACTCGCCATCGGCACGTCACTCAGGTTGGAGGATTGACTGAAAACTTCCCTGGACTGAGTTGGAAATTCATCAATATCAAGAAAGTCATGGACTTGTCTCAGCGTTTCCTCGTGCCTTTCGCGTAACCATTCGCTCTGGATAACCAGCACCTGATCTTTCTCAAAGCTGCGGAAGAGGTTATTAAGCTGCCTGAAATAGTACCCACGGTCTCGATAGCTGTGACGTCTGAGAGAGGAATCCTCAGAAAGGTACTCTCGATCTCGATGGAGCCGATAAGATTCTATCAACAGTGCCAAACAGAACGGCAAGGATTCATTACCTCTCTTTTTCTCCATTAAATAGTGCGAATAGGCGCGCTCAACTGGATCACGCAGAATTACAATGAGTTTTAGCTCCGGGTTGTAGCGCCGGAGCCTTTCCGCTATTTCAGGAAAGTAGAGGTACACTGGTGTCGCTTCGCCCTTTATCGAGGCATCAGGATTGTCGAACAAGCTGTCGTAGCGCCTTTCTATCTCTCCTGAAAACCATTCGTTGTTGAACTTTGCGTCGTCGAAGATATGCGCCTCTTTTCCCTGGGCCATCTCGATCATTGGATGTTCATTCAGGAACTCGGACAGCGCCGTCGTAGCGGATTTCTGGGCTCCAAGAATCATGAACTCCAGAGCCTTCAACTGAGCATCGCCTCCAATTGGCTAGAGACATCCTCCGGGGAGTAAAAACCCTCGTAAATCTCTGGACGCTCAAGCAGACAATCGGACAACCGTCTAAGCTGATCGTTACTCGCACCTGTGTTCTTCAACTGTGGCTCCAGTGGTTCCGACGAGTTGCAAATAACCCCGGTTGTATCAAACAGCGTTCTGCCGTTCGTTTCTACCAGGCTCTCGTAACGGATAAGGTTTTCTTGTCCCCTGTAACGATCAAAGAACCAGCTGAGAATAACCAGCTGTTTCTGCATCACTGCCTCCGCCTCAGACAATTTGCTTTGGAGTTTACCGTCGAATCGCTCCGCCATAGGGACCGTTCCCCGAGCGACAGGTAGGTCTACCGACTGCCAGGACGCGAGCACCGGAAGTGGATTCCGGACTATGCAAAAAGTCTCGAACCGCTTTTGTAATTCTGGCAGTAACGACGAAAAGAGTGCGTTGTGTTTGACAAACAGCGTGAATTCTTCGCTTAAGACTTTACCCGCATCGAGCTGCCCAAGCGCAACTTGCTCTTTTCGCACCTCGCCATTTGAATTATCAACCGGATTGGAAGGTAACCCGCCGTCCATCTGCTTGGATATCACATTACCTTCGACTAAAAGCGAGTCCCGAAACCCCTTAACTTGCAAGCACACTACTTCAACGGGATTTATCCTAGCTGAAAAAACTTCCGGCGAAATCGGTTCATGCAAGGCCAGCGCATCATGGGCACTGTTCAGCAGATAACAACAGAGCGTCGTACCAGAGCGCGGTATTCCTGTGAGCAGTTTGATGTTCTGACTCACCCCGGACAAATCGATTATGCCAAATCAGCTTCAGTTATCGCGCCTGCTCTCATCAATGAATCGATAAGTGGTTGCAGACTATCTCCGTACTTGGTCCAGCTTTTCTTGGACGACTTGTAAATTGGCTGTCGAACCTGGTCGTTGCTCGCGGTTCTTACAATGCGGTCTACACTGTGGAAGCCTTCAATCTCATCCTCCCACTCAAGTCCCGCTATTGAAAGGATCTCTGTTACCACCGTACGCATGTCATCAACCAGGTTCTCATACCGAGATTGATAGATAGTATCGCCAAATCGTTCCCCCCAGAAATCCATAAGCTTCTGATACTCCCGATAGTAGAGCCCAAGTAAATTAAGGTCCTGGGCGTACGGATGCCAACCACCGAAATTCGCCTTGAAAAGAGACAAACAATTACTAATGGGATCGCGAAAGGTATGAATAATGATGGCATTCGGAAACAGTTTTCGAATAAACCCCAGGTTCTCGTGGTTATGAGGCATTTTGTCAATAACGAACGGTGAATCATTACTGATCTCTTTGATGCACTTCAGGTAAGTGTCACGCGCTCTAATAAAGTGCGCAGATTCGCGTTGTTTCGGATGATTAAGGTAGGCCCCATGCCCAAACTTGATTAATTGAGGCAGGAAAGTAAGTTCCCCTGCAGGATAAATCTGCGAATGCATACCAAGGAGTTGTTCTGTCAAAGAAGTACCTGATCGCGGCATTCCCAGGACAAATATTGGCGTGGGGTACTTATCAGCATCTTCAGACCCGGACATCAGCTCATGCACATTCCCTTCGAACACACTCTTGATGTTGTTGTGATGCTCATGTGTCGTTTCGATGCCAGGATACCGCTTTCGTTCACGCTCCCTCTTAGCTGCATTTCCAGCCAATAGGTGTTCAAACGCAAGGTCATAATTCTTTTCTTTGTCATACCCATCAGCAATCGCGAAGTTGTCAACAATACGACGTTTAGAGTTTTTCCCCAGCTCGTCGATAGTTTCAATACCTTTATCGACTCCGCCAGGATACTTACCCAATCTGATCAGTGTAAGGTGGGGACCAAGCGAATTCGGAAATCTCTCCGTTAGTTCCAGCGCTCGGCGCTCCACTTCCTCTTTCTGGCCATGCGTAGATAGCATTCCCACTATGCGTTGATCAACCAAATATGAGTTGCTTCGAGGATCATCGCGAAGTGCGGTAAACGCATCCAACGCTTCTTCAGTTTCTCCTCTCTGCTCACGAATATCTGCGTATTCTTCCATGATAGAGTAATCCATCGGCGCGACCGACCGCGCTCTTTCGATCGCTTCAAGGGACGCGTCAAAGCGTTCCCCTTCTTTTAGTGCCTTGGCAAGTTTGCGCAGTAGTCGCGGCTCATTGGGACGCAGTTCCAAACCCTTCTTAAACGCTTCTTCTGCGGAAAAAGGGTCGCCCGTCCTACTGAATACATCAGCGCTGACTTCGTGCGTTTCTATCAAATCAGGTGCCAGCTTCCTGGCTTTTTCAACATACTTGTCCGCCCTGAAAATGGATTCCTTTCGCTGCTTCAGCACCGCCGCCGCCATATTGCAATATAAAGGTGCTGTTCCCTCTGGCCTGACCTTTTCTGCTTTGTGAAAGTACTCCAATGCACGATCAAACTTCTTCTGTAACCGATAGCCTATTCCCATCAGATGAAGCAGATCGAAATTCTTAGGGTCTTTTTTCAAGAGTTTCCTACAGGTCTCAACGACTTTGACGCCATTTTTTGCCTGAAGATACTCGATGGCTTTATCTAAATTAGGTGCTCGTTTCGATTTCATGAGATAGATCTGGCGACAATAGATGCGTAAACATTACATTTTCTTTAAGCAAAAAAAAGAAGGGCCGAAGCCCTTCTTTTTTGTAGTGCTGCTAACTGATCAGTTGTAAACAACAGTATCAGTTGAACCATCCGTAGTGTTGACCTGGTTGGTGGCGACGTCAATCACCGTACTAGGTGCAACAATCGTGACAGTTGCTGCGGTTCTCGTCCTATCGCCTGTAATGGTGACGACGTCTACCGCCTTGAGGGATAGAACCGAGTTCGCCGGAATTTCGCCAGAAGCTGCATCACCCGGGGTCGCAGTGGTTCCCGCTTCCGTAGTGAAAGAGATACTGTACTCCGCGGGGTTACTGCTTCTATTCACTAGCACCACACGTTGGTTGTAGTCCGTGAACGTTGTGATGTACGGAATCTGAACGGTGGTTCCGTTCCTTGAGATAGCACCAACAACATCCTCAGTGTCTTCGGCAGGAGTGACCGTGCCTGCAGCCGGTGTCCAGTCGAAACTCACGGAATATGGACCTTCGTTGATCACTTCGTCACCGTCCATTTCAACACAGACAATGTGAGCGGCCTTCAAACCTGCTACACCTGCAGTCGCGGGCGCCGCAGACAAACCATCTGCCGCTTCCACGAGGTCGATCTCACCTGTCGCCTTGCCAGTACAGGCGGTATCGTCCAGGTACCAGTCACCAAAGCTCGTATCACCGAGCAACGTTACCGTTGAAGTCGCCGCGTTGATGATATCGCCCGTTACGAGTGCGCCGCCTGTAGTCGGCTCAGCTGCCTCCGCTGCGGTCGCCAAATCCCAATTAATGCTTCCGAGCGTGCCATCATCGGTGGTACCACCGCCCAGAGTCGCGAAGAGCGTGAAGTCACTTGCAACTTCAGCAACCTGGTTTGCCGGGGTCGCTGTGGTACTCAGACCAAGTGCCGCGACAACAAAAGTTCCTGAGGCACTAGCCAGTTCATTTCTGGTTTCGTTTGCCTGCACCAGCGTTTCATAAACGTTCATCGCCACGCCGGCAGAACCAGATACTGCCACAGCTGGCGTGAATGTAACCTGAGTGTTCAGCGGCACACCGGTGGTGCCTGCTGTGACCTCAAAAATGACGAAGTCATCACCCGCTGAGCCACCTAGCGCGACCTCTACGTTAGAGATCGTTGCACCTCCGGGGGCGATTACGATTGGCGCACTAGACGCCGTGAAGAACGCAATATCTGCCGACTGGCTCGCGGTAACTGTCATCGTATTTGCCGGAACATATTTCGCAAAACATTGACTAACGCTCTTTACGTTCGTTGCACCGCCCGCAGTTGTCGTAGCTGTGGTCGTAGCAGTCTTACTTACACAGTCATCCGGGAAGTCCAACGCAACGTCGATCGTACCAGAAGTAGTACCGTTGCCGCCCATCGACGTTACCGTTGTCGATGAGGTGTTTCCCCCTGTTGCTGCTGGGGTTGTGGTCCCTGTTGCAGTGAGCGTCCCTGTCCCTGCAACACCCAGGTTCGAGTACTCTGCATTCGTCAGGTCAACGCGAATGAATCGTTTCTGACCCGCTGAACTACCGACGCCTACCGTTGTGGTTTCGATCATCTGGATGCCAGCGCCAAGATTGACGAGTCCACCCGCTGTCAGATCGGTTGCCGCAACAGCGTCCGTTGCATAGGTCTGCGGGACATCTTTCGGATTATCAAGGTCCAGCGCTATCGCAGAAGTACTAGCCCCCAACGCAGAAACCAGACCCATCGTTATAAGTTTTTTACGCATTCTAGTACTCCAATTTGTGTCTAGAAAATATTCATTAAATGTAACACCACGATCACTCGTAGTCGCTATAGCTGCCCGAGGGCTAACATCCCGTTAGAGGTACCCTGACCCCAAGCACGAAACGTATCATAAGGTCTCAAATAAAGGTTGTAAACACCTAAAAAGGCACGCATTTCCTACATCTGAGGCGATCGAGTCTACCGTGTTAACTGAAGAAACTCCAACGCCTTGTCGGAGATACCTATCGCCTCGTCAGGATTCTCGATCACGTAGGGTATGACCATCATCACCAGTTCGGTCCTGTCCGAGGATGATGAGTCTGCGCGGAACAGTTTACCGACACCCGGAATCCGGCCTAACCCCTTGATTCCATTATTACTATCTGCACTACTCTCGGCGATCAGGCCGCCCAGAAGTACGGAGCCACCATCTCTTAACGTCACCGTCGTCTCAATGCTTCGATTAAAGATGGTTGGCGAATCAATGGTACTGGTCGACGTCTGCTGCGCCTCACTCAGCTCCTGCGTGATCCTGATATCCACATAGCCAGACGAGTGCACCACCGGCTCAATCTGCATAATGACCCCGGTTTTACGATAGCTGACTGTTTGAATGACCGGAGCGTCGGGGTTTTCTGTTGACTGGGAAGTACTTGAAATGAACGGAATCTCATTACCTACATCAATTCTCGCCTGCTGACCGCTCTTGACCATCAGTCGAGGTCTGGAGCGAATATTCGCTCTATCATTCTGATAGAAAGCGTTCAAAACAGCCCGTGTTTCCCCAGCGCGGTTCAACGTAGCCGTTAGACCGCTGCTTCCAATGCCAAGTCCTCCTAATGTCGAGAAAGTCACATCACCGGAGCGGGCAATAAACTCTAAACCAGTCTCATCCTGGTCGTTCAACGTGACTTCCGCTAACAGAACTTCCACGAGGACACTTGGAGTTGGAACATCCATCTCTTTTATCGCTGGCAACAATCTTAACCACTGCTCGCCCCTGCCACGAAACACAACAGCGTTTCTGTTCGTATCAGCGATGAAATTAGTTTTCACTCGTCCTTTGCCTTCCCCACCACCTCTCGCGCCTAACTGATTTAGAAGCTGGACGATATACCCCACCTCAGTGTTTCGAACTTGATAGCTGAACACACCGTCCCGGATATCGGTTGTCGTCTGCCTATCGAGTGTATCAGCCCAGTTGATCGCGTGTTCGAGAATTTCCTTGGTTGAAGCCAAGATAACCAGCTGATTTGTACTCTTCATTCCGACGACCAGGATGCTCGCCATCGGCGGTCGGTTTTTCACATCGTAGCCCTGGGATTTAAGTACAGCGACCAAATCAGTGCCCAGATCTTTCGCCTTGGTGAACACAGGCTCTACGATTGCGGTATGCGCACCTCTTTGAGTCGGCTGATCCAGCAAATCAATAATTTCGATCGCTTTTTCTACAGCAGTTTGTTTCCCTTGCAGCAGCATGGCATTTACTTCGCGAATGGGTTCAAACTGCACGCCTTGCCCACCAAGCGCTTTGATCAACCAGCTTCTCAATACATTTACATCAACCACCTCAATCGGATAGAAAACGAAAACTGGCCGATGACCTACCGGCACCTCAGGCAGAGTCTTCCCGGATATAACAAGCGGAATGCTTCCACCTTTCGCCTCATCACTTAGACTGAAAACGAAAACACCTTGTTGACCTGTGATTAAGACACCATAGTTCGCCAGCGTATCTCGCACGATAATAAACAGCTCTTCAGCGCTGATTTCCTCCGTCAGCCTCAAGCTGACCAATTCATCCATGCCCTGCACATCGGAATCGATAGAAAAAGATAGCCCAAGCTGATTACCAAATGTTTCATTGATAAACGCAGCCACAGGCATGTTGTTATAACTGCCGCGAAACTCAGCATCAGGTAAAGGGGGTGTTTCAACTTCTGACTCACTTGCTATCTTGGGCTCGTAGCGGGAATCAGGCGCAGTAAAAACTTTTGTACTTTCTTGATCATTGTCTCTTTCACCAACATCTGCAGATTCAACAGACTGCCCTTGCTCAACAGACACTATTTTCGGTTCCCGCAATTGATCGACGTGAAGCAGGTCCGCCGGTTCTGTTGTCGCACACCCGGCAATAGTCAGGACCATCGTCAGGCTTACCAAATTCTTACAGAAAAAGGTCACTACTCTATTCACTTTTAAACAACTCCACCCGTTGTGAATCACTATTTCGTTCGGCAACCACAGCTACATCCGTGATCTCAGCGATCAACCAGTCACTTTCCAACAGATCACCCAGCTTCACACTGAGCAAGGTACCAGCCTGATTTGTGTGCCTTAGTCTAAGTAGCGCGTACGGGACATCGCCACTAACAATCCCAACCAGAAGATAGTCTTCAGAAAACTCTCCGCTGGGTCCCGATTCTTCTACTTCGACGTTTACTGCTTCAATTTTCCACCGCCCACTCGCAATCATTCGCTCAAGCCCCCCCTCAACACGCTTGTCGTTCAGAGGCTCCAGGGACTCCCATCTGTCAACGCTTTCTTTTTCATCACCACTGAAAGACAGTGCTGTCACGACACCAGCAGTAAAAAACAGGAATACAAGCGCGCAATGTAAGAGCATGGGATTCATGACTCGATCTTTTTGAAACACGTCGAGACCATCATACTTAGCGACCCACCGCCCCTGGCATCTACGAAACTGACCCGCTCGATCACAAAAGGCGCCTCCTCGTCCTCCAAATCACGAATCAGAGGTGGCAGATCCCGGCCATATAAACGCCCGGATATGCTGACTCTCAGGAACCACATCTGACCAACCTCAAGTTCATAGGCCTCAGGCTTTGATACTGTTAGCCTGCTCTTCTCCAGATGATTGTTAGTCGTAATCTCTTGAATCCTGGTTTGTACATCTGCACTGGCAAGCCTTTCACTTCGGGCTCCCCAACAACGAGTGAGCAACTTCGAACGCGTCAACTCTTCCTCCTCTAACCTCGTCTCCCAGGTTGACTGGAGGGGCACGCCCGATAAACGACTACCCTCTGCCTGCAGGCTGAGTAATGCTTGCCTGGACATTTGGTTCTGATCATGGATTGCCACGATGATGTAGCCCATCAGCAGATATCCAATGCACCACATCATCCGAATCAAACGAGGATTGGCCTCAACCTCCGCTGACCAGGTATCCCATGCCCTGCGAAAAACGCTATTGAAACCATCAAACCTGCTCATCATGGCGAGACCTCAATCGATATAACGACGTTGCCAAGCCGAGCGCCCGGGTCAACTCTCACGTTATTGAAATGATCTCCTTTTGAGAGGCTCTCGATAAACCTTCGGTTATTGAGTTTCTTGTCGGTTATTGTCGCGCTGAGCTCACCTTTCTTATATTCCCAACGGTTGATCTCTGCGGTTTCCTGCAACAACTCATCGAAGTCAACCAGAACTCTCATCTGGCTCGGTTGGTGTAGCCACTCCATCAGCTGCTCGTTATCAGAACGAATACGTTGAACCTGAGACCTCAAGGCGAGTAAACCTGCCGCTTCTTCGCGCGCACCCTGATTTCTATCTTCAAGGGCCCATCTTTGTCCCGAAAGACCGGACATCGCGCCGAGCTGAAGCACAACCACCAGGAAAAGGGCGAGCACGCCAAGCCGCCACCAAAGAGCCTCGCTGAAAATTTCACCTGATGTTTCCAGACTAGGCCAGGGGCTTAACGTTTCGGAAATGGAATCGTTGACAGCCTCCCTCCACACTGAAGATGTCAAGATGAAGTCATTCCACTCCTGGTGCTCCTCACCATTGATTGTTGGTGTGACGCGCGATCCTTCCTTCTGCCCAGGCAGAAGGACAGTTTCGGGTACAGGCGTCAGTTCCGCAAAGTAGCTCTGAAAATCAGCAAAGCGTCTTCCCATATCACGAACAGCTTGAGATCTGAGACTTTCATCCCATAGCCAGATCATCGCATCGTCACCCTCTTCAACCACGAAACGGCCCGTATCGTCAAAAGGCGACAACCGACGAATCTTTTGTTCTAGAAATTTTGGACGACTCGCTTTAGGGATGTCGCGAAGGGAGACTCGTTGAAACAGTGTTGACTCACGCGCGACGATCCAGAATCCCTCTTCCGGCCACGGCAGTCCAGAGGCAACGCGTTCCTCGCCCTCGAAGATCACACTTTTCCCAGATTGCAGGCAACTACCTTGAGAATAGGTTTTGCGCGACAACCCTAGCAGGTTTTCCAGGTTCGAAATCAATTTCACTTTGATACCGGTAATTAACTTCCCAGGCTGACGACAGCCTGAAGGGGGTGAATCTAATTGCTGACGTGTTCACTCGCTGACGATTCTTCGAATAAATTCTAATTCTGATCTCGTTAGCCGGGAGAAAAGTAAAGTAATCCTCATTTAACTCGGCCGCGAAGTTCAACACCTGCTGCACATCTTCCATGTTTCCAAAGACTTTGGCTCGTCGCCGGTTCAGCAAGCGTTCAGATTCTCGGTCAGGCAGATCTAGCACCTTAAGGAAAAGCTCTTCTGGAACCGTATTCAGGTTTATTCGTGATCTCCAGTTAGAAGAAAGCCAATCCCTGTCGAATTCAGAGTTTTCTTTAAGCCATGCCTCCCAACCAATCACGGCTTCTAACTCCACCGGCGATCTTAGATAACTATTTGAGGGCGGCGGCAGTTTGGCAACACGGTATGCTGGTGCTTCTTTCCCACCAATCATTGGTTCATCATCCGCATCCGTGTAGTCATACAACGCATACAAAAGGCCATCCCGTCGTATAGCGCTGGACTCGAACTTAGTAAGGAGACGCTCGAGGTGGTAATTGTTAGACGAGTTTAGGCCCACCAAACCTGCATAGTCATTAACCTGAAACACTACACTGCCAAAGCCCTGATAAGGAGTGCCATCCAAACGAATGAATTCGCCGGAATCTCCATCACCCAGCACGATTCCGTTACGCCTTACAGGGTTCGTTGCAAATGCGTACAACACGGTCTGTTCGGTAGCAAACAAATCCAAAGAATCCATTGCTCTTTGTTTGGATTTGATCGCCCTCTGATACTTGATGTCGGCAAAGTAGCTGAAAAAACCGGCAAACAACAACATGATCAGGGTCAGAAAAACACTGCTAACAAGCACAAAACCTTGTTGCTCTCTAACGTTCACGTCTGGACTCCTCGAGCAGAAGATCGGGAGACGTTCGCACCCTGACAGCCACTGTCATTTGGACCGCATTCTGATTAACCAGCCTGATGCCCTTGGGAATCTCCAGACTACTATCCGAGGGTTCCCAGTGCGACACCCACTCTCCAAGAGCGTTTAGATACTCAAACTCGCTGCCATCTTCCAGAGTCATTAATTCAAAAACACGATCCCTTTCTTCGTAAAACAATGTTGACCGACCTATACCCCAACGTATCTCCTGAGGCGCACCAGGATCAGAGAGCAACGCATTGAAACTAAACGCGCGAAATTCATCGGGCGACCCGGAAAACGAATTTTCAGTCTGCTTTTCTGCAATCAGAACATTCGAGGTATATCGAAACCAATGGCTCACCAACAGCTCTTTCGAGACACGGTCATCGCGGGATTGAATACGTTCGTAGATCGATAGACCAAACCCAAACCCCTGCATCAGGACAGTACTGACTAGGGAGACGATGACAAAGACAACTAACATCTCCAGAAGAGACATACCTTTTTCGTGATGAACTTTCACAGAAACAGTGCTTCTGCCGGCTCTCGAACCTGAACGGACTCGACAAGCCTAGTCTGGTGCACCACTGTCTTTCTCTGATCCTTTTTTAGAGTGATCTTGATGTCGTAGAGCGTGTGGTCGTGGAAACTGGTACTCCCGATATTGTTTTTGCCTTGCTTTTTCTCAACTAGAATCTTTTCCCACTCAAGAGACTGATCACCTTTATATAACCGCCCACCTACATCTTGATCGCCATGGATAACAAGACGATCCAGAACCTCATTGATAAGAACTTCTTCAGTTAGGACTTCGCTACTTCTCTGTAAGGTCTGAATACTCACGTTGATCCACGAGTAGGTAGCAAAGAGCGACATCGACAAAATAACAATCGCAACCATTGCTTCCAGAAGAGTGAATCCCAGTTGGTTAGTTTTCATGACCCATCGTGCAGTAAGGTGGTATCAACTTCACTTTTCTTTCAAGGCTCTGCCGATAAAATCGAAGTTCGCCTCCCTCACAAACACCGTTCGCTCTAACGACAATCGGCGAAATCAATTCAACCGACCATCCTGCTGGAGGATTGAGTGTTCGTGTTGCCTCCCTTTCAGACTCGATCTGAATACGAGAACCTTCCTCAAATGCTCTGTAACCCAGTGCCTCCAACTTCAGTAGCATCTGATCCATTTCAGTACGGAGCTGAAAATTTCTGTAGGCATTCGACAGGTTTGGCGCCACGATGGCAGTTGCGAGAGAGATCAGCGCCAGCACCACGGTTAACTCGATCAGGGAGAAGCCTCGACTCATCATGACATCACGCGTCTGGCACGAGCCCCACGTCAGCGTTCAGGTCTTCGCCACCACGGGCGCCATCAGCACCCAAAGAGAACAGTGAAAAGTCAGAAATCCCAGACTTCACGTTCTGGTACTGATAGGCATTTTGCCAGGGGTCAGACGGAACCTCATCGTCCAGATACGGGCCTTGCCAGAATTGAGCGGTGTTAGGTTGTCGAACCAGCGCAGATAGCCCTTCTTCGGTGGTCGGCAATCGGCCGACATCAAGATAAAAAAGGTTGATGGCGCTTCTCAGCATTTGAATCTGAGTTTCTGCAGTTTGCACTTTCGCGACATCAGCTCGACCAAAAAATCTAGGCCCGACAAGACCGGCAATTAAACCGAGAATCACCATGACGACCATTAGTTCAATCATGCTGAAACCCGCGATGTTCTTCTTTTGGTTCATCAAATGGATACCGTGTTAATACTCGTGATGGCGAGAATGATGCCCAGCACCAAGACGCCGATAACTATTCCAATGAATAAAATCGAAAGGGGCTCGATTAAAGCAACCACCGTCGTCATTCTGTTTTTGCACTTCACATCGTAAAGCTTGGCGACTGACTCCAGCATTGGCGCGAGAGCGCCCGACTTTTCTCCGACTTTGATCAAGTTGGTCGCTGTGGGTGTTAGCACCCGCTGATCGGTAAGTGCCTTGGAAAGCGATTCACCCTGACGAACATTATCTACCACTCGGTCAAGTCGTTTTCGTTTCTCTTCGATACCCATGCCGGTCGCAGCCAGTCCAAGTGATGTCAGCAGCTCCACCTTGCTACCCGTCATCGTTGCCATCATTGCTGCCCAGCGTGCAATTTCAGTCTCGAGCAACCAGGTGCCGACTATCGGCCAGGTTGCAAGCTGGTTATAGATAACGGATCTGACTTTAGGTATCCGCAAATACCATGCGGCAGCGGCAATCGCGGCAACCGTCCCAGCAATCAGGAAAGGATAATACTCATTAAAAAACATCCCACTGGTCAGCACCGCCGTGGCCAACCATGGCATATCAGCCGCACGTTCAAGAATGTGTGAGAAGCGAGGAACCACCAGAACAAAAATCAGCCCCACCGCCACAACGCCTGAGAGCAGCAATACCGCCGGATATATCAGCGCCGATCGAAACTGGTTCGAGATATCCAGCTCATATTCCATCTGCTCCACACCTTTTCGCAAACAGGTGGGCAGTCCACCCGAGAGCTCCCCGCTTTGCACCAGCTGGACCAGGTACTCAGGCAACTCCAGGTCAGCTTGCTCCATCGCATGCGCGAGCGATTCACCGCTGCGTAGCCGCTGACTGATGGATTCAAAGAACACTTTGAGTCTGGGGTGATAGTCAGACTGAGCCTGAGATTCCACCGCTTCCGCAATCGATACATTGGATTCCAATAGAGTCGACAGCTCAAATAGCGCTAAAACCACTTCCTGGCGGGTGACATCCCGCTGAAATTTTGACGGGCCCTTCTTTTTCTGAACCTTAATATCAGTGACGATCATGCCGTCCGCTTCGAGTTTACGAAGGGCTTCCCGTTCGCTTCCCGCGTCGACTTCACCTTTGATGAGGCGACCGTCGCCAGGTTGGACGGCTTCGTAAACTAGCCTCACCATCAGATTTCTAAACCGCTGGTGACACGAATCACTTCTTCAACAGTGGTCACGCCTCTTGCCGCCTTGATTAGGCCGTCCTGGTACATGGTTCGATGACCTTCGTCTTCCGCCAGCCTTTTTATCTCTGAGTTTGTTGCTTTACTGACCACCAGGTCCCGCATCGCGGGTGATATCGGATAGATCTCATAGATGCCGGTTCGACCGCGATAGCCGACATTGAGGCACTGTTCACACCCCACTGCACGTTTCCATTGAGGATCGACCTCGATATTCAGGCCAGCAAGTTCGTTCGCGATCTGATCCGATACCTGAGCGGGTTCGGCGCAGTGTTCACAAAGCTTTCTAACCAGGCGCTGCGCCTGCACCAGCTTCATCGGCGCCGCCACAAGGAAGGGTTCTACACCCATATCGATCAAACGGGTAAAGACGGACAGAGCATCGTTGGTGTGTACAGTCGACAGCACCATATGACCAGTCAGGGCCGACTGGATCGCGATGTCCGCGGTTTCCTGATCCCGGATCTCACCCACCATAATCACGTCGGGATCCTGTCGAAGAATCGCGCGAAGCGCCTTGGCGAAGGTATAGCCGATTTCGGCATGCGCCTGTATCTGGGTCACACCGGGTACAACAAACTCCACCGGATCTTCCACAGTAATAATTTTCTTTCGACCATCATTTGCAGCGGCCAGGGCACCGGATAAGGTTGTCGACTTACCAGAACCTGTTGGTCCGGTCACCAGAAACATGCCGTTGGCTTCCCGAACTGCCTGTTCAACAAGCTCAAGATGATCTGATTCAAGACCCAGCGCATGAAGCCTGACCACTTCCCTTTCTTTGGGCAGTAGCCGCATAACAATAGATTCGCCATGAACCCCAGGAACAGTTGAAACACGAATATCCATTTCCGACCCCGAGATTCGTGTCGTAATCCGACCATCCTGCGGCAAACGCCTTTCAGCAATATCGAGACCCGATATCAGTTTAATTCTACTCGCGACAGCAGGGAATCGTTCAGCAGGCTGACGGAATCTGGTATATAGAACACCGTCTGTTCTGAGCCGGACCGCAAAACCTTCTTCGTCCGGCTCGATATGTACATCCGATGAATCCGTGTTTACGGCCTGCGCCAGAATGTTATTGACCAATTCCACGACTGGCGCTTCTTCGGCCAGCTCTCGAAGTGCCTTTGAGGAGCCTGAATCGCTGATCAGTTCATCAACGGACTTTTCCTTCTTGATGAAATCAAGCACGGTATCCATTTCCTGACCGGCAATGAGGCAGAACTCGCGCTCCTCTTCTGGGAAAAAGTAGCGCAGTGTATCTTCAATGAACGGTGTCCGCTGCTTGCAGCAATAAAACACCTTATTGTCGTCGGACCAGTGAATGAGGGAATGGTCCAAATACCAGTCAAAGACGATCTTTGATTCGTCCATCGCGACGAAGAGTTCATGCAACTCTGGAAGATCAACACCCTGGCCGACAATCCTCTGACCAGATTGTTCTGACAAAACCTTCAGCAGAATATCTTCAGACAAAGCCCCGACACGGATCAGGATTGAGCCGAGCAAACCACCCACGGAATTTTGGATATCCAACGCCTTTCGCAGGTCTGATTCGCTAATTGCATCGACAGCCAGCAGGCGTTGACCAAGCAACCCTTCACTTTGCCATTCTGATGTAAGCTCGGACGTCACAACCATGAGAAAATATTAACCGAATACTATCAATTTAACCGCACAAGCTAATGACGGCATTTTTTCAGTCGGTATAATGCGCCACTCTTGCTGAACACAAAGTTAACCCTTGAATCGCAAAGGCATTATTCTCGCCGGTGGATCTGGTTCACGGCTGCATCCCCTGACCATGTCGGTCAGCAAACAGTTGCTGCCCGTGTTCGACAAGCCGATGATCTACTATCCCCTCTCAACCCTGATGTTGTCCGGGATTACAGACATTCTCATCATTTCCACACCTCGCGATCTTCCTGCTTTTCAGGATTTGCTTGGCGATGGCAGTCAGTGGGGGTTGAACCTGAACTATGCGGAACAACCATCGCCAGACGGTCTGGCCCAGGCGTTTATTATTGGTGACAAATTCATCGGCAACGACAACGTCACCCTGATTCTCGGCGACAACATCTTCTACGCCCAGGGCATGCGCGAAAAACTTGGATCCGTTGCCGAGCAGACATCCGGCGCGACGGTCTTCGGCTACTACGTCAGTAATCCTGAGGACTATGGTGTCGTCGAATTCAATCGCGACGGCAAGGCGGTCTCGATAGAAGAAAAACCCGCGTCACCAAAATCCAACTTCGCCGTAACCGGTCTCTACTACTACGACAACGACGTCGTGGACATCGCTAAACGTCTCAAACCTTCGCCACGCGGCGAACTTGAGATTACAGATGTTAATGTCGAATACCTAAAACGTGGAGACCTGGAGGTTGAGGTTTTTTCAAGAGGCACCGCCTGGCTAGACACAGGCCAGCATGCCCATCTGCTGGATGCCGCCAATTTTGTTCGCATCGTCGAAGAGCGGCAGGGCTTAAAAATCGCCTGCCCTGAGGAAATTGCCTACAAGATGGGATTCATTGATGCCGCCCAATTACAAAAGCTGGGTGCGGCGCTTATCAAAAGTGGGTACGGTCAGTACCTGTTACAGATCCTGGATAACCAGACACCATGAACACCATCGAAACAGAGATCCCTGAAGTCCTGGTCTTTCAGCCGAGGGTGTTCGACGACGATCGCGGATTCTTGTTTGAGTCTTTTCGCTCCAGCTGGCTGCCGGGATTCGATTTCGTACAGGACAATCACAGCCGGTCATCAAAGGGTACGCTCCGGGGGCTTCATTACCAGTTTGAACATCCACAGGGTAAGTTAGTCCGGGTGGTTCGCGGTGAGGTATTCGATGTCGCCGTGGATATCAGACAGTCATCTCCGACATATGGCCAATGGGTGGGCCGAACCCTCAGCGACGTAAACAAAGAAATCTTCTGGGTACCGCCCGGATTTGCTCACGGCTTTCTTGTGCTATCCGATGTCGCTGATTTCGTGTATCGCTGCACAGATTACTATGCACCGGGCGACGAGTACGCTATTCGCTGGGACGACCCGGAGCTTGCCATCAACTGGCCAGAAGCAGCGCTGCCACCCACACTTTCTGAAAAAGATCAAAAAGCACCGCTCCTCGCGGACGCGAAACTCTTTCCCTAGGTTTATAATCCGACCATGAAATTTCTTGTAACCGGCGGCGCCGGATTTATCGGTTCAGCTGTGATCAGGTTCCTCATCAACGAAACTGATCACCAGGTGCTGAACATCGACAAGCTGACCTATGCGGGTCACCTCGAATCCCTGACACCTATTTCTGATAGTGACCGTTATCAGTTCGTTCACGGAGATATCTGCGATGCAGCTCTGATGCAGCAGATTGTTGATGAATTCAAACCCGACCGAATCATGCATCTCGCTGCTGAGTCTCATGTCGATCGCTCAGTTGATGCACCCGGCGAATTTATTGAAACGAACATCATCGGCACATTTAATCTGCTGAACGCAGCACGAAAACACTTCGAGGACTCCGGCAACCAGGATTTCTTGTTTCACCATATTTCTACCGATGAAGTCTTTGGTTCTTTAGGGGACGAAGGTTTTTTCACTGAAGAAACTCGATACGATCCAAGATCGCCCTACTCGGCGAGCAAAGCCTCATCTGATCATCTGGTGCGGGCCTGGGGAGAAACGTACGGCTTACCCATTGTCGTCACAAACTGTTCCAACAACTACGGTCATTACCAGTTTCCTGAAAAGCTGATTCCATTGATGATCATGAACACCTACAACCAGAAATCGCTACCGGTTTACGGTGACGGATCAAATGTCCGTGACTGGCTGCATGTCGACGACCACGCGAGAGCCCTGTACCTGGTTGTGACCGAAGGTAAACCCGGTGAGACCTACAACATCGGTGGCAAAAACGAGAAAACCAATCTGGACGTTGTCCAAACCATCTGCGATCTGATGGAATCATTTAATCCACCTGCGAGAGACTTCGCTTATCGCGACCTGATTACACATGTCACAGACAGACCGGGTCACGACTTCCGCTATGCCATCGACACCAGCAAAATCGAGCGAGAGCTCGGCTGGCAACCACAGGAAACTTTCGAGAGTGGTATCGAGAAAACTGTGGAATGGTACCTCAGCAACCAGGCGTGGTGTGAAGCCGTGTCCAAAGATTACTCGCAGGAACGTCTGGGTCTCAAGACAGTCAAATAATGCCTTTTGTTACCGTGAATAATGCCCGCTTGTGGTACGACGCTGCCGGTGAAGGAGAACCGATCCTGCTCCACCATGGCTACACTGCCTGTCGGGACAACTGGCAACCCGTTGGACGAATCCTTGAGCACAAGTACAACGTCGTCATTATGGAATGCCGGGGTTGTGGCGAAAGCGAGCACACCGAGGATGGCTACCACCTCGATCAGTTCGCTGAAGATGCGATTGCGCTAATGCGCGAGCTGGGACACGAAAAATTCACCTTCGTTGGTCACAGCATGGGCGGCGGCATTGGCATGACCATCGCCATCAAACACCCTCAAGTTCTAAATAAGCTTGTGCTGGTCGGATCCGTCGGCGCCAAGGGCCTGGTTGGTCAGAGTTTTCGAACTAATGTCGAGGAACGCCTGGTTGCCAGAAAAGCTGGCGACAAAGCGTTTTTTATGCGCGAGCAACGGGACGGATTTTTTCGAGCGGAGGTTCAAACCGAAGCATGGTTCGAACGCAGGGTCCATCACATGATGAATGTGGTCTCCGACGGCCACCTGATCGGTGCTATGGATTCTATGCAGTCGATGGATTACCGGGATGCGCTGGCAGAAGTAAGAACGCCAACCCTCGTTATCGCAGGTGGCGTTGATCCGCTGATGACCACCAATATCGAGGACTTCCAGCGATTGCCGAATGCTGCGTTACATATCTTTTCCCGTGCTGCCCATGAGATTGGCATTCATGAAACCGAAGGCACGGCGAAGGTGATTGATGCATTTATGCAGCATGGACCGCTGAATGCAGGGACGTTGAAAACACCGCCCTCATCCCGCGCGTAGTCGAGGGATCTGGAGATCTCTCTGCTCCGGTGCTACGCACCTCCGATCGAGATGAGGTTTTCATCCATTAAGTGATATCCGCTGCCAACGCCGCGCGCACTTCGTCTGACACAATGAGTTCGCCGACATCATAATTGTCATGGTCGATACCAAACGTTATCGACTCGCCGGCCTTAAGTGATTCAACCTCCGCTTGCTCAAACTGGAATCTCAGGAAGTGGACTGCCGAGGTTTTTTCGTCGTTAGCCCTATCCAGGTCCTCATCGGCGATGGCGAACACTTTCTCGGTATCACCGACCTTTACCCAGACTCTATTCTCGATATCGATGAGCTTTGCCAGCCTATCTTTGCGCTCCTCAACCTCCGGGTATTGGATCAACATGCTGCACTTCCAGTTATCACCGTCCGGAATCAGAGGATTGTAGGCATCCAGTTCTTCCTGGATGCCAGCGGCCTCGAAGACTTTTTCGATGCGCAGCATTTCCTGAATCTGGTACTTGATGGTCAGCGCGTCTTCGAACACGAGGAGCACATGTTTACCCATCTGTACCCGTCGATTTTCTTTATGCGCGAGCACTTGTGCCCTGAAATCCGGCCGATGTTCGGCATACTGTTCCAGGCTCCAGAGGTCTTTTCTTTCCAGCATGTCTTCCCTAAATTCCGTATGCGTGACGAAGCAACGACATCGGGTGCTCCGCTTGTTCAACTTTGTCTGTGAGGTTGGCGATATGAACCGCCGCCATGGGGCAGTCGGAGGCGAAGTGATCCGGCTCGGCTTTATCCACCTGCCTGACGACAGGTCGAGCGATTTTGAGCGACTTCTCTCGGGTTTCCTTCTTTACCGCGTAGGTCCCGTCATGCCCCGAACAGCGCTCAATTGCATTCACTGCCGTTTCTGGCACCAGATTCAGGATATCCCGAGTCTTGATGCCAATATTCTGGACTCGCAGATGGCACGCGACCTGGTAACTGATATCACCAAGCGCATTCTGAAAGTCGGTATTGAATTCGCCTTCCTTGTGCCGCAGAAACAGGTATTCAAACGGATCGTAAAACGCTTTTTGAACTTTCAACACTTCTTCGTCGTCCGGATACATCAGCGGCAGTTCCTGTTTGTACATCAGCACACAGGACGGGATCGGCGCAATCAAATCAAAGCCGTCATCGACCAGTTTGGCGAGGACAGGAATGTTCTTCTCTTTGAGTTCATTCACGGCATCTAGATCACCCAGCTCCAGCTTCGGCATGCCACAGCAGGCTTCCTTGGGCACCAGCTCAATATGAATCCCGTTGTGCCGGTATACCGCTGCAAAGTCTTCCCCAAGATGCGGCGTATTGTAATTACCGTAGCAAGTTGCATAAAACGCGACCTTGCCGGTGGTCTCGCCAACGGGTTTCACGCCAATAGAGGCCTCGGGAAATTGCTTACGCAGCGTCCGTGAATGATAGGCCGGCACAGGCGCTTCTTTATGCACGCCAAGCGTGCCTTGCAGCGCATTTCTGAAAAGACTGTTGTTGTTGAAAGCGTTCACAGTAACGTCGACCACCGGGATGCTCGCCAGCTTGCCGACCTTATCGGTACTCGTGAGCATGTTATCCCGAAATGACGCACCTTCATTTTTGTAACGCTGCGCCTTCGCGCGGAGCATAAGATGGGGGAAGTCGACGTTCCATTCATGCGGCGGTACATAGGGACACTTTGTCATGTAACACAGGTCACAGAGGTAGCACTGATCGACGACGTCGTAATAGTCGTCTTTCGCGACACCATCGACTTCCATGGTTTCACTTTCATCTACCAGATCAAACAACGTGGGGAAGGAGTCGCAAAGACTGACACAGCGTCTACAGCCATGGCAGATGTCATAGACCCGCTCCAGTTCTTCGAACAAGTCGTCCTTGTCCCAGAATTTTTTCGACTTCCACTCTATGGGGTGCCGGGTTGGAGCCTCCAGGCTCCCCTCACGTTGACTCATTTCTAACTCCTATTGACTCAATGCCCCTGTGACGCTTCAGCAACGGTGTTCATCGTCCAAAGCGTCGTCGGCCGCGACGTTAGCCGTCAAGAGAGTCCAAAGCTTTCTGGAATCGATTCGCGTGACTGCGCTCCGCTTTTGCCAGCGTCTCGAACCAGTCAGCAATTTCATCGAAACCTTCATCGCGCGCGGTGGCCGCCATACCCGGATACATATCCGTGTACTCGTGTGTCTCACCGGCAACGGACGCTTTCAGGTTGTCACCCGTACTGCCAATCGGCAGGCCTGTCGCTGGATCACCCACCTCTTCGAGATATTCCAGGTGGCCGTGAGCATGGCCAGTTTCACCTTCTGCGGTCGAGCGGAACACCGAGGCCACATCGTTGTAGCCCTCCACGTCCGCTTTCGCGGCAAAGTAGAGGTAGCGACGGTTCGCTTGCGATTCGCCCGCAAACGCATCTTTCAGGTTCTGTTCTGTTTTGGAATCTTTGAGGGACATATTCGCTATCCTTCCTTGTCTTGGTTTACTGGGTGAAAGGACAGATTATGGATGCGCCATCAATCCGTCCAATGAATCTTTTTGTTCGCTTTGATCGAGTATCCCGATCAGACGATTCAGGAAGACTTACGCTTGGAGGCCTGGAACAGATCATCCACAGCCTGCCAGACCACGCCTGCTGACCCGTTCCCGATGACTTGATCATTGACCTGACCGACGGGCCAGACCTCTTGTCCGGTACTGGTCACCCAGACCTCATCGGCCTCAAGCAATTCAGATTCCGAAATCGATCTTTCTTCCATCGACAATCCAGCTTCATTGGCCAGATCCACCACGTGATCTCTCGTAATCCCATGAAGGAGATAGTTACTTTTAGGAGGGGTTACGATGACACCCTCCTTGACGATGAAGACGTTAGCCGCCGTCGATTCCGTTACCCAACCATCACGAACAAGAATCGCGTCATCAAAACCTTCCGCAATGGCTTCGTTCTTTAACAAACCATTAGCAATCAGGCTGACCACCTTGATATCACCCCGCCCCCAACGGAAATCTTCCTTAGTCACCACTTTCAGAGGCACAACGTTTTGCCGCTCAAGAACCGGCGCATGCATCACTGTCATCAGCACCGTGGGTTGGACAACTTCCGGATAGACATGGTTTCTGGGCGCGGCCACACCTCGTGTGACTTGCAGATAGAGATAAGCCGGATTTTCCTGACCACGCGCTACCGCTTCCAAAATCAGGGATCGCCATTCTTCTGACGCGTGCGGCGAGACCAGTCGAATCGCATCAAGACTTCGCTGTAATCGGACCAGGTGCTGGTCCAGGGTAAACACCTCGCCATCGTAAACGGCCATCACTTCATAGATCCCGTCTCCAAACATAAAACCACGATCAAACACAGAAACCCGGGCATCTTCGGGCTGCATCCACTCACCGTTCAAATAGGCAATCGCCATGCTTCACCATCCGCATCAGAGCTTCGTCAAATGGGCTGCATGATAAACCACCTGACCCGATCGCATTAACCCTCTTTAAAAAAATGCATGGTGGATCACGAGGCCTAAGAGGATTCGCGACAGATGTCGAACCCGCGGTTAAGGACTTTAGCGTCAACGCCCCTTAAACACAGGTTCTCGTTTCTCAACAAACGCTTGCGCGGCTTCACGATGATCCTCGGTCTGCCCACAGTGCACATGATGCGTTGCTTCAAGATCGAGACACTCATCAACCTCGCCGGACATGGCACGATTCAGATTCTCCTTCATGTAGCGGTAAGCTACCGTCGGACCAGACGCAAGTCGCCGCGCAATTTCGAGCGTCTTTTCCTGGAGCTCTTCTGGTTCACACAACCAATTGGTCAGACCAAGCCGAAGTGCCTCTTCCGCACTCAGCCGATCAGAGAGGTAGTAGAGCTCCCGTGCTTTCGCTGAGCCCACCAACTGGGTCATGAAATAGGTGCCCCCATAATCACCAGAGAATCCGACTTTCGCGAATGCGGTCGTGAGAATCGCATTACTCGCCATGATTCGCATGTCGCATGCGAGTGCCAGCGAGAGTCCCGCACCGGCCGCCGCACCTGGCAGTGACGCCAAGGTGGGTTTGGGCATCTTGAACAACTTGCCCGACGTCGCCCGTTGATTCAGACGCTGCCGATGAATCGCGCCATCAATCGTGTTATCTCCGACCGTACCGTCGCCTTTTGACGCCATGCCCTTCACATCACCACCGGCGCAAAACCCCTTGCCCGCTCCGGTTAACACGATGACTTTTACGTCGGGGTTCACCTCAAAGTCCGAAAGCATCTGCTGAAGCGCCCCGTTCATGTCAGCGGACATCGCATTACGCGCGTCTGGTCTGTTTAGGGTTAACACAGCAACACCGTCTTCCAAACTTGCGAGAAGGTCCTGAGTTCCGGTTTCAAGTTCCGTCATTGAGCATCTCCAGAAACTGATTAATACTGGAATATACCGAACCCAGAAGCCGGACGCATAGAGAAGTCATTCCATGAAAAAGTTGTTGATCGCCAACCGAGGCGAGATTGCCATACGTATCGCACAAACTGCCCAGGAAATGGGCTATACCACGGTGGCGATTTATCCTGAGGATGACAAAGACGCATTGCACACACGACGCGCGGACGAATCCATCCAGATTCCGGGTACCGGCGCACAGGCTTACCTGGATATCGACAATGTCATGAAGGCAGCGATCGATTCAGGCGCAACCGCTGTTCACCCCGGCTATGGCTTCCTGAGTGAAAACCCAGAATTCAGCAAAGCTATCACGGACGCTTCCCTTGAGTTCATCGGTCCTACCACCGATCAACTCATGACATTCGGCAACAAGGTCGGTGCGCGAGCATTGGCGGAGCAACTGGGCGTGCCTTTGGTACCCGGCACCAACGAAGACACGACTTTGGATCAGGTCACCGCATTCCGTTCTGACCACCCGGACAAAGGGATCGTCATCAAGGCGATATCTGGCGGCGGCGGTCGCGGCATGCGTATCGTTAAAAGTGGTGATGACCTCGATAAACACTACGAACGATGTCGATCAGAAGCCAATCTGGCTTTCGGTGACGACCGCGTGTACGTCGAACTATTAGTTCCGCGCGCTCGGCACATTGAAGTACAGGTTCTGGGTGACGGCCAGGGGAATGTTATTCATCTTTGGGAACGAGACTGCAGCACTCAGAGACAAAACCAGAAGATCGTTGAAATCGCACCCAGCCCAACCTTACCAGACACCACCCGCGACGCGCTGCTGGAAGCCTCCGTCAAGATGGCCGCACACGCCAGCTATCGGGGTCTCGGTACTTTTGAGTTTCTGGTGAACGCAGACGAACCCTCAGCGTTTTACTTTATTGAAGCAAACGCTCGATTACAGGTCGAACATACCGTTACAGAAGCCATCACCGGCATTGATCTAGTCGAGCAGCAGATCAGGGTTTGTGAAGGGGCTTCCCTCAAAGATCTAGGTCTGGCAAAACCTCCCGCGACTACCGGATTCGCCATCCAATGTCGCATCAATATGGAAACCCCGGGTAAAAAAGGTCTGTTCAAACCGACCGGCGGCACTATAAGTTTGTTCGAACCACCCACAGGTCCCGGTGTCCGAGTAGACACCTATGCCTATCGTGGCTACAAAACGTCAACACGCTACGACTCTTTACTCGCAAAACTCATCGTTCACAGTAAGCAAAATGACTTTGCAGTATGCGTGCAGAAAACGCTCGGGGCATTAAACAATTTTCAGCTCCAGGGTTTCGCCGTCAACGCACCTTTTCTGAAGTCACTGATATCTTCAGAGACCTTCCGTGAAGGCGCGATCACAACCAGATTTATCGATCAGAATCTGGATGTGCTTGTTGAGCCCGAAAGTAAGGAGACAGCAAAAGCCGGACTCGCAGGCACTCAGCTCAACAGCAAAGATCCACTGGCTGTCCTAGCACTCGGAAAGTCTGATCAATCCATCGAACAAAACGACATCGTCACCTTGTCTGCAGATATCGAAGGTCCCGCCGGGAGCGAACCTGTACCCGCCCCGCTTCAAGGCACGGTCATCGAAGTATCAGCCAAAGAAGGTGATCTCGTTTACCGGGGTCAGGAACTGATCGTCATGGATGCCATGAAAATGGAGCACGTGATCCAGGCACCCGTCTCTGGAGAAGTGTTGATGGTGACCGCAGAAGCCGGTGATGCCATCCTGGAGGATCACCCCATCCTGTTCATCGCAGAAAAAGAAGTCGCCGCAGGTGAAGCTCAACAGTCGCAGGCACAGGATCTCGATCACATCCGATCGGATCTGCAAGAAGCCCTGACCCGACACGGTTATAAGCTGGATGAAAATCGGGATACTGCCGTTGCGAAAAGACGTAAAACCGGGCATCGAACAGTAAGGGAGAACATCGAAGACATCTGTGATCCTGGCACTTTCGTCGAATACGGTTCCCTCACCATCGCAGCACAAAGAAGGCGAAGAACGGTTCAGGATTTGATGGAGAACACGCCAGGTGACGGCATGGTGACCGGCATCGGCAGCGTGAATCAGGATCTCTTTCCAGGACAGGATACTCAATGTGTCGTCATGTCCTATGACTATATGGTGCTTGCAGGGACACAGGGCCTACAAAACCATCGAAAGAAAGATCGGATGTTTGAGCTGGCTGAACAGCTCCAGATTCCAATCATCCTGATTGCCGAAGGCGGCGGTGGTCGGCCGGGCGACACGGACGGCGCTGGCATCGCGGGTCTTGATTGCCTCGCTTTCCAACTCTACGGGGCTCTGAGCGGCCTGGTGCCTAGGATCGGTATCACCACCGGCCGTTGTTTCGCGGGTAACGCAGTACTCCTTGGCACCAGCGACATTGTCATTGCGACTGAAGATGCCAACATCGGGATCGGAGGACCTGCCATGATTGAAGGCGGTGGGCTCGGCATATTCAAACCTGAAGAAGTGGGTCCAATGGACGTTCAGGTGCCCAACGGTGTCGTCGACGTCGCCGTAAAAGATGAAGCAGAAGCCGTGGAGGTATCCAAAAAGTTACTCTCCTACTTCCAGGGCCCGACGGACAATTGGTCCTGCCAGGATCAGCGCAAACTGAGATTCTCAATTCCGGAAAATCGTCTACGTGTCTATGACATGCGAGAAATTATCGAAACGATTGCAGATGATGATTCCGTCACTGAGCTTCGACCCGAATTTGGTATCGGCATCATCACCTGCTTCGCACGCATTGAAGGCAGACCCATTGGAATCTTCGCCAACAACCCTGTGCATTTATCCGGCGCAATAGATACCGATGGCTCCGACAAAGCTGCTCGCTTTGTCCAACTCTGCGATGCCTTCGATATCCCCATCGTTTCATTGGTAGACTGTCCGGGCATCATGGTCGGCCCCGAAATCGAGAAAACAGCGCTGGTGCGCCACGCAGCAAGACTATTTGTCATCAGCACCAGCATAACCGTCCCATTTATGTCGATTGTTGTCAGAAAAGGCTACGGACTTGGTGCGCAGGCGATGACCGGCGGCGGATTCAAAGCATCCACATTCACGGTGAGTTGGCCAACCGGAGAATTTGGCGGCATGGGATTAGAAGGCGCGGTAAAGCTGGGTTATCGAAAAGAGCTTGAAGCGATCGAAGATCCCGAAGAACGTCTGGTGGAATACGAGAAGCGCGTTGCTCAAATGTACGAGCGAGGGAAGGCCGTGAACTTTGCGACTGCGTTCGAAATTGATGAGGTCATCGATCCCATGGAAACCCGCCAATGGATCATGGCAGGCCTCAAGTCTGCGCCCAAGCCCGCCCCAAGAGTTGGCAAGAAAAAGCCGTTTGTTGATACGTGGTAGCCTACGCTTGCAATTCCTCAAGGCGAGAAGCGACCAGATCCTTGAAAGGTTCAAAGTCTTTGTTTGCTGTTTTGTAAATAGGGCGTGTCACTTGAACCCTGCTCGCTGTATTCACCTTTCTGCTTTGCTCGGAGGGGTTTACGCAGGTGGACTCGAACTCAAGACCTATTCTCTGAAGAATCTTTCTGATCATAGCTTCCGGATCAGAAATCACCTCCTCGTACTGCACCTCGACTATTTGTTCAGGCAGTTTTTCCCCCCACTTCCCAATGACTGCTTCAACACCATCGTAATAAGTTGAAAGCTCCGTCAACGATTCTGAGAATCGAACTCCGGCAGTAAAATTCTGACGATAAGCGGACCAAATACACGGCTCTTTCTCTCTCTTTGTGTGAAGAATGAGCGCATTAGGAAAGATAATTCGTATCAGTTCAATAAACTGAAAATTCTGTAGAGTCTTGTCAACAACGACTTCGTGATCTTGCCCCACCGCAGAAAGAAAGTTCTCACGAACATCTCGACAAAAACGTTCATCCCTGCACTTTTCAAAAAACAGTGTCATACCTTTGGGGCCATAGGTAACCTTCGCTTCTTTTAAGATAGAGCCAAGCAGCCAATCTCCCTCACCCAACGGTTTGACTCTCGAGTGCGCGCCAAGCATCTGCTCAAGCAATGATGAACCTGTGCGGGGCATCCCCACGATGAAAACAGGTCTGGGAAACGTTGGACCAAATTGCCCCTGTCCTTCATTAACAGCTTCATCCAACTTTTTTTGCTGCAACTCAAGCACCTGAAGATCCCGCGAGAAGTTGTAAGGTTCTCTACTTCTTAACATAAGGTTCGCTGTATCAAAGAAATTAGCGGAAATCTCAAATTGCTCATCTCGAACCAACAAGTTCCCAATAGCAAAAAAAAATGCGGGATCGTCCACATCCTTTTTTAAGGTCGGATACTGCTCGAAGAACGACGCTACGGTGGTACTACCCGGAAGCCTCGAAAACATATAAAGCGCCTTTGCATAGTAGCCGTCATCAACGGTTCCACCTATTCTGAACAATCGTTCTAAAATACGTTCACATGACTCGAATTTGTTTTCCAAGAAAAGACAATCTGCCAAAGCGTAATGAGCGTCCGCTCTTCCTGGACCAAGGTCAGAAGCTTTCGTATAGTGAGTTAACGCCTGACCTAAGTCGCGCGCACCCTTCGACGCGTCACCAGAAAACTGGTGAAACATTGAGGCTTCATGAGGGCGCAACTTCAGGTTCTCTAAAGCATCCTGACTCGCGGTAAGAGCTTCATTCCATTTTTTTTGACTAAGCAAACTCAGACACAACGCAAACCACACATCTGGATCTCTTTGATTCACGGACAATTGCTTATGACATTCTTCCTCACAGGCTTTGAACTTTCCGGTTTGGTACAACTCTCTGTATTGAGTCATTCTCTATTCGCCGATCACAGCACTCGATGAAGTTTACAGGTTTGAGAAACTAAATTCAGCGAATGGCCGCCTACAGCTTCACCAAAACCATTAAAGCGACACCCGAATATGACGTCGCGACGCAATTGTCAGATGCCACCGGTTTATCACGAACCGCCATAAAAGACGTGATGGCAAAAGGTGCAGTCTGGAGCGATAAATCTGGTCGCAAAAGAAGACTAAGGAGAGCTTCCACGAAGTTGAAATCGTGTGCTGAGATATCCATTTACTACTCGGAAGATGTTATCCATCAAACTCCACCAGACCCAACGCTACAGGAAGACCAGTATGATTTTTCCATTTGGATGAAACCTCCCGGGCTCATGTCGAGTGGCAGTCGGTTCGGAGATCACTGCGCCATTGAGCGGATTGTGGAGAAGACTCTGGACAGGCCAACCTTCCTGGTTCATAGACTGGATCGATTTGTCTGGGGTCTTATGGTGCTGGCCCACAGCAAAAAAGCTGCGACAGATCTATCGACACAGTTTCAAAATCGGGAAACCCGGAAAGTCTACAAAGCCGTGGTGCATGGCTTGATTACTGACCCCTGCACCATCTCTGTGCCAATTGATGGCAAGGATGCGGTATCACACATCCAGCCAATCACTCCGGGCTCTGAGCGATCACTGATCGAGGTGGACATCGAGACAGGCAGAAAACATCAAATCAGAAAACATCTGGCGAGTATCGGACACCCGATCGTTGGCGACCGACAGTACGGGCTGCCGGATGAACAAGGAATTCAGCTGGCTTCAGTAGCCCTCGGATTCAAGAACCTGGAGGGATTCGCGGTCGAATACCGGCTACCCAAAGATCTGGAGCCGTCACTTAATTCTTAAGAGGCAAACTGAATCAGAATGCCCGCCGCGACCGCTGACCCAATAACCCCTGCAACGTTAGGACCCATGGCATGCATCAGCAGAAAATTTTGAGGATTTGCTTCCAGACCTACTCGGTTAGCAACCCTGGCTGCCATGGGCACCGCGGAGACGCCCGCAGCTCCGATCAATGGATTTATCTTCTGCGCGGTCAACAAGTTCATCAGTTTCGCCATTAGGACACCCGTCGCGGTACCAATGGCAAAAGCCACCATGCCCAGGGACAGGATCCCGATGGTCTCAGCCACAAGAAACTGATCAGCTTTCAGCTTCGATCCCACCGCGAGACCCAGGAAAATTGTCGTGATGTTGATCAACGCGTTCTGGACCGTACTGCTTAATCGATCCACCACACCACATTCCTTCATCAGATTGCCAAAACAAAACATCCCGAGGAGTGGTGCGGCACTTGGCACAAACATCGCGACAAGCACGAGCAGCATCAGTGGGAAGAAGATTTTTTCTCGCTGCGACACTTCACGCAGCTGCTTCATTTCGATCTGTCGTTCCGACTCCGTCGTGAGCAAACGCATAATCGGCGGCTGGATAATGGGTACCAGTGCCATGTAAGAGTAAGCAGAAACCGCGATGGCACCCAGCAGGTGTGGAGCAAGCTGCCCCGCCACATAGATCGCGGTTGGCCCATCCGCCCCGCCAATGATTCCAATGGCTGCAGCTTCCGCGACGTTGAAGTCAAAAATGCCATAGGCAGAAAACACCAAGGCACCCAGCAGGGTTGCGAAGATGCCAAACTGTGCGGCCGCACCCAGGAACAGGGTTTTCGGATTCGCAAGCAACGGACCGAAGTCCGTCATCGCGCCAACACCCATAAAAATCACCAGTGGAAAGACACCGGTTTCGATACCCATCGTGTAGAACTGGTGCAGCACGCCATCGCCCACGGCAATATCTACGCCGGGAATATTTGCAAGAATTCCTCCAAACCCAATCGGAACGAGAAGCAGAGGCTCAAACTTTTTTGCGATCGCGAGGTATAACAATCCCAGGCCGACAACGATCATGACGAATTGATCGAGAGTCAACTGGTAGACACCCGTGTTGTGCCAGAGTTCGAGTAACTGCACCATGTCTGAGTTAGGCCAGAAGCATCAGGGGTTGGCCTGCATCGACCGCGTCGCCTTCCTGAACCACCACCTGACTGACGGTTCCGCCGTTCGCTGCGCGAATTTCCGTCTCCATTTTCATGGCTTCAAGCACCAACACAACGTCGCCTGCCGCGACAACGTCGCCGGCTTTGACGTTTACCTTGAACACGTTGCCAGCAAGCGGTGCATTGATCTCCTCACCACCGCCTGAGAGCGCAGGAGCTGCAGCAACCGGTGCACTTGGCACTGGCACAGCCGACTCGATGTCACCACCTTCGGATACTTTCACGACAAAACGTTCACCAGACACCTCAACGGTATAGACCGAGGCTCCACCCGCTGTCAGTGGCGCAGCTTGCCCAACAGGCTCAGGCTCATTGCCAGGCTTCGGCTCAAACGCATCCGGATTATTTCGATTCGCCAAGAACTTAAGCCCGACCTGAGGAAACAATGCGTAGGTCAGCACGTCATCTTCGATGTTCTCACCAAAGATCAGTCCTTCCTCTTTCTCTTTACCCTGCAGTTCCGACTTTAGCTTTTCGAACTCCGGTTCAAGGTTATCAGCGGGTCGGCAGGTCACCGGCTCAGCGCCATCAAGCACCCGGGCCTGTAGTTCCGAATTCACTGCTGCTGGTGTTGCGCCGTACTCTCCTTTTAATAAGCCCTGCGTTTCATTCGCAATGCTCTTGTAACGTTCCCCAAGAAGCACGTTGATGACAGCCTGCGTGCCTACAATCTGCGATGTGGGTGTCACTAAAGGAATGAAACCGAGGTCTTCACGCACCCTGGGGATTTCTTCGAGCACCTCATCAAGACGATCCGATGCATTTTGTTCACGCAGCTGATTTTCCAGGTTGGTCAACATACCACCCGGCACCTGGGCGACCAGGATGCGAGAATCGGTTCCCTTAAGGGAGCCCTCAAACTTCGCGTATTTTTTTCGAACGTCTCTGAAATAGGCAGCAATCTCCTCCAGCTTGCCCATATCCAGACCGGTGTCGCGATCAGTTTCCTCAAGCATGGAAACAATCGCCTCTGTTGGTGAGTGTCCGTAGGTCATGCTCATGGACGATATCGCCGTGTCCAGATTATCGACGCCGGCTTCAATCGCCTTGATGTAGGTCGCCGTTGATAAACCGGTTGTCGCATGGCACTGCATATGAATCGGCACTGCGACCGTCTTTTTGAGCTGGCTGATCAGGTCATATGCCACATAGGGCGACAGCAGCCCCGCCATGTCTTTGATCGCAATCGAATCAGCGCCCATGGATTCAAGGCGACGCCCCATCTCGACCCAGGTATCAATGTCGTGAACTGGGCTAAGGGTGTAAGACAATGTGCCCTGCGCATGTTTGCCCTGTTGACGCACAGCGTCGATCGCGCACTCGAGGTTTCGGGGATCATTCATGGCATCGAAGATCCGGAAGACATCAACGCCGTTTACGGCAGCCCGCTCAACAAATTTTTCAACGATGTCATCTGCGTAGTGACGGTAACCAAGAATGTTTTGCCCCCTGAACAACATCTGCTGAGGCGTTTTTGGCATGACTTTCTTGAGTTCGCGAATTCTTTCCCACGGATCTTCTCCGAGGAAGCGAATACAAGCATCGAAGGTTGCACCTCCCCAACTTTCCATCGACCAGAAACCAACATCATCCAGTTTCTCTGCAATGGGCAACATGTCATCGATGCGCATTCGAGTCGCAAAGAGCGATTGATGCGCATCACGCAGCACCAACTCTGTGATGCCAAGTGTTTCTTGATTCTCATCCATAGCAATCTATGTATCACAGCCCGCTGATCGCTGCCAGTATTGACTTGATTAAGAATGTCCCGGCTGCGATCAGTCACTAATTCGAATATCACGAATGCGCTGGGATTCAGCCTCACTCGTCTTACTCAAGTATCTACGAAATTTCTAATGGCAGGGTGATGGGTGAGCGGGGGATTGAAACCCACCACAAATTACTTCCGCAAGGGGCTCCTCTCTGCGGGCCAGCCTAGGGGGTCAATCCTTCAACACCCGTCCAGGCACGACAAATGCAATTAAAAAACCCGTAAACGGGTGATCTACAAAACGTTCAATTCATGGTGATTTTGATATCTATCAAGTCTCTCCAGTTGTAAGTCGCAAAGAGCCACCAACTCGCTGAGCGCCTGATGATCAGTATCAGAACAAACAGGATTCGTCGCAGCGGATCTTAGTCCACGAAAATGCTCAACGGTCGAAGAAATCACTTGATGCTCAGCGACTAGGACTCTCGCCTGAACTCGATCCATTTTCATTTCAGGATTCATGTTTCTGAGAATCATTCTGAGCACTCTTCTAAGCGCTCTCCAGGAATGATTACACGGTATCTTTAGATGACCTACCCGCATTACCCCTTCGTCGTTGCGACCAAAAGACGGAACCCACTTTTTTAGATCCACGTTCCTCTTGGCCAAAGTCCCTTTATAAACAGCACCAGGTATCGAATTCACTGCGACGTTATCGAAACCCTTCAACAACAACTCACATGGCGCGGCTCTCACGAAACTCGCAGGACTGTAGTCATCAAGAAAACCATAGTTCCAAAAGGTATCAAAAAGATCCAAATCACCATAACTCACCGTACATTCCTTGGACCCCTCAATGGAAGTTGAGTGCAGCAAACCCAAGGCATCGATGCCCTCCGATGTTTCTGTGCGGATAAAGCCGGGACTGGCAGTGTTGTGGTTCGCGTAATCGATGAGCGGCATCACCACCTTGCGCGACTTTCTTGGGTCATTCCGGTCTTTTAACTCTAGTTTTCGCGTTTGAAAGAAATGTGCAATGAGTTCGCTGTCTGAACGCTCTCCGTCTAGATTCTCATCCTCAATCTTAATTTTTCCGAAACGTGCCAACTCCCTTTGGATTTTTGACTCCAATCGGAGCCTGATCTTTGGGTGGGTTCTGATGAAGTGGCCGATTTTTCCAGTTTGGTTATAAACTTCTAACATCAACTCTGCGAAGCGCTTTTGAAGAGGACTCACATCCTTATCTACTCCTTCAATGACCAAATCCGCACCTTGTAGACTGAGCTGAAACTCCTCAATTGGCACAAGGCAGGTCTCTGGCATCACGATAAGTTTGGACCGCGGCGTATTTCGCCCACGAACGCGTACAGAGAGAGAATCTCCTTCCTGAACGAATATCAGCCTGCTATCTAAGTAGGCGCCATTTTGTTCCGCCAGATCTATGATCTGTTTCAGCGAAGACGCAACCGCCTGGTTTTCACATTCCAAATCTGGCATGAACTCACTTCCACTTACACTTAATTTTTCCTCTGAAAGAGCGGTGATTTAACAAATAGCCTTCTCTCACCACACGAAGCTCGATTATAACAAGTCGCGAGACATCATCTCTAACCCATATCCGTCTCATTTAAATAGCTTTCAAATCGGAGACCTAGAATAGAGGCTCGGCTAAAAATATTTGAGCTCCGGGTTCACAACAACCGTGCCTAAATGTTCACGGCCTAACCGCAGGGTCGTGAGCATTGATGAAAATTTGAGATGATCTAATGCCCCAAAGAAACAGTCGGCTGGCTAATGCAGATCTTTCGCATAGTAGCGGGTTACCTTAACACCGCTGAGTAGGACGCGAGCCTGCATCATCGATTCCGATAATCGTGAGGCTTCCCACCTCATCCACTGGGAAGAAGCGATAGAACCGCTGTTCAGCCACTTGCGCAGAGGTGGAGATGCAGAGACACAACAGCGAAAGAAAGACTCTTCCGCCCATGGCCTCAAATCCTCGAAATTGCTCGAACCACGGTAGTTTAGTCCACCTTCTTGAGCGCGACAGAGAGGACACCGCAAAAAACTGGAGAAATTCGAAATGAGCCTCTATAATCCGGCGCTCTCTGCGCGCTGGTAGCTCAGCTGGATAGAGCATCTGGCTACGAACCAGAAGGTCGGGGGTTCGACTCCCTCCCAGCGCGCCATTTCATCCCTCCGGAGAGGTGGCCGAGTGGTCGAAGGCGCTCCCCTGCTAAGGGAGTATGGGTTAAAAGCTCATCGAGGGTTCGAATCCCTCCCTCTCCGCCAAAATTTCTGAAAGTGGTACCATTTCCTCGACGGCAACTGGCAAGGTTGTTTTTCAAGATCAAACTCTCAACGACCGAATTGAGAGCGCGCACCAGCCGGTGAAAAAACCTGGAAATATTGCCGCACTGCGAAGATTAGTCAGTATCCTGGATTTCCACCAACCCTCAAAAGGAACCGAGGGTAAATACGCCGAATGTCAATCGCAAATTAACACAGAGATTCATCAGATATGCGCCGACTTAAACAGCAACCAAAAACACAATGACCTCGTTCAGCTCTATCGTATTTCACTAGATCAATTTGAGGAATCAGGAATTGAATTCACCCTTCCCGTCACCCAGCTTTTCAGAGGCAAACAACACACTGTCAACGAGCAACCAACAACGTGTGGTGACTTTAGTCAAATACTCAGCTTCAGGGACACACAGAGCATTCCAATCACAAAAAGAGTGGGAGACTAAAGAGGACCAACATCTTAAGAAATTATCCGCGCCGCAGTTGAGAGAGAACTACAATAATCCGAAAACAACCCTGCGAGCTATTGCTGGTTTTCACACGTGGTTGGTATATGAAAATGTCATATAAGATCATGGTGCAAAATTTGTACCCTTCACCATCCTAGATGAAGTGAGGCCATTCAGTGGCCGAGTAGGAAAACAAGCTAACGTTAGGTATCATCAGCTGAAACAGCAGACTAAAAGAATACCCTGAATTCCGGTTCGCCTGATGTTATCGTGTTTCTTGCGCACCAATTTTTACAAACCTCTGCCGCGCATCTTCTGCGCGATCTTCCATAAGTTCAACTCCAACGAAATGTCGCCCCATCAGCACAGCTGCTAAGCCAGTCGAACCAGATCCGCAAAACGGATCGAAGATCGTATCGCCGGGTTGACTCATCATCTGTATTAGCCCTGCAAGCTTATTTACATCGCGACTATTGCTGTGAGTAGTATCGGGCAAGTCACTCCATAGCTTTAAATCACGAAAAGTTTTTTCGATGGGATTTCTCAGATAAAAGGTAGCAGCCGTGCCCCGTGAATCCGCGAATGCATCAGAGATTCGGATCAGTCGGTAACTACCTGGAATAATACGAGAAAGTCTAGCAACCCGCCCTTCCGGTTGCGAAACTGCAAGACGCTTGTGCTTCATATCTCGTTTAGTCACTCTAAGCATCTCTATCAGATATGGCTTGAATCCGACCATGTAATTCCGAGGATTAAAACCAAACCCTGCGTACGGAGGGTCAGTAATGACTGAGTCAAAACTTTGCTCCGGTGTCGATTTCATAAGCTCAAGGCTATTCGCATGGTGTATCTTGTATTCACCCAATGGGTGGTCAACATCATTCAACGTAAAGCTCCAAAAGTTCGTCTAAAGCAATTTGATTCGCAACAGTCTATTGTAGGACTATAAACCCAAATGTAGCTGAAGTCGTATGTCGCCGCTCGTATCAGAAGGAATTAGTCTTGCCATGTACGGTATGGGAACTGTCTTTACTTTCTTAACAGTTCTGATCGTTGTTACCCAACTAATGAGCTGGCTGGTCCTCAGGCTCCAGCTGGAGGACCCTCAACAGACTGAAACAGCTCTAGCAAAGCAGAAAAAATTAGCTGCGATTACTGCTGCTGTTCATCAGCATCAGCATCGGCAACAGCAGTAACCGCAGGACAGACACCTTCGACGGAGGGGAATAGATGCGCCAATGCAAGCGCCACCCAATGACTAGCCGTGCCAGTCGAACGTTGTGTTGCTGCGAGCATCTCATTGAGCCGCACAACTAGTTTTCCTAGATCTAAATTTGCCGGTACACAGAAAGCAGCTTTCTTCTGAGAGGTAAGGACTGCAACTGCCTCATAGTCAATCAAGCCTGCTACATAACCCATACAGAACCCTGCCTCTTGAAGCGACGCTTCATCCCTTGTGTTAACTGATGACCCCACGTTTGAACAATAGGCTTCAAAGGTACCAGTATTATAAAAAGCGTTGAGCGCCGCTGACTTATGCTCGGCGACTTCATCGAGTTCAGGATTCGATGAACTACAACTTGCAAGAAGCAAGAGGGCAACTGCTAAGCCAGTAAAGTTTCGTACTAGGGTCATCGATAAACTGTCCAATTTAAAAGGCCGGCATTCTAACACGAACGAGCTGTACTGATCGAAGTTCCCACCGCTTGAGCATTAAGTTTTTCCGTCTACTGTGATAGTTTGCTGCGTTGCAGTGGTACTCGGTCATCAGGTTTGGAAGTTCTTCAGTTACTCGTCAGCGGCATCTCGCAGGGATGTGTCTATGGCCTGATCGCCCTTGGTTTTGTGCTGATCTACAAGGCCACAGAGATGGTGAACTTTGCCCAGGGTGACCTGATGATGCTGGGCGCCTTCTTCGCTTACACCTATCTCAACCTGATGGAACTGCATTTCCTGGTCGCCTTACCCCTGACCATTTTCACGATGGCCATTCTAGGCGCGTTCACAGAGAGAGTCATGATCCGGCCCATGATCGGGGAACCCCACTTCTCCGTTCTGATGCTCACCATTGGCTTAGGATTCATTCTCAGAGCGGCTGCCGGTGCCATCTGGGGTAACGAGCCACGATCATTGGATCTGCCCTACGCTGGCGGCGTGATTGACCTTGGCGGCCTGATTATCGGCTATGAGAACCTGGTGATCGTCATCGGCACTGCCATGCTATGCACCCTGTTGTTCCTATTCTTCCGATTTACTCGCCTGGGTATCGCGATGCAGGCGGCCTCCCAAAACCAGCTTGCGGCGTTTTATGTCGGCATTCCGGTCAAAAGAATCTACTCACTGGTGTGGGCCATCTCGGCGGGGATTTCCGCCGTCGCGGGCATCCTGGTTGCACCCGTTTCCCTGATCGATCCACTCATTGGCTTCATCGGCATCAAAGCTTTTGCAGCCGCAATTGTCGGCGGTTTCGGCAGTCTGCCAGGCGCCATTGTCGGTGGCCTGATCATCGGCATTGTTGAACAGTTCGCCGGTCTCTACCTGCCAACGGGATTTTCTGATGTCAGCGCCTACGTGATTCTTCTCGTGATGCTGCTCATCCGTCCCGAGGGTATCTTCGCCACCATGCAGCAGAAGAAGGTCTGATAACCGTGCGCTTCATACGAAAGACCCATTACAAACAGGATATTCAGCTGTTCAAACATGAAGGGCAGGTTTTCTGGTATGGCCTTCTCGCAGCAGGGTTACTGGCCGCACCGTTCCTCTTATCGGACTTTTACCTGGGCGAGCTATCCCTGGTCTTCATCTACGCCATCGCCGGTATCGGCTTGATGCTCTTAACGGGTTACACCGGTCTGGTCAGTCTCGGTCATGCCGCCTTCCTTGCTATTGGCGCCTATACCCATGCCTATTTCCTGGCGCAGGGCTGGCCGTTCCTGTTATCAGCAACGACCGCCACGCTGTTTACCGCTCTGATCGGTGGCATTGTCGGCATTCCGGCACTGCGCATGACGGGCATTTACCTTGCCGTTGCCACCCTGGCCTTTGCCATCATCGTCGAACAGGTTCTGGTGCATTGGGAATCGGTCACCGGTGGCTTTCGCGGCATGGCGGTCGAATTACCCGCGATCGGCGCACTGGCGCTCGACGGCAGCTTCAACTTTTACTTTCTTTGTCTTGCTGTGCTCGTGGTTAGCTTATGGCTCGCCCTCAATCTACTTCGCTCGCCAACAGGCCGCGCGATGACCGCGATTCGAGATTCTGAGATCTCTGCACAGAGCATGGGCATCCATCTCGCCTATACGAAAACCACTGCCTTCGCGATTTCAGCCGGCTTCACCGGGCTCGCAGGCAGTCTGCTCGCACATAAGATCGGGTACCTGGCACCGGACAGCTTCACCCTGCTGACGTCCATTCAGTTACTGCTCATGGTTGTCGTCGGTGGCCTGGGATCGCTGCACGGGGTGATTTATGGCGCGATTTTTATCGGCTTTCTTCCTCAGGGCATCGCAGTGCTGCGGGACACCCTGCCAAGCGGCATTGCGCAAATCCCCGGTCTGGAACCCGGCATCTTCGGCCTCATTCTTGTGCTGGTCCTCATTTATGAACCGCTGGGTATCTATGGCAGATGGCTGAAGATTCGCAGCTACTTCGAAGCGTTTCCGCTGTATCGAAAAGCCATGCACAAACGTCAGCGCAGCTATCTAAGAACGGAGCGGCTTAGATGAGCCCTCAGCCAACTGAAAAGAGTCTCTTAGCTGCCAACGGACTAACGCTGACATTTGGCGGCGTTCATGCGGTGGATGACGTGAGCTTCAGCGTGGAACCCGGCGAAGTATTCAGCATCATCGGTCCCAACGGCGCGGGTAAAACCACCCTCTTCAACCTGATCAGCCGAATCTATGATGCGAATGCCGGCACCATCTCCTTCGAAGACGATGACATCAGTGCCGTTCCGACACACCGCATTGCCGAACTGGGTATCGCGAGAACCTTCCAGAATACCGAGCTGTTTGAACAGGAAACGGTTCTCCGCAATTTGTTGATCGGTCAACACGTACACCGACAAACCAACCTGCTTCAGGAATTCCTGTTCCTGCCGTCGGTTAGAAAGCAGGAACTGGCTTTCAGGAAAGAAGTAGAAGACATTATCGACCTGCTGGATCTGCAGCATTACCGCCATCAGGTCATTGCAAACCTGCCCTATGGCATCAGGAAGATGGTTGAAGTCGCCCGAGCCCTCTGCATCAAACCCAGGCTCCTCCTTCTGGATGAACCTTCATCCGGGTTAAACCCCGAGGAGACCGAAGATCTTTCGTTTCAAATCGAAGACATCAACGAGGAACTCGGTACCACCGTCATCATGGTGGAGCACGATATGAACCTGGTGTCACAGGTTTCAGACCGGGTCATGGCCCTTGCAGACGGTAAGCGGCTCGCCATCGGCACCCCTCAGGAAATTCAGCAGCACCCAGAAGTGCTGAAAGCGTACCTGGGAGACTGACATGGCGGTTCTTGAACTCACCAATATCGAAACCTATTACGGCCCTGTCATGGCCATCCGCGGCGTCAGCCTCGAAGCCAAAGAAGGTGAGATCAGCGTATTGCTTGGCGCCAACGGCGCAGGCAAAACCACGGTCCTGAAAACCATCAGCGGTGCCATGGAGCCGCAAAAAGGCAAGATCACCTTTCGCGATCAGGAGATCCAGGGCGTGGACCCGGACCAGACCGCCAGAATGGGCATCGCGCATGTGCCCGAAGGTCGTGAGGTGTTCCCGTTTCTGACGGTCGAAGAGAATCTGCAGATGGGCGCCTTCAGTCGAGGTGACTCAGAAGTTCAGCAAGACATGGAAATGGTCTATGACTACTTCCCCGTCCTGGCTGAGAAAGCCAAGCAACAATCTGCCTATCTTTCAGGTGGTCAGCAACAGATGCTGGCCATTGGCCGCGCCCTGATGCTGCGCCCTTCCATGATGCTCCTGGATGAACCTTCCCTCGGACTATCACCCCGCCTGGTGTCGGAAATCGCCGAAATCATTGAAAGGGTCAACCGCGAACAGAATATGACCATCCTGCTCGTCGAGCAGAACGCCAAGATGGCGCTCGACATTGGCCACTACGGCTACGTCATGGAAGTCGGTCGGATCGTGATGGAAGACACCTGCGAGCGTCTCAAGTCTTCACAGGACATCCAGGAGTTTTACCTGGGTGTTAAAGACGAAGGCGTACGGGGACGCCGGCGCTGGAAACAAAGGAAGACCTGGCGATGATGGCTGAACACCAGGTCGACATCACCCAGGATCCACCGATCGTTGCCATCGATGGGTTTCGGGACATTCCCGGACTTTTCTGGCATCGCGTCACGACCCTCGCCGACCGAATCGTCATAAGAGAAAAAGACTTCGGTATCTGGAATGAATACACCTGGGCCGACTATGGACGATTCGCGAAAGAGGCTGGTCTCGGCCTCATCTCGCTCGGCCTGAAGCGCGGTGACGTTTGTTCGGTTGCATCCGAAGTCTGCAAAGAGTGGCTGTTTGCCGATCTGGGTATTGTTTGCGCCGGTGGTATCACCAATGGCGTTTACCCCACGGATGCGGCCAACCAGGTTGAGTACCTGGTGGTGGACAGCGGCACCCGATTCTATTTCGCTGAGGACGAAGAGCAACTCGACAAAATCCTTGAGGTTCGGGAACGCACACCAACGCTCGAGAAGATCATCATCTTCGATATGGAGGGTCTGCGGCACTTCGACGACGACATGTGTATCAGTTTCGATGAGCTGCTGGCGCTCGGCAGAAACTATGAAAAGGAACATCCCGGTGCGTGGCAGACGATTATCGAAGGCGCTGACGCCGAAGATCTGCTGACACTGACCTACACATCAGGCACAACCGGCGCGCCGAAAGGCGCCATGATCAGTCATCGCAACATGCTGTACATGATGATCACCCTGCAACGGATCTACGGTATTTATCCGGATGACGAGCAAATTGGGTTCCTGCCACTGGCACACGTGGCCGGCCGAATGTTCTACACCTTCGCCACCATTGAGGCGTCGTCCGTCATCAATGTCATCGAAGATGTGGAAACGGTCACGCAGGATCAACAGGAAATTGCCCCGTCCGTTCACTTCGCCGTACCAAGGGTCTGGGAAAAGCAATACTCCACCGTGTCCATCAAGCTTAAGGAAGGCACAGCGCTGGGCCGATGGGCATATAAAGTCGCAACCGGTGTGGGCGAGAAAGTCGCGCGCTACCAGAAGAACGGCCAACCAGTGCCTCTCCACCTAAAGATTGCTTTTTTCTTTGCGGAGCAGATGGTCCTGAAAAATGTTCGGCGTCTGCTTGGAATCAACGACGCCCGGTGGCTGTCCACGGCCGCTGCGCCGATTGCGCCTGAGCTGATCGACTGGTACTGGTCTCTGGGCAAACCCATGTACGAGGTTTACGGCCAGACAGAATGTGCCGGTCTGATCACTGCCAATATGCCGGGAGACATGAAGATCGGCAGCGTCGGTCGCGCCGCACCGGATGCAGAAGTTCGATTGTCCGATCAGGGCGAAATCCTGCTGAAGAGCCCCGGTGTGATTCAGGGTTACTGGAACCAGCCTGAAAAAACTGCCGAAACCTTCCAGGAGGGATGGCTATACACCGGTGACGTCGGTCGCATTGATGACGACGGTTTCGTGTACGTGATCGATCGCATCAAAGACATCATCATTACCGCCGGTGGTAAGAACATCACACCCAGCGAAATCGAGAATCAGCTGAAGTTCTCTCCCTTTATCTCTGACGCTGTTGTTGTCGGAGACAAACGTCCCTACCTCACCTGCCTCGTGATGATTGACCAGGAAAATGTCACCAAGTTCGCACAAGACAACGATGTTCCGTTCACGAACTACACCAGCTTATGTCACACTGAAGCCGTCAAAGACTTGATCTGGCAGGAAATCGAGCAGGTGAACACAAAATTCGCCAGGGTCGAAACAATCAAGAAGTTCCGATTGATTGATCAACTGCTTGATCCAGAGGACGAAGAACTGACACCGACCATGAAACTCAAAAGAAAGGTCGTTAACGAAAAGTACGCGGGGATGATCAATGACATGTATTAAAGCCACCCTGACTGCTCTCGCAGTTATGTTGCTTGCTGCCTGTGGCGGCGGCAATGACTCGGCGCCTAATTCGGAAGCCGGTGAATCAGCGGAGGTCAGCAAAGCTGCTAACTCAAACACGCAGGGTGTGTCTGATTCTGAGGTTGTACTCGGTTCGCATACCGATCTTTCCGGTCCGGTAGCGATCTGGGGCGTGGGTTCCATCAACGGCGCTCGAATGCGTTTTGAAGAAGCCAATGAGGCTGGCGGCGTTCACGGCAGGCAGATTCGCTTTGTGGTGGAAGACACCAGCTATCAGATTCCACGCGCCATCCAGGCGGCGAACAAGCTGATCAATCGAGACAAGGTGTTCGCCATGGTGCTGAATCTCGGCACGCCGATGAACAACGCGGTTTTAACCCAACAGCTCAAAGCCGGCATTCCCAACATGTTTCCGCTGACTGGCGCTCGAACCATGGTTGAGCCTTACCATGACCTGAAGTTTGCGCAGCGCGGCATCTACTATGATGAAATTCGTGCTGGCGTGAAGTACTTCCTGGAAGAAGGCGGTAAAGAAAGCCCCTGCGTGATCTATCAGGACACGGACTATGGCCAGGAAATCCTTGAAGGTGCACAAGACCAGCTTGAAGACATGGGCCGAGAGCTGGTGGGTGTCTCTGCCCACAGACCGACCGAATCGGAATTCACGGCTTCCATCATTCGTCTACGCAACGCCGGTTGCGACGTTGTATTCATGGGTACCATCCACCGTGACACCATCCTGATTCTCGAGACGGCGCGCAAGATGAGCTTCGATGTCACTTTTGTCGGTAACAACGCCGCCTATGGCAAGGTCATTGCCGAGCAAGAAAGCGGTGCCGGTGAGGGTTACCACGCATTCGTTCACATGGCCAAGCCTTACCGGGAAGACGGTCTGGATGAAACGGTACTGGAATGGTGGGATCGTTACGAAGCGCGATTCGGTGAAGAACCGGGTGTACCCGCCATGGAGGGTTACCGCGCCGGTGACCTGATCATTACCGCACTGGAAGCAGCTGGTCGGGATCTCGACACGGCAACTTTCCTGACTGCCGTCGAAGGGATCACAGACTACGAAGACATCTTCGGTTATCGGGTGCAATTCGGGCCCGGTGATCACAATGGGGTCAGCGAATCCGTGCTTTCTGTTGTAGAAAACGGAAAGTGGAAAACCCTGGCGACCGCGATCTCCTACTGATCACGCAGTACTCGCCCCCACTTTGATTAACGTCCTGCAAAGAGCCGTCGGTAACCTTGTGGTACCGGCGGCCTTTCTTCTTACGGTGGCTGTTGTCGCCTTAAACGTGAAGAGATTACCGCCCGCTCCACAAGAGCTTTGGTTCATCGGTCCAACCGTGATGATCACGATCGCAGGCACACTCTCGCTCTCCTATCACCGCTCCCGGGTATTCTTTATTTGTTGCGTCCTGGCCTTTTGTCTTTGGATTGTCGGTCAGGAAACATCCGATTCGCTCAAGACCGTCATGCTGTTCGCCGCGGTGCCGCTGAATTTCCTGTTGGTCTGTTATTTCTCTGAACGCGGCATAATTACCACGTCCGGACTTATCCGCCTGTTCTTTATCGCCTGGCAAGTTGCCCTCGCCGTTTACCTGATTGAGCAGCAGGTGGTGATTGATCCAACCTTGCTCAACCCGGTGGATAATTTTCCAACCTGGCTGGCGCTTCCCGTTGATCAGGTCACAGCATTCGTTCTGGCGCTATCCCTGCTGGGTTGCTTCGTATTTATGGGCCTGGATGAAACACCGATCAATCAGGGTATGACCACGGCGCTCATCAGTATTGTCATTGGCTATTTTTTGCCAACTGAAAACGCTTGGGCGATATTCTGTATCGCCGGCTCTGCTTATCTGGTTGGCAGCCTGATCCGTGATTCCTACAATATGGCTTACCGTGATGAACTCACCGGTCTGCCCCACCGCCGCGCGTTGAACGAACAGTTCCTTTCCCTGGGCAGCCAGTACTCCTTGGCTATGCTCGACGTGGATCACTTCAAGAAGTTTAACGACACCCACGGTCATGACGTCGGCGACCAGGTTCTGCAAATGGTGGCTGCCAAGATCCGGCAGGTCAGTGGGGGTGGCAAAGCCTTTCGTTATGGCGGCGAAGAATTTTCCGTGGTGTTCACTCGGATGAGCGCAGATGACGCATTCTATTATCTGGATGAGGTCCGTAAATCTGTCCAGAATTACGAGATGGTGATCCGAAAAGATCCACGGCAGGACGAGGCAGAAGAGAAAGTGGCGAAGAAACAGCGGAAGCGCGGTTCTTTCCGTAAGGCCAATGAAAAAGTGTCCGTCACCATTTCTATCGGTGTCGCCGATCGACGATCTGGGGGAAGCCCCGATGAAGTCCTGAAAGCCGCTGACGCCGCACTCTACAGGGCCAAGAAAGCAGGCCGCAATCAGGTCACTGCCGCCTGATATTACACAAGTTGCCTTAAAATGGACCCTGAGTGTAATATCACCAGCCGCGTCCTTTTCTTGTCTCAGTCTTATGAAACCCGCCAACCTTGTACTTGATCTGCTCCGCACCTACGGCCGTCGTGGCACAGGTGTCAGCAACCTGATGGAAACCGCTAAGTTGTTTCAGGTGAGCGAGAACGCCATGCGTGTCACCTTAACTCGGCTTACAGGCCGAGGCCTAGTCGAAAAAGTCAGGCGCGGCCACTACCGGCTCGCTGAAGGCTCGGACCCAATCACCGACTTCGTTGAAGAATGGCGACTCGGCGAAAAGCGTCGCAGACCCTGGCAAGCAAACCATTTCCTGCTCGTTCACTGCCCCGCTGAAACGGACAAAGATGCCTGGGTGCTTAACGCCACAGGATTTCGGTCTTCGACACCAAACTTCTGGATGCGACCAGACAACCTTTCACGACGCAGTGACGAGTTACGAAGCTGGCTCGCTGGAATGGGACTATCAGACTCAAGTCTCATCGCCGAAGGCGCAGAGCTCAGCGAAAAAGACGCAAAGACCTTTTTGCAGCTCTACCACGTCAAACATCTCGATAAGCAGTATCAAGCATTGATCAAGAACCTCGAGGCAAGTGCCAAGCGACTTGAGGCGCTACCCAAAGCAGTCGCGATGAAAGAGAGTTTTCGCCTGGGCGGGCAGGCGCTACAGCTTCTGGCGAAAGATCCCTACCTGCCAGTGGAGCTTCAATCACCCTCGCTGAGACAAGCACTCTGGCAGATGATGCTGGCATACGACGAACAAGGCAGAGGCGTGTGGACCGATAAACCCGCCATCATGCCCACAGACATGACAAGTTACGCGGTGTAACTTCCCTAGGATTGGACAACATGAGCATACAAATGACCGGCAAGGTCAGGGACATACTGACTGAAGATGAATTTCAAAGTGTCCTGAAAAAAGACGACCTGAAGGCAGCCTCGATCGTCGCTTTTGACTGGGCTGTCATCATTGGTCTCTTCACGTTGGCGGCCCTGTACCCTAACCCGTTAGTGCTGCTGACAGTCATTTTTCTTCTGGGTGGTCGGCAAATGGCGTTTGGCGTGCTGGTCCATGAGACAGGCCACAAGTCTTTCTTTACGTCACCCGCGATCAACGATTTCGTCGGTAAGTGGCTTTCAGGTTATTGGGTGTTCTCCGACAAAGATGCCTACATGAAAGGTCACCTGGTACATCACAGATTGGCGGGAACACGAGAAGACCCGGACCTGAAAAACTATGAGGCTTATCCGGTTTCTCACACCAGCTTTAAGCGAAAGATCACCCGTGATCTGACGGGCCAACTGGGTTGGCGCCGATTAAAGTCGATCGGTCGCTCTTTAAGGCACTTAAAAGCCTTGAAACCGGGTAGTCGTAAAACGGTTGTTCGCAGCGTTAGTTGTCATCTTGCCATGTTGCTGTTTTTCACAGCGATTGGTTACGCCTGGCTGTATGCACTCTGGATCGTGGCATTTATGACAAGCCACATGTTGATCGTACGGATTCGGCAGATCGCTGAACACGCAGCGGTGCCCGACCTCTTTGACCTGGATGCTCGCATGAATACGCGAACCATCTACATAAACTGGTTTGAGAGTCTGCTGATTGCCCCACATGATCTCAATTACCACATGGAACATCACCTGATGCCCTCTGTACCGATTTATCGCCTACGCCGACTGCACAACCTGCTATTGGCGAAAGGCTACTATGGCGGCGTAAAGTTCCCACGCGGATACCTGACGCTACTGAGGCAGGTGACTTACTCAGACAAGCGCGCAACTCATGCTTAACGCCCTGGATTTGATATGCGCTGGCGCTTAACTGTCGCCAGCTTCCGTCGTTTCGTCACTCTCTGACTGGATGCGTTGATATATTTCCTCGCGGTGTACTGCAACTTCTTTCGGTGCATTCACACCGATACGCACCTGGTTTCCCTTTACGCCTAGTACAGTCACCGATATATCATTGCCTATCATTAACGTCTCACCGACTCGCCGGGTTAATATAAGCATTGAATTATTACTCCTTTCAGTAAGGCTCCCTTCCGTGATGTTTCACCCTGCTACTTCGGCTAAGTCAAACTCCGAATGCAGAGCCCTTGCTGCTAGCTCCAGATATTTTTCTGCGATGACAACCGAAATCTTAATCTCAGACGTTGATATCATTTGAATATTGATCGACTCCCTGGCGAGCACCTCGAACATCCTGCTCGCAACACCAGCATGTGATCTCATTCCGACGCCAACCATGGATAGCTTTGCAATTTTATTGTCACCCGACACTTCTCTTGCATCAATGTTTTTCGCGATATTCTGCAAAATATTCATCGCCTGATCGTAGTCTTCACGACGCACCGTAAACGTAAAGTCGGTGCTCATGTCCGCCGCGACGTTCTGGACTATCATGTCCACTTCAATATTTGCTTCGCTGATAGGCCCTAGAATTGCAGACGCCACTCCTGGGACATCTTTGACACCAAGAATCGTTAACTTAGCTTCATCCCTGGTAAAAGCAATGCCTGAAATTATTGGTTGCTCCATCGCATCATCCTCTCTCGTAATCAGAGTGCCCGGTGTATCTTCGAAACTGGAAAGCACCCGCAGCGGTACCTGGTATTTACTCGCGAACTCTACCGCTCTCGTGTGCAGAACTCTGGAGCCAAGGCTTGCCAGTTCCAACATTTCCTCGAAGGTGATCTCGTCCAGACATCTCGCCCCTTCGACCACGCGAGGATCTGTCGTAAACACGCCTTCCACGTCGGTATAAATCTGGCACTCATCGGCAGCCAGCACAGCTGCCAGTGCAACTGCCGTGGTATCTGAACCACCGCGACCCAGAGTTGTGATGTTGCCACTATCATCTGTGCCCTGAAAACCAGCCACAACAGGAATCACACCATCGCTTAACCTGTTCTTCAAAAAGCTGGCGTCAATATCCAGGATGCGGGCTCGGGTGTGCTCTTTATCCGTCAGAATATTCGCCTGCCGTCCCAGAACAGATTCTGATTTGAAGCCGTGCTTCATCAACATCATTGAAAGAAGAGAGATCGTGACCTGCTCGCCAGTAGAAAGCAGAACATCCATTTCCCGACGGGCATCAAGCCCCTGATAATCCACCTCTTCCGCCAGCTCAACCAAACGATCCGTTTCCTTGCCCATGGCGGAAACAACGACGACCACATCATGCCCTTCGTTTTTCGCACGAATGACTCTGCGAGCGACATGTTCAATTCGCTCGATTGAGGCCACAGAGGTGCCTCCGAATTTTTGGACAAAAAGCGACATATCGCTGATTTAACCAGGTTTGAAAGGGCGCCTATTTAACTGGAGGCGCAAGAAAGAGTAAAGAGCAAAGCGTTAACCGCTACATCTTGTCTCGTACGAAGGCTTCAACGCTTTCGAGGGCACCAGGTAGTGCATCGGGCTCGCTGCCGCCGGCTCGCGCCATATCAGGACGTCCGCCACCTTTACCACCAACCTGGGAGGCAACGTGGTTTACCAGTTCACCAGCATTAAAACGGTCGGTGAGATCTTTGGTCACACCCGCGATCAGACCCACTTTCCCATCGTTGACCGTTCCCAGTACCACAATGCCGGTGCCGATCTTGTTTTTTAGTTGATCCAGCGCGTCCGGCAGTGATTTTGGATCAGCGCCGTCCAGCTGTGTGACCAGCAACTTGAACCCACCTAAATCAATCGCGGCCTCTGCGACATCCTGCCCGCCTCCGGTTGCGAGCTTGCGGTTGAGATCCGCGACGGTTTTCTCAAGCGTTTTGTTCTGTTCAACCAGAGACTGCAGTTTATCCAGCAGGCTGGATGCATCCGCTTTGATAAGACCGGCACTTTCCTGGATCAGGTCTTCCTGTTCTTCTACCAGCGCGAGTGCCCCAGAACCCGTCACCGCTTCGATACGTCGAACACCGGCCGCCACACCCTGTTCTGAAGTGATTCGGAACAAACCAATGTCGCCGGTTCTACCCGCATGGGTGCCGCCACAGAGTTCTACAGAAAAGCCTTCACCCATGGTCAAGACGCGCACCTTTTCTGAGTACTTTTCTCCGAATAGCGCCATGGCACCTTTCTCTTTCGCGGCTTCAAGGTCCATGACCTCTGTTTCAATCGCAGAGTTACGCATGACCTGGTCGTTGACGACCCGTTCAATTTCCCTGATCTGTTCTTTTGTCACCGCTTCAAAGTGAGAGAAGTCGAAGCGCAGCCGATCAGCATTAACGAGAGACCCTCTCTGATTCACGTGCTCACCAAGCACCTGTCTCAAGGCTGCATGCATCAAATGGGTTGCCGAGTGATTCAGCCTGGTCGCTTCTCGAATCAGGCGGTCCACTTTGGTGGCAACCTCCGCGCCTTTGCTGATGGTGCCTTCCACGACGTTGGCCTGGTGAACGAAAGCATCACCGCTCTTCTTGGTATCAAGAATCTCGAGCCTCGCGCCATTGGCAGACATTTCGCCGGTGTCCCCGACCTGTCCGCCGGACTCAGCGTAAAAGGGCGTTCGATCAAGCACGACCAATACCTGGTCTCCGGATTCTGCAGCATCAACCGTTTCACCGTCTTTGATCAGGGCAACCACGGCAGATTCATCTTCCAGCGAATCGTAGCCGACAAACTCGGTGACGAAATCCAGATCAAGGTCACCCGTATCCGCGACACCGAACTGGCTGGACGCTCGCGCTCGTTCACGCTGGGCTTCCATTTCACGATCAAAGCCGTCTAGATCCAAGGTGAGGTTACGTTCACGAGCAACGTCTGCGGTCAGGTCTGTCGGGAACCCATAGGTGTCGTAGAGTTTGAATACCACTTGTCCAGGGATCTCAGTACCATCCAGTTCCTGTATCGCATCCCCAAGAATTCGCATACCCTGATCCAGGGTCAGATCGAACTGCGTCTCTTCTTTTAGCAGGATTCTTTGCACCTGCGCCTGAGTTTGTTGAATCAATGGGTAAGCCTCACCCATCTGATCGACAACTTCTGCGACCAGCTGGTTGAAGAAAGGACCACTGCTTTGCAGCTTGTGCCCGTGTCTGAGGGCACGGCGGATAATTCGTCTGAGCACATATCCCCGCCCTTCGTTACTGGGCACGACACCATCTGCAATCAGGAATACCGCTGTCCGAATGTGATCGGCAACCACCTTCAGGGAAGGGTTTCCAAGGTCCGTTGCACCCAGAAGACTTGCCGCTTTCTTGATCAACGCCTGGAAGAGGTCAATGTCGTAGTTATCGTTGACGTGTTGCACGACCGCGGAGAGACGCTCAAGCCCCATACCCGTATCCACACACGGTTTGGGCAGTGGCGTCAGCGTACCGTCAGCGGATCGATCATACTGGGTGAACACCAGATTCCAGATTTCTATAAATCGGTCGAGGTCACCCTCTTCCGATCCCGGTGGGCCACCAGGGACGTCCGGGCCATGATCGTAAAAAATCTCAGATGAAGGGCCGCAGGGACCGGTATCACCCATGGTCCAGAAATTATCGTCATCCCCAAGTCGTGTAATTCGATCCGGATCAAATCCCACTTTTTCTATCCAGATTCGCTCCGCTTCGTCATCACTATCGTGAACTGTGACCCAAAGCTTGTCCGCAGGGAGACCGACAACTTCTGTCAGGAATTCCCAGGCATACCGGATGGCTTCTTCCTTAAAGTAGTCACCAAAGCTGAAGTTACCCAGCATCTCAAAGAAGGTGTGGTGACGCGCCGTGTAACCGACGTTATCCAGATCATTGTGTTTACCCCCAGCTCTGACACAGCGTTGCACACTTGCCGCCCTCGTGTAACCACGATTTTCTCGAAACGCAAAAGCGTCCTTGAATTGCACCATGCCCGCATTGGTGAAGAGCAGGGTTGGATCGTTATCCGGCACCAGCGACGAAGACTCGACGATGGTATGACCCTTACTTTCAAAAAAGTCCAAAAAGGCGCTGCGTATCTCGCGGCTATCCATAACTTCAAATCAGGGGTAAAAATGAGATCGGTAAGATACCGAAAATTGGCGGCATGAGCTAGGGAACCTCTAAAGAACGATCTTCGACTCAGATTTAACGCTGGCGGCTAATAAAGGCTGGAAATATGGTCGTACGAGAAGCCGCGTTGACTTAAAAAGCGAGCCACTCTCGACTTCTCTTTCATATCCTGCTGACGCTCAAAGCCTGGTCCGAACTTTTTCTCAGCAACCTCCTGAGCCAGGGAGAACCAGTCCGTTGAACACGTTTCGAAGGCGAACGCCATGTCCTCGTCAGACACGCCCTTGTTTCTGAGTTCGACGCGAATCTTCATTGGACCCTGACCCTTATTGGTCCTTGCGCGTATGAACGCCTCTGCCAGGCGAGCATCGCTCTGCAAACCCTCACGAGTCAGTTTGAGGATTTCTTCTTCGATGGTCTGCGCCTGATCAGAGAACTTTCGAGAGAGCTTCTGTTTCAGTTCAAAGCGGGCGTGTTCCCGCCGCGCCAGCATGTCCATGGCAGCGCGGCGGATGTCTTTAGGACTGATTTCGATCACGAACCTGTGATGGGGGTGACGTTATCGGCTTCCTCACCGTCTGCTGGCACTTCTTCATCCAGAAGCTTCGCGCGAATCTGCGCTTCAATCTCTTCTGCGAGATGCGCATTCTCGGCCAGGAAATCACAGGCGTTTTTCTTGCCCTGACCGATTCGGTCCCCGTTGTAGCTGTACCAGGCACCGGCTTTATCCACCAGGTTTAGCTGAACACCGAGATCAACGACCTCGCCAAGGTGATGAATACCCCGGCCATACATGATCTGGAATTCGGTCTGCTTGAAGGGCGGTGCCACCTTGTTCTTGATGACTTTCACACGAGTATCGTTACCAACAATCTCATCACCGTCTTTAATAGAACCGATTCGACGGATATCCAGCCGAACCGAAGAGTAGAACTTGAGCGCATTACCACCAGTTGTGGTTTCAGGGCTGCCGAACATGACGCCAATCTTCATACGAATCTGGTTGATAAAGATGACCAGCGTATTGGAGTTCTTGATGTTGCCTGCCATCTTACGAAGCGCCTGACTCATCAGCCTGGCCTGCAGGCCAACGTGGTGATCACCCATTTCGCCCTCGATTTCTGCCTTAGGCGTCAGTGCTGCGACTGAGTCGACAATCACCACGTCTACTGCGCCGGAACGAACCACCATGTCACAAATTTCCAGGGCCTGTTCACCGGTGTCTGGCTGAGAAACCAACAGATCGTCGATATCGACGCCAAGATTGGCGGCATACTGCGGATCCAGAGCATGTTCCGCATCAATAAAGGCACAGGTGCCACCGGCTTTCTGTGCTTCCGCGATAACCTGAAGGGTCAAAGTCGTCTTGCCTGAAGACTCAGGACCGTAGATCTCTACAATCCGGCCCTTCGGCAGGCCACCTATACCCAACGCGATATCCAGCCCCAGCGAACCAGTGGATATGGCAGGAATTTTTTCCTGAGGAGAGTCTCCGAGACGCATCATGGCGCCTTTACCAAATTGACGTTCAATCTGGCCCAGTGCTGCCGTTAATGCCTTGTCTTTGTTTGCGTCCAGTTCTGCCATTGGGTGACTCCTCTCTTTGTACTACCTGTATGATGTACTACCTGTATGATGTACTACCTGTATGCCTATACAGTATTATCCATAAATCATCGGGAACGCCAAATTGTTTTTCAAATTTGTTTCTCCGACCTGTTATCTGCAAAAAAAATTCACGTAGAATCGAGCTTTCCATGCACTGAGGTTCACGTTGTCCAGCCCCGCATCCAGCTCCGCTTCATCGAAAGGCCATACGCCGATGATGCAACAGTACCTGGCCATCAAGGCGGGTCATCCGGACGAGCTCCTGTTCTACCGGATGGGCGACTTCTATGAACTTTTCTACGACGACGCCAAGCGCGCGGCCCAACTACTCGACATCACCCTGACCGCTCGCGGCGCTTCCGCCGGGGAACCGATTCCCATGTGTGGCGTACCTTTTCACTCCGTCGAAGCCTATCTTGCCAAGCTCGTTCGCCAGGGTGTCTCTGTTGCGATCTGCGAACAGATTGGCGATCCCGCGACCAGTAAGGGACCCGTCGAGCGCCAGGTGGTTCGCATCGTCACACCCGGCACCCTGACGGATGAAGCCCTGCTCGACGAATCCAGAGACAATCTCATCGCTGCCATCACAACCGGCAAAACCAGGAGTGACGATGTCATCTACGGACTTGCCACCCTGGATGTTTCCCGCGGCCAGTTTGAACTCGCCGAGCTGCGCGACGTCTCCGATCTCGAAAGCGAACTGCATCGACTCTCACCGGTAGAGATTATTCTTTCTGAAAATCAGGACTATCCGCCCATGGCGCTGAATCATGCCGGTGCGAGGCTTCGGGCACCGTGGGAGTTCGACCTGCAATCAGCCAGAGATCTTCTGACCCAGCAGTTTGGCGTCAAAGACCTGGGCGGCTTCGATTGTGACGACCTGGACCTGGCCATCTCCGCCGCAGGTTGTCTGCTTGCCTATGTGAAAGACACCCAGAGAACCGAATTGCCGCACATCAGAAACCTGAGAAAGATCGCGGGCGATGACGCGGTCCACATTGATGGCGCGTCAAGGCGCAACCTCGAACTGACACTGAACATCCAAGGGGGAGAAGAACACACCCTGTTTGCCGTCTTGAACAACACAGCGACAGCCATGGGCGGCCGGCTGCTGGCCCGGTGGATCAACCGCCCGGTGAGATCGAGAAAAACCCTGAATCATCGGCTGGATGCCATCGAGCAGATTATCCAGGGCCGACATGATGACGCCCTCCGGGAATCGCTCAAGCAGATCGGGGACATAGAACGTATCCTCGCCAGAGTCGCACTTCGCTCCGCCAGACCTAGAGATCTTGCCCGTCTGAGAGACGCCCTTTCGATACTGCCGGCACTGTCTGACACCCTGTCGCAGATCGACGCTGAACGCATCCGCGTCCTGGCGGAAAACTGCCGGCCCATGCCGGAACTTGCAGACCTGCTCACGCGCGCTGTCATCGAAAACCCGCCGGTTGTTATCAGAGAAGGCGGCGTTATTGCAGAGGGCTTCGATGAAGCGCTCGACGAATTACGATCCATCAGTGAAAACGCCGCTGAATTTCTCGTCAAGCTGGAACAGGAAGAACGCGAAACGACCGGGCTGAACACGCTCAAGGTGGGTTTCAACCGTGTCCATGGTTACTACATTGAAATCAGCAAAGCCCAGGCTGAACAGGCGCCGGTGCACTATGTCCGCAGGCAGACGCTAAAAAACGCAGAGCGTTTCATCACACCGGAGCTGAAAGAATTCGAAGACAAAGCACTCAGCAGCAAAAGCCGCGCGCTGGCCAGGGAAAAACATCTCTACGAGGAACTGCTGAACGACCTGGTCGTCGCGCTGCCAGAACTGCAGGGTATGTCCGCTGGCGTATCGGAAACGGATGTTCTCAACAACCTGGCTGATCGAGCCATCGCACTGCAACTGGTTCGACCACATCTGACCGATCTGGCTGAAGTCAGCATCGAGCAGGGTCGCCACCTGGTGGTTGAACAAACCCTCGACGGTGCTTTCATCGCCAACGATCTGAACCTGAATGCTGCGCAACAACTGCTGATTATCACGGGCCCCAACATGGGCGGCAAATCCACCTACATGCGTCAGTGCGCCTTAATTACTCTGTTGGCGCATATCGGCAGTTTCGTGCCAGCCGTAAAAGCAGAAATCGGCACCATCGACAGAATTTTTACCCGCATTGGTTCTTCCGATGACCTGGCAAGCGGTCGATCCACCTTTATGGTGGAGATGACAGAGACTGCAATGATTCTGAACAACGCGACAAAACACTCATTGGTTCTGCTAGACGAAATTGGTCGCGGTACTTCTACCTTTGACGGGCTGTCACTCGCCTGGGCAGTCGCCAAGGCCATCGCAACCGATATCGGCGCGCTAACGCTTTTTGCGACTCACTACTTCGAGTTAACCACACTGCCGGAAACCCTTGCGCACACGAGAAACCTTCACCTTGCTGCTCGTGAATACGGTGACGACATCATCTTCATGTACTCGGTGAACGATGGTCCGGCAAGCCAAAGCTATGGCCTGCAGGTGGCTCGATTAGCCGGCGTTCCCGAGAGCGTCATTCACACCGCAAGGGACAAACTGCAACAGCTGGAGCGAAACGAGCTCAGACTCGAATCCAACCCAACGCAATCGGATCTGTTTACGAGCAGCGAACCTGATCAAATACGAATGCTTCTCAATGATTTGGAAGTCGATCATCTCAGCGCCCGCGACGCCCTAAATCTCATTTATGATCTGCAACAAATGGCAAAGGATGAGCGCTGACATCCATTGTTTGCCATGTAAAAACTGTTAGAATCCGATTTTTCGTATTGAGCTCAAGGATTTAGCGATGACATTTGTGGTCAGTGATGCGTGTATCAAATGCAAACACACAGATTGCGTAGAGGTATGCCCGGTAGATTGTTTCTACGAAGGTCCAAATTTCCTGGTTATCAATCCCGATGAGTGCATTGATTGTGCGCTTTGCGAACCGGAATGTCCGGTCGATGCAATTTTCTCAGAAGACGAATTGCCGGAAGCGGAGCAGGAGTACCTCGAGCTGAACGCAGATCTGAGCCAGCAATGGCCGAACATCACTGAGAAGAAAGATCCTCTCGAGGACGCCGAAGACTGGGCCGATGTGAAGCCCAAGCGCGAACACCTTGCTCTGAGCTAGCTGAACGGGGACACACCCCGCGCCGGCAAAACCATCTCGCATAAAAAAACAGGAAACGACCGGCGAATCGTTTCCTGTTTCGTGATTCCCTTCGTGCTTCCTTGCCAGCCGACGGGCCCTTTCCTTATGTGCACTCCAGCAACTCAGAACCAGTCTATCGACCTGGCATAGAAGCGCAACTTTTACACGACAGCGACAGCCCAGTATTTTTGTTTTAAATCAATGAGTTAACGGGTTTTTGTAGGACATGTCCTACACGATTTTCAGCGATCGACCAGAGCCTTCAGCGATGGACCAGAGCCCTCAGCGATGGACTAGCGCCCTCAGCGATCGACTAGCGCCCTCAGCGATCGGCTAGCGCCCTCAGCGATCATCAAGCGCCTCCAGCGATGAAAGAAAAGCCTTCAGCGATGAAAGAAAAGCCCTCAGCGGAGTCCCGTCAGCCTGCTGGCAAGTACTTCATCGGATCAACAGGCTTTCCGTCGCGTCTGATCTCAAAGTGCAGCATCTCCACATCGGCGGCAGTTTTTCCGACTCTGGCAATCGATTTGCCTGCCTTCACGGCTTCCCCTTCTTTCACCAACATTGAATCGTTGTTGCCGTAAGCAGAAAGATAATTGTCGTTGTGTTTGATGATCACCAGCTTGCCGTAACCCCGCAGATTTCCACCGGCGTAAACCACAACGCCGTCAGCAGCGGCCACCACTTTCTGACCTTTTTTACCCGCAATATCGATGCCCTTATTCACAGGGTTCTCCAGGGAAAAGCGGCTAATGAGTTTCCCCTTTAAAGGCCAGCGCCAGACACTGACCGGTTTATTCGGCGTCTTCACCGGGGACGGCACTTTTTTCGGTGCGGTCGCCGTGGGTTTACTGACGGGACCGCCGTCCTTCTCGGGTAACCTGGCGCTGCCCCTCAGCTTAATGACCTGGTTGGTATAGATGGTAAACGGCGGCTGAATACCATTGATCCGTGCCAGACTTTTATAATCCAGTCCGTAGCGGAAAGCGATTGAATAGAGCGTGTCGCCACTTCTGACTTTATAGGTCCCGGAAGTTGCCGCGGTATAAGCTGCCGGCAAACCAGCACACCCGGATAGCAGCACCAGGCAGAAGAACAGTGCGAACCTGTGATCAGTCTTCTTTAGAACCATCGGTTTCAGCCAGAAGAGCAAACCGGTCCAGGGCCAGAATAACGACTCCGCCCAGCAGACAGGCGATCACAGCCATCATCGTTTCCGGATCTGCGCCGGTCAGTTGTTGGTAAACATTGGGCAGCACCGGTTCCTGAACCACCGGGATCTGGCCACCATCATTCTTGATTTGATAACTGGTGGTGTGTTTCCAGGGCCATAACTTCAGAAGCGAGCCGACCATAAAACCCACCAGCACGCCCACCGTAATGTCATGAAACTTTGCGAGCAGCATCGACAGCACACGGGAAAAGGCGAGTATGCCAACCATACAACCCAGCCCAACCCAGGACAGGATAATCAGATCCAGATCTCTAATGGCACCGATCACCGCCTGGTAAAGCCCGAGGGTGAGAAGGAGGAAACTGCCGGATAACCCGGGCAGGATCCACGCGCACACCGCAATACATCCCCCTGCAAACAACGCCAGCGCGGTAATTTCTGCCTCGACAGGCACCAACCGGGTCACCAGGTAACCCATGGCGATTCCAATACCGATTGCTATGGCGACGGACATTTCCTCCAGGGCCAACCGGCGACCCACTGCAAACACGGAAGCCAGCACCAGGCCAAAAAAGAAAGACCAGATCCAGATCGGGTGGTATTCCAGCAGGTAATGCACACCCCTTGCCAGCACCAGCACGGAGACGCCCATCGCACCAAATAGAAGCAACAGGAAATTCATGTCATGGTGACGCCACCAGCCTTTGATGCCACGCTTTGGTATGTCCAAAAGTGCCAACGGTGTCGCTCTGCTGATGGCATTGACGAGTCGCTCGTACAAACCGGACACGAAGGCAATGGTGCCGCCGGATACACCGGGCACAACTTCCGCGGCGCCCATGAGCACACCTACCACCATGATTTTCAGCACGCGTTACCCTTTGCCACCGAGCAGAGGTACAAACTTCACTTCTTCCAGCACGCTCTGTTCTATGTCATCTTCGTGTTTACGAACCATCACCAGATCCTGAGACCGGGCTTCACCCACGGGCACCAGCATTCGACCTCCGACCGCCAACTGTTCGATTAAAGCTTCAGGAATAACCCTGGGTGATGCCGTCACAATAATCGCATCGAACGGTCCGCGTTCCGGCCAGCCCATGCCACCGTCCGCATGTTTGAAAGTGATGTTTCGATAACCGACCGCGTTTAATCGCTCTCTCGCTCGCGTGGCGAGTCCGCTGATGCGCTCCACGGTATAAACCTTGTCCACGAGGGACGCGAGAATAGCCGTCTGGTAACCGGAGCCTGTGCCGACTTCCAGCACATTTTCCAACGGGCCATCCGCTAACAGTGCTTCGGTCATGCGGGCAACTACATAGGGTCGTGATATGGTCTGGTTAAATCCGATCGGAAGTGCTGTGTCTTCATAGGCACGGTGAGAAAGTGCCTCATCGATGAAAGCATGGCGCGGTGTCTCACTGATGGCCGTCAGAATCTGTTCACTCTGAATGCCCTGTTCCCGCAATCGGTCCACCAGACGAGTTCGCGTGCGCTGAGAAGTCATCCCAATACCGCGAATATTCACATCAGATGTCATCAGCGCCCCTCCCCTGAAGAAGCATGAGCTGAGACATCTTCCACGTTAAACAGTTCGCGCAGGACGCTGGTCGCAAAGCTTCCTGCAGGTAAACTGAAATGAAGTCGAGTTTCCCGGGGTGCCAGTTCCCAGGACAATTGTTCGGGTAGAACCATCAGGGATCTTTCATCAACTTTGGTGCCGAGTCGCCGGATGCCGGCCGCCCAGGCCTGTTCAACTTCATCAAACAGTTCTTCGCCGGGTTGAGGATCACGAGACTTGCCAATGAGGGGACCCTGTTCGCCGACCAGTGAATCCGATGATGCCATCCGGTGAGACAGATAACCGTTGAACAGCCAGGAGCGGGCCGCAGAAATCAGCATGCCTTTGTTTCTGGGTGCTTTCTCTCCCAATCGGAGAAAACGGTCTGCGTGCTCGAGGTTCCGACCCTCATGTCCAAATCGCTGACTGCCAAAATAATTAGGCACCCCGTTCTCTGCAATGGCTTTCAGCCTGCTGAGCAGGTCACGTTGTTCCGCATCAGACATTACCTCGTGTCTAACGGTGATCTGGAATTCGTTACAGTCGACATCGCCGCGTCTCAGTTTGCTGCCATGGCGGCGGGATGAGAGGACGGCAACCCCCTCGATGTCCATTGTCGACCAATCAAGATCGGGCTTGCCAGGCATGTAAAGGCTGAACCACTGGCGTGTTATCGCGTGACGATCCTTTCGCCCGGCGAAACCCACATCAAGGTCACGAAGGCCGGCGAACTCAGCCAGCTGGTGCCCCACCCAGCCCGAATTCGCTTCACGTTTTTCGATCTCGAGGTAAACGTGTTCACCCTGCCCTGACAACTCAAAAGGCAGATGTTCGGTCACGCAGAATTCCTCGGGAATTGATCGGATCAGACCCGTCACTACAGGTGCCGGATGAAGTCGACAGAAGGTGTGATCAGCGTAGTGCGGACGCGCCGAACTTCCATGGCTGGAGGCGTGCATCCCTGGTCGGCGCCTAGTCTTCTACCAGCAGGAAGAAGGTCTCTCCCTTTTTGATCAGACCCAGTTCGCTGCGTGCGATATCTTCGACAGCATCCAGACCCTGCTTGAGGTCTTTGATCTCTGCCTTAAGGACAGCATTGCGCTGGCGCCTGGCTTCGTTTTCCGCTGTCCGCTGTTTCACTTGAGCACTCAGCCCGCTGACATGCGCGAAGCTGCCCTGGCCCGTCCACAGGCGAACTTGCAAGCTGCAAATCGCCAGCAGCAGAACAACAACAAATACTCGAAAAGGCGTCATCATCGCTCGAATTCAGCCATACCCTTATAAATGGCGGCGCTATGATCTTCTATTCTCAGCAACCGGTTGTACTTTGCAACCCTGTCGGAACGACAAAGTGAGCCGGTTTTGATCTGACCAGCCGCTGTCGCCACCGCAAGATCGGCAATGGTCGTGTCTTCAGTCTCACCAGACCTGTGGGACATGACCGTGGTGTAGCCGGCTTCTTTGGCCAGATGCATCGCCTCCAGGGTCTCTGACAGGGTACCAATCTGGTTAACTTTGATCAGGATCGAGTTGGCGACACCTTCATCTATGCCCTTCTTCAGGATGGCAGGGTTGGTCACAAAAAGGTCATCACCGACCAACTGAATCTTGTCGCCAAGTTTTGACGTCAGGTATTTCCAGCCATCCCAGTCACTTTCGTCCAGCCCATCTTCGATGGAGATAATCGGATATTTCGCCACGAGATCTGCCAGATAATCGGAGAAGCCCTCAGAATCATATTCTTTGCCCTCACCGGCCAGCACATACCTACCGTCTTTGTAGAATTCAGATGCAGCGCAATCCAGTGCCAGAGTGACCTCTTCGCCAGGCTTGTAACCTGCCTTCTCGATGGACTCCATGATGGCTTCCAGCGCTGCTTCATTACTGGGCAGGTTGGGTGCAAAACCGCCTTCGTCTCCCACCGCTGTGCTGAGCCCTTGAGCAGACAGCACGCCCTTCAGCGTATGAAAAATCTCAGCGCCACAACGCAGGGCTTCAGCAAAGTTCGGTGAACCCACTGGCTGAACCATAAATTCCTGGATATCGACATTGTTGTCCGCGTGCTCACCGCCATTCAGGATGTTCATCATCGGCACCGGCATGCTGTAGCGACCGGGGCTGCCATCGAGTTCCGCCAGGTATTCATAAAGTTGCAGACCGCGCCCCTTGGCTGCAGCGGCTGCTGTGGCCAGGGAAACCGCAAGGATGGCGTTTGCGCCAAGCTCACCTTTGTTGTCAGTACCATCCATGTCCAGCATCAGCTGGTCGACTTCCTTCTGATTCTCCGCATCCCGGCCGATCAGCATTTCTCGGATTCGGGTGTTGACGTTCTCAACCGCCTTCAGCACACCTTTGCCCAGATACCGGTTGTCGTCTTTGTCACGCAGCTCCAAGGCTTCACGTGAACCGGTGGACGCACCGGAAGGGACACAAGCAGCACCCTTGCCGCCGCCTGCAACTTCCACTTCCGCTTCTACCGTCGGGTTACCACGAGAATCCAAAATCTCTCGTGCCGTGATGTCGATAATTTCCATAGGGTTTGGTCCTTCTTACGAAGCGAGTGTCGGTTTCACCACACGATCAATGTCAATCAGGGTCTTGAGCAGTTCTTTCATCTGACCGAGGGGCCAGCTGTTGGGTCCGTCACTCAAGGCCGTTTCCGGATCCGGATGAGATTCCATAAAGAGGCCGTGCACACCGGCACCAACCGCGGCTCTTGCCAGGACCGGCACCATTTCTCTCTGCCCGCCAGAGGTTTCGCCCTGACCTCCTGGTAACTGCACGCTGTGCGTGGCATCAAAGACCACGGGGCATCCGGTTTCCCGCATCACCGCAAGAGCTCTCATGTCAGATACCTGGTTGTTATAGCCAAAACTCGCGCCGCGCTCACACACCATAATCTGTTCGTTGCCTGTAGCCTTGGCTTTGTTCACCACGTTTTTCATATCCCAGGGTGCAAGGAACTGGCCTTTCTTGATATTTACAGGGAGACCGGCGCTTGCGACACGCTGAATGAAGTTAGTCTGTCGACACAGGAAGGCCGGTGTCTGCATGACGGAGACCACGGAGGCGACTTCATCAATGGGGGTATCTTCATGGACGTCTGTCAGAACGGGCACACCGACTTCCTGCTTGACCTTTTCAAGGATACGCAACCCTTCTTCCATACCCGGACCGCGAAAACTTTCATGAGAAGAGCGATTCGCCTTGTCAAAAGAGGATTTGAAGATGAAAGGAATGCCAAGAGATTCGCAGATCTCTTTCAGGTGCACCGATGTTTCCAACGCCAGCTTTTCGGACTCGATCACACAGGGTCCGGCGATAAGAAAGAAAGATGACGATTCCGTTATTTCATGGCCACAAAGCTGCATGTCTACGTCCAGAAGTTTGCTGATGGATCAGCGTGACTGGTAGGCCAGTGCCGCCTCAATAAAGCTCGCGAAAAGCGGGTGTCCGTCGCGAGGTGAGGACGTGAACTCCGGGTGAAACTGGCTGGCTACAAACCACGGGTGATCTGTATATTCTATCACTTCCACCAGCACCTCATCGGCGCTCCGACCCGCCACGCGCAGCCCGGCTTCTTCTAACTCGGGCACGTACTTGTTATTCACTTCATAGCGGTGGCGGTGCCTTTCCTTGATTTCCTTGTCACCATAGATGCGATAAGTGAGCGAGTCACAGGAAAGTCTGCAAATCTGCTCCCCCATACGCATCGTCCCCCCCAGGTCAGAGTCCGCATCTCGGAACTCTGTCTGCCCATCTTCATTGACCCATTCGGTAATGAGACCGATCACTGGATACGGGGTGTTCGGATTATTTTCAGTGGTATCCGCACCCTCAAGGCCGGCTTTGTTGCGTGCGATGTCTACGACCGCCGCGTGAAGTCCGTAGCAAATACCGAGGTACGGGATCTTATTCTCGCGGGCATATCCCGCAGCGGCAATTTTGCCTTCGAAGCCACGCTCGCCAAAACCACCGGGCACCAGGATGGCGTCCGCGCCCTCGAGCAGTTTCGTGCCTTGTTTCTCCACATCCACGGAATCAAGAAACTCCACGTCTACTTTCGTGTGCGTGTGTATACCCGCATGAAGCAGGGCTTCGTTCAGGGACTTATAGGCATCCAGCAGATCCATGTATTTACCCACCATCTTCAGCTTGATGGCGTGTTCAGGATTCAATTGATCTTCAACCACACGGCGCCAGTCGTCCAGATCCGCCTTGGGCACATCCAGCTGCAGCTTGTTCACAATGATGTCATCCAGGCCCTGATCATTGAGCATGGCTGGAATACGATAAATGGTGTCGCAATCCTCAAGCGCGATCACCGCCTGGGGTTCGACGTTGGTGAACAGCGCGATCTTGTCCCGGGCGCTTTTGGGAATCTCATGGTCAGATCTGACCACCAGAATATCCGGTTGCAGACCTATGGATCGGAGTTCCTTCACGGAGTGCTGTGTCGGCTTGGTCTTGGTTTCACCGGCGGTTGCGATAAATGGTACCAAGGTGAGGTGCATCAACAGCGCCTGCTTGCTGCCCATTTCAAATCTCAATTGACGAGCGGCTTCAAGAAACGGCTGAGACTCGATGTCGCCCACAGTGCCGCCGATTTCAACGATCGCAATATCAGCGTTTTCTGAGGCTTCCACAATTTTGAGTTTGATTTCGTCGGTAATATGCGGAATCACCTGAATCGTGGCGCCCAGGTAGTCCCCTCGGCGTTCCTTGGCGATCACATCAGCGTAGACCCGGCCGGTGGTAAAATTGTTATTTCGCGTCAGATTGGTGCATGACCGGACGAAACGTTCGTAGTGACCGAGGTCGAGGTCAGTCTCGGTGCCGTCGGCGGTCACGTAGACTTCCCCGTGCTGCAACGGACTCATGGTGCCAGGATCCACATTGATGTAGGGATCCAGTTTCAGCATGGTGACGTTAAGGCCGCGGGCTTCCAGAACAGCGCCCAAGGAGGCGGCAGTGATACCCTTCCCTAGTGAGGAAACAACACCACCGGTTACAAAAATAAAGCGAGACATCGAACTCCCATCGTGATTAAACGGCCGTGGAGCCTTCAGCTTGGCTGACAAAAGGTGTCAGCTGGGTTGCTGAAAAGGTACGGCCACGATGGCTTTGTAGAATACCACGGGGGCAAATCTGCCTCAATTAAAAACTGGTTTTCGAGGTCTGAAATCAGCGAATTCTGTCTTCGAGCTGGATCGAGATTTCCAATCCATCCTCGCCTGACCCAGCATGCCAGCCATCCGCAACCAGCATTGGGATACCCCAACCCGGTAGGGCAGCGATCGCGACCAGCTCAGTCCCTGAATAAACCAGGGGCATTCGATCACGCAGCCAGGGCGGCACCCTCTGCTCCTGGAAGAGGTTCTTCAGGGAACGTGTATGACGAATGACCATCTTCTCTCCGCCAGACCGGTACCGAATATCGTATTCACCATAACGGAGACCCTTCCCCTTAACCTTATCGTTAGCCACATGACTCTCCGGAGAGTGACGACCCAGGTACAGACAACCATCAAAACTATGCAGGCAGTAATCACCGATGACCTCATCGACGGTTTGATAACGAGACACTTTTTCAGCGAGGTCTTCCAGAAACCTGCCGCTGGGCTGAGGGACATCCAATCGCTGCATCCATGCAGTGAGAAGATCCGACATCTTTTCTTTCGGTTGTTCAGACAACCAGTCCAGGTCCAACGCATCAGCTTCTGTCAGGTGAGGGATCAGTTGACTGAGCCAGGAGTCTGACAATTGCGCACGCGCCCTGGCATCACCCTCAACCGCAGCAAGGATCGCGCGCCTGGCACCAGGGAATCTGGCGCTGATCATCGGCATCAACTCGTGCCGAATGAAATTCCGATCTGGCGTCACGTCACTATTGGTCGGATCTTCAAACCATGAGAGTCCACGCGCCTGAGCAAATGCTTCAATGTCCTCGCGCCCTAAATCCAGAAGCGGACGATAGAGCTGCGCCTTGCCCAGAGGTCTACTCCTGGGCATACCCTCAAGGCCAAAAACCCGGCTGCCCCGGAACAATCGAAACAACGCAGTTTCTGCCTGATCATCAGCATGATGCGCCAGCAAAAGCACGTCACCCGTTTTCAGGAAGTCGGTAAATGCGGAATATCTTGCCTCCCTCGCCCGGGCCTCCATGCTGCCGGTGTCACTGACATCCACATCGATCACTTCAACAGTGATGCCATACTTCTCGCCGAGGGAGACACAGAAGTCGGCCGCTTCATCAGCCTTGTTGTGAAGATGATGATTCACATGTACCGCTACGACCGAAACGTCCATTACCGAGGAAACGGCATCCAGCAGCACGATGGAATCAATACCGCCACTCAGGCCAACGACAACACGAGAGACTTCGTCTTTTTCGAGGAAACTGAAATCGGCTGAGAGCTCAGCCATCAAGCGTACTGCAGCTGCACTTTCTCAGAGCCATAGTGCTCACGCAGGTTCTGCAACAGATCGTCATGGGGGATCACTCGCCATTCATCTCCAAGAATGACGTCGCCCTGGGAAATCTCACTGATCACCTTGACGGCAACGGGGCATCCGCCCAATCCCCTGGGTCGAAACGGCTGTAACAGACCCGCCAACTCATCAACAAAGTCTTCACAGAGATTGCTGCTATCCAGCTCCACCTTGAGGCTGGACGCTCGGGCAACACGTGCCTCCTCGAGGGTCAGTACTTCAGTTGCACGCAGACTCTTACCACCCGTGAATTCATCATCTTCGACAGCGCCGCGCACAAAAATTACGGCGTCTTTTTGCAGTTTCTCTCGAACGCTCTCGAAGACATCCGAGAACATGCTGACTTCGAGGCGACCGGTTTTATCGTCCAGCGTGACAAAAGCATTGGTACCACCACGCTTGTTCTTGAAGGTCCGCATCGCGAAGACCAGACCACCCACCATCACACCACTTTGACCGGTTCTTAGTTGAGAGATACGTGAATCGACAACTCGATCAAACTCTTCTCTGTAGTCATCCACCATGTGACCGGTCAGAAACAGACCCAACGAATCTTTTTCTTTGTTCAGGCGATCTTTGAATGACAAACAGCGCAAGCCTTCGAAATGGTTGTAACGTCCCTCTTCCGTCTCCTGTACCAGGACTTCTCCACCGAACAAGTCAGTCAGTCCACTGTCTTCGTTGCGCGCTTTCTGTTCGGCGAGACCGACAGCATCTTCCTGGTTCGCGGCTAACAAGGCTCGCTTATAGCCGATTGTGTCAGGAATATCTTCCGGCACCTTTTCCACGAGCTGGTCAAGGGCACCGCTACCGATCATGGCTTCTATCGCGCGCTTGTTCACCTTGCGCGAGTCGACCCGTTCACAGAAGTCATAGAGATCTCTGAAACCGCCTTCGTGTTCACGACAGGAGACCAGTGAGTCGATCGGACCTTCACCTAATCCTTTGATCGCACCGAGACCATAGACAATGCTGTTTGGCGTGTCGGCAATAAAACGGAATTCGCCGCGGTTCACATCCGGAGGTTGCAGCGCCAGTTTCATTTCCCGGCACTCTTCAATATTGGTGACCACTTTGTCAGTGTTCTGCATATCCGCAGACAGTACCGCTGCCATAAAGTCCGCAGGGTAATAGTGTTTTAGCCACGCCGTCTGATAAGCGATCAAGGCGTACGCTACCGAGTGAGGTTTGTTGAAGCCGTAACCTGCGAACATCTCCATCAAATCAAAGATGTGTCCCGCCTGTTTTTCATCGACCCCGTTTTTCATGGAGCCTTCTACGAAGACAGCGCGCTGCTTTGCCATTTCCTCCGGCTTCTTTTTACCCATGGCTCGCCTCAGCAGATCAGCATCGGCTAGCGTGTAGCCTGCGAGAATCTGGGCAATCTGCATCACCTGCTCCTGATAAAGCATCACCCCATAGGTACCTTCGAGTACGTGCTCGAGGCTTGGATGCAGATAGTCGACCTCGGCACGACCGTGCTTCCGATTGATAAAGTCATCTGCCAGCTGCATCGGACCAGGTCGGAACAGGGCTACCAGTGCCACAATGTCATCGAAACGGCTCGGCTTAACCTTTTTCATCAAGTCTTTCATGCCGCGAGATTCAAGCTGAAAGACCGCCGTGGTTTTCGCGGCCTGAAGGTCTTTGTAAATTTCTTCGTCTTCCAGGGTGATCTTGTCGATATCAACGAGATCGAGACCTTCTTTTTCGTGCCGCTGGTTAATGCTTTTGACGGCATTGTCGATGATCGTGAGCGTTCTAAGACCAAGGAAGTCGAACTTCACGAGACCTGCCTGTTCGACATCAATCATGTCGAACTGCGTCATGAGGCCACCACCGGCATCATCACAATAGGTAGGAACAAAGTCGGTCAGTTTGGTTGGCGCGATCACCACACCCCCGGCATGGCGACCGACATTCCTTGCTAGCCCTTCCAGCTTGAAGGCCATCTCCATAATTTCATCCGCCTCTTCGCTGGAAGCGATGAATTCTCGGAGCAGGGGTTCTTCTTCCAGCGCTTTCGCCAGGGTCATACCCGGCTCAAATGGAATCAGTTTGGAGAGCTTGTCCGCCAGGCCGTAGGGTTTACCTTGCACCCTCGCCACATCACGAACCACCGCTTTCGCCGCCATGGTGCCGAAGGTAATAATCTGTGAAACCGCCTCTCGGCCATAGAGCTCGGTCACGTGCTGGATCACGCTGTCGCGGCCATCCATGCAGAAGTCGATATCGAAGTCCGGCATGGATACCCGTTCCGGATTCAGGAATCGCTCGAACAGCAGGTCGTACTCCAGGGGATCGATGTCTGTGATCTTGAGGGCGTAAGCCACCAGAGAACCGGCCCCTGATCCACGACCAGGACCAACAGGGACACCATTGTCTTTGGCCCACTGAATAAACTCCATGACGATCAGGAAGTAGCCAGGGAATCCCATCTTGTTAATGATGCCCAGCTCAAATTCCAACCGATCGTCATACTGTTGTCGCTTGTCCGCAAATTCAGGATCTGCGGGATCCAGAATTTTCTCGAGGCGCTCAGTCAGTCCCTGGGCAGACAGCTCATTCAGCAGGGACTCCGTGGTGTATCCCTCGGGCACCGGATACTCCGGCAGGTAGTAAGTGCCAAGTCCGACCGTCACGCTGCAGCGTTTGGCGATCTCTACCGAGTTTTCCAGCGCTTCTGGAATATCCGAAAACAGTTCCACCATTTCTTCGGCAGTTTTCAGGTACTGCTGATCCGTGTAGCGACGCTCGCGTCTCGGGTCGTCCAGGGTCCGTCCGTCATGAATACACACCCGGACTTCGTGTGCTTCGAATTCATCTTGGGTTAGAAATCGAACATCGTTTGTGGCGACGACGGGCGCGTCTGATGCGATCGCCAAATTGACGGCGAGTGCATTGTAGTCTTCTTCGTTTTCACGGCCCGTGCGCTGCAGTTCCAGGTAAAAAGCCTCCGGAAAAATCTCCTGCCAGTGCAGCAATCGTCGTTTCGCCTGCGCCTCATTACCTGCCAGCAAAGCGCGACCGATGTCACCTTCCCGCCCACCGGAAAGTGCAATCAGGCCCTCAGCCTGCTCCGCAATCCAGGAACGTTTGAGCGTGGCCTGGCCCATAGTTTGACCTTCTCCATAAGAACGAGAAATCAGTTCACAGAGATTTCGATACCCCTTGTCATTGCGAGCAATGAGTACGAGGGGTGTGGCTTCTTCATTGGAATTGTCACCAGCAATCCAGACGTCGCTGGCAATAATGGGCTTAACGCCGGAACCTTCGGCGGCGTTATAAAACTTAACAAGCGCGAAAAGATTGTTACGGTCAGTGATCGCAATGGCCGGTGCAGACTGCTCAACGCAGGCAGCAACTAAAGGTTTGATTCGCACCATCCCGTCACTCAGTGAATACTCTGAATGCACGCGAAGATGGACGAATTCCTGATTCATTTAGCCGGGACAGATCGAGGCGAAAGCACGCCCGAAATAGTATACGAAGCGAGTATGCGGCTAAAGGTCTTTCAGACTGAAAGTCATCCCGGCGTGTTCGCTCAGCCTGTGGATAAGTTTGTCTCCCATGGCCACGGACGGCGTCAGCAGTCCCGTGGGTGAATCCAGGTCATCTTTGGCAAGACAAACGGCGCTTTCTGCAAGCATCTTGGAAGTAGCGCCATAACCTGGGTCTTTGTCTCCAGTGACGACGGCAACAAGATTCTTTTCCGGATCTTCAGGGTGCGCAGCAAACAGCTCAATCTCAAAAAAACCTCGCTCGATCGTTTCCCTGGATGGACCCTCTCCCGGTGACGGCGCCATTTTTCCCAGAAGATTTCGGGTTGGCGTAAATTCCGATGCCTTCATGATCAGGCCGGTGCCTCCAGCCACCATGGATGCCTTGGCAAAACCTCTCGGGCCATCACCCATCAGCATGGCTTCGTCATATCGGAAGTGTTCACCCCAGGGATATCCCATCAGCGAATGACTGCGGCGAACAACGCGGGTGTTGATGCCCGCCATCACAAAGGGCGCCGTCCACTCACCAAAATCCTGGTCATACTCAGCTGAGGTCTGATCGGGTCCATCTTCGCCTCGAGGCATATTTGGCGGGTTTAATGCATAGGGATCCGCAATCACATCGAGAATCTTTGGATCATGCCGCGCTTCTTCCATCATGTTCATCAGGCTGTCCACGGTGCCGCCACTGACGCCGCCATCGGAGCGCTTAACCCGGTACTTCACACGGGGTGCATAGGTGCCATGCCGCGCCTGCATTTGTGACTGGACGTAAAAGACTCCCATATCAGACGGAATACTGTCGAAGCCGCAGGTAAAGACGATTCGCGCTCCGTTACTCTCCGCCGTCGTATGGAAGCGCTCAATCATCTGGTGCATCCACTGAACTTCACCGGTCAGGTCGCAGTAATGCGTACCATGATTGGCACAGGCTTCAACCAGACTGGTGCCGTATTTCGCATAGGGCCCGACGGTCGTGCAAATCGAACGCGTGGAGGTCACCAGAGCCTGCAGGCTTTCCTCATCATTACTGTCGGCAATAATGTCAGGCACTTTATCCGCGTCATCACCGAGCACTTCTTTTTTGACCGCAGCCAGTTTGTTCGCATTTCTCGCACCCAGGGCCCAACGCACATCACCCTCAACCCCATAGGTTTCATGCATGTACTCCATGACCAGACGGCCAGTAAATCCTGTGGCACCCCAAACTACGACGTCGTAGGTTCGCTCAGTTGTCATCATTAATCTCGGTTCGAATCGTGAGTACGAAAGATGCTCGAAACTTCTGTCGATTGCAAAGTGACTCTCATGAGCGCCAGTCGTTCACTAATTGACGAGCTCAAGGGAAGAAACGCTCTTTTTCCAGCCCTTCGGTCATCGATGTCGTGATTGACCACGTCCTGATCATGCTCCTGGTTGGACTTCTGCCTCAGGCAGATCGGGGGAGACCTCGACGTGAACCACATACGGAAAGACAGTGGACGGAAGTCTGGAAAGTTGGTTCGTATGACCGCCCAGTTGATCAGCGACGGAGTTGTCTCTTGTCATCTCATTTCAGGGTAACAGGAGAGCACTATTCGGGCGTTCGAAACAGCAGTGGATAAAGCCGCGACCTACACAGTCCTTAAAGACTCAGGTTTGCTTTCGTCCATCTGAATCTTACGATTTAGCCTGCGTGGCGTAAAACATTCCCTGATCGCGCACCGGTCAGCTCGTCATTTTCCAGAATCACCTGACCATTACACAGCGTCGCGCGGTAGCCTTTCGCTTTCTGGATAAACCGAGGCGCACCACCGGGAAAGTCGTGCACAATTTCCGGCATGCGTTCTGACAGCGATTCCAGTTCGATCACATTTACATCTGCTTTCTTGCCCACCTCAAGAGCACCGCGGTCTTTCAGGCCAATGATCCGTGCGGGCACAGACGTGATTCTTTTGACCGCTTCGGGCAGCGAAAAGAGTCCCGAGTCCCGATGCCAGTGGGTCATCACAAAAGTTGCCCAGCCAGAATCCATGATCTGGCTTACGTGGGCTCCGGCATCACCAAGACTGGGAATACAGAACTCACTGGAAATGGCCTCGGCCAGGGCATCCATGTTCTGGTTAAAGAACCTCAGTGTGAACAGCGCTTTACCTTCAGTCTCATTGGAAATTCGGATGAAGGTTTCGGAAGGATGTTCGCCGTTAGCAGCAGCAACCGCCTGAAGGCTTTCATCGGGACCACCCACATAATTCGGCTTGTCGCCATCACCCAGGTAAAAAATCATATCTTCGGAAATGAGCGGACCTTTTTCTTTTGCCCGCTCAACCAGGCGAGCAACAAACTCAGGATCTTTAATCGCCGCAACACGAGCGTCAAAGTCCAAATCAAACAGTTCGCTCCAGGCGCCGCCCCTCCAGGGCAGGTAAGCCTGCAGTCCGGTGACAAATCCGGATGACCTCGGAATCGCAATCGCGTTCACGTCGAGACCCTGTTCACGCATCGCCATGATGCGCTGTTCTACTTTGTCACCATAGGTGCTGCTTCGACCGGTTCCATGACTGAACAGCACACGGGAGTTGTCTGCTTCCTTGCGGATCAATTCCATCTCACCATCAAAGTCGCCCCCAAAGTTGGTCACGTTCTGCATCAGGGCACCCTGCTCGCCTACCACTTTCGCGATGACCTCAAGCTCATCATGCTCAGCGTGCGTGCCGGGCACATGGCGACCATCAGGGATGTAGTGACCCAGGAAGCGGGAAGTTGAAAAGCCAACGGCGCCATCGGCGACCGCCTGCTTTACGATTCCAGCCATTTCCTGCTTTTCTTCTTCTGTCGGCTGCTCATCAATACTGCGCTCACCCATCACGTAGTAGCGCAGCGCACAGTGACCAATCATACCCGCAACATTAATCGCCGGATCCAGCTTCTCCAGCTCATCCAGGTACTCACCATAGTGTTCCCAATTCCAGGAAAGACCCGACATAATGGCGTCGCGAGGAATGTCTTCCACCGTTTCCATCATGCCAGCGAGGAATTCCCGGTCGTTGGGTTTGCAGGGCGCAAAGGTGACACCACAGTTGCCGAGCAGTGCCGTTGTGACACCGTGCCAGCTGATTGGCGTCAGCTGAGGATCCCAGCCAATCTGAGCGTCGAGGTGTGTATGAACGTCAACAAAACCTGGTGTGACGATGTGTCCGGCTGCATCAATTTCTTGTTTACCGGACTCGCTGATTTCACCGATCGCCGCAATCGTGTCTCCGTTAATCGCAACATCCGCCGACACCGGTTCGCCGCCGTTTCCGTCAACGACCAATCCATTTCGAATCACTACGTCATACATGGTGAAATCCTTCCTTTTTTCGACTTTGTATCACATTCAATATGTTGGCTGCACGGTAACGCTGAACGCCGGAATGGTTGTTCATTGACGGAAACTATGGGATAAACCGGGAAATTTTGGGGGAGTAACCAACATGTCACTGGACATCAAAAAAGCCGCCATTGACCTTGGCATCATCACGAAAGACGCTGAGCCCATGCTCGCGTTCTATCGTGATCTACTGGGTTTCCGCTTTGAAGCCACTCTGGATATGCCGGGCGGCACGAAGATGCATCGACTCTGGTGTGGTGACAGCCTGATCAAGATACTCGTTCACGAAAAAGCGCCGCCTGCGGAAGCAGCACCCGGTGGTCTGGCCGGTGCAACCGGCTATCGGTACTGGACCATCACCATCAACAACCTGGATGAGGTCACGGCAGCCTGCGAAGAGGCGGGTCACAAGGTACCGGTTAAACTGGTGAACGTCAGACCCGGCGTGCGGATCTCCATGGTGGAGGATCCTGATGGCAACTGGGTCGAGTTCCTGGAGCAGAGCTAAAGCAGATCTGGAATTCTTCAGACGGTGTCAGGCAACCGCTTTAAGCCCGAGTGCCAGAAACAGCCCTGAGCCGATGCACTCGGTTAAGACCGAGTGCCAGAAACAGCCCTGAGCCGATGCACTCGGCTAAGACCGAGTGCCAGAAACAGCCCTGAGCCAAATTGCGTGTTAAGCACGCGTTCCTGAAAAAGTCGCTTCTCCGAAAGCACCCAGCTTCACATTCCCACTGATGGCATCCCCGTCAACCTCGGCGGTGATCTCCAGAGTCATGGGCATGGGCGATGTCATCTCCACATTCCAGGCCAGGTTGTTGCCATCAACACTACCACCCTCAAATTCCTGAGTGCCCTGCGCACCTTCCATCTTCCCTGAAAGACTGCCCCCCTCTGTCGACAGGGTCATGGTTGCCTGCTGGGCGCCCATGGGTGAATTAATCGTGCAGTTCCAACTTCCGTCAGCGCTCATTGATGCTCCCTCACTGTTTTGGTGATTTCATAGATTTGTACTTCTCAACATACGCTTTTCATCATTAAGGCTCAATTGTTGAGTCCCAACCGTTATTCCCGTAGCTTTTCGCGATGAGCAAAACAAAACAGACGGTCCAGCAGAACTGGACCATTCGAAAGCCTTCCATTGAATCCACCAGCGGCCTGGTCGCCAGCCAGCACTATATTGCCTCGGATATCGGTGCAGACATTCTTGAACAGGGTGGTAACGCCATCGATGCAGCCATAGCGACAGGGCTTGCGCTCGGTGTCGTCGAACCCTGGATGAGTGGAATCGGCGGCGGCGGTTATATGACCGTTTATCTCGCAGAAACGAAACAGGTGAAAGTGGTCGACTTCGGCATGCGAGCACCGTTTGACTCGACCGCAGAGGATTACCCGCTTGCTGGCGAAGGCACCAATGCCAGTGATGCCTTCAACTGGCCCAAGGTCACCGGAGACGTGAACATTCACGGTCCCCTGTCCGTTGCGGTGCCGGGTTATATCAAAGGAATTGCGTTGGCTCTGGAACAATTCGGCACCTTGTCCTGGGCATCACTGATCGAGCCCGCTTGCGTGGAAGCTGAAGCGGGATTGCCTGTCGATTGGTTCAGTTCGCAGAAGATCAATCAATGGTCACGTGCCCTGAGCACCTATGAGGAAACTCGCAAGACTTACCTGGCCGACGGCCTACCGCCTGTCGCCGACATAGAGGGTTACCTGAAACGCCTTCCCCTCGGCAACCTGGCTAACACCTACCGTACTCTGCAAAACGAAGGCCCCGACGCTTACTACACTGGTCCCTTAGGCCGATCTATCGTCAATGATCTGCAGGCTGCCGGATCAAAAATCAACGAAAAAGATCTGAGAGAGTACAACGTGGCCATCACCGACCCACTAACCACCGCTTACCGGGGCAATCAGTTTTATGTGTCCGGGCCGCTGACTGCAGGGCCTTCGATCATCCACGCGCTGCAAAAACTTGAGCAAAACTATGCACCTCGGGGTGACGGACCCGATACTGAAACCTATCAGGCGTATGTTGAATCACTCCGAAGTGCTTATGCGGATCGTCTGGCGAACCTGGGTGAAGGTAATACCTCACACATCTGTGTCGCTGACAGCGAAGGCAATGTTGTCTCACTGACGCAAACCATCATGTCCGCCTTCGGCTCTCGAATCATGCTGCCGGGTTCCGGCATCCTGATGAACAACGGTATGATGTGGTTCGACCCAACGCCTGGGGGTCCCAACTCCGTCGTGGGTGGTCGCCGCCCCCTTTGCAACATGTGTCCGTCCATCCTGACTGAGCCGGACGGCAGTGTAACGGCGATTGGCGCCTGTGGTGGCCGAAAGATTTTCCCGGCTGTGTTCCAGCTAACGTCCTTCCTATCAGACTTTGAGATGAGCGTTGATTCAGCGGTTCATGAGGCTCGAATTGATGTCTCAGGTACCGAGAAAGTTGCGATCATGGATCACATCGCGGCGAAAACTTTGAACCATCTCGAAGCGCAATACCCTCAGAGCCTTGTGCTTCCCAACGGCGTCAGCCCGAACCCGTTTGCGCTGCCGCAAGTGATCAGAAGGAAATCAGACGGTCAATTTGAAGGCGGCGCTTTTGTGCCATCACCTCACGCGAAGGTTTCAGCGCCCGGCAACTCTTAGGGATTGGTGACTGAAGGTTTTTTCGTGAAGTTCGGCGAAGTCGAGCACCAGTTGATTAATACCTCGCGGTTCAGAATTGGTCAGCAGCACCATGCCAGTTTGGGTTTCCCGGTGGAACACCATGGAGCTACACATACCTTTCACGTAACCCCCGTGATGAACAAATCCTGACTGAGCACCGTAGTCAAAAACCCGCCACCCTAAGCCATAGTAAACGTCACCCAGCGCCTGACGCTTCGGGTAATGTGCCTGGTAACGTGAGGTTTTGATCACGCCCTGATGCATTGCCGCCAGCATATCTTCCGGCAACACTTCCGGGTTGTTCCCCAGCTGCGCGAGCAACCAGGTGCTGAGGTCCGAGATACTGGCATTTACGCCAGCTGCCGGGGGCACTTTGTAATAATGCGGGGTCGGCTTGACGGAAACCCATCGCTTACCGTTCCAGACGTGAGGTTTCGCGTGGTTTTCGTCCTCGACAAACTCTCTGTATCCGAAAGACGCGCGACTCATTTCAAGAGGCTGGAATATGGTGCGGTTCACATAATCCTGATAACGCATGGCAGTCTGACGTTCTACCAGATCACCTAGAAGACTGAACACAACATTCTGGTAGCCGTAACAACGCCCCGGCGCGCAGACAAAATCAACACGGTCCAGGCGATCAACAATCCGCTGGAACGACATGTTTTCTTCGATCAGGTTCGTGTAGGCATGAGGCATCAACCCAGTGGATTGAGACATCAGATGATGCAGGTTGATCTGGTTGCCATAGTCAGATTGCTTGAATTTCAGGCCCGACAAATTGGACTTGAGCGGTGTTTGCCAGGTGATCTGGGTGTCTTCCACCAGGATGGAGGCCACCGCTGAAGCGAAGGTCTTGGATAGGGAAGCAATCCGAAAGAGTGTGTCAGGCGTAACCGCTTCTGACGAGTTGACCCGTCGTACGCCATAGGTTTCTTTGAGCACCACTTTGCCGTTTTCGACAATCACGAGCGCCGCACCGGGTGCGTCTTTGATCAGCGGCAGGACATAATCTCTTTCAAAGGTGTCTGCGAACCCATCGGCCTGAGATATCAGGGGGAAAAGCAGCGTGAGCACTACGAAAAAAACTGTTCTTTTTGACAGCGGCAAAAAGAGCACCACCAACAACGCTTTGATGGGGAAATAACTTACAAACTATTAGAAGGATTGTAAATTATTTTGCGTCATCGTGGACCAGATTAGAGTTAAACTGCCACCATGGGATTCATAATTTTCGGTGTTTTCTTCGGCCTGATGTTCGGCACCGGTCTGTTTTTCCTCGTCATCTACCCCGCACTCAGAGAAAGGAAACAGCAGCGGGCGAAAGAGGCACTGATCAGAAAAGACACGTCCGATGAAGAACAGTAAGTTAAGCCTACAAGAAGTCTGGCAATTAGGGTGTCAGGGTGAAAAGCTCACTGTCGATGACCAGAAACGATTTGCAACCATGGCTCGGAGCCGCTTCCACACTTTCCAGATGGGGATGACACACGCCCAGGAACAAATAAACACTGATCAGACGCAATCCCTGGTTGCCGGACTGGCTGTCGAGCTTAAAGACAATCCTGGCTTAAAAGTCATGTGGGAAAGAATGTCGATCAGCGAGTCGGATTTTGGTCAGCAGGTGACGGTTCAACTAGAGCGGATCGAGCAGCCGGTCATTCACTGACCGGGTCTGCGATTAAAAGGCGAATCGGAGAAACTTCCGACGTCAGATCTAAGATTTCTGATCGCGCCTCATAGTCACCTGGTGAGGGTGTTACCTGACCCGATTGCGAGATCCGTGCAATAACAACCACTTCGTCAAACGTCGCCAAACTCATCCCAGGCACCATCGCCATAGTTTCGTTCAGCGTGACTTCCATCGGTAAGCGCGCAAGCGGGAGTCTCTGGACCGCGAGCGGCGCTGGCGGCCCGTTTGCAGCACGAGCGTACACGAACACCGTAGACGCCTGAGACACCGCCACTTCATCCGCCTTAGAAACCATCACCCGCAAAGACCGACCCGCAGCAGAAGCCGCAACCGCGGTTTCTTCGACGCCGCCAATACGCGCTACCGCACGCCTGATGAGCTCTGCTCGCTGACCCGTGATACCCGTATCAAGCGCTTTCTGAAACCAGGCTAACGCGGTTTGCTCATTGCCTTCCTGCATAGCGCCTATTGCCCGGATTTCCATCATACTGACATCATGAGGATTCGCTCGAAGTGCGACATCGATCGCACTGTCGACTTCGGAATCTACTTTGCGACCTGCTTTCAGATACAGCACCTCTGCATATTGAGACAGTAGGTTATGGTCGCCAGGAAATTGCGCTACCAGCCCGCTCATTACCTCAGCAGAAGCGGCGTAAGCCTCGATATTCAGATACGCTCTCGACAAAAGGAACTGGAGGTCGGGATCGTCTGGTTTCTGGCTTGCTCGGCGTTCAATCTGACCGACGAAGCGACGATACGCAATACGATCATCCATTGAGATGGTCTCGAATCTCTCGGTCAACTCAACATCACTCATCGCGCCTTGACCAATACCCGCATCAAAGTAGATGAGTGCCGCGAAGACGGGCAGAACCAGGGCTGTCCCGATCAGCCATCTCGACGCTGGCTTCTTATCGGGTGACGCGTTAACGGCTTCAGTCGTATCTTTCTGGCCATCAGCCTCGAGAAGAAGATTCTTTTGCGCTTCTCTGGTCAACGCCTCGGCATCTTCGTCTGTCCCAAGTTCACCGACATGCTCTCGATATAGCGAGACATTCAGATCTGAACGATCAGCTGTCTCTTCCTGCTTGGAACGGGCGAGAGGCAGCAAAACAAAAACACTGGCCAGTAGTGCCAGGCCTAACGCGCCAAGATAGAAACTCATCGCAGGTCTTCCTGGCGCTCGCTTTCCTGCAGAAGTTCCTGCAGCCGTTTCTGATCATCACGGCTCATGACAACCGGTTCATTTCCCTGCCTGGCAATTCGCCACCAGATAAAGGCAGCGATCAACCCCAGGATGACCGGACCAAACCAGAGGAGAAAGGTACTTGCTCCGACTCTTGGCTGATATAGGATGAAATCACCGTATCGCTCGTACATAAAGTCAAGGATTTCGTCGTCCGCCTTTCCGTCCAGCAGCATTCTATGGACCTCACGCCTCAAATCCTGAGCGATCATTGCATCCGAACCTGCAAGGTTTGTATTCAAACACTGGGGACAACGAAGCTCCGCAATCAGATCGTCGTATCGTTTCTCCAGGTGTTCGTTCGGAAACGGATAGGCGTCAATCGTCGCGAAACTTGAGGAAGCAACCAACCACGTCAGGAAAACCGAAAACCTAAGCATCAGGATTCTCACTGAGGAAATTCACCACCGGGGAAATCTCACTCTCCCATACAGCATGAGTGACCGGCCCGACGTAACGAAAACGAATGATCCCATCTGAATCGAGCACAAACGTTTCAGGCGCGCCATAGACACCAAGGTCGATCGCAAGCGTCCCTTCGTCATCCACGATGCTGAACTGATAGGGGTCTTCTCTACGTTCCAGCCAAGCAATCGCTTTGTCTGTGATATCGTTGTAATTCACCCCGAAAATAGGAATATTTTCCTCGCGACTGATTCGCATCAGCTCGGGATGTTCAACGATACAATTCGGGCACCAGGTACCCCAGACGTTCACCAGCGAAATCTGTCCGACCAGATCCGCCCGGGATCTGATCGTCTCTGCATCATGCAGGTCCAACAGCTCAAATTCCGGGAACGGTTTATCAATCAGCGCTGAAGGCAATAAATGTGGATCTTTTAGCCGAAACCCCAGCGCCAGGAATCCACAAAGCACCACAAATACAACCAGCGGAATGAGCAGCGACTTATTGAAACTCAAGCCAGTGCCTCCTGCACTTGCAATGATGCTGCCCTTGCCCGCCGATATCTTTTGTCCAAAAGGGTCATGAAGCCGCCTAATGCGACCAGCAATCCGCCTAACCACACCCACCGCACGAGCGGCTTGACGTGCAAACGGATCGCCCAGGCACCCTCTCCAACAGGCTCGCCTAAAGCGATATAGATGTCCCTGAACAATCCAGGATCGATAGCGGCCTCTGTCATGACATTCTGCGCGACGGGGTAGAGGCGTTTCTCGGGGTAAAGATCGGCAACAAACTCTCCGTTTTTGCTTACTCTGAAAACACCCTGATCCGACAAATAGTTGGGCCCCCGAACCTGCTCCACACCTTCAAACACAAACTCGTATTGTCCAAAGGAGAGTTTGTCACCCGCTTCCATTCGAACGTCTTTTCCCTCAGAGAGATAAACTGTCACGACAACGCCAAGGATCGCTATGGCGATCCCCGCATGCCCCAACAGCATGCCAAGGTAAGACGCATTAAAGATTTTGCCGCTGCGATAAACATGGCTTGCCAGAAGAAACAGAATCCAGAAGGCCAGAGTCTCGTAGCCGATCACTACCCAGTGCATGGCGCCGGAGACAACAAACCCTATACCCACGGCAACCACAGGTGAAAGCAGCAGCAACGGCCAGTGTTGCTCAAGAAGAAACACACTCGATGTCTTTCGCCATCTTGAAAATGGGCTAACGACCATGGCGACGAATAGAAGGCTGACTATCGGCACAAATACCGCATTAAAGTAGGGCGGTCCCACTGAAATCTTTTTACCGTCAGTCATCACTTCATAGAGGAGCGGATAAAGCGTACCCAACAATACCGCAGCCGTCGCAACCACCAGGAGCAGATTATTGATCAGCAACATCGCCTCGCGTGACGTTGGCGTAAATGTTGCCGTGCTGCGAATCCCCGATGCCTTAACGGCATACAGCAGCAGTGACGAGCCAATGACCAACACAAGGAAAAACAGGATAAAAAGTCCTCTCGTGGGATCAACGGCAAACGCATGCACTGATGTCAGCACTCCGGAGCGGACCAGAAACGCACCGAGTAAACTCAGGGAGAAGGCCGATATCGCGAGCAGTACCGTCCAACTCTTGAAGACACCACGTTTCTCGCTGGCGGCCAGCGAATGAATCAGTGCGGTGCCAACAAGCCAGGGCATAAAAGATGCGTTTTCAACCGGATCCCAGAACCACCAGCCACCCCAACCCAGTTCATAGTAAGCCCACCAACTGCCAAGCGTGATGCCTATCGTCAGAAAAGCCCAGGCAGCATTCGTCCAGGGCCTCGACCACCTCGCCCAGGCAGCATCTAGCCGTCCAGTCGTCAGAGTGGCAATCGCCAGTGCAAACGGGACCGCAAACCCAACGTAACCCATATACAACATCGGCGGATGCACGATCAGACCAAAATCCTGTAACAAGGGATTCAAGTCAGCACCATCCGGTGGATAGAAGGGCAAGTTCCTTTCAAATGGATTAGAGGTGAATAACAGGAAGCTGACAAAGCCAATGCTTAATACACCCATGACCGAGAGGACTCTCGCTTTCATATCCAGCGTCAGGCTCCCACTGAACGTCGCCACCGCCAGAGTCCAGCCGGCCATAATCAGCGTCCATAAGAGAAATGAGCCTTCGTGTGCGCCCCAGATAGCAGACACTTTATATTGCAAAGGGAGCGCTGAATTAGAGTTGTTCGCAACGTAGCTGACACTGAAGTCATCTTGCAGAAAAGCGTATAGCAAACAAAAAAAACTGATCAGGATGAAAGTAAACAACCCGGCCGACAGTGAGCCAGCGGACTGCATTAAGAGTAAATTATTTCGATAGACGCCCACGGCAGGCAGCACGGCAAGTGCGAAACTTAAACCGAGCGCCAGCATCAGAGCGAAGTTACCGAACTCAGGAACCATCTTTTCTATGTGCCTCCTCTAGTGCCGCGGCCACCTCCGGTGGCATGTAGTTTTCGTCATGTTTCGCGAGCACTTCTTCAGCAACAAACACGCCTTCCTCATTCAACTGCCCGCGCGCAATGATTCCCTGCCCTTCCCTGAAAAGGTCCGGGAGAATGCCCTCGTATTCAATCGTAACGTCAGCGTCTTTCATATCACTGACAACGAACCTCACCTTCAGACTTTCCGCGTCACGAACCACGCTCCCTTCGCTCACCATGCCACCGGCGCGGATCATCCGATCGACCGGCGCCTCGCCTTTAGCGATCTGCTCAGGCGTGTAAAAAAGGTTTATGTTTTCGTTCAGCGCCATCAGCGCAAACGCTGTTGCTCCACCAACGGCAGCGACAAGAAACAGAACCAGCAGGAGCTGCTTTCTGCGATGTACTTTCATTGCACCGAATTTCATGAAGCCTCTCCCCCGTCAGGGTGGTGCGCATTGTGTCTCTTTGCCTGTGCCCTGGTGGCTGACACGATTCGACGACACGACCACTTTGGCCACCAAAGGTTCGCGAGTAGAACGATAAAGGTAATGCCGTAAGCTGCCCAGATGAACAGACCGTGACCATCCATGTGCAGAAATGCCTCAAAGGAATCAAATCTCACCGTTCAGCCACCCAGGTCCGAACCCACTCGGTGTTCTGCTCTCGAACCAGAATTTCATTGCGCAGCCGCATGAACCAGACCGTGAAGAAGAACAGGTAATAACCGATCACCATCACCAGCAAGGGCAACCACATCTCCATCGGCATAGCCGGTTTTTCGCTAAGGGTAAAACTCGCTGGCTGATGCAGGGTGTACCACCAGTCAACGGAATACTTGATGATCGGCAGATTCACCACGCCAACAACCGACAAAATTGCGCAGGCACGCCCTGCCTGTTCACGCCCTTCCATCGCTGACCGAAGCGCCATAACGCCCAGGTAGAGAAAGAACAACACCAGGGTCGAGGTGAGACGTGCGTCCCAGACCCACCAGGTTCCCCAGGTCGGTTTGCCCCAGATGGCGCCTGTGACAAGTGCTAGAAAGGTGATAGACGCACCCAGCGGTGCGACCGCCGTCATCGCCATATCCGCCAGCTTGATTCGCCAAACCAGAAACACCATTGCCGCGCCGGCCATCATCATGTAACCGGACTGGGCAAGAATCGCTGCTGGCACATGGATATACATGATGCGCACGGTATTACCCTGCTGATAGTCGGGGGGAACAAAAAGCAGCGCCCAGGCGCTCCCCGCTAGCAGCAGCCCAATGGACAGGGCAAGCAGCCAGGGATGCCAGTTGGACGTCATCGCAAAAAACGTTCGCGGTGAGCCCAGCCGATGGAACCAGTTCAACATGTTTTTCAGATCAAGGAGGCGAATCTCAGTGACCGCAGATTATAGCAGAGTGTGCACGACATCCGTGGTCACTCATCGACGGACAAATGCAGCGCTGCACTGGTCGCGAGGGGAGCCAGCGCCAGGGAAAGCAGAAGGACCGCAAGCAGCCAGTAGATGTAACCTGACACATCACTCCCAGACAGGGCTGCCTGAACCATGGCGGTCGCCAGGATCAGCACCGGAACATACAAAGGCAAAATCAGAATCGTCACCAAAAGCCCACCTCGCGGAAGACCCACCGTGAGTGCCGCGCCAATGGATCCGACCAGGCTGAGCGTGGGCGATACCAGGAGCAGCGACAAAGCCAATGTCCATATGCCGTCCACCTCAAGAAACAGCACTAATCCAACAATCGGCATCAGAACAACCAGTGGCAGACCGGCGATCAGCCAATGGGCGAAGACCTTGGCAAGCGTCAATACCATCAGGGATTGGCCTGACAAAACCACCTGCTCAAGGCTGCCGTCGTCAAAGTCTGAACGAAACAGCAAATCCATCGACATCAACGTGGCAAGAAGCGCTGCCACCCAGACAATGCCTGGAGCGACCAGACTCAGCTGGTCAGGGGAAGGACCAATACCCAGCGGGAACAAGCTGATGACCACAGCAAAGAAGACTAAAGGGTTCAACACTTCCGATGGTCTTCGGAAATGTACCCTGAGATCTCGTGTCATGCTGGCGAAAAAAAATCTCATCCCAAGCTCACCGTGCTTAACGGCCGATCTACCGGAACCGACTGGTGGCTGGAGAGTATGATCGAGCCTCCGTCATCCAGATGTTCGCTCATCCTGGCGGTGAGGAATTCGAGACCACGATCGTCAATGGCACTCAGTGGTTCATCCATCACCCAACACGCGTTGGGGCAAAGCAAAAATTGCGATAGCGCAACTCTCTTACGTTGCCCCTCAGAGAGTCGACCACAAGGGACGTCCTCATATCCTTCAAGCCGAAGCTTACTGAGCGTTTCTCCCAGCAGCTCTGAATCGAGAGAAACATTCCTCAAACCCGCCAACCACTGCAGATTCTCCAGGACCGACAGAGAGGACTTCACGCCGGCCTTGTGTCCGAGGTAGAGCGGCGCTTCATTGAGTTGCCAGTCGACGTCACCCTCATAACCCGTGTACAGCCCGACCAGGCAACGCAGCAACGTACTTTTGCCGCTCCCGTTGGCACCTACCACCTGGAGCAGCTCTCCTGACGCCACGGAAAAAGACAGAGACGAGAACAACGGCCTCTGATCGCGTGTACACGACAGTTCTTTTACCCGAAGCATAATGAAAGCCAAAAAGGGGCGATTATAGCAGGCGGGATTCGTGTACAATCGCGCGCCTATGATTTTCAAGAATGCCCATATCTATCGCCTGACAGAATCTTTTAATCTGTCCGGAGAACAACTCATCGATTTGCTTGGCGAGCACGCCTTCACGCCCTGTACCGGGGCACGACCTTCCTCTTTCGGGTGGGTCGCACCTGTTGCCGAAGGCGAGCTGGTTCACGAGCTCTCAGGCTGCTTCCTTCTTTGCGCAAAACGCGAGGATAAAGTCGTTCCTTCCAGTGCACTCGCTGACATCATGGCGGAGAAAATTGCCCGCCTGGAATCCATGGAAGACAGACCGATACGCGCCAAAGAAAAACAGCGACTTAAGGAAGATGCACTGGCTGAGCTCCTGCCGCGAGCCCTGCCTAAGTCCAAGCAAATTTATGGATACATCAACCACGCCGAAGACCTGATGGTGATTGATACCGCGTCGTCACCAGAAGCGGAAATGTTCCTGACCTGCCTGCGTGAAACCCTGGGGTCCCTCAAGGTTGTGCCACCTCAGGTTAGGTCGACGCCAACAGACATCTTCACGCACTGGTTACGCAGCCGAAAGCTGCCGGACAACTTCTCCTTCGGTGATCAGTGCGACCTGATGGACCCAGAGGACAACAGCGCTGTGAGCTGCCGAAGACAGGATCTCAACACCAGCGAGGTTCGGGCGCACCTGGATGCCGGGAAGACCTGTTCACGAATTTCCGTGATCTGGCATGGTGACTTGAAAGTCACCATCGATAAGGATCTGGTGCTCCGTCAGTTAAAAGTGTTGTCCAGCGATGACCTGACGGAAGAAGACATCGATCCGATCGCGCAACTGGATGCGGCGTTCGTGAACATGTCGCTGGAGCTCTCGCGCTTCCTGCCTGAACTGTTCAGCGCAATGGGTGGGGAGTCTCGAGAATAGATGGCCATTACCAGTTACAAGGGCAAAGTTGCCGCCATTACCGGCGCGGGTTCCGGAATGGGCCAATGGCTGGCCATTCTTCTCTCACGGGCTGGGTGTCACGTCGCTGTTTCAGATGTCAATCAGACAACGCTCAACGAAACACTGAAGCGCCTTGATGCGTCAATCAACGCAACCTCCCATGTGGTTGATGTCTCGGACCGAAGTGCCATGGAGGCGTTTGCTGCCGAGGTGAACGAAAGACATGGTGGCATCAACATGATCTTCAACAATGCCGGCGTCTCAGTGACCGGGCTTGCCGAGCAGATGCCTTACGAAGACATCGAATGGTTGATGAACATTAACTTCTGGGGCGTCGTCTACGGGTGCAAATCGTTTCTGCCCTTCCTTCAGGAAGCCGATGAGGCCGCTGTCGTGAACACCTCATCTATTTTTGGCACCATTGCTGTTCCCAGCCAGAGCGCTTACAACGCGTCGAAGTTCGCGGTGAAGGGTTACACCTTTGCGCTTCGCAGTGAACTGGCCGATTCACACATCGGCGTAAGCTGCGTTCAACCTGGAGGCGTGAAAACCAATATTGTCGCTTCTTCACGGTACATTCCGGTAGACAATGAGTCGGAGACTAAAGAAGACCTGACGCAAACTTTTGAGCAAATGGCGCGGAAAACACCTGAGGAGGCTGCACAGATCATTCTGGATGGTGTCCTGAAAAACAAGGCTCGTATTCTCGTCGGCAAGGATGCCCGAGTGATCTCTTGGATCGAAAAATGGGCACCTACCGGATATCTGCGAATCCTTCAGGCTCTGATTAATCGCCGGTAATCACCATGAAACCAGTGACCCTGTTCGCGAGTTCACATTCCCTATACTCTGGCCGAGCCCGGAGCTACCTGATCAAAGCAGCCATTCCTTTCGAAGAATCTTTTTTCAGCACCCCTCACTACATGCAGGACGTACTGCCGAAAGCCGGGAACCGTCAAGGGATGCCGACCCTGGCGCTTACGGACGGAACGGTGATCCGCGACGGCGCAGCCATCATCGATTACTTCGAATCCGAAAGCGGAAATGTTTTTTCTCCGGCCTCGCCAAAGCAGCAGATTCTCAGTCGATTATTCGATGTGATTGGCGCTGAAGGTTTACTCAGACCGGCAATGCACTACCGCTGGAACTTTGATGAGCAAAACCTCGCGTTTCTTTTCCAGCATTTCAGCGCGTTATTGCCCAGGGAGATGCAGGAATACACCGAGAAGATGATGAACAGCATGCGGGAAGCTGGCAGAAACTTCGGCGTTGTACCCGATACATTTGAGCTGGTTGAGTCGCTTTACGAGACTGCGTTGCTGAAAATGAACAACCACTTCGCAGAAGTGCCTTACCTGCTGGGTGGCAAACCCTGCATCGGCGACTTCGGATTACTTGCGCCCATGTATGCGCACCTGGGTCGTGATCCGAAACCGCTTTCCCTCATGCAAGCCACGGCCATCAATGTTTTTCGCTGGGTTGAGCGCATGAATCGGCCAGGCCCGGACAAAGCTGAGTTCGTTGAGATGCCGGCAGATTATCTACCCGGGGATGAGATACCCGAAACGCTGATCGAACTGCTGCGACATCTCGCCATCGACTTTCTGCCGGAAACACAAGCTGCGGCAGATACCATCAATCAATGGTTGGCAGACAACAACGTCGAACCTGGCACCACCGCAGAGCGAGCCGTGGGTTTCGCTGACTTCGAAATAGAAGGAACACCCCTCAGAGCGATCGCTCAACCCTACCGCTTCTATCTGTTAGCAAGGCTTCAGAATCTCTTCCAAACGTTGTCTGAGGAGGACCAGGTGGACGTTAGCGCAATGCTTGCAAACGCCGGTCTGGAAGAAATCCTTGAGCTAAGACTGACGCGTGACATTGGCCGGCAGGGCAATCTTGAGGTGTGGCTCTAACTTCGTTCAGATCGCGCCATCGGATCGCTCGCCGGACGCTGGTTCGTCCAGTGGTTCATAGCGGAATCGTTGCCCGCCTATCGCGGCTTCGTACATCAGGCCACCAAGCGGATGAACAAATACCGCCATGCCTTTGTTATAACCATATTCAACCTGGTTGGTCGAGGAAGGGCCCGTACCCGCACTGGCTGATGCGCCCGTTGTGCCCGCCTGCGCATGAGCACCCAGGGTAACGACCACCGCTGATGCTGTTGCGTCGAACTCAAAGCGACCGCTGGTAAACTCATCAAAAGCACGTTTGTCCTGCAGAAAAACCATCTGGCTGAATGCCTGGCCACCCATCTGGAAGCCAAAACTCAGCTTCGCGATGGTGACTTTCCCCACCACATCACCGGACTGGTAGAGCCGTCCTTTACCGTATGAACCACCGACAACAAAGCCACCCTTGCCCACCGTTGGGAAAACCGCATATCCGTAAGCATGATCAAAAAATGGCTTTAGTTCGGGCGCAGATTCGAACACGTCCAGCGTGCCATCGTAGGTATCCGCCTTCGCGACAGATATCGACAGAAGTAGAGCCAGAAAAAGTCTAAGCATAATGGTTGTTCTTACCTGAAGTTGCTTACTGCCCATAGTTTAAACCCGATTTATGAATGCACCTTGAATGACAGACTCGGCAATCCAGCAACGCTCGCATCAACTTTGTCACCAACTTCCACGGGACCCACGCCTGCAGGCGTCCCGGTATAAATGAGATCTCCGGGTCCGAGGGCAAATAGTTCCGAGAGTCGATCAATAATCTCAGGGATTTTCCAGATCATCTGGTTCACGTTCCCTGATTGCCTGACCTCTCCATTGATAGACAACTCAATAGGCGCCTCGTTCAGAACAGATGCATTCGGTTGGATGGCACCACAGGGCGCAGCATGCACAAAGGATTTGCCGGCTTCCCATGGTCGACTCTTGTCCTTGGCTTCTCCCTGCAGATCCCGCCGGGTCATATCGACACCGACCGCATAGCCAAAAATGCCGTCATCGCCCATCGCAACGACCAGTTCCACCTCATGATGCAGGTCACTGGTGAATTTCGGATAAGTCATGGGTGCATCGTCAGCGAGAATCGCAAAAGGCGGTTTAATGAAGAAGAAAGGTGGTTCCCGGTCGGGGTCACCGCCCATCTCGACGGCGTGGTCCGCATAATTTCGACCCACACAAAAAATATTGTTCACCGGAAACCGGAGGGCGGAGCCTGATACCGGCAATGTCGAATCCGGGATTTTATCAAGTATCAAAGCCATGACAGAACCTCGCTCCTAGCGTTTCAAATAATATTCCGCGAGCTGTTGCAGCATCTGGAAGAAGTTACTGGCAAACCAGTACAGCACCAGTGCTGCTGGAAATGAATAGAAAAACACAAAAAAGAGCAGCGCCATGCCATAGAGACTGCCAGTCGATATCTCAGCATCTGTGGTGAGACCCGCCACCCAGGTCGACAGAATCGTTGTCAGTGCCATCATCCACGGAAGAAGATTGAAGTAGCCACCGAAAAATGGCAGATCAACACCGAGGCCAAAAAGTCGGTCAGACAGCGACAGGTCAGAGATCCAAAGAAAAGCCTGGTCCCGTAACACGCTCATTTCGCCGATCACAGAGAACAGAGCGATCAAAATTGGAATCTGGATAAACAGACCAAGCATGCCTTTAAAAGGCGCCAGGTGGTCATAGCTTTCATCTTCATAAAGCGCGACCATTTTTTCACTCAGCTCGATACCGGTGGCCGTTCGCTTAAGCTCTTCAACTTTTGGCGCCATGCGAGCCTGCTGCTCGATCGCTTTTCGCTGGTAGTCCATCGAAATCTTGGTGACAGGAATGGTAAATATCCGCACAAGCAACGCCAATAATATAATCGCTAAACCCCACGAGCCGCTGACTAGATGCAGAGATACAAGCGCCGACCAGATCAACTGACACAAAGCTCTAAAGGGCGCCCACATACCAAAAAGCAGTGCCTCTCCGAGACCGAGCGTTTCAAGCTTGGGCTTATCTCTGAGTCCGGAATAACGGTGCAGAGCCACCTGAGATGCCGAGGGTGAACCGGGTATGAGCTTCAGCCGGACCTGATTCTCTGATGCTTCGTCAATCACCACCTCCCAATCTGGTGCGACGATCTTAACGGCTTCCAATTCGTATCGATTCTGCCAACCGAACCAAACACCACCATCCGATGCCCCGTCATCTGCCAAAGGGATCTCAAAGAAACTCAACTGCTCGTAAAGATCGCTGCCGTAACCACCCAGCTCATCAACAAAGGGAGAAAGACCGGTGGAGAATGTCAGATCCAATGTTTCAGTGACTTCGCAACTGCCGCGGATCACATCGACGTCTGAATCATAAGAGGAAGCCTCGAACTGAGCCGACCGTATTTCTTGTATTCCCCGCGCTTCGGACCAGGAAACGTGACAGGACTCTCCTGTGAGCTTCACCGAGGCAAAGCTATTGAGACTCGCACAAAGGAGAAAGCAGATAAGTGTGGTTTGTCGAATGATTCTATTGTCCTTATAATCGCGGAATTCTTTTAGACCTGAACTCCGTGAACGCTCTCAGACCTTTATTGTTTACTCTTCTTGTCACTTCGGCACTACCGAGTTACGGATACATTGATCCCGGTACCGGCAGCCTGATTATTCAATCCATCATCGGCGCCATTGCTGCCATCGGCGTTACGATGAAATTGTACTGGCACAAACTCAAGTTGATGTTCTCCAAGCAGGACAAGTCGGCTGAGTCCGGAAAAGCGCAAGAGGACGTTAGCGACCCGCCCGCCTGACCATTAAATATAGGTGGCGTTCAGTGCCTGAAATGGGCAACGCTTTTTCAATCGTAAAATACTGCTCGAAGGCTTCCCTGAACCCCGATTCGGTATAATCCGGGAAAATGTCCTCGCGGGTCGCCAGCAGCCGCACTACCTGTGAATCACTTTTTGGCACAAACTCGATAATCAGCCGCTCACACATATGGGCAAACAGCTCTGCACATCGCACCAGCGGTACATTATTCGAGATAGCGATGTGATGGATGACCGCCAGAGCCAGACCCAGATCAATGTGCGTGCGCCCAATCACAGGATCCCGCTCCTGATTTGCCCAGCCGATTCCCGGACTCGGATTGGTCACATCAAGCAACAAAGGATAAAGCGCAGTCTCATCGTTTTCCCTTATCTGGCGATAATTGCGTTCAACCGCAACCTCATCGACGTCATAGGAGAGAACGCTGTAGCCTTCCCCTGCGGCTATGCGGCTGAAGCGACCGGTATTTGCACCGAAATCCGCAGCCACCCTGCCGGTAGATCCGCTGTCACGAACAAATTCCTGAACCATGGCTTCTTTTTCACGCATGGCATCATCGATGTAATTCGTGTCTGAATAATAATTGCCCCATTCGGTGTTAGGCGGCTGCCATTCAAGCTTTTTCGTGGCGCTGATGAGGCTGCTGATCAACCCCTCGAAACGGACTTTGCTCATTTCCACCTGTTTAACCGATTCACTGGATCTTGCTTCGTCTGCATACCTGACCTGCGATTTCGCGTGGAGATGAATGTGGGCCAGGAGGCTGAAATTGAACCAGGACGATCGGGGCAGCAGCGAGCTGGTCAGATCCAGCGGGATGCCATCAATAAAGGATTTGAGCAAATGGGTCAGTCGGTAGTCCCGATAAACCGTCAGCACCAGGGGCGCCAGAAAATGCTGGCAGTACTGTCGATACGCTGACCAGGGGCTTCCCTCTTCGTAACGCTCGAAGGATAACGTGTCGATAAACCTGGGTTTGCCGTCATGAAGTTGTACGTTGTAGGCGCTGGCATCTTTCAGTGTCATACCATGCTTCAGAGCAAGCAACTGGATCTCCAAGGTCAAAAGCGCAGACTCTTTCAATTGACTGAAACTCCACTCGTACGGATACGAGACGTACTTCAGTTGTTCAGGCTTCAGAATCTTGCTGGCGTTGTCAGACTCCAGTTCCTCGTGGGAGAGCAGCCAGCCACGATTCACCAGTTCTGAATACAAACCGGAATCCATCAGATGTTGATAATCCTGAAAATAGGATTGATTGACCTTCCTGAGAATCAGTCCATCTTTCTTAAAAAGATAACCGTCAGGATCGCGGAATGACGCGGCGATGGGTTCCAATGATCTACATCCGTACGACAAAGACCTCATTATAAAGGTAAAGGGGTCGCATGAAAGAACAATGCGGCCAACAGCGGTCGAGGTTGACCGATTCACGCTCCGGTTATTAAATCAACGCACACACTCCCAGCTGTCATCACGATGGAACAACCCCAAATCAAAGATTTTGATCGCATCGTTCTGTCGTTAGCGCTCCCTTTCGTACTGATCGCATTTCCATTCCTGCACGTTTACGCCAACAACGTCACAAATCTGCAGCTGCCGATGTCTGCGTTCATAGGTGTTTTTGGATCTGCAATCCTCGCAATCGCAGTAGGATCTTTCGTGCTGTTAAAGCTCCTGCCACGAGCTGGTCAAATCTGGTTTATCGCTTTGACCGCGTATCTCATGGTGCTCGTCTGGCTGCAGACCAACTTTTTTATCGGCGCATTTGGTTTTCTGACGGGGGAAACGCCGGACTGGCAAATCGATCGAGGCACTCAGATTCTGCAATCGGTCTTTCTGGTCGTCCTGTTATTGGGCATGCTCTGGCTCAGAGACACCGTCAGCAGCAACATCAGCTTCATGGTTGGCCTGATTGCCCTTAGCTCAATGGCTTACGTCCCAAGTCTGCTTGAAAAATCGAATCGAGTAGAAAACACAAAATACAGCTTCAACAGGACCGGCGTCTTCGAATTTTCCCGCGCAAAGAATGTCGTAATCTTTGTTCTGGATTCGGCACAGGCCGACGTCGTTTACGAAGTCCTCGAAAAAAATCCTGAGATAAAAGAGAAATATCGCGGTTTTACCCTCTTTCGAAACAGCGTCAGTAACTTTCCGAAAACTTACGCGTCCATCCCTTCTCTGCTGACCGGTGAAGCTTACGATAACGCCCAACCACTGCATGACTATCTCAAGCAGGTTTATCTCGAGAAGAGTCTTGCGGCACAACTTACCGCTAATGGCTTTGACTCGCGCCTGTTGTCATCGTCACCTCACGCATTGCTCGCACATCCGAGTGTCGCGGCAAACGTTTCAGACAATACCGGCAATGCGGTTTCAAGTTCCCTGTTGACCGATGAAGCGGAGACCTTGGCCAACCTGATGTTGTTCCGTGTGTCGCCACACCTTTTAAAGCCCGCGGTGTACAACGATGGTGAATTCAGAATCTCCATTGACCGGCCCAAAACATCATCTACTGCTGAAAATTGCAGCCTCAGCGAGGCAGAACGAGACTTTTCAAAGGAACGGCGATCTTTTGACAATGTGTTTCTTGATGAGTTTGCCAAGTGCACGCAAATTTCAATGGATCAGCCAGCGCTCAAGTTCTATCACCTTTATGCGCCTCACGCGCCTTACCAGGCTGACGAAACCTTCGCTTACATCGGTAGCAAACCACTTAGCAGGCAGTGGTTTTCACTCCAGACCCAGGGCATTTTGAGTGTCGTTGGTAATCTTCTTACGGACATGGAAGCCAAAGGACTGATGGATAACTCGCTCATCATCATCACCAGCGATCATGGTGAAGGGGAATACAATGTCGGGATAAATTATCCAGAGAATCTTCCCAAGGAAACTGGATCAGGCGGACAAGTCGGGCAGAATATTGTCAGGGGAGGCATTCCTCTCATGATGGCGAGTCGTCCCGAGGATCGCGCTGGAGCGCTTCAAATCTCCGACGTTCCAGTCCAGCTGACCGATGTCCCGGCGACCGTCTACGACTGGCTGGGCATGGAAAACACGACTCCAGGCAAATCCATCTTCTCTATAGAGGCAGATGAGAGTCGAACCAGATACCATCGCTACTACCAATTTGCCGGGTGGAACATTGACTACATCATTCCCCTGACCGAGTACGCGGTAGATGGATTCAGCTGGTATGAAAGCTCGTGGTCACGATCCGGGAGAACCTTCGACCAAGGCATCGCCAACAGTTTCGAGGGTGAGTTTCTGACACTCAGTCGAACAGGCAACTTCGATGAGCGCGTTCACACGGGCTGGACCACACCGGGCAAGGTGGCTCGCGGCATCACAGAATCTGGCGCAGCTGTGGTGCTTCGAGGTACCGGTCAATCCCTGCTGACTGCAAAGCATGCGCTTTACAGTAAAGAGGATGCGATCATCAGCCTGTTTCAAGATGGAGAACCGATCGGCAACTGGACCTTCGCCAAAAACGATGGTCAAAGAGCAAAAACACTGGTTCTCGACGTCACTGGCGAATTCGAACTCGGCCTTCAAACAACGTCAGGAAACGGACGAAACGTCAGGTTTCGAGAGCTTCGACTGGAACCCGTGACGGCATATACCTACGAATTAGGCACACCGATCAACTTCACGGACTTAGGCAACTCCAGCGAGTATCGAACCTACGGATGGTCCAGAACCGAGTTCTGGGGTACCTCATCTATCGGACACGCTTCCGGGGTCATCGTCACACTGGATCCAAGCATCAATGAACCTCTGAGGGTTGATCTGACCTTATCAGGATATGTGTTTGAACGATGGCCTGCCCAGGAAGTCGAACTATTCGCCAATGACACACTTATCGGCAATCTCACTCTGACAGATCGTAAACGGGTAACATATACTTTTGATATCGGACCGGATGTCATCAGCAATGCCGGTGTTCTGGATTTCACGTTTAACTACAGGACACCACTGAGACAAAGCGAACATGGGATATCCGGTGACACGCGTTTGCAGGCCATCGCCATGGTAGAGATGACAGTCAATCGCGCGAAAAACGCTCCGGGAAGTTAGCAGACTTCCCTATGTTTTCCGCGTTCACCACCCACGCCACGCTGACCAGACAATTGGTCATTCGGGAAATCAGCGCTCGCTACCGTGGCTCAGTCATGGGCGTGCTCTGGTCGCTGTTCACCCCGATCCTGATGCTCGGTATTTACACCTTCGTCTTTAACTATGTATTTAAAGCCCGTTGGCCCATGGTTTCAGAAGAAGGCGAAGTCCTGAACTTCGCCATGGTGTTGTTTCTTGGTTTGATCATTCACGGTCTGGTCGCCGATACGGTGACCCGATCTCCGCGACTCATCCTCGACAACGTAAACCTGGTCAAAAAGGTCGTGTTTCCTTTGGAATCTTTGGCCTGGGTAATGATCCTGAATGCGCTGTTTAACTTTATGATCAGCCTCGCGCTGCTCCTCATCTTTGTATACTGGGAGTTGGGCCATATCCCGCTCACAGCGCTATGGCTGCCCTTAGTCCTTCTGCCTTATGTGGTGATTCTCATGGGCCTATCCTGGATCTTGGCCTGCCTTGGTGTTTATCTCCAGGATCTGCAACAAATTTCAGGAACCGCCGCCACACTCCTGCTGTTCTTAAGCCCGGTTTTTTACTCCATTACCATCCTGCCTGAGAATGTTCAGCCCTTTATCTATCTGAACCCGATCACCCTGATTGTAGAGTCTGCGCGCGCGGTGTTGCTGTATGGCAACCCTCCTGATTTTAGAGCCCTCGGCATCTATGCAGTCATTGCTATCGCGTTCTTTACGCTGGGTTACGCCCTATTCCAGAAGGCGCGAAAGGGTTTCGCGGATGTTGTCTGATGATTAAGGTTGAAGGCGTTTCGAAAACCTATCGCATCTGGTCATCACCAACGAGCAGACTTTTGCTGCCCCTGGCGCACCGCTTCTACAGACCTTTGGCTGCCAGTCATTACGAAGCGCTTTACCAGAAACATTGCAGCGAGGTCCACGCACTCAGCGACATCAGCTTTTCACTTGAATCAGGAGACAGCCTCGGTGTCATCGGACTCAATGGCAGTGGCAAGAGCACACTGCTGCAGATTATCGCCGGCACACTGACGCCCTCTGAAGGCAAAGTCACGGTTGAGGGTCGAGTCGCCGCATTACTTGAACTAGGCAGTGGTTTCGATCCTGAATTCACCGGGAAAGAAAACGTCTACTTAAACGCGGCGATCCTGGGACTCACTGAAGAAGAAATAGAAGCACGTTACGATCAAATCGTGGCGTTCGCTGACATCGGTGATGCCATCGATCATCCCGTAAAAACTTACAGCTCAGGCATGATGGTCAGACTGGCATTCGCGGTGCAGGTCCATGTAGAACCAGATGTCCTTATCGTCGACGAGGCACTCGCTGTTGGCGATGCCCGCTTTCAGGCCAAAGCGCTGAACAAACTGGATGAAATTCTGGCCCGTGGAACGACACTTTTGTTCGTCGGGCACGATCTGAACACCGTCAAATCATTCTGTCGCCGCGCCATCCTTCTGGACCATGGGAACACCATGCAGGTCGGGCTTTCCGATGACGTGATCGCCTCTTATCTGCAGCTCGTGCAGCAACATCAACTCCAGGACAAAGCTGTTACCGTCAGCGATGCACCGCGCGGGTTCTCCTTAGATCACTACATGGTCGAGAAAGCAGAGATCAAGGGTTACGGCGAACACGCAGAACTCAGTTTCGGCGCCAGCATCACCATCAACATGGAAGTCAAACTAGGGAAAAGCGCCGCAGCACCCTACCTCATTTTCGACATCATCGATGCCAAGGGTCTGCAACTCACAGGCAGACGGATTCCGATACCCACCGAGGACAGTATTGCCGGCAGACTGGAGCTCGATCTCATGCTGGAGTGCCGCTTTCAGCAGGGCGTTTATCGATTCCGGTTTCGGATCGTAGATGCGCCCACCATTGAAGATTCTCGACTGTTAAGTCGGCAGGACGATCTCGTCTCAATACACCTAGTAGAGGACGTGCGGGACCAGTTTACGGGCATCTTCCCTGTGCCCATTGAGGTGAATTGGCAGGGCTAAACAAAAAAAAGGCGGGTAAGTTTCCTTACCCGCCTCAACTAGCTCGCTAAATGTCTTAGCGTTCACTTAAGCGACAAACTGATCCTGTAGGTTAGGCATCATTTGTCGAGGGGAACCCTGCCTGAGCAGACGACCGTTTTTCATCTCAAGGATCAGGTCATAACGCTCAAGGCTCTCCAGTCGATGAGCAATCGTGATAACCGTTTTTTTGGCTAGGACCGTACGCATCAGTCTCTGGATCATTTCGTCGGTTTTACGGTCCAAGGCACTGGTTGGCTCATCCATCAGGATAATTTTCTTATCCAGCAGAATGAGTCGAGCAATGCAAAGCAGCTGCCGTTCACCCACGCTATAGTCCCTGCCGCCTTCAAGCACACGTGCATCAAGGCTTACGTTGAGACCAACGGTTCTCAGCACCGCCCTCATCTCATCGTCGGAGACATCCATATCCCCTTTCAGATTGAAACGAATATCACCCATAAACAGGTACGGATCCTGCGGTACGACCCCAAAATGTGAACGCACACAGTTCACATCGACATCAAACAGCGACTGCTCACCAATCCGAATATCACCCGCCTGATGGTGAACCATGCGAAACATGGCCTGCATCAGAGAAGATTTACCGGCCCCCGTTCGGCCGACGATGCCTACTTTCTGACTCTCCGGAATCCTGAGAGAGAGTCCATCCAAGATTCTTGGCAAACCCGGTCGGTAAGACATGGCGTAGTTGTCGAACACAATGTCGCCTTTAAGATCCACGTCCTGAACGATGGGTCTCACAGACAATGCTTTGCTCTCCTCGGCAGTCTCATTCGGCAAATCGATCATGAAGAAAACCCGACGCGCATGAGACGCAGTCTCACCGAGGAATGACATATCCCAGGCAAGGTTGAAGAACAGGCTGTTCAGGTTAAAGACTGCGGTGATGATCACCGCTGCCAGCGTTGTTGTGATCAGACCAGCATGCAGGCCATACACAAGGAAACCATAGACAACGATGGCATACACGGCAGAGATCAAACCCATCCAGAGCATGCCCCAGGCCATGAGACGCGCGTAAAACAACTGAATATTCATGGAATCACCGAAAGCTTTGTGGATTCGCTCCAGCAGATTTTCCTGGGTGTTATACAGCTTGAAGATGGTTCTACCTTCAATCAGGTCTGTTTCACGGTGCAGCGTTTCACCAATCTTCACCGAGCGGATCTCACGGGCGTGACTCATCATCGGCGCAAGCTGCGCCTGAAGTGCCACATAGCAGATGACCGCAGGAATAATCAGCAATCCTGCCACCGGGTTTGCCACCATAATCAACGCGCCAACGCACAACACCTCAATCAGGCCACTTACCGTATCTCCATAAGACATGACGCCTTCCAGACGTAGCATGCCCCAGTCACTCAGCATTCGATTCAGCAGGCGACCCGACGGGTTCTCATCGTAGAAAGTCGTCCGAACCTTGGACATGTTCTGCATGAGGTCACGGTGAACATTCTGCGTAGACCACTGACCCGATAACTCAAACAGCATCCAGGCACTGATACGACAGAACATGGCCAGCAACACAAGCATCACCAGTGTTGATAAGGTCGCAGGCACGACAACTTCACGGCTCAGAACTTCGTGAGTCACACTACAGCTCGCCTCACCAAAACAGCCCAGCATTTCGCCAACAAACCACAGAAAATAAGGTGGTATGGCTGCGGCAAAAAACATCACCAGCAATGTCGGCGCCATCAATTTGTGTAGCAAGGACAGTGACCCGGCGAACCGGATCAATGTCTTGATGTTGTTCTGCTTTGCAGAAACTTCTTCTACTGTCACAAAATTTTTGTCGTTCATGACTTATTCCTCCAACTCGAAATCACCAGCCAGCAAATGTTGGCTGAACTCTGACTCCGGGTTATTCATGAGTTGTTCAGGCACACCGTCTTCCACGATGCGCCCGTCATCCAACACCAAGAGGCGATCCACCAGCCGCAGCTCAGCCAGTCGATGACTCGAGAGCACGAAACCGCTGGTATGCACCAGCAGGTTCTGCATGAGTCTTGCCTCAGTATCCGTATCCACGGCACTGAGCGGATCATCCAGCAACAGATAGCTGCGTTCTGAGTAGAGCGCACGCGCAAGATTCACTCGCTGCTTCTGACCCCCAGACAGGTTCACCCCAGTCTCACCGACTTCTTCAGCCAGACCGCCTTCCCACTGGGCAACGTCTGCTTCAAGCTCCGCCATCTGGATCGCACGCATCACCTGCGCATCTTCGACACTCGAATCCATTGATACGTTGATGGCAAAACTGGCGTTCGACAGATAAGCCTCTTGCGGCATGTAACCGATATGCCGGCGATACGCCTCATAGACGTTCGCATGCCAGAGATCAGCAACCACACCATTGTCGAACTCCACCTGGATGGTACCGGTGGTCGGTTTCAGTTCCGCACACAGGAGTTTCAGTAGCGTCGACTTACCGCTGCCAACGCGACCGATGACACTCACGGATTCACCCAGATTGAGCGTCAGGTAAAGATCCTGAATCACGTTGCCGCCTTCGCCATATCGAAAAGACACACCATTCAGATGAAGACGCAGCGGTGTCGCCTTTCTTACCGACTGATGCCAATCAGGCAACAGGTCGTCCTGTATATCCCCGTGTTGGAACAGCGTCTCCAGTCGATTCACACACGCAGAGGCTGACGCGTAATCGATGAAGATATTGGGCAGCCATCGAATGTAGAGCGTGATGTGATTCAACATCCAGATGCTGCCAAACAGTGCAACAAGGTCGGAGTTACCTTCGGGTGCCAGGTGTTGGTTCGACCAGATCAACACGATGATCGGTGTCAGCCACCAGGTCACACTGATCCCAAAGTTAATCAGGTTCACACCATGTTGTTTCGTCGCCTGAATAACCAATCCGCGAATGTGGCTCGCCACACGCGTCTGCATCAGTGTTTCCCAACCCAGAAAACGCAGCAGCCGCACATTGGTCACCCACTCCGAGATGATGGTGGAAAGGGTGTCCTCTTCCTGTTTGATCCGCTCTTCCTTTTTGTGGACATAACGGCCGAACAGGAACGCTAAAGGCATGGCACCAAATCCAACCAGAATGGCCAAAAGACCCGGAACACCCATCAGGTAAACGATGACCGGTCCAAGGATTATTAGCGCCAGGACGCAAGGCACACCGTTGCGTGAAACCGCGTGGAAGAAGTCACCAATCCGGTAAATATCAGAAGAAATCAGGGTCTTCAGATTACCCGTTGAGAACGCTTCTGTAGACAAAGCACCCATTCGCAGAAGCTTTGCATTCATTCGAAGCGTGACAAACGTCCGCGTACAAACCAGGAGCTGACTCTGTCGCAGCGCCGACCAGGCGTTGACAACCTTCGCGGTCAGCTGCGCCAGTGCATAGAACACCAGCAACCAGATTGCGGCCGTCATGGAATTGGATTCGTCCAGCAATCGCTGGCTCGCGAGTACCGCCACGAGAATCAGTACCGTCATCACCGCACGGCCAGCGACCAGTTCGGTGATGTGTCTTTGATAGGTGCAAACGAAATCCCACCAGAAGTTACCACTCATCCGCACTTCAGGATTTTCTTCACGCAGCTGGCCAAACTCACGGGCCAGTTCTGAAGGTATTGCCTGGTCCGCCACTTCAGTCGTTGCCAGGAAATCTCTTTTTAGTTTTGCCGGATTTGCGAAGATCTTTAGGTCAAACACCGCTCTTCCCCTGTTTTTTCGGGGTAAAAAAAACCCCGGTTTGCTCTTGGCCTACCGGGGTTTTGGATCTTTGATCTCTCCGGAAGGCCTTTGAATCATGACCTTCCGAAAACTTTTTCGAGTATTCGTCAGGTCAGTGGACTGTCGACGCCGTTTTTATGTGCCCCTGCAACAAACGACAGACGTACGTCGCCCGTTCCCATAGGAAGGGCCGCACTGATATATGCGATCGATCGATAAGTTGTCAGGAATTGAAGTTGCATGGCGCTACAGTCTTTTTTTCTCGTTTGGTTCTTCTGTTTTCAAGTGCCGCGTCGCTTTTTAACAGCGCGACCTTCTCTCGAATGCCGCGATACTTTTTAACAGCGCGGCCCTCTCTCGAATGCCACGATGCTTTTTAACAGCGCGGCCCTCTCTCGAATGCCACGATGCTTTTTAACAGCGCGGCCCTCTCTCGAATGCCACGATGCTTTTTAACAGCGCGGCCCTCTCTCGAATGCCGCGTATCATAGTCCTCTTAAAAAAAAGGTCAACACTTGTTCAAGGTTTTCTTCGCCGAACGGGTGAAATTTGCGGATAATTAACATTCAACAGCTAGCTCTAACGATTAGTTAATGTCGCAACAAAAAATTATCGACTGTCTGGCGTGTGGTATGTCCGTAAGTTTCGGCGTTGTGAACTGCCCAAAATGTGATAATCGCCTCGATCTGCAACATGACGGTAGCACCGTAACGATTGATATCGCGCATAACCGTGAAACCGTGCGCGATGCCCTGCTGAAGTTGCAGCGCAACATGAAAGCGGCGCGAGAAACCAACGCACAGAACTTGCGTGTCATTGTAGGCTCAGGGCGAATACGCGAAGAAGTCTTGGGCTTGCTCTATGATCTCCGCAGTCGGGAGACCATCATCGACTTCAACCAGGATGAAAACCCAGGCGCAGTCACCATCAAGCTCAAACCCTAGATAAAAGGCTAATCCAGTTTTCTAAGATCCGGACTCTCTCCGGTGGAACCCCGAGTGACACCCGAATACCGGCTGTTTCTTCCTGAAGTTTTTGGGAAGCGTCGACTTAGCTCTGGCCCTGCTGCCATCAGCCCACCATCCACGATCAGGTGTTCTCCCGTGACAAATGCCGCATCGTCGCTTGCAAGATAGAGCGCAGCACCGGCGATATGTTCACCAGAGCCGTGTTCCGGCCAGGGCTGAGCCCGCTGAAAAGCTGCCTGGGTACCCGCTGTGTCGCCAAGCGCGGCCAGCGGCGTCACGATAAATCCAGGGCATATGGCATTCACCCGAATCTTGTCAGGTGCGAGTTCCACCGCAGCACTTTTCGTCATACTCACAACCGCTGCCTTCGCGGCACTATATACGAGCGGGCCGCCATCACCACTTAACGCGGCAATCGAGGCTGTATTGATCATCGCGCCGCCTTCGCTCTGGCGTCGCATCTGCCTCGCACCGTGTTTGATCCCGAGAAATACACCCTTTGCGAGCACATCCATGGAGTAGTCCCAGTCTTCTGTTGTGGTCTCCGTCAGAGGTCCGATGGCACCACCGACCCCCGCGTTGTTGAACAGAATATCCAGGCTACCGAACTCCCGGACCGCGGTATCAATCATGCCCGCGACCTGAGTTTCCTCCGCAACATCTGTTTGGATAAATCGCACCCGCTCTCTATAACCCTCATCACACGCATGCTTGAGCGCTGCCGCTCCGGTCTCCGGGTTGTAGTCAGCGATCACAACATTGGCGCCTTCCTCCAGAAAGCGCATCGACGTCGATAGCCCCATGCCACTGGCACCACCGGTAACCACCGCGGTCTTTCCAGCAATACCTCTCATGATGTGATCGGTGGTCGCTCCATGATCGCACCCTCCTCCGGCTGTCTGAACTGATGTCGATGTCGCCAACTGGCAAACGCTGAAATAATACGCGGCGAATCATCGTGTATTTCCGTGAATCCGCCGGTCACTGATCGCGTGTCGTAGTAGGCCGCAAATACGCCACCTGCAGTCAGCTCACAGGCGCATTCAAAACCCATCGCTTCCAGTCTCGACTTGGCTTGTGACCACTCGGATTTGCGGACCAGGTAGGCGATGTGATGAAACCCCTCTGCGCCCTCAGCATACATATCCCGATAGATCGAGGGCTGGTCGTCATGTTGCTGAATGAACTGGATCATCAAATCGCCGAGGTAGCCAAAGGCATAGGTCACATCCGCTTCAACATCGGTGCCACGGTAGGTGAATCTTTCTGCCTTGTGATGTTCCGTCACAACAAACGGTCCTGCACCAAACAGCTTCGACCACTCTTCGCAGGAATTTCGCACATCTCTGACAAAGTAGGCGTGTTGGAATAAGGGATAACTTCCCAGCATATCTTCCTCTGTTTATCGGCAGTCTCAGTAAGATACTGCAAATGTTAGACTTCGCGCTATGCATGACGTACTTATCGTTCTCGGTTACTGCAACGACCCTGACGACCCAGTTTTTCAAGCCAGGGTAGATAGAGCCATTGAGCTACACGACAAAGGCATGGCACCCCAGATCATCATGTCCGGTTGCTGCAGCGACAAACTCGACATCAAACCAAAACAGTCTGAGGCCGCTGTAATGCGCGACTATGCTGTAGACCATGGCATACCAGCGTCAGCAATCCTGCTGGAGGAGGAATCCGTCGATACGCTAGGTAATTTCTACTTCACCAAAACACGCATTCTTGAACCCTGCAGCTGGTATCACGTCGGGTTTATCTCCACCCCTTGGCACACCTTTCGGTCTGACTATTTGGCGAATATGGTGCTCGGGCCGGCCTATGAGATAACGGGTTACGAATCGGCTGTACCCGCTGGTTGGACTGAGGCCGACAACGAACGTAGCGAAACCTACAATCGAGACATGCTCCAGAAGACGAAAACTCAGCTGGCGAACATCACACCGGGGGATCACGAAGCCATCGCGACTTACCTCGGAACACCACCGCGCGGATAAGATCAAACAGGCATAACTTAGGCAGGAAAAATGGAAAACCGACAAGTATTAATCGACAGTCTCCCCGATGAAAAACTCTCTACTGATAACTACAAATTGGTCACAACCGAGGCACCCGTTCCAGGTGATGGAGAAGTGCTGTGTCGTACGCTTCTAACCACCGTCGCCGCTGGGAGTCGAGCCGGTCTACAGGGCAGCGCCAGCTACGCCGGTGCGCCACAAACCAACATCGTTATGAACAGTCATGGTGTTGCAAGAATCGAAGCATCTAACAGCGACAGCCTCAAGGTGGGTGATCTGGTCACCTGCCCTACCGGCTGGCAAGACTACAGTGTGCATGCCGCGAAACACTGTCAGCTCGTCTCTGACGATATCGATCTCGCTCACTACCTGGGCGCGCTGGGCACCAACGGACTGACCGCTTATTTCGGATTACTCAGAGTCGGCGAACCCAGAGAAGGACAAACGGTGCTGATCAGCGCGGCGGCCGGAAGCGTCGGGCACATGGTCGGTCAAATAGCCGCGATCAAGGGTTGTCGAACCGTTGGCACCACCAGCACGGATGAGAAGTGTGGACTATTGATGAGAGACCTGGGTTACGATGCCGCCGTGTCCTATCGCAGCCCTGATTTCCGAGCGGATCTTAAAGCCGCATGCCCCGACGGGATCGATATCTACTTCGACAACACCGGCGGAGAGGTACTTGGAGCGGCACTGTTTCGTATGAACGAACACGGCCGAATCGTTTGTTGTGGTGTGGTCTCTCAGTACGACACCAGCCATCCCAGCGGCGGACCAAAAGGCGTCCCAGGTCTGCTGGTGAACAAGCGAATTCGAATGCAGGGCTTCCTGGTCTTCGACTACCTCAAGGACTATGACAAAGCGCGTGCTGAGATGAAGGACTGGATTAAGTCCGGCGAACTAAAGCCGGTCAACGACACGGTTGAAGGTCTTGAAAATGCACCCGACGCGTTCGTGAACCTACTAGGTGGCGGCAACGTCGGGACGCGAATCATCAAAATCGCCGACTAACTGGCAGCGACCGCTCCATTGGGTAAGAGATTCGAGCAGTTTTGGGCCTCGGCACTTCCAGCAGGCTGTTCACTGCACAATGCCTGTATGGTCGCGTTGAACTCACCCGCTTCAAGCAACCGTGACTCACGCCAATCTGTCAGCTCGGCAGAGAGGCGTTGCAGTCGCCTGAAATTCCTTCCGGCCAACAACTGAGACTGATCATCAAATTCGCCCAACAAGGCAATTGCCTGCTGGTTTATGTGATCCTCGTCTTGCGGAGACATTCGAATGAGAGCGCGCACATAATCGGTACCCCACTCAAATCGTGTAGCCTGTCCTTCAGCCGTGTCGTAGGCTTTCCGGCGCCAGGTAAGCGCTTCTCCGAACTGCGCCTCTCTTTCAGCGATACCTCCAAGACTTCGCATGAAGTAGTAAGGTGACGCTGATTTTTCGAGTTCCTCGATGAGCAGCATTTTCGCATCTGCGATCATCCCTGCCTGTCGATAAACATGGGCCATCTGGTTCACCACACTCTGGCGTTCGAAGCTATCTGGTGTTGCTCTATCCACAGCCTCGATTTCGGCACGAATTTGATTTTGTATTTCATCGGGTAAGACCTCACCATGCCTGGTTAGCAAGTAAAGTCTGGGAAACCATCCGCTCAACTTCTCGGCTTTGGAGAGATTCTCAGCGAATCGAAGATCAAAAGTTTGCTGCCACCACTGTTCTGCTAAGCCATCCCTTCGAGATTCCGGGACAACAGCGAGGACTTCTTCTGTCCAATAAGCCAGGGTGTCCCAGGCCGCCAATGTGAGCTCATCAGACGACAGAATCGTTTGGAGTTGGTCCGTCTCTGAGCCAGTGAGCACTGAGCCGTCCACATCCAGTTTGGCTAACAAATACAGCATGAAGAATCGCGAACTCAACTCATCCTCGGGTGAATGCTCTGCCAGAGATGCAAACAAGGCTTGTCGATCTGCGTTCTCAGGTAAAGCAGACACATCCTGGAACCAGGAGTAATAGGCCAGCTGACGAAAATCTGCATCAGTCAGGGTCGTTGTATCGTCAATGGCCATTTGAACAATGTCAGAGATGGGTCTCATCTGGTTCAGACTGAGATCAAGGACGGCGTTGTATCGGGAGATATCAATATTTCCCGGCAGTCGGGTGAGCTCTTCTCTCTCAGGATTGAACACGATCATCGTGGGGTAGCCCATGACGCCGAACTTATCGCCCCAGGACTGAGCTCGCTCTGTATCTCCATCCAGGTAAACCGGAATAAAGAGGCGCGTCAGATTAATGAACTCCTGACTCTTAAATACCGTGCTTTTTATTTCCTGACATGGGGGGCACCACACCGCACCCCAATAGAGAAAAATGGGTTTTTCTTCCTCTGCTGCCCGGGCGAATGCCGATTCAATGGTGCCGTCATACCAGACAATCGACGCGTCCTTGGTTTCCTTCTTAGCCGATAGCTGACTCGTCGTCGGTGCCTCTGAGCAACCAGCGAGAAGCAGACAGATAATGGGTATCAATTTCTTCATATGCTCTTTGACTCAAAAACTTTAGCCGCGAAACCCTTAGCTTCAAAGTAAGGGGACATATCCCACTCAGGCCATCGGGAATTCGTAAGTTTTAGCGTTCGCTCCGTCCAGTAGTCATCACCAGGAAGCGGAATACCCAGACACGCAAGCTGCTCTGGTGAACCATGCGCGAGGATGTCTCCGAAGTCACGGCCATGGTGCTGTTGCCATACGTGGTAAGCAATCTTTTCGTTTCCGGAGGCTTTGTAGCCAACCGTCATGGTGTACCTGTAACCATCTTGCAACGTCAGGTTCGTGCCGCGATGAAACGTATCGATACCATGGGCAACCAGAGTACCCGCAGGACCTGCTGCCGAGCTTTCTTTCGCTTTAAGCGCCTTTTGCTTGTCTGGATCTGCAGCGCCAATGCGGCCCGGTCCCAAAATTTTTTCGCTGACGGATTTTGGAACATAGTGAAGCGCGCCATGCTCGTCAGTGACATCAGTAATGTAAAAGATGAAGTCTACCGCACGATGCGCTGGATCATCCGATGGCACCAAAAGGGTATGGTTACCGAAATCACAATGAAAATCCTGATCGTAATCCGTCTCCCCGGTGAACTTTGCCCAGGTATGCGACTGATAGAGTTGCACGGCAGGCACACCCAGCAGCGCTTTGGCGAATTCAATCAACGCCGGGTGAAGTGATATCAGATTAAGCTCGATACTCCCTTCATAGGGCAGCGTATCAATATTTTTAAACTGTCTTTCCCGAAACTCTCCGAGTACCCCGCCATTTTCAGCACGCCGAGTAACTGCCTGACCATCACTATCACCCCTGGTACCGTAGCGGCGTTCATAGTCCTGTCGGAGCGGCGCGATTTCCTCTTCGAAAAAGAAACCGGGAACAATCGCAAATCCTTCTTCACGCCAAGCGCTTACGTGATCATCTGTGAAACGACTCATAGCGACACTATACTGGCTGCAGCACTCTTTATACACACAGGGAAGAAGAACATGTCCGAGCTACTCGAGCTGTCATCTGCGGTCATCGACGGTAAAAAAACTGAGGAGGAAGTAGGTCCGATGAACCGCGTGAACTTCCGACTCTCGGAACTCACAAAAAACATCGCAGTTGTCGAGGCTTTTTCCCACTGCGTCACATTCAAAACCGATGACGGTCTGGTCGCTTTTGATACCTCCGGCCCTTTGGGAGGACCAAAAGTGGTCGATGCGCTACGACAGTGGAGCAAAGATCCATTTAACAGTCTCGTCTATACGCACGGACATGTTGATCACGTCGGGGGATGCGGGGCATTTATCGAGGATGCTGAGGCTAAAGGCTCGCCAAAGCCAAGAGTTATCGGTCATGAAAACGTGCCGAAACGTTTCGATCGCTATGACTTTACTAACGGCTACAACATGGTCATTAACCAGCGTCAGTTTGGTCAGTTCTCTCGCAGGGGCTATCAAATACAGGACGGTGAGACTTTTCTACCGGGATCATCACCGAAACCCGACACCACCTACTCTGACACCATGGATCTAAACGTCGGGGGTATGGACTTTCACCTCATCCACGCCAAGGGCGAAACCGACGACCATACCTGGGCATGGATTCCGGAACATAAGGCAATCTGCGCCGGCGACTTCTTTATCTGGTGTTTCCCGAATGCCGGGAATCCGCAAAAAGTGCAAAGGTATCCTGTCGAGTGGGCAGCAGCCATGCGTGACATGGCGAGCAAGGGCGCAGAACTCTTCCTGCCTGCACACGGCTTGCCCATAGAAGGTGAGGAACGAATTAAGGGTGTGCTCAACAGTGTCGCTGAGGCTCTGGAGTTTCTGGTGCGAGAGACCATTGAACGCATGAACGACGGCGCGCGCCTGAACGAAATCATTCACGAAGTTCAGATTGACCCAGCCGTCCTCGAAAAGCCTTATCTACGCCCGATCTACGATGAACCGGAGTTCGTTGTCAGAAACATCTGGCGCATGTATGGCGGATGGTATGATGGTAACCCGGCACAGCTGAAACCCGCACCGGATTCAACCCTGGCGGCTGAGCTGGCATCGCTATCAGGAGGCAGTGAAAAACTCGCTGAGCGAGGCCATGAATTGATCGACTCTGACATAAGACTCGCTTGTCACCTGGTGGAGCTCGCGGCGCAGGCAGAGCCAAACAATGCGGCAGTTCATGAACTCAGGGCTGCGGTCTATCAGCATCGCAGGGAAATGGAAACTTCACTCATGAGTAAAGGCATCTACGGCTCTGCCGTCAACGAATCAAAGGACAAGTTAGAACACACGAATGACTAATTTTTCTGTACTGGATCTCGCACCCGTCAATGAAGGCAGCGAAGCAAAAGAAGCACTGCAAAACTCATTGAACCTTGCGCAGCAGTGCGAGCGCTGGGGGTACGAGCGCTACTGGGTCGCCGAACACCATAACATTCCAGGCATCGCTTCAGCCGCAACTTCAGTGGTGATGGGTTATCTGGCAGCTGGCACCGAGAAGATTCGTATTGGCGCTGGCGGTATCATGCTGCCCAACCACGCCCCACTGATGATTGCCGAGCAGTTCGGCACTCTGGCCTCAATCTATGGTGACCGGATTGATCTGGGTCTGGGACGTGCACCCGGCACGGACCAACTCACCATGCAGGCACTTCGAAGATCACTGACGCAGGAAGTGGGCGATTTCCCTCGAGACGTCGTCGAGTTACAACATTATTTAAAACCACCACAGGAAGGCCAGAAGGTTGTCGCTACTCCCGGGGCAGGCACCCAGGTGCCACTTTACATCCTCGGCTCAAGTCTGTTCGGTGCGCAACTCGCCGCCATGCTGGGACTGCCATTCGCCTTCGCTTCGCACTTCGCACCGCGCGCCATGATGGAAGCGATGGAAATTTACCGAAACAGTTTCCAGCCATCGGAACAGTTGCAGCACCCGCATGTCATATTGGGTTACAACGTTTGCGCTGCTGATACCGCTGAGGAAGCAGACTTTCTTCGATCTTCATCACTGCAATCTTTCGTAAACCTCAGAAGAGGTACTCCTGGCAAACTGCCGCCACCTGTCACGGACTTCGGCGACACGTTGACAGATTTGGAACAAAGGATGTTGAAAGACATGTCACGCTGCGCCGCAGTCGGCACAGTTGATATGGTGGAGGCCCAAATCAGGGATTTCCTTGCAGAGACGGGTGCAGACGAACTCATCATCGTCTGCTCAATCTTCGACCACCAGGCCAGGCTGAAGTCCTACCAACTGATGTCTGAGGTCGCAAAAAGAATAAACGCGACTGAGCAACAGGCGGCCGCGACTTAAGTCGAGGCTACCCAAGGAACTAAAGTTGCTGCTCGATCGCCTGCACCGGGCATTCGACGGCCTCTTCCTGATCTTCAGGGAGCATACCTATCCAGAGCGGCAGCCGCACCAGTCGGATAAAGAATCGCCACTGCGATCTTTGAATCAGTACCCAATCAGATAATCCAACAGGTTGTGGGCCACAACAACCATTCCAAATCGTAGCAGTTCACCCATCCTTTGAAACCGGGTTAGAACGACGGAAGAGGTACCAGCCGCGAGACTGATGCACAAAGCGCACTCGGGAATCGCCTGCAAACAATTTCTGCGCGAGTCCGTTATCTGATGAACGGATCAGGAAGTAGTCATAGAGATAGCCCTCATGAGTATTAAAGTCAAACAATTCCGGATTGAACGCCAGACCGTCATAGATCCGGGATTCATCCTGGTTTTTGAAATAGACATTGAGAGAGCGATAAGCAGCAAAATTAAAATCAACTAAACCTTTATGCACAGACTGGTACCAGACAGGAAAATGCAAGTACGCCGGCGAGCGAGCAAATTCTGTAACCGCAACTTCAACCAAACCGAGCGCTCTTTTCTCTGGCTCCATGTAAGCCATCACTTCGTGAAAGCCGGAGGATTCTTTGTCGAAGCCATAACTCTTCATCGTCATACGAGATAACTGCAGCACACCCACCAGCACTGGTATCAAAAGCAATACCTGTACAAACCTGGCGACGGATTCTGGGACCTCCTGATCTGCGTCTGCGAAAAGAAACAAAAAACACATAAGTCCGTATATCTGGAATCGTTCATAAGTGCCGAAGTTGGCAAACACGGTTGAAGGCACAAACAACATAAACGCCAGATAAAAGATCAAAGGCAGGACATTACAAGCTTTGATTTTCGGACGCACACCCAGCACGAAAGGAATGAGAAGGACAGCGGGCGCCAGTGCCATCGACATGATCGAATAGTCCATTGACAGCATATCCGGAGCAAACTTTGCTACGCGATGAAAACCCAATTGCCAATCGATAGGAATAGAGACGCTGCGCGGCTCAACGCTGCTTAGGATCCACCCGAGCCCTAAGGGAATAGAGACCATCAACGGAGCGACGCGCCCGAGCAGCGTGCGAATCTCCCAGGGAGCGCGCAAAGCCAGAAGCGATGCGATGACACACGTGAACGCCAGGATAAGGAGATGGCCAAAAAAGAGGAACACCATCCAGGCAATCATCCAGAGCCAATGCACCTGTCCTTTGAGATAACGCAGATAATGAACCAGAAACAGCACGCCAAACGGCGCGGCGACGATGAATGAAAGAAAACCCCACTCATAAGCAAAACCGAAGGGGACGGCCAGGAATGCCCCATCCAGTATGGCTGGTGCGTTGATCTCTCGCCGTAGCAGCAGAAGCGCAATCACCAGACCGACAACCGACAGACCAATCACAATTTTTCCGGCCCAAACAACGCCGAAGATCGGTGTTAATAGCCAAACCAGCCCGTAACCGGTCCAGTAAGGTCGAAACCAGTTAAATGCGAACATATCTGCAAACACGAAGCTGCCGAAGTGCACTTCATGCAACACCATGACCGACGCCACATGCTGAGGCAGATCAGTCAGAGGAGGAAACGTTGGAATCAGAACCGGCAATGCACACAGCAGCGCGGCTGCGAGCATATAACGACGAATAGTCCTATCGGCGACGGATAACAAAAAGGTCTAGTCCGGCAATCCAAGAACGCGTTTTGCGATGATATTCAGCTGCACCTCCTTGGTACCACCAGCGATGGTCAAAGATTTTTGATACAGCCATTTCTTTAGAGAAGAGACTTCTTCTTCCAAAGCGCCACTCTTCGTGTCCCAGCGATAACCCTGCGTGCCCATCGCATCCATCAGTATCTCATCACCGGTTTGGATATTTAGCGCGTTGGTCAGCTTGACTGCCGAGGACGTAAATCCGGGCGCTCGAGACTGAAGTTCAGCAATCGCACGTCTCTGAGTAATCTGTTGTGCACGAGTGTTCATTTCATGTCTGGTCAGTCGAGTTCTCATTACCGGATCCGCAATTCTGCCGTCATCGGTGCCAGCGTATTTCATGACCAGTTCAGGCAAGCGGCTCTCTTCTGTTCGACCACCCTGGGAGCCCGATATATTGATACCAGCATGGGTCGAGCGTTCAAACTGCAGCAATCGTTTGCCGACGGTCCAACCTCGGTCAACACCACCGATGACATCGTTCACAGGGGCGATGGCATCTTCAAAGATCGTTTCACAGAATGGTGAGGCGCCGGAAAGGAGAGGAATTGGACTGACTGAAACGCCCTCCTGATGCATATCGACGAGCACCAGGCTGATACCCTCATGCTTGGGCTTGTCAGGCGATGTTCTCACCAGGACAAATATGTAGTCACAATGGGTCGCATCACTGGTCCAGGTTTTTCTGCCATTGATGATGTAATTATCTCCCTCACGAACCGCTCGAGTGCTGAGGGAGGCCAGATCAGAACCTGCTCCAGGCTCCGAGTAACCCATTGCCCAGGCACCTTCGCCCCGGGCACAGATCGGGAGCCACCGGGCTTTCTGTTCATCAGTGCCGAATTCAAGAATCGTTGGTCCGATGTAATTTACGCCTCGCCCGGTCAGCGGCGTGCGCGCATTAATGCGCTTGAGCTCATCTACAAGAACCTTGTACTCACGATTGTTGAGTTCTGCACCGCCATATTCCCTAGGCCATGTCGGCACCGTCCAACCCTTGTCTGCCATCCGTTCAAGCCAGTGTCGAGTATCGGTATCCATCGGCTGTGATCGGCTGCCAATGGGCGTTTGCCCGGGTCCACGCGCCCCAGGTGGACAATTCGCTTCCAACCAGGCCCTTGTTTCTTCTCTAAAGCTATCCAATGTCGCACTCATATCCATTCCTTCGAACGAAAGTCACTGAAGACTTGTGCCTGATGAGTTCAGACCCGGACTCGGACACACTCCGTTTCGCAGCATGCCTGCCATCCTGAATCTACGGTTGTACTGAACTGAGACCATCATCCGAACCAACATTCAGCGTCGCCTCGCAATAGATCGGGCTTCTAACCCTCTCTTACTTTGATCAGCTCAACTTCAAAAACCAGCACGGAATCCGGTGGGATCCTGCCTCCTCCCGCCCCGCGCTTACCGTAAGCCAGTTCTGAAGGGATGACGAGACGCCACTTATCGCCTTCTTTCATCATCTGAAGCGCTTCGGTCCATCCTTTGATCACCCGATTCACGGGAAATTCAGCAGGTTCGCCCCGATCGACGGAGCTATCAAATACCCGACCGTCAATAAAAGACCCCTCGTAGTGCGTCACCACCCGGGACGTCGGTCCGGGTGAGGCACCTTCTCCGGACTCAAGTATCTCGAACTGCAACCCCGACGCCGTCACCTTCACATTAGGTTTTTGTGCATTGATATGCAGGTAAGCCTGGCCCGGATCAACTTGCTTCTCGAGCTCTTCGGCAAGCTTGTCTGCACCAGACTGCACCTCTTTTCCCATCGACTTCATGCTATCGCTGACTTCTCGGGTCGCTTCTTCCATGGAAGCTTTGATCTCTGCTTCTGCAGCAGCCAGTTCTGCCTCTGCCTGCTGCAATTCTGATTCGATATCTTTAAGCGCTTCCGCAGCGTCTCCCGAAGCCATCTGGTCAGATGCGGAAGTTTCTTCCTCAGGTTGAGAACACGCCGATAAAGCCGCAACTAACAGCAGTAAAATAAAGTGTTTTGGGTAAGTCATAGCCATCTTCTCTTCACTTGCGATGACGCGTGACTATAACACCCACATCGTCTCAATTCGCTGATTCGCCCCACTGTGTTACGCTTCGCCCGATTCCGTACATCAGACCAAAGCCTCATGACTGACTACAATGAACTGACACCAGATGAACAGCAGGTCCTCCTGCATAAAGGCACAGAGATGCCCTTTACCGGCAAGTACACTGATCACTTCGAACCCGGCGGTCATTACGTTTGCAAGCGATGTGACGCACCACTTTATCGATCAGAAGACAAATTTCACTCCCATTGCGGGTGGCCGGCGTTCGATGACGAGATCGAGGGCGCCATCACACGGGAAATCGACGCAGACGGCCACCGGGTGGAAATTCTATGTGCAAATTGCGGCGGGCATCTGGGGCATGTTTTTGAGGGTGAGGGATTCACTGATAAGAACGTCCGACACTGTGTGAACTCAATTTCCATGAAGTTCATGCCTATTGACTGAATACGGACACATAGAAAGAGTTTCGATTTTCCCCGAAAGCCGCTTGTGGCTGGGCCTCAAAGCCGCCATACTGCTGCAGGCTGGAAGGTGAAACAAACCATTCGGTACTGACCACAAGAAACACGAAGTAGGAAACAGCAACATGTCGACAACCACAGGAACCGTTAAATGGTTTAACGAATCAAAAGGATTCGGATTCATCTCGCAAGAATCTGGACCGGATGTATTCGTACACTTCAGTGCAATTACTGGGGATGGATTCAAAACACTTGCCGAAGGCCAGAAAGTAGAATTCACCATCACCCAGGGCCAGAAAGGTCCACAGGCTGAGAACGTCGTAGCACTCTGACCACTCAGGACGTTAGTTACACCTTCCGTCCTTTCATACATACCACTTACAAGGTAAGCCGCGGGTTACCGCTATACTTTCTCAAAGTAGAGCCGTAACCCCGCGGGTGTTATCCCAGGGGCAATTACATGCACCAGGGATAGGGACAGATGATCGAACACACTATTATCGCTGAGAAGAACAGCGCTTACATCGCCGTTAAGCAGTCACCTGATCTTCAGGCCTACCTTCAAGCTGCCCGAATCTTCATCAACGATCCCAACTATTCTCCTGCGCTCCATCGAATCTGTGACTTCTCGCAGGCAGATCTTTCCCATGTCACTGCCGACGACTTTATGCAGTTCGTTGAGTTTGCGATCACTGAAATCAAACTCGCACCGGAGGCAAAAGTTGCCCTGGTGGTGCCTGGCCCCGAGAAAAGGGGTATCTTCGAACGATTTGCAAACACAATCGATACCGGTATTTTTCGCATCTTCAGCGAACCTGAAGACGCCATGATCTGGATAAACCAGGCACCGGGCGAAGACGATCTGCCTGGTCCGATGACAGCAGGAACCACCCGGGCAGACTGAATATCCCTGGGGAGGTGGTACCGCATGCCCGACATAGACCGTCATCTCTGCATCGTGGAACGCCATGCCGGTTGGGCCGAAATCATCATCAATCGGCCCGAACGGCGTAATTCCATCATCCCGCCTCTCGCCGCTGAAATCCGAAACGCCATTGAAGCCCTGGATAAAGCGCCCGATATCGCCGCAATTGTGCTGCGAGGAGAAGGCGGCTATTTCTGTTCTGGCATCGATCTGAAAGCCTTGCAACAGGATCCACCGCCAGATTGGGCAGGTAAAGACACCGGTGACATTCGCAACCTGCACCTGGCACTGTATCGATGCAAAGTACCCATCATCGCAGCGCTGGAAAGCTTTGCTATTAATGCCGGGGCTTCTCTCGCGCTGGCCTGTGATCTCATCATTTGCGGAGAAAAGGCCTTTTTCCAGATTGGAGAAATTCATCAGGGTGCCGGTATCCCGATGAACGCTGCCTGGCTGAGAATCAAAACAACAGAGCAGGTCGCTGCGCGACTCGCTTTGATGGGCGATCGGGTTTCACCCCGTGAAATGCTTCAGCTAGGACTGGTCACCGAAATTTTCCCGGATGATCAGGTCGTTCAGCGATGTCAGGAAATCGCACAAAGGCTGGCAGAAAAGCCCCTCGGAGCATCAAGGAAGATAAAAGACAGTATTCAGGCTCAGCGACAAATCGATGATCCCGATGCCTTCTTCCCACAATCCAGCACCAATGCGCTCAAAGATGCGCCAATGCTCAAATAGAGAACCCGCTTCCAGATATACATGATTCTTACAAATGTAAAGATCTCTTCATGTTACGTTAAGAGTCGAACAAGACGTAACGACCCGAACATCGGTCATCAGGAGGAGATCACAATGAAGAAAATCACGCTGACACTGGCTGGCCTTTTGCTCAGCGCCAGCATCTCGGCACAAGAGCACGTCGCTGCAGATGGCACCGTATTTAAGTCCACTGAAGCAACACCAGCAGCCCAGCTTTGCATGGCCGCACTGGAATCACGCGAAGCCCTGCGGACTAAAGCAAAAGCGCTCGGCATGAACCGTAAACAACAAAATCAGGTGGTTTGTAACGACATGTCACTGGTTGAGTTTGCAAAAGCCTATCGCGACGACATTCGCGAGTGGTCCATCGCAACGGTACAGTAACCTACCGCTCAATCCTCATCGACTAACTCTATATCAACGCCGAGGCTCATTGACACTCGCTCAAGATCCTCGGCCAACTTCCCCCAATCCTGACCTTCCGGTGCTTCAACCACCGCCCGCCCATGAAACATGGGTTTACCGGTCATCGCCGCTTGGAATATCCCGGTTTCCAGTTCTAATACGTTAAGCTGTTGCTGCACCAGAGAGGCAGAGACCTCGCGAACGATGCCGGGGCGATCGAGCCCGAGCATGGTAATCGTACGCTGTGATTCCGATGGGCTCATCGCGTTGCCAGAGCCACTTTCCACAACCACGGTGAGATCCGGCAGCGATTCCAGGGCACTCTTAAGCTCACCAAGTTGAGACCTGTCACCTTCCACCTGAATCATTCCAGCAAACATGCCGCTCAACTGTCCCATCCGCGATCCTAGCCAGTTCGCCTCATGCTCATTCACTGTGCGAGCAATTTGTTCGATTAAACCAGGCCGATCTGCCGCAATGATCGTAAAAACCAGAGTATCTGCCATATCTATAACACCTTGTTCGATGAGCGACCCCGTAAAAGGTCCATGTTAATTCAATCCTCCTTTCAGCCTACAATCTTCCGATGACGAATTCATTCGAAGTTGCCCTTTTTCCGATTCCAAACGTCGTTGCCTTCCCAGGCATGATTGTACCCTTGCACGTTTTCGAGCCGCGATACCGCACCATGATTAGCGACTGTGTCGAAAAGGAACGGATGATCGCTGTCTGCCACACGCTCAAAGAGATTCGTCCAGCGAAGACCGACCAGTCCGTTAAAGACGCGCTCAGCAGCAATCAGGCCACGTACGAACCCCAACCAATATTCAGTGCGGGCCTGTGCCAGGTTATGGAAACCACGCCGGACGGTCGCATCTACATCAACATCCGAATGGAACGTCGGCTACGCTACCTGAGCGAGATCCAGACTTTGCCCTATCGTATTGTTTCCTGCGAGGGGGTCGATGACCTGGTGGTTTCATCCACCGACAGCAGTGAACGAGCAGCGACGCTGCAGAGGCAAATCGTCGGCGAGATTCGCAACCTACTGGGCAAACAGAGTCCCACCGCGCTCGCACAGTTCGACACCGATCAATGGCTCGATATGGATAATCGGGATTTTTCTTTCCGCGTTTTTCAGCTATTACGGCTTGACCCCGACACCATGCAGGCCGTTCTGGAAATGACGAGCCCAGTAGATCGACTTGAAGTTATTGAAGCCGTCCTTAGAGAACACATTTAGCGATGTTAGCTGCGAAACTAGGCATTATCGGTGACGTTCATGCGGAGGATGGCCGACTGGCACTGGCCCTTGAACATCTTCATCGACTGAACGTGGATGACATTCTCTGCACTGGCGACATCGTTGATGGGCGTGGCTGCCCGAATGTTAGTGTTGAATTGCTGAAACAGGCAAGCGTTACCACGGTCAGAGGTAACCATGATCGTTGGCTACTGCAGGAAAAAGCCCGCCATGTACCCCAGGCACATTTCGCCGAAGATCTCAGCAGCGATACCCTCGAATATCTCAACAATTTATCGACCCAGGAAACCATAGCAACGATCGATGGCAATCTGCTGCTTTGCCACGGTGTCGCAGACGATGATTTACGGAAGGTCTGGCCTGGGACCGAAAGAATGCCTGCTGAAAAAAGCAAAGGTCTGGATGACATCATCAGGAGCAGCAAGTTCCGCTACCTGGTCAACGGTCATATGCACTTTCGTACTCTCATTCATTTTGAAACCCTGACGTTAATCAATGCCGGTACACTGAAGGGTGAGCATTGGCCCGGCTTTTCTGTTCTGGATCTCGATGCCCAAGAGATCACCGCTTTTGAATTCCGCGATAACAACATCATGCTCACCAAACAACAGCCCATTCAGGAACCTCACCACACGGTCTGGTCCAATACCCAGGCTTTCTCGGGTGGGTGGGAACCCGTCAGGCTCTTTTAGGCAGGTTGTTGCCCGCTTGAGGTGAGGTTAAAGTGTCCCCACGAGAGAGAACACGGAAAGGACATGCACCTCATTTTCCTCCACGGTGTGCCTGGCGTTGGAAAACGAACTATCGCAAAAGAACTCGCCAACGAGTTGGGATTCTCCTTTCTCGATTTTCAGAACCTGACTCATCTGCTGGGTCCCGTCTTCGGATACAACAGCGATAGCTTTGGTTCACTGAGGAACAGCGCCTACAAAGAGATTCTCGATGCGGCACTGCAGCTACCGGAAGACGGCCTCATTGCCTCCTTTACCTATGATCGTTTCGTAGACCTCAGTCAGTATGGGGCGTTCATTGAAATCGCAAAGCGCAACGGCGGCATCGGGCTATTTGTTGGCCTGACCTGCGATGAGGAAGAACTGAAAGGCAGAGTAGATGATCCAACGAGAAGAGCCTCGAAAGGCAACGGGCTGGCCATGATGGAGGACGATTTCAGCCAGACACAGTTGGAAACACCCGACCTGCCTGGTCCGTCAATCACCATCAATACTACCGGTGAAGCCCCGGAGCATACGGTTCAGAACATACTGGCAACGCTGCCGGATAATATGAAAGGAAACATCAGCTTTTAGGCATTCTGTCCTACTGGCAGGACACTAAAACTCGGTGTATGTTGAATCCATGACCGACTTGCACCCATCATTGAAACTGGTTGCAGTGATGTTTGCGGCACTCATCGCTACCTGTGCCAGCTTCTATCTGATGCTGTTCCTGATCAGCACCGAGCTTTCATTCGACAACGAGATAACCCAAGCATCCGCAGTTCGGCCGGCGATGGCCGAGAGCAAGGATATGCAACCCATCGCCACCCGAAAAAAGCCCCAGAAACATCTGCCTCTGGAACCGCCACCAGATCCACGGGCAACTATGTGGAACCGGACCGCCCGTGTGGAAATGAGAGCGGAACGCCCGACTTTTGGGAGCATTGCAGATGTCATTGGACCAGAAGACATCAATCTCGACCTTGAAGCACCCCACTCAGAACTATCACCTATGCACGTGGTTCAACCCATCTATCCACTACGGGCAGCCATGCGGGAGGTCGAGGGATACGTGATTGTCGAATTCAGCGTGCGAGCCAATGGTCGTGTGGTTAATCCCATCGTGGTTGAATCGGAACCAGGTGTCCTGTTTGACGAAGCCGCACTCAATGCCATCGCGCGCTTCAAGTTCAAACCCCGCGAGGTTGGTGGTGAACGCGTCAGGGTCGATAACGTCCAGTTGAGATTTACCTTCAATCTGGATTCACTTTATGACGTGGAATATGATCAGCCGTGATGAAACGACTATTTATCCTTGTTTTAACTTTCTCTGCCTGTCAGATCCTGGCCCAGTCAAAGACCACATTTGGGTCAGACAACGCAACGCGCTGCTATCAGGAGAGCAATATGCCCTTCGGGGGCAGTGGTGCCAGATATTGCACCGATGCCATTCGACATGACGATCTGACTATCCGCGACCTTGCAGCAACACATACGAATCGCGGCATCATTTACGCGGCAAACGGCGAATACGCGCGAGCCATGAAAGACCACAACGAGGCCGCCTTGTTAATGCCAGAAATGGGCAAAGTTTACGTTAATCGAGGGAACGTCTTCCATCAGACACTCGAGTTTGATCGCGCCCTGGAGGATTACCAGACTGCGCTCGAGGTAGGCGGTGTTGCTCAGGATATCGTGCACTACAACCGCGCACTCAGCCTGATCAGATTAAAACGTTGGGATGATGCACGAGAGGCACTGGAAATCGCATTAGAAATCAATCCGGACTCATCGAGGGTGAAAAGAAAACTCGACCAGTTCAACGCGCCAAAGGAACGACCAAGCCCGGCCGTGGTCAGTCCCGATGACGAATTGAACCAGTGAGTTCCCCGGCTTAGCAACCCTCTTCGCACTCGTAACGATCAATGACATAGCGCACCAAACCGCTACGCACGATGTCTTCACGTTCGAACTCATGAATGCAAACACCCGGCAGACCTTTCAGTCGTTGTATCGCGTCAGCCAGACCATTGCTGCCGCGAATATCACTTTGCTTAACGTCTCCATTCACAACAACTTTGCAGTCTTCTCCAATCCTGGTCAGGAACATCTTCATTTGCGAAATTGAGGTATTCTGGGCTTCGTCCAAAATCACAAACGTATCGCTGCCGAAGGTTTTTCCCCGCATAAATGCGAGCGGCGCAGCGACAATGCGCCCATGCCTCAAATTGTATTCGACCGCACCTTTACCGAGTCTTTCGATAAGGATGTCGCGGAAGGGATCAATGTAGACGCTGAACTTCTCGTTAAGATCACCAGGCAGATAACCAAGCTGTTCACCTGCCTCGACGGCGGGTCTCGTCAGGATGATTCTATCGATCCTGCCATTCGCGAGCGCGTCTGCAGCCATTGCTGTTGCACAATAACTTTTACCCGTGCCGGCAGGACCGATGCCAAAAGTAAGGCAGTGGCTCTTTATGGCACAGAGATATCGTTTTTGGGCTTTGGTGCGTGCCTCAAGAGGCTGGCGGGTGCGAGGAGGTGAATAGGCAGTTTCGAGGTTGGCGTTGGGATGCAGCGTATAGATATCAGCGCCGCCGTAGTTGTCCGAGTTTTGCTTGTTAGATTGCTTTGATTTTCTCCCTTCTGGTTTTCTTCGATTCGATGATACACGTGAGCGGTTTCTTTTCGCCATAAAGTAAATTACCTAAATCGTTAACCTTGAAGTGTTCTTCTGTTTTCTATAATTGGGGTGGGCCTCCTCTGTAATTGACCGCAACTGTGTCGAGTGAATGAAAGGGTTACGACTAAAATCTTAGTCAATTCCTCCGAAATCACAACGCTTTTCCGAAAAAAAGGGTCAGGTTTGAATTTAGGCCTTAAGAATCGAGCCTCTCCACCACATGCTCCGCAAATCCGTGACCCGCTTCATCATAGAGATTAAAGACGATACACCCCATCTCCGCCAGCTCTTGATGTTGATCTGGGAAACGACAGACAACAGCCAGCGTCCCGGAAAAGCCCAACTCTTTGGCCAGCTCCACAGCCACAAGGTTCTCCGCGTGTTTGGTCAAACTGATGAGCACCAGCTTTTTGTCCTTTAAGCTTGAGTGCGCCCAAAGGTCATAGTCGCTGGCATCGCCGTGCACACAGCTGATGCCATTGTCGCGATGTTCCTGAACTTTGCTGAAGTTCTCATCCACACCAACGATGTTGTCGGCATGGATTTCCCTCAAACGCTGATAGGCACCCACGCCAACTCGCCCCATCCCAAGGACAACAACTTCCGCATCCCCGAGATCCGTGGGCACCTCAGCTTTGAGACGCGCGCCTCTTTCAATGCGCTGTAGGTTCGAACCGTATTGCGAATAGAAACGATGAATTCGTAAGTTGAGAGGTGTAGCTATGAAGAACGAAATGGACACCGCCAATGCGATGGTTGTCAGCCATTCCTGCGGCAGATTTCCAGTGGCGACCGCGTAAGCTGCAACCACAAGACCAAACTCGCTGTAGTTGAACAGCGCGGAACTGGCCAGTAACGAGGTTCGAGCCCGAAGGCGGAAACCGACGAACAGCAGGTAGTAAATTACTGGACGAAGAAAAATAAGAAAAGCCAGTGCTGTTGCGACAAACCACATAGGCTGTTCCGGCAAGCCGTAGTACCCAATCTGCAGGAAAAAGCCGATCAGAAACAGATCCTTTAGATCGATCAGGCTGTTATATAGCTCTTTCGTCAGCTTTGAATTTGAGAGGATGAGTCCGAACAGCAATGCGCCCAGCCCCCCTTTCAGCCCGGCCGCTTCGAACAGCTCTGCCCCGCCCAGTGCCATCCCAAAACCCATAAGTATCACCAGCTCGCTGTGACGAGCCAGATTGAGCAACCAGAGCAGCAGTGGGCGAATAAAAACCAATAGCAACAATGCAGGTGCCCAGACGGCCGGTAGCTGGCCTGAACTGAGAACGAGAAAAGTCACGGCTAGGATGTCTTGGATGACCAGAATACCGATGGCAATTTTGGCATGGAAACTGGCAGATTCGCCGCGTTCCTCGAAAACCTTGACCGCAAAAACCGTACTCGATAAAGACAGCGCAAACGCAAGCATCCACGCAGACCCGGTGTCCTGAAGCGCCAGAACCGGAAAGACGATCCCCGAAACCATGATCACGACCGTGGTCAATGGCACCGCGATACCAATATGCAGCCCTGCAACGGCCCAGATGTAAGGTGCTGCGATGTCCTTGAGGTTCAATTTGAGGCCAATCGTGAACAGGAGCAGCAAGATACCGATATCGGCGATCTCGGTGATCAGATCGACCTGACCAAGCGAGAAACCATGGGCAACAAATCCAGCCAGGAGGTATCCCGGTAACGGCGGATAACCAATTTTCTTAAACGCTAGTCCAGCAACAAACGCCAGCAGAATAACCAGGGGTTCCAAAGCAACAATCACCGACACTTTGTCATCATCTTATACGCCGGTTCGCTATCCCGGAAATCTCACCGCATGGATTTCTGGCTTAAGCTCAGGGACCTGAACGTTCATGAATCAGGAACTTGCGGAACCGCTGGCAACCCTTGATCATTGGCCCAAACGTTGGCCAAAGAAACTGATATGAATGTGTGTGGATTGACCGGATCCGAGATCGACCGAATACAACTGAGACTCACCCTGATTCGACAGGAAATGGAGAAACACGGGCTGGACGCCTATGTTGTCCCCAGAGCAGACGAGTATCTGGGTGAATACGTGCCTCCCCAGAACGAACGTCTTGCGTGGCTCACCGGATTCAGTGGTTCAGCGGGCATGGCCGTGGTCCTCAAGGAGACAGCCGCCATTTTCGTTGATGGCCGTTACACCATACAAGTGCGCCAACAGGTACCCGACGTTGCTTTCGAGTATCAGCACCTAATCGAGAATCCACCTGTTAAGTGGCTCAGTGAGACCCTGGCAGCCGGTGCCAGAATCGGTTTGGATAGCCGCATGCATACTCTGACCTGGTACCAGAGTGCCGAGAAGCAGCTTGCGCGAAAGGATATGGCACTCGTTTCGGTTGAGGAAAATCCAGTCGATCTGCACTGGCAGGACCGCCCGGAACCCGAAGCTGCCTTGGCGATGATGCTGAATGAAAGCTACACCGGTGAGTCCAGCGAATCGAAAAGAAAGCGCATCGGTGCGTCAATTGCTGAAACCGGGGCAGACATCGCTTTAGTCAGCCAGTTGGATTCGATCGCCTGGCTGCTGAACATTCGAGGCAAAGATGTACCACGTCTTCCCGTGCTCCTGGGCTTTGCCACCCTGGATACGGAAGGCAACATGGCTCTGTACACTGATCCAAGAAAATTACCTAACGACTTCTCCAACCATGTTGGCGCGGGTGTCGACGTCTTTGACGACGTCCAGTTGACGCGCGACCTTGAAAACCTCGGGAAAGAAAATCGACAAATCCTCGCAGATCCGACCATGGCGAATGCCTGGTGCCAGATTCAATGTCGCCAGGCGGGCGCGACCCTGATCGCTGGCACCGACCCGGTGCTGCTGCCCAAGGCGCAAAAGAATTCTGTGGAACTTTCGGGCATCCGCAACTGCCATATACGGGACGGTTCCGCCGTATCACGATATCTGGCCTGGATTGATCGAGAAGTCGCGGCCGGGAAAAATTACAACGAAGCAGAGCTCTCTGATCAGCTGGAATCTTTTCGTCGCGAACTGCCCGATATTCACGACCTCTCTTTCGACACCATTTCCGCTGCGGGGCAGAATGCCGCGCTGGCCCACTACAATCACCTAAACGGCACCCCTGCTGATCTCGAGATGAACAATCTCTACCTGGTGGATTCCGGCGGCCAATATCTAGACGGCACAACTGACATCACCCGGACCATCATCATTGGTGAACCCAGCGACGAACACAAAAAGATGTTCACACTCGTGCTCAAGGGTCACATTGCGCTGGCCTGCGCAGTTTTCCCGGAGGGCACCAACGGTCAACAGCTGGACGCACTGGCCAGACAGTTTCTATGGCAACACGGCAAAGACTATGACCACGGCACCGGTCACGGTGTCGGCGCCTTTCTCAGCGTACATGAGGGACCTCAAAGGATCTCCAAAGCAGGCCCCTCACAAGCACTGTTGCCGGGCATGGTGATCTCCAATGAGCCCGGTTACTACCAGGAGGGTGGCTACGGCATTCGTTGTGAAAATCTCATCATCGTGATGGAACGCGAAGATGGCATGCTCTGTTTCGAAACCATCACCTTCGCGCCCTTTGATCAAAGGTTGATCGACGAATCACTACTGACACCGCAGGAACTGGATTGGTTAAATCAATACCACTCAGAAGTTCGGGAGAAAATTTCTCCGCTGCTTTTCGGTGAAGATCTCAGTTGGCTTGAAGCATCAACGAACTCAATCGGGTCTTAGGAAACCTTCCACCACGTCGAAAAGCGCGGCTCTTTGATATTCGAGCAGCAATGAGTGGGTGCCACCACCCACCACCGTCATGCGTTTTTCTTTAGCGCTTGTGAGCCTCTGAAACACTTCTGACGCCTGCTTCGGTGTCGTTTCGCGATCGTATTCACCAACAACAATCTGCGTCGGCGCCTGAATCAATGAAGGGTCATACCAGGGATCACCAGTTGAGGCACAGACCTGAAAGTCCTTCAAAACTCCGGTTGGCGCACGCAACAAGCCTGTCTCCGCGCCCTTGGGATCACACGCAACCATGTCGTTGCACCAGGCTGCGACCAGGTCTGGTGAGACAATATTTTTGAATTCATCGGGTTCAAGCCCAATCGCCCAACGCTCTGCCATCGATTCAGCATCGACAGTGCGGTATGCGCCTGGCTCAGCAGCAATGGTGCGAGCTTCCGCGCCTTGAGACACCCAGAGCGCACCACTCAATACCAGCCGAGAGACCTTTTCCGGAAACTGGCCAGCATGAGTACCGCATATGGCAGTGCCCCAGCTGTAACCCATCAGATTTATCGCGGAAAGTCCGCGATCCTTCAATATGTAGTCGACGGCATGATCAACTTCCTGAACCGCATTGGCCGTATCAACCAACGGTTTATTGGCTTCCGGTGATTCATCCATTTCTTCCGGCCGATCAGAACCACCATAACCCAGAAGGTCCAGACACCAGACATCGAAACCCGCCAATGCCAGCGTATCCATCCAGGATTTGCCATCCACCTCATAGTCAAACGTCAGACTGGATCCGTAAGTTGCACCGTGCACAAAAAGAACGGTCTCGCCCAACAGTTCATGCTCAGAATCGTTCAGATGTTTATTTCTCAGCAGCACACCGTAGCCATCTGTGACGCTCGGTATGCGGTAATCACTCTTGATGATCATCTATGTCTCCCTCAGCCCTTAACGTATCATGCTGATCAGAAAAAAGAACATCAGGAATAGGGAAACACCATGAAAGATGTCGCAGGTAAAGTTGCTTTTATTACCGGGGGCGCCAGCGGACTCGGGCTTGCCATGGCCCGATCATTCACCGGTGCAGGCATGAAGGTAGCAATCGCCGACATCGAACATAACGCACTGGACGCAGCTGCCGCAGAATTCGCGGAGTCCAATGCTGACGTCATCACCCTCAAAGTTGACGTCACAGATCGAGATGCCCTGGAAGAAGCTGCCAGGGAAACGGAAGCTGCCTTCGAGAAAATTCATGTCGTCTGCAACAATGCTGGTGTTGCCGTCAGCGGTCACATCAAAGATCACACCTACAAGGACTGGGATTGGGTCATGGGCGTCAATCTCGATGGCGTGATCAACGGCGTTCAGGTTTTTGCAAACCGTATCATCAGTCATGGCGAAGGCGGACACATCGTCAACACTGCATCCATGGCAGGCATGGTCGGTGTGCAGAGCATGAGTATCTACAACACCAGCAAGTTCGCTGTTGTGGGTATGTCAGAGGCGATTGCAGGCGATCTAACCCATAACGGCATTGGCGTATCTGTGCTGTGCCCCGGCTTCGTTGCAACAGGTATCTATGAATCGGAACGCAATCGACCTGCCAGCCTCGGCGGGAGTAACGCATCCGAATTTAATATGGCTAACGACAGCAATCGTACCGAAGAAGAATTAGCAGCCCTGCAGGAGAGCCTGGATGCCATGCTCGACCCTGCCATTGTCGGCGACATGACCCTACATGCGATACAGAATAATGAGTTCTGGATCTTTACCCATCCGGAATTCAAGGACGGTTTCATGGAACGTGCTGGTGGCATCGCGGCTGCGTTCGAACGGTGGGACCGCTTTCGCAATGACTGGAACAAGTAGTTGCGCTAACCATGTCTGCTGAGATCTATCTCGACATGGACGGTGTCTGCGTCGACTTCATGGGCGCGGCCATAAAAGCCAACGGCTTCCCACCCGACGAAAGCCTCGCTCGCTGGTTGGAAGAACACCCAGGCTCACTTTTTCCTGAAGCCATTTTTGAAAGATCACCCATGGCGTTCTTTACCCATGAGTACATCCAGACGGAAGAATTCTGGGCAAACCTGACGCCATTTGATTGGTTCGACGACTTGTATGCAGAACTGAACCGATTGGGCCATGTCGTATTTTTGACTGCACCCACAGGCTCCCCAGGTTGTGTCTCAGGCAAACACCATTGGCTGATCGAGCGCTTTGGAACTGACTTCCACGATTTCATCTTTACCCGCCACAAGAATCGGCTCGCTCACAACAATGCCTATCTGATCGATGACATGGCTTTCAATACCGAGCCTTTTTCTGAGCGCGATGGCCATGGCATCTTGTTTCCTCAAATCTGGAACGAACTGAACCACGTGGACAACCCAGTGCCCCACGTGATCACCGAACTGGAGAAGAAGTTAGCGCGCTAAGAGCTTATTATCTCGATATGAAATCGAGATATTGACCATGAAAACCCAATCAATCCTGTTTTTTCCCACCCTTTTGCTCGTTCTTGCCGGATGCGGCGAGGCTCAAAAACAAACTGAGGCTGAACCCGCGAGAGAACTCCCGGTTTACGACGCTGAGACTTTCTATGATTCAACCCAAATCTTCGCCGCTGACGAGTACGGCTGGTCTCTTGATGATCAAAAGTTATTTATCAGCAGTAACAAGAGCGGGATCATCAACGTTTACCAGATCGATGCCGCGACCGGTGACGCAGCGGCACTCACCCAGTCTTCAGACAACGCCAACTTCCTGTCCTCAGGGTTTCCTGATGACGGGCGAATTATTTTCACCGCTGACGTCGGTGGCAATGAACTGACACACGTTTATGTCCGCGAAGAGTCCGGAGAGATCGTAGACATCACACCCGGCGAAAATCTCAAAGCCGACTTTGCAGGCTGGCACGACGACAAACAGCACTTTTTCATTATCTCGAACGAACGTGAACCTTCTGCGTTTGACGTCTACAAGATCAGCATCGATGGTTACGATCAAGAACTCATGTTTGAAAACGATGGTCAATGGACGGTGAGTGGCGGTTCATCTGATGGCAAACAACTGGCGTTGATTCGGCAAAACTCCAGCGCTGACAACGACCTCTACCTACTTGATCTCGAGGCGGAAAATACAGAACCAAAACTGCTGACCCCGAACGAAGTCAACGTTCGCCACACCGTTTTCACCTTTACACCGGACAACAGCAAGATGGTGTACGGCACCAACGAGCACAGCGAATTCACCCAGGCATGGACCTATGACCTCGCGACCGGAGAAACCGCACCCCTAATCGAAGCGGATTGGGACGTTGTGTTTGTTTCCTACTCTGACTCAGGGCGCTACCGCGTCTCCGGAGTAAATGCCGACGCCAGGACAGAGATCACCATTTACGATCAGGAAAACGACGCTAACGTCGAGCTACCAGATCTGAATGGCAGCCCCGCTAACATCCGCTTCAACCGAAGCGAAACCAAATTCAGCCTGTTTCTCACAACGGACACATCCCCCAGGGATCTCTACGTCGTGGATATGAAAAGCGGTAACTCCAACAGGCTGACCAGCAATCTGAATCCAGCCATCGACGAATCTGTTCTGGTCAATACGGAAGTTGTTCGCTACCAGAGTTTCGACGGGCTGGAGATTCCAGGCATCCTCTATCGCCCACAGGGAGCAACACAAGCTAATCCCGCGCCAGCACTGATCTGGGTGCACGGCGGTCCTGGAGGCCAGAGCCGAACCGGTTACAGCGCCATGATCCAACACATCGTAAACCACGGGTATTCGGTTCTTGCCGCCAACAATCGCGGCTCTTCCGGCTACGGGAAGACGTTCTTTCACATGGACGACAAGAAACACGGCGAAGTGGACCTGGATGATATCGTCTACGCCAAGCAGTACATGGCTGACCTTCCCTGGGTTGACGAACATCGGATCGGTATCATCGAATGGCGTTACCGTCGACTACCTCGTGTTCGAGGATGAAGGGCATGGATTTTCGAAACGAGAGAACCAGGTTGCCGCGGCTGACGCCATCGTGTCGTTTCTGGATCGTGAGCTGAAGGCAAAGACAACGAAAGAGAGGTAACTACCTGAGCCTCTGGTTACGGGCGGCAAGAATCGCGGCAAGAGGTACCGTGATCCAGAATAGCGATACCATGAAAATCGCTCCCAGCCAGAAAGCCAATTGATCGATGCCCGACCCAAGTCTGGGTGCTGGCGAGTGCGGCTTGAAGTAAACGCCTGAATAGAGCGAAGAATAGTCACTGAACCGGCTTTGCATTCGACCAATCCACTGGCGTGTCTCAATCAGTCGGGGGTCTGTCTGCAACGCTGTCAGCGGTGGTACCGGGATACTGCTGTGACATTGAATGACACCAAACAGCAACAAATCCACAGCATTCGGTTCATCGCCGCCCAGATAGGGACCAGAGAGTTTGGAAAACCTTTCTTCCCAGTCCAGGTATTGATCACCAAAATTTTCCGGTCTTACGCCCTGCCCCATCAATCTCGCAAAGTTCATCAACAGGAAGAAGTAGAAGGTCGCAAAACTGCGGAAGAAGTTTTTCAGGAATCGAGCGAGCGGATTCTGATCCGGATCACTGGCCACACTGAACTCACCCCAGAAACGGGGCCAGACATCCACACGATGCAGTACACCTTGCCATGCTAATCGGACTTGCTTCATATCTTCATCAGAGACTGCGTCATAGCCGAGTCTGTGAAGAATATCCTTGGATTCCAGCTGCCACGGCTCTCCATCGAAACTGGCGGCAGGCATCATGACGCCCCATTTGATGAAAGCTTCCGGCGCAGCCACCGTTGAACGCGTGTACTCAATATTCTTGTCGTGAAGCCCAAGCATGACCGCCTGCACCCAGGGTGAGTGATCAACGCCATAAAGTTTGATGTCTAACATGTCGGCCCGATTCGTTGGTAAACGGTTTGAACATCAAATACTGCACATGCCAGTGGGGATGGCTCTTTGATTTCTGCAACGACCCACTAGCCGAGATGTTCATTGACCACGTTCCAGAGTATCGAAACACTAAGCCCATCGACAACCTCTACGTGATCAGTGCGAATCGCCCGGCGATGGGCCTCAAAGGCTGAAAAGGGACCGAAGATGCCCGATCGACAGCGCTGAGGCGATCAGGAACCTGCGACTCTTCTGTCACGGCCTTCCCAGAAGGGCTCCCTTAAGTCTTTCCTGCGAATCTTGCCTACTGGACTTTTCGGTAACGGATCACTGGTAAAAGTCACACCACCCGGCTTCTTGTAAGAGCCCAGTCGTTCCGAGCAAAGTTCCATGATTTCATCCTCGGTGACACCGGGAGACTCAGTTGTGGTCACGCAGACTGCATGCGGCGTTTCACCCCACTTCTCATGCGGCACACCAAAAACCGCGACCTCGACGATTTCCGCGTGATCGGAGATCACATTCTCCAGCTCCATCGGCCAGATGTTGTAACCCCCGGAGATGATCATGTCGTCTGCTCGATCAACAATATAGAGATACCCGTTGTCATCCAGGCGCCCCATATCCCCCGTTTTAACCCAGCCTCGTACAATTCTTTCCGCGGTGGCTTCCGGGTTTTCCCAAAAACCAGACATCTGCCCATCCGATTTGGCAACAATTTCACCCACCTCACCTCTTGGTAGCGGTTGGTTTTCCTCGTCCCAGATTTCAATCTGCGCAAACGGCAAAGGCATGCCGCATGCTCGTAGTGGCTCACTGCCATCCACTTCCGCAAACCAGTGCTTCGGTCCCATCATGGCAACCGGCAGCACCTCCGTTTGGCCGTAGCCTTGATAGAGCACTTCCCCAAAAACTTCACGTGCTGCCAGAGCTGTCGCATCTGCAATGGGTGCCGCAGCCGACAACAGGCACTTTAGCCCGGAAAAGTCCCGACCCCTTGCCGTATTGTCGCGAACGACCGCGTTCAGCATCGTCGGCACCATAAACAGATAACCAATACGTTCCTGCTCCATCACATCCAACGTCTCTTCGGCGTTGAAGTGATCCATCATCACATTACAGCCGCCGGCAAGCATGGTTGGCAGGTATTGGTATCCGGAACCATGAGAGATCGGTCCAAGGTGCAGGCACTTGTCGCCGGGCTCTACAGGAGGAAACGTATAAAACCAGTCACGCCCTGCAGCCAGCCAGCCTCGATGTGTGTAAGCCACACCTTTAGACGGACCGGTGGTGCCGCCAGTGTGTCTGATGATGAAATTGTCATCGGGATGAATATCGATTTCGGGCAGGTCGTCGGACTGATCAGAGAGCCACTGCTCGTAGCCATCATCGCGAATCAGCAAATGCTCGAGACTCGGCACCGCATCTACAATTCCTTCCACCTCGTGTAAGTAGTTGTCACTGACGACCAGCGCTTTGCAACCCGTGTGCGACAGCATGTGCACATGCGCTTCCATACCATTGCGAGGATAAAGCGGCACCCGCACCAGGTTCGCAATTGCTGCACCGTGATAGAAATCAGCCGCGCCTATGGAGTTGTCTTCCAGAACACCAACCCTGTCACCAGACTCAAGACCCAGAGCAACTAACGCATTCGCTAATCGAATTCCTCGATCCCAGGCCTGCGTAAACGTAAGACGGCGATCACCATGCACGACACACTCACGATCTGCGTGGTTAATGACCGCCTGTTGCATCAGCGTCCTGACGTCCATATCACGCTTCCTCCTGTGACGGCGCGTTCATATAGTCCTTGTAGTAGGTCATCATCCCATCCCTGACCCGGTAAAGCCCACAACCTTCAATGTCGCCCGCCGGAGTTTTCGCAGTCCATTGTGCCCAGGCCACGTCGCCACCGCCGTCAATGTCACGCACAACAAAGTGAGTTTCTCGAGAACCCATCTCTTCGTTCATCTTTGCCATGAATTCACCAATCGCGGCCTTACCTTCAAAGGTGCCGAAGAAAGGATCAACCAGGGTCGCATCTTCAGCAAACAGTTCAACGACCTTGGTATAGTCGCCCTCATCCTGTATTCGCCAAAACTCTTCGATGGTTTCCTTCGCAGATCTCATGTTTCCCTCTCCATTTCATTGACGCGAATTTCTGTTAATACCTTGGTCGGTTCATCGCCGTTACCCTCACGAAGTAGCGCAATCGCTGCCCCGTCTTTCGCCCTGCCGACCTGGACGCGGTCATCCCAGAATATTGGTCGACGGAAGAATACGTCCAGATGCATCGACTGAATACCATCCTGCCAAAGGTGCCACATAAGATAATGTACGCCCTGCCCGCCACCGATAATCGGCGCCCTGAAGCCAGCTGCCTGGGCGACATCTTCTTCATAGTGAATCGCGTTACCTTCCGTGCTGTAGCCGCGGGTCCCTTCAGGGGTCAGCTGATGCTCACCAAGAATCTCAAGGGAACTCACCTCACTGATCACCGGCGCCGGCCGCTCTCCCGCGCCACGGGCTGACTTGCTGGGGTCCGGCTTCAGAGACTCCCTGGGCACCGATACAGCACGCCCTCCAGCCTCATCTTCAAACCAAACATCCGTGGTGATCCTTCGCCCCCTTGGCACCGGTTCCACAGCCTGGATACAACCCGCGGAATAGAGCATTTCCCCAAGTACTAGGGGGCGATGTTGGATAATACTGGACAACATATTAACGTTACCCTCGGCAGAGATGCCGCTTGCGATACCGGCGTGGATACCCAGGCCGATGTAAAAAGACGGATCGACCTGATGACCATAACGACTGGTATCCAGTTCCAGCGCATCGAGCTTCTCCTTCTGATACCCCTGGGTAACGCAGGTATCTATCCGATCAATCTGGAAGCCAGCGTGTGGATCAACCCATACCTCAGCATCGTTTTTTGTCATGACTTCCCCCAAAACTTGCCTCGATAGTACCACCACGAGAAACAGCGGTCTGGTATCATTGCGCCCCATGAATGATGTATCTGTAGAGCGCCTTCTCAAAGGCGATATTCCCGTTGGCGAGACCGTTACCGTAAAGGGTTGGGTCCGCAGTAAAAGAGATTCAAAGGCCGGTATCAGCTTCGTTGCCGTGCATGATGGCAGCAGTTTCGATGCCATCCAGGCGGTGGTTCCGCAGGAACTGGAGAACTATGAAGATGAAGTGCTCACGATCACGACCGGCTGCGCCGTCGTCATCACCGGGCAACTGGCAGAGTCGCAAGGCAAAGGTCAATCCGTAGAGATCCAGGCGACCTCTGTCGACGTGATCGGTGTTGTTGAAGACCCCGAATCCTATCCTATCGCCAAGAAACGCCACACCTTCGAGTATTTAAGAACTGTTGCGCACCTTAGACCAAGAACCAATACCTTTGGCGCAATGACTCGCGTGAGAACAACGCTCGCCAACGCCATCCACAACTATTTCTTCGAACGAGGCTTTCACTGGATCAACACACCGTTGATTACCGCCAGTGACTGTGAAGGGGCAGGTGAACTGTTTCGTGTCAGCACCCTGGACCTGATGAACCTGCCCATGAACGATGGCAAGGTCGACTTTGGAGAAGACTTCTTTGGCCAGGAATCATTCCTGACGGTGTCCGGCCAGCTCAATGTTGAATCCTATTGTCTGGCCATGTCCAAAGTCTATACGTTTGGTCCGACGTTCCGCGCGGAGAATTCCAATACCTCCAGACACCTGGCGGAATTCTGGATGGTGGAACCCGAGATTGCCTTCGCAGACCTGAACGACAATGCAGACCTCGCTGAAGATCTGCTGACTCACGTTCTGAGTCGAGTGCTCGAAGAGCGCGAAGACGACATGGCTTTCTTCGAACAACGCATTGAAAAGACCGTTATCGAAAGGATGCGAGCCATCATCGACAACAAGTTCGAACGAATGGAGTACGCCGAGGCGATCGATATTCTGAAAAAGAGCGGCGAGAAGTTTGAGTTCCCCGTTGAATGGGGTCTGGATCTTCAGTCAGAACATGAGCGGTTCCTGACAGAAAAACACGTCGGCAGACCTATTGTGGTCATGAACTACCCTGCCGAAATCAAAGCCTTTTACATGCGTTTGAACGACGACGAAAAAACCGTTGCGGCGATGGATGTTCTGGCACCCGGTATCGGCGAGATTGTCGGTGGCAGTCAACGTGAAGAGCGCCTCGACGTTCTGGATTCACGCATGCATGACGATTTGATGAAAGAAGAACTCTGGTGGTATCGGGATTTGCGTCGCTATGGCACGGTACCTCACGCCGGATTCGGACTGGGCTTTGAGCGACTTCTAACCTATGTCACCGGCATGGAAAACATTCGCGACTGCATTCCTTTTCCGAGAGTTCCCGGCAGCGCCCACTTCTAGAAAATGGTTAGGGCGGCGTTACCCGCCCATTAGCTGCTTCCACGTCTCCAGGTCACCGATACGCATATAGGTATTGTGTTTCTTGGTGTCTCCCATCGTCGCGTGCGGTACCGATGAGTAGTTGTGGCCGGGTAGAAGCAGTGTTTCGTCCGGCAGGGCGGCCAGCTTCTGAATGCTGTGGTACATGTCTTCTGAATTCGACCCGGGCAGGTCGACACGCCCACAGCCATCGATAAACAGGGTATCTCCCGAAACCAACGTCTGCTTGATCTTGAAACACTGGGAGCCTGGTGTGTGTCCGGGCGTGTGCAAAAACTCCACCTCGATATCGCCAATCTTGAGCGTGTCGCCGGATTCCACCTTCACCATGTCGTTGTCGGATATACCCGTTACTTTTTTGACGCCATCGGCTTCGAGCTTGTGCACAAAACTTTTCACCGGTCTCTGCTCCAGTAACTCAGCAACACCTTCAACATTGTTCTGGCCGAAGCTACCGCCGCAATGGTCCGGGTGATAGTGCGTGATGAGAGAAGAGTTCAGGGTGTAACCTCGCTCATCAATCAAGTTCAAAAGCCCCTTGATGTCCCAGGCAGGATCCACGACTGCCACTTCTCTCGTCGCCTTGGAACCCACGAGATAAGTGAAGTTCTGCATGGGACCAATCTGTATCTGCTCAAGGATGAGTTCGTCCTGAAGTGCCATAAGCTGCTCCTGTTTATGTTAGATCGCTGCGATCACCTGTATTTCAACCGTGAATTGCGGAGCCGCAAGTTTAGACTCCACACACGCTCTCGCCGGTGTCTCACCGGGTACAACCCAGGCGTCCCAGACCTCATTCATTTCAGCAAAGTCATCCATATTGGACAGCCAGATGGTTGCGGAGATCAGTTTTGACTTATCGGTGCCAGCATCAGCAAGCAGCGCATCAATTTCAGCGAGGATCTCTTCCGTTTGCCGGGTAACGCTTTCACCACCCGCGTTCATCGCCACCTGACCTGCGGTGTAAACCGTGTTTCCGTGAACCACGGCCTGGCTCATTCTTTTGTTGGTTTTGAAACGCTTCAGATCGGACACGATGGACCCACCTCTTAAAAATGCGACAGGTTATCACGATCCCGGTGACGTCGGCAGAAAGCCACATTGCGACAAAAGCGGTTTCAGTACTTTCACATGGCGATTCATGGCGTTTGCACCATCATCAAGAACCAGTTGCCGCTTTGCCTGCCAATCCCGGTAGTTTTTTGGCAATGCCTCCACCAGCAGCTGTTCGATTCGATCGGTCTCAGCGAACAGATCAAAACTACCGCGACTCAGCACCGCGACATCCTTTTGCACGCCACCAATAAAGAATTGCATCACCACGTTGTTAAAAATCTCAGCCTGTGCGGTTTTCAGTAAGCTGCCGCCCTCGGTTGCAAAGCACAGTGGTCGTGTGGACATCCGCGAGTTGACGATTTCATCTGCAGCTTCCAGATACACAGACAAATCAAACCAGTACTGGACATAGTCACCACCCTGGCCTCGCCGTATCAGATCAAGCTGATCGACAAACGCTTGTCTGTCGACAACATAGTTCCCCGACATCCATCCTTCAATGGAACTTCTAAGATCTCGTACCGCTGCAATGACTTCCGGGTCCACCATTACGTCCCGTCCTCTGGCTCGCCAGAAGCCACGAAACTCTTCACCACCAAGCGTCGCGTTAAAGATAACCATCGGAAGCTCTCGCTCCTTGGTCTCAATCACCTCACGCAGCAATTCAGCAAGATCCGGGTCCTCGACACTCAAAGACTCAGCGCAGGCTTCAGCGACCGCCAGGAACTCTAGTTCATGAACAAGCCTCGTCGTTGGTGTCGCAAGCCTACCCAGTGAAGAGTTACGCTCAGCGATCACACCCTGCAGTTCGCACCCCCCCAAAGACAGGAAGTCCAAAAGATCAATGCTGGACTCCGTGATGGGTTGCCGAAGCTCTCGCAGCCTCGGCAGAACCGGTTCGACGCGTTCTAACAGCCAGGGTTTGTCGACTTCCAGGGAGCGACTCAATCGAGTTGTGTAGTCTGACAACCGGGAATTGCTGACATCACAGGACAAGATCAGCGGCAAACTAAGCGCAAGTAGCAGGAATCTGAGCAAGGTTACAGTGGAAAGGGTTTAGGCTATTATTTATAGAGGCTAGCACAGACAGGGAAACGAGTTGGAAGTTCGTACCAAGCCGCTGATTCTTGTGGTGGACGATCAAGCGACCATCATCCGAATCATGACGAGTATTCTGCAACCCACTTACGATGTGTGCGTTGCAACCAGCGGAAAGAAGGCACTTGAAGTTGCAAGAACGCAGCGGCCGGATCTTATTCTGCTGGATAACATGATGCCGGAGATGACGGGCGTAGAAACCTGCATGGCGCTGAAAGAAATGCCGGTCACCGAACACATTCCCGTCATTTTCGTCACCTCCATGGACGACAAACACAATGAACAGATGGGATTTAAAGCCGGGGCTGTCGACTACATGAACAAACCTCCGTCAGAGGAACTGGTTCACGCACGCATCGGTGTTCACCTGAGAAACCAGCGACAAAGACTCTTTCTGGAGAAAATCGCGTCAAGCGAAGTGACTGATCTCTCCGAAATTAAACAGACCGCCCGCCTGCTCATTGAATAGCCTCGCGACAAGGTGCAAATGACATTCTGTGGATCGGTGAAGGACCATGGGTTTTCAAAGCCTCCAAGTGCACGGGTGTTGGATAACCTTTGTGCTGAGCGAGCCCATACTCCGGGTAAAGCTCATCCAGGCGAACCATCTCCCGATCCCGAGCAACCTTGGCAATAATTGAAGCCGCTTTTACCACGTCGCTTTTGGCGTCACCCTTCACTAACCATTCCGACGGACAGGCAAACCCTGGTGACCTGTTGCCATCAACAATGACAAATTCTGCCGGAACCTTAAGACCCGATACAGCACGCTGCATAGCCAGCATGCTCGCCTGCAAAATATTGATCTCATCTATTTCATCAACTTCGGCCCAGGCAACACTAAAAGACACTGCGTGTTTGCGTATGCAAATATCTAGGGCTTCTCGCTTCTTCTCAGTCAGTTGCTTGGAGTCCTTCAAACCCTCAATGGTTTTAAAGGGGTCGAGTACCACCGCAGCCGCATAAACCGCGCCGGCAAGAGGTCCACGTCCAACCTCATCCACACCTGCAACAAATTCTCTTCTGTACATTCAGTCTCTATTTTTTGAGAGATCGAGCACTGCATCCGCGGCGGCTCGTCCCGGAGTTGAACCGCACTTAAGGAACTCATGAATCTCGGAAAAGCGCTTCATCAGTTTTTCGTGGTCTTCTTTAGCCAACAGTTTTCGCACGGTATCCGCCATAACCTGAGGGTCTGCAGCATCCTGGATGAACTCAGGCACAAGCGCTTCACCTGCCAGGATATTGGGCAAAGCGAACCAATCCGTCGTTACCATGCGCGAGACAATGTGATATGTCAGTTTACCCAGGCGATACGACATGACCATGGGCTTTCGAAGCAACATCGCTTCGAGGGTCGCCGTACCTGAGTTTACCAACACCGCATCAGCAGCTGTCATCACCTCGCGGGATTGACCGCGAGTCAGGCGAACCTTCCCCTCAAGCTCCGGGTGCTCTGATAGCAGGCGAGAAAGCTGACTGTGTCTTTTCGCATTGGCGGCTGGAATCACAAACTGATCTACTCGATCGCTCAGGAGAACAGCGGTCTTCAGGAAATCCCTGCCCGATAGATTAACCTCACTGCCTCGGCTACCCGGCAGGATCGCGAGAATTTCGCCATTCTCCGGCAGTTCAAGCTGTTGCCGAGCCTTAGTTTGATTAGTGGGACCTTCGTCCGGCGCAATGTCGTTCGCTCGCGGGTGACCGACAAACACCACAGGAATCTCATTGTCTTCGTAAATTCTTGTCTCGAAGGGATACAGCGTCATCATCAGATCAACGTTTCGCGCGATTTTCCTTACTCGACCACTTCGCCATGCCCAAACTGTTGGTGAAACGTATTGAACGGTTTTGATGCCGCGCTTTTTTAGCATGCCGGCCAGTAGCAGATTAAAGAAATTGGAATCGATGCCGACAAAACAATCAGCCTCACTCGCGACGATGCTGTCGCGCAGGTTGAACAGCAGTCGAATAAGAGAGGGCAGCCTCAGGAACGGATCGACAAACCCGTTAACGGAGAGAGTCTCCATATCGTGATCTGAGATGAAACCTTCGCTCATCATGGCAGGACCGCCAACGCCGAGGAAGCGAACATCAGGTTCAGATTTCCGGATTTCCCGAGTGAGCGCGGCGCCGAGATTGTCGCCGGAGGCTTCCCCCGCCACCATCGCTATCGTGAGGGCACCTTCCGGTGTCGTCACTATCAGCCTACCTGCTGTTCCGCGCAGGTCAGCATGGAGGAGCACACCAAATTGTCATCGACGTAAGCTTTACCTGACGCCTTCATCCAGTGCTTTCTCAGGTTAATGATTTCAACTTCCAGACGGAGTTGATCTCCGGGAACGACGGAGCGTTTAAACTTGGTCTTGTCCGTACCTGCCAGGTAGTAAATGTAACCATCATTCAGGGTTCTATTTCTGCTTCTAAACGCCAGGATGCCGGAAGCTTGCGCCAGTGCCTCCACAATAAGGACGCCTGGGAATACCGGCGTCACTGGAAAATGACCGGTGAACTGAGGCTCGTTGATGGTGACGTTCTTGATACATACGATGCGCTTGTCTTCTTCGAACTCGACAACCCTGTCGACAAGAAGAAACGGATATCGATGTGGCAGGTAATTTTGTATTTCGGTAACTTCCATGATTCTTCTCTACTACTTGTTCGTTTCAAAACGCCGCAGGCTATTCTCGTTCAAGACGCCGCAGGCGCTTAAGAATGTCATCAAGTTTTTTGAAGCCGACGACGCTTCGCTTCCATTCAAACCCCTGCATCAGTCCCGTGCCAGATGAATATCGGCCTCTTTCAAGGATAGATTGACTCACCAGCGACATGGCGGTGATCTCTACCTGATCAGCGATCTCGATATTATCGACAATTCCAACAGCGCCACCAATCAGGCAATAACTTCCAATTTTCGTGCTCCCTGCAATCGCCGTACAACCTGAGATCACGGTGTGGTGACCGATCCGAGTGCCATGTCCAATCTGGATTTGATTATCCAGCTTGCACTGATCACCGATGATCGTGTCATTCAACGCGCCACGATCAATCGTAACGCCTGCACCTATTTCCACATCGTCACCAATGCGCACCGAGTAAACCTGGGGAATCTTGACGTAGTCACCGGTTGAGGCATCAAATTCAAAACCAAATCCATCAGCACCGATCACCGAGCCTGCATGAACAATGCCTCTTTCACCAATGTGCACTGCGTGATACAACACCACGTTTGCATTAAGGCACGTACCTGCACCGACAGATGCACCCTCTCCTACATGACATCCCGGACCGATTTGCGCACCGTCACCTATGACGGCCCCCGACTTGATGACGGCTTTGGCTCCGATGGCGACACCGCGACCAATCTTTGCGGTATCCGCGATCCAGGCCGATTCATCTATGAACGGCATCGTCAGCGGTGCCGGATCAAACAGCGTTGCAATCTGCGCCCACGCCATTCTCGGGTTCTCAGACAATAGACAAGGGATCTTCGCGAGCTCAATGTCCGCTGGACGCAGTACCACTGCGGCAGCATTGCTGTCTTGCAGTTGATCTCGAAAGTTGCTGTTAAACAGAAAGGCGAGCTGAGAAGCGTCTGCCTCAGAAAGGCTGGCGATGCCGGTAATGTTTACCTCGGCATCGCCAGACAATTCGAGTTGAAACTGACTGGCGATATCACCCAGTTTCACGATAAACGATTACTGCTGGAGGGCGTTCATTTTTTCCGTGATCTTAGCAGTCACATCGTACAGTTCGTGTCGATAATGAACGCTCTGACGCGGAATGATCAGGTCGTACTTGTCACTTAGCACCAGAGCTTCCACAGATTCCTGGTATCGCGGCGTCAGAGCCTGAATCAGTCGTTCTGTTGCCTGGAGCTTAACCTGCTGCAGTTCCTGGAGCAGTTGTGCCATCTGATTTCGCTTGACGGAGATCTCCTGGAGCAGGTTCTGGAATTCCTGGTCGCTCATCAACTCTGTATCTTTCTTTAGCTTTTCCAGCAACGTCGTGATCTCACCCTGCATTTCCTGAAGTACTGCTTCCTGTTCTTCAAAGTTGGCATTGATTTGATCGATGCCCTGCTTACCAGTTTCTGACTGCAGAATCGCTCGCTGTGGGTCGGATACACCGATCTTGACCTCAGCAAAGGCAGTGGATGACGTCATGGCCAAAAAACATGTGGCCAAAATAGCCAAGATGCCTTGTTTTACTCGCACAATTTTCTCCTCAGGGGTGAACTTCTTTTTCGTGATTTAGGCGGGTTACGTTGGCTACGCAACGGAAGCGGATGTTTACATATCCCCCACCCTGATTCAACGTCTATTTCTGTCTGAAATACCACTATTTTCAGGTTTTTCAGCACCTTATAGCGCTTCAGGATAAGACAGCAAAACGTCTAAAAAGTTTTACCCAGTTCAAACTGAAAACTCTCCGTTTCGTCTCCATCTTTCTCGTTGATGGGCACGGAAAGGGCAAAGCTGATCGGTGCGAAACCCGTGATCCACGTAAACGCGATGCCCGCGCTATATCGCAGTTCACCATCACTGAGATCAAGACAATAGACGCTCACATCGGGGCAATTGGTGTTGAATACGTTACCGGCATCGAAGAACAAGACAGACTTCATCTGGCTCTGATCTTCGATGAACGGTAATGGGAAAAGTATTTCAGCACTCATCTCGATCAACGCGTTACCGCCAATGGGGTCTGGGTCATTGAACTGATCCTGTGGTGATGGCGTTGACCGAGGTCCGAGCGTATTCGTCTCGAATCCGCGAACAGATCCCATACCACCGGCAAAGAAGTGCTTATAGAACGGATAGGTATCCGTATCCCCGTAGGTGCCGCCGTAACCGAGGTTGGTTCGCAACCTGAGCGTGAATGGATCGAACAACGGGAAGAAAATCTGGCCGCTATAGTTGAGTCGATAGAACTCGAGCTCACTACCAGGCACTGTCAGCTCCATAGAAAATGATTGGGACCGGCCTCGTGTCGGCAGCAACCCGCGGTTGAGCGCGGACATGCTGTAGGCAGCGGTCACCGTAAACAGATCAAACTCGTTGCCTTCTTTGTCTAAAAACTCAGATATTTCCTGAGCAGGAACGACGCCTTCCGTGATATCCGTGTGCTCGTAACCTACTGAAAAGTTGATGCGCGATATTTCCGATATCGGATAACCAAAACTGATATTCGCGCCATAGCTGTCTGTGGAGAAGCTGGCCACATTAAACTCTTCGAAATCACTTTCACGGAAGAAGAATGAGTAGCCGCGACTCACACCATCAACCGTGTAGTAGGGATCAAAGAAAGAGACATTCAGCGACTCCTGGAAATCACTTCGGTTGATGCCAACATTGATGCTGTTACCCGTACCAAAAACATTCGACTCCTGGTAGCCGAGGCCCAGAATCAAACCGGTGTTTTCGGCATATCCGACCGTTGCTGAAATCGAACCTGAGGGCTGCTCTTCTACCGTATAGTTCACATCAATCTGGTCTTCAGTGCCTGGCACCGAAGGCGTTTCAACATTCACATCTTTAAAGAATCCCAAACGCTGTAGACGAATCTTGGAGCCTTCGATCATCGCAGAAGAAGCCCAACCGCCTTCCATCTGACGCATTTCCCGGCGCAATACGTGATCCTGCGTCACGGTATTGCCCTGGAAGTTCACGCGTCGCACATAAGCTCGTTTTCCTGCATCAACGAAATACTTAACGGTGACAGTTTCGCCATTGTCATCAATCACGGGCTCGCCGGTTGCGCTCGCGAAGGTGTAACCGGCGTTACCCAGAGCAGCCTCGATTCGCTCTTCACTGGTCGTCATAAACTGACGAGAGAACAACTGGCCTTCGCGCGTAATGATCAGCGCTCGAATGTTGGCTTCAGGGATATCACGAAGCTCTCCGGCAACTTCAACACCGGACACCGTGAACTGCTCACCTTCCGACACGTTGATTGTGATGTAGACATCTTCCATGTTTGGCGCAATCGACACCTGTGTCGACTCCACTCGGAAATTCAGGTAACCCTGGTCAAGATAAAAGGATTCAAGTGATTCCAGGTCGCTCTGCAGTTTCTCGCGGGAGTACTGGTCGTCCTTGGTATAAAAAGAAAGCAGACCCGGCAGACGAAGCTCAAGGAGGTCAATCAAGGTTTCATCGTCATACAAGGTGTTGCCAACGATATTGATGTGACGGATACCAGAGACGTTTCCTTCAAATACATCGACCTTGATCGCCACTCGGTTACGAGGCAGATCCTCGACATTCGCAACAACCGTGGCGTCGTAGCGACCCTGGGAGACATATTGCCGTTCCAGGTCTCCCGCAATTTGCTCCAGCGTCACCTTCTTAAAGATCTGTCCTTCCGCCAGACCCGAACCCTGCAATCCTTCCAGCAGGGCCTCGGTCTTAATCGCCTTGTTACCTTCGAACTCAATGGAATCGATGGTCGGTCTTTCTTTAACGATGATCACGAGCACGTTGCCATCACGACCAACCTGGACGTCATCGAAAGACTCAGTCTGGAACAAGGAACGAGCGATGGTACGGATTTCCACCGCTCCAATGTTGTCACCCACACTATAGGGGACAGCACCGAAAACGGTGCCCGCTGAAATTCTTTGCAGACCTTCTACCCGGATATCAGAGATAACAAAGCCCAACGCTGAAGAGCCATGAAGGAGCGCAAACAAAAAGATTGCTGCTTTTGCGCTTTTCCCGAGGGAACGAACCAGATTTACCACCAATTTTCCTACAGTCTTGTGAGGTCGTTATAAAAAGCCAGGATCATGATACTCACGATCAGGAACATACCCATCTGGAGTCCCCATACTTGAACTCGCTCTGGAACAGGTCTGCCGGCGATCAGCTCGATAAAGTAATAGAGCAGATGCCCGCCATCAAGTACCGGAATCGGTAAAAGATTGATTACGCCAAGGGAAATACTCAATAACGCAATAAACCCAATAAAACTTTCAAAACCACTCTCTGCAGTGGCATTAGCAACCTGTGCAATGGTGATCGGACCGCTGAGGTTTTTCGGCGAGATCGCACCGACAATCATTTTTTTGATGGATTCCAGGGTGAACACGGTCACTTCCCAGGTCTTCTGGGCTGCAGGCATCCATGCGTAATAAATCGGGTAACTGGTTTCTCGAAGCATTTCTTCCGGGAAGGCCACCGGCTCAGGTGACGCACCAATGAAACCGATATTCTTTCCATCTCGCTCGACCTGAGCAGGTGTCACATCAAGGTTTACTTCCAGACCGCTTCTTTCAACAGTGATCAGGAGCGTGGCTTCAGGGCTGGTCTGAATGATTTCAACAAGGGAATCCCAACCGTCGATCGACCTTCCGTCTACTCGGACAACTTTATCCCCGGGCTCAACGCCACCAGCCTTCGCTCTACCATCATCATTGAGTCCACCAATAATCGCCGGCAGATCAGGCAGGGACATGGAGAGACCCAGATCCCGCGCCGGGCTGGGTGACTCCGCTTCGGACAACCAGTCGGTGATGGGAATCTGGTAGTCGCTGCGAGCGTCGTCACTGTCTTTTTCAACGACAGTGACATTGATTTCACCAGTTTCACCCAACCGGTCGAACAGCTGCATGTTAACGTCCGTCCAGGTTCGGGTCGGTGCGCCATCAACAGCGACAATCTCCTGACCTTCGCGAAGGCCTGCTTTATAAGCGGCTGACGTCTGGTCCAGATCACCAAGAAGCGGCATCACACCGGTGACACCTGTAACAAACAGCAACCAGTAAGCGGCAATCGCCAACAGGAAGTTTGCAATCGGCCCGGCGGCAACAATGGCTATCCTTTGCCAGACAGATTTTCGATTGAACGCCAGATGCAGTTGATCGTCCGGCACATACGCTTCCCGCTCATCCAACATCTTGACGTAGCCGCCCAACGGAATGGCAGCCACCGCGAACTCGGTGGGTTCAAGAGGTTCATTACTTCGACTGCGAACCGGAATCGGATCACCGTGTTCATCGTAGACTGGTTGGGATTTGTATTCGGGCGTTGCACCTTTTTTGACATAGATCGGCTTGCCAAAGCCTACACTGAATCGGAGCACGTGGACATTGCACAGGCGCGCCACCCAATAGTGGCCGAACTCATGGATGGTCACGAGAATCGATATGGTGACGATGAGCGCCAGTACGGTCTGCAGGAATTCAATCATAACGACGTATTGTAGGTGTCCTAGAGCCAGCTAGCGAACAGAAGATACAGCGCGAATACCGGTGAGGCAGACAAGAGGCTATCGATGCGATCAAGGAATCCACCGTGGCCTGGGAGCAGGTTGCTGGCGTCTTTTATGTCCCTGTGTCGTTTGAACATACTCATCGTCAAATCTCCAAGTACGGATACCACCGCAATCCCTGCACAAGCTGCTATATAGGCCAAACCCTCGGAAGTCAGAAGCCCCGGTTTGCCCCAGTACAGCGCCATCAGCATTGCGATCAAGACCGATGAGGCAAGACCGCCAAAAAAACCCGCCCATGACTTACCGGGGCTGACTCGGGGTGCCAGCTTGGCCTTGCCAAACGCCTTACCGCTGAAGTAAGCACCAATATCCGCTCCCCAGATCAGGAAAAACAGCAGACAGATCAAAAAGTGACTTTGTGGGAACTGCTTAAGCGCATAGAGCGCCGCAAAACCAGGCAACAACACCACAAACCCGATAACAACTATGACTGCCTTGTTGCCCCAGAGTTCATCAAATTTTGGATATCCAACCACAAGGACAAAGGCGATGGCCCACCAGAAAAGACTCGTGATGAGGATCGGCAGCGTCGGCAAAAAATAGATCCCGGCCATACTGGCGGCAATGACCGCCGCATAGACGTAACGTATTGGGCTGGAAAGTCCCGCGAGATTGCCCCATTCCCAGGCGGCGACCGTTAAAACAGCGCCGATGAAAAGGGCAAATTCACGCGTTGGTAACAGGAAGACGCACGCCAGGGCGATGGGTGCGGCGATGATGCCTGTGATGATCCGCTGGCGCAGCATCGCGGATCAGATTTCCATCAAGTCAGCTTCTTTCGCTTCCAGCGCTGAATCGATGTCTTTGACCTTGGCATCAGTGAGCTGCTGGATCTGATCTTCACCGCGACGGGCTTCGTCTTCGGTGATCTCCTTTTCCTTCAGGAAATCTTTGAGATCGTTATTCGCGTCTCTACGAATATTTCGAACAGCAACCCTTGCATTTTCCGCTTCGGCTTTCGCGATCTTGGTCAGATCGCGACGATTTTCTTCCGTCAATGGAGGCATCGGCAAACGAATGTTGTCTGAAGATGTGCTTGGGTTTAGTCCAAGATCGGATTTAAGAATGGCTCTTTCCACATCAGGAATCAGCGGTTTTTCCCAGGGTGAAATCACCAGGGTCCGACCGTCTTCCACCGTGATATTGGCCAACTGGTTCAGTGGGGTATCAGAACCGTAGTAGTTAACGCTGATGCCATCCAAAAGGCTTGGATGTGCCCGTCCGGTTCGGATTTTCGCGAAGGCCGCATCAAGCGAAACCAGCGTTTTGCTCATACGCTCTTCCGCATCTTGCTTAATGTCATCAATCATCTGTTTCCCCCAAACGCGAACAGCCGACTATAGACTATTTACAATCAGAGTGCCTTCATCGTCGCCAACAATCGCGTTACGTAACGCACCGGTCTGCTCCATGGCAAACACGCGAAGCGGCATATCGTGATCTCGGGCGAGACAAATCGCCGTCAGGTCCATCACGCCCAGTTGCTTATCCAGCACCTCGTCGTAAGTGAGCACATCGAATTTGGTTGCCGACTTATCGATCATCGGATCGGCCGTGTACACACCATCAACTTTGGTCGCCTTAAGCACGATATCCGCATCAATCTCGATACCGCGTAGACATGCAGCAGAGTCGGTCGTGAAAAAAGGATTACCGGTACCGGCAGAAAAAATCACCACGTTACCCGCTTCAAGATGCCGGATGGCAATCCGGCGGTCGTAGTGTTCAACCACACCACTCATGGGGATCGAGGACATGACATCGGTATGGATATTTGCGCGCTCTAATGCATCGCGCATCGCCAGCGCATTCATGACGGTCGCCAGCATACCCATATGGTCACCTGTGACCCGATCGAGGCCGGCAGCGGACAGCTCAGCACCTCGGAAAAGATTGCCTCCTCCGATCACCAGCCCAACCTGAACACCAATGCCAACCAACTGCCCGATTTCGAGCGCGGTTCGATCCAGAACTTTGGGATCAATGCCCACGCCCCCAGCACCCAGGGCCTCCCCTGAAAGTTTCAGCAGAATGCGCTGGTACTTTGGTGTGCCTTGCTTGGACTTGGGCATATCTCAGGTTCCGTTCGTTATGCTTCGCCGCCGAGTTGTTTTTGGACCTCAGCTGCGAAGTCGTCTTCTTCTTTCTCGATACCTTCACCAACTTCGTATCGAACGAAGCGGTTTACAGCCGCGCCTTCTTTTTTCAGCAGTGCACCGACCTTGGTGTCTCCGTCTTTTACAAACGGCTGTTCGACCAGACTGATTTCAGCGAGGTATTTACGGATACGACCGTCGATCATCTTCTCAATGATTTCTGGTGGCTTGCCGGATTCCTGTGCTTGAGCCGTGTAGATCTCACGCTCTTTTTCGATCAGATCGGCCGGTGCATCATCCGGGTTTACAACGGACGGGTTTGACGCTGCGATGTGCATCGCGATGTCTTTACCCAGTTCTTCGTTACCACCTTCCAATGCGACAACCACACCGATCTTTCCCGTCGTTGCGTGAATGTAGCTGACGACCTGACCTTCGTCCTTGAACACTTCTGCGCGTCGAATGGAAATATTCTCACCGATCTTCTGCACCAGCGCTTCGCGCTCTGCCTCAAGGCCCAGCTCAGCGATATCTGTAATGCCGGTTTCAAAAACCTTGTCGGTGACCGTGCCAACGAAGGCAACAAAGTCTTCGTTCTTGGCAGCAAAGTCAGTTTCGCAGTTCACTTCAACGATCACACCCGTGGTGCCGTCAATTTTGCAGCCGAGCAGGCCGTCCGCAGCAATCCGGCCCGCCTTCTTGGCGGCCTTCATACCGCTCGATTTACGCAGATTCTCAATAGCAAGTTCGGAATCGCCGTTTGCCTCTACCAGCGCTTTTTTACAATCCATCATTCCCAGGCCAGTACGTTCCCTGAGATCCTTAACCATTGCTGCTGTGATATCAGCCATCGTTCATCCTCAAATGGCGGGTGCACGCACCCGCTCGTAGTTCGTTAAAAATGTTGTGCTAAGCGGTGGAGGCTTAGTCTTTTGGCTTGTCTTCGGCCGTGGGCGCTGGTTCCGCTTCAGCCGCGGGCGCTGGTTCCGCTTCAGCCGCGGGCGCTGGTTCCGCTTCAGCCGCGGGTGCTGGTTCCGCTTCAGCCGCGGGTGCTTGAGCTTCGGCAGATGCTGCCTCTTGAGGAGCTTCTTCAGCCGCCGCAGGCTCGACTTCTACGAAGTCGTCTGCACTGACATTACCCTGGGCTTCGGCCTTGCCTTCAAGACAGGCATCTGCAAGCGCAGACACGAACAGACGAATGGAACGAATCGCATCGTCGTTACCGGGGATGACGTAGTCAATACCATCGGGTGAACTGTTGGTATCAACAATCCCGATGACTGGAATGCTCAGTTTCTTCGCCTCAGTGACCGCAATGCTCTCGTGGTCCACATCGACAACAAAGATCACATCAGGCAGACCACCCATGTCCTTGATACCGCCGAGTGAAGATTCAAGCTTTTCCAGGTCACGCTGACGAGACAGCGCTTCTTTCTTGGTCAGCTTGTCAAAAGTGCCGTCAGTTGCCTGAGTCTCGAGATCTCGCAGACGACGAATGGACTGACGAATCGTTTTATAGTTCGTCAGCATGCCGCCGAGCCAGCGCTTGTCGACATAAGGCATGCCGCATCGCTCTGCATGTTCCTTAACCACTTTACCCGCGCTTCGCTTGGTGCCGACGAACAGAATCTTGTTACGACGGGCAGCGGTGCCGCGGACATAGTCCATCGCCTCTTCCAGGGCAGGAACAGTCTTCTCGAGGTTAATAATATGGATATTGTTTCTGGCTCCGAAGATGAATTGATTCATCTTGGGGTTCCAGTATCTGGTCTGATGACCAAAGTGCACGCCTGCCTCCAGCAGGTCACGCATGGATACGCTAGACATAGTCTCTCCGAAATGTGTTGGGTTACGCCTCCACACACCCCATAATCCAACCAAATCAAGCACTTAGCTCTCTTCAGCACCCGAACTATGTGTCGGTCTGTGTGAGTATTTTTAAGTTTCCGCTGCGGGCACATCCCGTAGCGCGGCGCTTTATACCATGCATTTACCTTTTTTTCGAGCCAAATCTGACGCCATCTCGGGCAGTGTTCGAGATTCTGCCTCAGATGGATGGTGCCCGCGCCGAGCTCTGGACTCTCGCGAGATTCCTGCTGCGAGCGATCGGATATCCCGTCGTGGCAGACTAGAGGGCATGGACAGCCCGAAAGTCAGCGTTACAGGGATGTACTTGAGCGGTGCCGAGACGGGATATGCGATGCAAGCGAGCTGGCTGGCGCCGCCCGAAAGAGCCTCGCGAGAATTAGAACAATGGGATTGCGAAGCGCTGGCACGGCCTAACTTGGGCAAAATCTGGAACACTGCCCGCGAAAGAGCCAAATCAGGCAAGAACATAATGTAGAGCACCAAATCTGCTATAGTGCGCTGCTCGCAATATCCAGCAACCATCGCATGCCCATCGAAATTAAAGACGCGGACGCCATTGAGAAAATGCGCGCTGTGGGGGCGCTTGCCGCCGAACAGCTCGAAATGATCGAGGAATATGTACAGCCCGGAGTCACCACCGGAGAGCTGGACCGGATCTGTCACGACTACACCGTGAACAAGCAGAACGCGATTCCCGCCCCGCTGAACTACAGAGGCTTCCCAAAATCCATCTGTACGTCGGTGAACCATGTCGTGTGCCACGGTATCCCGAGTGACGACAAAGTCCTGAAGAACGGCGATATCGTGAACATCGACGTGACGTTGATTAAAGACGAGTACCACGGCGACACGAGCAAGACCTTCATCGTCGGCGAAGCCAACGTGATGGCAGACAGGCTGACCAAAACCTGTCAGGAGGCTATGTACCTCGGTATTCAGGCCGTGAAACCCGGCGGACATCTGGGTGACATCGGTCACGTCATCCAACGGTTCGCGGAGAAGCAGCGATTTACCATCGTTAAAGAATATTGCGGGCACGGCATCGGTAAGGTCTTCCACGACGAACCACAGGTTTTGCACTATGGCAAAAAAGGTACGGGACCCGAGTTGAAACCCGGCATGACCTTCACCATTGAGCCCATGATCAATGCTGGAAAGGCAGCGGTAAAACTCCTGCCGGACCAGTGGACCGTCGTGACCAAGGACCACAAGTTGACGGCGCAGTGGGAACACACGGTTCTTGTGACAGATACCGGGTACGAAATCCTCACCCATAGAAAGGACGACACCATCAAGAGGTGTACCTGAGGGACATGCTGGATTCCATTCTCAGCCAGCTCGAATCCGATCTGGACAACAGCCCTCGAATTATTCCTGTCTTCAAAACCGCCCTCGCCGATGCCCGGGCATCGATCACGGAGCGTTTTAAGTCCAGTGAAGATACGCAGGTTCTCATTAACGAACACACCACATTCATGGATGGCGTCATGAATCTGGCGTGGAACCGATTTACCTGGGAAGAAAACCGTCGCGCCTGGCGCAAATCAAGAATTTCACTGATCGCGGTTGGCGGCTACGGTCGCATGGAGTTGTTGCCAAACTCAGATATCGATCTTCTTATCCTGTTAGAAAGAAACAGTCATGCGGCCCATCGCAACAACATCCAAAGCTTCACGACCCTGCTCTGGGATATCGGCCTCGAAGTTGGGCATAGCGTAAGATCTATCAAAGAATGTCGTGCCCAGGCGGCTTCGGATGTCACCGTGTTAACGGCGATGATGGAATCTCGAACCATCATTGGAGATGACGAGCTACTCGACAAAATGCAGGCTCGAATCGCGCCTGCAAAAGTGTGGGCACCCAAAGCATTTTTCGTCGCAAAGCATAACGAGCAGAAAGAGCGTCACGAAAGCTCCGATCATACGGAGCTGTCACTTGAACCAAACATCAAAACTTCACCCGGCGGTCTTCGTGACATACAAACGATTACCTGGGTCGCGAAGCGTCAGTACGGCACGGAAAAGTTTGCCGACCTGGCTGAACAAGGCATCCTGACCAACACAGAGAGTGCCGCGCTGACCCAGTGCCTGCAGGATCTGTGGAAGATCCGATTCGCATTACATATTCTCACCGATCGAGACGAAAACAGACTGCTATTCGAACACCAGCAAGAACTTGCCAGACTGTTTGGCTACGAAGACGACGACCAGCTGGCAGTCGAACAATTCATGCAGCACTACTATCGAACAGCGCTGCGAGTGAACACCATCAACGAAACGATGATGCAGCATTTCGACGAAGTTATCGTTCAAGCAGGTTCCCGATTACAGGTTAAACCAGTCAATGACCGCTTTCGGCTGGTTAACAACCTGCTGGAGGTCACGAGTGATGATGTTTTCACAAAGTCACCTTCTTCACTGATCGAAATGTTTGTCATCATTGGTTCCGATGAAACCATTCAAGGTTTTCGCGCCTCAACAATTCGATTAGCACAGCGTCATGTTTTTCTGATCGATGATGAATTCAGAGCAGACCCCAAGAACACCAAACTGTTTCTCGAACTACTTGGCTGCAACAACCATTTGTTCACTCAGCTTCGAAGAATGGGACGCTGGGGCATCCTCGGACGCTACCTGCCAGAGTTCGGCAGAGTCATCGGTCAAATGCAATTTGACCTGTTCCACATCTACACCGTGGACGCGCATACGCTTCAGGTGGTGCGTAACATGCGCCGTTTCCGTTACAAGAACAACACTCAGCAATTTCCAATTGCGGCCCATATTCACTCCCGATTACCCAAAATAGAGTTGCTCTACATTTCAGGGCTCTACCACGATATCGCCAAAGGCATGGGCGGCGACCACTCGGAACTTGGCGTGGATATCGCACGCGCATTCTGTGAACGACACGGCCTGGCTACGTGGGATACCAACCTCGTTTGCTGGCTGGTGCAGAATCATCTACTGATGTCAGCAACCGCGCAGCGCAAAGACATTCAGGATCCTGAGGTGGTTCACGAGTTCGCTCGGGTCGTCGGCGAAAAAGTCAGATTGGACTATCTCTACGCATTGACGGTCGCGGACATGAACGCAACCAACCCCACGCTATGGAATGGTTGGCGCGCATCCCTACTGAACCAACTTTACTCGGAAACTAAAAAAGCACTGAGACATGGTCTGGAATCTCCCGTCGACAGAACAGAATATGTGGAAGACATTCGCCAGCAAGCCATCGAGAAACTGACTGCTCACGAATTTAAAGCGGAAAGAATCGCAGAGCTCTGGAACCAGGTAGATGAAGAGTACTTCCTGCTGGAACGAGTCAGTGACATCGTCTGGCACGCAGAAGCCATCCTTAACAGCAATGGAGAAGGCCCAGTCATTCTTGTGCAAGATGACATGTCGCGTCGCACTGATACCGGATTTACCCAAATCTTTGTTCATACAAGAAATCAAAAAGATCTGTTTGTCGCCATCGTCACAGCCATCGATCAATTAGGCCTTACCATTGTCGACGCACGAATCGCGACTTCAGCGGCAGACCTCACCTTCAATACATTTACCGTACTGGAAAGTAATGGCCAACCGGTGGGTGACAAGTCCTCTCGTATTGAAAAGATTATCTCCACCATTACTCGAAACCTGGCGCAGAAAGAAGCCCGTCAGGTACAGGCGAGGCGCATGCCCAGCATGCTGAAACAATTCGCACACAAGACCCGGGTCAACGTAACCCAGGATGAAGAGCGTGGCGTCACGGCACTGGAGGTGATTTCAGCCGACCGACCGGGACTGCTTGCGGTGATTGCAGGCGTGTTAGCCGATTTCAATATCAATCTTGTGTCCGCAAAGATCACCACCCTCGGAGACAGAGTTGAAGACACGTTTTACGTGACCGATGAAGCCGGGCACCGCCTTGTGGATCAAGGTCATGTAGAGCGAGTGCAGAACGCCATCTGCATGGAACTGGATGAGCATGTCGAGAAGCTCGCGGTTTAGATATGAATAAACAACTCGAGCGACTACATCCCTATCCGTTCCAGCGTTTCAATGCGCTGTTGGCATCGGTGGAGACTAAATCAAACGCACCTTTGATCGCCTGGTCCATGGGTGAGCCGAAACACCCGGCGGCACGCTTTCTTGTGGAGGCCTTGCAGGACGAAACATTGATAAGGCGGGGTCTCGGTACCTACCCGCCGACCAAAGGTCTTGAGCAACTTAGAGCAGCCATTGCTGACTTCCTGAAACGTCGATACGGATTGCACCAGACACCGAATGCTGAAACTCAGGTTCTGCCGGTCACTGGTACCAGAGAAGCGTTGTTTGCTATCGCACAGGCAGTCGTCAGCGCCAACGAGGCTGGTCGCATTGTGATGCCAAATCCCTTCTACCAGATCTACGAAGGTGCTGCGATTCTGGCAGGCGCAGAACCACACTACCTGAACTGCACCGAGGAGAATAACTTCCTGCCTGATTTTGCTGCCGTGCCTGCTGAGATCTGGGACCAGTGTGATTTGTTGTACTTGTGCACCCCCGGGAATCCTACCGGTGCGGTCATGAGCAATGAGCGCCTGCAGACCGTGATCCGACTTGCAGACAGACATGACTTTGTCATCGTGTCAGACGAGTGTTATTCAGAAATCTACTTCGATGAAAATGAACCTCCGGGGGGTCTTTTAGGTGCGGCCGACGCCATGGGTTGGCATGACTACCGAAATTGCATTGCGGTGAACTCACTATCCAAGCGCTCCAACTTGCCCGGACTCCGGTCTGGTTATGTGGCTGGCGATGCAGCCATTCTTGAAAAGTTTCTGCTTTACCGCACCTACCATGGCTCCGCCATGCCGGTGCACCACCAGCTGGTTTCTGAACTTGCCTGGCAGGATGAGCAACACGTCATTGAAAATCGATCGCTATACCGAGAAAAGTTCAAAGCTGTTGCCAATATCCTGGAACCCGTCTGGCCGATGCAACAACCAGAGGCGGGTTTCTATTTCTGGGCACAAACCCCTACAAGGGATACGGACTTTGCGGTGCGCTTGATCGAACTGGCGAACGTCAAGGTTTTGCCCGGCAGCTTCCTGTCCAGAGACACTGATTCCGGGAACCCCGGAGAAAATCGGGTTCGCATGGCCCTGGTCGCCACCCTGGATGAGTGCGTGGAGGCTGCAGAGCGCATCGTTCAGGTCTGGGAACGCCTGTAGAAAACCCCCTATAATGTGCGCCCTCGCACTTTAGATATGACGGAAAACACATGTACGCGCTGGCATTTGGTATCGGTACCAGGAATCGAAAGGATGAATGGCTGGAGGTTTACTTCCCGCGGCCGGTATTTCGTCCCGAACAGACACTGGTTAATGAGATTGCAGAGGTCACCGGCTACGCCGGCGGCAATACCGACATCGACCTGGATCAGGCGACCGTCGCTCAACTTAGCGACAAAATCTCCGATGCCGGCCAGAAAAGTCTGCTGACAATGATCACCGGTTCAACCAAACCTTTGGTGCTGACAATCCTGGAAACAGACTCTGAGCTACAGACGACACCAGAGACATACCTGAAGTTGCACCTGCTGTCTCACCGCTTTGTCGTGCCCAACGAACAGAATCTCGAAGGCATATATCCACTTCTGCCAAACGTCGCCTGGACGGAACAGGGCGCTGTGGATCTCGATGAACTGGAAGAGCTTCAGATTGCTGCGCGACTCGAAGGTCGAGTACTCGAAGTGCAGGCCGTCGACAAGTTTCCAAAGATGACCAACTATGTCGTGCCCTCAGGCGCACGAATTGCACACGCCGGTCGAGTACGGCTTGGTGCTTACGTCGGTGAAGGCACAACTGTCATGCATGAAGGCTTCATCAACTTCAACGCCGGGGCGCTTGGACCCAATATGGTTGAAGGGCGAATTTCCCAGGGCGTGACAGTGGGTGGTGGTTCCGATCTGGGTGGCAGCGCTAGCACGGCAGGGACTCTGTCCGGTGGCGGTAACATTGTGATCACCATCGGTCAGGATTGCCTGATCAGTGCCAATGCCGGAACCGGCATCCCTCTCGGAGATCGTTGCACCATCGAGGCTGGCCTGTACATCACACCGGGCACGGTTGTGCAGATTCTCGATGAAGAACGCAACGCCCTGCGACTCGTTAAAGCGAGGGAACTGGCTGGCATGTCTGATTTGCTGTTCATCCGAAACTCGCAAAACGGCGTGGTTGAGTGCCGCACAAATCGCAAGGCCATCGAGCTGAACGCGACACTGCACCGGCACAACTAGCGATGTCGAATTACACCATCAAGACGATCGACCTGGCCCAGACGCTCATTCGTGAGCAGTCCGTATCACCGGAAGACGGCAACTGCCAAACGATCATGGCAGACATTCTCGAGCGTCTCGGCTTTACGATCGAGCACATGCCCTTTGGGCCAGTGAGTAATCTCTGGGCCATTCGCCCGGGCAGTAGTGAAGGCCCCACACTATGTTTTGCCGGTCACACCGACGTCGTGCCATCCGGTCCCGAAGGTGCCTGGCAGATCCCCCCATTTGATGCGGTGGTCGACGGTGACATGCTTCACGGTCGCGGCGCGGCGGATATGAAAGGTTCGCTCGCTGCCATGCTCTCAGCCTGCGAGCGATTCATCACTGCAAACGAAAACTATGAAGGCAGCCTGGCCTTTCTTATTACCTCTGATGAAGAAGACGTTGCTACCGATGGCACCGTCAAAGTGATGGACGAGCTTGATCGAAGGGGCACCAAAATCGATTACTGCGTGATCGGTGAACCTTCGAGCACCAAGATTGTCGGCGACGTCGTTCGCGTTGGCCGGAGAGGATCGTTGAACGGTTCACTTAAAGTACGCGGCGTCCAGGGACATGTGGCATACCCGGATAAGGCAAGAAACCCCATCCATGAATGCGGCGAAGTCATTGCCGAGTTGACAGAAACACATTGGGATCAGGGTAACGACTTTTTCCCTGCTACCTCTTTCCAGATTTCAAACATCAACGGAGGTGCCGGCGCAAACAATGTCATTCCTGGTGAGGTTGCCATTGAGTTTAACTTCCGATTCTCTACAGAGTCTTCGGAGGAATCCCTTCGCGCCAGAACCGAGCGGATCCTGGACAAACACTGCCAGGACTATGAGATCACCTGGAAACTCTCCGGACCGCCTTTTTTAACGCAGCAAGGCACACTCATCCCCGCCGTACAGGATGTACTCCGCGAAACCATGAAGGTAGAGACTGAACTTTCAACTTCTGGCGGCACCTCAGACGGCCGGTTCATCGCCCCGAGAGGCGTTGAGGTCGTGGAACTGGGTCCCTGCAATGCAACTATTCACAAGGTCGATGAACAGGTTTCGGTTGAATCCCTGCATCAGCTGTCTGAAATCTACGAACAGCTTATGGGCAAACTGCTCAAATGATAGAACGCCACCCGGACATTGAGATCTACATCAAACGGGTACCACTGGAAGACCTTACCCAGTGGCTGGAACGAAGATTCGAGGTCAGTGACAGAAAGGACATTGGTGAAACGCTGAAACTGAGCATGACCTTCGAGGGTGCCCCGCTCACCTGCACGGTTTTCGAGAACGCCGCCAAAGGTGGTTACACATCCATCAGCTTCGAGCCAAACAATACACCCTGGGATGATGACGAGGCTTGCGCGAATGAAGCCTACGAGCTGTTTCAGCTAGAGGTTCGATGTATCACAGGAGGCTGGACCACCAATGCACCCGTCGAAGGTGGCTGGTATCGTTTTACAAAAGATGGTCGCAGCGTCGTTAACTGGCTGACATGAGCAAGTTCCTTTACGTCATCGCGGGTATCGTTACCTTTCTTGCTTTTATTCTGGTGATGGCGCCAGCTAGCCTCCTGGTTGCCGCAGTAGAGGATCAACTTAAAGCAGTCCCGGATCTAAAAGTTGGCCACATCAGTGGCCGTGTCTGGTCCGGTTCCGCACAGATCCAGTATCAGCAGTTTCCGACAACGGTGACCTGGGATCTTTCGGCTCTGTCATTGCTTGTCGGTCGTTTATCCGCTGACGTCGAACTCCGCGAACAGGGGCTTGATGCCAGTTTTCATCTTTCCGTGAGTGGCAATGAAGGTACCATCAGAGATGCCAAGGCAGTCGTAGACGCTCGCTACATCAACCGGATATCCGTTGGCTATGGGCTAGATCTATCCGGGCAGTTCAACCTGTCTGAGGCTAACGTGTCATTCGCCAACCAATGGATCACCACCGCTGTGGGAAATCTCGATTGGCCTGGGGGGATTGTTCACATCGAGACACCACAACAATTGTACAGCGTCGATCTACCACCCCTTAACGGCGATTTGTTCATGCATGAGGACAATCTGAGACTTGCTGTTCAAGGATCCGGTGAGAGAATGCTTGATCTGACGCTGAAAAGAACAGGTTGGGTGGCGGCGGCTGTCAGCTACGCTTTCATGGATCTCGCTGGACTGCCGCTTCCTGGTTCCGTCAGCGCCAGCCCCGAGGAACCAGCTGTCTTACTGGAAGAAAAGATTCTCTGAGGTATTAATCTTCAGTTAATGGTTCTCTGTTTAACCTGTAACATACCCGAAGCCATAAAAGTAGCGACAAGATTCAGCACAACCAGGTAAACCGTTGAACCAAATCACCGAACTATTTACTGAGCACAACCGCAAGATTGCCACCGGCATCAGCGTTGTGTTGGTGGTCATCATGAGTCTTTCAGTGGCAAATACTGTGCTTTTCGTGATGGAAAACATGAATCCACCGAGTGTCATTCCCATCAGCTCACCAGCAACTCAAAACGAATCCAGCAACCGGACCTTTAAGGTGTCCAATATGGAGCTGTTCGGGAAAGCAGAAGAACGAGGCACGGTTCAGGAGGTCATTGATGCTCCCGAGACAAAACTCAATCTCGAACTTCAGGGTGTTTTCATTGCTGAGGATGACTCCCGTTCCGCAGCTATCGTAGGCACCAAGAAAAAAGCTGGCGAGCTTTATGAAATCGGTGACAAGCTGCCGGGTAACGCAGAACTGGCCGCGGTCTTTGAAGATCACGTACTGCTGAGGCGCGGTGCACGTATGGAAAAACTGCTGTTCTCTGATAACAAATTCAGAACCGTAGTCGCAGACAATGCCAATACTTCCAGTTCTACACAGTCAAAACCGGCTGGGGTGCCTGACGCCAAGAAGGCAGATCTGCAGCGTATTCGGGATCGATTACGCAACAATCGTCCTGCTAACGGAGAGCTGGAATCTCAATCCGATCCGTCGTCCGCAACCAGAACCAAGCTTACCGAATACAGAGACAAATTAAGGAACGACCCACAGGGCGCGCTCGGTGAGCTTGGTGTCACGCCGGTGTCAGACGGTGACGCTCAGGGTTATCGTATCGGCAGTGAGGCCCAAAGCACCATCAAGCAGGCAGGATTACAGCCGGGTGATATTGTCCTGTCTATAAACGGCCGACCGGTAGGTGTCGCCACCAACGATTCCGCCCTCATGGATCAGGTCATGGCGTCTTCACGTGTACGGGTTGAGGTCCAAAGAGGCAGTCGTCGCTTTTTCCTTACCGTGCCAGTACCGAAATAAACTGGGATTGCGGAAGTCAGTCGCATATCATCGACGCATAGTGAGATTTCTACTTCATGATTGTTAACTCAAGAGTCCTGTTTATTGCAGCAGTTGCGTTGCTCTTTACCATGTCCGCCACTGCAGAGAAGGAGACCTGGAAAGTAAACCTGAAGAACGCGGACATCCGAGAATTCGTTACACAGGTGTCTTCAATCACGGGTAAAAGCTTTGTTGTCGATCCAAGAGTCAAAGGCAATGTTACCGTGGTTTCAACCGCTTCTATGGATAAAGAAGCCGTTTACGAACTGTTTCTGTCTGTTCTAAGAGTACACGGCTACGCTGCCGTACCCGCGGGGAGCGTTACAAAGGTGGTGCAGCAGGTGCTTGCGAAACAAAGCAGCAACCCAAAGGACTTTCTGGTTAACCAACAATCCGAGGAACTGGTCACTTCGGTGATTCCAGTGCGCAATTCGCCCTCCGCCGAACTGGTTAAAATCCTACGCCCTCTTATCCCACAGTACGGACACGTCGCAGGCATCGAATCTCCTAACGCGCTGATCGTCAGTGATCATGCATCGAATATTGAGCGACTCACCCAGATCGTTCAGCGTATCGATGTCGCTGACAATCAGACTGTGGAAATCGTTGACCTCCAGGATGCGTGGGTTGAAGACATGGTAGGGCTTCTGGAAGAACTCGCGCCGGATCAGATCGGCAAAGGTGCGAAAGGGCCGAACCGTGTGACCATCGTTGCCAGCGAGAGAACAAATTCACTGGTCATTAAAGGCGAGCGGGAAACCGTTAGTCGAGTAAAACTCCTGATTAACCAACTAGATGTGCCTGCTAATCGCTCAGGCTCAACTCAGGTCGTAAGGCTTGCGCACTCAGATGCCGCAGAACTGGCAGAGATTCTGAAAAACATCATTGGCGAAGGGGATCAGGGGAGCGACAACAGCAACTCTGTGAAAGTCAGCATTCAGGCAGACGAAGCACTCAATGCACTCGTCGTGCGCGCAGACCCTTCCACGATGCTTGAGATCAAAGACATCATTGCCAGCCTGGACGTTCGAAGACTGCAGGTCCTGATCGAGGCCGCGATTGTTGAGGTCACCGCAGACTTCACCCGGGAACTAGGCTCTGAGTTGTTTATTGCGGATGCTGATAGCGGCAACGTGCCCTTGGGCCTGACGGCGCCAACCGGAACCCTCGCTCAAATACTTTCCGCGATCGCACTGGACAACGAGACCGTACCCAATCTTGGCTCAAATCCACTGATCGTTGGTGGAAGAATCAACGAAACGGGAACCAGCTTCGGTGTTCTGATCAGGGCCCTTGCCACCAATGGTGATGTTAACCTGCTTTCAACACCCAGCATCACCACAATGGACAACGAAGAAGCGAAAATTCATGTCGGTCAGAACGTGCCGTTTAGAACGGGCTCTACTGCCACTGGCACTGACGGTACAACCAACCCGTTTACCACCATCCAACGGGAGGACGTTGGTTTAACCCTGGAAGTGACCCCACATATTCACGACGGCGACCTGGTTCGTTTGAAAGTACATCAGGAAACCTCCGAGGTTGACCCCAGCTCACTGAATGCGATTGGCACCGACGGTGCTTCCGATCTCATTACCAACAAACGCACCATTGACACCACTGTTCTGGTTGATGACCAAGAAGTCATCATTCTTGGGGGACTCATCAGAGACAAAGAAACTGAGGGTGAATCCAAAGTACCGGTACTGGGCAGCATCCCAGGTGTCGGCTTCTTCTTCCGCAACAGCACTACCAAAGTCGAGAAACAGAACCTCCTTGTGTTCCTGAAGCCAACGGTCCTGGATGATCGTCAGGCAATAAGTGAGGTAACAACCCGAAAATTTGATAGTGTGTACGAAGTAGAAATCGAGGGAAGAGATTCGGCAGACGCCATCTCAGATCTATTTAATGGAAACTCGCCCTAAGCTGTATCAACTTCGCCGCCGTCTGAAAAACGTCCGGTTTTCCTTTTCGCGAAAAGTCCTTTTCTCCTGGATTCGACCCACGTTTTTAAGCGGTAATCCGGACGAGCTGGGTATCGAAGACAACGACATCCTCTGCTATGTCCTGCCATTTCGGTCAAGCGCAGACCTTCTGGTAGCAGACATGGCGTGCGAGTATGGAGGTCTACCCTCACCTGCGGGCGCGATTCAAGACATTGAAGAGGACAGGGCCGTCTTCTTTCTTGGGCGACCTGAAGGGACCCTGGGTCGTCGTTCCCAGCGACAGCAATCGATGAGAATGACCCGCCTGTTCGATCACCAGGTCGCCCTCAAAGAGGGCACAGACACGCGAATCAAAGTAGTGCCCATCTCAATTTTTTGGGGCCACCAACCGGATCGAGAGAAGTCACTGTTCAAGATTCTGCTGTCTGAACATTGGAGTGCTACCAGCGGTATGAAGAAGTTCCTCGCGGGGCTGTTTCATCCAAGTCATATCCTGGTGCAATTCGGGACGCCCATCCATCTCGACGAACTCATGGCAACTGAGGAAGAACGCCCACGGCAAATCCGAAAACTGATGCGGTTACTGAGAGTTCATTTCAACAATCAGCGACAAGCCATTATCGGTCCAGATTTATCTCATCGCAGAACCCTGATCAACACGATTCTGGAAAGTCGTGGGGTTCAGGACGCAATAGAAAGAGAAGCACGCAGCAGCAGCAACAGTTACCCGACGATAGAGAAAAAGGCGACAAACTATGCCAAAGAGATAGCCTCTGATCAGTCCTATCGGGTTATTCGGTTTTTTGATGTCCTGCTGACCTGGCTATGGAACAACCTTTATGGCGGCATTCAGGTCAATAACGTCGAAGTCGTAAAAGAGCACGCTCAGTCGCACGAGATCGTCTATATCCCCTGTCATCGCAGCCATATAGACTATCTCCTTCTGTCGTATGTTCTGTACCATAACGGCCTGACGCCACCGCACATTGCCGCAGGACGCAATCTGAATCTGCCGCTCATTGGCCCTCTATTACGTCGAGCGGGTGCATTCTTCATGCGCAGAAGCTTCCAGGGAGATGCGCTGTACAAAGAAGTATTCGATGAATACCTGCACCAGATGTTTATCAAGGGCTACTCTGTTGAGTACTTCATTGAAGGGGGGCGAAGCAGAACCGGAAGAACCTTACCGCCCAGGACTGGCATGCTGAGAATGACGGTTCGAAGTTTCCAGAAAGATGCCACAAAACCGATTGCCTTCATGCCGGTGTACTTTGGCTATGAACGCGTTCTGGAATCTTCCACCTACATGGCCGAACTTGGCGGCAAAGACAAGAAGTCGGAATCGATCTTCGACGTCTTTGGTATCTTTTCTTCTTTTAAGCGAGAGTTTGGTCAGGTGACGGTTAACTTTGGCGAACCTGTACTGCTTCGAGAGTTTCTCGACGGCCATCTGGAAAACTGGTCCGAACCACAGCGCGTTACATCCGCCGCTTTTTCAGACAGTTGCCAGCATCTCGCCGAGCTACTGGCGACGCGAGTGAATTCAGCCGTCGCGATTAAACCCACCAACCTCGTCGCCGTGGCATTGTTGTCCACCATGCGTCAAAACATTGAAGAACAATACCTGTTGGATCAGATTGCGCGACTGCAGCAGCTGGCACGACGGTGCGGCCCTAAAGGGAGCACGGTATCGAAAGATACGTCTGAGGAGATTCTCGATGAAGTGGTGGAAATAGTCGGTCTGGATCGTCGCAACCACCGCTTCGGCACCATCGTGTCCGCTTCTCCGATGCAGGCTATCGGTCTAACCTACAACGCGAACAACGTCACCCATGTCTTCGCCATTCCCTCCCTGATCGCAAGATTCGTCCGGTCAGAGAACGATACCAGCCATGCGGATGTTCAAGCTTTCATCGCGGGACTTTATCCCCTAATCAGAAGCGAAATGTTTCTACCCTGGTCCGACCAGATGTTGGATGAGATTCTTGATGAAGCCATCCGGGCCCTGTCTGACTGCAACATCCTTCAACAGTTTGGAACACGTCTTACTGCACCAAGACCGGATTCGACGGAGTACAGCGCACTCTGTGATATTTCAAGGATTACCGATGCCACCTTGGAAAGATTTTTTATCGTCATGGCTTTGCTCCGCGCTTCAAATACAACGTCTACTAAAGAACTGGAAACCGTTTCAGCGGGAATTGCAGAACAGCTATCTGTGCTTTACGGCATCAATTCTCCGGACTTCTTTGACAAGTCTTTGTTCTCCAGTTTTCTGGCTGCGCTGAAACATCAGAAAGTCATCAGTACTGATCTGGCGGTTGTCGAAGGTTTTGAAGCGGTAGAATCACTGATCGCTCGCTCACTGGACGCCGACGTTCGCTACAACGTGCTCCAGGCAGCCGCACACTATGTCGAAGCCGCTGATGCTGAGGCAGCAGTCAAATAAACCTCGTAGCGGCTGTTACGGTTTTTGAACACATGTTGCGGCGCTACATTGAGCTTGATCAATCCACCATGAGCAGGACGCTTCAACACAACGCGCGTATCGGATGTTGATAAAGCGGCTCGCAACAAATCTTCACTGTCTCGATCCACACCAATAAAGCGTTGCAGGTATTGCATACCACCCTTGACCGCAGCGCTGCCGGTTTTTTCAGGAAACATCGGATCCAGATAGATCACATTAAACTCCCCCCCTGACCGTTCAAGAAGTGATAGCGCATCTTCTTTAATGAGGGACATGCGCGCTGTTGTTTCAGCGAGTCGTTCATCGTGCTTCGCACGGGTCAGGGCATCCTCTAGCAAACAATGAAGCACGGAAGACCGTTCACACATCGTCACGTCGCATCCCAGGTGCGCGAGGATAAAACTGTCGCGACCCAGACCCGCCGTGCAGTCGAGAACTTTCAATCCAGGTTTCACCTTGACGGATTTTGCAACCAGTTCGTTCTTTTTGCCCGCTCGACCAACACGCCTCAGAAAGGATGGTTCGTCGAAATTTGCGCGCAATGATCTCTGACGACTGAAGGTGTCCGACAGAAAGTAGCCGTGTTCGTCTTTATCCAGTCGGTAGCGAGACACTAGTTATTGCCGGAACGTGAGCCAGGCTTGCCTGCAACCTCTTCCCTTAGATACACAGGGGATGCTTGTCTCGCATCCTGGCCGCCTTCCTGCTCAAAAATCTGACGACCTATCGCAAGCAGAGAGGTAACTGGAGGTACTGTGTTTTCAGTGACCGATTCAAAGTGAACACCAGTCGCAGATTCAATTTTTGGCCACAGCTCAGTGGCGTTACCTACTGCTCGCCAGTTTCCCGACTCCAGATTCGGCAACTTACTAACGTCCACAACACCTTCCGGCGTAGTCTCTTTCGGCACACCACCTGCAGTCACCTCATAGGCACCAAAATAAACCTCTTCAAGGCGCGCAAACAAACCAACGAACACCCGGGCCTCAGGAAGGTTGTTAATCTCGAGAACGGAATGAGCCATCGCCGCCATTGAGGAAACGGGCACCACAGGTATATTCAGCCCATAGGCAAGTCCCTGAACGACACCCACAGCGATTCGCAATCCAGTGAACGATCCTGGCCCACGACCATAAATGATGGCATCCAGTTCAGCTGGACGGATGTCCGAATCCTGAAGCAGCAATTCAATAGAGGGAAGAATCTCACGACTATGAGTTTTAACCGGACCAGATGTACGGTCGATCAACTTATCGCCGATCGCTAAACCAAGCACCGTCGCACTGCTCGATGTATCAATGACTAAATGTTTCACCCCTGTATTATAACCCGCTAAGCCACAACCGAGCTTCGTCAGACGTTTCACACCAGTGGACGACAGGTAAGTTAGAGCGAATGTATCCGCCATACGATCTTTTGCTGACGCGAGGGTCACCGAGAACAAACAATCCTGAATCTGACGACTCCCGGATCAGTCGGCCAAATCCCTGTTTCAAGCTCATAACTGTGCGAGGCAAGGCCAGGTCCTTGAACGGATTTCCACCCTCATGTCTCAGCCTTCGTGATTGCCCCTCGAACAATGGATCACCGGGACTAGGGAAAGGCAGTTTATCGATGATCAATAGCTTCATTTCAGAGCCTCTGACATCGACGCCTTCCCAAAAACTCTGAGTCCCCAGCAGGATGCTTTGTGGCCGTCGGTAAAACTCAGTGATCAGAGCCTGTTTTGATTGATGACCCTGAACCAACACAGGCCGATCGATTCCGGAAAGCATTCTGGCTGCTTCCTGCAGTGCCTTGTGACTGGTGAAAAGGAAAAATGTGCGGCCAGTATTGCTGTATATCATGGGTAAACATTTTTGGACCAGTTGTGCTGTAAACGCCTCATTCCCTGGATCCGGAAGATCAAGGGGAACATAACCTCGCACGCTGCTTTCGTAGTTAAAAGGACTCGGGAAGACGGCAGAGATTTCATCACTGATACCCGACTCTTTACTGAAATGAATGAAGGATTCATCTACGGTAAGTGTCGCGGAGGTAAAGACCCAGCTTGCTGCAGATTCTGCCAGGAGTGGCGACAATTCATCAGCAATTCGAACGGGAGAAAGATGTACGATGTAACCGGATTCTCTCTGATCCAGCCAATGAATAAACTCATCTTCAGCTACTGCTGACTCGGTAATCAACGCAAACTGATCCTGCAATCGCTGTGCACGCTCTGCACACTGCCTAAGACCTTCACTTCTGTCCGCAATAGACCTCAACTGTGTTGTCATCAGCGCAAGCGCATCATCGACCTCATGCAGTTGATCCTTGCCTTCATTGTCTAACCAGACATCGAATCGAGTAGCGTCGATACTAAGAAACTTACTCCGTAATTTGTTTGTGGTTGCTTCATACTGGGTAATCAAATTAATCGTTACCGGATCGTCATTGCCAAGCAATGCCATCTCCGCACGAAGGTCACGGAGCAAGTCCAGAAACTGTGCACTTGATAATCGCTGACCGAAGAACTGGCGGGCTGTCTCAGTAATCTGGTGAGCTTCATCCACGATAACGGCAGAGGCATGAGGTAAGAGCTTACGCACGTGATCATCTGTCTGGGAAAGATCCGCGAACAGGAGATGATGATTGACAACAATAAGGTCCGAATCCAAGGCCTTTTGTCGCGCACGATAGAGCGGGCACTGATCAAAATCCGGACATCGAGAGCCAAGGCAGTTGTCCCGCGTACTCGTAATCAACGGCATGATGGCACCTGATTCCTCAAGATCAAGAAACTCATTCAAATCACCGGTGCGTGTCGTCGAAGACCATTGTCGAACATCGATCAACCTGGACTCGATCTGGCTCGAAAGCTGACTTGTCTTAAGATGACGCTGGAGTCTGTAGGGACACAGGTAATTCGTACGCCCCTTTAGAAGGGCAACTCTTCGTTCGGGGAACAAAGGGGCCAGCAACGGAATATCTTTCAAAAAGAGTTGATCCTGAAGATGACGCGTCCCCGTTGAAACAATCACCTGTCCTTCGGTCAGAAGTGCAGGGACCAGGTAACTGAGTGTCTTACCGGTTCCTGTGCCGGCCTCAAACAAACCGATCGTCCCTTGATCAATAACAGATGCAATATTTTCAGCGAGCTCAAGCTGACCTGACCTCAATTCGTAATCCGGCCACAATTCAGGTAGTTGTTCGAAGACTTCAGTTACGGGCCTCATGAGGTTAGCCTTCATCTATGGACGCGATTGATAAAACAACCGCCATCGTACTGGCCGGTGGCAAGGGATCAAGAATGAATTACCAGGAGAAAGCCTGGTTAATTCACAGAGACAAGCCACTGATCATGCACGTCTTGGATTGTATTACGTCTCAAGTCTCCAACACCCTGATTTCAAGGAACCAACTCGATGAGAGATACGAGTCACTACCGTATGCCTGTTTCAAAGACAGCGATAATCAGTTCGAGGGACCATTATCAGGCATCGTCGCCTGCTTACGAGGCGTAAAAACAGAGTACACGTTGGTGGTGCCCTGTGACGCCCCGAATTTGCCAGGAAATTTGGTGACAGGTCTGATGGAAGGTATTAAAGACTCAGATGTCTGCATCGCACAGGACTCTGAACGCGACCAGCCGCTTATTATGCTCGCAAGAACAGACGTCCTGGAAAGCATAAATCGCTATCTGTCGGAGGGACGAAGATCTGTGCACGGATGGCTGAACCGCCATGACTTTGCCAGAGTTCGATTTCCAGAACACCAGCTACACAACATCAACGAGGTCGCTCAGCTAGAGTAGTCCGACAACGGATTACTCGCCTAAGGAAGCGCATGGAGATGACGATTCATCTCCAGCCTTCGAAAAAGATCCAGCAACAAAAAGCCCTCCGCGAGGGAGGGCTTTTGAATCAGGTTACTTGCGCTTCCCGGCAGGCTTTTTCTTAGCCGCCTTCTTCTTGGCTGGCTTCTTCTTAGCTACCTTTTTCTTAGCCACCTTTTTCTTGGCTGGCTTCTTCTTAGCTACCTTCTTCTTGGCAGGCTTTTTCTTAGCCGCCTTCTTCTTGGCTGGCTTCTTCTTAGCTACCTTCTTCTTGGCAGGCTTTTTCTTAGCAGCCGTTTTCTTGGCTGGCTTCTTCTTAGCCGCTTTTTTCTTGGCTGGTGCTTTCTTCTTAGCTGCTGGCTTTTTCTTCGCCGCTACTTTTTTCTTAGCAGGCTTTTTCTTTGCAGCTTTCTTCTTTGCAGGCTTTCTTTTGGCAACCACTTTCATCGCTCCTGTTGTACGTTGAAAAGTATCTAGTACTGCATGAGTGTAGGCTGTTTGAACTTACTAAACTAAAAACAGTAAGCGCAGCAAAACCATGCGAATACGAAGCGAAGTTTAGAAAAAAAATTTTCAATTTGCACACTTTTTTTAAAGTAATTTCGAAACCTAATTCGATTTATTCAAACGCTTTTAGTGCGCAAAAAAGTTCGCCAAGTTTTAGGAGAGTGGACTCAGTATGTCGAAGATCACCGTCTTGATGTCGTCAGTATCCCCAAGTCCGTCAATTGAGTGATAACTCAATTGACTGCCTTGCTTGTTGGACAAGTCTTTATAGAAAGCAACAAGCGGTTCTGTTTGTTCGCGATAAACACTTAAACGTTCTGCGATTGTTTCTTCCTTGTCGTCATCTCTTTGAATCAGGTCTTCACCAGTGACATCATCTTTGCCTTCAACCTTAGGAGGGTTGTTGGCGACATGATAAACCCTGCCAGAGCCTGGGTGCATCCTTCTTCCTGAAAGTCTGCCGACAATTTCATGATCGGGCACATTAATTTCAATGACGCAGTCAATATCAATGCCCTGGTCCAGCAAGGCCTGTGCCTGAGGAATGGTGCGAGGGAAACCGTCAAACAGAAATCCATTGCTGCAGTCGTCTTTCTTGATGCGCTCTTTTACCAGATCAAGAATGATTTCGTCGGTCACCAGTGCACCGCTGTCCATCACTTCCTTAACGCGCTTGCCTAGCTCACTGCCTTCGCGCACCGCTTCACGCAGCATGTCTCCAGTAGATATCTGGGGAACTCCGTATTTTTCCATGATGTACTGTGCCTGCGTACCTTTCCCGACGCCTGGCGCACCCAGTAAGATCAGTTTCACATTCAACTCCTGCTATATCCTCAGTTAATCAGGTCTGCGAAATCGTTCGTTTCGCACTCATCACGTTTGGCAGTTGCTCAAATCGCTCCAATGTCTGCAGCAATTTATTTAACTGCGATACTTCAATCACCATTTTCAGGCTGACCCGATTGTTCTGTTTATCTGTCTTTGTATCTACCGACAGAACATTGGTCTGCTCACGCATCAGTATTCCAGTAATATCATGCAGCAATCCGAAACGGTCGTAGGCCACGACTTCGATGTTCACCGGGAAGGTTGCTTCCATCGCCTCCGTCCATTCGAGACGCATTAAACGACCATAGACGTCGGCGCGAAGCGCCTGCAAACAGTCTTGCCGATGCACATGAACCAAATCATTGTCATCGGCGACGCCCACAATAAGATCACCAGGGACTGGCTGACAACATTCGGCCATCGTGCAACTCAAGTCGCCCTGGCCCTTAATAAGAGATGCTTCACCGTCGCCTTCGTCAATGGCGAGATTGAGCTGATGCTCTGCCACATCCAGGTGAACAAGATCAGCAGCTTCTTCGACAACTTCATAGGGAGAAAGGTTGCCAACCGCTATGGCGTAAAAGAGATCATTCGCGGACTCGTAGCCAACACGATCCACCAGGATCGAAAAATCGAGATTCTCGACACCCAAATAACTGAGCTCTTCCACAAGCACTTTCTTGCCTTCATCCACGTTCTTTTCGCGTTCTCGTCTCGCGAACCAACCCTGGATTTTTGCTCTGGCTCTTGATGTCGCCACGTAGCCCAAGTGCGCGTGCAACCATTCACGGCGAGGCTCCGCTTCGTCACCGACGATGATCTCGATTCTGTCGCCGGAATTGAGTTCCGTATTGAGGGGAACGACTCGGCCGTTCAGTTTTGCTCCACGACATTTGTGGCCGATCTCAGTGTGAACCCGGTAAGCAAAATCGACCGGCGTCGCACCTGGTGTCATATCGATCACATCGCCTTCAGGCGTGAACACATAAATACGATCGATGGACATCTCAGAAGCAATATCAAGCTCTGTCTCTTCCTCTTCCTGACCGTCGATGATCGTTCGAAGCCACGCAAGTCTCTGCTCGTAGGATTCAGAGCCTTTCTTATGATCACCGTCCTTGTACTGCCAGTGAGAACAAACACCGAACTCCGCTTCTTCATGCATGTCTTCTGTACGAATCTGAATCTCAAGCACCTTACCATCCGGGCCAATCACCGCGGTATGCAGCGACTGATAGCCGTTCTCCTTGGGGTTTGCGATGTAATCATCGAACTCGTGGGGAATACTTCGCCAGAGATTGTGAACTACGCCCAGAACCCGGTAACAATCATCAGCATGATTGACCAGAATTCGCACCGCCCGTACGTCATACACTTCGGAAAATGGGATTCCCTTGCGACGCATCTTTCGCCAGATGCTGTAGATATGTTTTGGCCGTCCAGAGACATTAGCTTCCATTCCAAACTGCCGTAACCGGCGATTGATCTCATTGACGACATCAGCAATATAGTCCTGTCGTGCGGTCCTCTTTTCATCCAGCAGATTGGCAATCCGCTTATATGGCAGTGGCTCACGGATGCGAAACGCCAGATCTTCCAATTCCCATTTAAGGTGACCAATACCCAGGCGGTGCGCAAGCGGCGCATAAATCTCGACCACTTCGCGCGCCAGTTTTAAACCCTTGGGACTGCCATTTTTGGCAGCGTTTCGAATGGCACAGGTGCGTTCAGCCAGCTTGAGCAAGGCGACCCGTACGTCGTCTACCAGCGATACCAGCATCCTGCGGGCCTGTTCCATCTGATCTGAGCGTTCGCCCAGCACCTTCTTGCGTGCCCCGAACTGAATATCACTGATCGCCGCCATCTTAAGCGCGCCTTCAATGAGTTTGGCAACTTCCTCGCCATACTGTTTTCGAACATGATTGATGGTCAGCTGATTTTCACGCACCGCGCGATAGATGATGGCGGCTACGAGTGCGTCTTCGTCAACGCGCAGTTCGTTGAGAATCTGCGCCATTTCAAGACCGGTTCGAAAACTGCTGTGACCTTCTGCCCAGATTGTACTGGTGTCAATGGCTTTTTCTTCCGCCTGTTCAGAGAGTTCACAGACTTCACGAAGCCGAGCGAGGTTAATTTCAGGGCGGACGTCGCCAATCTTGCAAAGCCACATCTCGATGTTGACTGAACCATCAACCAGCAGTGGTTGTTCTTGTCTGACCTTAACCATGAAATTCTAGAGTGTGACCTATACCACCGTTAAAGGGGGTCTATATGCGCTTGTCTTCTCGGACGAGGAGCGCGACGGATTCTACATGGGTTGTGTGGGGGAACATATTTATTACTCCTGCGGAGCGGAGCGAAAATCCATTTTCAACCAGCAATTTCGCGTCTCGAGCCAGCGTCTCTGGGTTGCAGGACACGTACACTACCCTCTCGATATCGCTACTGGCAAGTTTTTTGACCAGTCTTTCTGCACCACTTCTGGGCGGATCAAGCAGCACCTTATTTACACCCTCTAAGCCTTTGATTTCGAGGCTTTCTGCATGCAAATCAAGAACCTGAAAATCCACATTGCTGATATGGTTATCTAATCCATTCTGCCGTGCTCGAGTAATACTCGATTCAGATTGCTCAGCACCAATCACACGGCCTGCGTATCGCGCCACGGCCAGAGAGAAATTGCCAATGCCACAAAAGGCATCAAAAACACAATCTGCCGAGTCCAGGGCCAACAGCTCCAACGCTCGATTGACCATTTGACGGTTAATTTCCAGGTTCACCTGGGTAAAGTCCTGCGGCGAAAACCCAAAGCGCAGATCATGATCCGGCAGCGAGTAATACAGCGTGAGTTCCCCTGACTCCGGGAAAATTCTGTGAGTTGAATCCAGTCCGCCCGGTTGCAGGAGGATTTGTAACCCATGTTCCGCCCCAAAGGCACATAAGCACTCGATGTCGTCCTCGCTCAAATCTTCTAGATGACGAAAAATGAGTGCTATCTCTTTATCACCCGAGGCAAGTTCAATTTGGGGAATTTTGTCGGAAACAGACAACTGCTCTACCAGTTTCCCAATCGACGGCAGCAATTTTCCAATGGGTTCAATCAGGATCGGACAGCCTGCGTTCTCTGCGATGTAAGGTTTCAGCTTCTCGCGAAAACCAACCAGGACCTTCCCCTTCTTCTCGACGAACTTCACGCCGAGTCTCGCCTTAGTTCTGTATTGCTGACCCTCACCTGTAATTGGCGGTAGCCATTCATCCGGCGAAATTGGTGCGAGGCAGGCACGAAGGAAAGATTCCTTCAGTGTTAGCTGATAGTCAGGACTGACATGCTGAAAGCTGCAGCCGCCACAAAATGCTGCAGCACGACACGCTGGTTCTACCCTTTCAGGAGAGGGATGACGTATCTCCTGCGGACGCAGATACAATTTCTTTCTTTGTCGTGAAAAGGGTAATCCAACAATCTCTTCACCGGGAAGCGCTCCGGTCACCGCATATCGACGATCGGCGGTGTAGCCGTAGCCGTCGACTCTGACGTCATCAACCTGAACAACTATCGGTTCCTTTCTTTTCATGGTGAATCCGTGGACTCTCAGCCGCTACTAAACACTCCGGTCGATAGATAACGATCACCTCTATCACAGACGATGGCGACGATAGTTGCATTCTCCACCTGCTCGCTCAGCATCATTGCACCAGCAATGGAACCACCAGAAGAAACACCACAAAAGATGCCTTCTTCTGTCGCAAGGCGGCGCATCATACCTTCCGCGATAGATTGTTCGACATCTAAGACACGGTCGACGTCGTCTGACTTATAGATTTTTGGCAGGTAAGCTTCAGGCCAACGTCGAATACCAGGAATTTGCGAGCCTTCAACTGGCTGCAAACCAACAATCTCGATCTCAGGGTTCACTTCTTTAAAGTATCTCGAACAACCCATGATGGTTCCCGTCGTGCCCATTGAACTGACAAAGTGCGTAATGTCCCCGTTTGTCTGACGATAGATTTCAGGTGCAGTTCCTTCATAGTGCGCCATCGGATTGTCGGAGTTTGCAAATTGATCAAGCACAAGGCCTTTGCCCTGAGCCTGCATCTGTTCAGCCAGATCCCTGGCGCCTTCCATACCTTCTTGTTGCGTCACCATCACAAGCTCCGCGCCATAAGCAGCCATGGCACTTTTGCGCTCTTCACTCATATGAGCAGGCATGATCAGCACCATGCGGTAACCTTTTATCGCGGCCGCCATCGCAAGCGCGATACCCGTGTTGCCACTGGTCGCCTCGATCAGCGTATCGCCGGGTTTGATGTCGCCGCGCTGTTCCGCCCGCTGAATCATGCTCATCGCTGGTCGATCTTTAACCGACCCGGCAGGGTTGTTTCCCTCCAGCTTCGCCAGAATGGTATTGCTGGTATTACCCGGGATGCGCTGAAGCCTGACAAGAGGCGTCTCGCCGATGCAATCTTCAATAGTTGGATAGTCAGCCATTTCGTGTGACAACCTGGTGATGTATTCCTGAGAGAGACGCCATAATAGGAGAAGTCTGGCCTTTCTTATAATATCAGGAATGTCTATCCAAATTCATTCGTGTCATAAGTTCCAGCGATGTCAGCACTAGATTGGCCAGCGTTTGTACTACTCCTGTTGGTGGCTGTGCCACTGGCCATCTACGGGTTTTGTTTTATCTCCAGAAGCAGCCTAGAGAAAGCGATTAGTCGACTGATTTCCGGACAACAACTTTCGCCGGATGATCCCCTGCTGAGGGCCATTGAATTCCAAGCCCGAAGAAACGAATTACGCGCAGCAACAGAATTAGCGGAGCTACAAGATCAGATGTCACGCCGCGAGCAAGAGATGACGGACTATCATTCTGAGCTGCAGGACGAAGCGCTGCGTCTGGAGACGCTTCAGGCCCAGCTTGAAGACGAAAGCAGATACCAGAGTGTCCTGAGGATTTGCACTCAGTCTCTTGCCAGGGACTATGTTGCCGCCGTCAACGAGGGGAAACACGATGAGGCAACACAATTCGCAACACATCTGACCGCGCTGCTTCGCGCACCTTACTCTGTTAGTGAAATCGGCAGTTTCGCGCTACTCGAATTGATCGATGAGGTATTGATCAGACTTGCACCCATCGCCCGCCATCAACACTGTGAGTTCCTGGTGGTTCCACTGGACGCCGGATTGTCGAACGTCGAAATCAACGCACCCAGATTTCAGGACATTTTGTTTCATCTGCTTGTCCACCATTTGGCTAACCCTTTACCCGGCAAGGTAGGACTGGAATTTTCCATCTCAGAAAATCATGTGGACCTGTCATTTGTCATCGACTCAGATTCGGACGTTTCGTTTGATCCGGTAATCAGTATTGAACTGGATGAAGCACTCACCGACAACGATGCTTGGTACCGGAACAACTGCCTTCAGTTTCCTGTTCGACCTCATCCTGGCGCCTTTGCAAGCGATAGTGGGTTACGTGCACTCGTCGTTGCTGACTCTGAACTGGAAAGAAGAAGCATCACAGGAAGACTGTCCCAACTCGGTTTGGAAGCTACAACGGACTTTAACTCGGGTATCGTCGATGTGTGTGTCGTCGCGGATGAAACCAGTGAATCATTTCGCGCACTCAACCCCTACTTATCGGAAAGTACCTATGTGCTTTTGCTGGGTAATCGAACCATCCACCATGATCCACTTTGGATTCAGGTAGGAGACCCCGTGACCCAGGATGCGTTGAAGGTTCTCATTCAAGATATCTCTAACGTCCGCGACGAAACCGCCCATAAACAAATACTCGCCGTAGACGACAGTCAGGCGAATATTCAATTACTGGAAATGCAGCTCACAGAACTGGGGCACAGTGTCACCGTCGCGAGATCAGGAACGGAAGCATTAGCGCAAGTTGAGAAGAACAACTTTGACCTGGTGTTTATGGACATCCAGATGCCCGACATGAATGGCGCCGATGCAACCCGCCAGATCCGAATCTTCAATCAGAAGCTTCCGATCATTGGTCTCACCGCGCACGCTACGGCTCTGGAAAGGGATGAATACAACGCAGCTGGTATCGACGATGTACTGATCAAACCAGTACGAATGGAAAACCTTAAGTCGATCATTCACCGGACAGAAAAAGCAAGCGCCAGACCACCCTTGCCAGCTGCAGCAAACAACCGCCTGCCCATCTTTGACCTGGATCTTTCGCTTGCGAACGCAAACCAGCGAATCGAACTCGCTGCAGAATTACTGGATCTACTCATCGCGGGTCTGCCAGAAGATCAGAAAGGAGTTAACGACGTTGCCGGTGACTACACGGCACTTCGCAAAAACGTGCACAAGTTGCACGGCGCCGTCCGCTATTGCGGCGTCCCGAGACTGAACCGCGCGATCGAAAAACTAGAGACTGCCCTGAAGCAAGATGACGCTCATCAGGTTCCGCTGCTGCTGAATCTACTGAACGGAGAGATCGCAGCGCTCATCGCCTGGCGGCGAAAGAATCCCGACGTTTTGCAGTCGCCTTAGCAACGTTTCTACTCAGCAACAGCAAAAGCTAGTGCGTAGTGCCGTTCGTCTGACAGACTGATATGAATCTCAGATATACCCAACTCGGCCGCAACGTTTTCTGCACCACCGTCGAGTTCAACATAAGGCGCGCCGAACTCATTGCGAAGTATTCGGATGGATTTAAAGCTGACACCCTGCCGCATCCCTGTACCTAATGCTTTGGCGACGGCCTCTTTGGCCGCAAACTGCCGCGCGACATAGGCTGCAAGTTCTCCGTCATTCAGGGTTCTGTGCTCGTGCCTGCCGAGAATTTTGTTCTGGAAGCGCACACCAAAACGGCGGAGTGAACTTTCGATTCGACGGGTATCCACGATATCTGAACCGATACCAATGATCATTGCCCAGCACCCTTAAACAATGCCCGCGACTTCAGAGGCCTATCCCCAAGCAAAATCGCCAGCGAACTTCGAGTCACTTGTTTCAACTTCGTGTCACTGACCTGTTCCAGACAACCCGAAGCTGCCAACAATAATTCACGACCACTAAAGGTTTCACTGTCGTCAGAGGCTGTTACACGAAAACCTTCATGAACAATAAAACGATAACGGCGTTCCTCAGATACCCGCTCTCCATTACTGGCGTCGTACTCAAAGCTGATTCCATAGCCAAGTGCACTGAGCAACTCTAGTTCAAAGGCTCGAATCGCCGAAACACCTTGATCCTGGCTCTGTAACCCAGATAACAACGACTCATAGGCTTCGTACACTTCCGGAACGGGATCAAATTTTCCGAGCAAACGGTACAGTAATTCGTTCACGTAAAGACCCAACATCAAATTCTGGCCTTGAATGCGAAACGAGACAGCCGGGAAATCAATCGTCGTGGCAGTCTTCAGTTCGCCTCGCCCGACTGAACCAATCAGGACTGGCGTAAATGGCTGCAACCGTCCTCTCGTCTTTGACTTGGATGAACGACCGCCGCGAACCACCAGGGAATACCGACCTGCATCCCGCGTCAGAACATCAATGATCAGGCTGGTATCCCGGTAGTCTCGACTATGCAGAATATAGGCTTGTTCAAGTTTGCCTCGTTCATACATCATCATAACCCAGGCTCTTGATCGCTCGCTCATCATCGGACCAGCCGCTTTTTACTTTAACCCAGGTGTTAAGCATCACTTTTTTTTGAATCAACTCTTCGATATCCGTGCGGGCATCAATACCAACGCGTTTCAACTTGTCTCCAGACTTCCCAATGAGGATTCTTTTCTGACCATCTTTTTCTACAAAAATGGTCGCATCGATATGCGCAATTGTTTCTTCTTCTTCAAAACGGTCAACTTGAATCGTCAGCGAATAGGGTAATTCGTCACCAAGTTGGCGCATCAGCTTCTCTCTGATGACTTCAGCCACGAGAAATCGTTCTGATCTGTCGGTGATCTGTTCTTCACCATAGAAGAAAGGTGACTCCGGCAATGCATTGACGATCACTTTTTCAAGCTCATCTACGTTGCTGCCTTTCTCGGCAGACACCGGCACCAGCACGGCATCGGGGAAAGACGCCTGCAATTTCTGAAGCATAGGCAGCAATTTGGATTTGTTTGTCAGCAGATCTATCTTGTTAATGACCAGGACCTTTTTACCCGGAGCCTTTCGAAACAGCTCTGCAACCTTATCGTCATCATCAGAAAACTTCTCACGATCGATCAAAAACAATACAGCGTCTACATCCCGGAGTGCGGACAATGCCGCACGGTTCATATAACGATTTATGGCTCGCGGCTCCACCGAATGAATCCCGGGTGTATCGACGAACAGGATTTGGGCCTCATCGGTGGTTTTAATGCCAAGCAGATTGTGTCGGGTTGTCTGAGGCTTTTTTGAAGTGATGCTGATCTTCTGTCCGATCAAGCGATTTAGCAGAGTCGACTTACCAACATTGGGTCGACCGATGATCGCGACATAACCACAGCGAGTGTTCAATTTCCTCAACCTTGCCCTGCTTTGCCCACGAGTTCCTTCAGCGCAAGTTCCGCTGCGCTTTGCTCTGCCCGCCGTCTTGAGGTTCCTGAGGCACGCACCGCTTTTTTGAGCGGATTCGCACGGCACGCCACTTCAAACACCTGGTTCGGAGACTTACCTTTCATTTGAATCAGCTCATACTCGGGTACGGACTCGCCAATACCCTGGAGGTATTCCTGAAGTTTTGACTTGGCATCTTTCTCCAGATCAGTTTCTGAAAGATTCTCAAGACGTGATTCAAAGAGTGCATAAACATGGTGAGACGCAGCTTCAATACCTCCATCAAGATATATCGCACCGATAATCGCTTCCACGGCATCTGAAAGAATCGAGTCTCGCTCAAAACCGCCGCTTTTCAGTTCACCGCTACCCATCGTCAGGTGATTACCAAGGTCAACGTCACGAGCAACTTCAGCAAGGGTGCTCTGTTTTACCAGACGCGCTCGGAGCCTCGAGAGCTCTCCTTCCGAAGCCTTCTCAAAACGGTCGAACAGCGCGGATGCGATCAGGTAGTTGAGGATTGAATCACCGAGGAATTCAAGGCGTTCGTTATTGGATTCACCGAAACTGCGGTGCGTGACCGCCTGTGACAGCAGCTGCTTCTGCTGAAATTGATAACCGATTCGTTTTTCGAGTCGGTCTAATTTTGTCACCGGCTTAATCTCGCAACTCTACCTTTTTGTTGAAGTGGGCGATCAGATCCAGATTGCTGACCATGGGCATTCTCACCTCATAATCGAGCAGAACGTCAGTGCCACGCCCGTGACGCTCAATCTTTACATGCTCACCGATATCGAACTCTCTAATGTTATTCAGCTTCAGACGTTTGCGAAGTTCCTCGCGAATTCCGCCATCGGTTCGAGAACCCATCCCCGGCTCTTCAGCCAGCTTGTCGAGAATGTTCGAGATCGTATTGTGATCCATGTAAACAGGAATCACTTTGGCACCAATACTCATGATGCCGCCAAAAATCAGAATCGCGAAAATCAGGCTACTCAACCCACCATTCTGTCGATATCTGCTCGTATTCATCACAATCAATCGCCTTTCTTGTTGTTTTATTGGATCCAGCCGTTTCGGGAGAACTCCGGAAGCCTTAGACCGGGCTTCTTGTGCAGCCAGATGGCTACGGCTCTTCCTACAATATTCTCCTCAGACACCAGCCCCCAATACCGGCTGTCGCTGCTCTGGTCCCTGTTGTCACCCATCATAAAGTAGTGCCCTTCGGGAATGATCCATTCCTCGACCCGTGTCTCTCGATAAGGATTTCTCTGGATCAGATGCTCAGTTTCGCCCAGCTTCTCTCGATAGACCAGATGCCTGGGGTTAACCGGGGGTATCTGGGCAACAAACGTCTGGTTCTGCTTCTGACCATTAATATACAGCGTCTTATCCTGATATCGAACCCTGTCACCGGGGATACCGACGATACGCTTGATGAAATACTCGTCCTGGTGCGGCGGAATAAACACCATGATCTCTCCGTTTTTTGGCTCATTAATGTCGGCCACTTTAGTACCAATCACGGGAAGTCTGAGGCCATAGGTGTATTTGTTAACCAGGATGAAATCACCGACCTGCAAGGTTGGAATCATCGATCCGGTGGGGATCTGAAAGGGTTCAAAGAGAAACGAACGAATAACCAGGACAATCGCCAGGACGGGGAAAAACGAAATCGCGTATTCCACTACCGTCGGCTCGGCGAGCAGCGCCTCTCTCGTCTGTTCGTCAACATCACCGGCAGCTTCCAATTTAGCCGCGCGCTTTGGTTTCAGAAACAAGACATCCACAAGCCAGATGAAGCCGGTAGTGGCGGTGGTCAGAACAAGGATCAGGGGAAAGTTAATACTCATTTCTCTACCTTAAGCACCGCAAGAAACGCTTCTTGAGGTATTTCCACACTGCCCAGCTGTTTCATTCTCTTCTTACCCGCTTTCTGCTTTTCCAGCAATTTCTTCTTTCGCGTGATATCACCACCATAACACTTGGCCGTCACATTCTTGCGCAGCGCTTTAACAGTCTGCCGGGCAATAATCTGACCACCGATGGCCGCCTGAATTGCCACATCGAACATCTGCCTAGGAATCAGCTCTTTCATCTTTTTAGTCAGTGCAAAGCCTTTGGTCCTTGAATCTTCTTTGTGAACGATCACTGCTAGCGCATCCACTTTGTCGCCATTAATCAGCACATCTAGCTTGACCAGATCTGACTCTTCGAAGCGATCAAAGGCATAATCCAGGGATGCATATCCTCTGGATACCGACTTAAGCTTGTCAAAGAAATCGAGGACCACCTCGCTCATCGGAAGATCGTAGGTTAAAGAGACCTGCTGACCGATAAATTGCATATCTTTCTGGACGCCTCGGCGATCAACACACAGCGTGATCACGTTACCTACATGTTCGGAAGGCACCAGAATATTCGCCCGCACAATCGGTTCACGCATCTCGTCAATGATTGACGTGTCAGGCAGCTGCGAGGGGTTATCGACTTTAAGCGTTTCACCCGATTTGGTGAGCACCTCATAAATAACCGTTGGCGCTGACGTAATCAGATCGAGGTCATACTCCCTCTCCAGACGTTCCTGAATGATTTCCATGTGCAGCATGCCAAGGAAACCACATCGAAATCCGCTACCCAACGCATCAGAACTCTCGGGTTCATAGACGAGCGACGCGTCATTAAGTGTCAGTTTTTCCAGGGCATCGCGAAAATTATCGAAGTCATCGGAACTGACGGTAAACATACCCGCATAAACCTGAGGTTTAACCTGCTCAAAACCTGGGAGCGCTTCCACTTCATCCATCTGGTTACTGAGCACGATGGTGTCACCCACCGGCGCGCCCCGCACATCTTTGATACCTGCAACGACAAAGCCCACTTCTCCAGTGTTCAACACGCCCGTTTCTTTTCGATGCGGCGTGAATACGCCGACGGAATCAACCTGGTGCGCCTTACCCATGGTCTTGACAACAATTTTGTCCTTTTTGGAAATCGATCCCTGCACCACTCGCACAAGCGATACGACGCCAAGGTAATTGTCGAACCAGGAATCGATGATGAGCGCCTGCAATGGCTCTTCCCTTCGGTCCTCGGGTGGCGGAATGACATCAACGATCTGCTGCAGCAGTTCACCCACACCGAGTCCACTTTTTGCACTGACCTGCATGGCACCAGTGGCATCAATACCAATAATTTCTTCAATTTCCTGGCAAACACGGTCCGGCTCCGCCTGCGGAAGATCAATTTTGTTGAGGACGGGCAAGACTTCCAAATCCTGTTCTATGGCGGTGTAGCAGTTTGCCACCGACTGCGCTTCGACACCCTGCGCAGCATCCACGACGAGCAACGCGCCTTCACAGGCAGCCATCGACCGTGAAACTTCATAGGTGAAATCCACGTGCCCCGGAGTATCAATGATATTGAGCTGATAGGTCTGGCCGTCTTCAGCGTCAAAATAGAGGGTTACGCTCTGCGCTTTTATGGTGATGCCACGCTCGCGTTCAATATCCATGGAATCAAGTACCTGGGCTTCCATCTCCCGCTCGGTCAGACCGCCGCAAAGCTGGATAAACCGATCAGCCAGGGTCGATTTGCCGTGGTCAATATGGGCAATGATGGAAAAGTTTCTGATGTGTGCAGGATCTGTCACGGAGTTGCCATCTAGGTGCCCGCTCGGGGCCTCGAAAAAAACCGGTGAAGTCTATAGGAAAGCGTGTTCAGGTGCCATTCGAGAGCCCTGAACACGACTGAATCAGGAACCTATTTTCAGCGCCAGGTATTGCGGTCGCTTGTTGCGGACGATTCGAACATGCACCGTGATGTCAGCAGGGAGCGCGTCAGCAAGGCGGTCTAGTTGATCAACACTGGTTACCGACTCACCATCGAAATCCGTGATGACATCCCCTCGCTGGATGCCTGCATCACGTGCGGCGCCAGCGAAGGTTCGCGAGACAATGACGCCACGCTCAACGCCTAGCTGACGTTTCTCTGAATCTTCCAGGTTTTCAATGTTGATGCCGATCCGATTGCCATTCGCCGCTGCTGGAGATGGTGTTCTGGGTCCTGCAAGCTCATCGTCATCGAGTTTCCCGATAACCACTTTCAGTGTCTGGCGATCACCGTTTCGGACGATCTCAACCTCGGCTTCGCTTTCTGCCCGAATTCGCCCAACCATATGAGGCAGGTCTGAAGACAGGTCGATCATTTTGCCGTTGAACGAAATGATGATGTCACCCTCTCGCAAACCCGAGGCCTCCGCCGGGCTATCGGCGAAAACCTGAGTCACCAGCGCGCCAGAAGGCCTATCCAAGCCAAACGATTCCGCAAGATCACGATCCACTCTTTGAATGAGAACGCCAAGCCAGCCCCGAGAAACCGAACCCTTTTCTTTAAGCTGCGCAGTCACTTCCATCGCAACGTCGACAGGAATGGCAAATGAGAGCCCCATAAATCCGCCAGACCGAGTAAAAATCTGAGAATTGATACCTACAACCTTCCCATCAAGATCCAGGAGCGGGCCACCGGAATTACCCGGGTTGATCGCGACATCTGTCTGAATGAACGGTACGTAATTGCCATTGTTTTCCGGAAGGCTTCGCCCAGTCGCGCTGACAATACCTGCGGTAACGCTGTGCTCAAAACCAAAAGGCGAACCAATAGCGACAACCCACTGCCCAGGCTTCAAAGACTCAGATTGACCGATCTCCACCGTTGGCAGTCCTTTTTCTTCAATCTTCAGGAGTGCGAGATCAGAAAGCGCATCCTGCCCGATGATTTTTGCCTCTCTCTCACGACGATCGCTCAGGGCAACAACAATTTCTTGGGCACCATCAACCACATGATTATTCGTGAGGATGTAGCCATCAGAGTCGATAATAAATCCAGAACCTGCACCGGGTCGGGGCTGTCTTCTGTCGGGCATCTCTCTGAAGAAGCGCCGAAAAATCTCAGGCACATCCTGTTCATCAAGACCATCAACGTTGGAGTCTGGCACTCTTGTCGTTCGGATGTTGACGACTGCTGGCGATGACTTCTCAACCAGTTCCGTGAATTCAGGGTATTTGCCTTGAACAGAACAACTGAGAATAAGAGAGAAAAGCGATAGGAGTAATGACGCGAATATCTTGATTGGCAAAATCTTATTCATCAGGACCTTCCAGTAAAACCTCTTCACTGCGAAGCGCTGAGGCATCCACAGGTCTGCAGAGAAAAAAACCAATAACAAATGCAGCAACCAGCATCAGAGACTCATAGACCGGCGATAAAGACAGATTGCTACAGACTAAGCTGGTGGTCACCAGCATCAACAGCGGTTTGATCCAACTGTTAAAGAGCATACGCCACTGTTTGTCCGCGGACATTTCGATAAACACTGCCTCGCCTTTCACATGCGGCAGCGAGATGGAAGCCGGTCGTATGCCACAACCGATACAGCCCTCGCAGGCGTTGTCCATTGCGTGAAAAGTCGATGAACCTGAACTGACTCGTTCGAGTTTAATGACGCTCATAATCTCTTTTACGAGGACTAGTAGATGACCGGTTCAACCGAATCAGCGACTTTTCGAGCGGTCTGTATGGGCACTTCACCGACCACTGTAATTTGCGGACCGGACTGTTTAATGCGGCGCGTAATCACCACGGTACCGCCAACCGTCGTTGTCATCTCAGGCAGCGCTGTGGCGTCAGACTTTTCCACAAATACTGAAAAGTTGGCCAGGCCATCTGAGAAATGAAGGCGATTACCCTGCGCGCGGACCGCTCGGAAACCGTCCGGCAGCCACTTAACCTTGAAGACCGGCTGCTCTGCGGAATCGTTGCCTTCCAGCGTCAATTGAAAAGCGCGGGTCTCACCAGCAATACGGGTTTCAAGATCTCTAGGGGAAACCTCGTCACCCAATTTCAGACTCGTGAACTGAAAGACCTCTCGCACCGTGCCACGATCAATCAAATGGGACTGCAATAACAATCCCGTCTGTTCGTCGAGCCAGAGCCGGTAGCCATAGCGGTCGTTATGGCGCGGAGAAATGGCCAACTTAACTGCAGCTCGACCCGCTATCCGATCTTCACCGTGCATGCTGACCTTGTAAAAACCTTCGGCAGCCAGGACGCGCTCTGCAAAGAGGGGAGAAAAAGGACCGATGTGAACACTGTGGTCAGCGTCTTCCCTTTCCGCCTGTGTTTCAGGACGAAACAAATAAATTTCATCGTCTTCGCGATAAAGTTCTTTCACCGCACCATTAAGATAAAAGAGGCGCTCGCGTTCTTTGCCTTCTTGTGCGACGTGCACAATTCTGACCGTGTCAAAGGTGCTGCCACGCATATAGGTAAAGATGCCATCGTAGTCTTGGGTTTGCAGCGCTTCCTGCATCCTGCTCAGCCAGTTATTGGCATCGGATGCAAGCAGCGTTAAAGGAAATGCAAACCCACAGGCCAGTAAGCCTGGGATAGCAAACCACTTTCGTAATCTCGGGCTCACTGGTTCTGAGTTGCTCTTTCGACGTTAACCGGACCTACTGGGTAGTTCACAAATTGCGTGTCGGGGTTCATTCGAGACATGCGATCGTGTTGTTGAAGGTAAGCACGTAGCTGTTTCTGCTTCTCTTCGTCCAGTTCAATCAGCTCAGGGGCGCCCCGCTCGACGAATCCTGAGGCTGCAACATGACTCATGGGAACAGAATTGACTGAAACCGGTGCGGCGTTAACCACTGTCGGCGTCACATCAACCCCCGGCGCACTGTGTTCTGGTTGTTGCACACCAACAAACACCGCAACAACCAGGGACGCGGCAATCGCCAGGCTGCCAAACACTGCCTTGTTAGAAAAAGCCGCACGAGCAGCAGGCTTCTCATCGTACGTGTCTTCCGCATCGATTGCAGACGAAATCCGCGCAAAAAGTTGTTGGTGGTGTTCAAGAGAAAGCGGGTCAGCACCGCGCTGGGCAGTGGTACGAATCTTCTGATAGACGCCCCAACTGGCACTCAGAGAATCATCGTTTCGAAACTCCCGAACCAGTCGGTGAACCTCAATTTCGCTTGCCTCTCCATCAATGAGCGCGGACAAGGATTCTTTTCTTACTTCTGTCACTCTTCTCCCTCAGGCCTGGAAAAATATATGGCCATCATCCTATTGCTGCAATGCTTTTCTCTATCGCTTCACGGGCTCTGAAAATACGGCTTCTTACCGTTCCTACGGGACAGGCCATGACCTCAGCGATTTCTTCGTAACTCATACCCTCAAACTCTCTCAGGGTTACCGCAACTTTCAACTCTTCCGGCAGATTTTCGATCGCGTTGAAGATCACCTGCTCGAGCTGAGCTGTCGCCATACGGGCTTCAGGCCCTGCGACATCCTTTAAGACAGCAGAATCCGCCTGGAATTCCCCATCAATATCAATATCTGTGTCCGGGGGCCGTCTGGAGCGCGAAATCAGGTGATTTTTCGCCGTATTTATCGCAATTCTGTATAACCAGGTATAAAAGGCGCTGTCACCACGAAACCTGGGCAAAGCGCGATACGCCCGGATAAAGGCTTCCTGAGTGACGTCCAGCACCTCATCCGAGTCACGCACGTAACGCCCGACCAATGAGACGATCTTGTGCTGATACTTAAGCACCAGCAGATCGAAGGCACGTTTATCACCACGCTGCACTCGCTCTACCAGCTGCTTGTCGTTCTCTTCAGCGCCGCTCAAACTTCACTCACGTCCAACAAATGCGCATCATACCAAATAGACCCCTTATCGCAGACGGTGTAACCTGCTGGCCTTCATCTTGGGTTCACACGACAACATTCATCCAAACAAATAGGGAAACCATTGTCTGAGGTCAGGCACGAATTCGATGTCTTGGTCATCGGTAGCGGCGCTGCCGGAATGACCCTCGCCCTGAAACTCGGGCGTCATCATCGCATCGCGATGCTCTGCAAAGACGACCCAACGGAAGGCTCCACTTATTACGCTCAAGGGGGGGTCGCAGCCGTTCTCGATGAATACGACTCTGTGTCTTCGCATATCGAAGACACGCTGAACGCCGGTGTCGGGTTGTGTCACGAAGACGTGGTTGAGTTCACCGTCAAACGCAGTGCAGAGACGATTAACTGGCTGGTGGAACTGGGCGTTAACTTTGATACTCGAACGGCTGGTGACGGCAGTACCGAGTTTCATCTGACCATGGAAGGCGGTCACAGTCATCGCCGAGTGATTCATGCTGCTGACGCCACTGGCAAGGAGATCGCAGAAACCCTGAGCGATCACTTGTCGGAACTGGACAACGTCACCGTGTTCCCCAAGTACGTCGCTGTAGATCTCATTACTCGAGACAAAGTTGGACTGAAAGGCAAGGATTGTATTGGCGCCTACGCTCTCAATCTTGAAACTGGAGAAGTGGAGCTGTTTCGAACGAGCCATGTTGTACTTGCAACCGGCGGTGCATCAAAAGTCTATCTTTACACCAGCAATCCCGACACAGCGTCCGGTGACGGCATCGCCATGGCATGGCGAGCGGGATGTCGTGTCGCGAACCTCGAATTTAATCAGTTTCATCCAACGTGCTTGTATCATCCTGAAGCCAAGTCTTTTTTGATTACAGAAGCGCTCCGTGGTGAAGGTGCCCAATTGGTGTTACCCAACGGTCGTCGATTTATGCAGGACTTTGATGAACGAGCGGAGCTGGCACCCCGGGATATTGTTGCAAGAGCCATCGACCATGAAATGAAACGACTCGGCTGCGACTTCGTCTATCTGGATATCAGCCACAAAGACGAGTCTCTGATTACCTCGCACTTTCCCAATATCCACTCCAAGTGCCTGGAACTCGGTATCGACATGACCAAGGAGCCGATACCGATCGTACCAGCTGCGCACTACACTTGCGGCGGCATCGTGACCGATAAAAACGGTACAACAGACCTGCCGCATCTTTACGCGATTGGTGAATCCAGTTTTACCGGGCTTCACGGTGCCAATCGAATGGCCAGTAACTCGTTGTTGGAGTGTATGGTCTTCGCCCAAGCAGCCGCAGAGCACATTGATGCCCATCCAAATGAGCCCAGGGAACCGCTTTCTATACCCAGTTGGGATGACACCCAGGTCACCAACTCAGATGAAGAGGTCATCATTTCTCACAACTGGGATGAGCTGAGACGTTTCATGTGGGATTACGTTGGCATCGTCAGAACCGACAAGCGTCTGCAGCGCGCTCGTCGCAGAGTACAGCTGCTGAATCAAGAAGTCTCCGAGTATTACAGCAACTACCGTATCAGCAGCGATCTCCTCGAACTGAGAAATCTGATTGTGGTTGCCGATCTGATGATTCAATGTGCGTTGCGTCGAAAAGAAAGCCGGGGACTTCACTACACACTGGACTACCCGGATCTTAGCGAGAAGCCAGTCGATACCGTACTTACACCGCCGTCATTCGGCTAGCCCTAGTGCGCAGCAACACGGTCAAACGCCTGAACTCAGAGCGCGACACACTGTCGCGACCGATCACAACAAATCCACTGACAGACAACCTGAGCACAATAAACCACTTTCCCGTGAACATCGGTGACAACAAATGCTCTGCTGTACCAGCATCATCAACAAACCACTGATCGCCAGATAGCCGGACCCTTCGAGAGACGAAAAAACGGCGTTGACGGAAACCCGAGACAACGATCAGGAGCGCGACGAGCGCTGCAACCTCTGGTGAGTAAAGCCTGCTGATCAGCACTGAAAACAAAGCCAACGAATGGGCCAACAGGTTAACCGCCATCCCGTACCTGGAGGGTCTGGTTACCAGGTGCACGTCAATGACGACTTAACCGAGCTCGAGGCTGTTTGTCCCGGCTCAAGGCTGTTTGTCCCGGCTCAAGGCTGTTTGTCCCGGCTCAAGGCTGTTTGTCCCGGCTCAAGGCTGTTGATCCCCGCTCAAGGCTGTTTGTCCCGGCTCAAGGCTGTTGATCCCCGCTCAAGGCTGTCTATCCCCGCTCAAGGCTGTTTGTCCCGGCTCAAGGCTGTTGATCCCCGCTCAAGGCTGTCTATCCCCGCTCAAGGCTGTCTATCCCCGCTCAAGGCTGTCTATCCCCGCTCAAGGCTGTCTATCCCCGCTCAAGGCTGTTTGTCCCGGCTCAAGGCTGTTGATCCCCGCTCAAGGCTGTTTATCGGCTCAAGGCTGTTTATCCCGGCTCAGGGCTGTTTATCGGCTCAGGGCTGCACCCGATCCAGGATACGCTCGACCAGAGCGGCCAATCCTGGATCATCAGGCTCACCTTTGCGTGAAAACCACTGCAGCAGATCTGGGTCATCCTGCTCCAATAATCGAACAAAGATGTCCTGTTCGTGCTCAGGCAAACTATCGAAAACCTCGTCGCAAAAGGGCAGCAGTAACAGATCCAGTTCCAGCATGCCGCGTCGCGAACGCCAGCGGAGGCGATTTCGTTGCATTTCATTGAGGGGCATAAAACCTATTCCCGTCTCGTTGGCTTAACGTCCAGGTTGTTCCAGTGACACCTGAGGTAGAATAACGACCATGACATCGCCTGTATATCGACTCGATCAGTTTGGCTTCCTGAGCGTCACCGGAAAGGACGCCATAAGCTTTTTGCAAGGCTACACCACCTGTGACCTGGATGCGCTGACCGAGTCATCTGTTCAACTAGGCGCCATCTGCAATCTACAGGGTCGAATGCTGACGAGCTTTCTGGTGATCAGACAGGAAAACGATCTGATCTTACGGATGGATCGCGCGCTGGTGTCATCTACCATTGAGTTTCTGAGGAAATATATCGTGTTCTCGAAAGCGGCACTGCACGATATCTCTGATTCTTACCGCTGCTTTGGCGCTGCCGAGGTGAGTTCCTTCGATCACAAGATCACTCGAGAAGACAATGCTTTCACGATCCACCTGGGAAACCGGAAAGAGATCTGGCAGTCAGCTGACATCGAGCAATCTGAGGAACCTGGAGACCATTGGCTTGATCTTGAAATTGAACAAGGCATGGCCTGGGTCACTGAACGCAATACGGAAAAGTTTCTTCCGCAGACGTTCGCATACCATCTGTTAAATGGAATCGACTTCAGCAAAGGCTGTTACCTGGGCCAGGAAATCATCGCACGCATGCAGTACCGGGGCGAGTTAAAACGCCGCCTGCACAGAACACGCTCTCCCGTCAGGGACATTGAAGGTGGTGACGTGATCGTATCTGGTTCTGCCGCGAGTCTTGTGGTTCTCAACAACACAACAGACGAGACCATCGAAGTCACTCAAAAGAGCGGCACAGTTGTCGCAGTACCTCTGAGAGACGCCTAACGACCCAGATCTGCGAGCGGATGGGCACCTGTCCAGGACGGCTCAAAATGTTGTTCGATGACTGCCCGCGACACCTCGCGATAATTTGAGAACTGCCACTGCGGATTCTTGTCTTTGTCCACCATCAACGCGCGCACGCCTTCAGGAAACTCTTCGCCACGCGCACACCGGTATGCAATTGCCAGTTCCATACGAAACATCTCTGCCAGGGACATTTTTTTTGCCCTGCGCATTTGCTCGACAAAAATTTGAGCTGTCAGGGGCGATCCGTTTCGATAGGTTCGCAGCGCACCCTGCAGCCAGTCATCTTCCGGCAATCTGCTGAGCGCCTCTTCAAAGGTACCCAGGTAGTCATCACTGGATCGACACGCTTCTACAAGCTCCGAGAGTACCGCTCTATGCGCCTGCAGCTGTTGCGGCGGCAATTCTCTCAACGCAAAACCAGATAACCCTGCGGTTATCCGTTCTTTGTCTGACGCCAGCGTTCCTGTGAACTCGATCTGTTCCAGCCTCTGAAAAATAGCGCTCTTACTTTCGGCATCCACCACAACATCGAGCAATCCCAGAGCAAGGCCGTCAGCCGCTGAGAGCTGGCAACCCGTTAGACCGGCAAAATCCCCTAAGCCGTCGGGCAACTGAGACAGAAACCATGTGCCACCCGCATCCGGAAACAGACCGATCGTGATTTCCGGCATCGCGATTCGAGTCGTTCGGGTTCCGATTCGATGTGAGCAACCACCAAGAAGCCCAAGTCCACCGCCCATGACAATACCGTTACCCCAGGCAATGATCGGTTTGTTTGCGGTATGCAACGCATAATCCAGTCGGTACTCATGAAGAAAAAATTTGTCGGCATAAGTGCTTGGCTCATCCGATGCCTTGATCTTATGGTAAAGCTTGGTGATGTCTGCACCCGCACAAAAGGCTCGCTCACTGGAAGAATCGAGAACGATGCATCGAATCTTGTCATCCGCCAGCCACGCATAGATCTGGTCAGATAACAGCTCAATGGTTTCCAGCAACAGGCTGTTTAATGGCCGTTCACGCACCAGTGTGGCCACACCAATTTCGTCGTTCCGACCACGGGTTTCAAAAAGAACCAGTTCTTCCATTTCTCATCTCTTACTTATGGGATACAACCCGCCAATCAATCGGCGCGTCACCGAGACTTTCCAGCGCCCGGTTACACGCTGAAAAATGTTTGCAGCCAAAGAAACCACGATGTGCTGAAAGTGGTGAGGGATGTGGCGCCTTGAACACCTTGTGTCGATTGGTATCAATCACCGCACCTTTCTTCTGTGCGTAGCTACCCCAGAGAAGAAAGACACAAGGTTTTTCCCGGGCGGATAACTTCTCAACGATTTTGTCAGTAAAAGTTTCCCAACCTTTACCCTGATGCGACGCCGCTTTGTGCCGTTCTACCGTCAATACACTGTTAAGCAACAGCACACCTTGGGCGGCCCAACTTTCCAGACAACCATGCTGGAAATCTGATGGCGAATATCCGAGATCCGATTGAATCTCTTTGAAAATGTTAACCAGTGAGGGCGGCGGTGCGACACCGTCTCGAACGGAGAAACACAAACCATGCGCTTGATTAGGGCCGTGGTAGGGATCCTGTCCAAGAATAACGACCTTTACGGCATCGAACGGTGTCGAATTGAGCGCATTGAAGTACTCACTGCCCGCTGGATAAATCACTTTTCCTTTCGAATTTTCTTCCACCAGGAAGCGTCGAAGGTCCTGCATATAGACTTCGGAGAACTCTTCCTCCAATTGACTGAGCCAAACCGGCTCAAGCTGAACCTTCTGAGTCATAGGGTGATTCGATCAGCTTCGTGGTCGCATGTGCGGAAACAGCAGCACGTCACGAATAGAAGGCGAGTCCGTGAACAACATCACCAGACGATCAATACCGAGGCCCTGACCTGCGGTGGGTGGCAAGCCGTACTCCAGCGCAGTGATGTAATCATCATCAAAATGCATAGCTTCATCATCGCCTGCTTCTTTTGCCGCAACCTGGTCATGAAAACGTGAGGCCTGATCCTCAGCGTCGTTCAACTCAGAAAACCCATTCGCAATCTCTTTACCCATAATGAAGAGTTCAAAACGGTCTGTGACTTCATAGTCGTCATCGTTTCGTCTCGCCAAGGGAGATACCTCAGTAGGATGTTGCGTGATAAACATCGGCATCTGGATTTTGTCTTCGACCAGCGCTTCAAACAATTCCATCACCAATTTTCCAAGACCCCAGGAACCGGAAACGTCGATACCAGACTTTTTGGCCAGTGCTTTCGCGCGGGTAATATCCGTCAGATCTTCCAGACTGACATGATCATTAAATTCGCAGATTGCCTGCTGCATGGTTTTGCGGGCAAAAGGTTTTGCCAGATCAATCGTGACATTCTCGAAGGTGATTTCTGTGGTACCAAGGACACTGGTTGCCAGGTCACGGAACATCACTTCCGTCAGATCCATCAGGTCGTTGTAGTCAGCATAAGCCCAATAGAACTCAAGCATGGTGAATTCAGGGCTGTGCTTGGTCGACATGCCTTCATTTCGAAAGTTGCGATTGATTTCAAACACTTTCTCGAAACCACCGACCACCAAACGCTTCAAGTTCAGTTCTGGTGCAACGCGCAGAAACATATCCACGCCCAAAGAGTTGTAATGTGTAATGAATGGAGATGCTGTCGCGCCACCGGGTGTATTGAGCATCATGGGTGTTTCCACTTCCATGAAGTCCCGATCAATCAGGAAACGACGGATGCCATCAATAATCGCTGAGCGCTTTTTAAAAAGGTCTCGACTCTCTTCATTCATAATGAGATCAAGATAACGTTGACGATATCGTGTTTCAGTATCCGTCAGACCGGCGTGTTTCTCTGGCAAGGGCCTGAGTGATTTGGTCAGCATTCGAATGGAGGACACATTAACCGTGAGTTCACCTTTGTTGGTCTTCATCATCGTGCCTTCCGCGGCAATGATGTCTCCAATATCCCAGTGCTTGTAGTCTTCGTACGCCTCTTCACCCAGTGCGTTAAGCGTCACGTAAAGTTGAATGCGGCCAGAAACATCCTGAACGGTCAGAAAGCTCGCTTTGCCCATCAGGCGCTTTAGTACGATGCGACCTGCTATAGAGGTCGTCTCACCGGCCGCTTCCAGATCTTCTTTACTCTTTTCACCATGACTTTCATGTAACTCAAGCGCGGTGTTCTCTCGCCTGAAGTCATTGGGAAACGCGACGCCCTTTTCACGCAACCCAGCGAGTTTTTCACGACGAAGTCGGATGATGTCGTTTTCGTCCTGCTCAGGAGTCTGATCGTTATTCTTTTCGGTCATGTTATAAGCCCATCTTCAAACTGGCTTCGATAAAGGGATCAAGGTCACCGTCCAGCACGGCCTGCGTACTGCTGGTTTCCACGTTGGTTCTTAAATCTTTGATACGAGCAGAGTCCAGGACGTAAGAACGAATCTGGCTGCCCCAGCTGATATCAGATTTGTTCTCTTCGATTTCCTGCATCTCTGCACGCCGTTTCTGTTCTTCCAGCTCATACAGCTTTGCTTTCAGCTGTTTGATCGCCTGGTCCTTGTTCTTGTGTTGGGACCTCTGATTCTGGCACTGAACAACAATACCGCTGGGTTCATGCGTTAAGCGAATCGCCGAATCAGTTTTGTTGACATGCTGTCCGCCTGCGCCGCTGGCGCGATAGGTATCGACGCGGACAACCGACATATCCAGTTCAATGTCGATGTCATCATCCAGTTCCGGTGAGACAAAGACCGACGCAAAGGATGTGTGTCGTCGATTTCCGGAATCGAAAGGAGATTTCCTGACCAGGCGATGTACACCAGTCTCTGTTCTGAGCCAGCCAAACGCGTACTCACCTTCGAAGTGAATGGTTGCGCCTTTGATGCCGGCAACGTCCCCATCGGAGACTTCCATGATCTCGGTTTTAAAACCGTGACTTTCGCCCCATCGCAGATACATCCGCATCAGCATTTCCGCCCAATCCTGGGCTTCTGTTCCGCCTGAACCTGCCTGAATATCGAGGTAGGCCGCATTGGGATCCATCTCACCGGCGAACATGCGACGGAACTCCAGCCCTTGCAGCCGAGTTTCCATCTGGTCAAGGTCACTGACCGCTTCTTCGAGCAGAGATTCGTCCTGCTCTTCCACAGCCAGTTCTACCAGGTCTTCAATATCTCCAAGACCGGCATCTATTTGATCAATCGTGTGGACGACGTTTTCAAGGGCAGAACGCTCCTTGCCAAGCTTTTGCGCATACTCTGGATCATCCCAGATTTTATTGTCTGCAAGCTCGAGTTCTACCTCCGCCAGTCTTTCCTTGCGATTGTCATAGTCAAAGATACCCCCTAAGCACATCCGTGCGTTCTTTCAGGTCCTTGATACGACTATATATGGCGTTGGTTTCTAACATCTTGTTTCTAAATGATAAAAGGCCGCGGCATTGTATATGTTTAGAGTATGAGCGTCACCAGCAGCTGCGGTTTTTCGAAGCCTCGATAGCGATTCACCTCAATACGAAAGGCACATTCAATATACCGGCCTTCAATCAGGGATGGATGATTAAAACAAATGCCATCCACGGCTTGACCTTCCTCGGGTTGCAGCAGCATTTTCAGGTGACGCTCTCCCACAAGGCGCTGCTCCAGAATTTCGAACTTGCCATCAAATTCCGGTTCCGGAAATCCCTGACCCCAGGGCGCCGCTGTCTCAAGGTCCCGCGCCAGCTGAATCGTAATAGGCTCGTCCAGAGGGCCGTCCGTCTCTGCCACCTGCTCAATGACTGCCTCGCCGAGCACCCTGCGAACCTCGTCATCAAAAGCCCGCGTGAACTGATCATAAACGTCATGTCTCAGACTCAATCCTGCCGCCATTGCGTGACCTCCGAATTTATTCAAAAGCCCGGGGTATCGAGTGGCAATGGCGTCCAACCCGTCTCGCAGATGAAAACCCTGCACCGAGCGCCCTGAGCCTTTCAGCTCCCCGTCCCCTGCATCTGCAAACGCGATCACCGGTCTCTGAGACCTTTCTTTGATACGCGACGCCACAATGCCAACGACACCCTGGTGCCATCCGGGATCATAAAGGCAGACCCCTGCTGTCTTGTCATGATCAAGGGATATTCCGGTCAGCACCTCCATGGCCTGGTCTCGCATACCGGCCTCAATCTCCCGGCGCTCACGATTCAGGCTGTCGAGATGTTCAGCCAGTTCATCCGCTCTTTCGCCCTCTGACATCAGACACTCAATGCCAACAGTCATATCCTGAAGTCGGCCTGCTGCATTCAAACGAGGGGCAACCGAGTAAGCGAGATCTCGACTGGTCACGTACCGCGGATCAACGCCCGCACTGGCTAACATCGCCATTAAGCCGGGCCTGACACGACCGGCGCGAATTCTCTTTAGCCCCTCCGATACAAGCCGGCGATTGTTTTGATCCATGGCAACGACATCCGCGACTGTGCCGAGCGCAACGAGATCCAGAAAATCCGCCAGGTTGGTTTCCGGTTTGTCTTCGAACCAACCCAGCTTCCGCAGTTTTTTGCGAAGCACACTCAATAGATAAAACGCAACACCAACGCCGGCAAGGAACTTGCTCGGAAAATCACAACCCACCTGATTTGGATTTACTATGGCACTGGCTTCTGGCAACTGTTCACCGGGAAGATGGTGGTCTGTAACAACCACCTGAATACCGAGCCTGTTCGCTCGCCTTATCCCATCGACACTGGCAATGCCATTGTCGACGGTCACGATAATGTCCGGCTGAAACTTCAGGGCAACCTCCACGATTTCCGGCGTTAACCCGTACCCGAATCTGAATCGGTCAGGCACCAGATAGTTCACCGACCTGGCGCCCATTTGTCTCAGCGCCGTTACCATCAAGGCGCAGCTGGTTGCACCATCAGCATCAAAATCACCGACAATGAGAATCGATGCATTTTGTTGGATACCGTTAAGCAGAATATCAGCCGCAGCATCAATCCCTTTAAGGTCCGGAGGCAGCAAACCAACTAAAGAGTGGTCGAGATCATCCCTAGAGCGAACGCCACGAGCAGACAGAACACGGGACAGCACCGGCGTCGTAAAGTCCAGGCCAGACTGACTCTCACGACGAACAATGCGTTTTTTCATCATCTTAGAGAATTAGAAACTGGCAACTCGTATGCGGGAAACAGAGGATGTCACGTTCTCCAGAGATTCAAGCTCCGAAATTGCCGCGTCCATCTGAGACTCGACAACCTCATTGGTCAGTATGACTATCTGCGCGTCTCGCACGCGAGCATCTTTTTGAATCAACGCTTCAATGCTGACCTCATGATTGCTGAGCACAGTGGTGACGTTTGCCATCACACCCGCTTTGTCTTCCACTGCCAATCTCAAATAGTACGAAGAGCTAATAGACGAGATTGGCAGGAAATTCGGCTCTGACCAATCATTGAAGCCAAGATTCGGAACACTTGTCTCTCGGGCCGCATCAATAATGTCAGCCATCACCGCAGAGGCCGTTGGGCGCGCACCCGCACCTGCGCCGTAGTACATGGTGGCACCAGCTGCATCGCTACCTACCATGACAGCATTCATGACACCGTTGACCTGCGCCAGCATCTGGTCTTCTGCGATCAACGTTGGGTGCACGCGAAGCTCGACATCATCGCCATCTCGCTGAGCGACACCCAGGTGCTTGATGCAATAGCCAAGCTCTGCGGCAAACTGGATGTCATCACTGGTGATACGTGAAATGCCCTCGGTGTACATGGCTTCAAAATTAAGCGGTATACCGAACGCAATAGAGGCAAGAATCGTCAGCTTGTGCGCGGCATCGATACCCTCCACATCGAACGTGGGGTCTGCTTCGGCGTACCCCAGGTCTTGTGCTTCCTTCAACACATCATCAAAAGAACGGTTGCTGCCCTCTTTTGACATTTCCGTCAGTATGAAATTCGTCGTGCCATTAATCATCCCAGCAACCCATTCGATTTGATTGCCCGCCAATCCTTCGCGGATGGCTTTGACGATGGGTATGCCACCCGCGATGGATGCTTCATAACGAACCGTGACGCCCTTCGCGTCAGCTGCCGCAAATACTTCGTTACCGTGCAACGCGATCAGTGCTTTATTGGCCGTAACAATGTGTTTGCCATGGCTGATGGCTTCCAGCACCAGGTCTTTCGCGGTATCGGTTCCACCAATCAATTCAACCAGCACATCCACTTCGGGGTTTCTGGCCACGTCAAAAATGTCCCGTGTCACATTGACCGAGGACAAGTCGCAGTCCGGGTGATCGCGCCTGCAGCCTACCTGAACCAACTCCACCGAAATCACGGTCTTGCGATCAATCTCGCTCCGGTTATTCGCGAACAGATTAAACAAGCCGGAGCCCACGGTTCCCAGACCACAGATGCCTACACGCACAATCAACTCCCCTCGGAATAGTTCTTAAACATTTTTCGGATACCACGCAGCGCCTGTCTGGTGCGGTGCTCGTTTTCGATCAGAGCAAACCGAACATGGTCATCACCATACTGACCGAAACCGATACCCGGTGAAACCGCGACCTTGGCTTCCTTCAACAAGTGTTTGCTGAACTCTAATGATCCCATGTTTTCAAACTGCGGCGGAATCTTAGCCCAGACAAACATGGTGGCTTTTGGTGGCGTGACTTCCCAGCCAATAGAATTAAGCCCTTCACACAAAACGTCGCGTCGCTTGCGATACATCTCTCGAATATCATCAACACAGGATTGATCACCTTCTAGCGCTGCGATCGCGGCCACCTGAATCGGCGTAAAAGTGCCGTAGTCCAGATAAGACTTGATTCTGGCCAGTGCACCCACCAGCGTTGGATTGCCGACACAAAATCCAACACGCCAGCCTGGCATGTTGTAACTCTTGGACATGGTAAAGAATTCCACAGCGATATCTTTAGCACCGGGCACCTGAAGAATGCTTGGCACTTCATAGCCATCAAAAACCAGATCGGCATAGGCAAGATCCTGAACAACCCAGATTTGGTGCTCCTTTGCGATGGCAATCAGTCGCTCGAAGAAATCCAGTTCAACACACTCTGTGGTCGGATTTCCCGGGAAGTTCACAACCAGCGCTTTCGGCTTGGGCCATGAGTTCACAATCGCGTTTTCCAGCTCCTCAAAGAAGTCTAAATCTTTGGTCAACGGCACATGACGCACATCTGCGTCTGCGATAACAAACCCATAAGGGTGCACCGGATAAGAAGGATTCGGTACAAGCACAGCGTCCCCTGGACCAAGCACCGCCATCGCCAGGTGCGCAATACCTTCTTTCGAACCAAGGGTGACAATCGCTTCGCTCTCTGGATCGAGGTCCACATCAAATTTATCTTTGTACCAATTACAGATGGCACGACGTAAACGGGGGATACCTTTCGACTGCGAATACCTGTGAGTATCACCACGTTGAACCGTTTCAACCAGCTTGTCGACGATATGCTGGGGCGTAGGTTGATCCGGGTTTCCCATGCCGAAGTCAATAATGTCCTCGCCTCTAGCCCGCGCTTCCCTCTTCAGCTGATCAGTGATGCTGAATATGTAAGGTGGTAATCGCTTAATCCGCGGAAAATCGTCCATTTCTCGTTACGCTATTTTCTTTTGACAAAAAAAAACCGGGCCTGCACTCGAGTGCAGACCCGGCACTCCATTCGGGGTCAGACGGACGCGGCCGCGCCCGCTGCAGTTTTTGCAACAGTTGCGAGTGCGTTAATATCCAAAGCTCGAAAATTCATGGGGCGACATATTACCCAAGTGATTAGGGTACGTCGATACTAGTTTGTTCTGTGGCGCGGCTCTGGTACCGATATCTGGACCATCATGGCTCCAATGAACAGGAAAACGATCGCGGTGATAAACACTGACTCGTAACCGAGCCATGTCGCCATCACACCACCCAGCAGCGGACCGATGGCGCCCGCGATCTGGGCGACCGTATTGGCGATGGCAATGCGCGTCGGTCGATTTTCGCGGTCGCCAAACTCCAAAACAATATTGCGCGAGGAATTTTCAAATCCCTGGTGCGCAGCACCGATCCCCGCAAACACAATCACGGTAAGGACAAGTGTCGGCGCAACCATCAGCAGCGCTGACGCGACAATCCAAAGCAGACAAGAAAGCAGAAATACCAGGCGGAATCCTCGAGCATCCGCGATCAGGCCCCAGACCAGGTTAGATACGGTGCCGGACATGGTGAAAGCAAAAGTCACAATACCCAGCGTGGCACCGGACAGGCCAATAGAGGCACCGGCATAAAGGATGTAGAACGGCATGGCCATTCGCCCCATGGTGGCGATCGCCCGGGCAATGAAATAGCGGGTGAACGCTCGATCCGATCTGAGCAGATCCGGTACCTCGCGAAGCTGTTGCCCAAGGGAAGTGGGCGGACGAACCGTCGGTGGCCGCGGTTCTTTGAGCGCCAGCAGCGTGGTCAACCCGGTTGCAGTTAACACAAAGGCAAGAATAAACGTCCAGGAATAACCCGCCATGGTGGACTCTTCACCAATCAGAAAGGTTCCACCCACGTAGGCAACGGAAGCCGAGATGATACCCGCGAGAAAGTTGCGCATACCTGTTAACCGGCCCCGCTTGGAAACAGGAATGGTTTTTGACATGAGGTAATTGAAGATAACGCCCTGCATGCCTTCGAAGATGCCAAACAATCCCATCAGACAAACGATGATGATCAGGGTGGTGTGCTCTGAGAAAAAGAGCCCTGCCAGGCCCATCAACAAGACACACGCGCGCATGGATGCACCCACCACGAAACCCAGCGGCAAAACTCGACGTCGATGAGAAATGAGGTTCGCACTGATCATCGGCGTCAGCATCATGCCAAGACCTTCCAGGGCAAGCGCCAGGCCAACCATAAAATTGGAGCCGCCTGACAGCATCAGAATGTAGGCAGGAATAAACGTCGGCGCATTAATGAACCGGAAGCCAGTCTGGCCGAGCATGCCGTGCAAAAGCAGCGTAAAGAAATTACGCGTCAGACTGCGCTGAACAAAAATCTCGTAGCGCTGCTCCGCATGGCGAGCAGCACGTGATTCGCTCATAGTTTAGGTTTTCAGTTGATTCCGAGTCGCTGGGCAAGTTCTGCCGCAGGCAAGTACCCAGGTTGAAGCGTACCATCTTCGTAAATCACAGCTGGTGTGCCTGATACACCAAATTCTGCACCGATATCATATTGCGCCGTCACCGGATTGTTGCAGGTTTTCTGACTGATCTCCTGACCTGCTTTGGCCAGGGTTAAAGCAACCTGAGGATTGTCAGCGCACCAGGCGGAAACTGCCTTTTTATAGGAAGCAGAACCCACACCGGCTCGTGGATAGGCGAGATATCGTACGGCTATGCCAAAATCGTTTAGTTCAGGAACTTCCTGGTGGAGCTTTCGGCAGTAACCGCAATCAATATCCGTGAACACCGTAATCGTTGCTCGCACTTCCTCTTCAGGCGGCGGCGCAAACACAATCATGTCGCTTTCATCCAGGCTCTCCAGCAACTGCCTGCGCTTGTCAGTTCTGGCGAGTTCCGTTGCATTCACCAGCCCAGAAGGCCGAACAAAAAACAGGTCACCGGCAACAAAGAAATCTGCCTGGCCGTCCATATAAAGAATCATGCCACCCTGGACCACCACCTCGAAGAAACCCGGTAGTTTGCTGACACGAATGTCAGTGATCGGCAGGTTCGGGCGTGCCTGGAGCAGCTTTGCTTTCGCCGCTTCTGTAGACAGCATTTCCGAATCGGCCTGAGCACTGAGGCCAGGAGCGGTCAGGAGGCAGGCAAACAAGGCTGACAGGACAATATTGCGCATAAATTCCGTTGGTTGGATTACTAAAACGTCGAGCGAGTCTGCATGAAGAGACCTGACTGTGCAATGAATGGTTCCCTCAAGCGCTGAATTAACCTCTCGGATGGTGCATCTGGTGCAGCTCTTTCATGCGATGTTGTGCAACGTGCGTGTAGATCTGTGTCGTTGAGAGATCAGAATGACCCAGGAGTAGCTGAACGACACGAAGGTCAGCACCATGATTCAGCAGGTGCGTCGCAAAGGCATGTCGCAATGTGTGGGGCGACAACTTCTTTTCGATACCCGCAGTCTGCGCGTGCTGTTTGATTCGGTGCCAAAATGTCTGCCGCGTCATGGGCACACCGCGACTCGAAGGAAATACCGCGTCTTCCACAAGATTCTGTTTCAGCAGCTCTTTCCGTGCGCCATCAAGATATCGTGTGACCCAATCGATGGCTTCTTCGCCCATCGGAACCAGCCGCTCTTTCGACCCTTTACCGACAATACGAATGACGCCCTGACGCAGATTGATTTCGCTGAGCCGCAGTCCAGTCAGCTCACTCACTCTGAGGCCGCAGGCATAGAGCACTTCCAGCATGGTTCGATCACGCATGCCAATCGTCGTTTTAATGTCAGGCGCCGCCAACAACTTTTCCACATCACCTTCCGTTAACGTATCGGGTAACGGTCGACCGAGCTTCGGATTTTCCACGCGCAATGTCGGATCTTCGCTCACGATCTTCTCACGCAGAAGAAACCGATAGAGCGCTCGCAGACAGGAAAGGCTGCGAGCGGTCGACCGCGCCTTCAACCCTTTATCCATTCGGTGCGCCAGGTAACGCAATACATCTTCTCTGCGCACCTCACTCAGCATCGTGGTTGATTGGTGAAGCCAGGCAGCAAAACCCTGGAGGTCCTGGCGATAGGCCTTGAGGGTATTGTCAGACAGACCCTTTTCTAACCAGAGAGAGTCAAGGAATCGCTCTATCAAGGCCTGGTTTTGATGATCGGATCGCGGCATAAGACCATTTTCCATAAAAAAGCCCGGCATGTGCCGGGCTTTTTGGAAACGCTGGAGTCGCGCTTAACTGAGCTTTTCCTTGATTCGCGCTGAACGCCCGCTGCGCTCTCTCAGGTAGTAAAGCTTGGACTTGCGAACATCACCGCGGCGCTTGACCGTAATGCTGTCAATCAAAGGGCTGTGCGTCTGGAACGTTCTTTCAACGCCCACACCGTGTGAAATTTTTCGAACCGTGAAGGCTGAGTTCAGGCCTCGGTTACGCTTCGCAATAACCACCCCTTCGTAAGCCTGCAAACGTTCGCGGTTGCCTTCAACAACTCGAACCTGCACAACCACTGTGTCACCTGCACCGAACTCTGGAATGTCGGCCTTAAGCTGTGCGCTTTCGATCTGTTCGATAATCTTGTTTTTCATTTCAAGTTCCTTTCGTCTCGCCTAACGCAAGATACTCGTTAAGTAACTGCTTCTCTTTGTCCGTGAGCAATTGCTGATCGATCAGGTCAGGTCGCCGTTCAAACGTCCTTCCCAGCGCCTGCATCTTGCGCCACCTGGCGATCTTTTCATGATCGCCGCTCATCAATACTTCAGGGACCTCAAGACCATCTACCGTCTCGGGCCTGGTGTATTGCGGAAAGTCCAGCAGACCGCTTGAGAACGAATCCTGCTCGACTGATTCCCTGTCGCCAACCGCGCCGGGCAAAAGACGGGTGATCCCGTCGATCAGCACCATTGCTGGCAGCTCGCCTCCACTCAGCACATAGTCGCCGATGGAAACTTCCTCATCGATCACCGACTTCATGAGTCGCTCATCAATGCCTTCATATCTCCCGGCTACCAGGATCAATTCCCTGCTGCCGGCGTATTCCTCAAGTTTCGCCTGAGTGAGTGGCGTCCCCTGGGGTGACAGATAAATCACTTTCGCGTGTTCACCTGCCTCCGTTTTCGCTGCTTCTATTGCGGCTTTCAACGGTGCCACTTTCATCAACATCCCCGGTCCGCCGCCATATGGCTTGTCGTCCACCGTTCGATGCTTATCCGTGGCAAAATCTCTAGGATTCCAGATACGCAGCTCAAGAAGATCCCCTTCTATCGCTCTGCGTGTTATCCCCGAACCCTCGATCGCTTCAAACATCTCGGGAAACAGTGAAATGACACCTATCCACATGCGTCCTTCACCTCCCTTCCCTTTCGGGATCAGTAATCGATCTTCCAGTCGACCACTACTTCTCCGGCAACCTGATCAACCTTGATGACGATCTCGTTATCTACAAACGGAATCAGTCTTTCCTGATCATCAATGCTCTCATCAGTGGGTTTCACCACCATCACATCGTTGGCGCCGGTTTCAAGCATATGGTCTATCAGACCAAACACTGCGCCGTCACTATCTCTAACGGTCAGGCCTTCCAACTGATACCAGTAATATTCTCCTGGCTCCAGCTCGGGCAGCGCGTCCTGCGCGACATGGACTTCATAACCAATCAATGCGTCAGCCGCATTGCGAGAGTCCACATCTTCCAACAGGGCGATCAAGCGTTTTCCGCTGACCTGCCCTTTCCTGACTTTGACTTCTTTTTCTTCTCGCCCCTTCTTAAGGATCCAGGGGGAGTAGTCGAGAATCGCTTCCATCGGGTCGGTATAGGAAAAGACTTTTACCCAACCCTTTATTCCGTGACTGCCGTTAATACTGCCAAGGCGCAGTTCTTTCACAAGAGCTCTGCCACGGAGTGTCAGCCGCTATTTAAGCTGCTGCCTCGCTGGTAGTACCTGCCGTTGCCTTGCGGTAGTCCTTTACCAGTTTTTTAACACGGTCTGACACCTGCGCACCCTGGCGAACCCAATAATCGAGTCGTTCCAGGTCGATACGAGCCCCTTCTTCGGCACCACGTGCGATCGGATTGAAGAATCCAATACGCTCGATGAATCTGCCATCACGAGATACTCGTCGGTCAGCCACATTAATGTGGTAGTACGGGCGCTTCTTGCTACCACCTCTCGCCAAGCGAATAGTGACCATCTATCTGTTTTCCTTTAATAATTTTGCTTCGAACGCCTGCCAGATCAGCGACATCTGGCTGCACGGCAGGCCGAAAGGGGGCGTATTGTACGGGAAAGATCCGGGAAATAAAACCTGAGATTCGCTGCCTGACGACAATCAGGGCCGCCAAGCTATCTCATTGATTTTCAATGACTAATCAAGTCTAACGTTGCGGAAAACCACCGCCCGGTGGCTGCATCATGCCACCCATGCCGCGCATCATGTTCGCCATGCCGCCTTTCTTGCCCAGTTTCTTCATCATCTTCTGCATCTGCTTGTGCTGTTTCAGCAGTCGATTCACGTCCTGGATCTGGGTGCCTGATCCACCGGCAATCCGCTTTTTCCTCGAGCCATTAATCTTATCCGGGAAGCGGCGTTCACCGGGTGTCATTGAGTTGATGATGGCCTCCATTTGAATAAAGGACTTGTCGTTCATCTTTTCCTGAGCTGCCTGCGCCATCTGGCCCATACCTGGCAACTTGTCCATCATACCCGCCAGACCACCCATGTTGTTCATCTGCTGAATCTGATCTCGAAAATCTTCCAGGTCAAAACCCTTGCCTTTCTTCAGCTTACTCGCCAGTTTGCGAGCCTTCTTTTTATCAACTTTCTGTTCTGCTTCCTCAATCAGTGACAGTACGTCACCCATGCCAAGTATTCGCGAAGCGATTCGATCAGGATGGAACACATCCAGATCTTCAATGGTTTCGCCAACGGCCATGAACTTGATGGGTTTACCGGTGACGGCCCTGACCGACAGGGCTGCACCACCTCTGCTGTCGCCATCCGCTTTCGTCAGAACCACACCGGTCAACGGCAAAACATCAGAAAATGCCTTCGCCGTATTGGCCGCATCCTGACCGGTCAATGCATCAACCACAAAGAGCGTCTCTGTCGGAGACACTGTGACATACAGATCACGAATCTCCTGCATCATCTCTTCATCGATACCCAGGCGACCGGCGGTATCTATAATCAGAACATCCGCAAACTGTTTCTTGGCTTCGGACAAAGCAGCCTTTGCGATATCGAGTGGCTTCTGGTCCGTATTGGACTCAAAGAAATTCAGATCCGCTTGTTCCGCTAAAGTACGTAGCTGATCAATCGCTGCCGGACGATAAACGTCAGTGCTCGCAACCATGACCGATTTTTGTTGGCGGCTTTTCAGGAATCGACCAAGCTTTGCGGTTGAAGTTGTTTTACCAGCACCCTGCAAACCTGCCATCAGGATGACCGCGGGAGGCTGAACCGCAAGGTTCAGTTCACCTTCACCAGCACCCATGATGGATACCAGCTCATCATTAACAATTCGAATGAACACCTGGCCTGGCGACAGGCTTGAAGAAACCTCAGCACCAAGCGCCCTTTCTTTAACACTGGTAATAAAGCTTTTAACAACAGGAAGGGCCACGTCCGCTTCGAGCAGTGCAACGCGCACTTCTCGCAAGGCTTCCTGAATGTTTTCCTCGGTCAGTCGCGCTTTGCCTGTGATATTGGAAAGCGTCTTACCGAGCCGCTCCGTGAGGGATTCGAACACTGAACTACCTGAAAGTTACCGCTGGGTGGGCTAGTATAACGAATCCCACAGTTTGGAAATACGCCATCCATGACCACGCTGATCGCAGGTGTCGCCGCTTGCGTCTTCTATCTGATTGCCACGGGTCTACAGCTACGCAGCATCCTGAAAGGCACATACCGTGCGGGGCTTATCAGGAGTCTGACAGTGACCGCGGTCATCTGCCACGGATTCACAACATATCGCGGATTTGTCAGCAGCCAGGGATACGATCTTGGGTTGTACCACATGCTGTCTCTGGTGGGGCTTATTATTGTGGTTATGGTGCTGCTTAGCAGCCTGCGTAGACCGGTGGACAACCTCTTTCTCGTGATCTTCCCCTTCGCGATCGTCACCATAATTATGGATACCCTCTTTGCGGGCGAATACACACCAAGAGGCGACATCACCGGTGGGATATTCAGCCACATCATTCTTTCCGTGATTGCCTACAGCATACTCACCATTGCGGCAGTGCAGGCCATCTTACTGTCATTTGGGGACAATCTGTTGCGCCATCATCAACTCGTTTTGCTCAGGAACATGCCGCCCCTCGAAACGATGGAACAGCTTTTGTTCGAAATGCTTTGGGCAGGACTTCTGTTTCTCACCCTGAGCATCGTGTCAGGCTTCGTCTTTCTTGAAGATCTGTCGGGCCCAGGACTGGTTCACCACACGGTCATCACCCTTGCTGCATGGCTTGTGTTTATCGTTTTGCTTTGGGGTCGTTATCAACTGGGTTGGCGCGGCGCGGTTGCTTCTCGCTGGGCACTGGCCGGTTTCGTGCTGCTTGCACTGGGATACTTCGGTAGCAAGCTGGTTCTCGAGGTCATTCTGGGTCGCAGCTGAAGCTATTGACAGCCCTGCGTTGAACTCGTACAACTGCACTCCCACATAAAATACGAGGTCTCCATTTTTGGACGATCCGTCGACGGGTGCCTTACTGGGCTCCATCATCCTGTTAGTGATTGTATCTGCGTACTTCTCCGGTTCTGAGACAGCCATGATGGCACTCAATCGCTACCGCATTAAACACCTCAGCAAAGAAGGTCATGGCGGCGCAAGGCGCGCCGAAAAACTCCTTGAAAGGCCCGATCGTTTACTCGGTGTAATCCTGATTGGAAATAACCTGGCGAACTTTACTGCTGCGTCACTGGCAACCGTGCTCGCACTAAATCTGCTGGGTGAAGCGGGTGTCGCCGCAGCGCCGGTCATTTGTACCATCGTTTTTCTTGTCTTCGCTGAGGTCGCACCAAAGACCATTGCGGCGGTATATCCGGAGAAAATCGCTCTACCCAGTTCTTACCTTCTGAAAATCCTGCTGTGGATCAGCTATCCCTTCGTTTGGCTGGTTAACGGTATCGCCAACAATCTCCTGAAGCTGTTCGGAGTACGCCATGAGGAAGCAGGGGAGGATCACCTGAGTCTTGAGGAGCTGAGAACCGTGGTTCACGAGGGCTCTCAGGTTGCCGGTAAACACCAGGACATGATGCTCGGCGTCCTTGATCTCGGAAAGGTCACCGTTGATGACATCATGGTGCCTAGAACAGAAATTATGGGTATCGATATCGAAGATGACATGGATGAGATTGTGGCGCAGATTCGCAGTGTGCAGCATACACGTCTGCCTGTATTCAAAGAGGACATCGATAGAATCATCGGCATGCTGCATGTAAGAAACGCCGCCAGATTCCTTATCGACGGCAATTACACAAAAGCCGCATTGCTGCAGGAAACCACTGAACCGTATTTCGTACCCGAAAGCACACCGCTGGAAACGCAGCTCATCAACTTCCAGGGAGAAAAAGAACGTATCGCAATGGTGGTTGATGAATACGGTGACATCCAGGGCATTGTGACGCTGGAAGATATCCTTGAGGAAATTGTTGGCGACTTTACAACAGACCTTGCCGCGACCAGTGTTGATATTCATCCTCAGGAAGACGGTAGCTATCTGGTCGACGGCGGAGCACAGATTCGTTTGCTCAATCGCACACTGGGCTGGGAGTTACCGATAGACGGACCCAAGACTTTGAATGGATTGATCACCGAACATCTGGAGACGATCCCGGATGCCAATATCTGTTTTACGATCGAGAACTATCGTTTCGAGATCGTGCAGATCCACGACAACATGATTCGCACGGCGAAACTGTCGGAGCCTCCCGAACCGTTCTAAACCCCTTCTCCACAAGCGCGTACCGGAGAATACCGGGGCATACACGCGCTTACCTCGCTTCGGCGTCCTGCCTCAGCATCGGAACAGGCATCACTCGCTACTCCGGCATCCTGCCTCCGTACGCTCGCGAACTACGCTCGTGCATACCCCGGCTATTCTCCGAATCACGATTCTCGCGAGTAGCTGCTCCGATGATCGTGAGGCGAGCGTGCCCGGGTAACGGGGTGCGGCAGACTCGCGGGCAGGAAAGCCCGCGTGTCAGAGTTACAGGGATGTACTCGAGCGGTGACGCGACCCATTACCCGTGGCAGCGAGCCCTTTGATCTATCAGACTAGATCTGCCACTTTCGATTGACGGACGCGATGATCGACTTGAAAGCAGCCGTCGTGGTGTTCTGGCTGATGCCAACACCATAGTAGCGGTTACCCTGCTCGTCGGTGATTGCCAGAATACAGATCGCCTGCGCCTCAGCACCTTCGTTCAGCGCATATTCCTGGTACTCAACCACATTCAGCGGCTCGTTCAGCGTTTCCACCATGGCGTTGATAAAAGCATCAATAGGGCCGGAACCGGCACCGTACACTTCCACCTCATTGTCTCCGACCTGGACTTTCGCCTGACAGGTTTCACCACCATCGGACTCTGAATGCACCTGATAGTCGATCAGCTGATAAGGTCCTTCAACTTCAATGTACTCATTGACGAAGGCTTTCCAGATCATGTCCGGCTTAAGTTCACCGCCATCCGCTTCGGTAAGCTTCTGAACAATCGGACTGAATTCGAGAAGCAGCGATCGAGGTAAAGACACACCAAAATGGTGTTCCAGAATGAAGGCAACACCGCCCTTGCCTGACTGGCTGTTTACACGAACTGTTTCGCGGTAGGAACTGCCAACGTCTGCTGGATCGATCGGCAGGTAAGGCACCTCCCAATCGGTGTCACCACCGGCTTCTACGTATTGCATGCCTTTCTTGATCGCGTCCTGATGTGAGCCGGAAAACGCTGTGAAGACCAGCTCGCCGGCATAGGGTTGTCTGACGTGAATGGGGATCTTGGTGCATTCCTCGCTTACGGCAACAATCTTCGGCATATCAGAAAGATATAACCTGGGGTCAATACCCTGGGAGAACATGTTCATCGCCATGGTGATCACATCGAGGTTACCGGTACGTTCACCGTTACCAAACAAGGTGCCTTCGATTCTCTCTGCACCCGCCATCAAACCAAGCTCGGAAGCTGCAACGCCAGTGCCTCGGTCGTTGTGCGTGTGCAGGCTAATCACAGCACTGTCGCGATTCGGCAGATTACGAATGAAATATTCGATCTGGTCCGCGTAAATGTTTGGTGTCGCCATTTCTACTGTGGACGGCAAGTTGAGCACTATTTTGTTCTCGGGCGTCGGCTTCCAGGCTTGCATCACTGCGGCGCAGATCTCTACCGCGAAATCCATTTCAGTCGCGGTATAGCTTTCCGGCGAGTATTCCAGTGTCAGATTCGTACCCGATGCCACAAGATCACGGGTGTTATCCCAAACAACCTGTGTTGCATCGGTCGCAAGTTTTACGACCTCTTCACGACTCATATTGAAGACAACTTTACGCTGCAAGGTCGAAGTCGAGTTATAGAGATGGAAGATCACATTCTTCGCACCTGACACGGCTTCGCAGGTTCGCCGAATCAGCTCTTCCCTCGCCTGGCACAGCACCTGGATAGTGACACCTTCAGGAATTCGATCCTCTTCAATGATCTTCCTCACGAAGTCGAAATCAGTCTGCGATGCCGCAGGGAATCCTACTTCAATTTCCTGAAAGCCAACTTCGATAAGCAGATCCCACATTTTCTGCTTCTCGTTCGGCGTCATGGGTTCAATCAGCGCCTGATTTCCGTCACGAAGATCAACGCTGCACCAGCGAGGTGCTTCGTCAATGATATTGTCAGGCCAGGTTCGATCTTTCAGCGCAACCGGCTGGAAAGGTTTGTACTTGTGAAACGGCATTTTCTTCGCCGTCGCGTTATCGGTATTCATCGATGGATTTTCAGCATTCATATTCGGTATCTCGGATTTTTTGTTTCGCTCCTGCGGATCGCAGGCACCGGGCTGTGCAGGTATTTGAGAAGGCCGCCTACAACGGCAGTCGTAGCAGCAGGCCTGAAAGCTGTGCAGGCGAGCGCAGCAGCTGAGGAGTGCTGCTTGGACGAACTTCGAATCTTGCCTTCGTGTTCATTCGCTCTGCGGGTAACCGATAGATTTCAGACGCGAACTATAAACGCCTAGCCGAGGGGTTTCAAATCCTTCTGGAAACGCTTGTAGTTAGCAACGTACCCCTCAGCGCTCATGGTGAGACCAGTTATGGCGGCATCGTTCAGCTCACGAACCACCTTGCCTGGTGAACCCATAACAAGTGAGCCATCTGGAATCTCTTTGCCTTCAGGAATCAGGGAGTTGGCGCCAATCAGACAATTTTTGCCAATTTTGGCGCCATTGAGAATCACCGCGTTGATACCAATCAGGGAATTGTCGCCGATGGTACAGCCATGCAGCATAACTTTGTGACCAACAGTCACCCCTTTACCAATGGTCAATGGCATACCCGGGTCCGTATGCAACACCGATCCATCCTGAATGTTGGAAGCTTCGCCCACGGTGATCACGTCATTGTCACCACGCAGCACCGCGTTAAACCAGACGCTGGCATCATTCTCCAGAACAACCGCACCCAGTACAGTTGCGCTGTCTGCTATCCAATAGTCGCCTTTAAATTCCGGTGATCTGTCTCCCAGCGTGTAAATCATGATTGCTCCCTATTCAGTTAACCGGATTATCGCAGAGCGCCCTCAGCGCGATAAAGAGCCCTCAGCGCGATAAAGAGCCCTCAGCGCAATAAAGAGCCCTCAGCGCAATAAAAGCCCTCAGCGCAATAAAAGCCCTCAGCGCAATAAAAGCCCTCAGCGCAATAAAAGCCCTCAGCGCAATAAAGAGATCTTTAGGAATTCATCGACGATCAGCGCCGTTAATCCCCATATCTCATAACCATCAAACTCAAAAACCCTGATCGTGTATGCCTCGCCATGCCGCGCCACCTCATCCACTCTCGCGGGTGATGATTGCTCAAAGAAAGTGAGCGGCACCTCAAAAACAGAAGCGATTTCATCCGGATTTGGAGAAAGCGTCACGCTTTCATCCAACAGACCAACAAAAGGCGTCACCATCAGCCCGTGCTTTGAAACAAAAGGTTTCAGCTCTCCAAGTATCTCCACCGAATCGGGTGAGATACCCAGCTCTTCTTCGTTCTCCCGAAGCGCAGTCCAGACTAACGAGTGATCAGTGGCGTCTTCTTTACCACCGGGAAAAGCCACTTCACCGCCATGGCTGCTGAGGCCACCAGCGCGTTCGGTCAAAAGGATGTGGGGCTCGAGACCGCGATCACGAAGCGGAATAAGAACGGCTGCACGGCTACGTTGACGATGAAAGGCCGGCACAGGATCCGGCCGATAACCCGCCAACTTATGTCTAATGTCATCAAGCATACTTTTCGGTGATTCCGACATGATCCTTTATACTTTGCGCATGAATTATTGTAGCGAATGCGGCAATTCAGTCACGGAACAGATCCCAGAGGGTGACAATCGACTTCGTTTCGTTTGTATTCAATGTGAAGTCGTCCACTACCAGAATCCAAAAGTTGTCACTGGGTGCCTGCCCTTCCACGAGGATAAGGTGTTGCTCTGCAAAAGAGCCATCGCGCCTCGTTCCGGTTACTGGACATTACCTGCTGGCTTTCTCGAGAACGGAGAAACCGCAGCGGAAGGCGCCTTGCGCGAAACGATGGAAGAAGCAAACGCCAATGCTGAAGTTCTGGATTTGTATACCTTGTTCAGCCTGCCCCACATTTCACAGATCTACATGTTCTATCGAGCCAGGCTCATCGATCTGGACTTTCATCCAGGCATTGAATCTCTGGACACTCGACTTTTCTCAGAATCGGAGATCCCATGGCAGGAACTGGCATTCCCCGTGATCACTGAGACACTAAAACACTACTTCAGCGACTTACCTGCCAATCATTTCCCGACTCGATCTCAGGATATCTTGATCGACCGAAAACGGGACCCGGTTCGCTAAGCCACCCAGACCCGAGCATTTCTGAATAATCGCATCCACGGTGCGTCTTCTTCCCAATCATCCGGATGCCACGAATGCTGCGCTGTCCGGAACACACGTTCCGGATGCGGCATCATTGCGAGCACCTTCCCATCGAGACTGGTCACTCCTGTCATCCCACCCGGTGAGCCATTGGGGTTACTGGGATAGTTGGTCGTTGCATCACCAAAGTGATCAGAGAAACGCAGGGCAATCTGCTCACGATTAATCAGGTCATCCATAGCGATACGCGTCAGCGTGGCGCGACCTTCACCATGACTAACAACAATGGGCAATAAAGCACCACGCATACCTCGCAGGAAGATTGATGGACTTCGCTCGACGCGCACGAGACTCAACCTAGCCTCAAACTGTTCTGATTCATTACGAATAAACTTCGGCCATGAATCTGTTCCAGGTATCAGCTCCTTGAGAGTCGCCAGCATTTGAGCCCCATTACAGACCCCTAACGTAAAACTATCAGCTCTCTCGAAGAACTCCTGGAAAGAATCCCGGGAACGCTCGTGATAAAGGATCGATTTCGCCCAGCCTTCGCCTGCACCCAGCACATCGCCGTAGGAAAAGCCGCCGCAGGCAACAAGACCCTTGAACTGCGCCAATGCCGTATCTCCCTTAAAGATTTCCGACATGTGGACATCCACCGCAGTAAAACCTGCTCGAGTGAAAGCTGCGGCCATTTCTGTCTGACTGTTGACACCCTGCTCTCGTAAAATGGCGACCAGAGGCCGGACACCCGTCGCAATCATAGGGGCCGCGATATCTTCGTTAATATCAAACCTGTGCTCTGCAATCAAACCAGGGTCATAGTCTTCGCCAATCGTGTTGAACTCTTCCTGCGCACACTTGGGGTTATCACGCAGGCGCTGAATCTGAAAGCTGGATCTGCTCCATTGTCTTTCAAGTTCCGCCCGGGAAGAAGTCACCAGTTCTCTGCGCTTGTGCATGATCCGAATCGCCTGGTCTTTCCTGACTCTGGCGACTTCTGTGGCACTGATTCCATTGTCAGTCAGCTCACCAATCAGCTCTTCAACCTTCTCAGTTTCCACCTGCACCACAGCCCCCAGCTCCTCATTAAAGAGGAAGTGCATCGGGTCTTCTTCGTCTGGCACTGTGACTTCAATTCCGCAGCGCGCAGCAAACCCCATTTCCAGCAACGTGGTGATCAACCCCCCATCAGAGCGGTCATGGTATGCAAGAATGTCTTCGCGCTTCTCCTGCACAAACGCGAAAAAACGTTTGATGATTTCAGGATCCTCCAAATCCGGTGCTTCATTACCCAGTTCTGAATAACACTGCGCCAGAATGCTGCCGCCGAGTCTCTGTCGACCTCCGGCCAGATCGAGCAGAAGAATCACCGTTTCCTCTTCCAGCGGGTAAAGCTCGGGCGTAATGGTTTCGCGGACATCCAAAACCGGTGCGCAGGCTGTCACAATCAGCGATAACGGCGAGGACACAGACTTGGGTTCAGCGTCTTCCTGCCAACGGGTCTGCATGGAAAGAGAGTCTTTCCCTACGGGGATAGAAATACCCAGCTCAGGACAAAGCTCCATGCCAACGGCCTCGACGGCATCATAAAGGTTCGCATCTTCTCCGCGGGCACCGACCGCCGCCATCCAGTTCGCGGAAAGGCTGATGTCCTGCAGTTTGGCCACGTTGGCCGATGCGATGTTGGTGATCGCTTCGCCAATCGCCATGCGCGCAGAGGCACGGCTTGAGATTAACGCAACCGGCGTTCGTTCACCCATCGCCATCGCTTCTCCGGTCGAACCGGTAAACCCGGATGAAGTTACCGCAACGTCAGCAACCGGTGTCTGCCAGGGTCCAACCATCTGATCCCGATATACCAGGCCACCAACGGTTCTGTCGCCGATGGTAATCAGGAACTTTTTGCTGGCAACCGTCGGATGATTCAAGACGCGAACCAGCGCTTCCGCAATATTTCGGTTGGTATCAAAAGCTCTCAGCTCCAGCGGCGCGCGTGCCACTTTCTTCTGAAGCTTGGGAGCGTTACCAAACAGCGTCGCCAGTGACATATCCACCGCGCGTTCGCCAAGGATATTATCGTTAACTCGGAGCCGGTTTCCGTCTTTTGCTTGACCCACAACCGCATAGGGGCAACGTTCCCGGTCACAAATTCGTGTAAATTGATCCAGATCTGCAAATCGAACCGCCAGGACATATCGTTCCTGTGCTTCGTTGCACCAGATCTCCATGGGACTCATGCTGATTTCGGCGTTCGGTATTCTGCGCAATTCAAAGTCACCGCCCACACCACCATCTTTAACGAGTTCAGGCAGAGCGTTTGATAAACCGCCAGCACCCACATCGTGAATAAACTGGATTGGATTGTCGTCACCAAGCTGCCAGCACGCGTCGATGACCTCCTGGCAACGATGCTGCATTTCCGGATTGCCCCGCTGCACACTCGCAAAGTCGAGTTCTTCAAGGCTCTCGCCTGTCGCCATGGATGAAGCCGCACCGCCGCCAAGACCAATCAGCATGGCCGGCCCACCGAGCACGATCAGAGCAGCACCCACTTCAATCCGATCTTTCTGAACATGTTTTTCGCGGATATTGCCGATACCACCAGCAATCATGATGGGTTTGTGATATCCGCGAACTTCACCATCCACTTCCTGCTCGAAGGTACGAAAGTAACCGGTGACATTGGGTCGACCAAATTCGTTATTGAAGGCGGCCCCGCCAATGGGTGCTTCAATCATGATGTCCAGTGGCGTAGAGATTCTTGAGGGACTACCGTAATCAATTTCCCAGGGCTGCAAAGCACCGGGAATCTTGAGGTTCGATACGGTGTAGCCAGTCAACCCCGCCTTGGGTTTGGCACCCCGACCGACCGCACCCTCATCTCGGATTTCACCACCCGCTCCGGTTGCCGCACCAGGGAATGGCGCTATGCCAGTGGGGTGATTGTGCGTTTCAACCTTCATGAGAATATGCACATCCTCGCTCACGAAGTCGTATTCCCGAGTCATCGGGTCCGGGTAGAGACGACTGGCTTTAGAACCGCGAATGACTGCCGCATTGTCTTCGTAAGCAGACAAAACACCCTCGCCATTGGTTTGACGGTAAGTGTTTTGAATCATGTCCATCAACGAGTGCGGCTTTTCTTCACCATCAATATTCCAGGAGGCTCGAAACGTTTTGTGTCGACAGTGTTCCGAGTTCGCCTGCGCGAACATCATCAATTCCGCATCTGTCGGGTTCCGCTTTAACTCGCGATAGGCCTCTACGAGGTAAGCAATTTCGTCTCGCGTCAAAGCCAACCCGAGACTGATATTCGCGACCTGCAACGCAGCGGGACCCTGGCCAATCATATCCACCGTGCCAAGAGGCGCTGGCTCTTCTGTTTCAAAGAGGTAGCTGACCTCTGTGGTATCAACCACTTCTTCGGTCATCCGATCATGAATAAACGAATCAGCAATGCTCGGCTTGCTGGCGTTAATTCGGTAGGCAATACCACGCTCGATGCGAATGACCTTGTCCAGACCACAGATTTGCGCGATCTCGGTCGCTTTCGTACTCCAGGGGGAAATCGTGCCTTTTCGGGGCACAACCAGCCGGAGAAACTGGTCAGTCTGCATCAGTTCACGGCGCTGTTCTTCTTCTGCACCATATCGGAGAAGACCCGTTAGGATGGAGAGCTCGCTCTGATTAAGTTTTTCCGCAAGATCGACAAAATGCAGGTATTGGGTATCGATACGACGCACGTCTTCGCCCACTGCAGCTAACTCAGCTCGCAGTTTGCTGACCCTGAACGCTGACAGCGCTGTCGGTCCTGGAAAGACCAGCATGACCATTAGTTTCTACGCTCCCTGAAAAAGGACGACATCAATTCACCACATTCCTCGGCCAATACACCTTCCACCACTGATATCCTGTGATTCAGTCCCGGGTTATCCAGCACGTTGGCCGACGAGTAAACCGCGCCTGCCCGCGGCTCCCGAGCGCCAAATACTAACGTTTCAATTCGTGCATGAACAAGCGCGCCGGCACACATCGTACATGGCTCAACCGTGACAACCAGCGTACAGCCCGGTAATCGATAATTGCCGGCATTACTGGCCGCATCCCGAAGCGCATTGATCTCCGCATGGGCCGTTGGATCGGCACCTGATATCGGCTCATTACTGCCTCTGCCGATAATTTCACCAGCCCGCACAACTACGGCGCCTACGGGGACTTCCCCTTTTCCTGATGCTGTCACTGCGAGATCAATTGCCTCACGCATCCATTCGGCCTGCAATGAGTCAGACATTACTCCCACTCGATCGTCGCAGGCGGTTTGCTCGACACATCGTAGGTGACGCGAGAAATCCCATCGATCTCGTTGATGATCCTGCTGGACACCTTTTCCAGCAGCTCATACGGCAGTCGGGCAGATCGGGCGGTCATAAAATCGATGGTCTCAACGGCTCGCAGCGCGATCACATATTCATAGCGCCTCGCATCCCCAACGACACCAACTGACTTTACCGGAAGAAACACCGCGAAGGCCTGACTCACATCATCGTAGAGCCCTGCTGCCCTCAGCTCTTCCAGATAAATCGCGTCCGCTCGCCTGAGCAGGTCTGCATACTCTTTCTTGACTTCCCCGAGAATGCGGACACCCAATCCGGGACCGGGAAACGGATGTCTGAAAACCATCTCGTGGGACAAACCCAGCTCGAGCCCGATTTTTCGAACTTCGTCTTTAAACAGTTCTCGGAGCGGCTCTACCAGTTCGAGCTTCATATAATCCGGAAGCCCGCCGACATTATGGTGCGACTTAATCACATGAGCTTTGCCGTCTTTTTGACCGGCAGACTCAATCACATCCGGATAGATTGTGCCCTGGGCCAGGTACTTAACGCCCTCCAGCTTTCCGGCTTGTTCATCAAAAACGTCGATAAACGTGTTGCCGATAATCTTTCGTTTATCTTCAGGATCGGTCACACCTGAAAGTTTCGCCATGAACCGATCTTCGGCTGGCACCGTGATCATATTGAGCGCAAAGGCGTTGTCTGTACCCTGCCCCATCATCTGATTCACCTGTTCGGCTTCGTCCAGCCGAAGAAGACCGTTATCGACAAACACACACGTCAGTTGATCACCGATCGCACGGGATAGGAGTGCTGCGACCACGGAAGAGTCAACGCCGCCAGAGAGCCCCAGGATGACTCTGGCATCACCAACCTTAGCTCGGACACTTTCAATGATGTCTTCAACAATATTCCTTGGTGTCCACAATGCCTGACAGCCACAGACCCGCTTGATAAAGCGCTCGAGAATCGCTGCACCCTGCAGCGTGTGGTTGACCTCAGGGTGGAACTGAACGCCATAGTAGCCACGGGTATCATCCGCCATAGCAGCGATATCGGTATTGTCGCTCTGACCGATGACGGTGAAGCCTTCCGGTGCCACCACAACCTTGTCGCCATGACTCATCCAGACATCAAGATAGGGCTGGCCATCTGTACCATCTTTAAGGTCGCCGATAAGGTACGATTCACCGACGATGTTGACCCTGGCATAACCAAATTCACGTTTGTCAGAATTTTCGACGGCACCGCCCAGCTGCTTGGCCATCGTCTGCATGCCATAGCAGATACCCAGCACAGGTACCTGCATGGTGAAAACGTACTCAGGTGCGGCAAGAGTGACGTCATCATTCACTGACTCAGGGCCGCCGGACAAAACGATGCCATTGGGGGCAAATTCGATAGCCCGCGTTTCCTCCAGATCGTAAGGAAGAATTTCACAATAAATCCCTGCCTCACGCAGGCGTCTGGCAATGAGCTGAGTGTATTGAGAGCCAAAATCCAAGATCAGGATTCTTTCCTGATGGATATCCGGCTGTGTTGATGAAGAAGACATGAAAAAACGAAAAGACGACTACTGGCAAGGTCTCATTATACCTGTCACGATGCACCGATGACATCAGCGAATCGACAAGTCATTACCGTCTCTGAGCTGAATCGCGACGCGAAACACCTTCTGGAATCTGAATTTCCCGTGCTTCATGTGGAAGGAGAGATATCCAACCTGGCCCAACCCTCTTCCGGGCACTGGTACTTCACGCTGAAGGACGACAAAGCACAGGTCCGCTGCGCCATGTTTCGAAATCGGAACCATATGGTGCGTTTCAAACCCCGAAACGGTCAGCAGATCGTCGTTCGAGGCCGAATCTCGCTCTACGAGGGTCGTGGCGAGTTCCAGATGATCGCCGATTCTCTTGAAGACTCCGGCGAGGGGGCTCTAAGGCGCGCCTACGAAAACCTGAAACGTCGCCTGCAAGAAGAAGGGCTCTTTGACGCAAGCCGCAAAAAGCCGATTCCCACACTGGCAGAACACATTGCCATCGTAACTTCGCCGAGCGGCGCCGCCATCCGCGATGTCATCACGGTCATGCGACGACGTTTTCCGGCGGTCCGTATCAGTATCCTGCCAGTACAGGTTCAGGGTGATGACTCAGTACCGCAGATCGTTGAAGCACTGAGCAAAGCCAACGCGCGGAGACAGGATCCATTTGAGCTGATTCTGCTGACTCGCGGCGGTGGCTCACTGGAAGACCTCTGGTCATTCAATACTGAACCTGTTGCACGGGCGGTCGCATCAAGCGAATTGCCCGTTGTTTGCGCTGTTGGGCATGAATCCGATGTTTCGATTGCGGATTTTGTCGCTGACCTTCGCGCACCCACACCATCCGCCGCTGCGGAACTGATTACGCCAGACGGCAGCGTGCTGGAAGACAGCGTCGACTATCTCAGGCAGCGTCTCGTCCAATCAATCCTGCAGAATCTGGAAGACCAGACACGGGAAGTCACTCATCTGCAGAGGAGACTGAGACATCCCAACACGCGTCTTGAGGATCTGGCTCAACGACTGGATGAAACGGAACGCAGATTACGTGCTTCCGTGACTCGGATATTGAGCGAGAAACGCAGCCAACTTGGTCAGGCTCGGTTGGTGTCCCCAAACGCCGTGGTAGATGCGGGAAAACTGAAACTCCAGGTGCTATCGGAGAAACTCACGGCTACGGAGCTGGCGGCAAGGAAATCTGTGGAAACCCGGCTTGCCAATGTTGCCGGTAAGCTTGACGCATTGAGCCCTCTGGCAACGCTGCAGCGTGGTTATGCCATCGTCTCATCAGAGCCCGATGGACGCGTGATCACCAATGCTTCCTACGTAGAGACTGGCGACAGGATTCGAACCCGGCTGCAATCAGGTGAACTTATCGCAGAAGTAACAGACAAAAAGACATCATGAAACTGAAACTTTCTATTCTCCTCATCCTCGGTTGGGCGCCACTCACTATGGCTCTGCCGATCCACAATCCTGTGCCCGGCGGTGTTGCCGTCCTCGACATCGGGGAAGCCGGGTCCGCGACCTATAATGAACGACCCGTCATGATCGCAAAGCACGCAACAGGCAATGTCGCGGTCGTCGGCATCCCTCTATCCGCAGAATCAGGACAACACAGGTTGGCGCTTGAGACCGGTGCGATCTCTTTTGAGGTTAAAGGCAAGGAGTACGAGATTCAGAGATTGACGATCCAGAACAAGCGCAAGGTAAATCCTTATGCGCAGGATATGGATCGCATTGTTAAAGAGCGCACGGAAATGGACACCGTGTTCGACTCTTACACCGATGTTAACGATATTGATCTGACCTTTGACGTGCCCACTGAGGGCATCATGTCCAGCTCATTCGGCTTGAGACGAATTCTGAATGATCAGCCCAGGAGCCCACATAGCGGCATGGACATCGCCGCGCCCGAGGGCACGAGAATCATCGCGCCAGCAGCAGGTATCGTCGCAGCAACCGGTGATTACTTCTTCAATGGAAACACGGTGATGATAGATCACGGCCAGGGACTCATCACCATGTACTGTCACCTCAGCCGTATCGACGTTGAGGTAGGCATGAAAGTGAGAACCGGCGATCTTTTGGGCACAGTTGGAAAGACCGGTCGGGTGACCGGCGCTCATCTTCATTGGGGTGTCAGCCTGAACGACGCAAGGGTCGATCCCGCCTTGTTCCTGACAAAAGAGTCGCTTTAAGTTCGGGGCTTCTGCTTTTTCTTCTGACGACGCTTGTTCTTTCGAACATGCTCCATCATTCGCTTTCTTCGCCCTGTCTGACGCTGCGTCAGCTTGTTCTTCCGACCCTTGTAGGGATTGTCCGTCGTTTTGAATTCCAGCCGGAGCGGCGTGCCCTTCAGGTCCAGCGCCTCAATGAATTTATTGGCCAGATACCGTTTATACGGGTCCGGCACCTGCTCAGTCTGATTCCCGTGAATAACGATAACAGGAGGATTACTACCACCCAAATGCGCGTAGCGCAGCTTAATGCGACGGCCTTTGACCAGAGGAGGCTGATGCTCGAATAACGCGCGTTCAAGAATCGCATTCAGCCGAGCGGTTGGAATCTTTAGTGTCGCCGAAGTGTAAGCCTGATGAACTGACTCGTAGAGGTTCCCGACCCCACTGCCATGAAGCGCGGAAATGTAATGGATTCGGGCAAAATCGATAAAAGTCAGCCTGCGCTCAAGCTCTTCACGAATCGTAACCTTATGTTCCTGACCAGTACCGTCCCACTTATTCACAGCAATGACTAATGCTCTGCCTGCATCAAGCACATGACTCAGCAGGTGCAGGTCCTGATCAACGATACCTTCGCGCGCATCAATCATGAGAATGACGACGTTCGCATCGGATACCGCTTCCAGGGTTTTGATAATCGAAAATTTTTCGATCTTCTCAGTGACTTTGCCTCGTCTGCGAACGCCCGCAGTATCAATTAACGTATAGCGGTTCTCGTCTCGTTCATAAGGAATGTAGATACTGTCCCGAGTGGTTCCGGCCTGGTCAAAAACAACGACTCTATCCTCGCCCAGTAGTCGGTTAACCAGGGTGGACTTACCGACGTTAGGTCGGCCAACAACAGCGATTTTGATGCCGGTGTCTTCCTCTACTGCCTGTTCATCCAAGCCTTCAGACAGGTTGAGCATCGGCGCAACCTCGTCATCAATCAGCTGACGGACACCGGTCCCATTACTCGCAGAGACAAACAGCGGCGCCCGCATACCAAGCGCAAAGAACTCACCAGCAACAAAATCCGGATTCTGCCCATCGATTTTGTTCGCCACCAACAGGCACGGAATATCCCTCTCTCTCAGAAAACTCGCGATGTTCTCGTCACCGGCTGTCCGACCATCTTTACTATCTACCATGAAGAGGACGATATCGGCCTCCCCGATCGCTTGCCTCGCCTGGTCCGCCATCGGACCATCGATGCCCTCTTCGTCTCCGGACAATCCACCGGTATCCACCACCAGGTAATCAAAATCACCTATCGCACCTTTGCCGTACTGACGGTCACGAGTAAGCCCGGGAAAGCTGGCTACCAGCGCATCACGGGTTCGGGTGAGTCGATTGAACAGCGTGGATTTGCCAACATTAGGTCGACCAACCAACGCGATAACAGGCAGCATGATGAGATCCTAGCGAATTTCCATGGCGGACAAGCTGCCGCCATTGCCCATAGCGAAGAGACGACCGCCCTCGGATATCAGCGGCGCTCGAACACCACCACTATCTAATCGACGACGACCAACAAATCTTCCGTCAGACTGGGCCAGCAAATGCAGGTAGCCTTCAAAGTCAGTGAAAGCAAGGTAGCTTCCGATGGTCACTGGCGAGTTAATGTCACGGTACAGCAAAGCATCTTCACGCCAAACCTCACGGCCGTCGGACGCGTTAAACGCAACGACCTGACTGTCCGCCGTCGCGAGATAAACATTACCGAATCCAGCGCCCACGCCAGCAATACTAGATGCGTCTTCCGCCCAAAGGATTCTGCCGCTGTTCAGATCGATGCCCACGAGACGCCCCTGAAAACTGGCCACATATAGGCGACTGCCATCCAGCGCAAGTGCGCCATCAATGTCTACCAGGCGCTCCAGATCTGATGCACCCTGTGAAACGCCTACTCTCTGATCATATCCCGCAAGCCCCTGATCTTTCGACAGCAGGGAAACGCGACCGTTTGAAAAGGCAGCGATTACAACCTCACCAAAAATAATGGGTGTCGCGGTACCTCTGAGTGTCAGAGAAGGAATGTTGCTGGTATAGATCCAGCGCCGTGCGCCATCATCCGGATCGTATGCGGCGACTTTGCCATCGATGGTTTGCACCACAACAATATTGTCATCTATCTGCGGTGGCGCAAGAATCTCACTGCTGGCTGAAACCTTCCACGCGAAGCTGCCATCACTCTGATTCAAAGCAAGCAGGTCACCGCTACCGGTTCCAACCGCAATCAGGTCACCGCCAGCACCAACGCCACCGGTAATCACATCAAGCTTCTTAGAGAAGCCGTTGACCCTTTCTTCTTCCGTATAAAAATCTTCAACTTCAACGGCCCAGATCTCACGACCGGTATCCGTTGTCATTGCCTTGATTTGGCCGCTGGCTGAGGCAGAAAACACGCGCCCACCGACAACCGCAGGTGAAATTCGAATAGCCCGATCGCCCGCGCCGTCACCGATCTTGCGATTCCAGATCACATCAATATCCACTTCCTGGGAGATGTTCGGTAACGGATTTGGTTCAATTTCCTCAGGCGCATTGTCGTCGCCGCCGAACCAGCCGCAACTGCTGAGCATTCCCAGAAGTGTTAACACATAGGTAAACCGGAACAGCAGGCGGCTCATCATGCACCCTCATCCTCGCCTGGAGATTCAGGAATATCTGCGAGCTTTAGCTCAAGCACCGGCCGCGTTTCACCTTCCGCCAATGCGCCAATCGCTTTCTGATAGGCATCACGTGCACTGTTCAAATCACCCAGGGCGTGATAGAGGTCACCTCGTGCCTCCTCGAACGAGACATGCTGGCCTTCAGGCGGTTGATAATTAATCAAAAGTGCCAAACCGGCGGTTGCATCACCACTCGCATTCAGCACACGAGCCAGGCGAATACGTACCATCGTTTCCAGTCGGGGTTCACTGACATTCTCCAGTGCCCACTCAAGCTCAGACTGAGCCTTCGAAAGGTCACCGGCGTCAACCGCAAGTCGAGCCATATGAAGCGCACCAAAAACCGCATAGGTACTGCTGTCGAAGTCAGATCTTAACGTTTCTGAAAGGTTCTGCGCCGTTGCCCTCATAGCGTCTTCATCAGCTTCCATATTCTCAGCAGCTGCCACCAGGTCTTCATAGACAGCGGATGCAGCCTCGCCAGTTTGTTGAACATTGGCTTCCCAGGCACGGAATCCAAACACCCCACCCAGTGCGATCACGACAGTCAGGACCAGTGAGGTACCGTTTTCGTCCCACCAGTTCTTAAGTTGTTCTAATTGTTCTTCGTCGGACTCAACCAACTTCAGTCTCCTTCATGAAAATAGTCCCGACAATAGGACACAAGTTTATCTCGGGAACAGCTTATCTGATCACCGCTTTCCCTCAACATTTTGACACTTACCGAGCTGTTTGCGACCTCTTCTTCTCCCAGCACTAACGCCAATCGAGCGCCAGAGGCATCAGCTTTCTTTAACTGAGCTTTGAACTTACCGTCACCGCAGTGCATCTGGACTCGTAATCCTCTCACACCGTCCCGAACTTCCTCGGCAACCTGCATAGCCACGCGCCGTGCTTCTGCACCCTGAGAAACTACATAGACATCAGCGACACCCGATGATTCTATTTTTTCTGCGAGCATAAGCGCCAGACGGTCCAGACCCATGGCAAAACCTACCCCCGGGGAGCCGCGGCCACCCATCTGTTCCACCAAACCATCGTAGCGACCACCACCGCAGACCGTGCCCTGTGCGCCTAGCGTATCGGTTATCCACTCGAACACGGTTCGATTGTAGTAATCCAATCCCCTGACGATGTTGGTATTTACCTCATAGGCAAGTCCACTATCGTCCAACATCTGGCATAGGTCTTCGAAATGTTGCTTGGATTCGTTATCGAGAGAATCCGCAATCGATGGCGCATCGACAAGTATTGCCTGAGTTATTTCGGACTTGCTGTCGAGAATACGCATCGGGTTGGTGGAGAGCCGTCGCTGGCTGTCCTCGTCGAGATCATCACGATACTTTTCAAGGTAGGCGACCAACTTCTCTCGATAAGCACCACGACTCTCTGACGTACCAATTGAATTAAGCTCCAGCCTGACATCTTCGATTAGACCCAGGTCACGCCAGAGACGAGCATTCATCAGCAGCAACTCGGCATCAATGTCCGGTCCGGCCATGCCAAAACATTCAGCACCGATCTGGTCAAACTGACGATATCGGCCTTTTTGCGGGCGCTCATACCGAAACATGGGACCGATGTACCAAAGCCGTTGTACCTGGTTAAACAGCAGGCCATTTTCTTCACCAAAACGCGCACATCCTGCGGTGCCTTCTGGACGCATGGTGAGACTGTCGCCGTTTCTGTCGTCGAAGGTGTACATTTCCTTTTCGACGATGTCTGTATTCTCTCCTACCAGCCGTTTAAACAGCTGGGTCTGTTCCAGCACCGGTAGACCGATTTCCTGGTAGCCGTAGCCAGCTAATACCGAGCGAGCGACCTCCTCGATATGCCGATGAATCGCTTTTTGTGCAGGCAGAATGTCCTGCATGCCTCGTACTGCTTGAATCTTCATGATTGATCTGGTGCTGTTTATGAACCGCCGGGGACTGTACGGCAGGTTATTCGGAAACGGTGATTTTCGCTGTTCTGTCCTGGCTAATGTAGGGGTCCACGTCGAATGGCCGGCCATTGTAAATCATCTCGACGCCAGTTGCCTTACCCAACAGTATTTCGAAAGGGGCGGTGCCATAAAGGGTCAATACATCCCCCTGTCGGTTCAGGTCGTTGTAAATCAGGCCTCGAGCACTGTCTTCTACCTCGACCCAGCATTCGTCGGTAAAAGACAGCTCAACCTGATCGAAGCCTCCTGCATCCACGGTGACAAAGCTTCGTTCACCATCACTGGTCCTCTCGAACCGAATCTCATCAAGACTTTCAGGCACGTCCACCGAGTCCAGCAACTCTGGTTCTGCTGCAGGCTCCAAACTGTTCGTTTGCTCGACTCCGCTCTCAGTCTCAGCGTCAAGCTCAGGCTCACTGTCAGCGGGCTCTGGTGTCTCCGCCTCATCATCAGCGCCATCAAGACTTTGCAGCGAATCAGCGGCTGAGTCCGCAGCCGCCACCTTCAGCGGTTCCTCCAGGCGAGTTCGCTCTGTCGCTGCGGCTGCTTCGGCGTCGGATAACACGAAATCAAAATCCTGCTGGGCAGGTTCGGGTCTTTCCGGTGCCTGAACCGCAGGCTGAGTCACCTTAGGAGGCGGTGAATCAGGTTCGGAAACCAGCCACCAGACCAGTGCAACCACAAGCACCAGGCCACCCAAACCAATCATACCCGTTTGAAAAACAGGGCCGGTGATCGCTGAGGAAGTCACATCCTCCTCTGTAACGCCTCTGATTTCTGGTTCAGGTGCATGCGCCTGCAGTGCCGCCTCATACAAACTGACAATGTCGTCACCAGAAAGATTGACCGTTCGAGCGTATGATCGGAGGTAGCCTTTTACAAAGGCCTGCTTAGGAATCTTTTCAAACTCACCAGCATCGATGTATCGAATAAAGGTTGTGGTGAGATAGAGCTTGTCTGCCACCTCTTTTTGGGAGAATCCAAGGCTCTCCCGGGCAGTCACCAGCAACGCCGAAGCGCTGGGGGGTGTTTGTTCTTCCTGCTCCGACATCAGCTGGACTCTTTATAAAACCGATACTCGTCTGTATTTGGGTATATACCTTCAAGCGCCTCGCCGCAGCTCGCTTCTTCATTGTTATTCTTGAAGATTCGGGAGAGCCGAACGCAAAGCCAAAGTGACCTGGCGGTCGAGGGCGCCAATTGACTGTATCGGCGATACAGATTTCTGGCTTCCACGTAGTTTTGTTGTTCAAACTTGATGTCTGCCAGTTCCATGGTGGCACCGGCTTGCTCGGGGTTTAGCTGAATCGCGCGAGTAAACGCATATTCAGCACCCTCCAGATCACCAATCCTTCGATAGGATCGACCCAGGTTTTCAAAAACAATCGGCCTATTGGTATAAAAACGGTTTTCGCTGGCAACCTCCAGCTGTTTAACTGCTTCATGGAATCGTTTTTCAGAGAACAGGAAAGCCCCGTACATGTTTCTCGCCTGAGAATCCTCCGGACTGAAACGGATCGCATTCTTGAAATACTTTTCCGCAAGTTCTATTTCCCCTTCCGCCTGAAACAGCAAACCGTAGGTCGCATGGGCAGGAGAGTATTTCTCATCTATTTCCAGCGCGCGATTCAGCTTTTCCTTCGCACGGGCGTAATCGCGGTTCCTGAGATAGCCAACTGCTAGATCCATTTGCCGCTGAAGCAGCTCGTTCACCTCAGCACTGTTTCTCTCCGGCGCCGGGGTAGCTGGTGTAGTGCTACACCCGATAAGAAAGATCGCGGTGGCGAGTACGATGAGAAATCTGCTCATACAGCCTGTTCTACCTGAATCTTCCGGTATTTCTCCTGACGACGCGTCTTGTCGGCAACCTGGCCGACCAACTGGCCACAAGCGGCGTTGATATCATCACCACGAGTCGTGCGAACGGTCACGGAGTAACCATCTCTGACGAGTCTGTCCTGAAATGCTCTCACTGCAGTCATGGAAGGTCTCTTATAGCCGGTACCGGGAAATGGATTAAATGGAATCAAATTAATCTTACACGGAAAGCCTTGTAGCAGGCGAGACAGTTGTCGCGCATGTTCCGGCGCATCGTTCACACCGTCGATCACGGTGTATTCAACGGTGATGGTTCTTTTTTCCCCCAGGTTCCTGGCATAGGTTGCACAGACATCCAGTAAACGAGCGATAGGATACTTCTTGTTAATCGGAACGAGCTCATTGCGCAGCTCATCATTCGGCGCATGCAGGGAAATGGCCAGCGACACATCGGTGGTATCGATGAGCTTCTCAATGCCAGGCACGACACCAGCCGTAGACACCGTGACCTTACGTTTTGAGATGCCATAACCCAGGTCGTCCATCATCAGCTCAACGGCTGGCAACACATTGTCGATATTAAGGAGCGGTTCGCCCATACCCATCATAACGACGTTGGTCACCGTCCTGTTTCGATCCGGATAAACCTCAGCAAGTCTTCTCATGGCAATTCTCAGTTGCCCAATGATCTCTGAGGTATGGAGGTTACTGTTGAAGCCCTGCTTTCCTGTCGAGCAGAAACTGCAGTCAAGGGCACAACCCACCTGAGATGAGACACACAGGGTTCCGCGAGAGTCCTCAGGAATAAAGACCGTCTCGACCAGGCTTCCGGAGGCAGACTTGATCAACCACTTACGCGTGCCGTCTGTCGATACCAGCTCTTTGAATACTTCGGGCTCATTGAGCTCACCAGTATGATCAAGGTGCTCACGAAGCCCCTTGCTGATGTCTGTCATTTCTGAGAAATCGCCAGCGAAGCGGTGGTGGATCCACTTCATAATCTGGTTGGCATGAAAGGGCTTCTCGCCGAGCCCTTCGAGGAGGGCCCGCCAGTCGGCCTGGGTGTATCCCAGGTAGTTAACCTTCTGGCGTGCCGCTTCAGTCATCGTTGACCTATCGATCGCAGACCTGGTCTGCTGAGAAAAAGTAATCAATTTCGCGTGCAGCAGACTCTGGAGAGTCAGAGCCGTGTACCGCGTTCGCATCGATGGATTCTGCAAAGTCGGCTCGAATTGTACCCGCAGCGGCTTCTTGAGGGTTAGTTGCACCCATCAGCTCACGATTCTGTGCGATCGCATTTTCGCCTTCAAGGACCTGTACGATCACCGGACCAGAGCTCATGTAGTTTACGAGATCTTCGAAAAACGGTTTGCCGTCGTGTTCCGCATAAAAGCCTTTGGCTTTATCCACGGTGAGGTGTTCCATGCGAGACGCAACAACGCGAAGACCCGCTTTTTCGAAGCGAGAGACGATTTCGCCGATAACATTCTTGGCTACCGCGTCTGGCTTGATGATTGAGAAAGTTCTTTCCATACCCATGAGGACTACTCCGTTTACTGAATGTGGTCGTTAAAAATTGCGCGCATTATACGCAGCTGGACCAGTCTGGCTAGTCGCATTCGTCCAGCCAAGCCATCTGGATGGCTTCGAGGATTTTTTCCCCGCAGTGTTCAGGATCATCGTCAAATTCCGGTAAAGCCATGACCCAATCGCGGAGATCCGTAAAGCGCACACTCAACGGGTCGACATCAGGGTGGGCATCCACCAGTTCGATCGCAATATCGTTAACGTCAGTCCATTTCATGCTCGCGTCCTCACCTGTGGTTTAGTGATTCTCTGATACCTGGTTAATCGTATATTTTGGAATCTCGACGACCAGATCCTCTTCACCGACGATAACCTGGCATGACAGCCTTGAATCCGGCTCCAGCCCCCAGGCCTTATCAAGAAGATCATCCTCTAGTTCTTCGGACTCTTCCAGGGAATCAAAACCCTCTCGAATGATGACGTGACAAGTCGTACAGGCGCAGGCTCTTTCACAGGCATGCTCGATATCGATGCCATTGTCCAAGGCCACCTCGATAAGATTGTCCCCGGTTTCTGCCTCGATCACCGCCCCTTCCGGACAGCGTTCTTCATGGGGAAGGAAAATAAGCTGCGGCATGTTTCGTCCTTATACTTCGTTGTCCGACATTTCATTGTCTAAATCTGCGATCTGCTTTCCTGCCAGCGCCCTTCTGACCGCCGCATCCATGCGCAGGGAAGCGAATTCCTCGCTTGCCCGACCAAGCATTTCAGTGCCTTCGGTAATCGCCCGGGTGTCATCACCCGATAAGCGTTCCTGCAGCTTCTTGATCGCCTGCTGCAACATATCGATGTCCTGCGCAGGAAGGAGCGCCTCGCCGTCTTCAGCCAAAGCATTACCCAGCGCTTCGATAACCCGTCCCGCTTCGACTCGAGCCTCTGCCAGAGATCGCTGTGCCGCATCATCTGCTGCGTGGTCAAAAGATGATTTCAACATCTGCGTGATTTCATCATCGGTGAGTCCGTAGGAAGGTTTCACCTCGACGCTGGCTTCGACACCCGTACTGGTTTCCCGCGCGGAAACTGACAGGAGCCCGTCAGCATCCACCCTAAAAGTCACTTCGATCTTTGCAGCGCCGGCGACCATCGCAGGTATGCCAGTTAGCTCGAAACGCGCAAGCGACCGGCAGTCATCGACCAGCTCGCGTTCGCCCTGAACGACATGGATCAACATGGCGGTCTGACCATCTTTGTAGGTCGTGAACTCCTGCGCCTTCGCGATGGGGATGGGCGTGTTTCGCGCGATCACTTTTTCAGAGAGGCCACCCATGGTTTCCAAACCCAGCGACAAAGGCAGCACATCCAGAAGCAACATCTCCTCATCAGGCTTGTTACCAACGAGCACGTCAGCCTGAAGCGCCGCACCGACGGCGACCACTTTATCCGGATCGATGTCGTTGAGAGGCTGCGCACCGAAATAATCCGCGACCTTAGAAACCACTAAGGGCACTCGCGTAGATCCACCGACCAGAACTACGTTGTCGATTTCTTCGAGAGCAACACCAGCATCCCGAACGGATCGACGGCAAGCACGAATCGTGTTGTCGACGAGCGGGCTGATCAACTCATTAAATGCATCCCGGCTCAGTTCAGCGTCTACCTTAAAGTCTGCATCGCTATGCGAAATTGTCGCCTGTTCTGCAGACGTCAGGGCTTCCTTCGCAGACCTGGCTTTCATGAGCAAAGCACGCTGGAGTTCTGCAGATAAATCGCCTTCAAATCCGGACTCTTCTATCAGCCATTCTGCAATCGCATGATCAAAGTCGTCACCACCAAGCGACGAGTCACCGCCGGTTGCCAGCACTTCGAATACACCGCGACGTAACCGGAGCACAGAAACATCAAAGGTACCGCCACCCAGGTCATAGATGGCAATAACACCTTCATCGCCGGTATCCAGTCCATAGGCGATGGCAGCAGCGGTCGGCTCATTCAGCAACCGAAGCACGTTAGCGCCTGCTAGCTGTGCTGCATCTTTGGTTGCCTGTCTTTGTGCGTCATCAAAGTACGCGGGCACGGTAATCACGACACCATCGAGTTCTCCCGCCAACGTCTCTGATGCACGCTCTACCAGGGATCTCAGGATTTCAGCGGACACTTCAATCGGCGACACCACGCCGGCTGCCGTTTCGATTCGAGCAAGACCAGAGGACTCCTCAGAGAATCGGTAGGGTAATTGTTCACCCAGGGAACGAACGTCTTCTACGCCTCGCCCCATCAGTCGCTTAACAGAGACAATCGTGTTGTGCGGATCCAAAGCTGCCTGTTCCAAGGCTTCGGCACCAATGATCGGGCCTTCTGCTGTGTAACGAACCACTGACGGCAACATGTGCCTGCCTTCCATGTCCGGGAGCGTCGCGGCAACGCCTTCCCTGACACTGGCGATCAGAGAATTGGTTGTTCCAAGGTCGATACCGGCAGCACGTTTTCGATCGTGAGGATCTGCCGCCTGCCCCGGCTCTGTAATCTGCAGTAATGCCATCAGTAATCCAGCAGTTTCTCTTCCAATTGATTAGCAGCAATCAGTAACTTGTTCAGAAACTGCATTTCGTAAACCAGCACTTCTGCTTTCGCCAGATCCTCTGTAACAAGATCTGAAAACTTGTTTTCAATCGCCGCAACCACACCTTTCACTTCTCTTTTGAAGCTATCCAACTCATCGAGATCACCATCCCCGTCCTCGATGTCTTCGAGTTTTTCACGGAGCTCAATCTGCTCCATCAAAAATGCAGGCGGCAACTGGGGATTTTCTTCCAGCTCCACGCCTTTTAGTTGCAACAGATAAATCGCCCGTTTCAGAGACGACTTCAACGTCTCGTTAGCAGAGTTGACCAACGTCGCCCATTGCATGGCGACACGCTTTTCTTGTTCAGAACTGCTGGCAAAGCGATCCGGGTGAACCTCTTTCTGGAGCTCGAGAAAACGGTCCGATAGCCCCCCTGGGTCAATATCGTACTCAATCGGCAAACCGAAAATTTCGAAATAGTTTTGATTGAAGTTCACTTTGAATCAGCCGACGAATGTCAGGATCAGAAAAAGGACGATTAGACGGTGAAGCTTTCTCCGCAGCCACATTCACCCTGCACGTTCGGGTTCTTAAACTCAAAGCCTTCATTAAGGCCCTGTTTAACGTAGTCCATTTCCGTGCCGTCCACGTAAACCAGCGACTTCGGGTCGACAAAAACATCGATACCCTGGGATGAGAATTTGAGGTCTTCAGGCTGAATCTCGTCCACAGGTTCCAGAACATACATCAGACCTGAGCACCCGGTGGTTTTCACGGCAAGACGAATGCCTACGCCTTTGCCGCGACTTTCCAGGTAGCTGACGACATGCTCAGCAGCTTTTTCAGTCAGGTTTACACCCATGATTGTTCCTTAGGCAGCAGATGATTCGCTGTCTTCTCCATGCTTCGAGCGATAGTCACTCACCGCTGCTTTGATCGCATCTTCTGCAAGCACAGAGCAGTGAATTTTCACTGGAGGCAATGCAAGCTCTTCAGCAATTTCTGTGTTCTTGATACCGGCGGCTTCATCAAGCGTTCGGCCCTTGACCCACTCGGTGAGCAGGGAGCTGGATGCAATCGCACTACCACAACCGTAAGTCTTGAACTTGGCGTCTTCGATGACACCATCTTCGCCAACTTTGATCTGCAGTCGCATCACGTCACCACAGGCAGGCGCACCCACCATGCCGGTGCCTACATCTTCACTGTCAGCATCCATTTTGCCAACGTTACGTGGATTCTCGTAGTGATCCAGTACCTTGTCGCTGTAAGCCATTTTTGCCTCCTAACCTCCAAAATTCTGTTTTAGTGAGCAGCCCACTCAATCTTGTCCATGTCGACGCCGTCTTTGTACATGTCCCAAAGAGGCGATAGTTCGCGCAGTTTTTCTACCGCCGCGCGTACGCTTTCGATCGCCTGGTCAACGTCTTCTTCAGTCGTGAATCGGCCAACGGAGAAACGAAGCGAGCTATGAGCCAGCTCATCATTCAAACCAAGTGCACGCAAGACATAAGAAGGCTCAAGACTGGCCGAAGTACAAGCAGATCCAGAGGATACCGCAAGGTCCGGCAGGGACATGATCAGGGATTCGCCTTCCACAAAGTTAAAGCTGATATTAATGATGCCTGGAACACGGTGATCCATGTCCCCTGAGACATAGACCTCTTCCATGTCATTCAAGCCATCCCAAAGTCGCTGACGCAGAGCCAGGATACGCTCGCCCTCTTCCTGCATTTCTTCTTTAGCGATTCGAAAGGCTTCACCCATGCCAACAAGCTGGTGTGTTGCGAGCGTGCCGGAACGCATGCCGCGTTCATGCCCACCACCATGCATCTGGGCTTCCAGACGAACACGTGGCTTACGGCGGACATAGAGGGCGCCAACACCTTTAGGGCCATAAATTTTATGTGCTGAAAATGCCATCAGGTCGACTTTCAGCTCAGACAGATCAATATCGATCTTGCCCGCGCTTTGCGCCGCATCAACGTGGAAGAAAACTTTATTGGCTCGACAAACTTCACCAATCGCAGCGATGTCGTTGGTCACACCAATCTCATTGTTCACATGCATGATGCTGCAAATCGTCGTGTCTTCACGAATCGCGTCAGCCACACTTTGCGCAGAAATCAGGCCGTCGTCGCCTGGCTCAAGGTAAGTGACTTCAAATCCTTCACGCTCAAGATGCCTGCAGGTGTCCAGGACAGCCTTGTGCTCAATCTTGGACGTAATGATGTGCTTGCCCTTGTTCTTGTAGAAGTGCGCAACACCCTTGATCGCGAGGTTGTCTGACTCAGTTGCGCCAGATGTCCAGACGATCTCACGGGGATCACAGTTCACAAGATCTGCGACCTGTCGTCGTGCGATCTCAACCGCTTCTTCCGCTTCCCAGCCAAACTTATGCGAACGACTCGCAGGGTTGCCAAACTTGCCTTCTGCCATCAAACACTCACTCATCTTCTGAGCAACCCGCGGATCCACGGGTGTGGTGGCAGCATAGTCAAAATAAATCGGTGCTTTCATTTCTATCCTTCTCTACAAACTTCCGGGTCGCCTTTAACCTTCGGCGAGCGCGGGGATTTTTACGATCTCATCAATAATGTCTTCCTGGACCCTTTCTTGTACGGCGTCCTGGCGTGCAGCGATTTGTGCCACTTCTCTTTTCGTAATAATGCTGGCGAGATCAATGCCGGCAAGAAACTGGTGAATCTGGTCACTGAGTTCGGACCAAAGCTGATGCGACAGACACATTTCTCCGTGCTGACAATCAGCTCGTCCGGAGCACTTTGTTGCGTCTACGTTTTCATCAACAGAATCAACGATCTCAGCAACAAAAATCTGGTTGGCTGCTCGACTGAGCTGGTAACCACCACCCGGGCCTCGAACGCTGTTGACCAGTTCATGCTTTCGAAGCTTGGCAAACAGTTGCTCCAGGTATGACAGGCTGATGCCCTGGCGTCTCGAAATATCTGCCAGACTGATGGGACCTTCATCTTCGTGCACAGCGAGATCCAGCATCGCTGTAACCGCATATCTTCCTTTCGCTGTAAGTCTCATATTTTCTACCTTCGCCCTTCGGGCGTTCTAGCCGTGAACTGTGGATTTCACGGGCGCGCAGTATCCTATTCCCGACTATTTTAGTCAACTAAATACCCGACCAGTTTAGTAGGGATTAATGGACATTTCACGGACTCACTTAGATCGTCTTGAGATATGCTGATTACGGGTCGCGCTTATCGCCTAACTTATTGATTGCACTGAGAAAACCTCGAAGCATGTTGACTTCCATCCGGTCCAGCCGAACGCGGTTAAACAGACGTCTGAGCCGATTTAACAGCTGCCTGGGGTTGTCCGGATCATGGAATCCAACCTGGATCAGTGTCTGCTGGAGATGGCTGAAAAAGTGCTCAACGGCGTCAGCATCGGCAAACGGCTGGTCCCAAACTTCCTCATCTGGCGGCAGATGTGAACCGCCAAGCCGAGCCTGCAGGATTTCGTAACAGATCACCTGCACCGCCATCGCAAGATTGAGAGAACTGTAGGCTTCACCCGTGGGAATGTTCAGATGAAAGTGACATTTCTGCAGCTCTTCATTTTTGAGCCCATGTGCCTCGCGCCCAAACAACAGGCCAACTGTCTGGTTGTCCTCGGCAGCAGCATTCACTTTAACGCCGCACTCTTTCGGCGTTAACAGAGGCCAGGGTATCCGACGTTCCCGTGCGGATGTGCCAATCACCAGCTGGCAATCTGCTATCGCTTCATCAACGGTTTCAACAACGCGCGCACTTTGCACAACGTCTTCAGCACTGGCAGACCGATACACTGCTTTCTCGTTAGGAAAGTTATAGGGATTCACCAGCACCAGTTCTGTCAGCCCCATGTTTTTCATGGCGCGTGCGGCGGCACCGATGTTACCGGGATGGGTGGTCTCTACCAGGATGACCCTGACACCAGGGAACAGGTTTGCGTCGCTCATAAACTCCAGGCAACTCAAGCAGTAAGGTGAATTTGGGCCGTGAATCTTACAGGGTTTCTGGTATGATGCGCGACCGCAATGACCTAGCTAGGACGATCTCTATGGAACCAATGGCCAATATCGCTCTGCGCGCAGGCAGGCTGGCTGGTGAGCATATCGTTCGCGGATTCGATCGTCCTGACCTGGTCAAGATCTGGGAAAAGGGTCACAACGACTTCGTGACCAACATCGACCGAGAAGCAGAGCAAATCGTCACCGATACCCTGCGCACAAAGTATCCGGATCACATCATCACTGGCGAAGAATCCGGCACCTCCGAATCAGAATCTGACTATGAATGGGTCATCGACCCTTTGGATGGCACTTCGAATTTCGCGCGCCAGATGCCGCATTTCTGTGTGAGCATCGCGTGTCTGCATAAAGGTCGTGTCGAACATGCCGTCGTCATCGATCCTATTCGTCAGGAAGAGTTTGTCGCCAGTCGCGGGCAAGGCTCCACCATGAACGGTAAGCGCATACGAACCAGCGCGGTGGAATTATTGGACGGCGCAAGCATTGCCACCGGAGGCCGTGATCGTCACCTGCATCTGGATGAAGAAACGGCGCTCTATCGACATCTGCTTGAGTCCCGCGCCCTAACGCGACAGCCAGGCAGTGCAGCACTGGAGCTCGCTTATGTCGCCGCAGGCAGATTGGATGGCTTGTATATGCGGGGACTCGCCAGATGGGACATCGCAGCAGGCGCGCTCCTGGTCACAGAAGCGGGTGGACTCGTGGGCGACTTCGAAGGCGGTGCCGGCTACATGAAGAGCGGCAACATCGTTGCTGCCGCACCCAAATGTTTTAAGCCGCTCGCCTCTGCAGTGAAAAAGTACCTGGCTTAACCCAAGGCTCAGGAACCGAGCATATCTTCCTGATCTGCCCCTTCTTTCTCTGGCACTGCCAGGTCTTCCTGAGAAATATTCATCACAACCAGAATGTTGCTCGCCACATAGATGGACGAGTAGGTACCAATCAACACCCCAATAATAAGACCAATCGCGAATCCGCTAATCAACTCACCGCCCAAAATCAGCAGTGTGACCAGAACCAGCAACGTGGTGAAAGAGGTGACTAACGTTCTGCCTAGCGTCTGGTTCAGTGAGGTGTTGATGATCTCTATCGGGGTACTTCGTCGAATCTTCCTGAAGTTTTCCCGGATACGGTCAGAGACAACAATCGTGTCGTTCAGCGAGTAACCGATCACAGCCAGCAAAGCTGCCAGCACTGTCAGATCGAAGTCCCAGCGGGCGATTGAGAAAATGCCCAGGGTAATCATCACGTCGTGGAACAACGCAACCACCGCGCCAATGGCAAACTTCAACTGGAACCGGAAGGCGACATAAACGAGCACAACACCCAAAGCTGTTAACAGGCCAATCCCTCCCTGGTTGGTGAGCTCCTGACCGACGGCCGGACCGACAAACTCAGACCGTCTGAGCTCTACGGATTCACCGCTCACTTCCCGCAACGAAGCAATAACCTGATCACCCAACCTCGCGTTCGCTTTGTCATCGAGATTGGATTGTGGAGGCATCCGAACAAGAATGTCACGATCACTGCCAAAGTACTGGACAACATGCCCTTCATAACCAGCTTTGGCCAGTTGATCCCGAATCGTGACCGGATTCGCGGGACTTTCGTACTCCACCTCAACCAGCGAACCACCGGTAAAGTCGAGGCCCCACTCAACCTGGTTCACAGCCAGCGATATGACGGATGCGACAACCAGAATAATAGAGGCAACACCCGCGATCACGCGGAACCTCATAAAGTCGATTTGTCTTTCCATTAGATCAGCAACCTCTCGACTTTTCGGCCACCGTAAATGAGGTTAACGATCGCCCTCGTACCCATGATGGCCGTGAACATCGACGTCACGATGCCGATAGAGAGGGTTACTGCGAACCCTTTTACCGGACCCGTACCGATACTGTAGAGAATGACCGCCACAATAAGCGTCGTCAGATTGGCATCAAGGATCGTCACGAACGCTCGCTCGAAGCCTGCGTGTATCGCCTGCTGTGGTGGCAATCCGTTTTTTAGTTCCTCTTTGATACGAGAGAAGATCAAGACGTTGGCGTCAACGGCCATACCGACCGTCAGGACAATACCAGCGATACCCGGAAGCGTTAAGGTCGCTGAAAGACTGGACATCACAGCCACCAGCAGGATCATATTCGCTGTGAGTGCAATGTTCGCCGCCAGTCCGAATACCTTGTAGTAGACCAGCATGAAGAGCACGACAAGGCCAAGACCAAAGGTCACCGCCAGCGCCCCCTGGTCGATGTTTTCTGCACCAAGACTCGCACCAACGGTGCGTTCCTCCACAATAAACATATCCGCTGCCAGCGCACCTGCTCGCAGCAAGAGTGCAAGCTCACGAGCTTCACCCGCCTGCAAACCGGTAATTCTGAAGTTAACACCCAGCGCTGACTGGACTGTGGCGAGGCTGATTACACGTCGAGTGACATAGGGCTCCGGCTTCAGCACTTCGATGCCGTCCTCGATGACCTTACGATCACGGGTCTTGGTCTCAATAAAGATCACAGCCATGCGACGACCCACATTGTGTCGGGTCGCGCGGTGCATCAGCTCACCGCCATCACCATCCAGGCGAATGTTCACCTGCGGTAATCCGGAGTCAGGGTCGTAACCGACCTGAGCATCCAGTACCCGGTCACCACGCAGAATAATGTCGCGCTCTATTCGGGCACTGAAACCTTCGTAGTCAAACTCCTGGGTAGAAGAACGACTGGCATCCGGCTGCGCTTCCATCCGGAATTCCAGTGTCGCCACCTTTCCAAGAATGTTCTTAGCTCGAGCCGTGTCCTGAACACCAGGAAGATCCACAACAATTCGGTTTCGGCCAAGGCTCTGTACCAGCGGTTCTGCTACACCCAACTCGTTAACACGATTACGGATCGCCGTGAGGTTCTGCTGGACCGCAAAGTCCTCCATTTCACGAATCGAGTTTTCATCAATAGAGATGCGAAGTGATGGTGTCGCCGCACTGGGTTCAATCAAATATTGCGGATAGCGTTCCGCCAGCTTGCGCCGCGCTTTGTCTTCAAGATCTTCGTTGCTGAAATTGATTTCCAGCATACCGGGCTCAGGCGACGTGAAAGAGGTATATCGAACGCGATCCTCTCGATCCCGAAACATTCTTTTGATTTCCTGTTCCAGGCCCTCAGCTCGCTCGCCAATGGCAGCTTCTGTATCCACCTCCATCAGGAAGTGTACGCCACCCCGAAGGTCCAGACCGTACTTCATGGGCTCACCGCCAATACCAACGAGCCATTCAGGCGTGGTCGGCGCTGAGTTCAAAGCGACGGTGTAGTCATCCGGCAGATCATGTAGGGCGAGCTGGATTTCGTCTCGCGCGCGCAGCTGAGCTTCATCATCGGGAAAACGAATGAGCCCCCGATTATCCGCAACCTCCGCACCAAAGTAGGCAATGTCTTTTTCATCCAGTCGCTGGGTAGCTGTATCCATTGCCCTCTGGGTGAATTCGCCATCAGCACTTTCTGTAGAAATCTGCACCGCGAAATCCGGCGGATAGATGTTTGGCATCGCATAGACGACACCAAGAGTGACGATAAAAAGAACCAGCAGGTTCTTCCAAATGGGGTATCGATTAATCACGGGTAATTAGATGTTCTTGATCGTGCCTTTGGGCAGCGCCTGCATGACGGCACCCTTCTGGAGCTTCAATTCGACGTTGTCCGCGGCTTCGAACACGATAAATTGTTCTTCCACCTTGGTAATGCGGCCAACGAGACCACCGTTGGTAATAATCTCATCACCTTTGGCGAGACCGGCGACCAGTTCGCGATGCTCCTTGGCTCGCTTACTTTGCGGACGCCAGACGATCAGGTAAAACACGACGGCGAAAGCAACGATGATGAATAGATCCAGCGGCACCGGTCCAGCCGATGGCGCCGCCTCTGCAGCGTGGGCTGCAGGTATCAGAAAATCGATCATAACTAGGGGCTATTCCTGTAAAAAGCGCGCTATTGTCGCTGATTTAGGGGGCAAACTAAAGTTCGGGAACCGGTATTCCCCAGCCTTCGTAAATCTGGCCAACCTGATCAGACAACTGCCCTGCATCGAGGCCGTCTCGCAGACGTTGCATGATATGCAGGTAATAGTGGACGTTATGGATGGAGTTAAGCACCGCCCCAAGAATCTCGCCACACTTATCCAGATGATGCAGATAGGCTCGAGAAAAGTTTCGACAGGTATAACAGTCGCAGTTTTCGTCCACTGGGCCGGTATCTGTTTTGTGAGGTGAGTTCCGAATACGGACAACCCCAGCCGAAGTGAAGAGATGCCCGTTCCTGGCATTTCGAGTCGGCATCACACAATCCATCATATCCACACCCCGTCGCACACTCTCGACGAGATCTTCCGGTGTACCCACGCCCATGAGATAGCGAGGCTTATCCTGTGGCATCAAGGGCGCAACGTGCTTGATCACCCGAAGCATGTCGTCCTTGGGTTCTCCGACCGACAGGCCTCCAATGGCGTACCCGTCAAAACCAATATCAGTCAATTTACCGAGAGAAACATCTCTAAGATCCTCATAAATACCACCCTGGATAATGCCGAACAGACTGTTTGGATTTCCTTCAAAGGCGGCTTTACTACGTGACGCCCAACGCATGGATAACTCCATCGACTCGGCGACAGCATCTTTTTCGGCGGGAAATGGTGTGCATTCGTCAAAGCACATCACCACATCAGAGTTCAATGAACGTTGAATCTGCATAGAGCTTTCAGGAGACAGGAAAATCTCATCGCCGTTCACCGGCGAACGAAATTTCACGCCGTCCTCGGAAATTTTTCTCAGATCACCAAGGCTGAACACCTGAAATCCACCTGAGTCAGTCAAAATCGGTTTGTCCCAACCCATGAATCCATGAAGACCACCGTGAGACTCCATGATGTCCATACCTGGCCTGAGCATCAGGTGAAAAGTATTGCCCAGCAACATCTGCACCCCTGCAGCATCCAGTTGATCCGGCGAAAGTCCCTTTACCGAGCCATAGGTGCCGCAGGGCATAAAAATCGGGGTTTCCACTGTTCGAACGCTGCCATCCGCACGAGTAAACGTCAGCGTTCCTCTTCTGGATTCGCCATCGCTTTTTTGTACTTGAAACTGAAGTGTCACCTTTGTACTTCCGTTAGCGTGTGATCAACATGGCATCGCCGTAGCTGAAGAAACGATAGGATTCTTCGACCGCAATCCGGTATGCATTTCGAATGTTATCAGTCCCGGCAAATGCGCTCACCAGCATCAACAACGTCGACCCCGGCAGATGGAAGTTCGTCACCATGGCATCGACGCTTCGAAACTCATAGCCCGGGTAGATAAATATGTCCGTGTCACCATTAAAGGGGGCAATCTCCACACCGGAAGACGCCGATTCAAGTGACCTAACGCTGGTTGTACCAATCGCGACGACTCGATTGCCGCGATCACGGCAGGCTTTCACTTCATCACAGACAGAAGCAGGGACGCTGATAAACTCCCGGTGCATCTCATGCGCCTCAACTTCATCCACTCGAACGGGCTGGAAAGTCCCTGCACCCACATGGAGCGTCAGCTCAGCGCGCTGAACCCCTTGTTGCTCGAGCGTCGCGAGGAGTTTTTCATCAAAATGAAGCCCCGCCGTTGGGGCTGCAACTGCACCTTCCTCGGAGGCATAGACAGTCTGGTAACGATCCTCGTCCACTGACTCATCGGCCCTGTCTATATAAGGTGGCAGCGGCACGTGTCCGTGAGCCTGACAAATATCGCTGACCCCGGGTTCCGGAAAGTTGAGGCGATAAAAGCTTCCCGACTTCTCCAGCACCTTTATGGGCACGCCCGCCACGTGGATGAGGCTTCCGGGTTTGGGCGATTTGCTGGCACGAATCTGGGCCAGGGCATCGAACTCAGATGTCACACGCTCGAGAAGAATCTCTATTTTCCCCCCGGTTTCTTTTTCACCGAACAGTCGAGCGGGAATAACCCGGGTATTGTTAAACACCATGAGGTCCCCGCTTTGCAGAAAAGTGGGCAGATCATAGAAGTGACCGTGCGAGACATTGCCTGTCCGCGCATCCAGGTGCAGAAGGCGGCTCGCCGTCCTTTGTTCCGCTGGATATCGAGCGATCAGGCGATCGGGCAAATCGAAGGTGAAATCACTAACTTTCATGCGTGGAAACGACCCATTGGGTCCCAGGAAACTGCTTCAGGTTAAATCAGACCGATCAAAAATCCAGCTGAAACATCCGCGTCCAGTTGACGAAGTCCTGGCTGTTTTTATCAATGCGAAGACCCACGTAGTGTTTCTCTTCATTGCGACACCAACGGACTTCGCCTTCGAGACGATAGCGCACAGATGAGAGATCCAAACGCAGACCGAGAACCGTTTCAATCGGGAAATCAAGATTGCTGGCGACTTTCATCCCGCCTTCAGAGACATCCACCGTCCGGCATGCCAGCGAAGTATCATTGAGCGCGGGGTTTCCCGAACACTTGATCACGTCAACCAGCACATCTTCTTCTCTTTCAATCCGATCGAGCCTCATTCCCTTCCCGCGGTTTGCCCTTCGCCAGACGAAAAGTTTATCAGTGCCTCCCGGAGACAGCCACACACCGAGCGATCAGACCCCGATTTGCTCACAATTTCCATACAAATCAGCTACGCCCTGGTCATCCGCTGACTTTGACACCGGCTCAATGTCGCTCCAGCCCCTGCATAGAACCTTCCGCGCGCCACTCTCTCATCAGTTTGAAAAAAGGGTTAGGACCTTTGCCGTAGCTGGCATTCTGTGCACTTCTGGGATCCGGCTTGCCTTCGTTGTTGTAGTAACCGGGTGTGCATGCCGCCTGAAAACTCTCACTGATCCTCGAAAGCCGAATGATTTCCTCTACCCAGTCGTCTTCGGCTTCCTGGGTTGGCTCGATGGTCGTGATGTTTCCTGACCGGCACTGCTGCAGGATGTAGCTGATATGACGAGCGGTTTCGTCCATGGAATGCGGGAAGTTAGTGGTGAATCCCGCTTGACCGTTGCTGACAATGAAGAGATTCGGAAAGCCTCTGGCATGAAGACCATGCAACGTTCTCATCCCGTCTTTCCATTTGTCGCTGAGACGCATCCCATTGCGACCTGTCAGGTCATAACCTGCTCGACGGGTATAGTCAGTACCGACCTCAAAGCCCGTGGCAAAGATGATGCAATCGACCTCATATTCCTGGCCGTTGGCAACAATCCCCCTGGGGGTAATTTCCTCAACCCCTTTACCTTGCGTGTCAACGAGGGTCACACCTTCAAGGTTAAACGTCGGCAAATACTCGTCGTGGAAACAGGGCCGCTTACAGAACTGCCGATACCAGGGCTTCAAAGACTCAGCAACGCCAGGGTCGTTAACACATTCTTCGACGCGTGCTCGAACCTGCTCCATCTTCTGAAAATCTGCCAGCTCCATCAGCCTGGCAATTTCACCTCTATCCAGTCCCTGACCGCGATAGTTTGCCATCGATATCAGGTTCCGAATAATTTCCGTCCAGCCATCTTGCACAAGGTCTTCTTCGATAACGCCACCGGATGTCAGCGTATTAAAGTTTTCCATGCGCTCACGCTGCCAACCCGGCTTAAGGCTGCCCGCCCATTCGGAGTCCGTGGGGCGATTGTTGCGAACATCTACCGACGACGGTGTTCGCTGAAAAACATACAATGCTTTGGCCGAAGCACCCAGGTGCGGTATACACTGGACCCCAGTTGCTCCGGTGCCAATGACAGCAACGCGTTTGTCCGTCAGGTTGGACAGATCACCTTCAGGTCCGCCACCGGTGTACTCGTAGTCCCAGCGCGATGTGTGAAAGGTATGTCCTCTAAAAGTATCGATACCCCTAATGCCCGGTAATTTAGGCCGATTGAGAGGACCGTTTGACATCACAACAAAACGTGCACGCATCGCATCGCCGCGATTCGTATGGATCAGCCAGCACGCATCCCTCTCTTGCCAGTCAAGGCCCGAAACTTCTGTCTGAAAGCAGACGTCACGATACAGATCAAAGTGGCGGGCTATACGTTGGCTATGGGCATAGATCTCTGGGCCCTTCGCATACTTTTCCGTCGGGATGTAGCCGGTTTCCTCCAGCAGCGGCAAATAAATATAGGCCTCGGTATCACAAGCAGCCCCCGGGTAACGGTTCCAGTACCAGGTGCCACCAAAATCACTGCCTTTCTCAATGATTCGGATGTCTTCAAATCCTGACTCGCGAAGCCGGGCGCCTGCAATCAGCCCGCCAAAGCCGCCCCCGATTATCACGACGTCGACCTCATCATGAAGGGGGTCACGATTCAATGGCTCCTCTACATAAGGGTCGTCCACGTAGTCAGAGAAGTCCCCGTTGACTTCAAGATACTGCTCATTGCCGTCTGACCGTAAACGTTTGTCTCTTTCGATCCGGTACTTCTCTCGAAGTCCATCAGGATCAAACCCAAGATCATCCGCCGCGGGTGTTGTTGCCATCTCTTCAATCTCATCAATTTCAATCAATATACCCTGCCAGAGTGACTCCAAACCAGCGAGATCACTGTGATTCATGGAAAGGTCTACTTTTGAAGTCATCGTCCTCGACTGAGGGTCACGCTTTTAGACACGATGGTGATGAGTTTGCGACACTCGCTCAAAGGTGAAGGGGCGCTTACGCTCGCAGCCTATCTTTGCAAACAATTTCAGAATCCCGCAACCGAGCCGTCGCTACCGATTTCCCCATGCATCGGCGTCGCCGACGATAGGCGCATCGAATATCGCCCTTTACCAAGTGAAGCACCGAGACCAAAATCGGGTCAGCGACTTCACGGGTTAGTCTTGTTCCATTGACCAGGTTTTGCTGGTCAACCTGGCTATTTCCCACTCCGAAAGTGATTCGAGTTCGATTTCTGGGTTGCGAACGGGGCGCTTCAACTCACTTTCAGTGTGTTCGAATCTACTTTCGTTTGTTGTCGCCATCGTGGTCGTCATCGTTAGTGTCCTTTTTCGCTCAACAACCAGGATGCAAGGGTAATGCCAAAAAGAAACGCCCGACCAACGCCTACGCTTCGCGATCAGGACCCGAAAAAGTCAACCGTAATCGCAAATTGCAATGTCTTGATCATAAATTTCATCCACTTTTGCCAAAATGTAGATTCAGACACCCTATAATCATCTCGGTCAAACATTCTATTGAGCGCACACGTTTGAAAGAGCCAAACACGATCAATTTGTTCGAACATCAAGCTTATCGAAGATTGATCGAAGTCAGCTTGGCGATGTCCGTCGAACAAAATCTGGAGAGCCTGCTTAACCAGATTCTCGATGAAGCGAAATCATTGACACGATCTGATGGTGGCACCATTTACCTGAAGAACGACCAGGGTAACCTTTCATTCGCTCTTTTGGTCAACGATTCCCTGGGGCTTCAGCAATCGTCGCTGGGCCTTGAAGCCATTGAATTGCCGGATGTACCCTTGATCAAGGGCAACGGAGATCTGAACCTCGGGAACGTCGCTGCTGCAGCAGCAAATCTGGGTAAAACCATTGTGATCGATGACGTGTATCAAAATGAGTCTTATGACTTTCAGGGAACACGCCTTTTTGACGAGATGCTCGAATATCGATCTATCTCTTTCCTGACCGTGGCGCTGAAGAACTACTACGGTGAATGTATTGGCGTGATGCAGCTCTTGAACGCCCACGACAATGCCGGAAAGGTGAAACCTTTCGACCTAAAGAAAATTCCGATCATCGAAGCCCTTGCGTCTCTCGCGTCGGTAGCAATCCAGAACCGGCAGAATATCGACCGTGACAAGGCTAACCTGAGCGCTGCTCTCCACGACTTGAATCATACAAAAAAAACATTGGAGTCTCTGGAAACCATAGACCAAATAACTGGATTGCATAATCGAAAATACTTTGAAGAAGTGCTTTCCATGGAATGCCGACGTGCCAGGCGGCAGGGATACGAGATGTCTATTTGTTTCATGCAACTGGACAACTTTGAGCAAATAGGGCGAGACTACGGATCGGACTTCTCCACCACCGCACTGAATTCGCTGGCAGAAGTGGTCAGCAGCTTTCTACGACGGCCATCAGATTTTCTGGCCCTGTATAACCAAAGCGTTATCGTTGCTCTGTTGCCATATCTTTCAATGGGAGAGGCATCGGACATTACTGAGAAGATAAGGCAGTCAGTGGAAAACCGGTCATTCATTGCAAGCGGAGACCGAGTTCAAATTACCCTGAGTGCCGGCATTGCGACATCCTCAAATTTCGAAGAGCTCGACGAATCAGAATTTGTTCAGCTTTCAAGGAAGGCGCTCACAAAGGCACACGCTTCAGGTGGAAATAGAATCGAGCAACAAGAAGATGTACGCGAAAGATAGACTGAAAGACCTTACCACCCTTGTTGCGCTGGTCGCCCTTTTCTCGGGATGCAGCTCTTATGAGTCATCCGGGGAAGATCCCGTTCAGATTCAAGGCGTGGCCCTCAGTGAACAGGACCAGATTGCGACGGGCGCATTAAACCGAAGAACCGTCACAGTTCCACCAATAACTATTGATGACGAAACGGAGCCAGAAAAGGAGTTTCGTGTTGGACCGGACGACGAACTCACCATAAACGTCAATGGCGAGAGGACGATGGAAGCACTCGTTTTAAGAGTGGACAGTAATGGATTCGTCCAGCTTCCCATCGTAAATCGCATCAATGTCATGGGCAGAACTGTGTCTGAAATTCAGGACGCCCTGATCACCGCTTATTCAAAGGAGTTTATTGACCCGTGGGTCGTGGTTTCAATCTCAAAGTATCGCAGCCGTCCTGTTTATGTACTGGGAGAATTGAAAACGCCCGGTGTGATGCAGTTGGAGCGGCCCACTAACATCATGCAAGCCCTGGGACTGGCGGGCGGCACAACCGAAAGTGCGTACTTAAAAAGAGCCAGATTGCTAAGAGATGGAAGAATTCTCGCGGTCGACATCGAGGCAATGTTGAACCAAGGTCAGTTCGAGCAAAACATATGGCTTAAATCTGGCGATACTATCTTCGTCCCAGGCACGCAGGATCTGACCGTTTACGTACTCGGAGCCGTTGATACTCCAGGTGAGCAACCTTTCCAAAGCGGTATTGGCACACTTGCGGCGATTTCCAGTGCCGGTGGGGTCATCGGCGGTCAGGCCAGGCTGACTGAGACCAGGATCGTTCGAACACATTCGCCTCTGGAAGGTGAGCTGATCACCGTCGATATCGCCAGCGTGTTACGAGGCAAACGACCTGACTTTCCACTGGAACCTGGCGACATCATTTACGTTCCAAATTCTCCGCTGGGTAACTGGAACGAAGTTATTGAACAGATTGCGCCGACGTTCCGACTGGTCAGCGATGTACTTGAGCCTTTCGTACAAATTGAATTCCTCATAGAGGAAACGCAATGACTTCAATCAGGCATGGCTAAACTTTGGATCATTTGCGACCATTTCACTCATCACTAAACGTACGCGATTTGGCAACAATTCTTTCAAGTGGTTCACCGCTCTTCGAAGCGCTGACGTTGGCGTTCCCGGTTTCGTCACCAGAAGAGTAAGATCAGCTTGTGAAGTCACAAAGTCGGAAGCGATGTTTCTCCCGACTTCACCGAGATCAAACAAAATCACATCATAGTCCTCAGACAGAACAGCAACCGCTTCTCGAACTTGCGCAAGGGACATCTGTTCCTCCTTTAGCCCATCGCGTGAACCGGCCTCCATGCAATCTGGTCCGTGTAAGTCCGTTCTTATTGTTTTCTCTCCATTGATAACACACTCTCTCCAACCCGCGAGTCCAGAGGTTGCAACGTCCCTGGAGTTAGTTTCAACTCGAAGTGTTTTCAAACCTGCTGTTGAAAAGCTCGCTGCCAGTTGCCGCGCTAACACAGCGCTTTGGACACCTGACGAATCCGATAAGACGCCCATAACCCGCGCTTTTCGCGACTTGTCGAATAGAGGGATATCTGACAGTTGTATATTGTTCCTGAGTCGGTAAACGTTGATATCAACTGCCCCGCTAATCGTTTCGTCATCCAGTGATTTGAGCTGCCCGATGAGCGGCGAGTCCAAATCGAAGTTCCTGAGATCGTCGGTAAACCTGACTCGGGGTGAGATTATGTTCTTCAAAAGAAAGCAGGTCACAATGGCAGCGAAACCGACGACAAATCCAAATAGCCCCATGAGCCTGCTTCGATCCTGAACGGGCTGAAGTGGCAAAGGAGCGCGAGATACAAGCTCTACGGAGCCAGGAACATCTAACCTGCTCTCCAGCTTCACTCGCTCCAAACCACGCTGCGTCTCATCAAGCAGCTCTCGCAACATCGCTGCTTCCTTTTCCAGCGTCTGTAATCTGATTGTCTTTGCGTGAAGGTCTTTGGCTTCAGCTTCAAGCGCCTGTCTCTGCGGCTCGAGGTTGATCAACTTGTCCCTGATTTCTCCTATCCTGTCCTGCCTGGAAGCTGCGTCTGCCGGTATTTCACCGCTCATTTTGAGTGTCTTAATCTGCTGTCGTCGAGCCTCCATCGCGTCCTCAAGAATTCTGATGGACGCCTTCATTTCAATGACCTTTTTACTCATAGGCTGATAACGAAGTTCTAGCACCGCCAACTCGCTAAGTTTCTTACTATGTTCGAAAAGCATAAGATCAAGCGCATGGTCTTCTACCAATTCTTTGAGCAACACATCATCCGCGATACCAGTACCCGTCGCGGAACCAAAGGTTTCCAACTCGAGAACCATTCTGTTCAGCTCATCGATGCTCCTGGTCGAGTTCTGTAGCATTTCCAGTTTATCGTCGTGTGCCTTTACAACCGATTCGAGGCCATATTCACCACCAAGCGCCAGTATCTCCTCGTTTTTAAGAAACAAGCGTTTTGACAGTTCTTGCTCCCTGTTTGTGAGCTCTCGCAATCGGTAGCTGCCCCGCTCTTTAACCTGTGCCCTTTGAGCCTGCAAATAGGTGTCCAAGAGTGTATTCGCATACAACACTGCCCGCTCAGCCTTATCAGAGGTTGCAGTGATTTTGATCACACTTTTGGACTCGGAAACACTGATCTGGCGACTAAGTCCAATCGGGCTCACACCATTGTCTGGGTCTAGAATATTTATCGCTTCCGCTGTACTACCTATCAGACCGGGGCTGGACAGCATGCCAACCTGAGCTTTCACAAATGCATCAAATGTCCTTGAGGCCATCGAATTACCTTCGTACATGATAAAAGGTTGTGTCGCAGCAATACGGATGATCGCCTGGCTCTCGTACTTTGACGTTGTCATGAGAAAAAGCAGTGCCCCGATAAGAGTGCCTAACAACGTTCCTGTAAAGAGAAGGCGAAGCAGTTGCCCCCTCAATGTTCTGAAAAGCCATCCAATGATATCCGGGCCAGCTTGCTCTTTTTCTAGAAAACCGGCGACTTGATTGACCGGCGCTTCACCATAGGCAAGGTCTTGATCAACGCTGATGGTTTGATTGCTCATATCGCCTCACGACTCGAGTCATCTCTTTCCCACACACCGTCTCCGCACGACCTGTCGGGTGCAATAATTAGGCGAATATAGGCGCTGATTAAAATGTAGATTGGCAGGGCCGCCCATGTGGAAGGTCGACTCATAACCCGCCTCAACAACTTACCCACTCGACAGCAAAAAGAGCCGTCACTATTCATGTACCCCATCTGATCCAGCTCAACAGAACCTCGTATCGCTCGTGTTCTGATATTGATAAGTCCTTCTAGCGTTCTAGGTGCAACCATCGTAAACGAACAGTGATCAACATAAGCCCGATCTGATGGCGAGAATTTTCTCCGAACCATTTCATCGTCATTCGTCACCTTCGGGAACGGCGAAATTCGCGAATGGCCATCGCGCGATACCGCAAACAACCCGCCAAACTTTCCTCCATCAAAGTAAGCGTTTTGCTTCCAAACTTTGTAGAACGCGCGCACTGGGATATTCGAATGAGTATCATCGATATCCATCCTTCCGCAGGAAACGAGCGCTTCGCCACGCACAAGCGGCTCAATAAGACACCGAAGGCTTTGTGCAGTTACCGATAGGTCAGCATCTAGATAGATTCTTGGAAAGTGCTGGGCTTCTTTGTCTGCGGAATTCAAAGCGACTACTTTAGACGCAACCTCAGATTCCAGAACTCGCACCAATGGGAAAAGACTTCTGACAATGCTGGCTGTCTGATCAGTACAACCATTACAGGCCACAATGACCTCAAATTCGCCGGGCTCGGCGGAGCTGAAGATACTTCGCAGACAACGTTCAATAACCCTACCTTCGTTGTAAGCAGGAATAACGATGCTTGCTTTTGTCTGCATCCTGTTGGGCCTTATCTGTCAGACGCCAAGCGGACCTTATCACTACTGATAAAGTCCGAAATAGATGTCACAAGAGCAGCTCGTGCAGTCGGCGCAGTATTCAATTCAGTCTTGGTGTGATCCAAGGCTTCTCGAATTGCATTCCCAAGATCATGCTCACTCTCCGCAACAAAGACATTATTCAACTCTTTGAGCTTGCTGACGGTCGCAAGCTGGTGATCGTTTCGATGTTCACCAAATCTCGCCAAACGAGGCATCACTACGATGGGCTTGGACATCTCCATCGCCGTGATAATCGAACCAATACCAGCATGTGAAACGAGAAGATCTGCCTGACTAACCCGCCGATCAAACTCCTTCACGCCAAGAAATTTCATGCTGTCAATATTCATCGGCTTATAAACGCCATTCCCACTCTGCGCAAAAACGTCGTGATTTGACTCATGCGCCCATTGGTCCATAGATCGGATAAGTCTGTCGAAAGGCAATTGGGTTCCTACTGTTACGAAAATCATTTGGCTGTTTCCTATTGGTCAAAACGTTAAAGAACAGATCCGCGATACTCGATTGAATCCTCGACTGAGAGTGCCTGCCATTGAGTAAGCATCACATCGGCATGAGAGACAGCAAGTTCGCCGGAAAGAGAAAGCTTCTCCGCGTTCGCTATCGAATCGATAAACATGGTTTTCGCTCCGACAATTTTGGCAAATCGGATAGCGAGGTACCCATGAGCCGCACCAGTCGTGATAACAACGTCTGGTCTAATCTTCAGAACGACAAACAAAATTTTCAGAGCCGCAATAATGAGATTGAATTTGGTTTCTCGATTGGCTTCCGGTACCGCGTAAAACACACAAGGACTCACCGCACTTTCGTACTCAGGATCCACCGATAGATAAGTACACTGGGTGTCTACAAATGCTTCTCTCAATCGAAGCAGCTGAACCCAATGACCACCACCGGAAGCAACCGCTAATACCTTTTTTACATTTGGCGAGCTGACTCGGAGATCATTCATTTTGCATGCTCCACTAAACACGAGCATGCAGGAGCAAACGATGTGCCAACTGAAGAGCTGACCATGAAAGAATGTGCGCAGCCCTTTAGAAAAGTAACGAAGAAGAACTTGAACAAATTTGCAAATCAAAAACAGAGCGGCTGAGACTCAAAAATAGTCGCAGATTGCAATGCGACTCAGTCAACGAATTTCGAGACTGCAAAAAAAGCCTCCGGTTCGGAGGCTTTTTTCGCACTGAAACGATTTGGTCATCAATTCGTGAAAGAGTCCCTTACTGAACAGGAAGTCGCCTTCCCATCATCTCCTGAAAACACATATTCGAGCTTTCGATTCATGTGAACCTGGGGCATGTTCCAGTGTTTTCGATCTCGCCAAACAATCGACCAGTGCATGAAATCTTCCGTATGAGCTTGGTCAAGTGAGCTGAGGGTTTTATGCACCACAAGGCGCAGTAATACATGGATACAGAGCACAAGAGAGGCATAGGCGGAAGCAATTTTGCTGAAATTTTTCTCGAAATAGAGCCGTTTGCCTCGAAACAATTTAATGGTCTTATGAGGTTTCGACCGCTCGGATGCCCCACCGATGTGTAAGACTCTGGCATGGGGATAGAATACGCGCGCTATGCCTTTTTTATGAGCCCGAAAGCAAAGGTCAGTTTCCTCGCTGTACATAAAATAGTCCACGTCGAACCCATCCAGCTCTCGCCAGACTGACTTCTTCAACATCAAAAAGCATCCTGTAATCACTCCGACGTGTCTCACGCTGTCTCTATCCCACTCGGGCATTTCTTCCGGATTCAAGAGTCGAGAGTGTCTAGCCATGCTAGATAAACCCAGTGCTCTCATCGTCAAACCCCACAAACTCGGTGCCGCCCAGCAGCTCCTGAAATCAACCAGGCCATTCGGTTTCATTGACGAGCCGCCATAAATAGCGCGATCTTCGGCGGTCACCGCGTAATGGAACAGTTTCGTAATACCTTTATCCAGCACCTGGGTGTCGGGATTCAGGAGAAGAACCCAGTTACCGAGAGCAGCTTCTACGGCTACGTTGTTCGCAGCAGCGAATCCTACATTAGTATCCGAAAGAATAACTCTTACTTCCGGAAACAATCGTTCGACCGCCTCCGCACTGCCATCGTCAGACGCATTGTCGAATAGAAGAACTTCGAACTGCATTTGCGGTTCGCTCCCATAAATGGACGAGAGGCATTCACAAGTCAGCTGTCTGGTGTTGAAGCTGACGATCACGATCGAAAGGTCGACGGGCCGCTGAGGCGAACCAACTCCCGCCGCTAGAGACATCAGGGCTGAGCTTTCTGCGTTCATTGGCATTCTCCTTTGGGTTTCTAAACGAAAGCGCTTACACCAAAACCTAAAAGCAATTTACGGGCCAGGCATTAGTCATGCCCTTTTCCATCCGCTTTCTCAATCTGCAATTGCAAGCTGCGACCTAACAGGTCACTCATATTTCAGAATGCAAATCCGAAACGAAAGCCGGGCCGATAGCGCAAGGTTCTGAAGTGTCTTCGTCGGTTGGCACGAGGTATGCAATACGCACAGGCAACACGAAATTCTGATCAGGACAGCGTGAATGACCACGAATCCTCAGAGGCTACCCACAATCGCCACAAACAAGGGAAAAATACCTGCTGTCGTAGGCTGGCTGGACAATGGCGTAGGACCCAGTCTCTGCCGCGCACTATTCAAGCATGGCGTGCCCATCGTCGCTCTGGTTCGAAATAAAAACAACGTGGAGTGCAAGACACGGTATGTAAAACACGTTATCGAGGTTCCCGAAGGCGATGCAGGGATTATTGACGCCCTTAACGCTAACTCGAATTTGTTCCCCGAGGGTGCCGTGTTCTGCCCGACGAACGATGCACTCGCACACATCATCAATTCGCAACAGAAACGCCTGTCCTCGACCTACAAAATCGGATCGCCCGATCCTGCCACTCTGGCCTTGTTGGGCGACAAGTCGAAAGTTAATGATCTTTTGGCCCGCGCCAAGATTCTCCATCCGAAAACCTGTTCCATTTGTTCAAAGAACGAAATCCCTGCCATTGTGGAAGGTTGTCGATATCCGGTGATCGTCAAACCCTCAGTAAAATCCACTGAGTGGTGGGACGCGCTTCACAAAAAGGCGATCCGTGCCGAATCTCCTGAGTCGCTCATCCGAATTCTGAACAGATGCCTAGAATTAGCCCCCAGCCTCATCGTTCAGGAATGGATTGATGGACCTGACTCAAATATGTACTCGTTTTACTCCTACGTCGGGAAGAACGGCAATCTTTTAGCTGGACTGACCTGCCAAAAACTCAGGCAAGCGCCCGCAGCAACCGGCGTAGGTTCTATCGCCATGCAGTGTGAAGAACCTCGCGTCTCTGAACCTTCATTAAGACTGATTCAAGAATCAGGCTTTAGAGGCTTAAGCAGCATGCAGTTCAAGCGACGTGAAGGCACACAGGACTATTATTTCATCGAAGCTAACGTGGGTCGTCCTGGCCTCAATACACCTGTCGCTGAAGCCTGCGGTGTGGAACTTCAGTACACCATGTATTGCGATTGCGCCGACCTACCTCTGCCGACTGATCGTTACGTTCGATTTCCCGGCGCTAAAGCCGTCGTCTGGAAGCTGGATTTAAACAGATCACTCGAAGGAATTTTGAGTGGCGAGATCAGTGTGCTCGATTGGCTTAGCACCTTGACGGGTCGAGTCCGATCAATCGACATTCACCTCGACGACCCTAAAGTTCTTTCGGTGAGACTCATCCGAAGTGTCAAGAAAAACACTCGAAAAATGGCAGCGAGGCTACTAGATCGCAACAACACCCGTACACGGAAAGCAACCAAAGCCTAGTGCTAGGTGAACAGATTTATGGACAAACAGGCAAGGGGTCAGCCAAAAATCCAACGTTTCATCCAGGGCGGCACCTTGCTCAGTTTTGGATTCGCGTTGGTTTCGGGTTGCACACTGATTAGAAGCATCTTTATTGCTCGTGGCATCTCGGTGGAAGACTATGGAATAGCTTCTGCACTTTTGGCCGTTCTTGCGCTTATAAGGATGACTACTGCGGTAGCTGCTGACAAACAGATCCTTCAGGATAAAGATGGCGGAAGCCCGACGTTTTTGAGCGGCGCACATTCCATAGCAGTTGCAAAAGGGTCACTCTGTGCGCTCTTTGTGTACCTTGCGGCGGAACCAGCAACGCTATTTTTTGATCAGCCGGCGCTGTTACCTGCATTCCAACTGGTTGCATTTGCACCCTTGATCGCTGGATTCTGTCACTACGACTACCGGGCCTTTCAAAGAGACGGTAATCACCGCGGTGTGGTGGCAGTCACCGCCGGCCCAGAGATTATTGTCACCCTTCTCGTGATACCCGTGTTAGTAATCCTCCAGGACTATCGAGTCATGATTTTTGTCTGTCTTGGATTACCTATCGCGAAGCTCGTCGTGTCTCATCTGGTGTCCAAAAGAAGCTATCGGCTTACTGTTAACCCTAGGCTCATGCTAAAGATGCTTAAATTCGCGTGGCCTCTCATGCTCAGCGGTCTAATGCTTTTCGGTATTTTCCAAGGCGATAAGTTCATCGTGGGCCACTACTTCAATGTCTTTGTGCTTGGCTACTATTCGCTCGCACTTACGCTCTTTCTTTTGCCCGGGCAGATTCTCCATCGAATCTACAATTCACTGATCTTGACGCAAATCTCGCAGGCCTACCGAGGAAGCAACTCCGTTAAAGATATCGAGAACCTACTGTGGGGATCACTATTGATTCTCGCTGGCGGATACATCTATTTCTGCATGAGCTTCGGTGCGACAATCCTGACTCTGGTGTTCGGTGAAAAGTATGCGGCGGCGTCAGCCGTCATACCGTGGATCGTGTGCATGGTCGCTATTCGCATCATCAGAATCGCACCATCCATTTTGGCCCTGGCGCTCGCACAAACAAAATGTGAACTCTATGCAAATATCGCACGGAGCGTCGCAATACCCATCGCCATCTTCAGCGTGATCTCGGGTTTTGGTCTGGAGAGCGTGGCTGCAGCAGGTGTTTTCGGTGAAGCCATGGCACTGATCGTGGGCTGGCGAGCACTCAAGTTCGACAAAGCAAAACAACCATCTTTACGCAGTACTTTACCCATCGCAGGTCTGTTTTTTGCCGCGCTGGTTTTAAGCACCATTTCAGTTACCGCATCGCAGTCCGATGCTATTTTCTTTGCGACCAACATCTTATCCGTCTGCATCATTCTGTTGATGTGCTTCATGTACCGCCAACAAGTCCATAACTATATGGTCAATATCAGGAGCTGACCTCCAGTGAATCAAAAAACACAAATGGTTTTTGTCATCAATGACCCTGTCGTAGGTCTGGGACTACTGCGCACCGCAAAGCTCGGCCACTACAAAGTGAACATCGTCGCAAGAACAGGTTGCAAATGGCTTCGGTGGACCGCTGCGTGCGAGTCTTTCGACGAAGTAGATGAGTCACGAATTGCCAATGATCTGCTTAGTGTGCTCCGAGAGCGAGGGTTTGATCACCCGGATTATGTCTGTTTCGCCGCTGGAGACATCGCTACTCAGGCGCTACAAGAGATTGCATCTGAAATCAAAGCGACCTGTCAGCACACCATGGATAGTAAAGCCAGGAAAAAAATCGGAAACAAAGCGACCTTCTCAGAGATATGCAAAACGGTCGACGTGCCAACACCACAGACCTGGGTGATCAATAATAAAAAACTACTACCGAGCGTGACCAATTTAGAAGGTTTTTCGTTTCCAGTTATCGTAAAGGCCGTCAACATGAGCGGCAGCATCGGAATCCGAGAAGCGAACAACGTCGAGGAGCTCGCAGCCATTGTCGACGATGAAAACTACGACTATGCCCCTCTGGTTGTTCAGCAGTTTATCTCGGGGTATGACGTCGGCTTCAGCTGCATTGTTGAAAATGGATACATTCGATCCGGATATACGCAGCGTCGTTCAAAAGGTGGAGATTCATTTCCCAGGCATGATGAACTGATGGCGCATGCAGAAACACTCTGCCGTGCAGTGAAGTATTCAGGACCAGCAAATATCGATGCTCGAATAGATGCAGCAGGTAACGTCTATATTATTGAGTGCAACGCACGATTCTGGGCAACCAGCCCTCTTAGCTATCTTCTGGGTATCGATCTGATTGCAGAGGGTTACCAGGCCAACGAATCTGATTCCAATGTTAGGCACTACCACGACAGCACGTATTTCTCTCCTGCTAATGCCCTGAAGGGTTTGTTAAAAGCGGGGCCAATGGGCTCCGATAAGGCGAGGCGTTATTTCAGATCCATCCTCGCCGATCTCCCTGCGTTCATCTTCACTAAAGTCCCGGCGTCGAGAAAGCTCTTCGCATTCTGAAAATGACCCTCTAGATCAAATGTTTTCGCATCTGCAACAACATCTGCCTTTGCCCGCAGCAGCATTTCTTCTAGCGCTGATAGTACCGCCTGAACTTTCGATCGAACTTGGAGGTCTCAGGCTTTCATCCTATCGGATTGTTTTACTGATCCTTTTCATCCCGATGCTTTACCAGTTGCTGCTCAATCCAAACAACAAACCAACATTCGCGGACTGGGGCATGGTGTTCGTCTCAGCTTGGTGCTGTATCGCACTGGTCATCCATCAACCCTTTGTCGAAGCAATAGAGAAAGGCGGCATACTCATCGTTGAAATGTTTGGGGCCTACTTGATCGCCAGGACATACATCACGCGCTATGAGCAGCTGGTTGCCGTCGCACAACTTATGACATTGCTGGTCGGCGCAGTCCTCATCGTCTCCATTCCTGAATCATTGTCCGGCGTGCACTTCCTGAGAGGTTCCGAGATCAAAATTTATCCGGAGAGGATCGGGTTGCACCGGGCCTACGGCCCCTTTGATCATCCTATTCTTCATGGTGTTGTCTGTGCTGCCGCTTTTTCCTACGCCTATTATCTTTGCGGGAGCCACATAAAACGAAACAACCGCTTCCCCGCGCTCATTGTTTGTGGGGCTACCTTTTTTTCTCTTTCTGCAGGACCTTTTATCGCGCTGGCAACACAAGTTGCGTTGACAGTGTGGGACAAACTCTCACATGGATTGAAAGCCAGGTGGTGGTTTGTCATCGGCACAATTTGTAGCGGATATCTCATTATTGATCTTCTCTCGAACCGCTCACCCGTCGCGTTCATCATCAGCCATCTTAGTTTCTCAGGCCAAACCGCCTATATGAGGCTTCTGATATTCGACTACGGAAGCGCGGAGGTATTAAGACATCCAATTATCGGCATCGGCTTTAACGACTGGATTAGACCCTCCTGGATGCCACCTTCCGTCGACAATTTCTGGTTGCTGACTGCAATGCGTTATGGACTGCCCGCACTATGCGGCATCACTGCAATTCTGCTTTACATGGTCGTCAAGATCGCGAATACGCCAGGCTCTGGCAGGGTGAGAGATGCAGGTCGAGCATGGGGATTTACCATGGCCAGTTTTGCCGTTGTTGGTTGCACCGTGCACTTCTGGAACGCGACCTTTGTGCTGTTCTTCTTTCTCCTGGGATCTGGTTGTTGGATGTTAAACGCGCGGAGCGCGGCATCTTCCATGATTACGGCGATCGCGATGCCTCTTAACTATCAACCGAGAAACACCTTGTTCTAATAATTCGCATTTTGCGACTCTATGCTTCACATACCGCAACCGTCACTCGTCTCATGACAATTAGTCGCAAAATGCGACAATTTTGTTCTTTCTCCTGCAACTGGCCAGCAAAAGCTCGTCGCCCCTCAAGCTTATCTCTTTGTTTTTATTGCATTTTCCAAAATATTTTCTTGACCATCGATCTGGCACATTGATTGCTTTACTGTGTGTAACCAAGAGGATAATGCCGATGAACGATAACGTAAAAATTCTGATGGTCGAAGACAGCCAATCACTCGCTGCTATTTATCACTCGTATTTATGCACTGAAGATGTCGACACACTGATCGTCGAAGACTTGCAATCCGCCAAAGAAGAGTGGAGCAGATTTCAGCCAGATCTCGTGTTGCTCGACGTCGAACTTCCAGACGGCAACGGTCTGGAATTATTGACGGACAGACCTATTGAAGATTGTGTCGCAGACGTTATCGTCATGACGGCCTATGGCTCGAGCGACACTGCCGTCGAAGCCATGGATCTTGGGGCAGTCGACTATCTGTCCAAGCCCTTCGACGCTGAAAGACTCAAGGTCACCATTAAAAACGCGCTGAAGAACAGACAACTCCGCAATACGGTAGACGAGTACAGCTCAATGGATCGTCGTCAATACTGTGATTTCATTGGCAAGTCGCTACCCATGCAATCGGTCTACCGGATTATCGACTCCGTGGCTGTCAGTAAAGCCACCGCCTTTATCGTCGGGGAAAGCGGCACGGGTAAAGAACTCACCGCATCAGCCATCCATCGGATGAGCCCCCGCTCAGGCTATCCTTTTCACGCTATTAACTGTGGTGCGATCCCAAGAGAGCTCATGGAGAGTGAATTGTTCGGGCACGTTAAAGGCGCATTTACTGGCGCGACCTCTCAACGGGACGGCGCAGCATCGATCGCCGATGGTGGGACACTGTTTCTCGATGAAATTTGCGAAATGGACCTGGAATTACAGAAGAAGATGCTCAGATTCATTCAAACCGGCGAGTTCCAGCGCGTGGGCAGCAATCAAGTAGAACGAGCCGACATTCGATTTGTTTGCGCAACGAACAGGGACCCGCTTGAGGAGGTCAGAGAGGGGCGTTTCAGGGAAGATTTGTTCTACAGATTACATGTGGTACCGATTCAGCTTCCCCCACTCCGGGTGCGCGGCGACGATATCATCGATATCGCCGAGACGTTTTTGGCAAATTACTCGACAAACGATCATAGGGATTTCGTCGCGCTGAGCGACGATGCAAAAGAGATTCTGACCTCCCACTCATGGCCCGGCAATGTCAGAGAGCTGCAGAATACAATCCAACAGGCGGTCGTCCTCAACAATGCCGAATTTTTGACTTCAGAGATGCTAAATATTCGCCAAACACCACCGCCACAAGCCATTTCCGCGAGCGAAACGCCACGGGTTGACGATCGAGTGGCTGGTCAAAATAACACCGTGGCATTTTCCCCAAGAAATGATGTCCAACCGCTCTGGCTGGTTGAAAGAAAGGCCATCGAGCAAGCGATCGATTCTTGTGATGGCAATGTCAACCGCGCTGCCGGGTTACTGGAGGTCGCCCCTTCGACTATCTATCGAAAACTTCAAGCCTGGCAGGAAAAAGACCAGGAACAAACGTGTACGGCCTGATTCATACCGCGTTGCGGGATATGGTCATCGAGGAACTCGGCGACCATACCTGGCTAGAAATCACTGAAGTCTCGAACGTCCCCTCAGATTCTTTCCTGACAATGAGGTCCTATGATGATGAGGTGACCCTGGCATTGGTCAGTGCAGCGTCCTCGGTGCTAAAACTACCAGTGGCAGACGCACTGGAAGCCTTCGGGCTCTACTGGATGACAACCTTCGCACCAAAAGAGTATGGAGCACTTCTAGATCACACGGGCAATGACCCCATCCAGTTTCTTGAAAACCTAGATGACCTGCATGACAGGATCTCGACGGCTTTCACAGACTTTAAACCACCAAGTTTTAGGGTGGCGATCAGCAGTCAGAACGCCGCCACCATCAAGTATGTAAGCAATCGCAAAGGACTAACGCCCTTCGTACTGGGCATTCTGAAAGGGCTGGGGCAGCGGTTTGATAACGGCATAGAGATCACCAAGATTGAGCCTGTCGCCTGTGAGCGAGGCGAACAGTGCGACATCACCATTTCCCTCGAGAACGCAGATGGATAGTCAGCTCTGCGAGATCCTTGACCAACTGTTTACCTTCACATTCTCTATTGATGAAGAATTGGCTGTGTCTCGGATTTCTAAGCGATTGAAGGCACAACTTCCGGAGATTAAGGATAGGAGTCATTTCCTCGAAACATTCGAGTGTCATCGACCAGCAGGCATTCACAGTTTCACGGATCTCGAAACATCCGACCAATCCATGTTTCTTCTTATAAGCAGGGACAAAAAGCTCGCACTAAAGGGACAGCTCATTCGCCTCATCGATTCACATGCATACCAATTCGTTGGCATGCCCTGGCTAGCGTGGATGAATGAAAAGGCGCCTGAAACGAAACTCAAGCTCGGAGATTTCCCAAAGCTTGATTCCCAAATGGATCAGGAATTCTACTTTACGAGCCAGCAATCGATGGTTCGAGACCTGGAGGAACTCAACGAAAAGTTAATGATCGCAGAGGGCGAGGCCAAGGAAGCCAGCAGGGTTCAATCTGATTTGTTCGCCATAATGAGCCACGAAATGCGAACACCGCTAAACGGTGTGATAAGCGCTCTTTCATTGATCTCTGATGAGGACAGCTCTTTGGAGAAGAACAAACTGATAAGTATCGCAAACGAGTCTGCAAACAACCTTTTGAGTGTTATCAACTACACGCTGGATTACTCAAAGATCGACGCTGGAAGAATGACTCTCCAGGAACAGGACTTTAGCCTGAGCGCCCTGATCGAAAGCGTTGTGACGGTAACCGAAAGTCGAGCAAAAGAGAAAAAACTGACGGTTACTTCCCGATTAGACATCGATACCTCAGAGAGCGTACGAGGGGATAGTGAAAAGCTCAGGCAGGTTCTTATCAACATTGTAGGAAACGCTATTAAGTTTACGGACGAGGGGGAAGTTTCTATAACTGTCTCAAAAAGCAAGGGCAACAACATGTACTGTTTCACCATCGAGGATACAGGCGCAGGCATTGATTCGGCAGATCTTGAAAAAATCTTTGACCCTTTCTGGGGAAAGGCAACTGGAAGCTCGGGCATCAGCACCGGACTCGGCCTGAATATCGTAAAGCGTCTTGTCGAGATTATGGCCGGCAACATAACCGCAATCTCAACTCAGGGCCACGGTACTACTTTCCAAGTGTTCATACCGCTTTCTTCTGACGCACACACCAAAGGTACTTTAGCCGTTGAGGAGAGAAGGACCCAGCAATCTCAGTTAGCAATGCCGAACAGTTTTTCCGGCAAGGTCCTTTTGGTCGATGATAACCAAACAAATCTCATGCTCGGAAAAATGATGCTGGAAAAACATGGAGTGAGCGTACGAACCGCTTCCAACGGGCAAGAAGCCGTCGAAATCGCGAGAGATATCACTTTCGATCTGGTACTCATGGACATCTCCATGCCGATTATGGATGGCGTCACAGCAACAAAGGAAATCAACAACAGAGAAAACCCACCTCCCGTTGTAGCGTTAACCGCTAATGTTCGAGATGAGCTGATTAACAAGTATCGTGCCGATGGATTCAAAGGTTACCTTAGGAAACCTCTGGGCTCGCAGGCTCTTTTAACTGAGTTAAACCTCTGGCTTAAACCCAATCCTATGAGTCTTGGCGTCACCATCGACTCCGAGAAGGATCTCAGCAAAACATCGATACTTGAGGCGCTTTGGTCGCAAATTGGCGAAGAAAATTTTCAGCGAGTGCGAGAACTCTTTCTCGAAGAAACAGAACGTCGAGTAAACGTCCTACTGGGCGCGTGGGTCAGGCGCGACTTGGAGGCCATGAGAAAAGAAGCTCACACCATATCCAGCAGCGTTGCCAGCTTTGGCTGTGAAGACCTTGCGTGGAGACTTAAGCAAATAGAGCAGGCATCTTCCGAAAACGATGTCCGAGAGATCATTAAATATATGAAAGATATTGAGTCAGTGTCGACTGACTCACTGAAGGCGGTAACCAGCTTCTCAGTCACCGAGGAGGTATGAAAATGAAAGATATAACCAACAGACCACTCATTTGTATTGTAGACGACGAATTGACCAATGCCGAAATGATGCGCCTGATACTAGACGACGAGTACGATACCTGTCTGGCATACAACGGTAAGGAAGCTATTGATGTCATCTCCTCACGGAAACCCGATCTCATCTTGCTTGATATTGTGCTACCGGATCTGAGCGGATACGAAGTTTGCAAAGCGCTTAAGAAAAATCCCGAGACAGAGAATATTCCCATCATTTTTGTCACAGGGTTAGAGGATAAAAAAAGTGAGTCTATTGGACTCGAAGCTGGCGCCATCGACTACGTTGTCAAACCTGTTGTTTCAGACATCGTTAAAACCAGAATCCAGCGAATACTCCAGACAGACCTTTATATAGAGTTTCTTGAAAAGTCACTCGATAACTCAAAGAAGACTGTCGCTTGAGGCTGCTTAGTCTGAGCGATGCTCTTTGAAAATTCGTTTCACCAGGTGATTGCCTCTTTGCTCCTCCATACTAAGCACTTGTGAAAAGCTGCTAAGAACAATCATCGCATTCCTGTGAATGTCTCCTCTTTTTAACGTACTCCTAACCCTATTGATCAGCGCCTGATTCACCTCAATCAGTTCGCGGAACTTGTCCTTTAACTGATCAAGACGGGAGGCGATTGTGACATCCGAATCACTAAAACTACCTCCGAACAAAAACATAGCGCCATTGCGGACAATCGTTTCTTCAAGCGACGCGAACGGAAGATGCATTCTCGCCATCGGACGCAAAAAGTCGAATCGGCTGCAACCACTTGCAGCCATGCGCAGGCCTATTAACGAGGAAATCGCTTTCTGATAGTCCAGCACACCTTTGTAGTCTCTCTCTGGCGTTTCAACTTCACATAAGACCCTTTCTGTAGAAACACCATTGTCGACATCGAACAATATCTCACTGATGGACACAGCTACTGGACAGTGCTTTTTCTCCTGAAGGGAATACGGGCAGTTAGCACACTGAAAATTGTCCAATTTCGTCCAGTCCATCGGCACGTCTTCCTTGGCGATGATCCGGAAGTCTTCATCAAACTGACTCACATACTCAGAAATCGGTACACCACCCTGGGAGAGCCGATAAGTAATTCTCGAGACTTCTTTCACTGATACCGTCGCAATTATCCATTCTTTTCGCCTCGCAGTATGCGAAACGCATTACCCGGAAACGAATAAAGTTCATATAAAACAATTACTTACTAAGTGGCACGTCGATTGCTCTGATTATCATCGTCTACCACCAAGGAAAAAATATGAGCTCAAGAGCCATGTCTTCAGGGCTGGATGCACGGAAGGCACAACCTTTACCGATTTCCTCAAACCCATACTATCCGACAGTAAAAAGGATCATTGATATCGTCGGATCTTTATCCGCTCTCGTCTTATTGTCACCTGTCTTTATCATTACGGCGCTTGCTATAAAACTCGAGAGCAAAGGGCCCATTCTTTACTCGCAAATAAGAGTAGGCCAAGGCGGGAAAAACTTCCATTGTCTCAAGTTCAGATCAATGACGGCAGATGCCGATCAGGAGCGAAAAAGGCTTGAAGGTCAAAACGAAATGGCAGGAGGCGTTTTGTTCAAGATCAAAAACGATCCGCGAATCACGCGAGTTGGCAAGCTGATCCGTTCATTCTCAATTGATGAATTGCCTCAGATATGGAACGTACTGGTAGGCGATATGTCACTGGTAGGCCCCCGACCACCGATCCCCAGCGAAGTCGAACACTATACTTCACATGAAATGACGCGGCTTTCAGTTCAACAGGGCATCACCTGTATCTGGCAGGTATCAGGACGGTCCGATATTCCGTTTGAGCAACAGGTAGAGTTGGATATTGAATACATAAATCGACGTTCTGTCTTTTTTGATATTAAATTAATACTATTAACAATACCTGCTGTTTTATCTCGAAAAGGCGCGTACTAATACTCAGTGAAAATTATTTCGGCAAGCTCAGGGCGTTCTCTGCGCTTTGACCGACCGCCTCAACCAGAAACACTTGAAGAGAATTAAGCCTGGTTTGCGGGTACACTCGACCTTATGATCGATGGACATCCGCCAGAGCATGAAGGACCGGGAATAGCACGCGAGGATCTGATCAAAATCGCGAACTGGACCATGCCATTCGGACGCTTCAAGAACACACCGTTAATCCATCTGCCCGAGGCGTATCTGCTCTGGTTTGTCGACCGCGGATTTCCATCAGGCAAACTGGGTGAGCTGATGCAATTGACACTGGAAATCAAGATCAACGGACTGGAAGCTCTAATTCTTCCTCTTCAGGTGCGGCCCAGACTCTGATCGTCTCCATTTTGGAGAGATTTCAAACGCAAAACGGCCTCTAAAGCGAAGATTCGAACCAAAACAGTTGCCTATTTTGGGCTTCCTCAGCAATCTATCGGTTATAAAAATAAGAAGGAGCTACGTTTGTTCGTTCAAGCCCTATCTCTCGTTGTCATCGTGATGCTGTTAGCTTTTACTCCGGTCAGTTCGGCCGAGGACACTGCGCCTTACTCCAAACCAGTCACTCAGTCCTACCCTAAAAATGTTTACTGGGGTGATACCCACCTTCACACCAGGAACTCAGCCGACGCTTACTCGCTGGGAAACATGAACCTGACACCATCAGACGCCTACCGTTTCGCCAGAGGAGACACCATCATTGCCCATAACGGTATGCCAGTTCGGCTGAGACGGCCTCTGGACTTCCTGGTGGTCTCAGATCACTCCGAATACCTGGGCGGCTTGTATCGATTTTCAGTTGATGATCCTCTGGTCATAGATACGAAGGCCGGTAAACAGTGGCGCACCTATATCGATGAAGGTGAACCCTTCAAACTATTTACTGCGTTTACCGGCAGCATGCAGGATTCGGTTGCTCACCCCCCTTTCCCTGAGAAAACCCGGAACCTGATCTGGCAGGATATTTCGAAAACCGCTGACGACTATAACGATCCTGGTCAGTTCACTACCATGATCGGTTATGAGTGGACGGCGATGATCAACGGCAACAATCTGCATCGGGTCGTTATCTATAAAGATGGCGCTGATCTTGTCAGTCAGATCCCACCCTTTTCCGGACAGGACAGCCTGGACCCGAGAGATCTATGGCATGCCCTGGCCAGATATGAGGCGCAAACCGGCGGAGAGGTCATGGCAATCGCTCACAACGGTAACGTATCCAACGGCATGATGTTTCCCGCAGAGAGCGTGGACGGTGAGCCGATTGATGAAGCCTACGCAGAGCTAAGAGCACGCTGGGAACCCATCTACGAGGTCACCCAGGTCAAAGGAGATGGGGAAGCTCATCCATCACTTTCTCCAGACGATGAATTTGCTGACTTCGAGAACTGGGATGGCGACAACATTGATCGCAGCGTTGAGAAACAGGACTGGATGCTGGCCCATGAATACGCCCGCAGTGCACTAAAGCTTGGTCTGAAGCATGAAAGCGAGCTCGGGACCAACCCCTTCAAAGTGGGTCTAATTGGCAGCACAGACGGGCATAACGCCATTTCAACAACAGAAGAAGACAACTACTTCGGCAAGTTTCCAGAATCTCAACCCATGCCAGAGCGAATGAAGAATGCCATGGCTCGAGACGCCCTGTGGAAAAACTGGCGCACGGTTGCATCTGGATACGCAGCCGTCTGGGCCGAAGAAAATACTCGGGAAGCCTTGTTCGCAGCAATGAAAAGGCGTGAGGTTTACGCAACCACAGGCTCAAAGATCACGGTTCGGTTTTTTGGTGGATGGTCGTTCGGTGCAGAAGATGCCCACCGGCCCGACTACGTGGATGTTGGCTACAAACAGGGAGTGCCTATGGGCGGTGATCTATCCAGCGCATCTGAATCCGATTCACCCCGCTTCCTGATTTCCGCAGCGAAAGATCCGGATGGCGCAAACCTGGATCGGGTGCAGGTCATCAAAGGCTGGCTCGAGGAAGACGGCACGCTGAAAGAAAAGGTCTACGATGTGGCATGGTCAGGCGACCGGGTCATCGATAAGGAAACCGGCAAGCTCCCTGCCGTTGGCAGCACCGTCGACGTGGAGACAGCGACTTTCACCAACACGATCGGTAGCGCCATGCTCTCGAGCGTTTGGCGGGATCCTGATTTCAACACATCGGAACACGCCTTCTACTACGTCCGAGTCCTGGAGATCCCAAGGCCCAGGTGGTCGACCTATGATGCGATGTACTTCGGACTCGAACTGCCAGAGGAAATACCCCGGATCATCCAGGATCGAGCCTATACCTCACCGATCTGGTACACGCCCTAAAAAGTCAGGCGGCGGCGGGTTCCGGTTCCGCGCGCACAACCTGATTGGACAGCCGAGTCGACTCTCGGCAAGATGACGCACTCCCTGAATTCGGAGAAGCCGCCTTGCTCAAGAAAATCCTCTTTTTGACCTGCCTGATCACCCCACCAATCGCACTGGCAACCCCGTTTAAGAATCTGGATATATTCCAGCTCGAAGTTGCTGCAGACGTTCAGATTTCACCAGATGGCTCCCAGGTTGCCTACGTCAGACGCAGCATGGACATCATGACCGACCGGAGCAGGAGCAACATCTGGCTCGTTGATTCCGATGGTGACAACCACCGACCCCTTTTCTCAGGCACGGAAAACTACACCAGTCCTCGCTGGTCCCCCGACGGCAGCCGAATCGCTTACATCACCAAGGTCGGCGTGCATGGTGCGGAACTGCATGTGGTCTGGCTGGATACCTTGCAGACGGCCCTGCTGACACAACTACCAAGCGCACCGTCTTCGATCAGCTGGTCTCCAGATGGAGACATGATTGCGTTCAGCAGTCTGGTCGAAATGGACCCGCCGAAACTCGCGCAACCACCGAAGAAACCTAAAAACGCCAAGTGGGCTCCGCCCGTGAAAGTGATTGATCGATTGCGCTACCGTGCTGATGGACAGGGCTATCTAAAAGAAGGGTTTAACCACATCTTTGTTGTCCCCTCGACGGGTGGCACACCGCGACAGCTGACCAGTGGAGACTATCATCACAGTGGCACTTTATCCTGGGCCCCGGATGCTTCAACGATCGCTTTCTCAGCAAACCGTCTTGATGATTTCGAGATCAGACTGGCAGCGTCTGAAGTCTGGTCAGTCAATGTTGCTGACGGGGAACTGAAACAACTCACGGATCGGCCGGGACCGGACTACAACCCAAGCTACTCACCTGACGGCAAGTTCATCGCTTTTCTGGGGACACCAGATGTCCGGGATTCCTATCGTCAGGCTGACGTATACCTTTATGACGTCAACCGCGGTGAGACTCAAATCATCGAAGAGAACCTTGATCGTTCTTTCAGTCGGGTCCAGTGGCGTGATCGCAGCACACTCATTGTTTCGTTTAACGATCGTGGGAAAACCACCATTGCCGAATTGTCTAAATCAGGCAGGTTATTGACCCTGACCGACAGAGTCGGCGGCGTTGCTGTGGGCCGACCTTATACCTCTGGTTCATTCACGGTGGCTAACAATGGCGCTTACGCCTTCAACTATGGGACAACCGACCGCCCCGCAGACGTTGGCTATGATCGAGGGAACAACGATGTGAAAGTTCTCACTGATCTCAACAGCGATCTCATTTCACAACGCGCCATGTCACTCATCGAACAAATGACATGGAAATCGAACGATGGTCTGGAGGTTGAGGGTTGGCTCGCCTTCCCACCGGATTTTGACCCTGAGAAAAAGTATCCGCTCATTCTTGAGATACATGGCGGACCGCACGCAGCCTATGGCCCACAATTTTCTGCTGAGATTCAGTTGTTTGCCGCCGCCGGTTACGTGGTCTTCTACACCAACCCCAGAGGATCAACCAGCTACGGTCTCGACTTCGCATTAGAGATCAATCGCGAGTACCCCGGTGAAGATTATGATGATCTGATCACTGGTGTAGATGCCGTGATTGATCGAGGCTACATCGACGAGGATGCGTTGTTCGTCACAGGTGGATCCGGTGGTGGCGTACTCACCGCCTGGATCGTCAGTAAAACAGACCGTTTCCGGGCCGCTGTCAGCGCCAAACCCGTGATCAACTGGATTAGTGAAGCGCTGTATTCAGACATTTCCGCAATGACGACCCAATACTGGTTTGACGCACCCCCCTGGGAGGACGTGAACGAGTATTGGCGAAGATCCCCACTGTCATTGGTTGGTGATGTTTCAACTCCCACCATGTTGCTGACAGGCGAGCAGGATTTTAGAACGCCTATCGTCGAATCCGAACAGTATTACCAGGCACTTAAGTTACGTCAGGTCGATACCATGTTGGTGCGAATACCTGAGTCATCGCACTCCATCACGCGGCGGCCATCCCAACTGATCGCAAAGGTCGACAACATCCTCGGGTGGTTTGAAAAGTATCGGGAAACCGACGAAGACTAGCGAAACAGTCCTTTGAGCAAACTCGGCGATCGGGCAAAACCGATCGCCGCGGCAATTCGCAAGGCTTTATCGAGTGGATACGGCAACGTATGAATGCCACCATGAACTCGCGCTCTGCCAGGAGGCGAGTGATCAGGATTCAACCAGTCGTGTATCGCCAACAGTCCATTCACGGTCTGTGATTGCTCAGGCGTAAACGTTTCCACCTGGAGCGCCCTGGCCCCGCCAAATGCCGCGTCGAACACCGGATGATCCAAAGATCGAGTTTGTGTAATTGGAGCCGTGTTGGCGGAGACGCGATAACCCCTTGTATGCCAGCTCTCAGCGGCCATGAGCTTGCCCAGGTATTGCGCTGCCTGATAACTCGTTCCCTGAATATTAACGACCGTGCGGGTAACAGATGCATAACGGCAGGCGGCAATCCCGGGTTTACCCATCATCCCGGTCGAACCTAGCGTTCTTTCCCATAGAGGTGCATCACGACGACGGTTCTCTATATCCGCCAGATCTTCAGCGCCCAACTCGGATGTCGTCGTCGGTGAGACCAACATGGTCACGCTGGCGACCAAAGACTGTGGCAAGGCTTCAACGATCGTGTTCATGGTGCCCGAAAGTCTAAGTTCTCTTGCCTGACCCGGTGCGTAGGCATAAAGACAAAGATCCACCCGATCATCAGCAGCAAACCCAAGTATGGTGGCCAGAACTTTTTCTGGCTCCACAAGCAGATCAAGAGATTCAGCAGGCCAAAACAATGTGCCTTTAAAATTTTCAGCAACTAAATCTTCTGGTGGTGAGACTAGATCCAGCCAAAGCACATTCGCGCCGGCTTCAAGGAACAATTTCGTGGCAGCCATCTCTGCACCTGCACCAAAGACCACGACGCGACGTTCTTGCAGGTCAAAATCTTTTGTTAGGAGCACCTGTCTATGTAACCAGGTTAACGCCTCGCCAGCGGCACCATTCATCACATGGCGTTTTACCAACAGGTCAGCGAGTTCCTGGAGAGATTGGAACCGATGTCCGTCATAGGTCAAATCAAATTCCCAGGCATCAGTTTTCGTTCCGCTTATCTGATTAAGGCTTGCCGGCTCGACCTTCGTCTTCAGGTGTTCCCGCAGAGGCAAAGACTCATCGTCACGATAGAACACTAGTTCAGAAAGCAGTGCATCGGAAAGTGCTTGTGCAATCAAACCTCGATCTGTCGCACTAAGACGGACCGCCTCGTATTGAGGTAATAGCTCTGCGTAGAACTTTTTAAAGTCACGTGCGTTTGCTGTGAGATTCGCGTATCTGGCCAGATCCGGAAACGCTTCTTTCGTGTCCAAGAGAATGCGGTGAAAGAGATTCGATACTGATTGGCCATCGCAAAGATGTACGCCTGAAGCCTTCATGAAAGAGCCACCACATTTTGAGTCGGATCGCTCGAGTTGATGGTCTTCATCAACTCATCTGCCAGCGCTTCACTCATGGCCATAGCCTGGGTCCAATAGTTAATTCGTTCTTTCGATGATAATCGTGCAAAGTCATTTCGATCGGGAATTTTGCCATAAGGCAACGTCGCAAGATAACTTCTCGAAGGCGCCAGGATCACGACCTTATCGAGTCGCGAAGAGGCGTTCACTCGCCAGGGAATCTTCTTGTCAAACCAACCCTTGATCACCTTATCAGTAAAGTGAGGATAAAGTACCAGACCCTCACCCTGGTGATTGACAAAGTCAAAGTGATAGTCGATCACACCCCCATCCCAGTAGTGACCTAACGGTCCACCAGGGACATTTATCTGGCCGGGCATGAGAAAGGGGATAGAACCGCTCGCTAAAAGTGCAGGCTTCACCGCCTCGGGCGTCAGAGCAACATGCAGATTAGAAAAATCCTCAAATCGAAAAGATACTGAACCACCGCTGCTGAAGACAACACGCTGAAAACCCAGAGCCAGCAGCCGGCGGCTGGCAAGGTTACCGATCGCGGACAACCCAAGGCCAAGTCCCAGCGATGCGCTGCGAGGCCCTCCATTAAGACCCAGGCCTCGCGCAGTTACGATGTGACTGACAAAACGGGGATGGTCAGATAGGTGAGCAACCGTCTCCTCATCGCAAATCCCATCCAGTACCCAGTGGCAGAGCTCATCAATGACCTGGCTCGGATCACGGGTATCGTTTTCATCCCAGGCCTGGTTCAGGTATCGCTCCTGAAGCGTCGCAATGGCCTTAGCCGCATCTGGTGCAGCCAGCGCTGCATGGCGCCAGCTACCGATTGAAGAACCATAGAGTTCCATGGGGTGATCCGAGCGTTGCAGAAAATCCCCGAACAAAAATCGATCAAGATGACTCAAGCCGAGCAACTTGGCGCCCCCAGAGGCACCCATAAGAGTATCGAACAGCTGCGGCTGCCAGCCATTTTCCTTGAGGCGAAGAAACGCGGTTTTTCCCGCGAGGATGGTGAGCGCTGATTCTGTCACGATACTTCGGTGTTGATGCGCATGTTCTTGCGCGTTTTAGTAAGCCTGATACAGTAAACATCTTACTCAGGAGCGATTCAGATGTCTGAAAAATCACTGCCTATTGGTGTTGCACTGACCCCGTTGAATGAGGATTTCCGGGAAGACCCCTATCCGATCCTGGCGAAAATTCGTGATCAGGCACCCGTGCTAGAAGACACAGAGCTCCGACGCTTTATTTACAGTCGCCATGACACGGTCAAATCCATACTCAGAGATTCCGGAATGTGGAGCGATCCTCGCAAAGCCAATCCCGGTACATTCAGCGCGGAATTCCTCGGTCGCGGCATGTCGGAACACGAAGATCCGTCTATGCTGATGATGGATGAACCGGATCACAGGCGATTACGTTCTCTGGTCAGCCAATCATTCACGCCAGCGGCGGTAGAAAAGTGGCGCGAGCGGACCCGCGGCGTGGTTGAAGGGGTACTCGACGGTATTGATTCAGAGGAATTTGATCTTATTGAATCCTTTGCGGGACCGGTGCCAACCATCGTGATCGCCGAAATGCTTGGCATTAATCCCGAGATGCGCGATCAATTTAAAGTCTGGTCAGATGTTTCCGTTGTGTCTGCCTTTAATCCCTTCCCAACGGAGGAGCAGCAGGCGGCGAGCGAGGAAGCCTACAACAACCTCTGGAGGTTCTTTGAATCCGAGATCGCGGAACGTCGACAAAATCTCGGTGACGACCTGCTATCGGACATGATCCGAGCAGAGGAAGACGGCGACAAACTGAACGAGGTTGAAATGATTCGCCAGGCTAACCTGTTACTGGTTGCCGGCAACGTCACTACCACCGACCTGATCGGCAACGGGGTCAAAGCACTACTCGATAATCCTGGTCAATGGCAGGCACTCCTGGATGACCCTTCCCTCATCAAGAATGCAGTAGAAGAAATGCTGCGTTTTGATTCACCGGTTGTGAACTCCGGCCGAATCGCGAATAAAGACATGGAAATTGAAGGTTGCCCGGTCGCGAAAGGTGAATCCTTAAGCACGTCACTCGCTGCCGCCAATCATGATCCAGAGGTTTATCCGAATCCAACAGCCTTTGATATCACGCGCGAGGACACCCACCACCAATCCTTCGGAGGAGGGCGACATCTTTGTCTGGGCGCTCATCTGGCTCGGCTTGAAGCACAGGAAGCCATCCTGGGATTGATGAGGCGATATCCCAATCTAAAACATAGCGAGCGTGGTTTGACGTATCATGCGATTACGAGCTTCCGCGGCATGAGCCACTTCTGGGTGGCGGCGAGCAAATGATTAGAATCGAAGAAAAGTTCAACGCCCGTGCCGATGAGCTCTGGTCCATTGTTGGCATTCCAGACCGAGTCGATTGGGTACCTGGCGTCACCGCCTGTGAATTTGATGGAGAGGTGCGAAAGCTCGCGATGCCGGGCGCTGGTGATATCGCAGAACGAATATTGTTGCTCGATAACGATACACGAATCATCGAATACAGCTGTATCGAAACTGCCGCGCCTCTTGAGCATCACCTGGCAAAGATTCAGATCGTACCGACCTCTGAGGGCTGCCTCATGACATGGACGACCGAGGTCAGACCAGAGGCGTTTGAACCCTTTATCAAGGACAGCATGCAGGGATGCCTGGTCAGGATAGCGGAGATCTTGGCTGACTAGTCCTGCATGTCGTTTCTCATTGATGGCAATTTTTCGTCTCAACCCGCAATCCTGCGCGCAACAGGCGTTGCCGTTGTCGCAGGCGGTAAGGTCATAACGTCAAGGCGACATGTATGACCAGTGTCCGGCGAGCCACCCTGAGCACCTACCGGCATCCAGGTGGATGCATTCGACCCAATTTCAGAGGTGGTGATACCAGTTGCGCTGATCAGGGACGGTACAGCAGCGACGGACACGGTAGTTTCGACCACTAGGGCCAGAACCTTTGGTTCGACAGGCGCACAGGCTGCGAAGATCTCGGCGATTCGACGGATGGGGGTTCCCACGCCTTAGGAAGGACTGAGCTTTTCGTGACGAAAGATGAAATCAGGCATACTCGAACGATGATCAAGTATTTTAAATATGCAGGGCTAGCGGTGATATTTCTCTGGTTCTTTGGCGGCGGCGCCGCACACTTCACGGCAACAGACTTCTTCGTGTCCATCGTTCCGCCCTGGGTTCCTTGCCCACTGTGGGTGGTCTACATCTCAGGCGTTATCGAGATTATGCTTGCTTTGCTGATTCTGTGGTCCGTCAGTCGACCAGCGGCAGGTTGGGGGCTCATTGTCCTGACCATCGCGGTGACACCCGCGAATATCCACATGTATTTGAACCCGTCACTCTTCCCTGACGGCACCGAAACAGACTACTTAATTCGTCTGGTTGTTCAGGTGTTCCTGTTGGCACTGATCTGGTGGTCGACACGCACGTCGAATCAGTCGATTGAGGAAGGCAATTCTCATTAGTTGAGTGGGCCACCTGGCGGTGGCCCATTTGACAAGCAGGACCCTCAACTTAGAAGCGGCCAACCAGAGTCAATCTGGCATTCAGTGGCGCACCAACCGTTGCCTGGTGAGTCGAGTGAGAGTTCGGGTAGTACTCTTCGTCAAAAAGATTCTCGACATTCAGCTGTAGTCGGAATGAATCCGAAACATCGTAGTAGACCGCCGCATCAACTCGTGTGTAGCTCGGCAGTTCTGCTGAATTGCTGTTATTGATGTAGCTCTCTCCTTGATAGGTGGCGCCAACACCAAACCCGAACGTTTCGTTGACCTGGTAAGTCGTCCAGATGGACGCCGTATCTTCCGGCAGCTCTCGAGGCGTAAGGCCTGTGCCACCAGTGCGGCTGACGATTTCACCGTCAAGATTGCTGTAGTTCAGGGCAACCGACCAATCTGGCGTGAGCGAACCAACCAATTGAAACTCATAACCGGTTGTTTCTGAATCAATCACGTCAAGCGTCGAAGGATCATTGTCGGCTACCTGAGGTGAGCTTTGTTCGTTCTCGAAATAAGCTGCCGTCAGACTCAAACCTCGCAGGAAATCCCACTTCAAACCAACTTCCTGATTTTCAAATGTATTAGGATCCAACTGGTCGTTGCTTCCGTTGATGTTTGCATACTGCTCACCACTACGCGGCAAGAACGACTCGCTGTAGCTGTAGTACAAGGAGATGTTTTCCTGAGGCTTGTAGATGATTCCACCTCGTGGAGAGACTTCTTCATCCTTGCGGCTGCGTTCTTCCAGTACCCCTGGATCAGCATTGAATACATCGATATCAAAACTGTCGAATCTCGCACCCAATACCAGAAGGAAATTCTCGCTGAGTTCGATTTCATCCTGGATGAAGAAAGAATAGACGTCCAGATCTACCCTGGTGTCATCATTAAGATCGGTAAATCCAGTCGTAAACGGAACGCCTGCAGCATTGACCCCCGCAAAACCTCGGAAGCTGAGAGGATCGGTGGCGTTAAAGGTTTCCCTGTCATCCATCGTTGTGCTGAATACTGGATTGATACGAAACTGATCAGAGGAAGTCGTGATCGACTCACCGCCGAACAAAAGGGTGTGATTCACTGAACCAGTTTGGAATTCTCCGACGAGAGTCGCAGAAAGAATCAGGTTGTCGCGCTCTGTTTCATCGATATAACCGTCTAACTCAACAACGTTGGTCGTTTCGTCATAACCACTGGCGTAGAAGTTTGAATAAACTTTTTCGTAGTCACCATAGAAAGCACTCACGTTGGCTTTCAGATTGTCACTGAACTGATGCTCCAGCATTGCCCTGAATACATTCGCTTCCAGTTCATGAAAGTTATTTTTAGGATCCCCGAAGACAATGTCGTCAAGTTCTGCAACCGGACGACCGTCTGCGCCAGTTGGAATGCCTCGATCAATGAATCGTTCGTGATCAACATACTCATAAGAGAGGTCGAGCTTGGTGTTTTCTCCTAACTGAAATTGAGCCGTCGGGTTGAAACCAATCCGATCACCATCATAGAAGTCTCTATGGTTTTCCAGGGACTCATACATAGCATTGATTCGATAGGCCGAGCTATCGCCGCCCGAGAAATTCCAGTCAATTTGTCCACTGTAGCCGCCGAAGGAGTTAGCGGAGGTTTCGAAGACAGTAAACTGCTGGCCTGATACCGCTTTCTTGGAAACCCGATTCAAAATTCCACCGGTTCCGCCGCGACCAAACAAAAGTGCATTAGGGCCACGCAGGATTTCCACTTTCTCGACGTTATAAAGGGAGCGGTAATACTGAACATCATCTCGATTGCCGTCCTGATAGAAGTCTGCCGTCGAACGTACTCCCCTGAATACCACTGCGTCTCGATGCCCCTCTCCCTGAGAGGTGTTCACACCTGGCGTGTAGTCGATGATCTGCCCAATGCTGCTGATGCCGCGCCTGGAAATTTCTTCCGCGCTGATCAGTGTCAGGCTCTGGGGCACATCAAGAATGGGGGTTGGCGTCTTGACCGCATTGATTTCGTTCACGGACAGGTACTGCCCGACAACGGTGATCTCTTCGATCTTGCTGTCTTCTGCCGAGGCCCCAGCGCTCGCCGCCGCCAGCATGGCTAACGCAATGGTAGGAAGTTTCGTTTTCATAGATAAATTCGCCCAAGGTGAAAAGTAACGCTAATGATAATGATTTTCATTTATATTATCAGCCGCACTCTATCTGGATTCAGAAAGTTTCACAACCCTTTGTGATTGATGTTTGTAAAAGTGGGTCATAAAACCTGCAGCAGCGGCTTCCTACGTCAGATGCCCTCATGAAGGAAGGCTGACGAAAAGGTTTTGCGCCTCGAGGAAACTCAAATAGACTTTCTTGTATTCGGAGAGAGACAGCGTATGGAGATACTCTGATCAGGTCGGTCAGCAGGACTCTTCTCTCTCCGCAGGGGGAGCTCGCGTCGGGCGGTTTCACGAGACGCCCCTTGAAAATCTTAAAGGCAATCCTGCTGACAGGGCCTAGACGATCAAAGGGGGCAACCGCGATGTCCATGTTTCATCTCTTCACACAGCTTTCTGATGTACTTTTTCGGCTCGTGACTTTCCCGAAAGATCGAAGGTTGGCGCCATTCAACCTCGCTCTGGCCATGTCGTTAACGGCCTTAGGGGGATGTTCAACCACACCTGAGGCCAGCGAGTTGGCTGGCATCGAAAAATTATCCGAAGGCCAGACCTGGCGAGTCGAGGATATTGAAAATCGCGGCATCATCGATCGTTCTCGGATCACCGTAAAATTCGAGAGAGACAGTGGTCAAATTTCGGGTTCTTCAGGTTGTAATCGATTCTTCGGCAATTATTCATTCACACAGAGCCGGTTGAATATTGAATCCCTTGCGAGCTCACGTCGTCTCTGTGTACCTGCATTGATGAACCAAGAGCAGCGTTTTCTTACAGCCTTGGAATCGGTCACTGAGGCTCGCTGGCGCGAATCAACCTGGCTTGAACTTTATGACAGCACGGGCACATATAAACTCAGGCTGATTCAGGAAGGTGTCGAAGAGAAAAACGAATCCAAACTTTACTATCAGTGCGACGAGAACCTCACGCCCTCTGTCGTTTTGCTAGAAGACGAGAAACTCCTTCTTAAAGTTGAAGACAGGCAGTGGCGACTAAATAGAGAGATCAGCGCATCTGGGAGTCGCTACGTTGGCGAGGGTATCGAATTCTGGATCAAAGGCAAAGAAGCGCTGATGACGATGGCAGGCAGGAGCGTCAACTGCATGCAAAAAAAGGATCTTCTCGTGGTCGGCGGTGACAGGGATGAGCATGGCTGCATTGGTTCCGCGGGATACCAATGGTGCAGAAAGTTGGACCAATGTGTGCGTGCATGGGAACTCGCTGGGGAGCATGGTCTGCAAGACCCGGCCGAGGCAATCGCGAAAATATGTGATTAGGCGAGGCGTGCTGGTACCTGTGATGATATCAGCTAGTTGTCCTGTGATTGCTTCAGCACTTCGTTGCCAACATATCTACCCCGGTGAACGACACCTTTGATTTCTATGTCTTTCAATCTCATCGGATCTATTTCCAAAGGGTTCTCACCCAGGATTGAAAAGTTCGCTATCTTCCCCGCTTAAAGGATCTGTTGAATCAGAGCAGCCAATGAGACATACCACCAGAACAACCATGAAAACTTTCTGCATCGATGTGCGTCCTTTTTAAAGCAAAAGCAGCCTCAGCCATTCACGAACGCCCGGGATCGTTTATTGGACCATTGGGCACCATCAGATGGTTTGAATGACGCATCACGAAACGCCAAACCTCGCCACCTGATGTTTGGATTACCCATGGTCGCGGTGGCGCCAATGCAGCCTTGCCCATCTCTATCGCCCCCACGAGCCTCCCGCTAACACTATCAACTTCCATAGCATCCTTTTTTGCGTATGGCCGAACGCCCCGCCATCAAAATGGCTGAGAAAACCGCGACTCTTACATAAATTTCTTTAACAAAATTGGTCCGTTCCTTCAGTTCTTCCAATATCTGCGTCAATTGAAATACTGTGCCCGAAACTTGGCGATTGGTTTTTTCTTGCTGTCGATCAACGTAAGTTCATGTGCATGAATCGAGTAGTACGACGTTGCCGAGAGCAATTCGAGAAACAACGCCTCCGTTTTCATTCCGCCTGGGCATGCTTTTTTGGTTGCTACAACCGAGGTAAAACTTAAGTCGTTGCCACTTAGCTCGAATCGACCAGATATCGTATTACAACCCCCAAAACCCCGGAGTGTAGAACCCGACTCAATCAACTGGAAAAACGCCTCACGAGTCTGATGCGTATCCATCACGACCGGGGTTTCGTTAACACGCTCAAGCTTCCAGTAAGTGTTGGTAATACTTGCCAGCGGATCGACCGATACCACGGCCATTCTATTCTCGAACCCAACGCTTCGCTCATCATCCCGAGGCTCAGACACCTTGCTGACTCTAATCGCTGGCGTCTTCTGTGATTCTTCAAACGGATCGAGTCTTTCAGATGAAGTCATCAGCAAGCGATCATCGAGCGTAACTTTCGCGCGCAAACTGTAGGAACCTTTGGACTTTACTTGAGAAGGATCATATTCAAGAGAAAATCTGAAAGGCGATGTCCCTACTATCACTTCAGTGCTACGTGCGAGCACGACAGACGCGACGTCCTGTTTCGACACGTCCTCGAGAGTCACCTCCAAAACTGCGTTTGGGGGCAGCAACAATCGCTCGAGATAGAAAACCTCTCCTGACAAGGTCTGCTTCATTTGCCTGGGATCCACACTACCCTCACTAAGAAATTCCGTTGAATGATTGTTACAACCAACAACAAATAACACCATGCCCAACACAGGAAACAACGCTGATATCTTCATACCCACACTCACTCAAAAAGTTTTTTTGCCGCTAAAGGAAAACGAACCAGGGAAGAAATTACAAGCTTTCGCAAGAATGAATGGGCGACTTTTCACACGACAGGAGCAAGTGACGACAGACTAATTCGCTCCGCCTTATGATCTCATTCAACTTAGTCGCATCAGTGAACATCACTTTAACGACGGAGGAAACCCTAAATCGGGCGCAGATTTGACGTTAAATCTTGATGTCGATAATGGTCTCTGCGTACGGCTCTACTTTTTAAGAGTTTGTACGCTTCATCGAACGCGGCATGCATTGCTCGGTATGAGAAGCCAATGAGATTAAGACGGGTTGGCACAAGCGGCGCTCTGACCGCGGTGGGCCTGGCGATCTTTCGCGAGACTCTCCACTGTTTCTCATTGGTACCGAGGGTCGGAATCGAACCGACACTCCCGTGAAGGAACCGGATTTTGAATCCGGCGCGTCTACCAGTTCCGCCACCCCGGCACGTGAGAGGCCGCGATTATAACGTCAGATGGCGATTCCTGCTAACTCTGTTGACAGCTGCCCAGATTCGGCAACCCACTGGCTGACCAGTTCACCCGCGGGGATCTCCCGCAGCAATTGTATACCCTGCCCCGACCACATCGTCGGAAAATCAGCATTGCCTATTTCCAGCGCTTTCTTGCGCAGCGGCACCGACATCGAATATTGCAGTGAGTATGGTAGCAGCGGTTCATCCAGAGACTCCATCTCCGAGATATAGCGGTTCCGGAGTCCCCTTGCGGGTTTGCCAGACATTGCGCTGGTCACTGTCGTTCTGGAAGGCGTTGATCGTTTCAGTTCCGAGAGCCAAAGCGGCGGTATTCTGGTTTCGGGACACCCGAGAAAGGCCGTACCCATCTGGACCGCCGCGGCACCAAGTGAACGGCAGGCAACGATACCTCTCGCATCCATAATGCCCCCAGCTGCGATGACAGGAATCTTTACGGCATCAACAATCTGCGGCACGAGCGCCAGCGTTCCAATCAGCGCCTGACGATAGTCACCAAGAAAGGTACCACGATGACCACCTGCCTCCGCGCCCTGAGCGATAACCGCATCAACACCTAGTGCTTCAAGCGTTAGTGCTTCATCAATGGTCGTTGCTGAGGAGATAACCTTCAGCCCCGCGGCGTGTATCTTATGAACATGATCTGCCTCAACACCGAAGTGAAAGCTGATGACAGGGACTTTCTCATCGATCAACACATCCAATTGTGCCTCTGCGGGCCCGAACAGCGCCCTCGGCTCAGGTAACTCTGCCAAACCAAGTTCACGGTGATAGTCTTCAAGTAAGGCCTTCGCTTTTGTGCCCAGCTTTACGCTCTGGTCGTACATTTCTGACGCGGGTGAAAACAAGTTGACGTTGAAAGGCTGGTCCGTCTTCTCTCTGATTTCACGGATATGCGCCCGAAGCCCTTCAGGCTTCATCGGGGCAGCACCGGTTGCGCCCAAACCTCCAGCATTACTGACGGCAGCGACTAGGTCTGTTGAACCGGCCCCCACCATGGGTGCCTGAAGGATCGCGTGTTGAATATCGAAGAGTTGTTGAATCGTCATGCATCAATTATGCATGAGCTCTCTCCGTTTCGCGCGATACGGTCGTGCGCGACCCTGGCCAGCTGAGACGAGGTGTATGGAAATGAGGCAAAAAAAACCCGGTGCCAGGGGGAAGAACTGCACCGGGTCAAGGTTTTGCCTGCGGAGTTAACCCGCAAGCAATTCTTCTGTCTCGCGTTGTTCTTCAACACAGTCACGTCGGATTTCGCGAATCTCACTTTGATCCTCTAGCGCGGCTATCAGTTCCTCTTCCGTGATCGCTCCATCAGCATCAACGTCAATCCGATTGAATTTGTCAGTCGCACCAGACGTGACGGAGATAACCATTTCATCCAGATCGACAAATCCATCATCGTTAGTATCAATCTCATTGAAGCGGGTTTCACGATCAGGTCGCTCCGGGATGTCTTCGCCAGTGGCATCTGCGACACAGGCGCGCACGGCATCCCGATCTATTTCTGGGTGGTTTGTATCGCCACTGTGTACCGCAAGAAACTCTTCTAGCGAGATCAGAGCGTCGTCGTCGGTATCAATTCTCTCGAACCTGCGCTCCGCCCTTTCTGTCGACTTTACCAGCCACTCATCCAGCGTAATGGTGCCGCTCTCATCAGTATCCAATACATTCATGATACGTTCTGTTTTCTCTTCTGCATTGCCTGCGTGATGGAAACGCAAACCGCGATCACCGCCCGGTCCGAAAGGTTTCGCACAGACGGTAGCGACATTTGCCGCAAACGCCAACGCCATGGTTGATACGAGTATTTTTCGAGTATTCATTTGGTGCTCCTCAATTAAATTCATGACCACCTTGCGCGGCGGTTAACTAAGGAACGATTGGGTTTGGCATCCGTTGACGCCGATGGTCAAAGAATTTTGACCGTTTATCCTTAACTCAGGATTCGACGGCAGCAATGGCCTCGAAGTAGTGTTTTCGGCACATGGATACGTAACGCTCATTGCCACCCACTTCAATGCTGACGCCGGCCGTTATCACCTTACCGTGTTCGTCTTGGCGCACCACCATCGTAGCTTTGCTGCCGCAGTAACAAATGGCTTTGATTTCTTTCAGATTATCCGACAGCGCCAGTAGGTACTTGCTGCCCTCAAAAGGCTCTCCCAGAAAGTCTGTCCTGAGCCCATAAGCCAGGACCGGGATATCCAGGTAATCACAAACTCTTGCCAGCTGAAGCACCTGTTCATGACTGAGGAACTGGGCTTCATCAACCAATACACAATGGATCGCCTCCGCTTCATGTAAAGCTCCGACCTTGTCATAAATGTCTTCACTGGGATCTATGATGCTGGCCTCCGACTGCAGGCCAATGCGCGACGTTACTACCCCTTCCCCATATCTGTCATCGATCGCTGGCGTCAGAAGCAAGGTGTTCATGCCTCGCTCTCTGTAATTATAGCTCGCCTGAAGCAGTGCAGTTGATTTGCCTGCATTCATGGAGGAATAGTAAAAATAAAGTTTTGCCATACTACTTCTGGCGGTTCCTTGGTTGGCCGGAGCTGCGAGATTGCGACGCTGACCGCGCATCGCGTTTCACTCGGGATCGTTGTTCTGCTTTGGTTCGACGAGCATCGGTCCGTTTCTTTAATTTATCCACGTTACGAGTTCCGCCGGCCGCCCGTTGTTTTTCAAATCGTCTTCGCAACTCTCGCTGCTGCTCTGGCGTGCGACTGCGAAATTCCCTCTGTTTCGCTCTCAACCTTCGCTGGTCCTCCGGACTTAACTGCTTGAAGCTGTTGAAACGACCCATGAGTTCACGCTTGCGAGTATCCGGCAGCGCTCGCCAACGATCAAATCGTTTCTGCACCTGCGCTCGGTTCCGAGCATTCATGTTGGCCCAGCGGTTAGCACCCGAAGCGAAACGTTCCCTCTGCTCAGGACTGAAACCCGCCCAACGATCTTCATAGGGTGCAAGAACATCCCGCTGGGCTTCAGTCAATTCACCCCACTCTACTGCCAGAACCGGACCAGCGAACACGATCAAAAGAAAAAGCCATCTACTTTTCATAAAGCTCCTCCCTTGACACCCAGGTATCCCTGCCGGATTGCGGCTCCGTATCGCTGAGCACGGTTTCTTCAAAATGCTCCGGGCCAACCAGTTCACCATCGGTTTCCACCATGGATCCCAGATAGTCCAGGAATTCCAGCGATGGAGGCTGTTTGTCGTCGACCACGACAATCAAGTCTTCCGCGTTGGCGATTTGTAGAAACGTCGAAGCCATCAGAATCTTAAGTGCTCTCACCGTCTTCATAGGGCTCGTCTTCCTGCAAAACCAGCCAGGCATAGAATTCCAGGTCATCCATCAACTCCATTTCTTCTGCTGCTGCCTGCTGCAACGGATCCTCATAAATTGCCGGTAACGTGGGCACCTGTTGGGTGTCAAAATAAATGACCCCTACTGCAAGGCTCGCCGCTAGCGCACCTGCGCCGGCCCATCCTGCACCGATGGAGATGTTGCGTTTGTCTTTCTCCAGAGCCTTAGTTCTTGCCTGGTGAAGTTTTGACAAGGTGGCCGCATCCAGATGCTCTGCATGCTCGTCCAGCAACTCTTTCGCTTTCTTATTTAGTGAATCTTCATTCATGGTCTTATCCTGGTCACTCTTCCTGATGAAGTGCATTCATTAGCGCCTCTGTGGCTCGCGACAAATGCGTCTTCACTGACCCTTCACTACATTTCATCATCCTGGCTGTTTCAGCAACGCTGAACCCCTGCCAGGTTCTCAACATAAACACCTGCTGTTGACGCGCTGACAAACCATCAAGCGCACTCAACAGAGTGTCTATGGTTAATTCTTCCACCAGAGCATCCAGCGGACCGTCTTCGGTGGGTGCACCTTCAAGTTCTTCAGGTTCATCCTCTGAGCCGAGCCAACCAAATAAGCGCCCGGTCAGTGAAGACTTTCGATGGTAGTCCATGATCCTGGAGTTCAAGATGGTAAAAAATAAAGGACGCCATTCTTCCTGGGGTTTATCGCTGTACTTCTCTACCAGCTTAATCATCGAATCCTGAACGATATCCAGTGCATCATCAGGATTACGTGTGGCAATTTGCGCCATCCGAAACGCCTGTTTTTCGACGCCTGCGAGAAAGCGATCCAGCGCTTGTTGCGTATTGTCCACGGTTCCCCGATCGACTCCCTGATCGGTGAAAGTATACAGAACCCCTGATGGCTGGCTCATAAGAAAGCCCAAACTCCACGTATCCCCACCTATTTAACGTCTGACTGAACAATCCGTTGACGCTCAGCGTAAAAAATGGTGTTGGCTACAAAAAACTGACATGATAAGGGTCATTCAAAACCACCATAGATAGGAGGGAACACGATGAGTGAGGCCGTACAAGAAGAACAGAGGTTCTGGCTAAAAGACAACTTTGCGCCGGTATTTGAAGAAACGACCGCTACCGATCTGACGGTAACTGGTGAGATTCCAAAAGCATTGAATGGTCGCCTCCTAAGAAATGGCGCCAATCCACAATCTGGAGAATCCGCTCACTGGTTTCTCGGCAACGGTATGTTGCATGGTGTTGAAATACAGAACGGCAACGCCAACTGGTATCGCAATCGCTACGTAAAAACGCCGCTCTATCTGAACCCTGAGGCAGATGTGATGGCGTCACTGGGCGATCTCAGTATGTCAGCCGCGAATACCCATGTTGTTCACCACGCCGGTAAAATCCTGGCCCTTGAGGAAGGTCACTGGCCATTTCATATCGCCGACGACCTGGAAACCGTGGGTCCGCACAATTACGACGGCAAACTGAACTGCCCTATGACAGCCCATCCGAAAATCTGTTCACAGACAGGCGAGATGCTAGCTTTCGCATACGGCGTCAGTGAACCCTACCTAACCTATCTGCGCATCTCGGCCACCGGTGAACTGATACAGCAGGAACCGATTACGGTGAAAGGTGCCACGATGATTCATGACTTTAACGTGACCACAAACTACGTGATCTTCATGGATCTGCCCGCTGTGTGGAACTTTGAGGGCATGGCGGAAACAGGCCTGCCTATCATGTGGGACGAAAGCTATGGTGCACGTCTTGGTGTGATGCCGCGAAACGGAACAGATGCAGACGTAACCTGGTACGAGATCGAACCCTGCTACGTCTATCATCCTTTTAATGCGTATGAAGATGGCAACAAAATTGTCATCGACGTCAGCCGCATGGAAGACACCATGAAGCCAGGCTCCAACTCGCCACCCCTGCTCTATCGGTGGGTGATTGATCAGGACAAAGGCACGGTCACAGAAACCCAGAAAGATGATCGCTCGGTGGATTTCGGTCGCGTGTGCGACACCGTCGTTGGTCGAAAGAACGAGTTCGGTTATTGCGCTGCTTTCTCAAAGCGAGGTCCATTTGCGGAAGGCTTCATCAAGTACAACATGGACAGCGGCAGTTCCGAGTTCCATGACCTGAATGGAGGCCAAGGCAGCGAGCCCGTGTTTGTTAAAGATCCAGACGGTTCGGCGGAGGATGATGGCTGGGTCCTAAGCTACGTCTACCAGCCGGAAACCAATACCAGCGAGGTGGTTATTCTTGATTCACGAGGGTTCGACAAGGGTCCCGTAGCGAGAATCCATTTGCCGGTTCGCGTACCTGCAGGATTCCACGGCAACTGGGTCCCTGAAGGCTACTAGTTGGCGAACAACGAGGAACAGTCCGCCTACTGGAATGGACAGATGGGCGATGCATGGGTCAGTGTAGAAACCTACATTGACCGCATGCTGAGCCCGTTGTCTGATGTCGCGGTAAAAGCGGCGGATGCCAAGTCGGGCACAAAGATCCTGGATGTCGGCTGCGGCTGCGGCCCGACAACACTCAAGCTGGCAGACCTGGGTGCTGAAGTTCTGGGGGTCGACATTTCGCAGAAAATGATCGATCGCGCTAATGAGCACGCTGGTGAACGCAGCGGCGTCTCGTTCAAAGTCGCAGATGCGGCTTCAGAGCATTACAACGGTGACTATGACATCGTGTTTTCACGTTTCGGGGTCATGTTCTTCGATGATCCGGTTGCTGCATTTAACAATCTCCGAAGCGCACTTAAGCCAGGAGGCAGGCTAAACGTTCTTGTTTGGCAAGCACCGGTAAAAAATCCATGGATGTCACTACCTGCTCGAGCCATCGAGCCGTATCAGCCTGATGCCCCGGCACCAGATCCAAAAGATCCCGGTCCGTTCGCCATGGCTGATCGTGACTATACTCGCGATATCCTGACCCAAGCCGGTTTCACGGATATCGAATTTGTCGATGTCGAAAAATCCATCAACCTCGGCAAGGATGTTGATGAGGTTATGGATTTTCAGACTTATGTAGGACCCCTCTCTCGCCTGCTTGAAGTCGTGGACGAAGCCACTGGGATGTTAGCCATACAGGCGGTGAGAGAGGAGTTCGGTGCCCAGCAGACGAACGACGGCATCAATCTGTCTGCGTCAGCGCTGCTGGTGAAAGCTACACGCTAGATACCAAGCCGATACTCTATGGCTTCTGCCTGAACGGCTTCACGCATCAATTCCTCATCAGTTGGTTCGAAGTCACTGATTTCTTGCTGCTGTTGCGAGCGCATTTCGTTTCTCGCGTTACGCACCGCAAAGGGGATCGCTTGCTGAGGAGGTGTCGCTTCCTTCTCAACAACGATCGTCCTTTCGATGGTCTGATACACAACCTGAGGTCCCTGCGGTTCTATCCCTTTCTCCGATGAGGTCACAGCAGTTTTCTCAGCTTCGTGATCTCCAAAAACCAGAACCCCTATCGCCAAAGCAATGCCTGTGACGGCAACAATGCCCGCAATAACATCTTTACTCATACTCTTCTCCTATACCTAGGGTGCTGCCGGTATATGCGTACCAAATACTTGAACGCCCAGCCCCTGCAAGGCTGTGACTTCAGCATCTGGTAACGTGAGCTGATCAATGTTGACCTCCCGAAGCACCCCAACCTGCGGATTTTGATTCACGGCAATCGTGTTCAGATCCGCAATACTTGTGACATTAGTGTTGGGAACGTTCAAAACCTCCAACTTGGTCAGGGAAGTAACCGACGAAATGTCTGTCAATCCTGTTGTGGTCTGGAAGTCCAGATAACTCAGGTTTGGCAGACCCGCGACGAACTGGTTGAACTGTGTATCGCCCAGGGTGTTGTCAAAACCAACACCAAGACCGTGCAAGTCAAAAGCAAGCATCGCGTTGACGTCATCCGCATCCAAAGCCCCGTTCAAGAACAAGTTCTGTATATTCGGGAAGTTAGCCGGCGTCAGCACCGCTGTATCGATCTGGGTAATCTGAGCGGCGATCATGTTCAGACGCTCAAAACCGATCAACTGATTGAGGTCATACACCGTATTGTTCCAAAGATGCACCGCATACAGGTTAACCGCCGGGCTAAACGCTATAGACAGATCGCTAACCGATGAGCCTCCGATATTCGCGTTACCCAATCTCTGCGAACCGTTCGCAATTGTCTGCATCGTGTTGTCATCAAAATTCACGTTGGTGATGGAGATCGACTCCAATGCAGGCATGTTAAAGAGCGGCGAGTAATCAGAAACGCTGGAACCAATAATGTGCAGCGTGTTTAGTGCCACCAGATTATCGATGCCAGCAAGGCTCGTCACATTGTAGGCACCCGGCATGTAATCACTGCAATCGAGGTAGTGAACTTCTGCAGCGAACTGCCAACCATTAATTGCCTGGTTGTCATTGAAACACTGCAGAAGATCACCGGAGAGTGCGCCCTGGATTGTGGCCAGATCCGCACCCTGGTTGGGGGAGCCCTCGATAAACAGTTGAGTAGAGACAAAGTTATTGGGATCAGCCTGACTCGGGCTGACCAGCAATGCATCCGTAAGATTCAGATACTGGAGCGTATCCATCGGGTGCGTCACACCAATATCGCGAACCGGCGTATCCTGAATGATCAGTTCACGAATCCGCTGATTTCCACCAAGAACATTGATATCAATCACCCCGGTGCCTGAGATGTCGAGATGCTCAATGTTCGGGAACGCCCAGAGCCCTTCGATATCCGAGACTTTCTGGTAGTTACAATCCAGCCAGGTCAGCTGATCAGTATTCAGAAGACCAGCTGTAGCACCCTGCAAACAGCCCCGCAGTGTAGGATCTGCAACCTGGTCAAGGAACGCAGGCAGTGGTTGGCCCTGAGCCGCAACACCGATCACATTAATCTGGTTAAAGAATGGATCGTTGAACTGATTCGGATCATTGAGTGGCAACAGATCGAGATTCACCTCAGTGAGGTTTGGCAAATCAAAGATCACCGAGATGTCCTGAATATTGTTGTTGTTAACCTCGAGTATCTGAAGGGCATTCATACCGTTGGTAATCGTATCCAGCTGTGCTGAATTCATGGTCATGAACGAGAGGCTCAGATGTTCCAGTTGCGTCAGTTGAGCGAGAATCACATCGTCACCAGCCTGGATGTCTCCCTGAATCCAGAGACCCACAAGGTTCGGGTACTGGGTCAATCCATTCAGATCAACAATCTGATTGCGATTCGTTGAGAAGGCACGAAGATCAAGGTTAGTGAAATCCGCAAAATCAATCTGCAGCGTATTAGGTCCCCACGCATTAAAGTTGATCAGGTTGGGAATATTGTTTGCTGCTTTGAGTCCGTCAGTCGTCAAGCCAGTCGCCCAGCTCAACTGCACGTGGTACAGCGAAGGATGACCTGCAAACGCTGCGAGGTCGGTATCTCCAAACGAGCTGTTACCGACATCGAGCTCACCGAGTGTCGAAATGTTCGCCAGGAGATTGAAACCTGTGGCTTGCAGTCCCTGCACATGCACAATCGTTAGCGCACCGAAACCATCGATGCCTGTCAGATCCGTGATGTTGCGCCAGCTGCAGTAGAGCTCCGTCAGCTCGCTGGTATAGGTAAGCCCACCTGTCGCCTCACTGACGCAAGCACGAAGCTCTGCATCCGGCATAGCCGCTGGATCAATTGCATTGGAGACTGTCTGATCTGCAACATATGGGTTAGTTCCATTCTGAATTTCCTGAAGGTTGGTGAAGCCGTCATTATCAGGATCCTGAGCAGCATCGCTCGCGTCAAATGGATTCAGTCCGTTGTCCAGCTCAGCCTGATCATCAATACCATCGTTATCGTCATCAGCGTCAGCATTATCGCCGGTTTCGTCACCGTCGAAGTCAGACTGTTCGCTACCATCGTTCGGGAAGACATCTGAGTTATCACCCACGCCATCACCGTCGGAATCCATGGTCTCACTGCCATCGTCCGGGAACGGATCAAAGACATTCTCAACCCCGTCACCATCACGATCCCGATCGGCGACGTCTGGCACCAGATCGCCGTCCTGATCCGCAGCTTCATCCGTGTCTTCGGGATCAGTAACGAATGCCAACGAAAGCGTTTGACCGCCAGTATCACGATCGATTCGAGCGCCTCCAATCGGGTTATGAAGTCGAGGCAAAAGGTACTCTAAATTTTCCCTATCGACATCATCCACAACGGCAAGCGATATGGTTCTCACAGAATTGTCACCGTCAGCCCAGAACAAAGTGCCATCGGAAACACCATTGAAGTCAGAACTGGCATCTGCGCTGCCATTCCAGATGTTGTAGTCCACACTGATGGCACCCGAGTTGCCACCCCGTCGGAAAACATCCACTAGGAGAGGTCCATTATCTTCAGGGACAAAGAAGGTTCTGGCTGCAAAGCCGACAAGCCCTTCACTCTGATAAACATCGTTATCAGTAATCTCGATACCAAATCCATCGTACGCAATACCTGCTCCCACAGGATTGGTCAGACCCAGGAAGAAGGTTTCAGTACCTTCATCAAGGAAGTCGTCAACGATAGGGATCTGCAAGGTCTTCACACCGGTTTCTCCATCCAACCAATCCAGAGTTGGATTCGCTGGCTGAAGGAAATCAATGCCATTGGTTGCAGGGACGTTGATTCCACCAAAGTTCGGCTGACCGGCAAAAACATCAACAGACGCAGGACCCTGGCTGCCGCCATACCGGACAACTTCAACCTCAACATATCCAGCATCTTCAGCAACTTTGAATCCACCAGAGATGCCAAAGTAACCAGGGTGCTGATCGAGCGCTGGGTCGAAGTCGTCATTCACAATGTTCAAAATGCCTTGACGCACACCCAGCTCAGCGCCGTTAGCAGCAGACAACATCAGCTTCACCACTTTGCTACCTTCCGGGGTGCTGTTGTCCAGAACAGTGACAGGAACTTTTTTAACTCCCGTTTCTCCATCTGCCCAACTTACGACCTGGGATACGGATGTGTAATCCACACCAGCGACTGCAGACAGGGTGTCCAGTGTTTGGAGCGTCACATCGACTGCACCCGCATCACCCAGCATTCTATGCAACTGAATCTCAGCAACACCCTGGTTCTCAGTGACGAAGGTTTCGTTGATTGCGAACTCAACAATGCCAGGCAATGACTTAACCTCAAAGTTGTCCGGCTCAGGATCACTGTTGTCACCCACGCCATCACCATCACTGTCAACCTGCTCACCCGGGTTGTTAGGGAAGGCGTCAGCCTTGTCACCCACACCATCGCCATCAGAGTCGAACTGTTCACTCGCGTCATTAGGAAATGCATCCACATTGTCCGTAACACCGTCACCATCGGTATCAACCCCGGCCATGCCGTCCACGGTGACACCATTGGCGATTAACGCATCAATGTCAGCCTGACTGATGGTCGTGTTGTCGATATTGATGTTCTGCAGGTTCGGGCTGCTGATTGCCAGAGAGAAATCACTCACAGCGGTCTGCGATACATCAAGGTAGGTGAATCGATTGATATCAAAGATCGACGCCAGGCCAGTGATCTGTGATCCAGCAACACTGATGGACTCAAGATTCGGTAGCTCCTGAGTTAACTGTGTGATCTCTATATCGCCAATTGTCGGCGACCAACCCACTTGCAGGTATTGCAACTGATCCAACTGACCAATGAGGTCGATGTCATAGGCAGAGAGATCACCGTTGATACCCAACCGGAGCAATTGAGGCAAGGACAGCAACTGATCGATATTCAATTGCTGTCGATCCAGGTACAAATCTTCAAAAATCGGCAAGCCAAACAGGGGCTCTAGATTCAGTTGGTTGCTACCCCACAAACCAGCGGCACGCAGGTTCACAGTGTTCCTGAATGGCTCCAGATCAGAGATATTTGTACCACCCAGGTAAATCTCGCGAATACGCTCCATGCCACCCAGGCCCCAGCTCCAACCGTCGTCCCAGCTTGAACTGTTCGTTGCAAACTGAGTCAGACCGCGCAGCCCGAACAACGGATTGAAGTCCATCGCATCGTTGTGGCTGACATTAACGTAGAAGGCATCCAGACCGATCAGACGATCAAGTTCATAGATGTTGTGAACGTCATAACCGTTGTAGTCACTGCAATCCATGAAGTGGAACTGCGAAGCATAGGTTGCGCCTCCTCGATGATCACCAACGCAACGCGCCAGTTCGCTGTCACTCATGTCAGCAACAATGTCATCGATCAGATCACCCTGATTCGGAACGCCATCCACACTGATGTTGGGATCGTTAACAAAATTGTCATAATCTGACAGATCTTCCAGCGGAATATCCCAAACTGAGATGCCATCAAGCATCGGCAGGCTGTAGAGCACACCCAAGTTTCGGACAAGCGAATTGTTCATATCCACGTAGCGGAGCTGCGGCAGATTCTGGATGCCATCCAGATCAAAGATCACTGAATTCGAAACACCCAGGTGCTCAAGGTTGTGGAACGCGTCAAGACCATGAAGTTCTGACAGCGAACCTCCACAGTTGAACCAGCCCAGCTGGCCGGTATCCGTCATACCCTGGGTGTGGTCCTGCAGACACTGCTTGAGTGTCGGATCATAGATCGTATCCAGGTGATCGGGCAGAGGCTGACCATCCGCGATGTTACCGCTAACCTCGATACCCAGCTGATAAGGATCAACAATCGTGGTATCAATCGGCGCATGGTTAACCCTAATCGACTGCAGATTCTGCAGCGCGAGAATCGGTGTCAGATCGGTGACGTTAGTTGCCTCAACTTCGATACCAGTCAGGTTCGGGAATGCATCCACGATCTGCTGCAGTTGCGCATTACCTACCTCCCACGAGTAGAAGGAAATGAACTGCATATCTGGGCTCAGGCCGCTTACTGCATCCGTCAGGAAGTCGACATCCGCAGTGGTCACGCCACCCAGCCACAACCAACGCAGCTGAGGTAAATTCGGCACATCATTGATACCGTTACCGGGCACCCCATTAGCGCCATTGCCCATCTGATCAATGTTGATCGCAAGTTCAAAGATGCCAGTGCTAGCAAGAACAGACAGGTCATAGATCGCTGGCGGTGTACCATTCGGATCACCCCAGAGATGCAGACCACTCAGATTCGTCAGGCTTGGCATGACCACACTAAACGCCGCATTACTCACCAGCACGTTGGGCATATCGATGTGCGCCAGCGTCGGATGGTTCTGGAAAGCCTGCAGATCAGAGTCATCGAAGACACTGTTACCCACCTGGATTCTCTCCAAGGAACCAACCGTCGCGAGTTCAGTGAAGTCCAGATCATTCTGGAAACCTTGCACTTCGATAAACTGCAGGCTGGTTAGTCCACCAACACCGGAAAGATCAGTCAGGTTTCTCCAACCACAGTAGACGTCGGTCACTTCGGCAACATAGAAAGCACCCGTGTCCGCAACACACTGCGCAAGCTCCGCATCCGGGAATACCAGATTGGCAACCTGAGGTGGTGTACTAGCGGCATCATTGGGATCTGATCCCGCATTGTGCTCAGTCAGGTTATCCGCACCATCACCGTCGTTGTCATTAAAGGCATCACCGCCATTCAATGGATCAAGACTATAGCTAATCTCGTCGGTGTCAGGGATTCCGTCGTTGTCATCGTCGTCGTCAGCATTGTTGCCAATACCATCGAAATCAGTATCGGTATCTTCAGACGCGTCATCAGGGAACTGATCAAAGACGTTATCGACACCATCATTGTCACGATCTCGATCGGCAACATCGACAGTTCCGTCAGTGTCTCCATCAGCACCTTCACTTTGATCCTCCGGGTCATGCAGGAAGGCCAAACCGACGCTGATGCCATTGTTGTCTC
>JAEPOO010000020.1 GCA_017642855.1 Pseudomonadales bacterium
TTGCGCAATGGGCGAAAGCCTGACGCAGCCACGCCGCGTGCCGGATGAAGGCCCTATGGGTTGTAAACGGCTTTTAAGCAGGAAGAACGACCGGATTTCGATCTGGTGTGACGGTACTGCTTGAATAAGCACCGGCTAACTCCGTGCCAGCAGCCGCGGTAATACGGAGGGTGCAAGCGTTGTCCGGAATCATTGGGTGTAAAGGGTGCGTAGGCGGGCGTCTAAGTCTGGGGTGAAATCTTGCCGCTTAACGGTAAAATGGCCTTGGATACTGGGCGTCTTGAGTGTAGAAGAGGTAAGTGGAATTCGTAGTGTAGCGGTGAAATGCATAGATATTACGAAGAACATCAGTGGCGAAGGCGGCTTACTGGTCTACAACTGACGCTGAGGCACGAAAGCGTGGGGAGCGAACAGGATTAGATACCCTGGTAGTCCACGCTGTAAACGATGCATACTAGGTGTTGGCCTTTCGGGGCCAGTGCTGCAGTTAACGCATTAAGTATGCCACCTGGGGAGTACGTCGGCAACGATGAAACTCAAAGGAATTGACGGGGGCCCGCACAAGCGGTGGAGCATGTGGCTTAATTCGATGCAACGCGAG
>JAEPOO010000021.1 GCA_017642855.1 Pseudomonadales bacterium
AGCCTCTTGGGTCAGCTAGATCAGTTGCGTCACATCGGTATCGGTCAAAGTCTCTCTATCGGTAATGCTGAAGTGGCTGCACTGACAAGTGAACTGCCGAATCTGAACTCTCTGGACGTAGGCTATAGCCTCTTTAGTGATCTGACTGCGATCTTTGATCTGAATAGGTTCGAATTTCTGAATGTGTCTGGTACTCCGGTTGTTGACTATCAGCCAGCGATTAATATGCCGAATTTGGTGCGTTTGACTGCTTGGGACACGACGATTGCACAAGTCGATGTCGATGCACTCGTTGCAAACAATGTCGATGTGCAGGCTGACGTCAATATCATCGACACAGACGGTGATGGCGTGGTCGATCACCTCGACCTGTTCCCGAATGATCCTAATGAAGCGTTCGACAGTGACGGTGATGGCATCGGTAACAATGCAGATGCTTTCCCGCTTGATCCTTCTGAGCAGGTCGATACCGATGGCGATGGTGTTGGCGACAACAAAGACCTGGATCCATTAAATAAAAACGTTTCTGTTTCGTCAGGTATTGTTGAACTTGCGATTGCCGAAAACTACGTGATCGAAAATCAGCCATTT
>JAEPOO010000022.1 GCA_017642855.1 Pseudomonadales bacterium
ACGGACGCAGCATATCGCGCACCAGATCCTCAAGGGTTGCGTGACCCGCATTGATGCCAAGGGCAACTGCGCGTTTCTTTGCAACAGCTTGCGCCAGTTCCGAGATGGTTCCGGTGGCCGTCGATTCCGTCAAATTCGAAATCAGCGGTTCGTCGTCTTCATCATCGTAAAGTGCTGGCATTGCCGGTTCGGGTTCTGGTTCCGGTTCCGGCTCGTCGAATTCTTCTTCCAGAGGCGTTTCTTCCTCTTCTTCCGGCTCGTCGAGCTCCAGTTCCTCGGGTTCTTCCTCGAACTCAAGTTCTTCGGGCTCTTCGTCAAGCACAAGTTCGTCGATTTCTTCTTCAGGCTCGGGTTCTGGTTCCGGCTCGGGCTCAGGTTCTGGCTCCGGTTCCGGCGTCGGTTCGGGTTCAGGAGCAGCTTCCTGTTTTTCTTCATCCCCCTCATCGGCAAGAATCTTGCGGATGGACTGGAGGATATCCTCCATGGAAGGTTCTTGTTGCCCGTCACTCATAATTAAACTTCCGCACTAGTGTCATTTAACCAGACCGATCCGACCCAAGTTCGGAGGCAGGATGTCGCCACCCT
>JAEPOO010000023.1 GCA_017642855.1 Pseudomonadales bacterium
TATCGCCGGTGAGGAACCAGAGCAGCTCGCGCGTGGCGGTCTTCCAATAGACACGCTTGGTCGTGATCAGCGGCATCGCGCCGCCCGCCAGGTCGAACCGCAGCGTCGCACCGAAGATCGACCGGGTACCGATGCCGGTTCGATCTTTGCGCTCGTCTCCCTCGCGCCAGATCCTGCGCATGAGGTCGAGATATTGCTGTTCGAAGTGCGGTCCGGGCACGGTTTCAGTCTCGCTGGATGTGTCATGCCGCTGTAATGCCGAATTGTGCAAAATGCCCGCTTGCGTGCCTCGCAATCCACACCTATAGGGCGCGCCTGCCTCGCACCCGTGGCCGAATTTTGCGGCCCGGTCCGATCCGGTCGGGGAGTAGCTCAGCCTGGTAGAGCACTGTCTTCGGGAGGCAGGGGCCGGAGGTTCGAATCCTCTCTCCCCGACCAATTTCTTTGCATAATGCAGAATCTGCACCGTCGCGTCTTGTCAGTCGGCGAACATATCCCTCGATTCAGTCTACGCCGCCGGGGTTTTC
>JAEPOO010000024.1 GCA_017642855.1 Pseudomonadales bacterium
GTACAAGACAGAAAATCCAATCAGCCTGATCAGCATAAGACGTCCAGACCTTTTGGCCATTCACAATCCAGTGGTCACCTTTGTCTTCGGCCTTGGTTGCAAGTGATGCAAGGTCAGAGCCGGCGTTTGGTTCTGAATAGCCCTGGCACCAACGGATTTCGCCACGCGCAATCTTGGGCAGATGCTCGAGTTTTTGTTCGTGGGTACCAAATTTCAACAGGGCTGGGCCAAGCATCCAGATGCCGAAAGACGTGAGTGGTGAGCGGGCTTTAATGCGACGCATTTCGGCAGCCAGAATTTTTGCCTCATCTTTATTGAGACCACCGCCGCCATACTCTTTTGGCCACGTTGGAACCGTCCAGCCGCGTGATGCCATACGCTCCATCCAGGCCTTTTGGTCTTCGGAAACAAATTCGAAATTGCGGCCACCCCAGCACATATCTTTATCGCCGCGAATAGGCGTGCGCATGGACGCAGGGCAGTTTTCCTCTAGCCACGCCCTTGTTTCACTGCGG
>JAEPOO010000002.1 GCA_017642855.1 Pseudomonadales bacterium
TCTGCGCCGCGCCAGTAATCATGTTCTTTACGTAGTCAGCGTGACCCGGGCAATCAACGTGCGCATAGTGACGATCCGGGGAATCATATTCCACGTGAGAAGTCGCAATCGTGATGCCACGCTCTCGTTCTTCCGGCGCATTGTCGATCTGATCAAACGCCTGCGCATCACCGCCCCACGTCTCCGCACATACCTTGGTAATCGCCGCTGTCAGCGTTGTCTTACCATGGTCGACGTGACCAATTGTTCCTACGTTTACGTGCGGTTTCGTCCGCTCAAACTTCTCTTTGGACATTTCAGTCCTCTCCTTACATTGACACCTGAATTGAAATGAACACCCAGTATTCGATTCGCCGATTTGGAGCTCATAACCGGATTTGAACCGGTGACCTCTTCCTTACCAAGGAAGTGCTCTACCGACTGAGCTATATGAGCGCTTATACTTTCTCCCTACCAAGGCATTATTGGAGCGGGTAGCGAGGATCGAACTCGCATCATCAGCTTGGAAGGCTGAGGTTCTACCATTGAACTATACCCGCCAAATTCCACTAACTTCTGCGCAAACGACTTAATCGGTCGAACGATCCAAAAGCCCGCCTGGTGGAGGGGGGTGGATTCGAACCACCGAAGCTTGCGCGTCAGATTTACAGTCTGATCCCTTTGGCCACTCGGGAACCCCTCCAAAAAGAGGCGCTAGATTCTGCCTACGCGTCTGATAGTTGTCAAACTAAATTTGGCCGAAAACCACGATTTTTAGCGGGTTTACGGGAATCTGCTCATATGATTCCTGAACACCCATTTGAGCCGTTTGTCAGAGTCAAAAAAGCACCTGATACAGGTGCTTTTACAATCTCTTTCTCACGATCAAAGGCTGGTGCCGCCACCAAGAGTCGAACTCGGGACCTACTGATTACAAATCAGTTGCTCTACCAACTGAGCTATAGCGGCATTAATACCTTTAAAATCAATAATTTACAGCAGACGTCTAAAACAGCCATCTGGCCTGCCTCAAGAGCGGGGCGGATTGTAAGCGATTGTTTCAAAGCTATCAATTGATACAAGCAGTTTCTGACAAAGAAACTTCAGGAATGCCTTCGATCAGCATCTCCAGATCAGAATTCGAGAGCAGACCTCCACGGCTGTGGATCCAATAACTTCTGGAAAGCCTCGGTATTCGCTTAATTTCCGCCTCGTAGCCTCGCTCTGCGAGGAACGTCGAATGACGTTGCGCGGCCTCATCAGATGAGAACACGCCCAGAGATATGCCCTGCGCATCCTGGCCTTGCGTGATTACGTAGCTGTCTATGTCCCGTGATTTCAACTCCCGCAACCGCCTAAAAGCCTCCTGCAAGGAAGGTAATGGCGGAATAACCACTCGAAAATCAAATTCTCCCGTGGCCGTATCCAGTGCGTTCAGAGATACCGAAACACCCGCAGCATTAAGGCGCTCTGTCACATTTTGCGCGAGCAGGATGTCTTCAAATGGCCCGAGGCCGCGGCAATTGGTCTCTCGCTCGGATTGAGGTTCAACCGTGACGGCGTTCCTCAAGACCTCAGCGACCTCAATGCGCCGCTCATCGACGCCACCCTGTTCGGACAGCAGTTGAATCATCGCGACATCACCCGTCGCTGAAGAATCAGTGACTTTGGCGGCTTGCGGCGCGTCGCGCAGCACCAGGTATATGAAAACAGCCAGGTTCACCAGAACCAGCGCATAAAAAATGAGTCTCACGCCTTCGTGTCTCAGCTATTGTCTTGCTGTGCGCATGCTAACTTCTCCCGCGTTGTGCGACTGCAGTCCTTCATCCGTCTGCAAGAGCAGATTGCCTTCGCCATCGATCCCTGCATTAACGCCTTCAAATTCAGATTGGCCTCGCAGAATCCGAACAATCTCTCCTGGGTAGGCATCATATTGATGCCAGATCTCTACAAAGGGCTCGAAACCTTCTGCATTGAACAATCTGAGCGCAGAAGTGAGTTTGGCGGTGAACGCCCCAAGAAATTGATTCCGGGAAACGACCGCTCGCTCACCGATCACGCTCCACGCCTGATCAATTTGACCCACGTCTTGTGCAGACAACATGAAATTGATGCCCATTCCCGCTGCAATTCCGATCCCGCGTTTTTCCTGCGGTTTCAATTCAACGAGAATACCGCCGAGTTTCCCCCCGGCAAGGAGAATGTCATTGGGCCACTTTAGTCCAACACCTTCGAGGCCAAAGTCTCGCAGGGTATCGACTGCCTGCATCCCGACAACAATCGATAAGCCACCCAGTTCTGAAAGCTCCCGCTGCAGAAACCTGCCATAGGTCACATAGATATTGCGGCCAAACGGACTGACCCAACTTCTTCCGCGCCGACCTTTCCCTGCGGTTTGCATTTCTGCCGTGCAGAGCAGTTCGTGGCACCCACTGTCCGACAGTCTCTGCATCACAGTATCGTTGGTTGAACCGATGACGCGATGTATTTCGAGGCTCAGCGGTTCGTTGCCTGCCGCATCTAGAATCCGTTTCGGGTCCAGAAGCTCAAGGTCCCCGGACAACCGAACTGCGCTTGCACTCCGTTCATGGGGGACACCTGCTTCTTCGAGAAATCCCATCAGCAGATCAGAGTCAGGCACCGCTTCTCCGGATACCATTCGCTCAAATTCGGGGTGTGTGCTTTTTATCATCGCGCATCGTTTGTAAATCATTCGGCTGTGCGTATAATACGCGCCCTCGGCCGGATGCCTAGCATTCGGAACGACCCAAGGGTCTGTAGCTCAGTTGGTTAGAGCGCACCCCTGATAAGGGTGAGGTCGGTGGTTCAAATCCACCCAGACCCACCAACTGACTAAGTTGGTGGATTGAACAACGGGTGAGGTCGGTGGCCGATACGTCGGACCGTCAAATCCACCCAGACCCACCAACTGACTAAGTTGGTGGATTGAACAACGGGCGAGGTCGGTGGCCGATACGTCGGACCGTCAGATCCACCCAGACCCAACATGAAACTGCTCGCGGTTTCATGGGACCGCGGGGCGTTGGCGCATTGCATAGCTTCCTCGATAACATGCAAATCGAAACGCAGCGGTCATATCCGGTTAAACGGGGCCATAGCTCAGCTGGGAGAGCGCCTGCCTTGCACGCAGGAGGTCGGCGGTTCGATCCCGCCTGGCTCCACCAACTAAAAAAGGCATCCGCATGGATGCCTTTTTTCGTTGTGAAACTGGCACGAACCGCCGAAGGCGGGACCTCTCAGACACTTGCGAAGCAACTGTGAACCCGAAGGGCCGCCTGGGATCAAGACGCCTTGATACACCCTGCTCGTCATCGCTCAAGTACATCCATGTCACGCTGTCACCTGGATTTCAGTCACCCATCACCACCAGATGGTGATTCTTCTTACCTTTCTGAACAATAAAGTACTTGCCGTGCAGCGCATCCGACACATTCAATGTCATTTCGATATCATTTGCTTTGTCGCCATTGACAGAAACACCGTTACCTTGAATCAGCTTTCTTGCCTGACCGATCGTGACTTCACCACGCGGGGTCACCGCAAGACCAGATTCGACCAGCACATCTACAAGTTGCGCCTCCCCTGAAACGTGAGTCGTTTCCATGCCATCCTGGGCAAGTTGCCCAAGATCATCTGCAGAGAGCTCTGTGAGTCTGTTGCTGAACACGGCTGAAGTAATTCTTTCCGCTGCCTCCATACCTTCATCACCGTGGACCAGCTTTGTCACTTCCTGCGCCAACGCGATCTGCGCTTCTCGTTTACCTGGGTCTGCCTCCTGTGATGCCTGAAGCTCATCAAGCCGTTTTTCCTCAAGGAAAGTAAAGATGCGAAGGTATTTCATGACATCTGCGTCAGCAGTATTACGCCAGAACTGGTAAAAACTGAGGGGAGAAGTCATTTCCGGATCAAGCCAGATCGCACCACCGGAACTCTTTCCGAACTTGGTGCCATCTGCTTTGGTAATCAGCGGATAAGTAACGGCGTATGTTTGTTCGCCACCCATTCTACGAATGAGATCAATCCCCGCAGTGATGTTGCCCCACTGATCACTACCACCCATTTGGATGGTGCAACCGTAGTCACGATGCAAAACCGCATAGTCATAGGACTGCAGAATCATGTAACTGAATTCCGTGTAACTGATGCCCTGAGTGTCATCTTCGATACGCCGACGAACCGATTCTTTTTGAATCATCGCATTCACGCTGAAGTGTTTACCGATGTCTCGAAGGTAATCAACGACCGTCAGACCCCGCGTCCAGTCCATATTGTTGACGACAACTGCGGACGTTTCGCCGCAGTCAAAGTCCAGGAATTGCTCAGCCTGTTGCCGAATGCCAGCCAGTTGTCTTTCCACGGCCTCGAACGATTGCAGCTCGCGTTCAGCATCGCGGCCGCCAGGATCACCGATCATGCCGGTGGCACCGCCGACAAGCAGAAGCGGTCTGTGCCCTGCGAGTTGAAATCGACGCAGCGCAAGCAGTGGCACGAGGTTGCCGATATGCAAGCTGTCAGCCGTGGGGTCAAATCCGCAATAAACTGTTCTGACACCTGAATCCAGGTGTTCATCCAGCTCATCGGTAGCAGAAAGCTGCGCGATCAACCCAACGTCATTTAAACGGCTGATAATACTCATGACTTACTATGCTCTCAGATTATATTGTTCAGATCATGATGGGCCGACGGCCAATCGACGCGCAACATACCCTAAATCCGGCCAATTACAAGTTCATGGCCCTGACTTCCACTATTTCTATATTTTTTATATAGTTAGCGGCAGCTTTTCAGATCCGACCGTAAAAATTACATCTAGGCCGTTGCTTTTATGGAAGCTTATCCAAAATCACATGTGAAAGCCGCTGTCATTCTGACCTGTGTGGTGACGTTGGTTGCTTTGACACTGCCCGCACAGGAAAACGAAGCGCTCTCAAAGTCCCCGGTCTCCCTGGATCTGATACCGGTCCCCGCGGCAGAGGCCATGCCTTTGCCGAACGCTGAGGCAGAGTCCATCAGCGCACCCACCACCCAATGGCGGGAAGTCACCGTCCAATCCGGAGATAGCCTCGCGCTGCTTTTCAAGCGCAATGGGCTCAGCGCTGCAGACCTACAACACATTCTTGAGCTGAGTGAACCCGAAAAAGCTTTAAAGAAAATCCTGCCGGGACAAACGCTGGGTTTTCAAACCACCTCCAGTGGTCAACTCATGGCAGTGCGTTACAAGAAGAATGCGCTAGACACTTTGCTTATTCAAAGGGAAGGCGACAAGTTTCGAGCAGACTGGCAATTCGCGACACCGGAAATACTACTTGCTTACGCATCCGCTGAGATTACCCGTGAAAGACCGTCGCTCTATCACGCCGGAAAAGGCGCCGGAATGAGCGACAACGTCATCATGAAGCTGGCAAACATTTTCCAGTGGGACATTAGTTTCGCGCTGGATCTCAGAGAAGGTGATCGCTTCTCTCTCATGTATGAAGAAATTTATGTCGACGGAGAGCTTGTTAAGGAGGGCGACATTGTTGCCGCCAACTTCCAGAACATGGGACGCAAACACAACGCCGTTCGGTACACCGATATCACTGGGCGAAGCGACTACTACACGCCGGATGGCATGAGCATGCGCAAGGCTTTCATTCGTGATCCCGTTCACTTCACGCATATCAGCTCACGATTCAATCCTCGGCGCCTGCATCCCATTCATAAGCGTGTCATGCCTCACCGCGGCATTGACTATGCCGCACCCCAGGGCACGCCCGTGGTTGCCTCCGGACACGGCAAGGTTTCTATCCGCAGACAAAACGATGCTTCAGGCAAGTACATCGTGATCCAGCACGGTGAGCAATACACCACCAAGTACCTGCACCTTTCAGCGTTCGCCAAGGGCATCAAGCCTGGCGCGACCGTTAACCAGGGGCAGACAATTGGCTATGTCGGGGCAACGGGTTGGGCGACGGCGCCGCACCTGCACTACGAGTTCCTCGTGAACGGCGTCCACCGAAACCCCAAGACGGTAACACTACCAAAAGCTTTGCCCATCGCGACAGACGAGATGCAGCGTTTCAAGAATTCGATCTCGCCGGTTCTGGCGCAGTTGAATGCCGTATCAGGAAGCGGGTTCGCTTCGCGCGGGAGCGCAGATAGCTCAACGGGCGGGGATTAGCCGAAGGCTAGAGCGAGAAAGCGCCTGTGGCTGGGTAGAAAAAGCGCCCGCGGCTGAATAGAAAAAGCGCCTGCGGCTAAACAGAAAAAGCGCCTGCGGCTAAACAGAAAAAGCGCCTGCGGCTAAACAGAAAAAGAGTTACCGCAACCACACGTTGTCACGGCATTGGGGTTGGTGACCACAAACCGTGATCCCTGGAGGTCTTCCAGGTAGTCGATGACCGAGCCGGCCAGATACTGATAACTCAGGGCGTCCACCAGCAGCGCGACACCCTCATTATCGATCTGAGTGTCATCATCCTCGATATCTTCGTCAAAAGTGAAACCGTATTCGAACCCGGAGCAACCACCGCCGGTGACAAACACTCGCAGTTTTAAATTGTCATTCTCTTCTTCCTGAATCAGCGAACGCACCTTATGTGCCGCAGCATCAGAGAAGATCATTGCCTGGGGATCAAACGTTTTCGTTTCCATAATCACAATATTGGGTTAGTTGTCTCCGGTTTCAAGCTTGAGCGGGTGGTGAAGCCACCGCTGCCACCGCAGGAACCACCGCTTCATCTTCGGATTTGTCCGCCGCTTTTGGTGGCTTGGCTTGCGCTACTTCCTGTTTGCCATCCTGCAGATGAACAAGCGACCCATCTACTCGGGATCCTTTAACCATCTCAATCAGGTTATAGAAAACATTACCTTTAACTTCCGCCTTGGCGGCAAGTTCGATGTGTTTGTCGGAACGAATGTCACCAAACACTTTTCCATTTACGATAACGTTCGGCACGCAGATTTCGCCGCGCACTCGACCTTTCTCACTGATCGTAACCGTCGCTTTAGAGCCAGCTTGCGCGTAGATGTTCCCCTTAACAATACCGTTAACCAGCAGCTGGTCACTGAAGTGAATGTCTCCGACAAGCTCACAGTTCGTGGCGACCAGGGTAATCCCTGACTCACTTCGTCCATCTTTCTTAAACATGCTTTCCTCCTTTCAACCTAGCCGCTCCCAAGCGGCCAGTCGAAGGTCTTTTCCAGTCTCTGTACATTCGCGCCTGATGACTGTGCAACCACCATCACTTCGCGAGGCTCGAATCCTTCAGGCATCATCAGTTCGCCGTTGATGTTCTGAAAGTATCTGAATCTAAAACGAACAGACGCCTCCTTCTGTTCGTCCAGTTCACTCAAATTAAAACTTCTCTCCAACCCGCCTTCCTGGCCAAGCAATGAAATCTGAACAGCACCCTGAACATAATCGTGTTTGTCCACAACCTGGGTGAGTAACAACGAGTATTTAACTCTTCCAGGCACGTTGGAACTGACATCCAGTCTCTCGATACGCAACCCTTTATCCGCGGCATTCGGCACCATGACGCCTTTGTAGAAGTTAACCTCCTCATTCAACTGCGCAATCTGCTCCTGCAACTGCTCTATGGTCTGACGCACTTCTTCGTTGGCTTTGTCATCGATTTCACCGCCAACCTGCAAGTCAGCAATCTCCTGCCTCATCTCCGAGATCATCTGCTGGGACTCGATCAGCTGCCGGGCGATTCGCTCTTTTTCCTCAACGATCTCTACCTTGAGTGCCAGACCTTCGTTCTTGCCGTACTGGTAGGTCAACCAGCTGAACGCCGCCATCGCCACTAAAAAAGCCATGAAAATCATGGCTTTATACATCGGCCGATGGGGTACGACGACCATCTGGTGTTGTTTGCTTCCTTTTACCGTTGCCATAACTGACACGAACACTGCCAAAATGGGCCGAATAGCTTAGCACAATTCGCTAAAATCCAGCCCCTTAAGCCCATACAAGATCAGCTGTAACTCTGAGAGCGTCATGAAGTTGCTACCCAGGATATCCATCAAGTCATTTCGCCGGAGCCTCGCTTCGTTCGATTCCGTGCCCCAGTTTGCGCTGCTGGGTATCGCCTCCGGATTTGTCACTGGGCTGGTCATCATCGCCTTTCGACTGACTATCGAATGGCCTCTGGGACTCATACTCGAGGACGGTCCTGAGAGTTTTGAGTCACTGCACCCGATCCTGGCATTCGGACTTCCTATCGCAGGCGCCCTGGTTTTAATCCCGATATTCTCATTCCTGGCACCAGCTGACAGCCGGATTGGCGTCGCGCATGTGCTTGAACGACTCGGTCGGCATCAGGGACATATGCCACTCAGCAACGCCCTCGTTCAATTTGTCACCGGCGTCATCGCGCTCGCTTCGGGGCAGTCCGGAGGACGAGAAGGCCCAGCCATACACTTGGGGGCAGCTGGCAGCAGCCTGATTGGTCACTATATGAAACTGCCGAACAACAGCATCAGGGTGCTGGTAGGATGCGGGGCCGCCGCCGCAATATCTGCATCTTTCAACACGCCCATCGCCGGTGTCATCTTCTCCATGGAAGTGATCATCATGGAGTACACCATTGCGGGTTTTATTCCGGTCATCCTGGCGTCAGTCGTTGCCGCCGTGATGACTCAGCTGGTTTTTGGATCTGACACGGCCTTTGATGTACCTTCCGTTTCCATGGCGTCGTTGCTGGATGTGCCAATCCTTGTTGTAGAAGGCGCGTTTATCGGAGTCATCGCTGCGCTCTTCGTAAAACTGTTTCTGACAACCACACGATATGCACCTGAAAAAATCTGGATGAGATTCTTAATCGCTGGTGCACTCACGGGCACCACAGCCATGCTCGCACCTGAGATTCTTGGTATCGGCTATGACACAGTAAACATGGCTTTGGTTGGCGAACTCGGCATCACGTTGCTGCTGCTGGTGTTTGTCCTGAAGATTATCGTGTCCTCTACCATACTCGCGCTGGGTATGCCTGTTGGTATCATCGGCCCAACGCTGTTCATCGGTGCTATGGCCGGCGGCATATTCGCGCTGGCCGCTGGAAACCTTGGCACCAATCTGTCTCACGATGCTCTGTATGTGACACTCGGCATGGGTGCAATGATGGGCGCCGTTTTGCAAGCGCCGCTGGCCGCCCTGATGGCGGTGCTCGAACTGACGAACAATCCAAACATCATTCTCCCCGCGATGCTTGTCATCATCATTGCCAATATGACCGCGAGCCAACTTTATGGTGTGCGCTCTGTCTTTATGATGCAGATGGAAGCCATGGGACTGGAGTTTCGCCAAAACCCGATATCCATGGCCTTGAACCGGGCATCGGTTGCTTCCATCATGATTCGAAACTTCAGAAGAGTGAATCGGCATCTCTGCAATGAGGATGCTCGGACATTGATCCTGCAAAAGCCTGTCTGGATTCTCGTAGATGGAGACAACGGACCTTCATTTATCCTGCGCGCAGAAGACCTCGAGAATTACTTAACAGATGCAGAAGATGACGTGATTGATCTGGCTGCCATTCCAGCGACCCGAAAAGATGTTACCAGCATCCTGTTACAGGCCACCTTAAGTGAAGCCCTGGAAACCCTTAACAGCTCCGGCGTTCAGGCACTCTACGTCAATCGGATCTCTGCGCCTATGATCGATTCCCCCGTGGGCATCGTGACGCGCGGGGACATCGAAACTTATTACCAGTCCTGATTCAATTTGAATCCTTTCCCACGGAATGCTTGAATGCGCCGCGAGCCAAAAAGGCGACATAGGAGTTAACACATGAGTCGATCAGAGACCCTGTTCGAGGACGCCAGAAAACATATTCCGGGCGGGGTCAATTCCCCGGTGCGTGCCTTTGCACGAGTCGGTGGACAACCACTGTTTATCAAGTCCGGAGAAGGTGCTTACCTGACAGATGAAGACGGCAACCGATACGTTGACTACATTGGTTCATGGGGACCCATGATCCTTGGTCATGCACACCCCCAGGTTGTGAAATCTGTCAAGGAAGTCATGGAAAGTGGACTCTCATTCGGAGCACCTACCGAAATCGAAACCCGTGTGGCGGAAAAAATCATCAATATGTTACCCGCCATGGAAAAGGTGCGAATGGTCAACTCCGGCACAGAGGCAACGATGTCCGCCATCAGGGTTGCGCGCGGCTTCACCGGCCGGGATACCATCGTGAAATTCGAGGGTTGTTACCACGGACACTCTGATTCCCTCCTCGTCAAAGCGGGTTCCGGCGCTTTAACACTTGGAGAACCGGATTCTCTTGGCGTACCTGCAAGCTTCGCGCAACATACCTTGACGTTGGAGTACAACAACGCAGAGCAGGTGAAAGAACTTTTTGCGGAAAAGGGTTCTGAAATTGCCGCCATCATCATTGAACCAATCGCTGGCAACATGGGTTGTGTGCCTCCGGTATCTGGCTTCCTCGAAACTTTACGCGAGGTCTGCGACGAAAGCGGCGCACTACTCATTTTTGATGAGGTAATGACGGGCTTTCGTGTGGCAAGAGGTTCTGCCCAGGGTCACTATGGAATCAAACCTGACATGACCACACTCGGAAAAATTATCGGCGGTGGCATGCCTGTTGGCGCTTTTGGTGGTCGTAGTGATGTCATGTCTGTTGTTGCTCCTCTCGGAGGCGTCTACCAGGCAGGCACCTTATCCGGGAACCCCATTGCCATGCAGGCTGGGCTCAGCACGCTAGAGTTGATCGATTCCAACGATTTCTTTGAGGAGTTGGAGCAAAAATCTGAACAGCTTGTTTCCGGCATGCAACAACTCGCCGATGAAGCTGGCATCCCATTCTCAACCAATCGTGTCGGCAGCATGTTTGGATTCTTTTTTACCTCTGCAAGCCCGGTCACAACCTTCAATCAGGTTATGGCCGCAGACAGCAATATGTTTAATGATTTCTTCCACGCAATGTTGAAAGGCGGTGTCAATCTCGCACCGTCGCCGTTCGAGTCTGGATTTATCTCAGCTGCCCACGGCTCCAAAGAAATCGACGCAACACTTGAAGCAGCCGAAGCCGCATTCAAGGTCCTGAAAAAGTAATACTGGATATCACCATGAAAAACTACGACGTTTACGGCATCGGAAATGCACTTGTGGACACAGAATACGAAGTGGATGACGCCTTTCTTGAGCACGCAAAACTGCCTAAAGGCATCATGACGCTCATCGAAGAAGATGATCGTCAAAAACTGATTCAGCTCCTGGAACAGGAACATGAAAACCACGCAATCAAACAGGCTGGCGGTGGTTCTGCAGCGAACACCATGGTCATCGTTTCCCAACTAGGAGGCAGTGCGTTTTATAGCTGTAAAGTCGCAAACGACGCGACCGGCGATTTCTTTGTTAAAGATCTGGCTGCCGCTGATATTGACACCAACCTGGGTGCGGACCGCGAGGCCGGTGCCACCGGCCAGTGTATTTCTATGGTTACCCCAGATGCGGAAAGAACCATGACAACCTGTCTTGGCATCACTAACTTCCTGTCGACGGAAGAACTGAATCCAGACGCGCTTAGAAACTCAGCAACTCTCTACATCGAGGGTTATCTCGTCAGCTCCACGACGGGTTATCAGGCTGCACTGGAAGCTCAGGCCGTCGCCCGCGCAGCGAACGTCACTGTTGCCTTGACCCTCAGCGATCCGGCCATGGTCGAGAATTTCAAACCCCACTACGAGCAGCTACTTGACCGCGGTGTAGATCTGCTTTTCTGCAACCATGATGAAGCACGGCTGTTAACCGACGCAGACTCTGCAGATGACTGCGTGAACGCACTAAAGCATATCGTGCCCAAGTTCGTAATGACTTGTGGCAGTGCTGGCGCCCTCGCCTGGGACGGAGACCGCGTAATTTCCACAGAGGGTGTTCCAACCACCGCAGTTGATACCACCGGTGCAGGTGACATTTTTGCCGGCGCTTTTATGTACGCGCTCTCAAAAGGTGAAGACTTTGCTTCTGCAAACAAACTGGCCAACAAATCCGCATCATTGCTTGTCTCCCGATTCGGCGCCCGCTTAACACAAGAACAGGTCGACGCTGATTTAAAACAGGCCTAACTGGCGGTCCGTCAATTCAGACAAGGTGACGTTGTCCAACGCCAGGATGGCATCGGCGATGGGTGCCAGCTGTTTATCGATGTAGAAGTCGTAGTCTATGGGTGACTGAACATAAGCCAGGGGTTCGGGCCCGTTGACGGTGATCAGATATTCAATCCAACCACCATTTTGATAAGCCGCCTTGAGCCCGCGATTGACGCGTTCCTCATCCGCTCGCCGCGCCGCGCGAGCATGAGGTGGTACGTTTTTCGTATAGTCAGAGAGCTTACGGCGGAGTCTCCGTCTTAGCACCAGCTGCTCATCCTTCTCTCCACCCGTGACCTGATCCACGATCGACTTAACGTAGGGAATATAGTCTTCATCCAGGAAAACTTTTCGGTAAAGCTCTTTCTGAAATTCTTTTGCGATGGTCGACCAATCACTTCGAACACTTTCCAGACCTTTGAAAACGAGCTTTGGATCACTTGCGGAACCCGCGATCATTCCCGCATAACGTTTCTTGCTGCCTTTATCAGAGCCTCTAATGGTCGGCATAAAGAAGCGGTCAAAATGAGTCTCGAACTCAAGCTCAAGATAACTGTGGATTCCGAACTCGTCCTGCAGCTTATCAGCCCACCAACGATTCAAGTACGCCGCAAGCTCGGTTCCGTCTGATTCAACGTCATCACTTGAAGCCATATGTACAAAGACGGAATCTGTATCGCCATAAATGACCGGAAACCCCCGATCCTCAATACACTTTCTTGTCTCTCCGAGAATTTCGTGACCGCGCATGGTAATTGAGCTCGCCAACTTGGGATCAAAAAATCGACATCCCGGCGTTCCCAGAACACCATAGAACGAATTCATGATGATTTTGATCGCCTGGGACCCGACAGCATCACCTGCGTACTTTGCTTCGTCACGAGCCGCCCACAAATCCTCAATGAGTGAAGGAAGAATGAAGTGTTCTCTCGAGAACATCGCGTCAAGAAAACCCGGAATTTGATCTTCCTCTTCTAACACCAGGGCCAGCGGATCCACATGAAAGGTGCGAATGATGCTCGGGTACAGGCTCTTAAAATCCAACACGATGACATCTTCATAGAGCCCCGGTTTTGAATCTAAGACGTATCCCCCGGGACTGTGAACAACTGACTCTTTGTCTACAACCGGCGCGACATAACCCGCTCGATGAAGATGCGGCAAATAGAGAAAATCAAAGGCGGCGACTGAACCGCCCTGACGATCCATTTCAAGCCCGGTCAGGCAACTGCGTCGAATCGCAAAATCGAGCAGGTCAGTGTGATCAAAGATGTCGAGCACAAGGTCGCAGTCTTCGAGGTTATATCGCGCCAGGCTGTCTTTGTCTTCGCGGTACATCTTTTCGATCTCAAAGGCGCGAGAATCGACATCGTGAACCAGCTTTCCTCGTCCCAACAGCTCACGGGATACATTCTCCAGGGAGAAGCTTTCGAAACTGTAGGTCGCTGTTCGCAGCATATCGATGCCGTCCAGCACGACTCTCCCGGGGATAACGGCGATCAACCTCTGGGGTCCCTGCTCGAGACTGCGCCAGTGCACCGGCTCTCTGCCTCGTCCCAACAGGAACTTGATCCCGTGGGCATCACACCGGTCCTGAAGATACTTAAGGTCGAAGCCCACAACGCTCCAGCCAACAATGACGTCCGGGTCCAGATCGGAGAACCATTCAACAAAGCGTGTCAGCAGTGCCGCTTCACCATCAACATACTCCAGGTAGTCCAGTTCCGTGGGAGATACCTTCCCAGACATGAACACCTTGCTCACACCTCTCGCCGAAACCGCGATACTCAGCACCACACCTTCGGAAATCGACGTCTCGATATCCAGGGAAACAACTGACAGCTCCGGTTTGTATTCTGCTTTGCGGATGTTGGGGTTGGTCAGGCTTCCATAACCTTCGCACTGCTCAATGTTCCCGGATGCTTCAAGCGTGCCCTGAACAAAGCGCTCCATCAGGAATCGATCCGTCGGCCTGACATCCCCTTCGAAAACCAGCACCGATTGCTGTTGCAACCGGGTTCTCGCATAGGCGAGGTCGCGCTGATTTTTGAAATAACACGCCACTGCACGTTCATCTGGAAACTGAAAACACTTTAATGCCAACGGCGCGTGCCGCCAGGCAAGGTCTTTGCCAAGAACCATTCGCACGGTATCAAGCTGACTGGCGCGAATGAAGAAGACGCTCTCTTGGTCGGTGATCTCCATTCGCATTGGGCCGTCGTCTGTCGCAAGCCAGTAAATCAGGGATTGGCTGCTCAAATCCTCAGCGGAGTCACGAAATTGTCGCGTAAGAACCAGACCTTTCATGATCCGGGTTTGAGATAAGGTAGACCGCTTGCGGTGACGGGTGTATCAAAGGTCTGTTCCAGCAATTCTGGCGTTAACATTTCTTTGGCGTGTCCGGATGCAACGACCTGACCTGATGACATCAATACCACTTTGTCAGCGACGGACGCAGCCATGTTTATGTCATGCATCACAACGACCTGCGCAACCCCCTCAGACGCCAGTCGCTGCATGATGGCAATCACATCGACCTGGTGTTTCAGATCCAGCGCCGTCATTGGCTCATCCATCAATAGAATGGCTTTACCACCTCTACCCCATACCTGCGCAAACACGCGAGCTATTTGAACAAGCTGGCGTTCTCCGCCGGACATGGTGAGGTAGTTTTGATCCGCGTTGATATCGAGGTCATTAATCAGCTGCTCCACAATAGGAGAATCGGTTCTGCCTCGACCGAAAGGCGTTCGTCCCATGGCGACAACCTCGCGAGCTGTAAACGGAAAATCCAGGGAAACCCGCTGTGTCAGCACCCCCACCGTGCTCGCACGATCGGCGAGAGAAAAATCCCGGATGTTCTCACCAAGCACAGTGATCTTGCCCGACTGGGGGGAGAGAACACCACTGATGAGCCTGAGGAGCGTCGATTTCCCCGCGCCGTTAGGCCCAAGGAGCACCAGCCTCTGCCCCTCGTCAACGTCAAGATCGACCGCATCAACAATGACCTTGTTGCCAACGCTATAACTCACTTGCGATACGTGGAGCTTCATACCAGGACACGCTCTCTCTGCTCACGCAACAACAGTAAGACAAAAAACGGACCGCCAACCAGTGCTGTGATGATGCCTACAGGTAACTCAGCGGGTGCCAGCAGAGTCCGGCTAAAAGTATCAGCGAGCAGAAGCACCAGGCCGCCCAGCAGCGCAGACGCCGGAAGCACAACCTTGTGATTTGAACCCATCATGATGCGCACCAGGTGCGGTACAACAAGACCTAGAAACGCAACAATCCCAGTTAATGCAACGCCGACACCAACAGAAAGTGCTGCCAAAACAATCACTCTCTGCCTCAGTTTTTGATGTGACACACCAAGGTGTTCCGCTTCCTCATCTCCCAGCGTCACCACATTCAAGGACTGGGACTGAAACATAATTGCAACGGTTGAAAACGGGATCACGAGAGCGATGAACACAGAAGACCAGTCCGCTCCATTAAGACTGCCCAATGCCCAAAATGAAATGGTTCTTAACTGAGCATCCGTCGACCAATAGGAGAGCAGCCCTACACCTGAAAGCGCGATGGCGTTAATGGCGATGCCTGCAAGCAACATCGTGGAAATGCTGGTGCCTCGGCCGCCGATCATCAGCACAATCCAGGTCGTCAGCACACCACCGGCAAAAGCACTGAGGGCCATGCCCACTGGCGCCGATGACCCAAAAACGACGTACAACGCAGCAAAAAGGGCGGCGCCTGCGGATACACCAATCAGCGCAGGATCAGCTAAGGGATTTCGGAACAGACCTTGAATCGCTGCACCCGCGCTGGCAATACCAGCACCAACAATCACCGCCAGAAGAACACGCGGCAGCCTGATATCCAGAAGGATGGTTGCCAATCCAGGTTCAAGTGAACCATCCAGGAGCTTGCCGATCTCAGAAAAACCCAGCGAGACACTCCCCGTGAGCAACGCCAACAGCATCATCAAGATAAGCGCTAGAACAAGGGTCAGACTTTTCATGTAACCACCGGAATAGAACGCCACAGGCGAAAGCCTTCCTGATATCGCTTCACTTTGTAGGCGATCACTTCAACGCCGTGGTCCTGTGCTTTACGGATAAGCTCACCATAGAGCTGATCGATATGGTCTGCAGGGCTGACAACCTTTATGCCTGTGTGTTGAACACAGAACAGCAGGACGGCCCTGTCACCGCGATCAATGACACCCATCAGCTCCCTCAGGTGTTTCGCCCCACGATCACTGACAGCATCCGGGAAGCACCCTTGGCCTTTAAACGCCGGAGTCTCGAGCAACGTGACACTCTTGACCTCGACGTAGCAGTCTTTTCCGCTGCCACTCAGCAACAGATCAATCCGGCTATTCTCATCGCCATACTTAACTTCACGGCGACTTGTCTGATAACCAGCAAGCTCTTTTATAACTCCCCTGTTGACCGCGTCCTCGACCAGATTGTTAGCGTTCCCAGTATTGACACAAATCCAGTGACCTTTACTTGTGACGATGTATTCCCAGGTGTATCTGTACTTTCTCTTGGGGTTGTCGGACTCGGACAACCAGACTTCGGCACCCTCTTCGACGCAATTTTTCATAGAGCCGGTATTCGGACAGTGCGCCGTAATCAAGTCACCACTTTCCAAAATAACGTCCGCAAGAAATCGCTTATACCGTCTAACCAAATGACCACGAACCAACTCTTTCATTGATGCGCACTCATGACAAAAAACTTCGCATACGCTCGATGGCTTCTTCCAACGCATTGATACCTCGCGCATAGCTGATACGGACATGCTGATCCGCTTCATGGAAACCGAAGTCTGTACCAGGCGTGATTGCCACATACTTTTCTTCCAGAAGACGCTGACAAAAATGCTCTGCCGACGCACTCCCGTCAGGTAACCGAGCGTAGACGTAAAAAGCACCAGCAGGCATCTCACTCACGTCAAAACCAAGACTGCGCAGTCGTGGCACAAGAAAATCTCTGCGTTTCTGAAACGCATCACGGCGGGACTGCATGATCGAAACAGCGTCATCGGAAAACGCAGCAAGCGCAGCTCGTTGGGCGATACTCGAGGGACAGATAAAAAGGTTCTGAGCCAGCTTGGTCAGTTCCAGCACTACCGAATCAGGAACGACGATCCAACCGAGTCTCCATCCTGTCATGCCAAAAAACTTCGAAAAGCTGTTCACCACAAGCATGTCATCTGAGACTGATAGCGCACTTGGTGCACCCTGGTCCTGATAGACCAGCCCCTGATAAATCTCATCAGCAATCACAAACCCCTCGCGAGTTGTCACCGAATCCTGCAGCGCTACAAGATCAGCTTGCGATAAAACTGCGCCGGTCGGATTCGCCGGTGAGGCAACCAAAATACCCCGAGTGGTATTCGTCCAATACTGTTCAATCAAAGACGGTGTCAGTTGGTAGTTGTTTTCAGCAGAAACGGCGACAAGCAGGGCTTCCGCATTGAAGCTCGAGAGAAAATGACGATTGCAGGGATATCCAGGGTCTGTCATCAGGAGATTGTCATCGGGATTCAGCAGCAACGCTGTTAGTAGCAGCAAACCTCCGGATGCACCCGCTGTCACAAAAATTCTTGAGGCATCAACCTCAATTCCTGCCGTCTTTCGATAAAAGTCACAGATTGATTGACGCAGCTCCGGGTCGCCCTGGGCATCTGTGTACTTGGTTGCGCCATCATTGATGGCCTGGATACCCGCCGCAGCGATGGGTTCTGGTGTTTCAAAGTCGGGCTCACCCACTTCAAGATGAATGACCCGATGCCCGTCATCAGCCAACTCGTTGGCGCGCGCGAGCAAGGACATCACTCGAAAAGGCGAGATCTCACTGAGTCTTCTGGCGGGTTTCAACAGACTTCCATCGTGAACTGTGGAGGGGATATTACCCCAAAAAAACAGGGCGTTTCCCGCATGCAAATTCCCTTGGCGAACGCAACTCTATCTGGTAATGTTCGCCGCTCTTTTTAGAACCGACACCTTCTTACGGACAAATTTATGGCAGCGAAAAAGCAAACTGTAGCCAAGAAAAAACCTGCGGCAAAGAAGACACCCGCGGCAAAGAAGGCACCGGCGGCCAAGAAAAAAGCAGCGGCTAACAAAAAGCCTGCGAAGAAAAAGCCGGCAGCTAAGAAGGCGCCTGCGGCTAATAAGAAGTCTGCGGCGGGCAAAAAGCCTGCGGCAAAGAAAGCGCCTGCGGCGGGTAAAAAAATGGCGGCGGCTAAAAAGCCCGCGACTGGCAAAAAGCCTGCGGCGGCTAAAAAGCCTGCGGCGGCTAAAAAGCCTGCGGCGGGTAAGAAGCCTGCGGCGGCTAAAAAGCCTGCGGCGGGTAAGAAGCCCGCGGCGGCCAGTAAAAAGCCTGCTGCAAAGAAAGCGCCTGCGGCGGCTAAAAAGCCCGCGACTGGCAAAAAGCCTGCGGCGGCTAAAAAGCCTGCGGCGGCTAAAAAGCCTGCGGCGGCCAAAAAGCCTGCGGCGGGTAAAAAAACCGGGGCCAGTAAAAAGCCTGCGGCGGGCAAAAAAACCGCGGCCAGTAAAAAGCCTGCGGCGGGTAAAAAAACCGCGGCTGATAAAAAGCCTGCAGCCAAAAAATCTGCTGCTAAAAAGGCCAATGAGAGCCCGGCCGCTGACACACCAAAGGCACCTCGACCAAAAGCACCTCGTCCCAGATCAGTTTCGACTGAGCCAACATTTATTCCTTATAAGGCACGACGCAATGAGGAGTACATGAATGAGGAGCAGAAGCAGCACTTCCGTGAAATTCTGACGCAATGGAAACTGCAATTGATGGAAGAAGTCGATCGCACGGTCAGTCACATGAAAGACGAAGCCGGTAACTACCCGGATCCAGCAGACCGCGCCAGTCAGGAAGAAGAATTCAGTCTGGAACTCAAGACTCGTGATCGCGAACGAAAACTGATTCGTAAGATTGACAAAACCTTTGACCTGATTGATCAGGATGACTACGGCTATTGTGAGTCCTGCGGCATCGAAATTGGTGTACAGCGACTTGAGGCACGTCCCACCGCAACTCAGTGCATCGACTGCAAAACGCTGGATGAAATCAAGGAACGCCAGATCCACGGCTAACGCTGAGGTTCATGGTCCACTCCGGCACCACCAGGTACATCGGGCGTTTTGCGCCCTCCCCTACAGGTCCACTCCACTACGGATCTCTTGTCTCGGCCGTCGCCAGTTTTCTGGACGCGAAGCACAATCAGGGATTGTGGTTGCTGCGTATCGAAGACCTGGATCCTCCTCGCGAATCCGAAAAAGCACCTTCGGAAATCATGCGTCAACTGGAAGCATACTCTCTCGAATGGGACGGCGAAGTTTTACATCAAAGCACTCGATTGGATGACTATCGAGAAGCACTCAGTTCAATTCGCGAACACACATTTGCCTGCACCTGCACCCGTAAGTCAACACCCACTGTTTATCCGGGAACCTGTCGTGACAAGGCAATTCAGGAAACCAAAGATCAACCCGTTGCCATTCGACTGCGGGTGCCCGACGAGGTCCTTGAATTCGAAGACCTCGTCTGTGGAACACTCAGCTGGTCGTTGGAACAGGAGGTAGGGGACTTCATCATTCGGCGAAAAGACGGACTCTTTGCCTATCAGCTGGCTGTTGTTGTTGACGACATTTACCAGAACATTACCCATATTGTCAGAGGAAGAGATCTGCTGGATTCAACACCTCGTCAATTAGCACTCTATCGCACCCTGGGTCATGACATTCCGACCTATGCTCATCTTCCGATCGTTGTAGATCGCCATCAGGTAAAGCTCAGCAAGCAGGCCCATGCGCGGGCGATTCCAACAAAGGACCCACTGAGTATTCTAAAAATTGTGCTGTCCCAGTTGGGTCAGCAGGTCCCGCATGCTGATACGGTTAGCGATCTACTCAAGGCGGCAATACAAAACTGGGACATTCATGCCGTGACGGGCGAGCCGGAGCTACCGGAACCGACCGGAATTCACGCGGCGACGTAAACGTGGTAACTTCCCTGCCATATTCGTGTGTTCCGATGTGACGACAAACATGGCCAGTCAGAACATACTGATCGTAGACGCCGACACCGTCTTTCGCTCTTCATTAAAAGCATTCCTAGAAAACAAAAATTACAAAGTTTGCGAAGCGGGATCAGTTAAAGATGCAGTCAAGAATGAATTGACCGCCTTCGCTGCTATTGTATGCGATTCTCGCTTGCCCGGTGGCAGTGGCGTTAACCTGATCAAGATGTCGGGGAGCACACCGGTCATCATCACTTGTGCTCAAGCCAGTCTGCGTTCTGCCGTAGACGTCATGAAACGGGGCGCGGCAGATTACCTACCCAAACCTTATGACTTCGAAGAACTCCTGAATATTCTCGAAGACGTCACCGCTCACCAGCCATTAGAAACTGTCATCGAGATGCTCGGTCAATGTGATGAGATGGTGAGTGTTTCCTCGCAGATCGATAAAGTCGCACCCACAGATACCAACGTGTTGATCGCGGGCGAGTCCGGCACAGGAAAGGAATTGGTTGCAAGAAAGATCCACCTGCTGAGCGGGCGCGCCGATCGCCAAATGATTTCTTTAAACTGCGCAGCCATACCGGATGCGCTCATTGAGTCCGAGCTCTTCGGTCATGAAAAAGGGGCGTTTTCGGGCGCAACCAGCGACCGGGTCGGACTGGTTGAAGCCGCAGACGGCAGTACACTCTTCCTTGATGAAATTGGTGAACTGCCACTCAGCGCTCAGGCAAGACTGTTGCGTGTGCTTCAGGAGGGAGAGGTCCGTCGCATTGGTTCTGTCGAAACCAGTCAAGTTTCCGTTCGTTTGATCGCATCGACCCACAGGAACGTCCAGGCACTCGTCAACGAGGGTGCATTCCGGGAGGACCTCTACTATCGTCTTAACGTCGTACAGCTCTCTTTGCCGCCCCTTCGTGTAAGAGGCCAGGACATTTTACTGCTAGCTGAACACTTCCTCGCGCAAGCCGCCGAAAGGCACGGCAAAACCAAACTACGTTTCAACGACAGTGCGAGAACACGAATCAGCGCTTACAACTGGCCCGGTAACATCAGAGAACTTGAGAACGCCGTGCAACGTGCCGTCATCCTTTGTGACAAGAAAACTATTGGCGCGGAATTACTTGCGGTGGAAGCAGAGCCCGCAACCAAACTTCCTTCCTTGGAGAGCCAGAGTGGCGCGACTTCCCTTGAAGATTACTTCGTAGGATTCGTTAAAGATCATCAGGAGTCCATGACTGAAACGGAGCTGGCAGAGAAGCTCGGTATCTCCAGAAAAGCTTTGTGGCAGAAACGCCAGAAACTCGGCATCCCACGTGAGAGGGGACGCAGCAGATAAGTGTTACTTTTTTACACACAGGGTGACGAAGGGTAACACTCTGGGCAAAGCCATTTCGCACAAAATTACATAAGTCATTGTTTTTTATACGCTTGTGTCGATCCGACGATTTGTAGATGATGGTTATGGCCAGTCGCATTAAAAAAGCAGAATATCGCTGGTAAAGACCAACGCCCTTCAACTGAAGACGCGGGGGTTAAAGAACAACAATAATAAGAAAGATAACAATAAGAATATTCTGGCTCGCTAAATGGGAAAAGTTCGCTTTTCCCATTTTCTTTTCCAAACCTTTGTTTTGTAGAGCATAGCCAAAGGCTACTCTCGATAAAGAGTCTGTTAAACTCTTTCCCCTAACGATGTACCCACCTGCCGTTTTTGAATACTCCTCTTAGCAACATCGATACAGACAAGATCAGCACCAATGCGCTGAAAGTCGTCAAGCGACTTCAGGACAAGGGCTATCAGGCCTATCTGGTTGGCGGATGCATCCGCGACCTTCTCGTCGGAAAGTCACCGAAAGACTTTGATGTTGCGACAGATGCGCACCCGGAGGAGGTCAGAGATCTGTTCCGGAATTCCAGGATTGTCGGTAAGCGTTTTCGAATCGTTCACGTCCGCTTCGGCCGCGAAATTGTTGAAGTAACGACCTTCCGGGGTCCTCATGATGAGCAGTACGACGAGAACCACAGCGATTCAGGCATGACGCTCAGCGACAACGTGTATGGCTCTTTTGAAGAAGACGTCTTTCGACGCGACTTCGCGATGAATGCTGTGTATTACCAGCCGCAGACTAAGGAAATCATCGATCTTGCCAAAGGTGTTAATGACATTTCAGCGGCAAAAATAAAAACCATTGGTGAGCCTGAAAGTCGATTGAGAGAAGATCCGGTTCGCATGCTAAGGGCCGTCCGTTTTCAGGCGAAATTGCAGTTCGAACTCGAGGACGAACTTTCCAACTCAATCGCATCGTTAGGTTATCTTGTCCAGGACGTCTCACCCGCAAGACTGTTTGAAGAAGTGCTCAAGCTGTTTATGTCCGGAAACGGCGCTGCCGCTTTCGATCATCTGATGGAACTCGACCTTTACGGATGGCTGTTTCCAGACTCAAGACGCTCTATGGAGGGCAACGCGACCTCCGCGCTCGTCAAGCTGGCTCTAGAAAGCACTGACCGTCGGATCGCTGACGATATGCCTGTCACCCCGGCATTCATCTACGCGGCCATGTTCTGGTATCCCTTCGTCGAAGAAAAAGAGCGCCTGCAAGAGGCGGGTGCAACCCAGGTTGAAGCCTCCCACGAGGCAGCTAATAACATCATTTCCAAGCAACAACTGTTTACGTCTGTCCCAAGAAGATTTACCGGGCCGATGCGGGACATCTGGTTCCTTCAGTTCCGCCTACCCAATCGATTCGGACAAAAGCCAGATATCCTGATACAGCACAAGCGTTTCAGGGCCGCCTATGACTTTCTGCTTCTTCGGGAGCTGGCCGGTGAGAAGACCGGTGATCTTGGTGCCTGGTGGACTGAATACCAGGAAGCGGACGACGAGCGACGCAGCGCGATGAAGCAGTCATCGGGACAGAAACGACGACGCAAGCGTAACCGCAAAAAGCGCCCCCGAAAAAACCCCAACGAAGGCATGTTTTGGCAGCCTTGAGCCGGGTGTCAACAGCCTTGAGCGTATTCCCCACATAGGGCAACCTATCGGTTTTTGAGGGAAAACTCATGTCGGACCATAAGCTTCACCCGGTTCCCAAGGAAGCAGAAAACCGAGCACACGTTCGCAGCGATCAGTACCTGGCGATGTATGACGCCTCGATCAATCGTTCTGAAGAATTCTGGTCCCAAAAGGCAGACGAGTTCCTAACCTGGCAAAAGTCTTGGGACAAAGTTTCCGAATCTGACTTCATTAAGGGCGAAGCGAGTTGGTTTATTGGGGGTCAATTAAACGCCTGCTATAACTGCGTCGATCGACACCTCGAGTTAAAGGCAGACCACACGGCCATCATCTGGGAAGGTGACGAACCGACTGACGACCTCACCGTTACTTACCGCCAATTGCATGAACAAGTTTGTCGCCTCTCCAATGTACTCAAAGACAGAGGAGTCAAAAAGGGTGATCGTGTGTGCATCTATATGCCAATGATTCCAGAAGCCGCCTATGCGATGCTGGCATGCGCGAGGATTGGTGCGATTCACTCCGTGGTGTTTGGTGGTTTTTCTCCTCAGGCTCTGCGAGATCGTATTCTCGATTCTAATTGCCAGACGGTCATCACTGCCGATGAAGGTGTGCGTGGCGGCAGATCCATACCGCTAAAGGCCAACACCGATGAAGCGTTGGAAGGTTGTCCGGATGTCTCCACGGTTGTTGTAGTGAAACGTACCGGCGGGGACATCCATTGGCAGGATGGGAGAGACATCTGGTACGGCGCATCAACCGCCGCTGCTTCGCCTGATTGCGAGGCAGAGCCCATGGACAGCGAAGACCCACTGTTCATTCTCTACACTTCGGGTTCTACCGGCAAACCCAAAGGCGTTCTGCATACAACGGGTGGCTACCTGTTACATGCAGCCATGACTCACAAGTATGTCTTCGACTACCATGAAGGTGATATCTATTGGTGTACTGCCGACGTCGGCTGGGTGACCGGCCACTCGTACATCGTCTACGGACCCTTAGCCAATGGCGCAATCACACTGATGTTCGAGGGTGTACCCACTTATCCTGACGCGTCACGCTGCTGGCAAGTCGTCGACAAGCACAACGTCAATATTTTCTATACCGCACCCACCGCTTTGCGGGCGCTTATGGGTCAGGGCGACGAGTTCGTCACCAACACTTCCAGAAAAACACTCAGATTACTCGGCAGCGTAGGTGAACCCATCAATCCGGAAGCCTGGGAGTGGTACCACCATGTCGTTGGTGACGAGCGATGTCCAATTGTCGATACCTGGTGGCAAACGGAAACAGGCGGGATCATGATCACACCCTTGCCAGGTGCGACCGCGCTAAAACCCGGCTCCGCCACGAGACCGTTCTTTGGCGTCAGGCCAGTATTGCTCGATGAAAACGGCAGTGAGATCGAAGGCGCCGCGTCAGGGAACCTGGCAATCAGTGGATCCTGGCCTGGACAAATCAGAACCGTATTCGGCGACCATCAGCGTTGCATCGACACCTATTTTTCAACTTACCCCGGATACTATTTCACAGGAGATGGTGCCAGAAGAGATGCAGACGGGTATTACTGGATCACCGGCCGAGTGGACGATGTTCTGAACGTCTCTGGTCACCGGATGGGGACTGCAGAGATTGAGTCAGCCTTGGTCGAGCATGATCTCGTCGCTGAAGCGGCAGTGGTTGGTTACCCTCACGACGTCAAAGGTCAGGGTATCTATGCATTCGTCACGCTCATGGCAGGAACAGAGGGGAGCGATGAACTGCTCAATGAGTTAAACGCCCTGGTTCGTTCTGAAATTGGTGCCATCGCGAAACCAGACATACTGCAATGGGCCCCGGGTTTGCCAAAAACAAGATCCGGGAAAATCATGCGTCGCATCCTGCGCAAAATCGCAGAAAACGAGCTGGATAGTCTGGGCGACACCAGCACACTCGCCGATCCTTCTGTCGTAGAAGACCTGGTCGCAAACAGCCCGACCGCAAGAAAATAGCGGAGCAATAACCGCCCATGTTTCAGTTTCTATTTCAGAATTGATTCTTTCCGGCAAAAAACACGGAGGCAACAACGAAAAAGGGCAGCCGAAGCTGCCCTTTTCTGTTACCTCGAAATTAATCGAGTGAACTAGCTGGCGAGTTCCTCGCCAGCGTCGTCCGAGCCTTCACTGGCGTCATCGTTCGATGAATCATCATCTTCGATGAGCTCCTTCATAGAAAGCTTGATACGACCACGATCAACATCGAGAACTTTCACATTCACTTCCTGGCCTTCGCTCAGGTAATCAGTGACCTTCTCAACGCGTTCCTTGGCGATTTGTGAAATATGCACCAGGCCGTCTTTGCCAGGCAGGATATTCACAAACGCACCGAAGTCAGCAATCTTCACAACCTTACCGGTGTAAATCTGGCCAACTTCAGCTTCTGCAGTAATACCCTCGATCATCGCAACCGCTGCGTCACGAGAGTCTGCATCTTCACCAAAGATCGTAATGGTGCCGTCGTCTTCAATGTCCACAGATGCGCCGGTTTCTTCGGTGATACCACGAATGGTTGCACCGCCTTTACCAATGACGTCGCGCACTTTGTCTGAATCAACTTTGATCGTCACCATAGCAGGTGCGTTCTCAGAAACGTTTTCTCTGGACTGACCGATGACTTTGTTCATCTCACCCAGGATGTGCAAACGCGCATCGCGAGCCTGGCCCAAAGCAATTTCCATGATCTGCTCAGTAATACCCTGGATCTTGATGTCCATCTGCAGAGCAGTCACGCCAGTTTCTGTACCAGCCACTTTAAAGTCCATATCACCCAGGTGATCTTCATCACCCAGGATGTCCGTCAGAACAGCAAAGTCTTCGCCTTCCAGAACCAGTCCCATCGCAACGCCAGCGACCGGCGCCTTAAGAGGTACACCAGCATCCATCAGCGCCAGGCTGGCACCACAAACCGATGCCATGGAAGAAGATCCATTGGACTCAGTGATTTCAGAAACGACTCGAGTCGTATAAGGCCAATCTTCAGATTTTGGCAGCACAGCAGATACACCGCGACGTGCCAGTCGACCGTGACCAATTTCACGACGCTTTGGTCCACCGGAGAATCCAGTTTCACCAACGCTGTAGTGCGGGAAGTTGTAGTGCAACAGGAAGTTGTCACGGTAGGAACCCTGCAGTGCGTCGATAATCGCAGCATCACGCATGGAACCCAGTGTTGTAGAAACGATCGCCTGAGTCTCACCTCGAGTAAACAGGGCGGAACCGTGCGCTTTCGCCAGGACGCCAACTTCTACATCAATGTTTCGTACCGTCTTGGTATCTCGACCATCAATACGTGGCTTACCGTCCACGACAGCTCTGCGAACCGTTTTCTTTTCAATGCTACCGAAGACTGAACGAATTTCGTCAGCTTCAGTTTCTTCAGTTTCAAGTGCCTCAACCGCTGCGTCACGCAGCTCACCAAGACGAGTCTGACGAGACATCTTTTCGGTGATGGTGTATGCCTCAGCAATCTGAGCACCGAACTGGCTACTGACCGCGTCAATCAACGCCGTGTTTTCAGCTTCTGCTTCCCATTCCCAGGCTGCCTTCCCGGCTTCTGCCTTGAACTCGTTCACTGCAGCAATCACAGCCTGCATTTCCTGGTGCGCAAACAAGACCGCACCCAGCATCTGATCTTCGGTCAGCTCATTGGCTTCTGATTCCACCATGAGAACCGCCGATTCAGTACCAGCCACAACCATGTCCAGCTCTGAGCTTTCGAGGGCTTCATAGCCTGGGTTGAGCAGATAGCCGTCTGGCGTAAAGCCAACACGTGCAGCACCGATCGGACCTGCAAACGGAATACCAGACAGCGTCAGCGCCGCTGACACACCAATCATTGCCGGAATATCAGGATCAACATCTTTGTTTGCCGAAACCACCTGACAGGTCACCTGAACTTCGTTCATGAAACCTTTCGGGAAAAGCGGACGAATCGGTCGGTCAATCAAACGAGACGTCAAAGTTTCCTTTTCAGAGGGGCGACCTTCACGCTTGAAGAACCCACCTGGGATCTTACCTGCTGCGTAGGTCTTTTCTTCATAGTTTACGGTCAACGGGAAAAAGTCCTGTCCCGGATTGACACTGGTTCTGGCAACCACAGCAACAAGAACCGTTGTTTCTTGCATGGTCACCATAACCGCTGAGTCCGCCTGTCGGGCGACCTTACCGGTTTCGAGCAGAACTTCCTGCCCGCCATAATTAAATTTCTTGCTTACATAACTCACTATATTTCTCCATAGCCGAACCCCATTGTCCGGCTTCTACCTACCTATCGACGCAGACCAAGTTTCTTAATGATGGCCGCGTAGCGATCTGTATTCTTGTTACGCAGGTAATTCAGCAACTTTCTTCGTTGACTCACCATTCTGAGCAGACCGACCCGGGAGTGGTGGTCATGTGCGTGCTCTTTAAAGTGCGACTGCAGTTCTTCAATGTTCGCAGTCAACAGGGCAACCTGAACTTCAGGGGAGCCTGTGTCATTTTCCGACGTGCCGAATTCCTTAACGATTTCAGCTTTTCTTTCAACTGATAAAGCCATTTAGTTTTCTCCAATAATTAATATGCTTGTGCCTCTACAGCTTCCTGCTGCTTTGGCGCTTCAATGACAGGCACATCCACGCATATTTGTAGATGCCCTGTTCCTGACCATCCGTGGTCAGGATTCGTCGATCACACTCGGCGACCGAAAAAACTCTAGCTGGCGATGAGTCGACGAGGGGCCACTAACCCGTCGTCTTGAATCTCGCCTACGCCGATGAACTCCAATTCATTTTGCGGAGCTTCGGCAAAAATACTCACCCAACCATCTGTTGGCGCATTTGCTACCTGGACCGGTTGACCCTGTCTCAGAAAGGATGCTGTCACTTCAGTCAGTTCAACCGCCGGCCAATCCTTAACTGCTGCACCAACCGGCTGCAGTTTCGCATCCATATTGCTGCGGTCTTCGCTCATCAGCTCTTCCAGCTGTTGAATCGAAACGGTTTCTTCGATTTTGAACGGTCCTGCTGCTAAACGGCGCAGGCCCGCTACATGGGCGCCACAACCAAGTTCACGCCCGATATCCTCAGCCAAGGTACGTACATAAGTCCCTTTGCTGCACCTGACGTCTAACGTAAGCTCGTCACCGCTTCGGTCCTGAACTTCAAGCTCATAGATCGTTACGGGTCTTGCCTCGCGCTCTACTTCGACGCCCTGACGAGCGAGCTTGTAGAGCGGCTGTCCATCCACTTTCAATGCGGAGAACATGGAAGGCACCTGGGTAATCTCACCACGGTAGTTATCCAGAGCCTGCTCAAGTGCCTCATCAGTGATCTCCGGCACCGGCTTTGTCTCAAGAACCTTGCCGTCCGCATCTCCCGAATCAGTGGTTACGCCTAAACGAACTCTTGCCCGGTAGTGTTTGTCCGCATCGAGAAGAAACTGTGAGAACTTGGTTGCTTCACCAAAACAGAGCGGCAAGACGCCGGTTGCCAGGGGGTCAAGAGATCCCGTGTGTCCGGCTTTGCAGGCATTGAACAGTCGCTTCACCTGCTGCAGCGCGGCATTAGACGTGATCCCCATGGGTTTGTCCAGCAGCAGGATACCGCTGATATTTCTGCCTTTCCGGCGTCGCCGACCCATTACTGTTCTTCTCCTGACCGATTTCTCGCACTCTGAGAAGCATCGTCCGCCAAGGCGTCGTCGATGGCTTTGCTCAAGCGCGCACCATTTTCAATCGTCTTGTCATAGTGAAACCGGAGTTTTGGCGTAGTCCGGGTATTCAGTATCTTGGCCAACTGAGATCTGAGAAAGCCACTTGCCTCGTTCAGAACCTCTTCAACAGCTTCGCTTTCGTCTGATGGCAGAACTGTGAAATAGACATCAGCGAAAGAAAGGTCACGACTGACTCTCGCCTCATTGATCGTAACCATACCAAGACGTGGGTCTTTCACTTCTCGCTGAATAAGAATCGCGAGCTCGCGCTGTATCAGGTCAGCAACCTTATGACCCCGACTGGATTCTCTTGGCATCAGAAGGTAACCGGTTAGAGTTCCCGGGCAACTTCCCGGGAATCAAAGACTTCGATCTGATCGCCGACTTTGACGTCGTTATAGTTCTTAACACCGATACCGCACTCTGAGCCACTAACCACACTTTCGACTTCGTCTTTGAATCGACGCAGAGACTCGAGTTCACCTTCGTAGATGACAACGTTATCTCTTAGAACTCGGATTTTCTTCGCGCGATAGACAGTACCTTCGGTCACCATACAACCAGCAATCTGGCCCATCTTCTTCGACTGGAAAACCTCGCGAACTTCAGCGATGCCAACAATCTCTTCGCGAACCTCAGGATCGAGCATACCCGACAGCGCCGCTTTGACATCATCGACGAGGTCATAAATCACTTTATAGTAACGAAGATCCAGACCTTCGTTCTCAATGACCTTCTTGGCTGAGTTATCTGCTCGAACGTTGAAACCAAACATAACTGCTTCGGCTGTAACCGCATAGGAAGCGTCCGATTCTGTGATCGCGCCAACACCCTGCATCACGACGTTAACCTGAACTTCTTCGTTACCAATGTCATTTAGCGCGGAGACAATAGCTTCAAGAGAACCACGTACGTCAGCTTTTACAACGACGTTCAGACGCTTAACTTCATCAGCACCGAAGTTTTCGAACAGACTGTCCAGCGAGGCTCCACTGTTGAGTCGCGCATCATTCGCTTTATCTGCTCTGAACTGGGCAACCTCTCTCGCTCGCTTTTCGTCCTTGGCAACAATAAAACTGTCGCCTGCATTAGGTGTACCATTCAACCCAAGCACTTCGACAGGTGTAGCAGGGCCGACGGTTTTCGTCATCTTGCCGTTATCGTCGTTAAGCGCCCTCGCTCGACCGAAGTACTGACCGGCAACAATGATGTCGCCTTGTTTAAGAGTACCGTTCTGCACCAGCAGTGTCGCAACAGAGCCTTTGCCTTTATCCAATTCAGATTCGATGACAACACCCTGGGCAGGACCTTCTTCGACGGCTGTCAGCTCCATCAACTCTGCCTGCAGGAGAACCGCTTCGAGCAGTGCTTCGATACCGTCTCCGGTAATTGCACTACAGGGAATGAACTGCGTATCTCCACCCCAGTCTTCTGGGATGACTTCACGAGCAGCGAGTTCGTTTTTAACGCGATCAGGGTCTGCACCTTCTTTATCGATCTTGTTGATCGCAACAACGATCGGCGCCTCTGCACCCTTAGCGTGCTGTATCGCCTCTTCAGTTTGCGGCATAACACCATCGTCAGCAGCTACAACAAGGATAACGATATCGGTTGAGTTTGCTCCGCGTGCCCGCATTGCCGTGAAAGCTGCGTGACCCGGTGTATCAATAAAACAGATCTCACCATGATCGGTTGCTACCCGATACGCACCAATGTGCTGTGTAATGCCGCCTGCTTCGCCACTTGCAACTCGCGATTCACGGATGTAATCCAGAAGAGACGTCTTACCATGATCTACGTGACCCATAACGGTGACAACAGGCGCCCTGGCAGACGCGTCGTTCTCGTAAACCAGCTCGTCTTCCAGCGTCTTTTCAACAGCATCCGCATCCAGCAACTTGACGGTATGGCCAAATTCTTCCACGACTAGCTGTGCAGTTTCTTGATCAATGGCCTCGTTGATGTTCTTCATGATGCCAAGGCTCATCAACGTCTTAATGACGTCATTAGCCTTGATGGACATTTTTTGTGAAAGCTGCTGGATGGTGATGCTTTCCGCCAGCTCTACCTCACGAGTAATTTCTTCGGTTGGGGCATTGAACTTGTGTTGTTTCGCTGGGCGACCACCACCAGAGGCTCGCTTGGAACGCGGTGAGCTCAAACCAAGTGTTGCAGCTTCTTCGGGCTTGTCCTCAGCTTCTTCTACCGCCGAAACGATTTCTTCTTCATCGAGGAGGTCATCGCCGATCAACTCTTCTACTCGACGCTTGCGACTACCGTGTTTCGATTTCTTCTGTTGCTTATCATCGTCATCCAGATCACTTCGATCCCGCTTATCCTTGCGAGAGGAGACTTTGGATTCTTCTACAGCTTCACCCTTGGGCGAGGCTTTTGCCTTTTCTTTTTCTGCAGCAGCGGCCGCAGCTGCAGCCTCCTCTTCCTTGCGCTTCTTCTCAGCTTCTTCACGCTCTTTCGCTTCCAGCTCAGCTTGCTCGGCAACTTTCTTTGCAGCTTCCTGACGCTTCTTTTCGATCTCCGCGTCCGGATCAGTTGCTGGTTTGCGGGCAACTTCGGGTGTTGCTTCTGCGCTTAGGGGCTCTGCAACTGGGGGCTTTTCCTGTTCGTCTTCAACAGCACCACGCCGAACATAAGTCCGTTTCTTACGTACTTCGACGTTTACCGTTCGACCACGTCCAGCTGAACCACCTGTTTTCAACGTAGAAAGCGTGCGACGCTTGAGCGTGATCTTCCGAGGTGAACCCTCTTCATCACCGTGACTCTTCTTCAGAAACGCGAGAAGTTGCTCCTTCTCATCTTCTCTGATGACATCATCAACACTACGCTGAGGCAGTCCCGCCTCCTCAATCTGAAGCAACAGGCGCTCTGTCGGTGTCCCAACGGTGTCCGCTAGCTTTCCTACTGTTTCTTCAGCCATAAATAATTCCTCTTGCTTACGCCTGCTCCGCTTCTTCTTCAGAAGACGCTTCTTCGAACCAAGGCGCTCGCGCAGTCATAATTAATTCACCTGCGCGTTCTTCCGTCATGTCTTCCACTTCGATCAGGTCATCAATGGCCTGTTCCGCCAGGTCTTCCATGGTCACAATGCCCATGCCGGCGAGTTGATAGGCCAGACGACGATCCATACCCTCCATGTTGAGCAGGTCATCCGCGGGTTCCACGCTTCCTAGCTCTTCCTCGTTGGCAAGTTCCAGTGTGGTTAGTGCGTTCTTTGCTCGAGAACGAAGCTCATCAACGATCTCTTCATCAAAGCCTTCGATCGCAATCATTTCTTCGATTGGCACGTACGCCACTTCTTCCAGTGTGGTGAAGCCTTCTTCCACCAGAACAATGGCGACGTCTTCGTCAACATCAAGTTGCTGCATGAAGTTTTCGATAATTGAGCCTGCTTCTGCCTCGTGTTTCTCAGCAGCCTCTTCCTCAGTCATGATGTTCAGCTCCCACCCAGTCAGTTCACTGGCAAGCTTTACATTCTGACCACCACGGCCGATGGCCTGTGCGAGGTTATCTTCAGATACAGCGATATCCATGCTGCGGGTTTCTTCATCTACCACGATCGACATCACTTCAGCAGGAGCCATCGCATTAATCGCCAACTGGGCAACGTTATCGTCCCATGGAACAATATCGATTCGCTCATTACCGAGTTCGTTGGAAACCGCCTGAACCCGAGACCCACGCATCCCTACACAGGCACCAACCGGATCGATTCGACCATCATTGGTCTTAACCGCTATCTTTGCTCGTGAACCAGGATCTCTTGCACAACCCAAGATCTCGATCACGCCGTCAGAGATTTCCGGCACCTCAATTTTGAACAGTTCGACCAAAACGGCGGGTGATGTTCGAGTCAGTGCCAGTTGTGGCCCACGAGCTTCCGGGCGAACCTCTTCAAGCAGTGCACGCAGACGATCACCTATTCGGAAAGTTTCCCGCGGAATCCATTCTTCTCGAGGCAGAATCGCTTCAGCATTGTTGCCAAGATCAACAATGACCGCTTCACGAGTCACTTTCTTAACTTGACCATTGACCAGTTCGCCGACACGACTGCGATAGGCGTCGACGACTTGCGCGCGCTCAGCTTCGCGAACCTTCTGCACGATAACTTGTTTCGCCGTCTGGGCAGCAATTCTGCCAAACTCGACTGACTCAACCGGGATCTCATAACGGCCGCCAATTTCCAAGGACGCATCTTTTTCTTTGGCTTCTGTTAACGTGAGTTGTGCCCCAGGAAATTCGATTTCCTCATCGTCGGCAACAACATCCCAAAAACGGAAGGTGTCGTACTCGCCTGACTCTTTATCAATCGCGACGCGCAGCTCGACTTCTTCGTCGTATCGCTTCTTTGTCGCCGTCGCGAGCGCAACCTCTAGCGCCTCAATGATGATGTCTTCCGACACCCCTTTCTCGTTCGAGACCGACTCAACAACTAACAATATTTCTTTGCTCATCGCTCTACCTCTGATTGCTCGCAGTCTTAATGACTGGGAACAAGATTTGCTCTTTCAATATCTTCAAAGGGAAAAAGAATTTCCTCATCCTGCTGCAACAAGACAATCTCATCTCCCTCAACACCTCTTAGCTGTCCGCTGAACTTTCGCGATCCTTCAAAAGGGCGCTTCAAACGGATGCGCACCTGTTCGCCGACATAATCAGCGTATTGTTCTAGCCTGAACAGTCTTCTGTCCATTCCCGGTGACGACACCTCAAGGGTGTACTCACCTTTAATCGGGTCTTCCACATCCAGCAGGCTACTCACCTGCCGACTCACCCTTGCGCAGTCCTCTACGTTGATGCCCTGTTCCGCATCGATGTAAATCTTCAGGGTGGAGTGCTTACCAAGAGCAAGCTGCTCAATACCCCAGAGTTCGCATCCCAGCGCCTCGACCACCGGCCGAATCAGTTCGCTCAGCTGGTCATCCATCGCTTTTCAGGCTCCGCAAACAAAAAATGGGCTTTGAAGCCCATTTCGTCATTCGATGGGCTTGCCGTCCCACCTAAATCTCCGGCGTCTGAAACCGGAGTTAATAAAAAGCCCCTATTCCCTAACCCAGGATAAGGGGCTTGTCTCTTAAAACGTGGTAGCGGGGGCAGGATTTGAACCTACGACCTACGGGTTATGAGCCCGTCGAGCTACCAGACTGCTCCACCCCGCAACAACAAGGGGGCGGATTATAGGACCGGTGCTGGATCAGAGTCAACCTTATCGGGCGCGGAAAAGGGATTTAATTTGGCAGGTAAGTTGTTGATTTGTCTGTGAGTTAATTTGACTGGTGGTGCCGAGCGTTTCGCTTCGCCAGGAGAGTCGCATTAGCCGCTCTGAGTCCTGGTGTTTCGCACCCTTAGGAACCTGTCGTGACAAGCGCTTACAAACAAAAAAGGCTGCCATTGCAGCCTTTTTTGTTACTTGGTGCCGAAGAGAGGACTTGAACCTCCACGGGGTTTCCCCCACTACCCCCTCAAGGTAGCGTGTCTACCAATTTCACCACTTCGGCATTAAACCCTGGGTTAACCCTGCGGAATCTCTGATTCATCCGCGGGTAACTCAATCGACGGCAGTTCGTTTTCTGCCGGGCGCGTTTCCTGTTCAGAGAGCGCCTGCTCAACGACCGTAGGAATCCCCAACTGAGCTGTCGCCTGTGATTTTTCCTTGGCGAAGTACGCCAGACCGAAACTGGTCAGGAAAAATGTGATCGCAATGATCGTCGTTGTACGAGTCAGGAAATTTCCCGCGCCGCCTGAACCAAAAACGGTTGCACTGGCGCCCGCGCCAAAGCCCGCACCCATGTCCGCGCCTTTCCCATGCTGAATCAACACGAGTCCGGTAACAGCCAGCGCTGCAAGTACGTGCAGTGCCAACACCAATGTCTCTATTGCATCCATACCTATCGTTTAACTCTTTCCGCAACTTCGCAAATCTTCGCGAAATTATCTGCTTTAAGTGATGCGCCTCCCACGAGCGCGCCATCTATGTTGTTCATCTCGAACAGCGACTGCGCATTCTCCGCAGTGACGCTGCCGCCGTAAAGTATGCTGGTGGCTTCCGCCAGTCCTGCGTCTACTTCTGCCAAACAAGCACGAAGGCTCGCTTGGACTTCTTCTGCCTGGTCCGGTGTCGCGCTTCTACCTGTTCCAATGGCCCAAACGGGTTCGTAAGCGACCATCGACCCCGCAAAGTCAACACCGACTCTATCGGTTACCGCCTTCAACTGGCGGTGGACCACCTCAAGCGTCTGACCGGCTTCACGCTCCTCCAGCGTTTCACCGACACAGACTATGGTCGTCAGGTTCTGCTCGCAACAACGATCGTACTTCTCTGCCACCGTACTGTCGCTCTCCCCAAACAGTGTTCGTCGTTCGGAATGACCGACGATAGCGAAACCACAACCGAGGTCTCTGACCATCCCTGCGGACACACCCCCGGTTACCGCACCTTCGGGTCGCTCATCAACATCCTGAGCACCTACGCCTATTGATGAACCTCTTAACTGATCAGCCACCGCATACAGATATGCATAAGATGGGAAGACCAGGACGGAACATCGTTCAAGCGCCAAGGGCTGCAGTTCTGACTGCACATCATCCAGCAATCCCCGAATGAACGCCTTCGATCCATTCATTTTCCAGTTGCCCGCGACCAGCGGCGTTCTCGATTTCGCGCTCATCGCTTCGGCCCTGAAAAAAGGCGGCAAATATTAACCTTACGACAGCGCATCCGCAACTCGCTGTGCAAGGTCTTCTGTCAGGGATGTCACAACCTCGCGATCTTCCCCTTCCACCATGACGCGGACCACCGGCTCGGTACCTGAAGGTCGAAGCAAGACACGGCCTTTTCCGGCCAGCTGGCGCTCCGTGGCTTCAACCGCGTCCGCCACACCGGATTGCGACGAAAGATCGACTTTTTTACCGCAGGATACATTGATCATATGCTGGGGGTATTTCTGCATGCCCTGCTTGAGCTGATTGAGCGATTCGTCTGATCGAGCGATCGCTGCGAGTACCTGAAGCGCGGAGATTATGCCATCTCCGGTTGTTGTCATATCCAGGCAGATGAGATGACCGGAACTTTCTCCGCCCAGCCGCCAGCCTCGTGATAGAAGCTCAGCGAGCACATAGCGATCGCCTACTGATGCCCGGGTGAACGGAACATCCAGTTTTCTGAATGCTTCCTCCAGACCAAAATTGCTCATGAGCGTACCAACAACACCACCTTCCAGTTGTCCTGAAGACAGCCGGTCAGCACACATGACGAAAAGCAACTCATCACCATCGACCACTTCACCCGAGCCATCGACCATGATCAATCGATCACCATCGCCATCAAGGGCGATACCAAGATCCGAGCCGGATGATTTGACAAGATTTTTCAGTGCATCGGGCTCCGTGGAACCGACCTCTCTGTTGATGTTAAAGCCATCAGGATCAACTCCCAGAGTCATCACATCCGCACCTAGTTCGCTAAGAACTTTTGGTGCAATGTGGTAGGTCGCGCCATGAGCACAATCCAATGCGATCTTCATGCCCTTTAAGTTCAGCTCGTCAGGAAAGCAGCTTTTGCAAAATTCAACGTATCGACCAGCTGCATCACTGATCCGAGAAACCTTGCCTATCTGGTCGGAGGCAACCATCTGCATATCTGCGTCAAGCTCCGCTTCAATCGCCAGTTCAATTTCATCACCCAGCTTTTCTCCTTTGCCGGAGAAGAATTTCACACCGTTGTCGAAGTAGGGATTATGCGACGCACTGATCACGATACCGGCACTGGCTTTCATGGTCCGGGTGAGGAACGCGATCGCCGGTGTCGGCATTGGCCCTAACAAAGAGACGTCAACCCCCGCCGACGCAAGTCCCGCTTCCAGCGCAGACTCAAACATGTATCCGGAAACTCGAGTGTCTTTACCAATCAGAATCTGGCCCCGACCTGCCTTGGAAAATACTCGCCCAGCGGCCCAGCCAAGTCTCAGCATAAATTCGGCGGTAATCGGGTGTTCCCCGACCTTTCCCCGAATACCGTCAGTGCCAAAATACTTTTTTTCCACGATGCCTGCTTAGACGACGATTTGTTCTTGTTGAATGGCGCGCCACACTTTAAGCGCCGCCACGGTCTCTTCCACGTCGTGAACTCTCAGCAACTTCGCGCCACGTCCAACCGCTGCGAGCGCGCCGCTGAGACTGCCGGTCAAACGATCGTCCACGATTTTTCCAATGGTACTCTTTCTAGAAAGTCCGACCAATAGAGGTAACTCGAAGTCGGAAAAGTGCTCAAGCCGATTGAGCAATGTCAGGTTGTGTTCCGGGGTTTTGCCAAAGCCAAAACCGATATCCAAGAGGAGTTTGTCTTTTCTAATACCAGCATCGACACATATCGCAATGCGCTCGGCAAAAAACTCTCGGACCTCTGCCACCACATCTTTATACTCCGGCGCTTCCTGCATCGTTCGGGGCAGCCCTTTCATATGCATCAAACACACCGGCAGACCACTTTTTGCGGCGGCTTCCAAACTGCCCGCTTCTCTGAGCGCTCTGACATCATTAATCAGATCAACATCTTCATCATGCAGCGCATGCATCACTTCGGGCTTGCTGGTGTCCACAGAAATGGCGATATCCGAGTCCTTTCGAAGCGCACGCACGACGGGAAGGACGCGTTCAAGTTCTTCCTCAACCGAGACGCTCTCAGCGCCTGGCCGCGTCGATTCGCCGCCAATGTCAATGAGATCTGCGCCAGCGCGAATCATTTCACGGGCATGGGCGCAGGCGACTTCCCGATTGAGGAAACGGCCGCCATCTGAAAAAGAATCCGGGGTCACGTTGAGTATCCCCATGACCAGGGGACGGTCTAGCCGCAGCAGTGCTGCAAGTCGAGACACCGCAGAACCTAGTGATCCGGAGCCGGATCACCTCCGCCAGAGAATCCAGCCTGAGTATCGGCGTCATCACTCTTGATGGCGTTCTCTTCGTCACTCACATTTTTTGCATCAGGCGGAGTACCCGGATCCGTATCGTCCCAATGTTCGGGAGGACTGGGTTTTCGCCCTTCCATGATGTCCACGATCTGCCTACGATCGATCGTTTCGTACTCAAGCAGTGCCTCAGCCATCACGTCCAGCTTGTCACGGTTCTCTTCAAGCAAACGTTTCGCCGTTGAATAGCAATCGTCAATAATCGATCTGACTTCTTCATCAATCTTCTTCGCGGTTTCACCCGACACCTGAGAACGCGACGCACCAGCAGACATACCGAGGAACACTTCCTCATCTTCTTCATCGTACATCAAGGGGCCTAACTCCTCAGACAATCCCCATTTGGTCACCATGGCTCGAGCCATCTTCGTCGCCCTCTCAATGTCGTTAGACGCTCCTGTGGTGATGCCATCAGGTCCAAGGGTGAGTTCTTCTGCGATTCGCCCACCAAACAGTGAACAAATCTGGCTGTGGATGGAACGCTTACTCATGGAATAGCGATCTTCTTCCGGGAGAAACATGGTGACACCCAAGGCGCGGCCCCGAGGAATGATCGAGACCTTGTAACTGGGATCATGCTCAGGCACCAGATAACCAACAATACAGTGCCCAGCTTCGTGGTAGGCCGTATTCGACTTCTCTTTTTCTGACATCACCATGGACTTACGCTCAGCGCCCATCATGATTTTGTCTTTCGCCTGCTCGAACTGCCCCATCGTGACCGTGCGCTTGTCCTGACGCGCTGCAAACAAGGCGGCTTCATTAACCAGGTTCGCGAGGTCTGCGCCGGAGAATCCTGGTGTGCCCCGAGCGATAACCGCCGCATCGACATCTGTACCCAGAGGCACTTTGCGCATGTGCACTTTAAGGATCTGCTCGCGACCGCGAATATCGGGGAGCGGGACCACCACCTGGCGGTCAAAACGACCGGGACGCAATAACGCTGGGTCGAGCACGTCGGGACGGTTCGTCGATGCAATAACGATAATGCCTTCATTGCCATCAAAACCATCCATCTCAACCAGCAACTGGTTGAGCGTCTGTTCACGTTCGTCGTGACCACCACCCAGACCAGCGCCACGATGACGACCGACGGCATCAATCTCGTCGATGAAGATAATGCAAGGCGTCTGCTTCTTTGCCTGTTCGAACATGTCGCGAACCCTTGAAGCACCAACACCCACGAACATCTCCACGAAGTCCGATCCGGAGATACTGAAGAACGGCACCTTCGCTTCGCCGGCAATCGCCTTGGCGAGCAGGGTCTTACCCGTGCCAGGCTGACCCACCATTAAGATACCGCGGGGAATTTTGCCGCCCAGCTTCTGGAACTTGCTGGGATCCTGAAGGAATTCCACCAGCTCCTGGACATCTTCTTTCGCTTCATCAACCCCCGCAACGTCTGCGAATGTTGTCTTGATCTGATCTTCACCAAGCAGCTTGGCTTTGCTCTTACCAAACGTCAGAGGACCGCCTCGGCCGCCGCCACCGCCCTGCATCTGGCGCATGAAAAACATAAACACCGCAATAATGACCAGGATCGGGAAACTGGCAACGAGTAACTGAGTCCAGATGCTCTGCTGCTCTGGTCGGTTACCCTTGAATTCAACATTGTGGTCAAGCAGATCACCGATCAACGCGCTGTCCGTCACTTGTGGTTGTATCGTCTCGAACGGCTGGCCGTCATAGCGCTCGCCGCGAATGGTCAAACCATCCACTTCCACGTTACGCACCTGGTTCTGGTTCACCAGTTCCAGGAACGCTGAATAATCGATTTCCTGTGTTTCCGGCCGAACATTAAAGTTCTGAAAAACCGTCAGCAGCACTGCTGCAATGATCAGCCAGAGCAGCAGATTTTTACCCATGTCATTCATTCTCTTTCCTCAGATGCCGGTAGCCCTCGGGCAACGCCGGCGGAACCTCTCATTATACTTCTACGCCTGTTCCATATCATTCGACCATTTTTCTCAGGCTAAACTTCCCTTGAACGAGCGGCCCAGCAAATATATTTCGCGGGACTTTCCACGAGAAGCTTTCGGCTTCACATTGCTTAACTGCTTGAATTCGTTGCGAATTGTCGCTCGAAGGCCATCAATGCCCTCCCCTTCGAAGCACTTCGCCAGGAAGGTGCCGCCGGGCCTTAGCACTTCAGCGGCGAAATGCACTGCCAGCTCGACCAGGTACATAGACCTCGGCTGATCGATGTCTTTCATCCCACTTAGATTGGGGGCCATGTCGGAAATTACAAGGTCTACCTGACGTTCTTCCAGCGCTTCCATGAGCTGTCTAAGAACGGCATCTTCCGTGAAGTCTCCCTGAATGAACGTGCAATCCGACAGAGGCTCAATAGCCAGCAAATCCAGCCCCACCACAAAACCTGAGTCACCGACGGTTTTCCTCGCTACCTGCATCCAGCCACCTGGCGCAGCACCCAGGTCCACGACAACCGAACCAGGTTTCAGAATTTGATACTTCTCCTGAATTTCCAGCAACTTATAAACCGCCCGGGAACGAAAACCTTCCCGTCTTGCGCGCTGAACGTATTCATCATTTTCATGATCATTGAGCCAACGAGCGCTGGATTTAGATTTCTTCATAGTCGGAGTATCGCAAACTGGAGGCGGTGTGGGTACAATCGCGCCCCTCTTTCAGGACACCCTATGAACCAGAAACTCAAGAAAAAGCTTCGTGCGATTGGCCATGAACTGAAACCCGTCGTCACTATTGCCGGTAACGGACTCTCGGAAAACGTCGTGGCCGAGCTGAATCGCGCTTTGGACGATCACGAACTGATCAAGATCAAGATCGTCGGTAATCGTGAAGAAAGGGTCGAGGTCATTGAGCAATTGAGTGCAATGGACTCAACCGATATCGTACAGACCATCGGAGGCGTTGCACTGCTCTACCGCCCATCCAGAGAGCCGAAACCAGGACTCTCTAACATTCTGAGATCCAACATCCTGTAAAGGGACTTCAGATGGAAAAGCGTCCAGCGTGACTTGTCGATAGGTTGTGGTGCCTGTATCCGCTCCGCAGCAACCGCCGTCAGCGAGACCTCTACTAAATATGTTTGACGGCGCAGATCTCGTACTCGACATCTCCGTTAGGCGTCTTTACCACCACGACGTCATCCACCTCTTTACCGATCAATGCTCTGGCAATCGGTGAGTACACGGAAATTTTGCTGAGCTTAATGTCTGACTCATCATCACCGACGATCTGGTAGGTGATTTCTTCGTCTGTCTCCAGATTCATCAATTCGACCGTCGTGCCAAAAATGACTTTGCCACTCTCAGGAATCTGCGTGACGTCAATGACCTGGGCGTTAGAAAGTTTGCCTTCGATCTCTGCAATTCGACCTTCGATAAACCCCTGCTCTTCCTTCGCATACTGATATTCCGCATTCTCTCGAAGATCTCCCTGCGCACGCGCCTCTGCAATGGCTTGCACAATTCTCGGTCGCTCCTGACCTTTTAACTTATCCAGTTCTTCGCGAAGCATATTTTCGCCACTGGCTGTCATTGGGATCTTGTCCATAACGGCATATCAATTATCGATGAAGGGTTAGTGTCTACTTTTGTTGCCCGCTTTTCTAGGCCTTCTGAAGGCGCTTTATGCTTTCCTCTGAGGGCGCTTTGTGCTTTCCGCTAAAGGCGCTTTATGGCTTCCGCTGAAGGCGCTTTATGGCTTCCGCTAAAGGCGCTTTATGGCTTCCGCTGAAGGCGCTTTATGGCTTCCGCTGAAGGCTCTGCAACGAGTGCACGGTTTTGTCTTCGCCGTGGTTCAGTGCCGCTACGCTGGCACGACCACCTGCCATCGTGGTGGTGTAACAGACCTTGTTCTGCAGCGCGGTGCGTCGAATCATGAATGAATCAGCAATCGCCTGCTTACCTTCAGTGGTGTTCACAATAAAGTCCACTTCCTGGTTCTTCAACATATCGACAATGTGGGGACGACCTTCAAGCACCTTGTTCACGACCTGCACTTCCAACCCAGCTTCCTCGATTACTCTCGCGCTCCCTCGAGTTGCGACAACCGCAAAACCGAGATCAATCAGACCTTTCGCAATCTCAGGCAGCTGATCTTTGTCTGCGTCCCGAACACTCAAAAACGCGCGCCCTGTTGCGGGAATTGTATCGCTGGCTGCGGTTTGGGCTTTGCCATAGGCTTCGGCAAAACTCATGCCGACACCCATGACCTCTCCTGTAGATTTCATTTCCGGACCGAGGATTGGGTCAACGCCAGGAAACTTTCCAAACGGGAAAACTGCTTCTTTGACGCTGAAGTAATTGGGCACAATTTCTTCGGTGAACCCCTGTTCTTGAAGGCTAATGCCAACCATGCATCGAGCCGCAACTTTCGCCAGGCTGAGACCAATACACTTGGAAACAAAGGGTACGGTTCGTGAAGCACGTGGGTTTACTTCAAGAACGAAAATGTCCTCTCCCTGCACCGCAAGCTGTACATTCATCAAACCGATGACACCAAGCTCCTTTGCCATTTGCTTGACCTGCTCTCGCATTTTCGCCTGCAGATCATCTGAAAGACTGTAAGGCGGCAATGAACATGCCGAGTCACCCGAATGAATACCCGCCTGTTCGATGTGCTGCATAACGGAACCGATCACCACTGTTTTGCCATCTGAAACAGCATCGATATCAACTTCGATCGTCTGGTCAAGGAATCTGTCCAACAAGATTGGCGAATCTTCTGAGACTTCTACGGCTTCACGCATGTAAGACTTGAGTTCATCCTGACCATAAACGATTTCCATCGCCCGGCCGCCCAGAACGTAGGAAGGTCTCACGACGAGAGGGAAGCCAATTTCTTCGGCAGCCTGATGCGCTTCTTCCTGGGTTTTCACCGTTCGATTCGGTGGCTGGAGCAGTGACAGCTTCTCAATCAGTTGCTGGAAGCGTTCACGGTCCTCGGCCTCATCAATCGCATCCGGCGGCGTTCCGATAATGGGAACACCCGCAGCTTCAAGCTGGTTAGCAAGCTTAAGTGGTGTCTGGCCACCGAACTGAACAATCACCCCTTTTGGCTTTTCAAGGTCAACCACCGCCATGACATCTTCAAAGGTCAGCGGTTCAAAATACAGACGATCAGACGTATCGTAGTCTGTCGATACTGTTTCAGGGTTACAGTTGATCATGATGGCTTCATAGCCATCCGCTTTCATCGCAAGCGCTGCATGCACACAGCAATAGTCAAACTCGATACCCTGGCCAATTCGATTCGGGCCGCCGCCAAGGACGATGATCTTCTCACGATCACTCGGGAAGGCTTCACACTCATCTTCATAGGTTGAATACATGTAAGCCGTGGAAGAGGCGAATTCAGCGGCACAGGTGTCCACTCGCCGGTAAACCGGCTTCACGTCTAACTGAAGACGAAGTGCTCGGATATCAGACTCATTAACCTGCATCAGTGTCGCCAGTCTCGAATCTGAGAATCCTTTTTGCTTCAGTCGGAACAGCTCATCACGGCCCATCGAATCCAGGGAACGACCTTCTACCTTTTGTTCCCAGAGAATCAGGTCCTGCAATTGAACCAGGAACCAGGGATCCATACCCGTGAGTTCTCGAACCTCTTCAAGCTCGAAACCTTGCCTCAGCGCGTCTGCCACGTAGCGAAGGCGTTCAGCGGTGGGCACTCGGAGTTCCTTACGTAGGATGCTCTGCCATTCCGTTTCACTGGTATCAAGAATCGGCGTCAAACCATCAATGCCGATTTCCATCCCACGCAGAGCCTTTTGCAGGGACTCCTGGAAGGTTCGACCGATCGCCATCACTTCGCCGACCGATTTCATTTGAGTGGTCAGAACGTTTTCTGCCTGCGGGAACTTCTCAAAGGTAAACCGTGGAATCTTAGTTACGATATAGTCGATGGAAGGTTCAAACGACGCTGGTGTTACGCCACCTGTGATTTCGTTGGCGAGTTCATCCAGCGTATAACCAATGGCCAGTTTCGCAGCGACCTTCGCGATGGGAAACCCCGTCGCTTTTGATGCAAGCGCGGAGGATCGTGACACCCGCGGATTCATCTCGATCACAACGAGGCGACCGGTCTCCGGATGAACCGCAAACTGTACATTGGAACCACCGGTTTCAACGCCAATCTCACGCAACACCTCCAGGGAGGCATTGCGCATAATCTGGTATTCCTTGTCTGTCAGCGTCTGCGCCGGCGCAATCGTGATGGAATCACCGGTATGCACACCCATCGGATCAAGGTTCTCAATGGAACATACGATGATGCAGTTGTCGTTCTTGTCACGAACCACCTCCATCTCGTATTCCTTCCAACCAAGCAACGATTCGTCAATCAAAAGCTCATTCGTTGGGGAAAGATCCAGACCACGAAGACAGATCTCTTCGAAGTCTTCCTGGTTGTAAGCAATACCGCCACCAGAGCCACCCAGGGTGAAGGAGGGTCGGATAACACAGGGGTATCCGAGCTGAGCCTGAACCTGCTTTGCTTCTTCTAACGAGTGTGCAATGGCGCTTTTCGGTGTTTCAAGCCCAATGGACTTCATCGCCACATCAAATTGCTGACGATCTTCTGCCTTGTCGATGGCTTCTTTCGTGGCACCGATCAACTCGACGTTGTACTTTTCAAGGATGCCTTCGCGTGCCAGGTCGAGCGCACAGTTGAGACCTGTCTGACCACCCATGGTTGGCAAAATAGCGTCGGGGCGTTCTTTTGCAATGATGTTCTCAACATGCTGCCAGTGAACCGGCTCAATGTAAGTGGCATCCGCCATTTCCGGGTCCGTCATGATGGTCGCCGGGTTTGAGTTGACAAGAATGACCCGATAACCCTCTTCCCGAAGCGCCTTACATGCCTGAGCGCCGGAGTAATCGAACTCGCAGGCCTGTCCGATCACGATCGGACCAGCACCAATGATCAAGATGCTTTCCAAGTCCGTTCGTTTAGGCATTACGTAACCTCATGAGTTCAATGAAGTGGTCAAACAGGGGGCTCGCATCGTGCGGTCCCGGGCTCGCTTCAGGGTGGCCCTGAAATCCAAATGCGGGCGCATCGTTCAGATGGATACCCTGGATCGTGTTGTCAAACAGTGATCGATGAGAGATGCGAACATTGTCGGGCAAGGCAGACTCATCGATACAGAATCCATGGTTCTGACTGGTAATCAGTACCGTCTCATCTTCCAGATTCTGAACGGGATGGTTCGCTCCGTGATGCCCGTGTCCCATCTTGGTGGTTTTCATGCCCGCAGCGAGTCCGAGTAGCTGAAGCCCGAGACAGATGCCAAACACAGGGATATTCGTCTTGAGGATCTCCTGGATAGCTGTGATCGCATAGTCACAGGGGTCTGGGTCTCCCGGTCCATTTGATAGGAATACCCCATCGGGAGACATCGCAAGCACTTCACTGGCCGGTGTCTGCGCTGGCACCACGGTGAGCTTGCACCTTCGATCTGTCAGCATGCGCAGAATGTTTCGTTTGACACCAAAGTCATAAGCGACCACATGGAAATCAGCATCGCTGATCGTCGGGTATCCCTCGCCAATCACCCAACTGCCTTCCTGCCAGTTATAGGGGTCCGCGGTAGTAACATCTTTGGCCAGATCCATACCTTTAAGACCAGCAAATTCTTTCGCAGCGGCTACCGCCTTTTCGATGTCCACTTGCGTCAGATCAGGTCCAGCAATGATGGCACCATTCTGGGATCCTTCATCCCTGAGCACTCGCGTCAGCTTACGAGTGTCAATTTCAGCGATAGCAACGACGTTCTTTGCCTGCAGGTATTCGTCTAAGCCTTGCTCGCTGCGCCAGTTAGAAGCCAGTAAAGGCAGATCACGTATGACCAGGCCTGTCGCCCAAACGTTAGTGGATTCTTCGTCTTCCGCATTGGAACCCGTGTTACCGATGTGCGGGTGTGTCAGCGTAACAATCTGTTTTGCGTAAGAGGGGTCGGTGAGAATTTCCTGATAGCCAGTGATTGAGGTGTTGAAGACAACTTCGCCGGTGGTGAGACCATCAACACCAATAGCAGTGCCCTCGAAAATTGTGCCGTTCGCGAGTGCAAGTACTGCGCTACTGTTCAAGTGTCAGTCTCCGATTAAAAGTGTTGTTGGGACGTTTTTGTGTAAGTACAGGTCGAAAAAAAACGAGATGGAAGAGGCTTCCATCTCGCTTTTCATGATTTTTTACACTGGGGTGTCATCCTGAGTGCCGCATTGTAATGGAGCGTCTGTTTATGGTCCAGTATTCAGCGCCAGATTTTCAATTATTGAGACCAAGAACATCACCCATATCAAAGAGTCCCGCTGGCTGGCCGCCTACCCAGGCAGCGGCTCTTAGGGCGCCCTCAGCAAAATTGGTTCGCGACTGGGCACGGTGCGTAATCTCCAATCTCTCGCCGCCTGCGATAAACATCACTGTGTGCTCACCCACGATCTCGCCGCCCCGAATAGCATGGAAACCGATCGTCTCGCGATCCCTTGCGTTGGTTTGTCCGTGCCGACCGTGAACCGCCACCTCGTCGAGATTTCGATGCAGGCCTCGCGCTACGCGTTCTCCTAAGGTAATCGCGGTGCCGGAAGGCGCGTCTACTTTGTGACGGTGGTGAGATTCAATGATCTCAACATCCACGGTGTTACCGAAGATTTCTGCGGCCATCTCAACCAATTGAAAAGTCGCATTCACGCCCACACTGTAGTTACTGGCAAATACGATCGGCAGGGATGCGGAAATCTCATGCAGGCGAGACTGTTCATCAGAGGAAAGACCGGTCGTTCCGATGACCATCGCAGTGCCAGATTGTGCGCAGATCTCCATATTCTTTACGGTCGCTGCCGCGATCGTAAAGTCGATCAGCACGTCGATTTCTGATGCCCGGGAGGCCAGGTCGTCGACCACTTGAACCCCGGCGCTTCCCACACCCGCACATTCCCCGGCATCCATGCCAATCGCTGGCATGCCAGGCTGCTCGATCGCTGCGGCAAGCCTCAGGTCTTCCGAGGCCTGAATCAATTCGATCAGGGTTTTGCCCATTTTTCCGGCCGCGCCAACGACCCCAACTTTCGTTACATTTCCGCTCATGGGAGAGATTGTAACGTCTTTAGTCAGTGAGTGAATCGATGAAATGTTTCACACGATCAAACCAACCGGTTTGTTGGGGGCGCTGCTTTTCATTCGTCTGTGCAGCAAATTCACGCAGCAGATCCTTCTGCTTGCCGGTGAGATTAACGGGTGTCTCGACAATCACTCGACAATAAAGATCGCCCGTACCACCGCCTCGCACCTGGGTGACGTTCACGCCTTTGCCGCGCAGTCTGAACTGCTTGCCGGTCTGGGTCTCAGAGGGGATTTTCAGGTTAACGCGACCATCCAGCGTCGGGACTTCCAGTTCACCTCCGAGCGCGGCGTCGACAAAGCTCACTGGCACATCGCAGTAAAGATGTTCGCCGTGGCGCTCAAAGATATCGTGATTCCGCACTTCAATCTGGACGTAAAGGTCACCGGACGGCCCACCCATGGAACCCGCTTCGCCCTGTCCTGCAAGCCGAATACGATCACCCGTATCGACACCAGGCGGCACTTTCACAGACAGCGTTTTCTGTTCCTGCACACGACCCTGGCCATGACAGGCAGGGCACGGTTCCGCGATGATTTTGCCGGCACCACCGCAGCTGGGACAGGTCTGCTGAATCGAGAAGATGCCCTGCCTGGCCGTAATCTGGCCCATGCCACCACACTGTGGGCATTCGATGGGCGTGGTGCCTTTTTTCGCACCACTGCCCAGACATTCCATACATTCAACCAGGGTCGGTACTTTGATTTTCGGATTACATCCTCGAACAGCTTCTTCAAGATCCAGAGTCAGCACATAACGCAGATCTGCCCCTCGTGAAGGACCGCCTCGACGCCCACCACTTCCAGCACCACCAAATATGTCGCCAAACACGTCTTCGAAAATAGAGCTGAAACTACCGCCAGCGCCACCGAAACCACCAAAACCACTGCCTGCTGAACCGTCGACCGCAGAGTGGCCGAACTGGTCGTAGGCTTGTCGCTTCTCAGAATCCAGCAGCACTTCTGCCGCTTCACTGGCTTCTTTGAACTTTGATTCCGCGTCCGCATCATCAGGATTTCTGTCCGGGTGAAACTTCATGGCAAGACGGCGATACGCTTTCTTTATCGCCTGTTCTGACGCATCGCGTTCGACGCCCAGCACTTCGTAATAGTCTCTTTTTGCCATTTATTTTCTCAGTCTCTGTTTGTGCGATTCAGGGTCATGAAAGACCCCGACGCAGAAAAAGCGGAGGAACTCCGCTTTTTCTGTGGCGTGCACGCCGAAGCGCGCGAGCCTTGGAAAAATGCAGGAAAGCCTCTTTCCAGTTTGTGGACTTACTTGTCGTCCTTCACTTCTTCGAACTCAGCGTCAACGGCATCAGGATCACCACCGGCATCAGCGGTCGCTGCGCCTGGTTCAGCCTGGGCACCTGCGGCTTCCTGCTGGGCTTCCGCGTACATGCGTTGCGCCAGAGAAGAGCTTGCTTCAGTCAGTTTCTGCGTGCCCGTCTCAATCGCGTCCTTGTCATCACCTTTGAGTGCTTCTTCAAGTTCTGAAATCGCAGCTTCGATTGCCGTCTTTTCAGTCTCCTCGACTTTGTCCGCGGCTTCTTCCAGCGTCTTTCGAGTCGCATGAATCATACCGTCAGCCGTGTTGCGTGCCGCGACCAGTTCCTCGAACTTTCGGTCTTCCTCTGCGTGAGATTCCGCATCCCGCACCATCTGATCGATTTCATCGTCCGACAGACCACTGGAAGCCTTAATCACGATCGACTGCTCCTTACCGGTCGCCTTGTCTTTCGCAGACACATTCAAAATACCGTTAGCATCCAGATCGAAGCTCACTTCAATCTGCGGTGTGCCACGAGGCGCCGGCGGTATATCTGCCAGGTCAAACTGACCCAGTGACTTATTCTGGCCTGCCTGCTTACGCTCACCCTGAAGGACATGGATCGTTACCGCTGGCTGGTTGTCTTCGGCGGTTGAAAACACCTGTGATTTCTGTGTCGGAATCGTTGTGTTTTTCTCGATGAGCGTGCTCATCACTCCACCCATCGTCTCAATACCCAGAGACAGCGGTGTGACATCCAGCAGAAGGACATCTTTGACATCACCTGCGAGCACGGCCGCTTGAATCGATGCACCGAGCGCTACTGCTTCATCGGGGTTCACATCTTTGCGAGTTTCTTTGCCGAAGAACTCTTTAACCTTAGTCTGGACCAGGGGCATACGCGTCTGACCGCCAACCAGGATGATATCGTCAACCTGAGAGACGCTGACATCAGCGTCTTTCAGGGCCGTGCGAACCGGTTCCAGCGTTCTTTCAACCAGATCTTCGACTAAAGACTCCAGCTTCGCCTGAGTCACCTTAATCACAAGGTGCTTAGGACCCGTATTGTCTGCCGTGATATACGGCAGGTTCACTTCAGTTTGACCACTGGTCGACAGTTCGATCTTTGCTTTTTCCGCAGCTTCTTTCAGACGCTGCAGGGCAAGTGGGTCATTGTGCAGATCCATACCGTGTTCTTTCTTGAACTCATCCGCCAGGTAGTCGATCAGGCGCAGATCAAAGTCTTCACCACCGAGGAAGGTATCGCCGTTGGTGGAAAGCACTTCAAACTGCTTCTCGCCATCAACATCCGCAATTTCGATGATGGAAATATCAAAAGTACCGCCACCCAGGTCATAAACCGCGATGGTGGAATCACCGGTTGCTTTGTCCATGCCATAGGCAAGTGCTGCCGCAGTCGGCTCATTAATAATTCGCTTCACATCCAAACCAGCAATCTTGCCGGCGTCTTTGGTCGCCTGACGCTGAGAATCGTTGAAGTAGGCAGGCACCGTGATCACGGCTTCTGTCACGGCCTCGCCGAGGTAATCTTCTGCTGTCTTTTTCATCTTCGACAGCACCTGCGCAGAAATTTGCGGGGGTGCCATTTTTTCGCCTTTCACTTCAACCCAGGCGTCACCGTTGTCTGCCTTCGCGATGGTGTAGGGGACCATTTTAATGTCACGCTGCACGACATCGTCAGTGAACTGACGACCGATCAATCGCTTCACCGCAAACAGGGTGTTCTGCGGATTCGTCACCGCCTGACGTTTTGCAGACTGGCCAACAAGCACCTCACCATCATCGGAATACCCCACGATAGAAGGTGTTGTGCGATCGCCTTCAGAATTCTCGATGATCTTCGGCTCATTACCTTCGAGCACGGCGACACACGAGTTCGTCGTACCAAGGTCAATTCCAATAATCTTGCCCATGTTTGTTCTCCAGTTTTCACCACCCTTCAGATGATGCTCTTGTTAAGTCGTAACTTGTATATTGATGCTGTCCCAGGAAATTCAAGCGCCCGAGACGCGATTAGCTGTCTTCTTCTGTCGCTGCCGGAGCTTTTGTCACCATGACCATAGCGGCACGGACCAATCGACCATTCAGTCGATACCCTTTCTGCACAACCGCAAACACGGAATTGGGTTCCATGTCCGGGTTTTCCACCATCGACATTGCCTGATGCTCATTCGGGTCAAACGGTTCACCCATCGGGTCAATGACCTCGATGCCCTCTTTGCCCAGCACATCGACGAGCAGCTTGTGGCACAACCGGTTACCTTCAAGCATGGCATCGTCTTCGTTTTCCGATGCCTGCTCCGCGGCTTCCACGGCTTTTTCCATGCTGTCGACAACCGGCAGCAGGTTCTGCAGGAACTTTTCCAGCGCGAACTTATGCGCGTTTTCTACATCACGAGCCGTGCGACGCTGCATATTCTGCATTTCTGCTTCAGCGCGAAGTGCCGCATCTTTGTATTTTTCGACTTCCTCGAGGACTTTCTGCAAGCCTTCAGCCGCATTCTGTTCAGAATCCACAGCCTCTTCCTGGGACGCTTCATCTTCCTCAGGTTCCGGGATTTCTGTCGGATGCTCCTCGTGCTCCGCCTGCTCGTTTTCCGGGATCTTTTCTTCGTCTGGCAACGCCATCTATCGCTCCTCATTCCAGGCGAACTCAACTCGTTGAAGGTATATGGGGTGCCCATTCCCTTCTTTCAAGGGTTCATCTATGGACGTCTACAAACAACGTTACCCGGGGAACGGTTTGAGACCCCCTTCGATTCAGCCGAGTGACGCGCAAGGCTCCTTATCTGGCGCTGAGGGGCTTCCTTATGTGGGTGCTGAGGGCTCTTACCTGGGCGCTGAGGGCTCTTACCTGGGCGCTGAGGGCTCTTACCTGGGCGCTGAGGGCTCTTACCTGGGCGCTGAGGCTCTATTAAACGGGGCTAGCGACGGTGTGTGTCCAGCGCCGCAGAAAGCAGCCGCGCGGTGGCGTCAACGATGGGGATGACCCGGTCATAAGCCATTCGCGTGGGTCCAATCACACCAAGAACGCCCACCAGCTGACCTTCTACCTGATAAGGCGCCGTCACAACGGAGCACTCATCCAGGACTTCGTAGCCAGATTCATTACCAATAAACAGCTGAACACCCTCAGATTCCATGCATCGGTCCAGCAGATGCAGGATATCTCCCTTCATCGAGATTGCTTCGAACAGCTGACGAATGTCCTCCAGCGCCTGATTCGTCTCCAGCAGGTTTTCCTGGCCCTTTACGACGAAATCATTGGTGCTTTCCGTCTCAAAAGCCTGATCAACAACCTCAAGTGTGGTCTGCATCAGCGAATTCATGCTCTCCCGGTCTGCTTTCATGGAAGACAGCAGTCGTTCGCGGATGCGACCCAGGGCTTCGCCTGCGAACTGGGCGTTCAAGAAGTTTGAGGCTTCCCTGAGCTGCACCTCTGAGTAGGCTTGCTTGGTATAGATAACCCGATTTTGTACCTCGTGATCATCTAGCACCAGTATCACCAGCACACGGTTTCCCTCGAGGCTCAGAAAGTCCAGGTGACGAAGGGTGACCTGATCGCGCTTGGGGATGGTCACTAGGCCAGCCATTCGGGTGAATTCAGAAAGAATACCCGAAGCTGATTCCACCAGCTCTTTCGATGACATGTCCGGGTCCAAACCTCTGTTCAGATCAGACAGGTCAAACGTATCGATTTGCCCAACCTGGATCAGGCTATCCACAAAAAATCGGTAACCCAACGCCGTTGGTACACGGCCAGCTGAGGTGTGTGGTGACCTGACAAAACCGAGATCCTCCAAGTCAGCCATAACATTCCGAACCGTGGCCGGGCTGACCTGAACCGCTGCAGCGTCAGCAAGCGTCTTCGAGCCAATAGGCTGTCCATCTGCGATGTACTGTTCAACCAGAGACTTCAGCAGGATCTTGGACTTCTCATTCAACTGTTCAGATTCAGCCATACCAAAATACTAATTCAGCCTTCAGTAGACGACAATGGCTCAGGGTAATAACCGTCAATTTCAATTGCACTGTCTGTTGGCCTCAAGGTTAAATGACCCCGGAGGATTTTTATTTGCTCACTCATCTGTCCATCACTTCGCTAACCCTGGTTGACCAGCTAGAACTGGAATTCGACGCGGGCATGAGCGTTGTCACCGGTGAAACCGGCGCGGGCAAATCCATCCTCTTGGGCGCGCTGGGCCTCGCTCTGGGAGATCGTGCCGATTCGGGTCTCATTGCCCCGGGAGCAGGTAAAGCTGAAGTGAACGCGACCTTCGATTTGGCCAATCACGATCGCGCACTCGCCTGGTTGGCGGAACGCGAACTGCATGAAGGTTCGGAATGTATTCTTCGCCGTGTTGTTTCAAAAGATGGTCGTTCCCGAGCCTTTATCAACGGCAGCTCAATCAACCTCAGTGAATTAAAAACACTGAGTGAAATGCTGTTAGACGTTCACAGCCAGCATGAACATCAGTCCCTTCTGAAAAAGGAAACGCATCGTCGACTCCTGGATGAATTCGGTGGTCTCGGTGATGTGGTCGCAGAGGTCAAAGAGAAATTTCAATCAGCACAAGGGATTCGCGACAAACTGGTTCAACGACGACAAGATGCTGAGGAAGAGAGCGCAAGAGTTCAGTTGCTCAGCTACCAGGCTGAGGAACTGGCCAACCTCGCCATCACAGCCGGAGAGACCAGAGCGCTGGAAACAGAGCAAAAACGGCTGAACTCAGCGGACGACATTCAATCGCGCCTGCAACAGGCATTGCAGATTTGCCAGGGAGATGAAGAACCAGGTGCTTCAGCACTCCTGTCCCGAGCACTCAGTCTTCTGGAGAACATCAATGATGAATCGCTTCAAACAGCCAAAGAAATGCTTGCGACAGCCAGCATCCAAATTGACGAAGCCATTCATGATCTCAGCAACGCAACAGATAGATTTGCGGCCGACCCAGGGCGTCTGAACGAAGTTGAAAATCGATTAAGTCGAATCTACGAGGCTGCGCGCAAACATAAAGTGCAACCCGATGAACTGCCAGAACTGACCGAAAAGATTCAATCTGAACTCGACAACATCCTGAATGCAGAAGAACAACTCGCAGAATTAGACACTCAACTAGCAGCTGCGGAGCTTGCTTATACAACCATCGCAGAAAAGCTCTCTAGTGCCAGGGCAAAAACTGCCGATCTCCTGCAGTCTGAGGTCACCAACGCATTGCAGGACCTTGGTATGAATGGCGCCGAGTTTACGGCACTGGTTGAGGCATCCGATCCGAACCTGCATGGCATCAATGACATCGAGTTTCAGATTGCGACCATACCTGGCAGCGAACCAGGGGCTTTATCTCGTATTGCCTCGGGCGGAGAACTCTCACGTATTTCCCTTGCGATACAGGTGATTACGGCAACATCTTCCAATACGCCAACACTGATTTTTGATGAGGTTGATGTTGGTGTCGGCGGTGCAACCGCTGAAGTGGTTGGCAATCTGCTACGAAAACTCGGTGCTACGGCGCAGATCGTCTGTGTCACTCACCTACCCCAGGTCGCGGCGCAAGGACATCAACACTATGTGGTGAGCAAATCCACCAGTTCAGCCGGAGCAAGTACCACCGTCAGCCGCCTAACCGAAGAAGAAAAAGTTGATGAAATTGCCCGCATGCTGGGCGGCATCGAGAAGACGGACGAGTCAATGGCTCACGCCGAATCCATGCTCTCCTCACGCGGTTCTTAGTTTCCTGTTCAGCGCCGGCAACCGCGTTCATCATTGCTTCAGCGTCGGCAACTGAGTCATAATCTTTCACGCCACGTCGTCTTGACCAGGACTCGTGCACGTCCCGACCTATCTTAACGAGGCGCCAATGGAGCAAAGCCAAGAATTACGCAAAGCTGGTCTCAAGATCACCTTGCCGAGACTCAAGATTCTCGAGATCCTGGAGAATGAAAAGGATCGCCATATGAGCGCTGAGGATATTTACAAGTTGCTGATAGAGGCGTCAGAGGAAATCGGACTCGCCACCGTTTATCGCGTACTCACTCAATTTGAATCTGCGGGACTCGTGACCAGACACAACTTCGAAGGTGGTCATTCCGTTTTCGAGCTGGATCACGGTGTGCACCATGATCACATGGTTGAAATCGAAACCGGTGAGGTCGTTGAGTTTGTCAGTGAAGAAATCGAGCGTCTTCAGCATGATATTGCTGAAAAACATGGTTTCGAACTGCTGGATCACAATCTCGTACTGTATGTAAAGAAAAAGAAAGACTAAGGTACCTGTCCTAACCTTAAGCCCTGCATATGTTCCCTATTTCCCGCACCATCGTCGCTGTCCTGATTCTGGTTTTTATCGTCGGTTGCTCTTCATTTCGTTTTCCTGGCGTTCACCGAATCACGATTCAACAAGGCAACGTCATTACCCAGCAAATGATTGATAAGCTAAAGCCGGGTATGACTCGCAGTCAGGTCAGATTTGTACTTGGCAATGCTGTGATCGACGATCAACTCGATGAAGACCGCTGGGACTACGTCTACAGCATCTCAATAGCTGGTGGCACGCCAATCAAGAAGGTGTTATCCGTCTATTTCCTGGAAGATCGTTTGAGCTACTTTGTCGGTGACTTTGTGCCTACGGACGAATACGAAGATTTCGTGGAACAGGGTTCTCGCGGTTAATCATTCCGACGGCGTTCTGCCCGACGTCGTCTTGCTTCTTTCGCATCCGCGATGAGCGGTCTGTAAATCTCAACGCGGTCACCATCTTTCAGCACCGTAGTGCCTGGTTTCTTTTCATACCAGATTCCTTTTTCCAGTGATGCGAAATCCACGTCAGGGTGTTTTGTTTGAATATCAGCCAATGCGATGGCGTCATCGATAGAAGCCCCTCTGGGCAGCGTCAGCTCTATGAGCTCCTGTTGGTTCGGTGTCGCATAGGCCACCGTGACTTTCAGCTGCGCCGTGTCACTCATAAACCTCAGCCGCCCGTTCACAGAATGCGTCCACCATTGTATCGGCGGCCTGACTGAACACCTTGCCGAACGTGGCGTTGAGCAGAGTTGAATTGAAATCAAACTTCAGATCCATCTCCGTCTTGCAGCCATCACCACCTAATTGACTGAACTGCCAACGTCCTTCCAGGCTCGAGAAAGGGCCATCAACCAGTGAGAGTCGAATGGACGAGGGCTCATCGAGCTGATTTCGGGTGGTGAAGCTGTGGCTGACGCCCGCTTTTGACACTGTCAGCGTTGCCAGCATTTCCGACTCAGAGGATGCCAGCACCTGGCTTTCAGAGCACCAGGGAAGAAACTCCGGGTAAGAAGCCACATCATTCACCAGATCGAACATCTGCTCTGCCGAGTAAGGCAGCAAGGCTGAGCGAGAAACCTTTTTCAATTGATGATCGTCATGATAAAGACAACCGCGATTCCCAGGGGCGCCAGCACTCTGATTAGCCACAACAAACAGCTCACAACCAGACTAGGCGCATCAGACAATTGCTCGGCCAAAATCTTCCGATCAAGTACCCAACCTGCAAACAACCCAATGAGGATACCACCAAGCGGCAAAATGATGTTGTTAGAAACATAATCCATCGTATCGAAAAACGTTTTGCCTGGCAGCAGTTTCACATCAGACCATAGGTTAAAGGACAACGCACTACCAATCCCCACCAACCACGCCAGGGAACCAATGACGATGGCGCTCGTTTTACGAGTGACCTTTGCTTTTTCAACAACCCAGGCAACGGCTGGTTCGCCAATTGAGATCGCTGAAGTAATTGCCGCGAACCCAACCAACAAAAAGAACAAGGTGCCAAAGAACTGCCCGCCAGCCATTTGACCAAAAGCAATCGGCAAAGATATGAACATTAGCCCTGGTCCAGCCGATGGTTCGAGTCCGTTCGCGAAAACAATCGGAAAAATCACCAATCCTGAACAGATTGCGACCAGCGTGTCTATGACAGCAATCGTCAATGCAGAATTTACAATCGAAGCTTCTTTCGGCAGATATGCGCCATAGGCCATGATCGCACCCATCCCCAGGCTAAGGGTGAAAAATGCCTGTCCCATCGCCATCAGAATAGAATCACCCGTGAACTGATCGGTTTTAAATGCAAACAGGAAAGCAAGTCCTTCCTGGAAATGACCCGAGCTGAATGCCGCCCAGGCCACTAACGCGAGCAGCAGGAAGAACAGGGTTGGCATCAAGTACCTGACCGTTGTCTCTAGCCCCTTACCCACACCCCGGGCGGCAATGATCGTCGTAATGATCATAAAAAGCGTATGCCAACCTAATACTTTAACCGGATCACCTGTGAACGATTGGAACGAAGAAGTTGCGAACTCAGCGCCCGCGTCGACAAAAACGCCTCTTCCCATGTCAATCAAATAAGCCAGCGCCCAGCCTGCGATGACGGAGTAGAACGACAGGATCATGAATCCCGCGAGCGCACCCATCCAACCAATGGCTTGCCATGCCGAACTTCCTTCTGATCGAGCCGTCAGAGTACGCATCGTATTGATGGGGCTTTGTCTCCCAGCTCGGCCAAGCACGATCTCTGCAATCATGATGGGTATACCTATCAACGCAATACACCCGATGTAGGCAAGCACGAACACACCGCCGCCATTTTCACCTGCGACATAGGGAAAGCGCCAAATGTTACCCAAGCCAACTGCAGATCCTGCAACCGCCAAAATGAACATTAGCCGGGAAGACCACATGCCGTGCACAGACTCAGACATGGATTACTACCTTCTTTTTGTTAGTGATCGTCAAAACACTATTGTCGCACCTGATCGTGCACCAAAAAACCTGTTAAGTGACAAACCACAAGATAAGCCTATAATAGCGCCCCCCGAGCTTGACGCGACCCTCGGTTTACAGATGGCCAAGAAACCGAAAGTACAATCCAACACCATCGCCCTGAACAAACGTGCGAAGTTCGATTACCACCTGCATGACAAATTCGAAGCAGGCGTCGCACTGGAAGGGTGGGAAGTGAAATCACTGAGGGCTGGCAAGTGTCAGCTCATGGACACCTACGTGCTTTTACAAAACGGCGAAGCTTTCTTACTGGGTTGCAACATTACGCCATTGCCGTCTGCATCCACGCACGTCAATCCAGACCCGCAGCGCACCAGAAAACTGTTGCTGCACAAAAAGGAAATCGCGAGGTTGATTGGCGCAACCCAACAGAAAGGTCAGACTTGTATTCCCGTTGCCCTATATTGGAAAAACAACAGGGTGAAATGCGAAATCGCATTGGCCACGGGTAAAAAGGAACACGACAAGCGTGCAACGATTAAAGAGCGGGACTGGAGCCGGGATAAGTCGAGGCTTCTAAAGTCTGGAAATCAGTAGTTGAACTGATCAAAAGTGCCCATATATAGATCGTGATAGAATGGACACTCGCTTTCGCCACTTCGCTCCGTTTCTTTGAAACGTCACTGCAGTGGCTGGCGCGTCGTTCAAGATTTGGCTTTGCCAAATCTCTGAGGGGGTGACTTGGCTTCGACGCCGGTTACAAAACCTGAGGTGCATGTCGAGAGGGTAGTGACTCTCGTAAATCAATCACTGTAACTTTTATAGTTGCCAACGACGAAAACTACGCACTAGCTGCCTAAACATTTCTTTTTAAGAAAAGCTTAGGAATTTAGCTTAACCCGGGGCGGATGTGCCCATGTATTCAAACCGGGTGCTCGACTCATGGGACCGCTGCCAGACCCCGCTTGTGGTTAAAGCAGTTAAATATGAAGCAAGCTCGCCTTTCGATCCCTGTTTGTCGGGCCAGCGGAAGGTTAAATAGTAGACAAACTAAACATGTAGAGCTGATGGCGGAGAACTGACGGACCCGGGTTCAATTCCCGGCACCTCCACCAACAAAAAAAGCCGGGCATCGCCCGGCTTTTTTCGTTCCTGATGGCACTTTAGTCGAAGTACTTTCTGAACAGGATACCCACAGTTCGTGGGGTATTTGTTCGGAAGGCAAGACGAGCTCTACCACCTCGCTCACGGTCAAAAGACAGATCAGCGTTTTCATCAGTGATGTTGTTTACATAGATCGCAGTTTCCCAATCATCTTTCACAATACCCAAACGCAGGTTTACCAGCGTGTATGGGTCAAGTTCCAGATCAAGGACTGTCTGCTCAGCACCCGTTGCGCCGCCAAATGGCAAACCAGATGAGAAGACACCAGCGCCATTGACCTGGTCGCTCGGCTGAGTGAATCGGTCGCCCACGTGATGAACGGTTGCTGAGAAGTAACCGTCGCTGCCACCAAACAACTCTGTAGAGAAATTATAAGTTGCAGATGCAGCGAGCTGCAGCTCGGGGACTGACGCAAGTCGATTGCCATCCTCAACACCACCTAGAACGCCACCGGTGTCGGCAATGACCGTATCGTCAAACTCGCTTTCCAGAATGCTACCGGCTAGCGTCAGCACAAGGTTATCGGTTGGATTTGCTGCAAGTTCGAATTCCATACCTGTGGTATGCGCTTCCTCAACGTTAAACGAGATACGTGAAGAGCATGAGCCGGCGTCCAGCGTTACCTGTAGGTCCTCAATTTCTGAGTGGAATACCGCGAAGTTCAGTGTCACGCCATTGTCCCAGTCAGCTTTGAAACCAGTTTCATAGTTCCACATGGTTTCGTCATCATAAGCCTGGAAGCCGCCAAAGGTTGCCAGATCACCTGCGGAACAAAGGCCAGTATTAAGCGGATCGTTCACACCACCCAAGCGAAAACCCTGTGAAGCCTGAGCGTTTAGAGTTACGTTTTCATTCAGCTCGTAGGCTGCAAGAACTCTTGGGTTGAATCCGTCAGAGTCTGTCTTATCGACAACACCGGAGTCACCCGCAGCAAACAGGCCGCCGGTTGTAATCGTTCGCTCTTCCTCGAAATCGTACCAACGACCACCAAGTGTCAGGCTCAGCTTGTCACTGACGTCGTAGGTGAGTTCACCAAAAACGGCCAACTGCTCAATGTCATAGGGCAGGTTCGAGTTAAATGGTGAGTTCAATTCCGGAAATCCATTTCGAACTGCATCGGACGTGCCACCACCCAGGATTAGATCTGTGTAGAAATCGTATCCAGGTGTTGGCAGTCGCTGAGCGTAACTTCGTTCAACATCCGAGTAGAAGGCACCAACCAGCCATTGAAGGCGGGAATCTGAATTCGAACTGATTCGGATTTCCTGAGTGAACTGTTCAAGCTGAGTGGTATCCCTCAGGTTAGATGGAAGCAGGACCGCGTCATCGGGATATCCAAGATCAACACTTACAGAACCCGTCAACGCACTCGCGTCACGACTAACCAGTATGTCGCGATCAAGGAAACTGGAGACGCTGACAAAGTCAAAAGAGTCAAAACCGACTTCGATGGTCAGGTCAACCAGTGTTGTATCGTCTTCGAACCGCTCCGGTTGCAGCAGATACTGCTCTCTTTCATCCAACTGGATTGCCGGTCGAGTCGTTGTGTACGGATTCGCGTAAAGATTGAAAACTTCCTGACGGTTGAATCCATCCGCCTCAACCTGCTGGAAGACAACACGCGGCGTAATCACTACGTTATCGGACGCTTCCCAGCGCAAGGCAGCACGAATACCGCTGCGGTTGCCTGAGTTAACGTCTTTATCGATATCACCGTTTTCTCCCAGAGCATCAATAAAGCCTGCATACTCTGTTGAGTAACCAACAAGACGAAGTGCCGTGTTATCCGTTAATGGCACGTTAACCATACCTTTTACATGACCACCCTCATTACCATCGGTGACGGTGTTCACATCAAACTCCATGGAACCTGAGGAAACGCCGATCTCAGGCTGGTTGGTAATGTAACGAATGGTTCCACCCACAGAACCAGAACCGAACAGCGTACCCTGGGGTCCGCGGAGTGTTTCCACTCGATTCAGATCGTACAAATCCAGATCTGGAGTAAACAGAGAAAGAGAAATCACGGATTCGTCGAGATATACCCCTACCTGCTCTTTTACGCCTGGTTGGTCACGGATAATTTGACCTGCAGATACACCACGTATTGCTACCTGGCTCTGCCCGGGTCCCAAATTCTGAACAATCAGCCCTGCAACATTCCTGGAAAGCTCTTCGATATTGGTGGCGCCGCTGCGCTGTATGTCTTCCTGCGACTGGGCATTGATGGAAAATGGTACTTCTTGGATGGTTGATGCCCGCTTGGTCGCGGTCACCACAACTTCTTCAATTGTCTCTTCTGCCTGCACCGCACTACATAGTGCCGCCGTCAGAAAAAGTGTCGTTGCTTTCAGTTTCATAAGTCCCCCTCATCTGTTTAGCCCGACGATTTTAGAGAGTCAGACATAAATATCTACAGAATTCGCGACCGTTTAGCCCTGTTGGAACGCTAAAAGTCGCGATTCATACCGATCACCCGTCAGAGCGGGTAAAAAGAACGCTTTTTAAGAGCCTGGAAGAATTTACCCAATCACCAACCGCCGGATCCCGGCTCACCTTTGATCGGCCCCTTGAGGTCTTTCGTAACCCAACCACCGTAATAGCCACCGGGTTGCGGCGTAACACGTTCACTGCCGATGTAGCACTCAAGTCGGGTCGGATAAAAGGCCACCCAAAGATAAAGGTCTCGAAAAGCAGGAAACATCTCGACATAGCGCCAGGCGACTCCCTGAAAATTGGTGAAGTCCAGAGGTTCCGCCAAACCTTTCCATTCGCAAAGTGAGCGACCCGAACCCTTTTCTAAGGGCACCAGGATATCTTCAGGAGGAAAGTAGTAGGTCGGTGCACCAGCGGTTTCGATCACCCGCTTGCCGCGTGCGGACTTCGCGATCAGCTCACCCCGCAACTCAACTCGCAGCTCTTCGCGGACGTCTTCGATAAGTGGCGGCCTGGGAAAATCCCAAACCGATTCCTCTCCAGGTTCAGTTGCTTCCGCAAAGGGTGGACGCGCTTGCCCACGGTATTGCCAGTGACTGCGTGCTGCCGCGATACGCGCATCTTCGGCGAGAATCGGTACTTCAGGCATCTATGATTCTCAGATCGCAAATACTTCAGGACTGTAGAAGCCATGGAACTGATGAGGCACATGGTGCTTCAACTTCAACGAACACACCTGATCGTTGATGTCATCCGCCCGATAGATCTGCAGCTCACTTTTGTGTTCAAAACCGTTATAGACCACTTCCATCAGGTAGCCGTCATCTTCTTTCTTGGCATTCGTGCTTGGCACAAACAGCGGTTCCGACCCATAGTAGCCCGGAGGCAGCGCCACAACCGTCGCGTCACCATCAAAAGTCACCCTGGAAATACCGTTAAAGAAACTGTTGCAGCCGTTATCCACGGAACATGCGGTATAGGTCACATTGTTGCGGGAACCGGCTAGCGCAGTATTGAAAGTTGGGAACTCCGACTCAGTGTCTGATACCTGTTCAACTCGTAGGACACCAGTCGCCATGTTGAGGTGATACCGCATGTACCAACCGCCACCAAACCGGCCGTCCGGATTAAAGACGTCCTGAAGGGTATCGTTGGCTTCAAAATTGTCCTGGAACATGCCGTCGATGATGATCTCGTCACCTTCTTCGAACGCATTGCCAAAGTGAATGATTGCGCCCGGATCTGTCTCAAAGCGCTTCACTTCCGTCAGAGTTTCCAGGTCCACCACCACAATCTGCATCGGGATCGACTCATCGAACATCACCTGGTCTGAAATCGTTTTTGTGCCAAGAATAAATGGCAGCATGTTGCCGAAGACGATTGAGCCCAGATAGAAGATGGCGTACTGATCTGATAGCGCGAAGTCATGACAGAAAGGGAAGGTCTCCATCGGGATCTGCCCTTTCTTGAACAGCTTACCTTCGGGACTGATGCGATACATGTTGATGCATGGTTTCGGACCCTTGAGGCCGAATCCGGACACCCCGGCACCAAAATTAATATAGTCACCCGTTTTGGTGTGTACCTTGCCGTGAGCGCTGAACACCATGGAAGCGTCCAGTTCACCGTCGTAGGTAAACTCACCGATGGTTTCCAGACTTCCCGGTTTGAGCGCCCAGGGTTTGCCACCTTCATTCAACGCAAGCAGGTGTCCGCCATGATAGATCGTGTTGGTGTTTGCCGGGTTAGCCGGCATTTTTAGAAAGTTCTTGGGCAGACCGCCGGGTAGTTGAGTACCGAATCCTCGATAGAGAATCTTTTGTGCTGCTGTCTCCTCGATGTACTTGGGCGTTCGTACATAACGATTGCGAAAGTGGGCCTTGCCCTCATCGAAGGTAAACGCACACAACATACCGTCGCCATCGAACCAGTGACCGTATTGCTCATCACCAATCCGCTGTCGCCCGGGACCGTTCCTGAAGAAGGTTCCGCGGATATCCGAAGGCAGATCACCCTCGATGTCATCCAGCTTGTAGTCGTACTCAACGTCCAGATTTTCCAGACCGCCGTGACAGGAGGGAATTTCGTTTGCACCCAGTGTTTGCAGGCTCATGGAGGCTTTACCATCATTATTGGATTGGGAACTTTATGCTATCACGGCGCAATAGGGGTGGGGCGCCGTATGTCCGGGAAGTTCTAACTCACACCGGCCTTGCCACGTCCAAAACCGATACCCGTTCACCATACCTGGCAAAGCCTGCATAATCGCGCACCGCCTGATGTTGAACGCACCGGTTGTCCCACATGACCAAAGTACCCGGGGACCACTTAACACGGCATTGAATTCGGGGATTTCGAGCGACAAACTCGTACAGACCATCCAGCAGCATGTCGCTTTCCCATCGGGGTATTCCTTCAACGTGGGATGTAAAACTACCGTTAACAAACAAGAGCGGCTTACCGGTTTCAGGATGGTGCACAACCACCGGATGGCTCGCCTTGGGGTAATTTTGGCCGGCTCTCAGTCGAATCCCGTAACTTCTAAGGTCGATCTCTCCATCATGGTATGCAAATTTGTTTTGCAGCAGTGACTTCAGATCTTCAGATAACTCTGCGTAAGCTTCGTACATGTTGGCAAACATGGTGTCGCCTCCACCGTTGTCCGGAACTTTCGTGACGTACAGCAGAGAAGCCATCGGTGGAATCTCTTCACAACTGGCATCCGAATGCCATGCTTCCCCATTGCTCTGTTTCGCGTCCAGGGGGGTGTCGATGACAAAAATCTCGGGGTCGCCGGTTTTGTTCAAACCGGATTTGAAAGAGGGGTGTATATGAAGCTCGCCAAAGTAGCGACCAAAGCGCTTATGCTCAGCCCGAGTGAGTTCCTGGTCCCTGAAAACCAAAACCATGTGCTTTAGCCAGGCGTCACGGAGTGCCTGGACGGTCGCATCATCGAGGGGTTCAGCAATATTCAACCCGCGTACTTCTGCTCCCATGCCGGGCGTGATGGTTGCAATCTCAAAATTCATGACTGCATTTAAACACAGCTACACTCTGCGCCGGAAAAATGCTATTACTGCCGGCATGATTCGCTTAGCAGGAACAACCCATGTCAGAAGCCGTCCATGAAGATCAACCGGATATCACAGAAGGCGTTAACTTCCCGCCTGGTTTAGACAACGTTGATGATGAACGTCGCGAGCGCAAAAGAAAGCTCACCGCTGCACTTCGCGTTTTCGGCAAATTTGGATTTGATGAAGGCGTCGCCGGCCACTTCACCGTTCGCGATCCGGAAAAGACAGATCATTTCTGGGTCAACCCATTTGGTCGCTCGTTCAAACAGATGAAGGTGTCTGACCTGATCCTGGTCAACCATTCCGGTGACGTCGTTGAGGGTGATGGTCCTTTGAACGCCGCGGCTTTCGCTATCCACTCGCAGATCCATAAGAATCTGCCTCACGTGACGGCTGCGGCACACACTCATTCGCTCTATGGCAAGACCTGGTCGGCGATGGGTCGATTATTGGATCCACTGACTCAGGATTCCTGCGCCTTCTATCAGGACCATGTGTTGTTCAACGACTTTACCGGTGTTGTTCTCGATACTTCTGAAGGTGAACGTATCTCGACAGCACTCGGCAAGAAAAAGGCGGCGATTCTGCAGAATCATGGTCTGCTGACGACCGGGAGCACCGTAGACGAAGCAGCCTGGTGGTTCATCACGATGGAGCGCACTTGCCAGTCCCAGCTTCTCGCAGAGGCTGCCGGCACGCCGGTCAAAATTCGACCGGACGTTGCTGAGTTAACCTACTCCCAGGTTGGCCAACCCATTGCCGGATATTTCAGCTTCAAACCCATTTATGATGTCATCGTCGCTGAACAGCCGGATATGTTTGACGACTGATCAAGCCTTGCCGTGTCGGCCTTAAAGATCGTGCACGGCTGGTACGATGCGAACTTTGGAGGCATTGTTACTCAGAACGCTGTTTATCCGTTTCATCATCATCTTTTTTGCACTGTCCTACGTATTCTCTAGCGCACAACCGATTGCGCCATGACGCCAGGGGTGATGAATCTTGCTAGACTGCCGCGATACCCAAACTGTAAAGCGTGAGACTTTGACTGAAACGCGAACAGCCGTGATGCTGATAAACCTTGGGACACCAGACCGTCCCGATGAGGAAAGCATCCGTCGATATTTGAAACAGTTTCTTTCGGATCCACGTGTTGTGGATTTCCCGCGATGGCTCTGGTTGCCGATACTCAATGGCATCATCCTGCGAACTCGCCCTCCAAAGCTTGTTCACAACTATGAGCTGATCTGGGGAACACACGACGGACCGATTCGCACGGTGACCTCAGCACTGGAGCGACGCATCCAGACACGAATGCCAAATGTGACCGTCGTTTCCGCCATGACCTACGGCTCGCCGTCCATTGCCAGCGTGTTAGAAACCATTCGGGATGTGGATCACGTCGTCGTGCTGCCCCTCTTTCCGCAATACGCCGGTGCAACTACGGGTGCGGTTGCCGACGAATTGGAGCGTGCCATTGCAGAGACGAATAGTACTCAGACATTCGAACTCATCGAACATTACTTTGATGACCCGCAGTACATCGACGCACTCGCGGCAAGCATCAAGTCGCATCATGCTTATCGAACAGGCGCGCCAAAAGTCGTGTTCTCTTTTCACGGCATTCCTCAATCACAATCAAACCGGGGCGATCCCTATGCTGCTCAGTGCGCAAAAACCGCGGCGCTGGTCGCAGAAAAGCTGGGGTTGCCCAAGGACAGATGGATTCAGACTTATCAATCACGATTCGGTCCATTGCCCTGGTTGAAGCCGTACACGGATATCACAATGGAGGCACTGCCCAGCGATGGCGTTGATGATGTGCTTGTCGTCTGCCCCGGGTTTTCCGTCGACTGTCTGGAAACCGTCGAGGAAATCCGAATACAGAACCGGGACATCTTCCTGGAAGCCGGGGGGAAGCGGTTTAACTACGTCAAAGCGCTGAACGCGAGCCATAGCCACGCGGATTGTCTTGCCGATATTCTCGGGAACAAACTCCCGTGACACAACTGCTGGCCATCGGAGAGTGTATGGTGGAAATGAGCCATCTGTCCGGGGATCAGCTGAAACTCGGATTTGCTGGTGACAGTTCCAACGCCTGTATTTACCTGAAACGGAGCGCACCGGACACCCGCATCCAGTACCTGACCGTGCTCGGCGATGATCACTACAGTGACGCCATTCTTGAGATGTGGCATGCAGAAAATATCGACACTTCACTGGTCACCAGGTTGCCGGGTGAACTGCCCGGTTTGTCGATCACAACAAACTCAGAAGATGGTGAACGCAGCTTTTATTACTGGCGTGGTCAATCCGCCTACAAAAAGTTACCGGATATACTTGGCGACAGACTACCGGATGCTGACTACCTGTATGTCAGTGGCATCTCCTTTGCTGCAACACTTCCAGATAAACGCGAGCAGCTTCTGGCACTGGTAGGGGACGCTGTCGCACGAGGCAGCCGTCTCATATTCGACCCTAACTATCGCGCCCGGCTTTGGACGCCAGAAGCGGCAATGACAATGATTCACTCGGTACTGCCTCTGACATCCATGTTCCTCACTTCAGATGAAGACGTGGACCAGCTGACCGATGATCCTGATGCCTTCCTTCAGCAGGCAACTGAGCATTGCGGCGAAGTGGTGTTTCGCCGGGGTAATCGTCCATGCTCAATTTATCGCGAGGGTACACAAATCGATGTGCCCGCACAGACCGTCGATGCCATAGACACCACCGGCGCAGGCGATTCGTTCAACGGCACATTCATTGGGCAAAGATTGCAGGGCGCTGATGTTCAATCTGCTGCGGTGGCAGCACACGAAGTTGCTGCGCAAGTCGTGCAGCACAAGGGGGCGATCACACCCCGAGATTAAGTGAGCCTATCAGACACGCGCAGGGTCTTCTTCGGACCCTGCTGTTTCTTTCAACTCTTCTGGCGGCTTGTAGTTAAAACCAGCGACTCGATCTCGACCAGACTCAACTGCAAACTCCAGTGCTTTGGATGCGTTTGCCATCAGTTCGTCCACGTCTTCTGTGCCATGGAAAGTTGTGATGCCCCCAGAGGCCGTGACCTGCATGGCATCATCATCCTTGATCTTGATCTGGCTGATCAGCTGGCTGATTCGGTTGATGATCATGACAGCATCTTCTTCAGACGCGCCTGAAAGCAGTAATGCAAATATGTCATTGTCCATACGTGCAATGACGTCTACCTCGCGAAGCGCCGCTTTTACGATTCTGGAAAACAGTTGCAAGGTTTCATTGCCGCTACCTAGTCCGTGGCTGTCGACAATCTCCGCGAACTGGTCAACCTGAAGGATCGCAATGGTGAAGTGATAACTGCCACGCTCGCTCATCGCACGATGCTGCGTCAACACGTCTTTGAAATGCGTTTCGTTATAACAGCCCGTAAGTTCATCCAGGGTGGTCACCGATGAGAACCTTTCCTTCAGACCCGCAAGTTCGTCCGAGACGGATGAAAGCTCAGACTCGGCTTCAGTTGCACGTCGCTCGAGGTGACTGAGCGCGCGATTGATAACAAGAGAGGGCATGATCATCATCGCAGCCATGGCAATGCCAATGACGACAAGCTGCCCGAACTCAAGGTCTCTCATGAGGAAGAAGATCAGGCAATACAGAACCAGCGTATTCATGCCGAGTAAGAGGTGGATTCTGTTCTTGTTCATCTTTGTGAAATTTCGCCGGTTTATTGGCCCGACCGTGACGGATACGTGATAATAATGGAATCATCAGAAACCATAAAGCATCTTCGTCGGCCTATGAGCACCCTATTTTTTCTGCTGTCACTCCTGTTCGCGTGGCAGGCCTGGAATCTCTATCACCCTAACTTTGATCATCCGAGGTGGTCATTTCTGAGTTTTGCTTTCGGACTGCCAACCGGAGAACTCGCACCTCATATTATCTTCTGGCAGGCCTTAACTGTGGCTTTCTTCGTCCTGACCGGCTCAGTCTGGGGTCTGTTTGGTGCACTCGGCTTTTTGCTCTGCGTTGGCGCCTGGGCAACGATGGCACTTTACTACTACGAAGGTTCCAGGGCGCGTGAAGAAGTCGCCACTGCTCTGATCAACGGTCTGGGGAAAACCTACGAGTCCAAAATTGACAGCGAATTCAGGGAACGATTCAGCTCAGAGCCAGACAACCAGCTCATCCGGCATCCGCTGACTCACAAGGATCCGGACGTGGAATACATCCAGAATATCCACTACGGCGATCACGGCCAGCGCCTGGATATTCGTCGGCCTAGAGATCCCCGGTCCGAGAGACCCATGCCTGTGCTCATGCACATCCATGGGGGCGCATGGATTTATGGACGCAAGGACGATGGACAGGCCGTGCCTCTGATGAACTATATGACGAAGCGGGACTGGATCTCAGTATCCATTTCCTACCGACTCAGTCCGGGTGCCACATTCCCTGATCATATTGTGGACTGTAAACAGGCACTGGTATGGATCAAAGATCACATCGAAGAGTACGGCGGTGATCCAGATTTCATCATGGTCACTGGCGGCAGCGCAGGTGGACATTTGACATCGCTGCTTGCACTGAGTGACGGTCATCAAGCATTTCAGCCTGGGTTCGAAGATCGAGATACCTCCGTCCAGGGTGCTGTGCCCTTCTATGGGATCTTCGACTTTACTGACGAACATGGCCTGCACCACCATGAGGGCATGACCGAGCTGCTGGAAGACAACATTCTGAAAACGGACATGATCGGAAACGAAGACGCCTATCGAGAAGCCTCACCCATTCAATATATTTCAAAAGACGCGCCACCCATGATGGTCATTCATGGCGAGCTGGATACACTGGTCCCCGTTAAGGCATCACACGTGTTTACCGATGCGCTAACAGCAACCTCTAAAAACAAAGTTGTTATGCTGGAAGTTTCCAAGGCGCAACATGCGTTTGATGTGTTTCCATCGATACGCAGTGAGTACGTCAAGTTCGGAGTCGAGCGTTTCCTGACCTGGAACTACAGCCAGTACCTGAAGTCTCTGGGTAACTGAATCAGACTTTGAAAGCACTCTGAGGTGTACTGACAGCAAGCTCCTTATCCGTAATGAACTCCAGCAGCGCTGCTTGCCCCCTTTTGTTCGCTTCTATACCTCGGCGTATTGCTGCTGCAATTTCATTAGGATCCGTGACCCGCTCACCATAACCACCAAAAGCGACCGCCATATCCGCATAGTTTCCGGAAATGTCCGTACTCCTGTATTTCTCGGTGGCAACCTGCATGATCGGCAGCTCAATCGCCATTGAGAAGTTGTTGAACAGGATCGACAAGATAGGAATGTTCTCGCGAACTGCCGTTTCAAAGTCCATGCCTGTAAAGCCAATGGCAGCGTCACCCCAGACGTTGATACACACCGCTTCGGGCCGAGCCAGTTTAGCACCCATGGCCAGACCTAGTCCGTAACCCAGCTGTGTTGTTTTACCCCAACCAATATAACTGAGGGGCGCTTTACTGACCCAAAAAGGTGAGATCTGATCCCGCGGACTACCGGCATCGTGAGTGATCACCGTTTCCGCCGGATTGGTGGCCTGCATCAGTTCCCAGATCACACGATATGGACTGATCGGTGCTTCGTTATTGGTCAGCTTTGGCATCCAATCCGCGAGCCAGGACTCACGCTCACTGGCGATTCTGGTCGAAACACCGGCTCGAGCTTGGGCTTTTTCACGGCTCAGGCCATCCATCGCATCGAACATCAGCTGCAGTGTGAGTTTGGCATCGCCCACCATCGTGTACTGTGCGGGTACATCTTTGTTGAGATCCATGGGATCCAAGGTGGCATGAATAATGGTCTTGCCACGCGGCATCTGTACCCCAAAGCCAGTCAGGGCGAAGCTGCAGCCGATGCCGAAGATTACGTCAGCTTCCTGGAGAAAGTCATGAACTGGTTTCGGCAGTGACCGGCCGCCAGATCCCAGTGACAAGGGATGATCTTCCGGAAACGCGCTTTTGCCTTCGAGACTGGTTGTCACAGGAATATTCCAGGCTTCAGCCAACGCCTTAAGTTCCTCCCAGGCTTTGGCGTAATGAACGCCCTGACCCGCATAGATGACCGGCTTCTCAGCGTTTGCCAGGAGTGCCGCCGCCTTACCCACATCCGCAGGGTCTGGCATGGTTCGTGACTTAAAACTCGGCATATAAACAAAGTCATCCGGCACTTCTTCACGAAAAACGTCGAGCGGGACCTCAATCATGACCGGGCCGCCACGGCCATTACGGAGTTGCGAAAAAGCCCGCCGCATAACTTCCGGTAAAGCTTTGCCCATGGTCAACGGCTCTGCCCACTTTGTGATGTGCTGCATATTCAGCGTCGAATTGAAGTTCGGATAGTAATTGGCGATCCGTCGTTGGTATCCTGCCGGCATCACGAGTATCGGCACCGACTCACTGTAAGCCTGCGCGACGCCACCAAATGCATTTTCTGCACCCGGCCCATGCTGCATGACAAAAACTCCGATGTCGTCACCAGAGCTGAGCCGACTGACGGCATCCGCCATATGTAACCCGACCCGTTCCTGGCGAACAATAATGGTTCTGATATCTGCTTCCGCTGCCGCCTCAATGATCGGATTTACGGGGTAGCCAATAATGAATTTGACTTTCTCGCGTTTCAGCACCTCAGCAATAGCGTTGGCAACCAGCATAGTTAACTCCCTGTTTGCGCTTCTCTGTTATCGATTATCGACTATCGATTAGGACCCCGGTTCATTGGGTAAGGTTGCCATCTCTCCAGGTCAACCTTCGGCAGGACCGTTGGATTGACACAACTCATTGGCCATTTTCCTTCCAGTACCAACCTGACTTCCCTCGCGGCACGGCGGCGGGTTTCCGGTCTCATTCTGTCAGTCGCCGAGGCCGCATGTGGCGATAGCATCACATTGTCCCGGCCCAGCAATGGATCGTTCGGGTCAATCGGTTCTTTCTCAAGAACGTCCAGGCCAGCTGCACCCACTTTGCCCGAATCCAGCGCACGGACGAGCGCCGCCTGATCAATGGTCGGACCACGACCACAGTTGATGATATAAACCCCGTCTTTCATCCTCGAGAACTGATCGTCACTCAGCATGGCCCTTGAAGTGTCGTTCAGACCAGGATGCACAGAAATATAGTCAGACATTGTTAGAAGCTCTTCCAGAGATACCGGTTGAACACCTTCGGCTGTCATCTTCAGTTCGGTGACATAAGGGTCATAAGCAATGACATGGAGGCCAAAAGCCTTCGCCCGCCGGGCGACAGCCGTAGCAACGTTTCCGAAAGAGATCAGGCCCAGTGTCTGCCCCCACAGTCGCGGGTTTTTTTCCAGTATGGGTCGGCCTTTGTACCAGTCTCCATTCTGCACAAGCTGGTCCATCTCTTTCTGTCGACGGTGACAGGCCAGCAGGAACATCATCGTATGGTCAGCCACTTCCTCAATAAACACGTCTGGCACGTTAGTCACCACGATGCCAGCTTCGGTGGCCGCATCAACATCCACCATATCTACACCGACACTGCCGACGCCTATTACGGCGCACTTTTCCAGACCAGCGATGACCTGTTGATCAATGCGCACCCCCCAGGACGTCAGGATCGCATCGGCATCACGGACACCGTCGATGAACGCAGCGGGGCTGGACGTATCAGCCTCATAAAGTTCCGCGACATCACCCAGGGATTCCAGCTCTAGAGAGTATCGTTCTTCCAGAGGAATTTGTTTGGCTACTGCCGGTAGCTGAACGGCGACCCTTTTCTTTGTCATATTTTTTTCCGTTTTTGACGCTGACAACTCAGAAGAGGCAACATACCGTAATTCCGAAAGAGGTGCATCGTCATGCAGTGGCAGATTGGCAATCTGACAGTGACACGGATCGAAGAGATGATCGGCCCAATGTTCGACCCAGTCCGTTTTTTTCCGGACTATGATCCTGCTGTTTTCGAGCAACACCGAGACTGGCTCTACCCAGATCATGTTGAAGAAGCGACAGGTCGGATCATCGCCAGCATGCACTCATGGTTGGTAGAAACACCTCATCACAAAATTCTGATTGATACCTGTATTGGCAACGACAAACAGCGAATGCCATACAAGAACTGGCATCAAATGAATACGCCATGGCTACAGAACCTTAAGCAGGCTGGCGTCTCACCCGAGGATATCGACTACGTGATGTGTACCCATCTGCATGTTGATCATGTTGGCTGGAACACCCGACTAGATAACGGTCAGTGGGTTCCTACTTTTCCCAACGCCAGATATATCTTTTCTAAAGACGAATTCGACTTCTGGAAACATGAGCGAGAGACCCAGGCAGAAGAAACTTTTGCTCAGGTGAATAACCAGACATTCGACGATAGTGTGCTCCCGATCATGCACCTGGCAGATCTGGTTGAGGGAGAAACGGAATTAATCGCGGACCTGCTTCGAATCTGCCCTGCACCAGGGCACACGCCAGGCTCCATTGCCATTGAGTTGTCGGATTCTGGTTCTCTCGGGGTGTTTACAGGTGACATTTGTCATCACCCTATTCAGGTTGCGCTACCGGAATGGAACAGTGCTTTTTGCGAAATGCCGGAGCAAGCACGGGCCACTCGGCGCAATATCTTGAATCGGTGCTGCGATGCCCATGCGCTTGTGTTACCCGCGCATTTCGGCGGGGGCTTTGCCGGTCATATCCGAGAATCCGGCAAGGGATTCAGAATTGACTTCGATTAAGGCTTATCGCTCAATCCAATTAGGATCCAGCATGGCAAAGAACAGATCCAACATGCGGTAAGTCAGACCCCAGACAATTTCATCACCCACGCCATAACCCGGGTAACTCACACGTTCTCCGCCGACCATGAACTGACCTGTGGTGTGAGAATCGCCTGTATACATATCACGAAGTGAACCCCACAAGACGTCGGCGACTTCGTAGTTGGGCGCGAACTGCACATCATGCTGTTTCAGCTCATAGACAAAAGGTGTCACCACCATATCGAGATCTCGACCTCGGGGATTCGCCTGAACGGGATCTATCTGTCCGATAAACGCCCCGTGGACGACCAGGTCCAAACCAATTTCCTCGTGGGTTTCTCTTTCCGCCGCATGCCTGAGAGACGCGTCCTTGTCTTCCAGGTGTCCTCCCGGGAATGCCATATGACCTGACCAGGGGTCACCATCTTTTTTCGCACGCAAAATGAACAAGGCTTCGGTGTCATTCTGCGCGTTCGGGCGCAACACCACTGATACCGCAGCCTGTCTTGTCTGCTTTCGGACGGGAACCTGTCTGGGTGAGTGATCGAGGATCGACTGCTTGATACGATCTATATGAATAATGCTCATTGGAACCATTGTATCAAGAACACGGTCTACCGGTTATGAACGCTCAATTGGCGAAACTGCGAACTGCCCTACTCTTGGTCTCCTGGCTGGCTCTCGCGGGCTGTGCCACGAACCCGGTGACGGGCAAAAGAGAATTCGCGCTGGTCAGCCAGGGAGAGGAGATCTCAATCGGCCAGCAGCAATATATGCCCGCACAGCAATCGCAGGGTGGTCAGTATCAGGGAGACCCGGAACTGACCAACTACGTTCAAGCCGTTGGTGACCGACTGGCCGCAGTCAGCGACACACCACTACCTTATGAGTTCGTCGTTTTGAATAACTCGACGCCCAACGCTTGGGCACTGCCCGGCGGCAAGATCGCAATTAATCGAGGCCTGCTGGTCACCCTGGAAAACGAAGCGGAGCTTGCCGCGGTTCTTGGCCACGAAATCGTTCATGCAGCCGCGCGTCACGGCGCTAAATCCATGGAACGTGCCATGTTATTGCAAGGTGCTGCGGTGCTGACCGCCATCGGCGTTTCCGGCTCCGACTACGGCAACTACATCATGGAAGGCGCGCAACTGGGTTCGCAACTGATCACGACACAGTATGGTCGTGGCGCGGAACTGGAAAGCGATTACTACGGTATGCAATACATGGCTCGTGCCGGATACGATCCAGCGGCAGCCATCTCTCTGCAGGAAAAGTTTGTGCAGCTCAGCCAGGGGAGATCCTCATCCTGGCTCGACGGATTATTTGCCAGTCACCCGCCTTCCCAACAGCGGGTCGAAAAGAATCGGGAAACTGCAGCGCAGATCAAGTCAGCACAGGCACAAGACTGGAAACTCGGCCAAGCGACTTATCAATCAAAGATTGGCTATCTGAAGAGTAAAACAGATGCCTATCAGGCACTTGATCAGGCGACCACGCTGGCCAGAAAGAACGAGTTATCTGCGGCCTACACTCGACTCGACCGTGCCATTTCCCTGGAACCCCGGGAATCCAGGTTCTATGGTTTCAAAGGCAACCTGTTGTTCAATGAAAAGAAATATCAGGATGCGGTCGCTGAATTTGATCGAGCGATCCAGCTGGATAACGGTTACTACGAATTTTTTCTCGGTCGTGGCATGTCACACTCCGCGCTTGGAAATCAAAGTCAGGCAAAGCAGGACTTGATGAGAAGCAATCAGCTTCTACCAACCGCAATTGCGACGCATGAATTAGGCCACTTATCATTGGCTGCGGGTGATCGGGCGACCGCCAAACGCTACTACGCTGACGTTGCTCAATCGGGTGGGAACCTCGGACAGTCCGCAGCCAACAGCTACATTCGACTCGATCTTTCAGACAATCCAGCGCGCTACTTCAACGTCAGCGCAGAAGTCAATCAGGGTCAGGTCATCGCCAGGATCGTTAATCGAACTTCCCTTGCCATCCGATCAGGCGTGCTCAGCTACTCTGCCGTCATCAACGGACAGCCGCGACAAGGACAGGCTCGTCTGGGCGCAATTAGTGCCGGTCAGGGTATTCGAGTCAGCATTGGATGGCGCATCAGCGATGCTGACTTTGTGGATCGACTGAATTTTCAGGTAATCGACGTCAGCCTCTAGCCCAACCCCAAACGCCGCAACTGTTCTATCGGCGCATCTATTTCATGAAGCGCATGTTGGAGTAGCGCTCGCATTCGAGCTTCATCAGCCATCCCAAGCTGGTTTTCACGCTCATCTGGGTCATTCGCCAGATCATAAAGGTGGTGATCACCCACCTGAGGATTCATCGCCCAGAAGGGCAAGAGGTCTCCTTCCTGAAATGGCTGGCAGATCACGGGAATATCAGAACCTGGCATGCTGTCCAGGTAAGCCCGGTCATCCGGGTTCGGCAAGCGCAATCCCGGTATGGAGGGAATGGGCATCGTGGACCAGCGATTCGACCACATATGCAGGGGGAATCCGTCGCCCTCCGGCGCTCTGATGTATTTGTGCCTGCCATCACAGATCTGAACCCACTGGCCATAGACCCCACCCAGGGCATAGTCACGAACGGAAGTTTTTTCTTTGAGGAGCAAAGGCAGCAGCGAGACACCGTGTGTTCGATAGGTCATCTCAACATCGAATATATCAACCAGCGTCGCATTGATGTCGACGTTGGTGGTCAGCGCATCACACTCACAGGCTTCCACGCCAGGCGCAGCAATCATTAAGGGGGTATGTCCCAGCGTTTCATATTGGGGTACCCGTGGCTTGCCCCAGATGTCTTTTTCTCCGAGATAATGGCCGTGGTCTGTGCAAAGGATCAGCAGCGTATCGTCCCAGCGATTGTTTTGATCCATCACATCCAAAAGGCGACCAAGCCAATGGTCGATCATGCTGAGTTTTGAGCCATAGTTGCTTCGAACCTGGCGGCCTTCACGCTCGGTGAGCACACCATTTTTTACCCCGTCGACCGTGTAAGGTGGCCAGATGAGGGCCTCTTCATCCCAATCAGGGTCATACATCTGATTCCAGGGTTCCGGGGTATCAAAAGGTTCGTGTGGGTCGAACTCATCAATGAACAGCAGGAAGCTGTCATGGGCATCACCGTGATCAGCTAACCATCGCGACGCTGCATGCAGCGTTTTTGGACCAGGATAATCCAACTCTTCTCGAAACCAGGTTCGAGAAAGATCATAAGGCGCCGTGCCTCGTCCTGCGTGGGTTTTGTTACTGGCAGGGATCGCCGGTGTGCCCAACCAACTTGGATCCTCCCGCGTTTTCCAGGGGTCACTCTCGTGACCACGCAGATACTCCCAGGCAAAAAAATCAGTGTGGTAGTTCTCACCACCTACCTCAAAGAGATGGGGGTGATCACTAAACAACATCGTCACAATATCCTGACGTCTGAGGTGATAGGTGATAGGCCTTTCCCACAATTCAATGGAGCCCCAGGGTCGCCAGAGAAAATCCATATTGCCCACGAGAATATCGTGGCGAGCCGGCATGCACGGCAATGATCCCGTGAAGTGCTTTTGAAATGTCACCGAGCGCTTCGCCAATCGATCCAGGTTTGGTGTTGAAAACTCCGCACCACCATACGCACCAATCATGTGTCGATTGAGCGAGTCCAGGAGTACAACAACGGCTTTTTTTGGTTTCTGTCGCGACATAATTGTATCGTTAGGTGATCATCACTGTGTACATGATACTATGTCCCGATGACCGATGTCGTCGCACCCACCAACCGTTTCTCCCGAACCTTCAAAGCTTTCGAAATCGTTAACTATCGGTGGTTCTTCGCCAGCCAATTTGGGAACTTCGCATCTATGAACATGCAAATGTTTGTGCGCGGCTGGTTGGTATTCGAGATTACAGGGAGTTACGAGAAGCTTGGTTGGATGATGGCAGCCGGCGGCCTGGTCGGACTCGTCGCTGCGCCACTTGGTGGCGTCGTTGCTGATCGAGTTCGGCAGAAAAAGCACGTGATTCAGCTGTCAGGTATCGCGAACATGCTGATCGCATTGGCCATCGCCTACAGCATCTGGCATGAAACCCTCATCTTCGAGCACCTGCTATTAGCGTCGATCTTTCAGGGCCTGGTCATGAACGCCATGATGCCCTCGCGCCAGGCTCTGACAAAAGACGTCGTAGGCCTGGATCTGCTCACCAACGCAATCGCGCTCAGCACGTCCGGAATGAATACTGCCCGGCTGCTGTTACCCGGGTTAGCCGGCGGCCTGGTTGCCGCTCTGGGCGGCGGCGATGGCAATATCGACCCCGCGAAGTGGGTTTATCTTTTGATGGCACTGCTCTATCTGTTCAGCACACTCGCCATGTTTATGTTGAACGTTGCAGACAACCCCATCGCCAACGAGGAACATAAACCCTTTACACGTGAGCTTCGGGAAGGCTTCCGATATGTTTGGCGAACCCCCGTCATATTTATGCTGCTGAGCACCAATTTCCTGATGGTGTTCTTCAGCCTGACTTATTTCATGCTATTGCCTGGTTTCGTTAAGGAAGTTCTGGATGCCGGACCCGACCGACTTGGTCTCATCATCTCTATATCGGGCGTCGGCGCACTGCTTGGCTCCCTGCTCGTTGCCTCACTGCCCAATAGAAGACGCGCTCGCATTCTGCTCTACGGCACCTTTGTGATGGGTGTCTCGTTGCTCGGGTTCGCGATCTCAACGAACTACTGGCTGTCCGTGTTTCTGTTAACCCTGGTCGGGCTCGGTCAAGCTGCACGAATGTCTCTGTCTAATGTGCTGGTGCAGTCCTATGTGGATGACGAATACCGCGGCAGAGTCATGAGCATCTATATGCTGGAGATGGCATTCCTGAGCATCGTTATCTACCCGGTGAGTGTCGCCGCTGATGTCTTTGGTCCTCAGTGGACAGTGGGTGTCAGCGCGGCTTGTCTCATCGTACTCGTCATCGCCTTGTACAACATTCAAAGTTACCGACGCCTGGATTAGATTTCATTCACTGATCGGGCATACTGCGCGCATGCATAAACACTGGGAAAATCCTGAAGTCATTGGCTATGGTCGACTGCCGGCCAGCGCCAATGTAAAACGTGACGGGGCGTCACTATCCCTTGATGGCGCCTGGCAGTTTAAGCGTCTGCCTCATCCTCCGGAAAATGATCAATGGCTCAACGAAGACACTTCTCTCTGGCTGACGACCCAGGTACCCAGCCTCTGGACCATGGACCCCGAGGTCCCGGAGGATCAGCCGATTTACACCAACGTGTTGATGCCGTTTCGTGGAGAGCCGCCGCACATTCCGCAGAACCCGACGGGACTGTACCGGCGCAGTGTCGATATCCCGGACCCCACTGATCGTCGTTGGGTACTGACGCTCGAAGGTGTCGAAAGCGCCTACTACCTTTACTGCAATGGCATAGAAGTCGGTTTCAGTAAAGATTCACGACTACCTGCGGAGTTCGATCTCAGCCAATACGTGAAACCGGGAAACAATGAACTGGCACTACAGGTGTTGCGATATACAGACAGCAGCTATATCGAAGACCAGGATCAATGGTGGCATGCCGGGATACACCGGAGTATCAAGTTGTACGAAACGCCGAGGGTGCATATTCGGGATGTGTTCGCACGCCCCAACTATGATGAAGCCACCGGTAAAGGCGCCCTGAATCTCACGATTCGACTCGGCGATGATCACCGGCGTTGCCTGCATCACCAGGTTGCCGCCAGCGTTAGCGATTCTGGCGGGAAAGACCTCTATGCCAAGCCTCTTACGGGTCGAATCGAAAAATCCAACTTTTATGCGGTGACCGGCAAGGGCCCGGTTATCCATCTGGACGCGCCTCTGCGGAAGGTCAAGGCATGGAATGCGGAAACACCTAACCTGTATCGGCTTACCGTCGAACTCTTTGATGATCAGAAAAATCTGCTCGAAACCATCGAACTTAAGATTGGTTTTAGAAGTATCCGAATCGAGGATCGACAGTTGCTGGTCAACGGCGTGCCTGTATTGATCAAAGGCGTTAACCGGCATGACCACTCCGACGTGACAGGTAAGGTACTCAGCGAAGCAGATATCAGACGGGATCTTTTGACCATGAAGCGGCACAACATCAATGCCGTGCGAACCAGTCATTACCCGAACGACTCAAGGTTTTATGAACTGTGTGACGAACTCGGCTTTTACGTTGTCGATGAAGCTAATCTGGAAGCACACCATCACTACGCCCAGCTTGGCGATGACCCCTTCTGGTCAGGACAGTTCCTTGCTCGCGGCATGCGAATGGTCGAGCGGGACAAAAACCATCCATGCATCATCATATGGAGCGTCGGAAACGAAACCGGCTTCGGTGCGAATCATATGGCAATGATAGGATGGATTCGTGAGTACGATCCGTCCAGACCAATCCATAACGAACCTGCAATCTGCGAGCAGGCAGTCAGGGACATGTGGGACGAGAACCAACAGGGCACTGATCTGGTCTGCCCCATGTACCCTTCGGTTTCCGACATCATCAAACACGCGAAAGAGAGCGAAGACCCCAGACCGCTGATCATGTGTGAGTATGCACACGCGATGGGAAACAGCTGCGGGAACCTGAAAGAGTACTGGGATGCCGTTGAAACCTGGCATGGTCTCCAGGGTGGTTTTATCTGGGAGTGGAAAGATCACGGTATCCGTGCCACCGCCAATGGTATCGACTATTGGGCTTACGGGGGTGACTTTGGAGAGTGGCGTCACGATCTGAATTTTGTCTGCGACGGTTTATGCTGGCCTGATGGTACGCCCCACACGGCGCTGATCGAATACAAGTCGATCATCCAACCGATCACCGTCGAAAAAGCCGGCCGATCCCAATACCGCATTCTCAATAAGCAGGATTTCGAAGACCTGTCTGGCTTTACCGGCACCTGGATCGCTCTGGAAAACGGCGTCGAAACAGGGCGCGGCGCTCTGCCTCAGTTTCGGACACCCGCACAGCACTATGAAGACTTCGAGCTGGAGAAAATACCTCGTCGCGCAGCTGTCGAAACCAGTGTTGTCTTCGAGTTTCGTCTCAAGGAAAAAACGGCCTGGGCAGACAGCGGTCATCTCGTTGCTACCAGCCAGGTGTTCCTTTCTGAAGCGAAAGCAGTTACGACGCTGCCAGCAGCAGCGAATGTGATGGCTGCAGAAAACGACGACATTCTCACCCTAAGCACCCGCAGACAGACCCTGGTCTTTTCAGAAAATCAGCTGACGTCATGGATGTGTGGCGAACGAGAACTACTCGACAGCTTTCCAACCTTCAACTTCTGGCGAGCGCCTACAGACAACGATGGTATTAAGGGGCAACCAAACCAGGATGACAAAGCCTGGTCTCATTGGCTAAAACTCGGCCTGGACAACATTACATGGCAGCACCAGTTGGACGTTCGTGAATCGCCGGCGAAAACCGTGGTGATCCAGAACTCAACTGGACGATGTTCCGGCGGCACGATCAAAGTCCGCACGGATTACACGCTGGCAGAATCAGGCATTCAGGTTCGGCACCGGTTCCAGTTGCCAAAGGCATTCAATGACTTGCCCAGGGTCGGTATCCGCTGGCAGGTCAAAGGGAACCTGGAAGAGATGCGCTGGTTCGGTAACGGCCCCCATGAAAACTATATAGACCGACGTGTCTCAGCCATCAGGGCAGTACATGAATCGACCGTGACTGATCAGTACGTGCCTTATGTCTTGCCGCAGGAGCATGGCAATCTGACTGACGTCACATGGCTTCAACTCAGCAGTTCTGAAACTCGCCTCATCATGCGATCCCAGCAAAGGATCGAAGCCTCCGCTTCACATTACCCTCACGAGGTTCTGACGCCAGCTTTTCATACCTATGAAATCACGCCGGGCTCGAGCACCTGGCTTTCTCTGGACGTAATGCAACGGGGCCTTGGTGGTGCAAGTTGCGGCCCCGATACTCTATCCCAATACCGCATTGGGGCGGGTCGATATGAGCTGAGCTATGAACTGGAGTGTGATCTCTTATGAGCGAACAGCCTTATCGAGTCTGGGATCTGCCCGTAAGACTGTTTCATTGGTCCCTGGTCATTCTGATTACCATCTCGATCTATACCGGTGAAAACGGGGGTTTCAATGAGATGGATTACCACATGCTCTCCGGCTACGCGGTGCTGGCGTTGATTTTATTCCGAATCTTCTGGGGATTCCTTGGCTCAAGACACGCTCGATTTTCAGACTTCTTTAAGCCAACCGAAATCGCCGCCTACACCAGCGCCCTGTTCAGTCGGGAGAAAGACGAACCCAAACCGGGTCACAACCCATTGGGCGGCCTAAGTGTCGTAGCGATCTTGCTGGTTTTGCTGATCCAGGCCAGTACAGGACTGTTCGCCAATGACGACATTTTCCTCGAGGGTCCGCTCACCCACCTGGTAGAAGATGAGATGAGTGATGACCTGACCACGGTGCACTATTACGCGTCACGGATTCTATATGCCCTGATCTTTTTGCATCTGGCAGCCATTCTCTACCACCAGTTCATCAGGAAGGATCGTTTGCTCTTGCCGATGATTACCGGGAAGCGGAAGGTCAACGGTGCTCTGCACGATGACGCTAGGCCAACAAAAGAAATGGCCATCGCCGCATTGGTGATGGCCGTTTGTGCCGCACTTGTTTTTTACCTCATCAACGAAGTCTGAGGCGTTTACTCTGCCTTGTAGTCGTCGTGACAGCCTTTGCACGAGCCACCGAGTGCCTGGATCGCGGGTCCCACACGGCTCATATCACCTGATTCAGCGGCGGCTGACATGTCCTGGGCTGCGCTTACGAATTTGTCCATTGCCGCTTTAAAACCTTCAGGATCTTCCCAGACGGAATCCAAAGATTTGCTCTTTTCAGTCTGGCTGCCATCTGGGAAAACGTTGGGTGCCACTTCCGCCAGGGCCGCAAGCCCTCGAGCATGCAATGCCAGGTCTTCGAAATGAACCCGGTTCTTGAGGATCGTGCCCATAGAAACCATATGACCACCAATAGACTTCATGACTGCCTGTCGATATTCAGTTTCTACCTTGCCGTCTGCGACTACACCCACCGGCAACAGCAGTGCTGCCAGTAAAACGATCTGCTTCTTCATGACGATCTCCTCTCACCAAGATTTGTCGAAGCAGGAAGAATACCGCGAAATTTGGGAAGTCGCCTAATTTATGACCAATTGACCTGAAGGAGGCTCGGACGTATCGTTGCCGATTCCCTTTAGAAGCCCCAATTAAGCACTGAATCATGGCAGCCAAGAAAAGCTATCCCTTTGAGCAGTCTCTCGAGAAACTCGAGAAACTGGTTGAACGCATGGAAGAAGGGGATCTGAGTCTGGAAGACTCCCTGAAGACTTTCGAGGAGGGTATCAAGCTGACCCGTGAGTGCCAGCAGGCGCTGGCGAAAGCTGAGCAAAAAGTTAAATTGCTCATCGAAGAGAATGGGGAGCTGGCAGAAGTCGATTTCGACGACCTGGATGAGTAAAGAACCAACGGTTTTCGAGGTCATTCCTACCTCGCGACCGAACACACCCCTGCTCGACCAAATCGAGCATCCCGCAGATATTCGTACACTGGTGCCGGATCAGCTGTCCCAGCTCGCCCATGAATTGAGACACTTTCTGCTCTACACCGTGGGCCAGACCGGTGGACACTTTGGCGCGGGACTCGGTGTGGTGGAACTCACCATCGCACTCCATCGTGTTTTCGACACACCCGAGGATCAACTGATCTGGGATGTGGGTCATCAAACCTATCCTCACAAAATTTTGACCGGTCGCCGTGAACACATGGCGAAGCTAAGAAGGCCGCACGGACCAGCGCCGTTTCCGAGCCGAGACGAGAGCGAGTTCGATGTTTTTGGTACGGGTCACTCTTCAACCTCGATCAGCGCAGCTTTAGGCATTCAACTTGCGAAAGCAGAAGGCGACAAAAGCCAGACCGTTGTTGTGATCGGGGATGGCGCCATGACCGCGGGGATGGCTTTCGAGGCACTGAATCACGTGAGTGCCTGTGGCGCAAATTTGCTCATCGTGCTCAACGACAATGCCATGTCTATCTCAGAGAACGTCGGCGGGCTGGCTGATTATTTCGCGCGAGAGGTTTCCGTGCCTGGCAGTATTTTCGAGGATCTGGGTATCCGCTATTCGGGTCCTGTGGATGGCCACAATATCGATGAGCTCCTGGAAACCCTGGCAACGCTGAAAACACAATCAGGACCTCGCCTGCTTCATGTACAAACGCGCAAAGGAAAGGGGTACAGGCCCGCAGAGGCATCACCTATCGATTCGCACTCGCTGACGAAACTGGAAAAACAAAACTCCAGGAATGCGCCGCCCACCTACTCGGCAATATTCGGCAACTGGATAACCACACGCGCACAATCCGATACCCGACTATTTGCGATAACACCTGCAATGAGAGAAGGCTCCGGTCTGGCCAGCTTCGCGGAACAGTTTCCTCACCGCTTTCACGACGTCGCCATTGCCGAGCAACATGCCGTGACTTTCGCTGCCGGGCTCGCCGCTGGAGGCGCAAAACCAGTCGTCGCAATCTATTCCACTTTTTTGCAGCGCGCCTACGACCAGTTGATCCACGACGTTGCGATCCAACATCTCGATGTTCTGTTTGCGGTGGACAGAGCTTCACTGTTGGAAGACGGCCCCACTCATTCGGGCGTCTTTGATCTGTCATTCGTGCGAGCCATACCAAACATGGTGATCATGGCGCCTGCAACAGACTGGAGCATGACCGCCATGCTTAACTTCGGTTATGAGCACGAAGGTCCAGCCATGGTTCGTTATCCAAGGGGCAGTATCCCGGCGGGCGACGAAGAAGCGCCCATTGAATTCGGTAAAGGTGTTCTTCTTCGCCATGGTCAACGCGTCGCTGTCCTGTCTTTTGGCGCCACCCGTGCTATCGCATCTCAGGTTGCTGCTGACAACGACTACACACAGGTGGATATGCGGTTCGTGAAACCGCTGGACGAAGATCTGATCAGGCAGCTTGCTGATACTCACGAACTTCTGGTGACGGTTGAGGAAAACTCGATCGCTGGCGGCGCCGGTTCAGCCATCAACGAATTTTTGTCTCTATCTGGTATCAACATCGCCACTCAAATCGTCGGCGTTCCAGATCGGTTTATCGAACCCGACGAGCCGTCAAAGATGAGAAGTGATGCAGGTCTCGCGCAGCAGGACCTGGATGACGCCATCAGGCGACGTCTTAAGAACGGCTAGTTGTCGCGTTCCGAGAAGAGATGACCCAGCTTGCCGGCTTTTGTCGCCAGGTAACGGGCATTGTGATCATTTTGGCCTGTTTGAATCGGAAGTCTTTCAGAAACATCGATACCCAGTTTGGTCAGGGCTTGCACCTTAAGAGGGTTGTTGGTCATTAACTTGACCTTCTTGATCCTGAAATGCTGAAACATGGACTTGGTAATGGTGTAGTCGCGAAGATCAGCATCAAAGCCTAGCCTTTCGTTTGCCTCTACGGTATCCGCACCCTTGTCCTGCAGTTCATAGGCCCGGATTTTATTGATCAGGCCAATACCTCTGCCTTCCTGTCGCAGGTACAAGATAATACCGCTGCCGCTCTCTGCGATGGTCTTCATCGCAAACTTCAGTTGCGGACCACAATCACAGCGCATGCTGAACATACAGTCCCCGGTGAGACACTCAGAGTGCACCCGACACAGCGCTGCTTCCTGACTCGATAGATCGCCATAGACGAGAGCCACATGCTCCTGGCCTGTGTCCGAATCTTCAAAACCATGCATCTGGAACTCGCCAAACTCCGTGGGTAGTCGACAAGATGCAACGAAAGTAGCGGACAAAAAAGTCTCCGCGCACTAAAAAGGGGCAGCTAGTGTAGCACCAGACCTTTTAATAGCAAGGCATTCATCGCTTGCTGCTCAGCACCATCAATCCGTTGTTTTCCGAGATATCAACGTGCTGAAGGAAGGACATACCCAAAAGCGCAGTCGATGGTTGGGGGCCGTCCATCACCACGGCGCGAACATTATTGACCACGATCTCACCGACCTGAACCTGCCGAAGAACCACGGACCGCGCCACTCGAACATCACTGGCTGTTGTCACGTTCGTTGCTCTGCTTTCGATATGTTCTATCCCCAGGGACTTTGCCATTTCCGCATTCAACGCAATGACATTCGCACCGGTATCTACAAGAAAACGGATCGGTCGTCCATTCACAGAGCCTGTCGTCAGGTATTGACGATCACGAGTCATGTTGATGTGTACCTGAACAGTTTTCGGTGCGCTGAAGTTTGAATCAATACGATCGCTTAGATAAAGCGTCTTGGTCTCACCATTCAACGCCACAATGGCTTTGTTTGCATCCGCCTCAAGAAGGCGCACACCTTCCAAAGTTGTCTGGCCATTTTTCACAAGCTGTTCCCTGCCGTTGATCACGAGGACCGCAGCACCACTGAACAAACCCTTCACTTCGATATTCACGGCCCAAGAACTTTGTGGAAGCAGGCAGAAAAACATCAACAGGAAAGGCGACAGAACTTTCACAGCAAGTCGTTTCATAGGGGCGGCAAATCCTGACGTAAGATCCACGGAATTGCCTGGAGGATACCCAGGGCATAAACCCCGGCAATCACGTCATCCACCATAATGCCTAATCCGCCAGTCATGGATCTGTCCGCGACGCTGACCGGCCAGGGCTTCCAGATATCGAAGAGTCTAAATAGCAAAAATGCAGGAATCAGCCAGTACAAACTGGGTAACCAGAGCATAACAATCCACATGCCAACAAATTCATCCCAGACAATTCCGCCGGGGTCTTTGACCGACATATCTTCAGCAACTCGATCACACAACCAGCAGCCGAAGACAAAGCCGCCGACAACAACAGCCAGTTGGACGTAGATCGGAAGACATAGAACCGGCAGGAACAGAAGCAGGCCAACCAACGACCCAACCGTTCCCGGCGCTTTGGGCGAGAGTCCGCTACCCAGCCCGAAGGCAAGAAAGTAATCCAAACGAGAAAAGACTTTCTCTCTAAACATCAGAAGTGTTGATAACCGGTCATGTCATGAGGCAGAGCCGACCCATCTGCACGCCTGACATTAATACCTGGTTCGTCGACGATGAGCCCTACCCGCGACATGGGTAGACCCAGTTTTCCTGACAACGCTTTGATTGCCTCACGCTTCGATGGTGCAGCGGTAAAACAGAGCTCGTAGTCGTCCCCAGAAAACAGTGCCATTCTCGTGGCAGTAACCAGCTCTGTTGCCTTGAGCAATTCTGCCGAGAGGGGTATGGCATCCATCATGATCTCTGCACCGTAACCCTTGCTGGCACAGATGTGTCCTACTTCGGACATGAGCCCATCAGAGATATCTATCATCGCAGAAGCCAATCCTCGAAGGCCCATACCTGCCTGCAGGCGAGGCGTCGGCGCCCGGTATCTGTCGACAAGGAAGCCTTCCTCAATCCCCGAACGCTGCAGCTCCAGCCCTTTTGCTGCGTCACCCAAACTTCCGGTCACATACACTTCATCGCCTGGTTTGGCGCCGGACCGGGTAATGGATTCACCTGCCGGCACTGTGCCCATCACCGTCACAGTGAGAGAAAGTTCACCTTTCGCAAGGTTGCCGCCTACCAGAGGAATGGCATATTGCTGAATGTTTCGAGACAGCTCTTCGGAACAAGACTCAAGCCAGCGTTCGTCCGCCGAAGGCATCGTGATTGCGAGCACAAAAGCATGCGGCTCGGCGCCCATGGCAGCAAGATCACTCAGATTAGCCGCCATGGTCCTGCTGACTGCTATTTCCGCAGGCGCATCTTCAGGAAAGTGGACCCCTTCTATGAGGGTATCTGTGGAAACACATAGCTCATGTCCGGTCGGGATCGACAGAACAGCACAGTCATCACCCGGGCCAAGGACAACAGCATTACTTTCAACCCGAAGTCGTTTGAAGTACTTATCGATGATGTCGAACTCATTGGCTGTCATGTTGCTCAAGTTTTCTGAGTTCTCGCGAGAGTTCATCAAGAACTGTATTCACAAAACGATAACTGTCCGTCGCTCCGAACGACTTCGCCAGCTCAATGGCTTCATTAATCACAACGCGATATGGAATGTCGATGCGCGATCGAAGCTCGAACGCGCTCATCAACAAGATACCTTTCTCCACCGGGTCAAGTTCGACAAACTTTCGATCGGATTTGCTTTCGATAAGTTCAATCAGCGCCTGTTCGTCCGCGCCAATTCCGCGAATGACTTCTCGGAAATACTCGAGGTCCGCCCGCTTCATGTTGTGGTCATTGATAAAGGGGGCGAGCACGTCGATGTAGTCGACCCCAGTGAGCTGCGCCTGATAAAGCGCCTGTACGAGAAACTGCCGTGTTCTGCTTCTTGCAGCTGCTGACGGGTTCATCCAATAGATCTAAGCAAGCTAACCATTTCGAGCGCAACCATGGCAGCGTCAACACCTTTATTTCCGGCTTTGGTTCCCGAGCGCTCGACTGCTTGTTCGATCGTGTCTGTCGTTAGAACGCCAAACGCAACGGGTAAATCATGATCAAGACCGACACGAGCCAGACCGCTGGAACATTCACCTGCCACATAGTCGAAGTGAGGCGTACCGCCACGAATGACAGCACCCAGAGCAATGATCGCATCGCAATCACCTTGTTTCGCCAGAGCTTTCGCGGCGAGAGGCAGCTCATAGGCGCCCGGGACTTTTACAATGGTGATATTCGCTTCCAGCACACCGTGGCGCCGCAGGGTATCCACAGAACCGTCAACCAGACCATCGACGATCGTGCTGTTAAAGCGACCTGCCACAATCGCAAACTTGGCTGTATTGGCTGAAAAGTCGCCTTCAATTACTTTCATGATTGTTTACTCTCTAAAAAACTCGCGGTAATCCTGATGTCCGGACCAATCTGCCTGACGTCGTTGATCACCAGCTCAGCAAGGTCGCACATTCTATCAACTTCTGGGAAATTGAGTAGCGAGCGTGCATCACCACCCATCAGCTTGGGTGCAACGTAGATAATCAGTTCATCAACCAGTTTTTGAGCGACCAAGGCGCCCGCAAGCGTAGCGCCGCACTCGAACAGCACTTCACTGTGTTCTCGAGCAGCCAACTCATCCAACAGAGCTTCAAGGTCAATACGGCCGCCATTGAGCGGCAGTATCAGGTCTCCATTGGCGGCCTCGCCCGATACAACCACCGTTGAGTCTCTTGATCGCAATGCTGTATCGACTGGCAGTCGTCCCTTTGAATCGAGAACATAAACAGGTCGATCAACAGCCGCCGCGATATCCGCCAGAGCAACATCCAGTTCCTCTGCGCGAACATTCAAACGCGGGTCATCATCAATGACCGTTTGCACGCCGGTCACAATGGCAGCGCTCATCGCTCGGTACTTCTGAACATCCGAACGGGCTGCTGGTGAGGTGATCCACCTGGATTCACCGTTCGCCAGGGCGGTTTTTCCATCGAGCGTCATCGCCAGCTTTAGGCGAACCCAGGGACGCCGCTTCGTATGCCGCTTGATATGCCCGCGCATCACAGACATTGCGCTGTCGATCAAGACACCAACCGTGACTTCAATGCCCGCTTCTTCCATAACCGCAATGCCGGCACCGGCGTTTCTCTCATCCGGATCCAGCGTTGCGACAACAACACGTTTAACGCCCGCATCGACCAGCGCATGCGCACAGGATGGTGTACGACCCTGGAAACTACAGGGTTCCAGCGTCACATAAACCGTTGAACCCGCGGCCGCAGAACCAGCGGCTTTCAATGCGTTGGCTTCTGCATGACCTTTACCCGCAACATCCGTATGGCCTTCAGCCAGAATTTCCCCGTTTTTTACCACAACACAACCGACCGCAGGATTGGGGTGGGACACATAGCGAGCCCTTTCCGCAAGGCGAATGGCACGAGACATGTGAGCCGCATCAGACATCAGCTGTCTCTCTCCTCCTCTTCCTCGACCGCTTTATCGTCGTTTGCCGCACGATGTTTATCCATGGCTTCAATTTCACGCTGGAACTCGTTCACGTCCTGGAAGCTTCGATAAACAGAGGCAAATCGAACGTACGCGACATCATCCAATTCTCTAAGCTCGTCCATCACCAATTCACCGACTTCCCGGGTATGCACTTCACGCTCTCCGCCCGCACGAAGACGATACTTGATACGATCGATCGCGGCTTCCATCTGCTCGAGTTCCACGGGTCTTTTCTCAAGAGCACGCAGTAAACCACTGCGAAGTTTGTCTTCGTCAAACGGCTGTCTGGAACCATTCGTCTTGATGACTCTTGGAAGCACAAGCTCTGCGGATTCAAAGGTCGTGAACCGTTCACCGCAATCCTGACACTCGCGGCGGCGACGCACCTGGTTACCCTCGCCGACAAGTCGGGAGTCAATGACTTTGGTTTCACTGTAAGTACAAAAAGGACAGTGCACGGGTTAGATCTAGCCTGAAAAATTGGCATTTTACTGCATTTTTCATCTGCCAAGTGGCGCCAAGGTTCTAGTAGAATAGGCCGCTCAAATTTTCAGCTGAATCACTATGGCGCAATACGTTTACACCATGTCCCAGGTTGGCAAGGTCGTCCCTCCCAACCGGACCATCCTGAAAGATATTTCATTGTCATTTTTCCCTGGCGCAAAAATTGGCGTCCTTGGTCTCAATGGTGCGGGCAAGTCCACACTACTTCGCATCATGGCGGGCGTCGATACCGAGTTTCTCGGCGAAGCCAGACCCCAGCCGGAACTCAAAGTTGGCTACCTGCCGCAGGAACCACAACTGGATCCCGAAAAGGATGTTCGCAGCAATATCGAAGATGGTCTCGGAGAAATCTCTGAGATGCTCAAGGAATTTAATGGCATCAGCGACAAATTCGCTGAACCCATGTCTGACGACGAAATGGCCGAGTTACTTGACCGCCAGGGCGAACTACAGCTGAAGATCGATTCAATGGATGGATGGGATCTCGATCGAAAGATGGAGATCGCGAGCGACGCGCTGCGACTGCCACCCTGGGATGCCAATGTTGAACACCTATCCGGTGGCGAGAAACGTCGAGTGGCCTTATGCCGTCTGTTGATGTCCAACCCCGACATGCTTTTGCTTGACGAGCCGACCAACCACCTCGATGCTGAGAGCATCGCCTGGCTGGAGCGCTTCCTCAAGGAGTTCCCAGGTACTGTCGTGGCCATTACCCACGATCGTTATTTCCTGGACAACGCGGCTGGCTGGATTCTTGAACTGGACCGAGGTTACGGCATCCCTTACGAGGGGAACTACAGTGACTGGTTAGACGCCAAGGAAAAACGTCTTCAGGTAGAAGAAAGTCGAGAAGCCGCCCGCCAAAAATCCATCAAGTCGGAACTTGAATGGGTGAGAACCCAGCCCAAGGCACGCCAGGCTAAAAACAAAGCGCGACTGGCTCGCTTTGAAGAACTCAACTCTCAGGAATTCCAAACCAGAAACGAAACCCAGGAACTCTATATTCCACCCGGTCCTCGTCTGGGAGACACAGTGCTGGAAGTTGAGGGGGTCACCAAAAAATTCGGTGACACGGTGCTCATCGACAACCTCAGTTTCTCGGTACCCAAGGGGGCCATCATTGGCATTATTGGCGGTAACGGTGCCGGTAAGTCGACCCTGTTCCGAATGATCGCAGGCATGGAAGAACCGGATTCAGGCAACGTAAGCCTCGGCGAAACCGTTAGCCTCGGATATGTGGACCAGTCTCGCGACGCTCTCGAAGGGGACAAAACGGTCTGGGAAGAAATTTCCGAGGGTAACGAAATGATACAGATCGGCAAATACGAAACGCAATCTCGTGGTTACGTCAGTCGATTTAACTTCAAAGGGGCAGACCAACAGAAGTATGTAAAAGACCTGTCTGGGGGTGAGCGAAACCGCGTGCACCTCGCAAAGCTACTAAAAAAAGGCGCAAACTTTCTGTTACTGGACGAGCCAACTAACGATCTGGATGTTGAAACGCTGCGCGCCCTGGAGGGCGCTATAGAAACTTTCCCAGGCAGCATGATGATTATCTCGCACGACCGCTGGTTCCTGGATCGCCTGGCGACTCACATTCTGGCTTTCGAAGGTGACAGTCACGTCGAATTCTTCCCCGGCAATTTCTCGGAATACGAAGAGGATCGAATGAAGCGACTGGGCACGAAAGAAATCGTACCCACCCGCGTTAAGTACAAGAAGCTGGGATAGCCTCTTAAAAGGTTTACAGAGACACTGATCCGGTCAGCAGGAGGTTGATAAACTCCTCCCGCTGATCCTGATCGAGGAAGTCGCTTATGGCGACCAACGCCTTCGCAGTCTCTTCTTTCAACTGATCGGCACTGTCGACCCTCGCCTTCAGCACTTCTCGGGCTTCAGCGAGCGTCGGCGTCCCTTCCTCTAATAGTGACGCCAATGCCGTCACCGTTCTCTTTTCATCCAGCTCCGCTTGTTCGCGCTCAGTTTTGAGCGTGTTCAGCACGCTCGCCATACGACGGGTCTGGGACTCATTAAGGTCCAGGTGGTGCGCCAGGTAACGCAAAGGTCTGCGCACACCAAAACTTCGACCACTCTGGCGATGCCATCGCGTCTCGTAAAACGATTGGCGCGAGGAATCGCAGGATCTGTTAGTTTTGTCACCCGTGGCATAGGCGTAACGCCACGGCCAACACGACATGTGTCTCATGCTTTTCATGATAAGAAAGCCTCCATCAAGTGGGGTATCTATCGCCAGGATCTCAGCCTCTGGCGGGTTCGCGTCCCGGCAATCGCTCGGGACAGTTCTACATTAGGCGCTTAAGGTGAGTGCATCAAGTCGCACAACTCGACTATCGTCTCCTGCTAAAAGCTATTCATCGCAGCCAAAGCCTCGCTAAGCTTGCGGACAGCGGTCACCTTCAGCCCATCAATGGCCTGTTTCGGCTTATTACCTTCGGGCACAATCGCGTGCTTAAAGCCATGTTTTGCAGCTTCACGCAGACGTTCCTGGCCATTGGGTACTGGACGAATTTCTCCGGACAATCCAACCTCACCAAAACAAACCAGATCGGGCGGCAGAGGTCGATCCCGGAACGAAGACACAACGGCGAGAATCAACGCCAGGTCGCTGCTGGTTTCTTCCACACGGATGCCGCCAACCGCATTAACAAATACATCCTGGTCACCCACCTGCATACCGCCGTGTCGGTGAACAATGGCCAGCAGCATCGATAATCTGTTGTGCTCGAAGCCAACGGCAACTCGACGAGGATTACCAAGGGCACTGGCGTCCACGAGCGCCTGGGCTTCCAGCAGCAGGGGTCTGGTACCTTCCCACACCACCATGACAATACTGCCTGAGGTTGGTTCAACGGACTTGGACAGAAAGATGGCTGAAGGGTTACTGACCTCCTGCATACCTTTATCAGTCATGGCGAACACACCGAGCTCGTTGATGGCGCCAAATCGGTTTTTCGCGCTTCGCAGTGTTCTGAACCTCGAGTCACCGTCACCGTCTAACATCACAAAGGTATCGATCATGTGTTCCAGAATACGTGGCCCAGCGAGAGAGCCTTCTTTGGTGACATGACCTACCAGGAATAGTACGGTCCCAGTTGTTTTCGCCTGACGGATTAACTGAGCGGCGGATTCCCTGACCTGAGCAACGCCTCCAGGCGAAGACTCATTCAGTGACGTGTGCATTACCTGAATTGAATCTACGACCACGAGATCAGGTTTCATATCATTCCACTGAGCGATGAGTCGCTCGCAGCTGGTCTCTGACATAACCTCCAGATCGTCCATCGGCAGATCAAGACGGCGAGCACGCATAGCAACCTGGGAAAGACTTTCTTCGCCAGTCACATAAAGCGCTTCGAGTTTTGTCGCGAGCTGACACATCACCTGCACAAGCAAGGTGCTCTTACCCGCGCCTGGATTACCGCTAATCAGGATGACAGAACCCTGCACCAGACCACCACCCAACACACGATCAAGTTCGCCGATGCCGGTTTCTATCCGCGGTAGTTCTTCCGCTGAGACTTCGCTCAGTTTTTTCGGTGGTTCAAGTTGGCCAGAGTAGCCGGCTCGCTGAGAAGGTGCTGCATCAACAGAAAGACTGGTCAGTGTATTCCAGGCTTTACACTCGTTGCATTGCCCCTGCCACTTCGCGTATTCCGCACCGCAGTCGTTGCAGACGTAAACTGTTTTTGATTTAGCCATGAGTCAATTTGAAACACGGTAATGGCGATAGACTCGCGACGACACGCCAGTCATCAATGTATAAGGAATCGTCCCACATAAAGCGGCAATCTCTTCAATGGCCAGACCCTCACCCCAGAGCACGGCTCGATCAGAGGGTTGTACGACATCTGAAGGCTCAAGTTCGACACAGATCATATCCATGGAAACGTTGCCAACAAGTTTTCGTCGTTCTCCATGCAAGAGTATCGGCGCTCCCTGCGCTATCTCCCTCGGATAACCGTCTGCGTAGCCCGCTGCAATCACAGCAACCCGGGTATCTTCAGCTGCCGTAAAAATACCGCCATAGCCCACAGACTCACCGGCTTTCACTGCGTGCACAGCAATCACCGGTGCGCTGAAAGTCATCGCAGGATGGAGTTCATCCATGGGTTTGAGGTCATCAAAGGGCGTCGCGCCATAAAGCATGAGACCAGGACGCACCCAGTCCGCAAGACTGGCCGCGTGACCGAGAATCCCTGCCGAGTTAGCAATACTGAGCGTCTTGGCACCCGGCTGCTCAAGGTTGCCAATGACTTCCTGAAGTCGCATGAGCTGAAGATCCGTTTTGGTTGAGCTTGGATCACTGGCTTCGGACAAGTGTGTCATGACACCCAGCAAAGTTTGTTTGCCCAGAGAAGCCAGAACCTCTGGCACTGTCTCGGGAGAAAATCCAAGGCGTCCCATACCGGTATCAATTTTCAGCCATATCTTTCGTCTGGCACCGGAACGCTCAAGCAATTCCAGTTGAGATTGATCATGAATCACTACCTGAAGCTCGAAGATGCTGGCGAGGTTCAGTTCTTCACGATCGTTTACCCCTTCAAGCAGACAAATCGGCTGTCCTATCCCTGCCTCGCGCAGTTCTACAGCTTCACTGACTCGCGCCACACCAAAGGCATCGGCCGCAGGCAGGCTCTGCGCCACCCGAATTGCTCCGTGACCATAGGCGTCTGCCTTCATGATCGCCATGGCGCAGCTGTTCGGTGCGTGGTGGCGCACAAGATTGAAATTAGAAGAGATGGCGTCGAGGTCAACGAGCGCGGTCACCTGTCGACTGCTCATTATCTAGTAGTAGTCGTCATAACCAACGGCCAGGTCCTCAAACTTGGTGAACTGACCAACGAACGCCAGTTTCTTTCTACCAATGGGGCCGTTCCTTTGTTTCAAAATAATAATTTCGGCAATGCCTTTCTCAGCGTCCTCGTGATACACCTCGTCACGATAAACCGCCATGATCACATCAGCGTCCTGCTCAATCGCACCGGACTCACGAAGATCCGACATGATCGGCCGCTTGTCGGGCCGCTGCTCCAATGAGCGATTGAGCTGAGAGCCAGCTATCAGCGGACAGTCAAACTCTTTCGCAATACCTTTTAACGAGCGAGAGATTTCAGAGATTTCACCGGCCCGGTTTTCAATCGTTCCAGAAACCTGCATCAACTGCAGATAATCAATGACAATCAACCCCAGATTGCCAAACTCGCGGGCCACTCTCCGTGCACGAGATCGTATCTCATTGGGCGTAAGCGCCGGCGTGTCATCAATCAGAAGCGGCTTATCGTTGAGCAGCGTGACCGCAGAAGTCAATCTCGGCCAATCATCATCACCCAGTTGACCGGTTCGTATTTTGCTCTGATCGATTCGACCCAGAGACGACAACATCCTGAGGATCAGCGAGTCGCTGGGCATTTCTAATGAGAACACCAGGACAGGTGCACCGCCGGATATCACCGCGCTTTCAGCGATGTTCATCATGAACGCGGTTTTACCCATGGAGGGGCGGCCCGCTACGATGATCAGATCCGAGGGTTGGAGTCCCGAGGTAATTTCATCGAGATCACGAAAGCCGGTGCTCAAGCCGGTTAATGCACCTTTGGTTTGGTACAGGAGATCTATTCGCTCCACTGCTTTTGTGAGCAGCGGTCTGACAGATTCCGGTCCACCTGTGCTGGGACGATCATCACTGATCTTGAAGACCTTCGATTCGGCTTCATCAATGAGCGTGGCGCTGTCTCGCCCGTCAGGGTTAAAACCACTGTCGGCGATCTCATGAGCTACCGAAATCAGGTTTCGGACTGTCGATCGCTCACACACAATTTCCGCATAGGCACGAATGTTCGATGCGGTTGGTGTGGAACTGGCCAGGTCAGAGATATAGGCGAGGCCACCCACGTTCTCCAGTTCGCCAACGTCTTCGAGGGCCTCTGAAATCGTGATGATATCGAGGGGTTTGTTCCGCTCCACCAGATCCGCCATGCAGCGGAAAATGATTCGGTGATCGGAACGGTAAAAATCTTCAGCAGAGACAGCGCTGCAGATCGTGTCCCAGGCATTATCGTCAAGCATCAGCCCCCCAAGAACCGATCGCTCGGCTTCAATAGAGTGAGGCGGAACCTTTAAGGGGCTGACGTCATCCAACAGGTGTCTCTGAGCGGGTGGGTTGTTACAGGGAAACCTAAATTATCAGGCTTCTGCCACAACCGCCAGCTTGAGGGTGGCATCCACTTCAGGATGCAGGTGAACATCAACTTCGAATTCACCCAGTTCGCGAATCGGGCCCTCCGGCAGACGAACTTCACTCTTCTCAACAGCAACACCTTTGGCTTCACAGGCATCTGCAATATCGCGAACGCCGATTGAGCCGAACAGTTTGCCTTCTTCACCCGCCTTCGTCGCGATGGTGATGGACAGCCCGTTAACTTTCTCAGCTCTGGCCTGCGCTTCATCCAGCTTCTCAACCGCAGCTTTCTCAAGCTCAGCTCGACGCTCTTCGAACACGGCTACGTTTTCCGCAGTTGCAGGAACAGCTTTTTTCTGAGGAATCAGGAAATTTCGACCGAAGCCTGACTTGACCGTAACCTTGTCACCAAGGTCACCAAGGTTAGCGACGGACTCAAGCAGTATGACTTCCATGGTTTAGTCCTTTTGAATCGTTTGTATTCGGTTTCTGATATTGAACCAGCTATCCATCAACGCTACGGAAGCGAGGAATGGATAAATCAGCTGAAACAGCAACGCCAAGCTTATGTAAAAGCCGGCAAGCCAATTACCAGACATTTCTTTTGTCTTCACCACCCAGTGAGTGAGGCCAATGGCAGCAAACACGAGGGGTACGGTCAGCAGCGGCAGCCACCGACCTAATGCTTCGTTAAACAGGTAGCAAACCAGCATGGCCGCAACGAGACAGCTGCTCACCACAGGAGACAGGCGCAACGCACGAAACTCTTTGCCAAACCCATCCGGGTTATAAAGCGCGCTCTGGCACCAGCGGGCAACGATCAACATCACCACCATCGCAAACGCCTGACCCAAGGCGAAAAAACCAAGCGATATGGTCTGCGCCTGCTCCGGCGCCATGACAAGACTGCTGTCGATTTGCGCCAGGATTTCAACGTAAAAAGCCGCAAATCTTTCCAGAATCGCTGCTGCGCCGATCTCAAAAATAAAGGCACCGATCGCGGCGAGGCATACTGCTGCGATAAGCACCAGTTCCCAGGAAAGGGTCTGCCTGAGCAGTACTGCCATCAGGAAGGTTCCCACCATCGCAATCATCGGAGACGGATCGCCCACGAAGTACATGGCAACGCCGACCGGCAAAAGCGCCCACACCAAAACTATCGCACCAGCGGAGGTACCCAAACGCAAAGAGACCAGCGCAACAATCACTGTCGTCAACCAACCCATCAGGGGCAGGATGGCGGCCAGCATGCTGGTTCCAATCGCGTGCCATCGGCTACGCATCGCAAATTCGGCTATCGCTCGCATCGGCTTACGCCCAGAAATTCAACAAGTGTTAGTTGTGAGAATCTGTGTAAGGAAGCAGCGCAAGGTAACGGGCACGCTTAATCGCCTTGGCCAGCTGACGCTGGTACTTGGCTTTTGTACCAGTGATGCGTGAGGGCACGATCTTTCCGGTTTCGGAGATGTAGGCCTTCAGCAGTTCGATATCCTTGTAATCGATCTCTGTAATTCCTTCAGCCGTGAAACGGCAATACTTACGTCGTCGGTAAAATCTGGACATGGTGTTACTCCTCTACCACTTCAGCTTCTTTCTTTTCAGCTGAAGAATCATCGTTAGATTCAGTCTGCTCTGCACGTGCCTGAGCAACTGCTTCATCACGCTCTTTCTTCTCTTTGCTTTCGCGTTCGAGTTTCATCAGCGGAGATTCTTCAGTCTGAGGCTTCTTGCGCTTCATCACGATGTTGCGCAGTACAGCGTCGTTAAACTTGAATGCCGTTGTCATTTCTTCCAGCACATCCTGCTCACACTCCACGTTCAGCAGCACGTAGTGCGCCTTGTGGATCTTGTTGATGGGATAGGCCAACTGACGACGGCCCCAGTCTTCGCTGCGATGGATCACACCGCCGCCCTGGGAAATCAGGTTGGAGTAACGTTCAATCATTCCGGGCACCTGTTCTGATTGATCAGGGTGCACCAGAAACACTATTTCATAATGTCTCATCGAGGCTCCTCTCGGGTTAATGCCTCCCGTCAGTTGTTCGGTATTGAACGCTCTGCGGTGAAGCAAGGAGAAATTAAGGACGCGCATTCTAGGCATTCTGTCGGGCAGTTGCAACTGGCTTGGAACCGCTCTTTAGCCCCGGGAAACCCGTCTCGGTACCGCTGTGAATACATCCCTGTACACTGCCTTTCGGGCCTCCCGCCCTCCAGTCTGCCGCGACGGGTTACCCGAGCTAAATCGCTTCAAGTCCGCTGTTTATGCGCTTCGTACAGGCAAATACCGGTCGCGACGGACACATTCAGGCTCAATTCCGGGCCGCTGGTGGGGATTTCCGCCAGAAAATCACACTTTTCGCGCACTCTTTGGCGGATACCCGAATCTTCCGCCCCCATCACCAATGCCATCGGCCCCTTGAGATCAACATCAGAAAGCGCCTGTTCTGCGCCCAGGACGGCGCCCACAACCCAGACGTTGTCTTTTTTCAAGGCATCGAGACAACGAGACAGATTCACCACCTGATAGATGGGCACCAGACTCGCCGCACCACTGGCGGTTTTAATGGCCGCATCGTTAAGCGGGGCGGAGTTGTCTTTGGGCACAATAACGCCTGAGACACCGAAAGACGCCGCCGACCTGAGACAGGCACCAAAATTTCTGGGGTCGGTAATGCCGTCGAGTATCAGGTAGAGCGGGTGATCAGTTGCCTGGGTGCTCTGCTTCAACGCCTGCTCAGAGCGGAACGCTGGCACACGAATCTCAAGTGCGACGCCCTGATCAGCGACGTTACCGCCGGAGGCAACTTCCTCTCGGACCACATCGCATCCCTTGGTTCGCGCCAATTCGATTAGGTTCTCCTGACGCTGGTTAAGCTTGCCCTCTCGCACGATCAGTCGCATGCCCTGACCGGCGGCGAGCGCCATTTGAACCGCATGAATTCCAAAGATCTTGCTCATCGTTTTTTCTTCCGCCTTCCCTTTTTCTTGGAAGCAGCACCACGATGCCTGTTTTGAGACTTCCTGAAACCTTCCTTCTTCCGCTTGTCTCGGCTTTTACTTTTCCTCAAACGCCGAATCGGGCTGTGCGTCAGCAACTCAAGATCAACCTTGCGCTCGTCAACGTCGACGCTCGCTACCTGAACTGAAACTAGGTCTCCCAACCCAAAAGCGGTGTTCGTTCGTTCACCGACAAGAGACTGCTCGCCTGCCTCAAAGTGATAGTAGTCGCCGGTAAGCGTGCTGACGTGCACGAGACCTTCAACCAGGACGTCTTCTAGCTGCACAAAAAAGCCAAACTTGGTGACTGCCGATATGACGCCATGAAAGTCATCGCCAACACGATCACTCAGGTAATCGCACTTCACCCATTCCAGTACCTCGTAAACTGCTTCATCAGCGCGCCGTTCGGTAAAGGAAGAATGCTCACCCTGCGTAATAACGGTCTCGGTTTCATAGGGGTAAAAGCTACCGAGCCTGGATTTGCCGAATCGCCTGACTTCTTTCACGTCGCGATCACTGTGAATCAGTGATTTGATCAGTCTATGGACCAGCAGATCCGGATATCGACGAATCGGAGACGTAAAGTGCGTGTAGTGAGAGTAACCCAGACCAAAGTGGCCCCGATTCTCTGCCTGATAAACGGCCTGCTGCATGGAGCGCAGCAGGGCAATTTGAAGGATCTGGCTGTTCTGTTTCTCCCCCAGTGCTCGGATCGCAAACTGATAGTCTTCCGCTTTGCCCTGACCAAGATCAATGCCGAAAGTCGCAAGGAACTCCTTCAGATAGGCAATCTTCTCTGCTTCTGGTTCCTCGTGCACCCGATAAAGTCCCGGAAGCCCCGACTTGGAAACCAGCCTTGCTGCACAAACGTTCGCGCAGAGCATGCACTCTTCAATCAACCTGTGAGCAAAATTGCGTTGAATCAGGCCAACCGCCGCGACGCGACCGGCGTCATCAAATTCAAAGCCGACCTCCCTGGTATCAAAATCCAGAGCACCACGATCGCCGCGGCCATCAATCAATGTCTTCGCCAGAGAAACGAGATTTGAAAGGGATTCCTTATGTCTTGGAAACTCAGCCTGCTCAATCCACTCACCCACGGTGGTATAGGTGAGCCGCTCCTTGGAATGAATCACTCCCTCATAAAACTGGTAGCTGCCGATTCGGCCCTGATCAGACAATGTCATCTCGCAGACCATCACCAGTCGATCGACTTCCGGGTTAAGCGAACAGAGACCGTTGCTCAGTTTTTCCGGCAACATGGGCACGACATACTGAGGGAAGTAAACCGACGTACCTCGCTTGTATGCTTCCTGATCCAGATCGGAACCAGGCTTCACGTAATTGGCGACATCTGCAATTGCGACAAACAGGCGGTAACCACCTCTTCGTTTTTCGCAGTAAACCGCGTCATCGAAGTCTCTCGCATCTGCACCATCGATTGTGACGAAGTCCAATTCACGCAAATCTTCACGTTGTCTTTTCGCATGAGGTTTTACTTCGAAAGGCAGCGCGTCTACTTCAGCAATCACATCGTCGGGAAACTCGAACGGAATATCGTGATTCCTCAGTGCAATTTCCACCTCCATGTCCGGGGTTAGATGCTCACCCAGAACACTGACGATATTGACCGTTGCCAGACCATGCAGGTGCGGCTGTTCAACAATCTCAGCAACAACGATCTGACCCTCGCTGACCTCAGGCGTCGGATTCTCAATCAGGATTTCGTGATCGATACGCTTATTGAGCGACTCCAACAAGGCAATGCGATTCTCAAAGTAAACGCGTCCCACAAGTTCCGTGGTATTGCGTGCCAGAACGTCAACTATCTCTCCTTCATCACGCCCACGCCGATCGCGACCACGAACCCGAACCATGGCACGATCACCATGAAACACCGCTCTCATCTGTCGATGAGTCAGAAATATATCTTCCCGATCGTCATCACAGATCAAGAAACCATAGCCATCCGGATGAGCCGATATCTGGCCGGCAAACATTTCCAGTCGACCGGCTATGGCATATACATTTCGACGGTCTCCAACAATCTGTCCATCCCTGACCATTGCGCGAAGACGAAGCTTTAGCGACTCTCGGTCTCGGCGGTTTTCGATACCTATTTCTTTAGCCAGACGCTTAAAAGACACCGGTTCCGCAATTTCCTGCATGCGCGTCAGAATCGCCTCCCTGCTGGCGATGGGATGCTCATACTTTCTTTTCTCGCGTTCCCGGTTTGGATCTTTCATGGAAAAGCTTCAGCTTCAAATAGGTTTGACATGCACAGGTGCTAATTGTAACCTGCGCGACCTCATGCCGAGGTGGTGAAATTGGTAGACACGCTAGCTTCAGGTGCTAGTGGGGGCAACCCCGTGGAGGTTCAAGTCCTCTCCTCGGCACCAACGCTAATCAGCGCCACTGTTTAGCGGCGACCTTGCACCGGAGGTTATCGCGCAAACATGAAGCCGCGATCACTGAAGTGCCAGGAGCAACCATCGCCAACACTGGAACGACGCACGCTATCCTCTTTCGCACTCCCTGATCAAGGTCAGCTGACGAGCATCCCCTGTCGCCCTGGGCGAGCCCCATCGTCTTTTCGACTAACCGGCCCAGGTCAACTTACATTCTACACACATTTACTTGGGTCAATTTTGCTTTAATAATGTCGATCTAGTGGCAGATGGGCTTCACGAATGATGGAAGAAAACCGGGGTTTTACACTCATCGAATTGATGATCGTCGTCGCGATCATCGGCATTCTTGCGGCGGTTGCCCTGCCCTCCTATCGTGACTACATCAAGACCGCCAATATGAGTAAGGTCCAGATGGCTTACAAAGGCGCGTTGCGCACGACCGAGTCTCGATACGTTCAGGGTTTCGTCCAGATACAGTTAAATCAGTCCTTGACGATCCCTTCAAGCACCGCAGAGTGGATCAGCCTGTATAATCCAAATGATGCGACGGCACCTGGCGGTGGCAACGCCTTCGTCTCCGGCAGCAGCAATGCGGTGACAGGGTCAATCGGCGTTACTGCATCAGGCACCTTCCCCTCAACATCACAGGTGATTATCGAGCTGCCGGCCTACCACAACCTAAGCGCTACAACGGTCACCGTGGTACCGCAGAGGAACCTCTAAGACCTATCCGAAAGGTCGATTCAGTACGATCGTGTCCTCACGGTCTGGGCCTGTGGACACAAAGTCCACTTTCACTTCACACGCTGACTCAATCCGCTCTAGGTAGGCTCGCGCGTTAGCAGGCAGGCTATCCAGAGACTTCGCATGAAACGTTGTTTCCTTCCAGCCAGGAAGTTCTTCATAAACGGGGGTTGGATTGTCAGAATCCGGATTCTCGTAATCGACACAGATCGAGACTTTCTCCAGTCCGTCCAGCACATCCAGTTTCGTGATGCACAGACCGGACACACTGTTGATGTTAATCACACGCCTGAGCGCGTAAGCATCGAACCATCCACACCGCCGAGGACGTCCCGTGGTGGAACCAAACTCATGTCCAACGCGAGCGAGGTGACTGCCGACATCATCAAACAGTTCAGTTGGGAATGGTCCGGACCCAACTCGAGTGGTGTAGGCCTTGGTGATACCAAGAATGTAATCCAGATCGAGCGGACCAACGCCACAACCACTGCCAATCGCACCGGCTGTTGTATTTGAAGAAGTCACAAAAGGATAGGTACCCTGATCAATGTCGAGGAGAGAGCCTTGCGCCCCTTCAAAAAGAATATTGGCACTCGTCTTACGTAACTGACTCAACTCTTCGACCACATCGCGAACCATTGGCTTCAACTGATCGGCATACGCCATGGATGCCGCCATGACCTCTTCGACGCCTACCGCTTCTGTATTGAAGTAGTTCTGCAAAACAAAGTTGTGATAGTCGAGTATTTCTTCAATCTTGGTTCTATAACCCGCTTCATCAAACAGATCCATGACCCGAACTCCGCGGCGTGCAACCTTGTCTTCATAAGTCGGACCAATCCCCCGGCCCGTTGTACCAATCTTTTGATTTCCCTTCACATTCTCTCGCATCTGATCGAGCCTGATGTGATAAGGAAGGATGAGTGGGCAACCACTTGACACGAAGAGTCGATCTCGGACATGGATACCGGCTGATTCCAGTTCTTCAATTTCCTTAAATAAGTCAGGTACTGACAGTACGACGCCATTGCCAATCATGCAGGTAACTTGTTCATGCAGAATGCCTGATGGAATCAGATGAAGTACCGTTTTTTCACCGCCAACAACCAGTGTGTGCCCAGCATTATGGCCTCCCTGAAAGCGAACTACGGCGGAGGCCTGCTCGGTAAGCAGGTCAACAACCTTACCTTTACCTTCATCACCCCAATGTGTGCCGATGACTACTACATTCCTGCCCATCTTTAATTTTCTCCCTGAACCAACTGCCAGTTCTTTTCTCGAAAAATCAGTTCGAAATCGTGACCGTTGGCCGAGCCAGACTCCAGCACGACGTATCCTTCAGCTCGAAGCTGCTGCATTTTCTCCCACAGAGAATTCTCTTCACCTTCCGGCACCTCTGCGACACGAACCGTCTGTTGTTTATCAACCTCAATCTTCGCTGCTTCAGCCACTCTTCGCACGTCAATGGAAAAACCAGTCGCACCTCTCTGGCCGCGACCGAAGACTTCGCCGATGTCATCGTATCGGCCACCTTTGGCAACCACTTCTGGAACGCCTTCGACATAGGCCGCAAAAACAATGCCCGTGTGGTAGGCGTAACCTCGAAGCTCACTAAGATCGAAATAGATATCCAAATCTTTGAACCGGTCCGACAGAGTCAGAGCGACCTGTCGCAGGTTTTCGATCGACCCGACAATACCGGGCATCTCGCTGAACAGGTTCAGCGCCTTTAAGAGTACTTCCTGATTTCCGCTGAGCCCCGGTAGTTCTACGAGCAGGTTTGTTGCCTGAAGGGACAACTCGAGGTCGTTGCAAAGTTCCCGCACTTCAGCTGTCGCCTTTCGCTGCACGGCTTCAAAAATTTGTTCCTGCTCACTCTCCGAGAGAGACAAACTATCGAGCAGTTGCCTGAAAATACCAACGTCTCCCAGGCCAAGATGAATGGGAGAAAATCCGAGAGAACGCAGTGACTCTACCATCAAGCTGACGATTTCCACGTCTGCTTTAGCACTGGTCTCGCCAAACATTTCAGCACCAACACTCAGCGGTGTTCGGCTGGACAACATGGTGTCAGGTTTGGACTGCATGATCGTGCCCGCATAACACAGGCGCACCACCCCGTCCTGGTTAAGACTGTGCGCGTCAATGCGAGCAACCTGAGGTGTAATGTCAGCGCGAACGCCCATCGAACGCCCGGTCAAAAGGTCCACGACTTTGAATGTTTTGAGATCAAGATCTCTGCCGGTACCAGTGAGCAGGGATTCAAGAAACTCTATCATTGGCGGAATGACATAGTCGTACCCCCAGGACTCAAACAGGTCCAGGAATCGCCTGCGTACCTCTTCAAGCTCTCGCGCCTGAGGGGGCAGCACATCTTCAACGCCATCTGGCAGCAGCCAGCGATCGACAATGGCCATCATTCCGCTCTGGTCTGGTTCGTCAGTTGATTAAGTACAAAAGCCCGGTTCCGAGGAGCATGCTGGTCAAACCAGCCATGCGCATGGATCTATCATCTACATCAGCCAGTCTGGCCACCATTTCTCGCCAGCGCCTGGGATACAGAAAAGGCACGATGCCCTCAATCACGAGGACCAAACACAGCGCCACACCCAGATCTTGCCACACAGTTTTAACCGTTCTTAAACGCGATAACCGGATAGCTGGTCAACAGCTACCCGGCCATCAAACGCGCAAACTAACCCGTTATTATGCGCGGGTCAATCTTGGTATTGGTCTACTCCAGACCGCTACTGTTAAGGAACTTGAAGAATTCGCTATCTGGCTGAATCAGCAACACATCCCCTTTGTCTGAGAAAGTGCGCTGATAGGCTGACATGCTTCGATAGAACTCATAGAAGTCCTTGTCCTTGGAGAAAGCGGAGGCATAGATCGAAGCCGCTTGAGCATCCCCTTCACCGCGAGTTTCTTCCGCTGCGCTATAGGCCTCAGCAACGAGTACTTCACGCTGCTTTTCTGCGTCCGCGCGAATACCTACTGCCAGCTCTTCACCTTTTGCCCGATGTTCTCTGGCTTCAATATCCCGCTCAGTGTTCATCCTGTTATATACAGATTGAGATACTTCTGGCGGCAGGTCGATTCGTTTCACACGGACATCAACCACTGTGACACCGAGCTCTGTATTGGCAACGAGATTCAAGTTCTTGGTCAGTTCCTGCATCAGCTCGTCGCGTTCCCCGGATACCACTTCGTGGAGGGTTCGCTTACCAATCTCGTCTCGAAGACCGTCGTTGATGCGTTCCTTGAGGAGATCTTCCGCACGACGCTCGTCACCAGAGGTCGCGGTGTAATAAGTCTGAACATCATCGACGCGAAATTTGGCGAATGAATCCACAATCAGCGCTTTCTTTTCCTGGGTGAGAAAACGTTCGGGTGGTGCATCAGACGTCAGGACTCGGCCATCAAATTTACGAACATCGTTGATAACCGGAAGTTTAAAATGAAGGCCCGGCTCAATGTCATCACGAACGACCTTACCGAACTCGAGCAGTACTGCCCTCTCCATTTCCGTCACGATAAATACGGAGTTCATACCCAGCAAGCCAAGCAGAACAACGATAAATCCAATTACAAAAGATCGGGTGCCCATCAGCGTCTCTCCCTTCGATTAGAACGCGCTGGTTCTGCGGTATTGTAATTTGGGCCGGCAGACGACTCTGGTCGGTAGCCCGAGGCCTCATTTTGCGATCGCTCCATGATCTTATCCAGCGGCAGGTACAGGAGGTTATTGCCGCCATCAACATCGATCATGACTTTGGTCGAGTTACTCATAACGCTTTCCAAAGTATCAATGTACATTCTAGATTTGGTCACTTCAGGCGCCAGTTTGTATTCAGCGTAGAGCTTGTTGAAGCGCTCAGCTTCACCACGAGATTGCGCAATCACTCTTTCTTTGTAAGCTTCTGCTTCTTCGAGGAGTCGCTGCGCCTGACCACGTGCTTCCGGAACGATCTGGTTTGCGTATGCGTCAGCTTCATTACGCAGCCGGACTTCGTCCTCACGCGCCTTGATCACATCGTCGAAAGCTGCTCTTACCGCATCCGGTGGTGCGGTTTCATCAACAGCCACCTGGGTGACACGAATACCGGTGCCATAGTCATTCATGTACGTCTGAATCCGCGACCTAACGCTTTGTGCCAGGGCTGCACGACCTTCCGTCAGGATGTCGTGCATTTCCGTACTGCCAACCACATGACGTAAGGCACTCTCTGTCGCCTGATAAAGGCTCTTATCCGGATCGCGAACGTTGAGCTTGTAGGCAATTACGTCGTCAATGACGTACTGCACCGTCATCTTCACCTTCACGATATTCTCGTCTTCGGTCAGCATCTCAGAGTCGTGAGGTCTCGAACGTACTCGCGTGACATTCTCGATCAAGACCTGATCAATAAGCGGCGGGTTCCAGTGCAGTCCAGGAAGCACGACTTCGTCCAATTTTTCGCCGAAACGCAGCACTACACCACGTTCCTGCTGATCTACGGTATAAGCACCCATGAAACCATAAATTGCCGCCAGCACCAGGAGGACAAGGCCTACCAGGTTCTTGTTGACCGGTTGCGCAGAGCCTCCGCCTGAACCCGAGCCGCCGCTGCCGCCAAACATCTGGGAAAGATTGTTCTGCAGCTTACGAAACGCCTCATCCAGATCGGGCGGTCCCTCATCATTGCGATTGCCCCAGGGGTCTTTGTCGCCCTGGTTTCCTCCGCCTGGTTCGTTCCAAGCCATTTTTCCTCCTGTAACACTATCAATCGCCACATAATGGCGAGCGGGAGACGCATTCTCCCACGTTTTGCAGAGAACTCAATCTATGATTCCTGAGCCCTCTGGCCGGTTTCTCTTATTCGGACCACCCTGCGATCTGCCTGAGCCTGCTTTCCTCTATCCGCAGGTGCATCTGGACTGAGCCGTCTTCACAGGGCTCTTCCCGCATAACCGCGCCCAGCTCAAAAAATTGCGCCCTGATTCGGCCATCTTCGGGTTTCACGTTCACACTGGTTTCGATCACCTGCTCACCGATTCGTTCCGCAATCGCCTCTAAAAGAAGCGGCGTTCCACCGCCTGTCACGCTGGACAGCCAGACACGACTCGGTTCCCCTCGGTGGTTTCGATCAATACGTGGCAATTCACCAACCAGATCAACCTTGTTGTAGACCAGAAGTTGGGGAATTTCACGTGCGCCTATTTCGTCCAGGACCTGATTAACCTCATCAATCCTTTCATCGCGAAGTGGCGCTGCCACATCTACGACATGAAGAATCAGATCTGCCTGACTGACCTCTTCCAGGGTCGCGCGGAAAGAATCCACCAATGAGTGGGGTAGTTGACGGATAAAACCCACCGTATCTGCCAGGACAGCACTGCCGATCACCGGAAGTTCCAGTCGCCTAAGTGTTGGATCCAACGTCGCGAAAAGCTGATCCTCAGCGTGCACATCAGCGCTACACAACTGATTGAAAAGAGTCGATTTCCCAGCGTTGGTATATCCCGCCAGCGAAATACTCCGGACATCTGAACGTGTCCGGGCTCTGCGGTTATGCTCACGTTGCCCACGGACTTTTGCCAGGCGGCCGTTGATCCGCTTAATACGATCCCCGATCATTCGCTGGTCCGCTTCGAGCTGAGTCTCACCAGCACCACCCAGCCCAGAGGAGGCACCCGCACCACGACCAGAACCACCGCGCTGACGATCCAGGTGAGTCCAACCGCGCACCAGCCTTGTCGAAGCATGCTCCAACTGGGCGAGCTCCACCTGCAACTTACCTTCATGGGTGCGCGCACGCCGAGCAAAAATTTCGAGAATCAGACCCGTGCGGCCAAGAACCCGTTTATCCAGCTTCTGTTCGAGGTTACGTTCCTGAGTAGGAGAAAGGTCATCACCAAATACAATCAGATCGCAGTCGTTCTCCTTGATCCAAACAGCAATCTCATCGACCTTACCACCACCGATAAAGGTACCGGGATGGGGGTAACGGCGTTGACTGGCAATACAGCCGACCGGAACCAGACCCGCCGAGGTGACAAGTTCGCTTAACTCCTCCGCTGTCGCGAGTTCGGAATCAAATTTCTGGATGTGAATCAGTAGCGCCTTGCTACCCGACTCGGGACGATCTAGGAACAAGCTTTATTCGTTTCCTTCGGTTGGCATCTTCACTGCACGGGAAGGCACCACCGTTGATATCGCGGACTTGTAAATCATCTGATTGACCGTGTTCCGAAGCAGGATCACGAACTGATCAAACGATTCGATTTGTCCCTGCAGTTTGATGCCGTTCACCAGGTAAATAGATACCGGCACACGATCTTTGCGCAGGGCATTGAGGAAAGGGTCTTGTAAGGACTGCCCTTTTGACATGTTGCTCTCCTAGGATTCCCGGACCCGCCCCAATCGTGACGGAGGAATCGGTCAATGAATAATGCTGAGCAAACGCCCGTCGAAATATGTCCGTCCACCTGGCTCAGGGGTGGCGCTCGATTACGGGCGACTACGCTAATATGGTGGTGTTGTTAATGATTTTCAAGGCCTCAGCCATGTCCGGCTGATCCATGGTGTGAAGATCCTGCCAGCCTCGAAGCCAGGTGAACTGGCGCTTTGCGAGCTGTCTGGTCGCAGCTACCGCGGTTTCGATCATGGATTGTTCATTGATCTCTTCTTCCAGGTAGGCCCAGATCTGACGATATCCCACTGCCCGGATGGCCGGTAATCCAACATGTAAGTCAGGGTTCTCCTTTAACTCGCGGACTTCATCAACGAAGCCCTGATCCAGCATCTGCAGGAAGCGCGCCTCGATGTCTTTATGCAGCAGTGATCGATCCGGCGGCATGATGGCAATCTCCAGCAGCACAAAGGGGCAAGACTCGGTCGCATCTTCATGATGGCTGGACAGTGGTCTGCCGGAGATTCGGTAGACCTCGAGGGCACGTTGCAGCCGTTGAGAATCCATCGGTTTGATTCGCGCCGCCGCGTCAGGATCCACCTTACCTAATTCTCTGTGCAGATGAGGCCATCCATACCGCTCTGCTTCGTGTGTGATTTCATCTCGGATTGACTGATCTGCCGGTGGCAGGGTCGCCAATCCTTCTTTGAGCGCTTTCAGGTAAAGCATGGTGCCGCCAGCGATAATCGGTAATGCGTCCCTGGCCTGAATCTCCCGAACAGCACTGATCGCATCTTCGCGAAAGTCCGCTGCCGAATAGGGCTCAGCTGGATCTCGAATATCGATCAGGTGATGTCTAACTTTCGCTTGGGTCGCAGCATCTGGCTTGGCAGTGCCAATGTCCATGCCGCGGTAAACCTGCGCAGAATCGGCGGTAACAATCTCGCCCCCTAGGTCCTCGGCGAGCGCCATGGCAAGTGCCGACTTGCCGCTCGCAGTGGGTCCGGTGATGACCAGAACACCTTGCTGATCCGATGACGCCAATTTAACGACCTCTTAGAAACAGGCTATCCAGCTCGGCAAGATTGAGTTCACACCAGGTTGGACGCCCGTGATTACATTGTCCGGATCGCTCGGTCTCTTCCATGTCGCGCAAAAGGGCGTTCATTTCCGGGAGGGATAATCGACGGTTGGCGCGAACAGAACCATGGCAAGCCATCGTCGACAGAATCTCATCACGATGTTGTTCGATCCTCTGACTCGCCCCGAACTCTGCAAAGTCGGAGAGCACATCACGGACCAGTTGTTCAACATCACTTTTTGCTAACAATGTTGGAATGGCGCGAACGATGATGGATTCTTCACTGGCTCTTTCAAGTTCTATCCCAAGCTGGTTTAACTCATCACCATGATCATCAATGATATCCGCTTCTTTTTCAGAGACTGCGACCGACAACGGCACCAGCATTGGCTGGCTTCGAATCCCTTCTGCATCACAGGCAGTCTTCATGTGCTCATAGGTGATACGCTCATGAGCCGCATGCATGTCGACCAGCACAAGGCCATTGGCGTTCTCAGCCAGGATGTAAATGCCGTGAAGTTGCGCGACCGCAAAACCCAGCGGCGGCATGGTTGCTTCTTCGCCTTCGGGAGACTCAGGTAAAATAGGCGCGGATGAATCGGGATCGCGGGCAAACATCTCACGGTAAACCGCAGTCGTGGGTTCCTTTAAACCAAACGCGCCCCCCCGGCTGTGCGTCGACGAGCCGAAGCTCATGGGCGCCTGCCGCATCGGTACCTGAGCGGCTACATCCGCTTCCATCGTTTGCGCGATGGTCGCCTCATCTGGCCTGACGTCGGCCAGGACACGATGAATGGTTCTGAAAATGAAGTCATGGACATCCCGGCTTTCACGAAAACGGACTTCATGTTTCGTCGGATGCACGTTCACATCCACCAGCGCAGGATTGATCGACAGGAACAAACAATAAACCGGGTTTCTTCCATGATAGAGGACATCTGCATAACCCTGCTTCACGGCATGGGTAATGACTTTGTCTCGAATGACGCGGCCGTTCACAAAGAAGAACTGCTGGTCTGCCTGGCTTCTTGAAAAAGTCGGCAACCCTATCCACCCCCTGAGCTCGAGACCACCTCGTTCCTCACTAAAGAAAATCGCGTTCTCAAGAAACGCATGCCCAAACACGCTCGAGATACGCTGCTGCTCATCATCACCTGAGTACTGACGTGTGGTTTTACCGTTGTGATTCAGGACAAAAGTCACCGTCGGATGACTCAGCGATATCTTTCTGACGACTTCTTCCACTTTCAGGTATTCCGTTCTTTCGGTTCGAAGAAACTTTCGCCTGGCGGGCGTGTTAAAAAAGAGGTCAGACACCTCTACTGTGGTGCCTCGGGGATGAGGTGCCGGTGTCACTTCCGCCGACATATCCGCACCGGTGACTCTAACGCACCAGCCATCTGCAGCCTGCGCGCTGATGTTCGTCGTTAACGTCAGACGTGAAATAGAGGCGATGCTCGCCAGCGCTTCCCCTCGAAAGCCGAGGGTCTCGATGGCTGCCAGGTCTTCTGGTCTATGAATTTTGCTGGTCGCGTGTCTTGCCAGTGCCAGATTCAGATCATCAGGATGAATCCCAGAGCCGTCATCCCGCACGCGCAATACCTTAGTTCCGCCGGAGGTCAGGTCAACTTCAATTCGTTGCGCACCCGAATCAAGGGCGTTTTCCAATAGCTCCTTGACGACGGATGCGGGCCGTTCAACGACCTCGCCGGCCGCAATCTGGTTTGCCAGCCGCTTGTCTAGCTGGTTGATTCTGTCTGTCTGCATGTATGGTTGGCAGGACTAGCTGGGTGGAATTTTCAGCTTCTGTCCGATGCGAATAGTATCGCTCCGAAGACCGTTAAAGTCTTTAAGTTTCTCGAAACTTACCCGATGTCGGTCGGCAATTTCCGAAAGCGTGTCTCCTCTTTCAATGATGTAGGTAATGGCTTCGTCCTGACGCCCTTGTTTCATCCAGGCCAGGTAAGAGCCTGCTGGCGGGTTTTCCTGCATGGCATCTCGGACACCTTGAAAGATCGCGTTGGCCAACTTTCTTTGATGACTCTTATTGGCCAGTTTCTTTGCTTCACCGGGGTTTGAAATAAATCCCGTTTCAATCAAGAGGCTGGGAATATCCGGAGACTTGAGAACAGCAAAAGCGGCCTGTTCAACACGCTTTTTGTGTAGCTTGTTCACCTTGCCCATTTCCCTGAGTACAAGATTGCCCATATCCAGGCTTGCAGACAAGCTCGCTGTCATTGACAGATCGAGAAGCACGCCCGCCAGCAAATCGTCTTTATCATCCAGGGAGACACTACCAACCCCACCAATGAGGTCTGCTCGATTTTCTCTCTCGGCAAGCCAACGCGCCGTTTCACTGGTCGCACCCTTCTGGGAGATCGCATAAACCGAAGCGCCACTCACTTTCGGCGTTCTGAACGCATCTGCGTGTATAGACAGGAAGACATCTGCCTGACTCTTGCGCGCAATTTCCGTTCGCTTTCTATGGGCGATGTAATAGTCTCCGGTACGAACCAGAGTCGCCCTGAAGCCAGGCTCTTCTTCAAACAGATCGCGAAGTTTTTTGGAAATCGAAAGGACAACGTGTTTCTCGTAGAGGTTCCCAGGTCCGATGGCACCTGGATCGTCGCCACCATGACCCGCGTCTATGGCAATGACGACATCACGCATCTGGGTCAACGTTCGTTCTGACTTCTGCACGACCGGCACGCTGGTTTGTTCCGCGGGGCCGTAGAGGTCGATCACCAGTCGGTCGCCGTACTGCATGATGGGTTTCAACACAAAGGAACGGGGTTTCACTTCCTGAGCAAGATCAAGAACAACGCGCAGGTCTTTACCGTCATTTCGACCGGAGGATCGGATAGATCGGATTGGCGTCTGATCGAGAACGAGGTTTTTGATGTCCGCCTTGAGTTCGGCGTCAGAGATATCGATCACCAGTCGGTGCGGATCCGTCAAAGAGAAGATTTTGTGTTCGACGGGATTGCCAAGATCAAACACGATACGGGTCCGCTCAGGGGACTGGCGGACACGCAACCCGTCAACAGAAGTTCGCGCAGCCAGCAGCACATCGCTCGCCAGCAATAAAAACAGGGCGGCGATGAGGGTCAGGTGTTGCTTGGCAGCACCTCGTTGTAGACCTCTGATACTCGCTTGCAAGCCTTCTCACCATGCACGGTGTGCGCCGTTATGACTATGATCCGTTTTTCACCGGATACATCAATGGCTATATGCAAGTCATGTGCAGGGAGATAGCCCGTCGCCTTTTCTGGCCATTCGATCAAACAAAGAGAATCTGGACGAAAATATTCGTCAACACCGACGTAATCCAGCTCACCCGGATCGCTCAGCCGATACAGATCAAAGTGATAAACATCATGAATTTTTCCCTGGCATTCAACTTCATAGGGTTCCACCAGCGTAAACGTCGGACTCTTGACTGCAGCCATATGACCCATTGCGCGCAGCACACCCCTGCATAAGGTGGTTTTCCCAGCGCCCAAATCGCCCGTAATGTGAACGGCGCCGCAACCACCCAGGCCTTCAGAAAGCGCTTTGCCCAGCGCAATCATCCCATCTTCACTCTCGACCTTGATAAGCAAGCTCACTGAAGCAACCCGCGCATCTCTGGAACGAGCTCTGTTGCCAATAGTCCCCGTTCGCCTTGATCGGCGGCCACGTTATCTGCTGCCAACGAATGAACTACAGCACCTAATCGTGTGGAGAATTCCGGTTTACCTGTCTGGGCCAACAAGCTGCCGATGACACCGGAAAGCACGTCACCCATACCGGCTACTGCCATACCCGGGTTGCCATAAGGCACAAGAGAAACTTGTTCACCGTCTGCGATCAGCGTCCCGGCACCTTTTAAAAGCGCAACACCGCCAAACTTCTGCTGAAGTTCCATCACGGCAGAAAGTCGATCTTCCTGTACCTGCCGGTCCAGCAATCGGCCTGCTTCCCCGGGGTGAGGGGTCAGTATCCAGTTTTCTCTCCTCACCGGGTTTTCAGAGAGGAGATTCAGACCATCTGCATCCAATACCACGGGCTTGTCTGTTTCCAACGCGGCCTCAAACAGCATTCGGGCATAGTCATCACGGCCCAGGCCCGGTCCGAGAACAATAACCGTACATCGCTCAAATAGCGAAACCAGCTCATCCTTGTTTCTGACACCACGCGGCATGACTTCGGGTCTCCTCGCGAGGAGACTCGCCACATGACTCGGATGAGTCGCAACGGAAACCAACCCCGCGCCCGTCATGATCGCTGATTCCGACGCCATCATGATCGCGCCCCCCATGCCTTTATTGCCTCCCACCACCAGCACATGCCCGTGAGAGACCTTGTGAGAGTTCTGGTGCCTCGGTTCGAGCTGGTCAATCAGCTCGGTGTAGTCGAGCTCAACGGCAGCACTTTGCACTTGAGCATAGACATCAAGCGGTACATCAAGACCAGCAAAAACCAGTTCGCCTGTCTGATGCGGACCATCAGCAGTCAGCAGGCCCAGTTTTTTTCCGATAAAAGTCACGGTGACGTCCGATGTAATCGCCGAACCCTGGCAGTTGCCGGTATCTGAGCTCAAACCCGATGGGATATCTACAGAGAGCACCGGCCATCTTCCGCGATTAACTGCTGAGATGATTTCCGCATACTCCGGTCTGACTTCGCCGGAGATCCCAGTGCCAAGAAGCGCGTCTACAATCAAGTTCGCTTCGTGCATAGCTTCTTCCGCGGTGACGATAGTGACACCACATTCCTGACAGAATTGGTAAGCTGATCCAGCGTCCGTTTCCGGATCAGGAATACGACCAACCAAACCAACTTTGGCCTCGATTCCCCTTTGTGCCAGCAATCCAGCGATGATGAAACCGTCACCTGCATTGTTGCCTGATCCGCATAACACAGCTGTGGTGCCGGGCGCCGGCCAACGGTTTAACAACTCTGAGACACAGGCTTGCGCAGCCCTGCGCATTAATATCAGGCCCGGCACGCCGCGTTCTTCGATGGTTATCCGATCCAGTTCTCTTACCTGTTGAGTGAGATAGAGAGCGCCCCCGTCTGGCGAAGTCATTCGCTTGTTACCTTGTTCACAAACCTCGATTATATGCCAATGCAGCACGTCGACTGGAATGAACTTGCCGAACACATTCAGACCTGGGCCCGAGAACTGGGATTCAGTGCTGCCGGTATGACTGATGTGGATCTGACTCGCCATGGCGAGTATCTCAAAGATTGGCTGGCCGCTGACTTTCACGGTGATATGGAGTACATGAAAAGGCACGACAGCCTGCGTTGGCATCCGGAAGACTTACATCCGGGTACGGTATCCATTGTTTCTGTTCGCATTGACTATCTGGAGCACGAACCCCAAGCAACCGAGCTACTGGACCAGGAGGGAACTGCTTACGTCTCTCGTTATGCGCTCGGCCGCGACTATCACAAAGTTATCCGCGGTAAGTTAAAGAAGCTCGTTGCCCGCATCTCTGACTACTGCCTGGATCAGGGTATAGAAGACTTCCAGGCGCGAGTATTCACGGATAGCGCGCCTCTGCTTGAAAAAGCGATCGCTGAAAAAGCCGGGCTGGGCTGGATTGGAAAAAACACACTCCTGATTAACGAGAAAGCGGGATCATGGTTTTTTCTGGGCGAAGTGCTGACGAACCTGCCGCTGCCAAGCGCACAAGAGCAGGCTCGGAACAGATGTGGCTCCTGCAGCGCCTGTATCGACATCTGCCCTACGGACGCCATCGTCGAACCCTATCGATTGGATGCAAGAAAATGTATTTCTTACCTGACAATCGAGCAAAGGGGCATGATTCCCGAAGAATATCGAAAAGCAATGGGGAACCGAGTCTTCGGTTGTGACGATTGCCAGCTGGTCTGCCCATGGAACAGGTATGCTGGGCACAATCAGGAATCGGACTTCAAGCCAAGGCATGGTCTTGAAGACGCGGATTTACTCGAACTATTCGGCTGGTCAGAAGCAACCTTCCTCAAGAACACCGAGGGTTCAGCTATTCGGCGAACTGGCTACGAAGGTTGGCTCAGAAATCTTGCCGTTGCACTGGGCAATATGAAGACCAGCTCTCAGCTTGTCTCTCTGCTCAGGTCCAGACTGGGCTATTCAGATCTGGTGGATGAGCACATCAAGTGGGCACTCAAACAGCACCGGGGAAGTTAAGCTGATTCAGCTTATGCGAAAGAAATGCTCGCGGTAATACCTGAGTTCCTCGATGGACTCTTTGATGTCATCCAGGGCACGGTGCGCATTCTTCTTGCTATAGCCGGAGGCAATATCCGGTCGCCATCGCTTGGCCAGTTCTTTGATGGTGCTGACATCCACGTTACGGTAGTGCAGAAACTCTTCCAGCTCAGGCATGTATTTGACGAGAAAGCGTCTGTCCTGGCCAATGCTGTTTCCGCATAAAGGGGACAGTCGATGGGCCGTATATGCTTTCAAAAACTCAAGCGTGGCTGATTCCGCGTCTCGCTCACTGACACCCTGCTCGCGGACAAGATCAATCAAACCTGATTCCGTGTGATGCGTGGTATTCCATTCATCCATACCCTGAATCAGTTCTTCGCTCTGCTTCACGTAGAGCACAGGTCCCTCCGCCAACACATTCAACTCTGAATCTGTCACCAGGGTCGCAACTTCCAGGATTCGCTCCTGTTCTGGATCGAGCCCCGTCATTTCCAGGTCTATCCAAACAAGATTGTGATTGTTTTGTGCTTCTGTCATTTACTGCTTGCTCGAGCAGGTGCCAAATTTGCGTGAGAAACGTATGTTAACTGAAACTCTGAATTCTCGGTACAATACCCAACCTTTTTGGGGGGGATGAAACCCGACATAAAGCCACATGCTGCCATTGATCCTAGAGCCTTCCGCGCTTTTTGAAGCCCTGAAGACTGAGTCCAATCTCCTTATTGTCGATCTCTGTTCCGACGAAAACCACGCGAGGCACCATATCCCGAGAGCGGTGCACATATCACCTGGGGAGCTGGTATCGGGCGTCAGCCCCGCCGTGGGCAAACTGCCCGAAATTTCCAGACTGGAGCGTCTATTTTCGCGTATCGGATACACCGGCAAGGAACACATTGTCGCTTATGACGATGAAGGTGGTGGTTGGGCAGGTCGATTCATATGGACGCTTGACGTGATTGGTCACGATCAAGCGTCTTTCCTGAACGGAGGCCTCATTGCCTGGGCTGATGAAGGACTGCCAATGACACAGGATCGCCCTGAGATCACACCGACTGACGTAAATCTGACCATCCATCACGAAGTCATTGCTGAGAAAGAAGATGTTCTTTCAGGGCTGGCCTCCGGAAACATCCAGATCTGGGATGCTCGATCCCCCGAGGAATGGGCGGGGACCAAAGTTTTTGCGGCAAAAGGTGGTCACATTCCCGGCGCTATCAACCTGGATTGGCTTGAATTGATGGATCGCCATCGAGCATTGCGGCTCAGGGAAGACGTGGCAGAATTGGTCACAAGCCGCGGTTTTAGTGCCGAAACGGACATTATTACTCACTGCCAGACTCATCATCGATCTGGTCTCACCTACCTTGTTGGCAAGTCAATGGGGCTGAACATTCGTGCCTATCATGGGTCCTGGTCTGAATGGGGTAACGACCCTGATACACCGATAGACAACCAGGCTGGCTGACACATGTTCGTATTTCTGCAGCGGCTTTTGCCAAAGCATTGGCTCAGTCGCATCGTTGGTATGGTCGCAGCATCAGAGATTCGGTTCATTAAGTCCGCGTTCATTAAAACGATCTGTCACTTCTATCCCATCGACCTTTCAGAGGCCGAGCGGGAATCTGTCGATGACTATCGTTCCTTCAACGATTTCTTTACTCGCGCGCTGAAACCGGGTGCACGAACCATTTCCGGTGATTTATGCAGCCCGGCTGACGGTACTGTCGCAGCGCTTGGTCACCTTTCTGGCGACACAATCATCCAGTCAAAAAGTCACAACTACTCCGTGAACACCCTGCTCGCGGCTGTCACGGACGAATATTCAGCAGGCTCCTTCATCACAATTTATCTGGCACCTCATAACTATCACAGAGTCCACGTGCCCTGCGACGGAGAACTGCATAAAGCGGCTTATGTGCCCGGCGACCTTTTCTCAGTGAACCAGACAACCGCTGACCAGTTGCCAGGACTCTTCGCCAGGAATGAAAGATTGGTTTGTCATTTCGATCGTCAAGAAGGCGCCATGGCTGTCGTCATGGTTGGCGCGATGTTGGTGGCGGGTATCAAACCCGCCTGGTCTGACAAACCCTTTCAACCCAGATTACAGGTCAACATAGAAATGAAAGAGACATTCCAGCAGGGTGATGAACTCGGCCAGTTCCTGATGGGGTCGACAGCTATCCTTCTGTTTCCGGAAAAGCTGGACTTTCGGGTTAGCGAGGGGGACTCCGTTCAGATGGGCCAACCGCTCGTTTGAGTTAAGTCAGGGTGATGTCGGTTTCACCGAGCAGCGCCATCAACAAACGATCAACGCCCAACGCTATACCGGCACACCCCGGCAGTGTGGTCATGGCAGACAGCAACTCAGCATCGTTCGTAACTTCTTCCTTTCCCATCTCGCGACGAAGTTTGTTGTTCTCTTCAAATCGCCTGCGCAACTCATCCGCATCCGTCAGCTCCTGGTAAGCATTCGCGATCTCCATACCACCAAGATAGAACTCAAAGCGATGAGCGACCTCGTTACCCTCTTCATCAATCCGGGTTTCCGCCAGGGCCGCCTGGCATGCAGGAAAATCTGTCACGATTGTGGCCTTGGTGAGTTGTGGCTCAACGGCTTCTGCGAACAAAGCATCCAGGACATCAGCACGACGCGAAAAGGCGTCCAGGTGTGCAAAGTCGCAGGCCAGCGCTTTCAGTTGATCGTCGCTCGAAGCGTGAGGACACATATCGTAGTGTTCCCGGAAGAGGGCGGCATAGCTCGCCGACATGAAGTGTCTGTCTACGGCTGACACCGTGAAATCCTTCGCCAAGGTGTAAACGATCTCTGAGATCAGCGTTTCAAGGTCCCGCACCAGTTCTGACAGCGAATAGTCCACCCGGTACCACTCAAGCATCTGGAATTCCACGCGATGACGGCTACCCACTTCGCCGGCCCTGAAGGCAGAACACAACTGGTAGATGCTTTGACCGGTTTCGGCCAAAAGGCACTTCATCGCGTACTCGGGCGATGTCTGGAGATAACCCTGGTCGAGTTTCAGACTGTCTAGGTGAACTTCATTCGAGCCATAGTCGCGAAGCAGTGGTGTCACCACTTCCTGAACAGATTCCCGATGAAAATATTCCCTGACGGATCGAAGCAGCGACGCGCGACAGGCGAGTCGCTGTTTGAGCGTGAGCGAGGCTATTGCTTAACCCTGTTTTGATATTCAGAGGTTCGAGTATCGACGCGAACCACTTCACCAATATTGATAAAGAGCGGTACTTTGACGACGGCGCCCGTACTCAGGGTTGCCGGTTTTGAGCCGCCCTGAGCCGTATCGCCCTTCAGCCCCGGATCGGTTTCTACGACTTCGAGCTCCACAAAGTTGGGAGGCGTGACCGATATGGGGACGTCATTCCACAGCGTCACTGTGAATTTCTCTGTTTCTTTCAACCAGTTGATGCAGTCTTCAACTGCGGCCTGATCCGCTGCAAGCTGCTCATAGCTGCCATCTGTTTTCATAAAGTGCCAGTACTCGCCATCCGTGTAGAGATATTCCATGTCATAGTCCATGACATCAGCACCTTCGAGGCTCTCCCCGGACTTAAACGTTCTTTCCCAGACACGGCCGGTTTTCAGGTTTTTGAGCTTTACTCGGTTGAATGCCTGCCCTTTGCCTGGTTTGACGAATTCATTTTCAACAATGCTGCACGGGTCACCTTCCAGCATGACCTTAAGACCCGACTTGAATTCATTGGTAGAATAGCTCGCCATTAACTCGTTCCTTTGTTGTTCACGTGCGGATTATAAACTTAAGCGATCGCTCTTTGGAGACAGGTTGGCAATCACAGTTACAGAACGCTATTCGAGATCCAAAAGATCTCGCAGAGACTCTGTGCATCGATGTCGAAGCGATAGATTCAGAGTTCCCACTGCTTGTGCCGGAACCTTTCCTGAATCGAATGGAGGTCGGTAATCCCCGGGATCCTTTACTGCTGCAGGTACTCCCTGTTGCCGCAGAACTGCTGGACAGAGTCGGCTACTCCAAGGATCCGGTGTCTGAGCAATCAAAAGACGGCATCAGGGGACTCATTCAAAAGTATCGGGGACGAGCTTTGATCGTCGCCACAGGGACCTGCGCGGTGAACTGCCGCTACTGTTTCAGACGACACTATCCATATCACTTGGCGCGCCTGTCACAGGAGGACTGGCGAGCTCTGTTCCGGCATCTCAAACAGGACTCATCGATTTCCGAGGTCATACTGAGTGGCGGCGACCCGTTAATGTTGAACGATAGAACTCTAGCGTCTGTTTTCGAGAGCCTGAACCAGATTCCACAGATCAAAACGATCCGCGTCCATACACGTCTACCGGTCGTTATCCCTTCTCGAGTGACGAAAGAGCTGCTCAGCATGGTGGAAACAAGCCAGAAAAAAGTGGTGTTCGTGACCCACATCAACCATCCAAATGAACTGGACGAAGCACTGACATTTTCTCTACAAACCCTGCGAACCGGTGGCGCTACCCTGCTGAACCAGAGTGTGCTGCTTCGAGAGGTCAATGATCAAGCAGACACGCTCGCCGAGTTGTCGAGGAAGCTATTCGCAGCCAGCGTCCTGCCTTATTACCTGCATCTTCTCGACCCGGTTCAAGGCGCAGGCCACTTTAATGTCGAGGAACTTCGAGGCAAGGCGTTAATCAACAAAATCTCCAGCGAGCTGCCTGGGTACCTGGTGCCTAAACTTGCGCGCGAAGTTGCCGGGGCACCTGCCAAAAAGGTTCTGATCGGATAGATGATTCAGGTTTGATCAACAGCTGCAGCAATTGCTTGTGCTATAGTGCCTCCGATCGCCAGACGTATTTTTAAAAGCGACCCTCAATGAACGAGAAGGAACCTATCCGCCTTCTGATTCTGGAAGAATCCCAGAACCGTGCCGAAGAATTAATCGTCATGCTGAGAACAGCAGGCCATGCGACGCGTGCTCACCAGATTGAATCTGACGGAGATTTCTCGTTAAAGATCTCTGAACAAAAGTGGGACCTCGTCCTGGCTGCGTCCGAGGCCAAAGGTTTTACCGCCGCTTCCCTGATCTCCACGATCCAGACCCTGGACAAAGACATACCCGTCATCATGCTTGCTGACAACCGGGATCCTGCCTCCATCACTGAAGGCCTTAAATTGGGCGCCGCTGATGTTGCACTGGATGATGACGACGAACGGCTGCTGCTGCTCATCGAACGAGAATTGGGCCACCTGCAGAATCGAAGACAACGCAGAAAGGCTGAGGTTGAACTCCGGGAAACAGATCGCCGCAACAACCTACTGCTGGATTCGTCGACCACCGCGATCGCATACGTCCACGAAGGTATGCACATTTATACCAACGCCGCCTACGTGGACCTCTTTGGTTATGAGGATGAAGATGAGTACGCGGGCATTCCTATCATTGATCTGATCGGCGCCGAAGATCAGCGCAAGTTCAAAGACTTTCTGAAAAACCTTCGTGAAGATGAATCCGGTTCCGACGAATTCAGCTGCGTTAATGCCGAGGGCACAACGCTTTTGACCACCCTGACGATGTCACCGGCAACCTATGACGGCGAACCTTGCACACAAGCCATCTTCAAACCGCTGATTGGGGAAGCGGAGCTGGAAGATCGAATAAAGGAAATTTCCAGTCAGGATCTGCTCACCGGACTCTTCAATCGACAGTACTTTATTGAACAGCTGGAATCTGTCGTTGATAACGCCACCCAGCGCAAACAGACGGCGACGATCATGTATATCGTCATCGACCACTTCCCGAGGATTCGATCTGAAGCGGGACTTTCCAATGCCGACCTGGTGCTCGGAGATCTGGCGACGGTCATCCGCGGCAAAGTACCCGACGACCACATGGTTGCCAGATTCGGTGACGATGTCTTTGCAATACTGATGGAAGGCAACGACAAGGCTGTTGCAGAATAGCTTGCTGAAACCATCCGCACCACCGTCGAAAGCCATATGTCCGACGCTTCGGGCAAAAACTATCAGGTCACTGTCAGCATCGGACTCTCGGTTGTCGCGGAAAACACATCAACGGTTGAAGAGGCCATTTCAAGGGCGCACCAGGCTGCTGACTCGATTGAGGAAGGTAACGCAATCGCGTTCTACGAACCTGCCAAAATCACCGTGGGCGAAGAAGGTAAATCCGTTTCTGCGGATGCACTCAAGGACCTGATCGCCCACTCCCTGGAAGAGAATCTATTCCAGCTCCAGTTTCAGCCCATCGTTTCCCTGCATGGTGACGACGAGGAACAGTTTGAGGTTCTTCTTCGGCTACCGGATGCAGAGGGCAACTTCCTTAAACCGGGACAATTCCTGGGTCCTGCGGAAGACGCGGGCTTGCTGCACAAGATGGATCGATGGGTCATCCTGCAATCCGTCAAAGCACTGTCAGAAAAGCGTGCCACCGCCAGCAAAACCAAACTGTTTATCAACATTACCCACAAGAGTCTTGGAGATGAAGAGTTCCATTCCTGGATGAGTGTGGCGCTGAAAGCCGCGGGATTGCCAAGTGACGCCATCATCTTCCAGATCCATGAAAATGATGCGACTTCGTACATCAAGCAGGCGGCGGCCTTCTCGGAAGGGCTGCAAGCACTGCATATCAAATGCTCAATCAATCACTTTGGCTGTTCTCTGAACCCATTTAATCTTCTGAACCACCTGACACCAGACTTCGTCAAACTCGACGGCTCGTTCGCGACCCAGATTGAGAATAGCGACGAGAGGCGCGAGGAAATGACAGAGATGGTGGAATCACTGCAGTCAAAGGGTGTGCTAACGGGTATCTGCGGCCTCGAAGATCCCAGCGTACTGCCTGCGCTGTTCATGACCGGTATTAACTATATCCAGGGTAACTACATTTCCGAGCCGCTGGATGATATGGACTACGACTTCTCTTCCGAAGATCTATAACGCCCTGATTCAGATTTCCAGAACCTCCGCATCTCTGATACCCATCAGATAAAGCAGACTATCCAATCCAAGATTGGAGATCGCGTGCCCCGCGCTCTCCCTGACCAAAGGCTTCGCATGAAAGGCGATACCAAGCCCGGCGACGTCCAACATGGCGAGGTCATTCGCGCCATCGCCGACGGCAATCGTCTGCTTAAGGGATATACCTTGTTGATCAGCAAGTTCACGCAACAGACTCGCTTTGCGTTCTGCATCCACAATCGGGTCCAGCACTTTGCCCGTCAGCTTGCCATCAACAATCTCAAGTTGGTTTGCATGGACATAATCTACCGAGAGTTTCTCTTTGAGTACGTCACCGAAGTAAGTGAAGCCGCCTGAGATTATGGCGGTCTTGTATCCGAGGTGATTTAGCGTCTCGAAAAGGTGCTCGACCCCTTCTGTTAATGGTAATCGGCCGGCTACTTTGGTCAGCGCTTCTTCGGTCAATCCTTCAAGAAGCGACACCCGTTCGCGCAAACTTTCTTTGAAATCCAACTCACCAGCCATGGCTCGCGCTGTAATGTCCGCGACCTGAGCACCAACACCTGCTTCAATCGCAAGCTCGTCAATCACTTCCGTTCTGATCAGCGTGCTGTCCATATCAAAAGCTATGAGCCGACGGTTTCGACGATAAATGCCGTCTTCCTGAACCGCGACATCAATATCTAGATCCGCACATACCGCAAGGAGTTGTTCACGGAACGTTTCCCTCGGCGTTCCCTTCAACGAAAACTCCACACAAGCTTTGCTGGTTTCATCTGAATCACCAAGCGGTACCCGACCGGAAAGCCTTGTGATGTTGTCTATATTCAATCCGTTTGCCGCGATCACTTCGGATACCTTGGCAATATGCGAAGCTTTCACCTTGCGTGCCAGCAGGGTCAGGATGTATCTCGTCGCACCCTGCTGATCTACCCACTGATCGTAACTTTCTTCTGAGATGGGCGAAAAACGAATCTGCACACCCAGCTTTTCTGTCTCAACACGCAAAGCTGCAAACACTTCTTCGGTGTCTGTTTTTACATTCGCGAGAATGCCAAGTGACAAGTGGTTATGGATCACTGACTGGCCGACATCCAGGACATCGACATCCCAATCGCCTAACAATTTTGCGATGGTTGCCGTTATGCCCGGTCGATCTTCACCGGAGACGCTGATGAGAAACAGTTCATTCATGATGGCGCGTATTATCCGCTAATCATCCCGTGAGGCAACGATATCGGCTATACTCTGCTACGTTTTCCATGACATCCCTGCACCCATGGCAGAAACGAACAGCACGGTTCGTCAAAAAATCATCGCGCTTCTCGCCCTCCTGCCTTTGCTGACCGCGTTCTTTGTCGGTTCGGCGCTTGATCAGCTCGCAAAAGATGCAATCGCTAAGGAACAACAAGCATACGGACAATCCACCGCTGCGCAGGTTGCGGATCACGTTGCTGAATATGCGGTTCAGGCCGATGTCCTGTCTCTGAACGTCATCTCGTCCAGACTGACCCGGGAGGCATCTTTGTCTTTCGTCGCTGTCTATGATCAGAACAATCGGCTGATCGCGCAGAGCGGAAAAGCCTCAAAAAAGGCAGTCACTTATGCTGCGGATATGACTTTTCAGGATTCGCTGGTGGGCAGTGTGCGGGTCGCGGTGATTCACAGCGAATATGATGCGGCGCCAATCATTGGCGGTTTCGTCATCGCCTACCTTGTCTATCTGACTATTCTGATCTGGTCAGCACCCAACCTCGAAAGCTGGTTGTTCAATGTTGCCAGAGACCCGGTCCCGGATATTGAACCAGATGACGCACCGGACAATATACCGGTACTGGAACCTGACTTCGGACCCAGGCAGTCATGTATTCTGGTGATACGCATCAAACCGGCGCGACATCTCGAAGCTCACTTCGATAAGTTCTTTCAGGCAGCGAAGTTATACGGCGGCATTGTGGAACAAACCACGACCGAAGAATTGGTCATCCACTTCGAAAGTTACGATGCCATGTACAAAGCGACCTGCACGGGTTTGCTGATCCAGCAGATCGCACACCGTGTGAACAGCAATATTTCATTCGGCGGCACCCTGGATCTGTTAGGAGACGAACCCGATAAGATTCGTAAGTCTGCCAGCTATCTCGCTTCTATCGCGGAAGGCGACTTAATCGTCGCAGCGAACGAGCCAGCGATCACAGATCGAGTAGAGCTGCAGAGTTTCCACCACGCTTTGGTCGATTCAGATCACCTGTCGCGAATTGCTGGCCTGGTCAACCAGGAGTTCCTGGAGGAGCAAGCCAGTCAGCTTGTCATGCAAAGCTGATTCAGGCGTCGCCCTTCTCAACCACGACGTGATCTACTTTCTGGAATCCGCGAGGTAATTTCAAACCACGTCGCGCTCGCTCACCAAGATAGTGTTCCAGATCATGGATAGAGAGATTCAAAGTTCGTTTGCCCGAATAAACCACCAGGGTGTCGACTTCGGAAAAAACCCTGACGAAGGACATGAACTCTTCGCGGGACTCTACCCTGGCTTTCGGAATGTTCATGATCTTTACACCTTTGCCTCGTCCGAGACTTGGCAGATCCGCCACCGGGAAGATGAGCAGTCGGCCCTCGTTACTGAAAGCAGCAATAAAGTCATGCTTTTCATCCGTCACCGGGGCAGGTTGATTCACGATACCGCCCTTGGGAACACTTAACACCGATTTCCCAGCCTTGTTCTTGGTCAGGAGGTCACCCAGCGTTCCGATAAATCCGTATCCGGCGTCACTGGAGAGAACAAAACGCGCCTCCTTGTCACCAAGCGCAACGCCTGTGTAAAAGGCACCCGATGGTGGGTTAAAGCGACCGGTCAGCGGTTCACCCTGGCCACGTGCTGAGGGCAAAGTGTGCATCGCTGCTGTATAGCCACGCCCTGTAGAGTCAAAGAACACTGCGTCTTGATTCGAGCGCCCCGGCATGGATTGCAGGAACTTATCGCCACTCCGATAACTGAGTTCAGCGGCATTGACCTCATGGCCCTTGGCGGATCGAACCCAACCCTTCTCAGAAAGTACCACCGTGACAGGCTCCGTAGAGATCAGATCTTTTTCTGCAAAAGCCTGGGCTTCTTCCCGCTGCACGATGGGTGACACTCTTCTATCACCGTAAGTCTCGGCATCGGCTGTTAATTCTTTCTTCAGTAGCGTTTTGAGTCTGGCTTTCGACTTGATGGTCTTCTCAATATCGACCCGTTCCGCTTCTAGCGCTTCCTGCTCACCCCGTATTTTTTCTTCTTCCAGCTTTGCCAGCTGGCGCAGCCTCAGATCGAGGATGGCATCTGCCTGGATATCAGACAGTTTGAACTTCTTCATCAACGCCTGTTTTGGCTTATCTTCCTCTCGGATGATCCTGATCACCTCATCAATATTGAGATAAGCCACCATCAGGCCTTCGAGGATGTGCAGCCGATCCAGGATCTTGTCGAGTCGGAACTGCAGGCGTCTGAGCACCGTATCTGAACGGAACTTCAGCCACTCGCTGAGCATTTCCACCAGCGGCCGAACTCTGGGCCGCCCATCAATGCCAATCATGTTGAAATTGACACGATGTGTTCGCTCAAGATCCGTTGTCGCGAAGAGATGCGCCATGAGCTGGTCCACATCAATGCGGTTCGACTTTGGTACAACAACAATCCGGGTCGGATTCTCATGGTCGGACTCATCACGAAGATCAACAACCATGGGAAGTTTCTTCGCCTGCATTTGCCCAGCAATCTGCTCAAGAACTTTTGAACCAGAAACCTGGAATGGCAGCGCCGTGATCACGATGTCACCATCTTCTTTGCTGTAAACCGCACGTGCTCGAATTGCACCTCGTCCCGTCTCATAAATCTGTTTGATTTCATCTTGACTGGAGATGATCTCAGCGCCGGTCGGGAAGTCCGGACCCTGGATGTGATCCATGATGTCCTTGAGGCTGGACTTCGGTTTATCGAGCAATCTGATACAAGCAGAGACAACTTCATTGAGATTGTGCGGAGGAATATCTGTCGCCATACCAACGGCAATTCCGCTGCCGCCGTTTAACAGAATGTTAGGAACCCGTGCAGGAAGGTTGACCGGCTCAGTCAGCGTACCGTCAAAATTTGGAATCCAATCAACGGTGCCCTGCTTCAATTCACCAAGGAGCACCTCAGCGTAAGCGGTAAGTTTCGACTCGGTATAACGCATTGCCGCGTAAGACTTGGGGTCATCGGGGGAACCCCAGTTACCCTGCCCGTTAACGAGCGGATATCGATAGGTGAAAGGCTGTGCCATCAATACCATGGCCTCGTAACAGGCAGAGTCACCATGAGGATGAAACTTACCGATCACATCACCGATGGTACGTGCCGACTTCGCAAATTTGGCATCCGCACCAAGTCGCAGTTCATTCATCGCATAGATGATTCGCCGCTGTACGGGTTTCAGACCGTCACCAATGTGCGGTAACGCACGGTCGTTGATAACGTACATGGCGTAATTCAGATACGCACTTTCCGTGTAGTCAGTAAGCGATATCTTTTCGATATCGCCATCCATTACAGTTTCAGTCATGCTTGTTTACTCAGTTGAATCAGGCGAGTTCTGCAAGATCGCCCTTCTTTTCCAGCCAGGTTTTCCTGTCCGGCGCACGTTTTTTGGACAGTAACATGTCGAGCAGTTCATTTACTGGCTTCGCTTTGCCAGCATTCAGCTGCACCAGCCTGCGGGTGTCCGGTGCCATCGCGGTTTCACGAAGCTGGATCGGATTCATCTCACCCAACCCTTTGAATCGCTGTACGATCACTTTGCCGGCGATCTTCTCTGCTTTGATGCGATCCAGAATACCCTGTCGTTCACCTTCATCGAGGGCATAGAACACCTCTTTGCCCACGTCGATGCGGTAGAGCGGCGGCATTGCCACGTAGACATGGCCGTTTTCGACCAGAGCACGGAAGTGACGCACGAACAGCGCGATCAAAAGGCTCGCAATGTGAAGACCGTCAGAGTCCGCATCAGCCAGGATACAAACCTTGCCATAACGGAGGTTACTCAGATCATCAGAGCCAGGATCTATACCAAGTGCCACAGATATGTCGTGCACTTCCTGAGACGAGAGAATGTCTGCGGAATCCACTTCCCATGTGTTCAGAATCTTGCCCCGAAGGGGCATGATCGCCTGGGTTTCTCTGTCGCGAGCCTGTTTCGCTGAACCACCTGCCGAATCACCCTCTACCAGGAAGAGTTCGCCCATCATGGCATCGCTGCAGGAGCAGTCCGCGAGCTTGCCTGGCAAAGCAGGTCCGCTGGTTGGTTTCTTGCGCGCTACTTTCTTGCCTGCCCGCATCCGCGCCTGGGCATTGGAGATCGCCAGCTCGGCAATCGCCTCTCCCTCCTCGATATGCTGGTTCAACCACAGAGAGAAGCTGTCTTTGACGACACCGGAGATAAAGCTCACGGCCTGACGGGAGTTCAATCGCTCTTTCGTCTGACCCGCAAATTGTGGCTCAATCATTTTTGCGGACAGCACATAGTTACACTTGTCCCAGATATCGTCCGCAGTGATCTTGACACCGCGAGGCACCAGATTTCGAAACTCGCAGAATTCTCTCAAAGCTTCCAGCAAACCTGCCCGAAGGCCATTGACATGCGTGCCTCCCTGCGGAGTAGGAATCAGGTTGACATAACTTTCCGTAATCAGCTCGCCGCGCTCGGTCTGCCATTGGACGGCCCAATCGACCGCTTCTTCTTCGCCTTCCATCGCACCCGTAAAGGGCGCTTCCGGCAGAAGCTCAAGACCTTCTAATTCCGACCCCAGATAATCTTCCAGACCTTTCTCGTAGAACCACTCGAAGCTTTTGTCTTCCTTCGCTTTCGCCGTTTCGTCTTCGAAGATCACCTTCAACCCAGGACAAAGCACTGCCTTCGCACGCAGCAAATGCTTCAATCGAGGCACCGAAAACTTCGGGGAATCGAAGTACTGCGGGTCAGGTTTGAAGTTAATCATGGTGCCGGTATTCCGGCGCCCGATCTTGTCTTTGACCGCCAGCTTGGTTTTCTTCTTGCCGTTTTTGAACGACATATGATGTAACTTCGATTCTCGCTTGATAAAAACTTCAAAGCTCTCCGAAAGTGCGTTCACCACGGACACACCCACACCATGAAGACCGCCGGAATACTTATAACTGTCACTATTGAACTTAGCGCCTGAATGCAGGCGCGTCAGGATCAACTCGACACCCGGAAGTTTTTCTTTCTTGTGAATATCTACCGGCATGCCACGTCCATTGTCACTGACTGACATGGAGCCATCTTTGCGCAGGGTCACGCGTATCTCAGTTGCGTGCCCTTCCAGGGCTTCATCGACACTGTTGTCGATGACTTCCTGGGCAAGGTGGTTGGGACGGGTGGTGTCGGTGTACATGCCCGGTCGCTTTTTGACCGGTTCAAGGCCTTCTAAGACCTCAATAGAATCTGCTTTATAACTACTGGCCATCGATGTCCAAATAAGTAGGAAATGCGGTTCGCCCGACAGGAAATCAGGCGAAGCTGTCGCTGACAAATTATAAGGATTTAGCGCGGGATTTCCCGAAAAAAGTCAGGAAAACTCAACGGGCTGCAGGGAATAACCGTGTTCAATACAATAGTTCAGCAGCTCACCAAGATACTTGTTGATCTGGGATTTTTCATCTGGCTGGAACATATTCTCGTTGGGCGTGGAATAGCGATACCGAAAATTTCGATGACGCTCAAATCGAGCCACTTCTGCGGATCGAACGTCGTGATACACGCGAAGTTCCAGATAAGGCCAGCGAATCAGCGGCTGGTCTTCCTCGCTGGAAACATCGACGCTGACCATCGTGGTAAACGGGCAGCGTTCTTCAATGCGAATGACAACCTTCGCGCCCTCACGCGTCTTGGTGTGAATACCAAACTGCCGAGACTCTTGCGCATCCATGTCCGGGAACAGCTTGCGCAAGCGGATGTAATTCGCATCACATTCCGCCATGTCTGCAACCAGATCGGGTACATAGATATAAGGGTTCGTCATGCGAAAAAGATTACCACAATCTCTGACTGCCTTTGGCCGAATAAGATCAGGAATTTCTTGTGCTTTCTCGAGTATTCGCTTTGAAAAGTGTCCAGGAAAGTGTTAAGCCAGATCTTTAATCAGCACTTCAACACGAGCACGAATGTCATCACGAGTAAGGCGAAAGCCATCGATGATTTCTTCTTCGCTCCCGGTCAGCTTGGCAGGATCCGACAAGGGCCAGTGTTGCTTCTGGCTACCGCCAGGTAGTCGCGGACATTGTTCGTCAGCGTCACCGCACACGGTTACCACAAGATCAAAATCTTTCAGATCGAAGCTCTCGAGCAGACTGGATTGATGCCCCGAGATATCCACACCCGCTTCCAGCATGACCGAGACGGCTGTCTCGTTAAGCCCGTGGGCTTCGATACCAGCAGAAGCGATTCGCTGAAATATCCCCTTACCGAGGTGGCGAGCCCAGCCTTCAGCCATCTGAGAGCGGCAGGCGTTGCCGGTACAGAGAAACAACAATTTCATCTCCGATCCCATCACTCAACAAGTTGTTGCAGAACCAACTGCTGGATCCGATCCAGGGCGCCACGATTTTTCTCAAGCACCTTCATTGCGGCATCACTCATTCGGGCGCGAGCCTGTTCGTCCGTCAAAAGCATTGCTAACTGCTTTATCAGCGCTTGCGCGTCTTTCACAACGACCATACCGCCCGCTTCCTCGAACTGAGCGGCGATGTCATCAATATTGTCCAAGTGAGGACCCATCACTACCGCACAACCTGCACGCACCCCTTCAAGAAGATTATGACCACCGACAGGAACCAGACTACCACCGACTAGCGCTGTTCTGGCTGTGAAATAGAAAGCGCCAAGTTCACCCATGATATCCACCAGCAAAACATCCGACGTGACCTCCTGTTGACCCGCATCACTGAATAGCGTCGTTGTCAGACCTGCACTTTCACAATAGCCAAGCACCTGAGAGACTCGGTGAGTATGTCTGGGCACCAGGACAAGAAGGACATCACTTAACACTTCTCGGGCGCCAAGGTACGCCTCAATCAATGCGGACTCTTCGCCATCATGAGTGCTGGCACCTAACAACGTCGGTCTGTTACCGACCAGCTGACGCGCTCTACTGATACTTTCAGCGGCGTCCCTGGATTCAGCCGCATCGAATTTAATGCTCCCGGTGACATGAACACGATTTTCACTTACCCCCAGTTCAACAAAGCGCTGCTTGTGCTGATCCGTCTGCACTGAAAGGGCGGTCAGGGATTGGAGCATTGGCCTCGATAATCCGGAAATTTTTTTATACCCCCTTGCTGAGCGGATCGACATTCGACCATTGACCAACAGAGCCGGTACCTGTCGAGCGTTACACGCCGCCAACGTGTTCGGCCAGAGTTCGGTATCAATCACAATGTGCATCAGCGGCCGATTAGTATCGAGAAAGCGCGCCACGGATCCTGGGAGGTCATAGGGTGCATAACAGTTCTCTACTTTGCGGCCTAATAGCGAACGAACACGGTCTCTGCCGGTCGGTGTCATATTGGTCACGAGACAGTGATAGCCCTGCGCTAACAGACGTTCGATAAGAGGTGCTGCCGCTATGGACTCACCCGCAGACACCGCATGGATCCAGATGACATGGCCGGCATGATCTGACCTGAAGTCGCCAAATCGTTCCGCAACAGACTTTCGATACTCGGGTTCTTTGCGCGAGCGCCAAAGCAATCTGAGCAGGACAAACGGCATGGCCAGATAGAAAAAGAAGCTGTAGAAAAATCGGGACAATTTCGGCGCGCCTGGCCTGTCAGCAGGATATGGCGATGTATAATAACCGCAGCCAATCCCGAGGACCATTGCGTGCAACGCGCAGAGTTAACTGAAGTGCATGATCATCTTGAGGTAGACGTTGCCATCATCGGGGGCGGTATTGCTGGTCTTTGGATACACAACAACCTGATCGCTCACGGTTATTCGAGTCTGTTGATCGAGAAGGACCAGCTTGGCTGCGCCCAGACCCTGGCTTCCCAGGGCATGATTCATGGAGGCATCAAATACACCCTGGCAGGCGCGACAACTGGCGCTTCAGAAACCATCGCAGCCATGCCAGAGCGTTGGAACCAGTGTCTTGCCGGCGAAGACCCCGTAGACCTTCAGGGTGTCGAAACCTTGTCTCAAGACTACTACATGTTCTCTGACCGTTCGGTCACATCAAAGGTCACTGCATTTTTCGGCAGCAAGGCGATCGAGGGCCGAGTTTCTGCGATCAAACGACGGGACTATACAGGGGCTTTTGCAAACGCTGAATTCAAGGGGAGCCTGTATAAACTCCAGGATATCGTGCTCGACACCGAATCACTGATCTCCCGACTCGCTTCTGTGGGTCACGTTGTCCAGGGCGAGGCCACGCTCGAACAGGAGGACGGCCGGGTTTCGTCGATCCGCATTCCAGGTCTTTTGATCAAACCAACGACGACCATATTGGCGGCAGGCCTCGGCAACGAGGCACTGATCAGGGCGCTCGCATTGCCTGTCACCATGCAGCGCCGCCCCCTGCAACAGGTGATCGTCACAGGACCCGAATTGCCGGATCTTTATGCGCATGCGGTAACCCTTAAGGCAGGGGACAAACCCAGAATCACGTTCACGACTCACCAGGCAGGCAACCAAAAAGCCTGGTACCTGGGTGGGCAGCTGGCAGAGACCGGCGTGGATCGGTCCGAAGCAGAGCAGGTCGAATTTGCCAAAAAGGAACTGGCTGAAGTTGTTCCCTGGGTCGATCTGACTCAGTGCGAATTTGCAACTCTGCGCATTGATCGCGCTGAGGCTGGTCATTCAGAAGGTCTTAGACCCGACCGCCCTTTCGCACGCCGATACGGCAACGTGATTGTGAGCTGGCCCACAAAACTCACGCTCGCGCCGATGCTTGGCGACATGGTCCTCGAATTGATGCCGCCCGCCGGGGGTGAAGACAAAGTGATTCCGGACTCAGTGCCGCGCGCTCAATTTGGGGTCGCGCCATGGCTGTAGTACTCGGCAACACGGCACTCAAGACCAGCAGAATTTCCTTGGGTACCGTGAAGTTTGGACGAAATTCCAACGTTAAGTATCCGGAAACTTTCGAGCTGCCTGACGATGCCGCCATCGTGGACTTGCTCCACTGTTGTATGGAAAACGGCATTAATCTGCTCGACACAGCGCCGGCATACGGCTCCAGTGAGGAGCGAATCGGGAAACTGTTGCCAGGCTCACGTGAAGACTGGATTCTCTGTTCAAAGGTGGGCGAAAACTACGACAACCATCTCTCGACCTACGACTATTCCGCTGACAGTGTGCGAAGCAGTATCGAGCGCAGTCTGAGACGGCTGAATACCGACTATCTGGATATTCTTTTGATTCACTCAGACGGTCATGATCAACAGATCATTGAACAATCTGACGTGGTAGCAGTCCTGCAATCACTGAAAGCAGAGGGTGTCGTGCGAAACATCGGCATGTCGACAAAAACCATTGACGGTACTCGCGCCGCCCTGAGCTTCAGCGACGTACTGATGGTGACCCTCAATATCGAAGATCAGAGCCATCTGGAGGTTGTCCTCGAAGCTCAGTCAAAAGGTTGTGGGCTCTTACTCAAAAAGGTGTTGGCAAGCGGGCACAAATCCCCAGAGGAGAGCTTGTCATTTGTGCTGGATAAAGTTGAACAGGCCAGTGCCGTTGTCGGCACGATAAATCCCGATCATTTGCTGGCCAACGTAGCGCTCGCTAAAGGCTTTTTATAGAACCCGCTAAAGGCTTTTCACAAAACAGGCTAAAGGCTTTTTGTAGAACCCGCTAAAGGCTTTTTATAGAACCCGCTAAAGGCTCTTCACAAAAAACAGGCTAAAGGCTTTTCACAAAAACAGGCTAAAGGCTTCTAATCTTCTCCACCAGGGCGGTGGTGGAGCAGTCTTCAACAAGGCTGAGCACTTTGACCTCACCACCTGCAGCACGGACGATATCGGCACCAACGACCTGATCAATGCCATAGTCGCCGCCTTTCACCAGGACATCAGGCTTGATGAGTTCCAGGAGTTCCTCAGGCGTATCACCATCAAAACTCACCACCCAATCGACGGCTGCAAGTCCTGCCAGCATGGTCATACGTCGGTCAAGCGGATTGATCGGTCTGCCTTCGCCTTTGAGCCGGTGCACCGATTCATCAGCGTTGATCGCAACGATGAGCCGGTCACCTTCCCTCGCCGCATCATTCAGGTAGTCAACATGACCCGCATGCAGAATATCGAAGCAGCCATTGGTGAAGACAACTTTCTGACCTCGGGATTTAGCGACCTGAACCGCATGCAACAACTGCTCTGCGGTCATCTTGCCCTGATCTTTCCAGTCAGCGCCTGTCGCTTCTTCAGGATCAATCTCTGCACGTAGCTCCGGTCCCGAGACACTGGTGACACCGAAGTGGCTGACCACAATACCGGCAGCAACGTTGGCCATCGCAACCGAGTCTTTCATGGATTGACCGGCAGACAAGGCCGAGGCCAGGACAGCGACCACCGTATCACCCGCGCCTGAGGTGTCGTACACCTCACGGGTTCTCGCTGGGAAATGGCTCTCGTCGTCTTTCTCAATGAGGGTCATACCTTCTGACGCTCTGGTCACCAGCATCGCCTGACAACCCACATTCACCATCAGCTGACGACACTTGGTCAGCATTTCAGTGTCGTTACCCCAATCGCCTAACGCGTGACGCAGCTCGAGCAAATTCGGTTTGATGATGGTTGCACCACGGTAGGCAGAGAAAGGTTTGAACTTTGGATCAACCAGTACGGTTTTGTTTCTTCCGATGAGCTCAGCCACCAGGGATTCAGGGTCCTTAAACACCCCTTTGTCGTAATCTGAGATGATCACGGTATCGAAATCATCATCTTGGCGTGATCGTTCGATCAGGTCAGAAACTGAGATATCGAAGGGTTCTTCAAAGTCCGCTCGCACCAGTTGCTGGCTGCGAGAAACCAAACGTACTTTCGTGGTGGTGGGTGTGCCGGCTACCTGCAGGAACGCGCAGGAAATTCCTGAAGCATTAAGCTTGCTGGCCAAAATCGCGGCCATGTCGTCCTGCCCGGTTGCCGCAATCAGGCGCGACTTTGCACCCAGTGTTGCCACGTTAAGCGCGACATTAGCAGCACCTCCGGGACGGTCTTCAATGTCCGACACGTCGATGACAGGTATCGGCGCTTCAGCGGATACACGTTCCGTATCACCATGCCAGTAGCGATCCAACATGGCATCGCCAATGGTCAAAACGCGCGCGTTGTCGAATCTCACAGCCTTCATAGTCGCGGGATTCTATCACAGGAATAAATTCAACCCTTGGCACAAAACTGCTAATGTGACCGCCGTGAGTACACCCACCCTCGCCCGACGCGAATTCCTTAAACCCAAATACTGGCCAACCTGGCTGGGGATTTTTCTGGGCTATCTGATCTGTCTGATGCCTCTACGCGTCCGTTGGGCCGTCGGTAGCGGCCTGGGTCGTGCCGGTTATCGCTTTGCGCGCAAACGTCGACACATTGTAGAAACGAACCTCCGCCTCTGTTTTCCGGAAAACACAGATCAGGCGCACAACCGACTCACCAAGGATATTTTTATCTCAAGCGGCATCAGCATCATCGAAACTGCCGTCGGCTGGTTTATATCGCCTGAACACTACAATGACCTGGTGGACTTCGAAAACCTGGACCTGCTGCTGGACACTCAGAATCAGAAAAAGGGTGTACTGCTTCTCGGTATGCATCTGTCGACCCTGGACTTCACCGGCGCGGTTGTCGGCAGAAACGCCTCTGTCGATGTCATGTATCGACGCAACAAAAATCAGCTCATTGAAACCGTGATGACTCGAGGCAGAAAAAAACACTTTCCTTCCGCCATTGAGCGGGATGATGTCAGGCAGGTCATCAGGCGTCTGAAAAAGGGGGCGACGGTCTGGTATGGCGCGGATCAGGACTACGGCATTAAACATTCGGTTTTCGCACCTTTCTTCAATATCCCGGCCGCGACCATCACTGCGCCTTCGCGACTGATCAAAATGACTGGCGCTAACGTTCTGATACTGTCGCACTATCGAGACTTGAGCACGGGTCGGTATCGAGTGTGTTTTTCCAGGATGCCGGAAGGATATCCAAGCGATGATGATGTCGCTGACTGCACGATGTACAACCAGGTCGTGGAAAGCTGTGTGCTGCAGGCACCGGAGCAATACTGGTGGCTGCATCGGCGTTTTAAAACCAGACCTGACGGCGAAACGCGCCCCTACTAGACAGTTTTGGTTTGTACCAAATCAACCAATTGCGCCACAACGCGCTCCGAGACCTGGGTCATGGAATATTGCTCGACGGCAACTTGTCGTGCATGGGCGCCCATCTTCTTTCGCAACTCACTGGATTCCTGAAGGTTTTTGGCAGCAATAATCCAGCCTTGACGATCGCTCACCAGATAGCCTGTTTCACCATCCGTGACGACGTCCCGGTTGGCGCCAACATCTGAACTGATGACCGGAAGTTCTGCCGCCATGTACTGAATCACCTTAAGCGCGCACTTGCCGCGAGTCCACGGGTCATCTTTCATGGGGGCTATACCGACATGACACTGCGACAGGGCATCAGACTCTGTGTCGTCGGACCACCGGAGATTCTGTACCTTCATATTCTTCAGAGCAAAGTCGAAGTCCGCGATGACCCTGAGGCAGGCACCTGGAATGACTTTGCCTACTGCTTCCAGATCGTCTCGAATCAGTTCCAGGTATCGGGCAGTTGAACTGCTGCCAATCCAGACCAAGGTGAACTCATCCAACTTGGGCGCGTCATTAGTGTATCGGCCGATGTCCACGCATGTCGGCGTTAGCATGATGTTTGCGCCCAAATCCTGCGCTGCTTCACTGAGATATCCGTTTCCTGGGAGAACCAGGTCTGCACGTGAACACACCGCCTTGAACTTGGCACTTCGGGAGGCGGAGACCGCGCCATCGGATTTAAGAAACACCGCGTCATCATAGTCAAACACCAGACATCGAATCCTCCTTCTCAGAAGGCGAACAACGGGCGCAGACAAGAGCTTTCGCTGTATGAAGAGCACATCAAACGCACCCGCGATAAGAACAAGCTTGATCTGAGTCGGAAAATCCGGTTCGTAGTGAACGCGGACTTCATGTCCGCTCGCGCGAAGCGCTTGTGCGACCGGTTCCAGCCGATACCGGGTTGAGGGGTTTTCAGCGGACTTACCGATGAACAGACACTTCATACGGTTTCGGGCTTTCTTGCCACTACAATGATCTGTTTGGCGAAATCGATGCCAATGGCACGAAATAGGGGATACATCAGGTAACGACGAATCAGTTTCTTGATCAGGGAATCGTGATAGAGCCGATGAATCGACGTCACGTGAAATCCCGTGAGCGATAAAAGACCACCAAGTTCGTCATAACAAAACGGCGTCATGTGAGTGACATCACGCATGAACGCTGGTGGATAATAAATATTGGGTGTTGTCAGGATGACCGCACCACCTGGCTTTAACAGGTCGTACATGCGTTGAATGACGTGCGCCGCATCATCCAGGGTCACATGCTCAATCATTTCGAATGCGCAGATAAGGTCGTACTCGCCGGTGACCTCATCAATATGATGAAACTCATGCGGGTAAGTCGGGTCGATATCGCAGGACGCATAGACGACACTGCCCCAGTAACCGGCCATCTTATTTTCGAATGAACGATCACCGGCACCGACTTCAAGCAAACGGGTTCCGGTGCCCCCTTCTCCCGCCACAACCTTGTGGTAACGGGTCGCAACGGGAAGGTTCCAGAGATCACCAAAAGTCTTTTCAATCCGCTTTCGATGGGAGTAAAGCTTTTGCCAATCCAAAGTCATATTAGAAGGAAATCGGAGCGTGTTGTTCGATGACGGGTACGGATCTGATTTTCTGCACCATGACAGAAACAGAAAATTCGTTGCCCAGCCGTTTAAGCGCTTTAGCAGCCAACTCGGAAGATTCCGCCTGGGACATAGCGCGCGCCTCCATCATTGCCTTTTGCAGATCTAACGAATCACCTGTCGAGAATGTCATCGCGGTATCGTCAACGACACTGACTGGGCCGGCTGCGTCACTGCTGATGATGGGCACGGAAGCGGCCATGGCTTCAAGCAATACGATGCCAAAGGCTTCTTCTTCAGTGGATGACAGCACAAAGACATCGAAAGCTTTCATGAGTCGTCTTGCATCGTCATGAGCCCCACAGAAGACAACTCGATCGCTGACACCGAGCCGTTTGGCCTGCTGCTTCAGCTCTTCTTTCAACACACCATCGCCAACGATGGCCAGCACCGAGTCATCATTCATTCTGGCGAGTGCTTCCAGCAGAAGGCCATGGTTCTTTTTGCGAACGAGGCGGCCTATGGCGCCAAAACAAAAACGCCCCAGCGGAATACCCAGCTCATGCCGGGCGGTCACAGGATCCAGCAACGTGGACGCTTCGATAGAATGATGTATCACATCGATTCGACCATCCAGATGTGGGTGACTGGCTAACGTTGCTGCACGAACCGGTTCGGATACACCAATCAGACGCACGTTTTCTCGCCAGAAGCGAGAGAACAAAGCGCGAGTCCATCGTTCCAGGAAACCATACTCATGCATCACCCCAATCACCGCACCAATATCAAGCTGGTAGTTCAACAGTTGTGCGATGAAGAAAGGTTTGTAGCGATGCGCGATCACAAGATCAGGGGGCGACTCGCTGATCATGTCCCGGACCTGCTTTGTCACAGAGAGTTTGAGCCCTCTGAGATCTCCAGCCGGCAGCGTGAGGAACTCTACGTCGCCATGGATGGCGTTTGCTAGGCTCACGGACATGGGACCTCGGAGAAAAATGGTTGTGACATCACAGTCAGCGAAGCAACCTGCGTATTGCCGAGCAACCATTTTGAACGGTCCCTTGGAATCATGACAGATTTGCAGAATGCGTGGTTTTCGAACCATCTATTGCACGTGCGTGCGCTTGGTAACCAGTAAGTCCTCCAGCACCAGGTATTCCAGATCGGAGCCGAAGAACATATTGAGTGCGTCAGTGGGTGAGCAAACCATGGGCTCGCCTCGTCGATTCATCGACGTATTCAGCACCGCGCCGTTACCTGTGAGCCGCTCCATTTCCTTTAATAACGCATGATATCTTGGATTCGTGCTTTCTTCGACGATCTGTACACGGCTGGTGCCATCTTCATGAACCACCTCAGGCACGCGGGTTTTCCACTCTTCAGACACCTCAAAGGTGATCGTCATGTAGGGCGCAGGATGTTCCGTCTGGATCATATCTTTCGCGACAGTATCCAGAATACTCGGGCAGAACGGCCGCCATTTTTCACGAAATTTGATCTGTTCGTTAATCTTGTCAGCAATTCCCTCATAACTGGGACAGCCAAGAATGCTGCGACCACCAAGCGCTCGGGGACCGAATTCCATGCGGCCCTGGCACCAGGCTACCGGATTACCGGCGGCAAGAAGCGACGCCGCCTTTTCAATGATGTCATCGCGTTGCTCGAATACGGGCTGTTGTGAGTGATCTTCACAGGCTTCAATGCACTGCTGAGTGGTATAACCAGGCCCCAGGTAAACGTGCGTCATCTTGTCCGGCGTGACACCACGTGACCAGGATGCATAGGACGCGGCACCGACGGCTGTGCCAGCATCACTTGAGGCTGGCTGCACAAAAAGTGCTTTCACGTATGGCAGATCCAGGATCTTCTGGTTGAGTTTCACATTCAGCGCACCACCACCAGAAAACACAAGCTGTCCCGTTTCTTTAAGGATATCGCTGAGGTAGGTTTCAATCAGCTGCAAAGAAATATCTTCGTATATTCTTTGCATGGCAGCGGCATAGTGAATATACGGATCATCAGCGATATCCCCCTCGCGCCGCGGCCCCAACCAATCGATGAGTTTTTGGCTGAAGAAGTAACCCTTTCCTCCTTCTTTGTAACGCCTGAGACCAACCGTATTGACGAATCGATTGTTGACTCGGATTTCTTTACCGTCGAACTCAATCAGTCGAGATAAGTCATACAGGTCAGGGTCGCCGTAGGGCGCCATACCCATGACTTTATATTCACCATCCAGCATCTCGAAACCAAGGTACTCGGTAAAAGACGCATACAGTTGACCGAGAGAATCCGGGTCGAAGAACTCTTTGATTTTATGTATGTGTCCATTCTCACCGTATCCGAAGAAGGTCGTTGCGTACTCACCTTTTCCATCAATCCCCAGGATTGCTGTTTTACCTTCGAAGCCCGACAGGTGGTAAGCGCTGCTGGCATGCGCCATATGATGTTCAACCGCATCAAACTCAATGTCTGACCAGTTGATACCCAGCTCATCAAGCAAGCGCTTCACCTTGCGAACGTTCCGTCGATAATGACGGTTGCCGTTGAAAATGGCGGAAATAGAACGCTCCGGCGCGTACCAATGACGCGCCGCGTAGTGCCACCTGGCTTTTCCAAATAAGCTGATTTTCCCGAACGGGAAAGCAACGACATCGACGTCGCGCGGCTTAAGACCCGCTTCCTTCAAACAAAAACGCGCGGCGTGCAAAGGCATCATCTGTTTCGCATGCTTCTCGCGAGTGAATCTCTCTTCTTCGGCGGCCGCGATGAGCTTGCCATCGATGTAGATAGCGGCAGAAGGATCGTGCGTTAAGGCGCCGGACAGGCCGAGTACTACAAGTGGCACGTGTTTAACTGCTCATACGCTCAAATCAGTCAGGACGCGTATTCTAGCTTACTTACCCGAGAAGATCAGAAAACCGCTCAGCCATCTGCGGCGTGGACTCCCAATTTTTCAGGAATCGCTTAAGGTCTTTCACTTCCGCGCGCCGTTTTTCTTTCGGGTCGTGGTGCTCGCGCATGGAGTCGAGATCAATAATCACTGCCCCACTTCTCGCCAACAGGAAATTGCTTGCCTTGAGATCACCATGAGTCACTCCGGCCGCAGACAGGCTCTTGAGAAGTTCGACGATAGAGACAATATCTGAAGCAGGATCTTCGCGTTCCGGTAAGACCGTCGCGTCAGGACCCTCAACATACTCCGTAATGAAATAGGCTCGGCCCCTGAGAATGCCGATTCTTTCCTCAATCAGCGCCACTGGCTTGACGGTGTTAATGCCAAGGAATTGCAAACGATGCGCGTTCGCCCAGGAATGCCAGGCTCGCGATTTTCGGAACATGCGAGACAAATGGTGTCCGGGACTCTTCAAATTGTAACGCTTGATGACCAGCGCACCTTGCGGGCCATCGACCAGGGCAACGGTTGCGGTATTCCCATCCTTCAGTATCTTGCCCTCAGTCATGGCGGCATCAGGGTCGGCAAGCAATGCCGCCATCGCCTCCGAATGCGCAGAGCGATCGCACACCCAGAATCGATCAAAGGTTCTGCCAGCCGCAAACTGGGTGCATTCACGAAACACTTTCTGAATGTAATTTTCTTTTCGTTGATGGCGCTTTTTGTTGATCAGGTAAGCCAGTCTTTTGATTCGGCCGGGATGATCAGGCCAGGCTCGAACCTGCCGGTAGGCTTCCATAAGATCATCGGTCACGGAGTCATGCCGTGCATCGAACTGGGCGAAAAAGAGCGCCAGGTTGTTAATGCTTCGAGTTTCGCCGACCGGATGTGTCCAGCGCCGACTTACATCACCACCATCAATGGTATAGACGAGGTCGTTGTGGAAGAGGAAATTTTCGGGGTGAATGTCGTTTTGAATCACACCGCCTTCATGTAGTGATGCAAGCACAGGGAGCACTTTGCTGATGAGTCGAATTCTTTCTGCATCATTGGCGGCCCCAGAGATCACATCGCTTAAACTGCTTGAGTTCTCGAGATATTCAAAGGCAAGAACATATCCACCTTTTGATCTCAGTCTGGCCTGCCATTCCAAAGAGGGTGTTCTGACACCGGAATCTTCAATGGCATGAACGCCACTGATTTCTCGACGCATGTAACGCTTCGAAGATCTGCCAACAAAGATTTTTATGAGGTATTCACGGCCGCCAGATTCAGCAACCGCCACAATTCGCTTCGCGGGAAGCAGGCGCAGGATCTTCTTGACCGTGAGCTCAACAACAGAAACTTTGCCGTTGATTTTCTCCACACTCAATTGGAAGGGCTCTTTGACTTCCCTTCCAGCTCTGATCAGCGAATCAGCATCCAGGTTATTCATCACGACTGACCGCGCCCCCTAAAAAATTCGAGCACGCGGCGAATCTCCTCTTTATCCTCAGTATCCAATCGTTCATGTCCTTTATAAGACAGGTAAAACCGAAGTCGATCGCTCCTGCTTAGTTGCACTTTGCCATGCTTATCAAGGCAGGCAAGGTCTTTCACTCTACCTCTGGAAAGCAAGGGTCCAAGGGTTTTTCGACCAAGTGGGCAATCGATAAGATAAACCCGGGGGTCTTCCCCTGCCTCTACCAGAATATTCCTCCACTTCAGGTCATTATGAACAAACCCGAAGCTGTGGAGCTTCCTCGTTGCTTCTGCCAATCGGCTCATAACGGCTCGCCGCCAATTTGCATCAAAAAAACAGGAACTCCTCGCCCTGTAGAGTGCGTCCAGGTCGGCGGTTCCTCTCACTTCTCTTGTGATAACGACGCCCTGATAGTCAGCACCCGGCGAGGACTCTCCATAGGCAACCACTTCAGCAGCAGGAATATCGAGGTGATGAAACAGTGCCTGATTTTCCCACTCAGCACGCACCCGACTTCTGCCTAGAAACCGTTTTAGCCAGCGTCCTCGACTGGCATAGGTCTTCACATAATAAGAGGTCTCACCAGAAGACACCTTCACCACCTTGCTCATCCAGTTGCCGTTGATCTTTTCACCATCAGCTTCAGCACTGGTCTTCATGTCTGGGAAAATGTCTTCTACGCTTGAGTCTACCCACCAGCTCATCAGGATTCGTCACCTATATTGGTGAGCAGCTCTGTTATCTCGTCAGGCAGCTTATCGTGATCCTGAAGATAAAGTTTCTTTGCCCGATTGACGACCTGGCGCCATAAACTCTTGTCAGACAATGCGTCACGCAAGTCCTGCTTCGAGTAGACTTTAATAAATCTAAGAAGGTCCCGACGGGTCAGCTTCTTGTCGAAAGCGGAGAAAAGCAGTCCTCCTAAATCTTTAACCTGCCAACGTCGAGGTACACGATCTCTCACCTGAGCCCGATGAAGATCGATCACGTGAAGCTCTATAACGGTGGTTTTATCCGTGCGCATCAAAAAATGGCAAAGATAGAAATCTCTGTGGTTCACGCCTGCGCGATGCATGAGACCTGAAATACGAGCCACCTCCTCAAGGATTTTTCGCTTTTGAACGGCATCATCCGCTTTATAGTCTTCAAGAGAGATGGTTGGCTCCAGAGACTCTGTCATGATGGCAGAGCGGCGAGCAGAAGGGTTAACACCTCGCTCACAATAAAGAGATGCTGTCATCGTAGGTACGCCCCAAGCATGGAGTCGCTCGATCGCAAGCCACTCGTTTTTTGCGCCAAGAACAGGTGCCCGCCCCTGCATCAGATTTTTGAAAATCTCTCGCCAACCCACCCCATGATGAACCTTCACAAAATAGGGTCGATTTTCCAACAAAACGCGAAAGGTTCTTCTGTCGTCGATCTGCCGATAGACTTCTCCATTCAGCTCATCTACCTGCTCAAACAGGTCCGAATCTGAAAAACAGTTTTCTAGCTCAGCGGCAATAAAATCAGGTGTCATCACGTGAAGTTGACGTCTGGATAACAAAATCAGCGGCCTTCTTCGGCATGTCGTAGATATCAGCGGTCTGTGAAAACGCAATACCATTCTCCGACCAGCTCGCATCCGGAAGTCGGGTCAACATCCCTTGCAGCATGGTGTTAAACGTCTCTTGTTGAAAGGGTGACGGAATGAGTTCACCGGCTTGGGCTTCTTCGATGTAATGACCATATCCACAAACGTCTGAGGCAATCACCGGTAATCCGGCGACCACCGCTTCTAATAACACCGTGCCGGTGTTTTCCGCATAAGCGGGATGCACAAGGAGATCCGCCCCCAGCAGGAACCTTGGCACGTCGTCCCGGCCTTTTAATATGGTCACCCGTTCCGCAATGCCCAGTCTTTTCGCCATCCTACGAAATTTGCCCGGGGCATCCTGTCCAATGGCGATCAGTCTTGTTCGATCAAGCAACGCTTGTGGTAGAGCGCTCATGGCAATCAGCGCGCGATCCAGGCCTTTCGTGATGAATCCCGATCCAATCATCAGCAGAAGCCGCTCATCAGCAGCGAGGTTCATTTCCTGTCTGAACTCACTCCGGATTGCTGCGCTGTTGGGTGGTGCCATCCGATCCCGGGCAATACCGGGCGTAAGCATGTGGATTCGTTCCGACTCCGTGTGGTAGTACTTTTGAAACAGAGGCAGCTGAACCGACGAGATCATCAGAACTTCTGTGTCGGAGCCTTCGCCGAAAACTGCTTTCTCGAAGTCCGAAAACAGTCTGTAACGCGGCAACTTTCGGTACGCCCAGGATCGCTGACGCCGCGCTTTGTCTTCGTAACAGCTGTCTGCCGCATAGTAGACGTCCAGGCCCGGCATTTTATTGAACCCCACCACGCTGGACACAGGATTCGCCGCCAGATGCTGTGAGACCCAATGATAGAACTTCTCACAACGGCCATGGTTGGTCAGCGCGTGGACCGGAACTCTGATAATCTCGAAGCCCTCAGCCACCGGACCTTCCCAGGAAAGCGTATAAACCCGTATTTTGCGACCCTGATCCCGTGTCAGCTCTGCGATTCGCAGAAAGTCCCGTTGCAGCCCGCCGTAGGGGAAATACTTGAAAAGACAGAACGCCACGATGCCCGGGGCAGGTTGTGCACCTTTTTTAAGGGCGATGTCGTGAATCCGATGGGCGGCGTGCCGATGCAGAGAATAGATGTCTGCACTTTCCGCAAAAGCGCGGCCACGCTCTACCCAGGCACTTCGATTGTCGTCCTGCAACAGGCGTGAAAGTTTTTGATCCAGGTCCTGCTGCCTGAACGGCATTGGCACCAACTCACCCATACCCGCTTCTTCTACATAGTGGGCATAACCACAGTTTTCAGTGGTTAATACGGGAGTGCCCGCTACAACTGCCTCCAGCAGCACGATCCCCGCCGCCTCATCCAGAGCAGGCAAAATCAACAGGTCAGCTGCGAATAAATATTCCGGTACATCATCCTGACCCGAAAGAATCGTCACCTGACGGGAGATGCCAAGTAGCCACATCAGTCGCTTAAAGGGTGCGGGGTTGTCTTCACCAATGACCATAAAACGAGTTTTGGACCTTTGATGCTTGGGCAGAGAACGGAACGCATAAAGGGCTCGATTCAAACCCTTTTTGACGAAACCCGAACCGATCATCAGCAGAAGCTTTTCATCATCAGCGATACCCAGCTCCATACGCTTCCGTTCTCGCAGCTCCGAGATATCGTTAGGCGCAATTCGGTCGCGAGATATTCCAGGTGGCAGAAACATCATCCGTTCTTCCTGCGTCTGGTAGTGATGATCAAAGAAGGGCTTCTGGACTTTAGAGATCATCAAAATCTCAGTATTCGAATCTCGACCAAAAACCGCTTGCTCGTAGTTAGAAAAATGTCGGTATCTGGGGAGCAAGCGATACAGCCAACTCCGCTGAGTCTGAGCTTTTTCCTGGTAACAGGAATCGGCCGCATAGTAGACATCGAGACCCGGCATCTTGTTGATACCAATGACCGCATCAACAGGGTCATGGATCAGCGCCTGCTGCACCCAGGCACTGAAGCGTTCATAGAGCGTGTGATTGGTCAGCGCGGAAACCGGAACAATCCTGACGTTAAATCCCTCAGGAATGTCACCGCGCCATTGCAAGGTGTAGACACGTACCTCGTGGCCCATCGCCTGGCACTCAAGCGCGATGCGCAGGAAATCTCTCTGCAGACCACCGTACGGGAAATACTTATAAAGGCAGAATGCCAGCTTTAATCGAGGCTTGGACTCGGGTTGCCAGTCTGCTGCTGTAACGCTTGCCACACTGTCTCCGGCGTTATGGGTTCGTAACAGGGTGGATGAATTTTACTTGAATCATCAGACTTCTTGTACTGACAATCTCTTTCCCTGCAGGGAATGCAAGGTAAGTGTGTGCTTGCTAACACTTTAGCCTGTTGACCAAGCATCCCGGTAAGGCTCGGATCTGTCGCACCGAACAACCCCACCATCGGGACACCTAGTGCGGGCGCAAGATGCCCAAGTCCGGTGTCAACGGACACCGCACCCTGGCATCGACTCAGCCGCTCGATCAAATCCGACAGAGACGGCCGATAAAGGACGTCACCACCCGCCGCCGTAATCGCTTCTGCACGGGCGCGCTCCTCCTCGCTGCCAGCGGGAACCAACAACTCGTAGCCTTCGTCAATCGCCTGGATCGCGAGTCGTTGCCAGTAAGCTAGGGGCCACTCTTTGCTCAGCCACGTGGTCCCATGAAAAAACGCCAAACGCCTTTTGCGATCCGGGTTTTTCTTCAAGCCAAAATCTATCGCATCAGGACATGGGTATCCGATGGCTGAAGCAAATAACTGTTTCTGTCGAAGGATCGCGTGCTGATTGACATCAATGTCATAGCCTTTCCGATACAGTTTGCTTGCGACCGGTTCACGTGCACTGGCGCCACTAAACCCGCACAACGGACCTTTGGCTAACCAACCTGTTAAGGCGCTCTTAAACAATCCTTGGGAATCAAGAACAAGATCATAAGTATCTTCAAGCAATTGGGCCCTAAACTCAGAAAACTCCCCCGCACTTTTGAGCATTTGTTGACGCCAGCGACGAATGGCCACCGGAATGACTCGGCGAACCCCGACGTGCCTTTCCGGGATGTCCTTGAAGGCTTCTTCGACAACCCAGTCAATGACCAATTCCGGTATCGCCTGAAGTGCATCCGTGACTGCCGGTAGCGCATGCACGATATCCCCAAGGGAAGACGTTTTAACAAGCAGTACTTTCATCAACGTACGCTCATAAAGCAGATTCAACCTGGTCAGGGGTCAGCTGATTGAGACAATTCTTATGACCAAGCGGGCATTCTCTTTTGAAACAGGGACTGCAATCCAGCCCCAGTTGAACTGTCTGAGCCTGATCGGAGAGGGGCGGAGTAAAACCCGGAGAAGTGGATCCATAGATCGCCGTCACAGGCGTACCAACGGCTGCTGCAACATGCATCAGACCGGAGTCATTGCTGACCACGCTGTCACAGAGAGCCAACAGATCGATAGCGTCCAGCAGGCTCGTTTTGCCAGCCAGATTCACGCAGCCGGGGCCTATCGCCTGAGCGATTGCCTCGCCCGTTGACGCGTCTGCCGGCGAGCCAAATAACCAGACCTGCTTTCCTGCAGCAGCGAGCTTCCTGCCAAGCGCCGCATAGTGGGTTTCCGGCCACTTTTTGGCGTCTCCGAACTCAGCACCAGGGCAGAAACCAACCACCGGAGTACTTGTATCTATATGATTTTCTTCAAGAAAAAGGCGCTGATTAACGTCATCTACCAGGAGCTCCGGCCTGATCATATCGTCACCGGATTTATCCACCAATTCAAGAAAACGATCGGTCATCCGGGGCAGGCGTTTCTTATCCAGCAACCGGAGATCGTTGAGGAGGAAGTATCGGAATTCCGCAAGAAAACCCACACGTCTTGGAATGTGGGCAAAAAAGGGCACAAGGGCGGATTTCAGTGAATTTGGCGTGACGATCGCCAGATCGTAGTGATTCTCCGCCAGCTTGGCGCCAAGACGACGCCGGTAGCTGAACCCGAATTCCCCGTGCTTCTGATCAATGAGAATACCCCGATCCACCTCTCGCATCCGCTGCACCAGGCTGAGCGTTGCGCGCGGCGCAAGCACATCAATATGAACATCAGGATTGTCAGCGCGTAATGCCGAGTAGATCACCTGCGACATGATCATGTCGCCAACCCATGCGGGCCCGACAACGAGTACTCGTTGAGGCTGGCCTGTGTTTTGTCCCGTCAATCTGGCACCGAGTCAGGTTCAGGAGACGGTCGTCGACCACTCCGAGTGTTCTGATCGACGGCCCATGACCTGGTCAAAGTACATCGTCTGCAATTTTTCAGTGACCGGGCCACGTTTACCGCTACCGATTGTGCGGCCATCAAGTTCGCGAATCGGAAGCACTTCGGCGGCTGTACCTGTGAAGAATGCTTCGTCTGCCACATAAACTTCATCACGGGTGATCCGTCTTTCAGTGACGGTCAGGCCCAGTTCCGTTGCCAGCGCAAAAACCGTGTCTCGAGTAATACCTTCGAGACAGGACGTCAGTTCAGGTGTCACCAGATGGCCTTTCTGAACAAGGAAAATGTTCTCGCCACTTCCTTCCGCAACATAACCCTCGTTATCGAGAAGCAGCGCTTCTTCACAGCCACTGTCCAACGCTTCTTTTAAGGCAAGCATGGAGTTGATGTAGTTACCGTTTGCCTTGGCTTTACACATGGTGATGTTCACATGGTGACGTGTATACGAGCTTGTACGCACCTTGATGCCATCAACCCGGGCCTCCGGCGTCATGTAGTTTGGCCACTCCCAGGCTGCAACGATGCAGTGTGGCTTCAAATTGTCTGCGCGGAGTCCCATACCTTCAGAGCCGTAGAAACACATCGGACGAAGATAGGCTTCTTTCAGCTTGTTCTCTCTGACCACTGTGACCTGAGCCTCATTAATCACTTCTTTCGACCAGGGAATCGAAAAGTTAAGGATATGTGCGCTGCGGAAGAGGCGATCCGTGTGATCCTGAAGCCGGAAAATCACCGGGCCACGATCTGTTGCGTAAGCGCGAACACCTTCGAATACGCCCAAACCATAGTGTAACGTATGGGTCAGGACATGAACGCGAGCATCGCGCCAGGGCACCAGCTCACCATCGAACCAGATAACGCCATCTCTATCTGCCAGGGAATCAGACATCTTATCTTCCACTCATCATCATTTACTTCGGGATCATTTTTGCCAGATCCGGTGTACCTCGCCGCAAGGCCTCGTCTTCCCGTTATGGATACAAACCGACATCACCCGGTTCAGACAGAAGTCGCGTCACATCGGGCCATCTGATAAAGGCAGGCGTCCCGGACGCCCCCCGCGAGGACCGCGTATTGCACCATAAATTCGATGTCAACAATAGCCCCGGGGTCATGTTTCAGGTGCACGCTGCCGAGGAGCTCACCGTCGTCAAACAGGTGTTATCGCATCTCCGGGACTTCCTCAGACAGACGCTCAGTTGCTCGCGAAGTCTGAAGCACGCCAAAGGAAGTGACCTCAAAAAACCAGTTTAGCGCCGTAGCCAGGGTCTTTGAGTAAGACTGGAATATACCGATTACTCGGTGCCTGAGAAGGGTGCGACCCTCAGAACCTCCGCGATGGTGGTTTCACCTGCTGCGACTTTCATTGCGCCGCTGAGACGCAGCGTCTTCATACCTTCTTTCATTGCGGCGAGCCGGATCTTGCCAATATCGACATCTTCTTCGACGATGCCTTTGATCGTGTCGGTCATGGGTAACAGCTCGTAGATACCTTGCCGCCCCCTGTAACCGGTATCGCGGCAGTCGAGGCAACCGATAGGCTGCTGCATGCGCACCGGCATCTTCATTTTCCAGGGCGTCGTCAGCGTTTTCCATCCCTCAACATCAGATTCGCCCGGTGACTTACAGGCGGGGCAAAGTGTTCTGACGAGACGTTGCGCCATGATCCCGAGCACCGTTGCCTTGATCAAATAGGGCGCAACCCCGATTTCCAACAATCGAGTGATCGCGGAAGGTGCGTCGTTTGTGTGTAGCGTCGAAATCACAAGGTGGCCTGTGAGGGCAGCCTGGATGGCCATTTCGGCAGTCTCCAGGTCTCGAATCTCACCGACCATGATGATGTCCGGGTCTTGCCGAAGCAACGCACGAACGCCATCCGCAAAAGTCAGGTCGATATTATGTTGTACCTGCATCTGGTTGAAGCTTGGCTCAACCATCTCAATGGGATCCTCGATCGTACAGACGTTAACCTCTGACGTCGCCAGGTGTTTGAGGCTGGTGTAAAGCGTGGTTGTTTTACCCGAACCCGTTGGCCCCGTAACGAGCACAATACCGTTCGGGTTGCTGACCATGTTTTCCCAACGAGCATAATCATCATTGGCAAGCCCGAGCTGCTCAAACGTCTTCAGCAGAATATCTGGATCAAAAATCCGCATGACCATTTTTTCACCATGAGCCGTCGGCAGGGTTGCCAGACGAAGCTCGACTTCATGCTGATCGGGCATCTTGGTTTTTAGACGACCATCCTGGGGGCGACGCTTCTCGGCAACGTCCATCCGACCCAGAGTTTTTAGTCGACTGATGACCGCCGTCATCACCGGTGCTGGTAACTCGTAGACAAGGTGCAGCACACCGTCAATCCGGAATCTCACGCGGCCTTTATCACGGCGAGGCTCCAGGTGAATATCACTGGCGCGCTGAGTAAATGCGTAGTTTAGAAGCCAGTCAACGATATTAACGATGTGTGCATCGTTCGCTTCCATCTGGTCGATCTGACCCAGCTCAAGCATCTGCTCCAGGTTAGACAGTGAACTCGTCTGAAGACCGGAGGCATTTGCTTTGTTGACCGACCGTGCCATGGTGTAAAACTCGGTCGTGCAGCGTCGAATATCTGACGGATTAGCGACAACTCGCGTCAGAATCTTGCCTGGCAACGATTGCTCAATGGTCGTTTCCCAACTGTGGATGTAGGGCTGGGCGCTGACCACCACCACTTCATCGTCTTTGACCTCAAGCGCCAGGATCTGATGTCTTTGTGCAAACTCATAGGACATCACCCGAGTCACGACCACCGAATCGATCTTGAGTGGGTCGATCCGGATATATTGCTGCTTTGCTCTTTCCGCCAGCCAGATTGTCAGCGCCTCAAGATCCAGAGAGCGACCTGGATTCTTCAGGTCATCAAAGTTCTCTTCGGCAATCAACTCAAGAGGATTCCAGTTCAACTGCTCTTTGCGCCGGGTCTTCATACCCAGCTGATCAGCGTCCGCCGATGACAGCCTGCCGTCATCAATGAGTTCGTCAGCTACCGTTCGCAGGTTAAGCGAGATATCCGGTTTCTTGGTGTTAACTTCCTGAATGCTCAAGACCAGTCTCTTATTACATCAATAAGAATAGCGCGATAAGACTACTTTACACCTTCCATCAAGGAATAGGCTACACCGAGCCCCAGACGGCAAGCGGGCTAGCGGAAACAGGGATTACTGCTATAATCCGCGCCCGATTTGACCACCACAACCGTCATGGCACTCAATAACGAGCACATCAAATGGTTCAGGGATTCGTCCCCATACATTGATGCACACCGCGACAGGACTTTTGTCATCTGTCTGACCGGTGATGCCTTACGCTCGGCGAACCTGAAAAACATCGTGTCAGACTGTGCCCTGCTGAACTCACTGGGCGTTCGCCTGATCCTTGTCTTCAATGGTGACTCGGCGATCCTTGAGGCACTCGGTGACGAGTGGTCACTATCTGGTCAACACAGAATCACAACACCGGAACAAATAGAAACGGTCACTGCGGTTGTAGGCGGCAAAACCCATGAGCTGGCCGCCATGTTTGCGGCCAGTTCTCCTGACACCCCCACTGCGCTCAACAAGACAAGACGAGAGGTTCTGACCAGCTCTGGCAGCTTCGTCAAAGCACGACCTATAGGCATTGTTGACGGCATTGATTTCCAGAATTCTGGCAACGTGCGAAAGGTCCAGGGTGACGCGATCGCCGCACAACTGAATAACGGGGCGGTTGTACTGGTGCCGCCGGTTGGCTACTCACCGTCAGGGGAAATTTTCTACCTCGACGCGATACAGATTGCCTGCGAAACAGCCTGCGAACTGAATGCCGAGAAACTCATCTTTCTCACGCAACACGAGGGCCTGTTAAACGAGGCTGGTGAAACGATCAACGAAGTTGATCTTAGCCACCCGGAACCCGCGCTCAGCACAGGAACGGAACTGCTGCCCTTCTGTCACGTCGCCTGTCAGCAGGGTGTCGGGCGATGTCACATACTCAGCTATGACGTTGATGGCGCGCTTTTAGAAGAGCTGTTCACCAGGGATGGCTGCGGTACACAGGTTGTCGGTCACAGCTATGAGCAGATCCGCGATGCCACAACCGATGACGTCGCAGGCATCCTGAGACTGATTTCCCCTCTGGAAGATGCAGGTATTTTGGTAAAACGTTCTCGCGAACGGCTTGAAAGTGAGATCGACCGTTTCCTCGTGATTGAGCGCGACGGCCTGTTGATCAGCTGCGGCGCACTCTACCCCTATCATTGCAGCGAAAAAGGTGGATTTGGAGAACTCGCCTGCCTTGTGACCCACCCTGACTACAGGAAAAGCGATCGAGGAGACCGTTTGCTGGAATCAGTCGAGAAAAGGGCGCGCGAGGACGGATTGAGCAACCTTTTTGTGCTCACCACGCAAAGCGCACACTGGTTTCAGGAAAGAGGCTTCGTGGCGCGTGATCGCGACACGCTACCCCAGGCCCGTCAGGCGTTATACAACGATCAACGCGGCTCAACCGTACTGGTCAAGCCCCTCTGACTTCAGCGCTATAGGCCTGAACGTGTTTCACCAGGGCTTTTACGTTCTCAACGGGCGTTTCAGGAAGAATGCCGTGACCCAGGTTAAAAATGTGACCCGGGCGGTTGCCCACTTCATCAAGAATCGCGCTTGCCGTTTCCAGCACCGACGCCTTTGAGCCAAACAGGGCAACCGGATCCATATTTCCCTGAACCGCTTTGCAACCCATCAGATCCCAACTACTGACTAAAGGCGCACGCCAATCGAGTGCCACAACGTCACCACCCGCTTGTGCCATCAAGGGAAGTAAAGAGGGATTTCCCGTGCCAAAGTGGATAACAGGTACCCGGCCAGATATCTCATCAAACAGTCGCCTGCAGTGAGCAAAGACATGTTGCTGGTAGTCCCGGACGGAAAGGCAGCCTACCCAACTATCAAAAACCTGAATCGCCTGTACGCCCTGGTCAATCTGATAGTTCAGGTAATCAATCGCGCAGGTCGTCATGCGTTCCATGATCTCAGAAAAGGCGGCGGGATCACTGGCCATCATCCGCTTTACGTGAATATAGTTTCGAGACCCTTGTCCTTCGATCGCGTATGAGGCGAGCGTGAAAGGTGCGCCGCCAAATCCGATCAGTGGAATGTCGCAGGGCAACTCCTGCCTGATCAGTTGTATCGCTTCACCGATGTAGGGCATCGATTCACTGCTGGGTTCGATCTTGAGTGCATCAATACCTTTGGCGTCTCGAACCGGATTGGCTATCTGCGGTCCAACACCCGCGATATAGTCCAGTGAAAGGCCCATTGGCTCAAGGATCGGCAGCAGATCTGCAAACATGATCGCGGCATCAACGCCCAGAATGCGCTGCGCGTCGCAGGTGACCTCTGCCGCAAGATGAGGCGTTTTGAAGAAGTCGAGGCTCGGCGTGTCACCTTTGCTTTCGTGATACTCCTTCATATACCGGCCGGCTTGCCGATTCAGCCAGATGGGCGTGTAGGGCGTTGGTTCGCCGCGACACGCTTTAAGGAATACGGAATCTTCCAAAGGACTCATAGGATCTTTTTACTGTGCTTGTACCGGGAAAGCGCGCAATTATACATGCTTCCGTCCCGACAAGAGCTGTAATCGAGTCCCTGCATGAAGGTTCGACAAATGGCGTACACTCCAGGCAGGTACCGGGTTCTTGATGCCTCGAAGGGATAGCAGACCCCGAGGCGAGACTGACAGGCGGGGCCCTGTGAGCCTGACAATGTCCTGAGACACCAGGATTTCGTCCCCATGCGCATGGTTTTCCAGTCGGCTGGCAAGATTCACGGCGCTGCCAAGCGCCGTATATTCTCGTCTGTGACCAACACCAAAGCTACCAACGATACAAAAACCTGAGTGGATCCCCATACGTAACTGTAATCGCTTCCCTCCATGCACTGACTGCCAGAGGCCAGCAAGTTCACGAAAACGCTGCCTGATTTCAAGCGCCATGCAGACACAGGCTTGTGCATCCTGACGGGCGCCTTTCGAATTGGTATCACCAAAGAAAATCATGACACCATCGCCAATAAACTTATCAACGGTACCGCCATGCTTTGTCGCCGCTTCTGCAATATGTGTGAAGTAGTCATTAAGCAGCCCTGCTACCAAAGATTCATCCACCGTATCCATGAGCTGAGTGAAACCTGCGATATCTGAGAAAAAGATCGCCAGACGTTTTCTCTGCGGCTCCAGGCACTGGTTCTCAGATCTAAGCGAGGTCGGCACAAAAGAAGAGAGCCAGCTTTTATTTGCCTGCGCTTCGTACCTCTGCTGCTTTAGTGTCTTTGTTTCATCAAAGACCAATAACCCGATGAAAACGACATAAGCGATGAGACATGCAAAAGAGACGAAGTAAAAGCGCTCGCCGCCAACAAACTCCTCGGGGTGCAGCCACGAACCAGCGGTCGCGCCCAAAGCAACAAACGCCAGAACCTTCAGCAGAGATCTCCATCCGCCGACAATTAGGCTGCTCATGATAAGAAGCGCCAATAGCACCATGGTCACTTCGAGCACGAAACCAAACACACTGATAAGCAGCCCCACCATCAAACCATCCACACACATCGCGCTGGAGACACCCACAACCGATCGACTTAAGAGCAAGGACATTGCAACAGGGTAAAACGGCAGCATGATCAGCCAGATATAAAGGTAGATGCCTGGCTCCAGGGTGGTTGCGAGCATCAGCGCCGCAAGCAGATAGCCAAACTGGCGTGGCTTAAGGGTTGCTGTTGCCAGAGATTCGGCGTGACGTGTCATGACGCCATATTGATAGAAACGCCTGACCAGCGATGTAAGCCGGTCAGGAAAGTGATGTAGGTATCAGTCCGCGCTGCCCGCCTGAAGTTCAATCGCGACGTCGACCTCTACCTCGGCATCGTAGTCGGTGCCGGCCACCTCGAAACCATGCATTTCCAGAAACGCCTGCTTGTAGCCATCAAAGTCTGTCAAGGCGTCGAGGTTGTCCGCTGAGACCGAAGACCAGTTGTCAGCAACGTACTGTTGAATCTCGGGCTGCAGTTCCAGTTCGTCCATGCGGATCCGGGCCCCTTCATCGAGCCGGAGGTCGCCACCTCCGAAAAGCTGTGTGTTGAAGAAACGTGTGGTCTGTTCAATACAGCCCTCGTGGTTACCCGCCTCTTTCATCGCCTTAAACAGCAGCGAGAGATAAATCGACATACCAGGAATGGCTGACGCGGCCTGTGTCACCAGCCCCTTCATAACAACCACATATGCTTTGCCGTCAACGGAAGCCATGGGTTCAACCAGCGCCTGCTGCGCCCGATCCAGGTCTTCCTTCGCCTTGCCAATGGTACCGTGATGATAGATGGGCCAGGTGACTTCACTGCCGAGGTAGGTGTAATTTGTCGTAACACATCCCGGTGCAAGCAGACCTCGCTCCTTCAGAGCCGCGATCCAGAGTTCCCAGTCTTCGCCGCCCATCACTTTGACGGTATCACTGACTTCTTCCTGATTCGCAGGTTCAAGCGAAACGGGTCGAAGTTCACGTGTATTGAAGTCAATCGTCATACCTTCAAACGGCTCGCCAATTGGCTTCAAGGTAGAACGTACCAGGGAACCATCCGGCAGCTGTCGCGCTGGCGCCGCCAGTGAATAAACCACCAAATCCACCTGACCCAGGTCTTTTTCAATCAGGTCGCAGGTTGTCTGCTTGATCTCATCAGAGAACGCATCACCATTCACATTGGCGGTATACAGACCCGCTGCTTTGGCCCGCTCGGTGAACGCCGCCGTTTTGTACCAACCCGGAGATGCCGTTCGATTCCCTGAAGCGGGTCGCTCAAAAAACACACCAACCGTCGAGGCACCAAAACCAAAAGCCGTGCTGATACGTGAAGCCAGCCCGTAACCGCCGGATGCGCCAATGATCAGGACCCGCTTGGGTCCATCGTCCCGCTTACCCTGGGACTGCACGTGCGCAATCTGATTATCGACATCTTTGGCGCAACCTACTGGATGAGCGGTTGTGCAAAGAAATCCTCGGATACGGGGTTTGATGATGGTCATGCAAGTTTCCTGTTCTGGGTATAGCTGTAAAACAATAAGAAAATTCCGAGGATGACCATTGGCAGAGATAACAGCTGCCCTGCAGTCACCCAGTCAGATAGAACAAAGCCTATGTGTGCGTCCGGTTCTCGGAAGCGCTCGGAGAAGATCCTGAGACTACCATATCCGACCAGAAACAAACCGGAGACTGCCATTACCGGTTTCGGTTTCATCGAGTAAAGCCAGAGGACCGCAAAAAGCACGATGCCCTCGAGCGCGGCCTGGTAAAGACTGGAGGGGTGTCGCCCGAATTGTTCGCCGGGATAGATAAGCGCCCAGGAGACCTCAGTTGCCCGCCCCGGCAGCTCTGCGTTTATGAAATTTCCGATACGCCCGCAACCCAACGCCAGGGGAATTGCAGGCGCGACAAAGTCCGTAACCTCAAAAAACCCAACACCTTTCTTTCTCGCAAAAAAAACGACGCCCGCCAAAACACCCAGAAAACCACCGTGGAAAGACATGCCACCCTGCCAGATCTTCAGCGCCGACAATGGGTCATCAATCAGATTTTCAAATCCATAAAACACCATGTATCCCAATCTGCCGCCCAGCAGAACACCCAGCACAGAATAGAAAACGATGTCTGAGAGGTCATCCTCGGTCCAACGCAGACCCTGTTTCTGAATTCGATGACGTAGCATCGCCCAAACAAGGCCGATACCGACAAGATAGCTAAGGGCATACCAGTGAATGCTCACTGGACCCAGGCTGATCGCTATCGGGTCAATTTCCGGGTAATGCCACATCCGCAAGGTACCAAGGTAAAACGGCATTATCCGTCATCCAGAGCGTCTGATAAACTCGCGGCTTTTCAAAAACCCGCCGGATATGTGCCTGATCCTCTTTGCTGTGAATCCGAATGCTCAACACAGATTGGTCATCGCCGCCAATCGTGATGAGCTGTATGCGCGGCCGACAACCGATGCCGACTTCTGGGGTGAGAGCCCTGGCGTGCTCGCCGGTCGGGACCAGCAGATGGGCGGTACCTGGCTGGGTGTTAACAGGCGCGGCTGTTTCGCTGCCGTGACCAATTTCAAAGAAGATCCGCCAGATCCAATCCCACCCAGATCCCGCGGGGAACTACCCGCAGACTTTCTGCGACATAAAGCCGACCCCCATCAATACGTCATGGGCGTCGCGGAAAATGCCCATGCGTACCGGGGTTTCAACTTGATCGTCGCTGATTCGACCGCTTGCTGGTACTACGGCAACCGCGCAGGGACACCGCGCCGACTGGACACAGGGGCCTATGGTCTGAGCAATCAGGTTTTGGATTGTGACTGGCCCAAAGTCATCGAAGGTCGTCAGAGACTGACAGACTTACTGGAGGAACAGCCAGAACCCAACACATTAATAGAGGGGTTGTTCGGCCTGCTGCTACACAGCGGAGACGCACGCGCTTTTTCCAACAGCTTTATCAAAGCCAACGTTTACGGAACAAGAGCAGCCACCGTCGTCACCATCGATCACAATGGCGACGTCTACTTTGAAGAAAGAAACTTTGCAGAAAACGGAATCGGGTTAGGCAGCAACAGCTATCTGATCAAGAGTAACGGCGACTCCTGACGATATTGCCCAGACCGGCTTTTCGCATCTCTTCATCCACATAATTTTTGATGAGATAAGCGTTATCCATGTCGAGTACTTTCTTCAGCATCTGTCGTGCATAAGAAAACTCAAAATGACTTAACGCATGCTTTACCATCAAAAGGCTGGTTGACGTCATGGAAAGCACATCGAATCCCATCGCCATCAGCAGTACCGCGGCAGATGGATTACCCGCCATCTCACCGCAAATGCCGATACCTTTGCGTTCCGCATGGGCCGCTTTAACCACATGATTCAATGCATGAAGAACCGCCGGATGGAATTCCTGGTAAAGCTCCGCAACCTGGGCATTGTTGCGATCCACCGCCAACATGTACTGGATCAGGTCGTTACTCCCCACGGACAAGAAGTCGACACGCTTAATAATGTCTTTGGCCTGATAGACCGCCGCAGGCACTTCGATCATCACACCGACATCCGGCATCTCAACCTGCGCGCCTTCTTCCACGATCTCGCGGTAACACTGGGCGATAAGACGCTGGGCTTCATCAATCTCAGCTGTGCTGCTCACCATCGGCAACATGATGCGCAGTTCTGTATCGATGCCTTCATTGGCTCGAATCATTGCCCTGACCTGCGCGAGAAAAATTTCCGGGTGATCCAGGGTTACCCGGATGCCACGCCAACCAAGAAACGGGTTAGCTTCCGAGATCGGGAAATAGGACAGGGCTTTGTCTCCGCCAATATCCAGTGTACGCATCGTCACCGGCCGCGGCGCAAATGCCTGCAGGTGCTCACGGTAAATAACGCGCTGCTCCTCTTCTGTTGGAAAGCGGTTATTCATCATGAAGTGTACTTCAGTGCGGTACAGACCGACGCCTTCAGCACCGCGGTCCAACGACCGGGCAACATCAGTCATTAATCCCGTATTCACCCAAAGCCGAACGCGGTGACCATCGATCGTATGACAGGGCTGATCACCGGTGACCTCGAGTCCTTCAACCAGTGCCGCTTCTTCCGCAGCGATACGCGTGTAGTACTGTTCCTGCTCTTCACTGGGATACGTAATCACTACGCCTTCGAAACCATCGATGATGAGCGGCTTTTCATCCAGCAGCTCAATCGGAAGATCTTCGACACCCATGACCGTCGGCACGCCCATTGCTTCCGCGAGGATCGCCACGTGAGATTTACCGGATCCTTTGATCGAAATAAATCCCGCTAAACGATCTCGCGGCACGCGGGCGAGGTCTGCGGGCGTCAGTTCCTGACTGACCAGAATAGTCCCCGGTGGATAATGCTGCGGCCTGGTGTCTTTCGACTGAAGATTAGAAAGCACCCGGTTTCCCAGATCTCGAACATCAGCGCCTCGTTCACGCAGATAGGCGTCATCCATTTCTTCGAAATTGGCGACGTGCTTGCCGATTACTTGTTTCAGCGCACTGGGTGCCCATTCACCCTCGTGAATTCTGGAAATCACCTCGCCACTGATCGCGGTGTCATCGAGCATATGCAGGTAGGCTTCAAAGAGGGCCAGTTCTTCCGGTTGCAGTCGATCTTCCAGACGCTTGGCAATATCTGAGATGTCCTGCTGCGTAGCGCGAATGGCCGCCTTAAAAAGTTCAATCTCGCCTTCAATATCATTGGTTCGGCGATAAGGCACATTGTGCAGCTCTGCTTCCGGAACGCTGACAATCGCCGTGCCGGAAGCGACACCTGGGGCACCCTGCATACCCTTGAAGGTGCGGGCCTGGGGGCGATGGTCATCGCTCAGCAGCAGGGAACCGGTGGCTTCCGCATGCGCGATCACACCAGCAAGCTGGGCAGACAAGGTAATAAGGAAAGCTTCTTCCTCATCTTCGAACCGCCGGCTTTCCTTTACCTGAACAACGAGTACACCCAGGTTTTTTCTATGGTGAATAATGGGAACGCCAAGAAACGCGTGAAACGGCTCTTCATCAATTTCAGCAAAAAGGATGTTGCGGGGGTGGTTCTGCGCATCTTCCAGGTTCAGTGGTTCCGCGCGTTCAGCGACGTAACCGACCAGACCTTCCTTGGGACCCAGAGACACTTTACCCACAGCTTCCTGGTTGAAACCACGGGTCGCCATGAACACCAGTCGTTGATCGCGCTCATCCACCAGATAGACGCTGCAAACATCGGTTTCCATGGTCTCCTTAACACGTTCAACAATAATGTTGAGCACGCTGTTCAGATCACCTGCGCGGTTAACCTCCTGTATGACGCTGCGCAGGACATCAAGCATGAATCACCGCGGGAAGCACTTGGAAAGATAGGGCGCAAGTTCTTTCATCGCCCGACGATACACATCCTGTTTGAAGGACACGACCTGCCCCAACGGATACCAGTAAGAAACCCATTGCCAAAGGTCAAATTCGGGAGAATCTGAGCAACTGAAATGCACCGCATCGTCGTCAGCCAACATCTTAAGCAGAAACCACTTCTGCTTCTGGCCAATGAAGGATGAGTTGTTCGAGCGGAGAAGTCGCTTTGGTAACTTGTACCTGAGCCAACCGCGGGTGGTACCAACGATCTGCACATGCTCGGGCTGAAGGCCAATTTCTTCCTCCAGTTCTCGATACAGGGCTTCTTCAGGGGACTCGGAAACCTGGATACCACCTTGCGGGAACTGCCAGGCATCCTGGCCTATCCGCCGTGCCCAAAGCACCTGTCCATGTCCGTTGGCAACGATGATCCCTACATTTGGCCGGTACCCATTTTCATCAATCAACGACCTAAACCTTAAAACAATATTGAAATCATTGTGCTTGAATCACGGTGATTCAGCAAACGACGAGGAAAGGCTACACTTGGGTTTTCGTAAGTTGATATCCGCATCTATGCCACTCGCCATCTTCGACCTGGATGAAACGCTCATCGCCACCGACAGTGATCATGAATGGGGGGAATATGTCTGTGATCACGGATTGGTCGACGTGTCCGAGCATCGCGCAAAAAACGACGCTTTCTATGAGCAATACAAGGCCGGCGAACTGAACATCGACGAGTACCTGGCGTTTTCGTGCTCGGTCCTGACCAGATACACCATGGAAGCGTTGCATCGCTATCGAAGCGATTTCGTTTCAGAGCGTATTACCCCGGTCATGCTCGACAAAGCCTACGACCTGATTAGGTCCCACCAGGCACGAGGTGATACCGTGATGGTCATCACTTCAACCATTGAGTTCGTTACCAGACCCATCGTTGATGCCTTTGGTATCGACATACTGATCGCACCCGACCCCGAAATCATCGACAACCGTTACACCGGCAACATCGTCGGGGTACCCAGTTTCGCGCAGGGAAAGGTGACAAGGCTTGAAGGCTGGATGTCAGAGAATAATCAGTCATTAGCGGGCAGCTACTTTTATTCAGACTCACATAATGACCTGCCGCTCTTGCGATTAGTTGATAACCCAGTTGCCGTCGACCCTGATCCGCAACTTCGCGCCGAGGCGCAAGAAAAAAGCTGGCAAATCATCAGTCTGCGCCCTTGATGAAACTAATTGCCACCTGCATCCTGTTTGCATCGCTGATGGCTTCTGGGGGATGCGAGCGCGAAGCCCCTGAAACCAAGGGGCTGCTGGTCGATCCATCGGTTCTGGGCAACAGCGTTTCAAACTGGCAGGGGGAACGCATGAACCAGAGCATTGCCAGCATGACCGTGCTCAACAACCAGACCAACCGGTTCCTGGAAGCTCCCGACGAGGCGCGTCGACAAACCTGGCAAAGCGCCTGGCACCAGGCCCACGAAGATTTTCATCACGCAACAGTTCTTGTTGAGCCAATCATTCTGCAGGACATTGATGTCTGGCCAATCGCGCCAGGATTCCTCGACGCACTACCTGAGTACCCGGCGTCTGGCATCATCAGCGATCTCTCCGTAGAGATCACCTCAGCAACACTCAATGAGCAACACATGATCACAGATACATCGGAAGCCGCGTTAGGCTTTCATGTGCTCGAGTACTATGCCTTCGAACGACCGATAGAAGACATGCAGTTGAAAGCGGACGCACTTAGCGAAAGACGGCGGGTATTGATTAGAAAAGTCAGCGACAGATTGCTGACCCGAGTGATGAACCTCCGCCAGTCGCTAAAAGCCGATGAAGGTGATGCCCTGCCACAGGCAACCTACCCGGAGCTGGTCTCGAAACTGACCAAGCGAACCAACGACATTTCTTCCGCGCTCAACTTCAGCAGTGAGCATGGTGAATATGGCGGCAGGGGCGCTCAGGTTATTCGAGAAGAGTTTTCTGCCATCAGCGAGTTACTGAATGGTGAAGTGAATATCAATCGCTATCTGATGAGCTTGAGTGAACAACAGACCCAGGTGCTTAACACGACTCTTAACGACGCCATCACCCTGATCTCTATAGACGGTGACCTCACAGAATCTGACAGCAGCCGCCTGCAGCTTTTGGCGGCGGCTATTTCTCATCAGTTCGAGGACTTCGATGCTGAGCGGAGTCGTTAACCTTCGCGCGTGAGCGCCAGGTCGAGTTCTCGTGCTGCCTTAACATCATCAAGACGTTTCACCGGCATGGTATGCGGTGCATTACGTACCAGGTCAGGATCCGTTTTAGCTTCCTCAAGGATGGCTGCCATTGCCGCAACAAAGCCATCGATCTCTTCCGGGCTTTCCGTTTCCGTCGGCTCAATCAGCAAACACTCTGGAATCAGCAGCGGGAAGTAGGTCGTCGGTGCATGGTAACCGTAGTCCAGCAGCCGCTTGGCAAAATCCATGGCGGTAACCCCATAATCCTTGGCCTCTCTCGAAAGCGTCACAATAAATTCGTGGGTCGCTCGGCGTTCAGGATAAGCCAATGTGAACCCCGCCTTTTCCAGTTCCCGCGCCATATAGTTTGCGTTTAATGTGGCGTACTCACCAACGCGATGCATGCCTTCACGTCCTAACAACCTTGCATAGGCGTATGCGCGAAGCAGAATACCCGCATTACCCATGAACGCAGACAAACTGCCTATGGTGTCGGGAATATCATCTTTCGTGAGCCAACGGTGGGCACCGTTATTCTCTCCAACCACCGGTGTTGGAATGAAAGGCACCAGTCGTTCACCCACACCGACTGGACCCGCGCCTGGACCACCGCCACCGTGAGGTGTTGCGAAGGTTTTGTGCAGATTCATATGAAGCACGTCGAAACCCATGTCGCCCGGCTTCACTTTGCCAAGAATCGCATTCAGGTTTGCACCATCGTAATAGAGCAAGCCACCAGCTTCGTGCACAACTTCCGCAATCTCCTGAATCTTTCGTTCAAACACGCCACAGGTTGATGGGTTCGTCATCATCAGACCCGCTGTCTGAGGTCCAACGGCCGCTTTCAAAGCCTCAAGGTCAACATCACCATCACTCGTGACTTCAATCTCGCGGACTTTATAACCACACATCACCGCGGTTGCCGGATTGGTGCCATGGGCAGCATTCGGCACGAGAATTTCGCTCCGCGCGGTGTCGCCCCGCTTGTCGTGGTAGGCCCGAATCATGGCAACGCCAGCAAATTCACCCTGAGCACCGGCCATTGGCGTCAGAGACACTGCCTGCATACCGGTAACATCTTTCAGATACTCCTGCAGTTCAAACAGGCAGGAGAGATAACCCTGGGAACTGGCTTCTGGCGCCAGAGGGTGACGTGCCAGGAATCCAGGAATGCTGGCCGCCCTGTGTGCGCCCCTCGGGTTGTACTTCATTGTGCAGGAACCCAACGGATAGAACTGGCCATCGATCGAGAAGTTTTTCTTCGAAAGATTAGTGAAGTGTCGAACAACCTGCAGCTCAGAGACTTCCGGCAGGCCTGCCGCACTTTTGCGCATGTGCTCTGTCGGCAGTGAATCAGGTGTTTCTGTTTTCGCTTCATATTGCGCGCTCGCGGAGCGACCTTCACTGGAGATGTCATAGATCAGCATCAGGCGGTACCTCCCAGCACAGCGTCAAGACATTCGGCATAAGCGACTAGATCACGCTCGGTTTTTGTTTCCGTGACGTTCACCAGCATACAGTTCGAAAAAGACTCAAATTCCATGCCCAGATCGTAACCGCCAAGAATACCGCGAGCCGCCATGGCAGCCAGTACTTCCGAGGCCGGTTTCGCAGTTTCGAGCACAGCCTCATGAAACGATGGACCCGCAAAGCGAAGCGTAACGCCATTCATTGCGGTGACTTTTTTGATCAGGCTCTGCAAACCTTCGTGGGAGGCCAACGCCACCGAGCGAAGTCCCTGATCACCAACGAGGCTCATATAAATCGTCGCCGCTGTCACCAGAAGCCCCTGGTTCGTACAGATGTTCGACGTGGCCTTGGCTCGCCGAATGTGTTGTTCTCTGGCCTGTAACGTCAGCGCGAACCCATCGAGTCCGTCTACATCACTGGTTTTGCCGATGATTCGACCCGGCATTTGTCTCACAATCGCTTGCTTGCAGCACATGAACCCACAGTAAGGGCCGCCGGATGCCACAGGAATTCCCAGAGGCTGCGCTTCGCCAACCGCAATGTCAGCACCGGACTCACCCCATTCACCGGGAGGCTTGAGCAACGCCATGGCCGTTGGATTCACGACGCCAATCACAAGCGCGTCTTTTTCGTGGGCTTCATTGGTGAGTGTATCCACATGAGGCAAGCCGCCAAAGTAATTGGGATACGCAACAGCGATCGCTGCAACGTCTTCCAGCGCATCGCCCGTCTTTACGAGGCCAGTCTCGGCGTCAAAAGGCAGCGTGACCATCTCAAGACCCTGGTTACGAATAATCGCATCACAGGCTCTGATGTACGCAGGGTTAAGATCACCGGCGACCGCCACCTTGCGCGACTTAACCTTCTTGTTGGCGCGAATCGCCATTAACATGGCTTCTGCTAACGCTGATGCACCGTCGTATACGGACGCATTCGCCACGTCCATCGCCGTCAGCCGGGTGATCATGGTCTGGAACTCATAAATCAACTGCAGTGTGCCCTGACTGGCCTCGGCCTGATAAGGCGTATAGGCCGTCATAAATTCACCGCGACCAACTATGTCCCAGACAGCCGCTGGGATGTGATGCTCGTACGCGCCTGCACCAATGAAAGATAACTGCACCGTATCCTGAGCCGCGCGCTCATTCATCAATCGCATCAGCGCCATTTCGCTGATGCCAGAAGGTGTGTTGGTTAGTTCGCCGGACCTTAAGGATTCCGGAATTTCATCGAACAGCGTTTCAGTGGATGTCACGCCGATCGACGTGAGCATTCTTCGCTCATCGGCTTCAGTATGGGGAATAAACGGCATGGCGTTTTAGTGTTCCTCCTCACACACGACCTGGTAATCGGCAGCGCTCAGTAATGTATCGATCGCAGAGGGGTCATCAGGTGTAATCTTGAAGAACCAGCCATCAGCAAACGGCGATTCATTCACCAGTTCCGGCGAGTCTTCGAGGTTCGAATTCACTTCCGTCACTGTGCCGCTGACCGGCGCATAAATGTCTGAAGCGGCTTTAACGGATTCAACCACCGCGACTTCGTCCCCGGCTGAGCAGGTTGAATCGATCTCGGGCAGCTCTACAAAGACCACATCACCCAGGGCGTCCTGGGCGTGATCGGAAATACCGACAACCACCACCCCGTCTTCAAGCTTGGCCCATTCATGGGTCGCGAGATATCTCAAATCTGTTGGAAATTCCGCCATCTAGTTTCTCCGGATTCTTAGTTTTCTTTCGGTTTGTATACCTGTTTTCCATGGCGTACGAAAGGAGGTTCAACACACTCCACGGGGTTCTGCTTGCCACGAATCTCCACCGACATATCGGCGGAAGTTTCACTCACACGAGCGAGCGCAATGCCCTGCTGCAGAGTCGGGGAAAATGCACCGGAAGTGATCTCACCGACTTCTCTACCATTGCTGAATACCTTGTAGTGGGCACGCAACACACCTTTACCGGGCATTACCAGACCGACCAGCTGTTGATCAGACTGGCGTGTCTTGAGCGCATCCGCACCGATAAAGTCCCTGCCTTCCATGAAAACCGTCGATGCCATATTGGATTCGAACGGTGTGACGGTTTCATCCATGTCACTGCCGTAAAGATTCATGCCGGCTTCAAGTCGCAACGTGTCTCTGGCACCAAGACCAATGGGCGCCACATCTGCTTCAAGCAGTCGATCCCAGAACGCCGGCGCTTCATCTGCAGGCAGAATCACCTCAACACCTTTTTCACCGGTGTAACCGGTTCGGGCAATAAACCAACCTTCAGTCCAGGTTCCTTGAAAAAGTTTCAGCTCAGACATCGCTGCGGCCTGAGCATCACTGATGGTTGCGGTCACCTTTTCCAACGCGTTTGGACCCTGAACGGCCAGTATGGCCAGGTCGCTCCTTTCTTTGATCGTACAGTCGAAATTCTCAGCGACCTGATTCATCCAGTTAAGATCTTTTTCACGGGTCGCACAGTTCACTACCATCAGGTATGGCTCACCCGTGTCATAGACGATCAAGTCATCGAGCACACCGCCATCTTCCTGCAACATGGCCGAGTACATGGCCTGGCCCGGCCGAGTCAGACGGGTGAAGTCATTGGCCAGGAGACGATCAAGGAACCCCGGTACTTCAGTGCCGTGCAGTTCAACGGTAGTCATGTGCGACACATCAAACACGCCCGCATCAAATCGAACTGCGTGGTGCTCTTCAATCTGAGAACCATAGTTGATGGGCATATCCCAGCCGCCAAAATCGACCATCTTGGCGCCCAACGCTTCATGCTTTCCGTAAAGGGGGGTTTTGTTACCCATAGTTTAACGAGGAGGGAACTGCGAAGCGGCGTATTCTACTAAACTCCACCCGCCGCGACACTAATTGCCAGCCGTTTTAATGCCGTATTTTCATGAACGAATCGAAGACCCAGACTACGAGCGAGGCCAATCGCCGGCTGCCGCGAACCGAACAGACGATAAAAACTTTCCATCGCCAGTCCAGCCAGGTGGTTTTCACGGATTCGCTCACGCTCATACCTTTTCAGCAGCTGGACGTCGCCGAAGGACCTGCCCTCGATGCGAGCATCCAGAAGGATCGTGGCCAGTGCCTGAGCGTCGGCAAACCCCAGGTTTGCACCCTGACCGGCGAGGGGATGAATGGTGTGTGCGGCATCGCCCAGAAGCGCCACACCTTGGGCAACATACCTGAAGACATGTTGCTGCATCAGCGGAAAACTGAACCTTGGACCGACAGATTGGAGTTCACCGAGCTGGTGTTCGGTGACATCAGCCAACTGGCGCTGAAAGTCACCCTCTTCAAGCTGCGAAAGATCTGAGGTAGACGACCAGATAACAGCCACCTTATTCGACTCACCCAGCGGAAGCAGAGCAACCGGACCGGTTTCATGAAACCACTGCCAGGCGATTGCCCCATGTGGTTGTTCAAACTCTGCGACACACACCGTCGCCTGCTGATCATAGACATAGCCGAATTTCTTTAACCCCAGCTTCTCACGGGTTTCTGAGTGACCACCGTCGGCGGCGACGATTAACGCTGCGTCACATTCCTTGACGTCAATGGCTGATTCCCAATGGACTGTCAGCCCAGACTCTTGTGCAGTATCGGCAAGGGCTGCGCGCAGCGCTGTCTGATCCACAATGTGCCCCAGCTCGGGGAGGTCCGCTTCGTCCGCTCGAAAACTTATCGCGCCAGCCCCTTCACCATCGAAAACAGACATGCCGACATAAGGCGCACTGAAGCGCGCCGTCAGCTTGGCAAAGACACCACACCCCTCGAGAAACTCACGAGATTTTCGATTCACCGCGATGACGTTTGCCGTCAGGGACGTTGGCGGTTCCGGGCGTGCTTTACGCTCGTATACTTCCACATCAAGGCCACGCTTTTTGGCCGCAAGTGCAAAACTGAGCCCGACAAAGCCTGCACCCACAACCACTATGTTTGCCTGGCCCGTCTTATCCACTTGCTGCTCTGCCTGATTCCATCATGGTCTCAATCGCCTGTATGTCTTTGGGCACCCCGCTGGTCAGTACTTCATGGCCTGTTTTCGTCACCAGAACATCATCTTCGATGCGCACTCCGATCCCTCGATAACGCGTCGCCACTTCTACCATGTCATCGGTAAAATAGAGCCCAGGTTCAATGGTGGTCACCATGCCTGGCTCAAAAACACGCCACTCGCCGTTGACCTGATAGTCGCCGACATCGTGCACATCCATACCCAGCCAATGACCTGTGCGTTTCGTGCAGTAAGGCAAGTGCGCCTCTTCTGCCATTAGCATGTCAACATCCCCCGCTAGGATACCCAGCGACACGAGGCCCTCGGTCAATTTACGCATCGCGGCATCATGCGGGTCATTCCAGTTGTTTCCCGGTTTCACTTCGTCAATGGCCGCCAGCTGGGCTTCCAGAACAATCGAGTAAATCGCTTCCTGGGTTTCTGAGAACTTACCGTTAACCGGAAAGGTGCGCGTAAGATCGCAGGCGTAGTTCTGATACTCACCACCGGCATCAACCAGCACCAGGTCACCATCCTGAAGGGGTTCATTGTTGTCCAGATAATGCAGGACACACGCATTACTGCCGCCACCGACAATCGCCGGATAAGCTGGCCAGCGTGCACCACCCATGGCGAACTCGTGGTTCAATTCCGCCTCAACCTCATATTCCATCATCCCAGGAACCACCTGCGCCATAATTCGGCAATGTCCCCGGCAGGTTGCCTCGGCTGCCAGTCGCATCAATTCGACTTCACCCGCACTCTTGAACAATCGAAGCTCATGCAGCAGGTGTTCGAGCTGCACGAGTTCTCCCGGTGGCAGGTGACCCTGCTGGTTAATCTTGCGAACCCATTCAATCACCTGGGAATCAAACTCGCTGTCGAGTCCCATGGCGTAATAGAGTTTGGTTCTGCCTTCAATCAAACCGGGCAGGATGTCGTTGATATCAGAGATCGGAAAAGCATCGTCCATACCAAACAGCTGCATGGCGCGTTCAGGGCCTGTAATGTCGCCGTGCCATCGGGAAACTTCCGCATCTCTTTCTCGGCAGAACAAAATAGATTCGCCATACTCCCGACCGGGAATCAACACAAACACTGCGTCAGGTTCATCAAAACCTGTCAGATAAAAGAAGTCGCTGTCCTGACGAAAACGGTAACGCTTGTCCCAGTTCATGTGTCTCAGGGTGCCGCCTGGCACAATGGCAATACTGTTTTCATCCATGAGGGCGGTCAGCTCGTGACGTCGACGGGCGAACTCTGCCGCACTGATCTGTTTTCGCTCGTGTTGGTGTTTCTTTTTTGGCATCTCAATGCGTGGTAATCGGTGCTGAAGACGAACCTGTTTCGGCGAAGATCAACAGCGTGCTGACGCGCACAAACTCAATTATTTCCATAAGGTCTGCTTCGTTTTCCTCACCTTCCGGGACGTCGTCGGTCATTGCGGCAATACTGGCAAGGTCGCGCATCGCTTCGTGAACATCCGATTTATCGTTCACGTCCAACTGCCGGCCTGTCTCTCCAAACCCAGAGAGAAACCCCGAGCACCAAAGGCCAATAGCGGCAGCACGATCGCTGATGGGTGATTCGTCGTCTGGCAGCAACAGACTGAAGTCAAAATCAGAGAACTCTTCCAGATTCTCAAGACCCTCGTTAAACGCCGCCTCCATCAGTTCGCCCAGTTCTAGTGGCAGGTCGCCATCCAACCAGGAGGCGTATACGGCTAACCGTCCTTCTTTTTTGGACTGATTTTTCACCGCGCAGAGGTAACCCATCAGCAACCCGTGCAGTTCTGAGGGATGGTGATCAGCGCCATAAGCGTTGAGTTGGTCTTGAAAGTGCTTGAATACTGGCATGTAGAGTCCTGAGTGACGGCATAATTTTACTCGAAGTCAGCTTGAACAACAGGATTGTTGAGCTATATAGTCTTAGCCGTGGATATTAACGCCCTTGAAAAACGGATCGATGAGCTGATCGCCCTGTGTGACGAACTGGAACGCAAGCAGTCTTCCATGGAATCTGACCGGGAAAACTGGATGCAGGAACGCACGCGTTTGCTGGAGAAGAACGAAATGGCGAAAGCGAAGGTTGAAGCCATGATCATGCGACTGAAGTCACTGGAGTCAGACTAACCATGACGGATTCCAAGACGGTTCGCGTTTCTATTCTCGACAAGGACTACCAGGTCAGCTGTGAGGCCAATGAAGTGGCGGCCTTACAACGCTCTGCCAGCTTTCTCGACCAGAAAATGCGAGAAATGAAGGAAAACAGCAATGTTATTGGCCTGGACCGGCTGGCTGTCATGGCGGCTCTGAACCTGACCAATGATTTACTCGCCCAGTCTGATCAGGCCAACCAGCTGAATTCTAAGCAATCCGAAATAGAACACCAGATGCAGATTCAATCTGCTGAACTGGACCAGCTTGGCGAAAAGCTGGACTCTGCATTAGCCAGGCTCAAAAAAGCTTAATCGCGCAAGCCCCTACCTATATACTTCAGTTATGTTCCCTGGGTTGTTAGCCAGTCGATATGTCCTCGACCCTTTATGCGACACCCAGGAGGTCTTTTTTCATGAACCATGTGCATGTCCGTTCAGCGGAAAGCCTACGGCCATAAGGAGACCACCGCCTTGAACCGCTGGGTTCAAGGGCCTATCCGAACAGCGGCAATTTGGGGAACTTATTTTTATGACCGATCTGCGAAGCCAACTGCGTGAGCGACGACAAGCCTTGTCTTTCGAAGATCGTCGAAGAAAATCCCTCGCCATTTCCGAACACCTTAATCACTACTTACCGTTTGTGCGCACTGACAATGTCGCGCTCTATTATTCAACGCCAGAAGAAGTTGATACCACTGGGCTTATCATGACTGCGGCTGAACAGGGCAAAACCATTTATCTCCCTGTTGTGAATACTTCCGAGATTCGTTCAGACGCCATGCTGTTTGCTCGGTTTGACCCCGGCACGACTGGCATGAAAAAAAACCGTTACGGCATACCCGAACCTGACGTCGCTGTTGATGAATGCCTGAGAAGCGACGAACTTTCGTTCATCTGCGTACCGATGGTGGGTTTTAATCAACGGTGTGATCGAATCGGCATGGGCGCCGGATACTACGACCGTGCCCTGGAAAATAACGGCGTCAGAAAACCCCACCTGGTGGGCCTGGCCTTTCGCTGCCAAAATGCTGAATTTGAACCGGCACCCCACGATGTACCCATGGACGCTGTGGTCACCGAAGATGGCGTTTTGAAGGGAGTTAAATCAGGGCAGCACCCGCACTGACGACAACCCCAAGGCCGAAGATCAGGAACAGGACAAGCATGAGATCTGGTTTTCTTTTCACGTTCTTCTTAAGCCCGATGTCTCGAGCACAACGAATGTATGGTTTTTGTAAAAGGCCCAACAAGATATAGCGATAGGCACGGTGAATCAACCCCTATCCAGATCACCAGACACCCCGCCGGTGCAGTTATGATGCCCGCTGGTCTGATTTCAGCGCTTAGTAAGTATTTACTTGTTCAACCTGTGGATAACAACCCATGACAACCCGAGAGGTCATCAGAATGGGGCACCCGAATCTTCGGGTCCCGGCAGAACCCTACCCCGTTGAGCACATCGGCTCCGATAAGTTCAACACACTCATCGAGGATATGCGGGAAACCCTGCACGCTTATGGCGGGATCGGGCTGGCGGCACCTCAAATCGACGTGGGTTATAGGCTGTGTGTTATCGAAATTGAAAATACCGAGACCCGTTATGGCACGATCGAACGCGTGCCTTTTGAAGTGTTCGTCAACCCAACCATTACGCAGTTAGATGACCCAGAGGAGCAGGGCTACTGGGAGGGCTGCCTATCGGTGCCTGGCATGATGGGCTACGTGGAAAGACCGCAACACATTCGGGTGGATTACACGACGCGCGAGGGGCAACCGGCCAGCCGAGAAGCTCACGGATTTCTCGCGACCGTTTTTCAACATGAGTTTGATCACCTGGATGGCGTTCTCTATGTCGATAGACTCAAAGATCCGAGTCTGTTCGCATTCGAAGACGAATATGTTCAGTTCCATGCTGGTGGCTGATATCGCCGCGGTAATTCAGGTCATCGACACACTGGATATTGGCTAACTAGAGTTTCATTCTCATCGGCTGATCTTTCACACCACCGCCTTCACGCAGGCTGCCATCTCGCTCAAATCCCCAACGCTCATACACGTGTTGCGCATTGAGTGAAGAGTTAACCGTGAAGTAACCGGGATTATTGCCAGACTTTAAGCATGCTTCCCTGCCAATCGCCCAAAGTCGTGAGGAATAACCTTTACCCTGGTACCTGTCGTCAACGAACAGGTGGAACAAGTGACTGTCGTCTCTCGTACCAACGACGCCAACTATTTCACCATCGATCTCACCCACGTGATAGCGAAAGCCGTCATCAAAGAACCCTTCAATCGCCTCAGGCGTCATAGAGTTCAAAAGGTTGGTTCGGCCTTCTTCGCTGAACGATTTAGCAATGTACTTTACGGCCAGCGAGGTGAGGAGAATACTGATCGGTTCAGAATCAAACTTACGACCGGGACGTATCTCCATCATTTTGCTGAGCGCCTATTGGACCTCAAAACGACCCAGGACAAATTTCCCTTTTCTCTGGATTCCGGCTTCACCGATCGGCCTTCCGATGGCTGACGGTACATTGCCAACATAAAGTTCGTAGGACCCGGGTTTAATGGGCACGAGGCTCACGTGAGCAGAGCCAGTTTCGTCACACTCAATCGCATGAAAACTTAAACCCTGAAGATGAACTTCAATGTCACCCACTGTGACCAGGCGAAGGTGAGCGTTTCTCAACAAGCCTGGCATTTCTATGCGCCAACCTGATAGGTCATCCTTAACATCAGGGCAGTGAATATTGAGACGGTAGTATTGCCCGGTGAAAAGCGCAATTTCCATTGGCTCAAGCTTGGGTGCCCCGTTTGTTTCCGTCGTTATGGTGACGTCAATGCCCGTTGGCGGGTATTGAGCGAGATTCCCTGCAGACTCTCCATACGCGAAGCTAAGATAAGCCAGCCAGGGCAACATCAAAAAAAATTTTCGCCTCATCGAGAGTCCTCCTTGCTGTCTTTAGTGTTGAAATGGTCTGCGCCCTCGCCGCAGCCAAACTCATCTACCAAGAGAGACGACTTGATGGTAGGTCGAGTCATTGCGACGAGAGAAGCGCCCGCTTTCAACGGCATGTTAGACGTCGGTTGGATCATCATCTTTCCTAAAGAGCACCCAGAGTAGAAACGCCAGGGAAACACCAATCGATGGACCTAAAGCAACACCTAACCCAACGTTTTCAAATACTGCACCCATCGTCACACCGAAACTTGTACCAAGCGCAACCCCGACACCTAAAAAAAGCGTTAAAGATGATTCGTTTTCCTCGTTTTTCACTTAAACCTCAAAAACCAACTCAGAGTTAATGGTGTTGTGATTAGCATGTGACGTATAACACCCAGTGAAGTGGCGAGGTCGCCGAGGATCATAATATGATTCCTATGGTAACCGGGTCGCCCCAGACTTCAGGAGCTTTGGCCGAGCGACAGAAGGGCGCGACTTCAACGGCATGTTATACGTCCCATCAGATGAAGCCCGAACTCATGGCCATTGCAGGTAACCAGACACTGCAAACCACCAAGGTCGATCCGGTAAGCACGATGATCAAGCAACTTGCGGTTGCCGTTAATCCATATGACCTAGGTTGAAACAAGACCAACTCGGCAAGTTTGCCTAGCCGTTCGCTAAATCGATTCTTGAATCGCCACCACCTCTCGACCAAATCAGCAAACACTGCGCGGTAGTAGACAGCCATAAATGTAACCGCGAATTCAATTCCAGCCACATCAGCAATGAGGACAATCTCGATTGAGAAAGGCGCCAACGCTAGAAGGACAAGAACGAAACCAACCTGTTTAAGGAAATGTTTATCGAACTTCTGCTTCATGAAGGCTCCATGGACCTGTAACACCTGGCTCCGCCGCCAAAAAAATGGCGGTTGCAGCCAATTGTTAGGTTCATCCTCTTTCTTCACGATTCAAATACCGATCAATAACAAGCCCTAAAACCCCACCAATCGCAACATAAAGAATCGAATGTATTGGGATAAAGAGAAAAGCAAATGATGCCTGAGGATCTGAAGACAAATCAGTCAGGTAATGCCACTTTGCAGAAAAGCCAAAACCCAGGATGCTTGGAAACAGCAACATACTTGGCCGTTTATAACTTGTACTAAATAGTAAAATGGCTCCCCAGGTAATTGCATTAAAAAGCTGAATTAACAGGAACCCGACGATACCCACATCTAGGTATGCCTTTACCCAATGAAATCCGCCTGGGATGCGAGCTAAGTAGGGCAATAGCATTCCGACTAGAACTATACAAAGTCGCATTTTCTTCACTGTGTTTACCTGTAACCAAACACCCAGTTAAGCGGCCGCACTGAAGCGCGAAGCGCTGATTGAAATGCGCCGAGGACGCACCGCGAAGTGCGACCGATTTCCACTGCATGTTAGGCGCCAACCTGTGCAGCAAGCAAACCACTTGTTAGCAACATGACGCCAGCCACCGGAGCCCATAACATTCTCTCCCATTTACTTGGTGTTACGAGATTCATGATCAGTGACAATCCAGACACCGCCACAACGACCCAAATCACATTTTCAGCCACATCGTAATACTGCACCCACAGCACTTTCGCTTTCGATAATGTAACGAGAGCAAAGAAAGCCAACAAGATTGCTTGCACAAGTGCAGCAACGCGAAGCGTGGCAGGAAAACGTGCTGGAAAGCGACCACCCATCGCTAGATGCCCGAAGGGGGCTCCGCACATCAGCGCTAGCTGAAACACAGCGACTACTGCAACTACGCCAGTGAAAATGTATGCAAGCAGCGGCTGAGTCATGTTCGCCTAACACCCAGTTAAGCGACGAAAACGCCGAGGATCAACATGTGGTTCACATTTTGACCAAAGGTGCTTCGTCCGAGCGAAAGAAATGAGCGGCTTCAACTGCATGTTAGGCTGCCGACTCTGAAGCAACGTCCCATCCAGGGAACACTAAAACAGCGGGATGGCACCTTAGCGCTCGTGCTAGCACTTTGGCTCGTTCGACTCCAAGATTTACGCGATCACGTTCAATCGCTGAAATAGTAGACTGGGGAATACTCGTAAGTTCAGCGAGCTCATTCTGACTTAGCTCCTGAAGTTCACGAAGAATCTTTACAGACTCACCAGGTGTTACGTTTACTCTTTTCTTAGCTTTACGATATTCAGACATCAGTTTTTCCTCCTGTAGTCGTGAGGGTTGACCTCGACGACTTCCACAAGAAGCCTCTCGCCATCCACCTTGTAGATGATTCGATACTGCTGGCCTAATCTAGAGGATCGGTGACCTTTCCATTCACCTCGTAAGGCTTCGTCTCTAAATCCTCTTATCAATCGCAGTCCACTGGGGCCTGAGATCTCAACAATATCTTTCCACTTCTCATACTTCTTCAAAATGTCTACAGGCAGTTTCTGCAACTGCTTATCAATACGGCGATGTTCGTAGACTTTCCACATACTAAATAAAGTATATATATCATATTTAGTATGTCAATCAATGCAGCCTAACACCCAGTTAAGCAGCGAAGCGGTCCGACGTCTCGGCGCCGAGGATCAAAATGTGACTCACATTTTGAGCGCAGCGATGCGGCGCTCCGATGCTTCGCCCGAGTGACCGAAGGGAACGACCTCAACTGCATGTTATGCCGCACCTTCATCGCTACCATCGCGGCGATCTTCTCCCTCGGGCTGTCCGTGACCTATTCGAAAGACATGACCGTCGATAACACGAGCCTCAAACTCCCTCATGCCCCAGGGCGTGTCATGAATTGGCGCCATGATCTCGACATGTTGTTTATACAATTCATGAAAGGCGTCAGCATCGTCTACCTTGAAATAGAGGGTAACCGGGTCCACCTCAACAGTTTTTCGCAGAAAAATCTCAATGTCTCCGTCGCCGAACATGCATGCAAATACATCTTCGAAAGTCCATGCCTTTTTGAATCCCAGTAACCGCAGCGCTTCTACAGCCGACTCTATATCACTTACTGGTAACTCCGGTGTGCAATAGTTCATTTTCATGAGAATACCTAGCTATGCCAGAAAGCGGTATAACACCTGTTTAAGCGGCAGACATGAGAGGCGCTCAAATTGAGAAAGCAATTTGTGTGACGCTTATGGCTGTCCGAGTGACGGAGCCGAAGGCGGAGGAGCGGCTTAAACCACATGTTATGTGCCTGGCTCAAAATTCACTATCTCTTTGTACCCTAGTCGCTTGTTCATATCGATAGCAGCAGTGTTTTCGAAGTCATGAATTGTATAAACACGTTTCACAGGTAGCTGCTTCGCGTATCCAATGCTTAGAATTTTCAATGAAACAGCAATGCCCATTCTGCGAAAGTCTCTTAGGACACCAGTCATCTCATTGAAGGCAAACCCTCGATCTTGGTGATTAGATGTAGCGGTCATTCCCACCCACTCATCCTCGGAGATCGCGATAAACACCCCAGCCGGATCATAGGTTGGGCCATATCGACGCTCACAAAACTCTTCGTACGAAAAGAACTCACCTCGACCGGGTATGTCTATAGAGCAGACTTTGTTGAGCTCATAGAGCCTCTGGCGGTTTTCCTTACCATCACCTAGTTCAGTGATTGTTCGAAACAGAATCCCTTTTTCGTGACATCGCTCTAATACGTCCAAAAAGGGTGTCTCATCAAACTCATCAATCGACAGTGACAATTTGATGGTAGGTCGAGTCATTACGACGCATAACACCCAGTTAAGCGGCGAAGCGGTCCGACGTCTCGGCGCCGAGGATCAAAATGTGATTCACATTTTGAGCGCAGCGATGCGGCGCTCCGGTGCTTCGTCCGATTGAGCTCTGCGAACGGCTTCAACTGCATGTTAGACGTCTGTCTCAAACTCTCGAATCCATTCCATTACCGAGTTCTCTACATCCTCTTCGCTGAGACTAGATACGTCAAGAAATCGTACTTTAGGGTTCTTCTTGTACCAGCTTTCAAACAGTCGGAAGTGTTCAAGATTGAAAGAGAATCTTCTTCTACTTTCATCTGCTTCCTTCCTTTCAAGTAAAACTTCATCTCTTGCTGTCAGATAAAGAATTGATTCAACAACACATTCTCGAAGCCTATTTAGCTCGTTGCTTAAGAGCAGTTCGATATCCCAGTCTTGCCCGATTAGCTTCGGGAAGGTGATGGAGAAACACTCTGTATCTTCGGGACCTCTGTCGAATACAGTAAGACCATCGGGCAGAGTCGCATATCGAACCAGCTCACCTTCGATAAAAAGTTTTTGATTTTGAACAAACCCTTCTTGCTCAAAGATGTTCAATTGTTGTTCTTCACGCCTTTCTACTATTGGGCGAATGATTTCATATGAAACATTAGTAGATTCAAGCTTCTTCTCTATTGCCTTTAGAGCGGTTGTCTTACCCACAGCCTGCGGCCCTTGAAGTGATATTGCTCGAGGCATGGGAGTACGTCTAACACCCAGTTAAGCAGCAAGTTGCGGAGCAACTTGTCTGAACGAACGAAGTGAGTGATTTCAACTGCTTGTTAGGCAGACGGGCTTTTTGGCGGCACTGGATAGAAGCCACCAATGGCTTGTTTAGATTAGAAGATAGAACCACAGCTACATCCATGCACACCGTTGTTACTAACCTTCAATTTACTACTGACCCAGCAGATTGCAAAGTCATAGGTTGATCTAGATAACACCTGTTATCGCGCTGGTAGAAGAATGCGCCGGAGTGGTCAAGTAGGTTGTCGACGTACCGCGATATTCGAGAAGTAATTAGCACCAGGGATGGGAGATAACTTTGGTAACTAAGTGCTGCCTAACAACATATTATGTGTCGACTTCATAGACCATTTTTACGTGCGGGATACCAGTTAACTCGACAGTATATACATCACTTACTGCTACAAACCCAAGCTTCTCATAGATCTGCTTAGCATCAACCTGTGCTCCAAGGCGGATGGTTTTTGCTCCACGCAGCTTTGCTTCATCTACTAGGCGATTTAGTAGAACCGTTGAGAGCCCACGTCCTTGAGCCTCTGGGTTAACGACGACCTGGGAAATACGAAAAACACTCGGTTCTAATGGTGACAGCCTTCCGTAAGCTAAGAGGGAATCGGTTTCGGTTACGATGAAATGGTAGCTATCTGATTCCATCTCATCGACCGTCACTTCTTTAGGCAGGCTATAGGGTTTAAAGAACTCGGAGTATCTGAGATCAATCGCAACCTCATAGAATGGGTTGCCTTTCTTAATCTCAGTCACTTCCATAAGCTAAGACACATAACGCCCTGTTAAGCGGCGAAGCGGTCCGACGTCTCGGCGCCGAGGACCCAAATGTGAACCACATTTGTGCCACAGGTGATTTGGCCGAGTGAGCGTCAGCGAACGACTTCAACAGCATGTTATGTTTCACGCCTCACCTCTCTATTCGCCCTAGTGGATCATCTGGATAGTGGCAGGCGTCTTCCCCAGGCTTTTTCGAGCCGATTACTAATAGAACGGCTTCCTTAAGTTTCTTGTTGGTAAAGCAATGTGCGTTTGCTTCACCCGCTGGGAAAGCTACAAAATGCCCGGCAGCAAGTTCAGTCTCTCCGTTCTCATCGATCAGAGTTGGTGCACCAGATAAGACATAAACGAATTCGTCTTCGCCTTCGTGCCAATGCCTGAGCGAGGAAAATACACCTTGCTCTAGGGTAATTTGGTTTACGCCAAACTGCGTGATACCAGTATTTCTCGCAAGGTGTGAGCGTCGAATTCTCTCAAATCTTTCGGGGCGAAGCGGATCTTTCACCCCTGCGGGAATCCCAATATCAGGTTCGATTTCCGAAATATGGAATTTTCTGGTTTTCATGGGCTCGTACCGGAAACATAACACCCAGTTAAGCGGCCCGAGGACGCACCGCGAGGTGCGACCGATTTCAACTGCATGTTAGGCCGCCTCAATGTCTATCTTCTTAACCCCACGAAGATCGACCTCTCTTCGTGCTTTCCACAGGTTGTATGCGTCCTGCATCGATAACCAACTTTCAGCAGAACGGCCTAAAGCTTTCGACAGGCGAAGAGCCATTTCAGGCGAAACATTACTCTCGCCATTCAATAGTCGCGTAAACGTAGACGGAGACACACCGAGGTTTTCGGCAATCTTTCGGATGCTAATCCCAAACTCTTCGAGGTAAACATCTCGAATAAATTCACCCGGGTGGGGAGGATTGTGCATAGCCATTAGTGATAATCCTCGTAGTTCACGATGTAGACATTACCATCATCGTATTCGAATGTTATTCGCCAGTTGCCATTAACCCAGATAGACCAGCGCCCTGCGTCTTTGCCTTTCAGTTTGTGTAGACGAAAACCTGGGATATCCATGTCGTCTATAGAATGGGCGGAATCCAGAGCAGCAAGCTGCATGCGAAGCCGATTCTTATGCTTAGCCTGAATTCCAGAAGTCTTACCTGAGTGGTAAAACCTTTCCAGGCCTTTGTGCTTGAAAGACTTGATCACAGGCGAAGTGTAGCATGTTGCGCACTACGCAACAACTTGCATGACTGCCTAACACCCAGTTAAGCGGCGCAGTAAGTGAGCGCGAATATTGCGAATGCAATATGCGTGATCGCTTGCCACGTCCGAGTGACGGAGTCGAAGGCGGATGAGCGGCTTCAACCTCATGTTATGTTTCTCTTTGCATGAACCATCGTCTTATTTATTAGTCCTAGTTTGGACATAAACTCAGTAAAAGGCGAGGTAACCAGTGCAAAAGACCGCAGTTGTAACAGGAGCAGCTCAGGGAATAGGAAATGCTGTTGCAATCAAATTGCTCTCAGAGGGCTACGACCTTGCCTTATGTGACGTGAATGGCGAAGCACTCTCGAATGCTGAGGACCAAATGAAATCTAGATTTCCCAGTCGCCGAGTAACGTCAATGAGATGTGACGTTTCGATCAGAGAAGATGTCCGTAGATTTCGAAATGCTGTTGTAGATGAGCATCAGACCGATTCCATAGAGATGCTGGTGAATAACGCAGGCATCGTCGGAGGCGTAAGCTTTTTTGTAGATTCAGAGGAGCATTGGCTCAAGACTTTCGATGTCTGTTGGAACGGCGTGTACAATTGTACTCGAGAATTTCGTTCTAACCTCGTTGCTGCCGAGTTAGCACACATCGTCAATATCAGTAGTGCGAATGGGTATTGGGCTTCCTCAAGTTTTAATACCCCCCTATCCGCGTACAGTACAGCGAAATTCGCGGTAAAAGGATTTACCGAGTCATTACTAGTTGATTCGAGGCTCTATGCCAGAAACATCAAGCCGGTATTAGTAATGCTTGGGCAGGTATCTACACGACTCTCAGGCAATTCAGCTTCCTACCTGGGGCTCAAGCAACCAACAGACATGTCAGAAGATGAACTAATGGCAGTGCAGAGAACGACAGTTGACCCCATGCGGTCAATGCCGATTTCTGAGTTTCGGAACGCCCTTCAAAATAGTTTGTTCGGGGAGAATAGCTCCGCTCCAACCACGCCTAAACAGGCTGCCCAAGAAATCTGGAAAGCAATTGAAAGAGATGAATGGAGAGTCGTAGTTGGTCCTGGCGCGAGACTGCTTGATAGCGCGGTAAGAGCTGATCCAGATTCGGCCTATGAAGAAGGTTTCATTACAAAGCTGATTCAGGAACGTGATGCCGCAGTTGAAACATAACACCCAGTTAAGCGGCAAAGACACCGAGGATCAAAATGTGATTCACATTTTGACCGCAGGTGCTTCGCCCGAGTGAATGGAATGAGCGACTTCAACTGCATGTTAGGTTGCGCTCTCTAGAATTGATGAAAGCCATGAACTCATGTCTTCAATTACGATGTCTAGCCGCGAATTTCCGTCTTGATCTAGATACCCGTGGTCTAGGTCTTCGTACCTGAGGAATTCTACATTGTTCATCCCTCTCTTTCTGAGGCTTTCCACGAGCTTCTTAGCCCCGGTTGCGGAAACGTTCGTGTCATTGCCTCCCTGAACAGCCAGAATGGGTGCGTTCACTTGACTAAGTGTTGCAAGCGAGTCAAACCTCAACAATTCACTCCAATATGAATAGGAATGTCCACTCGCAAACTTCGACTGAGTTGGATTGTCTTTCATTTCCTGAAAAAGAGATCGTACTTTCGAAAGTTCTGCATCACGTATATCACCATCTACATCACCAAATGAGCTTTCGATAGAACTCATCAAGTCCGTTTCAAAGCGTCTAGAACCGAAACTAAATATGATTAAAGCCTTTGTGTCTGGGTATATTGATGCAAGTTGGCTAGCCACGTTGGAGCCTACGGAACCACCTACAATAACGATGTTTCCATTCCACCAACTCGCAGTTTTTTGTAGCTGCGATAGAACGGAAAGAGCATCCAGCACGCGTTGACTAATTGAATTGTGAACTAGATAGTCTTTGGGACAATCCGATCTACCTTCATCCGAAAGATATGGCAAATCAGCTGTAATGCCGTATTTTTCAATTAGCAGGATCGGTAAGTCACGAGCAACTCCAACCATTGAGTTCATATTTACGATCGAGTTGCAGTCGGAACCATGAAAAAAGAGTAACAACGGTTTGTCTTCTAATATCGGAGTGTCACCCAGGTTCTGAAGATAGTACGTAATCTGTGAACCATCAGCCCGCACGCTATGCATCGCCAGCTCAGCGCTAGCATTGCCAAGTGGTAGAACTAGCAACAGAAACAACGATATCCAGCGCATGCGATCGAGCAACCTAACACCCAGTTAGGCGGCCGCGCTGAAGCGCGTAGCGCTGATTGGAGCGGTCCGAGGTTGCGGCGCGAGCCGCGTGCGACTTCAACTGCATGTTATGTTTCGTCTTGGCTCTCAAGTAAGTCTATGAGCTTCTCGTATTCAAACTGCACTAGCAACAGCAAATTCTCGTCTTTAAACTGAAATTCGCGAGTGTAACGTAGGACTTCAACCTTGGAGAAAGTCCCGTAATCCAACGTACACCTCATCAGGTTTTTTTGCCCTTCTGGAATCGGACCAGATCTAGAGCACGCTGAACTAGGTGGCGATTTGTCCCGAATGTAGTGGAATGTCTTTCCGTATACGGTCCCTTTTGTATCCGGCTCCTCGAGGGAAACGCTGAATATTTCGCTTTTCGCGGCGAAAACCGCTCTCAACCGGTCAGTTTCTCTCGTTCGGTGTTCTTCTTCACTCCGGAGCAACTCAATGACGTTGTTGAGGTATACCCCATACTGCTCTTCAATCACGTCATGGTTCAAATAGCTGGGCATATTTCGTTCAGGAATAACCACCAGGTAAGAAGTTACGCATATGGCCAGCACAACAGTCGGTGCTATTAACAGCTTCCATTTGAATTCAATCGCTTCGTTTAACGTAACAAACTTGAGAGATATTAAGCCTGCGATGACACCGGTAACTAGAAATGAGGGGAATACATACCTTGCAAATTGAATGTAGTAACCCAATTCGGGCATAGCGAGCAAAACCCCATGCGGCACCAATGCGGTCATAATTGTCCCCGCGGGAACTAGCATGGGCGATAACCCAAACGTTACTAGACCAATGAAAACAAACCGTCGAACGCTCGCGCTCATTTCAAAGAGCCTAAGTAGCCTCCAGGCGGCCCATATAATGAGGAGTATCAATAAAGCGGGAGCGAAATAAAACGATGCAAAAAGGAGATATACACTAACGTTAGACATTGTTCACAGCACGAACACGCATAAAGAAACATAACACCCAGTTAAGCGGCGAAGCGGTCCGACGTCTCGGCGCCGAGGATCAAAATGTGATTCACATTTTGACCGCAGGTGCTTCGTCCGAGCGAATGAAATGAGCGGCTTCAACTGCATGTTAGGCAGCTCCTTGGTGTTTCAGGCCTTCAACAACTCGATTCATAATCTTGTTCAGATAGAAACCTCCAATAGTAAGTATCACAAATATGGATATCAGAGAACTACTTGGAAAACGAACAGCAAACTCTGAAAACAAGGGAACATGAACAAATATTTCATTCGAAGTAGCAGCCAACAAGCCGATATACGACCAGGCCATAAACTGATAGTGGAGATAGACCCAGGAATTAAACTTGTGTCGAAATAGTGCAACCCCAACACCTAAAGTTATGCACAGGAGGCTTACAATTGACGCTACATGAAATATGCCGAAGCCGTCGAACAACTCAAATAGTCCGAAGGACGTAAAGCAAAGAGCGTACATCGAAACAACATAGATCCGTCCAGCGAGCACATGTTTCACAGTACCCTTTGGTTGTAAAAGCACATACGCACCAAGCAGCAAAGATGCGAAGCCGAAAGTCGTGTGGGTTATCGCCAGCACCCTAGGCGGCCTAACACCCAGTTAAGCGGCAAAGCGCGGAACAGCCCATTTGCGACAAAATGGCGCAGCCATTCGCAAATGGGCTATGGAGTGCTGCGTCCGAGCGGCCGCCAAGCCGCGACTTAAACTGCATGTTATGCGACGTCACTATTTTGTTGCATGAATCTTTGCCCAGAAATCTATCTCTGGAATATCGCACATCATTTCCTCTACCATCGCAGCGAAATCGGCATCGAAATACGAAGAACATAGCTCCCATAGAGATCTACTGCGACTAGTGCCCAGAATAAAGTAAATTACATCACGGTAACTCAACCATGCCTTTTCATCTAAGGCGCCAGTCTTGTATTGCATCCACTCATGCTCTCTTGCTCGCATTTGAGCAATTATCCAAAACATTAGTTTTGTTTTTTCCTCAAAGCTTGGAGTTTCTTGCTGGGAGAAGTACTTACCCAGTTCTGGGTACTGTACAAATAAGTAGACACCGTTCAGGTCTGTGTTTACTTGGGCCTGACGTGAATCAGATCGAAGGGCAGCTGAACCTTGATGGACCTGCAAGGCCACGTAAATAATCGTGATGACAACTACAAGGTTGCCAAAAATTTCCGCGATGTTTGCGAGTTGCTCTAAATTCAATACATTTACCTCTTTAAGTTACCTACCCACGTCGACACCTCGAAATACAGAATCGGTATTTTCTTATGGGTCCGAGACCTCGGCAGTTGGCAGGCGCATAACACCCAGTTAAGCGGCGAAGACGCCGAGGATCAAATTGTGGTTCACAATTTGACCGCAGGTGCTTCGTCCGAGCGAATGGAATGAGCGGCTTCAACTGCATGTTAGGTGTCTTCTTCCATCTCGAGAAACTCCCACAGCAAATGAGCAAGATCTGCGCAATACAGTGTTGGATTAACGGGATCATATTTTTCGTCGAAATCTCCGAATGCGAAACTGATCCATTTATCTTCTACGTGGATGTTCTGAACAGAATCGCGCCCATCGTGGATGGAGGAAACCACCTGCATCAGCATATCAAGTTGAGCTTGAAAGATTACTTTACTCAATGCGGTGGGATCTGCATTTGATTCTGATAACGATATGTAAGCGTGCTCCGTTTGAGTTGCTGAACGACGTCTTCTTGAGACCCTTTCACTAATTCGTTTCGCTGATTCATTTAGCCAGTTCGGATTGTCCCGATTTTCATAGAATCCTCTTTTCAAAGAACCTAGCAACCAACAGATCTCTAGACATTGTCCATTTAAGTCTCCGTTCTTTTCGCGTTCGATCCAAGCTTCCTGGTTTTCAACACCAGCGTAGTCGAGCACTTGCTTAAGTGTGCTGACACGTTCGTCAGACATGTTGGACACCTAACACCCAGTTAAGCGGCGTGTCACGGAACGTGCCGTTTGGAGATAAATTGGCGAAGCCATTTCCAAACGGTGTGTGGAGTGGCACGGCCGAGTGACGGAGCCCGTAGGGCGGAGAAACGACTTCAACTGCATGTTAGGCGGCCCTCGCAGCTAGATTCTTTTGTAACACTACCTTCAAAACGTCGCGGTCCAAGTAGGTCCCGGTGATGTTAAAACCAGCACGGATGTTGGTTATTAACATCGCGTGATTATCGCCTGTGGTAACAGCGGTGATCGTATGGAAGCCATTGTCCAGACACCAAGAATGTTGAGCCTCAGTAAGTTCCTGGGCTAATCCTTTCCTTCGATGCGTTGGAGCGACCATACCCATCCAGCTTTGAAAGTAGCCGACACGTTCGCCAAAACCCAGCTTGAATCCAACTAGGTCTTCTTCGCAGTATGCAAGACAGGAAAGAACAATATCGCGGCCGTTCATGCTGCTAGCCAAATCATAGCCATCAAACATACCTGCAGTTCTAGCTAATGATTCGATGGCTGGTGCGTGCTCTCTTGGATAACCCTCAACGGTTTCGAAACGAAATTTCATCTCAACGCACCCTATGCCGCCTAACACCTGGTTAAGCGGCAGACATGAGAGGCGCTCAAATTGCGAAAGCAATTTGTGTGACGCTTATGGCTGTCCGAGTGACGGAGCCGAAGGCGGAGGAGCGGCTTCAACCACATGTTATGTGCCTGGCTCGTTCATTTTGATTCCCACAACTCAATCGGATTCCCTTCGGGATCGTATAGCCTTGCAAATCGTCCATTAGGATACTCTTGCGGGTCAATTACGACGCTAATTCCTGCTTCCCTCAACTGCGCAGTCATCGCATCAAGATCAGACACCCTAAAGTTAACCATCCACATCTTGTGCTCCTTCCCAAAGTATTCAGTATCTTGGTTAAAGGGTGCAAAAACTGTTGGACCTGCTTCTTGCCTCCAGGGCTGTTGCTCGTAGTTAGATGGGACCAGCGACACGCCTAGGTGCTCTTCATACCACTTCGCTAAAGTTCCCGGATTCTCTGCACGGAAGAACAGCCCACCGATCCCAACTACCTTCTCTTTTTCCGGTCTATCCTGTCCTAGAGTAGATATGGTCGTAAGGAGAGCTATTAAGATTAGCGCTTTTCTCATAGTGATCCTTTCAGGTGAGATTTGCTCGCGAGGGCACATAACACCTGCTTAAGCGGCGCAGCGAAGTGGCGGCCAATTGCGACAGAATGGCGGAGCCATTCGCAACTGGCTGACGCTTTGCTGAGCCCGAATGGAGTGACCGAAGGGAACGCAATGACTTCAAGCACATGTTATGTGGCGGCAGGTGTCCATGCATACAACAATACATCTGTCACTTCTCCGGGGCTAAGATTAGGAAATTCCATATAATTCTTAAGTCTGCCCTCAAATTCAAAATCGCATTTCTCCATCACCCGCGCCGAGTGTTCATGCTCATAGTGGCAGTATGCAAATAGTCGTTGCACACCAAGATCATGCGCGAGGCTGACAATTGCCTTCAGAGATTCAGTGGCGTATCCCTTACCCCATTCGTTTTTCGTAAGTACATATCCCGTCGTAGCAAGTTTTGGATTAATCAAATCAAAACCTGTACTGCCAATTACAGAGCCTGTTGCTCGATCTGTAATTAGAAACGCGCCCCCTGAGACCCCTTTCCATTCTTCCACCCAAGCATCTACGACCTGCTCAGTCGTCGCCATGGACTCATGTCTAGGCCAAGACATATAGGTCGCTACATCTGGATCATTTGCCCAATGCTGAAAAACGTAGGTGGCATCGTCCAGACGAGGTCTCCTCAACACCAAGCGATCAGTCACCAATGTCTCGGGTATCTCGCTATTCGACATGAGCCACATAACACCTGGTTAAGCGGCACAGCGAGGTAACGCGGAGCTGCGGCAAAATGGCGAAGCCATTCGTAGCTTTGTGTTGGCTTGCTGTGGCCGAGCAATGGAGCCGTAGGCGAAATTGCGGCTTCAACCACATGTTATACGTCGCCCCCAATATAATCTCTTGTTTGAAGAACACGTGCTTTCTGTTCTGCTTTTATCTCTTTCCAAGTACGACCCTGCTCAATACCCGAGATTCGTTCTTCATACTTTGCTGTTGTTCGAAGGAGAACTTCTTTCATTGTTATGCCCTCTTCTGCAGCCAAGCAATTCACTAAGTTTAGATAGTCCCAGAGAACATCACCTAACTCATCTGTAAGTTCATCCGAGTTTCCTTTACCGATTTCGGCCTCGACCTCATCAATTTCGTTTCTGAGTTCTACCAGGTATGTGGAACTACCATCTGACCAGGAAGAAGACTGGTCGATTTGTGATTTTCGATCTACGAGATCCAAAAGCCTTTCTAAATTCAACTCAGACATTCTGATACCAAAGGGACGTATAACACCCAGTTAAGCGGCGAAGTCGCCGAGGATCAAAATGTGATTCACATTTTGATCCCAGGTGCTTCGCCCGAGTGAGCGTAGCGAACGATTTAAACTGCATGTTAGACGCCTCTCTCGAATACAAGCCTTGCCCATTTTACGGCATCTTTTCCAGGCATCAGGCTCGACTGATTTTCGATCCGAAAAATGCAGGACAAACCGAACTTGGATGCTGTGGCGATTGTTTCTTCGACATTTGTGGGAAAAAGGTGAGTTCCGGCACCTGCAGGACCATTGCGAAGAGAGATCGCACATCGTCCACCTTCTAGAAGGAGATGGGATACTCGCTCAAGAGACGCCATTCGCTCAGCTGCGCTAAGGTGATGCCAAACACCATCGATTAGAACGAACTCGAACGTCCAACCAGTTTCCATCGAAGCTAAAGATGGAAGGCTGTCGTTCGCCCAACTAATGTTTGAGTCTCGATAATTGTTCTTAGCTGCTTCAAGGAAATCAGGCATCGGGTCAACCGCTGTTACAGAATGGCCTAACCTTGCCAAGGCTGCGGCGTTTTGCCCGGCTCCGCAACCTGCATCTAAAACTCTCGAGGGATTGATCGGTAGAAACGGGATGAAGTCAGCATTTGTCTCTTCGAATGCCAACGATTGGCTGCTCCTCACAAACTCTTCAATCACCCGTTCGTACCCTTTCGTTCCTTGAACAGTACGCATGGCGTCTAACACCCAGTTAAGCGGCGAAGACGCCGAGGATCAAAATGTGATTCACATTTTGACCACAGGTGCTTCGCCCGAGCGACTGAAAGGAGCGGCTTAAACTGCATGTTAGGTGTCTTCTCCTGGCGTTGTGTCGTAACTGGGTAGATCCTCTGCTATGTCACACCAAGGAACTTTAGATTGAACCCAGACTTGAAGTTCCGGCTCTGGTAGATCGCGTTCATCTAGGATTCCGTATGGAACTCCGAGCAGTTCCGGAAACTCTTTGATTTCTGACCATAGCGGAGAGCCACATATTGAGCAGAAACACCTGCTTCCAGTTTCGGTCTCGTATCTCGTGAAATCGGATTCGCCTGTGATCAAGTTAAACGTAGAGGAATCTGCCGCTATCCATGCAGCGGGTGAAGTTCCTGAGTACTTCCTGCAGTTTTCGCAATGACAGAATCTGCCGTAAAACAGTTCTCCAATTTCAAATCGGACCGTTTGGCAGAGACAGCTCGCGATATACATCTGACACCTAACAACATAGTAGACGGAAACATTTCCGTATAACTGGGAAAGGCGCCGCTAACTTTCTGAAAATCATCATAAAACCAACCTAGACCTGTGCGCCATTCTGCATAGCTCGTTAGAAAACGGAAGTGTGTCTTTATAACACCTCTGACAAATCAATCAGAGACAACCTACAGCCATTCGCATGGCGGCCATCTACCTTTTTTGTGTGCATCAACGAGCAGTCTACGCCATGAAACTGATAGAGCAACTTCGTCGTGAAATGCGACTGAGAAACTATAGCCCAAGAACCGCGAAAGCCTACGAACAGTGGGCTAGTCGTCTCGTGCGCTTCCACGGCGGTCTCCACCCATCTGAATTGCATGATCCCGAGGTTATTGCATTTCTCACCCATCTTGCGGTTAACCGAGGGGTGTCAGCCGCCACCCAGAACCAGGCGCTCAACGCGCTGGTGTTCTTCTACCGCAATATCATGAAACGCCCACTTGGTGACATGACGACGGCGGTGAGAGCCAAAAGACCCCAACGACTGCCAACCGTCCTAACACGGCAGGAAGTCACGAAGATCATGACGGGATTCGAAGGCAGCCATATCTTGATCGCATCACTTTTGTATGGTTCCGGCTTACGCCTGCTGGAGTGTCTGCAGCTTAGAATCAAGGACCTTGATTTCAACTACCATTGCATACACGTCATGGACGGAAAAGGGAGAAAAGACCGAATTGTCACACTCCCTCAAATACTGAATGTTCCGCTGAAGGAACATCTGCACCACACAAAACTTTTGCATGATAGGGATCTCGCCAAAGGGTATGGCGAAGTGAGTATTCCACAGAGCTTATCGCGCAAATACAGATCCGCCGGGCGATCATGGCCGTGGCAATGGGTATTTCCCGCGGCTAGACAACACGTGGTTGAGGACACCAACACCAGGCGACGCCATCATGTTCATGAGTCGACTTTTCAGAAGGCATTTCGTCGCGCGCTGCAGCAGGCAGATATCGCAAAGCATGCAAGCCCACATACGCTGAGACACTCTTTCGCAACCCATGCGCTTGAAAATGGAGTGGATATTCGCACTGTTCAACAGCAACTAGGCCACTCATCTTTGGAAACCACCGAGATTTACACTCATGTCTTGAAGCGCGGCGGTCAGGCAGTCCGCAGCCCGCTTGAGGATCTATTCCCCTCTATTGAGACGTTGGTCAATCAACCAACCGATCTTTCGCCTTAAGGTCTTCTCGCAGTGTTCTTGAAGCCAGGTAGTAATGCAGCGCAGACCAGGCGTTACCCACAACAGCCAGGAACAGCAGCGAATAGCGAATCGACTCTTCGCCATATTCCGGTTTAAGCAGATCAGACAAGAATCCGGCAAATACAGGGCCAAGACCCAAGCCAATCAAGTTCAGAATAAACAAAAGAATTGCAGACGCGAGGCTGCGCATCGCGGGTGGCACCAGCGTTTGCGTCATGGCAAATGTCGGCCCCAGATACATCGGCCCAAGAATGTATCCGGGAATAGCCAGAATGAGCGCAAGAAAGGGATCCTGGGTCGTGTAAAACAGAAACGCGAAAGGCACCGCCACAAAAGTCGCAATACCCGGGATACCCATATACCAGCGTTTGTCACGCTGGCCATATCGATCACCCAGATAACCACCGAGGTAGGTGCCAATCATTCCGGTGAGACCAATCAGGAAAAGGTAGGTGGATGTCTCCGCGAGGCCGAACCCGTGAACCCGGATAAAGAACGAAGGCAAAAACAGACCAACCCCATAACCCACAAATGCATGCAGAGCGCCTGCAAACGAAAGGTGTCGGAATGACTTGAGACCCCACATGAACTTCATGGTGTCCATCAGGGGCACCGTTTCTTTTTTGACCGGCACAGCCGCTGGCTCTGAGAAACCCCGAGGCGGTTCCTTGATGGTGAAATAGAACACCGCAGCGACAAGTATTCCCGGCAATCCCACAACCAGGAAGGCCGTGCGCCAACCAAAGTATTCACCAATCCACCCACCAGCCAGTGTTCCGATCGCGCCGCCGATAGGAATACCCAGCGCGTAAGTCGACAGCGCTGTGGCGCGCTTCTCTTCCGGGTAGTAGTCGGAAATCAGCGAGTGAATGGGCGGCGAACAACCTGCCTCACCGATACCGACGCCAATTCTCGCGATCAGCAGGGTGCCAAAGTTTTTCGCCGTTGACGTAAACATCGTCATGGCGCTCCAGATCACAATGGCCAGTGCCACGATATTCTTGCGTGTTCCGCGGTCGGCCCAGCGCGCAATGGGAATACCTGCAAAGGTATAAAAGATGGCAAAGGCGATGCCACCCAGCAAGCCCAGTTGCGTGTCAGAGAGATGAATCTCCGCACGAATGGGTTCAATCAGGATGGAGAAAATCTGACGATCAACAAAGTTGATGATGTAGACCAGGAGGAACATGCTCAGCGCATAGGTTCGATACCTGGCTGTCAACGTGAATTCTTTTTCTTCTTCTTTCAAGTCTGACTCAGTCACAGCAAAACGTCTGATTCGCCAGACGCAAGGAACACTAATATCATGAAGGCCGACGAAGACCAAGTGATGCTGGTATGAGTAAGCAGAAAGTTGCGGTCATCGGCGCAAGTGGCGTGGTCGGTCGTGCGCTGATGGAAAGGTTTCGAGACGAAGACGTTGAGGCGGTTGCCCTATCGAGGCGACCACCTGCTGATCTTGAGGGGATTGAGTTTCATTCACTGGATCTTCTGAATCGAGACGCCTGCAAACAGTGCGCGAGCAGTTTACTCGCGGGGACCACCCATCTTGTCTACGCCGCTCTGTATGAAAAGCCTGGATTGATCGCAGGCTGGCGCGATCAGGACCAGATGCAGACCAATCTCACCATGTTGCGCAACCTCCTGGACCCTCTCAAACGCAGCAGTAACTTGTCACACGTGACGCTGCTACAGGGCACCAAAGCTTATGGTGCGCATGTCGAACCGATGAAGATTCCCGGTATCGAATCAGAACCCAGGCACCCGCATGAGAATTTTTACTGGTTGCAAGAGGATGCACTGACTGACTACGGCAAAGAAACCGGTTGGACTCACACGATCTGGCGACCCCAGGTCATCTTTGGTCATGCGCTGCATGCCCCGATGAACATGCTGGCGGCGGTGGGCACCTATGCCGCACTGCAAAAAGAGGCGGGTCTGCCATTCACCTACCCCGGCGGTCCTTCCGCGATATCCGAGGCCATTGACGCAGATCTTCTCGCCGCGGCCATCCATTTCAGCTTCGACCAGCAGGCCTTCCGAAACCAGACGTTCAACATTACTAACGGTGATGCGTTTCGCTGGCAAGATTCATGGTCGGCATTGGCTGATGTCTTTGACATGGAGATCGGCGAGCCGAAGAGACAATTCCTGTCGGAGTCTTTTTATGAACGCGAGGAAGACTGGCGGCAGATCGTCAAAAAACACAACCTGAAGCCTTACGCTCTAAGAGAAGTTGTTGGAGACTCTTACTACTATGCCGACGCCATGTTTAACGCCTATGGAACATCCAAGCCGCCACCGGCGCTGCTGAGCACCATCAAGTTAAGGCAGGCGGGGTTCCACGAGTGTATCGACACCACAGCCATGTTTCGGAAGTGGTTCGCCAAACTCGGCCAGCTCAAAGTTCTGCCCGTCTTTAGGCACTAAGCCGTTATTCGTAGATCCCTTCTTCACCATAGCGATCGGATGGACCGGGACCGTTTTCTCCCAGCCTGCCTTTGTCGCCAAAGTGGCCTTTGCCAGGCACGTAGTTGAATTCCACCCGAATTCCGTCAGGGTCTTCGAACAGGATCGAATAATAGCCGGGCGCGAAATGGTCCCCGAGTTCCGGGCCACGCATGAATTTAATCTCCGGGAACTCCCGGACGATAAAGTTGTAGATCGCATCTATGTCCTCATTGCTCCGTGCGCGAAAGCAAAAATGATGCAGACCACTTGTATCTTGATCAAACACCACATGCTTTTTATCTTCCGGCGCTTCTCGAATCAGAATCCCGGTCCGACTGCCAATGCAGTAGAGGGTGGTCTCATTTTTTACCAGTGTCTTCATTTCCAGGAAATGACATAGCCCCTCCCAGAAAGGCATGCACGCCTCAATGTTGTTCACTGTCATCTGGATGTGAGCGATACCGTTGACCTCAACACTCATGATTCATTTCCCTCTTTTGGTTTGCCCACCCAACGGCTTTGGCTGGCAAAATCTTCGATCGCCACACCTGATTTCGCAAAGCCGCGAGAGCCAAGCGCCAGGTGTGCCAAATGGGCGCAACCCATTGATTTCAGGTCCCGCGCAGCAGGGCGATCAACGATCGCCATGACGACGCCTTTTTACGCCGCCAATGATGGCAGATAGAATGCAGAGATGTCTCGCTTTCTCGACAGCTTGTCGATCATTCACCGGATCCTGCTTGCACTCGGCGTCGTGCTGACCGGGTACGGTTTATACCTGGCACCACGCCCAATCGACCCCATCCCAGATCCAATTCCTGAAGCCGTTTCACAGAACGAACCCTATTCGAAACCGGCTGTGCCCGCCACCATCAGCCAGACTGTGAAACGTGATGGCCTCGTCTACGAAGGCATCTTCTCAGAGGCGCTTACGGGCAAAGGCACAATCACTTGGCCAAACCAACAGATTTATCGGGGGGATGTCCTCACCGGTCGGCCTCATGGCAAAGGCAATATGCTGTTCGCAGATGGCCGCACCTATACGGGTGAGCTGGATATGGGCAGACTACAGGGTGCAGGTGAGCTGCACTGGCCCGACGGAAGCTTCTACCGTGGCCAATTTCACAATGACGTTGTTGAGGGGGAAGGCGACTACACCTCGGCGACGGGCGATCGCTTTCAGGGTCAGTTTGTTGCTGAGAAACCGCATGGCCGCGGCACGCTCACAATGAGCAGCGGCAACATCTATATGGGTGAGGTTCGAGCGGGCGTTATCGAAGGTGAAGGCACACTCGCTTTCGTCGACGGAAGTATCTACCAGGGTTCGTTTTTGGCCGGTCGTATGCATGGTGAAGGGCAGCGTACCTGGCCAAGTGGCAATGACTATCGGGGCAGATTCCAGAATGACAACTTTCATGGCCACGGCGTCGCCAGTTTTGCCAATGGCATCAGTCACGAGGGTGAGTTCGCAGAGGGCAAGCCCAACGGCAACGGCAAACGACGATGGCCAGATGGTCGCGTTTACCGGGGCTACTGGGCGGACGGCCTGCAGCACGGAAGTGGCACCATGACCTTCGCTAATGGTGATCGCTACGAGGGGGCGTTCAAGTCCGGGCGCATGCATGGTGTCGGCAGATGCATCACCGGTGGCGTGCAGGGGTCGTGTACTTTTTTCGAGGGCGAACGCCTCGATTGATCTCTGATATCCTCGGTGTCATTCAAGGCAGGAAGACATCATGAACATTGGCACCTTTTCGACATTTATGTCGCCGATCTGCACACCCGAGATGATCAAGGACTTCGCCGTGCAGGCAGAAAACACCGGGCTGGATTCCCTTTGGCTCGGAGAACACGTCGTGCTGTTTGATGAGATGAAAAACCCTTACCCGGGCTCCAAAGACGGAAAGATTCCCGTGCCTGAAGGTGGCGGCATCATGGATACGGTGTCGACGATTGGTTTTCTCGCTGCCTGCACCAGCCGTCTGCGTTTTGGCACGGGCATCACGCTGCTACCGCAACGCAATCCGATCTATACCGCCAAAGAGTTTGCCAATCTTGACTGGCTAACCGGTGGGCGAATTGATTTAGGGATCGGGGTCGGCTGGTGTGAGGAAGAAGTGATCGCCTGCGGCTATGACTTCAATACCCGAGGGGCACGATGCGACGAAATTCTGGAGATGCTGAAAATTCTCTGGACCGAAGAGGTCGCGGAATACCACGGTCAATACCACGATCTCGCTCCTTGCCGCTTAGACCCGAAACCCGTCCAATCGCCTCATCTGCCCATTATCGTTGGTGGGCACAGTCCTGCCGGCTTGAGGCGTGCCGCCAGATACGGGGATGGTTGGTACGGCTTTCAGATGAACCCTGACCAAACGGCAGAAGTGTTTGCTCAGATTGATGACGCGCTTGCGAAAGAGGGCAGAAACCGGGACGGATTCAAGCTGGTGATCACCCCACCCTATCAGGTCACTGCTGACATGGTGAAGCAATACGCCGACCTTGGTGTGGATACACTCGTGGTTCACCTCGGCAGCCAGAAGGCTGAGCGGATATCTGCTCGGTTGAAGGAAATCGAAGGCCTGGTCGAGGCCATTACTTGAGCGAGTACGATTACATCGTTGTCGGCGCGGGCACCGCGGGTTGCGTCCTCGCCAACCGTTTAACTGAGGGGGGGCGTTATTCGGTTCTTCTGCTCGAGGCGGGAAAGAAAGACAACTACTTCTGGATCAATATTCCGGTCGGGTATCTGTACACCATCAACAATCCCAGGACCGACTGGTGCTACGAGATCGAACCGGATCCCGGTTTAAACGGGCGCAGCATCGGTTACGCCCGCGGTAAAGTGCTTGGCGGCTGCTCTTCCATCAACGCCATGATCTATATGCGCGGTCAGCGCAGTGACTATGATCATTGGGCACAGCTCGGTAATCGTGGTTGGGGATGGGATGACGTCCTGCCCGTCTTCAAAAAATCCGAGGACTATCAGCATGGCGCGGACGCGTTTCATGGATCGGGCGGCGAACTCCGTGTCGAAGAACGACGGGTCAACTGGGAGATTCTGGACGCCTGGCGTGATGCCGCTGACAGCTGCGGCATTCCCAAAATCGACGAGTTCAATCGGGGAGACAACTTCGGCAACGCCTACTTTCAGATGAACCAGAAGCGCGGATCCCGGTGGAGCGCAACTCGCGCGTTCCTGGATCCGGCAAAATCCAGAGACAACCTGACCATCATGACCGAGGCGCATCTGCAAAAACTCAGGTTCGATCAGACCGAAGGTCGACCGCGATGCACCGGCGTCGAAGTATTGACGCGCTCGGGTTTGCAGACCTTTTCCGCGAGGCAGGAGGTGGTACTTGCCACAGGGTCCATCGGCTCGCCGCAGATTCTGCAGTTGTCAGGCATCGGTAATCCCGAGCGGCTTGCCGAGCTCGGCATCCCCACACGGCATGCCCTGCCCGGTGTCGGAGAGAACCTTCAGGATCACCTGCAGATTCGAACCATCTATCAGGTCAACAACACCGTGACCCTGAACCAGCGAGTGAATTCTGTCTTTGGTCTCGCTGCCATGGGACTTGAATACTTCCTGCTGAAAAAAGGCCCGCTCACCATGCCGCCATCGCAACTGGGTGCATTCGCAAGAAGTGACGAAAACCAGCCAAGCGCGAATATGGAATGGCACGTACAACCGCTTTCCCTGGATAAGTTTGGCGCGCCCTTGCACAAGTACAACGCGATTACGCCTTCCGTATGTAACCTGAGGCCCAGCAGTCGCGGCCATGTCAGGCTTAAAACCCAGCGACCGGAGGACTACCCGGCGATCACGCTGAACTATCTTTCCACCGAGGATGATCTCGCGGTTGCCGTCGCGGGTCTCAAGTACACACGACGGATCATGGCTTCCGAGCCGCTTAAAGCATTTGAGCCGGAGGAATTGAAACCCGGCCCCGATATCAAGACGGACGATGATCTGGCAAAAGCCGCCGGTGATCTCGGCACAACGATTTTTCATCCCGTCGGAACCTGCAAGATGGGGCGCGATGCCATGGCCGTCGTTGATGACGAACTCAGGGTTCACGGTATCGATGGGCTCCGCGTTATTGATGCTTCGATCATGCCGACCATCACCTCAGGGAACACCAACGCCCCCACGGTGATGATCGCTGAGAAAGGGGCAGAGTTTATGCTGCGGTCAGCGCCTCGCTGAGGTCCCACAACTGCTTACGCAATGCTTCATCATCACCCTGGGATGAATATTCCGCCAGTTCACACTGATCATAGTACTGGCCACTGACACCCTCGAGACTTGGATCACTGGCGAGCATGAGATTGGTCTTGGCCCCTTTTTCCGGGGCGATGAACATGAACCCGATAATCTTGCGCAGCAGCCAGGGCAGATCGCGAATGATGTCCGTCGCGACGGCGCCGGGATGCAGCACATTGGATGTGACGCCTGTCCCTTCAAGGCGTTGAGCGAGCTCAATGGCAAACAGGACGTTGCAGAGTTTGGATGCGTTGTAGGCATCCTGGCTGTTGTACTTCTCGTAACCTCGGACCGCATCAAAATCGATGTTTCCTTTTTTGTGCAGCATGGACGAGACCGTCACAATCCGGGACGGCGCACTGGCCTTCAGACAATCCAGCAGCAGGTTCGTCAGGAGAAACGGCGCGAGATGATTGACGCCAAACTGCATTTCAAACCCATCATCGGTCATCCGTTGCTTGGGTGGAAACAAACCTGCGTTGTTGATGAGAACATCCAGGCGGTCATATCGATCCAGAAAGTTCGCCGCCAGATCCCGAATGCTTTGCAGGTTTGCCAGCTCAACCGGCAGATTCACCGCTGGCACCTTCGCATCGGCATTGATGACGGTCAGTGCTTCTGCCGTCTTTTCCGAGTCACGGCAGGCCAAAACCACTTCAGCACCCTGCTTGGCGAGCGCCTGTGCGGTAATGATCCCAATACCACTGTTACCGCCAGTGATGAGTACGCGTTTGCCATCCATTATTCCTCTCCTTCGCTGATTCTTTTCTTCAGGTCTTTTTCAAACTCTCTTCTTGTTCTGGTATCAATGGGCGCCGCCAGATATCGCCGCAGCGTGTCTGCCGATAGCCCTCTCTGCGCATCCACAAAAAATCTTGCCAAGGGGATTCTATCGCCTCCAAAAGGCAAATGAGCAAATTCATCCCCGGCACTGACTTTCCCTTCATCAATGACCCGGCAGTAAGCACCTGATCGGTTCGCCTGGACAAACTTCTTCGCGAACGTCCGATCATCCATCCGGGCCGCCAGCACACGACAGGGTATTCGAGGGGCGGTAATCTCCAGCGTCAGGGACTCAGACCGCAAGCGATCACCCGGGCAGACTGCCCGCAAATCGATACCGCTCACCGTGAGGTTTTCTCCGAAAGTGCCGGGCGTCATGTCCCCGTTCAGTTGACGCGCCCAGAATTCGTAGTCTTCTGAGGCATACAGGTAGACCGCCTGATCGGGGCCACCATGATGCTTCCTGTTGCAGATTGCGTCTCCTTCCAGCCCTTCACGGTTCACCGGAACAGCCCCGTTCCGGGCACGCTTGAAGATGCCTGTTTGGACCTTCCGATTACCCACCTGAAGCTGGATGCGCTCTGCCGTACTGACTCGCTCTATTCGCATACCGCCAGTATGCGGGATAGCCGGCCTCCAGCGCCAATTGATGAATCAAAGGAATATAACAGTATCCAATTATTCCTTTCATGGATTCCGGCCTCGCTGGTACCCTGCGCGGTCTCTTTCATCGCTACCTACCCTAAAAGCCAGGAGGAAACACCATGGGCTACCAACAAGATATTGATCAGATGACAAAGCTGTGCAGCACGCATGGCGACGCATGGAACGGTATCAACCCGGAATACGCAACGCGCATGCGTCTGCAGAACCGCTTCAACTCCGGTCTGGATATTGCCCAGTACACGGCAGACATCATGCGCAAGGACATGGCGGATTACGACGCAGATACCTCCAGCTACACCCAGTCACTTGGCTGCTGGCACGGCTTTGTGGCCCAGCAGAAAGCCATCGCCATCAAACGCCATCGCGGCACGCTGGATAAGAAATATATTTACCTGTCAGGCTGGATGGTTGCGGCACTGCGCAGCCAATTCGGGCCGCTGCCTGACCAGTCTATGCACGAGAAGACCAGCGTTCCTTCTCTGATCGAAGAGATCTACACCTTCCTCAAGCAGGCTGATGCCGTTGAGCTGGAGCGCCTGTTCACCGCACTGGATGCGGCTAAAGAAGCGGGTAACGAGGTTGAAGTGAAGTCACTGATCGATCAGATCGATAACTTCGAAACTCACGTGGTGCCCATTATTGCGGACATTGACGCTGGTTTCGGTAACGAAGAAGCGACCTACCTGCTGGCCAAGCAGATGATTGAAGCCGGTGCCTGCGCCATTCAGATCGAAAACCAGGTATCTGAAGTGAAGCAGTGTGGTCACCAGGCCGGAAAGGTCACCGTTCCTCACGAAGTCTTCCTGGCAAAGATCAACGCGGTTCGCTACGCGTTTCTCGAGCTGGGCATCGAGAACGGTATCATCGTGGCTCGTACTGACTCTCTCGGCGCAGGCCTGACACAGATGGTTCCGGTTTCCAAGGAAGAAGGTGATCTCGCCAGCCAGTACAACAGCTTCCTGGAAGTTGAAGAAGTACACAATGTGGATGAACTCAAAGAACACGATATCGTCTTCCACAAAGGCGGAGATCTGGTTAAGCCGGTGCGACTGGATAACGGACTCTATGCTTTCCGCGAAGGCACAGGGATCGATCGCGTCGTTCTCGACTGTATCACCAGCCTGCGTCACGGTGCTGATCTGCTCTGGATCGAAACTGAGAAGCCTAACGTTGCCCAGATCGCTGAGATGGTGAACAAAGTCAAAGAAGTGGTCCCTGACGCCAAACTGGTTTACAACAACTCGCCTTCCTTCAACTGGACGCTTAAGTTCCGTGAGCAGGTCTACCAGGAGTATGTGGACGCTGGCAAAGATGTTTCCGCCTACCCGAATCCAGCTGAAGATCCGCTGGGTCTGATGTCGGTTGAGCTGGACGACACTGAGTTGGCGCAACAGGCTGATCAGTACATCCAGTCTTTCCAGGCGGACGGTTCACGCGAGGCCGGTATCTTCCACCACCTGATTACGCTGCCGACCTACCACGAAACCGCACTGGGTGTGGATACGCTTGCTGAAGGTTACTTTGGCGATGCCGCCATGCTGGCTTACGTGAAAGGGGTTCAGCGAACTGAGATTCGCCGCAACATGAACGTCGTGAAGCATCAGGAAATGGCCGGCACAACGATCGGCGACCACCACAAGGAGTACTTTGCTGGCGAAAATGCCCTGCTGGCAGGTGGTAAAGAAAACACGATGTCTCAATTCGGATAAGCCTTTGGCTTACCGAATTGACGCGACAGTAGCATCGAAGAAATGTGGTCACTCACCACATTTCTGATGCTGAGAAAGCGAGCGTCATCACAGAAAACCCCGATATGATTTTCGGGGTTTTTTTTGTCTGTCGTTTTCCCGCACAATCAACCTATGATTGATGTACTTATTGTGGGAGCTGGCAGTGCCGGAGCGGTCATTGCGAACCGCGTTTCCGAGGATCCAAACCGAAGTGTGCGGCTCATCGAAGCAGGTCCAGACTATCCTGAGTTGTCACAGACACCCTTCGATCTCATTAACTCCCACAACAACTCTTACACCGCCCACGACTGGGGGCATCGCTACGAACCCACGCGCGAGAGAGAAGTCATCTTCCCTCGCGGCCGTGTGACCGGAGGCTCCAGTGCGGTGAACACAACGATTGCGCTAAGGGGCATGCCGGAAGACTATGACGAGTGGGCACGCCTTGGCTGCGATGGCTGGTCGTGGACTGAGGTTTTGCCTGCGTTTAATCGACTGGAACGAGATCTGGACTATGGGGACAAGCCCTACCATGGCGACGCCGGTCCCATCACGATCAGGCGATATCCGGCAGACGAACTGGAACCTCAGCAGGCAGCTTTCCTCACCACCGCGGATCAGCTCGGCTATCCGGATTGTCCGGACGCAAACGATCCAGACGGCTGGGGTGCCGGACCTCACCCGATGAACAAGTTGGGCCGCTTGAGGATCTCAACCGCCATTGGTTATCTGGCTCCAGCCCGGCTCAGACCCAACCTCACGATCCAGGCGGATACGCTGGTTCGTCGTGTTCTTTTTCAAGGATCCCGGGCCACCGGTGTCGAAGTAGAAAACGCAGACGGCTCCATCGAAACGATCAATGCCCGGTTGGTTGTGCTCTGCGCCGGCGCGATTAAAACACCGCAAATCCTCATGCTGTCTGGCATAGGGCCAAAGGCGCAGCTCGAAGCTTTCGGCATCGAGAGCGTCACCGATGAGCCGGGTGTCGGGCAGAATCTGTCAGATCACCCCGCCCTGTCTGTCGTCTGTGAGGTAAAAGATGGCGTGCTGATCGACCATGACCGCCCAATCATCCAGACCATCCTGCGTTACACGGCCGAAGGTTCAGACAAACGAAACGATTTGCAGATCGAGCAGATCAGCTTCGCCGGAAAACCCAACGGGCCCGCACTGTTCTCTATCGCTGCAGTTCTTGAGTATCAGTACGGTCGCGGAGAACTTCGGCTGCAGTCATCAGATCCGAGCGACCACCCAATTATCGACGCTCGGTTTTGCGAGGATGACCGCGATACCTCACGACTCGTCGGTTGCATGAAAGATACCCTTGCCTTCGCCAGGACCGGTGAACTCGGCGACATGATCAAGACACTGTCGTTTCCTGATCCGGCCAGAGGTGTCGATGATGAAAAGCTGGCTGCCTTGTGCAAAAAATTTGCGGGAAGCGGTTACCATCCCTGTGGCACGGTAAAGATGGGCGACAAAACAGACCCGATGGCGGTCGTCGATGAAAACGGATTTGCGCATAGGCTGGAGAATCTTGTGGTCGCAGACGCTTCCATCATGCCCTTTGTACCCAGGGCAAACACCAATCTCACCTGTATCATGATCGGTGAGAAGATTGGCGAGCGCCTGCGACGCGGGCACTAACCATCCTGTACACCATCTGGACCGCTGCCTGTGATCAAGATGGGCATGCACGAGGAGTGTAAAGCATGAATGATGTGGTGATCAGAAACGTTTCAATACTCGATGGTTCTGGCGGCGAGGCGTTCCACGGAGACGTCGGTATTGAAGGTGGGCGAATTACCGAAGTCGGAGAAGCGCGGCCCGGCCGAACCGAGATTGATGGCAAAGGGCAAACGCTCTGCCCTGGCTTTATTGATACCCACTCACATGATGACGGCGCTTTCTTTCGCCACCCCGGTATGGAATTCAAACTGGCACAGGGCGTCACCACCGTGGTTGCCGGTAACTGCGGCTTCAGTGCGATTCCACTGGACCCGGATGTGGATCCCGGCAAAGCAAGTGGCGGTATTCTCGCGGGTCTTGAAGGCACGTTCAGTGATCTGGAAGGCTACTACGCGGCCGCGCTCGCAAAGAAACCGGGCATCAACAACATGATGCTGGTGGGGCACAACACGGTCCGGACCCTGGTGATGGGCATGGAAAAACGTGCGCCAACGACGGATGAACTTTCCAAAATGAAGTCACATGTCTCACGGGCCATCGAACAGGGCGCCTGCGGCTTCTCTACGGGCCTCATCTATCGGCCTGGTCGATGGAGTGACACCGATGAAGTGATTGAGCTTGCCGCGCAAGCCTCACCCTTTGATGCGCTGTACACCACACACATGCGCAATGAAGGTGATCACCTTCTGGATGCGGTGGATGAAGCGCTCACCATTGGTCAAGAAGGGAACGTCCACCTGCATATCTCCCATCATAAGTCTGCGGGTCCAGCGAACTGGGGAAAGGTCGGCAAATCGCTCAACAAAGTTGATGAAGCACTGGCTGCGGGGCAGCGAGTCACTTTGGATGTTTACCCCTATACCGCCGGAAGCGGCCGGATGATTGAGTACTTTAATCTGGACAACATTAATCGCGAGCTTGCGGAAGTCATTCGCATCGCCAGTTGTCCGGCCTTTCGCGAGTATGAAGGCAGGATGCTCAAAGACATTGCTCGCGAAGAAGATGTCGATATCTGTGATCTGACGCTGCGAATCCTGACGGCACCTAAAGGTGATCGCACCATCTGTATTCAGTTCATCATCGCGGAAGAAGATGTCGCCACCAATCTGGCGTATCGAGACATGATGGTCGGATCTGATGGTATACCCGATCTCAATGGCAGACCGCATCCACGCCTGTTTGGCACCTTCCCAAGGATCCTGGCCAAGTATGTTCGCGATGATAGCATTCTGACTTTACCTGAAGCCATCAGAAGAATGACGTCACTTCCTGCACGTGTATTCGGTATGGAACAACGCGGCCTGATAAGAGAGCGCTACTGGGCTGACCTGGTGCTGTTCGACCCAGAAACGGTTCAGGATATGGCGACCTATGATGATCCAAAATCAGAGCCTGACGGCATCTCGTTGGTGATGATTAACGGAGACATCGGATTTCGAGATGGTCTACATTTCCATTCCGGGTCAGGAAAAATGCTGCGTTTTCGCAGATCCGCTTACGGGGAAGAAGCTTAAACACTACCGAGAGTCATCTGATGGAATCGTATCTCTATGGTCTTCTCGGGGGCGTGATGATCGGCACCGCCGCGATATTGCTGATGATGAGCATTGGCCGAATTGCGGGTATCAGCGGCCTCTTTTTCGATAGCCTAAAATCCCCAAGATCGAATGTTTGGGCGCTTCTGTTTGTTGCCGGCCTCATCCTCGGAACCGGCATGGTGCAGATGTTTTCGTCGACACCGACACCGACGCTTTCTGCGTCACTACCTCTGATCATCACCGGTGGTCTGGTCGTTGGCTTCGGCGTTAAACTCGGTCATGGCTGCACCAGCGGTCATGGCATCTGCGGTATCGGGCGGCTCTCGACCCGGTCAATCGTCGCAACGGCGACCTTCATGATCTTTGCCATCCTGACCGTGTTCGTGAGGCTACACCTGTTATGAATCTACTACTGGCACTCATTTGCGGTACCTTGTTCGGGGCAGGACTCGCGGTATCGGGTATGACAGATCCCGCGAAAGTCATCGGCTTTCTCGATGTCACTGGCGCCTGGGATCCCACGCTCGGTTTTGTGATGGGTGGCGGCCTACTGATTACGGTCCCATTTTTTCAGCTGGTCCTCCAAAGAACACAAGGCCCCTGGTTCGCGGAGGGATTCCGCCTGCCCGATCGCCATGACATCGATGCGCGTCTGATCACCGGCGCCGCCATGTTCGGTATCGGTTGGGGTCTGGTTGGTTTGTGTCCCGGGCCCGCGATTTCATCACTGGCCTACCTGAATCTCGATATCCTGTATTTCGGAATCGCCATGACGGCCGGCATGTTCATCGCCGACCGTTTTTGAGTCAAAAGAGACGATCTCACCGCTTCAGTCGAGAGGAGGACTTTGCTCGAGAGGAGGGCTTTGCTCGAAACCAGGACTGAGTGGCGTCGACGGTTTAGATGCGCAAACCCGCATCAAGCTCGATCACCCGCCCAGAGAGATAGTCGTTTTCCATGATGTAACGGGCGGTGTGCGCAACTTCTTCCGGTTGGCCAAGACGTTTCAATGGAATACCCGCCGCCATTTTCTCGAGCGCTTCCGGTTTCATGCTTGCGACCATGTCGGTCGCAATGAACCCCGGTGCAATCGCCGCAGCTCGAATGCCATAGCGCGCAAGCTCCTTGGCCCAGACTGTCGCCATGGCCGCAACGCCCGCTTTGGCGGCTGAGTAGTTGGTCTGCCCCATGTTTCCCGCTTTAGAGATACTCGAAATATTGATGATGCACCCCTGAACATTTTTCTGGATCATGCGCGTTGCCGCCTCACGACCGCAGAGGAATACGCCAGTCAGGTTCACATCAATCACCGCCTGCCACTCGGCCAGAGACAGGCGTTTATCAATATCACCGTCTTTCACTTTAACCAGGAGTCCATCCCGCAGGATGCCGGCATTGTTGATCAGTCCATGCACTTCGCCAAAATCAGCTTCAATGGCATCAAACACAGCAACCACGTCGTCTTCTTTGGCAACATTCGCCCGATAGGCCCTGGCATCACCACCGGCATCCTTGCAGAGCTGCACCGCCTCGTTGAGCGGTTCATCATTTAGATCGATCAGAGCCAGGTTGGCACCGGCAGCGGCAAATTCAATGGCCATGGACCGGCCCAATCCCTGTCCTCCGCCAGTAATGACAATGGTTTTGCCTTCTAGATGCATGTTGTTCTCCTGCCAATAAAAACGCGCATCATACCGCACCCGATCTGCGCACGCTGCCCGCGTTCGCACGTCGATGGTGCAACGCAAAAAAATTAACACCCGCCTCACAACCTCTTAAAAGGCCCGCATCACCATGCATCGAGCGAATAAGCCACTTATCAGAGCAACGTTGGCACACCGATTGCTCATAGGTGATTACCCTGATTTCAGGGTACGTCATTTAGCGAGCCAATCGCTCTTTCAATATTGCAAAACACGGAGCAAAAAGATGACCACAGCAGCAACCACTACCGCTGCCGACACGGTTGAATACGGCGGCCCTCATCGCTGGCAGATCCAGCCTTGGGCGAGACTGGTACGAGCCTCACTGCGACAACGCGAATACTTCCGTTGGACAGAAGCGTACTGTACCTCCGTCACGGTGAAGGGTCTGGAACACCTTGAAGGCTTAGACGGGCCGGCAATATTTATCCCAAACCACCAGAGTCATATGGATACACCCGTATTGATGTCGGCACTGCCGAAAAAGGTTCAGAACAACCTGTACTTTGGCGCCGCCGCAGACCGGTGGTTTGTCAAAGGCAAGAAGAAGCTGATTCTTCAACCCTGGTACCAGTCACTGGCCTTAGGCAACTTTCCAATCATGAGAGGCGGTGGGTCAAAAGCCCTGGATCATGCCAAGTGGCTTCTGGATCAGAAGTGCAATCTTTGCATCTTCCCAGAGGGCACTCGGGCAACCTCTAACGCCCTGGGCCGATTCCGTCACGGTGTGACCTTGCTTGCTCTCGAGAAACAGGTGCCCGTGGTGCCCGTCGTATTGAAAGGTCTGCGTGAACTTCGACCGAAAGGCGCCAAGGCAGTGACGCCAGGTCCTGTCAGCGTCACCTTCCTGGAACCTGTGCACCTCACTGACGCCCTGTTCAACGGGGAGCAAGGTGTGGAGGCTGGCACGAACCTCTTGCGGGAGCGCATGAATCGCGAGTTTTTCAGGGCGCTGCCGTTCCGGCCAGCCAAGACCGAGGCAACCGCTCGCGTCGGCAAAGGCAAAGCACCGCAAAAAGCTGCCTGAAATCTGTATCTCCGCTGCAAACTCCCTCTTGCTTGCAGTTTTACGGGGCTCCAACTGGAGCCCCTTTTTTTTGGTCAGTTCAACCATCACTCTGGTGCAATTAGCACAGCTGTCCACCCCGATTTTCCTTTAAATTTAGCGGCAAATCTGCCTACACTGTAGTTCGCTACAAAAACCAAGAGGAAAACACCATGCTTCGCGATGTTCACAGGCAACGCCTAGACAAGATCGAAGATATGCGCGAGGACATCCTGAGAGCCGGTGAAGAGGCCCAGGAAATTCGTAAACTGCCGGACTGGATTGTTGAAAATCTCGTTGACGAGGGGTTTTTCAGGTTCGCGCTGCCGACAGAACTGGGTGGCGACAACGCAAGCTCCATGGAAACCATCGAGGTACTGGAACACCTCGCAGCGATCGACGCATCGGTTTCCTGGAATGTCATGCTCGGCTCCGAAATTAACGCGATGGCCGCTGGCGGTATGGACCCGGATTTGGCCAAGAAGGTCTACCTCGACAATCCTCGTGTGGTGATGTGTGGCGGTGGCGGTCCAGGCAGCACGCCTCCTCGTGCAGAACGTCAGGATGATGGCAGCGTAAAAGTCTGGGGACAGACGACATTTATCTCCGGATGCCACAATGCTGACTACTGTTTCATGGGTGCTCCTCTCATGAAAGGTGATGAAGTAGAAACCGATGAAGCAGGCAACCCTATTTTCAAACTCTGGTTTCTTCCGCGCGACCAATGGGAAATTGAACGCACCTGGGATGTCGCCGGGCTTCGTGGATCAGGCTCGGATGACGTTAGAGCAGACGGGGCAGTCTGTCCTGCTGAATTCACCGGAGTCGATCTATTCGCTTTACCTGCGCAATACGAGAACCCCGTTTACAGAATGCCTGTGCCGCTGCGTTTGGCATACAACAAGTCAGCTATCGCACTTGGCATTGCAAAAGGTGCACTTCAAACCTTCGCAGACATCGCCGGCAACAAGATACCCATGCTGTCATCGAAGTCACTCGCGCAAAGACCGATCGCACAATTTCGAATGGGCGAAGCTGAAGCAATGTACCGATCCTGTCGTGCTTTCCTTATGGAAGCGATGGAATCTGTGGAAGACGAACTACGGCTGGGCGCGGCACTACCTGGCGCTAAAACAACCCAGGATGCAAGACTCGCATGTGTTCATGCCTCTAACGAGTGTATGAAGGTGGTAGACCTATTACACAACACTGCAGGAACAACCGGCATGCGAATGTTCAGCCCGCTGGAACGTAAACTGCGAGATGCCCACGGAGCCGCGACTCACCGCTGGGTTGCTCATCCGCTTTACCAGGACCTTGGATCCATCTTGCTGGGTAATGAGCCTGATCCGGAGTTTGCTGGGGGTAATGGCGCACCAACTGCCAAGTAAGATTGTGATACTCACCCCGGGCGTCGGCGTGAACCGATGGACACCGGATCCTTTGACAGACATTGGTCTCAATACCGAAAAGCAGACAGAGAAAAGGGTCGCAGGACTCGAGGAGAAACGATGATGCGTCACATATTACTTTTCGCCTCAACGCTGATTCTTGGTGCTTGTGCATCAGAGCCAACGGATGCGTTACCTGAGGGCATCACCGCGTGCCCGGATGAACGTCCCCAAGTCTGTACGATGATCTATGCGCCGGTCTGTGCGTTGACCGAAGAAGGCGAGCGCAAAACGTTCGCCTCTGACTGTGTCGCGTGTGGAGACGAGGCCGTGATTGGCTTCGAGACGGGTGGGCCCTGCCCAGAGTAGCGCCTGGGCTAGCGCAGAGACTTGATCGCGGTAAAAATCAGTGCCTGAGTCTGCGATGACACCCGCTTAAGTAAAGCCTGATCAAATCCCTGCATGCTTGGTGTATGAATGTGCCCAACCGGCAGGTCCAGATCCATGGATTGAGCCAGCCGCAGTACGCGATAAGAAATTTCATTGGATAAGTAGCCACCGCCGCTACCAAAGACTGACGTCTTGTTCTCCAGCTGCTGAATGTTGCCGACGGTCATCTCGCCGTCTTCCAACGTTGTGATAACGCGGTTATCCGTCACTAAAAAGTCCCCGGTGACCCCGCACATCACATCCACTGGAAGAGAAAATTCTACAAACTCCGGACCATCAGGCACATCAGGAACGATGGGGACCTCAGGCGTTCCGCCGGCCTTCCTGTTTTCGTTGTCTGGCGTCGTCACTGAGCGGCGTCTGCCTGGAAACCGCTCAAGATCAAACCCATCCCGTCCCATACTCACGGTGATCACCATGTCGAGGTTCGCAAGGCGCGGTGCAAAGAAGTTCTCAATCAGGTGATCATCGAAGTCGCGGTAACGGACCGGCACCACGATGCACTGAATTTCAGCCACCAGGTCGCGCACGGTTAGGCGACGGCCATGTAGCTGTAACGCAATTAATCCAGAGGGATTTCCCTGCGCCAGATGATCATCCAGATGAAACGGATCAAACCCCGTGATCGCAATCTTCAGATCCACGTCACTCGAAAATGCAAAACTGGTTAATCCGCGACTGGCCGCTTCAAATGCCGGCCGATCGACGGGCGCCAGCTGGCTGAGGTTTACCAGACGCTGCCAGTAAAGTCGTCGATCATCATCCTGAGCAGGCATCGCATGACGCCCCCATAGCGCTGCGCCGTCACAGACATCGCCACGCGTCAGCTCCGGCAGTTCGACAAATGCTTTGGCCAGGCGCGCCATTTCAATGGCACTATCGAATCCAGTATCCAGGCTCATCGGTCGTATATCCAAGACAGCGGTAGGTTTCGTCGATCAATGACTGTCCACGCAGGTTCAACAAAATGCCGGCGCCCATTTTATTCATGGTATAGCCAAAGCCCAGGCGGCACTCAGTATCTGCAAAGCCGACGCTACCGCCAGCACCAGCATGACCGAACGCATGTTTGCCCATGATGATGGTTTCCAAGGCGCCGGTTTCCCGATGACGATTGTCCATGCTCAGCATGAAGCCGAGACTGAATCGGGTTGGACAAAGCAGCGTGACGTCTTCGCCAGCCGCCGAAGTCGCCTGCATCCGCTCCAGGGTTACCCGGTCCACGAAGTCCCCGCCACCATTGGCAAACGGCGCAAACATACCTGCAGCGCCACGCGCATTCGCGAGGCCACCAGCGGCACCATATTCTGCCAGATAACTCTCGGGCTGGTCTGTTTTGTGTTTGCCGTTATTCATGAAAGCAAGAGACTGCAGCGACTTCCGATCATTGAGCAGTGCCAGGGTGAAAGCGGTGACGGGCTCTGCCTTATTCGGCGTCCAGCGCATCATTCGCGCAACCCGATGATGTTCTGATTCCGGTAATCCCATGTAGAAGTCGAGATCCAGGGGGTCTGCCAACCTGTCTCTGAAGAATTCTCCCAGCGACATACCTGAGGCCCGTCGGACCAGTTCACCCGCCGTCCAGCCATAGGTCGCCATCTGATAGCCGTGTCGGGTGCCCGGGCGCCACCATGGCGCTTCTTTCGCCATGACATCAGCCATGAAATCAAAATCGAGAAACGCGCCCTCCGGCAGTCGATCACGGGCCGCAGAAAGCCCCACGGTGTGGTTAAGCATCATTTCCACGGTAACGTCTTCTTTTCCGTTCTGGCCGAATTCCGGCCAGTACCTCGTCACCTTTTCGTGCAGCCCGAGCCTGCCCTCAGCTACCAGGATGTGAACGCAGATCGAGACCGCTGCCTTGGTCAGTGAATGCACAATACTGAGAGTGTCATTTTGCCAATCCGCTTCCTGCTTGGGATGTTTGCGGCCTCCCCAGACATCCACCACCGTTTCGCCGTCAACGTTAAAACACAGAGACGCACCCTGCTCCTCTCGCTCCTCAAAATTTCGGACGAATTCGCTGATCACGGGCTCGAACTTTGTATCGTAAGTACCGAGAAGGACACCTTTGCCATCTGCAAGATCCAGAGAGAGATGACTCACTGATGAGACTCCTGAGATAAAGCCGGAATCCTATCATGCGACGACGACTGGATCAGAGTAGAATACGCCCCCGCTCTCGCAGTACATTCCATGATCACCTATTTGCTGAAACGATCAGACCCAACCTTTGCCGGTTGGCGAATGGTGGCAGTCGCCTTCTTCGTGGACTTTATCGCCGTGGGATTTTTCTTTTATTCCTACGGCGTTTTCTTCAAAGCGATCGCTGCAGAGTTCGGTGATTCTCGACTGGGCGTTTCAATCGGTATTTCCGTTACTCAAGGTGTTGGGGCAATTCTCGCGCCTTTTATTGGTCGAGCGCTCGACCGGTATCCCTTAAAGCGTGTCATCGCGACCGGCGCTGTGGCCATGGGCAGCGGTTTTCTGCTGCTGGGTTTCGTCCAGACGCCCCTTCAGTTCTATCTGGTACTCGGTGTATTCATCGGTTTTGGCGCCGGGGCCATGGGTCAGCTGGCCACGTCCAAACTGGTCAGCAACTGGTTTGTACTAAAAAGAGGCACAGCACTCGGCATCGCAGCGACCGGAATTTCTGTGTCGGGCGTTGTGATGCCGGCAACCACCGCCTGGCTGATCGGAGAGTTTGGCTGGCGTAACGGCTTTATTTCTTACGGGATTATCACACTGGTTGTGGTCGTTCCTGTCGTATTGCGATTGGTGATTTCGAGACCAGAAGACGTTGGTTTGCTTCCCGACGGGGCCACGGAAGCGACCAAACTTCCACCCCCCAAGCCTGCGTTGCGCACCAAAGAGTTCATCAGCAATCCAAATTTCTGGTTTCTGGTCGCCATCATTGGACTCCTTTTCTGCATTCAAAGTGCCACCTTGATTCATATGGTGCCGCAACTCACTGACCGGGGTATCGACCTCGTGTCCGCTTCTTTCATTGCATCAAGCACCGCCTTCTTCGGCATCATGGGCAAACTGATCTATGGCGCTCTCGTCGATCGCTGGGACGTGCGTCATGCGCTCTGGTTGGGCATCGCCTTCCAGATCGCCGGTCAGCTATTTATGTTGCTGACCGATGATTATTTCGGGTTCCTGGTTGGTGCATCGCTTTTCGGTTTTGGCATGGGCGGTATTGTGCCCATGCAGGGGGCAGTGGTGGGTGCGGCGTTTGGCCGAGAAAGCTTCGGACGAGTTTTAGGTGCGATGCGGCCACCCATGTCAGTGCTTCACCTGATTGGTGTACCTTTCGCTGGTTGGATGTACGACGTAACTGGTAGCTACGATCCTGCATTTCAGGTGTTTCTCGGCTTGTATGTCGTGACCGCGATCGTTGTCGCGGGGCTGCGCGTAGAAACTCGTTCAAGACACCGCAGACCCACCTAATTCATTGTCATGCCACCGGCGACAGTCAGAGCAATGCCCGACACGTTTCTCGCCGTTGCCAGATAGAGCGCAGCTTGTCCCATATCCTCTGTCGTCTGCGGTCTGCCCAGCGGAATCATGCTGTTGACGGAATCTTCGAAATTCCGTTCCTTCTCAGATAGCTCCGTTGTGTTTGAAGGTATTAGATGCTCCAGCCACATGGCGGTGCCGACAATACCCGGACACAGCGCATTGACCGTAATGTTATGGGGCGCCAATTCCAGCGCCAGTGATTGGGTAATCCCAATGGCAGCAAACTTTGAACCACAGTAAGCCGACATGTTTGCATTTCCCTGCTTCCCGGCGATCGATGCCGTGTTCACAATCGCTCCCTGTCCAGAGGCTTTTAACGCTTCTAGCGCGGCTTTCGACATCAGGAAAATGCCTTTTGTATTCACCGCAAAGATGCGATCCCAGTCTTCTTCTTCAAATTCACTAATCGGTCCGGTATCCACAATACCCGCGTTATTTACCAGGACGTCGAGTCTACCGAAGCGCTCGAGCGTGGCGGCAACGGCACGTTCGCAACTTTCGAGCTTCGTCACATTCAACTCACAGGCATCCACTTCACCGACGGATGATTCCCGGGCCAGCGCCTTATCGAGGTCGTTTGCATCAGAAAGGTCATAGTTCCAGTCACTGGCACCGGCACCGAGATCGCCGATCATGACCTGGTGACCCGCAGCAGCGAAGGCGTGTACGATGCCAAGACCGATACCTCGAGCCCCGCCGGTTACGAGCACGACTTTACTCATCAACAAACCCTTTCAATCTGTCGTTGGCCGCCAGAAAGTCTTCCATAAAGTCATAAACCACCTGCTTTGCCGACAGCGATTGGGTCATCATGCCCACCCCCTGGCCCACCCAGTAGGTGGCCAGTTGTTTCGCACCCTGGTGACCGCCTTCAGCCAGCTTGGTCACTTTGCCGAGTGCAGGTTCAGAAACGAGGGACTGAAGCGGCATCGGCAACGGATCTGGCGCATCTTCCAGCTCCCACGCGTCAGTCCAGGGTGAGCGAACCTGTCGGGAGTATTTACCGGTGCGACTGCGTGTCCGAATCGTCTGATTGGACCCGGCGGAGAGTAGCTTTTCCTTAATCGCTGGCGAGGTTTCCGCCTCCTGTGTCGTAAGCCAGACTGAACCTGTCCAAACACCATCCGCGCCCATGGCCATCGACGCAGCCATCTGTCTTCCGGTTACGATGCCGCCTGCAGCTAGGATGGAAACGTCTGGATACTTGGCAACGGCTTCAGCGACTTCCGGCACCAGCACCATGGTGGAGACTTCACCGCAATGTCCGCCCGCTTCTGTGCCTGAAACAATCAACATATCGACCCCGGCTTCCGCCTGTTTAATGGCATGGTGCTTTGAGCCCACCAGTGCGCCGGTTGGGATACCTCGTTCTTTCGCCAGCGCCAGCATATAGGCAGGCGGCACGCCAAGCGCGTTCACAATCATTGCAATAGGATGGCCAAAGGCAATATCGAGGATGTTGGCTGCGCTTTTTTCGCCCAGGAATCCGCCGGCACCTCTGGAGCCTGCATCGTAGACATCCGCCGTATCGATATTGTGCTGCGCCAGAATACCAGCTGCGTAGTCACGGTGTTGATCCGGGACCATCGCTTGAATGTCTTCTGATGACGCTGATTCATCCTTATTGGCCATCGTCGTCGGGACAATCAGGTCGAGACCATAAGGCTTGCCGTCAATATGTTCATCGATCCAGTTGAGTTCGATCTCAAGCTGTTTCGGCCCGTATCCCGCGGCCCCAAGCACACCCATACCACCCGCTTTGGAGACTTCCACCACAACATCTCGGCAGTGGGTAAACGCAATTAAAGGAAACTCAATACCGAGCGTTTCGCAGATCTGTGATTTCATGATTCCCTCTGAATAGCTTTTTTAGTAGATGAGATCGATGATCTCACAGAATGTGACTTCGCGTTAAAACCCATCCCAATCACGAGCCAGCAGCAAGTGCCTGCCGGAAGAGGGCTTCATTGATGTTGCCACCGCTCAGGACGACACCGATGCTTTTACCCGAACGATCATCGGCCTTGAGCAGTGCTGCCAGCGCCGCGGCGCCTGCACCTTCTGCCACATTGTGTGTATCGGTGAAATAGTGGCGAATCGCCGCCAGCACCTCGTCATCTGTCACGGTAACGACACCGGCGACTTCACGGCGAATAACCTGCAGCGCGTCAGGTGAAGGATTACGCACGGCCAGACCATCCGCCAGGGTATCTGCTGAGTTCGTTGGAATCGGCGCTCCTGCTTCAAACGACAAGGCGTAGGTATTCGCTTGTGAGGAAACCACACCCACAATCTCAGTGGTTAACCCCAGCGCTCGTCGAGCCGCGATCACTCCGCAGATGCCCGAACCGAGACCAATCGGCACATAGATTCTGTCGAGCGTCGGCACGCCACTAAGGAATTCCAGAGCATAGCTGGCGACACCGGGTATCAGATCAACATCAAGAGAAGGCACAAAGTGAAGATCGCGCGCTTCAGCCAGAGCTCGGGCGTGTTCAAGCGCGATATCAAAGTCTTTGCCATGAACAATCAGTTCTGCGCCAAAGGCCTGCATGGCAGCATTTTTATCCGGACTGTTACCTTCGGGGACCACAACAACGGAAGACAAACCACGAGCCGATGCAGCAAAGGCGACGCTTTGCCCGTGATTACCGCGAGTTGCCGCACAAATGCCCCGAGTCGCGGGCTGTTCAGCAAGCAGACGATTCACATAAACAAGGCCACCGCGAACTTTGAACGCGCCGGTAGGATTATGGTTCTCATGTTTCACCCAGACCTCACAATTCGCTCGATCATTCAGTAGCGGCCAGGAAAGCTGGGGACTTGCCTGCATGGATTGATAAACCAGATCTGAGGCGTCCTCAATTTGTTCAAGGTTGGGAAGCATCATTGGTACAAACTTATCCCTTTCGATCGACAATTTATGTTCTCATTAGCCGACACACTAACTCAAACCATTCGCTGCACATGAAAAACCTCCTTTTGGCCCTTTTGTTGATCTCAGGTTGGTCCTCCGCGAACGAACGTTTGCAAACGGCACTGGACGCTTCTCAGGCAAGAGACTTCCCAACCGCCATTGTTCAACTGCAGGACATGCTGGCTCAGGAAGCGGATCGGGACGTGTTGTTCCATCTTGCGCGGGTGCAACACCAAGCGGGTGCGTTCTCAGATGCTGCTGACACACTGGATACGCTTCATGAGGCCTATCCAGGCGATGCTGATGCCTGGTACCTGCAAGCGCTCGTGAATCTGTCACTGGTGCAGGAAGTCAGCCTCTTCAAGAAAGTGGGTATGGCGAAACAAACGCTCGCTGCGTTTGAAGAGGCGGTGAAGCTTGACCCCAATCATATCAACGCGCGATATGGGATTTTTGCGTTCTACGCGAACGCGCCGAGTATCGCCGGAGGTGATCTGGAAAAAGCCAGAGCCCTGCAGCCTGATCTACATCGTCGAGACGCTGGTTTTGGCGCCATGGCCGACGCACTGCTACTCAGCAAAGCAGATGATCTTGAAGCGGCAGAGGCCGCTTATCTTGACGCGATCCGGTTGCTGGATCGCGCAGGGCCGCACTTTGCGCTGGCACAGTTTTATCTGCAGACCGAACAATGGGACAAGGTCCTGCCAGAGATCGAATCCTTTCATGAAAAAGAGAAACGCTGGTGGGATCCGGACATCACTGTCGCCCACCTGATTGCCGCAAGAGCCAATGCTCAGCTTGGGCGAGAGGCGCAGGCAAGAGAGCTTGCCACGCTCGCGCTCGACATGAGTCCCACCGATCAGATCAGGGACCTGCTGGAAGAAACGCTCAACGAACTCTAGACATCCGGACGCGTGGCCTGCTCTTCTTTCACATAAAGCATCATCACGAAGCCAACCACCAGCAGGATAATCAGAGAAGCAAACCCTGCCCTCTGACTCTCAAACCAATCAGTAAAGATCCCCACCAAAAGCGGCGCCAGGAATGCGGTGGCCGTCCCGGAAAGCGCATATAGGCCGAAGAACTGTGTCATCAACTGTGGTGGTGAGATTCGCGCCATCATCGCGCGCGCACTCGCGAATCCGACGGTGATGAACATGCCGAACAACTGGGTGTTCAGGAAATAGAGTACCTCAGGCAGCGTCTGAAAGTAGGGAAAAGACCAGACGGCAACACCGGGTTCAATGTCGATTACAAAAAATATGCTCTCCGGTTGCAAGGAGATACCCACGACAAGCAGCGCAGCCGTGCCTCCGACGGCAATCAATACGGCCGTGCGAGAACCAAACCGATCGTCAACGACTCCCCCTATGACGGCACCTACGGCCGCTGAGAGCGATGTGACAATGCCAAAGATCAACAGCGAGATGGTGTCCCAGCCGAACGTGCCCGCGGCATACACACCCCCGAAGATCAGGATCCCGACGAGCCCATCGTTGAAGACCATTCTGGCCACCAGGTACAACGCCACGTTTGAGTAATGGCGAACGGCGCGAATCGTCGACCAGACTTCTCTTAGCCCCTGCTGGATGGCGTCTCGAACACCAGCGCTTTCTTCCTGACCATCAGGAGTAAACAGGAACAGGGGGAGCGCAAACACCAGCAGCCATAGCGCGGTGAGTGGCCCAACGATGCGGTTATGTTCTTCAGAACCCTGGTCCAAACCAAACAAAGGCGCATCAGGAATGAAGTTCCAACCGACCTCACCGGGCAGAGCAAACGCGTACAACACGAACACCATGAGCAATAGACCACCCACATTACCGAGTGCAAGCGCGAGGCCTGAAATGGATCCGATCTTCGATACCGGTGAGATCGAGGGCAACATGGCGTTGTGAAACACCGCAGAGAATTCGAACATCACCGCGATAAGAACGATGAGTGCCAGGGTGGGATAGATCCCTATGCCGCCACCGTCCTTTTCTGCGAACCACAACATGAAGATCGCAGGGACCATGACGATCACAAAAACCAGGATCCAGGGTTTACGACGTCCGTTCTTGTCTGCAATGGCGCCCAGGATAGGAGCGAGCGTCGCGATCATGAATCCGGAAATCGCATTCGTGTAGCCAAGTAATCCCTGACCTTTGACCGGGTCACCGACGACTGTTGCGGAAAAGTAGGGCGCGAATATATAGATCGTAACCAAGATGACGTAGGGATTACGCGCCCATTCAAACACCGCCCAGCTTCGGTATCCGAGCGGTGTTGCAGGAACGCCACCGGCAACGGAAGGCTCGGGCACTAGTTGATCAGCTCGTTAAGGTCACCGCCTTCCTGCACCGCCTGCGCAAAGTCGATTTCATAGGCTGATTCCGGGTCGTTTCGGACACGCGCATCAAGACGAACCGCATCTTCACCCACCAGGATTCGCCACTTACCGGCCTTAACGGCATCAAGAATAATTTTCGAGGCTTGACCCGCGGTTGTTGGCGCATTGTCTCTAAAATCTACGCCGCGCTGATGCATCACCTGGCGGATCTGATCGTCTGACAGATTCATGACCGCTTCAGCTAACTCACCGCCGGTTCTCATCATGCGTTCGCGCATGGCTTTGATGTCGTCCTCGTTCAACTCGGAGGCATCTTTTCCACTCAGCACTTTTCCAGAGTTGATTGCGATCGATGTTCCGATGTGACCAGGCATGACAACGGAAACACTGACGTGTGGCGCATGCAAACGCAGGTCAGTAATCAACGCTTCGCTGAATCCTTTTACGGCAAACTTCGCGGCAGCATAAGCCGTATGAGGCGTATTCGGACCCAGGGAGGCCCAGAAGCCGTTGACGCTACTGGTGTTAATAATGTGCGCCTCATCCGCATTAACCAACATATTCATGAAGGCGCGACAACTATAGTAGACACCATACCAGCAGACATTGAAGGTTTTTTCCCATTGGGGCCGCGTGTCTTCATCGACCATAGAGAAAGAACCACCGATGCCAGCATTGTTAAAGAGCAGGTTCAGCTTGTCTCCGTGTTCAGTCGCCACCTCATCTCTGAACCGGAGCACGTCGACTTCAGAAGATACATCACATTGGTGCAAGGTGACCTTGATGTCTGGTGCAGCCCCAGCGCATAACTTTTTCGTTTCCTCGAGGTTTTCCATGATGACGTCGCAGGCAGCCACCGCGCAGCCCTCTTGTACCAGCTGAAGACACAGTTCCCTGCCCATGCCGGTACCACCGCCAGTGACGACGGCGATCTTTCCACTAAAGTTGTCCATTCTGATTTCCCTCTAACTCTTCTGAAACTGAACCTGCTGCTGACAGTGAGCCAAATGAGTCTCTTGATCTCAATAACATCACTCCAAGAATTACAAAGGGAACAGCGACAGCAATACCCGTGAATCCTGCATCACGGTATAGCCAGGGAAACACGGCCATCGCAATCGCCACCTGAAACACATACACGGCCGCCCAGGGATGCATCCATGACTTCATCTTCAAGAATCCATAGAAGCCGCCACCGTAAATTGCCCAGTGAATCGGTTCCGTTGCTTTGGCAGCCCAGCCTGTGAGTACGTAGCCAAACCAAATCTCTTCATCTTCCGCGACAGGTTTGATGAACAGGTCAAAAGGCATATAGATGAAGGTCATATAGGCACAGAACACCAACAACGCATTCATCCATATTGGTCGACCTTCAAACAGACTTTTGATTGGTTCCATCACCACCCTACCTAAAGTAGTCATCCCAACGTTGATCGAGCAATTCACAGGCTTTATCCAGCGGCACCACCCGAATCTGACCGCCAGCTTCCTGCAGTAAACCAAACTTTCTCAACTTGGCCACTGCATCATCGACCTCAAAATCCAATTCCGCCTCCCACCGGCTTGCAAACCACTGTTCAATCAGGCGGTCCAGCACCGCTTCACTCTCAATCATGGACGCCTGGGTCAGCAGAAAGTAGTAGGCGAGCATCGCTTCTTTGCACTCTTCTTCCTCTGCATCATCGATCAATCGATGAAACACACCCGCGTTATTATCCAGATTTTTAAAGTACAAATTCTGAGTCAACGATTGCATAAACAGCAACTTTCGGTTTTTGAAGTTACTAAACTGCTTCCAGATATAACTGCCCAGACCCGCCAGTCCGGCCAGTATGGCGATCAGCCTCGCCTCATCCAGCTCAACCACCTCTGAGTGAAGTCCCAGCCAGAATCCAATCAGAGAACCCAGCAGCAAAAGCGATGCACCGGCCTTGGTGGTCGCAATCGCCACCGCACCCACCAATGCCGGAACACCAATCATAAGCTTATCGATCAGGCGCATCCCCACCTGAGTCTCGGGAAACAACATTTCGACATCCGCCCTGGGGACATTCTGAAACAGCTTCAGCATGGTCGATCCAGGCTTTCTTTTCGCAGCATCCGACATCACGTCATCTCGATAACGGATATAGATCACGACCCGATCAAAGTTGGAGAAGGTGACCTTCTTCTTGATCAGCCCAAACAGCGTTGCAACCTGTTCGGTATGGGTGCGCTCTCCTCTGGTAAACAGCAGGACTTCTTCAAAGGCGTCAAAATCGATGTGTAGCTTGATCTGAAAGAGTGAAGATTCCTCAAAAGCAGCTTCCAGCTCTGCCTGAGTCAAGCGCTCATAGTTGGCTTTATCCAAAAGGCCATGCAATGTTTCGGTAAAAGACTTAGCGGGCTGATCCGTGAATACATCCACTTTGCGAGTGTCTCGGTCCGGATTGAGCGGCGCGTAAAGATCTTTCAGTGTTTCCAGCGTGTCGTGATACTCAAAATGAAAAACACTTCGCAGTAGATGACAAAACTCGCGAAATGTCTTCTGGTCCGCTCGACCGAGCGCACCATCGGCAATACACATCTCGATGATGTCTTTCTTGCGGAAAGGGATGAACCGTAACCGTGGTCGGGAGGGAGTGATTGAACGTTGTTGCATGCGTCCCGACAGTAGCACACTTATCATGCGGCCAAAAAAAAGGGCCATGCGGCCCTTTTTTCAATTTGGCTGAAAGCCTTCTTGGAGTTCAGCCCTCAATAAAGCTCTTCAGCTGTTCCGATCTCGCAGGATGGCGGAGCTTACGCAAAGCCTTCGCTTCAATCTGACGAATTCGCTCACGCGTTACTGAGAACTGACGGCCGACCTCTTCCAGCGTGTGATCGGTATTCATATCAATACCAAATCGCATACGCAGCACCTTCGCTTCACGCTCTGTCAGGGCAGTGAGGACATTGGTCGTGGTCTCTTTCAGCCCTTCATCAGTGGCGTGCTCCATGGGAGACTCCACCGTTGTGTCGCTGACAAGATTCCACATCGTAGAGTCGTCGTCGTCGCCAACCGGCGTTTCCAGAGAAATTGGCTGCTTGGCCACGTCCAGCGCTTTAAGCACTTTGTCTTCAGGCAGTTCCATCTTCTTGGACAGCTCTTCAATGGTCGGGTTACGACCCAACTCCTGTACCAGCTGTCGCGTCAGGCGGTTCAGTTTATTGACGGTTTCCATCATGTGGACAGGTACGCGGATGGTACGTGCCAGATCAGAGATCGATCGGGTGATGGCCTGTCGAATCCACCAGGTTGCATAGGTCGAGAACTTGAAACCGCGACGATACTCGAACTTGTCCACCGCCTTCATCAAGCCGATGTTGCCCTCCTGAATAAGATCCAGGAAATGCAGACCGCGATTCGTGTACTTTTTAGCGATTGAGATCACGAGCCGAAGGTTCGCTTCAATCATGTCTTTCTTGGCCGCGCGAGTCTTACCCACCGCCAGAAACAATCTGCGATTCAAATCTTTGATTTCGCTAACTGACATGTCGGTTCGGTCAGCGACTCGTTTAATCTGCTTGTTACCATGTCGAACAGAAATTCGAACGGCCTGAAGTTTCTCTGCGAGATCAGGCAGTTCGTTTATGATTTCGTCGATCCAATCCGCATTGGTTTCGTTGCCGACGTAGCGCTTCAGGAAAATATCTTTGGGCATCTTCGATTTCTGCACGCACAGATCCCGAATGGTTCGTTCCTGGGTGCGGATTTGCTGCATATCGCGATGTACCAGGTCCAGGATGGGATCCATCACCGCAGGCACCAGCTTAAAGAGGCTGAAAGCGTCTGCCAGTTTGGTGAGTGCCTTATCTGTCTTTGGATCGTCCTTGCCGTGTTTCTCACGCGCTCGCTGATACGCTCGATAAGCTTTATCCAACGCCTTGAACCGGGCATGCCCGAGATCGTGGTCCAGTTTTCCAGTGTTGTCGTCCTCACCCGCCTGGTAGTTACCGCTCGATTTGGCCTGAGCGATGTCGCTCATATCCGGAATGTCGTCTTCCGGATCCAGGAATCCCGAAATAACAGCGGAAACCTCGCCTTCATCTTCCACGACTTCTTCGTAGGCCGCGAGCACATACTCGACGGTGCCGGGGTATGCCGCCATGGTGGCCATCGTTTCCCGGATGCCGTCCTCGATTCGCTTGGCAATGACAATTTCGCCTTCGCGGGTCAACAGGGGCACTGTGCCCATTTCGCGCATGTACATACGCACTGGGTCCATGGTTTTGCCGACGACACTTTCCATGCCTCCGAGCACCGCAGACTCATCTTCGGACTCATCCTCGCTTTCAGTCTTGAGCGAGGCTGGATCAGGTGCGACTTCATAAATCGACACCCCCATCTCTTCGAACATCAAAACGATGGCTTCGAATTCATCCGTCTCTTCAATACTTTCAGGCAGTGCTTCTGTGAGCTGATCGTAGGTCAGATATCCCTGCTCTTTTCCGGTGTCGATCAGCAGTTTGAGCTTCGATTCCTCGGCTTCGGCATCGTCTTCATCGAGCTTTTCTGTACCGGCAAGTTCTTCCAGTGCATCAAGCTCATCAGACGCATCCTCGAGGTCATCATCATCAAGGATCGTATCGTAGTCACCGTCATCGGCATTTATCATAGGGCGCGCGCTCCGTTAAAGACCAGTGCTTCCGTTTCTTAGTGTCATCAACCCGGCATTTACTGACACTCATTCATTCCCATCGAACACGTCAGCGGATGAGCGGCAAGTGACAAATCCGGTGCCATTGTTCTGACCTCAACATTGAGACGAAACACTCAGTCGTATGGTTCAACCCAAACCTGAAAAATTTATTGACAGAACCAGTGAACAAGCCCCGAATGAATCGGTAAAAAGTTCAGGAAGTGGGTAAGGTCTGGGGTTGTATTATCGAGTTATCGTTCACTCGATGTCCACCAAAAATGGCGGTTTTACGGCCATTCGTCCGTAATCATTCAACATCTGACCCCGCAGGCCGACGCCACACCACAACGGACACCTCTTCCGCCTCCCTAGGTGGGGTTGTTTTGCGAGTTTTTCAACCCCTGAAGACACCAATATCCGGCATAAGTCGTGAAAAAATTTCAGCTGGCCAACTTTTCGATGGCCGGTTTCCGCAATTTCGACTGAATTCAGGACCTTAGATTTGTTTCCTAAAAGTCAAGGTAATTCCTCTTCAGGAATCTCCATTTTTGAAATCTTTAAATTCGATTTTGACAGAGGTATATTATTCAACCTCGCTAGCCGAAGCTGTATGAATATACAGTATTCTCCTCGGCAGGATGGATGCGCATACAGCTTCGCTAGCCGAGACCAACGCCTGAAACCCCCTGTTTTTACTGGCTTCCCGCGCACTTCGTCGTGTTGTTGCGCAGGTTATTCACTTTCTTACCCACAGCTCGCGCGGCGTTAACAACACATTATGCACAGCTTACCCACCGGTTGTTCTAGTCGGGCAGCGGCACCCGGGAAAGCAGTGAACGCCAGTCGTACGCTGTGTCCCCAATGACGTAGAAAAACGGGTTGAGAATGTTTTCTTTTGTGTTGTAGCGCAGCGGGTCCAAAGCGGTATTGACCACACTTCCACCTGCCGCTTCGACGACCGCCTGTGCCGCTGCAGTATCCCACTCTGATGTCGGGGCAAGTCTTGGGTAAAGGTCCGCTTCACCTTCTGCGACGAGGCAAAGTTTCAGAGAACTTCCCATATTGGTGGTCTCAATGTCTGAAAAAGATGTCTTCAAAACAGACAGACACGCCTCAAGCGCTTCACCACCATGACGACGACTGGCAACCACCGTCACTGACTCTTCCGGATTAAACGGTCGTGTGCTGATCGAGATGGTTTCACCATCACGCGTCACCGTCGCCTGACCCGCTTTCTGATCACCAACGTAGAGCACGTCTTTCACCGGCACAAAGACAACGCCCATCACCGGAATACCCGCTTCGATCAACGCCACATTCACGGTGAACTCGCCATTTCTGGAAATGAACTCCTTGGTGCCGTCCAGAGGATCGACCAGAAAATAGCGATCCCAGCTGCGTCTTTCGGTAAACGGAATGTCATCGGACTCTTCAGAGAGAATCGGTATCTCCGGCGCGCCGAGGCTCAAGCTGTCGACGATGATGTGATGAGCCGCCAAATCCGCTCGGGTAAGCGGTGAGTCATCTGACTTCGCTTCGACGCCAAAGTCTTCTTCACCATAAACTTCCAGGATGGCTGCTCCTGCATCCCGGACTGTGCGGCTCATCAAATCGACTAATTCACTCAAAGGACATTCCATCGGTTTTTTTCAAGGTAGCGGATTGAACCTTATCGCCGTCCTCATCACAACCACGATAGAATCATTCACGTGAACTACCCCTGCCTCAATGATATCGACACCCTGCTTCTGGACATGGATGGCACTCTGCTGGACCTGCGTTTCGACAACCATTTCTGGGTAGACCACCTGCCCGTAAGATACGGGGATATTCACGGTCTGAAAGAGGAACTGGCCACCGCCCATGTTGAGACCGCCCTGCGTGAGGCTGAGGGCACGATGAATTGGTACTGCACCGATCACTGGTCCAGGCATTTTGACGTCGACATCATGACGCTGAAGCGAGAGGTCGAGCACCTCATCCAGTTTCGCGCCGGTGCAGAGCGCTTTTTGAAGGCACTGGCCCAACACGATCACCTGGATATCTTGATCGTTACTGATGCGCATCCCAATGTGCTGGCGCTGAAGCAGAGGGTGACCGGACTTCTGGACCATGTTGATGATCACTATTGCTCCCATCACTTCGGTCTACCAAAGAGAGACCTTCAATTCTGGTCAGCGCTGTCTGATCAGGTTGATTTTGACCCTGAAACCACCATGATGATCGATGACAGCCCGGCGGTTCTGGCACAGTGCAAAGCCTTCGGTATCAGGCATGTGCTGTGTGTTGAGACGCCGGATTCCGGCAGAAGCCACAGGCACGACCACGACTTTCCTTTAATCGATGACCTTTCGCGTTTAACAACCGGGAGTGAACAGCCTTGAGCGATAAGGGCAAGGTAGAACAGCCATGAGCGATAAGGTAAAGGTAGAACAGCCTTGAGCGATAAGGTAAAGGTAGAACAGCCATGAGCGATAAGGTGAGGGCAGAACAGCCATGAGCGGGGTCCGGATAGACAAGTGGCTCTGGGCTGCCCGGTTTTTCAAAACCCGAGCCAAGGCAAAAGAGGCCATTGATGGCGGCAAGGTACATGTGAACGGCCAGCGCACCAAACCCAGTAAAGAGCTCGTGCCGGGGGACACCCTGCAGATTACGCAGGGCTACGACGAAAAGGTTGTCGTCGTAAACGCGTTGAGTGACCAGCGCAGATCTGCGACCATCGCCCAAACACTGTACGAGGAAACGCTCGCAAGCCAGGAAAAACGTGCACTTCGTGCAGAGCAGCGAAAGGCCGCAGGCAGCCACATCATGTCTGAAGGCAGACCAAGCAAGAAAGATCGACGCCAGATCCATCGGTTCAGAGACCAAAATCAATAGCCTGATGGCCTCAGTCCGATTCGGTTCGACACCGGCAAATAAACTCCCCTGCTCTGGGGTCTTTTGGCATAATCGCGCCAACGACCTTGTCAGCAACACAATCTTGGAACCGCAACCTCGCCTCTCTTCCGACCTCTCGGTCGATGACCTCATCAATATCGCCCTGGAAACCGGAGAAGGTCGTCTTGCTGCCAATGGCGCACTGGTCGTCGAGACCGGGAAAAGAACCGCCCGGCACCCGCTCGACCGGTTCATCGTTGAGGAACCGAGTTCGTCTGATGACATCGACTGGGGAGACATCAATCGCCCATTTGATCCCGACAATTTCGACGAGCTGTGGCGGCGGGTTAAATCCTATCTATCAGAGAGAGAGACCTTCTGGACAGAACTTCATGTCGGTGCCGATGCTGAAGATTACCTGCCTGTTAGGGTCACGACGGAAACCGCCTGGCACAGCGTCTTTGCCAGATCACTGTTCATTACACCCGAGACCTTCAATCCAAAAGGGAAGAAACTCTGGCGTGTCCTGCACGCACCAAATTTTGTGTGCGAACCAGAACGTGACGGCACCAACAGTGATGGCTGCGTCATCATCAACTTTGCTTTGCGCCGCGTGCTGATCGCGGGCATGCCTTACGCCGGCGAGTTGAAGAAAGCCATGTTCTCTGTGCAGAACTTCATGCTTCCGGAAAAGGACGTCTTACCGATGCATTGTGCTGCCAATTCAGACAATGATGGCAACGTTACCCTGTTCTTCGGTCTCTCCGGCACCGGTAAAACCACCTTGTCCGCGGATCCTGCAAGAAAATTGATTGGAGATGATGAACACGGCTGGGGCAAGGGTACCGTGTTTAACCTTGAGGGTGGCTGCTACGCCAAATGTATTAATTTGTCGAAAGAAAACGAGCCGGTTATCTGGGACGCAATCCGAGAGGGCACGATCATCGAGAATGTCGTCATCGATCCCGAGACCGGGGAGCCGGACTACGCAGATACCCGTCTCACTGAGAACACACGCGCCTGTTATCCACGGCAGCACATCACCGAGCGCGTTGAAGAAAATCTCGGCAACGAACCGGCACACATCATTTTTCTCACTTGTGACCTGACGGGTGTGCTGCCTCCAGTGAGCAGGCTTTCTCCTGAAGCTGCTGCCTATCATTTCTTAAGTGGGTATACCGCGAAGGTCGGATCCACAGAGGCTGGTGTTGATGGTGACATCACGGCGACTTTTTCTACCTGTTTCGGGGCGCCTTTCTTCCCAAGACCTGCTGGTGTCTATGCTGATTTGCTGATGAAACGTATCCGCGAATTCGGCTCCAAGGTATATCTCGTCAATACCGGCTGGACCGGCGGCGCTGAAGGTAAAGGGGGGGCTCGATTTCCCATACCTGTCACCAGGGCCATCATTGCCGCTATCCACCGAGGGGCAATTGATGAGGTACCGTCACAAACCCTACCGATGCTTAACCTAACCATCCCAACCGAACTACCCGGCGTTGAGTCCAAGATACTCAATCCAAGGGCAACCTGGCCAGATCAAAACGCTTATGATGTCGCAGCGCGTTCTTTGACGGAAAAGTTCGTGCGTAACTTTGAGCGATTCGATGTAGCCCAGGCAATCATCGATGCCGGTCCACAGCTTGACCCGTGACTAAGATGACAAACCTCTTGCCAGAATCCTTCAGCAATCTGAATGCTGAAGACAAAAAGTCTCTGCTGACCTTTAACCGCGGCATCGAGCGTGAAGCGCTTCGGGTAACGCCAGGCGGCAAACTCGCGGATACACCGCACCCAGAAACGTTTGGCAGCAAGCTGACGCATCCGCTGGTCACCACTGATTTTTCAGAGGCGCAATTGGAACTGATTACACCCGTATTTCCCTCTGCGGAAGGTGCGCTCCAAAAACTCGATGAAGTGCATCGGTATGTGTACTCCGGCGTGGGGGACGAAATACTCTGGTCAGCAAGCATGCCCTGTATGCTGGATGAGGATGCCTCTATCCCACTGGCTTTTTTTGGCGATTCAAACCTGGGACGACTCAAAACCACCTACCGGAGCGGGCTCGGACATCGTTACGGGCGGGGCATGCAAACCATTTGCGCGGTGCATTACAACTTCTCACTTTCCGACGAATTCTGGTCCTGGCTCAAAGACGCCGAAGGCGTTTCTGAAAACCTCAAAGATTTCACAACGCGTCGATACTTCGACCTGATGCGCAACTTCCGCCGATATTCCTGGATGCTGACCTATCTGTTCGGCGCCTCACCGGCCGTTTGCAAGTCCTTCGTCAAAGACAAGGCACATACCCTGGAAGACTTTGATGAAGGCACACTCTATCTGCCCTATGCGACATCCCTGCGCTCAGGCAACCTGGGCTATCAGAGTGATACCCAGGCAGATCAGATGAACATCTGTTACAACACGCTCGACAACTACGTGAGCTCACTGGCCAGCGCCATCTGCGCACCTCATGATGCGTACGAAGCCATCAACGCTTGGGGCGAGTATCCCCAGGTCAATGCCAACCTGCTGCAATCGGAAGCTGAGTTTTACTCTTCTATTCGTGCCAAGCGCGTTCCATCCGCTGGGGAAAACTTCCTGGGGAGTCTGCTGGAACACGGCGTGCAATACATTGAAGTCAGATTGCTGGATGTAAACCCTTACCTGCCCTTGGGTATCGATGAGAGTGAAATCCGATTCCTCGATACCTTCCTGTTGTATTGCTTAATGACACCAAGCCCAGAGCACGACCAACAAAGCTGTGACGATGTCAGAACAAACAGCATGGCTGTCGTGCACAACGGCAGATCACCGGATCTGACCCTGATCGATCAGGGCACAGAGAGACCTATGCAGGCGTGGGCAGCGGAGATTTTGGATGAAATCAGCCCCTGGGCAGAACTACTGGGGTCAGAACTTTCAGACCCCGGCTTCATAGAGAGCTTTAACCTGCAGGTTGAACGCGTTCGGGACCCCGCCAAGACACCCAGCGGGCAGATCTTGGGGGACCTGAAGTCTGAGGGCGTCCCCTTTTTCAGGTTTGCCATGAACCAGGCTCTGGCTCACCGAGAATCCTTCAACTCACGACCACTGGACGAGCAGACGGTGGCGCGGTATGCAGAAATTGCCGCCGATTCGGTTGCCGGGCAAAACGACATCGAAGCCAAAGAACAGATCAGTTTCGATGAATACCTCGCCGGTATTAACGCGAGCTACCAGCCACTCGTGTGAATCATCTCGCTCATTTTGCGCTGGCAGGAGACGACGCTTGCCTCATTGTCGGCGGATTCCTGGGCGACTACGTCAAAGGACGCTTGCAGTGTCAGCTGCCAGATTCCATTGAGCGTGGCGTGCGCCTTCATCGCGCGATCGATCGGTTCACAGACAATCATCCCGTGACGAAAAGAAGCAGCAGGCGGCTGCCGAATCGGTTTCATCGCTATGGCGGCATCATTACGGATGTCGTTTACGATCACCTGCTGGCACTTAACTGGGCCAGGTTTTACGCCACGCCCCTGAAGGACTTTTCTTCACGTGCTTTAGACATCTTGTTAGATTCCAGGGATTATTTGCCGCCGAACGCTCTACGCACGGCAACGCGCATGCACGAGCTCAATGCCCTTGTGGGCTATCAAGAACAGGCCTTTATTGAACGGTCCCTGGTCTATCTGTCCACTCGCTTAAAACGAGACAACCCCCTGGATGAGGCTGCGGCCGAAGTGGTAGAACACCTTGACGCGATATCCGAGGATTTGGATGAGTTTTACCCCGAACTACGCCTTTTCTGTGATGAATGGCGAGAAAGCAACTAAACTAAGGGCTGTTTTCATGTAGAAGGTTTCGTGCCGTATGAACGCCTATCGAAACCTGAACCGCAGTAACAGGAACTTTCATGCTTCAGTACACCCCTAATCCACGAAGTCTTTATTGGCTCATCGCTTTTGGCACAGTCTTTCTGATGTCGGTTGCCCTCTACATGGAACATGCGATGCATCTGGAGCCCTGTCCACTGTGTATCTTCCAGCGCATTGCGGTGATCATCGCGGGTCTGATCGCGTTGGTCGCTGCCATCCATAACCCGGGCACTCTGGGGGTTCGAATCTATGGCGGGATGGTTGTCGCCTCCTGCATCGCCGGAGCTGGACTGTCCGCCAGGCAACTGCATTTGCAGAGCCTACCAGAAGACCAGGTGCCTGCCTGTGGGCCGGGATTAGACTACCTGATGGATGTGTTCCCTATGCAGGACGTCATTCGCATGGTACTGGAGGGGGACGGCAGCTGCGCTGAAGTTGTTTGGACCTTTCTGGGCCTGAGTATCCCTGGCTGGACACTGCTCGGTTTCATCGGGCTGATCATCCTGGGACTTTTTCAGATCCTGAGACCTGCCCAGGAAAACTAGTGACCGCCTCCGGTGATGTCTTCCAGGGCCTGGTTTCTCTGTTCCATGGTTGCCTGGTAGCTGTTTACGGTCTCCATCATTTCCTGCATCTGATCCGCACCGGGTACACCACCTGGCAATGACCCGGGTGCCTGACTCGTTTCAACAGCCACCGGCTCGGGCCCAGGGGGAACATAGGCATCCATGAGGTTGACGTCGGCAATGGTTATCTCTTCGGCCACATCGCTATTGGGCGGCGTATTGGAGAAGTGCCACTGACCTTTTTCGTCCTGCCATCTGTACACCTTGGCTGACGCCGCATCTCGCGTGCTGGGGATCGTTGAAGCGGACGGCGTTCGACCACTCATCAGGTCAGAAAAGAAAGCTTCGACAGGTTCCGGCAGGTCGATCGCCCAGTCATCGATGCGCATGATGGGCTCGCCATCCGGGCCTTTGATAAAAAGGGGCGCGATACATGCGATAATCAGCAACCCGATCATTAACTTCATCATAGACAGCTCTCTGCTTTACCCAATCGCACTATAAACATTCCAATATGCTAACGCTAAACAATGTCGCCTTGAGGCGCGGTGTCGATCTGCTGTTTCAGGAAGCCCGGCTGACCATCCATCGTGGCAACAAGGTTGGGTTAATCGGCGCAAACGGCAGCGGCAAGTCCAGCTTGTTCCAGGCCATATTGGGCCATCTTGATACCGACCAGGGCGCGATCGATCTACCGGACAATGTGCAAATCGCCCATATGGCACAGGAGGTACCCGGCTCTCAGGAACTGGCGCTGGATTATGTACTCGCCGGAGATACCCGGTACGTGTCTGTCACGGCAGCACTGAAAGAAGCAGAGGCTTCAGAAGCTTTTGAGGAACTTGCCGGCCTTCACGAAACGCTGGATGCGATCGATGGCTACAGCGCACCCGCCAGGGCGGCACAGCTGATGTCAGGTCTCGGTTTTCAGCCGGAAGATGCCCAGCGACCCCTCAATGACTTCTCCGGTGGCTGGCGCATTCGGCTTAACCTTGCTCAAACACTGATGTGTCCATCCGACCTGCTGCTCCTGGATGAGCCCACCAACCACCTGGATCTGGACGCGATCATCTGGCTCGCCGAATGGATCGGGAAGTATCCGGGTACCCTGCTGCTGATTTCTCATGACCGGGAGTTCCTGGATGAATGTGTGGGTCATATCGCCTACCTCTATGGTGGTACGATTGAACTCTTTACCGGAAACTATTCCGCATTCGAAAAGCTCAAAGCGGAACGGCTGGCACTACAACAAAGCAACTACGACAAGCAGCAGCGCGAAATCGCCCATATGCAGGACTTTGTCAGACGCTTTCGTGCCAAGGCAACAAAAGCACGGCAGGCTCAGAGCCGACTCAAAGCGCTCGAACGTATGGAACTCATCGCGCCTGCACACATCGACTCATCTTTTTCATTCGAGATCAGAACGCAGGAAAAAGTTTCGACACCACTGGTCAGCCTCAGTGATGCAACCCTGGGATATGCGGATGCCGTTCTCAATAACGTCAACCTGACATTCCTGCCTGGCGACCGCATCGGACTCCTGGGCATCAACGGCGCGGGTAAAAGTACGCTGATCAAAACGCTCAAGGGCGAATTGCCGCTTCTTCGCGGCGATCTGACCAATGGCGCCAACCTCTCGACCGCCTACTTCTCTCAGCACCAGCTTGATGATCTGATCCTGGAACAAAGCGCCTTGATGCACCTTTATGAGCTCGGCAGGTCTTTGGGAGAACTACCCGGAGAGCAGGATGCCAGAAACTTTCTCGGTGGATTCAATTTTCACGGTGACAAGGTGCTGGAACCGGTTGACACCTTTTCCGGTGGGGAAAAAGCACGGTTGGCCTTGGCGCTGATTGCTTACACCAAACCTAATCTTCTATTGATGGACGAGCCGACCAATCACCTGGATATCGAAATGCGGCAAGCCCTGACAATTGCGCTTCAGAGCTACAGCGGCGCACTGGTGCTGGTTTCTCACGACCGTCACCTGATGACCAACACGGTCGATCAGTTTTTACTGATTTCTGCAGGATACGTTCAGCCGTTTTCTGGCGACCTGTCAGACTATCGATCCCAGGTCCTGCCGACATCACCATCCGCCGCAGAAACACCAAAATCAAAACCAGATGAAGCATCCGCCAGACGCCCAGGCAAGGCCGCCAGGCAGCTACGTACGCGAATCAAGACCATGGATGAACGTATGGCGCGATTGCACCGTAAACTGGATGAAGTGAACGATCAGCTCGCGAAACCAGACATCTATAACGATCATGAAAACCCCAACCTCCAGACCTTGTTGCGCGATCAGCTCGAACTGCAGGCACAGCTGGAAGCAATGGAAGCGGAGTGGTTAGAGCTCAGCGAGGCGCTCGAGTCCCTGGAGCCATAGTCAGCTCGCAGCCTGTTTATTCGGGTCTTCTTCCCCTTCGACAACGCTCCTGCCAAGCGCCGGGAACGCCGGCAGGTCTTCGTCTTCCGGCATCGGCATAAACTGTTTTCTTGCCAACGCAGCTTCGATAAACGGCGCCAATTCCTCTGCCTTTTTCGCTTCGCGTTCCACCGATCGCGCTTTGAACTCAGGCATCACCTCTGCAGCGAACAATTCCAGGGATTCACAGATGTGTTCGTGTTTGTTCATCCCTGCCTGTTGAATAAAGGTCACCTGGTCGACCCCTACCGCTTCAAACTTGCGCAGATGCGCTTTCATGTCATCAGGGGTACCAATACCACCACGGGCGCCGGTGAGTGACTCCGTTATGTCGAGCGGCATTTCCTGGAGTTGTTGCTCGCGAACTTCACGAAACTCTTTAAAAATATCTGTTCGACCCGGTTTGTGAATCCCAAAGCCATAAAGAAAACCGAGCGCGTAGCTGAAGAATTCAAAGCCCTCGAGCCCACGATCGACCGCCGTCTGCCTGTCGTGGTGTAATGAGAAGCTGGTCACCATGGCTATGTTTGCGTTCACCGTGTGACCGATCGGCACACACTCGTCGCTCTTGATAATACTGTAGTACTCGTCGACCCAATGTTTCGCTTCTAACGGATCAACAAAGGCGAAAGTCAGCGCACCCATACCCAATCGGGCAGCCATTTTGATGGTATCCCGGTTCGAGCACGCGACCCAAAGCGGCGGGTGTGGCTTCTGCAGAGGCTTAGGCACAATATTGCGGCAGGGCATATCGAAATACTTGCCGTTGAAGCCAGGATAAGGGTCCATGGCAAGCATGTTGCAAATCTGTTCGGTGGCTTCGAGGTATTGTTCGCGTTTACTGGAAACCGGAATGTTAAATCCACCAAGCTCAAGAATCGCCGACGACTCACCGGTGCCGAACTCAACTCGACCATTGCTCACCAGATCCAGCGTGGCGATGCACTCCGCAGTTCGAGCCGGGTGATTGTAGTTAGCAATGACCTGTCGAATACCATGACCCAGACGAATGTTCTTGGTCCGTTGGGAAGCTGCGGCAAGAAAGATTTCCGGGGAGGAGGAGTGCGAATATTCCTCGAGGAAGTGATGTTCCACCTCCCAGGCATAATCGATGCCCAGGCGATCCGCCAGTTCAACCTGGTCCAGCGCATCCTGGAACAGTTTCTGTTCCAGACCTTCTGTCCAGGGCTTAGGGAGCTGGTGTTCGTAAAAGATCCCAAATTTCATCTTCGTCCACCTAGGCTGCCTGCTGTTCGAGCGCCAGAGATTCAAACTCGCGATAGACACTGGCGCCATCAGGCAGCTTCAATACAAGTTCCTTCATAGCCGCCATATTCGCCGGCCTCTGGCTTTCATGCATTTCTACCGCATGCCAGTGAACCATCTTTTCCCAGACGGGATCCAGAATGTCCGCACCTGACACTTGATCGCCATCAACGGTTTTAATCGTAAAACTGCGGAACTCAGAGATTGCTGCGCGAAGCCAGGCAACATGCACAGACTCGTCCATGCGGATGCGGTTAATCAATTCGACGGCGTGGGCAGCCTCTCGGGGTTTATCCTCAAAGGTGTCGTCCGAGGCAATGACGCGCTCATAGAAGTCAAAGGCGCGTTCGGCCCGTACTTCAATCATCAGGAGATTCATCAGAAAAGAAATCATCATTTCGTGTTCCGGTGGCAACTGCGCCATTTCCCTTTCCGGTTTTTCACGCCCAATGCTCGCCGGCGCTTCGGGAATAGGAAACTTGTCTTTACCAAAGATCAGATCTCTCGCGGCAAACCACATGATGTCGTGACCCCCGACACCCGATTCAGGCACACCACCTTCATCCCAACCATGACTGGTGAGTAACCCCTTATTCATATGACCAAGGGCTGTTTCTGAAATGTCTTGAACAATAATCTCCTGGAAATCCGGTGCCGTGACTTCCGCGAGCGCTTTTCCTCTCGCTTCGATCAGGCCCGTGATCGTTAACGAGTCCCAGAAAGACTGTTCAATGCCGTGTTTCAGTAAAAGAATTTGCTGCGGTACATTCGGAAAGTTAGGTTCAGTGAGAAGCTCTGTCGTTGCTTCGACAATTTCCACGTCTCTTTCATGGAGCTGCTGCTGCCAGGCATTAATCGCGTCCCATCGATGTTTGGTTCTGGGAGATAGATAGTGCCCTTCCTGATTGAATCCGCCATGAAGTTTTAAGCCGCACTCAACGTGTGGTGTCGTGTACTCGTTTTCTGCTTCCAGTTCTTGTTTTGTGTAAACCAGTTTGCTCATGACGTTTTCAAACCCCTGTCGATAAAGGTGCTCATATTCTCGATCAGTGCTTCACGGGGCATGTCACTTCGTCCGGCATAAATCATGGCGTGACGCAGCATGCCGCAGATCCCATGGCTGATCAGTTCAAAGTCGTAATCCGCCGACGGACTTTCTTCAGCAAGCACCAGGCTCAGCAAATGACCCAATCGGTCATACATTTGCCAGGCGTTGTCATCTTTGGGCGCAACAAACACCGGATCGATGAAAGCGGCCTGCAAAAGGCCGGGATGGTCAGCGCCAAAATCAATCACGGCGCTACAAATGCAACCCCAACGTTCCCGACTCGTTTCAGTTTTGGACAGGCGATGCTGCATGAACGCCATCAGTTCATTTTGTGCCTGTTCGGCAAAGTCCAGGAACGCCTGTTGCTTGTCGGCGAAATGAAGATAGAAAGTGCCACTTGCCAACCCTGCCTGACGGGCAATGTCCTGGGGGCGAGTCTCGTGATAACCGAGTTCAACGAACAACTCACGGGCAGCAACCCGGAGCTTGTCGAGTGTCGCAACCTTACTGCCGGTTGCAACCTTGCCACTTTCCAAAGGTAGAGCAGGCATTCATATGACAATTTGTCAGCGTTCCCGCAGTGTAAACGGCCTGTGACAATTTGTCATTTTCGCTCTACAACCCGGTATACTTGCCGTCCCGCTTCAACCACCAAACCGGATTCAGCTATGACAGGCGCCAATCGCAGCTTTCCCATGACCCGACTCAGGCGGCTACGGACCGATGACTGGTCCAGGCGCCTGGTCCGGGAAAACGCGCTGACGGCGTCAGATCTTATCTACCCCGTGTTCGTGCACGAGGGAGAGAACCTGCGCAGCGCGGTTCCCAGCATGCCCGGTGTCGATCGTCTGTCTATTGATCTGTTGGTCGAAGAAGCAAAAGCAGTGGAAGCCCTCGGTATCCCGGTGATCGCGCTTTTCCCGGTGATTCCACAAGAGAAGAAATCTCCTCACGGTGAAGAAGCTTTTAACCCGGATGGCCTGGCTCAAAATGCCGTTCGGGCCATCAAGGCAGCCTGCCCTGACCTGGGCGTAATGACCGACGTGGCACTCGATCCGTTCACCAGCCATGGACAAGACGGTATTCTTGATGACACCGGCTATATTGCTAACGATGTGACCCTGGAAACACTGGTCCAACAAGCTGTGTCCCAGGCGGAAGCCGGCGTCGATATCGTTGCGCCATCCGACATGATGGATGGCCGAATCGGCGCAATTCGACATGCGCTCGAGGCGAACAATTTTCACACCACCAAAATCATGGCCTATTCCGCCAAATACGCTTCTGCATTTTATGGACCTTTCAGAGACGCGGTGGGTTCTGCCGGTAATCTGGGAAAAGGGGACAAAATGACCTACCAGATGGATCCTGCGAATACCGATGAAGCGCTGCACGAGGTTGCACTGGATATCGAGGAAGGTGCCGATATGGTGATGGTCAAGCCGGGTATGCCTTATTTGGACATCGTCCGTCGAGTCAAAGACCGCTTTGGCATGCCTACGATGGTTTACCAGGTGAGCGGGGAGTACGCGATGCAAATGGCAGCCATGGAAAAAGGTTGGTTATCTGAGGCGGTGATCACAGAATCCCTGCTTGCCATGAAGCGCGCTGGTGCTGACGCCATCCTCACCTACTTCGCAAAACGAGTCGCGCAAAGCCTTTAGCGTGACTTGGCTCAACCTACGTGGGACCTGTCATCGGTCAACGGGAAAAGCCACCGAGTAGACGTCCATAAAGCGCCTTTAGCGTGACTTGGCTCAACCTGCGTGGGACCTGTCATCGGTCAACGGGAAAAGCCACCGAGTAGACGTCCATAAAGCGCCTTTAGCGTGACTTGGCTCAACCTGCGTGGGACCTGCACCGGTCAACGGGGAAAGCCACCCAGTAGACGTCCAGTAAAAGACGGAATCACATATATTCGTCACTCCGCTCTGGAAAAAACACCAACCGGCTATATACTTCTCCTTAACCTATTCACGTATTTTCGGAGACCCCTAATGGCAGATATCCAACACGTGTCTGATGACTCTTTTGACTCAGACGTATTGAACTCAGACGTACCAGTACTCGTTGACTACTGGGCTGAGTGGTGTGGCCCCTGTAAAGTCATTGCGCCAGTGTTGGAGGAGATTGCCGTTGAGTACGACGGCAAGATGAAAGTCTGTAAACTCGACATTGATGCTAACGAAGTCACTCCGCCGAAGTACGGCATCCGGGGTATTCCCACGCTGATGCTGTTCAAAAACGGCAACGTTGAAGCGACCAAAGTTGGTGCACTGTCCAAATCGCAGCTGACGGCATTCCTGGACAGCAATATCTGATTTTCCTTAAAGTCCAGATAAAGATAAGGCCGCCTGCGCAATATTGGCGGCCTTTTTCGTTAAAAATTGTTGACAACCTTTCCAAAACATATCATTTTTACACCCGCAATATCTGATGGTCAGGCGTAGAACCATCCGCCGTTCTACTACTCCTCCCCGACGATCCAAAAAACCCAACAAACATTTAGAACATTAGCTTAGAAAAACAGCTTTCTAATCAAATCCTAACAAGTTTCATACGGCGCGCTTCGTGCCACCTTCCAAACATCTACAAGTGAGTTTATGAATCTAACTGATCTTAAAACCAAACCCATACCCGAACTTCTCGAGATTGCAAAAGAGATGGGCATGGATAACCTCGGCCGTTCTCGCAAACAGGAGATCATCGCAAGCGTCCTGCGCAAGCACGCAAAATCAGGCGAAGCGATCTATGGCGACGGCACTCTGGAAATTCTTCAGGATGGTTTCGGTTTCCTTCGCTCTCCTGACAGTTCTTACCTGGCCGGTCCTGACGACATCTATGTATCACCTAGCCAGATCAGACGGTTTAACCTTCGAACCGGTGACACGGTGTCAGGCAAAATCCGTCCGCCAAAAGACAGCGAACGTTACTTCGCGCTGCTCAAAGTTGATCAGATCAACTTCACGGACCCCGGCGAAAGCAAAAACAAGATTCTCTTCGAAAACCTCACGCCACTGTTCCCCGATGAAGGACTGGCACTGGAAGCAGGTAACGGAAGTACCGAGGACTTGACAGCAAGAATCATTGACCTGACCGCACCCATTGGTAAAGGCCAGCGTGCATTAATCGTTTCACCACCTAAAGCCGGTAAAACTTTGATTCTTCAGAACGTTGCGCAATCCATTATGCGTAACAATCCTGAGTGTCACCTGATCGTTCTGTTGATTGATGAACGTCCTGAAGAGGTGACAGAAATGCAGAGATCCGTCCGAGGCGAAGTGGTAGCCAGCACATTTGATGAACCACCTTCCCGTCACGTTCAGGTCGCCGAGATGGTGATTGAAAAAGCCAAACGGCTGGTTGAACACAAGACCGACGTGGTCATTCTTCTCGACTCCATCACGCGACTCGCCCGTGCATACAACACGGTCATTCCTGCGTCCGGTAAGGTACTGACCGGTGGTGTCGACGCCCACGCACTTGAAAGACCCAAGCGGTTCTTCGGTGCAGCTCGTAATATTGAAGAAGGTGGAAGTCTCTCAATCATCGCAACCTGTCTGATCGACACAGGTTCGAAGATGGACGAAGTTATCTACGAGGAGTTCAAGGGTACAGGTAACCTCGAACTGCATCTCGAAAGAAAGATTGCCGAGAAGCGTGTTTACCCGGCGATTAATATCCGTCGTTCGGGTACCCGTCGTGAGGATCTGCTGATGTCCGAGGAAGAACTCCAGAAGGTATGGATTCTCAGAAAAATCCTGCATGACATGGACGATCTTGCCGCTATCGAGTTCCTGCTTGAGCGCATGAAGAAGACCAAGACGAACGAAGAGTTCTTCGCTTCGATGAAGCGCAAGTAAACGCAACAAAAAGGATTCTGCCCGCTGTGAAGCAGATCACCTGCCCAATAGCCTCTATTGATTGGTACAACGAGGACACCCGCCGGGTGCTCCTCGATCTGCCTTCCGGTGAAGACGTCAACTTTAATGCTGGCCAGTATCTGCAAATGGTTCTCCCGGAAAAGAAGTGTCCTTTTTCTATCGCCAGCGCACCACATCTAAAGCACCAGCTTGAGCTGCATATTCGGCCAACACCCGGTTCGGATGACTCTGCACTGATTGAAGCACTGCTGGATTCCGCGAGCGAGATCACCATCGAGGCACCGCTGGGCGACTGCTTCCTGGCGGAGAAACCTAATCATCCATTGATTCTGCTTGCTGCGAGCACTGGCATTACGCAGATGAAAAGCATCATTGAATATTTGGCACCGACAGGTTTCGACCACCCTGTGTATCTTTATTGGGGGGTGCTTTCAGACAAAGATCTTTATCTCTCCGCACTGTGTCAGTCCTGGGCCGATCACTACGACAACTTCCACTTCATACCCGTTGTCAGTGAACCAGACACGTCACCAGACTGGCAGGGTCGGACTGGCCTGGTGGGCGAAGCGGCCCTTTCCGACATTGAAGACGTCTCGACAGCGACCGTGTTTGTGTCCGGCGGGCCTGCCATGGTTTACGCCACACTCGATGCGTTTATGGAACGCGGCATGCCAGAGGCTAATATGAAGTCGGATATTTTTTCTTACGCGCCGCGAAGCAAATAGGCTCTTCTACGGCCGTCTAAAGCACGGTTTTCCCCTCGGAACCTTGATCAGTCCTACACGATCAATCCACGTCACGCTGAGGGCTCACCGCGAGACTTCGTATGCTCGCTGAAATTCGCCCAACGCGGCGTGAGCTTCTGCCAGTTTCGCGTTCGCATCAAAACCCAGCGCCTGAGATCGACCCAAGAATTGTTTCGCCAGATTATGGTCACCTGCAGCCAGGTGCAGACAGCCAAGGCAGTAATGCAGGGCCGCATCGTCCGGATGTTGCCTTAGCCACTTATCAGCCTGCTTGATTCGATACACAAGCGTGGCGTCATCTGCCATGCCATACAGGGCTAGCAATTCGGACTGCCAGGACTTCTTGATGGCCGCTCGTAAAACAGGTTCAGCGTGAGCGCGGTCAGATAAATTCAGGGTGTAGGCAGAGATGACCGAAGTGTCCTGCCGTGTATCCGCTGACAGAGACTTGAAGAGTTCATTCAACGCACCGTTGTCATCTTTCCAATACGATAATCCTCGTATCGCCGCTTCCCTTTCTAGTCCTTCTGCCGCACCTGCTTTCTTGAGTTCAGGCAATCGTTTGAGAATTTCCCGCCAATCCCCCTTTTTCAGCAAAGCACGTCTGGTCAGAAACGCGACGTGAGGATTGGACTTGACGGATTCTAATGCGATCAGTGCGCCCTCAGGGTCACCGCGCATTAATGCCAACTCAGCGGTGACCACAGAACGGGCTCTTCCAAGTTTGCTATCGCTTTCTTCGGCTAATCTGAGATACGTCTCGCGGCTTTCATCATCTCCTGCATCATTGGCTGCCCTGGCTGCCGCCAGATAATTAATGCCATCCGAAGAATCGCCTTTGATTCCGCTATCAAGGAATTTTCGCGCACGCTCGAATTCGCCCTCGGCAAGGAGGGTGAATCCCTTTTGCGAGAGTTCATTCGCCCGCGTTTCCGCCCGGTCCGCTCGCCAACCTTGAACCATGCTGCCGCTGCGCATAAACAAGCGCCACAACCTGAGCAGGCAATAGACGCCTGCAGAAAACGCAGCGATCAAACCAAGCATGATCCAAAAACTCGTTTGCAGCGAATAGTCCCGATAAGTGATCAATACATAGCCCGGGTCACGGTCGATGACCGTACCTAGATAACCGAATAGAACTACAACGACAAGGAGAAGAAAGAGAAAACGCTTCACTTAACCCCGGCTCCCTTGAGCGCGCCGACGCGATTTCTTGCTGCAACAAGTGAGCCCGAGATGTCCGGTAAAGCAATTTCAACATTCACTTCTGAAAGTCGAACGAGAGATTCCTGCATGGCAATCGATGCAGCGTCTGCGGGATCAAAAGCATCCGAAATCCACTCTGAGGCTTCCTCAATAGCGGATCGATACACCGCTTCATCCCCTTCAAGCAATGCCAACTGCGCCATTTGCAGCTTGAGTATGAGATTCTGCCTCAGATAGTAGGCCTCCTTTGGCGGCAATATCGGCTGCACTTTTACGGTGCCGCGCCGGAAGTCGACCAATGAGGCTAAACGGGCACCAATGTCCTGGAACAGGGTCAGCACCTCGTTCCAGAGTCCTGGCGCCACGGTGGCTTCCTCCACTGGTGCTTCGTTAAGCGCGTAGCTCGGCGTGATCCGTTTCAGCGAATCCACCTGGCCAACTAAAGCACTCAGTTCCAGATAAATACCCTGGGTGTCCGGCGCACTGACAGATTTCAGGGCGGCAATATCTCGAGCCAAGGACTCTCTGAGCTCATGAGCCACCAAACCTTCCGCTTCACGGATGATGTCATCCGCAGACTGAAGCAGATAAAGTGCTGACGTGGCATCTCGCTCCATCAGAACGCGTTGATTCGCCATCCGAACCAGGTATTCAACTTCAGCGTAAATCCAGTCCTGTGCACTGGTTCCCAATCGACTTCGGATGTCATCCAACTCACGACCTATCTCACTGCGAAGGTCGTCCGAGGATGCACCTGCCTCAACTCGGGCAGATATCTCCGCCAGCTGACTGTCAACGCTCATCAATGAGCCCTCCAATCTCGACACCTGGCTCCGCAGTTGATCCAGTTCCGCTGATGTCGTATCCACTATTTCAATAACAGGTTCAGACAGTTGCCGATAAGTTTCATAGGCGGGGTAGGAGGCAACACCAATCGCGACCAGGGCCAGAAAGATGGCGAGGCCACCGCCCATACCCCCGGATGATTTTGGCGTGCTATCTGAATCAGCTAAATTTGAATCGTCTGACATCTGTTACTTACTACCAACACTAACAACCGCATCATACAACGCCTGCTCTGAAGCGCCACGTGCATTTAGCACCCGGCCAAAACCCTGCTGAACCGCGAGCGCTTCGATTCGCTCTGAGGGTACAATCAGATTCAGCTTGCCCTGTTTTCCCTCCAACTGTTCAAGCGCGCTTTGCATAATCTCTGCACTGGTTGCCACCAGAATGGATCCCGCATCAATATCCTTTAGCAGGGGCTGAGGCACAGGAGTTCGTTCATAACTTTCAAAATAGTGCACATCAGCACCACGTTGAGTCAGCTCAGTCGCAAGCAGTTCACGGCCCCCACTGCCTCGAGCAATCAGAATGCGGTGCCCGTCAACTTTCCGCAATTCCTCCAGCGCGAGCAATCCTTCACTACCTGCGGTCTGGGGGAAACTCGCCTGCACGCCGAAAGGTGCCAGCGCCTGTGCTGTTCCTACACCGACCGCGAGCCACTTCAGCTTGAGCGGCCACTGCGACCAGTAACTTTCGAGATGGGGCATTGCAAACTTTACAGCGCTTTTACTGACAAAAATGATCTCGTCGAACAGGTCCAGATCTGTTGCCGTTTTCTTCATGGATTCTGTCAGGGCCGTACCCGACAGTTTTATTAAGGGAAGTATCGTGACGTCAAACTCTGAAAGACGCGCGGCCAGACCTTCATTCTCTCCTTGCGGTCTTGTCAGTATGACTTTAGCCATGGACTAGGAAGACTCGATTAAAGCCGCTGCGCCTTGGTCAAGCAGTTTCTGGCCCAACGTCTTTGCCAAAGCGCTTGCCTCATTAACGGGACCTTCCCGATGTTCTCTAATCACCTGGCTTCCTTGGGTGTCTGAAACGTAAGCCGCCAGCTGCAAGGTGTCTTCAGAAATTTCTGCGAATACGGCAATCGGCAGGTTGCAGGTCGCGCCCAACATCAGTGTGACCTCACGCTCAGCGCTGACACAATGCCAGGTGGTGGGGTGATTAATGGCTGTAAGTAAGGACTTTGTCGACTCATCGCCAGCTCTGCACTCGATGCCCACGGCACCTTGACCCGCCGCCGGAATAGACACTTTTGGATGAATCGCATCTGCGACACGATCTGACAAACCTAACCGTTGCAGGCCAGCGACAGCGAGGATAATCGCGTCATACTGACCTTCATCCAGCTTACGCAACCGCGTATCGACATTGCCGCGAAGCTCCTGAAACTCAAGCCCGGGGAATGCGGCTTTTAACTGCAACACACGACGCAGGCTTGAAGAACCCACACGGGCACCATCGGGAAGTTCAGCCATGGTCGAGTAGTTGTTGGAGACAAAAGCGTCTCTCGGATCAGCCCGTTCCACCATCGCCGCAATCTCCAGGCCTTGCGGCAGCTCACCGGGCACATCTTTCATGGAATGCACGGCAATATCGACTGAGCCATCAAAAAGCGCCGTTTCGAGCTCTTTCACGAATACGCCTTTGCCACCCATCTGACTGAGAGGGGATACCTTATTGCGGTCACCTTCTGTCGTCATACCGACGATTTGGCAGGTCAGCTCGTCATGAGCGCCTTCCAGCAACGTCTTCACATGGTTCGCCTGCCAGAGGGCGAGGGCACTCTCACGAGTTGCAATTCGGATCGTTTTCATGGGGCGAACATTAGCAGAACAGGATAAAAAAAGGCGACCGAAGTCGCCTTTAGTACTGCTTGCTGCTTTGGGGGGAATCTATAGTGTTTGCACCAGACGACGCAGACCGGAGACATGGCGACGACTCACGTCGAGTCGCTCATCAATACCGCGCATACGAACCTGATAGTGTCCCGATGGGTCCCTTTCGAGACCTTCAAGGTGATCCATCATAACCAGCGCATTACGGTGAATGCGAACCACCTTGTCACCAAATTCGTTTTCAAGATCTCTCAAGGTGTCATCGATCAACACCTCACCGCCTTCGTGTCGTACCGTGACGTATTTGTGATCCGCCTGGAAAAATTTCACTTCCGAGAGAGGAATCAGCTCAATGCCACGACGCGTCTTGGCACTGATATGAGTTCGTGATCGCTCTTGCAGGGTCTCGTCACGACCCATAATGGCTTCCATCTGAACGCGGTTGACCTTCGACGCTTTGCCAAGCGCGTCTTGAAGCGCCTCTCGCCGCACGGGCTTCATCAGATAGCCGGAAGCACTGACATCAAATGCCTCGATGGCATGTTCTCCAAAAGCGGTACAGAAAATCACAGCAGGGGGTGAAGCCAGGGTTGATAGTTGCTTGCCGGCTTCCAGCCCATCCATGCCTGGCATCCGGATGTCCAGCAGCACGACATCGGGCTCCAGCTTGATGGCTTCCCGAACGGCCTCTTCACCGCTCTCCGCTGTACCTACCACCACATAGTCGTCCAGCGTCTCTACCATCCTGACCAGCCTGTCCCTGGCCAATCTTTCATCATCTACCACGAACACTTTCATGGGCATGACCTCTATGCTCTTCTACTTCGTTCATTGCCTGTTATGGCAGTCCAGGGCGGTCTTAAATCGCCGCGCGATGACATGCCATGGAGACCAAATTAACCATTTTTGACAAGAAAACTGCGACATAGTGCACATTTTTGAAAGAATGTCTGAAAATTGCGACCTTCCGTCAATAAACCTTTTGTAAATCAATAGGATATGTGAGCCGGGTAAAGAACTGCCCTGCGGCTTTTTCCGTGGTTAGCGACGATTCTGTCCCATAGAGCGCCTGCAGGCGGTTTCGGATGTTATCCAAAGCCATTCGGTTGCCTTTCTCATGGGTGCTGCCTTCGCCGGATAGCGGATTCGAGATCTCAACATGGATTCGTCCGCCTGCTTCCTTAATGCTCACGGTAACCATGCCGCCATCCGGCCGAGGCTGAATGCCGTGATAAATCGCATTCTCGAGCAGCGGTTGCAGGGTCAGCAGGGGTATTCGAACCTGATTGGCATCCACGTCAATCTGCCATTCCATCGAAAGACGGTCGTCAAGTCTTAACCCTTCAATGTGGACATACTTCTCACAAAGATCCAGTTCTTCCGAAAGTCGAACAGGTTCGCTGGTGGAATCGTTCAGGCTGGCACGGAACAGGACCGACAGATCTTCAACCACTTCTTCAGCAACATCGGGATCTACAGAAATGAGGCTCGCAATGATGTTCATACTATTGAAGAGGAAATGGGGACGGATACGAGACTGCAACGCCTGAATTCGAGCACTGAGTTCCGCCTGTTCACCAACCCTGAGCTGATGCGATAAAAAGAAGTAGCGAAAAGCGATGGTCGTCATGATCGTGGCGATGAGCACGTTTCGAAGAATGCGGCCGAACCCACCTTCACGAATTCCCGAAAAACTGGGGAGAATAAACTCCGCCAGAGCGCTGAAGAGCACCGTTAAAACGAGGATCATCACAAAAGCGACGGTTGTTGCGCGAGGCACGGTCATGCGCATCAGCCAGGGTCGGGCGTTGCAAAGCAATGCCGCGGAACTCAAGACAACCCACTGCACAAACAACGAAGTCAGACCCAGTTGCATCCAATTGAAGTCAAAAAAGTTCGACGAAAGCAGCACCTGAACGAACACCAGAAGTTCAGATACAAGCACCAGGAACAGAATGCTCTGCGCCTGGCAAAGGTCGGGCAGAAAAAAATCTGCTTCCGGCGTTGTTTTAGCCAATGGTTTGCCCCCAATCGCTGACTGGTGCAATTATGCCTGCTTACCAGACCATGCTGCTATAATTGCGCTTCTCTCGATTTCAGGTCCAGACCAGTGACGGACAAAAGCAACAAACTCTGGGACGGCAGGTTCACAGAAGCCACAGACGCCTTTGTAGAGTCGTTTACCGCCTCAATCGGTTTCGACCAGGTGCTGGCGGCCTATGACATACAGGGTTCCATCGCGCATGCCACCATGCTCGAGAAGGTCGGCATTCTCAATGACAACGAGAGAGGCGCCATTGTTTCCGGTTTGGAAGCCATTCGAGAAGACATACGCCAAGGCAAGATGACCTGGTCTGTTGCGCTTGAGGATGTGCACATGAACATCGAGAGCCAACTGACCGAACGCATCGGGGACGTCGGCAAAAAGCTGCACACAGGAAGATCAAGAAACGATCAGGTAGCCACCGACATTCGACTCTATTTGCGTGACGCCATCGATGCGATCAACGAGAAGATCAGCCTGTTACAGAAAGGCATTCTAGATCTGGCTGAAGGTGAGACCGAAACCATCATGCCTGGACTGACTCATCTGCAGGTTGCTCAGCCCATCTCCTTCGCTCATCACCTAATGGCCTGGTTTGAGATGATCGCAAGAGACAAGGCACGAATGGCCGATTGCCGACAACGTGTCAACAGTTTGCCATTGGGTGCTGCCGCTCTTGCTGGCACGACCTATCCCATCGATCGACAGATGACAGCGGAGCTACTTGGCTTTGAGACCATAGCCGCCAATTCACTGGATGCAGTCAGCGATCGAGATTTTGCTATCGAGTTTTGTGCAGCATCCAGCCTTTTAATGATGCATCTGTCGCGCTGGGCAGAAGAGATGATCCTTTGGACGTCGCCCCAGTTCAGTTACATCGACCTGCCAGATCGATTCTGCACCGGTTCGTCCATCATGCCGCAAAAGAAAAATCCGGATGTCCCTGAACTGGTTCGCGGCAAAACCGGGCGCGTCTTCGGATCGCTGAGTAATCTGTTAACCGTGATGAAAGGTCAGGCACTGGCGTACAACAAGGACAACCAGGAAGACAAAGAACCTTTATTCGACACAGTGAACACCGTTCTCGATTGCTTGACCGCGTTCGCCGATATGATTCCAGCCATGACGCCAAACAGAGGCAATATGCGTGAAGCCACCAGGAAAGGATTCGCAACTGCGACGGATCTCGCCGATTACCTGGTCAAGAAGGGACTACCTTTCAGGGACGCTCATGACGTTGTTGGTCGGTTAGTGGGACTCGCCATATCGAAGGACTGTGATCTTTCCGAACTGGCACTGGAAGACTTGAGTGCGGCGAGTGACCTCATCGAACAAGATGTTTATGAGGTGCTGACACTGGAGGGCTCTTTGAACGCCAGGAATCACCTGGGTGGTACTGCCCCTGAACAGGTAAAGTCTGCCATAAAGACCGCCCGTCACACTCTCTAAGCGTCATTAACTAGAACAGGCTGGTACCGGCCTGTTCCGTGAACACTCTGTTGATCAGTGTATCCAGATCTTCGTTGGTTGTCGCACACCACCAGCGGTCCCCATCCCGTGCCAGATGAAATCCCCCGGATTTCGCGGCAACCCAGATTTCATGATTCGCGATCTGGCGACTCAGAATGATGCTGCCGCCGGTCTCAAGCGTGATGGACAGCACGTCACCGGCAGTATCGATGTCTGCATCTAATGCCAGCTCATCAATACGGTCTTCAATCCGGACGAACTCATCATCGACGAGTTCCTGAAATTGGCTGTCATCCATCTTTAACTTCATTTTTCTCTGTGAGGGCAGTCAAGTATACTGCACACCGTTCCCGGGTTTGACTTAGACACCATGCGTACTAACCGCTTGATCTGCGCATTTATCGCTATGTTGTTGCTGACTGCATGTGGTCAGAAGGGCGCCCTTTATCTTGAAGAAACCGGTCCTGAAGACAGTGGCCCTGATCAACGCGCCGCAGAATCAAACCAGCAGCGCGAAGCCACTGAACGCGAACAGGCGGACAAATAGCCATGCTCCATAGCACCCTTCAACGCAAGGAAGGGGGCGATCTCCACATGGAGCAGGTGTCGCTCGAAGAGATTGCCCAACAGTACGGCACCCCGGTGTTTGTTTATTCAGAAGCAGCTATCCGCTCGGCTTACGAAGCTTTCGATGCCTCGTTGTCCATGCATCCACACAATATCTGCTACGCGGTGAAAGCAAACTCCAACCTGTCTATCCTGCAACTTCTGGCAGAGATGGGTTCGGGCTTTGATATTGTTTCCGGCGGTGAACTGGCGCGCGTTTTACGTGCAGGCGGTGACCCTTCCAGAGTCGTGTTCTCTGGCGTGGGTAAGCAGGACTGGGAAATCGATCTGGCACTGGAGCACGAGATCGGTTGTTTCAATGTCGAGTCCGCTTCCGAACTGGATCGAATCGCTCGTGTCGCGGATGTCACCGGAAACGTGGCTCCCATTTCAATTCGAGTAAATCCGGACGTAGATCCCAAAACCCACCCGTATATCTCCACGGGTCTAAAAGAAAACAAATTTGGTGTTTCAACGGACGAAGCTTTCGACCTCTACAAAAAGGCAGCGGTGACGCCTTCTTTGAGGATCGTCGGTATCGACTGCCACATCGGATCTCAGATTACGGAACTGACACCCTTTCTCGACGCCCTGACGCGGGTGCTGGCGCTCGCGGATAAACTTGCAGACCGGGCCATCGAAGTGGATCACATCGACCTTGGTGGTGGTATCGGCGTGCAATACAAGGATGAAACACCCATCGATGTGGGTGAATTCGCAAGTGCCATTGGCCAGGCCATGAGCGGGCGACCACAGAGCCTCGTATTCGAACCCGGTCGCATGATCGTCGCCAACGCCGGCATTCTGCTGACGCGAGTAAACACGCTGAAGTCGAACGAAGGCAAAAACTTCGCCGTTGTCGATGCCGCCATGAACGATCTCATCAGACCAGCGCTTTACAGTGCCTGGCAGGATGTCGTGGCTGTGGCTGAAACAAACGCACAAGCGAAGACCTGGGATATCGTCGGTCCGGTTTGTGAGACCGGTGATTTCCTGGCCAAGGACAGGCATCTTGCCATCAATGAAGATGACCTGGTCGCTGTCTTGTCGGCAGGCGCCTATGGCTTTGTCATGAGCTCTAACTACAACTCTCGACCCAGAGCTGCAGAAGTTATGGTTTCCGGGGATGAACATCGCGTCATTCGCAGACGGGAATCCATTGATGATCTGTTCGCGCTCGAATCAATACGGGAGTAAATTAGCGACATGTTGTTACGTTTCACCAAGATGCACGGTCTGGGCAACGACTTCATGATGGTTGACCTGATATCTCAGCGCGCCAGTTTGCACCCTAACCTGATCCGGGAACTCGCAGATCGAAAACTGGGTATCGGATTTGACCAGCTGCTAACCGTTCGGCCGCCCGACAATCCAGCGCTTGATTTCAAGTACACCATTTACAACGCGGACGGGACGGAAGCGGAACAATGTGGCAACGGTGCACGGTGTTTTCTCCGTTTTGTCAGGGATGAAGGGCTGACCACAAAGTCGACCATTGAGCTGGAAACCAACACCGGGGTAATCAGCTGCAAGTTAGAGAAAGACGGCAATATCACTGTGGATATGGGGCAACCCGTGTTGCAGCCGGCCAGAATTCCATTCGTCGCTGATTCACCGATGATTACCTACCCCGTGCCTCTCGTGGAATCCTGCGATGCAGAGAACGATAGCGAGATCATTGAGCTCGCCGCGGTCAGCATGGGCAACCCACACGCGGTGATCCGGGTAGACGACGTTGATACCGCAGCCGTGGAACGGATCGGACCGATGATGGAATCACATCCGAGATTCCCGGAACGCGTCAACGTCGGTTTCATGCAGGTTGTTTCGAGAAAAAAGATTAAGCTACGTGTCTATGAACGTGGCGTCGGTGAGACCAAAGCCTGTGGATCCGGCGCATGTGCTGCGGTTGTCGCTGGGAGACTTCAGGGTTTGCTGGACGACGTCGTGGACGTTGAACTCATGGGTGGTCACTTGTCTGTCGGCTGGGCAGGTGATGACGACACCGTAAAAATGACCGGTCCTGCGTGCCGTGTTTACGAAGGAAGACTGCAAGTATGAGTGATCTGACAGAAAAGGAAGTGGCGGACTACCTGAAGGCGAACCCCGGGTTTTTCGAGAACCGCGACGCCCTTGTCATGAAACTCAAAATTCCACACAAAAACAAAGGCGCGATTTCCCTGGTGGAAAAGCAGCTGGAAGTCATGCGCGATCGCCAGCGGAAAACACGAAAACAGCTCACGGAGTTTGTCGCCTCTGCGGAAGCCAACAAGGAAATTTTCGACAAAAGCCGTCGACTGGTTCTCAACCTGGTTGCTGCCAATCGCGGCAAAGATTTTTTTGATGCACTGGAAAAGGGTCTGAAAAAAGACTTTGGCTGCAAAGCCTATTCCCTGGTGGTTTTCGGCAAACGACCGCGACAGGTCAATCATTTCACAACACGCGTCACTGCAGATTCTGCGCGTAACTACGTTGGTGCATTGATGCGAGCGAAAGAGCCAACTCTCGGTGTTCTTCGCCCGGAGGAGCAAGACTTCCTGTTTCGACACCAAAGCGAAAAGGTAAAGTCAGCGGCCGTTTTGTCCGTCAAAGAGCGTAATCGACAGCTCGCGCTCCTGGCTATCGGTCATAGCGATCCACACTATTTTTCTCCCCAAATGGATACGCTGTTCATCGGCTTTATCGCCGATGTACTGGCCAAATTGCTCCCCAGGCATCTGCCGCGTTAAGGCGCTATGAGAACCGAGCTCGACCAGTTCCTCGCCCACCTGAGAAACGAGCGACAGCTGTCAGACCATACCATCAGCAACTACCAGCGCGATCTACTCGCATTGCTGGAAGAATTTGACCAGACAAACGTCAAAGACTGGAAAGATGTCAGCGCACATCATTTGCGGTCTTACATCACTGGGGCCTTTCGCGGAGGCAAGTCCGGCAAGACATTACAACGGCACCTGTCATCAATTAGAACCCTGTTTAACTTCCTCGCCCGGGAAGGTGTTGTTCGAACAAATCCGGCCATGGAGTTTTCAGCGCCGAAAAGTAAATCGACTCTGCCCGACACGATCGACACTGATCAGATCAGCAGGTTACTGGCGATAGAGGCGAAAACCTGGCACGGTCTCAGAGATCGCGCGATACTTGAACTGTTCTACTCTTCCGGCTTGCGCCTCTCTGAACTCGTTGGCAGCAACGTTCAGGACATTTCTTTCGATGACTGTACGATCCGCGTCAGGGGTAAAGGCAGCAAGGAGCGACTGCTACCGGTAGGATCAAAGGCTATTCAGGCACTCACGGCATGGCTCAAAGATCGAGTGCTGGCTCCCAGAGCAAAGAACATCGATGAGTCTGCACTCTTTATCAGCGAACGGGGCGCGCGAATCAGCGCCCGCAATGTTCAGGCACGGGTTCGAGAATGGTGCCGAAGACTGGGTATTTCCGGACGGGTCCACCCTCATACCCTGCGGCACTCTTTCGCCAGTCACATGCTTGAATCCAGCCAGGATCTGCGAGCCGTACAGGAACTCCTCGGGCACGCCGATATATCGACCACACAAATCTACACCCATTTGGACTTTCAGCACCTTGCGGACGTATATGATAAAGCTCACCCGCGAGCGAACAGGAAGCGCCGAGAGCCCGAATAAGAGAAACTGAGTAGATGACACCGCTGAAAGTAGTAGCCTTCGACCTGGACGACACACTCTGGCATGTTCATCCGGTTATCGTCAGGGCTGAACAAATCCTGAGGGACTGGCTTCATGAATCCGTCTCGGGTTTCCGCTACGACGAGGAAAAAATGAAGACCTTTCGGGAAGACGCCCTGAAGGAAGACAAGAGCTTGGGTTATCGACTCACGGCGTTGAGGCGCCACGTCATCGAGCGAGCTCTGTTGCATCATTTAAATCACGACGAAGATGCAGAACGCCTTTCCAAAGAAGCTATGGACGTCTTCCTGGTTGCTCGAAACGAAGTTGAGTTCTTCGAAGGCGCGCTGGATGCGATCGCAGAGATCTCCGTCGTCTATCAACTCGGCGCTCTGACCAATGGCAATGCTGACATCCGCAAGCTTGGGCTGGATAAATACTTCAGTTTCGCGTTTTCAGCCGAACAGGTGGGAGCACCTAAACCCGCGCCGGATCTATTTCATCGTGCGCTCGAACACACCGGATGCGACCCCCACGAAATGCTGTATGTCGGAGACGATCCTATCAAGGATGTCGATGCCGCCAATCAGGTAGGACTGAAAACCATCTGGGTTCGCGGTGCCGCGCGACCAGAGCCTGGTGATACCGAAGCTGATGAAGTGATCGAGGACATACGCCATCTGCCCGGCGCCATAGCCCGCCTGTCTAACTGTTAAGGTGAGTTGTGCTCAGCAATAAAATTCTTTACAGCTTGCTGCGCATTCGGCAGTTGAGACTTTCGTGCCGGTAATTCCTTGAGCGCTTCCAATGACGGGTGTGTCACATCCACCTCTGGTAAACCCTTCTTGATGACATCATCGAATTTAGCGGGATGTGCCGTTGCCATACACACCAGAGGCAGTTCAGAGTTTCGATACTTCTGAGCTACATGTACTCCAACCGCAGTATGAGGATCTAGCAGATATCCTGTGTTCTCAAACGTTTCAACGATCTTTGCCAACGTTTCCTCATCCGTGACGCACCCGGTTGCAAACGCATCGTCAAAATTGACCGTATTGAAGTTAACCGTTGCACTTCCCTTGCTCAGAAAGTCACTCATGACATCACTGACCCTGGTTGTATCCTGGTCAAACTGATAATAGAGATAACGTTCGAAGTTGCTGGATACCTGAATGTCCATAGCCGGGCTGTAGGAGAAGTGAACACTGCCTCTTTCGTAACGCCCGGTTGTAAAGAAACGGTGCAGGATGTCGTTGTCATTGGTCGCGAGAATCAGCTTATCGATGGGTAGCCCCATACGACGTGCAATATATCCAGCAAAAATATTGCCGAAATTACCGGTGGGTACCGCTACCTGAAACGCTTTGGGTGATCCAAGCTGGACCCATGCCGCAAAGTAATAGACAACCTGTGCCAGCACCCTCGCCCAATTCACCGAATTCACGGCGCCTAGTTGATACGCATCCTTGAACTCAAGATCGGCAAACACGCCTTTCAGGATGGACTGACAGTCATCAAAGCTGCCTTCGATAGCAATGTTCTGGACATTGTCATCCAATACCGTCGTCATCTGTCGTTCCTGAAGTGGACTGGTGCGCCCATCGGGGAACATGATGAAAATGTTGATGTTGTCTTTGCCACGCACACCAGCAATGGCTGCGCTACCGGTGTCACCGCTGGTGGCGCCGAGAATATTCAAACGACCGCCGTCGCGCGCTAAAACGTATTCAAAAACATTGCCAAGGAACTGCAACGCTACGTCTTTGAAGGCCAGCGTTGGCCCATGAAACAGCTCCATGATGTGCATGTCGCCGACAGGCACCACTGGCGTGACCCGTTCATCGCCAAACGTGGCGTAGCTTTTTTCGATGAGCGTTTCGAGCGCTTCGGAAGGTATGTCATCGATGAAGCAGCCCATGACGCGAGCTGCGATCTCGGTGTAACTCAGCGTCTGGAAGTCAGACAACTGATCACGGATATCGGGGATGTCCGCTGGTACCAGCAGACCACCGTCTGACGCCAATCCCATCATGACCGCTTCACAGAATGAGAGATCGGTCACGCCGCCGCGTGTACTCACATAACGCATGCTTTCCCAACCCTGACAAAAGGGAGGGATTATAGAGAATTTTGGCGTCGGTAACCCGAGTTAGACAGCCTCGGCGCCAGTTTCGCCCGTACGGATACGAATGACGTCTTCCAATGGGCTGATAAAGATCTTGCCGTCACCAACCTTGCCCGTGTTCGCCGCCTTGGAAATGGCTTCGATCACCGCGTCCAGGTTGTCATCCGCAATGGCGACCTCGATCTTCACTTTCGGCAGAAAATCAACAACGTACTCTGCCCCTCGGTAAAGCTCCGTATGTCCTTTCTGTCTTCCGAAACCCTTCACTTCCGTGACGGTCATGCCCTGCACGGAAATCTCGGACAACGCTTCACGAACGTCATCGAGTTTGAACGGCTTAATAATCGCAGAGACTAGTTTCATCTGTTTTCTCCTTACAACGCTTTACCTACTTTTCGTTAGGCAATGTATCTAATTTACAGAGGTGAAGATACCCTGATAAGGGTGCCCTTTTGTGACCTATAAAGCATCGACTGTGCCAACTTCCGAAGTCCCCCTAAAAACAGGGATTTAAGCGGCACCAAGCCCTCGACGCGAACAAACTCGCACCGGTATGGTGCGACATTCGCCAGTATCGCGCACAGCATTGCACCAAGTTCGTGCAGTGATAACCGCCTTTGCCGACGGGACAACACGACCTGTGCCTACCGACGAGCATGATCATCCCACGAATAATGCCTGGAATGAAGATCGCAACCATCTATTCGAGCGCGGAGCTTGGCATCGATGCGCCAGCAGTTTCTGTTGAAGCCGCAGCCGTGCCAGGTTTACCTCAAACTCAGATTGTCGGGCTTCCGGAAACGGCGGTTCGTGAAAGCAAAGATCGGGTTAAGGCCGCCATACAGGCAAGCGGCTTTGAGTACCCGTCACAGCGGATTACCGTCAATCTTGCACCCGCTGACCTGCCGAAAAGTAGTGGCCGCTACGATCTGGCCATTGCCATTGCCATACTTGTTGCTTCCCAACAAATCGAGCCAGATCACTTGGAGCGATTCGAGTTTCTTGGTGAACTCTCGCTAACAGGCAGGCTCAGGGGTGTGAGGGGTGTGCTTCCTGCCATCTCGCGCTGCCGACTTAACGGTCGACGTCTCATCGTGCCTGCCGACAATGAAGATGAAGCGGGCCTCGACAACCATAAGATGACTCTGATTGCTTTGAGTCTGCTCAGCGTTGTCAACCACCTCTGCGGAACGAAGCTGCTGAGCGAACCGCGCACCCGCACAACCAACCAAACCGGCAAACGACCTTTGCTGTCGGACGTTCGAGGTCAGGCTGGTGCCAAACGAGCCCTGAGTATCGCTGCGTCGGGCGGGCACAACTTGCTGATGGTCGGGCCACCCGGGACCGGCAAGACGATGCTGGCCAGCCGGCTCGCCGGTTTAATGCCAGATATGTCGACCTCAGAGGCCATGACCGTCGCATCGATCGTTTCAGTATCCAAACAGCCATTCGATGATCAGCGCTTTCGACGTCGTCCATTCCGGGCACCGCATCACACTGCCAGCGCAGTGGCGATCGCCGGCGGCGGCAATCCGCCAAGGCCGGGGGAAATATCTCTCGCGCACCTTGGCGTGCTATTTCTGGATGAACTACCCGAGTTTGCCCGGCACGTGCTTGAGGTACTGCGAGAACCGCTCGAATCAGGTGAGATCTGGATCAGTCGGGCGGGGCACCAGGTGAGATATCCCGCAAGATTTCAGCTGATTGCCGCCATGAACCCCTGCCCCTGTGGTTATTCCACCGACCCGCGCCGAGAGTGCGAGTGCACCGCAGATCAGATATGGCGGTATCGATCGAGAGTTTCAGGACCACTGCTCGATCGAATCGACATGCACATCGACGTGCCGCCATTAGCGCCTGGTGAAGTCGCAAGAGCGAACTCGAACACAGTTGAACACGAGGAAGACAATGTCGAAGACATCATTTCAGGGGCCAGAGGAAAAATGCTGAGTCGGCAGGGCGGCATCAATGCGGATCTCACAAACCAACAGGTTCGAGAATACTGTCAAATCTCAATGTCAGACGCCCGCTTCCTTGATCTGTGCAGCGACAAACTCGGACTGTCAACTCGAGCCTACTTCAAGATACTTAAGGTCGCCCGCACCATTGCAGACATGTCAGAAGATGCTGACATTTCTCGTCAGCACCTTACTGAGGCTGTTAGTTACAGGAAGATGGATCGGTCAGGGTGACCACTCCGAAGATGTTATTGGGCAGCTTCTACCATGTAGTCGACGAGCGCTCGAAGGTCATCGTCTGAACAACTGAAGCACATACCTTTCGCCGGCATCGCGGGCGGTAGACCATTGATGGTGCTGGCATACAGTGTGTCCATACCCTTCTCAATACGTGGCGCCCATGCAGCCGCATCACCCACTTTCGGCGCGCCAGCTACGCCAGCATTGTGGCAGGTTGCACAGCTCTTATTGAAATTGCTTTGGACGTCGCCGCCACCTGATGAGGCAACCTGTATCGTCGCTGCCGCTGCAGTTGCGCACTCGTGACCCTCGATACACACTTCGCCGACCGGTTTGATTCGATCTACGATATCGCTGGATGCAATGGCAAATCCGGCCAGTATCAGGCCCAGAAAACTTACCAGAATCTTGATCTTGCTCACTTCAAACACTCGATAAAAAACCCGGCGCCATTATACAGAAGCCGATGCTGAAGACTACCTGAATCAGGAGTTGCCACTGCCCTCAAAGTCCCTGTTTGCAGAAAACTGGAACACCGTTGAGGTGCCTGCTTCAACCACTGATTGCTCTGAAACCAGCGTCAGTACAGCCTGTTCCTTAAACTCAGAAAGACTGTCCGCACCAACGTTCACCATCGTCGAGCGTAATTTGTAGAGGGTAGTTCTAAGCACTTCACCAACAGTGCCAACCAAAGGTACATAGGCATCGACACCCTCTTCAAAGACCATCTCGTTATCCTCAGCGGCATCACCATAACGCTGCCAGTTTTGAGCCCGGTTGGTCCCCTCACCCCAATAAGGCTTATACATTTGACCATTGATCGAGGTTTTCGGTGTCGGGCTCTCTTCCGTCATCGCAAAGTATCGGCCCATCATGACGAAGTCGGCGCCCATCGCTAGTGCAACCACAATCTGAGTGTCATTGGACAATCCACCGTCAGAACAAATGGGGATATATCGACCCGTCTCTTTGAAATACTCGTCTCTGCGCTTGACCACATCCAGCAACGCAGATGCCTGTCCACGGCCGACGCCTTTCTGCTCCCTGGTAATACAAATGGAGCCACCGCCCATGCCTACCTTGATGAAATCCACGCCACCCTCGTTGACGAGATAATCGAAGCCTTCTGCAGAAACCACGTTACCGCCGCCAACCACGACCTCTGGTCCGAAGGCTTTGCGAATCCAATGGATACCTTCTTTCTGAAATTCGGTGAAACCATCAGAGCTGTCAAAACACAAAGCATCCGCACCCGCTGCAAGCAAGGCAGGCACCCTTTCGCGATAGTCGTGCGTGTTAATCGCCGCGCCAACACACAGCCGTTTCGAATCATCCAACAATTCATGAGGGTGTCGCCTGTGATCCTCATAGTCTTTCTTGAACACCAGGGAAGTCAGGTGACCTTCATTATCAAGAATGGGCAGGCAGTTCTTCTTGTGTTTGTGCAGGAGTCTGTTTGCTTCTCTGAGGGTTAACCCGTCTTCACCGAAAATGACATCGCTGATTGGTGTCATGTACTCGGCAACGGTATCAGACAGGTCGTCTTCAAACTCCCAGAAATCCTGATCAGTAATCAGACCGATCAATTTGCCCGTGCCAGTGCCATCCGCCGTAACAGGCACTGTCGAATGGCCCGTTTTTTTCATCAGGTCGATCACCTGATGCAACGTTTTGTCCGGTGTTGTGTTGGTATCGCTGGAGACAAAACCCGCCTTGTGCGCCTTCACCTGATGAACCATATCCGCCTGGCTTTCGATGGATTGGCTGCAAAAAATGAAGGCGAGTCCACCTTGCCTAGCCAGAGAAATCGCGAGATCGCTGCCGGACACAGACTGCATGGCGGCCGATACGATCGGCGTATTGATTTTGAATCGTGGCAACTGATTGGGTTCTACCGCGGCCATGGGAGAACTCAGATCAACCAGATCCGCACGCTGGTCCTTTCGGGTCAGCCTGGGAATCAAAAGGTACTCGGCAAAGGTTCGAGAAACACCATCCAAAATTGTCGCCATTAATCGCCTCCATAGAAAAACAGGGGAACATCCCGACTGCCACGGTCTGTGGTCATCAAGATCAGGGGTTTGTTAAAGAATTTGCGCGCTTGCGGGAAAAGTAAGTGTTTACTTACTGTAGAACCTAGGGCATCAGGCCCAAGTCGGTGGTAGCGCGCCATGGCGAATTCTAGGCGATCACTGCCTATGATTCAATGGATGACTGCAACGAATTCGGGCATTAACTATCGCTAATTAATCAAACACATGAGTAAGTCCCTATAACATATTGAAACAGAAACTTATTTTAGTAAGATGAACTGGTTGCTGTTACCGGTTGTGGGAATGAACAAATCCGAGCTGATAAAAAGGATGTCCGATAAGCTTGATCAGTTGAGCAACCGTGACGTGGATCTCGCTGTGCATACGCTCATCGAAATCATGTCCGATAGCCTCGCGTCAGGAGAACGGATTGAGATCCGCGGCTTTGGCACCTTCTCCAATCACTTCCGGAAACCTCGAACGGTCAGAAACCCAAAAACCGGGGAAGTCGGTATTCACAAACCAGGCAAATTTGTTCCGCACTTTAAGCCGGGCAAAGAATTGAGACGTCGTGTTGACGAGTCACGCCTTAAAGAAGATGGCAGCACTATCGCGACACAGGCCATCGGCGACGAATCAGATGCCAGTCAGTCCGCTTATTCTGCGGCCGAGGGCGCGCCCGCATTTAACAGCTGACGCTCTTTCTCAATCAGAAAGCTTGCTACCTGCAACATACCAACGTTGCTGTTACCGACCATACTCGCTTCGATACGGTACTTACCATTCACGATGAGCGCAGGCACGCCACCTGATCGATAGATCCTCTGTCTGGCAATGGCCTGCTGATACTGAGCTTTGACACCAAACGAGTCCGTGTAGGTTTTTACGAACTCAACAGGGTCAACGCCGTGTTCAGCCATGAAACCCGTCATCGATTCCAGGTCCAGCAAACGGCGGCGTTCGCCGTGAATCGCGTTAAACAAAGGGGTATGCACCTTTTCGAGCACACCCAGCGCGAGTGCGGTGTAGTAGGTGCGGGCGTACAGTTCATACCCGGTCACACGCCAGATGGCAGGTGTTCGGTTGAACTCCACGTTTTCAGGCAGCCCCGTTTTCCACTGCTGGATCAGCGGGTCAAAGCGGTAACAATGCGGGCAACCGTAAGAGAAGTACTCCGTCACCTCAACGATATCAGGGTTTCGGGTCTTCACAGGCACTTCAAGCACGGTGTAGTGCGTGCCTTCTTCGTACTGAAATCCTTCAGCGTGAGCGTAGGATACCGTGAAAAACAGGGTCAGAAAGCCCAGCAAGCAACGAATGAGATGCATCTTTCTATTTGAGTCCGTAGATATAAGAAGCAACCGCTTCCATTTCCTGGTCGTTCATATCCATCGCAACGCCACGCATCATTCTTGAATCACCATCATTATGCCGCTCACCGGATTGAAATGCTTTCAGCTGCTGAACCGTGTACTCCGGCCATTGACCGGCCAAAGATGGGAACTTCGCCAGGTCATTACCGTTACCGGTGGGCGCGTGGCAAGCGGTGCATGCCGCAATATTCTTGCGTGGGATACCGCCGCGGTAAATGCTTTCACCAAGCTCGACGAGCTCTTCTTTCGCTGCACCGGAGCTGCGAGTCTGACTGGCATAGTAAGCGGCGATGTCAGCGAGATCCTGTTCGCTCATGTCATCCAGGAGACCCGCCATCGTGGCGATCGGTCGGTTTCCGCTCTGAATATCTTTCAATTGTTTGAGCAGGTACTTCTCACCCTGGCCAGCAATATTCGGAAATGTCGGCGCCATGCTGTTACCGGTTTCTCCGTGACAGGCCAGGCAAGTGGTTGCCAGATCTTTACCGGCGGCGGCATCGCCACCGGCGAATGCGCTTGAGGCGAGACAGGCCAGAACTGCAGAAATCAGAATCTTTTTCATACCATTACTTCTTGAACTAAATGCTTGATAAATCAGCACACTCCGGCGAAGCGGGTGCTAGAATGCGGGGCGCATTATATACCGATTCCAGGCAAAAATGTCTGTTAACTTCCAATCTGCCCGATTCCTGACCAGTGCGGCAACCCTTGCACAATGTCCTCCAGATATGGGGGCTGAGGTCGCATTTTGCGGCCGTTCCAATGCCGGTAAGTCCAGTGCCATTAATGCGCTGACTCGACAAAAAAGCCTGGCCCGGACCAGCAAAACGCCCGGTCGAACCCAGCTCATCAATTTCTTCGAGATCACGGAAACCCAGAAACTCGTGGATTTACCGGGTTATGGCTACGCCAAGGTTCCTATGAGCGTTAAAGATCACTGGCAACGACACCTGGATGATTATCTGCGGGCCAGATCCTGCCTACAGGGTCTTGTCCTGTTGGTCGATATCCGTCATCCCCTGAAGATGTTCGACGAAATGATGCTGAACTGGTCGACAGAGACTGAACTGCCTGTCCATGTTCTGTTGACCAAGGCGGACAAGCTCAAAAGGGGAGGGCAGCAGGCTGCTCTACTTCAGCTTCAGCGAAATCTGAAAGACAACGCGACGGCACAGGTATTTTCTGCGACCAAAAAGCTGGGCCTGGATATTCTGCAGGCGCAGGTGAGCACTTGGCTCAATAACGCAACCCCGAGACAGGAAGACTCGCAATAGAGAAGATCAGACTGAGTGGGCAAAAAAAAGGGCCCTGGTCACAATTGGGGAGGGTTGACCAGAGCCCGGCTTCGGTGCTCTTGGGGGAGAAAATTACCGAAGTTGCTGCTTATCGATGTTGCTTACCTTTCTTGAGACTCGCGCGCCCAGGAAAAGTTCCTCGGCAGCGAAAGATTTTCAGGCTGAAATAGTGAAAGTTACTCCACTTTCTATCATCACTAGTGCGCCTGATCCCAGTTATCTCCCACCCCCGCTTCTACCACCAGCGGTATAGACAGCTCCGCAGCACCTGACATCAGGCCCTCTACACCAGCAGCCACTTCGTCCAGCCGAGCCTCGGGTACCTCCAGGACCAATTCATCATGAACCTGCATGGTCATTCTGGTATCCAGGTCAGATTCCAGGAGCCATTGGTCAACCGCAATCATGGCGCGTTTGATGATGTCGGCAGCACTCCCCTGCATGGGCGCGTTAATCGCGGTTCGCTCGGCAGCCTGGCGACGCTGAAAATTGCTCGCCTTGATTTCCGGCAGGTAAAGCCGTCGACCGTAGATGGTTTCTACATATCCCTGCTCCGCAGCAAGGGCGCGCGTCCTGTCCATGTACGCACGAACACCGGGGTATCGCTCAAAATAAAGATCGATATAGTCCTGCGCATCACCGCGGCTGATATTCAACTGACGGGCAAGACCAAAAGCGGACATGCCATAGATCAATCCAAAGTTAATCGCCTTGGCACTGCGACGATGTTCATCAGTAACACTATCGATAGAACCACCGAACACTTCGGCTGCCGTTGCCTTATGAATGTCCAGGCCCTCTTTGAATGCCTTTACCAGGCCTTCATCGCCAGACAAATGCGCCATGATTCGAAGTTCAATTTGCGAGTAGTCCGCCGCCATCACCTTGTATCCCTCAGGTGCAACGAATGCCTTACGAACTCTTCGCCCCTCTTCGGTTCGAATCGGAATGTTTTGTAGATTCGGATCCGTGCTGGACAGTCTGCCCGTGGCAGCCACAGCCTGGTGATATGAAGTGTGTATACGACCCGTTGAGGCAGCAATCTGCTTTGGTAACTGGTCGGTATAGGTGGATTTCAGTTTCGACAAGCCTCGATATGCCATGATCACCGCAGGAAGCGGGTAGTCGAGCGCCAGTTCCTGAAGCACGGGTTCGGCCGTGGAAGGCTGGCCTTTTGGCGTCTTCTTGATAATCGGAAGCCCAAGCTTCTCGAAGAATATTTGCTGAAGCTGCTTTGTCGATCCCAGATTGAATTCCTCTCCCGCCAAACCATAAGCTTCCTGCTCAAGCTCCGACAGGCGCTTTTCGAGTTCTCTGCTCTGACGGTGGAGCTGCTCTTCGTCCAGCAATACCCCCTCCCGTTCAACTCTCGACAATAGGGGAACCAGGGGTAGCTCAATATCCAGGTATACAGAGCGCAGTGTTTCTTCCGCCTCGAGTTTCGGCCAAAGAACTTCATGCAGCCGCAGGGTAATGTCAGCGTCTTCCGCCGCATAAGGTCCTGCTTTGTCGATATCAATCTGGTTGAACGTCAACTGCTTGGCGCCTTTTCCAGCAATGTCCTCGAAGTGCACCGTGCTGACACCAAGATATTTGAGCGCCAGATCATCCATGTTATGACGGGATGCAACCGAGTTCAGCACATAAGATTCAAGCATGGTGTCAAAAATTTTTGCTTTGACTTCCACGCCGTGATTAGCCATTACACTGATATCATATTTAAGATTCTGACCAACAATGGTTCGCTCGGGGTCTTCAAGCAAAGGTGCGATGCGAGAGAACACCTCTTCCATAGACAGTTGTTCAGGCGCACCCTCGTAGTCATGAGCGATCGGCACATAAGCCGCCTTTCCCGCTTCAGCGCAGAAAGACAAACCTACAATGCGGGCCGCCATATAATCGATACTGGTTGTCTCGGTGTCGAAGGCAAAAAGATCGGCCTTGCTAAGAGTTTCCACCCAGCCATCAAGTGCTTCCGGGGTATAAACAATGTCGTAAGCCACATCTACCGATTCGCTGACAGTTGCCGAGTCGGCGGAACCACCATCGCCCAGCTCGGTCACCCAGGGTTTGAATTCGAGTTCTGTAAACAGTTCCAGCAATCCACTGGTATCCGGTTCGCCGAGTACCAGCTCATCGACACCCGCTTCGAGCGCAACATCTTTGCGGATGGTCGCAAGATCGTATGACATCGGGAGGAACGACAGGGAATCCCGGAGGTTCTCACCCACTTTTCCTTTGATTTGGTCAGCGTTGTCCATCACCCCCTGAAGGCTGACGTACTCCGTTAACCATTTCACCGCGGTTTTCGGACCACACTTGGGCACACCAGGAATGTTGTCCGATGTGTCACCCACCAAAGCGAGATAATCGATAATCTGATCGGGTCTGACACCAAACTTTTCTGCAACACCATCTTCATCCGTTAGCGCATCGTTCATCGTGTTAATCAACGTCACGTGGGGCGTTACCAGCTGGGCCATATCCTTGTCGCCAGTTGAGATCAGGACGTCCATCTTCTTGTCGTTCGCCTGCTGCGCGAGGGTGCCGATGACGTCATCTGCTTCAACGTCGTCCACAATCAGGAGCGGAAGACCCATCTTCCGAATGATGTCATGAATGGGTGCAATCTGGCTTCGAAGTTCGTCCGGCATAGGAGGACGGTTTGCCTTGTACTCCTTGTAAATTTCGTTTCGGAAGGTTTTTCCTTTCGCGTCAAAAACAACCGCGATATGACTGTCAGGGTAGTCGGCCATCAGCTTCCTGATCATGCTGATCACACCTTTGATTGCACCCGTCGGTTGCCCCTTGGATGAGACAAGTTGCGGAAGTGCATGGTAGGCACGAAACAGGTACGATGAGCCGTCGATCAGGACGAGCGAAAAATCTTTCTTCAATTCATAAATCTCATGCGAAGCAACCATCACCATACTTCGAACATCCGCCATTTTCCATGCATCGCCGCACTGCTTGCGGTCTTCGTCATGGTGCCCCTGTCACTTGTGGCAGAGGAACGGGGAGAAGATGACATTCAAATCGTGGAGGGTGAGAATCGAACGATTTACGAGTACCGACAGAACGGGATCCTGACCATGATCAAGGTGGTTCCGAAGCGTGGCAGACCCTATTACATGGTGCCCGCTGACGGCGCCCCGCATTATGAAAGTCTCGATCACAAACGCCAGCTTTACCCGCAATGGGTCATCGTGGAGTTCTGAAAACCACTTAAAGCATGGCTGCGTTTACCACTTTTACTGAAGAAGCCCTCAGCCGATATCTCGTGATGTTCGGCAAGGGCAATCTTGCGGGACATGAAGTCATTGAAGGAGGCATCGAGAACTCAAACTACCGGGTCACCCTTGATCGCGACGGTGAACAGCACCACTACGTCCTGACGATTGTTGAGGGCTTCGATTTCAATGAAGTACCCTTTTTCAACAAAGTCATGACCCATCTTTTTCACTACGGCTTACCGGTCGCAGCGCCGCTTGCGACCCTGGATGGGATGACGTCTACCATCTTCTGCGGAAAGCCAACCTTTCTTTTTTCGAAACTCGATGGTGAGCATCCTGGTCATGTGACCGCAACACACTGTGCTGACATTGGAAGATTTATGGCTCGGTCCCACGAGGCTTTGTTGGCGCTCAAAACAGAGCGAGACAACCCATATAACGCAATCTGGATGCAAGAAAGCATCCGTGCAAACGCATCTCGGCTCGCGCCTGAGGACCGTGAATTTCTCATCGCCCTTGTTTCGGAATACGAACAGATTCAGAACAGTGAGTTACCTCACGGCATCATTCACGGCGATCTGTTTCGGGATAATGCCCTGTTTACCGACAAGGCTGAACTTAGCGGCGTTATCGATTTCTATCACGCCTGCAATGATCTTCTCATTCAGGACATCGCCATTGCGATCAATGATTGGTGCCTCAGGGACAACCGCATCGACCTAGCATTACAAGATGCATTGATGGCTGGTTACGAAGAAGTTCGATCACTGACACGTCGGGAAAGAGACTTATTACCCAGATTGCAGAGCATCAGCGCCGCCAGGTTCGTGCTAACGAGATTATTAAGTGGGGATCCGCCTCTTAAAGACCCTCACCAGATGCTCGAACTTGCAAAAACGTTCTAGTTGAACAGGTAAAAGACGCCAAAGAGCCCGTCGTCATCCCGCCAGGTTTTGATCTTTCCGAAACCCGCTTTCCGCGCCATGGCTTCTACTTCAGAGACCGTGTACTTGTGTGAATTTTCAGTGTGGATTCTCTCTTCGGCCTGAAACTCTATGATCTGACCGTCCAGCGAAACCTTCTGGTGTTTCTCGCTGACAAGAAACATCTGGATACAACCCTTCTGCTCATTGTAGACCGCCTCATGACGAAAGCTTTCAACATCAAAGTCAGCACCATATTCACGATTCAGGTGAGCCAGGATGTTCAGGTTAAACGCGGCAGTGACACCTCGTTCATCATTATAGGCGTCGTTAAGAACCGTGATGTCCTTCTTCATGTCCACACCTAAAAGCAGACCTCCGGTCTCGCCAACGAGATGACGAATACGCGTCAGGAACGCCTGCGATTCATGGCGCTCGAAGTTTCCGATGCTGGAACCTGGAAAGAAACTAACCCGACGTTTCTGACTGTTGAACGGCAACTCAAACTCGCCGGTAAAGTCGACGCAGGTGGCATGCACCTCGAGCCATGGAAACTCCTGACCCAGCGCCTGAGCCGCCTGCGCGAGATATTCACCGGAGATATCCAGGGGTGCATAAATCGCTGGGCGAAGACTATCCAGCAGGATACGTATCTTTTCTGAAGAACCGCTGCCGTACTCAATCAGAATAAAATCATCGCCAATCAGCTCACTGATTTCATCGACATGTTTCCTGAGAAGAGAAGTTTCAACACGGGTCAGGTAGTACTCGGGTTGACGGGTAATTTCAGTAAACAGTTCTGAACCTTTCTCGTCATAGAAAAACTTAGGAGACAGGCTCCTTGGCCGCGCCATCAGTCCCGAAAGTATTTCATTGCCGTGGTCGTCTAACGCTACGGACTGATCATGAAAGTGAACCGAAGACAGCGAATTCATAATTTCCTTCAGGTAATGTCCCGAGCCAACCGCAGCCCCGTAAATTGCCATCGGTCGGGAAGGTAGAAAAAATTTCGATAGGTGGCTCTTACATGAGACACAGCTGAGACGCAGGAACCTCCCCTCAGAACCAGCTGATTTGCCATGAACTTTCCGTTGTATTCACCCAACTGGCCTTTAAACGACTGATAGCCCGGGTAAGGGCCATAGCTGCTGCTGGTCCATTCCCAGGTATCACCGAAGAGACCGCTAACGGATTCACCCTCTGAAACCGCAACGGGATGAAGGCTACCGGATTCCAGGAAATTACCTTCCACCGGACGATCCTGGGCAGCAAGTTCCCATTCATGTTCTGTCGGAAGTCGGCAGCCTCGCCAGCGGGCGAACGCGTCTGCCTCATAGCCACTGATGTGGCAAACCGGCGCGTTCAAATCGACTCTGCGCTCACCGCCTAAAGTGTATTCAAAATATTCATCGCCTGATTGTCGCCAATAAAGCGGCATTCGCCATCGATCGTCGCCAAGGCTTGCGAGATGAGTCCAGCCATCTGACAGCCAGAACTCAAAACGTTCGTAGCCACCATCCTGGATAAACTCAATAAACTCGCCGTTACTGATCGGTCGACTCGCCAGCTCGAACGGCGCCAGAAACACCTGATGACGAGGGGTTTCATTATCAAAAACATACCCCTCTGCCGCATCGGAACCCACTTCCACAAGCCCGCCCTCAAAGCCCCGCCAGCCAGGGGCTGACAACACTCTCGTATCGAGCTTCTGTGACACGTAGGCCGGCTTGAGCGGGTTGTTGCCAAGGTTGTATTTCAGGTCTGTGAGCAGAAGTTCCTGGTGCTGCTGTTCATGGTTCAGACCAACTTCAACTTTAAAAAGCCCTTCTTCACTGGGTGAGCCCGACAAATAGCGCACCATGGCGTCATCAACCTGTGCCCGGTACTCGAAAATCTCAGCAACTGTGGGCCTGGATAGATGCCCCCGTCGGGGTCTTGGGAAAGGTTTACCGACACCGTTGTAATAAGAGTTGAACAGTGTCTCAAAGGCTTCGTTATAGCGTTGGTATCCAGGGAGTTCAGGCACCAATAAAAAGGTTTCAAAGAACCAGGTGACGTGAGCCAGGTGCCACTTTGGCGGGCTCGCATCGTCCATGGGTTGCACCTGGTAGTCCTCTGTCTCCAGAGGGGCGCACAGCGCTATTGTCTGTTGACGGACCTGTTGATACCGATCAACAAGACTCTCACTAGAATCCGTGTGGAGAATGGCACTCACAAAGACACCGGTCTTTGACTTTCGGTCATTCTAGTTCAACTGGATGTAAACTGATACGGGTGGGTAGAGGACGTCTGGAATATAAAGTATTCGCGTCAAAGCACGAGCCAACATGTTTACTAAGGCGCGCTATAGGGTCGCAACAATCTTCTGAATGTTCTGTGCATTATGGGGTGACTTAATGAATCCTGCGTAGCGACCCTCAGGATCTACCAAAACAAGCGATCCCGTATGATCAACCAGATAGCTTCCGGGCGTCTCACCAGGCACCTTGCCAAATGCCACATTCACTTGCTGGGCAAAATTCACCGTTTCATCGAAGGAACCGACAAAACCCTGAAATTTTGGGTTAAACGCCGGCACATATTGGCTCAGTTTCTCTGGTGAATCGCGGTCTGGATCAACGCTTACCATGACAACCTGGGGCGGCGCTTCCATATCAGCCACAGCATCTGCCAGCACACTGAGCGTCGTCGGACAGATATCCGGACAGGTTGTAAAACCGAAAAACAGAATCGACCACTGACCTTTCAGGTTATCGACACCTGCAGGATCGCCGTTCTGATCCTGCATCGAAAAATCATTGATCACCCTCGGCGCATCAAAGCGGTACAAGCCGAGTTTCTGCGCTTCCTCCGTCGTCATCGGTCTTGGCACCATGACGCTGGCCACGAGCAAGCCAAGTATGACTGAAATAAATGCGGCTATACCAAGCAGCGTGTTTCTGACGCCGGAATCCATTGATCAACCGAGATAGGTCACAGGGAAAAAGTAGTGGTCTATAAGCAGCGCAACGAACAGCGCCATCAGGTAGACAATCGAATAGCGAAACGTTTCCATGGGCGCCCGTTCGTTGTCCGTAAACAACATGACGAGGGACCAGTAGAGGAACCCTGCACCAAGCGCGAGGGCTGATAACAGGTAGAAGATATTACTCATCCCGATCAGGTAAGGCAGAATGGTCGTGATGACCATAATGATGGTGTAGAGCAGAATGTGAACCTTGGTGTAATACTCACCATGGGTCACCGGCAACATTGGAATGTCTACCTTACGGTACTCCTCCATTCGATCGATGGCCAACGCCCAGAAGTGCGGCGGCGTCCACGCGAAGATAATCAGCACCAACAGTAAACCGCCACCGTCAACACTGCCCGTCACTGCCGTCCAACCAAACAGCGGCGGCGCGGCACCGAATAACCCACCAATGACAATGTTCTGCGGTGTCGCTCGCTTAAGGTACATGGAGTAGATCACACCGTATCCCAACCATGAAGCCAGATTCAGCCAGGCGGTCAGTGGATTGATGAGTACCGCGAGCATGGTCATGCCTGTGATTCCCGTTACACCGACAAATATCGCCCCCTGAGTATTGGTCACACGCCCCTGGGCCAGCGGCCGGTTCTGCGTTCGAGCCATTCGCGCGTCGATATTGGCATCTACCAGATGATTCAGCGCCGCTGCGGATCCCGCGACGAGCGCCACACCAAGGTTCCCAAACACAATGATGTCCCAGGGCACCATGCCGTCAGTGGCCAGAAACATACCGACCAATGTGCAAAGCAGCATCAGCAGAACCACCCTGGGTTTACACATCTCCAGGTAGTCACGCCAGCCAGCTGTTTGTGCGTATGTTTGGGTTACGTCTGTCATGAATTTGTGAACCAAAAACCGGGGCCGAAGTATAGAGCCCTCAGCGCGAGTTGGCCAGATGGATTGGGACCTGCAACGGGTACTCAGCGTGCGATGTCCGATAGACGTCCATGGAGAGCCCTCAGCGCGAGTTGGCCAGAGGGATTGGGACCTGCAACGGGTACTCAGCGTACGATGTCCGATAGACGTCCATGGAGAGCCCTCAGCGCGAGTTGGCCAGAGGGGTTGGGACCTGCAACGGCCACTCAGCGTGCGATGACCGATAGACGCCCTTTATCCAATATTGGATATCTTCAGCAGGTGTTTCAGGTCCTTCAACATGGGCTTTCCGGCTTTGTCCATGCTGTAGAACATCATGATGTTGCCATTGGGGTCCATCAGAAACAGGACGGGCTGAGTCTGGGTAATACCGTTTAACAATTCCATTCCAGCCTGGATCACCAGGGCATCTCTGTGTTCCTCAGCCACATGGGCTGCCAGTTCTGTCTCAAGCGCTATCGGTGACAGAAGCACGCGCTGAACGCGATCCGTATTCTTGCCCAACGCTGTCACAACCTGCCTGGATAGATACATCATCTGGCGACAGTCCTCCGTACATTGTGCGTCCAGCGGTTGGATAAGTGCCCAATTCTCCAGAGCCTCTAGTTGAGGGTCGATCGCGTTTCCTTCCACAACAGGCCAAACCAGTTCTCCCTGATTGGTCGTGCCCGTCGGCGCCAGGGCCGGGAATTGAAAGTACGCAATATACGCGATGAAAATCGGAACAAAGGCGATCGCAATCAGGGTCAGCAGCTTAATCCGGCTGGATCTAAGCGCTTCTGCGGAATGTTCAGTCGATGGTTCACTCATCACATGTTCTCCGTGGGGTCATCTTGTCTAACACTAAAAAACAGCCAGGCGAGGGTTACGGCAAAGGCCATGGTAAACCACTGAATCGCATATCCCCGATGTTTCTCTGGCGGCATGGTTGTGTCTGGCCAGTACCTTGGAAGGGCGCCTGACTCACCTTCCAGAAGCCGGATAACATGGGGATAAAGCAGGGTGCCCTGACGGTTTCCGAACTGCACAATGTCTGTATGTTGCACGATAACCGGATATGACGACTCAGCTATATCCCCGTTTTGCATCGCAACATTGCTGTTATCTCTCTGATAAATATAACCTTTTATCGACACTGGTTGCTCAGATACACTTGGGATGTCTACAGGGTCCTGGCGGGTCCTTCCCATCTGCACAAAACCGCGGTTCACCAAAAAGGCTTGCCCTGAGGTGTCATGAAACACCTGTTGCACCTCAAAACCGACCTTGCCATTCAGGACCCGATTGTCCAAAAGAAAGACCGCCTGCTGATCAAATCGCCCCGATAGAACCACCGGCAAGCCATAAAGTTCGCCCTCGTCCGGAAGTTCATTGGCGACAATCGCTGGCTGGCTGACACGCTCAGCCTGTTGGGCAAGAAAGTGGCGCTTCTCATCCTCACGGCTCACCTGCCAGAGACCAAGGTTGATGAAAACCCCCAGGCAGATCAGCGCAAACAGACTGACCTTCCAGTTAAAGACAAACCGACGGCCGTAGACCTGGATCATTGCCTGGAAGCGTCGTACCAGGGCACTCCGCCGACGCCAAGATCACCGGTATAGAAGCCAAAGGCAATAACCATCAGCAACGCCGCCGCGAGCGACACCCTGATCGTCAGGAATCTTGCCGTCCTCTTGCCCTCTTTGCGACCTTCATCATTGAGCAGCGCAAACAGGGCGGTACCCAGGGCCACCAGGTTCGCGATAAAGAGAACGACAACCAGAAACTTTAGAAACATGACGTGAAGTATACGCACAAAAAACCCCGCTGAAGCGGGGTTTTTCTTTAACAGGCTTTCCGCTTAGCTACCCAGAACGTAGACAAATACGAACAGGCCGAGCCAGACAACGTCCACAAAATGCCAGTACCAGGCTGCGGCTTCAAAGCCGAAACAATCTTCTTTGCTGAAGTGCCCCTTAATCGCTCGGAACAACATAATGATCAACATGAAGGTGCCAAGCGTCACGTGTGCGCCGTGGAATCCCGTCAACATAAAGAACGTTGTACCAAAGATACCGGAACCCAGCGTCAAACCCAGATCATTGTAAGCATGATAGTACTCATAGGCCTGCACAAACAGGAACACAACGCCGAGTGCGATGGTGGCCACCAACCAGTTGATCAGCTTCTTGCGATTGCCATCGTTGAGGCCGTGGTGCGCGATGGTGATCGTCACACTCGAGGTGACCAACAAGATGGTGTTCACCAGAGGCAGACCCCAGGGACTGATAATCGCCTGAGGACCAGGGAATCTTTCCGGGTCAGGTGTGTTCATCAGTGGCCATTCTGGGGTGTATTCAGGCCAAAGCATATCTGATGGCCCACGCTCACCTTCGCCGCCAAGCCAGCCGACCACGAACATTCGAACGTAGAAAAGCGCGCCGAAGAAGGCTGCAAAGAACATCACCTCTGAGAAAATGAACCAGCTCATTCCCCAGACGAACGATCTGTTCAGCTGGTTGCTGTAGAGCTTCTCATGATTTTCCTTGATGACCTGGGCAAACCAGAAAAACAGTGTCGTGCCCATGACCAGACCACCCAGCAGGAAGACAATCTCCCCGAAACTGCTGTCGACGCCTGCAGACATCTCGTTGAACATGTTGCCCATGCCGTAAAGCGTGAGGAAGATCCCGAGTGATGCAAAGATCGGCAGCTTACTGTTGTGCGGTACGTAATACTCTTCGTAAGCGTCTTGCGTGGACATAAATTTCTCCTGAAAAAACTCCGATAGTGGCTAGTTAGCTCTGTTACTCGCTCAGGGCTGCTAGCTCTACTTGTTCTGTAATGTCATACAGGGTGTAAGACAAGGTCAGTGTCTTCACCTCTGTTGGAATGTTCTGATCAATAATGAATCGCAGCGGCATATCCAGATCCTCGCCCTGCGCCAGTTCTTGTTGTTCGAAACAGAAACATTCTGTTTTGTGCATGTACTCGGCTGCGTTAAATGGCGTCACGCTTGGCACTGCTTGAGCACTCATGGTTTTGTTGGTCACATTTCTGACGTAGAAATTCATTTCGTTCATCTTTCCAGGATGAACAACCATCTTTCTAACCTCAGGACGAAACTCCCAGGGCATGCTCGCGTTATTGTTGGCGAGGAACTGAACGGTGACCGTTCTGGACTCATCCACGACCTGCGTTTCTAGGGACTGGTAGGGACCAGCTGTTTTGCCATTGAATCCCGTAATCTCGCACATGATGTCGTAAAGCGGCACCATGGCGAAACCAAAACCGAACATACCGACAACGACCAAAAGTAGTTGTCGGACAGTTTTTGTTGGGCTAACTGGTTCGTTCATTAACCGTGCGCTTCTTTCATGTCCGTTGGCGGCGTAGAAAACGTGTGGTAAGGCGCGGGCGAGGGGATCGTCCACTCCAGACCATGCGCACCTTCCCAAACCTGGTCAGTCGCTTTTTTGCCGCCCCGGATACACTTGATCACGATGAACATGAAGAGCAGCTGGCTGAAGCCAAAGAGGAAAGCGCCACAACTGGATACCATATTCCAGTCTGCGAATTGCAGGGCATAGTCGGGAATACGACGAGGCATACCGGCGAGCCCAATAAAGTGCTGCGGGAAGAACGTCACATTAACGCCAATGAATGACAGCCAGAAGTGTGTTTTACCCAGAGTTTCGTCGTACATATTACCGGTCCACTTGGGCAGCCAGTAGTAGACAGCGGCCATAATGGAGAATACAGAGCCCGGCACAAGTACATAGTGGAAGTGCGCGACTACAAAGTAGGTGTCGTGGTACTGGAAGTCGACAGGCGTGATCGCCAGCATCAGACCGGAGAAACCGCCAATGGTAAAGAGGATCACGAACGCAATCGCGAATAACATCGGTGTTTCAAACGTCATGGCGCCTTGCCACATCGTCGCCACCCAGTTGAACACTTTCACCCCAGTCGGTACCGCGATCAACATCGTGGCGTACATAAAGTACAACTCACCGGCAATGGGAATACCCACGGTAAACATGTGGTGCGCCCAGACAATGAACGAAAGGAATGCGATCGATGCGGTGGCGTAGACCATGGAGTCGTATCCAAACAGGCGCTTGCGTGCGAAGGTTGGGATGATCGCTGACACAATACCGAATGCTGGCAGGATCATGATGTAGACCTCAGGGTGACCGAAGAACCAGAAAACGTGCTGGAACAAGACCGGGTCACCGCCGCCGGCGGCGTTAAAGAACGAAGTCGCAAAATGGATGTCCATCAGCATCATGGTCACAACCCCTGCAAGGACCGGCATTACTGCAATCAGCAGGTAAGCAGTGATTAACCAGGTCCAAACAAACAGCGGCATCTGCATCAACGTCATGCCAGGTGCGCGCATGTTCAGGATGGTCACAATGACGTTAATCGATCCCATGATGGAGGAAACACCCATCATATGAACTGCGAAGATAAAGAAGGTGACGCTTGGTGGCGCATAGTCAGTCGACAATGGTGCGTAGAAGGTCCAGCCGTAGTTAGGTGCGCCGCCATCCATGAAAAAGGTAGACAGCAACAAACCGAAAGCAAATGGCAGGATCCAGAAGCTGTAGTTGTTCATCCTCGGCAATGCCATATCCGGCGCGCCGATCATCATTGGCACCAGCCAGTTCGCCAGACCGACAAATGCTGGCATGACCGCACCGAATACCATGATCAAACCATGCATGGTGGTCAGCTGGTTGAACACTTCAGGGGCCACGATCTGAAGACCGGGCTGGAAAAGTTCTGCTCGAATACCAAGGGCCATAACGCCCCCGGTCAGGAACATCAGAAAGCTGAACCAGAGATACAGCGTACCGATGTCTTTGTGGTTAGTCGTAAGGACCCAACGCATGATGCCCTTATCCGGGCCATGGTGATGGTCGTCGTGATGATGTTCTTCAATAACTGCACTCATCTAATCTACTCCCTAGCCAACTACTGGCTAGCCATCTGTGTGTGGATATCTTTGGGCTGAATGGTATCGCCAGTGTCGTTACCCCAGCTGTTTCGAACGTAGGTAACAACCGATGCAATTTCAGCAGCATTAAGCTGCTGACCAAAGGCCTGCATTGCAGTTCCGGCACGACCGTAGAGCAGAACATCAATGTTTTCCTGGATGTCGCCAACGGTGACACCCTGACCAACCAACGACGGGAAGGCTGGTGGAATCCCTTGTCCGTTCACCTGGTGACAGGCGACGCAATTGCGCGCATACACTTCACCGCCTTTTGCCAGTAACTCGTCCTGAGTCCAGGTCTTGCCGACGGTCTCGAAAATCGCCGCTGCCTCTGATTGCTTCTCAGCGACCCAGGCATCGTAGTCATCCTGTTCTAACGCATGAACAACGATCGGCATGAAGCCATGGTCTTTACCGCATAGCTCCGCACATTGACCTCGGTAAACACCGGGCTCTTCTACAATCGCCCAGGACTCATGCACGAAGCCAGGAATCGCATCTTTCTTTACCGCGAAATCTGGCACCCAAAACGCATGGATCACATCTTCTGCCGTAACAAGGAAACGAATTCTTTTATTGATGGGCACAACAAGCGGGTTATCTACATCCAACAGGTAATGTTCGCCTTTCGCTGCTTCATTGTAGATTTCATCCTGCGGCGTCATGAGCGCGCTCATGAACTGGATTTCTTTCGCGGGATCGTCGTCCAGATAAGTGTATTGCCACTTCCACTGATAACCGCGTACTTCGATATCAATATCCGCATCACCTGGCTCATACATGTCGCGAAGTGTGCTGGTCGCGGGCACTGCCATTCCCAACAGAATCACAATGGGGACAACCGTCCATGCAATCTCGAGATTGGTATTTTCGTGAAAGGTCGCTGGTTTAACGCCTAATGACTTTCGATGCATTAACATCGAGATAATCATCGCACCAAAGACGACGACACCAATGCCACAGCAGATGTAGAAAATCAGCATATGAAGGTCATACACTTCTCGACTGATTTCTGTGACACCTTGCCGAAGGTTTAACGCGGACCAGTCGGCCAGCGCGACATTACTGAATAGCAGTAGGGACAATCCGAGTTGCCACATACGCTTCACTCTATTCATGAATGAAACTCCATAATTTTAAAACGAGTGCCATGGGCTCTTAGCCACGAAGCAGAGGTTATTTTTTCTTTTAGTTAGTTACTGCTTTGAAACGAGGGCTGAATGGCTTCTTTTTCAATTGAGCCGGTGGCTCCTGCTGCATAGCAACAAACGCGGCAATTATAGCAGCGGCGGGCCTTTTGACAACTTGGCCCTGATCCGCACGGGGAGGAAAAGTGCTTGACAGGATCAGCAAAATTCTAGCTATTCCGGATCGGTCAAGCGGACAGGAGACCATTCACCAACAGGCGAACTTTTGTCGAGATCAGACTGGCTTTCTGAGAATCCACACTCGACACAGTGCCGAGACGGATTAACCTCATCTTTCAAGACGTAAATGGTGTCTTCCTTGTTGCATTTCGGGCACCTGGCACCCGCAATAAACCGCTTCTGGAGGCTCATGCCGCAATGCCATCCTGACGAAGCAGGGCTTCCACCTCAGGTTCGCGGCCCCGAAACGCCACAAACAGGTCCATAGCATCCTCAGAGCCGCCTTTTTCGAGGATAGTAGACAGGAATTTCTCCCCGGTTTGCCGGTTGAAGATACCGTCTTCAAGAAATTTCGCGAATGCGTCGGCTGACAGCACCTCCGCCCACTTATAGCTGTAGTAGCCCGCGGCATAGCCGCCACCAAATATGTGTGAAAAGCCATGCTGGAATGCGTATTCCGCTGGAGGCCGCACCACAGCGACCTCTTCGCGAACCCGGCTGATGATGTCTGCCATCTGGCCTTCGATGGCCGGATCAAACTCCACATGAAGCCTGAAGTCGAAGAGGGCGAACTCAAGTTGCCGCACCATCATCATGGCGGCATTGAAATTGCGGGCTTTGAGCAGTTTTTCCAGCATCTCCGTCGGTAAAGGATCACCACTTTTGAAATGGCCCGAGATAACAGCCAGAGACTCCGCCTGCCAGCAGAAGTTCTCCATGAATTGAGATGGCAGTTCTACCGCATCCCACGCCACGCCGTTAATACCGGACACCGCTGCAGCCTCAACCTGCGTCATCATATGGTGCAGTCCATGTCCGAATTCGTGGAAAAGGGTGACCACCTCATCGTGACTGAGCAACGCCGGATCATCACCGACCGGACCGGAGAAGTTGCAGGTCAGATAGGCCACCGGCAGCTGAAGGCTGCCATCATCAAGGCGCCGCCTGACGCGGCAATCGTCCATCCAGGCACCGCCACGCTTATTCTGGCGGGCATAAAGATCGATATAGAAACGTGCAATCGGTGCACCGCCTTTACGAATCTCATAGGTGAGCACATCTTCATGCCAGGTTGGCATATCAGGGGCCGCGTCGATGTCGATATCAAAGAGGCGCCGAACTACCTCAAACATGCCTTCAAGGACTTTTGGGGCTGGGAAATAAGGTCTGAGCTCTTCCTGTGAGATATCAAACGCCACCTTCTTCAGTTTTTCGCTGAAATAAGATGTATCCCAAGGTTCAAGCGCTTCCGGCCCCCCATTTTCGCTCGCAAACCTGGTGAGCGCTGAATATTCACGCTCTGCGCTCGGCCTACTTTTGTCCGCCAGACTTTCCAGGAATTCGAGTACCTCATCCGCAGATCGCGCCATCTTTCTGGCCACGGAAAGTTCTGCATAGTGCTCAAAGCCGAGCAGAGAGGACTGCTCCAGGCGAGCTTTCATCAGTGACTGCATCACGTCGCTGTTATCGAAATCACCCGCATTCGGACCCCGGTCAGATGCGCGGGTGCCGTAAGCGAGATACATTTCTTTGCGCAGTTCCCGGTCATCACAATAGGTCATCACGGCAAGATAACAGGGCGCGTCAAGTGTCAGGAGCCAGCCATCCCGTCCCTCTGCTTCAGCAGCCTGCTTCATCAGGGCTTTTGCTGTCTCAGGCACACCCGCCAAGGCGCCATCTGAAACTTCTTTGCGCCACGCCTGGGTTGCGTCGAGGACGTTGTTGTTGAATTGACTGTTCAGGGCCGAAGTTTCTTTTGCCAGTTCCGCAAAGCGAGCCTGCTCAGCCTCTGGCAGCTCAATACCTGATAGACGAAAGTCGCGAAGCGCGTTTTCCACCACTTTCTTCTGGGCCAGAGTGAGCCCATCGAATTCATCAGAGTCACGCACCGCCCGATAAGCTTCGAACAGTTTGGCGTTCTGTCCGACTTCCGCATAGTACGCCGTCAACAGTTCCAGGCCTTTGCCATGGGCTTCCCTGATCTCTGTTGAGTTCATGACGCCGTTCAGGTGACTAATCGGCGACCATACCTGGGACAGCCTGTCTTCTAGCGCTTCACGAGCCTGGACCACTGTTCGATAACTACAGGACTCCGAACCCGTGATTACGTCGATACCTGATCTCACGTCAGCTAACACCTGCTCAATCGCAGGCACCATATGCGCTGCGCTAATCTCGCCAAAGGGCGGTAAAGCATTTGCCTGGACTAAAGGGTTACTCATGAAAACTCCGATTCTCTCAGCATTTGGATAACAGGCGCGGTATTCACCTCGTGCCCAAACCATATTTGAAAAGACAGTGCCGCCTGCTCAACCAGCATGCCTAAACCATCTGATGTTGCGCCAGCGCCATGTGCCTGTGCCCAGTTCAGAAAAGCCTGGGCTTTCCGTCCATAGACCATGTCATAACAGTGACTATCACGCTTGACGATGTTCGCAGGTAGATCGATTCTCTGATCCGCGAGACCCGCTGATGTCCCATTTATAATCACATCATACCCATCTGCCAGTTCAGCCTTTTCGACCGCCGAAACGCGCGAAGGCTGGGCATCGATTTGACTGAATCTGTCGACTAACTCAACGGCCGTCGCATGGGTACGGTTATACAGGTGCACCTGGACAGGCGCTTCTTTGAGCAGGCTGCTCAATGCGCCCCTGACGGCGCCACCCGCCCCGAGCACCAGCACCCTTCGGTCTTTGAGTGGCCACCCAAGGTTCTTTTTGAGATCCGAAACCAGCCCCGGACCATCCGTATTGTCACCTTTGAGACGACCATCCTCTCGGCGGCTGATCGTATTCACTGCCTGAGCCAACTCTGCATCACCGGTCGCTTCATCCACGAACTTCCAGGCATCACCTTTACAGGGCACCGTGACGTTACAGCCCAGCCCACCTGCATCAAAAAAGTCGGTCACCGCGCTTTCGAACTCATCCTCGGGCACCAGGATCCTGGAGTAAAAAAGCTGCATACCGGCTTGTTCCGCAAAGGCGGCATGAATCTCCGGAGAACGGCTGTGCTCAATCGGATTTCCAAAGACTGCCAACTGCGAGGGTTTAGCCATGACGCTTCTATCTGATGGGTTATTAAAAAAAGGGGTGCGACGTTAGCTTTTTGAAGAACAGCTTTCAACCAGCCCTGCCCCTGACATGGTAGATACCACCCTCGCTAAATATATGACCCATGACCTCCAGGCTCACCAGACTTACTGTGACCTCATCAACTTCCTGACCGAGCTCGGCAACCAGATGATCAATCGTTAAAGGATTCAGTGATAGGAGTTCAAGCATTCGGGTTTCTGCCGGTGATAGATTCGTTGACGGCAGACAAGCAACTCGGGGATCTTCCAATCGTCCGAGTCCGCGCAGCACATCGTCAGCGGTCTCTACCAGCAAGGCGCCGTCACGAATCAACTGGTGACAGCCTTTCGTGTTTTGCTGGGAAACGGGTCCCGGTACCGCCATCACTTCTCGACCCTGAGACAAACCCAGGCGGGCAGACACCAGCGATCCACTTCGCGGCGCTGCCTCCACAACGATGACCGCATCGGCCAATCCTGTCACGATTCGATTACGTCGCGGGAAGTTGGCTGGATAAGCGGGTGTGCCGGGCGGAAACTCGCTCACGATCACACCCTGTTCGCGAATCCGATCGGCCAGTCGCCAGTGTCTTCTCGGATAAATCTCATCACAACCGGAACCCAATACAGCGATGGTAACGCCATTGCTTTCCAGCGCGCCTTCATGCGCGGCGGCGTCAATGCCCAGGGCAAGGCCACTGACGATGACTGCGCCGTGACGAGACAGCTCTGCCGCTAGCTTAGTCGACTGATGCCTCCCGTATTGACTCGCTTTGCGCGAGCCCACGATCGAAACGGCAAGATCAATCGACGAAAGTCTTGATCGATCGCCATCGACCCACAGCGCCAGTGGCGGGTCGTCTAGTTGCCGCAACAACAGGGGATAGTCTGGGTCATCGAGCAGCACAAGATGGTGGCCCTCTGCTTCAAGCCATCGCTTATCGAGTTTCAGCAAAGCCCGATTGACAGGGTCTGACTTGAGTGGTGCCGAAATGTCATCGGGAGATCGATTTCTTAACCGCTCGATGAGAAGTTCGGGTTGATTCAGATAGTGACGAATGAGAAGAAGAAGATCTTCGTCCAGTTGAGCCGATGTGAACACGGTAGACGCTTCATGAACAGGATGGCGTCACCTTAGGAAAATGAGAGTTATCTGCCTGTAAGCAGGCTCGCTTAACTTTGAAGGAAAAGGACTAAATCAGGGTGTGCGGACAACGTCCATAATCCGAAGAGGTTCGGAGGTCTGCAGGACCAGGCCATAAGCCATCTTCTCGAATGACTGGAACACGAGTAACACACCGGCGCGTTCCGTGGGCAGCTGCACCATCTCGCCGCGGAAACCGCCATCTCGAACCACGGCGCCCTGTTTTGCGATCGCCAGCACGTGACCAACATCGACACCGTGATTCAGGCCCCGGTTAAGAACAACGACATCGTTTCTGCCCACCTGCGTAACACCACCCAGCACCGTCATGATGACCCCTTCAACATACCGATCAGGCGGTGTCGGGTAGAAAGTTGACTCTACTTTTCGTTCCTCGGTCACCATCAGGCGATCGCCAATACGAACGTCTTCACTGACGCTGGTCATGCGGAACGTAACCACATCACCTTCGCGATCGATCGCCCTGGCGAGACCAACTTCTACGGCTTCATAGCCGAGGATTTCTCCTGTTTCCGGATCTTCATAAACATTGCCTTCCCGGAAGATACCGTAAACAGAGGTTTCTTCATCCCATTCGCCGCGACCATAAAAGATGTCTCCCGGCCCAAAAATCAGGCTCTCGGACTTACCCGCGAGAATTCTCGGCGCCATGGCTAAAGTATCTTTTTCAACGATGCGACCCGTGGTCATCAGGCTTGAAACGGCATCCAGCGGTATGGCGGGTATCGCACTTTCAAGAGGTTCAACACGAATGGCGGGTTCCAGCTTTTCGTAGCGATCACCCTGTCGAACTCGCTGTTGTGGCTTGAGTTTGACGGTTCTTTCTCCCGGACCTCGTTGGATGGTGATGACCGGGTCACCACCGACATATTTGAGGATGATTTCGTCATCTGGATAAATCAGGTGCGGGTTTTCGATAGCCGCGTTCACGTGCCAGATTTCCGGCCAGTGCCAAGGGTCCTTGAGAAACATCGCTGCGATGCCCCAAAGCGTATCGCCTTCCTGCACCAGATATCGATCTGGATGACCTTCACGTAACAAGGCGTCAAGTTCTTCTTCCGCAGCAAACACGCCGCCGGAGAGAGTGAAAACCAGCGCAAGGATCGGTATCAGGCGAATCTTCATAGGCGAATCCCACCGGAAAAAGAGTACAATATCAGGGTGCAGAGACCTAAACATGCGTGCTCAAGGTCTGCATGACGCCCCTGAATTTTCAAGTTGATCATAATCTTAGCAGCACAAGTTATGCTTTTACTAGAGGTATATGACAAAACCATATGGTGCCATTAGAAATTATAGAGTTTCCAGATCCACGGTTGAGAACTGTAGCAAAACCGGTGAAAGAGGTTAACGGCAGGATCGTGGAGATGGCCGATCGGATGCTCGAAACCATGTACCAGGCACCGGGCATTGGCCTTGCGGCAACTCAGGTGAATTTTCACCAGCGCCTGATTGTTGTCGATGTCTCCGATAACCAGGATGCGCCATTGATTCTGATCAACCCCACAATCATTGAATCCGAAGGTGAAATCGAGACCAACGAGGGCTGCCTTTCGATTCCCGGGTTCTACGAGCCCGTTGATCGGTTCGAGAAAATACACATCGAGGCCATCGGAAGAGACGGCCAACCCTATACCCTGGAAGCAGAGGATCTTCTGGCGGTCTGTATCCAACATGAAATGGACCATCTGGACGGCAAGCTGTTTGTCGACTACCTCTCCAAGGCGAAGCGACAACTGATCCGCAAGAAACTGCAGAAGCTTCAGAAACAGCGAGCGTAGTCAGCGTTGAAACTCATCTTTGCAGGCACCCCAGAATTTGCGGCGGGTTACCTTGAGGCACTGATCGCCAGCGATCACGAGATCGTGGCGGTCATCAGTCAACCGGACAAGCCGGGTAAACGCGGAAAAACCCTCATACCCAGCGCCGTTAAGGTTGTGGCCAAAAGCGCTGGGCTGGATATTCTGCAACCCGACAAACTTCGATTAGACGATCTCAACGGGATCGAGTGTGATCTCATGATCGTCGTGGCCTACGGACAAATTCTGAAGCAAGACGTTCTCGATTTTCCGATAGGCGGCTGCATCAATGTCCACGCCTCCTTACTGCCAAGATGGCGAGGGGCAGCGCCGGTGCAGAGAGCGATTCTGGCAGGAGATACCTACACCGGGGTGACGCTCATTCAAATGGATGCCGGGCTGGACACCGGTGACATGCTGGCAAAAGCTGAGGTCCCCATAGACACGCATGATTCCGCCGGTGACGTCTTTGAGAAACTCGGATCTGCTGGTCATCACCTGCTCATAGAGACGATCAATAATCTGGCATCCGACCAGATCGTCAGCGAAACTCAGAATGACGAGGAAGCTGTCTACGCAAGCAAAATCAACAAACAGGAAGCACTGGTGAATTGGCAGGCTGGTGCGGAAACCGTAGACCGAACCGTTCGGGCCTTCAATCCGGATCCAATCGCGTACACGTGGCTTGGTGAAAAACGTGTTCGTATTCACGAGGGCGAAATCCAGCCAGATACCCAGGGCAGAGCCGGGATGATCCTCGATGTCACCAAGAAAGGAATACTGGTCGGATGCGGTGACAGTGCCTATCGGATCAAACGCATTCAGCTTCCGCTCGGTAAAGGCTCGGTATTGAGCGGCGCGGATGTGTTGAACGGCTGGGCTGATGTACTTTGCACAGGAAATCTTTTCACTCTGGAACCAAGCCCAGCGGAATGAGCGAGTACGTTGAAGCCAGTTCTGCGCTGGTTCGTGTGATCAGAGATGGCCGTCACCTTGATGAGGCCCTTGGTTCCAGCAAACCACTCGTCCAACAGATCTGCTATGGCGCACTGCGTCATTTTTTCTTTTACGACCGTGCCATTGATCTCCTGATCGACAAACCATTGCCAGAGAAACACCTGGACGTACGTCTTCTCATACTGACTGGTCTTTACAGCATTGATCATTTGAAGCGTCCAGCACATGCCAGTGTCAATCATGTGGTGGGCGCTGCCCCAAAAATAAGGAAAGGCTGGGCGAAAGGCCTGATCAACGCAGTCTTGCGCCGATACCAAAGAGAGAAAGAGCACCTTATCCCGCGAATACAGGAGTCTACAGAGGCCGTCACTAATCACCCCGGCTGGCTGGCAGCAATCATTCAACAGGATTGGTCCAGTCACCCGGAAGTACTTACAAACAACAATCAGCACGCACCCATGACGCTTCGTGTGAATCTCTCTCGAACGACGCGCACGGCGTATCTTGAACTACTTGCTAACAACAGTATCATGGCGCAGGAGGGAGCCTTTACTGATAGCGCAATTATCCTCAAGGAACCAACTCATGCGATGAGTCTCCCGGGTTTTTCTGAAGGGCTTGTTTCAATACAGGATGAAGCGCCTCAACTGGCCCCAACCTTAATGAATCTGGAGCCAGGTATGCGCGTGCTTGATGCCTGCGCCGCGCCTGGCGGTAAAACCTGTCACATATTGGAGTCAACGCCAGACATCTCATTAACCGCTGTCGATCGTGATCAAAAAAGAACCAGCCTGATCTCAGACAACCTTTCCAGGCTTCAACTTTCGGGCAAGGTCGTGACTGAATCACTGGAAACCTTCACACCAGCCGAGTCTTTCGATCGAATTCTTCTTGACGTTCCTTGCTCTGCAACCGGCATCATACGAAGACATCCCGACATTAAGTTACTGCGGGCGCCGGAGGATATTGATAAACTTTGCACCGTACAGAGAGTACTGATTCACAAGGCGTTCGAGTTGCTAAGACCGGGTGGTGAGCTGCTTTATTCAACCTGTTCCATTCTCCGTCAGGAGAACGACCAGGTCATCGCTGCATTCCTGGAACAACAAGAAAACGCATCACTGATTTCTCTTGAGCATGCGCTTCTAGATCAGCCAGACTCGCTTCTGGTGGGTACCGAATTCGGCTTACAGTTCCTGCCAACCCGTGATGACCATGACGGGTTCTATTACGCTGCCCTCAGAAAGGCACCCGCGTGAAGATTATTATCCTTGGTGCCGGTGAAGTGGGCGGCAACCTTGCTCAGAATCTGACCAAGGAAGCGGGCGATATTACCGTCGTCGATACGGACAGCGACCGACTACGCGAGCTGCAGGATCGGTTTGATATACGAACGGTTCGCGGCATGGCATCACATCCCGACATCATGCGGCAGGCCGGTGCAGAGGACGCAGATATGTTGATCGCCGTCACCAACAGTGACGAAGTCAACATGGTGGCCTGCCAGGTTGCCTATACGGTCTTCAATACACCGACCAAAATCGCTCGGATCCGGTCGTCCGCCTACATACGCGATGGGGGAATTTTCCGAAACGACGCCATGCCGGTAGACGTTATCGTGAATCCTGAAGCCATTGTGACCCACGATATACGTCGACTGATTGATCATCCCGGTGCATTGCAGGTCATGGATTTCGCAGACGGCCAGGCTCAGCTGGTTGGCATCAAGGCATACTATGGCGGCCCTCTGGTGGACCAGGAACTCCGCTATCTGAGACAACACATCCCAACCATTGATACTCGCGTCGCTGCCATCTTCCGGAAGAATCGCCCCATTATTCCCCAGGGCAATACTGTCATTGAAGCTGACGACGAAGTGTTCTTTATCGCAGCAACCCCAGACATCAAAAACGTGATGTCAGAGATGCGAAGGGCAGAGAAACCGAATAAGAGAATTGTTATCGCCGGTGGCGGCCACATCGGTGAACACCTCGCAAGGACCGTTGAAAATCGGTACGGGGTCAGAATCATCGAGCACAGCCGTCAGCGTTGCTACGAGCTTTCTGAGTCTCTGGACAGGGCCATCGTTCTCTCGGGCGATGCCTCGGACCGTGACTTATTGCTGGAGGAGAATATCGAGGAAACCGATGTTTTCTGTGCCGTGACGAACGACGATGAAGCCAACATCATGTCATCCATGCTTGCGAAGAGTCTTGGCGCAAGAAAAGTCATCACCCTCATCAACAACCCTGCCTACGCCGACCTGATTGAAGGTGGCAACATCGATATTGTCTTCAACCCACAACAGGCAACGCTCGGCTCCATCCTCACGCATATTCGTCAGGGTGATGTTGTCCGGGTGCATTCACTGAGACGGGGTGCCGCCGAGGCGATCGAAGCAATCGCCCATGGTGATGAGTCTTCCTCCAAGGTGATCGGCAAGACCATAGGAGAGATAGACCTGCCACCTGGCACCAACATCGGCGCCATCGTCAGGGGAGACGACGTCATCATTGCCCATGACGACATACGCGTTCGAGCTGGTGATCACATTATTTTGTTCCTGGTCGACAAAGCTCGCATTAAGGACGTTGAGAAACTGTTCCAGGCGCCATTGAGCTTCTTCTAGTATGCACATAGAAATTGCCATCAAGGTGCTTGGTGTTCTGCTGATGATGTTCAGCGCCACCATGCTGCCACCTGTTGCTGTGTCCCTACTTTACGCGGACAACATGCAACACATTTTTCTCAGTGCCTTCGCGATTACCTTCGCCGTCGGCTTTGTTTTGTGGCTGATCTTTTTTCGCAGAAAAGCCGACATGCGCATCAAAGATGGCTTCCTGATTACGGTTTTCTTTTACTTGGCCCTCGGTGTCTTCGGGGCACTACCGTTTCTTGATGAGCGCGGTCTCGCTATGTCGATTCCGGACGCTTTGTTTGAGTCTTTTTCCGGCCTGACCACCACCGGAGCGACGGTAATTGTTGGGCTCGATCACTTGCCAGAGTCCTTGCTCTACTATCGACAACAACTCCAGTGGCTCGGGGGCATGGGTATCATCGTGCTCGCGGTCGCGATCCTCCCGATGTTGGGTATTGGGGGTATGCAGCTTTATCGCGCGGAAACGCCCGGTCCGGTCAAGGATTCGAAGCTAACACCTCGCATCAAAGAAACAGCGCTCGCGCTATGGTCAATTTACCTCGGTCTTACGGTAGTGTGCGCATTCGCTTACTGGACAGCGGGTATGTCTGGTTTTGATGCGATCTGTCACAGCTTTTCTACCATCGCCATCGGAGGCTTCTCAACCCATGACGCCAGCATCGGCTATTTCGATTCTCCCGCTATTGAATCCATCGCGATTGTGTTCATGATCATTGCTGGCATTAATTTCGGTCTTCACTTTTTCGCGCTGAAAGAGAAGTCGGTGATACATTACCTGCGCGATGATGAGGTCAGGTTTTATCTTTCCATCCTACTTGTCAGTAGCTGTGTCGTGACTGCCGTTCTCTACGCAGAAAGTGTTTACGGTGGCGGGACATCGTTACGCATGGCAGTGTTCAGCGTCGTCTCAATTTTTACAACGACCGGCTTCGCGACCGCTGATTTCGCCGAATGGCCAAACATGCTCCCCTATCTCATCTTCTTCGGCGCATTTACGGGTGCCTGCGCCGGTTCTACCGGTGGTGGTATGAAAGTCATCCGGGTCATGCTGATCTGTAAACAGGGTCTGCGCGAAGTACACCGACTCATTCACCCCAACGCGATTTTCCCGGTGAAAGTGAATCATCGACAAATGTCTGATCAGGTGATGGAAGCGGTTTGGGGGTTTTTCTCTGTTTACGTCATCGTCTTCCTCTTTATGCAGTTGGCGCTGATCATGACGGGCTTGGATTTCGTTACCGCTTTCTCTGCAGTTGGTGCCACACTCAATAATCTGGGTCCCGGTCTGGGCACCGTCGCGTTGAATTACTCGAGTATCTCGGACGTTGCCAAGTTGCTACTTTGTTTCACTATGGCGCTCGGGCGCCTTGAAATCTTCACCTTACTGGTGCTGTTTTCTCCCATGTTCTGGCGAAAATAGTTCTGGCGAAAATAGTTCTGGCGAAAATCGTTCTGGAGGAAACCGCTGAGCACATCACGAGACAAGTGGAACCAGATCTATTCTGAACACTCAGAACCAGGTTCCGTCGCCGCCACCCTGAGACAAAACACCGAACTTTTGCCGACGCAGGGTCGCGCATTGGACATCGCCTGTGGCTCCGGTGCCAACGCGCTATATCTGGCTGAGAGAGGTCTGCACGTGGATGCCTGGGATATTTCCGATGTCGTCGTGAGTCACCTTGAAAACCGACACCCCAGGCTCTATCCAAGAGCGTTGGACATCACAGCAGCTGCGATAGAAAACTCACGTTACGATCTTATTCTGACCTGCCACTATCTGGATCCTTCCCTGGCCAAAGCCATTGTCCGCGCCACCCATCCTGGCGGGTTAATCATTTATCAGACATTTACCGCTGGCAAAAAAGCGGACATCGGTCCCAGGAATCCCGACTTTCTATTAAAACCGGGTCAACTGGAAAGCTTTGTTTCGGGCTGCAGGGTGCTCAGATTCGAAGATGGCACCGACATTGTGGATCAGGGTAATCCGATGGCAGGTCGTGCCTACATCATCGCCCAGAAAAACATCGATCAATGAATCGCTGGCGCCTTGTTATAGCGATAAAGCTTCGGTGATCCCACGGGTCGTGCTTTAAATCTTTTGTATTCCCACTGGTATTGTTCCGGTGCCAGCTCGAGCAACGTTTCGACTAACCTGCTGATTGCCAGGGTACTGGTTTCAATGTTTTCGTCCCTTACACGTTCATCCGGGCCCTGCACGTGGACATCAAATCGTCCATCGGGCCGCCTGATCATGGCAATACCCAGGACCTTTGCGCCAGTTTTCTGCACCAATCTGGCACAAAGCGTGTCCGTCAATGCCTGCTGCCCTAGAAAGTCCACAAAAATGCCCTGAGCTGGGACCTGGTCTGGCAAAACAACAACCGTTTCGCCCTGATTGAGCGCGCGAAAAAGCGCCATCAGACCGGACCGCTGTGTAGGTACCATGTGATTACCGTGGCGAGAGCGCACAATTGTCATGATATCCCTGAGGTAAGTCTGCCTTGGCGGGTGATACAGGGCCGTAAACTCACCATAACGACGATAGAAAACGTTGAACAATTCCCAGTTTCCCAGGTGCGGGAGCACGATGAGCAAACCGTTTCCGTCCGTCGTTTTCTGCTTCAGGATCTCCTCGTTGTGCACTTCGGCAATCCAGCCATCCACCCGGTTCAAATTACCCAACCAAACTGAGGGCGTTTCAAACATGGTTTTTCCCGTTTCCATCAGGCTGCGTTTTGTCATCTGATCGAGGGTTTTTTCATGGATTTCTGGCATGCAAAGTTCCAGATTGGTCCGCGTCACCCTCGCGGCCAGCGTATTCAGCGCATAGTTGACTCGACCGGTAAATCCGCCAAGAAACTGGGCAACAGATCTTGGCAGGCACGCGAGCAGCGTCAGTACAAAGCGCATCAAATGACTCATGCGCTGATCTGCCTGCCGGTGTCGTGTCGATGACCACGGGCCAGCCGGTCATTCACCATGTCGGCCGCTTTTCAATTCTCGCCGGCCTGAAACGCGCCACTCTCGCGGGGTGAAACTGTCCATCTTTGGTGGACACGCCCCATTCTTGGTCATGGCATTTCTCATCGAGTGGATCACCCAAAATCCCGTTACAGCATTTCATGCGACGAGGTTATCTGATTTAGGGTCGCCGATGTATACTTACGCCCTTTTTTTGCCCGGGGAACTTACAAGGTGTCCATGACGTTCCAAGATCTCATCCTGTCACTTCAGACCTTCTGGTCAGAGCAGGGCTGTGTTCTTATGCAACCCTATGACATGGAGGTGGGTGCGGGCACCTTTCACCCGGCAACTTTCCTCAGAGCCATCGGCCCTGAAAACTGGCGCGCCGCCTATGTACAGCCATGTCGGCGACCCACCGATGGCAGGTACGGCGAAAACCCGAACCGATACCAGTACTACTACCAGTATCAGGTCGTCATGAAGCCACATCCCAATAACTTTCAGGAACTCTACCTGGCGTCTCTCGAAAGTCTGGGCATCGACACCAAGGCCCATGACATTCGTTTCGTGGAGGACAACTGGGAGTCACCCACATTGGGTGCCTGGGGACTCGGCTGGGAAGTCTGGATGGACGGAATGGAAATTACCCAGTTCACCTATTTTCAACAGGTTGGCGGACTCGAGTGTTATCCCGTGATGGGGGAAATCACCTATGGCCTCGAAAGACTCGCGCTTTACTTGCAGGGCGTCGAAGACTTCAAGGCGCTCATTTGGACGGAAACGGATCTAGGCGTCGTGACCTATGCAGATGTCTATCACCAGTACGAAGTCGAAATGTCCAGCTTCAATTTCGATCTCGCTGATGTTGATGCACTGTTCCAGCAGTTCGACTTTTGTGAGAAAGAAACGCAGCGATTCCTGGATGAGAACCTGCCATTACCGGCTTATGAGTATGTCATGAAGGCATCACACGCTTTTAACCTGCTGGATGCCCGTCACGCAATTTCGGTCACCGAGCGCCAGCGATTTATTCTGCGCGTTCGAACCTTGGCAAGAGGTGTTGCACAAAAATACTTTGAGTCACGCCATGCCATGGGATTCCCGTTAGCCGACGGAGATGCACGTGCCTTCGTGGAAGGAGAACTCGCTCGTGCCAAATAGGACACTCCTTCTCGAAATCGGTACCGAAGAGCTACCACCAAAATCACTGAACCGACTCCGTCAGACATTTGCGGAGAAAGTCGAAGCCGGACTTACTCAGGTTCAGTTACCGTTCACTGGTGTCGAAAGTTACGCCACACCCCGACGTCTGGCACTCAGAGTCACCGGTCTTGGAAGCCAGCAGCCCGATCAGGATATTGAAAAGCGTGGTCCGGCGAAAAAGGCTGCATTTGACGAAGAAGATCAGCCGACCAAAGCACTGATCGGTTTTATGAAAGGTTGCGGCGTCAACGATCCCGAACACCTTGAAACCATTGAAACCGACAAAGGCGAGTACATGATGTACCGGGCAACTCGACCCGGAAAAGCAACAGCTGAGCTTTTGCCTGAGATTGTGCAGGATGCGTTATCCGCACTACCCATAGACCGCCGTATGCGGTGGGGTAAGACACGAGAAGAATTTGTAAGACCCGTGCAGTGGGTAGTTTGCCTGCACGGCAAAGAAATTCTTGGCATCAATATTCTGGGCACCGAAGCCGGCCGAATCAGCCGTGGGCACAGGTTCATGAGCAATGGCGACTTCGAATTAGCAGACGCTGATTCCTATATTGATGAGTGTCGCAGCCAACATGTATTAGTGGATTACGATGGACGGCGCGAACGGATACGCGGTCAGCTTTCTGAACTCTCGAGCACCGTGGGTGGTCATCTCGACATGGACGAGGACCTGCTCGATGAGGTCACCGCGCTGGTTGAGTGGCCAGTTGCTCTGGCGGGAGGTTTCGAAGAGCGCTTTCTGCAAGTACCACCTGAGGTGTTGATCTCCGCGATGAAAGAACACCAGAGATATTTTCATCTGGTGGACGACAGCGGAAATCTGCTGCCGAAATTTATCACCGTCGCGAATCTCGAAACACCGGACCCGCAAGTCGTCATATCAGGAAATGAAAGGGTGATCAGGCCTCGGCTTGCCGATGCTGCTTTCTTTTTTCGACAAGACACGAGGTCTTCGCTTGACGACAAGCGAGAGCGTCTTGGTAATGTTGTTTTCCAGACAGATCTCGGTACCTACCTCGAAAAAGCAAAACGTATCTCTGCGCTCGCAGGTTTTATCGCGGAGCGGATAGGGGTCGATAAAGTACAGGCGGAGCGCGCGGCGCTCCTGTGTAAAGCTGACCTCGTAAGCGACATGGTAGGGGAGTTTCCAGATTTACAAGGCGTGATGGGCGGCTACTACGCTCGCCATGAGCACGAACCAGACGAAGTCGCTAAAGGGATCGAGCAGCATTATCGACCCACCCAGAGTGGTGGTCTGCTACCGGAGTCCGGCGTGGCTTCCTGCGTTTCGCTGGCCGACAAAATCGACAGCATGGTTGGGCTTTTTGGCATCAACCAGCCACCAACTGGATCGCGGGATCCCTTTGCATTGCGCCGCCAGAGCCTCGGTGTCATCCGTATCTGTGTCGAAAATCATCTCGATCTTTCGTTGACCGAGTGTTTGAACAAAGCGGCGAGCTTGTTCCCTGAAACCTATCAAATTGGTGAGGTGAGCCAATACATTCTGGAGCGACTTACCAGCTATTATGGTGAGCAAGGCATCAGTTCAGATGTCGTAGAGGCAGCAACTGACAGGCTCTTAACAGACATTAACCTGCTTTTGATTGATGATGTCGTAAAGACGCTCCAAGCATTCCGAAACGGTGCCACCGCGGAAAGTATCGTTGCCGCCAACAAACGCGTCGCGAACCTGCTCAAAAAAGTCGAACTGGCTACATTACCTGAGCAATTTGATCCCTCATTGGCAACTGACGACGCAGAGAAGGCGCTCGCCCAGGAGGTCGCAAATATTGATCTATCCGATGCTAAAGGCGCGGGCGCAAAGCTTGAGAGACTCGCTGTGCTGCAGGCTCCCGTTGATCGGTTCTTCGATGAAGTGCTTGTCATGGCGGATGATGAAGCGCTGAGGATGAACCGGCTGGCGCTGCTACGCGACCTCAGAAAACTCTTCCTTGAAGTGGCTGATTTTTCGCTTCTACAATAATAAGGCGATAAATCACCAGAGGGTTGGTCATGGCTGAGTTTGTCATTCTTGACCGGGATGGCGTCATCAATGAAGACTCACCGGATTACATCAAATCTCCGGATGAGTGGTATCCAGTGCCAGGTTCCCTTGAAGCCATCGCGCTGTTAACTCAGAACCACATCCAGGTCTTTGTCGCCACCAATCAGGCTGGTATTGCCAGAGGTAAGCTCACTCAGGAGAGTCTCGAGGCCATTCACGAAAAGATGTACCGTGAAGTTGACGCTGCTGGTGGAAAAATCGTCGATCTGCGCTACTGTCCACACCACCCGAGCGAACAATGCGGATGCCGAAAACCAAAACCGGGCCTTCTCGAGTTCCTCGCTGAGGCGCATGACCTTGATCTCGCATCCGGTGACTATGTCGGTGACTCACTGAAAGATCTTCGCGCTGCAGAGGCGGCACAATGCCGCGGCATCCTGGTGCTGACAGGAAACGGCGAGGAAACACATCACCTGCGACCGCACCACAAGCCAGTCTTTGAGAATCTGCTTGCGTATGCAAAAGACCGGGTAGGCGTGTGACCCAAAAACGACGAAAAAAATAAGGTTCTAAGGGTTAGACGTCGAGATTGGCAACCGCCAGCGCATTCTCTTCGATGAATTCTCTGCGTGGCTCCACCTGATCACCCATCAAGGTATTGAACACCTGATCCGCAGCAATGGCATCCTCAATGGTGACACGCAACATGGTCCGATGCTTTGGATCCATCGTGGTTTCCCAAAGCTGATCGGGATTCATTTCACCCAGACCCTTGTAGCGCTGGCGACTCTGTCCCCTTAGTGCTTCCGTTTGCAACCAATCCAGGGCCTCCGCCAATGTTTGGACATGCTCCGTTTTTTCGCCTTTGATCACCTGGCCGTTTTCACCAATAAGACCTTCTATGCGCTCACCAAAGTTCGCAAACAACTCGTAGTCTGCAGACAGAAAAAAGTCTCGTTTGAGTTTATAGTCACGGCGAACCCCATGACTCATCACGGTAATAACCGGATAAAAGGCATGACGATCTGTATCTTCCGACACATCCAGGCTGTAAACGATGCGCGTGGTATTCAGTGGTTCCAGACGAGCCATTAACGCGTCTGCCCAACTTCTTACAGCTGATTGATCCTGCAGACTTTCTTTCGACAGCCGCGGCAGATAAATCATTTGCTCAAGCACCGGCAATGGATACACCCGATCAAGTCGTTGCATGTGGCTTTGCACGTCGTAATAGCTCTCAGCCAAATTCCGTAGCTCACCACCTGATATCAAACCGCTATCAGTTGCAGTTTCAATGCTTGCCTCTTCAAGCGCCACTTCGAGCAGGTACTGCGTCAGCTCACCTTCATCTTTGATGTATCGCTCAGATTTACCCCGTTTCATCTTATAGAGCGGTGGTTGCGCAATCAGCAAATGTCCCCGCTCAATCAGTTCCGGCATATGCCGGAAGAAAAAGGTCAGTAACAGCGTTCGGATATGCGCGCCATCGACATCAGCATCCGTCATGATAATGATCCGGTGATAGCGCAATTTATCGGGATCAAACTCGTCCCGGCCAATGCCACACCCCAGTGCCGTGATCAGCGTGCCGACTTCCGCGGAAGACAGCATCTTGTCGAAACGGGCTTTTTCTACGTTCAGGATCTTACCTTTGAGCGGCAAAATGGCCTGAAATTTACGGTCACGACCCTGTTTCGCGGATCCTCCCGCTGAATCACCCTCTACCAGATAGATTTCACACTGTGCTGGGTCTTTCTCCTGACAGTCCGCCAGCTTCCCTGGCAGACCGGCAATATCAAGCGCACCCTTGCGACGAGTCATCTCGCGCGCCTTTCGCGCAGCTTCTCGTGCACGAGCCGCATCAATCATCTTCTGCACGATAGCCTTTGCTTCCTGCGGGTTTTCCAGCAGGAAACTGGAGAAGTAGTTGCCCATCTCCTGCTCTACGGCGGTCTTTACCTCTGAAGAGACCAGTTTGTCTTTCGTTTGAGACGAAAACTTGGGGTCAGGCACTTTTACGGAAATAATGGCGGTGAGACCCTCTCGTGCATCGTCGCCCGTCGTATTGACCTGGGACTTCTTGCCCAGTCCTTCACTGTCAATGTAGGTGTTCAATCCCCGCGTCAGCGCACTTCGAAAACCCTGTAAATGGGTACCGCCATCACTTTGAGGAATGTTGTTCGTATACGCCAATAAGGTTTCTTGATATGAATCGTTCCATTGCAGTGCCACCTCAACGCCAATGCCGTCTTCACGCGCCACGGAGAAGTGAAAAATGCTGTTGAGTGGGGTTTTGTTGCTGTTGAGAAACTCGACAAAGGTACGTAAACCCCCGTCATATCTAAAGTTTTCCTGCTTGCCCGCGCGCTCGTCGGTCAGGCTGATCGAAATACCGGAATTCAGGAACGAGAGCTCTCTCAGACGTTTGGCGAGGATATCGTAGTGAAATTCGATGTTGTTGAAGGTTTCTTCAGACGGTTTGAATCGGCAGCGAGTCCCCGTCTGCTGCGTCTCTCCAACCACCTGCAGAGGTGCATCTGGGACACCGTCATGATACGTCTGTTCCCAGATCTTGCCATCACGCCAGATGGTCAGGTTCAGTTCTGAAGAGAGTGCGTTGACGACCGAAACACCCACGCCGTGGAGGCCCCCGGAAACCTTGTAGTTACTGTCGTCAAATTTGCCGCCAGCGTGCAGTACCGTCATGATGACTTCCGCCGCAGACTGTCCTTCTTCATGCATATCCACGGGCATCCCGCGGCCATTGTCTGCCACCGTGACAGATTCATCAGCATGGATAATGACTTCTATCTCTGAGCAATAGCCCTCCAGGGCTTCATCGATGGAGTTATCTACCAGTTCCTGCACCATATGATGAAGGCCGGTGCCATCGTCGGTATCCCCGATATACATTCCTGGTCGCTTCCGAACTGCATCAAGCCCCTTAAGCACCTTGATACTGCTGGAATCATAGGCATTGTCGTCGCTCATTTAACGCTCCTGGATAATCTGTCCGTGTTTCACGTGAAACATTCCCTCTATTGTCTTACTGCCGCAGGCCTCGACCAATGGCTCGGATTCCACGCCGGTGAATAGAATCTGTTGTCCTGTCGCTGCCAGAAACTCACAGACTCGCTGGCGGTGCGCCTCGTCAAATTCAGAGGCCAAATCATCCACCAGGTACAGCGTTTCACGCCGCTCGGTGTCCGTCTGGGCCCGCTGCGAGAGCAAGCCTTGAGACAACACCATGCTCCAAACCAAGGCCTTTAACTCGCCCCTGGAGCAGACTTTTGCCGCCGCTTGCCCCGACACCGTTATTCTAACATCTGCGCGCTGAAAACCCTTCTGCGTAAAGCCTCTTTTTTTATCAATATCAATATCTTGTATGTAAGTTTCATACAAGGATTCGCTCTCTTTCCAACCTCTGAAATAGCTGAGTTGAACGTCATCCATTCCTGATATGGCGGCAACCGTCGCCTCGTAAACGGGCTGGAATTTTTGGATATAGTCCTGGCGTCGTTGGTGTAGTTTTTCTGAAGCTTCTGCCAGTTGCTTAGACCAGGCAGCAATTTCCTTGTTGGACCCTCTGGCGCTCCTTAAGAGCTCGTTTCTTTGCCTCAAACAACGATTCGCTTCATCCCAAAGTGGCGTAAACGGCTCCGATTGTTCCACGTGAAACAAACCCCAGTTAAGGAAACGGCGGCGTTGATCCGGCGGACCAAGCAGTAAATCAACCGTTTGAGGACCAAGTACCAGGGTTGGCAACACACGCGCCATCTCGCTTGCCCGAAGCACTTTTTCACCATTGATCCTCAGTGACCGTGTCCCGTCTCGATCTCGTGTCATACCCATCTGGTGCTCTCGATCACCAGAGCGAACACCGGCGCGAAGCAACAACTGGTGATGACCTCTTTCGATCAAGGGATCCGCCGAGGCATCCTTGAAGGACCGCCCGACACCCAGAAAGTAGCAGGCTTCCAGCAGACTGGTTTTGCCGCTGCCGTTCTGGCCATAAAAGACATTCAGACCAGGGGCTGGCCTAACTTGGATTTCTGTGAGGTTTCGGAAATGGTTAGCTACAAGCCAATTCAGGCTCATAACTTCATAGGCATCACTACGTAGACTGCATCTTCGAGCTCGGGATCTTCGATCACTGCACTACTGTTCGCATCATGCAAAGTCACCCTGACCTTTTCATTCTCAATCACATTGAGAACATCTTGCAGATAACTCACATTAAAGCCGACTTCGAGAGAATCTCCTTCATATTCCACGGAAACAATTTCTTCGGCCTCTTCCTGTTCAGGATTATTCGCACTTAACTGCAGTTGACCGGAAGCCAGAGAAACCCGGATACCACGGAATTTCTCGTTCGACAGAATGGCTGTTCGACTGAGCGCCTGACGCAGCTCCTGTTTATCCGCGAGTACCAGTTTATCGCCGCCCTTCGGAATCACCCGCTCATAATCAGGAAACTTCCCATCAACCAGTTTCGTGGTCAACGTGAAGGTGCTTGATGTTGCACACAGGTGTGTGCTGCCAATCGCGATGGCCACGTTGTCTTCCAGCTCCTGCAACAAACGTTGCAGCTCAATGACCCCTTTACGCGGAACGATCACCTGCTTGGTTGTATCATCTAGCCCGTCCTGATCGAGATCGCTCATGGCCAGGCGATGCCCATCAGTCGCAACCGCCCTGACATGGCCGCCTCCCAATTCGATCAGCATGCCATTCAGAAAATAACGGACATCCTGCTGCGCCATGGCGAACGCCGTTTTATCCAACAGTCGTTTAAAGGCTTTGCTATCAATCTCAGCGGAGAGCTCGGGGCTCGACTGGTCGACGGACGGAAAGTCTATTGCCGGTAGCGTCGACAAGGTTGAACGAAAACGGCCGGATCGAATCTCCAGGCGATTTTCATTGAACGCGAAGTCAATATCCGCGTTATCGGGGATCTCACGGCAAATATCGACCATTTTCCGAGCCGGGACGGTCACGTCGCCATTCTCCGTATTCGTCACCTCAACCCGACCAATCAGTTCTACCTCCAGATCGGTGCCTGTCATTGACAGCTGATTGTCGTTAACCTGCAGCAACAGATTGGACAGCACAGGTAGTGTTTGGCGCCGTTCAACGACCCCGGCGACCTGTTGGAGAGGCTTGACCAGGGCTTCACGATTGATTGAGAACTTCATAGGTATATTCCATCTTCTTTCATTTGTCAGGCCCTCTGTAGTATGTAAGCGCTAACAAACCATTCTTTCTGAATCCGTTTACTTCCAACCCTCTATATCACCATGGGACTGATCACAAACAGTGATTCCGGTTCTTCCAGATCTTCCAACAAACAGGCGCCGGTCGGGTCACTCAGTGTGAGTCTCACCGTTGCCCCTTTCATCGCGCTCAGCGTCTCGATCAGATAACTGACATTAAATCCGATCTCGAGCGAATCTCCCTCGTACTCAACATTCAGTGTTTCTTCTGCTTCTTCCTGTTGCGGGTTATTCGCATGCAAATCCAGTTTACCTGTTAACAGCATCAGGCGAACATTTCGATAAAGCTCATTCGAGAGAATCGCTGTTCGGGACAGCGCTTCCTTTAACAGCTGACGGTCCGCCATGACGACTTTGTCACCGCCATTCGGGATGGCGCGTGTGTAATCCGGATAGGTCGCATCAATCAATTTGGTGATCAATATGACATCTCCTCGCTCCACCTGCATATGGTTCGCCGTGAAATTGAGCTGCACCACTTCGTCTTCGTCATCACCCAGGATCCTACCCAACTCTCCCACGGCTTTTCGGGGAATAATAAACTGATGCTGACCCAGGTCTTCTTTTTCCACATAGCTCGTTGCCAACCTCTGCCCATTGGTCGCCACAAATCTAATGCGACTACCCTGGACATCCAGAAGCACACCGTTAAAAAAGAACCGCACATCCTGCTGCGCCATGGCAAAGCTGGTGCGAGCCAGTAATCTCGTTAGCTCGCCTGTTGTCAACGACACTGAGAGGTTATGATCACCCGGTTCAATGTCAGGAAAGTCTGTGACAGGCAACGTTGCCAGGTGCGAACTAAAACGGCCGCTCTCTACAGATACACGATTACCATTCAACTCTGCACGCATATCTGCGCCATCCGGTAGACTCTTACAAATATCCATCAACTTGCGTGCGGGGACCGTCACCTCGCCCGCTTCTTCAACAGAGACATCAGGTATGCGAACGGTCATCTCTAATTCCTGATCAGTGCCTGTGATCACCAGGTGACCCTCTTCAAGTACCAGGAGGAGATTGGATAAGACTGGCGCCGTCTGGCGTTTCTCCACCACGCCACATGCGAGCTGCAACGGCACGAGCAGCTTTTCCCTATTGATCGTAAACTTCATGTAACCCCTGCGATGACTACCTTGACTCGCGTATCCGGCAGAATGCCAGCAAAACGCGGGTACTTGGGACTGTTCAGGTGGTCAGCAACCTCAGAAGATTATTGTAGTCTTCTCTGATTTCTCGGCTGCTCTCTCTGAGCTCTTCGATCTTACGGCAGGCATGAAGCACTGTTGTATGGTCGCGTCCGCCGAAGGCGTCACCGATCTCGGGAAGACTGTGGTTGGTCAGTTCCTTTGCCAGCGCCATGGCAACTTGCCTCGGCCTCGCAATGGATCTTGTCCGCTTCTTGGAATGCAGATCACCCACTCGGATCTTATAGTAATCCGCTATGGTTTTCTGGATATTTTCGATACCGATCTGACGATCCTGGATCGCAATGAGATCTCGTAATGACTCTCTAACCTGCTCAATGGAAATCGACCGATCCGTGAATTTAGCGTTGGCAATGACGCGCTTTAACGCCCCCTCCAACTCGCGAACATTGGAACGAATTCTTTCTGCGATAAAGAATGCCGCGTCACTTGGCAGTTCGACCTGTTCGGTCTCGGCTTTCTTCATGAGAATGGCGACTCTGGTCTCCAGTTCTGGCGGCTCAACGGGCGCAGTCATTCCCCAAACAAAACGGCTTTCGAGCCTTTCTTCCAGTCCTTCGATCTCCTTTGGATAACGATCACAGGTCAGCACGATCTGACTGCCATCCTCCTGTAGTCGATTAAAGACATGAAAAAACTCTTCCTGGGTCTTCATGCCCTTGGCGAGAAACTGAATGTCATCCATCAACAGCACATCGACCGACCGGTAGTACTGCGTGAAGTCCGACATGGTGCCGTGCTCAATTGCTCTAACCATGTCCTCCATGAACCGCTGAGAGTACATGTACGCAACCTTCAAATGCGGATGGCGATCAGCGATAGAATTGCCCACGGCGTGCATGAGGTGGGTTTTACCCAGACCAACACCGCCGTATAAAAGCAGCGGGTTGTACGAGGCACCCCCGACATTCTCCGACACCTGGAGCGCAGCAGCCCGCGCTAGCTGGTTGGACCGGCCCTCCACAAAGGAATCAAAGGTGAACTCCTTGTTCAGATCAAGCAGCGGATAAAAACGCTCGCGCGCCGCAAAAGTGTTTGTGTTACTGCTATTGGATGCTGGCGCTTCAGATGCTGAACGCGCACTGCTGCCTATCTCCAGCGCCACAGTCGCTGATCCATCCTGAGCAAGTAATTCCTGAATGCGTGCCAGGAACTGGTCGTTGACCTGGTCCTTAATATATTTGTTTGGGGCCAGGAGGCGAACATTTTGCTCATCTCCAGCGGCCTGAAGTGGCCGAATCCAAGTATTGAATTGCTGCGAGGACAGCTCATCCTCGAGACGATTTAGGCATTTTTGCCAGATTGTTGCCCCCACAGAACCCCCATAATGCTGTGTTTTTCTATTTTTTTGCTTGGATTCTCTCTGAGCGGTACGTTCAGAGCGGTAAATCGCGGCACCTGATCATCGACCAGGAGAGAGATAGTAACCCCATAACGGCCACCAAGCCAAGCCATTCACACAAAAAAGGAGGAAAAAACTATTTATTTTTCAGTAGTTTATACATATAACGGCTGAACAATTCGTGATTAACCTGTGGATAACTTGTGGGCTAAATGGACCAACTGGGACGATCCGTCAGGCCTGTGCACAATCCGCCGATTTATCAGCAGTTTTTCCACAGCCTAATCAGTCATTGTGAAGCACTTACCGGAAGAGTTTTTCATGGGATAACCGATTGAAAATGATAAAGAAAAGACAGTTACACACAGCATTCCGTGCCTTAATAAGAATAGCAGTAATAAATCTTATATATCTAACTATCTTCTATTACAGAGCGCCGGTTAAAAGGATACATTGAGTTCATTGACCTGAACGACCTTCTTCATTAGAATCGCGCTCCGTTTTACAGCCAACCAAAATCTGGTCAACGACATGAAAAGAACTTTTCAACCCAGTGTTCTCAAAAGAAAAAGAACTCATGGCTTTCGTGCCAGAATGGCAACCAAGGCAGGCAGACTCGTCTTGAAGCGTCGTCGCGCAAAGGGCCGAAAGGAACTAAGCGCCTAATCAGCGCCTCGCTTACTACACCACCTTGGGTGTAAGCCCTGGGTCAAGCCGTTCAGCGGTACTGATGCAGTGCCTTCAACAGTGTCCAGCCACAAATTTCCTGTCAACCACCGACTGGTCCACGCCCACGAATTCGATCGTGTGTTCAAGGAATGCGAGTTTCGCATAGGAAATCCTGCGTTGCTGTTTCTTGCAAAGCCGAATCATCGGGGATTTAATCGCCTGGGCATGGTGGTGAGCAAAAAAAGTGTGCCACTGGCGGTAGACAGAAATCGCATTAAGCGACAAATTCGCGAAACCTTCAGGAAAACGCTAACGGATACGCCGGTTTGTCTGGACGTTGTGGTGTTAACCCGGTCCAAAGTTCGAACCGCGGAGAATCTCAATGGCATCCTGGCGGATTCTTTTACCAATCTCTTAAAGCGGGCTGAAAACCCGGGGGACAAGGCTTGAAACGCATCCTGTTGTTATTGATCAGGACTTACCAGCTGACATTGTCTGCCCTTCTGGGTCCAAGATGTCGATTTCACCCTTCGTGCTCGGCTTATGCTGCCACCGCGATTGAGCAACATGGTGTTATCCGAGGTGCTCAGCTCTCGGCCACCCGAATCTGTAAGTGTCATCCGTTCCATCCAGGAGGTTACGATCCTGTACCCGAACCAGAACTGGATCAAAGCGCTCTAGAAAAAGGAAGTTAGATGGATTTTCAAAGAGTATTCATACTGCTTGGTCTGGCAGTCACCTCCTATATGCTGGTCTTGGCCTGGAACGAAGACTACGGCCAGACGGCAGCACCAGCTGCTGTAGAAGAAACGCAGTCTGTCAGCAACGCCGTGTCGGCTGATGCCAGTATTCCAGACATGCCCCAGCAAGCGGTCGACAGCACCGTACCTGAACTTGTGCAAAGCGAAGTACCAGTGGCACAGAATGAGGCCGTTCAGACAAATGCTTCAAGACGGCTGATCAGCGTGGTAACAGACGTATTTCAGCTGCAAATCGACCCACTCGGTGGTGACATTGTGAGGGTAGCGCTACCGGCCTATCCGGCAGCACTAGAAACGCCCGATGTACCTTTTGTACTGGTAGATCCACGTAATGCGTATGTTGGTCAAAGTGGCTTGATTGGTCCAAATGGCACCGACAAACAAGGCGTTAGACCACGGTTCCAGGCGGAACAATCAACTTATGAAATGGGCACTGCTGATCGCCTGGACGTGACGTTGAGTCATGTGCAGGAAGATGGCACAACCGTTCTCAAAACCTTCAGGTTCACCCGCGGTGACTACCTGATCGGCCTCGATTACGAAGTGACCAACACAACGGAGAATCCGTGGGTTGGTGGTCTTTTTGTGCAGATCAAACGGGACGGCCAGGATCCCATGACCGCCTCAGACAACCTCATGGGTATGCAGCCCTTTGTTGGTGGCGCCACCCGATCCGACGAGGAGTTTTATCGCAAGTTGGAGTTCGAGGATCTCGAAGAAGCTTCTTACAAGCACACTCGATCCGAAGGTTACATGGCGATGGTCCAGCATTACTTTGTTAGCGCCTGGGTCCCGAGTGCCGGTAGCGAAGTCAGTTATCAGGCGAGAAAACTTCGTAACCAGGACATTTACCTCTTTGGATTTACCACAGCCGCAACGACCATAGCACCAGGAGAATCCGGCACCCTGTCTGCGAGCTTCTACTCGGGTCCGAAAGATCAATACCGATTGCAGGAGATTTCCGAAGGCCTGGATCTTGTCATCGACTACGGCTTTCTCTGGTGGTTGTCACAACCTCTGTTCTGGATGCTCAACGTCATCCACGGTATGGTTGGTAACTGGGGTATCGCGATCATTGGCCTGACCATCATCGTAAAAATGTTGCTGTATCCACTTTCAGCGGCGAGCTTCAGATCCATGGCGAAAATGCGAAAGCTTCAGCCAGAGATGATGCGACTGAAAGAACGCTACGGTGACGATCAGCAGAAGTTCTCTCAGGAGATGATGAATCTCTACAAGAAAGAGGGCGCGAATCCATTAGGAGGATGTTTCCCGATTTTGTTGCAGATGCCCGTGTTTCTGGCGCTCTACTGGACCCTCATGGAGAGTGTTGAACTCAGGCAAGCACCGTTTTTCCTCTGGATCGAAGATCTGTCGGCGATGGACCCCTATTTCATTCTGCCGATTTTGATGGGTGTCAGTATGTACCTGACCCAACGCATGCAGCCGGAACCACCGGACCCTGTGCAAGCTCGAGTCTTCAAGTTCATGCCGATCATGTTCACGTTTTTCTTCCTGTGGTTCCCGTCTGGGCTTGTCCTTTACTGGCTCGTGAACAACATTCTGTCAATCATGCAGCAGTATTACGTGACCAGGCAGATCGAGAAAGCCTCGGGGTAAGCCCGGAGATTTGTGGTGATCGATGAGTGAGCCAACCTACGAAAAGGATACGATTGCTGCACGTGCGACCGCTCCTGGTAGAGGCGGCATAGGCATCATCCGAGTCTCCGGACCCGAAGTGACTCGAATCTCCGAGGCAGTTGCTGGACGAATCCCAGAACCCCGTTACGCGACCTTTGCTCGTTTTAGGGATGAGAACAATCAAGTGCTCGATGAGGGCATTGTTCTATTCTTTCCTGGACCGGACTCATTCACTGGTGAAGATGTTCTGGAGATTCAGGGACACGGAGGACCGGTTGTCCTCGAGATGCTCCTCAGTCGAATCGTCAGTTTGGGAGCACGAAACGCGAGGCCTGGTGAGTTCAGCCAACGTGCATTCTTAAATGACAAACTTGATCTGACTCAAGCTGAAGCCATTGCGGATCTCATCGAAAGCAGCACGGAAGCGGCAGCCAGAGGCGCTATTCGCTCGTTGCAGGGTGAGTTTTCTGCTCTGGTTAACGAACTCCTAGCTCAGGTGATTGAACTCCGAGTCTACGTTGAGGCAGCCATTGACTTTCCGGAAGAAGAAATTGATTTCATATCTAACGAGCGAGTTATGGGGCGTCTTAAAGAGATTCAGGAAACCCTGGCGTCTATCCTCGATCAGTCGCGGGCAGGCACACTGCTGATCGAAGGCGCGTCGGTAGTGCTCACCGGTAAACCAAATGCCGGGAAATCCAGTCTTATGAACCGCCTGACGGGCAGGGAAACGTCTATTGTTACTGATATCCCTGGAACGACTCGAGATGTCATTGGAGACGTTCTTCAATTAGATGGTATCCCGCTTCGATTGCTTGACACCGCTGGCATCCGGGAGAGCGCCGATCAGATCGAAGCAGAAGGTGTAAAACGTGCACAAGCAGCCCAGCAGGAAGCTGACCTGGTGCTTCATCTGGTTGATGCATCGACAGACACGCCACCGGAAACCACGGGACCCAGAGAAGTGGTGGTTCTAAATAAGATAGACCTGCTTGATAACCCCGACGATCTGCCATCGGGAACACCAAAAATATCCGCCAAAACCGGCGAGGGCCTGGAAAATTTAAAGATCAGACTGAAAGAAACCCTTGGCGTGAGTGATGCTGAAGGTGGCGGATTTACGGCGAGAAGTCGCCATATGGCCGCTTTGAATGCAGCCGGAGATGCCCTCCTTGATGGTAAGAGGGTTCTGGAAGATCAGCAGGCCGGTGAACTTCTCGCTGAAGAACTGCGAGAATGTCAGAGACATCTTTCGGAAATCACCGGAGAGTTCTCAGCAGATGATCTGCTGGGTGAGATTTTCAGCAGTTTTTGTATCGGCAAATAATCTGGCTGAATTCGACTTTACCGGCGCCATCCGTATACTTGCCGGTCCCCAAGAGGGGTACAACCCATGAAATCGCAGCAATTTGACGTCATCGTAGTCGGCGGAGGTCACGCCGGAACTGAAGCGGCTCTGGCAGCCGCCCGCAGTGGCGTGCGCACTTTGTTGCTCACCCAGAACATTGAAACGCTGGGCCAAATGTCCTGCAACCCGGCGATTGGTGGCATTGGTAAAAGCCACCTGGTCAAAGAGGTCGACGCGCTAGGTGGGGCCATGGCCCTGGCAGCCGACAGAGCCGGTATTCACTGGCGGACTCTTAACTCAAGAAAAGGACCAGCAGTCAGGGCAACCCGTGCTCAGGCAGATCGCGCCTTATATAAAGCAGCGATCCGTGAAATCCTGGAAAACCAGCCTGGGTTGTCCATCTTCCAGCAGTCAGTTGAAGACCTGCGTGTAGACGGCGAACGCGTGACTGGTGTTATGACCAATATGGGTCTCAGCTTTTACGCACCGGCTGTGGTCTTGACTGTAGGGACCTTCCTGGGTGGCTTGATCCATGTGGGTATGGATAAACAGTCTGGCGGACGCGCCGGTGATGCACCCTCGAACGCGCTGGCAGCGAGACTCAGGGAAATGCCCTTTACGGTTGATCGGTTGAAAACAGGCACGCCACCGAGAATAGATGGTAACTCGGTTGACTTCAGCGACCTTGAGGAACAATCGGGAGAATCGCCTAGGCCAGTCATGTCGTACCTGTCGACACCAGACATTCATCCAGATCAGGTTTCCTGCTTTATCACTCATACCAACGAGAAAACCCACGACATCATCAGGGGTGGACTGGACCGCTCACCGCTGTACGCGGGAGAAATAGAAGGTATTGGGCCTCGTTACTGCCCTTCTATTGAAGACAAGATTGTCCGATTCGCGGATAAACACTCTCATCAGATTTTTGTTGAACCGGAAGGACTAGGCACCAACGAGCTGTATCCCAACGGTATCAGTACCAGCCTGCCCTATGACGTGCAGCTTGAGTTGGTGCATTCCATCAAAGGTTTTGAAAACGCACATATCACACGCCCAGGTTATGCCATCGAATATGACTTTTTTGAACCGAGAGAGTTGCACGCGAGTCTGGAAACAAGGCACGTCAAAGGCCTGTACTTTGCGGGCCAGATCAACGGTACCACCGGCTATGAAGAGGCAGCTGCCCAGGGCTTGATTGCCGGTATCAACGCAGCACGTCAGGTGATGGAGAAAGCGCCCTGGTCGCCCAAGCGTAGTGAAGCGTATATCGGTGTGTTAATTGACGACCTCATCACGATGGGGACCAAAGAACCCTATCGGATGTTCACATCGAGAGCAGAGTATCGGCTGATACTCAGGCAGGACAACGCTGATCGAAGGCTAACGGAAACGGGCCGCGACATGGGGCTCGTAGATGATGATCGCTGGCAAGCATTCGTTGAAAAGCAGGATCAGGTTGAGCAGCTAACCAACTCAATGAAGGCGCGCTATGTGCAGCCGGGTAACGAAGCGATAGAGGCGCACCTGGGTAAGGCATTGCAGCGTGAATACAATCTGTTTGATCTTGCCAAGCGACCGGAAGCGACGGTCCATGGCTTATTGGAAGCAGCTGACGAATCTTTGTACCCGCAGCCCGTGTTGGAACAGGTGGAAATTGACAGCAAGTATCAGGGATACATCGCAAGGCAACAGGAGGAAATTGAACGGATTCAGGCGCAGCAAGCGTTTCCCCTGCCGGTCGATCTGGACTACGGAGAAATTCAGGGGTTATCGAACGAAGTTGTGCAGAAACTCAGCGATGTCCGACCAGCTACCTTAGGCCAGGCCTCTCGGATTTCAGGCGTGACGCCCGCCGCTGTTTCTTTGCTTCTCATTCATCTCAAAAAACACGCCAAACAGCCGGCTCGACAAACGGCATAGATGTCCCTGCTCCAGCAAATCCTAACCGGGCTGGATGACCTGGGATTAAGTGATCATGCCGACAAGGCAGAGGCACTCAGCCTATATCTGGAACTGATCGACCGCTGGAACCGTGTGACCAACCTGACTGCCATCAGGCAACGGGAAGCAATGGTGTCAGCCCACCTGCTCGATTCTCTTTCTGTAGTACGTTTTGTTACCGGATCAAGAATTCTTGATGTGGGTGCCGGTGCCGGTCTGCCGGGTATCCCATTAGCACTGTTCCAGCCAGACAAAGACTTTATACTGCTCGACTCCAACGGAAAGAAGACCCGGTTTATGACGCAGGCTGCCATTGAGCTCAAACTTGGCAACGTCTCTGTGCTGCAACAAAGAATTGAAGATTGCACAGGTCAGTTTGATCAGGTGATCAGCCGAGCCTTTGCTTCGCTCGAAGACTTCATCGCGGCGTGTATGCCTCGCGTAAAACCCGGTGGTTCTTTGCTCGCCATGAAAGGACCTGCTGAGATTGAGCAGGCCAGCGCCATCCATGGCGCCAAGCTCCATGAGTTAGCGGTCCCTGGTCTGGAAAAAGCGCGTTATCTTGTTGAGATTGCCAACCCCACTGAGGCAGATTCGTGACCACGGTTCTGGGCATTGCGAACCAGAAAGGTGGCGTGGGTAAAACTACGACCAGCGTCAACCTGGCGGCCTCTCTCGCGAAAATGAATCGACGTGTGCTTCTGATAGATCTTGATCCCCAGGGCAATGCCACGATGGGCAGCGGAATTGACAAACATGACCTGGAAGTCTCGGTCTATGACGTGCTAGTGGGTGATTCTGAAACCGCAGAGGCGATCGTGAGTGCTGAGGCAGCCGGGTATGACCTGCTCGGTGCAAACTCAGACTTAACCGGTGCCGAGATTGAACTGACCGATATGGAGCGTCGGGAGTATCGATTACGTGATGCGTTGATCAGCGTTCGGGTTCGTTACGACTACATCATCATTGATTGCCCGCCGGCCCTCGGACTTCTGACCCTGAATGGCCTGGTTGCTGCCGATGGCGTGATTATCCCTATGCAGTGTGAATACTATGCACTTGAAGGACTGACAGCGTTGATGGATACCATCGACCGAGTGTCTGCGGGCCTCAATCCGAAGCTAAAAATCGAAGGATTGATCAGAACCATGTACGATCCGCGCAACAGTCTCAGCCGTGATGTATCCTTGCAGCTGATCGATCACTTTGGGGACACCGTGTATCGAACTGTTGTTCCAAGAAATGTGCGCCTCGCTGAAGCGCCCAGTTATGGTGTCCCCATCATTTTCTATGACAAATACTCACGCGGTGCTAAAGCTTATCTGGCGCTTGCGGGAGAAGTGCTGAATCGGCATGAAAATCAGGATGGTAGTAGCTAGATGGTAGGGAAAAAACGGTTGGGCCGCGGCCTGGATGCCCTCTTGCCCAGAGACAAGTCGCCGAAAGACAACGCACAGAAAGAACCGGCCACGCCGGAAAACAGCGCCAACAACCGAAGCCAACTGGATGAAATCCCGGTTGAGTGGATTAAACCAGGCAAGTATCAGCCGAGAACCCACTTTGCGGAAGAATCCATTGAAGAACTGGCTGAGTCCATCAAAGCTCAGGGTGTCATGCAACCCATTGTTTTGAGACCGCTGGATACGAACCAATACGAGATCATTGCTGGTGAACGGCGATGGAGAGCGGCGCAGCGGGCGGGCATGGAGAAAATCCCCGCGGTGATCCGCGAGGTGGATGATGAATCCGCCCTTGCGATGTCGCTGATTGAAAACATCCAGCGAGAGGACCTGAATCCCCTCGAAGAAGCCATTGCGCTTCAGCGTTTAATCGATGATTTCCAGTTTACGCATCAGGAAGTCGCCGAGGCGGTAGGAAAATCCCGTAGTGCTGTCACCAATACCCTGCGATTAACCCACCTGGCGGAGCCCGTGGCGGAAATGTTGACCCGTGGAGATCTGGAAATGGGGCATGCGAGGGCGCTGCTAACCCTGGAACAGGATGAGCAGGCGGATGTCGCGCGCACCATTGTTGCCAAAGGATTAAACGTTAGGCAGACGGAAGCCTTGGTGAGATCCATAGGAAAACCCGCGTCGACTTCGAAGAAAAGTGGTGGTCCTGATGCCGACACCCGGCGATTAGAAGATAATTTAGGCCAACAGATAGGCCAACCCGTTCAAATCAAGCATTCCAAAAAGGGCAAGGGCAAGCTGATCATCAGCTACAGTTCCCTTGATGAACTCAGCGGCATTCTCGGCCGAATGGGCTACGAAGAATAAGCTCAAACCGGCCTTTGGCAGTCCCCTGGATAATGCCGTGGGGAAGCTAAAAAAAAGCTGATGAAAACCCCGCAAAAATGGGCTTTTCCAAGTTGCCCCTCATGACCTTAATCTCTATACTCTGGCCCCGCGACGAACCGGGTGGTTTTGAGGCGATCAATGGCAGGCACCTCTGAAGGTAATAGAGCGATTGAAACTCTCGGAAAAATCAAAGAATCACCGGTTTATGGAATGGTTATTGCGCAGTTCATTGCGACCTTTCTCGCATCAGCTTCGTTTCTGGCTTTTGACCGAGTAGCGGCCCTTTCAGCCCTCATGGCTGGTTTGGTTTGCTTGATTCCTGGCGGCTTCGTGCTGGCGATGAGCCTGCGACCGATAGAGCCAGGCGGCACCGGTATCAGCAACGTGATTCGTGGCGAGGCAGGTAAGTTTGCGCTTTCCATCATGTTGTTCGCGATGGTTTTTGTGTTGATCAAACCGCTCGATCCGGTCGCGTTTTTTGCAACCTTCATCGTGTTGCAGCTGTGCGCAGGTATCGCACCCTGGATGAAAGCCAGGCGGAGGCTGAAACCGCACTAACGACCCGCGAGGTAAGAGAAAGTCTTGCTGGCAGCGCTTAGATAGTCCGTGGGAAACCACGAAGTTACGGGGAAATTAAGGACCCAATAAGAGTATGGCGACAGAATACGCGAACTCCTCTGAATATATTGCTCACCACCTGACTAACCTGACCTATGGCCGTTTCCCGGATGGCACCTGGGGTTGGGCGCATGGTGCGGATGACATTGCCTCGATGGGCTTTTACGCCATTCACGTCGACACGATGTTCTGGTCGTCGTTCCTGGGAATCATTTTTCTGGGTATTTTCACTTTGGCAGCGCGAAGCGCCACGGCTGGTGTGCCTGGCCATCTCCAGAACTTCTGCGAATATCTGGTGGAATTCGTAGAAGACAACATTACACAGGTGTTTGGTACGAGACCGAACGCCATTATCGGCCCACTTTCGCTAACGATCCTGGTTTGGGTGTTCCTGATGAACCTGATGGATCTGGTGCCGGTCGACTTTATCCCTTACGGCGCGGCGCTTGCGGGCATTCCTTACATGAAGGTGGTCTCAACCACGGACCCGAACGCCACTCTGGGTATGTCGATTGGTGTTTTCTTCCTGGTGCTCTACTACAACCTGAAGATGAAGGGCCCCATCGGTTTTGGCGCTGGCTTTTTCACACACCCGATTCCGAGCATCTGGGCGGCACCTTTTAACTTGCTTCTTGAGATTGTAGACCTGATAGCGAAGCCGCTTTCCCACGGTCTTCGGCTCTTCGGCAACCTGTACGCCGGGGAAATGATTTTTATTTTGATCGCGCTTCTTTACGGCGGCGGGATCGTACTTGGACTTCTTGGTGGTGTGATGCAGTGGGCGTGGGCGGTGTTCCACATCCTGATCATCGCGCTGCAAGCATTTGTATTCATGATTCTCACCATCGTGTACCTGACACAGGCGCACGAGGTGCATGACGACCATTAATTATTACTAAACGACTAAAGCAGGAGTAACTCATGGAACAGTCGCTTATTTACATCGCTGGCGGAATCCTGATGGGTCTCGGCGCCATCGGCTCTGGTGTTGGCATCGGTATCCTCGGTGGCAAGTACCTCGAAGGTGTCGCACGACAGCCTGAACTACAGCCAATGCTGATGACACAGCTTTTCATCTCGCTGGCTCTCGTTGACGCTGTGCCCATTATCGCGGTCGGTATTTCTCTATACATGATCTTTGCTGCGTAACGAAGGTTACGCCCAAAGGGCAAGTCACTAGCAGAGGATTGAACTGTGAACATTAACCTAACGCTTATCGGACAAGCGATTGCCTTTGCAGCCTTTGTGCTGTTTTGCATGAAGTATGTCTGGCCGCCGTTGACGCAGATCATGCGAGAACGACAGCGTACGATCGCAGAAGGTCTGGAAAAGGCTGCAGCCGCTGAAAAGCAGTTGGAGCAAGCCAATGAAGCAGCTGATTCGGAGCTTGAAGAAGCGAAGAAACAGGCCGCGGATCTGATTGCTCAGGCGAGAAGTCGCGCCTCTCAAATCGAAGAAGAAGCAAAAGCCAAGGCGACTGAAGAAGCTGATCGAATCATTGCGGGTGCACAGGCTGAAATCGACCAGGAAATTAACCGGGCTCGCGAAGAGCTTCGGGCAAAGGTCGGTGAGCTGGCGGTAGAAGGTGCTGAGAAGATTCTTGAGGCATCGGTAGACCGCAGCGCACACGAAGCCATGTTGAATAAACTGGCGAGCCAACTGTAGGTAAATTGAGATGGCAGAAGCAGAACTGACAACCATCGCAAGACCTTATGCTCGAGCAGCTTTTTCACATGCGCTCGACCATGAAGGTGGCCTTGGTACCTGGTCGCGGATGCTGGGACTCCTGGCAGCCGCCGTGGCAGAGCCGGTCGTTCAGAACGCGCTGGACAATCCGCTTTTAACAACGGAATCCGAAAAGGACCTGTTGTTCCAGCTGATGGGCGATGATCTGAACCAGGACGGCAAGAACTTTGTCGGTGTTCTGGCAGAGTACAACCGTCTGGCACTGATCCCGACAATTTCAGAGACCTTTGAGCTCTTGAAGTCAAATCACGAGAAAACCATGGAAGTGCAGGTAACCAGCGCTTACGAGGTGTCAGACTCTGAGCAGGCAGCTTTGTCGGGCGCGCTAAACAAGATGCTTCAGCGCGAGATCAATCTGGAAACAGAAGTTGATCAATCTCTGATTGGCGGTGTGATTGTCAAAACAGAAGACACGGTAATCGATGACTCAGTGAAGGGCCGGCTGGAAAAGCTGTCTCACGCACTGAGTTAACAGCGTAGCGCTGTAGATAGTAAATAGTAGATAGACGAATTTAATTTTCCTTTGAGGAACAGGATATGCAACAACTGAATCCTTCCGAAATTAGCGAGATCATCAAGCAGCGGATCGAAAAGCTTGATGTCTCTTCAGAGGCTCGTAACGAAGGCACTATCGTCAGCGTATCTGACGGTATTGTGCGAATTCACGGGCTCGCGGACGTTCAGAACGGTGAAATGATCGAGTTCCCGGACAATGTGTTCGGGTTCGCACTCAACCTGGAGCGTGACTCCGTTGGTGCGGTAGTACTGGGTGACTACAAGAGTCTGAAAGAAGGTCAGACAGCCCGTTGTACTGGTCGTATTCTTGAAGTGCCAACAGGTCCTGAACTGCTTGGTCGCGTCGTAGACGCGCTGGGTAATCCAATTGATGGTAAGGGTCCAATCAACGCGACCACAACCTCTCCCGTAGAGAAAGTGGCACCGGGTGTTATTGCTCGTAAGCACGTTGATCAGCCCGTTCAGACTGGACTGAAGTGTATTGACTCTATGATCCCCGTTGGTCGAGGTCAGCGTGAGCTGATCATCGGTGACCGTCAGACGGGTAAGACGGCGATTGCGCTGGACACCATCATCAACCAGGCAGCTTCCGGCATTAAGTGTGTTTACGTTGCGATTGGTCAGAAAAACTCATCGGTTGCGAACGTGGTAAGAACGCTTGAAGAGCACGGTGCGATGGAAAACACCATCGTCGTAGTGGCTGGCGCTTCTGATCCTGCGCCGATGCAGTACGTATCTGCCTATTCAGGGTGTGCCATGGGCGAGTACTTCCGTGATCGCGGTGAAGACGCTCTGATCATCTACGATGACCTGACCAAACAGGCATGGGCATACCGTCAGGTATCTCTGCTGCTGCGTCGTCCACCGGGACGTGAAGCATATCCTGGTGACGTGTTCTACCTCCACTCACGTCTGCTCGAGCGAGCTGCGCGAGTTAACGAAGAATATGTTGAAAACTTTACCAACGGTGAAGTTAAGGGCCAGACAGGTTCTCTGACAGCGCTTCCAATTATTGAAACGCAGGCAGGTGACGTATCTGCATTCGTACCGACCAACGTGATTTCTATTACTGACGGTCAGATCTTCCTGGAATCAGACAAGTTCAACGCTGGCGAGCGACCTGCGATGAACCCGGGTATCTCCGTATCCCGAGTGGGTGGTGATGCTCAGGTGAAGTTCATGTCCAAGATTTCTGGTGGTATTAAGCTTGCTCTGGCTCAGTACCGGGAGCTGGCCGCATTCTCTCAGTTCGCATCAGACCTTGACGATGCAACGCGTCGTCAGCTGGAGCACGGTGAGCGAATTAACGAGCTCATGAAGCAAAAGCAGTATGCGCCAATGACTGTAGCGGAAATGGGTGTTGTGTTGTTCGCGGCGAACGAAGGCTTCCTTGAAGACGTTGAAGTGAACAAGATCCTGGATTTTGAAGCAGCGCTTCTTTCTTACATGAACTCGCAACATGGAGATTTCATGGAAGAAGTGAACAGAGAAGGTGCTTACACCGACGAAGTGATTGATCGCATGAAAACCGCGCTCGAAACCTTCAAGTCTACGCAGACCTGGTAAGCAACTAACGAGGTTACTATGGCGAGTGCCAAAGAACTAAGAAAGCAGATCGGCAGTATTAAGAATACGCAGAAGATCACCAGCGCTATGGAAATGGTCGCGGCGAGTAAAATGCGAAAAGCCCAGGACCGTATGTCCAGGGGCCGCCCCTATTCTGATCACATCCGTTCCGTTATTGGGCATGTGGCCAATGCATCGCCTGAGTATCGTCATGCTTTTATGAAAGAGCGTGAAGTTAAGCGGGTTGGTTACATCGTGATCACAACCGATAAAGGTCTCTGCGGTGGTCTGAACGTCAACCTGCTGAAAGCGGTGGTCAACGACCTCAAGAAATTGTCAGAAGACGATATTGAGTACGACCTGTGCTTGATCGGTAACAAGGGTGCGCAATTTTTCCGAAGTTATGGCGGCAATGTTGTTGCAGCCAGCAGTCACGTCAGTGAAGAGCCACAGATCACAGACCTGATTGGAAGCATCAAGGTCATGCTGGATGCGTTCGAAAATGGCGAGGTCGATAAGATCTGTCTCGCGAACAACGTGTTTGTCAACACGATGACCCAGAAGCCGACCATTCGACAGCTGGTGCCATTGGACCCTTCTGAAGAAGAAGAAATTCAGCATCGCTGGGATTACATCTATGAACCGGATGCACGCCAGTTGATCGAAGGACTGGTGACCCGATTCATCGAATCACAGGTTTACCAGGGCGTTGTTGAGAATGTGGCGTGTGAACAGGCGGCAAAAATGATTGCCATGAAGAGCGCGACCGATAATGCGGGTGACCTCATCGACGAGCTGGAGCTTGTCATGAATAACGCCCGTCAGGCTGCGATCACACAGGAATTGTCAGAAATTGTTGGAGGCGCCGCCGCAGTATAAGGCGCGCCGGAAACCCTGAGCGAGCGATAGCGAGACGAAGGGTTTTTTAGCAGAAGATTAATAGATAGAGGATTAAGTCATGGGTAGCGGAAAAATCGTATCGGTTATTGGTGCGGTCATTGACGTTGAGTTTCCCCGGGAAGAAGTACCCCAGGTGTACGACGCCCTGAAAATTGATGAGAGCGGCGTAACGCTTGAAGTCCAGCAACAGTTGGGTGACGGCGTCGTTAGAACCATCGCGATGGGATCATCAGAAGGGATTGCTCGCGGACTTGGCGTTTCAAACACCAACGCACCGATTTCTGTGCCAGTTGGTGAAGCAACACTCGGTCGTATTATGGACGTGCTGGGTAACCCGATTGATGAAGCGGGTCCGATCAACGAAACCGAGCGTCTGCCGATTCACCGTGATCCGCCCAGCTTTGAAGAGCAGGCAGGTGGCCGTGATCTGCTGGAGACCGGTGTTAAAGTTATCGACCTGATCTGCCCATTCGCAAAAGGCGGTAAGGTGGGTCTGTTCGGTGGTGCGGGTGTCGGTAAGACCGTCACCATGCTCGAGCTGATCAACAACATCGCGAAAGAGCACTCTGGTCTGTCTGTATTCGCCGGTGTGGGTGAGCGGACTCGTGAGGGTAACGACTTCTATCACGAAATGCAGGATGCAGGCGTTGTTGACAAGATCTCCATGGTGTTCGGTCAGATGAACGAGCCACCCGGAAACAGACTCCGTGTTGCACTGTCAGGCCTGACCATGGCGGAGAAATTCCGTGATGAAGGTAAAGACGTACTGCTCTTCGTGGACAATATCTATCGATACACACTGGCAGGTACTGAGGTGTCTGCACTGCTCGGTCGTATGCCTTCAGCGGTAGGTTATCAGCCGACCCTGGCAGAAGAGATGGGTGTACTTCAGGAACGAATCACCACCACCAAAGACGGATCGATTACTTCCGTTCAGGCGGTATACGTACCTGCAGATGACCTGACTGACCCGTCACCAGCAACCACCTTTGCTCACCTGGACTCAACGGTGACCCTGTCTCGAGACATTGCGGCGCTGGGTATTTACCCTGCGGTAGATCCACTGGACTCGACTTCCCGCCAGCTAGATCCACTGGTTGTGGGTGAAGAGCACTACAACGTCGCGCAGCAGGTACAGGGTATTCTGCAGAGATATAAGGAACTGAAAGACATCATCGCGATTCTGGGTATGGACGAACTGTCTGAAGAAGACAAGCTGACGGTATACCGGGCTCGTAAGATTTCCCAGTTCTTTTCTCAGCCGATGCACGTGGCGGAAGTATTCACTGGCCAGCCTGGTGTTTACGTACCGCTGGCCGACACCATCCGAAGCTTCAAGGCAATTCTGGATGGTGAATATGATGATCTGCCAGAAGCCGCGTTCAGCATGGTAGGCAGCATTGAGCAGGCAGTTGAAAAGGCGAAGACGCTTTAAGTACGGGTAACGTTATGGCATCCACGGTTTTTTGCAGCATTGTCAGCGCTGAAGAAGAAATCTTCTCCGGAGAGGTTGAGATGGTTGTCGCCAGCGGCACCATCGGTGAACTCGGTATCATGCCGGGTCATACGCCCCTGCTGACAGGTGTTAAGCCAGGCCCGGTTCGTTTGATTCTGGAAGGCGGCGAAGAAGAAATTTTCTTTGCCTCTGGTGGTTATCTGGAAGTTCAGCCAACGTCGATCACAATTCTTGCTGACACGGCACTGCGTGCTGATGATCTGGACGAAGCCGCAGCGCTTGAAGCCCAGAAGAAAGCAGAACAGGAGCTGTCTGATCAGAAAGCGGACATCGATTTCGCCCGGGTTGCTGCAGATCTGCAGGAACAGGCCGCGATGTTGCGCACCATCCAGAAGATACGTGACAAAAAGCAGTAGGCTTTGCACACTCTTTTTAAAGGCGCCAAAAGGCGCCTTTTTTTGTTTAGAACCATGAGATTGTCTCGGGCAGTAATTTGAAGATTCCTGCCGGTCGCTTGAGGTGCCCGTGCTTAAGGCTCATCCTTCTTCATGTCAGGAATATATTGACAAATACAGGCCTTGGCGAACGTCCTGTGGTGGCGTAAAAAGAGCTTCTTTTGGGGTAGACTAATCCTTTATGACAACCTCCCTTGACGTGTGCATCCTGGCCGCGGGCGTTGGCAGCCGAATGCGCTCCAACAAACCCAAGGTACTCCAGACAATCGCCGGTAGGCCGCTGCTGGCTCACCTGCTTGATCGAGTGGCTGAGCTCGACCCATCGGCGGTTCATGTGGTGATTGGTCAGGGCGCTGATGATGTTAAAAGCGCCTTCCAGGATCGAAGGGACGTGAATTGGGTTTACCAGGCGGAAAGACTGGGCACCGGACACGCCATGCAGCAGGTTGTCCCTCAGCTGAGCAGCGATAGAACACTCATACTCCTGGGTGACGCGCCACTTATCCAGTTACAGACGTTAGAAACCTTAAGCGATGTCAATGCGGACTTGTCAGTCCTGACGGTGGATATGGCTGACCCTTTCAACTACGGGAGGATTGTTCGTGACGGTGAGCAGGTTGTTCGCATCGTTGAAGAAAAGGATGCGAACGAAAGCGAGAAAAAGATCAAAGAAATCAATACAGGTGTCATGTCAGCAGACACGGAAAGCCTGAAGAACTGGCTTGGCCGCCTGGATAACAATAATGCGCAGCAGGAGTATCTCCTGACCGATATCGTCGAGCACGGCAATACCGACAGGGCGAAAGTCACGGCGATCAAGGTCGATGACCCCATTGAAGTCACCGGGATCAATACCTTTGGACAACTGGCTGCGTTAGAACGAGCGCTTCAAATGAAAACAGCAGAAGAGTTGATGGCAGAGGGTGTGCAGATCATGGATCCGGCACGGCTCGACATCCGTGGCAACCTGACAGCAGGTCAGGGGGTAAAGATCGATGTGAATGTGGTGTTCGAGGGTAACGTAACGCTCGCAGACCATGTCCAGATCGGCCCGAACTGCGTGATCACAGACAGCACCATCGGGGCAGGCTCCGTGATCAAAGCGAACAGCGTATTGGAAGAAGCGACCGTGGGTGATCAGTGCAATGTGGGTCCCTTTGCTCGTCTGCGTCCCGGCGCCAATCTGACGACCGAGGTGTCTGTTGGCAACTTCGTGGAAGTCAAGAAAACCACCATGGGCCGCGGCAGCAAAGCCAGTCACCTGACTTACCTGGGTGATACGACGGTAGGCGAGGAAGTAAACATCGGTGCCGGCACCATCACCTGCAACTACGATGGCGTGAACAAATTTGAAACACAGATTGGTGACGGGGCTTTTATCGGCTCCAATTCAGCATTGGTCGCGCCTGTGTCTATCGGCGCTGGTTCAACCGTTGGCGCAGGTTCTACCATCACCAAAGATGTGGAGGCGGAGGTACTGGTCGTGAGTCGTGGTAAGCAGATAGCTATCGCCAATTGGCAGAGACCCACCCAACAAGAGAAGAAGGACTGATCATGTGTGGCATTGTGGGTGTGGTTGCACAAAGGGATGTCTGCGACATCCTGATTGAGGGACTCAGGCGACTGGAATATCGAGGTTACGATTCTGCAGGCGTTGCCCTGATTGATGAGCAAGGCAAGATTCGTCGTATACGCAGATTGGGCAAAGTTTCCGAGCTCGATGAAGCCTGTCACGTTGATGCGCCTTTTGGTCACACCGGAATAGCGCATACCCGGTGGGCAACGCACGGCGAGCCGAGCGAGCTGAATGCACATCCACATGTGTCTCATGGTGTGGCCGTGGTGCACAACGGCATTATCGAAAACCATGAGGCGCTGCGAGAAAAGCTCATAACAAAGGGTTACCCCTTTGAATCGGCGACGGATACCGAAGTGCTGGCGCACCAGCTGCACTTCGAGCTTTCCCAGTGTGGTGATCTCCGGGAAGCCATGAATCGGTTACTGGATATTATCCGCGGTGCTTATGCCATCGCAGTGATTGATGAAAACAACCCAGAAACCCTCATGGCCGCGCGATCTGGTAGCCCCCTTGTGGTTGGTCTGGGCATTGGCGAGAACTATGTTGCTTCCGATCCTCAGGCGCTTCGACCGGTCACTGATCGATTTATCTTCCTGGAAGAAGGTGAGTTGGTCGAAGTGACTCGAGGTGAAGTTTCCATCTATGGGCACAACGAGGCCGCTGTTGACAGCAGGGCGATTACACTGGATGACCGCCACGATGCGGTCGACAAGGGTAACTTCAAGCACTACATGCTCAAGGAAATTTTTGAGCAGCCGGATGCCTTGACCAGAACCATATCAGGACGAGTGGGCAAGTTGGTATTTCCCGAAGCCTTTGGTGCAGGGGCGGCTGACATCTTCAAGCAAGTGAAGGCGGTTCAAATTGTGGCCTGCGGAAGCAGCTACTATACGGGGCTCGTCGCCAAGTACTGGTTTGAACACTACGCAGGATTGCCCTGCCAGGTAGAAATAGCCAGTGAACTTCGATACCGGAGCACTGTGGTTCTGCCGGGTACGCTGATGGTCGCGATCTCCCAATCCGGTGAAACGGCAGATACGCTCGCTGCCATTCGAGCCGCAGACAACAAAAATTATCTAGCCAAACTTTGCCTGTGTAATGTGCCCAACAGCACCATGGTGCGCGAGACGGATCTTTCTCTGATGCTGGAAGCCGGCGCAGAGATTTGTGTGGCCTCCACCAAAGCGTTTACCAACCAGCTGGCAGATTTGCTGATGCTGGTTGCGACGGTTGGCAGCTATAACGAGCTGGATGAAGCCATGCATGCAGAGATTGCTGCGGGTTTACTGGAGTTGCCCCAGATCGTTGAAAAGACGCTGGCACTTGATGACGACATCAAGAAAATGGCCGAGCAGTTCGTAGAGAAACATCACGCATTGTTCCTGGGTCGTGGCAGCCACTATCCCATCGCCCTGGAAGGTGCGCTCAAACTGAAAGAAATCTCCTACATCCATGCGGAAGGCTACCCGGCAGGTGAACTCAAACATGGCCCATTGGCATTGGTGGATGATGATATGCCGGTGGTTGCCGTAGCCCCCGGGGATGACCTGATTGAGAAATTGAAGTCGAATCTCGAGGAGGTTCGAGCACGCGGTGCGGAGCTGTTCATCTTTGCCGATGAACATGTCTCAATCGCTGAACAAAAAGGCGTAACGGTGCTGAAAGTTCCGGCTTGTTCGGCTATGGTATCGCCTATCGTTTATACCATTCCCGTGCAATTGCTTGCCTACCATGTCGCCGTGTTGAAAGGCACGGACGTAGACCAGCCAAGGAATCTGGCGAAATCGGTGACTGTGGAGTAATTCACAACAGTAAATTAACAGGAGATAACTATGGAATTAAATTTTTACATTTGGTTAATTCTGACGATTGCGGTGACAGCATGTTCTTGGATTTTGATCGCAAAATGGGCAAAGAAAAAAGATACGAAACAACAATCCCTCGAAAACTAATTGACTGTTGTAAAACACTCAGTAACTGTTGAATAAAGAAAGATTTCTCGGTTGATGAAAAAAAGTAAAATCAGAAAGCTATGAAAAATTTCTTAATAAACCTGACATTGATATGTCTTATATCTAGTTGCACTTCTTTTAACTATCAGTTTGATGACTCCCAAGAACAAGGAATCAAGATAGCGAACGATACACTCTCTCAAAAGACAATCTATCTTAGATTCCTCATTCCCGGATTATCTGAAAAAGATGCTAGGAATTCAGGCACTAAACACACACTTTACCCTGGTCAATCGAAAGTATATTTTTTGCCAGAAAAAACTTTGGTCGTTGCCACTGATGGACCTTATTGGGACAATCCCAAACCTCAAAAACCTAATGAACGAGAAGTGCTTTACGTTGAAAAAGATATAATTTCAAAAGTAGATATAGACACGCTTCTTTTCGTAAATTAGGTGGATAAAAAATACATTACTTTTTATAAGAAATTTGTTCTGCAAACGAAAACACTCAATGGCGGTTGAATAAGTCCTAAACCGCGTTAATGAGCCCCGATGGATGTTTCGCATCTTCTTGATCCTTTAAATGAAAGGCAGCGTGAAGCTGTTGCCGCGCCTCGTGGCAGCGCGCTTGTGCTCGCGGGTGCCGGTAGTGGGAAAACCCGCGTACTGACCCATCGAATTGCCTGGTTGATTCAAACTGAGGGACTGTCTCCCTTCAGCATCCTGGCCGTGACCTTTACCAACAAAGCTGCGGCAGAAATGCGTGGCCGTATTGAGCAGTTGCTGTCGCTCCCCGTGCGCGGCATGTGGGTTGGCACGTTCCATGGGCTTGCTCATCGATTGCTTCGAGCGCACTACCAGGAAGCGAAACTGCCGCAGAATTTTCAGATCCTGGATGCCGATGATCAGCTGAGACTGGTCAAGCGGGTCATGGCGAGTCTGGACATTGATGAGAAGAAATGGCCGGCGCGCCAGGCGGTATGGTGGATTAACAGTCAGAAAGACGAAGGCCTGAGACCTTCCAGCATTGAAGACTATGGCGATCTTTACCTGAAAACACACCTGTCGATCTATCGTGCGTACGAGGAAGCCTGCCAGCGTGGCGGCATGGTGGATTTTGCCGAACTGCTGCTGCGCGCCCATGAGCTCTGGCTTAACAACCCCGAGATTCTAAGGCATTACCAGCGCAGATTCTCTGCCCTGCTGGTGGATGAGTTCCAGGATACGAACACCATTCAATATGCTTGGCTGCGCGTACTTGCCGGTGACCAGGACAATCTCATGGTGGTTGGTGATGATGACCAGTCCATTTACGGTTGGCGCGGCGCCAAGATTGAAAACATTCAGCAGTTCACCAAAGACTTTCCGAATGCCCAGACCATTCGTCTGGAACAAAACTACCGATCAACCTCGAACATTCTGAAAGCCGCCAACGGACTCATAGACCAGAACTTTGGTCGTCTTGGAAAAGAACTCTGGACAGATCTCGGTGAGGGAGATCCGATTCAGCTTTATGCGGGTTACAACGAGATTGATGAGGCGCGATATATTGTTGAGCGAATCAAGTCCTGGGTAGATGGCGGCAATCTCTATTCAGAATCTGCCATTCTCTATCGGTCCAATGCCCAGTCACGTGTTCTTGAAGAAGCTCTTCTGCGGTCACAGATGCCTTATCGAATCTATGGCGGCCAGCGCTTCTTTGAACGAGCAGAGATTCGTAACGTACTTGCCTACATGCGACTGGTGAGCCAGCGAGATGCCGATGCGGCGTTTGAACGCGTCGTGAATACGCCCACACGGGGTATCGGCGATAAAAGCGTCGCAGAGATACGGCTGCTGGCCCGTGAATCCGGTACCTCACTATGGCAAGCAGCGCAGAAAATTGTGGATAACAATTTGATGAGCGGTCGCGCTCGGCATGCCATCTCAGGTTTTCTTGAGTTGATTGAACAGCTTGACGCAGAAACGACCGACGCAGACCTCGGCACATTGGTAGAAACGGTCGTTTCGACCACTGGCTTAAAGGATTACCACGCGAAAGAAGGCGGCGAACGAGGTCAGGCGAGAATAGAAAACATGGCGGAACTGGTCACCGCAGCGAAAACCTACAATCCTCAGGATGACTATGCGTTTGATCCGGAGAACATTGAAGAGTCACCCGTGGAACTGACGTTGTTAGACCAGTTCCTGAGTCATGCCGCTCTCGAAGCCGGTGAAGGTCAGGGTAATCCGAGTGATGATTGCGTTCAGATGATGACCATGCACAGTGCGAAAGGGTTGGAGTTCCCCCTGGTGTTTCTTGCCGGCATGGAAGATGGCCTGTTTCCGCACATGATGTCGATGGAAGAACCGGGCCGACTGGAAGAGGAACGTCGTCTCTGTTACGTCGGTGTGACTCGAGCCATGAAGCAGCTTTACCTGACTTACGCGGAAAGTCGGCGTATTCATGGCAGTGAAACATTCAATCGTCCTTCCCGCTTTATCAATGAGATGCCGGAAGACGTGATTCAGGAAGTCCGGCTGCAGGGGTCTGTCGTGCGACCGCCCAAAAGCAGTGGTTATGGTGCCAGCACCGCCAGAATCACAACTGAGGTGGCAGGAACAGACCTTAAACTCGGTCAGCGGGTGTTTCACCAGAAGTTTGGCGAAGGCGTGATTCTGAACTATGAAGGCGAAGGCTCAGGCGCCCGCGTCCAGGTTAATTTTGATGAAGGCAGCAAATGGCTGGTGATGGCATATGCTAATCTGCAGCCCGTTGGATAAAGAAGGAAGACCATGCGAACTCTGTTAATTCTCGCGATATCTCTATGGCTCACTGCGTGTGGTGGTGCGGAACGGGCAACCAGTGGCGACACGCAAGCGACGCAACCACAGAAGATCTATAAGTGGCGCATGGTCACCACCTGGCCGAAGAACCTGCCCGGTCTGGGCACAGCGCCGGAGCGCATGGCGGATGAAGTTCGCAAGATGAGCAATGGACGTCTGGATATTCGGGTCTATGGCGCAGGCGAAGTCGTACCGGCTCTGGAAGTGTTTGAAGCGGTGTCTCAGGGCACGGTTCAAATGGGGCATGGTGCAGCCTACTACTGGAAAGGTAAAGTGCCGGTTGCTCAATTCTTTACAGCAGTACCTTTTGGTCTGACTGCTCAGGAGATGAATGGCTGGATGTTGCATGGCGGCGGCTTAGAGCTCTGGCGTGAACTTTACGATCGCTACAATCTTTATCCGATTCCTTGCGGGAATACTGGGGTTCAGATGGCAGGCTGGTTTAACAAGGAGATTAATTCCCTTGAAGATATGCAGGGTTTGAAGATGCGTATCCCGGGCTTGGGCGGCGAGGTTTTTGAAGCCATCGGTGGCACCGCGATCAACTTGCCTGGCGGTGAGATTTTCACGTCCATGCAGACGGGTGTGATCGATGCAACGGAGTGGGTAGGCCCATACAACGACCTCGCTTTTGGTCTTCACCAGGTTGCGCAGTATTACTATTACCCGGGTTGGCAGGAAGCGGGTCCAACGCTTGAGATCATTGTGAACAAAGAAGCCTGGGATGAACTGCCATCAGATCTACAGGCAATTGTCGAATCGGCATCTCTGGCGACAAACGCTGATATGCTGGCAGAATACACAGCTCGTAATAACACCGCGCTGCGAGCGCTGGTTGATCAGCACGGCGTTGAGCTAAGACGTTTACCTGACGATGTGTTGGAAGCCATCAAAGAAGTGGCCGAAGCGAAAACGGCTGAACTGGCGGAAGGTGACGACGAGTTGGTGCAGCGAATTTATGAATCTTACCAACAGTATCGAGAGGGCGTGATTGAGTACCACGAGATTTCAGAAAGGGCATACATCAACGCCCGTGGCTCATAGCGCGAAAAAAACAGAACAGGGAGACGGATAGATGAACGTAGAAATTCCAAATTTTGGCGATCTGTTGCGGGAACACTTAAGTGCCGTGCCGATGGAAGCCTACGGCTACTTGTTATCAGAACTGGAGCGGACTGCGGCTGATCGATACCGTGGTTGGGCTGATGAAGTCCCAGAGCATCGCGACGGCATACTGGCCTGCGCGGCAAGGGAAGATGAAATCGCGGATCGTGCTGCGGCCATGTTCCCACCGACGGACGAACATCGCGCACTGGTAGCATCGATCATTCCCAGGGCGAAAGAAACCTACTATTCCGCTTTTGAGCCCTACACCCCCATTGAACAGATGTACATTCAGTCGAAGGCGGAACGCCAGGGTGCCAATGCCTGGCAAAACCTGAAGGCCGCTTTCCCGGACAAGAGCGATGAACTGGATCAGTTGTCTGAGATCGAGATCGGCAGTGCGGATTACCTCGATGAGTTGCTTCCGGGCCTGGCGCAGGCATCGTGAGCGGCTCAGAAGAAAGACCTGCCTGGTTCGCGAGACGAGAAATTGCGCCCTTTAAACTGGATGATGACGCCGTTAACGATCTCATCAACAGGGCAACACACGCGTCGGTTTCCTGGGTCACGAAAAACCACGAACCGGTCTCAGCGATTATGCTGTATGTACTGGTTGACGGCGTTATCACGGTGACCTCGACCACCAACCGGGCAAAGTTTCATGCCTGGAAACGCAACCCCGCAGCGTGTTTCAATATCTGGGATCCAAAGAACATTGGTCACCAGGTGACCCTTCGGGGCCGGATTGAAATTATGCAGGACATGGAGCTGCTGCGTCAGTTTACGGAAGGGTTTTTGACCCGCGCCATGGGTGGTCAGACGCCGACGGAAGAGCGGCTGCAGGAAGAGATAGATAAGTTCGGTGCGCCGGATCGTCATATGATGCAGCTTCATATTGACAAGGTGCTGAGCCACGATCTCAACAGTTTGCTGAAGGCGGAAGCTGAAGGCACCGATGTCTGGAGTTAGTGTCCTCTTTGACGCTGAGACAACGAGCCTGCGGCATCGTGATCAAAGACAATCACTTGCTGATGGTCCGACATGTTCACGATAGCCGTGATTACTGGACGTTCCCGGGTGGTGGCATTGAATCCGGTGAGACCGTCCTGCAGGCGGCACAAAGAGAAGTGCTGGAAGAAACCGGCATCCTGCTCGAGCCGATTGACCTGATCCACAGTTTTGAATCCCAGGGCAATGAAAGTCACTGCGTCCTGATGGAGCCGCCTTCTCAATGGATAAGACCCTCCTTAGGTATCGATCCCGAGGAAGCGCACTTGCCGGAAGAAGCAAAGATGCTCCGTGATGTGGCGTGGAGACTGATTGATGAAGTTAATCATCATCCCATTATTGCGCGAGTTGTTTTGGAGGCGAGATCGCGATGACCCAGGTGCCCACAGCGAATTTACGAGAACTGGCTGACTCACTGGATGAGTACTGGAGCCCTCGCGTTGTGACTGAGGTAAATGATCAGTTCGTTAAGGTTGCCAAGCTTAAAGGTGAACTCGCCTGGCACAAACATGACAACGAAGATGAGATGTTCCTGATCCTTCAGGGTGAGCTGCGGATTGAATACGAAGACTTCGCGGTCACACTGCGCGAAGGTGATGTGCACGTGGTCCCTAAGGGAGTGTTACATAACCCGGTTTGTGAAGAGGAGTGTCTCATCGCGCTCGTTGAAACCAAGACAACAAAACACACGGGTGATCTGGTCACCGATAAAACGGTTTCTATCGATCACCAATTGCAGACTCTTCAAAACAACTAGAGGAGAGATTATGGCGACTTCAACCGCTGTAAAAGCTTTTGTTTATTACTCGATCTTCGCGGCCCTGCTCCATTTTGCGGGCGAAACCTGGGTGCACATGCTGTACGGCCAGTTTTTGCCGATGCTGATCGTGGATTACATCGCCATCAGCCTGGTGCTTCTTGGTGCCATTGGCTTTCTGAAGCTTGGCTGGGGGCCAGGGCTGTTGTGTGGCGGTTGGGGATTTACCTTTTGCCTGAATTATCGAGCCTTTTTCTGGCGAGTTGAGGCGATGATGAATCAGACAGCCAATGACGTGATCCAAAACACAGCCTACATACTTGGCGTCGCACTGCTGTTCTCAGCGATTGCGTTTCTGATCTCAGTCATTGTGTGTGTTAAACACGAGCGGGCGGCTGATTAACCGCCGCTGACTGCAACAGCTTTGACCGCTGGGAGTTCGTGCATACGGGCACGATGATCCATCACCGCCGGTAGCAGACGGGTGTCTACCTCATCGAACTCAAGCCAACGGGACATGGTCACCAGATAGAAGTCTGCGACCGAAAAGGTATCTCCCAATACCCATGGCCCCTTCAACATCTCGCTTTCGATCAGCTGAAAACACTCGGTCATGGTGCGCGGAACATTGGCCTGCATGTCATCGAACGAAGACTGCTCTTTTGCCCATCGGTAACCTCGAAACTTGTGCGCATGGGCAACGTGCACGGTGGCGCACAAGTACGCGTTAAACGACTGCATCTGACCAAACAGCCACGGATCGTTCAGTGGTGCGAGGTTAGCTTCAGGAAATTTTTGTGCGATGTACGCGAGTATGGCTGGTGATTCGGTCAGGATTCCGTCACCGCTGACCAGTGCCGGTACGCGCCCTTTGGGATTCACCGCCAGATACTTCTCAGAACGCTGTTCTTCGTTCTGAAAGTCCACTGGGATCGCTTCGTAATCTGCGCCCGCATGTTCCAGCGCGGCATGTGATGCGAAGGAGCAACTGCCGTTGACGACATACAACGTAAATTCAGCCATGGTGTTTCCCTTGGTAAAAAGAAAAGATGAATGTTTATGAATAGAGAATGCCTGGCAACCAGGTCGCAAGCTCAGGCAGGAACGCGAGAATAACAAGCATGATCAGTTGAATCACGATGAAGGGAACAACACCTCGATATACATCACCGGTGGTCACCTCAGATGGTGCGACGCCGCGAAGATAGAACAGGGCGAATCCAAAGGGTGGCGTCAGGAATGAGGTTTGTAGGTTAATCGCAATCATGATGCCCAGCCAAATTGGGTCCACGCCCATGGCCATAAGCGCAGGTCCGACGATGGGCACCACAACAAAAGTGATCTCAATGAAGTCGAGAATGAATCCCAGTAGAAAGATGATCAGCATGACGATGAACGTCGCGCCGATCACCCCGCCGGGTAGCATCTCGAACCACTCCGTCACCAGCTCATCGCCACCGTAGCCGCGGAACACCAGGGCGAAAACAGAGGCACCGATCAAGATAAAAAACACCATGGCGGTGGTTTTGGTGGTTGATACAGCGATTTCCCTCAGTTGTTCCAGGCCTAGTTCCCGACGGAACAACGCCAGCAGCAAGGCACCCATCGCACCGACACCCGCGGCTTCTGTCGGAGTCGCGAGACCGCCCAGGATGGACCCCAGCACCGCAATGATCAGCAAAAGCGGAGGGAAAATGCTGGATAGAATCTCTCCCGCGGTGATTTTTTCTGCATCGACCGGCGGCGCCTTCTCTGGATTGAGCACGGCCGTCATCACGATGTAGCTGGTGTACATGACCACCAGTACTAGGCCCGGGATGATGGCCCCGGCAAATAGATCGCCGACGGAGACCGTCTTCGGATTAAAGATACCCATGGAGAGTTGTGCCTGCTGGTACGCATTTGAAAGCACGTCCCCGAGCAGCACCAGCGCAATGGAAGGTGGAATGATTTGTCCGAGGGTACCGGTTGCGCAAATGGTGCCAGTTGCGAGTGGTACGTTGTACCTCGCCTTTAACATGGCCGGGAGTGACATGAGACCCATGGTCACCACGGTCGCGCCGACAATTCCAGTGCTGGCAGCCATCAACATACCCACGATCGTGACGGAGAGACCGAGACCACCAGGGAACCGGCCGAAAGCCCGACTCATGGCATCAAGCAGTTGTTCTGCAATCCTGGTTTTCTCAAGGGTCACGCCCATCAGCACGAACAAAGGGACAGCGATGAGCGTTTGGTTGGAAACAATGCCAAACAATCGATTCGGCATCGCATGAAGGAAAGCCGGATCAAAGGTACCGGTGAGTACGCCGATACCGGCGGCGATCAATGCCGTGCCGGCCAGTGAAAGCGCAACCGGATAACCCAGGATTAACACCAGGAACACTGCCAGGAATAGAAACACCGGTGCAAGCGTCATTGGGTGAACACCCTTTGAATGGACTTACAGGTTTCACTGAGACCCTGGAGTATGAGCAGGGCGGCCATGATGGGAATCAACGTTTTAAGCAGGTAGACACCAGGAAGACCACCCGGTTGTGCCGATGATTCTTTAACCGACCAGGAGAAACTCACGTAGTCGAGACTCGCCCAAAGAATGTAGCCCGCGACCGGAAGGAGAAACAGCAGATTCCCGACTATGTCGATGACGGCTCTGGTTCGTTCGGAAAACTTTTCGTGCAGCACGTCGACACGAACGTGCCCCTGTTCTTTCAGTGTAAATGCAATGCCAAGCAGGAACACGGCACCATGCATATACATCACTGTTTCCTGCAGGGCGATAGAACCGAAGTTAAATACGTAGCGAGCGACAACGACACCACAGGTGACAACGACCATGGCGAGTGTGAGCCATGAAACAGCGCGCCCGGTGATATCGTTCAGCCGATCAATTGTGCGGATAAAGAAATTGATACTGCGGTCTCCGCCCCAGAAATCGAGAACAAAAAAAGTGACGCGAGAAGCTTAATGGAAAAGCGTATCCTTGCCGAGTTCCTCCTCGAAGTACCCGGCGATTTTTTTGAACATCGGATCGTCAGGTCGGTTCAACGCGCGACCCGCGATCTCTCTCACCGGAATCAATTCCGCGCCGGTACCACTGAGGAAACACTCTTCAGCTGTGAACAGATCGTAAACTGTAAGTGAGTGCTCCTTAACAGGAATAGACAGCTTATCTGCTATCTCCAGGACGATACCCCTGGTAATCCCATCCAGCGCACCATCGGTGACAGGCGGCGTCATCAGGCAACCATTCTTCACAGCGAAGATGTTGTCTGCAGTTCCTTCGGCGACAAATCCCTGCTGATTAAGCACAACAGCTTCGTCTGCGCCTGCGGTGTTGGCTTCGATCCTTGCCATGATCTGGTTGAGATAGTTCAAACTTTTGATGCGTGAATCAAGCTGGTCGCCAGCCAGTCTCCTGGTGCTTGCAATGATGAGTCGGGCACCTTGCTTCCTGACTTCATCACTCACCATCGCAAGCTGATCCGAAATAATGATGACGTTCCCGGTTCTACACTGGCGAGGATCGATGCCAAGTGGACCTTCACCGCGCGTAACGATCAGGCGAAGATAGCCGTCTTCGTGTGGTGATTCACTAACAACTTGATTAAGGGCTTCTTCGATGGCTTCCCTGGACATAGGTAAGTCGATAGCGAGTGCTCTGGCGGAGTCGTCAAGTCGATCCATGTGTGCACTCAGTTTTAGAATTCTGTTTTTGTAAAAGCGAAGTCCTTCGAACACGCCGTCTCCATACAAAAACCCGTGGTCAGTCACCGAGATTGTTGCTGAATCCTGTGCACACAATTGACCGTTGATAGAAGTAATCTGCATGTCTCTGCCCTCTGTAATCCTAATCATGCATTCGCGTCGAAAACGTCGCGCATTTTGCGATAGTCCTCTCCGAATCGCTCGACCACTTCGGGTCCGAGAAATCGGGTGACCTTGGTGATGTACACATCGTGTTTCACATAGTCTTCTGCGACCGTGACAAAACTTTCATTTCTCGACCAGGCTCCGTCGACGACATCTCCAATCTTGAAATTGGCGATCACCACCTGGCTGCCATCGACGACAACCGTGAGACCCCTACCACCTTTTTCGGCATACAGGGTTCGTTCGACAGGATGGTGATAGGTTGCGCCGATGGTAATTACCGGTTTTCCGAAATGCACCAGTGCTATGCGGACATCGCGATTTTCGGCGGCACGAAGTGCCGGCTCGGCCCAGGAAAGCTCTTCTGGCCAGAGCGAGATAAGAATTGACTGCTTAGCCTGGTGGAGGAGTTCGATGGTACGACTCTGTACCTGTGCGGCATCCAGGAGTGGCCAAATCAAATTGCTCTGACTATTCGCCGTGATCTTCTGGAGCTCAGGAAGCAGCTGTTCTGTCTCCATGATGGTTTTGCTGCGTATGGATGCCATGAGATCCCTTGGATTCATGGCGTAATAGTGCAGGTTGCCGGCGTCGTCCTCGCTTGCCTGGAAGACACCTCGATTGGTCAAACGCGCGACGACCTCATAGATCTTTGAGGTCGGTAGGCCGGCCTGTTTGGCGACCTCATAGGCGCTCGCGGGTTCGCAGCCGAGGAGAGCAATGTAAGCCTTGGCCTCGTTTGTGGTGAATCCTAGCGTCTTGAGCTGATCGAGCGTGTCCATGGTGTCATGCTAAGTAACTACCTAGGTAGTTAATAAAATGGTTCGCTACTGTAGCGTGAGAGACTTGCGCAGGCAAGTGTTTATAACTCGTTGTATTTAAAAGGAATAGTTAAGAACAATGCCAACGAATAGCGCCAATCCTAGCCAATGGTTGTTCAAAAAGGCCGCGAAACAGCCTTCTCGGGACCGATGTCTTATGAGGTATTGCTGGTAAATGAATAGCCCAGCGGCGAGGCATATGCCTGTGTAGTACCAGTAGTTCATCTCGATCTGGCGGGGGACCAGCAAAAGGGTGATCAACGTCGAAATCTGCAGAATACCGATCATGGGCCGGTCCAGATCTGCAAACAGGATGGCTGTGGATTTGATACCCAGGCGAATGTCGTCGTCGCGATCGACCATGGCGTATTCTGTGTCATAGGCGACCACCCAAAGCAGGTTCGCAATCAGTAGTAGCCAGGCGACGTTATCGATTTCGTTGTTCACAGCGGTAAATGCCATGGGTATACCCATGGAAAAAGCGATCCCAAGTACCGCTTGAGGTAAGTAGGTATAACGCTTCATCAAAGGATAGATCACGGCGACCACAACCGCCCCTGCGGCAAGCATGACCGTGTACCCGTTTGTGGTGAGCACCAGTAGCAGGCAGATGAACAGGATACCGCTTGCCAACAGTATCGCTTCCATGGGGTCCACTCTGCCGGTGACGAGTGGACGATTTCGTGTTCTTTTTACTTGGCCGTCGAATTTGATGTCGGCAAGATCGTTCACGATGCAGCCGGCAGAACGTGTCAGCACAGTGCCAAGCGTGAATACCAGAAACAGGTGCCACCCGGGCCAGCCCTCGGCGGCGATCCAAAGTGCGCACAGGGTTGGCCAAAGCAGCAGGTAAGTGCCGATGGGTCGATCAAAACGCGTCAAAGCGACAAAGTGTTTGAGTCGCGGATAACGCTCGTTCATGTTCTGGAGATACTGTGCGAGTGCGCGGGTCACGTTGTTTCATTGGGAATGCCAATTCATGTAGTATACGTCGCTTGCTCGGATCGGAGAAACTGGACCAGATGAAGAAGTGGCAGTGTATTGTTTGCGGTTTCATTTATGATGAAGCTGAAGGCCTGGAAGAAGAAGGAATCGCGCCTGGAACCGCCTGGGATGACATTCCTGACGACTGGGTTTGCCCGGAATGTGGTGTCGGCAAGGCTGACTTCGAAATGATGGAAGCCGACTAAATGATTGATCGTGCAGCACTTACCCGCAATATCCTGATTGGCATGGTTGCGGGGCTGCTGCTGGGTTCAGGGTTACATGCGTTATCGCTGTCTGAATCCAACCCTCTCCTGGTCTATGGTGTAAACGGGCTCTTTGATATCGGCGGCAAAGCCTTTGTTGCCAGTCTGAAACTTCTCGTGGTGCCCCTGGTGTTTGTGTCACTAGCCTGTGGCGCCAGCAACCTGTCTGATGGCTCGAGCCTTGGCCGAATCGGTCTGAAGACCATCTCTTTGTATCTTTTGACAACGGCGATCGCGATTACGCTGGCGTTAACCGTGGCCAACATCGTTAACCCAGGTCTGGGTATGGCACTGACCACCGAAGCGAACTTTGTTGGTCGGGAGAGTCCACCTCTCAAAGAGGTGATCATCGGCATTGTGCCGACCAATCCGATTAAAGCGATGGCTGAAGGCAATATGTTGCAGGTCATTGTGTTTGCCATTCTTGTCGGTGTCGCCATTGCGAAGAGCGGTGAAGCGGGTGCGCGAGTGCGTTCAACTCTGGTTGATTGGAACGAAGTCATCATGCGTCTCATCATGATGCTGATGGCTGTCGCGCCTGCCGGTGTTTTTTGCTTGATGGTGACACTCTTCACCAACATGGGATTTGCTGCGATCGGGGATCTCATCAAGTACTTCATGACCGTTGCGGGTGTATTGGTTCTACACTTCCTGTTGACCTACTCTATGATGGTGCGCTTTGTGGCGAACCTTAGCCCGATCGCTTTCTATCGTGAGTTTTATCCAGTCATGGCTTATGCGTTTTCGACCAGCAGCTCCAATGCCACCTTGCCGATCACGCTGGAAACGGTTGAACATAGACTGGGCGTCAAAAACGAAGTGGCTTCCTTCACCGTGCCCCTGGGTGCGACCATCAACATGGACGGTACGGCGATCATGCAGGGGGTTGCGACGGTGTTTATTGCCCAGGCCTATGGCATAGACATCTCCTTTACCGGCTACCTGATGGTTGTGTTAACCGCGACGCTGGCCTCAATTGGAACCGCGGGTGTGCCGGGCGTTGGATTGATTACCCTGGCCCTGGTGTTGCAGCAGGTGGGTCTGCCGGTTGAAGGGATCGCGTTGATTATCGGTGTCGACCGTTTGCTCGACATGATGCGAACCGCGATTAACGTGTCTGGTGATGCCGCGATTGCAACAATTGTGGCGAAAAGTGAAGGTAAATTCGATCAGGCGGTATTTGACGCTGACCAAGCGCACACGGTCCGCGTTTAGACCTGTCCGACTCTCTCGGGGTCTTTGATCCAGCGTCGAACCAGTTTATCAGCGTCATCGGGCGAATGATCGAGTAATGTCTGTGCCGTGCTTCTGACATCCTGCAACATCGACTGATCCCGCATAAGGTCTGCGATTCTAAACTGCAGCGCGCCAGACTGACGCGCACCGAGTAGTTCACCGGGTCCACGAATCTCCAGATCACGCTCGGCGATGAAAAAGCCGTCATTGCTTTGTCGCATGACTTCCAGGCGCTCCTTACTGATAGTGCCCAGCGGCTTCTTGTACAGGAGCACGCAATTCGAAGCGGCGCTGCCTCGTCCGATGCGTCCCCTGAGCTGGTGTAGCTGAGCGAGCCCCAGGCGCTCAGAGTTTTCGATGACCATGAGACTGGCATTCGGAACATCCACACCCACTTCAATCACCGTCGTGGCGACCAATAGATCCAAATTACCGAGCTTGAACTCATTCATCACGCTGGTTTTTGCCGTGGACGTCATTCGACCGTGGACCAATCCGATTCGAACGTTTGGCAACAGTTTTTCCAGTTCCTCTGCTGTGGACTCTGCCGCCTGGCATTGCAGGGCTTCAGACTCCTCGATCAACGTGCACACCCAGTAAGCCTGCCTACCCTCAGCGCAGGCGTCAGCAACCCTGGAAATGACGCCGTCTCTTTTTTCGTCAGACAACACGGTTGTCGTGATGGGTGTTCTGCCTGGTGGCAACTCGTCGATGATGGACACGTCCATGTCGGCGTACATGCTCATCGACAGTGTTCTGGGGATGGGCGTTGCGGTCATGACAATCTGGTGTGGTGAGGCATTCCCCTCCGTGCCTTTCTCTCTAAGCGCCAGACGTTGATGCACGCCGAATCTGTGCTGCTCATCAACAATGACGAGGCCCAAAGATTTGAAGTGCACGTCCTTCTGGAAGAGCGCGTGGGTGCCGATCACCACACTGGCCTCACCCATAGCGATTCTCGCCAGCGCTTCTTCTCTTTTCTTGCCGGTGACTCGCCCGGACAGCCAGGCCGTCTTGATGCCAAGTGGATTCAGCCAGCTGGAAACGTTGATGAAATGTTGTTCAGCCAACAGTTCGGTGGGCGCCATCAAGGCGGTTTGGAAATGGTTTTCATGTGTGTGCGTTGCAGCGAGCGCTGCGATGACGGTCTTGCCTGAACCAACGTCGCCCTGGACCAATCGAAGCGACGGTTGTGGTTTCATCATGTCCTGAGCGACTTCTGCTGAAACCCTGGCTTGTGCGTTGGTGAGCGTGAACCCGAAGGCGGTTCTCGCCTCTTCATACTTTTGTGCGGGTGCTGCCATTTCTGGCGCGGTCAGTTTCTGAATCTCAGCTCTTACGATGCGTAAACTGACCTGGTGCGCAGTGAGTTCCTCGAAAGCCAGTCGTGATTGCGCAGGGTGAACGCCATCGAGCATGGCACCGGTGTTTGCATCGGAAGGAGGTCGATGCAAGTAACGAATGGCTTCGTTTAGAGACAATGGCCAGTCGCCTCCCAGCAATTCTTCGAGCGGTTCAGCATCGAGCATCGCGAGTACCTGCTCCGCCATGGACCGATATCGACCTTGACTGACACCTTCCGTCGCCGGATAAATGGGTGTAAGAGCTTCTTCCATGGGTTCCCTGGCACTCAGTTTTGAATACTCGGGATGGTAGATCTCAGGACCGGACGCACCTGCACGGATTTCCCCAAAACATCGGATTTTCCCGGCCGTCTTCAGATTGTGATGCTGTGCTTTCGAGAAGTGGTAGAAACGCAGGCCAACCTTCCCGGTGTCGTCCTGTAAGTAGGCGAGCAGACTTCTTCTTCTGCCATAGGTAACATCGCAGGCAACCACCTCCCCTTCAACAACGTACGCATCGCCCGGTCTTACCGCGCCGATAGGTGTCACGCGGGTCCGATCTTCGTATCTAAAAGGCAGGTGAAACAGGACGTCCTGCAGAGTTTCAATACCCAGTCGCGCAAGTTTTTTCTCAAGGGCGGGACCAATGCCCCTCAGGGTGCCGACACCGGCGGAAATAAGTGATCCTGTTGTTGAACTTGGCATGTCAGCCCAGGGCTACGATGGCATCAACCTCAACCTGAGCGCCTTTTGGCAATGCGGAAACTTCGATCGCTGCTCTCGCTGGATAGGGTTCTTTCAGTCTCTCAGCCATTGCTTCATTAACGAGCGGAAAATTTCCGAGATCTGTCAGGTAAACGGTGAACTTGATGGCATCATCCAGCTCAGCACCGGCAGCGCTGATCACACCAGCCAGGTTATCAAACACCTGCGCAATCTGGGCGCTGATATCGCCTTCGACAAGTTCCATGGAAGTGGGCACCAGTGGAATCTGTCCACTGACATACAATACGTCACCATGAATCACAGCCTGGCTATATGTGCCGATCGCAGCGGGTGCTTGGTCGGTGCTGATGATGGTTTTCATTCGGACGTTCCGGGTCAGTAGTTTCTGGGGCGGTAAATGCGATTAATCCCTTTGATCGTTCGCAGGCGCTTAATCACGTTGGCCAGGTGTACACGATCTTTAACGGTAATGATGAGATTCACGACGCCGAGGTGGGCGTCTTTCTCCGTCAGGTTAATGCGCTCGATGTTAGCGCTAGCTGCGGTAACCGTGGAGGCGATGGTCGCGATGATGCCGCGGTCGTGTTCAAGTTCGACACGCAGTTCAACGGAGAACTCTCCGTCAACGCCCTCTTCCCACCGCACCTCCATGAGTTCCTCGGGTTTTTCCCGGAGGTTTTCCATGTTCTTGCAGTTGTCGACATGAATGACGATGCCCTTGCCTGCGGATACATGCCCAATAATCGGGTCACCGGGAATCGGTCGACAGCAGCGGCCATAGGTCACGACCATACCTTCGGTACCTTTTATCGCCAGGGGTACGCTGCTCGGTGGTTCTTCCTCCAGTTGTGCATCACCAATGAGCCTTCTTACAATGACACTGGCCATCTGGTTACCCAAACCAATTTCGGCGAGAAGACCATCCAGGCTTTCGATCTTCCTTTCCTCGAGGACGGTCGCCAGAGAGCCCGCATTAATATCCTGCATGGTCATACCATGGTGTTCTAGCGTGCGCTCCAACAGGCGTTTACCGAGAACCGTGGATTCATTGACCTGCTGATTCTTGAGCTCGTGCCGAATGCTGCCTCGTGCTTTACCGGTGACAACAAAACTAAGCCATGCCGGGTTGGGCTGAGCGCCCGGTGCCCTGATGATTTCAACGGTCTGACCGGATTGCAGGGTGGCAGACAATGGCGCGAGCTTCCGGTCAATTCGACAGGCGACACAGGAGTTACCGATATCCGTGTGGACCGCATAAGCGAAATCCACCGCCGTCGCGCCTTGCGGCAGGTCAAAGATTTCACCGGTGGGCGAGAAGACGTAAACATCATCCGGGAAGAGGTCGATCTTGACGTTTTCGATGAACTCCATGGAGTTACCGGCGCTTTGTTGCAGTTCCAACAGCCCGCGCATCCACTCCCGGGCACGCTCATGACCGGCGTTTGAATCGTCGCTGCTTTTGTACAGGTAATGACCGGCGATACCGTTGTTGGCGACCGTCTCCATATCATGAGTTCGGATCTGAATCTCGATAGGTATTCCGTGCATGCCAAAGAGTGTCGTGTGCAGAGACTGGTAGCCGTTTGATTTTGGAATGGCGATGTAGTCTTTGAACCGCCCGGCAACCGGCTTAAAAAGATTATGTACTGCGCCGAGTGAGCGGTAGCAGTCGTCGACGCTATCTACGAGAATCCGGAAAGCGTAGACATCCATAATCTCGTTGAACGATATTCGTTTGCTGCGCATTTTGTCGTAGATGCTGTAGAGGTGTTTCTCGCGGCCGAAGACGGTTGCGGGAATACCAACACGTTCCAGCGTTGTTCCGATGGATTCCTGGATGTTTAGAACCACTTCGGTTCGATTTCCTCTGGCTTTCTTGACCGCCTTCTCAATCATGCTTGAACGCAGCGGATACATGGCTTTGAAACCGAGCTCTTCGAACTCGACTCGAATGTTGTTCATACCGAGTCTCAGGGCAATGGGTGCGTAAATTTCCAGGGTTTCTTTTGCAATGCGCCGACGCTTTTCGGGCGCCAGGTGACCCAGGGTTCGCATGTTGTGCAGTCGGTCTGCGAGTTTCACCAGGATGACGCGGATATCTCTGGCCATCGCGAGCGTCATCTTCTGGAAGTTTTCAGCCTGAGCTTCAGCCCGGGATTGAAAAACGCTTTTCAGCTTGCTGACGCCGTCAACCAGCTCTGCGACCTCATCAGTAAATTCCTGACCCAGGGTGTGCTTGGGTATGCTGGTGTCTTCAATGACATCATGCAGCAATGCCGCCATGAGACATTGGTGATCCATATGCATGCCGGCCAGAATATTGGCCACGGCAAGAGGATGCGTGATGTAAGGTTCACCGGACTTTCGTTTTTGCCCCTCATGCGCTTCTTCTGCGAAGTGGTAGGCCTTAACAACCTGATCGATCTGGGATCCTTCGAGGTAGGAAGTGAGGTCCTGTGCAAAGTTGTCGATGGTCAGCATGGCGGGCTGACCTCATCGGGCGGGTTATCTGAGGGTGGGTGAAAACGGGACTGGGACGCAAATGCCGCCCAGCCCGGAAAAAGTTGGCAGGAAACCTTAGAGGTTGTTGTTGAACTCTTGCTCGTGTTGTTCAAATCCGTCCTGTACTGCGCTCAATGCCATTGCCTCAGTTTCTTCCTGAGTGGGCTCATCAAGAATCCCTGCGTCAACCAGACCTTCGGCGATCTCGCGCAATGCCAAAACCGTTGGCTTATCATTTTCCAGCGGCACCATCGGGTCTTTACCCTCGGTGGCAATCTGTCGAGCTCGCTTGCTGGAAACCATGACCAGTTCGAACCGGTTTGCGACGTTTTCCAGGCAGTCTTCTACTGTCACGCGTGCCATGTGTTACTCCAATCTATTGATAACCCTGAAAAAAATAGGGTTGGTGGGCCAAAAGACCGCGCATTGTAGCCACATTGTCCCTATTAAACAATATTATTGATAGTCCTGTAGCAACAATTCTGAAACCAGCGGCTGCAGTTCGTTTTCCCTCATCGCTTTGCGCAGGGCATCGCCTTGTCCCTTCACGACAGACGTGAGTTCGATCAGTGCCTCTTCGAATTGATCGTTGATGATCAGGAAGTCGAATTCATGCCAGTGAGAGAGTTCTTCGAAAGCAGCGTCCATACGTTTCTGGACCGTGTCCGCATCGTCCTGACCGCGGCCTTCCAGTCTTTCCCGAAGTGCCGTGAGTGAGGGTGGGAAGATAAAAATGGACTGGGTTTCGGGAAACTTCTCTCGAACCTGTGCAGCGCCCTGCCAGTCAATTTCAAGAATCAGGTTTTTTCCATCGTTCAGCACATGATTTGCAGCGTCAACGCTGGTGCCGTACAGGTTACCGAACACGTTAGCCCATTCGATAAAACCACCACGGTCCGCCAGCTGATTAAAGGTTTCGGTGTCGGTGAAGTGATAGTTCACGCCGTTGACTTCCTCGGGGCGCATGGCGCGTGTCGTATGAGAAACCACCACGCCCATCGTGGGCTCCGCATCGAGTAATGCTCGTACGAGACTGGTTTTTCCAGCACCGGAAGGCGCGGAAACGACGAACAGAGTCCCGACGGAATGGCTGGAAGATAGCTGGCTCATTCGATGTTCTGTATCTGTTCTCGCATCTGTTCGATGACCACCTTGAGATCCACAGCTCTGTTGGTCGTTGAAGCAGCTGAAGCTTTACTGGAAATCGTGTTGGCTTCCCGATTCAGCTCCTGCATCAGAAAGTCGAGGCGCCTGCCCACGGGCTCATCCGATTGAAGCGTTCGACGAACCTCCGCGACGTGTGTCACCAGACGATCCAGCTCTTCTTCGACGTCGAGTTTCTGGGCCAGAACAACCAGCTCCTGTTCGAGCCTGCCGGGATCGACATCGACGTCAATTTCATCCATACGCTTTCTTAACTTTTCATGCTGTGTCTGGATGATGGCAGGCACCTCCTGATGGAGCTGAGTGACGGTGCTCTCGATATCAACGAGTCTGGATTCGATCATCTTGGCGAGTTCAGCACCTTCTCGATCACGCATATCGACGAGTTGAACGATGGCATCTTTGAATCCTTCGGCGACGTCTGCCGCCAGGGTTTCACTGTTTTCGGTGGTTTCCAGCACATCGGGCCAGCGCAGCAACGACATGGCGTCGCCTCTCGTGTCATAACCAGTGAGTTCACTCACTCGCTCGAGGGCGCTTTTCAGTTCGGTGACCAGCTGTTCGTTGATCGTGAAGCTGGTAGAGAGCTCCGCGGGATTAATCTTCAGTGAGCACTCGACTTTGCCCCGGTGCACCTTGTCCTTGAACAAAGCCTTGAGCTCGGTTTCCAGGAATCGAAGGTTTTCAGGCATGCGAAAACTGACATCCAGATATCGGTGGTTAACCGATCTGAGTTCCCAGACCGCAGCGCCAAGCTCCGTCCTGGCGAATGCCGTCATACTTCTGGTCATTGGATATCTCGTTCTCTTCAGCGAAGGGCAAGTATAATGGAGTTTTAATTTTCTGTGGGTACAAGACGGAGTCGTAATGAACAGATTAGTAGAACGTGAACCGGACCAGATGCGTGAGGTCACCATTGAAAGAAACTTTATTAAGCACGCGGAGGGCTCTGCTTTGATCGGCTTTGGTGACACCAGAGTGATCTGTACGGCTTCTGTTGAACAGGGTGTTCCGCCTTTCCTTCGGGGTTCCGGCAAAGGCTGGATCACTTCCGAATACGGCATGCTGCCAAGGTCCACAGACTCGCGTATGGGCAGGGAAGCTGCTCGGGGAAAACAAGGGGGCCGTACCGTTGAGATCCAGCGACTTATCGGCCGTTCTCTGAGAGCAGCCGTCGACATGGATGCCTTGGGTGAATTCACCATTAAAATCGATTGCGACGTCATTCAGGCTGATGGAGGCACACGAACCGCCTCAATAACGGGTGCCTGTGTGGCCCTTTTAGACGCGATAAAAACCCTCGATGCAACACCCAAAACACAACTGATCTCCGCGGTTTCCGTAGGCATCGTTAATGGCACACCGGTGCTCGATCTGGAGTATGTGGAAGATTCCAAGGCAGATACGGACATGAACGTCGTTGTTGCTGAGGATGGGCGCTTTATTGAGATACAGGGCACGGCTGAGGATGAGCCTTTTGATCGGGAAGAGTTGAATCAAATGTTAATGCTGGCGGAAAAAGGCACGACCGAACTGATGGCGTTGCAGCGTGCGGCTCTGGCGGGGGCATAGGAATGTTGCTGGATTACAAACGAGCGTTTATTGAGTTTGCTCTGGCCCAGGGCGTTCTGAAATTTGGTGAATTTGAGCTGAAATCGGGGCGAAATAGCCCGTATTTCTTCAATTCCGGTGAGTTCAAAAGTGGTGGAGCCCTTCAGAAACTCGGGGTCTACTATGCTGCAGCCCTGCTAGACAGTGGCATTAGCGCTGATTGCCTGCTGGGGCCTGCTTACAAAGGTATACCGCTTGTCGCAACCACGGCGATAGCGATGGCAGAGCAACATCAGATTGATTTACCCTATGTTTTCAATCGCAAAGAAGCGAAAGACCATGGCGAAGGTGGCGTCCTGGTTGGCGCACCACTCCTTGGTGATGTCGTTATCGTTGATGATGTCATTACTTCGGGTAAAGCGATCCGCGAAGTCATGGACCTCTTCACCTCAGATGATGCGCGCCCTGTGGGTGTTGTCGTTGCCATCGACCGCCAGGAGCGCGGCACTGGAGAACTATCGGCGATCCAGGAAGTTGAACGGGATTACAATTTATCGGTGATTAGCGTGGTCAACCTGGACGATATTGTGAAGTTTCTGAACGAGTCAGGTTCACATGAACAGGAACTTAATCAGATAGGTTCCTATCGTAAGCGGTATGGAATAGCATCGTAATATGAATTTTTGTCTTCGCTACTTGGTTTTCGCGACCGCACTGGGTGCAATCACCCAGTCCGACAGCGTCGCGGCTGAGCTTTATCGTTACAAGAATGAAGACAACGTCACCGTTCTAAACAGCCACATTCCCGCGCGCTACGTGAAAAACGGCTACACCATTTTGAGTCTGGATGGTCGCGTCCTGGAGGTTGTTCCCCGTGCATTAACAGAGCAGGAAATTCGCGATCGTGATCGACGCATTGCGGAAGAAGCGAGAGTTGCTCGAGAGGAACGTGAGCGCAAGATTGCTGATGAAAACCTCATGCGTCTTTACGGCTCTCCCAGCGATGTTATTAGGGCGCGAGATGCGAAGCTGGCCAGTATCGACAGCCTGATCCAAACCCAACAGGGGAACATACAACGACTCGAAGCGCAGAAGCGTCAGATCGAAGCGGCCCTCGCGGATATCGAGCGATCAGGTGGTGTCGTTGGTAGAGATCGTCTGGCCCGAATTCGAGCGTTGGAGAACCGAATTTCACAGATTGAAGATGAGATCGGCAAAAAAGACGAAGAAAAAGCTGCGCTCGAAATTTCTTATGCTAAAGATCTGAAGCGGGTGCGCGAGCTTTACAGCAACAAGCGTTAGTTCTCGAACAAACCTTTACTAATGATCGCCCACTGATCTTCCCATTCGGTCGTTGGCTTGCGCGAAAAATCGCTTCGCACATACTGTCCGATTCGACCCTCAACGAAAGACAACATCAGGTTAGCGGCAATGACCGAGTCAGTCTTGAGTTCATTTTCGCCGCGCATTGGCATCTCCCGAATCACTTGCCTGAGTTGCGCTTCGATTCGATCAAAGAGTTGAGTGACACGTTGCCGAAGCCGCTCTGTTTCTCCGGAAAGCGGATCGCCCGTCAATATTCTTGTGATACCGGGATTACGTTCACAGAACGTCAACATTAAACCGATGATCTTTTGACAGCGCGCTTCTGCTTTCGGCTCTTCGGTCATGATCTGAGAAATCCGCGAGAAGATGGTGTTTTCAATAAACTCGATGAGCGCCTCGAACATCTTGGCTTTGCTGGGGAAGTGTCGATAGAGCGCCGCTTCGGAAACGCCGACGTGTTTGGCAAGACCAGCGGTAGTGATTCGGCCACCCGGGCTCTGCTCAAGTATCGTGGCGAGAGATTGTAGGATTTGATCCTTACGTGAGGGTTTCATGCTGCCCTGACTGTCTTCCATGCTCATCTCTTACGGTTCCTCGCCATGTGTGCGGTTGGTAATCAGGGTTCCGACACCTTCATCGGTAAGCACTTCGAGTAGAACCGCGTGTGCCACCCGACCATCAATAATGTGAGAACTGGTGACGCCGTTCTTGACCGCTGAGAGTGCGCAATCAATCTTTGGCAGCATACCGCCCGTGATTGTGCCGTCTGCGATCAGTGCATCTACTTCTGCGGAACTCAGTCCTGTGAGGAGCTCTCCTTCTTTGTCCTGCAGTCCCGCAATATTGGTCAGAAGAATCAGCTTCTCAGCGTTGAGTTTTTCCGCCAGTCTGCCTGCCACAAGATCTGCATTGATGTTGTAGGTTTCATTGTCCTCGCCAACTCCAATCGGTGCGATGACCGGAATGATGTCACTGCTGGTGAGTAGATCGACCAGCTCACGGTTAATGTCCTCTACCTCACCGACATGACCAATGTCGATGATCTCGGGGGTTTGAACTTCAGGCCCGCTGCGCTCGATCAACATTTTCTTCGCTTTTATCAAGGTAGCGTCTTTGCCGGTCAGACCAACCGCCTGGCCGCCGCTCTGATTGATCAGATTGACAATTTCCTGGTTGACCGCGCCGCCCAGGACCATTTGAACGACATCCATCGTTTTGCTGTCTGTGACGCGCATGCCGTCCACGAAACTGGATTCTATCCCCAGTTCATCCAGCAAGGTGCCAATCTGTGGACCACCGCCGTGTACCACAACCGGGTTCATACCAACGGTTTTCATCAACACAACGTCGCGGGCAAAGCTTAGTTTTAGCTCGTCTTCAACCATGGCGTTACCGCCATATTTGATGACAATGGTCTTGTCTGTAAATCTTTGAATGTATGGCAGTGCCTCGGTTAATACCTTGGCAATGTTCATCGCCGAATCTTTAGTTAGTGTCATATGGCGTTACTCGAACGAAAGATCTTGCCTGATTTCCTGCAACAGTTCCTTGAACTCACTTTTGATCTCATCGAGGGCTTGACCATTATCCGCCTCAAATCTCAGCGTTAGAGCGGGTTCAGTGTTGGAGGCGCGCACGAGACCCCACCCATCGGAGAAATCTACGCGCAATCCGTCAAGGGTTGTGATGGTCGCGTCTTCGAAGTCTGCTGAGGCCATGAGCGCCTCGATCAGGGTGAACTTTTCCTCATCGTCGATAGGAATATGTATTTCAGGTGTGGAAACGCTGTCAGGAAACTCTGACAGCAGGTCAGACAAACCATCCTCCTGTGAACCAACAATCTCCAGAAGACGAGCTGCGGAGTAGAGACCGTCATCGAAACCGAACCAGCGTTCTGAAAAACAGATATGACCGCTTAACTCTCCGCCGAGCATGGCGCCGGTTTCTGCGATCTTTTCTTTGACAAAAGAATGCCCGCTTCGACTGATAATGGGTCTCCCTCCGAACCCACTGATGACGCTGTTCAAGTGTCTCGTACATTTCACATCATAGACGACATCGGAGCCCGGATTTCGTGACACCACATCTTTGGCGAAGAGCATCAACATCCGGTCAGGCCAGACAATGTCTCCTTCGGCCGTCACCGCAACCAGCCTGTCACCATCACCATCTAACCCAATGCCCAGGTCTGCACCCTGTGATTGAACGGTCGAGATCAGGTCAGCGAGATTCTCGGGTTTCGTCGGATCGGGATGATGATTAGGGAAAGAACCATCTACTTCACAGAAGAGAGGTATCGCTTCGCATCCCAGTGAATCCAGAAGTTCGGGCGCGATCGAGCCAGCGATACCGTTGCCGCAGTCGATAACAACCTTAAGTGGTTGCGCCACAACAACATCGTCCGCAATGGCATCCATATAGTCGGGTACGATGTCCATGTCTGAGACTGAGCCACTGCCGCTACTGAAGTTACCGGATTGGACGCGCTCGTACAGAGCCGCGATATCCTGGTCAACCAGTGTCTTACCATCCAGCACAATCTTGAAGCCATTGTACTCTGGCGGGTTGTGACTGCCGGTGACCATCACACCGCTCCGGGTTGTGCTGGTGTGTGTGGCGTAATAGAGAACAGGTGTTGGTACCGCGCCGACATTGATGACATCGCGGCCACTCGCCGTTAGACCCTCGATTAAGGCTTCTGCGAGCGCTGGGCTGTATTCTCGACCATCACAGCCAACCACCAGTGCCTGTTGGCCGCGTGCTTCTGCTTCGGATCCGATGGCCATACCAATGGTGCGTGCGATGTCTTCACTCAGATCTTCACCAACGACTCCACGAATGTCATAAGCCCTGAAGATATGAGCAATGTTTGTGGTGTCTTCAGTAGATACGCCGTTATTTGCTGCAGCAACGGCTTCATCAAAATCATCTACCTCGAATTCTTCGATTTCCTCAAAATCGTCGTCATCGGTCATTTCGATCTCGACAATCTCCTCGGCCTGCTTCTTGGGCGGAGGCTTTACACGTTTAGATTGTCGTTTTGGCGCAGTTCCACTGTCTTCAGTTTTGGTTGGCGCACGCTCCAGAAACTGTTTGAGTTTGGAATCTTGGTCGGCAAACCCAGGCAATGTGTAGTCCACCGAAGTGTCGTATTTGCCTGACGACACTTTAGCAATCTGGGCACCCAATTTTGACAGGTTCTTCTGGATAGCAGAGCCGGTTTGACCTGCAGAATAGACGATGGCGCCCAATGCCAGTAGTAGCATAGCGATGGGTGGGGCCAGGTAGAAAATGATGTTGCCAGGTGTGCTCTCAGCGGGGATGCCTGCAGGGGTGTATTGGACGCTCCACTTGGGATTGTTCAGCTCAGTGGTGAATACGAGGCCGCCTCCACCGCTGCCAGCTGTGGCAAAAGGTCGAGGTTCACTGCCAACCATTTGCATGACGGCGACCTGACCTTTAGCGCCGTCGGTGACATCAGATGTGAGCGCACTGGACTTCAGGTAAACGAATAACGTGCCGCGTATCGAGCCATCTCGACTCCTCACGGGTGAGCCCATAATGATCCACTTATCGCCCTCGAGTCTTGGCTGTGAGCTGATGGCCTCGGGGGGTACGGTTTCACCCGCCTCGATACGCTTCACCAGGTCTAATGCGATAAAAGTAAATGGCGGGAATCCCTGGTCAGTTTTCGCCTGCCCGCTGGGTATCAATCTGACCCTGTCTGCAAAGGGCATCATGGTGGCGATGGTCACTTCGGCTTCCATCGCATCAGAGGTTGAACCGTTGATCGCATCCAGGGCGAGAGGGCTGGCTGCAATCTTCTCCACCTGGCTTTTGAAATGCGACTCTTTGATGTTGATCTGTTGTGCGATTTCGCTCGCAAGGAGTTGCCCGATCGTGGTTCTGTGATGGTTGTCCACACTGGGCCCGACGAGGAAGAGGGCTAGTGCTGCCGCAATAACAAAGCCGACCACCGCTCCCGCAATGGGCACCATGCCGAAACTGGAAAGGTTACTTGCTTGCTTACTCACCCTAACTCCTTAACTTCGACCTGAGGACCCGAACCCGTCGGTACCGCGTTCAGTCGACGCGAATTCATCAACAATCCTGAACGCTGTTTGTTGAACGGGCACCAGCACCAGTTGCGCAACTCGGTCACCAGGTTCAATCGTAAAAGTGGTTGTGCCTCGATTCCATGTGGAAATCATCAGTTCCCCCTGATAGTCAGAGTCGATGAGTCCCACGAGATTACCGAGGACAATGCCGTGTTTATGGCCCAAACCGGATCTCGGCAAGATCAGTGCAGCGTAGCCAGGGTCCTCAATGTATATCGCGATGCCTGTAGGTATGAGCAATGTATCGCCGGGAGCAAGGCGCAGTGGCTGATCCAGGCAGGCGCGTAAATCCATTCCCGCAGATCCCTCTGTAGAGTAGTCAGGAAGCGGAATGTCTTTGCCAATTCTTTCGTTGAGTATCTTGACCTGCAGTTGATTCATGCCACCTGCTCCGAGCCTTGCATCATGCGCTCCGCAATGGTCGCGATAATTTTTCTGGACACAACTTCTTTGGAGCTTTTTGACAAGGGCTCCTGCCCGTCTCGAGTGATGATGATCGTTTCGTTGTCATCACTATTAAATCCAATGCTGGTGTCGGCAACGTTGTTAGCGATGATCATGTCGAGATTCTTCGTCTCCAGCTTTTTTGTCGCATAGTCGACCAGGTTTTCGGTCTCTGCCGCGAAACCGACACTGAAAGGTCTGTTTTCCGTAAGACCTGCAACCGTCTTCAGGATGTCAGGGTTCTGCACGAGAGACAGCGCCAATCCCTCGGAAGCCTGCTTTTTTAGCTTTTGATCCGCGGATGATTCAGGTCGGTAGTCAGCAACTGCCGCGACGCCAATAAAGATATCGGCGCCAGGGGCGCACTGCATGACAGCGTCCAGCATGTCCTGCGCGGATTCAACGGGAACCAGGGTTGCTCGCTCAGGGGCGGGTATATGGGTAGGTCCGCTCACCAGGGTGACCCGGGCGCCTGCTTCCAGCGCAGCCTCAGCCAGCGCGTACCCCTGTTTGCCAGAGCTGTGGTTGCTGATAAAGCGAACAGGGTCTATCGCTTCCCGTGTCGGGCCTGCAGTAATGACGACGTGTCGGCCAGCCAGGGTGCCCTGGTCGAACAGGTCGCTGACTCGGGTGACAATATCTGGCACGTCCATGAGTCTACCTGCACCGGTCTCTCCACACGCTTGTAAACCTTCGTCCGGATCAAAAGTGTGAACACCCATATTTCTCAGGGCATCGACATTGGCCTGGGTCGCCGCTTTCGCCCACATGGCCTGATTCATCGCTGGTGCGACTGCCATGGTGCATTCAGCGGCGAGGCAGACCGCGGTGAGTAGATCATCGCCGTGCCCGGAGGCATACCGCGCGATGAAATCTGCAGTGGCAGGTGCGACCAATATGATGTCCGCCCAGCGAGCCAGCTCGATGTGACCCATGACGGATTCAGTTTCAGTGTCGAGTAGGTCCAGGTGGACGGGATGACCCGACAAGGCCTGCATGGTGAGTGGTGTAATGAACTCCTGGGCGGAGTGCGTCATGACGACTCTTACGTCAGCGCCTTCATCCTGCAAACGTCGTGTCAGATCTGCACTTTTATAAGCGGCAATTCCGCCGGTAACGCCAAGCAGTATTCTTTTATTTGTCAGGCGATTCACGGTAATTCATCTACTCTGATAGCTGGCATTTTCGAGCGTCAAATTCGGTGTTTATTTCCGGCCTTGACCCTAGCCTCATTCGCGGACCCAAAGGTTAGCATAGCTTAACTTCGAAGTGGTTACTCACTAATACTCACGATGCTGCCGAGAGAAAAGATGATTGCGGAAGGTGTAGCAAGCCTCAGTGACGGTGAGTTGCTGGCCATCATTTTGCGCACCGGAACGATCGGTTTGCCGGTGATTGATCTCGCGCAGCATTTGCTCAACCAATATTCTGGACTACGTGGTCTGGTTGAAGCGGGAGAGGCCAGGCTGATCTCTGAACATGGCATTGGACCGGCAAAAGCAGCTCAGTTAGGCGCGGTGATGGAACTTACGCGTCGTTGTTTGTTGGCGGGGCTTCAACAGGGTGAAGTGATGTCTGATCCAGAGACGACGAAAAACTACCTCCTGGCACGGATGAGGAATCTGCAGCGTGAAATCTTTGGATGTCTACTCCTCGACAGCCAACACAGGGTCATTGCTTTTGAGCAGCTGTTCCAGGGCACGATTGATGGCGCGAGTGTTTATCCTCGAGAGGTCGTTAAGTGTGCGCTGCGGCGCAATGCAGCGGCAGTGATCTTTGCTCACAATCACCCTTCTGGAGTTGCTGAGCCCTCCCAGGCTGACCTAAGGATTACAGACAGGCTCGTGAAAGCCCTCGCGCTTGTCGAAATCAGGGTTCTGGACCACTTTGTGGTGGGTGATACGGAAGTGGTTTCCTTTGCGGAACGCGGGCTGCTTTCTTGATCGAAAGAGGGGGTTCTGGTATAAAGCACGGCTCCTGAGCTGAAGGCCCCTGGGACTTTTAGGGATAATTCGGCAACTAATTGAATTATAAGGTATTTTTGACATGTCCAGAGAATGTCAGGTCACCGGCAAGCGCCCGGTGAGCGGAAACAACGTTTCCCACGCAAATAACAAGACACGACGTCGCTTCATGCCAAACATTCACGATCATCGGTTCTGGCTGGAAAGCGAAAACCGGTTTATCAAACTGCGCGTTTCTGCCAAAGGCATGCGCATCATTGATAAGAAGGGCATCGAGCAGGTGGTCAGCGACATCCGTTCACGCGGCGTAAAGGTATAAGGTCATGAGAGAAAAAATCAAACTGGTATCTTCAGCTGGCACTGGCCACTACTACACGACCAGCAAGAACAAGCGCAACATGCCGGACAAAATGGAAATCAAAAAGTTTGATCCCGTTGTTCGCAAGCATGTGATCTACAAGGAAGCGAAGATTAAGTAGTGTCTTCTCGTGCGCTCTGCCTTAGGGCGCACTTGTCTCCTCCCCGCTTCTCTTGCCCGAACTCCCTGAAGTTGAAACGACCCGACGCGGGATAGAACCGCATGTTGTCGGCAAGTCCGTAAAAAATGTACTCGTCCGCCAGGCATCATTGCGTTGGCCGGTGTCGCCGGAGCTCGGCCAGGTTCTGACGGGCCAAATGTTCTCTGGCATCGACCGAAGGGCCAAGTACCTGCTTTTTAAGACTCCCGTGGGGAAAATGATGGTTCATCTTGGCATGTCTGGAAGCCTGAGGATCGCATCACCAGACCATGTCTTAAAAAAACACGACCACATTGACCTGGTGTTTTCTGACGACACAATTCTGCGATACCACGATCCTCGTCGTTTCGGCTCAGTGTTCTGGCTGCCTGGAGAATCGAGCCACGAACTATTGGACCACCTGGGACCCGAACCACTGTCCAGCGAGTTTAATGCCCGATACCTCTATGACGTGTCGCGCAAGCGAAAGGTCTCGGTGAAGCTGTTCATCATGAACAGTAAGGTTGTTGTTGGTGTCGGTAACATCTACGCGAACGAAGCACTTCACTCGGCGGGTATCAGGCCAGATCGGCTGGCATCGCGCATTAGCTTGCCGAGATACGAGAAACTGGTGGAAGAAATTAAAGCGGTTCTCATGCGCTCCATTAAGAGTGGTGGCACCACGCTGCGCGATTTTGTTCGAGAAGATGGATCGCCGGGCTACTTCAAGCAGAAACTCAATGTGTACGGCCGTGGCAATGAAGCCTGTCGCCAATGCGGCAAAGATCTCAAGGAAATCAGGCAGGGTAACCGTTCAACGGTGTTCTGCCCTGCCTGCCAAAAGTAGCTGGATTAGCTGATTTTCTTGCTTTTCAGGGCTTCGGCAACCACCGGGTGTACAAACTGATCGATGTCTCCACCGTAACCCGCAATTTGTCGTACCAGACTGGAAGAAATGTAAGAGTTTTCTTCTGAAGGTGCCAGGAAGACGGTTTCGATATCAGGATCGAGCGCGCGGTTCATATTCAGCATCTGGAATTCATAGTCGAAGTCGGTCACCGTTCGGATGCCTTTCAGAATGATTGTCGCACCGATCTCACGCGCAAAGTCCACGGTCAGGGTGTTGAACCCGACAACTTCAACAGAATCGATATGAGACAGAGCCTCTTTCGCAAGGTCGACTCGAAGTTGGATTTCACTGGGTGATTTGTGTGGGCTAGTGGCAATCCCGAGAACGACCGAATCGAATAAATTAGCCGCTCGCTGCACGAGGTCAGCGTGGCCATTATGAATCGGGTTAAACGTGCCGGGATAAAGAACTTTCTTCATTGCTTATGAGTATGTCTTGCGCGAAAGGCGCAATCATACAGAGGCGGTTACGGCGATTTCAACCGCGATATTCAATCGCTGATGGCCCCGCAAAGCGCGTAGTGAACAGCCCCAGCGCGTTTCTGTTTCACTATCTCCCAACCACCAGGCAAGACGCCTGATTCAAGGGGCTGGCCTGTTTCCACATACAGACAACGGTAGGCGATACCTTGCTTCGTTATGAGAGTCACGAGTTCTGCCAATTTGTCATCACCGAACGGTGGATCGAGGAAGACGATGTCGTATGCGGTGTCCTGGTTCTTAATCCATTGATACGCATCGTTAACCTCTACTCGCCAGGTGTTGTTTGCCGCGCCTAGCTTATCCAGGTTGTCTTCAATACTGGCTGCGATCTTCTTGTCTTGCTCAACCAGGGTCACCGACTCAGCCCCTCGAGATAGAGCTTCAATGCCCAGTGCGCCGCTTCCGGCGAAAAGATCGAGACACCTTGCGCCATTGATGTCATGCATCAACCAATTGAACAGCGTTTCTCGTACGCGGTCGCTGGTTGGTCGGATAACATCGATTTGGGGAAAGGTAATTTTGCGACCGCGCCAGTTTCCGCCGATAATCCGCAGAGTACGATCATGATGTTGCACGTATCTTTGATTCCCCACAGAAAAAACGGCAAGTAGATGTCAGCTAATGTTGCAGATGAGGCCAGTGAAGACAAGCCGGGATTATTCGCCCGACTAAAGTCTGGTCTTGGTAAAACCCGTTCCAAACTTTCGGAAGGCATTCAAACAGTCTTTCTCGGTGCGAAGGAACTTGATGATGAACTGTTAGAAGAGCTGGAAACCATTCTCCTGACTTCTGACGTTGGCGTTTCCGCGACCCAGGAAATTCTCGATGAGCTCACCGGCCTGATCTCTCGAAAGGAACTCAGTGATGTTGAAGCCGTCAATCGACACCTTCGAGCATCACTCGCCGGAATCCTGGCGCCGGTTGAGGTGCCGCTGGATACGGAGGCAGCTACGCCCTTTGTGATTCTGATGGTCGGCGTAAACGGCGTTGGCAAAACCACCACCATCGGGAAGCTCGCGAAGAAATTCCAGGCCGGAGGGAAAACGGTCATGCTGGCAGCCGGTGACACTTTTCGTGCGGCTGCGGTGGAACAGCTTAAAGTCTGGGGTGAGCGAAATGATGTGCCTGTCGTGGCTCAGGATACGGGCGCCGATAGTGCGTCGGTCATCTATGATGCCCTGGCGGCGGCTCGCGCTCGGAACGTCGACATCTTGATTGCAGATACCGCTGGCCGTCTTCAGAATAAGAAAAATCTGATGGATGAGCTTCATAAGATCACCAGAGTCCTTGGCAAGCTCGACGGTTCTGCGCCTCATGAAGTGATGCTGGTACTGGATGCAGGGACCGGCCAGAATGCCTTGTCACAAGCCTCTGAATTTCAAAGCGCGGTGTCCGTCAGTGGGATTGCATTGACCAAGCTGGACGGCACAGCGAAAGGCGGTGTGATCTTCGCTCTGGCAAGACAGCTGGGCATACCTATCCGTTACGTTGGTGTGGGTGAACAGATTGATGATCTGCGGCCATTCTCTGCCGATGACTTTGTCTCTGCGCTGTTTGACGAGTCAGAATAAGCCGAAATGATCAGGTTCGACGAAGTCAGCAAACGTTATGAAGGTGGCTCTGAGGCGTTGTCTCGGGTCAGCTTCGAATTGGCTGATGGTGAGATGGCGTTTCTGACCGGCCACTCTGGTGCCGGAAAAAGCACGCTCATGAAACTGATTATCCTCATGGAACGAGCCAGTCAGGGTCAGGTGTTTGTTGGCGGTACCAACTTGAATCGTGTTTCCGGCCGACAAATTCCCCAGGTCAGAAGAAACATTGGGGTGGTTTTCCAGAACCATCAACTGCTGTTTGATCGGAGTGTTTACGACAATGTTGCGCTACCGCTGACTATCGCCGGCTACTCCCCGCGAGAAGTCGGGCGACGAGTCCGAGCGGCACTGTCGAAAGTCGGACTCTCTGACAAAGAGAAAAAATTCCCACAGTCCCTGTCCGGTGGCGAGCAGCAGCGCGTTGGCATTGCCCGGGCTGTGGTCAACAAACCACCCCTCTTATTGGCTGATGAACCCACAGGGAACCTTGATCCCGAACTGTCACAGGAAATCATGAATCTCTTCAGCCAGTTCAATCAGGTGGGTGTCAGTCTCATGATAGCGACCCATGACCTGGATCTGGTTAAGCGCATGGGTAAACGCGAACTGATGTTGCGGCAAGGTAGACTTGTTAGCGTGGAGGCACGTTGATGTCCGGGCGTAGCCAAGGGGCAACCACGTCTGTTACCCGGCGTTCTGACAAATTGAATGCCTGGGCGGCGCATCATAGGCGGGTCTCCATTGAGACGCTTCAGCAATTGATCGCGAACCCTTTTTCCAGCGCAATGACCTGGCTTGTGATTGGCATCGCCCTTGGCTTGCCGGCGATTTTGTTTGTGGTTCTGCAGAACGTGGCCGATATCAGCGGCGACTGGGGTGGAAAACCGCGCATGAGTCTTTACCTGAACCCGGAAGTCACCGTAAAGGCCGCACGAAACTTTTCAGGGGAAATTGAGCGTCGAGCGGACGTGGCGACATCTGTGTTTATCTCGTCAGACGATGCGCTTCGTGAATTCCAGAATCGCTCGGGTTTTGGTGAAGTATTGAGCACCCTAGATCGCAACCCCTTGCCCCACGTGATTGAGGTGATACCTGTGTCACCAGACCCGATGGAATTGTCGTCGCTGGTGACCACCTGGGAAGAACATGAGCTGATTGAAAGAGTTTCTGTCGATCTGAACTGGCTTGAGCGGTTGTTTGCGCTACTGGTGTTTGCTGAACGCCTGGTGACAGCCCTGGCATCTGTTCTTGCGCTCGGTGTCATGCTGGTCATGGGTAACACCATCAGGCTGGCTATCGAAAATCGCAGGCAGGAAATCGAGATCGTGAAGCTGGTGGGTGGCACCGATGCGTTTGTTCGTCGCCCCTTCCTTTACCTGGGGTTCTGGTATGGCCTTGGTGGTGCCGTGGTAGCGCTGCTTTTGCTCTGGTTGAGCCTGTTTCTGCTTTCAGCACCGGTTGAGCAGCTGGCGCAGAGTTATCGCGATGATTTCGCGTTACATGGCCCTGGATTCGGCGGGGGACTGCTGATTCTTCTGACTGGGGCGGCCCTGGGTACGCTGGGCGCCATTTTGGCGGTGTCTCGACACCTTTCAGATATTGAGCCCCAATAAAATTAGCAGACACTTTTTGAGAGTGCTAAACTCCGCCGCCCGAAATCTCGTATAACATTCTGAGATGGCTAATAACCTTGTACCAATGCCTGTACTGTCGCCCGGCGCGCCCGGCGCGAACCTGGATGCCTATATCCAGGCCGTCAGTACGATCGCCGTGCTTTCACCGGAGCAGGAGAAGGCCCTGGCCGATCGCCTGTATCATGAGGGTGATTTGGACGCCGCGAGGCAGTTAGTGATGGCTCACTTACGCTTTGTGGTCTATGTGGCTAAGTCTTACTCAGGATACGGCCTTTCCGAGGCAGACCTGATCCAGGAGGGTAACGTCGGCCTGATGAAGGCAGTTAAGCGTTTCAACCCGGATTATGGGGTTCGTCTGGTGTCCTTCGCGGTCCACTGGATTAAGGCTGAAATCCACGAGTTTATCCTCAAGAACTGGCGCATCGTGAAGGTCGCTACGACCAAGCCTCAGCGAAAGCTCTTCTTTAATCTGAGAAGCGCGAAGAAGAGGCTCGGATGGATGAATGACCAGGAAGTTCGCCATGTCGCCAGCGAGTTAGGCGTGGATCCGGAAGATGTGCGTCAGATGGAAAACCGCCTTTCGGTCTCGGATGAAGCTTTTGAGCTGGACGCAACTGACGATGATGCTTTCGCGCCATCTCAATACCTGACGGATCCAACTGAGGACCCAGCATGGATCACGGAAGCGAAAAATCAGTCAGAGGCCGAACGGAACAAACTGACTCACGCCTTCTCAACCCTGGATGAGCGTTCCCAGGAGATCATGCGTCAACGATGGCTGGTTGAGAAAAAATCCACGTTGCACGAACTTGCTGATCAATTTGGTGTTTCCGCAGAACGAATTCGCCAGCTTGAAGCCAACGCGCTGAAGAAGCTTAAAAGAGCCTTCAGCTGATGTTGAGCGATTCGATAGAGCCTTCAGCTGATGTTGAGCGATCCGATAGAGCCTTCAGCTAATTCTTAAGAGAGCTTCCAGTTGATCTTAAAAGTTGCTGTTGCTTATGCGGCCCTTGCGGGAGCACTAGGCGTCATACTGGGGGCCTTTGGCGCGCATGGTTTAAGAGATGCGCTTGAACCCAGGCTGATGCAGACTTTTGAGACCGCGGTACAGTATCAACTCATTCACGCACTTGCTCTGCTCATGGTCGCTATCCTATGTGGCCAGGTTGGTCGTTCCCTCGCGCTTGAGATCAGCATGATCGCCTTCATGGCCGGTATTTTGCTGTTTTCCGGTTCTCTCTATGGGCTGGTGCTGACTGAAATGAGATGGCTGGGGCCGGTGACACCGTTAGGGGGGCTCTGTTTCATTGTCGGATGGTTTGCCCTGCTGACCGGTGGTCTGCAAAAAGTCGGTTGATCTCACATTGAACGAACGACGCATCAGATCCTTTGTTTTACGACAGGGTCGCCTGACGCCGGGTCAGGAGAAAGCGCTGGAAGAGGTCTGGCCAGAATTTGGCTGCCAACTTTCAGATGGCGTGCAGAACTTTGCGGAACGGTTTGGCAATAACAATCCAGTTCATCTCGAAGTCGGTTTTGGGATGGGCGATTCGCTGGCGACACAGGCCGCTGAAAATCCTCAATTTAACTATCTGGGGGTTGAAGTTCATCGCCCGGGCGTTGGTCACCTTCTGATGCTGCTACGAGAGAACAGTCTGCACAATGTTCGCGTGTTTTCCGAAGACAGCATTGAAGTGCTGAACCAGTGCATCCCCGATGGGTCTCTCGCCAGGGTACAAATCTTTTTCCCTGATCCCTGGCCCAAGAAGCGCCATCACAAGCGACGGATTATCCAGGCGGACTTTGTTTCTCTGTTAAAGAAAAAGCTCGTTTCCGGTGGCATGATCCATTTTGCAACGGACTGGGTGCCTTATGCAGAAGACGTAGAAACCCTGTTTAGTCACCTGGAGGGGTTTAGCCCGGCAGAAGCACCGCCTCGACCAGAGACTAAATTCGAAAGGCGGGGTTTGAAATTAGGTCATGAGATTCGGGATCTCGCTTACCTATCAGTCGACGAGCAGTAACAACTCGTTCAAAAACATCCTGCCTCGTGCGGTTGGTTGAACCCTGTCACCAACGATTTCTAACAAATCCCTTGAGAACGCTTTTTCGAGAAAAGCATCGAGTACCTGTGCCTGCAAGCCCGTGCGGGCTTCGAACAACGAAAGCCTAAAACCCTCCGTCAGTCGCAAGGCGTTCATCAGAAATTCTAGATTGAGATCTTCCTGCGCCACAATAGTTTCGTTGGCACTGGGTTCTCTCAGGTAATCACTGGGCACCCTGGTTTTGGAGCGTCGAATGACCTGATTTTCTCGGGTTACTTTGCCATGAGCACCGGCGCCGATGCCCAGGTAATCTCCGAATTCCCAGTAGTTCACATTGTGCCGAGCCTGCGCACCGGGTTGTGCGTAAGCGGAAGTTTCGTACTGCTGAAATCCTGCACCTCTCAGAAGTTCGAGTCCTCTGGCTGCAATATCAGCTAACACGTCTTCGACTGGTAACAAGGGCGGTTTTTTATGGAACACCGTATTGGGTTCGATCGTCAGCTGATACCAGGACAGATGTTCCGGGGCCAGCTCAATGGCAGATTTCAGATCGTTTAAAGCGGCATCCAGTTTCTGGCCGGGTAAGCCGTGCATCAGGTCCAGATTTATGCGTCTGAAACCCGCATGTCGAGCGCCTTCAAAAGCACGCTGTATCTCGCCTGGACTGTGAATCCTGCCCAGGTTTTCAAGGGCTTGCGATGAAAAACTTTGAGCGCCCAGGCTGATACGATTGACGCCGGACTCACGGTAACCTGAAAAGTGCGATTGATCGAAGGTTCCTGGGTTGGCTTCCATGGTGATCTCCGCGTCGCTGATATCGAGCCGGCTACCGATAGACGAGAGTAGTCGTTTGATCTCACGATCCGGAAACAAACTGGGTGTTCCCCCGCCCATAAAAATGGAAATGATATGGCGCCGTGATTCGCTGGTTAGCTCTCTGTCAAGATCACGGATCAATGTATCGACGTAGGCCGAATAGGGAATCTGATCTTTGGATTCATGCGAGTTGAAGTCGCAATAGGGGCACTTTCTGACACACCAGGGAAAGTGAATATAGAGACTAAGAGGAATGTCAGGCTGAGTATCGTTCACGCAAGCTCTCTGACAACAGGCGCAGTGCCTGGCCTCGATGACTGACAGCGTTCTTCTCGTCGGCGCTCAGTTCCGCCGCGGTTTTGCTCAATCCCTCGGGAAGGAACACCGGGTCATAACCAAAGCCACCATCTCCGGTCTGGTCTCTGGTGATGGTGCCAGGCCACCTGGCCTCAGCAATAAGCGGTGTTGGATCGTTGGCATGATCCAGGCACACGAGGACGCAGTAGAAAAAGGCGTCCCGGTGATCCTCTCCTTCCAGTGACGTTAAAAGCTTCTGCACATTGTCCTGATCGCTTACCCCGGTACCGGCGTAGCGTGCTGAGAAAATGCCCGGTGCACCATCCAATGCTTCGACGCAGAGACCTGAGTCGTCGGCGATGGCAGGCATTCCGGTAACAGACGCCGCATGTTTCGCTTTGATCAGTGCGTTCTCGACAAAGGTACCGCCGGTCTCTTCAGCAGAATCCACACCAAGCTCTGATTGAAGGATCAGTTCAATGTCCGACGGAAGCGTTGCGCGGATCTCTTCAGCTTTGTGCAGATTTCCGCTGGCCATGACGAACTTCATCAGTCATAACGCCTGAGAAAGTTGATGGGAACACTTTCGCCGCTGTTCAGTGTGATCAACAAGTTAAATCGGAGAATGTCCTGTTCCAGGGCAAGATGACTCGCGAGGTAATAGACGGCCTCGCTTTCGGTGACCTCCTGAAATTCCAGTTCGTACTGTTGGTTGAGCAGGTTGACGACGTCACCGGAAACCACAAGGCTGATGGGCTGATCGTCTTTGATACCGGAGATATTGAGCACGATGCGGTTTTCCGAACGCACAATGTTGTGAAGCGCGGCGACGTCCGGTGGAATGATCATGCTTGAAAAGGTGGTGTAGTGAATGCGATGACCATCATGATCAATGTACTGCGCCGCAACTAATTCAACGGGCGCGAACGCAAGTGCCGCAAGCAGATAAAGGCATCTCATCGTGCGCCTCTTATAAGCCCAGAATAAGGCCCTGGGGAATGCCAAGCATGATGGCCAGGGGTCGAATCACAAGATAGGTGTCGATCAGCGTGATCGCGACAAATACTAGGATGATAGAGAAATCCAACCCCCCCATGGGCGGCAAGAGCTTTCTTGCGGGGGCACAAACGGGTTCTGTCAGCTGGTAAACCAGTGACATCGCGGGATGGTTCGAATAGGGCGCAATCCAGCTTCCAATGACCATCACAATCAAGGCGAAAAAGTAGATATCAAAAATGGTTGAAACGACGCCCACCATGGACCAGGCGACATAAGCCGGATGAAAGACGTAACCACCGCTGATCATCATCACCAGACACACAGCCAGTAACTGAACCAGGAGTGCAACGACCAGTGTGGCAAAGTCGACACCGCGCACGGCGGGCAAGATTTTTTTAAGTGGTTTGACGGGTGGATCCGTGAGCTTAACAACGGCCTGGCTGATCGGGTTGTAATAGTCCACGCGGGAAGCTTGCATCAGGAAACGCAGCAGAACGATGATCAGGTAAAGGCTGGCGAATGTCTGGATTAGGAAAATGCCTGCTTCGGCAAAGTTCTGGGTCATGAATCCGTCCTGGGTGAGTTACAACGTGTCAGGTTTATGGTGGTCGTTAAGGTTACTACGATTGTGACAGTTCCTCAGATCGAACCCGGGCTGCGTTTACCGCCTTTCGCACGATATCCGGCAGACCCAGTGACTCGAATGTTTCCAGAGCCGCCTGTGTGGTGCCGCCAGGGGAAGTCACATTGATTCTGAGCTGTGCGGGTTCGTCGTCGCTGCTGTGTGCCATGTTAGCGGCACCGAGAGCGGTCTGGATAACCAGTTGTCTTGAAGTATCTGCATCCAGGCCTTCAGCTTCTGCGGCTGCGATCATGGATTCCATCATCAGGAAGAAGTAAGCAGGTCCAGACCCGGATATGGCCGTTACGGCGTCAAGCGCATTTTCGTCGGTCACCCACAGTGTTTTTCCGACGGCAGAGAGTATGGTCTGTGCAAGATCCCTCTGGCTGTCGCTGACACCAGGTGTCGCGAACAGGGCGGTCATGCCCGCTTTCACCAGAGCTGGCGTGTTGGGCATGCAACGAACAACAGCCGCGCTGTCACCGATCGCTGACAGCATGGTTTGTGTGGTGATACCTGCGGCGACGCTGATCGTCATTTTTTCCCTGAGAGAGGCGGCTTCCTCAACCAAAAGGTCCGGAACAACGTTCGGTTTCACGCAAAGAATCACGACGTCAGCCTGTTCGATCGCGTCTTTATTGTTTTCAGTAATGGTTGCGCCGATAGCAGCTGCGGCATCGCGACACGCAGGCACAGGATCGTAAGCGTAAAGCTCGTGGTTATCTCCACTCAGACCACCCATGATGGCTTGTGCGATGTTGCCAGCGCCGAGAAATGCGATAGAGGCCATGATCGTTTCCTTATGATCGAGATCCAAAAATAGCGGTGCCAATTCTAATCCAAGTTGAACCTTCAGTAATGGCGGTTTCGAAATCGCCTGTCATCCCCATGGATAGATGTTGGAAGTCAGGCAATCCAGCGGTGTCGACAATGTGATCTCTGGTTTCCCGGAGCATTTGAAAAGGACGTCTCTGCTGGCTCGGGTCTTCTGAGGCAGCGGGAATCGTCATCAGTCCAGCGGCGACCAGGTTGTCCAAGTTAGCCAGATATTTTGCGAGTGGTAAGGCCTGCTCCGGCGCGACACCACTTTTCTGTGATTCTTGTGAAGTATTCACTTGTATCAGCACCTTGAGAGGACCTAAAGCCGGGTCACGCTGCTCGGATAGTCTTCTCGCAACCTTTTCGGAGGCGACACTGTGTACCCAGTCGAAGTGATTAGCAATGTCTCTGGTTTTGTTACTTTGGATGGCGCCGATAAAGTGCCATGTCGCCTTTGGCAGTGCCTCAGTCTTTGGCAGTCCGTCCTGCAAATAGTTTTCGCCAAAGTCATCTTGTCCTGCGGCAATCGCGTCTTCGATGAGATCGAGCGGCTTGGTTTTGCTTACCGCAAGCAGCCTGACCTCGGAAGGGTCGCGGCCACACTGCGTACAGGCGGTTGCCACGCGGCTTTGGAGGTCGGCGAGACGGGCGGTTATGTCGGTCATGGAATCATTATAGCTGGCTGCAGATTGCTGATACGGGCGGTATACTGCTGTACAGATTATGGTCGTCTACCGGACGCCGTCGCCGGGTACCGTAAATCACTATAGGACAGGGTTATGGACATTACAGAATTATTGGCATTTAGCGAAAAGCAGGGCGCCTCGGATCTTCACCTGTCGGCAGGTCTGCCGCCGATGATTCGAGTAGATGGTGACATCAGACGTATCAACCTGCCAGCGCTGGACCACAAAGAAGTGCACTCGCTGATCTACGAGATCATGAATGACAAGCAGCGAAAAGACTATGAAGAATTCTTTGAGTGCGATTTTTCGTTTGAGGTGCCAGGGGTCGCCCGATTCAGAGTGAATGCGTTTAACCATAACCGTGGCGCTGGTGGCGTATTCAGAACCATTCCCTCCAAGGTCTTGACCATGGAAGAACTGGGGATGGGAGAAATCTTTCGAAATATCAGCGAGACACCACGAGGCATGGTCACCGTAACGGGTCCAACAGGTTCCGGTAAGAGTACAACACTCGCGGCGATGCTCGATTACATCAACAACGCTCGTTACCAGCACATTCTGACGGTAGAAGACCCCATCGAATTCGTTCATGAAAGTAAGAAGTGCCTGGTCAATCAGCGAGAAGTTCACCGTGACACACTGGGTTTTAATGAAGCCCTGCGTTCCGCACTTCGGGAAGACCCTGACATCATCCTCGTGGGTGAGATGCGTGACCTTGAAACCATCCGACTAGCACTTGAGGCGGCTGAAACCGGGCATATGGTGTTCGGCACCTTGCACACCTCTTCCGCAGCGAAAACCATCGACCGAATTATTGACGTGTTCCCGGCGGCGGAAAAATCCATGGTGCGATCCATGTTGTCTGAATCACTGGCGGCTGTTATTTCTCAGACTCTGCTCAAGAAGGTGGGTGGTGGCCGTGTTGCGGCCCACGAAATCATGTTGTGTACGCCAGCGATCCGAAACTTGATTCGTGAGGATAAGGTCGCGCAGATGTACTCAGCGATTCAGACCGGTGGTCAGTTGGGTATGCAGACCCTTGATCAGTGCTTGAAGACCCTGCTTGAGAAGAATGTGATCACCAAGGAAGCAGCGCAAGAAAAGGCCAAGATGCCTGATGACTTCAAATAAAGGCGCAGCAAAATAGGACAGTAAGACCATGATTGATTTCGACAAACTCCTGAAAGTTGTGGTGGAGCAAGGGGCTTCCGATCTCTTCATCACAGCAAGCCTGCCACCGTCGATCAAGGTCAGCGGGAAGATGGTGCCAATGTCAAAGACGGCTCTCACGCCGGAACAAGCAAGAGAAATGGTGCACGCCACCATGAATGAGGCGCAGATTCAGGAGTTCGAAGCGGAGCGCGAATGTAACTTCGCGATCCACTCTCAAACCGCAGGAAGATTCAGGGTCAGTGCTTTCTACCAGCGAAACTTTGCCGGTATGGTGCTTCGTCGAATCGAGACGGAGATCCCGAGTGTTGATGATCTTCAGCTGCCAGACGTCATTAAGAAACTGGCGATGACCAAACGGGGTCTGATTATTTTCGTTGGTGCGACGGGTACGGGTAAGTCCACGTCACTGGCCTCGATGATTGGTTATCGAAATGCGAATTCGAAAGGTCACATCATCACGATTGAGGATCCGATTGAATTTGTTCACGAACACAAAGGTTGCATGGTCACCCAGCGAGAAGTTGGTGTTGATACGCCCAGTTTTGAGATCGCATTGAAAAACACGCTGCGTCAGGCGCCTGATGTCATTATGATCGGTGAGATTCGCACCGGTGAAACCATGGACTATGCGGTAGCCTTTGCGGAAACCGGTCACTTGTGTCTGGCAACGCTGCATGCCAACAATGCGAACCAGGCGTTGGATAGAATCATTAACTTCTTCCCTGCGGATCGTCAGCACCAGGTTTGGATGGATCTATCTTTGAACCTGCGAGGCATGGTGGCCCAGCAGTTGGTGCCAACCATCGATGGAAAAGGGCGTCGAGCAGCCATTGAAGTTTTGATCAATACGCCGCTGGTATCTGATCTGATTAAGAAAGGTGATGTACACGCGCTGAAAGAAATCATGACCAAGTCCACGGAACAAGGCATGCAAACTTTCGACCAGGCGCTTTACCAGCTTTACCGCGATGGCCAGATTTCTTACGAGTCTGCGTTGGCTTCTGCGGACTCCGCGAACGATCTGAGATTGCTTATCAAGTTATCTGGTGCGGATACACCTCAGTTTGCACCGGCGCAAGGATTGTCGCTGGAAGACTCGACAGAATAACTCAGGAAGCCAGCCAGGATTCCAAAATCAGCTTGGCAGCAATCGCATCCACCTGGCCCGGGTCGCCATCATAGGATTTCGCCTCGAAGGTACTGAGCCTTTCATCCATCAAGTGCGCCGGTATGTTGTACCGGCCATGAAGTCTGCGGGAAAACTTTTCTGCAGCCAGTGACATGTCACTCTCTGTGCCATCCATGTTGATGGGCAAGCCAACCACAAATTCTTTCGGTTGCCACTCTTCGATAAGGCGATCCATGGCTTCCCAGTCTGGGATTCCGTCTCGTGCAGGCACAATTGAAAGCGGTGTTGCCGTACCGGTGATCTTCTGTCCAACAGCGACACCAATTTTTGTGGTGCCAAAGTCGAATGCCATGGTGATTTTCGACATCAGCCGTGCCCGGGTGTAGGTGATATCAAATTGAGATCGATTCCGATAGTTTTCGCGGCGAACTCTGGTCTGTGTTCGAAGGGTACGTCGAACACAATTTCATTCACGTACGGCACTACCAACCAGACGTCAGCACGAATCTCTTCTTCGAGCTGACCACCCGACCAACCTGCGTAACCGAGACCGGCAAGCAGATGCTCGGGCAGCGTATCACCCTCAGCATCAAATACATCCAGCGTCGTGGTCAGGCTCACGTGATCGTTAATGGGGTGTGAGTTCTCGAATGTCTGATCGCTGGTATGCAGGAAAAATAAACGGTTTTGTTCTACGGGTCCTGACTCGAGTACGGTGATGCCCTGGGGACAGTTGAGTGCCGTGTCGGCCAGCAGGTCAGATAATTCTTCGTCAAGTGGCTTGTTAATCACTAACCCAAAAGCGCCCTCGTCGTTGTGCTCTATGAGCAATGTGACCGTGTGTGAAAAATAGTCGCCCTGCATACTGGGCAGCGACACGAGTAACTGACCAGAGAGGGAAGAAAAATCAGACATCAGTAGCTCCGCAGCGAAGAGTTCTTTCGGAACTGCCAGGTCCGAATAATTTCCAGTACGTCGGTTGATTGTCTTAATTCATCCGGGAATGGCGCAAAGGGTGCAGCGAGCCGCACGATTCGAATGGCCGCGTCATCCAGTACCTGATGACCTGAGGACTCGAGGAGCTCAACGTCTTTTAGTGAACCGTCGGGAAGAATGGCAACCATGAGCCTCAGCGATCCGTACAGTTTGTTACGGCGTGCTTCCTCGGGATAGTTAAGGTTACCGATGCTTTCAATTTTTCTGCGCCATGAGTTCAGATAAAAAGCATCTGAACTTGAAGCGGTAGAGAGACTGGTGAGACGTTTGATTCTAGGGCGCTTGGCGTAGATCTGGCGTTGCCGGTCCAGACGAGCTTCCAGGCTGGCGATCTCCAGTGCGCGAGTCCTCAGTGTTTTCTCGTTTTCGAATTCTGTCTCTAACGGTTTTGCGTCAGCGATCTCGCTGTCCAGAGCCACCTTCTTATCGGAGCTCGCGGTTGTGGTGACAACGGTTTGTTTTTGCTCGATGGTTTTTCGCGTCTGCTCCTGTGGCATTTCCTGGCTGGTCTCTCGAATCTCAGTGTCCTGGAACTGTGCCTCCGTGGGCGATGTCATCAATGCTTTCTCTTCCAGGGTTCCGCTGCCTGTCTGATTAAACTGAGCGAGAAAGTCCGCTTTATCCGGTCGATTCTTGGAACGCTGTTGTGCCAGCGTCACTTCCATGGTGTGGGTCGAGGGTTTGCTGGTGACATAAGTGAAGGTCACACCGAGAATCAATGCCGCGTGAATTGCTATGGCGAGGAAGAGCGTGAAGCTGAGACGGTCACCTGGACTGACTTCGGGGGGCAGGTTGGCGGGAGTAACGGCTGCCATTACGCGGGGTTAATGATCTCGCTTTCGATAAATCGCATGTAGTCTCCGGCGATATCTAGTCCAAAGGCGGCGTCCAGTTCTCTGACGCAGGTCGGACAGGTGACGTTGATCTCTGTCAGGTAGTCCCCGATCACATCGATGCCGACAAAGTATAGGCCCTTTTCTTTCAAAACCGGCCCTACTTCCTTGCAGATAAACAGATCGCGTTCCGTCAGCGCTCTGCCAACTGCAGTGCCGCCTGCAGCAAGGTTTCCCCGCGTCTCTCCTTTGGAGGGCACTCTGGCCAGGCCGTAGGGTACGGGTTCACCGTTGATCAACAGGATTCTCGTATCGCCGTCCAGGATTTCCGGGATGTAACGCTGCGCCATGGTCTGAACCTGACCGTACTGGGTCAGGGTCTCGATGATCACAGACAGGTTTTGCTCGCCTTCTTTTGCCCGAAAGATGGACGTGCCGCCCATGCCATCCAGCGGCTTGTAGATCACATCACCATGTATCTCATGAAAGGCACGCAGATTCTGAGGATCACGACTGACGAGATGAGGGGGTGTACATTGCGGAAAACGCAACGCAAATAGCTTTTCGTTGCAATCTCTTATGCTCCCCGGTCGGTTTAGCACGGGGGTCCCGGAATCTTCAATGATTTCAAGGAGGTAGGTTGAGTAAATGTACTCCATGTCAAAGGGGGGGTCTTTTCGCATCAGAATGGCATCAAATTCTGAGGCGGGACCTGAGGTGGTCTTGATCTCCTGGAACCAGTGGTCGAGGTTATCAAACAGCTCAACTTCCCGGCGCCGGATCAAGACCTCGCCGTTCTCGATGTACAGATCAGCCTGACTGAACACAGAGACTGTCCAACCCTGTTTCTGGGCGGCGAGCATCATCGCTAAGGTACTGTCTTTCTTAGGATTTATGGATTCTATGGGATCCATAAGAACCCCGATTGAAAAGCTCAACTCGACTACCCTCTTGGCTCGGCGTGACATTTATGTGAGCATCAGTGCCCCTCAAAAAATTGCGGAAAATGACCATGGTTAGGACGCTTCCCGAACGCGCTTATTGTAAACCAACTGACGCAATTTTGTGAGAAAATTCCCTTAAGTGTCGGGTACTTATGGATTGAGCTTAACAACTGTGTTACAAAATGCGTTGCAACTTACCGGAAGCAATGCGTTTTTCGCACATTTGGCGTTGGCGATTCCACAACCGGCGATGACCTTCTCTTGGTGTAAAAGAGATACAGGGTAGGAAATATGGACGACAATTTTGATGGCGTGAAAGTCATGGTCATTGATGATTCAAAGACCATTCGCCGAACCGCAGAAACCTTGCTGTCCAAGGCCGGCTGTGAAGTGATTACGGCGACCGATGGCTTTGATGCCCTGGCGAAGATCGCAGACTCTCAACCCGCTATTATTTTTGTCGATATCATGATGCCACGTCTCGATGGTTATCAGACATGTGCGCTCATCAAGAACAATGCAGATTTTCAAAGCACCCCGGTCATTATGTTGTCGAGTAAGGATGGTCTATTCGATCGGGCCAAAGGCAGGATCGTTGGATCCGATCAGTATCTCACCAAGCCGTTCAGCAAGGATGAACTGCTTAGTGCGATTCGAGATCACGTCAAAGCAGGCTAGTCGACGGCACGGAGCGCAAAGATGTCCAAGATTTTAGTTGTCGACGATTCACCGACCGAAATTTTCCAGTTCAAGGAGATGCTGGAGAAGATGGGTCATGAGGTGATCACGGCAGAGAACGGTCGTGCCGGCGTTGAGATGGCCGTAAAAGAGCAACCGGATGTTGTTCTGATGGACATCGTCATGCCTGACATGAATGGATTTCAGGCGACACGACAGATTGCCAGAGGGGAAAGTACAAAACATATTCCCGTGATTATTGTGAGCAGTAAAAACCAGGAAACAGACAAGGTCTGGGGGCAACGGCAGGGTGCGAAGGGTTATATCACCAAGCCCGTCAATCCGCAGGAACTCGTGTCCGTAATGCAGGCGTGCATGTGATGAGTGAAGCAACGGCTTTTTCAATGCTGGCGGGCATGGCTGAGAAATCCAAAGCGGCAGCAGTGGCGCTACCTGAGGTGGAGTCAGCGCAAACCCACTCTACCGGGCTTGGATTTAATCTTCTGGGACAGCGATTTGTCAGCAGCATGGAAGACGTCAGTGAATTGATGAGAGTGCCGCAGGTAACACGAATCCCTGGCGTAAAGAATTTTGTTATCGGTGTCAGTAATGTTCGAGGCCGTCTGATGACGGTTATTGATCTGGCCTTGTTCTTCGGGCAGGCATCGTCTCTGCCGCGAGCTCAACGGCGAGTCCTCGCGATTGAAGATGAAGAGAACCTTCTGGGTTTCATGATTGATGATTCATTTGGCATGCAGCATTTTCCAAGTGACGCCTTTAGCGAAAAGGCACAGGAAGTCCCTGACATGTTTACGAGCTTTGTGCAGGGGTCTTATCACACTGCAGGCCTAGTCTGGCCTGTTTTGAGTCTGGCATCTCTGTCCGGTGATCCTCGTCTGGAAAACCTGGCGATGGCTGCCCAGTAGATTGGAGTAGAAGATGGCTGAAGAAAATTCCACAAACATGCTTCGCAGTCCGATACTGCTTGGCATGATTGGCCTTCTGGTGGTGCTCGTCATCGCCTTTTTCGGCAACCTGTATCTGCTCGGCGGGGCCTCCGGCGCTAATCCGTATGTCCAGCCTGCTGCCCAGTTGAAGGGGCTCGTCCAGAGCGTTGCGAAAAATGGCACCCTGGCGATCGCAGGTGACCCTGATGCAGTAAACGCACTGGTTGCCGATAAGAATGCTTTTGATCAACAGCTAGGTGCGCTGCGCAATGCACCGGGTTCAGTGCAGGGTTCTGTATCCCAGGTTTCGAACCTTTGGGGGAATGTGACCCCCCGTATTGATGCGATTGTTGCTAAACGCAATGCCCTTGCTGGGCTTGGGGAAAGCAGCGCAGACATCAACATTAATCTTCAGTTGATCCAACAGGAAAGTAACAAAATGGTTCGCGCAATGGCTCGAACCAAGGTCGCGCCAAACGAAATCGTTACGGCGCAACGACAGGCGCTTTTGATTGCGCGGGTAGGTCACACCGTTGACAAGCTCGTGGACCGGGGGCACGACCAATCGCTGGAAGATCAGTTTACCAGAGACAGCCAGACATTCCGTGCTGTCCTGCGTGGCTTCAAGAGCGGCGACAACAATCTGGTGTTGACGGCAGTGACCGACGCAGATGTGCTGGCCAATCTGAATCGAATGGAAGAGCTGTTCCGCTCGGTGTCAGTGAGCACCCAGAGTCTTATTACCCAGGCGAAGGAAGTTTCAGAACTTCGGACGATGGTTGATGCAATTGATGCGGGTGTCTCTGAGCTTTCCCCGGCGATTGATGGACTCGTGAGCTCAGTGACAAGTATGGAAGGCGGACATGTTTTCGCCTCAATGGAAATTGCCTACGGTCTTGCTGGTGGCATGTTGCTTGTTTTCATCGTCATTACCTTTCTTGTGTATCGCGCCTCCAATTCCAGTGTCAGTGAAACAACCCTTCAGAACGAAGAGAACCAATCAGCCATTCTTCAGTTGCTTGATGAGCTGGCGGATCTTGCGGATGGTGACCTCCGTGTTCAGGCGACGGTGACAGAGAGTTTCACCGGCGCAATTGCGGACTCGATCAACTTCTCTATTGACCAGATGCGCGGTCTGGTATCGAAGATCAACGAAACGTCCGGTGAGGTTTCTACCGCTGCTGATCAGACACAGAAATCCGTCAGCATGCTTTCTGAAGCCTCTCAGCGACAGGCTGACGAGATTGCTCAGGTATCGGAAGCGGTCAACGAAATGGCCGTATCCATTGACATGGTGTCCTATAACGCAGCGGAGTCTTCATCGGTGGCGGAACGGTCGGTAGACATTGCGAGCAAAGGTGCTGTGGTCGTTCAGAATACCATCGATGGTATGGACAACATTCGTGGGCAGATCCAGGAGACGGCAAAAAGAATCAAACGTCTGGGTGAAAGCTCGCAGGAAATTGGAGACATTGTCGCGCTGATTAACGACATTGCTGACCAGACGAACATCTTGTCATTGAACGCGGCGATTCAGGCGTCGATGGCAGGTGATGCCGGTAAAGGTTTCGCGGTAGTAGCGGATGAGGTTCAGCGCCTTGCGGAAAGGTCCGGTGCTGCGGCGAAACAGATTTCCGCACTGGTCAAAACCATTCAAAGTGATACGAACGAAGCGGTGAGTTCAATGGAACAAACAACCGCAGAGGTGGTTCAGGGTACTCGTCTCGCACAGGATGCGGGTGTTGCTCTGGGAGAAATTGAAGGTGTATCGAAATCACTGGCTGAGATCATTGAGAACATTTCGGATGCTGCACGGCAACAGGCGGCGTCAGCAGGCAAGATTTCTAACACCATGAAGAGCATCCAGGAAATTACCACAGCGACCACGGACGGTACGCAGGAAACGGCAACAGCGGTTGGTAACCTGGCGAAAATGACGAACGAACTCCGATCTTCGGTCAGTGGTTTCAAGCTGCCGGAGTAATCGGATTAGGACGAATTAGGTAAGCGGCATGAGCGCAACACAGGATTACGTAGCACTCGAGTGGATTCGGGGTGAACTCTCGAACACGCTGCACAATGCGCAGTTAGCGCTGGAAGCTGTTGCCGAAACGCCGGATGACGCAGCGAGTATGCGTTCCTGTCTGACAGCCATTCATCAGGTCCACGGCACATTAAAGATGGTGCAGTTGGAAGGCCCTACCCAGGTTGCGGCAGAGATGGAGCAGGTTGCTCAATCGCTGATGAACAGCTCTGTGCCGGAAGTGACTGCCGCTCAGGAAACACTGATGCAGGCAATTTTGCAGCTGCCTGCTTATCTGGATCGATTGCACCGCGAACAGAAAGATGCCGAAGGCAACTACCTGCCGATGGTAAACAACCTCAGGGCAGCGCGCGGTGAAGAACGAATCCCTGGAGCAGAACCTGCGGAAGGCGGTGGCGGCGGCGGACCCGATATGAGTCCGCTCACCATGGCACCTGGTGACGACGTCATTAATGCCTTCTTTCAGGCAGATGGCGAAGGCAACCTGCCGAAGATTCGGGCTAGGTATCAACAGTCACTCGGGGCCATTTTTAAGAAAACTGATGTTCGTGAAAATCTGACAACCATTGGTAAGTTGTTCACGATGTTGATTCGCCTGTGCGGTAACTCACCGACAGGCAACTTGGCAGAGCTTGGTCTTGCCGTCATTGAAGGTATCGCTAACGGCGGTATCAAGTTAGATAACAACGCTGCAACGCTCCTCAAGAAAACGGGCGAACATCTGAAGTCCCTGGCTGAGAAGGGACAGAACGGATTGGCTGACCCTGTGCGCGAGGATCTAGCGCTTGGCATGGTTGATTTGATCCAGGGAGCGCAAAAGGAAACCAAGCGCATCTCGGCATTGAAAGAACTCTATGCCAGTGTCGCACCGGAGCTGGAAGAAATTGCCATTGGCCCGGACGAAGAAACCATGTCCGCGGTGGCGTCCATTCTGATTGAAGAGTTGAATGGCGTAACGGACAAGCTCGATCTTTATGTGCGGGCTCAGAACAGAAACGTGGATGATCTTGTGGCATTGCTGCCCAATCTCGAGCAGATCGCCAGCACGATGGTGGTTCTTGGCAACAATGATCAGCAAGGCACGGTTGCCAAACAGATTGACGTCATCCGCGAAATCGAGCAAAGCGGTGAGCCTGAAGAGGACGTATTGCTCCCGATGGCTGAGGCCCTCCTTGAAGTTGGAGCTTCATTAGGTTCGCTGGTGATGGATTCTGGTGAAGCTGGCGACGGTGATGCCTTTGCCAACCTGGATGAAGCGCAGGCGGCTGTTGTTCGAGAAACAAGAACAGCTTTGTCTGCCGCGAAAGACGCGGTGATCGACTTTATTGCCTCTGATTTCGATCAGGGAAAGTTGACGGATCTGCCGGATTCTCTGAGAGCCCTTCGCGGCGGCCTGATCATTGTTAATCAGAGTCGAGCGGGTGATGTGCTCGAATCGGCGGCGAACTACGTTTCAATATCTCTGCTCGCTGGCAGTGCGAACCCGCCACTCGAGCAGATGGATGATCTGGCGGATGCGATTACCTCCGTTGACTATTTCCTCGAACGTTTGTTGGAAAACGCTGGCGATCCTTACCTGCAGATGTTGGAAGTGGCAGAAACGGCGGTAGAGAAGCTGGGGTATCCGGCAGGCGAAGAACCAGCTGTGCCGTCTCAAGCGGTCAGTGAAGAGCCGGCTGTTGTCGAAACACCTGCTGTTGAGGAGATTGAGGCAGCGGCAGAACCGCTTGAAGTCGACACCCCCTCTGGTAAAGAAGACGACCTGATTGATGATGAGATTCTCGAGATCTTTGTTGATGAAGTCGATGAAGTTCTGGAAACCATTCATGAGTTCCTGCCTCAATGGGAGCAGGAGCCGACCAATCAAGAAGCGCTCACTGAAGTGCGACGTGCTTTCCACACGCTTAAGGGCAGTGGTCGAATGGTTGGTGCCACAGTGGTTGGCGAACTCGCCTGGTCGATCGAAAACCTGCTTAACCGGGTTATCGACGATACCGTTAGAGCCGACGCGGCAGTGATGGACATTGTTGCAAAGGTGGTTGCCAGTGTTCCTGAAGGCGTCGATGCTTTCAAGGCGGGCCAGCAGGACCGTTTCAAACCTGATGCGATGGCAGCGGTAGCTGACGCCCTGGCTCAAGGCAGAACGCCTCCTACAATCACGGATCCACCCGCGGCTGCAGCTGAGTCAGAGCCCGCAGCTGAAACTGCAGTCGAGCCTGACATCGAAGCATCTGCTCTTGAAGACATCGAAGCGCTCGAAGGAAGCGAAGACGCGCCCGAACTCGAAGACATCGAGTTTGATGCTGTAGAAGAAGTTGAGGTCGACGCGGAATCCGACGTCGAGCTTGAAGAGATTGCGCTGGAAGCCCCTGAAGCAGACGTCGAGGAAGCTTTCGACATCGAGGAAATAGCGTTTTCAGAGGAGCCTGCGGAAGAATCGATCGAAGAAATGGTCGAAATCGAAGAAGTCGAAGCCATTGTCGAAGATGAAGAGGTTGAGGAACCAGAACTCAAGACGGTTGAGCGTGAAGCATCCGAAGAAGACATCGACTTTGGTCTCGTTGAAGAAATAGTCGAAGAAGACAGCTTTGAACTTGATGACGTCGTCCTTGAAGTTGAAGCCCCCGCGGCCGAAGTCGAAGAGCCATCGGCTGGCGAAGAGTCAGTAGAAGAAGTCACGGACTCCTCAGCGGACGCGCTACTTGAAGATGACGACCTGGATCTTGAACAAATCTTCGCGATAGAGGCTGACGAAAAGCTCTGCGTTATCGAGGAATTTGTCAGAAGTCCTGAAGTTTCAGGTGACCTGGTGGCAGCCTTTCATACCCTCAAAGGTTCATCTGCCATGGCGGAGATTGATTCCATTCATGCGATTGCTGGACCGATGGAGCATCTTGCCAATGACTACCTGATTCAAAACAAAACGGCAGACGACCGGCTGATTGAATCCTCGCGTATGGCGGCAGGACTGATTCGTAAGGTCCTGACTGATATCGATGGCTTGCGTGACTCAGTGCAGGGCACGGATGCACTGCTGGCGCTGATATCCGCTGGCGCCGAATCTGAAGCTGCACCTGAACCCGAAGCGACATTCGATTTCGAAAATATCAAGTTGCTGAGTGAAGCGAACATTGCAGCCGATGGCTGGCAGGACGTTGACGCGCTTGTTGCTGAAATGAAACAAGCCCTTGAGCAGGCAGAGAGCCTGGGACAACCGGACCTTGCTGCACTTCTGACGGCCATGCTGCGAATTTATTCAGAAGCCACCGAGAAACCGGACGATCTGACGCTCGCGTTGATGATGCGAGCTCATGATCACCTGGTGTTTATGTTTGACGCGATCGCTTCTTCCCAGCAGGTAAGACCTGCGGATCGAGTGATCAACGACCTGAATGCCGTTGATCTCGCGCCTGCGGCTGCGGAAGACCCGGTAGTCACTGAAGAATCTGCAGCCTCGGTCACTCAGCTTCCCGAAGACAGCATCGATGAGGACATCTTGCCGATTTTCCTCGAGGAAACTGAAGAGCTCCTGGAAGAGCTCGATGAAAGCATTGTTGGTTGGTCGGAATCCGGGCACCCGGCAGAGCACCTGGATAACCTGCTCAGACAGTTACACACCCTGAAGGGTGGCGCCCGAATGGCTGGTATCGCGAGCCTTGGTGAGTACACGCACAACTTTGAAACTTTCCTGATTGGCGTGCAGTCCAGTCCGGTGGACTTTGATGATGAATTTTTTGCTCTGCTGAACTCTCAACAGGACGAAATTATCCGGCGTGTTGAGATCTACCAGAAAGTAGCGGCTGGTGGAGCCACCGTTGAAGAACTTGAGTCACTGAAGACAGCGCCTGTTCCGGGTGCGCCCGCTGCGGCGCAAGCTGAACCAGAGCCTGAAGCTGCATCGGCGGCGGAAACTGAATCTTCGGCTGAGCCAGAGGAGCAACCTTCCTCGGTACCTGCTTCTGCGGTGGTTACCGAAAATGTGGTTGACCTTCCCGAGGATGACGTTGACGCAGACATCCTTCCGATTTTCCTGGAAGAGTCAGATGATCTAGTTGAAGAACTGGAATCCAGTATTCAATCCTGGAGTGAGTCTCCGGGCGATATGGATACGCTTGATGTGCTGCTTAGGAATCTGCATACCCTCAAAGGCGGGGCGCGCATGGCGGGTCTCAATAGCCTGGGTGAGTATGCGCACAACTTCGAGACTTTCCTGATCGGCATTCAGCAGAATCCGGTTGAACTTGATGACGACTTCTTTACGCTCCTCGCAAAGCGTCAGGATGAAGTCATTCGCAGAGTCGAAATTTATAAAGCGCTTTCCGTTGGCGCGGTATCTGAAGATGACCTCGCTTCACTTAAGCAGGCCATTGAGCCAACGCTGGAAGCCGAACCCGAAGACATAACAGAAACGTCGGCTGCTGCTCCCGCGAGCGGACCGACACCGGAAGTTGCAGAAAAAGCAGCACCCCCGCAGGAGAAAGCGGCCAGTGCCAATCAGGAAATGGTTCGCGTCGCAGCGGACCTGCTGGAGGAACTGATTGGTCTTGCCGGGGAGTCGAGCATTACTCGGGGACGTGTCGAACAACAGATCACGGATTTCGGTGAATCCCTTCAGGAAATGGAAGAGACGATTAACCGTATTCGAGATCAGGTAAGACGCCTCGAGATAGAGGCGGAATCGAGGGAAACCTTGATCAGAAGCAGCCAGAGCGAGTCATCGTTTGATGAACTTGAGATGGACCGCTACACCATGTTGCAGACCATTTCCCGGGCGCTCAACGAGGCGACATCAGACATGATGGACCTCAAGGACACGCTCGGTAATCGTAGTCGCGATGCAGAAACATTGTTGCATCAACAAGCGCGCATCAGTTCTGAGTTGCAGGAAGGTCTAACGCGCACAAGCATGGTGCCGTTTGCCAGATTGATTCCGCGCCTTAGACGTATTGTTAGGCAAGTGAGCGGTGAAGTCGGCAAGTCAGTCCGTTTTGATGCCTATAACGTTGAAGGTGAACTTGACCGTAACGTGCTGGAGCGAATCGTTGCTCCGCTAGAACACATGCTGCGTAACGCGGTTGACCACGGTATAGAAGACAGAGAAATACGTGCGGAGGCCGGCAAACCGGAGCAGGGCAGGATCAGTCTGCGTTTGTCTCGGGAAGGTGGCTACGTCGTATTGACCATCAGTGATGATGGCGGCGGTATTAACGTTGATGCCGTTCGAGGTAAAGCGATTGAACGCGGCATCATTACTGAAGACCAGGAGGTTTCTGACCACGAAGTGATGCAGTTCATCATGCACGCCGGTTTCTCAACGGCTCAGAAACTCACGCAGATTTCAGGTCGTGGTGTGGGTATGGATGTTGTCGGCAGTGAGATCAAAGCCCTGGGCGGCGACATCACCATCGATTCGGCGTTTGGTAAAGGCACAGAGTTCCAGATCCGCATCCCGTTCACTGTCTCCATTAACAGAGCCTTGATGGTCGTGGTGAGAGAGGAAACCTATGCGGTTCCACTGAATACGATTGAAGGCATTGTGAGGGTCAGCCCCTATGAGCTCGAGGCTTACTATCAGCCCGATGCACCGATGTTTGAGTATGCCGGGCAGCCCTATCGTCTGGCTTATATGGGTAAGATGCTGGACAAATCTGAAGACCCGAACCTGTCGGGTCAGGTAGCGCCGTTGCCCGTGATTCTGGCGCGAAGTGGCGACAATGCAGTAGCGCTCCAGGTCGACCGGGTGATCGGCTCGCGTGAAGTGGTCGTGAAAACGCTTGGGTCACAGTTCAGCGATGTTGGTGGTATCTCCGGTGCAACCGTGCTGGGAGATGGTAGTGTGGTGATCATTCTGGATTGTATGGCATTGGTGCGTTCCTTTGAGGCGAGTGCCAGCGATCTGCCGGAAACAGAAGTTGTTGAAGAAGCGACGCCGGACCAGATAAGCGGGGTACGCACGGTAATGATCGTCGATGACTCAGTGACGGTACGTAAGGTGACTTCTCGTCTCATGGAGCGTCAGGGCTTTGAAGTCGCCACGGCAAAAGACGGTGTGGATGCGATGAATCAGCTGCAGGATATCCGTCCGGATGTTGTCCTGCTCGATATCGAGATGCCTCGAATGGATGGTTTCGAAGTGCTGCGTAGCGTTCGTCGCGATGACAATCTCAAAGACCTGCCGATTATCATGATCACGTCTAGAACCGGCGAAAAACATAAGCAGCAGGCAATGGAACTCGGAGTGAATCAGTATCTTGGCAAACCGTTTCAGGAAGCTAACCTGCTTGCCACCATCGACGAAGTTATCGAAAGCGCTAAGTCAAAGCCCGAAGGTTAACTGTGGTAGAACCCGAACAGCTTCAGGTCCATGTGCTGACGATGCAGAAGCAGGGCGTGATAATCCCTGCGGATTCTATTGCCGAAATTATTCCATATGAGCCGCTCCAGCGGATTGAAGACACCCCAGACTGGTTTCTTGGGCTCTTGGGATGGAGAGGTGTTCAGGTTCCGGTCGTATCTTTTGAAATGCTGACGGCGGAACGGGCGTCTTTTTCTCTGGTCAGCGTAGCGTCAGCGAGCCTCGTGATTATGCGAGGCGTTGCTGATCAAAACGCGCTGCCTTTTTATGCACTGGTATCTCAGACGCAACCACAGCATCAGGAAATTACACCAGAGATGCTGTTTGAAACCGGTGAGGCTGTTGAGAAAACCGAAGTCTCGAAGGTAAGGTTGCACAATGATGTGTTATCAGTGCCTAACCTCGACTACATTGAAGCAGCACTGCTCAACGCTCTGATTCAATAATGCTAAAAGTCGCCCCAGGCACGGTGCAGAACTGATATCGCGGCTGCGGGCGCCGTTTCTGCTCGAAGTATTCGCTCGCCAAACGTCACCGCTTCAAAACCGTGCCTGCTCGCCAGTTCGATCTCTTGTTTGGAGAAACCGCCCTCTGCACCGACGAGCAGTGCGACGGTTGCTGCAGACTGGCCCGATGACAGCGGACGTTCATCGGGTAGCGCAATGATTTTTTGATCGGCATCTGAGCGCTCAATCCAGTCTGCCGTTGCGATCGGCTCGTGAAGCAGGGGCAAACGATTGAGTCCGCACTGCTCGCAGGAGGAAACGATGACCGCCTGCCAGTGTTCCCGGCGACTGTTGATCATCTTCGCAGAAACCGCGCAGTGGTCGCTGGTGATCGGTGTAATTTCAGAGACGCCCAGTTCAACCACACGTCCGAGCACAGCATCCATGGGGTCTTTTTTCAGGATGCACATGCCGAGATGGATATTGAGCGGTGGTGTGCGATCGACTGATACGTAGCCTTGTACGTTCACAACGACTGCCTTTCGATCGCATTGTTCGAGGACGCCGAGATACTCCCCTCCTTGCCCGTTAAACAGCACCACTGGATGGCCAGTCTTCTGCCGTAGCACGGTGGCGAGGTGGTGACTGGGGCCTTTCGGCAGGGTTAATGACTGACCGGTAGCCAGTTCTGCGTCGACAAAGAGTCGAGGAGTTGCCATAGACAGCGGTTAAAGCCCTAGATTGTTCCAGATCTTGAGGGTGGGTAGTGACTGGTTCAAGGTATAAAAGTGCAATCCGGGCGCACCGCCTTCCAGCAGTCTTTCGCATAGCCCAGTGACCACGTCGGCACCGAATGCTTTGAGCCTGTCCGGATCGTGTTCATAAGATTGGAGGTGTTTCTCGATCCAGCGAGGGATTTCAGCACCGCAGAGGTCGGAAAATCTCACAATGCCTTTGTAATTCGTGATTGGCATGATGCCCGGCACAATGGGAATGTCGATGCCAGCCTTTTCACACAGATCGCGAAATCTGAAGTAAGCGTCCGCGTTGTAAAAGTATTGCGTGATTGCGCTGTTTGCCCCGGCATCCACCTTCATCTTGAAGTACTTGATCTCATGATCGATGTCTTCAGTTTCCGGATGAATCTCAGGGTAGGCTGCAACATCAATGTGAAAATGATCGCCGGTGTGTTCTCGGATAAATGCCACGAGTTCGTTGGCGTGGGTCATGTTCATGCCGCCGCCGATACCAGATGGCCGATCGCCACGAAGTGCCACGAGTCTTCTCACACCTGCTGCCTGATATTCTTTCAGTAAAGCTTCGATCAGCTCAGGCTTGTCTCCGCCAAAGGAAAGGTGCGGTGCAACCACACTTCCGGTCGCGTGGAGATCAAGAACGGTTTGCTTCGTGCCGTCCTTAGTTGACCCTCCGGCACCATAAGTGACGGAAAAGAAATGCGGTGACAGGGCATTAAGCTTGCCGTGCACGGTTTTGAGCTTCTCGACCGCCGCTTCGGTTTTGGGGGCCGAGAACTCGAAACTGAACAACCGATTATCAGACATGGTTCAGGACCTAGACTGCCGCTGCCAGAGCGTCCTTCTTGTCGGTTGCTTCCCAGGTGAAGTCAGCATCTTCACGGCCGAAGTGCCCGTAAGCCGCAGTTTTGCGATAGATCGGGCGCTTAAGGTCGAGCATGTCGATCAGACCTTTGGGTCGCAGGTCAAAGTGCTCAGCCACCAGTGCTTCGATCTGCTCTTCAGCGATCTTGCCGGTGCCGAAGGTATTGACGCTGATGGATGTCGGTTCGGCGACCCCAATGGCGTATGACACCTGGATTTCGCAACGTCTGGCGAGGCCAGCAGCAACGATGTTCTTTGCCACATAGCGGCCAGCATAGGCAGCGCTGCGGTCGACCTTGGATGGGTCTTTACCAGAGAAGGCGCCGCCGCCGTGACGGGCCATGCCACCATAGGTGTCAACGATGATCTTTCGACCAGTGAGTCCGCAATCACCGACAGGCCCGCCGATTACGAAGTTGCCGGTTGGGTTAATGAAGTACTTGGTGTCAGCGCTCAACCAGTTATCGGGGATCACCGGCTTGATGATTTCTTCCATCACGGCTTCTTTAAGCGCTTCCTGCGAAACATCTGGGGAGTGCTGTGTTGAAAGGACAATGGCGTCGATGCCAGTCGGGTTGCCGTCGCTGTCGTAGCGGAAAGAGATTTGGCTCTTTGCGTCAGGCCGCAGAAAGTCCAGCTTGCCGGACTTTCGAACCTCGGCCTGTTTTTCGACCAGGCGGTGCGAGTAGGTGATCGGTGCCGGCATCAAGACGTCTGTCTCATCAGAGGCGTAGCCGAACATAAGACCCTGGTCACCTGCGCCCTGTTCTTTATCTGCGCCTTCATCAACCCCCATGGCGATGTCTGGTGACTGTTTGCCAATGGCATTCAGCACGGCACAACTGGCACCGTCAAAGCCGACATCAGAGCTGTTGTATCCGATATCTAGGATCACTTCCCGACAGAGTTCTTCCAGATCGATCCATGCAGAAGTGGTGATTTCTCCGGCGATGACGACCATGCCGGTTTTGACCATGGTTTCACAGGCGACACGTGCTTCTGTGTCCTCGGCGATGATGGCGTCAAGAATGGCATCAGAGATCTGATCGGCCATCTTGTCTGGATGTCCTTCGCTGACGGACTCCGAGGTAAAAGTGCGGTTGACAGTCATTGCTCGCTTTCCTGTGTCGCTGTTTCAAAAGCCCGCCATTCTACTAGGTGGGCCGCCGCATGCCCACCATCAGCAGGTGAGAATGACTCATTCTCCCGGCAAATATCGCTCAATGACGCACCCATAGCATTGATGATTGAGGGGTCGTAAGAGAGAATACGCGCACTTTTCTCGGGCGGTTTTTTCGATGACTTCAGGCAGTAGAACTTCCAATGCCATTCGTGCATTGACGATGGATGCGGTGCAGAAGGCCAAAAGTGGCCACCCCGGTGCACCTATGGGGATGGCGGAGATCGCAGAGGTTCTGTGGACCGACATCCTGAGGCATAACCCCGCGAATCCCGAGTGGCCAAACCGCGATCGGTTTGTCCTCTCTAACGGCCATGGTTCCATGCTGCTCTATTCGCTGCTGCATCTGACTGGATATGACCTGCCCATGGACGAAATTCGCAATTTTCGCCAGCTGCACTCAAAAACGGCAGGCCACCCGGAATACGGGGAAACCCCTGGCGTTGAGACAACAACCGGACCACTGGGCCAGGGATTTGCAAATGCCGTCGGCATGGCCATCGCCGAAAAGGTACTGGCCGCGCGCTTTAACCGCAATGGCTTTGATATCGTCGATCACCATACTTACGTATTTGCTGGAGATGGCTGCCTGATGGAAGGCGTGTCTCACGAAGCCGCTTCTCTTGCGGGGACGCTTGGTCTTGGCAAGTTGATCTGTCTCTATGATGACAACGGCATCTCCATCGATGGGAAAATTGACGGGTGGTTCACCGATGACACACCCGGTCGCTTTACGGCTTATGGCTGGCATGTCATTCCCAATGTCGATGGCCATGACTCAGATGCGGTTCGAGCTGCCATCCTTGAAGCGCAGAAGTGTGACAAACCCAGCATCATCTGCTGTAAAACCACGATTGGTTTCGGATCTCCAAACAAGCAGGGAACCGCGGGCTCTCACGGCTCCCCTCTGGGTGAAGATGAGATTGCTTTGACCCGGAAAACGCTTGGTTGGGATTCAGCACCGTTTGAAGTGCCTGATGATGTTTATCAAGCCTGGGACTGCAAACAAAAGGGTGCTGATGCTGAAACCACTTGGAAGCAAAGGTTCGCTGAATACAGTGATGCCCACCCGGATCTGGCGGCAGAATTCAATCGAACCATGTCACGACAACTTCCGGATACGTGGGAAGCATCCATGATGAAGTTGGCGAAAGACATGCAGTCAGACGATCGCACGGTTGCCTCCAGAAATGCATCAGGTGAAGTGATTGCGCATATGGCAACCCTGTTGCCGGAGCTGATGGGCGGCTCAGCGGATCTGTCAGGATCTAATTGCACGTCCTGGTCAGACATGACTGCGATGACCTCTGATCATGGTGATGCCAACTACATCTATTATGGCGTTCGCGAATTCGGCATGACCGCCCTGACGAATGGCATGGCGTTGCATGGTGGATTGCGCCCATTCTCGGGCACTTTCCTGATCTTTATGGAATACGCTCGTAACGCAGCGCGCATGTCTGCGCTGATGGGTATCCCCAATATCCTTGTCTATACCCATGACTCGATCGGTCAGGGCGAAGATGGCCCGACCCACCAGCCGGTGGAGCAGTTGGCTAATCTTCGCGGTACACCCAACATGACGCTTTGGCGTCCGGCGGATACCGTCGAAACGGTGTTTGCCTGGAAGTGCGCCATTGAAAAAGAAGGCGGTCCAACCTCTTTAGTATTTTCTCGGCAGGGTCTGCCAACGCTTGAGCGTACGGATGAGCAGTTCAACAACATTGCGAAAGGCGGTTACGTTCTGTTTGAAAGCGGTGACTTGCCGGAACTGATTCTGATCGCAACCGGGTCGGAAGTAGGTCTTGCTCTGGAGTCTGCAAAATCATTGGCCGACTCTGGCACAAACGTACGCGTCGTTTCTATGCCTTGCGTTGATGTGTTCGAGTCACAGGATGAGGCGTACCGTGAATCCGTACTGCCTTCAGGTGTTCGAACGCGACTTGCTATCGAGGCCGGTCACGTTGATTACTGGCGTAAGTTTGTCGGCCTGGATGGTGATGTTGTTGGTATGACCAGCTTCGGTGCCAGTGCCCCGGGCGGCGATCTATTCAAGCACTTCGGATTTACTGTCGAGCAGGTCGTTGCCAAGGCCAAAGGTCTGATCGGTTAATGGCAGTTACTGAACTCACATCTCTCGACATTTCGGGTAAACGGCTTCTGATCCGTGAGGATCTTAACGTCCCGTTAGAAAACGGCAGGGTAACCAGCGATGCCCGCATTCGAGCCGCCTTGCCGACCCTGCAGCATGCGGTTTCCGCAGGAGCGAAGGTCATGGTGATGTCTCACCTCGGCCGGCCGCAAGAGGGCGTTGCCATTACGGATCAACCGGAGTCGAGTCTGGCACCAGTAGCGGAAAAGATTACGGAACTGTCAGGTCTGAAAGTTCGCTTGGTCCAGGAATACCTGGAAGGCTACGAACCCGGCGACGAGGATATCGCGCTGTTTGAAAACATTCGCATCAACGCGGGTGAAAAGAAGAACGACGAAGGACTGTCCAGGAAGCTCGCGGCCCTCGCAGACATTTACGTGATGGATGCGTTTGGTACAGCGCACCGCGCTCAAGCCAGCACCGAAGGTGTGGCTCGGTTTGCACCGGTCGCTTGCGCGGGTCCATTGTTGGCTGCAGAGTTGAACGCGCTGGGTCGCGCCCTGGCTGAACCGGCAAGACCCATGACGGCGATTGTCGGTGGCAGTAAAGTATCGACCAAGCTGGAAGTATTGAATGCGCTCGTTGATAACGTCGATTCATTGATTGTCGGCGGTGGTATCGCGAACACCTTCCTTGCTGCAACGGGTCTCGAAGTCGGTCAGTCTCTGTACGAGCCAGATCTGCTGGACACAGCGAGATACCTGCTCGACAAGACAAACATCCCACTTCCGACCGACGTGGTCGTGGCGAAAGAGCTTTCCGCTGATGCGAAAGCGGTGACCAAGGCAGCAACCGAGGTTGCTGCAGATGAAATGATCCTGGATGTTGGACCAGAGACGGCAGCCAGAATGCGTGCACTCATGCACGACGCAAAAACTATTCTCTGGAACGGGCCTGTGGGTGTCTTTGAGTTCCCACAATTTGCAGAAGGTACGAAAGCGCTTTCTCTGGGTATCGCGGAGAGCGATGCATTTTCGCTGGCCGGCGGCGGCGACACACTGGCCGCGATTGACATGTTTGGTATCACGGAACGTGTTTCATATATTTCAACAGGCGGTGGTGCTTTCCTGGAATTCGTAGAAGGAAAGACCCTACCGGCGGTAGCGGCGCTGGAAGCCCGCTCTGCCTGACTTAGATTTTTATTTGGAGGTTTAGATCATGGCAATGGTAAGCATGAGGCAGTTACTGGACCATGCAGCGGAACACGACTATGGCGTTCCCGCATTTAACGTCAACAATCTGGAACAGATGCGCGCCATCATGGAAGGCGCTCAGGCAACAGACAGCCCTGTGATTGTGCAGGCGTCTGCAGGTGCGCGTAAGTACGCAGGTCCAAACTTCCTGCGTCACCTGATTCTTGCGGCAATTGAAGAATTCCCGGATATTCCGGTGGTCATGCATCAGGATCACGGCGCCTCTCCCGATGTCTGCCAGCGCAGCATCCAGTTGGGTTTCTCGTCGGTGATGATGGACGGTTCCCTGCTCGAAGATCAGAAGACACCGGCCAGCTACGACTATAATGTTGATGTCACCAGGCGCACTGTTGAAATGGCGCATGCCTGTGGTGTCACTGTCGAAGGCGAGCTGGGTTGTCTGGGTTCCCTTGAAACGGGAGAAGCCGGTGAAGAAGATGGCGTCGGTGCAGCAGGCACACTCTCTATGGAACAGCTGCTAACTGATCCTGCAGAAGCGAAAGACTTTATCGCTAAAACGAATTGTGACGCTTTGGCAATTGCCATCGGCACAAGCCACGGTGCTTACAAGTTCAGCCGCCCGCCAACCGGAGACATTCTTGCCATTGAGCGCATCAAGGAAATCCATGATGCGCTGCCGAATACGCACCTGGTGATGCATGGTTCTTCCAGCGTGCCCCAGGATTGGCTTAAGATCATCAACGACAATGGTGGTGAGATTCCTGAAACCTATGGTGTGCCTGTCGAAGAGATTCAGGAAGGTATTAAACACGGTGTTCGAAAAGTGAATATCGACACAGACCTTCGTCTTGCTTCAACCGGCAGTATCCGCAAGTTCCTGGCTGACAATAAATCAGAGTTTGATCCAAGAAAGTACTTTGCGGAGTCCCAGAAAGCCATGCGAGACATTGTCATTGCCCGCTATGAAGCATTTGGCACGGCCGGCAACGCATCCAAAATCAAACCGATCACACTGGATGACATGGCCGAACGATACCTGTCCGGTTCACTGGATCAGCGCGCGGCGTAAGCTCCTGTCGACCTTGCAGGCATTGAAAGACATCTTCGGGGGCGCAAACGTCTCCACGGATGCGTCAGACCTGCAAGCCTATGGGCTCGATTGGACCCGTTTTTTTGAGCCCAACCCTCTCGCGATTGTCTTCGCAGAAAACACTGACCAGTTAGTCGCACTGACCAAGCTCGCACGCACAGAAAAAATTGGCCTTGTCCCTTCCGGCGGTCGAACGGGCCTATCGGCCGGTGCTTGTGCAACACACGGGGAAATTGTTGTTTCCTTCGACAAAATGAATCGGGTTGTTGGGTTCAACGAAGCTGAAGCAAACGTCACGGTGGAGCCCGGCCTGGTTACCGCAGCACTGCAGCAGTTTGCTGAAGAACAGAACCTCTTTTATCCGGTAGATTTTGCCTCCAGTGGCGCCAGCCAGATCGGAGGCAACATTGCCACGAATGCCGGAGGTATCCGGGTGATTCGCTATGGCATGACGCGCGCTCAGATTCTTGGGCTCAAAGTAGTGACAGGTTCCGGCGAAATTCTGGATCTCAACAAAGGACTGCTTAAAAACAATACAGGTTATGACCTGAGACATCTTTTCATTGGCAGTGAAGGCACGCTCGGATTTATTACCGAAGCGACGATTCAACTTCAGGAGCCGCCGTTGCCCTCAAAAGTTATCCTGTTGGCTATCTCGAGTATGACCGACTGTCTCTCGATACTAACGACCTTTCGAAGTCGCGTCGCTTTGTCAGCCTTTGAGTTCTTTTCTGATCTGGCCCTGGGACACGTAATTGATCACTCCGAGTTGCAAAGGCCGTTCGAAATAGGCTCACCCTTTTATGTGTTGATCGAATGTGACGACACAAAAGACGAGTCCTATCTGTCTGCGTTCGAAGCGTGTGTTGCCAACGGTTGGGTAACCGACGGGATCGTGGCCAGTAGCGGCCAACAGGCGCAAGAGCTTTGGCAGTACCGAGAGAGAATTTCTGAATCCATTACACCCAGAACGCCCTATAAAAACGACATTGCGGTGACGGTCAGTCAGGTACCGGCGTTCCTGAGCGATATAGATCAGCTTGTTCAGGCGAGGTATCCCGAATTTGAAATTGTCTGGTTTGGCCATATTGGCGACGGCAATGTTCACCTGAATATTCTTAAACCTGAAGACTGGGAAACAGATCGATTTAAGTCAGAGTGTGAAACCGTCAGTGAAGAGCTCTTGGGTCTGGTAGAAAAATTTGGTGGCAGTATATCGGCTGAACATGGGGTAGGGCTTTTAAAGAAGAATCATCTCGGTTTCAGTCGAACGGAACCAGAAATTGCTGCACTTCGCGCCATCAAGAGGGTCTTTGACCCAGACGGTGTGATGAATCCCGGCAAGCTGATTTGAAAATCGAGTTCATCTTTTAGGGTGATACCTCAGCGTTGGATGAGATCCCAAAGGTTGCCAAAAGGGTCTTCGAAAATGGCCGTACAACCGTAATCGGCTTCAACCGGTTCGCGAAGAACCTTCAGGCCATAGTCTTTCACTCTCTTGACCATTTTCTGAATGTCGTCGGTTTGAAAGATGAAATCGACCACCTCGGTTTGTCGTTTTGTTTGAGCGATCAATGTCTGATTGGGGTGCTCAACGATTTGCAGGTGTAGTGCGTCATTGTTTCCCATCGTCAGAAACCTGTCCCCGGTAATCGAGACGTCATCAGCCTGGACTGACAATCTGAAAATCTCGGCGAGGAAATCAACCGCCTGGTCTGCATCAGAGACGAGGTAGATCGCGTGGGTGATACTCATTGGCTAGCGGGTAATTTCTTCAACCCCGGTGCTGGTTCCGACGAGCAGCACATCGGCAGGTCGCTTCGCGAAAAGGCCTTGAGTGACCACGCCGGTAATCGCATTGATCTGATCCTCCATGTCACAAGGATCAGTAATGCTGAGACCGTGTACATCAAGAATCACATTACCGTTGTCCGTGACCACTCCCTGGCGGTAAACAGGTTCCCCGCCGAGCGCGACGAGTTTTCTTGCAACTGAAGAGCGCGCCATTGGAATAACCTCGACGGGCAGCGGATAGTTCCCGAGCACATCGACCTGCTTGCTGGCGTCAACAATACAGACGAACTTCTTGGCAACCGAGGCGACAATTTTTTCACGGGTCAGTGCGCCGCCCCCGCCTTTAATGAGTTCAAGATCTGGGTTCACCTCATCGGCGCCATCCACGTAAACAAGCAGCTCATCGACATTATTGAGGTCATAGACCGCAATGCCATGCCCCGCAAGACGCTCGGCGGTTGCCTCAGAGCTTGCAACCGCGCCATCAAACGTGTGCGCACTCTTTGCCAGTGCATCGATAAAGCAGTTGGCGGTTGATCCGGTTCCGACACCAACAATCGATCTGCTGTTGAGTAGAGGTTCAATGTATTCAGCGGCTTTTCGGCCCACAGCCTGTTTCAGTTCATCCTGATTCATAGGTTCTTTCGGCTGGATTGAAACCAGCTGCCAATGCGGTTAAAGAAGTTAATGATTCTAATGATCACGAACAGGAACGGCAGCTTTTTGATGTAGCCTTCGGCGTCTGCGTTCCTGGCCATAAAGTCGAGTTTGGGAAGAATGTCTGCCTGAAGCGCTTCGCCGCCTTCAGCATCGTAGCTGATCGTACCCACAACCACGACAAATTTGAGAAATGTGAAAAACATCGCATCCGCGTAACCCTGCTGCAATTTGCTCAATGGGTAGTCGGTGATACCTTCTGCCAACAGTGCTTCGTGATAAGTCTTGAGCAAAGGCTCAGCGATTTTCTGATACTCCGTTGGCTCGCTGGATGAAGCAATAAGGTTTGCGACATCCATCGCAGGCGTGCCTTTTGCGACCAACTGCCAATCGAAGATCGTGACCTGGTCTTCGTGGATGTGAATGTTGTTTCCGTGGAAGTCACCATGGGCCAGGGTGATAGGATTGGGCAGCGGTGTGACTTTAGGTGCTTTTGGCAACAAATCGATGAGGCGATGAATACATGCCTCGACGTAACTCGTATCTTCCGGGCTCTCTGCGAGAAGCTCCAAAGCATGGTTCATGCTTCGAAAGTAGTCCTGGCGAGATTCGTCGTCGCCGTCGGCAACGGGTGACAGCCAGTCTGCTTCCAAGGCCGGACTGTTCCAGAAGGCCGCATGGAGTTTGGCGATGGATCTGACGGCGGTCTCCAATTCCTCCGTGTCTAAAGGCTTCAACATGCGCTGTTTCACCTCTCCAAGATCTTCCATGATGATCACAAAATCATGGTCATCGACTTCCGTATAGTAGATTTTAGGAATATCCAGATCGAGATGTGGCGCGATTTCCTGATAAAAGCGGACTTCCCGCATGAGCACGCCAGAGATCTTGAGGGACGCCAGGGAGGTGGGGTCTTCTACCGGTAGTTTGATAATGACCGACGCAAGGTCAGCGGGTTGCTCCCAGGTCAGGTTGGCTCGAAGTGTCTTGCCGCCAAAACCATTACCGTCGCCAATGTCGTCGATCTGACAATGGACGATTTGGTTCTCGATCCCTTGGGCGAGAGATTGGTTAAGCCATTCGGTTGTGATGGCAACGTCTTTGAACGCCATAGTGAAAGACTATCGACTCGTTGCAGCTAACACAATTCCGCGGTCTAGCGCTAAGATGCGCTCATGGAAAAGTATGTGAAGAAGATCCTCGAAGCCAATGTTTATGAGGTGGCTGAGGAAACACCGCTGGACGTTGCGCCGATCCTGTCAAAACGATTGGGTCTGAACGTCTTGCTCAAGCGGGAGGATCTGCAGCCGGTTTTCAGCTTTAAGATTCGCGGCGCCTATAATCGGATCAGCCAATTGACGCAGGCGCAGCGAAAAAAAGGTGTCGTCACAGCGTCTGCGGGCAATCATGCGCAGGGTGTTGCGCTGGCTGCGACGAAGCTCGGTATGCAAGCGCAGATTGTGATGGGCGAAAATACACCCTCCATCAAGATTGATGCAGTCAAAGCCTTTGGTGGCAAAACCATTCTGCATGGCGACTCGTATGATGAAGCGTCCGCACATGCGCAGGCCTTGGCGAAAAAGCATGGCTATACCTACGTGCACCCTTTTGATGACACCGATGTCATCGCAGGGCAGGGGACGATTGGCATGGAGATCCTGCGCCAGACACGAGAACCTGTGGATGCGATTTATGTGCCCGTCGGTGGCGGTGGACTGATCGGAGGCATTGGCGCTTACGTGAAGTACCTGCAGCCGGACTGCCGCATTATCGGTGTAGAGTGTGAGGGTTCTGCTGGCATGGCGGCCGCTCTAAAAGCGGGTAGACGCGTTGCTTTAAAAGCAGAAGATCTCGACCAGTTCGCAGATGGCACCTCGGTACGTCAGGTGGGGAAAGAAACCTTCAGTCTTGCCAAAAAAGTTGTTGATGAAGTGATCACCGTCTCCATCGATGAAATATGCGCCGGGATCAAAGACTTATTTGAAGACACCAGAGTCCTGGCGGAACCCTCCGGTGCCCTGGCAGTGGCAGGCCTCAAGAAACATGCACGAAAAGGCGACAACGTGGTTGCCATTGTCTCCGGTGCGAATGTGAACTTTGATCGCCTTCGTCATATCTCCGAGCGAACAGAAGTTGGTGAGCAACGTGAGATGCTTCTCGGAGTCACCATCCCAGAGAAACCAGGGAGCTTCCTCCGGTTCTGCTCGGACATCGGTAAGCGAAGCATTACTGAATTTAATTATCGATTCACGGCTGATGGTGCTGCTCATGTACTTGTCGGCATTCAGACCAATCCTGGCGAGGACACGTCAAAACTTATCGACAAGCTCAGCCGTCGTTACGAGTTAACGAACCTCTCTGATAATGAAGTTGCTGTGCTGCATGTTCGTCACATGGTGGGTGGTGTAGCGGCGATAGAAGACGAGAAGCTGTTCCGCTTTGAGTTTCCAGAGAAACCTGGGGCTCTCCTGAAATTTCTCACTGTGCTGGGTAATGACTTCAACATTTCGATGTTTCACTATCGTAATCATGGCGCCGCTTATGGCAGGGTCCTGGTGGGCATCCAGATTCCGGATCGAGACATGCCAAACTTTATGAAACGTTTAAAGCGCATTGGATACAGATACTGGAACGAATCGGAAAACCTGGCGTACCGTCAGTTTCTGGTATAGAAGTGAGGCAAGAGCTCATGAAAATATTCTGACACCCTGTATTCACTGGCCCTTATGCATACGATCCTGGCCATTTGGTTGCCCAGAGGGCACGGCATAACATGCAGTTGGAATCGGTTACGCCTGGCGTCGCAATGTTGCATCGCCTTTATGAGCGCGTACGCTTAACGTGGTGTTTTATGGTATGGAAGTTTCTAGAAAACTAGACTGGCGGGTTGCTTGTTACAGTGCCTGGGGCGTATTTGATTCTGCTGCCAGCGCTGCGCTGCCCCGACTGCCAAGCCTAGAACGATGACCGCCTCCTCTTTGGAAAAGCGAACCGAGGCTAAAGCGCCAATGGTCAGCGCGCACAGCCCAATGGCAGTGTTTCTTCACTGGGGTTTTGTCGGTGTTTTTGTCTACGCCTTAACAAAACAGATAGACGAACTTGAGGAGCTAGAGGACGCATCGCTCCTGCAGAACGAAATGATGTTCGCTACTCTTTTCCTGACGCTCTTGTTTTCGCGATTTGTGTACATGCGTTCAAGAGGCTCCACGGCGTTGCCAAGTGACACTCCTAGACTGAACATGCTGATGGCGCGGGCTGTACATCTTGGTATGTACGTCAGTCTAGCGATGATCGCAGTAACGGGGTTGGTGATTGGCGTACTGTACTGGTCGGGTTTCAAGGATGGGGCAGGAATAAGCGTTGTTCTCATAGCCCATGAGTTATTCGTGCAGTTAAGTTATCTTTTGATCTTCTTGCATGTTTCGGCGGCCCTGTATCACCGCCGAAAACGCGATGGCATCTGGAGCGCTATGGTGCCTTTTTTTTTGAAGGAGGGTTCCCGTGATTCGTTCCGCAACTAGTTTCTATCGTATACCGCTCTGTCACTCGTCCGTGTTCTCACATGCCCTTGCTTAGGCTGCTTTCTTCATTCCCGCCGTTAAGGCAACAGGCGATAGTCAGCGTCACTCCGACAACGCTAAAGGCGAAGAACGTCAGAAGTTTGAAAGAATCCTCAATTGACCGAACAGGTTCGCATCCGAGGACGCTGGTGGGTGACTGGTTTGTGCTGGTCGAAGATATGGAAACGGTACTGCGCAATATTTTTGATCGACGGTGGGTTCGATCTGACCTTCTTATCTGCTTGAACGGTATAGATGAAGGAGGCTATACAGAGATTGAGCGCCGCGCATTCAGGGAGGCTGCTCAGGCGGCCGGGGCGAAAAGTATTTATCTCTCAGAGCAAGGCATCCCGGTTCGCACGGCTATTCAGCTTTTCGATGGTAGTGTCGAGAAGGTGCCATCGATGGGTAGGCACCTATGATCAGGTTGAATCTTCAACCTCCGCGCATCCGAAATGCCTCAGCGGTCAAAGTGCGAAATACACGATGATCTGCATAACGCCGGTTATAGGCGCTACCCAGGGACGATGACTCAGAATAAAAAGTCTCTGCTTCTGCTATTGGCGGTGTTTGTGCTGTTAAGCACCCTCTCTGAGGTCATGTTTGCAGACTTTTTTGGTGGAGACCCAATTCGAAACGCGCTTTTCGAAATGGCGTTTTTCGCCGCCTTCTCAGCCGTTTGTGCAGCGCTATGGTTCTTAGGAATCAAAATCATGCACCTGGATGCAAAGGGCCCAGTGCCTTGGTACGCGTCACCTGTGTTGTGGCTAAGTCCATTTTTCATCATCACGCGAATAATGATGTTTAAAGACGTCGGATAACACGCCGTTGAAATTAGTCGTACCTGGCGCTGCGCCTTGGGAGCATATGCATCCAGTGCTTTGTGGAGAAGGTGGTTGGGTCGAAGGCGCATCGCTCTAGCTCCCAATTCGGTTAACTGGTATTTTCATCGCTTTATTGCGTTTTTATTCACAAAGAGGGGTGTGTTGCTCAATGTACAAAACGGGCGAAATCGCGATTCAGGTACCTTTGAAACATCTCACGATTTTTTTGCCGTTTTACCAAACCGCGCTCTGACGCACACTCTGGGCCACTAATCTAAGATGCGTGAACAATTAAACAACGAGGAGCTAATACAACTCTATGATGTTGTAACTGGCAGCGTCAACGCGCAGTTTGAACTTTGGCTCACGATTACCTTTGCAGTCATTATTGCGTCTTATCTCGCTGGAAACCGTCTGGCTAGATCGCTTCAGTACACCATTGCGATCTTGTATACCGCCGTTTCAGTGCTCTTATATTTAATGCTGTTCCGGGCTGTTCAGTTTTCCCAGGAGTTCGGCGTCGATCTAGGCGCGTCTTCCGACAGCAAACTGGTCCTGCTAATAGTCATTCTGAGAACCGCAGTCTGGATATTAGGCACGATCGCTACAATTGTGTTCATATTTAAAGGGCACAGGGATGCTGGAAACAACGATGCCTAGTGGGCAGTGGAAATCGCTTACCTCGGCGTCTGGGACGAAGCGCCCTCGATCCGAAACGCCCGTTGATCCGCAGCGACAGCGACGCTGATCAGAGGATTGGAAGTCATGGAAAATCCTGCGCAGCTAATGACATGGACGATTATCTTGTCATGTCTTGGAAGTGGCATGATGGCAGGTCTTTTTGTCTCCTTTTCATCCTTCATGATGAAGGCGTTCAGCTCGTTGGAAAACGAAGAAGGGATGCGAGCGATGCAGGCAGTTAACCGCTTTATTCTGAGACCAAGTTTTTTATTCGTATTTCTCGGTACTGCTGTTCTATCTGTTGCGGCGGCGCTCCTTGCCTATCTTTCTCAAGGACCTTGGGCATATGCAATATCGGCTTCAGCGACGTATGTCATTGCTTGCATCCTTTCTACAATCAGATTCAATATTCCATTGAATGATCGCTTGGAAAAAACAGACCCGCTGACCGTCGAAGGTCATGAATTTTGGAGGCAATACGTAAATCAGTGGACCAAGTGGAATCATGTTCGTGCGCTGGCATGCGTAGTCACGGCGATTCTGTTGGCGATTTCCTTAACAAAGATTTGATAGGGCTCATGGTGGTGCTTAGGATTCGCAGCGGTTCAACAAGATGGCAGGTTCGTCTATTTTTTATGACACGGTGAAAGACAAAAAAGACAAGCCCCGAAAGGTAGCAGCCTTTTGGCGCTGCTGATATTGGTTGTGCTCGGTGAGTCAGCATTTTGAGCATCAGTCAGCGTGGTCAAAAGTATCTCGATTGAATTTGGATGTCGTCATGCCAAATGGATAGAAGAGCTTTTCTAAAACTCTCTGCTGCAGCAGCTCTCGCGGGCGTTGGTCAACACAAAGCTCTCGCAAAGGGCCTCCGAGTTGTCGTGGCAGGTGCTGGCATTGTCGGCGTATCCATTGCCTACCAGTTAGCCAAAGCGGGTGCAGTTGTCACTGTGATTGATAAAGAAGGGCCAGCGACCCATGCAAGTCGGGGAACTTTCGCCTGGATTAATGCAACCTGGGCAAAACAGCCTCGCCACTACCATCGGTTTTCTCAGGATGGATTAGAAAGTTGGAAGACCTTTCAAGGTGCACTTAGCCTGCCGATTCGATGGGGTGGATCACTGGAGTGGTTCGATGGTGAAGCCCGTCAGCAAAGGCTGGTAGAACAAATCGCAGAACAGGTGGCGTGGGGCGAACCCGCGCGTATGATCGATGCAAATGAATTCAAGAGCCTGGAACCTCACGTCAAAATTCCTGAGGGTTTGGTTGCGGCCTATTCACCGAACGACGGCGCCATCGATCCTGTCATGGCGACACAAAAGTTGCTGGATGCGGCAAGAGCCTTAGGCGCTACAGTTGTTTTTCCAAGCGCCCTGGTTGGTACCTCTATGGTGAAGGGGCGACTCTCTTCTGTGCAGACTTCGGGTGGCCATATCCCAGCTGACCGACTGGTCTTGGCCACGGGTGCGGAAGCTCAGTTGCCACAACAAATCTCTGGTTTAGAGATACCGCAAAGATCCACCCCAGGCGTTATTGTGATAACCAAACCCATGCCGCGACTTCTCAATCGGATCATCGTTGCGCCGGGTGTGCACATACATCAACGGGAAGATGGACGTATAGTGCTTGGCGAACAGGCGGGTGCTCCAAACACCGAAGCTCATGCGCAGCGTTTGAGAAACCGGCCGAATGTTTTCCCCGATGAAGCGATCGCTCATCAGCATGGCGGGCGAATACTGGCAAGCGCATTTGGTTTTGTGCCCGACATCAGGCGAGCTGAAATCGAATCTGTCTATATTGGATGGCGGCCATTGCCGCTCGATGGGCATCCGGTGTTAGGCGCCAATCCTGAACAACCGGATGTCTATCTTGCGATCATGCATAGTGGGGTTTCCCTGGCACCGATCGTTGGGCAACTGGTGGCGCAGGAATTATCAGGCGGTGTGGCGATTGATCAGCTAGCCCCTTACAGACCCACAAGAACATTCCAACGAGTCGAACGGTATTAGCCAAGGGGAACGGTCACGACGACTCAGACGCATAAACGAGCGATGCTTAAGTTACTTCTCCGCTTGACGATTTTCATTTTGTTCTCCAGCTCTGTTCGCGCGGCTGATGATTGTGTGATCTTGCTTCATGGTCTTGCGCGAACCGCGGATTCGATGTCTGTCATTGAGTCGTCTTTGCAAGATGATGGTTACCGAGTCGTCAATATCGGATACCCCTCTCGCACGCAAAAAATAGAATGGCTCGCGATTGACGCGGTCGAATCAAGCATTGAGGCATGCGGCAATGATATTCAACAGATCCACTTCGTGACGCACTCTCTTGGTGGAATCCTGGTGAGATACTATGAAAGCGTTAACCGGTTAGAGGATCTTGGTCGTGTGGTTATGCTGGCGCCACCTAACCAGGGCAGTGAAGTTGTCGACAACTGGAAGGACGTCCCGGGATATGAACTTCTAAATGGCCCCGCCGGTATGCAGTTGGGCACAGATCCAGAAAGCCTTCCCCTAAAACTTGGACCCGTTAGCTTTGAGTTAGGTGTGATTGCAGGCACAAGGACATTGAATCCCATTCTCTCGTTGAGTCTGCCGAATCCTGATGACGGCAAAGTGAGCGTTGAACGAACGAAAGTTGAGGGTATGACCGACTTCATCCTTATGCCCCACACTCATACGTTTATCATGCGTGCGGATAGTGTGATCCACCAGATCCGGTACTTTTTGGCTCACGGCCAATTTGACCATGAGCCTGTCTAACGCTCAGAGACTCAGACCATTTGCTGTTGCGCCGGTGTGTCCGGCATTGCGTTTTGTCTTGGTTCACCTGGCTGTCTCGCCGTAACGCGATTCGTTGCTCATCTCACCTCCGAGCCAATACGCTGGCTTATTGTTGGTCTGATTGGTGCGATGATCGGCTCGCAGGCAAGGCGCTGGTCTAAGTTTGTGTTTCAGTAACAGCAGCAGCCAGTTCTTCAAGCACCGGAATAGTCTCATCCAAAGCCAGACAAGCATCAGTAATACTTTGACCATAAGTGAGTGTTGACGCAGCAATGTCTTGTTGACCTGCAACCAGATGACTTTCCAGCATGACGCCACGAATGGCGCTTTGACCCTGACTGATCTGGTGTGCCAGGTTTTTGGCAACGTTGACTTGTTTGCTGTGTTGTTTCTCACTGTTGCCGTGACTGCAATCGACGATGATCGAAGCAGGAAGCTCGTGGTCTGTTAAAGCCGTCACTGTTTGCTCGATATGGGATGGCAAATAGTTGGGCCCGGTATCACTTCCGCCACGAAGTATGATGTAACCGTGTGGGTTACCGGTTGATTCAAGTATGGCGGGTTCACCTGCCCTGGTCAGAGATGGAAACCAATGCGGATGCTGAGCACTGCGAATCGCATCGACAGCAACTTTGATGTTTCCGCTGGTGCCATTTTTAAAACCCACGGGCATTGAAAGACCGGAGGCGAGTTCACGATGTACCTGGCTTTCCACCGTCCTGGCTCCGATAGCCCCAAAGCTGATCAGATCAGCGTAGTACTGGCCAAAGGTGGTATCCAGAAACTCCGTCGCCGCGGGCAATTGCATTTGCGCAACTTCCAGCAGAAGTGAACGCGCCTGTCTTAACCCTTTGCTGATCTGGAAGCTGCCGTCGAGATCTGGATCATTGATCAGACCTTTCCATCCAATCACCGATCTGGGTTTTTCAAAATAGACTCTTAACACAGGCAGTATGGCGTCACTCAAATTGCCTGTCGCTTCCTGAAACTGATGAGCGAAGTCGATAAGTGCCTTGGGGTCGTGTACAGAGCAGGGGCCGACGATGCAAAGTAATCGGGAATCTTTCCCGGTTAATACGTTCTCAATATCTCGCCGCGATTGCCAAACGAAATCGGTTACTGCGTTGTCTGCGGGTAGTTCACTAGATAGCGCACTGGGCGTCATGAGTGGTTGGGATCGTGAAATCCGGACGTCTTTCGTGTCGTGCATCTGAGGTGTTATTAGCCAAGAATAAGTGACATATTATTCCTCATGGCCGGTTGCTGTGAAAACGATTGTACTGTGGAAGCGCTGAAACATGACCATCGGGGCACGTTGATCGCCGTCCTGGTGATCAATATTGTGATGTTCATTGTGATGGTCATTGCAGCTCAGTATGCAAAATCGTCAGCGCTCTTTGCGGATAGCCTCGATAATCTGGGCGATGCGCTTACCTATGGTCTAAGCCTCCTGGTCGTTGGCAGCACCCTTACCGCGAAAGCCAGGGTTGCCCTTTTTAAAGGCTGTTTGATTTTGCTGGCGGCGCTTCTCGTCTCAGCGCAAATCGTTCAAAAGTTATTGAACCCAGAACTCCCGATATTCCAGCTGATGGGCGTATTCAGCCTGATTGCTCTGATCGCCAATTCAGCGTGTTTGGCGCTCTTGTGGCGCCATCGAAACGATGATCTGAATATGAGTTCTGTGTGGGAGTGTTCGCGGAATGACATTGCGGTCAATATTTCTGTTTTTTTCTCAGCAGGACTGGTTTGGCTCACGAATGCCGGTTGGCCCGATCTTGTTGTTGCCGCTGCGCTGGTCGCCCTGTTGGTCCGATCCTCCATGCGCGTCATGGGTGCGTCAATTCAGGAACTCCGGGCAGTACCGAAGAGCGTATGAGCTTACTGCGATCGTTTGACTCTCTTCGGGATGTCCTGTTAGACCGGGTAGTCTGTTTTAAGCGTCATGGATGGCGAAAAGTGCTTGATTGAAGACAAGCGGTAGTTTGTAATGGAAATGTAAATACTGAGGCTTCTCCGTGAGACCGTTTGTCGCGATTGTAGTGTCGATCCTCATGACTGCACTTCCAATTCCGGCAAGCGCCAAGGAAAGGGTGTCCGCAACAATCGTTATCACGGTAACCATACATCCTCGAGAGACCATTGCGTCGATGTCCCAGCAAGGGGACGTATGCGCCTCACTACTGATAGACAGCCCCCAGGGCTATCTGGAAAGCGACTGCGATCATACGGTGGGCAACTTTGAGATCAGGCAGCCACAATCTGACACGTTGTTAGTGGAGCCGATCTGACGCGAAGGGTCAGAAGGTGACCCGCGGCACGCGGTTAACCGCCACATTGAATCTCTAAGTTGCTGATTTATGGAGCGGGCTTTCCGGCACAGTTCCTGCAATACTCTGCGCATGTGGGCCCTTAAGATCAAATTGAGCCGTTACCTTGTCTTCGTGTTTTTGCTGGCAAGCACTTCAGCGCATTCAGCCCGCGATGGCTTGCTTGATGATGTTCGCTCCGAAGGTGAAATTCGAATTTCGCTGGCCATTCTACCCTCGCTTCAGATTAATGTTGTGAGTCAGGTCAGCGTCGATATCCGTAATGTCATGGTCGACAATAACTTTGAAGAGTATGTGTGTATCACGGGTCAGGACAGCGGCCGCTATCAGCTTATTGCGACAGGCAACGCAGGCGGTTTTGAGCTGAGTGGTCGTGAAGGCGATCGGCTACCTTATGAAGTGCACTTCAACGGTTCTTCAGCTGAAGGCAGCTTTGACGAACTGCAATCTGATGAACCCTCGCCGGTCTATAACATCGCTACCCGCGCCAGTGAATGCGCCCAAAGCCCGAACTTCAAAGTTCAGTTTAGGTCCGAGGATCTCAGGCAGGTCAGGCCCGGTCTGTACTCCGGGGCACTGACGCTTCTGGTATCACCACTATAATCAATGAATTACAATCCACATGTCATGCGCCCTGCTAACTCACGAGTCAAATTAATGAAACGAGCAGCGATACTAGGAATGATGCTACTGGCATATGCGCAGATTGGATTTGCTGAAATGTATGTCGACAAGTCAATCGTGACATTCGAACCGGGTCAGCCACCAAGACAGGATGTTCGCGTGAGTAACAGCGGTTCGGATGTCATGTACGTTCAGGTAGAGACCTTTGTGGTTAAGGATCCGGGGACCGCCAGTGAGGAACGAGTCCTTGTTACCAACCCCCAGGAAGGAAAGCTGGTTGCCTCGCCGAACAAGCTGGTGATTCCGCCGGGTGGCCATAAGTTGGTCCGAATTCTGAACCTCGACCCCAAGTCAGCGGAAGAGCGAATCTATCGTATTAATGTCACGCCCATCGCGCCTCCTTTGGAAGAACAAACCAGTCAGCTCCGGATCGTTGTGGCGTATCAGGTTCTGACGATCGTGCAACCAGCCGAGCCGCACACGAAGCTTGAAGTTAGTAGAACGGGTAAACAGGTGACGTTTACGAATCAGGGTAATACGAATATTTTGCTGAGCGATGGTCGGCAGTGTTCTCAGGCAGATCCGACAGCCTGCAAAACCTTGGATTCACACCGAATCTATGCAGGAAGTAGCTGGGCACTCGAACTTCCTTATGATGCGCCACTGTCGTACAGCGTTCGCAGTTTTGACGGTATCAAGAATGAAGTTTTCCCTTAAACGCTGGGTTCTCTTCAGTTGATGTATGGCCTTCCCAGCGCCCCTTTGCAGACTCGTTCTTTCGATCTGTTTCCTCTTCCTGTCACTGGAGGCCATAGCTGATCGGATAGTGCTAGGCAGTTTCAGTGAACTAGCACGAGCAGAAAATGCGCTGCTGCAGGCGAGGGAAGTGACAGCATTACCGCTTGAGGTGACCCGAACGAAACGCGGCGAAAGAACGCTCTATCGGCTCATTGCCGGCCCCTTCGACAAACCTGGTGAAGCGGATCAATTGTTGCCCGGACTTCGTGATCGTATTCCAGACGCCTGGATAGACCGAACCTACGCCAACGACGTCGCAACTTCAGTGAGGACAAGCGTCGCCTCACTGGTCTTGGGCAGCTTTGGGACTCTTGAAGCGGCACAAAGTTATGAACACACGCTTTCCGGGCAGCTAGATTTCAAAATTGAGACCCGGCAATTTCAGGTAGGTACCCGACGTATCTTTCGCGTGATGTCAAAACCGGATGCGGATGTCGATCGCATCCAACGTCGCTTCGCTGATCTGAGGGGGAGATATCCCGACAGTTGGATATTTCGATCCACTTCTGCCGACGTCACTCAGCTAGGGAAGGCTGTGATGGAGCCTTCAGCGGGCGTTGTGGAAGAGCCTTCAGCGGGCGTTGTGGAAGAGCCTTCAGCGGGCGTTGTGGAAGCGCCTTCAGCGGGCGTTGTGGAAGAGCCTTCAGCGGGCGTTGTGGAAGCGCCTTCAGCGGGCGTTGTGGAAGCGCCTTCAGCGAGCGCTCAAGAAGAGCCCGTGACCCACACGGTGGTCGTTGATTCACGCAAGCCAAGAAAATCGGTTGCGAAAACGGGATGGGTTCCTGAAGGGTTTGAAGATTTACTGGAACCCCAAACGACGCAGGTGGATGTGTACTTTGGTGATGTTTTTCTGACGTCCTCTCTGGCTTCTTACACACCAACAGAAATTACTCTGTTCAGTCCTGACGAAGTCATGACACATCTTTCAGATGTTCTCGATCCAGACAGCGTACTGGAGCTGCTGAGTGGTTCTTTACCCACCAATTCTGAACTGGTTTGCTTCTATGCAACTCAGACGGACTGCGGAGAACTTGAAACCGAATCCCTCGAAGTCATCTTTGATGAAAGTCGTTTCAGACTTGATGTGTTTCTTGCGCCTTCAATGCTCGCGGTTCGTGATGTGCGCATCGATAAATATCTTCCACCTTCAAGTGGTGGACTGTCGCTGCTCAACCAGCTGAGCGCAACGGTGAACGGTTCGGAAGGTAACGATTCCACATACAACATTGGCAACAGTACGACTCTGTCATTCAAGGAAACCCGTTTACTTGCGATCAGTAATGTGACCCGTGAAGACGATTTTACAGTTGATACCCTCGCACTTGAACGTGAAATCGGGGGTCAGCTTTATCAAGCAGGCTACTTCAGGTCCAGCGGTCTTGATCAGCGATTTATCACTGAAGAAGAGTTTGCGGGCATCACTGTGAGTTCATCGCTGGATACGCGCACTGACCTGGATCAATCATTCGGTAACGATCTGCAGGTGTTTTTGGACTCCCGCTCTCGTTTGGATCTCTTCAAGGACGGCCGCCTGATCAGCACGGCGGTTTACGATGCGGGCAACCAAATTGTAGATACATCGAGTCTGCCAGGTGGCGCTTATGACGTTGTTCTGCGCATTCGAGACTCGTTTGGTCGTACCCGGGAAGAGACACGTTTTTACGTAAAGACCACCCAGCTGCCGCCTAAGGACCAACTGCTGTACTTTCTGAACATCGGCGAAACCGCTACCAGGACAACTGACAGCACGTTGCCTGAAACCACTGGCGACTCGCTGGTGCGCGCTGGCGTTAGCCGTAGACTGACGAACAACTTCGGTGGCTCCATTGGTATCACTTCTCAGGAGGACGAGGAACTGGTTGAACTGGGTTTCTTTCAGTTGGGCAGATCTCACGAGCTAAATCTCAACCTCGCAGCCGGCGCTGAAAATGATCGCGGCTTAAGTATGAACGGTCGTTTTCGCTGGGGCTTACTTGCAGTGAACATGGATTATCGTCGTATCTGGATTGATGAAGACCGTTTTGGCGAGTCCTTGATGGATCAGTCTTCTGAGCAAGGCTCGTTGAGCATCTCCTATCGCCTCGGCCGCGGGACCATCAATCTCACCGGTCGATACAATCAGCGCGGACTTGAGGATGCTGACAAGAACGTTGGCTTCCGATATGACTTCCCGGATTGGATATTGGGTCGATCAGCACTGGAAACCGATTTGCAGTTAACGGACGACAACGGAAGTCTCCAGGCGCTGTTCACGATGCGTTTTCGTTTTGACACGCAAAATTGGCGTCATCAAATCTCGTCGCAGTACTATCACGATGAATTTGATGAGCGAGATACCGAGAAAGGTTTTATCAACAATGTTTCGACGTCATGGAATGACGGTGACCGTTACGTCAGCGACGTCAATTGGAACCTTCGAGGCGTCAATGAGCGAGAAGATGACTCCATCGAAACGGACATAGAAGTTGTTTCAGATTACGGGCGTGTGAATGCGGATGTCGTCTACGCGCGCGCAGCTGATCGATTGAGTTGGGGGGCCAGTGTCTACACCAACATCATCGCGAGTCGCGGGGGTATTGGTTTCGGTGGTCGTGAACAAGCTCGAAGTGCGCTGGTGATGGATGTTGATGGCGAGGTAGCTGACGCGTCCTTCAACGTCATGATCAACGGTTCACCGAGAGCCAATGCGAAAATCGGCAAACAAACGGTGATCGGTATACAGCCTTACAGAACCTATGAAGTCTCTCTGGTGCCAATGGGTGATAGTCTGGTCGACTTCAACAATCAGGTTCAAACCGCCACGCTGTACCCCGGGAACGTGGTCACCATGAACTGGAAAGCGGCAAGAATACTTGTGGTGTTTGGTCAGCTTGTTTCGCCGGAAGGTGATCCTATTCAGAGTGCCCTTTTGGAAGGGGTAACCGGTCTGGCGACGACAGATGAGTTCGGCTTCTTCCAGGCGGAAATTGAGTCCGATGTCCGTGCACTCTCGGCTCGCACGAAAAGCCACCAGTGTGAAGCGGTCCTGCCTGACTTCGATACGACGGAGACCGTCGTCATGTTTGAAAAAGTTGTCTGCCGCTAGTTCGGTGCGACGAGAATCGTCAGGGTGTCTGAGTAGGTTCCGGTTTTGGATTCGACGATTTCAGTATCGTTGACGTTAACGGAAATCTTCGCGTTATCGACATTGCTGCAGTTTGAAGCGGCGTTATTGCCGGTGCCTGCGATGGGGGATGCGCCAACCTGTGTACCGAAACCTGCAGTTGTGTTGTCCTTGAAATAGACGTCGTATGGAATCGCGTCAGCCGTCCCGTTCAGGAAAAAGTTCCCACCACCATCCTGATTGGGTGAAGAAATGGTGATTGAGTACCCGCCGGCGTCGTTGTTGGAATAGACGCAGAACGTGCGCTCCGCGGTTCGATCCGAGCCTGGTGTGTGGATACCAAAGGGAATATCCGTCAGCCCGGAGACTCTCACAATGTCACTGATCGTAATGTCTGCTTTGAAATTGTCGGAGTCTGTGACGGTTTGTGAGCTGCCGCCATACCCTTCAATGCGAAGCTTGGCGCGATAGGGCCCGGCGCGAGCGTTCTCGAGTTGTGCGACAGGGATGCTAATTCGCAGTCGACCATTTTTCCCATCCTTACAGCCTTTGAATTGACCGTCCTGGTTAAGGCCGTAAGCATCGTGGCTCATGGTATTCCAGATGTTGCTGTCGAGGGTGTCTCGATGCTCCATGGTAAATGACATTCTTGCATTGCCAGTGTTGCTGTCGTTTCGATCCAGAAAAAAGTAGTAGCCGGATACCGAGTACCGGCTGAGCGTTTTGACCTGGTAGTTTTCGTGAACCGGGGTGGGCGTTAGTGCAGGAGGAGGCAGCGTAAACGCATTGTTGTAGTTTGCCGATGCGATGCAAAAGGTCGCGATTCTGGACTGTGCACCCATGCCAATAGACCAGGTACCGAAGTTGAAGCTTGAATTCGGCACATTGTAAATATTGAAGTAGTCAGCCTCGCCTGCCTTCGATGGTGCTGTTAGCAAGAGCAGCAGAATTGGAACAACTCTGATCATGGGATTACGGTATCACAAACAAAACAGGCTGCCGGATTTCTCGGGCAGCCTGTCCGCTGGTTGTCGCACGAGCCTTTGAGTTAGATGGGTTCTACGAACACAGTGATTGTTGCCTTGTAGTCGCTGCCAGAGCTCACTGCCAGGAGGTTAGCCTGCGTAAAGGTTACCTCGATGGAGCCGTTATCAGCGCCGCTACAATCAGTTGCCGATGCGCCATTCATGTTCGCGCTCCAGGCGTCGTAGGCAATTGCCGCGCCGTCGCTTGCGTCAGCATCTGAATCGACCTGGGCTGTAAACGGGATAGTGTCGCCGGTAGTTGCTGAGGCCACCTGGAAAGCGCCTTCATCGGTGGTAAGCTTCAGTCGATATTGATCGCCACCGTTACGAAAAACGCAATAAGAAGTACCGTCACTCCAGGTAGCGTCCGTACCGTTGTATTCGCCCATCGGGATGTTGGAGATGTTGGAGATCTGAACCTTGTCGGTGACTTCCAGTGTCACCAGTGAAGTGTCTGACGAGTCATCGCCCAATGTGCCTGCCAGTGAAGTTGAGGTGGCAAGAGCGAGAGCGATTCCGGTTACGGTTTTGCTAAAATTGTTCATGTTGGTCGTCCCTATAGATTGGGTGCTGCATTCAGAGTTTGTCTTGCCCTTAAACAAGCAGAAGGTGTGCCAACTTTATCTAAAAGCTGATAAGTCTTTACAAAACAATGGGTTGTTTGTCTTTTATGGGTGAAATCTGTGAAACAGATCACAAAAAAAGTGTGACGCAAGGTGTCAATCGCTGATGGAAAAGGTCACTTTAGAAGGCGCCGAAGCTCGGTTTGAACGGATGTTCGGCGCTGGTCGACTTCGTCGAATGCCGAAGGGCAGGGCGGACACATTACTGTTTTTGTCGGTCGCAGCGTCCATTCTTGATCCCCGAAAGATCTATTCGGAACCGGAGCTAAATGAGGAGCTCAAAAACTGGATGTCGGATTTCGTTGAACAACGTGTATTCGATCATGTTACCGTGCGACGTTATCTTGTCGATTTCCGCCTGCTGCTGCGTGATCAACAGGGCAGTCGTTATCAAACCAATCAGACAATGATTAATCACACGATTGCGCCTGAAGTTCGTTCGATTCAGCCTGCTCTGATCTTTGATTCGATGGAAACCGCACGTGCACAAAGAAGACTCGATGCAAAACGAGCCAACAATCATTCTATTTGATGGTGTCTGCAATCTGTGTAACGGAGCGGTCAAATTTGTTCTGAAGCGTGACGCCAGCGGTCAATTCAGTTTCGCCACTACGGAAAGTCGCGCCGCGAAATCCCTGATCCTGACGTACGCCATGACGGTGTCGCTGGATGAAACTTTTGTCCTGATCAAAGACGGTGCGATCTATTACCGCTCAGACGCGGCGCTCGAGATTGCAGGTGAGCTCATCTGGCCGTGGCGTTGGTTAAAAGGGTTCCGGTGGTTGCCCAAGGGATTCCGAGACGGTATTTATGACTGTATCGCAAGAAACCGATACCGTTGGTTTGGGCGCCGTGCAGTCTGTATGGTCCCCGATGACGAGATAAGTCATCGGTTCCTCGACTGAAAGGGTCGCCTAGTTAGGGATGCTGTAGGTCAGGTTCAAAGCAATCCCTGGAAGTCGGATGTCATAAGCCTCCTGATCCGGAGAGTTATCGATCTTAAGGTTGATATCGATACCTTGATAGCGGGCGCCGAATGTCCAGTTTTCGCTGACTCGATAGTTAACGAAAACTGAGGCAATCATCAGGTCGCCTCTGTAGTTATCGATGTCAGCACCGAGCCATCCGAGGCTGCCGCCGACCAACCATTTCTCACTCAAAGCGTGTTTCATATAGATACGAAGGTTCGGCAAAGGGGCAAGGAGGTCATCCTCGCTAGATACGACGGTCAAATCGTTCAGATTTCCTTCGAATTCAATTGAAAGATCGATGGCATGGACACCAGCACCAACACCCCACTCGGTGGTGTCCGAGGATTGGAAAGCGTAATCCATCGCAAAGATGTAAGTTTTCAACTCCAGGTCCGTTGAGACCGAAGAAGACAGCGGGAACGTCTTGCCTGCGAAATTGAAGGAACGGTCCGTTGTATTCGTGCCTGAAACATTTAGCGGAGAATAAGCAAGAACGGTCCGCCACTTGTCGTTGATGCGATACCGTGCGCCGATTTGACCGGCTGTTTCTCGATCATCTACACCAAGGCGTTTGAGATCGATCTCCGTCTCTCGATCAGGGGACTGGGTTGAACGAACTTTAGCGGTAGGTTCTTGGGAGAGAATGGAGATATCAAATTGCCAGCGGTCAGACAGGCCCGCATGAAAAGACTCTGCCAAGGATTGGCCGGTAAAGGGTAGAAGTAGTAGGGGAAGATATTTCAAGGGCGCTGGCCCCCCGGTATGACCAGGCGATCATACAGGAGGCTTGCGCACTTGATAAGTTGTTAGACAGATCAGCAGGGCATTGAGTACAGGTTTTCGCAGCCGGGATCTGTGTCCATTTCATCAGCTTCGTAGAGCTCATCCATGTAGCAGGCTGGCTTCAGCAGGTCTTCAAGGTAGAGGTTGTCTGGTTCTTCGCTCATTGGTTCACTTCCTATCGTCGGATTTGTCGGGTGTTTCCTGAACCGATTACTGCAACCTCGATGCCAATTTTTGGTAACCAAAAAATGCGGACTGCAGCGGAGCGGATAGTCGTTTTGTGTTCGGTGCTGGTGCAAAGCGACGTTTTCTTGTTTTATGTTGGTGCTGATGGCAGTGTCGAATTAACAAGAGGTGGGTCATGTTCAAAGCGTACTTCCTAATGTCTCCTGCGACCGGTGAAGCGGCGGCCAATCCCTATCGATACGAAGGTAAAGGAGCGGAGCAGGCAGTCAAAGATCTCTTTCCGCAGGTAAAGGGCTATGTACAGACTCGTGCGTTACCTGGTCAAGAAGACGCTTCGTTTTCCGGTACTGCAGAACTCTGGTTTGATCGTGCCCAGGATGCATTGGAAGCCTCCAGGCAGAACTTTGCGTTGATGCTTAAAGACGGCGTAGACATTCATTCTTCTCTGGCGGGTATGGAACGGGTCGTTGTTCGTACCCCGGATTACCTATCCGGAAGCCGAATGAAGGGTGTTTATCCTTTTTGTCGAAAAGAAGGAATGGCGCTCGAGACTTTTCAGGATTACTGGTGGCATCACCATGGACCGATCGCCGCGTTAACGGAAGAAGCCCTGGCCTATGTTCAGATTCATCCTCTGCTGGAATCTTACCAATCCAGCCCACCTGCCTATGACGGGATCACCGAAATATCCTGGCGGGATGCGCAGGCGGCGATGCGTGGCATCACTTCAAGACAAATGGTTGAAGACCAGGCAAAAGACGCGCCCAATTTTGTTGCTGATGGCAGTGTAGCGCTCTACCTTGCGCAAGAAGAAACGGTCATCGCACCCTGATAGGAAACCTAATAGCAAAGCGAGTCAACAAAGAGGGATACGCATGAATGAATTTTGGATGATGGTGATAGGCCTCGGTATGGCTTTTCACGGTTTACTGATTCTCTGGGTCGGCGGTTTACCGCGTGCGTTAACGCGTGGTGAATCACCGACTGCACCTCCTGGCACGCCCGAAGCCTTTGGGCTTTTCTGGTTGGATCAGTACAGCTATATCGGGCTGGTTCTGACCATAGTGGGTCTTGGTCTGGTTTCGGGAGGTTATCTGTCATGATTACGGTGACTGCGCTTTACGTCGGCCTGCATGCGCTACTGGCCGTTATTCTTGCTAATTTTGTCCTTTACGTCCGACTGCGAGGTCACAAAGTCCCGGCGTGGCAACCGGACGCCGCCTTGAGAGTTCAGGCGAACTTCATCGAAAATGTGCCGATTGCTCTGTTGCTGATCCTGGTGCTTGAGATACAGGGTGTACCGGCACCCCTCCTGCATGGCTTCGGAATTTCATTGTTTGTTCTGCGTCTGCTGCACGCTTTTGGCCTGGGCACCTACGAGGGCGCAAACTACCCAAGATTGATTGGTGCGCAGGGTACCTTCGTTCTGATTTCGATCATGGCCATTGGTGCGATCGGTACCGCTCTGTAAGTCAGTCAGATGACGTAACCGTCACCGGAAGCTCGCACCGTCATGTCAGTAATGGCCACGCCCCAGGGTTGGTTAATGGCGTGAACAATCTGGTCTGCCAGGGAAGAAGGATCCAGGGCAAAGTACTCAATGTCGTTCACGTCCAGGTGCGAAGCAGGCAGCTGTCCCGCCTCCGCTGCCTCGAATTTGGACATGTAGGAAGCGGTATTGATACCCAACAAGCCACTAACGGCCTCGGGATTTACGATGCCGCCTGACAGACCGGTTGCAGGTACCCCGGTTGGCCTGATGGTGGTCACTTTGATTTTCCCCTGTGACTCCATCCGAAGAGACTCTGACAGGAACACCACGGCCGCTTTTGTTGCGCCGTAAACGCCACCACCAGCAGTAGGATAATTACCGTAGATTGAGGCGATGTTGACCACATGACCGCGACCCTGCTTGATCATGGGGTCATGTACTGCGGCAATCCCGTTTAAGACGCCTTTGAGATTGATGTCGATGCAACGCTCCCAGGCTTCTGCCGCAGATTCGTGATCGGAGTAGAAAGCCAGCGGCATGATGCCGGCGTTGTTCAGCATCACGTCAATCTGGCCATAGGCGTCTAATGTGGCCCCCGCCAACTGATGCATATCATCTCGTCTGGTGACATCGGCTTTGACCGGGGTTGCCTGGCCCCCTGATGATCGAATCCTGGAAACAACGTCTTCAAGCGCCTGCTCGTTGACGTCTGCTGCTACAACCTGAGCCCCCATAGCCGCTGTTTTTTCACAGACCAGTTGGCCGAATCCCCCGGCAGCGCCGGTGACGATGATGGTTTTTCCTTCTACATAATTGCTCATAGGTCTGTTCCGACAGTCAGTGTCACGATTTACGGGAGACTAACAAAAACCGTGATCTTGATCATGAACTCTCCAATCAGATTGGGCGTAGAATAGATTCCACGAATTCGGCAAAACCTATTGAGGAGTAAGTGATGCCAAACAGGCGCGATGTATTGAAAATTGCGGGCGGAATGGCGCTGATACCGCTGGTGAACGTAAACGTTCGGGCTGCGGACAAAGTACCGTTGGACGATCCGGCTGCTGTTGCCTTGAAGTACGTAGAAGATGCCAACCAGGCGACCCGAGTCGACAAGATGGGTGTTGCCGGCGCGGAACAGCTCTGCTCTAACTGCCGCTTCTATGCGGCGAGTGCTGAAGAAGGCTGGGGTGGCTGTGCGTTATTCCAGAATCGCCTGGTTGCTGGGCCAGGTTGGTGTGCTGGCTGGGTACCTGCCTAAACACGGGGCGAGCCTAGAACTAGAAATAGTAGCGGATGCTCATATAGAGCGTGTTGGGGTTCGGACCATATTCTGATCCGAATTCCGGCAGCCCCATGCGATTCACCGTCAGATCATCACCCATGAAATGGTAGTAACCGAAGTCCATGTAAAAGTCTTCGGCGATATTGTACTCCGCACTGATGGAACCGAAGGCGGAGTGATCAGAAAGATTGATGATCGCCTGTGCCGCGACAAACCAGAGTGGTGAGAGCTGCAGCGTGAAGCTCGGCATCAGGTAGTGCTCACCTGAGAGGAAAACGCCACCCCGCTGATAAGGCAGGGTCTGTAGGTTGGCAAGATAATTCTCGGGATCATCACTGCCAGCGCCATTGTAGTGATACTCGATTTGTCCAAACGTGTTCTCGGAGAACGCGTAGTCGAGACCGGTGGACAGGCGCGTATAGTCTTCGTCTCCCCATACCCCTGCGGCTTCGAACCAGAAGCCCATACCACCGATCGCACTCTGTACACCAAAGCCAAGCAGGTCCTGTTTCGAAAATCGCATCACAGCGAGGTGATAGTCAACGCCCGCGGCATTGGTTCGTAGCTGCAGAAACGCGGCTGAATTCTCCGGATCCGCATCGTCCCCCAGGACAATTCCGACATCGATCTCGCCGAGTTCGCCCCAGGGGCGCTGAAAACGCACGGCATCTACCCCTGTTCGGTATTCAGTATTGAAAGTTCGAACATCGAAAGGCAGGAAGATGTCAGTCGGGTTAATGATTCGCGCCGAGCCGAAAGAGATAGCCTGGCGACCAAGGGTGAGATCACCTGCATCCATTTGAATCTGAACATTAAAGCGATCCAGGTTCTGATAGATCTGATGCTTGTTATCTTCGCTCAGGAGCCTCGGGTCGATGTCGGTGAGGCGATAGCTGTCTCCGACGACATTGAACGTCGGTATCGCCGCGTTCAATTCATTGGATACCATGACTGGACTCAACTCGTAGTGCAGCTGCCAAACGATACGCTCCGAAAAACCTTCCCACATCAGTCGCAGGCTGTTCTGCGACTGATAGATTTCGTTGGCCATAATGACGTCGTTGTCTATCTCGTCCTGGGCGACAGCGAATGATTTTGCGTAACCAGTGAGGTTAACGTCTGCCTTTAGAGGCATTGCAGAAACAAGTAGGAGTAGGAGTGCTGTCCGGTGCACTTACTTGCGTTCGTCCTTTTCGATAGCGCCGTCTTCCAGGTGAATCAGTCTGGTTGCTCTGTCCATAATCTTCTGATCATGGGTAGAGAAGACAAACGTCATGTTCTGTTTCTCATTCAGCTCACGCATCACATCCAGCAACGCAATACCGGTTTTTGAATCTAGGTTCGCAGTTGGTTCATCTGCAAGGATGATGTCTGGCTGTGATGCCATGGCACGAGCGACGGCAACTCTCTGTTGCTGACCACCGGATAGATGTGCCGGGCGGCGATCACCGAGACCCTCGAGACCAACCAAATTCAGCATATCGCCTACGCGGCTTTTTCGTTCTGCCGCAGGAACACCCTGTAGCAACATGATGTATTCAATGTTTTCTTGTGCGGATAGCACCGGGATCAGATTGTAGGCCTGGAAAATGAAACCGATGTGGTCTCGACGAAAGTCGGAGAGCTCGTTGCCGCTCATCTCGGCAATGTTGGCGCCTGAGAGAAACACTGATCCATCGTCCGGTTCATCCAATCCGCCAATCAGGTGCAGCAGCGTTGTTTTACCCGAGCCGGAAGGCCCGATGATTGCCGTGAACTCGCCCTTTTCGATTTCAACGGATACTTTGTTAAGCGCGATGATCTCAGTTTCATCACTGCCGAATTTACGAAGTAGGTTCTTAGTCTCGATTACATTGGTCATGGTGAGTCCTAGAGGGCCCTCTGCAGAGCCTGTGTCGGCACAATTTTTGATGCATACAGAGCGGGGTAAAGCGCTGCCGTCAGGGTCAGCAGCGTGACGTAGATGGGGAAATGAATAAACTGATAGGTGGCAAGTCGCGTGTACATGTTTCCATCAACGACGATGCCGGATACCTCCATTTTCCCCATTGGGATGCCGTTTTCGCTGAAGTAGTCACCGATCAGGTAAGCCATCAGCAGTCCAAATGTGCAGCTCAGAAGCGCCAGCAATAACGCTTCAATAAGTACCAGCTGAGTGATTTGAAAGGGTGTTGTGCCGATCGCTTTTGAAACACCGAATTCATAGATGCGCTCATAGATCGACATGAACATGGAGTTGATCACACCGAGGGACGTCAGCAGGAAAAGCACCAGACCAACAATCATGGTCGAGAAGCTCGACATCTCAATCATGGCGCCGATAGACGGTTGCAAGTCAAGCCAGCCAAGTGCTTCCACTTCATCGTCAGTCAGCGTCTGAAACAATGGCAGGTCGGGTTTTCTTGAAATCTCCGGATCGTTGAACTGCAGCGCGATCTGATGGACGTGACCCTGCATACCCAGCAAAGATTGCGCTTTCTTAAGATTGATGAAGATGTAAGTCTTGTCTATTTCTTCGGGACCAAACTCCAGCACGCCGGTCAATCTGAATAGTTCCTGCGCGATCTCATTGGTATCGACAGCCGCGGCAGTCAGGACGACTCGATCACCCAGCTCGATCTCGAGCAGATCCACCATGGGTTTGCCCATGAGTAGTTCTCGTTCACCCCCGCTAAGGTATTCCCCTTCGATGAGGGCATCTTTGATTCTGCTGACTTCGAGTTCCCGCTCGGCGTCCACACCATAAATCAAACCGCCGGTGGTGTTGTAGCTGGAGGCGACCATGCCTCCGATAATAACCCGCGGTGCATAGCCGGCGACTTCATTGTCTGTTTCAATGATGTTGATCACCCCGACGGGATCTTCTATGAAGTATTCGGGTTCAAGATTGGTACGAAAGTCTCGATGGTTGACCTGGGCTTCGCCCTCCAGTGTTTTGGTGATTCCGCCGACCATCACGTCGACCATACCGAGAACGAGGCCATCGACCAGAATCAGGACGACGAGGGATGACGAGATGAGCAGGCAGGTCAGTATCGTTCGCCGAACATTTCTGAAAAGGTTTCGCCATGCCAGTTTGAACATCAGCATCAGTGAGCTCCCATGGCTTCTTTCGGGAGGATGCGCGCAGCGCGAATACCTGGCGGGATGCTGATCAGGATGGCGGTTACTAACATGAACATCATGGGTGTCAGAAACACCTGCAAGGAAAACTCACCCTTCATGTGCTGGAACTCGATTCCGCCCATATCAATGGGTTCGGGTACCAGAAATCCAACCTGGGAAAGCCAGTAGACCATGGGCGCAATGAGCACCATGCCAAGCAGCACACTGATTGTTGCCAAGATGCTTGTCTCCAGTGTGATCAGCCGAATGAGCGAGGCGGGGCGAGCGCCAATCGCTCGAAGCACCCCGAATTCGCGTGTTCTTTCGAGTACTGACATGAGCACGGTGTTGAGTACACCGATGAACACGATGAACACGATCAGGCCCATCATGAAATTGTTCCCTTGTCTGTCGGATTGCATGGTTCGATAGAAGGTGGCCTGGACCTCTTCCCAGGGTGAAACGGTGAGATCAGGAAGAAAGCCGGCAAGTTCATCGGCGACACGTCGACTGTTATCGCGATGATCGATCAGCATGGCGTACTCGTGAACATCGCCTCCCATGGCCAGGAACTCCTGCGCCGTTGCTAAAGGCAGGTAAACTGCCATGCGATCAAAAGAGGTTCTGTTGCCGATGATGGCGGCCACAACAAAGATGTCGTTGGCAATCGAACCATCGGCACCCTGTGAGATGAGAACGATTTCGTCTGCCACGCCGATCTTTAAGGAAGTCGCGAGTCCATGACCGATCATGGCCTCGTAGTAACCATCGGCATCCGGTGCCGTGCTGAAGTAATTGCCTTCAGAAACCTTCTCTCGAAGCCGCGACACGGTTGGTTCTGTTTCAGTGTCTACGCCGATGACACGACTCGGCGCAGTTTTATCGGTGCCATAGGCCAGTGCCGGTGAAAACACCCTTGGTGTAAAGCTTTTTACTTTGGGGTGATCACTCAGCGTCGACTCCACGGTTGCCCTGTCCTGGACGGACTTGTAGATCTTGGGTTTGTCCAGATAGTCCTCTTTATGCACCTGGATATGTCCAGTGTTATCCAGAGTGAAGATATCGATGATGTTGCCATAGCTGCCTTCGAGCAGGGAGTAGGCGAAGACGAACAACATGTAGCCTCCGGTCATGGACAGGCCGGTCAGGAGCGAGCGCCTTTTCTGTCTGAGAATGTTTCTAAAGGCGATACGCAGGGTGAGCATTAGAACCGGGACTTCAGGTTGCGCATGGAAAAGGTCTGCTTGGTGATACCAGGTACATTAAAAGTAATTGCATCGTAGATGATGCGCGTCTTATGACCCTCCTTATTGAGTGGCGTCATTTCCAGAATTGAGGGCATCAACTTGCCTTCGTACTCCCTTGGCTCAAGAAAAGTCAGTTCACGAATCTTTTCTCCGTCCTCGTCATAAAATGACTGGGACACTGGAAGAAGCGGATCTTTGGAAATCACGTAATCGATTTTACCCCAGACGGTCACTGTCTGTTCCTTCGGTGTCAGCGTGACCCGATACATGGCCTTATCCTCAGTCATGGAAAGATGATAGGCATCAATTAATTGCGTTTCTTTGACCAGGTCGTCGTTGGTGAAGTCGCTACCCATCCAGGATCCCATCATCATGGAGGGTGGAACCTTGATGACTTTGTTGATCTTGGGAAAGTAGTTCCACATTTCTTCATCGCGTTTGAGGGTCGCGACGCCCCGATCTTTCTTTGGCGACAGGATTCGGAAAAACGCCAGTTCTTTGCCCAGACTCTGACCCGTCATCTTCAAAGTTCTCTGGTACTGGGGGGTTTCGACTTCCATGGTAATCGTGGCGTCACTGGAATCGCCGCGATAGAGCTGCTCCATTTCGTCAATGATGCTGCGGGCTCGCGCTTCTTCTGAGGCAGTTGTGGTGAAAGGTAGGTAAAGGCAAAGCAGGAGGATGAATCGCTTCATGACGGCAACAACTTAAAAAATTGGCTCAAATCCCATTATACTGCGGGCTTGCCTAATTTGTTGGAACGCGTTTCATGAGCGAGAAGTTTATGCCTGTGCTGGTGGGTGTTGGCCAGGTCACTGAAAAAGAAGTCACCCTTGAAGGATCCTCCGTGCTCGATTTGATCGAACAGGCGGTCTACCAGGCGGCAGATGATGCCGGTATCAGCAAGAAACAACTGGCTGATCTCGACACGCTGGCGATCGTCCGTAGTTTTCGTGAATCCACGCGCAACACACCCGAATCCATTGCCAATCGGATTGGCGCATCGAGAGCCCGTCAATGGCTGATGCCCAATGGCGGTAATGGTCCTCAATACCTGGTCAACCGTTTCTCTGAGGCCATCGCAAACGGTGAGTGCCAGTTTGCGTTGTTCGCGGGTGCGGAGGCCATGGCGACTTCCCGCAAGATTGTTAAAGAGACGGGAGAACAACCGGCCTGGTCCGAACCGGCCTCCGGTGATCCCGAGTATCTGGTTTCAGAAGCAGAGATGACGACCCAACATGAGCAGCAATACGGCATTCTGACCCCCTCCTGGGTCTATGCAATGCATGAAAACGCACTTCGGCACCAGTTGGGTCGTTCTGTTGATGATCATCAACGTGAGCTGGGGCGCCTGTTTTCAAAGTTCACAGATGTCGCTGCACAAAGCCCGCACGCCTGGTATCCCATATCACGTTCAGCTGAGGAGATTGCGTATCCCTCAGACAGTAATCGCATGGTTTCCTGGCCGTACACCAAGTACATGAATGCCATGAACCAGATTAACCAAAGTGCTGCGCTGCTTTTAACTTCGGTGGATTATGCTCGTAAGCTGGGCATCAGCGAAGATAAGTTCGTCTACTTGCATGGTTGCTCTGATACAAAAGAGAAAATGGTGTATGCCCGACCAACCTATCACCAGAGTGATGCGATGCGAGTCATGGCGGAGCGTGTGTTCGAGGGAAATCTGTCCATTGATGACATGAAGTACATCGACTTCTATTCCTGTTTTCCCGTTGCGGTCGAGTTCGCCTGCCAGGCATTTGGTGTCAGTACTGATGACCCCAGAGCGTTAACGATCACTGGTGGCCTGCCGTTCCACGGGGGTGCTGGTAACAACTATGTGATGAATTCCATCGCAGCCATGGTCGATGAGGTAAGGGCTGACCGCGGGAGCTATGGTCTGGTCACGGCAAATGGCGGTTACTTCAGCAAACACGCAGCGGGTGTGTATTCGACCAACCCGGTGGAAGGGGAATGGCGCCGGACACATCCATCAAAGTACCAGGGTGAAATCGATAACCTGCCGGACGCGCCTTTTACCGAAGCGCCTGAAGGTGAAGCGAGTGTTGAGACCTATACGGTGGTGTATGGTCGAGACAATGCGCCAGGCCAGGGGTTTGTCATTGGACGTCTTGGAGAGGCTGATGATCCCAATGCCACGCGTTTCCTGTCCGTAGCGGCGGCTAATCCTGATGAACTTAAAGCCATGACCGAAGCGGACATGGTGGGTGCCAAGGGTTCTGTCACTCAGGTTGAAGGCGTGAATACCTTTAAGCTTGCCTGATGTGATGCGGTCGGCTCGTTTAACTTACCGCCGACCTGTTCAGGCAGACAGAGAGAACCTTCACGCGCTTGATAATGACCCAGCGGTCATGCGTTGGGTGAATGGCGGCTTATCGATCTCATTAGATCGATTCGATGTCGAGATCATGCCGACCTATCTGAAGGTGGAAACCGAGTGGGCGGGTTTCTGGATCATTGAAGCAGGCGAGGACTTCCTCGGCTGGATTTCACTTCGCAGAACCGAGAATTTGGACGTTTGGTCTCTCGGGTATCGCCTTATTCAGAAAGCCTGGGGTCGGGGTTATGCGACAGAGGCTGCGGCCTTTTTTGTCGGACAAGCTGCCAATCAGCCAGAGGTTTCCCGCGTATCAGCAACGACCTATGAAAAGAATGTTGGCTCGCGGCGTGTGCTGGAAAAATCCGGTTTTAAGCTTGTAAAACGATTTCGGCTGAAAGATACACAATCTGACACCAGTATCCAGGCGGGTGAAGCCTGGGATGGCGACGACCTGCTTTATGAGTGCCTAGTTGTTCGCCGGTGAGAACAGCAACCACTTCTTGACGACGAAATTGAACATAAAAACAAATGCTGCCGACACCACCTTTGACCAGGTGTAAGGCAGGTTCCCATGTTCCGTCGCTGACCATAACACCGCTTCACTGATGCCGAGCCCCACGATGACGATTATGGTGAAGTAGACAAACTCATGAGCCTGTTTGTCATCGTATCGTCGGTGGTCGAAGACGAATTTGATGTTCAGCAGGTAAGACACAATCAGACCAACTGCGTAGCCCGCGATATTGGATACCAGGTAGTGAACACCCATCACCTCGGTTGCGAACACCAGCATGCTAAAGTCACAGATGAAGGCAATGCAGCCTGCGACGACATAGCGGAGAAACTCTGATCGCAGGAACTGCCGTATACGCAGAGGTAGATTCATAGGAATGCGATTGTACTGGTCCCGTTGCAGGATGCTACGCTCAGGACACTCGAAGACTGTAGTTGGAACAGGAGTGTTGTCGTGACTGAGCTTGCGAAAGATGTTTGGGAAGGGCTGCTGGCCCTGGATACACCGACGGTATGTAATGCATTGGAAGTGGTGAATCCAAACCGTCGGGCGTGTGGGTTTAACGTCAGACCCTTTGTCTGTATTCGACCCGAATTAGGCAGTTCGCTGGGGTACGCGAGAACGTTAAGAATCAGGGCCGCTCATAAACCAACAACCTTTGCCGACCGAGACGACTATTACAGTTACATTGCGCAGGGTGGACCAACGCCGAGCATAACGGTGGTGGAGGATATGGATGACACGCCCGGATACGGCGCTTTCTGGGGAGAGGTGAACACCAATATCCACTATGGTTTAGGCAGCCTGGGTGTGATTACCAACGGTAGCGTTCGTGACATTCCCGATAGCCAGCCGAAGTTCCAGATGCTCGCGGGGATGGTGAATCCGTCCCATGCCTGGGTTCACATGGTGGATTGGGGCAGTCCAGTCACGATCCAAGGTATGGAAGTCAGTCACAATGACCTGATCCATGCGGATATGCATGGCGCCGTTGTTGTTCCGCCAGAAGATGCCGCCAATGTGGTTGAGGAAGCGGCTCGCATCATGGCGAAGGAGCGAGTGGTTATCGAGGCGTCGCAACAACCGGATTTCAACATGGAAAAGCTACGGCAAGCCTGGCAGGGACAATCGGAGATCCACTAGTCCCGTTACTGCAGGTCTTCCATGGCATCGTCCAAAACAGACAAACCGCAAAGGGTATGCAGAACGCCTACTTTGTCCGTCAGGTTGAAAATGGTCTCGTAACCATCGGAGTTGCAACGGTTTTCGTGAAAATCAAGATTGACTGAATCCGCTAGCACCGCGGCCAGATCAGCCGTGTTGGCGTGTGGTACTAGCCTGTCGTATTCAGAATGATAAAGATGGACGATAGAACTGGTGCCGGTAAACGCAGAAGCAGAAACCAGATTCGTGAAGCTGTTGAGTTGCAGCATCACCTTCAGATCATCGTATGCAGGCTCATTTGCCAGGAATCCGGAGACCAGAGCGTTATCCAGACTTTCTCCGTCCGTTAATTCAGCAAGTGTGAAACCGCTACTGGTATAGGCGGTGATGCCAGGCAATATGCGATCTGTAGCAAAAGGCACGGTTGTTTCTTCATCCACATACCCGCAGTAGTCATTGCCATTACAGCTGCCGTCGAGGAATTCCAACACACCCCGGAATGTCTGGTATAGGTCATGGGGAGCACCGCCGGCATAAACTTCCTGCACGTCGATGTTTGTCTGGTGCGAAGCCAGGTGCTGATAGTACGCCATGGCACTGTGTCCGCCCTGGGAATAGCCAATAATCGTGACCGCGTTACCGTCATAGACACTATCGTAGGTGTTGTTGTTCATCACGGCGGTCACCAGGTGATGAGTATTCCGAGCGGTGCGGTTAGCGAGCAGGTAAGTTTCCGGTGCTTCTGCGGTGCCTCCGCGACCGTAATTGTCAGCGGCAACGACCAGGTAACCCCGTGATGCAAACTGGTTCGCAAGTATGAACCAGGCATCTGCCGGGTCTTGTTCTGATGGGGTTGAGCTCGTCGCATGCATCAGGACGATCATCTTGTCCCGGGAAACAAAGGACGGTGCGTTGGCCACGGGATACGCAATCAGTCCGGTGAGCTCTGAATTTGGTGAACCATCCGGTTCGGAGGACAGGTATCTGACGCGTTCCGTTCTGACATCGTAGAGCGCATCAGGATCAACCAGGTTGTCCCAGTTCGCACCCGCGATTTCGAATAGCGTCGCCAGTATTAGCGATTCAACGGCATCGGGTAGATCCAGTTCCTCGATGAGTGCGCCAACAATATAGCCGAAGAACATATCATCGACTGCGCCTCGGGCCAGCTCTGTGGTGGTCTCCACCATCAATCCCTCGGGACTGCCGCTCGTTGTACTGATCGTATGCTCTGCGACAAACGCCGCATCATTGCTTCGAGCCCCGCTGGCGCTCAGGGTGTAGGTGCTGTTCTGGCCCAGGTCACAAGTAATTCGATGATCCAGTAACTCGTCGAAAGCATTTTCAGACAGGTCGAACAGTTGCCGTCGAAGTGTTGTACCGCTGAAACCAGGGCATTCTCCTCTCAGATTGATGTTGAGGTCTGAATGACCGAGATGGGCGAAAGCGGCATCTGACAAGGAAGGCTCTGTATTCACGTTACTCGAGGGGACGGCGTCGATGATGTTGAGGGGGGTGGCGTCTTCAGCAGGTTCAGTAGGCTCGGGCTCAGGCGCGGGCAGGGAAGTGGACGACCCACCACCACCACCGCCGCCACAGGCAGTTAACCCCGCGATAAGCAGGAGTAGAAAAAAACGTCGCATGGCAGCGATTTTACAGGGGGCAGGTTTGAATGAAACAGGTAATTGGAGGGCCAGAGATGGCTCGGCCAAAGTCCAGGAGAGCCGGTGACGCCTCAGCCAGCCAAGCACGATAAGCGCGGCGCAGCGAATGCCCCTGGTATCTTTCGAGAAGGGTAACTTGAAAGCGCGCTGGTCAGATCGGTCGGTGGCTTAACCGAAGGTATCCGAGAAGATGTCTTCGTTGAATCCAACGAGATAGGTTCCCCCCACCTTTATCGTGGGTGCTCGAAGATTGCCGGTTGGACCCAGCATGGCGGCCACGGCATCGTCGCTGACCTTGGCAGACACATCGAACTCGGAGACCTTTTTTCCTTTTATGGTGATCAGCGTGTTTGCGTCTTTAAGAAGATCTTTGGCATCTGAAGACTGCAACTTCTTACTGGCCATGGTCGTGTCTTCGATGGGGATATCACGGGCTTCCAAAAACTTGGATGCTTTGGTGCAAGTCGTTCATCCTTTTCGGAAGTAGTACCACTCGGCTTTCTTGGACAATGTGAGGCTCCTCGAACATGACTAGGTTCTCCGGTTTTTACGTAAGACCCGGACTCATGGATGAAATTAGCAGTTTTAGTGACAAAAAGCAGGAGTTCAGCGTTTTTCCATTGGACGATACGGTCACCCTGTGATGCAATTCGGCCCGCTCGTCGAGTCAGTGAATGAGCCAGCGATTAAGCATCAGGTCAATGGAAAAGCGGCGAGCGTGACGAGGTTGTTTGGGGTCGAGGGCTCGCGCGAGGCTGGTGAATAGCCGGGTTGTGGAACGACTGATCAAAAAACTGATCGAAACGGGTGGCTGGCGTGACGCCAGTCGCTTGGTTAACGAAGAAGATGAAGCCATTGCCTGGGTAACTTCCCGGGAAAATTGAAGTGAGTTTATGAAGTCTCAAGTGATAAAAATCCTGTTACCTTTTTGCCTGTTCGTTCTTGGCGGTTGTACGGCAACGACTTCGAGCAACGGAGAGTCAGTCGAAAGTCCGCGCTTGGAAGGAGCGGTTACTGAGGTCATTAAAAGTCCGAACGACGATCGTGACTATCGTTTCCTCGAACTGGACAACAAACTGAAAGTTCTGCTGATCTCAGATAGCAAAGCCGACAAGTCAGCGGCTGCCTTGACCGTCTTCCGCGGTAGCTATGACGATCCGGTGGACCGGTTGGGTTTGGCGCATTTCCTTGAACACATGTTGTTCATCGGAACGGAGAAGTACCCGGAACCTGACGCCTATTTCAAATATGTGCAGTCACACGGTGGTAGTTCCAACGCGTACACGGCAACTGATCACACCAACTACTTTTTTGATGTGAAGCCTGATGCGTTTCAAGAAGGTTTAGATCGGTTCGCACAATTTTTTATCTCACCGCTCTTCTCGAAGGAATATGTGGATCGTGAGAAGAACGCGGTGAATTCCGAGTATCAGCTGCAGATCAAACAGGATGGCTGGCGCGGTTTTGCGGTTCAGAAAATGGTCATCAACCCGGAACATCCGGCTTCGAAATTTAACATTGGCACTCTGGAAACCCTGGATGGCGATGTGCATAGCGCGCTTCTGAAGTTCTTTGAGAACAACTATTCAGCGAACCAGATGGCGCTGGTTGTATTGGCGCCTGAATCATTAAACGACATCGAGTCATTCGTGGTTCCGATGTTCTCCGAAATAGAAAACAGGAATCTGCCAACCAAGCGTGTGACAGGAGAGGTCATTGCGGCGGGTACTATCCCGGCGACGCTCCGTCATGACAACTTAAAAGAAGATTATAGAGTCAGCTATTCTTTCCTGATCCCAGCGACACGACCGCATTATGAAAAGAAGCCCGTCCAGTATGTAGCCAACCTGATTGGTCATGAAGGTGAGGGTTCTCTTCATAAACTGTTGACGGAAAAAGGCTGGATTACGTTTCTTTCTGCCGGTGACTCTCAGCTTGATGACGGTACCAGTGCGCTGGTTGTCACCATCAGATTGACTAAGCAAGGCATAGAGCATGTCCCAGAGATCAGCGGTTATCTTTTTGACTACCTTGAGCTGTTGCAGTCGTCGAAAGTTGAAGAATGGCTCTATGGAGAACAGGCAACGGTGGCGGAAATGGGTTTTCGTTTTTCTGAAAAAGTCCCTGCAATTCAGACGGTCCAGTCATTGGCTCCCAACCTGGATGACTATCCGGTGCAGGATATTCTGGTTGCTCCATTCTTGATGGAGGAATTCGATGCCAGGCTGATCCGTGACTACATCAACCGTCTGAGGAAAGATAATGTGTTGGTGACGGTATCAAAACCCGGTTACGAAGGTAGCCAGACTGAACCCTGGTTTGGCGTGTCTTATGATCTGATCCCGGGTGCCGTTGAAATTTCTGAGGTGGACAGCAGAGCGCTTCATCTGCCGGATCGCAATCCGTTTTTGCCGGAGTCTCTGGAGCTCTTGGACGATAACCCAGCGAAACCGGCGATTGCCCTGAAGGAACCAGGGCTGGAAATCTACCTGGATACCGACATGGAGTTTCGTGTGCCCCGGGCTGTGATTCATCTGGGTTTGCGCAACGACAAAGGATTTTCTGACATTCGTGATCGAGCCAATGCATACCTCTATACGCTGCTGGTTCAGGATGATCTGAATGCTCTGGCTTATCCTGCCTACCTGGCGGGCCTTAACTACAAGCTTGTGGGTCCACCGAAAGGATTTCGAGTGTCAACAGGCGGCTATGACGACAAGCAACTGGTTCTCTTGGAAGAAGTGATCGCCAGGCTGGTCAGTCTTGAGATTAACCCGGATAGATTTGAAGTGCTTAAAGAGGAGCTGATCCGGGACCTGCTAAATTCAAAGCTGGAACGACCTTTCTCCCAGAGTTACCAAAGGCTGCAGGACGATCTGCTCAATACGAGCTGGACAGCCGAAGAGATGTTAGGGCCGGTTTCCGAAGTTACCCTCGATGCGCTGTCTGCCTGGCGCGACGATTTGCTGTCGAAGGTTTCTGTTCAAGCGTTGATGGTGGGAAACGTCGATGCTTCTGACATCGCCTCGCTTGAGAAAATGCTCAAAAATCATCTTAACCTGTCTGAAGTCGCAATCGCTGAAACTAAGGTCATGCAGCTCGAGGGGGCGAATTCTGTCCTCGTTGATGTGGAACATGATGATGCTTCGATGGTGCTATATGTTCAGGCAAACGATGACACGCTTGATGAACGAGCCAGAATGACTTTTTTGCAGCATCTGGTCGCACCTGGGTATTTTGCCACGCTCAGAACTGAGCAACAGCTGGGATACGTGGTTGCGGCGGCGAATACGACGCTCCGGGAGACTGGCGGTATGACTTTTATTGTTCAGTCGCCAGTTGCTGGCCCTGATGTGCTGCGCGACAGAACTATTGAGTACATGGATAGTGAACTTGAACGACTGCGGGACATGTCACTGGAAGAGTTTTTTGCAAACAAAGGCGGTCTGATCAACAAGTTGACGCAGAGAGACAAAGGTCTGGGTCAGAGAGCGACGCGTTACTGGGCGAATCTGGATCGGGATATTACGACTTTCGATGCCAGGCAGCAGTTAGCGCAATCAGTCTCGGCACTAACGCTGCCAGACATGATCGAGTATCTTGAAAGCGTGAACGCCAAGCTCGGAAACGAATATCTGATGGTTTTCACCGAAGGTAAGTTTTCGGCTACCAGTTCGGCTCTCTGACGATCATGCTCTGGCTGGCCGTAGCCAGCAGGGTGCCTGTGTCGCTCCACATGTTGACGTGACCATAGCCGAAACCATTGCCAACAAACTCGATGGTGTTTTCACAAAGTATCCATTCGCTGGCCCCACGATTTGCAAAACGAATGGTGTTATCGAGGCTGGTGCAGGACATCACCCTGCCGAGGGCATTGCCAAGAGCGGATGGCATGTAGTCCGCGATGATCGCGAGGGCGCCGGGATCATGTTCAATATGGTGCATACGGGCCCAGAGCAGCGAGCGATTGTCGCCACTGGGTTGCCCGGTACCTGAAAAACCAAACATACCCTGCGCCATTCTTATCTCGATGTGCTCGTGAATGGTTTCCTCTTCGTGATCTCTGACGAGTACCTCGCATTTATCCGGTGACTTGGCGTCAGGCATACGATTCCAGTTACCTTCCGCGACGTTCGGTCGTTCACCACAGGCACCAAAAACCGTGATGACCTCCTGATCGCCTAAATGACCTACCGCTCTGCCCTGAATCACGTTTCGACCAACGGCCGGTAACAAGACCTCAAGATCCAGAGTGACAGGTTGTTGGGTAAGCGATAGATATTGCCCGGTTGCCCAGACAACGGGTTTTTCTGTTGCTTGTTCCAAAGCAACAATGCCCGCGGCGAGACCGGCACCACCGAACAGTGAGCCTCGACCACCTGTGGTTCTAGGAACTACCGGCAGCTGCCATTTCATGGAGGCCACGGGATGACTCATTTCCAGAAAGTCAGCGGAGGAAATCTTGTTCACAGTTGGTCCTGTTTGAAAAAGCGCGGATTATAGCAGCGCGATGACTGCAACATCGCATAGGTCGGTTGTGAGCCTAACTAACTTAGTCTAAAGCCGTTCTTACGCTCTCTATTCTTTCAGCGTATTCACCCTCTGGATCTATCGTTTCCAGCATGGCGAGTAGTCTTTTTGCTTTGTCATTCTTGCCGACGCCGATCGCGGTGAGTGCGTACTGATAATACTGAAGCTTGTCTGGATTAGTGTCGCCATAGGGATTCATTGCGAGGCCAAACTGCTCGTATGCAGCAGCAAGATCCTTAAGCACAAAAAGGCACTCAGCGAGCAGGCTGCGTAAAGGTTTTACGTCGTCATCCGTGGCCGCGATAGATTTCTGGTAGTTGGGGACGGCGGCCGCACAATTTCCAGAAAGGTGATCCAGCCTCGCCGAAAGGAAAAGAGTCGAAGGATGGTGTGGGTCCTCTATCAGTAGTTCGTCGCGCAGAACTCGAGCGGCGGTCAAATCGCCCACGGTGACCAGTAAATTCAGAAGGGTTTGTTTAATCTCGGGGACATCAATGATCTGCCTCATGCGCTGCAGTTCCTGAATAGCCTTGCCAATTTCATCAGCCTTAAACTTTCGGGGATCGAACGGGTCGACCGCGGTCAGTTCAAATCGACGAGCCAAATCGGGATAGGAGTGGGTGCCCAAAAAAAGCACCACTTCCCGATCAAAGAAAACCGGAAGATAACCCATTTCTTTTGCCACGGTATCCGGGAACGTTCTGTCCTTCCTCCTGGCACCGAACATATCCGGCTTGAATCGTTCCACGTAGCTTCTGAAGCCAGCAGCACTCACCATAGCGGCAGCAATGGGGTGGAAGTCGTGGCTGGTGAAAGGCGGAAACTGCATGTCCATGTGTACTTTCACATCTGGGGACAACATGAATTCAACATATCCAGCGTATGATGGCTCTATCGCATAGCGGCCGGTGATTCCCTGGGAACGAATGAATTCAGTTGTGCCGTTTGGCAGGCTGTTTTCATCGTAGGGGTAGTAGTTCAAACCCTGAATGACGTTAGGCCAAAAGAGTTTCGTCAGGCCAACCAGCATTAAGGCAAGCGTCATGCTGGTGAGCAGATTGTGCTTGATCGACTTTTCCTGACTCAAAGCGGCACTGATCAACGGCAATGTCAGAAAAACCCATTCCCAGACAAATCTCTGTGCTCGAAGCAGCAAGATCAGTGCGCCGGCTGCAAGAATGAGCGCGGCGATGTGTTTTCTGGCGTTACCAAGACAAACCAGCGCAGCATAAGCGGCGAGACCCATCAAAGTCAGGAGCGTCGCATTGAACGACAGCCCGTCCTCGAAATCGAAGATAAGTTCGAGTTCGTATTTCCGAAGCTCCCCAATAAACAGGTGCAGATCCGGGCTGTGCAGAAAAGGTGTGGTGATCAAATGAACACCAAACGGGTTGATCAGCATCGCAGGTGCGCATGAGGCAATCCAGACCATTGACATGACACCCTGCTGTGGTCTTCCCTCTTCCAACCAGTTCACCAGACGCGCCAGGAAGAAGGCGCCACAAATCAGTGCGCCAACCACATACTCAACGCCGTGCAGATTGACCCATAAGACCGTGAGAACGGGCAGGACGGGATAGGCTTTCTCTCGGTTGCCCAGAATATAGGTGAAAACTGGGATCATGATGTAAGAGACAACATGTGGCCTCAGACTGAATCCCCGAGCGGCGAGCATTCCGACGACTGCAGTGATGACAACCAATTGAAGGAAGGTCGCATCATTTAAGGGGCGATTTTGTAAGACGACTTTCATGGCAAAGAAACCGGCCAGGAAGAGGCCAATAGCCTTTAACAGGACCAACCCGAATTCGCCGGTTTGTGACCAGACGAGATAAACGAGTGCCTGGAAACCCCAGAAATAAACGACACTATCTCGCTCTTCTGCATCCAGGAAGCTGTCGACCAGCGGGTTGTAAAAGGTGCCTTGTTCAAAAAGGTATCGGCCGCCATGGATGTGATACCAGAGGTCCGTGTCGCTGTACTGGATGGATTGCGTCGCGAGGAAGACAAGAAATCCTAAGAAAAGTGTCCAACCGTAGGCGGATGGAACGCCATCCTTGTATGGTAAGAAACGATTGTCGAGTTCTCTGAGAATAGGAACTGACACGGGCACCCCTTTGCTTTGCTGTTAGTAGACGCGTCGTCGAAAGTTTATCGGCGATTTCATGCTACCATGGCGCCTCAACGCAGGAGAAGGTTGATGCTAATGATTCCGATGAGTCGGTTTGTCAGTTACTGGGCAGAGTCCCAGGGCGACCGGGTTGCGATCTATCACGAAGGTGAAACAATCTCCTGGCGCGAGCTGGAAAGTGCAACGAACCGCCTGGCTCGAGTCTATGAATCAATGGGCGTTGGTCAGGACGATTTTGTCACTATCGCTTTGCCCAATGGTATCGAGTTTTTTCTCTCGACGATCGCAACCTGGAAAGTAGGCGCAACACCTCAACCCGTTTCTGCCAAGTTACCGCAGTTTGAACGGGATCAGATCGTAGAAGTGGGCAATCCAAAACTGGTCACAGGCGTGGAAGAGGGTGCCCATCCTGGGCGAAAAACTCTACCAGTTGGCTTTGCCATCGATGATTCCATCGATGATCGTCCTCTGCCAGCACGTGTCGCCCATTCCTGGAAAGCGATGACCTCCGGTGGTAGCACAGGTCGACCGAAGCTCATTGTTTCTACCCAAGGCGCAATCTGGGATCTGGATGCTGACCGGCTGCAGTCCAGAATTGGTGGATCGATGCTCATTCCTGGCCCGCTTTACCACAATGGTCCATTCATCTGGGGATTCAGTGCGTTATTCCGTGGCAATCAGGTGACGGTGACAACCCGCTTTGACGCCGAACAAACCCTGAGTCTGGTCGAGTCCCAAAAAGTCGACATTGTTTACATGGTGCCCACCATGATGCAGCGAATCTGGAATTTGCCCGAAGCAGTAAGAACCCGGTACGACCTGTCCACACTGGAAACCCTTTGGCACCTCGCCGCGCCATGTCCCGCGTGGCTAAAAGAGGCGTTTATTAATTGGCTTGGCGCTGATGTGATCTGGGAACTCTACGGCGGCACCGAAGGTCAGGGTGGCACGGTTATTACCGGTGAAGAATGGCTCAAGCATCGCGGTTCGGTCGGTAAACCTAATGCAACCTGCGAGATGATCATCGTCGATGAAGATGGCCAGCGATTACCTGCTAACGAAATTGGCGAGGTGTACATGCGGCCAAAAACGGGTCCTGGTTCAACCTATCGTTACATCGGCGCAGAACCGAAGGCGATTGAAGGTGGATTCGAAAGTATCGGAGACATGGGTTACTTCGATGAAGACGGTTACCTTTATCTGGCGGATCGTCAGACCGACATGATCCTGAGTGGCGGTGCCAACATTTATCCGGCAGAAGTTGAAGCAGCGATTGATAGTTGCCCGGGTGTGCGTTCCTCTGCCGTGATTGGGTTACCCCATGAAGATCTTGGTAACTTTGTGCACGCGATTGTCGATACACCGGATGGGGTCACTGAGGAGATGCTTTTGGCACATCTTTCAGAACGCTTGGTGCGCTACAAAATTCCGAGAACCATTGAGTTCTCGGAGGAACCACTTCGGGATGACGCAGGCAAAGTGCGCCGAAAGGCACTGAGAGAAGAAAGACTGCAAAATTGAATTGCTAAAGGAGGATGAGATGAGCGATCAGAAACGGAAAGATAAAGGCTCACCACCACCACGTTGGCTGTTGAAGCTGGCAACGAAGATTAACGTCTTCGTCTACAAGAATTCTGGTGGCCGCCTGATGAACAAACTGGCGGGCATGCCGATTCTTCTTGTGGAGATGACGGGTGCAAAATCCGGGCGAACGATTACCATTCCTCTCATGTACGTGCCTCATGGTGATGGGTTTGTGTTGGTTGCGTCTCAGGGCGGTGCACCTACGCATCCGATCTGGTTTCACAATCTGGTCAAGCACCCGCAGATTCGCGTGACTTACGATGGTAAAACGACGCCCATGACGGCGAAGTTGGCTTCGGATGAAGAGAAAGCGGAGGTCTGGCCTACCTGCTGTAAATATTATCCGCCCTATCAGGAGTATCAGGACAGAACGGACAGAAATATCCCGGTGTTTATTTGCGCCTAGTGCGCTTTAGTACTGGGTAGCGCCACCGTCGACGCTGAGTTGAGCGCCGGTAATGCCGGCTCCAGCTTCACTGGCGAGCAAGACTGCCATCGCAGCAACTTCTTCAACCTTGTTCGGGCGCTTGATGGCAGTTTCCGACGTGAACCAGTCGATAAACTCATCAAAGGTCATGCCGAGCGCCTTAGCAGTTTCCGGTGCCGTGTCCATCACGACGTCCGTCATGATGATACCGGGACAGATGGCGTTCACTGTGACGCCTTCCTCACCCACTTCCCGGGCAATAGATTTGGTCATGCCATTGATGGCATGTTTCGCTGCGGTGTAGGCAGTAACAACCGGTTTACCCTGTTTGCCTTCCTGGGATGAGATGTTAATGACTCGACCCCATTTGTTTTCCAGCATGGTCTTGAGTGCTCGGCGTGTTGCCCAGAAGGTGGAATAGACGTTCCATTTCATACAAAGATCGAATTCTTCATCTGACAGGCTCACCGTCGGTTGCAGGTCGCTACCTGCACCACCTGCGTTGTTGACGAGAATGTCGACTGAGCCGAGTGCTTCAACCGTTTTGTCGACGAAACCCTCGACATCATCCTGGCTCATGGCATCACCCTGGATAAAGATCAGTCGATCACCAGCACCAATCTCATCCATCATCTTCTGGGCCTTTTCGGCGTTTCTCGCCATGATGGCCACCTGCGCGCCCTCAGCCAGGTAGGCCTCAGCGATACCTCGACCAATGCCCGCTGTACCTCCGGTAACGGCTGCTACTTTATTTTCTAACTGCATGATGCTGTCCTATTTGATGAGTTCTAGTGCATTCAATTCTTTAATGCTGCGCAGTGAATATGCGAGCAGCGTTTCGGCGAGTTTGCGACCACGCTCGTTTGCCTGATCCAGGGTGCCAGCGATGATGACCGCATAACAAACAAAGTAAAGGGCCAGGTATCGAAACCTTTCCCGGCTCGTTTCCAGGTCGTAGTCAATACCTTCATTGGTCAGATGCTGGTGATAGACCGCCACCCAGTCTTCAGCGTGACGGACATCATCTGACAGACTTTGGGTCACGAAGTAAGCAAGATCATGCTCGGGTGCGGCTTTGCAGACAGCCTGATAATCCACCAGAGCGTTACCTTCATTGGAGAAGAAAACGTTATCCAGTCGAACGTCTCCGTGAGCAATCACGAGCGGACCCTCATGGATTTTATCCAACAGTGAGTTCACGTGTTCGGGAACCGTCGCCAGAAGATCGATCTCACTCTGCTCTAATTCAGCATGCAACACGTCAGAGAAGTTTGCCAACACGCCCGGCCATCCAACACCGTAACCGCCAATCATCCCCTCCCTTTGGTAGGGCATGTCGTGCTGGTTAATTTCGATATCGCCACTGGGTTGCCAGGTTGAGCGATGTAGCGCGGCAAGATCTTTCACAATCGCATGTGCTTCCGAAAGACTGCAGCCGACGACCTGATCTCCCAGGTCATAACCCATTAGCTCCTCAATCAATAAAACGAAGTCCGAATTTTCCGGGTTAAACTCAGCGTGGTAACAATGGGGCGCGCGAATCGGCACGTTCGGTGCAACCTGGGTGTAGAAACGGTACTCACGGCCGTACATGTCATAAGTTGTCGCAACGAAACGATTGTCTTCTGCTTCAGTTGGGAATTTGGCGATGACGGTTGCAGGACCGGTATCCGACTCAAGGTGTACTCGTGTGACGAGACCAAGCAGGCCACCGCCTTCACCGAGGCGTTCTACGCGGAAGTCACTGACGTCGCAGCCCAGTTTTTCGCCGAGCCATGCCGCCGAAAGATCTTCGGGTCTTACAGGAAACGCAGACAAGATTATCGAACCCTGATGGAGTCTTCGCCCCATGGGGTCATGGGACCATTTTCCGATTGGAACTTGTCGGGAAGTTCTTCAACCATATGCCAGGTAGCGGCCAGGCGACCAAAGCCGACAAAGAACGCGACAGTCATACCAAGCTCAACCATCTGTTTTTCGGTGAAGTGTTTTCCCAGTTCGTCGTAGAGGTCGTCGTCGATCGCCAGATGATTGGTGGCCATGAGTTCGCCATAACGAATCGCAACCTTTTCCGCTTCTGTAAGATCGTCAGCGTCCATGGGTTTTTCCAGGGAGCAGACAAGATCTTCGGTTACGCCGTCGGCGATGGCGTCCTCATAACGAATCGCCATGCAACTGCGACATTGGTTGTGGAAAGCAACGCGTAGTCGAACCAGCTCGATGAGTCGCTCTGGTAATTCTCGATGGACTTTCATGGCGCCCGCAAACGCCATCATGCCTTTTGTGACTTCTGGCGTGTGGGCAAACATACGCGTGAGACCCTGTTCCAGGGCAGTAGCAGAATCCGCTCTCGCCATTTCGCGCAGCTCAGGATCCCAATCATCAACTTCCAGCTTTCGTATTCTTGTCATGTCAGTTTCTCCGTCAGGGCAAGCTGATATTCGGATCGAGCATACCAGCAGCCTCAGATCAGGCCAAATCAGCCTTGGTTCTTATCTCTTCCAGAATGTTTGCGTGCTGGGCGCGCGTGATGGTGTAAAAGCTGATGCAGACAAGCGCCAGTGTCATCATGGCGAGAACTGCCGGTCCGAGCGCCCAGCCGAACCGGGCGATGGCCTCGGCATCCACGGCAGACGGTGCGGCACCCTGTGGGATTCCGGCGAAGTCGATAATAAGTCCGGCGAGAATCGCGCCGGAGCCGCCGATGGCTTTCCCGGCAAAAGAGGCTGCGGCGTAATAGATCCCCTCCTGACGTTTTCCATAGAGCCGTTCATGTTCGTCGGTGATATCCGCAAGCATGGAAGCACTTAACGTGATGTAGATGCCAAGTCCAATACCGGAAACGCCGCCACTGATGATGTAAAGAGGCGCGATGATCGGATCACCGTTAGGTGGCAACAGGTCGAGCAGGCGCAGAATAATGACGTAGGTTGTCGTCACGCCGTAGAAAGTCAAGCTCGCCATGTAGAGCTTTTTCTTTTCAGTTACGAGATTTGAAAGTGGTCTGGCTAGGACACTCCCGGTCATGACACCAAGCACGCCTGCAGAAAACAGGAACGTCATTTGACCAGCAGTCAGTTCGAAGAAATATGTCGCGGTATAGATCATGAGCGCCTGAGCCATACCCTGATTCATACCAGAGATGATGGATGCCGAGACGATCGCGGAAAATGAAGGAATCCGGAAAGCTCTGCCGACGTCGGTGATGAGATCACGGGCTGAAAAACGATCTGTCTCCGCTGGTTGCGGCAGGCGTTTTATCTGGTCGTGGGTTCCGTAAGCGCAGGCCCAGACACCGAACACCATGATGACAGCGCCCGTTGCAGCAAACGCCGGGTAGGCGGCGCCGTTGAGTTGACCGTTAGCGAACTCTTCGGTGGCAGCGAAAAAAATCAGAGGGCCACCGATGAGCACGGCGAACATGCCTACCAGCTGGTTGGCCATGCGAACGGATGACAGGAGTGTTCGTTCGTCATAGTCGTTCGAAAGTTCCGCGCCGAGTGACATGTGTGGCACGGAATAAAATGTCATGAAGGTTCGAGTGGCGATTGAAAATACCGCTAACCAGATGAATAGGCCCGTCTCTGAAAGACCTTCCGGCGGAGCAAACAGGAAATAAAAAGACGCGGCAAAGGGTATGGCCGCGGCATACATATAAGGGTGCCGTCGACCGAAACGAGAACGTGTGACATCAGACAGTGCACCGACCAGGGGGTCACTGACCGCATCAAAGAGCAGTGCGATGAAAATGGCGATACCGGAGAGGGTGCCTGACAGGCCCAGTACCTGGTTGTAATAAAACAGCAGGAAAAAGCCAAAGGCGGCGCTCTTAATACCTTCAGGAAGTTGGCCAACGCCAAAGGCCAGCCGGACGCGCCACGATACCTGACTCATTCGAAGGTTTTGATGACGCCACGCTTGATCAGCGTTTCCTGGGAAGATGCATCGTAGCCGAGTTCCGTCAGGATCTCTCGCGAGTGTTCACCCTGCATGGGTGCCGGTGACAGATTCAGTGCTTCACCGAACATACTGGCGGGATGCACGGCACCCAGATGTTTTCCGAGCATGGGATGTTCTCTCTCCTCAACCAGGCCTCTTGCTTTGACGTGTTCATCGTTTGCGACTTCGTCTGGATCAAGCACAGGTCCAACCGGGACATCTGCTTCCCGCAGGCGTGACACGATGGTAGCCAGATCAAAACCTGCCGCAATGTCGCCAATGAGACTGAACACATACTGCATATTCAGTGCGCGCGTCGCTGCGGATTGCAAACGCTCATCATCGAGATGCTCCGCTGCATCGAGTGCTTCGCAGAAGGAACGGAACTGTTTGTCTGTGCCAAGGGCGACGGTGATGTAGCCACCTTTGCACTTATATAGTCGGTAACTGGCGAGGAGGTTAGGCAGATGCATACCGTCTTCCTCAAGCAAAGAACAGTGCATCATCACATCGGGCCAGTTGTACATGATGTTTGAAGAGAGCATGGACGCTTCGATAAAACATCCTTCGCCGGTTCTGCCTCGTTGCACGAGGGCAGCCAGAATCGCCTGGGCGTTATAAACAGCGGCGGTTTTGTCCGAAACCATGGCCTTGTGCAGCGTGGGTTCACCGTCAACTTTCTGAAAGCCAGCCCACCCGGTGAGTGCCTGTATCACAGGATCATAGGCAGGCAGGTCTGCGTAGGGGCCGGATTCACCGAACCCGGTGGAAGAACAGTAGATCAGCCTCGGTAGTTTTGAGGAAACGGTTTCATAGTCAAAACCCAACTTCCCAACCACGCCGGAACGAAAACCCTGAATGAACACATCTGTGTCTTCCAGGACCTTCCAGAGAATGTCTTTTCCTTCACCGCTTGCGAGGTCGATGGACAAGCCACGTTTGCCCGCATTGGCGTTGGCGAACCAGGCGCTCATGCCACCCCTGGCGCTGCCGAAGCTGCGCAACTCATCACCACGTTTGGTGTCTTCGACCTTGATGACTTCAGCACCGAGTCCTGCGAGTGTTTCCGATGCGGCGGGTACCGCGATCATCACACCCATCTCGACTACCTTAATACCGGTGAGAGGCGCCATCTTTATATGCTAATCAGGCGTACGCAACTCGTGGATCGTTAGGGTACATCCAGTCTTCACCGATGACCTGAGCAACGCGCAACTCTTCGGGAATGTTGTCGATACCGATGATTCGATCTGCCTGCTGATTCCAGTGATAGATCCTGGCTTCCTGGTAGGAAAGCGGCACGCCCCTGAAACCGTAGGACTCCATGGACTTCTGTATCCAGACACCGAACTCTGTGTCTTCGCGCAGCACCTGGTTCAGCTGTTCGCCGTTGTTCTCGGTCCAGTAGTCTGGTCCTTCGCCATCACCCCAGTCTGGCGCCATGGTCCAAACCTCGAACAGGGTCTTGTCGATCGACAGCGGCCAGAACAACAGTGGTGGCACTGCCCGATGACTTAGCGGCGATACCCAGTTGGGGAAAATGCCGTAAGACTGCGTGCAGGTCCTGCCCAGTTCCCCGACCGTTTCTATTTCCGGCAGGTCCGGCAACTCGATGGCTGACTGCATGTTTCCGCCTTTCGGCCGTGGGGCAATCATTCTGCCATGACCATGGTTGTAGAAAGTGTTGACGTTCCTTCGGTCATCCAGGGCGGGCGCCACTGTGCTGGGGTGAATGCTCTTCACATGATAGACCTCGGTATTGGCTTCCATAGCGATCTTCCAGTTGCAGTCCAGTACAAAGGAATGGCGTGCAGAGAGCCGGATCTTGTCGAATTGAAATTCTTCCCACTCGTCGGCGATCGGACCCAGGTACTCGCGGAGACTGATGCAGTGTTCATCGAAGTTCACGAAGATCAGGTTGCCGAAACGCTCGCAGCGCACAGGGATCAGACCGCGGCAAGAAAAGTCGAGATCTCGGAAGTCCTCTGGGTCGCGAACAGAAACCAGTTCACCCTGATGGGTGTAGGTCCAGCCATGGTACTTGCAGGTCAGGCGGGCCTTCTTGCCCTTTGAGTCCGTGACGACAGGCGCGCCTCGGTGTCTGCAGGTGTTGTAGTACGCATAAACTTGGTCATCATCACCGTGCACGATAATGATGGGCTGACCGGCGTTTTCCCAGAGCATGTAGCAGCCGGGATCCGGAATTTCGTCAATGTGCGCCGCGAACAGCCAGGATTTGCGCCAAAGGTGTTCTTTCTCCAGTTCAAAGAATCGCTGGTCGATGTAACGGCCTGCTGGAATGTCAGGCAGGTTCGGGAAATCAACCGGTGGTTCGGTCCTGGCAGCCTCGTACTCCATCAACCGCTTGATGGTTGATATCTGCGCGTCACTCATCCCCATGATCAATCACCCTATTGGCTATGCATCGCGTAAGCCTATCGGCTGGATATTGCATATGCAACGTGTTACAAAAATCGCCCCTCTGATTATAGAAACACGGGCTCGAAGGGCCGCTGGAGGCGGCGTATGGCGCGTGTTTTGCGAGCTTTGTTTACGTTATAGTCTCGCCTCGGCCTGGCTTTAATAACCCCTTCCCCTCGAGGAAGAATAGGAGAGAATGTTGGCAGCTAAGAAGAAACCTGCGGCGAAAAAAACGCCTGCGAAAAAGAAAGCAGCACCCAAGGCGAAAAAAGCGGCAGCTAAAGCGAAAAAGGCTCCCGCAAAAAAGGCCCCAGCCAGAAAAGCAAAAGGACCTTCTGAGAAAACCTTGAAGGAACTACATCTCAAGATGGTGCGCATCCGACGATTTGAAGAAAGCGCCGGTAAGATGATGGAAGACGGCAAGATCCCCGGGGCGCTTCACCTTTATGTGGGTCAGGAAGCGGTTGCTGCCGGTGTCATGCAACATCTTTCCAACCAGGACTGGATCACATCGACGCACCGTGGCCATGGTCACCTGGTCGCCAAAGGTGGCGAGTTCAAGCCTATGTTCGCTGAACTGTTTGGCCGAGCTACCGGTTACTGCAAAGGCAAAGGCGGCAGTATGCACATCTCCAGCATGGATCTTGGCATGCTCGGCGCAAACGGTATTGTGGGCGGGGGACCACCCATTGCCATGGGTGCGGCCTTTTCGAACAAGTTCCGCAGGAACAAAAATGTCGCCGTCGCCTTTTTCGGTGATGGTGCCTCCAACGAAGGCAGTGTGCACGAGGCGGCCAACATGGCGGCGCTCTATAAGTTGCCTTGCATCTTTGTTTGTGAAAACAATGGCTATGGTGAGTACACCGCGCAGTCACGTCATCAGGCGATTGTGGATGTTGCTGACCGTGCAGCAGGTTACGGCATGCCGGGCGTGATTTGCGACGGTATGGACGTGATGGCGGTGTATGAAGCTGCCGGTGAAGCAATCGAACGTGCACGAAAAGGTGGTGGTCCAACGTTGCTTGAGTGCAAAACCTATCGCTACTACGACCATGTTGGTGTACGTGGTATGGGCCTTAACTATCGAACTGACGAAGAAATTGAGGCGTGGAAGAAAAAGGACGCCATTGAAGGTTTCGAGAAACGTCTGAAGCAATTGGGCGTGATGACCGAGAAACAGATCAAAACCGTACATGCGGCCGTTGAAAAAGACGTAGACGAAGCCATTGAGTTCGCCAATGAGTCTCCATACCCGGAGGCGGATACGCTGCTTGATAACGTTTATAACGAGAAAGGAGCCTGAGATGTCTGAAGCCCAAAAACCAGCAGTAAGAGAATTGCCATATGTCATGGCGATTAATGAAGGTATTCGGGAAGTGCTGCGTGAGCAGGAAGACGCGTTTATCGCAGGTGAAGACGTTGCGATCGCGGGTAGTGTCTATGGATACTGCGCGGGTCTGCTTGATGAATTCGGTGAAGATCGCGTTGTCGATACGCCGATTTCCGAGAAGGGCATCATGGGTCTTGGTGTGGGTGCATCCGCGACAGGGTGTCGGCCGATCATTGATTTGATGTTCATGGACTTCATCGGCGAATGCATGGATGAAATTGCCAATCAGATGGCCAAGATGCGTTTCATGTTTGGTGGTAAGGCAACACTACCGGTCACCGTTCTGACCATGGGCGGCGCCGGCGGCAGCCTTGCGGCACAACACTCGCAAAGTCTCGAAGCGTGGCTCGCGCATCTGCCCGGCATGAAAGTTTGTATGCCGTCTGATGCGTACGACGCGAAAGGGATGATCATTTCAGCCTGTCGTGACGATAACCCGGTATTTGTTGTGCTGAATAAAGCGTCTCTCGCGATGACGATGGAGGTGCCGGAAGGTCCTTATGAAGTCCCCCTGGGTGAAGCCTGCGTGCGAAGGCAGGGTTCCAATCTGACTATCGTTGCCTTCGGTCGTATGGTTCATGAAGCCATGGCTGCCGCAGACCAACTGAAAGATCTGGGCATTGATGCCGAAGTGATTGATGCACGCAGCGTGCAACCCTTTGACACGGAAACGGTTGTTAAGTCCATCAAGAAAACCCATCGCGCTCTGGTGATCCACGAGGCGGTCAAGTTCGGCGGTATCGGCGGTGAAATTACTGCTCAAATCCAGGAAGAAGCGTTCGACTATCTGGATGCTCCTGTGATGAGAGTGGCAGCACCATTTTCACCGGTACCATTCAGCCCGGCGCTTGAGCAGGTGTATATCCCCAATGCGGATTCCATCATTGCCAAGGTCAAAGAAACGCTGGAACTGTAATCCAGCTCACGCGGACAGGATAAAACGGTGACAGCGCAGACCATTGGCATTGTCGCCAACCCTGCATCAGGAAAAGACGTTCGACGTCTCGTCGCCCGTGCATCGGTGTTCGACAATCGAGAGAAGTGCGCGATTATCCGACGTGCACTGTCAGGCGCGATTAACGCTGGCGCTGATCAGTTTGCCTACCTCGATGATTCGCACAATATTGCTGGGGGTGCTCTCGAGGAGCTTGAGGAACTGGGTGAAGAATTTGATGCCATTACCGTTCCTTGCGTTCAAACCTCCTCGGTGCTGGACACGATCCATGGTGCGAGAGCGCTTCAGGAACATGACCCGATCGTCACACTAATCCTGGGCGGTGATGGAACCAGTCGCGCATTTGTCAAAGGTTGGCGTGATTGTGTGTTACTGCCACTCTCTACGGGGACAAATAATGTGTTTCCGAGAATGTCCGAAGCGACCGTCGCAGGGGCTGCTCTCGGTGCAGTCGCCACAGGCGCCGTAACGCTCGAAGAGGCGACCATTGCGGTGAAGATGATTGATGTCGAAATTGAGGGAGAGGAACCCGACATCGCATTGATAGATGCAGTCGTTACTCGGGACCAGTTTATTGGCAGTCGTGCTTTATTGGATGGTGATGCGATAGAAAGAATCTTCCTGACCCGTGCCGAACCGACTGCAGTGGGTATGACATCGGTAGGTGGATTGATCCATCCACTCCCGGAAGAAGAAGATGCAGGTCTGCACATGACCCTGGGGTCGAGAGGCAAACATCGGGTACATGCACCCATTGCACCGGGTATGTATGAGACGTTAAGGCTGAAGAAAATTGAAGTTCTTGGCTTTGATGATGTGATTGAGTTCGAAGGACCCTGCGTCCTTGCTTTTGATGGTGAGCGCGAAAGAGAAATCCAGGCGGGACAGATGGTCAGAATGCGGGTGGGTCGTTCAGGTCCGAGTGTTCTGGATATCCATAAAACGATGCATCTGGCGGCATGCCGCAAGGTGTTCAACTAAGAAACAGGAGTAACAGATGCCAAAAGAGATTTACCTTGTCAAAGTCGGTATGTCGATGACCGAGGGCATGGTGGCAGAGTGGTTTATTCCGGACGGTGGCGAAGTCAAAAAGGGTGAGCTGGTTTATGCCCTGGAAACCGAGAAGGTAAACCTGGATGTGGATGCTGAATATGATGGCATCGTGAAGCATCTTGTTGATGTCGGCATCACGCTGGCGCCTGGAGATGTGGTTGGATATATCTTTGAGCCGGGAGAAGACATCCCCGCTGACCTCGGTGGTGTTGAGGCAGCGCCAGCAGTTGATGCTAAACCAGCGCCCGCGGCTGAAACTGCGCCCGCGACACCGACTGCTGCACCAGATCCAGCTGCCTCACCCGCGCCAGCAGCTTCGACACCCGCCGCGGCGCCTAGCGACGGCCGAATTAAGTCGTCCCCGGCGGCACGCCGGCTGGCGAAAGAGCTTGGTGTTGATTACACCCGCGTTGTTGGCACGGGACCTGGTGGTCGAATTGTTGAAGCTGACGTGCAGGCTGCAGTAACAAGCGGCGTTGCCGCAGCACCGGTTGCCGCCAGTCCGATTGCTGCTTCGGGTCCAGAACCTAAAGCTTCACCCCTGGCGAAGCGAATCGCAGCAGAACGTGGCATAGACCTTCGAGCCGTCCGAGGTACGGGACCTGGTGGTCGGATCGTTCAGTCAGATGTGGAAAGTGCGGCACCTGCGGCGAAAGCAGCCTCACCATCTGCTGCGCCTGCCGATGCACCGAAACCCGGTGAAGTGATTCCAGTGAAAGGTATGCGCAAAACGATTGCGTCGCGTATGCATCACAGTCTGATGGAAAGCGCTCAGCTCACCATGGATATGGAAGTTCTCATGGACGATGCGGTGAAAATGCGCACCGGTCTTGTTGAAGAGTGGTCGGCTGAAGGTGTTAAACCCACCTACACGGATCTCGTGATCAAGGCGTGTGCGAAAGCGCTGCAGATCCATCCATTGATGAACAGCCAGTTCCAGGGCACAGAAATTGTGGTCCAAAACGAAATCAATGTTGGTATGGCAGTGGCGCTTCCTGAAGGATTGGTTGTTCCTGTGATTCGTCATGTCGATCAGCTGGGCCTGAAAGACCTGGCGCGGGAAAGTTCACGACTGGCCGTTGCCGCGCGTGATGGCAACCTCGGGCTTGATGACTACGCGGGTGGCACGTTTACCGTTTCCGCTCTTGGCATGTATGGCGTTGATTCCTTTACCCCGATCATCAACGAACCCCAGGTTGGCATCATGGGTGTTAACCGACTTTATGATGGCGTCGAGTGGGATGGCGATCGTCCGATCAGAACTAAGAAGATGAACCTGTCTCTGACCTGGGACCACAGGACGCTCGATGGTGCGCCAGCCGCTGAGTATCTGGTGACTGTGAAAGAATTACTTGAAGCGCCGTTCCGGTTGCTGGTTTAGGAGGCGAAGGTGTCAGAACATAACCTTGATGTCCTGGTGATTGGTGGTGGACCCGGTGGTTACACCGCAGCGATTCGTGCTTCACAACTTGGCCTGAGTGTCGGTCTGGCAGAAAAAGCAGAGCTGGGTGGGGTATGCCTCAACTGGGGCTGTATTCCAACTAAGTCGCTGCTGCATACGGCCGATGTACTCAGGGAAGCGGAATCTGCGTCAGAGCTTGGTCTGGAAATCAGTAAACCCAAGTTCAACCTGAAGAAAGTCGTGAAGCGATCTCGTGATGTGGCTGCCCAGTTATCCGGCGGAATTTCTCATCTGATGCGTAAAAACAAGATCACTGTGTTTGTCGGAGATGCTGCTTTCCAGGACAAAAACACGGTATGTGTCGGCAACGATACCATCGTTGCTGACAACATCATCGTGGCCACAGGTGCGAGCGCTCGAAACCTGCCGCACATTACCGTTGATCATGATCGTATCTGGGATGCCCGTGATGCCATGACGCCGACGTTCATGCCGAAAAAGCTGCTCATAATTGGCGCAGGCGCGATTGGCGTTGAGTTCGCGAGTTTCTACAACACCATGGGTGCGAAGGTGACTCTGGTGGAGGTGATGGACCAGATCTTGCCAGCCGAAGATGCTGAGATTGCAGACATCGCCAAGTCGGCATTTGAAGCCCACGGTATTGAAGTGTTAACCGGCACTGCCGTTGACGAGGTTGAAGTTGCTAAGAAAAGTCTAACAGCAACGGTAGGGGGCGAATCTCTCAATTTTGACGCGGTGATTCTTTCGGTAGGTGTTTCCGGGAATACAGAAGCCATGGGGCTTGAAAGTCTCGGTGTGGAAATTGATCGAGGATTTATTTCGGTGGACGAGTACCAGCAGACCAGCGTCGATGGCATCTATGCGATTGGTGATGTGGCGGGTGTACCTTGCCTTGCACACAAGGCGTCCCACGAGGGTGTGATTGCCGTGGAAGCCATTGCGGGTGAGATGCCGCACCCGATGAATCGAGAACGAATTCCCGGATGTACCTATAGCCATCCTCAGATTGCCAGCATTGGGCTGTCTGAAGCTGAAGCCGCTGCGCGTGGCACAATCAAGGTAGGTCGGTTCCCGCTGATTGCCAACGGAAAAGCTGTGGCCGTCAATGATACAGACGGCATGATCAAAACAATTTTTGATGAAGCTTCCGGTGAACTGCTCGGCGCGCACATGATTGGGCCGGGAGTCACGGAGATGATCCAGGGCTTTGCGGTTGCCATCGGGCTTGAAACCACTGAAGCGGATCTGATGGATACCATCTTCCCGCATCCGACCCTCTCTGAAGCCATGCATGAATCAGTACTGTCAGCCTACGGGCGCACCATTAATTTCTAAGCGGAATAAGCCATGACCTTTGCTAAACCCTACGCAGAAGAGAACCCTGACGAAATTGCGATCCGTGATGGGCGAACCGCGCTGTCATGGGCTGAAGTGGACGATCAGCTGAACCGGTGCGGTAGCGGTCTGCAGGCGACGGATCTTGGTCCTGAAACCCGCATCGCGGTGTTCGCAGAGAATGCGGTGGAAACCGCCTTAGCGAATCTGGGTGGACTCATCGCTGGCGCCTCTGTTGTCCCGGTAAACTTCCATCTCACCGCGGAAGAAGTGAATTACATCCTTTGTGATTCAGGGGCGCGGGTACTTTTTGTTGGTCCTGAAACTTACGATCGTGGCATCGAAGCGGCCAAGGGTTCTGACGTCCACACCGTGATTGGTTGGGGTGCACCTGCTGATGCGGACCTGACACCCTGGGAAGCCTGGTTGTCAGGTAATGACGCGGCTGGACCAGATCAGAGTGTGCCACCAAAACCGAATCTGCTTTATACCTCGGGCACCACGGGTCGCCCGAAGGGCACGGACTTGCCGCCGACGATGTTTGCTGGAGGTCATACCGTTGATGAACATCTCGCAAACTTTAAACAGGGGGTGCTTGAACGAACCGGTGGCCAGGTTGGCACTCAGCTTGTCGTCGGCCCCATGTACCATACGGGGCCTTTGTCTGGTACGAGGCAACTGATTGCCGGCGTCAATTCCGTCATTCTCGGACGGTTCAATGCCGAGTCGACTCTTGAAGCCATAGAGAAGTACAAGGTCAACAGCACAATTATGGTGCCGACGCATTTTGTTCGTCTTCTTGCGTTGCCTGATGACGTGAAAGCGAAGTACGACGTGTCCTCTGTCGTCTCCATCAGCCACACCGGATCCAAGTGTCCGGTGGATGTGAAACGCGCCATGATCGAATGGTTCGGTCCGGTCTTTATCGATGCCTACGGGGCAAGTGAAGTAGGCACAACCTGCATGATCACGTCAGAAGAGTGGCTCCAGTACCCGGGTTCAGTAGGCAGGGCGGTGCCGCCGTTTTCGGCAAAGATTCTCGACGACGATAACCATGAGGTGCCACCGAATACGGAGGGCAGACTCTACTTTGAAGATGCCACCGGTCGCGGTGTCATCTATCACAATGATCCCGAGAAATCGGCTGCAGCTCATATTGCGCCGGGCGTGTTTACCCTCGGCGAAATCGCCTACATGAATGAAGAAGGTTACGTCTTCATTACCGACCGGTTCAGCGACATGGTGGTTTCCGGTGGCGTGAATATCTATCCCGCAGAAGCCGAACAGGTTTTGATCGATCATCCGGCGGTTCTGGATGTCGCTTGTATCGGGGTGCCCAACAAAGACATGGGTGAAGAGCTGAAAGCTCTGGTCATTCCCAGGGAAGATGCAGAATGCCCATCTTCGGAAGAACTGATTGCCTGGTGTCGTGAACGGCTCTCACACTACAAATGCCCGCGGACGCTGGACTATGTCGATGACCTCGGACGCAATACAATGGGTAAAATCAATAAACGAAAATTGCGTGCGCCTTATTGGGGAAATGTCAGCTAACGCGGATGGAAGAGTCTTCCGACCGAGAGTTTATGAAAAGAGCCAAGAAGAAATGGTATAAAAAGCCCGAGCTGCGAAAATATGGTCGTGTCAACAGAGTGACCGCAGGTGGCAGCGGCCCCATGGTCGAGATGATGATGATGACCGCAATGATGCGTGATCCTTTTCCGTAGGAATGCACATGATGAAACGAAATTGCCCTAAAAAAACGTATCAACGACCCCAACTGCGCAGACATGGCCGGATCAGCCGGGTTACAGCAAGTGGTAGCGGCAAGAAGCAGGAAATGGCAGCCATGGGCATGATGGACGAGTCTCGATTTTCATAAGAAAGATGTCGTTCAACATGACACTGAAAACCGCGGGCGCGGTACTCCTTATGTTGGCAACGGCAGTGTCTTACTGGTTTATCTGCCCATGTGGTGTCATTCCGGGCGGACCGCTTTTCGGTGAAATGGTGACTGAGCCGGTGGAGGACTGGTCTTTCGTTAACGACAAAGCAGCAGTGCCGCTCTGCCAGATCGAAGTGGATTTCCCGATTCCGCGCGCCATGAATGTGAACTGTATGTCAACGGGCGGCGACCTGTTTGTGAGTTGTTCAGGTTGCGCTGACAAACAGTGGGCGGCGAGGGTCTTGGCACATCCGAATGGCATTGTGCAAGCCGCCGGCAAGGTCTACCCGATCACCTACGAGCGTGTAACCGATGAAGCGAAACTCGACAGGATTTGGGCTGCGCGCCTCAGTAAGATTGGCAAAGATCTTTCAGCTCGACCCGATCACTGGTGGTCGTTCGGACTGATCCAGAAGTCTGGCTGACGTCATCAGGCAGAAGAGCAGCGCGTAACAGCCAGTTCCGAACATCAGAACCGTCCGCGTATCTGTCCATTCCACGACCTGACTGGTCACTGCTGGACTGACCGCAGTGCCTACGGTTGCACCAAGCAGCATTAACGACACCAATCGTGGGCTGGGTATTGCTACCATCTCTGTGGCAAAAGCCAGAATGGCCTTGAGCATGGCGAGGTTCATAAATCCCCAGACTAGAGCCAGCAGGGTAAGGTGGCTGATGTCGGCAACCGTCCATAGTGGAATCGTACCAATGCAGGTCGTTATTGAACCAATCAGGACCAGCTTTCTGACACCAATTTTCAGGACCCACCAGGCAGCGAATAGCTGCGCCAAAAACATGCCCAGCCAGAATTGTCCCACGAGGTTGCCCGCCGCACCTTCGTCTGCAGTCAGCGCCGTCATGGCGTAACTCGGCAGCCAGAACAAAATGGCGTACTGGCCCAAGGTGTATAGAAAAAGGGAGATCACACAGAGCCATACTGGAAAAGGCCATGGGCTGGCAGATGATTCATCTGCCTGTTCGGTTGACGTTCGTGGGAAAAGTGACAGGACGGTGAGGCCAATGATGGTTACGGTAACCAGCGCCAGCATCTGATAGGTGGTGCTCCAACCAAAATTTCTGGCTATCAGGAAAGTGGTGAACGAGGCAGCGACGAAGCCGGCGATGCTGAAACAACTGTCCGTGAGTACGAGCATGGAGGCTCGACGGTTTTCATCGTAGGTCAGCGAGATCACGATAGCAGCGCCTGCGAGACCAATGCCACAGCCGGTACCGACGATGCCCAGGGACAGACTGACCATCGTCAGGCTGTCGAGTACCATCAGTGATAACAAGGCGAGGGTCATCACGCCGTAGGTACCAAGAAATACCTGTCTCAGACCGGCGAAGTCGTAAATCATCAGAGCAACCACTGCCCCAACCAGAATGCCGCCGGTGAGCCAGCTGAACTGTCTCGTGACTTCCGGCACTGACTGACCAAAGTGTTCCGCCATGGGTATCGATATGATGCCTATGGGCGTAAGCATGGCGGACATTACGAAGTAAGTCAGAAAAGCGAGTAGGGTAATGCGGTGGGTGTTATTCATCGATGACTGCGCTGTTAGTGAGTCTAGTGTGACACACAACAAAAATACGCTACAGTGATTGACTATCGAGTGGGGCCCAACTCATCAACCCGGGAGAGGAACATGAGGAATATTGGACAGATCACCTTGTCGGCTTGGTTAGTGACCTTTTTACTGGGCTACTTTGGCCTTGGCGCTTATGCCTACGAAACGCTGGAGGGCATGGACCGATCCATGTTGCCATTGGCACCCAGCATCTTTTTCGGCATCTTTCTGATCGTCAGCCTGGCATTGACGGTTGTCTGGGCGAACAACCGGGGCAGTGATTTACCCGAAGAAGAAGCGCCTAGCGGACGCCGTAAGTTCCTGCTTGGTGGCGCTGCCGTGACCGGAGGTCTTATTGGTGGCACCGCTGCAGTGGCTGCGAAGATGATGCCGTGGATGCAGTCCACTATTCCCATGATGCAGGAGGCGGGGCAGGATGAACTGACTGCAGATAATCCTCATGACAGCTGGAAGGGATCACGAATTGTTTCTCGCCGCCCCCTCGGTAGTACTGGTTTCATGGCATCGGACATATCAATTGGTACTGGTCGGATCATGCGCCATACAAATCCCGAAGATCTGCTCCGTGAAGCGCTTGATCGTGGCGTTAACTTTATCGATACATCACCCGATTATGCTGGTGCTTTGTCTGAAACCACCGTCGGTAATGTCATCAAGGATCGTAAACGTGAAGATCTATTTGTGGTCACCAAGTGGTGTACTTCCGAAGGTCACGTACGACAAGGTTCCTCTCCGGAGGACTATATCGATGCGCTGGACGATAGCCTTTCCCGTTTACAGACGGACTATGTCGATCTCGTCCATGTGCATGCGTGTGACACGGTTGAGCGTTTGATGGATCCCAACATGATGGAAGCCTTTGAGATGGCGAAAGCCCAGGGCAAAGTCCGATTCCTGGGCGTATCAACTCACACGCCGAACCTGGAAGAAGTGGCGAACACCGCCATCGATAGCGGTAAGTTTGATGTGATGATGCTGGCCTACCATCACGGTGCCTGGCCTAAGCAGCAGGACATCATCAAGCGAGCTGCTGAAAAAGGGATTGGTATTGTCGCCATGAAGACCCTGAAAGGTGCCAAGCACAAGGGCATGATGGAATTCCAGGATGACGCGACCTCGTACACTCAGGCTGCGTTTAAGTGGGTTAACGCAGACCCGAATGTTTCCTGCCTGGTGGTTTCGTTCTTTGAAACGGAACACCTCGATGAGTATCTGCACGCGTCAGGAAAGCGCCTGACTGAGTCGGATGTTGCGGTTCTCAACAAGTACGATGATCTGATTGCCGGTACACACTGCTTTGCTTCATGCGGTGACTGTCTGAGCAGTTGCCCCGAATCTTTGCCGATTAACGATGTGCTGCGACATCGCATGTACTTCGAAGACTATGGTGATGAAAAAGAAGCCATGAAGTTGTACGCTGCGTTGGATAAGCAGGCCGATAAGTGTGTGACCTGTTCTGCGCCATGCACAGGCGCTTGTCCTGAGGGTATCGATATTAAGTATCGAATGACCGGTGCTCACGAACGACTGACGATGATTGCCTGATGACCGAAGAACGCGTTTTACAGTTTGAGAAACTCGAGGACTTTGACAAGCGGCAGCTGACATTTCAGGGTCGAACCAAGGACGTCTATGTGTCAGGTGAAGGTCCCGCCATCATCGTCATGTCGGAGATACCGGGCATCTATCAACTGGTTGCCGACTTCGCGCGTCGTGTCAGGAGCGAAGGCTTCACCGTCTGGATGCCGGATATGTTCGGCAAAGCCGGGAAGGTGCCGACTACGGGATACATGCTGGGTTCCATGGCGCGTGCCTGTATCTCTCGCGAGTTCCGAGCATTCTCTGCCAACAAGTCCAGCCCGATCGTCGACTGGCTGCGTGCGCTGGCGAAACACGCTCACGAAGAAAGTGGTGGTAAAGGGGTTGGCGCGATCGGTATGTGTTTCACCGGTAACTTTGCCTTTAACCTGATGCTGGAACCTTCTGTTCTCGCGCCGGTGTTGTCACAGCCTTCATTGCCGATCGGCAAAAAAGGCGGCATTCATGCGTCCCCCGAAGAGATTCGTTGTATCAAGGATCGTCTTGAAGACGAAGATCTCACCGTCCTGGGTTACTGTTTTGAGGGCGACGACTTCTGCCAGAAAGAGCGCTTTGATGATTACAAACAAGCGTTGGGTGATCGATTTATCGGCACCATTCTTCCTGCCGAAACAGCCCGCCAAGGCACCGGCATGGCGCCGCACAGTGTCGTGACCCATCACCTGATTGATGAAGCGGGTGAGCCCACAAGAAAGGCGCTGGATGAGATTCTTGCGTTCTACCACCAGCGCCTGAAGTCAGCATGATCGTCGGTATCCATCACGTCGCCATCGGCGTGAATGATTTTGATAAAGCACTGAAGTTCTATACCGAAGCGCTCGGCTTTGAGGTGGTCCAGCAAAGTGAGTTTGATCGTCAGCCGCAGGTTGATGCAGCGATAGGTCTAAGAAACGCCAAGGCCAAGATGGCGATGCTGAAAGCGCCGAATGCACACATCGAACTCTGGCAATACACGAATCCTGAACCAGAGGACCTGCGATCCAGACCCTGCGATTACGGCTACCCGCACTTTGCGCTTCAGGTGGATGACATTGAGTCAGAGTATGTGAGGCTTCAGGAACACGGTATGGAGTTTGTCGGAGACGTGGTGCACTTTGGTGAAGACTCCTCTGCGATTTATGGCCGGGATCCTTGCGGCAATATCATCGAAATCTACGAAATTAAATCTCCGGATATCTCCCAGCTTGAAAGAAAGTCAGGTTAGACATCATGCCAGTTCGTTTTGATCACAAAGTTGTATTGGTGACCGGCGCCAGTCGCGGTCTGGGTAAAGCTTTTGCTCATTGTCTTGCAGAAGCCGGTGCCATGGTTGCGCTCAACAGCACGTCTGAAGACGACCGCGGCGCAACACAATCCGTTGCTGATGCCGGTGGAGAGGCGCTGCATTTTACGGGGCGGGTAGAAGACAGTGAAGATCTGGTGAATCGCGTGGTTGAGCGTTGTGGTCGCCTTGATGCCGTCGTGCATAACGCTGGATTCATCCAGGATAAGACACTGAAGAAGATGAGCAATGAGCAGTGGGATGCTGTCGTGGATGTTCATCTGAAGACGTCGTTCAAGCTAAGTCGAGCGGCATGGCCTCACTTTGAAAATCAGGGTGGCGGCAGAATCGTGCTGCTTTCTTCTTCTGCGGGTATGTATGGCAATTTCGGTCAGGCGAATTATGCCTCAGCAAAGATGGGTATGTATGGCCTCGCGCAGTCCATTGCGCTTGAAGGAGCCAAGTTCAACATCACCTGCAATTGTGTGTCACCTTTCGGTGCAACGGAAATGAACAGCGCAAACTTTCCGGAAGCACTGAAGACTGCCATTAAGACGGAGTACGTTGCGCCGCTGGTTGCGTATCTCGCGCATGAAGACTGCAAGGAATCGGGGAGCATGTTCGAAGCGTCAGCGGGGTCTTTCAAAAAGGTGCGCTGGGAACGGAGCGTCGGATTGAACATCGACCCGCGCAAGGAAGCGGTAACTCTGGATGCGGTTGCTGAAAACTGGTACAAGATCACTGACTTTTCAGAGAGTGAACATCCCGCCAATATGGGCGAGGCGCTTCAAGGGATGTATGGTCGAACCCTAGGTGCCTGAACTCTCGGTTCCAGATCTACGACTGGGTCACCCTTTCTGCAATCGTCGTTCGATATAACAATCGATCGTGACCGTCGAAGCCACCAAATGCCCGGTGGATCACGCTGCGGTTATCCCACATCACCAGCATATTTTTTTGCCAGGTATGCATGTAGATGAATTCCTCACGTGTCTGCCATTCATACACTTCGGTGAGCAGATCCCTCGCCTCGTCATCTGGCATACCTTCGATGCCAATGATGTAACCGATGCATCCGAAAATACCTTCGACGCCAGTCTCTGGGTGTCTTCGGACGACAGGGTGACGCTGGGTTGCCCGGGCCTCCTCTGAAATGATGATACGCATACTGCGATCTGCTTCTTCCGGTTTATCGCCATAGATACCATCGGGTGCATAGCCCGTTGCTGCTGAGTGAATCGCGATACGGTCACGGATTTGAGACTTAAGCGCATAGGGCATCTGCTCGTAGGCGAGGTGCTGGTTGACGAACCCGGTCTGCCCGCCGACTGGGGGTATGGTGATGCCATACAGGCAGGTGCCGGCAGGCGGGACTTTCTGAAAGCTCCAGTCACTGTGCCAGGATTCTGCAAACAGCGGCGCCTTCTCGTCCGCTTTTCGCTCGATGGCGACAATGTTCATGTGTCCATCAATAGGACTGAAAAACGGATCAACCCCAAAGTGTCCGAAATAGAGGGTGTAGCGTTCGAGGTCTTCGTTGGATAGTTCCTGATCCGGAAAAATCAGCAGGTGATTACGAAGCCATTCCTGTCTAAGTGCCGCGATCTCGGTTCGGTCAAGTTGGATACTCAGATCCAGACCGTGCACGATGGCGCCGAGAGGTCCACTGGTTTCCCTGACGATGATACTCATTCCCTGAAGTCCCTATCCAGAATGTGCAACGTTTTGCCTATTGAAACAAAAACGCCCTCCAGATGGGAGGGCGTTTTCGACATCGACATGTAAGTATCAGGAATGAGCGATCAGGTACTCAGAATCGTCACACCTGAGATACCGGGTGCACCGTACACGTGCGTATAAGCCACCTTCGGATCGTTTGGCACCTGACGATTGCCGGCATCGCCTCGCAGCTGGAGAACGTTTTCATATACCTGTCGAAGACCTGATGCACCAACGGGCTCGCCATTGGCAAGACAACCGCCGTCGGTGTTAACCGGCAGCTTACCGCCGATCTCCGTGTCACCGTTCGCGAGCATTTCTTCCTGCTCACCATGTTCACAGAATCCGTTTTCTGCCATGTGCATAATCTCCGCACCTGACTCGGTGTCCTGCAGTTGAGCTACGTCGATATCCTCTGGACCAACCCCGGCTGCTTCGAATGCAGCCTTGGATGCATCCACGGTCGGACCATCCGCGTAATCCAGCGCCAGAGACGGAGCCAGAACTTCGAAGCTACCGTAGCGACGTGATCGAACCACGGCTGACTTCAGGAAAATGGGTTTGTCGCAGTATTTATGGGCCTGATCTGCACGCGCCAGGATCAGAGCCACGCCGCCTTCACCGGGAGAGCAGAACATGTATTGCGTCAGTGGGTAAGACAGCATCTGTGACTGCAGAACTTCCTGTTCGGAGAATGCCTGTCGTCGCCAGGCGTTTTCATTCATGGAACCGTTACGGAACGCTTTTGAAGAAACCCGAGCCAGTGAATCCTGACTGATGCCGTACTCTTCCATGTACCGATTGATCTTCATACCAAAGAACTGGGTGGTCAGCGCCATACCGCTACCGCCATACCAGTCACGCTCACCGGACTTACCGGTCGAGACACGGAAGGCGCCACGTTCGTGTTTGTCAAAGCCGATCGCCAGACCCAGATCAAAAGCACCGGACTTGATGGTGTTGTAAGCAGAAATCAGGGCCGAGCCACCGGTGGCACAACCATTCACCACGTTAATGAACTGCAGACCTGAGAGTCCCATCTGCGAAACCATATGGTCAGGCTGTCCCGCGGCAACGGATCCACCAAATGCAAACTGCAAATCGTTCCATTCGATGCCCGCATCTGCGCAAGCTTTCCTAATGGCGATCGCACCCTGTTCCATCCCGGAGACACCTTCGTGTCTGCCAAAGGGATGCATGCCAATGCCAACAATTGCTACATCATCACTCATGATTCTCTCCTCGTTAGGCTACGGGTGCGAAGGCAAAGGTAATCAGGTCATTACCGTCTTCGTCTTGTCCGATGACTTCTCCGACGATCTCCATCTCCATGCCGTTTTTAAGAGCAGTGGGGTCTGCGACCGTCAGTCTTGATTCTACTTTGAGTTGCCCTGGTATCTCGATATAGCCGACACCATAAGGCTTAAATTTGTTTGGATCGGTTTCTCCAAGGTAGGGTGGTGCCTTGGGTGGGAAGCCCTGAATGGTCCATGCCCACAGCGTTCCCCGGGTGCCCAGCTGAACTTCCTCGACGTCGTCTGAGGTGCATTTCGGGCAACCTTTCTGCATCGGAAACACGTGATTTCCGCAGTTTTTGCAGTGCATGCCTTTGAGTCGTGGACCGTCTTCAGTGAGGTCCATGACGTTTTCATTGATCGACACTTGACCCATTCCTACCTCCGGGTTCAAAAGCTTGTAGAAGGCCGAAAAAGTAGCAGCTTTTTGTAGTGGACGCCAGTTTCCGGGTTATTCATCGAACTGATTGGATTCTGACTTTTTCGCCTGTTTCCGGATCTTCTTTTCACCCTCAGGCTCAACCGCCCGTTGATGCATGATGCGCTCGTGCGCATGCCCCATATGTTGCAGCGACATGGCTGCCTGCAGGGAAGGCCAGAGACCTTGGCCGTCCTGCATCTGGTTCACGGATTGTTTTGCCAGTTTGAGTCCAACCATGGGTTGTTTGGCGATGTGCTTGGCCATGTTCATGGTGAACTCGGTGAGTTCATCTTCTGGTACAACGTGATTGACCATGCCCAGTGCTTTGCCTTCTTCCGCGGTAAGGGCTTCACCGGTAAACAACATTTCCTTGGCTTTGCGCACGCCCACTTCCCAGGGATGTGCAAAATATTCGACGCCGTTAACGCCGAAAGCGACCACCGGATCTGAAAATCGTGCGTTGTCGGCGGCGATGATGATGTCGAAGGGCCAAACCAGCATCAGTCCGCCTGCGATCACGCGACCCTGAACCGCCACCATGGTGGGCTTTGGAATGTTGCGCCATCGCCAGCAGAATCCCAGGTAGAGTTCCTCTTCATATGACCAGTGACCTTCAATACCCGGTTGCCTGAACCCACCCCAGGTGCCGACAGGTTTGTGATCCATAGGTTCGCGGTCTTTCATGTCATGACCGGAAGAAAAATCAGGTCCGTCTGCGGTGAGCACAATCACTTTGCAATCGTCATCGTGTGACGCAAGGTCTAGGGCGTCATTCAGCTCGTAAAGCATCGTCTTGTTTTGAGCATTTCGTTTGTCTGCTCTGGCAAGCGCGATGGTTGCGACGCCATCTTCAACACCTTCGTAACGGATAAACTTGAATGGCTCTGACATGGTCCGATTCTTCTTTTACACTGGAGGAACAGAAGGCTACCACGTCCCGAGAGAAGGAAGACCGACATGATTCAGGTTGATAGTGCACAAAACGAGGCGGAAAGATTGGTGCTGCAATTGATCCGGGCCATGGAAACAGGCGACCTGCCGGAGACCGTTAAAGCGATATGCACAGATGATTTCACCTGGGAAAACAGCGGCCTGAATACCATCAACGGTCAAGGTGAATTGTTCGAGCACATGGCGAAAGGTGGCTTCGCCAATGAAATACCGATTCTTAAGACGATGACGCACTTCAGTGCTGAATTGCTGAATATGGCCAGTAACGGAGATGTGGTGTTTACGGAACGCGTAGATCACCACTGGGATGAATCGGGCCGTGACCTGATGACGCCCTACATCTGTGGAGTCGCTGAAGTCAGGGACGGCAAGATCAGTGCGTTCCGCGATTTCTATGATGTGGCCTGCTACCAGCAGACCCCTACTGACGTGCAACCGGGATTTGAACTAAAAGAATTTCGAGAGGCTCAGGCGCGAGGCGAGTGCTAGTTAGGCCTGACTCGGATGGCGCACAACCTTTAGGTCACGCCACCTCTTTTCGGCAAGTTCTTTAGCGTTGAGACAGCATGGATCACGCCTCTGAGTTCCGCAAGACCTTTCATACGACCACCATATGAGTACCCTGGCCTGACGTTGTCATTACCCTTTTCGTTTCCCATGGCGTGACCATGATCTGGCCGCATGGGAATCGCCACCTGGTGTTCCTGCTCGACATCCAGCAAAGCCTCAATGAGACCGACAATGTCGTTATCGCCATCAAGATGCTCCGATTCATAAAATGAGCCGTCAGCCTCTCGGCGGATGTTTCTGAGATGCACAAAATGAATACTGTTCCTGAATTCGTTAACCATACCAACAAGGTCGTTGTCGGATCTTGCACCGTAGGAACCGGCACACATGGTGAGCCCATTGGCATCACTAGGCACAGCTTCGAGCAGGGCGCGGGCATCATCAGCCGTGGATACCACCCTAGGCAATCCGAACAAAGAAAAGGGTGGATCGTCCGGGTGGATCGCCATCACAACACCCGAAGATTCGGCGACGGGGATGATGGCTTCCAGGAAACGGAACAGATTCTTGCGGAACTGTGATTCACCCATTTCCGTAAACTCCCGAATCGCTTCTCGGATACCGTCCCTGTCGTAAGAACCTTCGCCACCAGGTAGACCGGCAATAATATTCTGCTCCAGCATGTCGCGCTGGTGCTGGCTCATGTCCGCGAAACGCGCCTTCGCAGATTCGACAATATTTTTATCGTAGCTCTCCTCTGCGCCTGGTCTTTCCAGGACGAACATGTCGTATGCCGCGAAATCCGTCATTTCAAATCGTAGCGCCTGCGCTCGATTTGGCAGGTCGTAGGACAGGTTGGTTCGCGTCCAATCCACGACGGGCATGAAGTTGTAACAAACCCGAGTGATGCCACATGCACCGAGGTTCCTGATGCTGGTTTTGTAGTTCTCGATGAGTTGCTCGTAGTCGCCGCTGCAGGTTTTGATGTCGTTGTGCAGAGGTACACTTTCTACCACTGACCACTCCAGGCCGTAGGACTCAATCAGTGATTTGCGTGCCTGAATGTCTTGGATAGGCCAGGCATCACCCGTAGGTATGTGATCGAGTGCCGTGACAATACCGCTGGCACCTGCCTGTACAATCTGTTCCAGGGTGATGGTGTCTTCCGGTCCGAACCAGCGCCAGGTTTCAATCATAAAAAGTTTCAATCACAAAAAGTTTCAATCATTAGTCTTCCAGTCGCACAATGACACCGGCGTTGGCGATCACGATGGCGTCGTTACCGTCATCCGAAGGAATTTCCAGACCACCTTTTTCAACCGTGATGTTAACCGTGCCGTAGGGCAGTGCGGCAGCCACTCGTTCTTGGTCGACCTGGTCGGGTTCAGGGATACCAATCATCAAATCGATGTACATATCCCTGGCAGTTTTACCGAGAGGCGCGAAGAAGTGCAGGCTTGAATGATGTATGGCGTCGAATACCGCGCGTTCAGCCGCCTGAGTGTAATCGCGGCCATGTACGTCCGTACCCATACCCATCTCAGTGACGTAGCGGGTCTTCATGGTTTACTCTCCCTCGAGGCAATAAAAGGACGCTAAGGTAGCAGAAAATGAAAATTGGCGCGGTTTTTCCTCACCTTGAGATTGGTGAGGACCCGATTGTGATTCGGGATTGGGCACAAACGGCCGAAGGGCTTGGTTACTCTCATTTGCTGGTTTACGACCATGTCATTGGAGCTGTTCACGAAGGTCGTGAACCCAAACTCTGGGGTCCTTACACCGAGGAATCTGCCTTTCACGAACTGTTTGTCTTGTTTGGCTACTTCGCTGCCTGTACTGAGCGTGTTGGTCTTGCCAGCGGCATCCTGATTCTGCCTCAACGTCAAACGGTTCTGGTTGCCAAGCAGGCAGCCGAGGTCGACATCCTGTCCGGTGGTCGATTGCGACTGGGGGTCGGTACAGGCTGGAACTATGTGGAGTACGACAGCCTGAACGAAGACTTCAGCAACCGAGGCAAAAGGCAGGTGGAACAGATCGATCTGATGAGGAAACTCTGGACTGAACCGGTGGTTGACTATAAAGGTGAGTGGCATGAGGTGGAGAGAGCGGGACTCAAACCTTTGCCGAGTCGTCAGATACCGATCTGGTTTGGTGGGTTTGTTGATGTCGCGTTTAAGCGGGCCGCTGAAATCGGTGATGGATTCATCTTTGGTAGCGGCCAGAAAGAGAATCTGGAAGGGATGAAGCAGTTACAGGTTCATCTCGACAAAAATGGTCGTACGCGTAACGACTTTGGTGTGGAAGCGCTTCTCAATTATCAGTCGGGTCCGGACCAGTGGGTCAGGGAAGTTCAGGACTGGATTGATATGGGTGCTGAGTATGTTTCGATGCGCGGTATGGCTCTGCGTGGCCAGGGTAAGGGACTTACCTCACCCCGGGAACACATCAAGATACTTGAGACCTACTGGGATGTTGTCGGTGAACTGGCGGATTGATCCTGTGTACCGCCCAGGTTGCTGAAGCCTCGCTTCACCAGATTAACCAGATCATCAAGAATCAGGTAACCCGACGGTACCACCAGCAGGGTAACCACGGTCGCGAACAGAACCCCGAACGACAGTGAAACCGCCATAGGAACCAGGAACTGTGCCTGAACACTTTTGTTCAACATCAGTGGCAACAGTCCAACGAACGTGGTGATAGACGTCAGGATGATGGGTCGGCATCTGGAAACCGCGGCGTTCAAGACGGCGTCGTGTAATGCTTCACCCGTTGCTCTTCGCGAGTTGACGTTGTGCACGAGGACCAGGGAAGAGTTCACGACAACGCCGTTCGCGGCGACGAGTCCCAGGATCGACATCATGGCGAGACCCGGCACGAACCCAAGATTTTTCATGATCAGATGTCCCCAGATGGCGCCGACAAAAGCAAAGGGGATGACGCTCATGATGACAAGCGGCTGGATATAAGACTTCAGGGGAATCGCCAGCAGAGCGAAGATTACAAACAAGGCAACGACCGTATTCGGAATCAAGCTGCCAATAGACTCACTTTGATCTGCCTGTGCACCTTCCAGCCGATAGGTCACCCTGGGGTAGGGCGCCATCAATGCCTGGATGGGGCCTGACCTGAGATCTGCCAACACTTCGTTTGCAGTGATCTGTGTTCTATCAACGTCAGCAACAACGTTAACGATTCTGCGTCCGTCCGCTCTTCTAATGGATGAAAAACCGCGTCCCAAGTTAGCCTCGGCGACCGTGGCGAAGGGGACTTCGGAGCCGTTTGGTGTCCGGATACGCATGGAATCCAGTGAGCCGAGAGATCTCCTCTCGTCCTCTGTATAACGCACCATGACACGGACATCATCTCGGCCTCGTTGAATCCTTTGCGCTTCTTCACCATAGAAAGCTTGGCGTACTTGTCCGGCCAGGTTTCCAAGAGTCAAACCTAACGATTCTCCTGAGGGTAGTATGGAGAGTTTTACCTCTTGTTTTCCTGACCGGAAGGAGTCGGTGATATCGACAACGCCAGGGTACTCCGCAAGCTTGAAGCGCAGCTTTTCCGCAACCAGTTGCAGTTCCTCAACATTCTCACCCTCAAGCTGAATGTCGATGTCATTCCCTGCCGAAAAGAGGCTGGAGTTGAATTTCAATTCGACGGCATCCGGAATGTGACCGTTGACCTCTCGCCATAAGTCTGCGACTTCACGCGTTTTCATTTCTCGAGTCTGGCTTGGCGTGAGCTGGAGGAAAACTTCACCCAGATGACCGTTGGACGAGCCTCCTCCCGCACTGATAGAGCTGGACGGTCCGCTGCCTCCCGAGAGTTGGCTGCCGAAAACCGACAGCACATGAATCACCGGAGGTGCTTCTGAATATTTGGTGTTTAGCTGCTCTTTCACGCGTGCCGCCGATGCTTCCAATTGTTGAATGCCTGCTTTGGTAACCTCGGCGCTGGTACCCAGTGGCATGGTGAGTTTGGCAATGACCTGATCTGAAGCCAGCGGTGGAAAGAACGAAAACGGTAGACGACCGCTGGCGACTATCGCCAGTGCAGACATCAAGGCAACCAGGGCAATGGCGACAGTGATATATCTCGCTTTAAGCGCAGATTTAGCCGCGGCTCTGAATTGGACGTCGATAAAAGATTCGAGACCTCTGGCAAACTTTGACTGTATTACAATCACGCGTTCTGCGAAGCCCTTAAAGTAACCGGCGAGGTGCAGGGCAAACAGGAAGCTGGCAATGGCGATGGCGAAGGCAATATAGGAGCGGGTATCCCAGGCGATTCCCATAAGAAGAATGCCAACGAAGGGAATTAGCATGAGCCCCACCTCTGCGGAAGGGGACTTCACATTGGTGTGTCCCAGGTGAGCCGGCAGGATCATTTGAGATTCAACGAGAGAAAATACCAGGCAACAGATCACGGTTGTCGCGATGACGCTCATGACCTGACCCATGAATCCTGTGACGAAGAGCAGAGGCATAAACGCGGCCACGGTTGTTAGGACGCCGAAGGTCACGGGAATGGTGACGCGCTGCGCACCTTCAATGGCACCCTCTAAGGGGCGCCCTCCTTCCTGGTGCCTCGAGTGCACGCTTTCGCCGACAACGATGGCGTCATCAACAAGAATACCGAGTACAAGAATAAAGCCAAACAATGAGATGGCGTCGATAGACATCCCGACCTGATTGCTGAGGGCGATAGCGCCAAGGAAAGCCACCGGTACACCAAGGCTTACCCAGAACGCGAGGCGAGGGCGAAGGAACAGCGCCAACAAAATCAGAACCATCAAGAAACCCTGGCGGCCACTCTGCAGAAGTGTGTTCAGGCGATCTTCCAGGAAGGTGCTGTCGTCATTCCAAACTGTGAGCTCAACACCTTCTGGGAGTCTTGGTGTGACATCCTCTACGTACTGCTTTACGGTTTGTGCGATGTATTGAATATCTTGGTCACCGGACCTGGCGACGCGAATCAGTGCTGCGGGCTTGCCGTTAAACCTTAAGCCCTGATCGGTCTCGGCGAATCCATCGACGACATTAGCGACATCCTTGAGATACAGCCGCGTGCCATCCGAGCGCGTCGTGACGACCAGTTCCTCGAACTCTTTGCCCCAGTAGGCCTGACCTTTGGTTCGAAGCAGAATTTCACCCGCACGGGTTTTTATTGAACCGCCGGGCAGATCCAGAGAGCCACTGCGAACGGCTCGAGCGACCTGATCAAAGCTCAGATTATTTCTTCGTAGTGATTCCTCTGATACTTCAATCGAAATTTCGTAGGGCCGGGTGTTAGACACGGATGCCTGGGTGACACCTGGTAACTGGGTGATGTCATCGCGAACCTGGTAGGCCAGTTCTTTCAGAGTGCGTTCATCTCTGGGACCGGTTATTGTGATATCCAGAACGTTGCGAATGGGCTCGACCAGGGTTGTAATCGGTTTCTCGGTTTCTTCCGGAAAGGTGTCGATAGAGTCAACACGGTTCTTCACTTCATCCAGTGCTTTGGCTTCATCTGCACTTTCGAAGAGCTCAACGGACACGGTGCAGATTCCTTCGTTTGCTGTGCTGTTGATCTGCTTTACGCCTTCGATGCCCTCGAGTTCTTCCTCGATACGAACGCAGACACCCTCTTCAACTTCTTCAGGTGCAGCACCCAGGTAAGGTACGGTGACGCTGATGAGTGGCAGATCAATGTCGGGAAAAGATTTGCGCTGCATCTGCGGCAGCGTGACCAGACCCGCCAAAATGATCAGCATCATCAGCAGGTTGGCCGCTACGTGGTTCGACGCGAACCAGGCGATGATGGGTTTCATGATGCGGCCAGTCCCGCTTCGTCGGCAGGTCTCACCTGCATGCCTTCGATCGCGTTGCTGATGGTGGAAAGACAGATGACATCACCTGCGTTGAATCCACTTTTCACGTAAACGTCTTCGTCGACGATGCGCAGAATTTCAACGTCCCGAAACTGCAGTCGATTATCGCTGCTGATGACGTAAACCTGCTCATTGGCCTGCAGTGCAGAGCGAGGCAAAACGAAAACATCATCCACCTGGGTGCCAACGATTTCTGCCTCCACGAATAGCCCAACGGCGAGTGGCGGTTTGTTGATCTGTTGGTAAGGGGAATCGACCTGAGCAATGACGTTGATCATGCGGGTCTCTGGATCCAGTTCACCCTCGGTGCGTACCACTTTACCTTCCCATGTATGGTCCGCGCCGGCGAAGCGCGCGCGAAGCATGACGGTTGGTTTCTGGCTGGGATCACCACCGGCCAGTGGCAGTTCAAGGTAGGCGAGTTCTTCATCGTGAATGGGCAATCTCACTTCTGCGACGTCCGTGGCGTAGAGATTGGCGATTGCCTGGCCTCGCGTCACAAACTGGCCGATATCGACCCGCTCGTTTCGAACTCGCCCATCGTAGGGCGCGGTGACCCTTGTGCGTTCCATGTCGCGCTCAGCCCTTGATAACCGCGCCTTGGCCTCCCGCAATGATGCCTGCGCGAATCTGAGTCGGTTCTGAGCGTCATCTTGTTGCGACTGGCTGGCGGACTGGCGCTTTGCCAGATCCAGCTGTCGTTGATAGGCACGGTCGGCATTGTCGAGTTCACTGTTGGCAGATGCCAGACCGGCCCGTGCCTGCTCCAGCGCAACCTCATAGTCCAGGGGATCGATTTCCAGAAGCACATCGCCTTCCAGGAAGAAGCCACCGGAAACCAGCGAATCTGAGACGCTGATAACGCGTCCTGAAACCTCGGGAATCAGTTCACTCTCAGTGCGTGGCAGCACGGTTCCGTGGGTTAGGGAGGTCAGCTGAATGGTTTGTGAGTCTGCGCGCCAGGTTCGAACGATCGGGGCATTGTTCGGCGGTGGTAGCTGCTCCAATTTGGGGCCGGTGGCGACGATCAGGCCAGCGAGTCCGATGCCGACGCCAATTATAACAATTGGCAATAAGAAACCCTTAATCATAGACTTTTCCGTTATCAGTGTGCGCCATTCCTGCCTGCACGAAGTTAATGAGGCGAGGGACACCGGAGGTGAATGTGTCGTGTGTAGATTCACTGCCCAGCGGGGCATGCATCTGGAGTAGGTGGATCATCGAGCCGATCATGAAATGAAAACGCCAGCGCAATTCTTCATGGGATAATTCAGGTAGAACCTGACGGAGTGCTCCGTGGAATGCCCCGGCAACTTCCAGGAAAGCTTCTTCGAGAATCGGGCGGGTCAGCGACGCCGGTTCCCCGTGCATGCGTCCAACCAGCGCCGGTATCCCCGGGTCGACATGACGCAGTGGTTCGAAAAAGCATTCTAGTACCAATCGAATAGTTAGTTTGCGCTTACCTACCTGCACTTCCTTTTGCAACCTGGACAAGCGCTGCAGTCGCTCCTCGTTAATGGGTTGTACCCGGCGTTGGAATACCGCCGAAAACAGGCCTTTCTTGGAGCCGAAATGGTAGTTGGTGGCGGCCAGGTTGACGCCGGCTTCCGTGGCGATCGCTCGCACAGACGTGCCCGCAAAACCATGCTCAATAAAGAGGGTTTCCGCTGCATCCAGGATGCGATCCCGGGTGCTGACTGACGTTTCTGTATCAGCGACGCTCATGTTCCTATCCGCGATGACAAATGCTTTCTGACGTACCAAACGAACGTTTGAACTTTCATGTTAACAGCGCACACATCGGTTGCAAGTGAGGGTTATACGAACGTTTGAGAAGCCTTAGATGAGCCCGCTACAGTTTTTTTAGTTGCTCTGGAGCAGTGGTGCGAGCTGGTCGTGTGAGTCAGGCACAAATTCGGTGAGTTGTACTCGCTCGATACCCCATGCGCCAAGTTGCTCGAGCGAGGCTGCGACGTCCTCTGGATGCCCCATGAAGTTTCCGAGATAGCCATTACCCATGGCCGCTTTCATTTGGCTGACCACCTCGTTCTCACCGGCAGCGATCAACAGGAAAATACCGATTGGGATGTCGTCACTGACGGCACGAACCCGATCGATGTTCTGACGGACCTCATCCTCAGTCACCGTTGCCATCAAACCCAGGTCCACCGCACCGCCACGGGTAGAGCGTGCGCTGGCTTTGATCTCGATACGGTTGACCAGCGGTGTGATCTCACGGATGCCGCGTGGACCTCCGGCAGAACCCACCAGCGGTGGTGGTGAGTTGAGCACAGGACCGACCTTCTCGTCGCCACTGATGTCGATCTGGTAGTAGTCACCCTGAAACTGGCATTGGTTCGTCGTTAAGAGTTCCCTGGCAATGTGCATCGCCTCGATGTATCGACTCATCCGTTCCCCGGGGGGTGGGTAGTGCATGCCGATGGCGCGCATTTCTGCCTCGGCCCATCCGGCGCCTAGCCCTGCTTCGAAACGCCCTTTGGCGGCCTGTTGAACAGAGAGCGCACCTTGCGCGAATTCAACCGGCGATCGGAACAGGTTGTTACAGAAGGATGACGTGATTTTGATCCGACCGGTCGCACAAGCCATCTGCGTTGCCGCGACGAAAACGTGCGGATACAGATGATTGGAGACCCAGAAATGGTCTGATGCGCAGATACCATCCCAACCCGCGGCTTCCATTTCCTCAGCCCAGACATCCGGTTCATGGAATCGGCCGCCCGGCATGTTGACGAAGTATTCCAACAGTTGCTCCTGATCCTTGCTTTAGACGATGATGTCACAACTCGAATCCCGATAAAAAAGGCATGTCATGCAGATACCTGTCATCGATCTTGAACAGGCAGAGACGGACGTTTCGGTTCTTGAACCATTGGATCAGGCTTGCCGTGACCATGGGTTCTTCCTGTTACGAAACCATGGCATGGATAAACCCATCGAACGTATGTGGCAGGCTGCAGAAAAGTTTTTCTCACAATCATCAGAAGTAAAACGACAGGTCTTGCGCACCGAAGATATTCCTCTGGGTTACTACGATCGTGAACTGACGAAGCGAAAACGTGACCTGAAAGAAGTCTTTGATTATATGCAGCCGCGAGCAGATGGATCTGATGTGAATCAATGGCCGGAAGATCAGGTGTTTCAGGATGCACTCACCGGCTTTTTTGATGCCGCAACGGCGGTTGCAGAACGCACGCTCAACCTTGTTTATCGCGCGATCGCCGGCGACGGCGTCGATTTGAGCTTACTACCCGAAGGTTCCGGTCGAACCAGTACCGTGCGATTAAACTACTACCCCGTCAGCGATCCTCTGGATGATGAAGAAAGGCAGAGCGTCGCGGATCTTGGTGACATGGCTTTGCATCACCACACAGATCCCGGTGTGTTAACGCTGCTTCTCCAGGATATGACTGGCGGTTTACAGACTCACTCGAAAGAAGATGGCTGGATTGATGTGCCGCCCGATGCAGGCACCATCGTTGTGAACCTGGGTGATTCGCTTCAGGTATGGACGAACGATATCTATCGCGCAGCGGTACATCGGGTGCTGCCGATGCGAGGCTCAGGCAGATACAGCACACCCTACTTTTTTAATCCAACCAGCGATGCCATGCTCGAACCGCTGCCACCACTGTCATCGGAACAGCCCAGGTACGAGAGTTTTACCTGGCGTGAATACATCAAGGGTCGTGTGGATGACAACTACACGGATCTGGGTGAAGACGATATTCAGATTGATCGCTATCGGAAGGCGAGCTAGCGACAGCTGTTCAGATAAATGCTGATCAGCTCGTCTTTGACGGTTGGCGTCAGGATCTCCAGCCACTCAGCTGAAGACTTTTCGTAACCGAGTGCCTGCACGCAAATCTCGTGCAGATCATCACGGCTACACAGGTTCTGATCGAGAATGTCTTTGCCCGGGAAGATCATCGCGCCTCGAAGCCGTCTCACCACCTCTGATGTCACTTCTTTATTGGCCTCACCAGGTTCATCGATTTCCCAGGGTTCCTGTTGCGCCTGCAGTTGCTCGGCGGATGCGTAGCCTTCACCGAGCACGGCAAGATGTCGACTGGCCGCTGCCATGACCGGCAAACCAACCAGATTCATCACGGCAAAAGGACCTAGACCCACGCCCAGTTTGGTCGTTGCGATCTTGTCGATCTCACCAGGCGTCGCGATCTTGAGACATCGCGCTGCTTCATTGATGTAAGGCAGTGACTGCCTGTTCAACACAAAACACGGTGTGTCTGCACAGCGTATCGCGAGTTTATTGGCCTGGTTCATCCATTGGTGAACACCTTCGGCAATAGATATGTCAGACAACTCTGAGGCGATAATCTCAACAACAGGATTCATGTCTGCTGGGTTGTTGTAGTGCACCCCAATAAATCTGTTGGGAGATTCGATAGATTGAGCGAGATCTTTGATCAATAAAGAACTGGTGTTGGAGGCAACAATACAATCTTCACCGACGATGTGCGATATGGCTTTCAGGACGTCAAGTTTCACGTCCAGGTCCTCGAACACCGCTTCGATCACAAAGTCTCTGTCTGAAATAGCTTTGAGCTCGTTGCTGAAACTTAGATCTTTGTTTTCTTCCATGCCGCGTGCTTTCTCCAGTTGTTCAAGAGAAGCATCAATCACCAGAACGTCGATGTGCTGTGAAGACAGATGACGTGCGATACCGGTACCCATAAGACCGGCACCGACGACGGCGGCTTTACTGATCATCCTTACCAGCCGGGACGGACAGACAGTCCGCAATCGATCGTAAGCACAGTGCCTGAAATCGACGAGGCATTGTCACTGGCCAGGAAGACTACGGAAGAAGCGATGTCCTCTGGGTCCACTAGCCGGCCCAGGGGCGCCGCAGCTTTCCAGGCGCCGACGCCTTCAGGCCATCCTTCTTCTATGCCATCTCGATGAATGAGACCGGGTGCCACTGCGTTGACCCGGATGCCCAGAGGACCGAACTCCAGTGCTGCAGCCTGGGTCAGCATTTCTAGACCAGCTTTCGACGTGGAATAGTGTGCGTGTCCGAATGCCGGTCTGGAACCTTCGATGGAAGACACGTTGATCACAGACCCGGCGTTTCCTTGTGCGGCAAAATGCTGAATCAGTTTCATGGGCGCTTGAACATTGGCCTGTTGTGTATTGGCCCATTGATCATTGGACAGGTTTGCGAGGTCTTCCACGTTTTGTGACTCTGCCGCTGCGCAGTTTACCAGGATGATGATCTCACCCATTACCGCAATGGCATCGGCGAACAACTTATCAACGCTGTTTGCATCTCCCATGTCTGCCTGCAAGACGGCGGTTTTATTTGCGCAATCCGAAGCGATCGTTTCCGCACCTGCCTGGTTACCATGGTACTGCAGCACGACATTGGCTCCGCTGGCATCCAGTGCTTTCACAATGAACGGACCAAGCCCGCTGCTTGCGCCTGTCACCAGTGCATTTTTTCCCGAGAGTGATAACTGCATGTCTGCCAAGTCCTGTCCGCCAGATGATGTCCGATCATAACACTGGTATTGTCAGCGCCATGTCTGAGAAAAAGTCTATGAATCAAAAACCAAAGTCAGAGTCTGAATACTTTGTTGAAGCTACCGGTTTGGAGTTCTGGACCGATGAGCGTTGTTACATCACCGAGTTGTGCAACACGGACAAGTTGGCCGAGAGTTCGCTCGCCATTGCCCGGGTTGAGGCGGGCGTCACCACGCAGCTGCATGCCCTGACGGGACTCACTGAAACCTATATCGTGATAGAAGGTTCTGGTCAAATGGAAGTGGCTGATGAGACTTTCGAGATTAATCCTGGGGACCAGGTGGTCATTCCTCCAGGTGTCCCTCAGCGCGTCACCGCACTTAATGACCAACAGCTTCGCTTTTATTGTCTTTGCACACCTCGATTCTATCCAGAGAGTTACGTCAATCTCGAGGACGAATAGACATGGCGATGATCGATAACCTGGAGAAGATGCTCGCCACAGGGCGTGATGATGCAATGCTCAGGTTTGGCTTAGGCAGCGCCTACTTTAATGAAAAACAATTCGACAAAGCCATCGAGCATCTATCAGCCTGCCTTGAACACGATGAGACTTACTCCGCCGCCTACAAGCTGCTCGGCAAAGCCTACTATCAGCAGGAAAGGTATTCGGAGGCAGTGGAAATATTTGAGCGAGGTTTGCCTGTCGCGCAAGCCTCGGGTGACAAGCAATCGCAGAAAGAGATCGAAGTTTTTCTCGCGAAAGCCGAAAGACAAAAGTAGAGAAGTAAACGGATAAATGAGCTACCAATTTGATCAAGACACCCAGCTGCAACAGGTGGGTGAACATCAGTTCAAGGGAACCGTCAGCGCTGGTTGGAACATTGGTGATAACCCGAACGGTGGTTATCTCGTTTCGTTAGTGAGCGCGGCGATTGCGGACTGCCTGCCTCATCCTGATCCCCTCTCTTTTACGACGCACTTTTTAAGGCCTGGTGTTGGTGGCGGCGAATTTCACATTGATGTCGACGTGGTGCGTGTAGGCAGAACGTTAAGCACGGTCAGGGCGCGCCTGACACAGGAAGGTAAAACTCGTCTTGAGGTGATGGCGGCCTACGGTGACTTATCGACACCGGCAGGTGTCAGCGCGGACATGACACTGGAAGCGCCGGAAATGCCGGAACCGGAACGCTGCATACCCCGAACCGGTGAGTTACAGAATATTGATATTGCCCTCGTTAACAAACTGGATGTCATGCTGCATCCTGAGCTCGCCAGACCCGGTGAGTCTGAAGTGCCCGAAATTGCAGGCTGGATTAGATTTCCAGATGGTCGTGAGCCTGATGCCCGCGCGATGTTGTTGTTCTGCGATACATTTCCGCCATCCCCGTTTGGTGTTCTTGGAGTTGTTGGCTGGGTGCCAACCATCGAGCTGACGGTTCATGTAAGGCGTAGACCCGCGCCTGGCTGGGTGCAGGCAAGATTTGTTACCGACGATCTGAATGATGGACGAATGGTTGAAACCGGATGCCTGTGGGATTCAACGGGTCAGCTGGTTGCGCAGAGTCGCCAGATCGGCCTGGTCATGCGGCGCGATTAGTCAGCTAGGAAATAAGAGCCGTCAGCTAAGAAACAAGAGCCGTCAGCTAAGAAACAAGAGCCGTCAGCGCAATTTGCAGGCTATCGGCGACGGCTTTTTTCACACTGTCCTGGTGCGGGTCATAGGTCTCCATGGAGCCATCATCCTGGGCCAGCGGATTACCATCGATCGCAACCACCGCTGCGGTTTCCACACCGTGAAGACTACAAATTACAAAGAGGGTGGCCACTTCCATTTCTACTGCGGTGACGCCAGCACGTTGCCAGAGTGGCAAATCGCTGCCTAAGACTTCGTGGGGATAGAACATGTCGGAAGTGAGCAGAAGCCCTTCGTGTGCCTCAATTCCGAGTGAAGCGGCGGCATTGTGCATAGCGATGATCAGGTCAGGCGTTGCGATCGCCGGGTAACCCAATGGCACAAGTTTTGGTGATAACCCGTCTTCTCGAACGGCGCCGGTTGCAATGACCACATCTCCGGCAGTGACATCGTCCTGCATGCCTCCCGCGGAACCCGACCGAATGATGCGTCTGGCGCCTGACTGACAAATTTCTTCGAAGCAGGCACCGGCGCCGGCAGAACCTACACCATGTGAAATGGCGCCAATCTCCTGGCCGTGATAGGTGCCTCTAAGCGTTCGGTACTCCCGATTGTGAGCGACTTCTTTCACGTCACTCAGAGATTCAGCGACAACATCGAGGCGATTCGGATCGCCGACGACCAGTACTCGATCGGGAATATTGTCTGAATCTGTTTTCAGAATTGGTAGAAATGCCATTGGGTTCTCTCTTACTGAGTTGTTGGTGCATCAGCAGGATGAAGATATCACACCGTGCGTGGTATGTTGGTGATCTGCAGGTGCGGCACAGGAGGGAAAAATGAAAGAACTGAATGGCAAAGTAGCGGTAGTCACTGGTGCCGCCAGTGGCATTGGTAAAGCCACCGCGACTCGATTTGCTGAAGAGGGCATGAAGGTAGTGTTGTCGGATATCGAAGAGGCGGCACTGGAAAAAGCGGTACAGGAGCTCAGTGATCGCAACTTCGAAGTCGTCGGTGTGCCGACAGATGTTTCCCGCAACGAAGCGATTGAATCACTGGCGGAACAGACGATGTCTGAATTCGGTAGCGTCAATGTCGTGCACAACAACGCAGGTGTCGTTGTTTCTGGCCCCATAGAAGCCTTAAGCCTTTCAGATTGGGAGTGGGTACTCGGCGTTGATCTTTGGAGTGTCATCTATGGCGTTAGAACTTTCCTGCCTCTGATCAAGGAATCCGGTGATGGTCACATTATCAATACTGCATCCACTGCCGGGCTGCAGGCTTCCGGTTCAATCGCGCCATACAACGTTGCCAAGTTTGGTGTGGTTGCGCTGACTGAAACACTCCGTGTGGAATTGGATGAAGCCAAATGTGGGGTATCCGCTTCGGTGCTTTGTCCGGGTGCCATCAACACCCAGATTGTCATGAGCAAGCGAAACCGGGATCCGGATTCAGCAAAAGACCACCAGTCCAGTCCACAGGAAGAAGCATTTGAGACAAATGCGGGTGCACTTCTGGCGCAGCAGGGTAAAGATCCCGCTGAAGTCGCTGGCATGATTGTTAATGCCATTCTCAACGACGAGTTCTGGATTCTGACCCATGATGAGTGGAAGAACGTACTGCGCGATCGGGTCGATGCCATAGCCAGAGATAACAGCTTGTACCGCGGATTCGGTGGATAAGGAGTAAACATGACCACAGCAACCGGCGGCTGCCTTTGTGGTGCTATCCGCTACGAGTTTGATCGCGACAAAGTCATCTCGTCAGGAAACTGCCATTGCACTGACTGCCAGAAAGCAACGGGTGGCGGTAAAGCAACCATCTTGTTCATTCCGACGAACGAATTAAGTCTGAGCGGTGAATACAAGGCCTACACCGTCGTCGGCAGCGACGGCAGTCATGTAAGTCGCGGCTTTTGTCCGGAGTGCGGTTCACCTGTCATCAGTTACACGGCAGAGCAACCAGAGATCAAGTTCATCAAAGCAGGCAGCCTGGATGATCCTTCGTGGGTAAAGCCTGAAGCCAGCTATTGGGAAACATCAGCGCATGCCTGGGACCCGGTGTCCACCGGGATCCCAAGTTTTCCGCAGAATCCAGCCTAAGCGCGAACTTTTGGCTTAGACGCGAGCCTCGGGCCAGAGGCGTAGGAAGTTTTCGCTGTAGAATCGTTCCTTCTCGGTTTCTTCTCTGTCGGCCATCGTGGTTTCGAACTTGCCGATTGGATTGCGTCCACCTTCAACATGAGGGTAGTCGCTGGAGAACAGATAGAGGTCAGGATTTGACTGATCAATCAGGTTTGCAACGTCTTCATGAGGAAAAGGTGTGAAACCCATCTGTTCACTCAACTGTTCGGAAGGTTTGCGTTCGAATCTGACGGATTCGTCCACGCGGCCGTAGATGCGTGTGACCCAATCGAGTCGGTTCAACATCTCGGGTACCCAACCGGCGCCGAGCTCTACGGCGGCACCGCGCAGTTTCGGGTGACGATCAAAAACGCCATCAAGGACCAGCATGGAAATAAAGGTTTCCGGTGGCTGATGCATCAGGGCAGCATCTTTGGTGCGAACGTTCTCGCCACCGCCCATCCAGTCTTTAACTGCCGCGCGGCCGTTGTTGCTCCAGGCCTTAAGTGCCTGTAATGGCGATCCACCGACATGCAGGACAAAGGGTGTGCCGGATTCAGCGAGCAGGGCCCAGAACTTCTCGAGATCAACATGACCGGGTGAGTGTTCACCGGGTGCTCTATGTGGCACCCAGATTGCTTCAAGTCCCTGGTCGATCGCCCACTTGGCTTCTTCGAAAGCAGATTCAGGATCATCCAGCGGCACGATGCCTACGCCCATCAGTCGATCGTCGTCACTGCAGAAATCAATCATGTGCCTGTTGTGCGCGCGAGTTGCGCCATAACGAAGCTTGACTGATTTTTTCTGACTGGGGTGGAATGGCATGGCAACGCTGTGTGTGGCGAATACCAGCTGCTTCTTAAATCCCAGCATATCCAGGGCAGTCGTTCGGTCCTGCTTGTTGAACGCGCCGAGTGCCTGAATCTCTTTTGAGCTTTCGATGAGTTTGTCGCCCAAAGCGATCTGAGCGACGACGTGTTCCTCGCTGTGTTTGCCACCCTGATCCATGATGACGGCAACTTCTTCATCGGAAACCAGAGATGCGCTGTAACTGACCTCTGGTACCTCATCACGAATATCGGGATCCGCATAAGCTTTGAGAAAATTCGGCAGCTCCATAATGTGGCTGTCGGCATCGTAGTAGGGACGATCATTAGGGGTATAGGTCATGACACTTTTACCATTCCTCCATCAACAACCAGGGTCTGGCCGGTGATGTTCATACTGTCTTCTGAGACGAGGAAGCATACCGCATTGCCCATATCTTCCACAGTCTGCTCCCTTCGAAGTGGCGTGCGGTCGAATATGGTCGGATAGCTGTCGTCGAAAATGCCCTCAAACCAGGTTCTGGCGTCCATCCCTTTAAAGTCAGGCATGTGGGTCACCGCATTTTCAGCGTTGCTCTTCCAGGCATCGGTATAGACGATGCCGGGGCAGACCGCATTGACGTTGATATTGTCTGCGCCCAAAAGGTCTGCCTGTGTCTGGGTGTAGTTGATCAGAGCAGCCTTCATGGCGTTGTAACTGGGGTGTACGAATCCGGTCAACATCTTCGGAGAGAATGAGCCTAGCCCTGCGATCGATGAGATGTGCACAATTTTGCCGTACTGCTTTTCTTTCATATGGGGTACGACAGCTTCTGTCATGAGTACGGCAGGTAACAGGTTCTGCCGATACAGTGCGTTCCAAAGTCCCTCAACAGCGCCTAGCGGGTGCTCGGGTGGCGCTTCCATGTCCTTAGGTCCGGCCCCAACGTTGTTCACCAGAATGTCGATCTGACCAAATTGCGACAGGGTGTCATTGGTCACCTGGATCATGAAGTCGGGGTCCGTGATATCCCCAACCATCGCAATGGCTTTCCCACCGGCCGATTCGATTTCGTCGACGGTGCCTTGAGTGGTATCTGGGCTGTAGGAATTCACCACGACGGTGGCACCTTCAGCCGCGAGACTTTTGGCGATGCCCCTGCCAATCCCGCGTCCTGCAGCGGAGACGATCGCGACCCGGTCGTCGAGTTTTGCCATGCGTTTTCCCTTCGATTTTTGGTTGTAGTGAACCCAAAGATGGCGAAAGTCCTCACGTGACGCAAGGCCGGGAAAATTTTGAACCCCAGGAGGGTCTCCCAGTTACATATAGAGAATGTCCAAGGCGTGGTGAACAAAACTGGCTAAAAGTGAGACAAAAGAGACCCTCGGTCGTAAACGTGTTCAAGGAATATCCACAAGCCCTGATTTTTACAGAAGCTTTCACGGAGGTTTGAGCATGAACACAGGTTATAGGATAGGCGCGGTCGCCAAATTGACCGGGATTTCTACGGACACCATTCGCGCCTGGGAAAGACGCTACCAGGTGGTTGAGCCCAATCGTGGGGAGAACAATAACCGATACTACACAGACGGGCATATTAAAAAGCTGATCAGTGTAAAACGTCTGGTTGATGCCGGTCAGGCGATCGGCACGATCTGCAGACTTTCAGACGACGAGTTAAAAGAACGCACGAATGGACTTCTGGGCGTAAACAGAAAAATCAGTACGGGACCGGCGGGCACTTGGGCGGTATTCAGCGTGCAACAGCCTGCGTGGCTGAAAGCCTGTATTTCGGCTCAGTCTGAAAACGAAGTAAATTGGTTTACGTCGCTCGACGATATCGATCTCGCAAACTACGAGTTCGTGGTAATCGACATGCCAAGTCTGTCCGAAGTGAATGAGCAGGAAATTCTTAGACACGTTACAGATAAAGATGCGTCTCGATGTCTGGTGGTTTACCGGTTCGCATCACGCACGCAATTGCGATCTCTAACGTCTAAGGGATTTAGGTTGCTTAAAGGCCCGCTGGAACCATTTGCGCTCGTTAATCTGCTCAGTGGTGACTCAGCACCTGTCGCGGTGGCCCAGCCCCGCCGGTATTCAGAGATGCAGCTCAATAAGTTGGCAGAACTTAGCGGCGCGGTTGAATGTGAATGCCCCAAGCACCTGTCTGAGCTGGTCGTGGCACTGAATCAGTTCGAGGATTATACCGAGGACTGTATCTCCCAAAGTGAAGAAGATGCCGCGCTGCACAGCCGTCTTCACGAATTGACCAGTCAGGCGCGTTCGATTATGGAGCAGGCGCTGACTGATGTGGTCGAGGTGGAAGGCTACTCGGAGCACATTAATTAAACTGTGAATGTGCTATTTGTCTTCAGGCGGGACCTCCGCCTGGAGGACAATACCGCACTGAACGAGGCGCTTCGAAGCGGCCACAAAGTCAGTGCGGTGTTCTTCGTTGACCCGGCTCTGCTGAACCGTTGGCAAAACGCGGAAAAACGCCTTGGGTTTCTGGCACGGTCTCTAAAAGAACTTTCAGAACTCGTGGCTTCAAAAGGCGGGTCGCTGTCTTTTCTGACCGGAAATCCCTCAGAATCATTAGGCGAGCTGCTCTCACAAGAAGGGTTTCAGGCGGTTTATTTGAATCGCGACTACACGCCGTTTGCGCGGCGCCGTGATGAGAAACTGGAAGCTGTCTGTGGTGAGAAAGGTGTCGAGTTTCATGCCTATGATGATCACCTGCTTAACCCGCCCGGCCTTGTTCTTAAAGACGACAGCACACCCTACACCGTATTCACTCCCTACTTCCGCAGGACTCAACGATTCCAGCTGGTTGAGCCACAACCGCTCGTGAAAGGTGCGTTTGCGTCGAAGCAATATGGGCGATTGGAAGAGTCTCCGCTGGGTAAATTTCTCGAAACGGAACCGGTGAGCTTTGTGCCCGGTGTATCCGGCGCGACGAAAGCGCTCGAACGATTCTCTGGACTTGCCTCCTATGATGCCGATCGGAACGTACCGGCGATGGCGATGACCAGTCGAATGTCGGCTCATCTGAGGTTCGGTACCTGTTCTCCTCGTCAAATGGCTGCGGTCATCTCAGAACAACTCGGCGCGGAACACCCGCTCATTCGGCAATTACACTGGCGTGATTTCTACACTCAGATTGCCTGGTTTTTCCCGCATGTTTTTGGCCATGCGTTTCGACTTCAGTATGACGCCATCCACTGGCAGCAGGATGCAGATGACTTTCGTCGCTGGTGTGAGGGCAAAACCGGGTTTCCCATTGTCGACGCAGGTATGCGCGAACTGGCGGCGACAGGCTATATGGATAACCGGGTCCGCATGGTTGTTGCCTCCTTTCTGACGAAGAATCTGCACATCAGCTGGCAACAGGGCGAAACGTTTTTTGCGGAGCACCTGGTGGACTATGAGCCAGCGGTCAACAATGGCAATTGGCAGTGGGGTGCTTCCACCGGTTGCGATGCCCAGCCTTACTTTCGGGTCTTTAATCCCTGGCGCCAGCAACAGAAGTTCGATAAAGATTGTGTTTACATCAAACGCTGGGTGCCAGAGCTCGAGCGTTATCCGCCCGCGGCGATCCATAAGCTGGAAAAGGAAGGCGACTTCTACCTGCCGCAGATTGTTGATCTGAGATCGTCCAGCGAACTGATCAAGGCGGCTTTCAAGGAAGCTGCTGTGTAACGCATAATGGAGCGGCCGTCTGATCTGCAGAAACCCAGCGTTGTTCAAATTGCCTCTGATCCTCTTTATGTTAGCTGTCCTAACTCTGGCCCCTTCGGTCGGTCTGGCCGAAGATAAGCGCCTGAATCCCCATGATCGAGACTTCTCGGGTCACTGGGAACTGGACTATCAGAGAAGCGATCACCCTCAGGAGAAGATTCGCTCGATGTATATTCAGGCGAGATCTGAAGCTGAGCGGCTTGCAGAACGTGCCAGAAACGCGGGCCGCTATGTTGACCCCCGGACATTCAATTTCCAGTCCATCATCGGTTTAGGTCAACTGTCTCAGGAAATTACGAAAGCGACCGTTCTGGATATCACCCAGGCAGGCGACCATATCGTGATACGTCGTAATGAAGACTATGCGCTGGTCTGTGATTTTTCAGATATGGGATTCAAGACGAACGCCGTTGGCACTGAAGGATGTGCCTGGCAGGAAGATCAGCTCACTTTTCAGGTTGCGTTACCGGAGGGTCTCAAAGTATTCCACCGACTCAGTATTGCGCCCGATAGAAGTCGGCTAAATATTGCCACAACGGTGATGGTGGACGGTCTTCGATATCCGTTCACCCTGAACCGGGTATTTATGCCCTATGAGCCAGGGGAAGGCCTATATAACTGTGAATACACCATTGCCAAAGGCACATCCTGTACTCTGAAGGGTGCGAGCGAGTGAAAGTTCTCACGCTTCTCACAATGCTGTTCCTGACGGCGTGTAGTAGCTCAACACCGGAACGCAGGGAAAGTCCGGTGCTCCCATCTTCAGTTGAAACACAGTTGAACGTCGCCGCCGAACCTCCGCTGTTGTCTCTGAATGTGGGCATCACCGTATTCGATATCCAGGAGCCTGTCGAAAATTCCCTCCAGGGTGCCCTCAAGCAGGTACGTTCCGTTGAACAACGATATGTTCCGTATGAGCTGAAGAAAACTTTGGATAGATCCGGTTTCTGGGGCGCTGTTCGAGTCATGCCAAGAGAAGACCTTTCTGCGGAACTCAATGTATCCGGCAGTGTGCTCGAGTCTGATGGCGTGGTTCTGAAACTGGCGATTAAGGCCGTCGATGCATCCGGGCGAGTTTGGCTTGATGGTGTGTACGAAGATGCAGCGACTTATGAGGACTATTCGAAGGACCCTGACTACAATAAGGACCCCTTCCGGGGTCTTTATAACCGGATCGCCAACGATCTTTCTAAGGCGCTACAGCCCATGAGCGAAGCAGACTTGCAGTCGATCCTCGATATAGCGACGGTCGTTTATGGGCGAGCTTTGTCTGAAGAAGCCTTTGGACGTTACCTCGTCGAAACTGAGGAAGGTCTGGTTCTGGCGGGTTTACCTGCGGCTAATGATCCTGCGTTCGAGAGAATCCAGCGAATTCGTAACAGTGAATATCTGTTCGCCGACAGTATCGATGCACATTATGAAAGCTTGCAGCGTCAGCTCGGTCAGACCTATGCGTGGTGGCGTCACTACAGCTATGAACTCATCATGGGTAATCGTCGCCTAGAGACGGTAGACGCGACACGAGGTGCAACGCGAGGCACTTACTACTCGCTTAACCGCGTCTACAAAACCTTTCGCGATTCAAAGATGAATGAAGATGCGCTGCGAGAACTGACCGACAGTTTTGATCGAGAAACTGAAGCGACGGTAACGGAGATTGCCGGAAAGGTGGTTCAGCTTCACGGTACTCTGGATTTTCAGGTGGATGAATGGCGACGTCTTCTCAGGGAAGCCTGGGAGCAGGAAACAGGGTTTTAGTCATCGTCCGGATTGATTCGAATGGCCGACAGACGCACACCCAGTGGTCCCCTGGGAACAGAGACGGTCATCTGATTGTTGTTTCGAAGCAGCGTCAGATCAACCAGCTCATCTTTTTCGCCCTGCGTGGTTAAGCCTCGGATGTCGCCTGGTTTGTACAAAGCGTTATCTTCGTAACGGATAAGGACATCTCCTGCTTCAACCCCACTTTGTTCTGCCGCGGAACCCAGCATCACAGAAGAGACAGCGACGCGGTTAGATTGACCTGACAAGTACAGGTATCGGTCATAGGTTGACTCATCGACCTCGTCGCGAACGCGTACCTGCTGATCTCTCACGGCTGCGCGTTCCTCTCGATATTGCTCCGAACCGAGATAACCTTCCCTGATCGCCTTGTCCCGGAGTTCCAGCTGCGCCAACTGTGATTCACTAACCCGGCGAGCGATCTGCTCCGCAGTAAAACTATCGAGACCTGCGGCAACCAGTCCATCAACGACAGCGACGGGTTCTGTTGGGGCGCCAAATACGTTGATACTTTCAGCGCTGGAAGCAGGCGCTTCATCGTCGGCGTTATCTGATGAAATCAATTCCCTTGATTCAAGGCGCTTTAGTCGGGCGCTGACGCTGGCAAGCTCCGCTTCGAGCGCTTCAATTCGTGACCGGGCATCTGCGTCTCTCTGGGGCTTTGAGGTTAAGCTTGGAAGCGTTGTGCTGTTAGATAAGGCAGGTACTTCTGCTGGAGAAGTAGGCGTGCCCGTGAGCAGGATGCCAGCGATAAGACCAACAGAAAGAAGAGCGAAGCTACCGAGATATAGTTTAGTCACGTGTCTTAGTGTCGTTTTTTGTCATGGTAGTTCAAAGTGATAGTGAGCTGGACAAATAGGCGCTGTGATCCTCGATCGCTGCGAGACCGCGATCCAACAGCATTCGACCTTCGTCCGGATCGCCCTGATTAAGCACCAGTCCAGGAAGATAGAGCGAAGGTAACAGGGAAAGACGATAAGAGTTAAACAGACTTTCCCGATGGATCCTCACTTGCTGGTCGCTGAGGGTGTTTTGATAGAGTGCCAGTAGATCATCCTCCCAGTGTCTTCGATTGGATGTACTGAGACACCCGGAGATAAATGCTGCCAGGTCAAAGCCAATGGGTGCATGTGTGCTTTCGCCCCAATCCAGCACGTACAGAGTGTCCAGGAACCGCATATTGTCGAGTCGATAGTCCAGATGCGTAAACACCTGTTCCTGTCGCTCGAACAGGTTGATGTAACGCTCGCTATGGGCGGCATAGTCCGCAGCGATCGTCGCGGCGCTGCCTGAGTAGCCTGAGACGGCTGGAGCGACGAGAGTGCGCATATCGTGAGCGGCGGCATTGAGTCCCACGCGAATGTGTTGAAGAACAGGTGGGGGATTGGCCATGAAGTGCCCGTGCATTGCTGCCAGGGTCTCAACAGCCAGTGTTGCTTGCTCTTCCGATGCACCGTCCAGCGGGCTGATACTCCCCTGGTCCCCGAGGTCTTCGAGCAGCAGAACAAATCGATCTTCAACGTTCAGATAACACGCAGGGGTCCGAAAGGGAAGGTCGTGAGCCAGATCCTGATAAAACCGCTGTTCGTTCCTGTAGGAACCGAATCTTTCTGCGATCTCAAAGCGGTCTTCATGCCTGCTGGCCGTCTTCAAGACGTAGGATTGAGCTTGTCCGTTGACTTGAGTGACCAATCGAAAAACATCAGCCAGATAACCGCGGTTTGGGCTTTTTAGCTCAATCAGGTCGTAACTTTCGATGGTTGTGCCCAGAGCCTTTGAAAGTTCTGAGTGACTGATGGGATCACCTTGCATCGCTGCATTCTAAACCAGTCGATATCTCTCGAGGGAACTGGTACGTTGCAGCCCGATGATTTCTCGAGTTCTTGTTCCCGATGAATCAGGTGATTGGCTGGAGTTCCAGGCGCCAAAAGAAGTTCTTACGGCCAGCTCACCTGATGATGTCTTAGAGGTGCTGCGTGTCGCTGAGACCGCCGCGATAGACGGTGCCTACGTGGCTGGCTACGTCAGTTACGAAGCCGCGAGCGCATTCGACCCGGCCTTGAGTCACCATGTCCCGGGAGGCTTACCGCTCGTATCTTTCGCGATTTTCGACAAGCCAGTAACGCTTGGCCACATCAAAAGTCATCCGGATGCTTTGGCTCTCAAGCCGTCGCTCTCGAGGCAGGATTACGGCGAGGCTTTGCGCGACATCAAAAAATATCTCGCCGAGGGCGATACCTATCAAGTGAACTTCACGCAACAGTTGCTCGGCGAACTTCAGGAATTCGATGCTGATGCGTTGATGGCGAGGCTCAGCGGCATCCAGCCAACGCCATACGCGATGATGATTGAGTCGGCGGACCATGTGATTTGTTGTGTTTCGCCGGAACTTTTTTTCGAAAGAACTGGAGAGGTTCTGAGAACAGAGCCAATGAAGGGCACACGCCCCCGGGGTCGGTTTACTGAAGAAGACGAGCAGCAGTACCAAGCGCTAATTGCCTCCCATAAAGATCGAGCAGAAAATCTCATGATTGTGGATATGATCCGAAACGATTTAGGGAGAGTGGCGAATACCGGCACTGTCGCAGTGGATGAAATGTTTCAGATAAAAGCGTTGCCAACTGTCTGGCAACAAGTTTCGTCGATCACCGCCGAAACCAATGCAAACTTAGTGGAAGTTTTCCGGAACTTGTTCCCATGTGCTTCAGTGACCGGGGCACCGAAGGCAAGAACCATGGAAATCATTCGAGAGCTCGAGTCGGATCCCCGGGGTGTCTATACAGGCGCCGTTGGCATGATCAGGCCGGGTGGTGATTGCTGCTTTGCGGTCGCCATACGCACGCTGGTGGTCGACAAAACCTCCGGTGCAGCGACCTATGGGGTAGGTGGTGGCATCGTCTGGGATTCGGATATTGAAGAGGAATGGCAGGAAGCCATGACCAAGTCAGCGGTTCTCAATGCTGAGCGGCCTGATTTTCAGTTGTTAGAGACGATGCGTTTTGATCCGGCGGATGGTGTAGAACGATTGGATTATCACCTGGCTCGCTTATCCAGATCAGCGGGCTATTTCGGTTACGCCTGCTCCCTGTCGAAGATACGTACAGAGATCGATGATCTGAAAATAGTTCATCCCTGTCGGCTGAGACTGCTGCTGGATGCAGATGGCACCTCTACATTAGAGCAACATCCGCTTCCAGACAGCAGCGGTTTGGTTCGTTTGCGACTTGCCCCTAATCCGGTGAACAGCAGTGATGTTTTTCTCTTTCACAAGACAACCCATCGACATGTCTATGAAGCTGCAAGAAACTCGGTCGCCGATTGTGATGATGTGCTTCTATACAACGAGAAAGGTGAGCTGACAGAAACCAGCATCGCCAATGTTTTTCTCGAGATTGATGGAAACCTGAAAACCCCCGCAGTCAGTTGCGGTCTGCTGGCAGGTACCCTGCGACAGGAAATGCTGGATCAAGGACTCGCAACCGAAGCGATTCTTACCCGGGAAGACCTAAAAGAGGCGAGCCGACTCTATGTGGCGAACAGCTTACGCGGCATGCGGGAAGCTGAATTACTCGACGATAAGTGACGAGACTCACTAAAGACTGGGTGGCAGACCCGGGTAGGGGCCATCACCTGAAACAAAGTGCTGTGTGTGGAAGCGCTCGCCGACCTGGACCAAGTGAAAGATGGTGTCGTTGGATTGAGAGAACTGAAACATCTCTTCCTCGGTGTGACCTAGCAACACACTGACCATGATGCGCCCAATAATCCCATGCGACACGATGGCAACTTTCTTGTGCTCAATATTGATGATCTCTTCAAGGAAAGGGCCAGCTCGTTCGATCATGTCGGGATAGTTTTCACAGTTCGGGCCCCGGTAGTGAAAACGGTTTGCCGGGTGCGATCCAGTGGTGATGCGACGATGTGTTCGATATCTAAACCAGCAAGCAAGCGGCCGTTGATATCAGCCTGCTGGCGACCAAGATCATTGAGATCTGAGTTCCATTGTCCCTGCATGCGGCGAATTGCATTCCACTCAGTCTGTCCGTGTCTGATGAAATAGAATTCTTTCAATACATACCCCGCCTAATGCTTCTAGAGAAAAGCATGTTGGAACACCAAACATTCATGAATTGAGTCTGCCATGAATTGACCAGTTCGGGAATTCAGAAAGAGGATCAGTCATTTTTCGAGTGAACTTGTGGCTTGGATAGACTATTGTCTCGTGCTTTTACTTGTCTATGAGAATGATGAGCGATAGCCAGGCCGCAGGCACCGATAGTCTCGATCCAAAACTGAAGTCACCCAAGTATCGCTCCTATGTCCTCGCCACTTTGGTGGTGGTCTATATCTTCAATTTCCTTGACCGCCAGATCGTTACCATCCTGGCTGAACCCATCAAGGTAGATCTTGGGCTGAACGATACCCAGATCGGTTTGATGACGGGTCTGGCATTTGCCATTTTTTACACCGTTCTTGGCATACCCATTGCGCGCCTCGCTGATCGTGCCAATCGAGTGTCGATCATTTCTGCGGCACTCGTGATCTGGAGCGGCATGACCGCCATGTGTGGTCTCGCACAAAATTTCTATCAAATACTGGCAGCTCGGATTGGTGTCGGTGTCGGTGAGGCCGGTTGCTCACCACCCGCTCATTCGCTCATTGCTGATTATTACCCGCCGGAACAAAGAGCCTCAGCTTTGTCTATTTATGCACTGGGTATTCCGATCGGCAGCATCCTGGGTCTGTTGGCCGGTGGTTGGATTGCTGAATTCTGGGGGTGGCGCGCCGCGTTTTTTGTGGTTGGTCTGCCTGGTATCCTGCTCGCCATCCTTGTGAAAATAACGTTGCTCGAACCCATCCGGGGTATGAGTGATGCCGCTGCAGCGCATGGTGCGGAGCAACCGCCGCTCTTTGAGACCATTTCAACCCTTCTGAAAAACCGAACCATGGTGCACATCGCCATGGGTGGTGCGCTGACTTCATTTGTGGGATACGGCCTGGGCCAGTGGCTACCGGCATACTTCATCCGTATCCATGAGATGGGCATCGCGGAAACAGCGACTTACTTTGGCCTTGTTCTAGGTGTTGCCAGTGCCATCGGCACCGTGCTGGGAGGAACGCTGGCTGACCGGCTCGCCAAACGCGATGTGCGTATGTATGCCTGGTTACCCGCTGCGGGTGTGCTGCTGGCATTCCCCTTCTATGTCGCAGCCATGTTAAGCAACAACCCTTATGTCGCCATTGCCATCATGGTTGCGCCCAGTTTGCTTAACTCTCTCTGGCTTGGACCGGCGTTCGGTACCATCCAGAATCTGGCACCCACGCGCATGCGTGCGCTGGCATCAGCCATTCTTCTTTTTGTCCTCAACATCATCGGGCTGGGATTCGGTCCCTTCCTGGTTGGCGTGTTAAGCGACCTTCTGAGTGACACCTTCCAAGAGTACTCACTCAGGTACGCGATCCTGATTGCCACGGTTGCCTACTTCTGGGCAGGGACACATTTTCTGTTGGCGTCTCGTACCCTTGCGGAAGATCTCAAGAAGAACGCAGATGGCGCTGCCTAGGGAATCAGATGAGGTACACTGACGGCCCCGTAGGCGTAAGTTGATATGTCCTCTGAAGTTCTCTGGCCGTTTATACCGAGCCCTAATCCGACAAGCATTGCCGGTGCGCAAGGTGCTTACCTGCACATGTCGGATGGTCGAAAGGTTCTGGATGCGGCAGGTGGGGCGATTGTCACCAATATCGGGCATGGACGAAAAGATGTCGCGGCAGCCATGGCTGCTGCGGCCGAGAACTGTACCTACGCGGTACCGCCCTGGTTAACACCGGAACGTGAAGCGTTGCTTCAAGAGTTAACGGAGCATTGGCTGCCTGATCACTTACCCTGTGTCCATCTTTCTTCCGGCGGATCTGAATCTAACGAAGCAGCGATCAAAATCGCGACACAGTTCCAGGCAGCTATGGGGCGGCCAGAGAAACAGATTGTTTTGGCGCGCAGCCTTTCTTATCACGGCACAACCATTCAGATGGCTGGCGTGTCGGGGCATCAGTCACGAAAGCGTGGATTGGAGAGCCTCATCAACGAAGTCCCCCGAATCGATACACCTTACCCACTGCGTTGCCCCTTGGGACCGCATCATCCGGACGCAACCGAGTACTATCTGAAGAATCTTGAAGATACGATCGAAAGTATTGGCGCGGAAAATATTGCCGCCCTGATTGCAGAGCCACTGAACGGATCCTCGGCGGGTGCGATCACCCCGCCGGAAGGTTATTGGCCTCGCGCACAGGAGATTCTTCGTCGTCATGAAATCTTGTTGATTATGGATGAAGTGATGACCGGGTTCGGACGCACGGGTGAGCGATTCGGCTCTGAGCTTTACGGCCTGGAACCAGACCTCCTGGTCGCAGGCAAAGGGATGGCTGGTGGTTACGCGGCGATTTCCGGTACCTATGGACGTAAAGAGATTGCCGATGTGATCGGCAATGCGGGATTCAACATCATGTTCCACACCTTCGGGGCCCTGCCACTGTCCTGCGCGGCATCAACCAAGGTCTTGCAGATCCTTCGCGAGGAAGACATGTTGTCTCGCGTAAAAACCATGGGCAGTCAGCTTTTTGATGCGCTCAACGAGAAACTCGGTCAGCACCCGAACGTGGCCGAAATTCGCGGTGAAGGTCTGCTTTTAGGTATTGAGCTTGTCAAAGATCGTGAAACTCTGGAAAAGTTTGATGAAGACGAACGCGTCACCGAACGTGTGGTTGGTAAAGCCATGGAAGAGGGTGTGTTTTTCTACCCCGGTGGCACCGGGGTGGCCAGGGATATCATTTGCATTGGTGCGCCTTTCATCATTGGCGAAGCGGAAGTAGACCTGATGGTAAACGCGCTTGATAAGGCTCTCGCGCAACTGTGATCGCGAAACGATGAGTCAACACTCGAAGGTCCAGATTCCCGGTTTGACGCTGCATGTCGAGGCGCAGGGTGAAGGTGCGCCCGTGTTGTTCATCGGCGGTACCGGTGCCGATCTTCGCCAGAAGCCGAACGTGCTCGATGGACCTCTGACGAAAGCGTTTCACGTCATTGCCTATGACCAGAGAGGTCTGGGCCAGTCAGAGAAACCGGAAGGACCTTACTCGATGGCGGATTATGCGGATGATGCAGCGGCTCTGCTTGATGCGTTGGGATATGATCGTTTGGATGTCGTTGGTGTGTCTTTCGGGGGCATGGTTGCTCAGCATATGGCGATTCGCCATCCCCAAAGAATTCGCCGCTTGGTGCTCTGCTGTACATCGCCGGGCGGTGACATGCCCAGCTATCCGTTTCATGAGCTGCCTGATGACTTATCACCGGTGGATCGCATGCTCCAGTTAATGTCTGTTTCTGACTCTCGCCGAAATGAAGCCTGGCAAAGCGAGCATCCTGAATTCGTTGAAAAAATGAAGGCGCAAGTTCTGGCGGGAGCCATTAAAGATCACGAGAAGCCTGATTATCGCCGGGGTGCAAGGTTGCAGCTTGAGGCTCGCGCAGGCCATGACACGCTGACTCAGCTACCGATGTTGTCTATGCCGGTTCTGATATGCGCGGGTCGATATGATGGGATTGCACCTGCGGCGAACCAGGAAAAGCTCCATGAGCTGATCACTGGTTCTGAACTCAATTGGTACGAGGGTGGTCACCTTTTCATGATCCAGGACGAGTCGGCCTGGAAAGATATTGTGACGTTTCTCTCCTAGAGAACCACTACGCCATCAACGCATCAAGTGCGGCGTTTAATGTTGCCGAAGGACGCATCGCCTTGGAAGTCAGCTCAGGTACCGGAGAGTAGTATCCACCGACATCAACAGGTGCACCCTGGGCCGCCAGGAGCTCTTCGTTGATCTTGTCTTCGTTGGCATGCAGTGTGTCAGCGAGTGTCTGAAATTTATCTTTGAGTGATGGATCAGCATCTTGTGCCGCTACCGCTTCGGCCCAGTACATCGCGAGATAAAAGTGGCTGCCGCGATTGTCGATCTCATGCACCTTGCGGGAAGGCGACTTGTTGCTTTCCAGAAACTTCGCGATTGCATCATTCAATGTATCAGCAAGGATTTGTGCCTGCTGGTTTTCGAAGGAATTCGCAAGGTGTTCCAGAGAAGCGCCGAGCGCGAGGAATTCGCCCAGTGAGTCCCAACGCAGGTGACCTTCTGCTTCAAACTGCTGTACGTGTTTCGGTGCTGAACCACCGGCGCCAGTTTCGAATAATCCACCGCCGTTGATAAGCGGCACAATAGACAGCATCTTGGCACTCGTGCCCAGCTCCAGAATAGGAAAGAGGTCTGTGAGGTAATCCCGCAGGACGTTACCGGTTACAGAGATGGTGCTTTCACCGGCACGTGCCCGTTCCAGAGAAAACCGCGCCGCGTCAGGTACGGCTTTGATGTGATGTTCGACGCCGCTCAGATCATGTTCCGGCAGGTACTGATTCACCTTCTCGATCAGATTGGCATCATGTGCACGGTCGCTGTCGAGCCAGAAGACGATTGGCCAACCGGTAGCTTTTGCGCGGTTAACCGCCAGCTTCACCCAGTCCCTGATGGGACCGTCTTTAACACGACAGAGTCTCCAGATATCACCTTCTTCCACCTGGTGTTCCATCAGCGCTTTGCCGTTTCCGTCGATGACACGAATGGTGCCATCATCGGGCGCTTCAAATGTTGTGTCGTGAGAACCGTATTCTTCTGCTTTCTGTGCCATGAGGCCGACGTTTGGAACCGATCCCATAACCGTCGGATCAAAAGCACCGTGCGCGATGCAATGTTTAACCGTTTCGTCGTAGAGACTGGCATAGCAGCGATCAGGAATCACAGCCTTCATGTCATGCAGTTCGCCATCTGGACCCCACATCTGACCGGATTCACGAATCGCAGCAGGCATGGAAGCATCGATAATGATGTCCGAGGGCACATGCAGGTTGGTAATGCCTTTGTCAGAATTCACCATGGCCATGTCAGGCCCGTTTGTCATACAGGCATCGAGGTCAGCTTTGATCTCTGTCGCCTGATCAGCAGGCAGTTGCTGAATCTTCTCGTAGGCATCGCCTACGCCGTTGTTCACGTCGACGCCCAGCGTCTCGAACACGGCCGCGTGTTTCTCAAATGCGGCTCGATAGTAGGCTCGGACGCAGTGACCAAACATGATCGGGTCAGACACCTTCATCATGGTGGCTTTGAGGTGCAGCGAAAAGAGTACGCCGTCTTCGGTCGCAGCGATTTGTTCCTCAAGGAAGCTGCACAGTGCCTTCTTGCTCATGAAAGCGGCATCGACGATTTCGCTTTCAGTGACGGCGACGTTCTCAGCCAGCAGCTGTTTACCGGCGCCACCTTCGAATTCGATCATCAGAGTGTCATCGCCACTCATGACAACGGACTTTTCACTGCCGTAGAAATCGCCACTGCTCATATGTGCAACGTGAGACTTGGAGTCTGCGGACCAGGCACCCATTTTGTGTGGGTACTTGCGTGCGAAGTCTTTAACCGCGCGAGCTGCACGGCGATCAGAGTTACCTTCTCGCAGAACTGGGTTAACGGCGCTGCCTTTGACTTTGTCGTAGCGCGCCTTGATGGATTCTTCCTCCTCGTTGGCAGGCTCTTCAGGATAATTTGGCAGGTCATAGCCCTTGTCCTGGAGCTCCTTGATGGCTTCGTGCATTTGAGGATTTGAAGCGCTGATGTTCGGCAGCTTGATAATGTTTGCTTCGGGTCTTTGCGCCAGCTCGCCCAGGTAGGCGAGCTCGTCAGGAATGCTCTGTTCTTCGGTCAGGCGTTCCGGGAAGGTCGCAATGATGCGTCCCGCGAGAGAGATGTCTCGCATCTCAACGTCGACGCCAGCAGTGTCAGTAAATGCCTTGATGATTGGGAGGAAAGAGTAGGTCGCCAGCCTTGGCGCCTCATCCGTGTCGGTGTAGACGATCTTCGGTGATTCAGTCATTAAAATTCTTATGCCTTCTCAATTCGGTATCTTGTGGATACTTTTTATCGTGGGTGCCCGGGTCAGGGCTGAGTAGGAGCTCAAAAAAAGCGGGGGCATTATAGAGGAATTGGCGGGGCTGCGCATTTATGCTGATTTGTGGCTATAGGCCCCGCTTATGGTGTGTTAGAAGAGTTCAGCCGCCTTTGAACGTTGGAAGACACCATCACCAAACAACTGTTGGGTATGCATCACGCGCTTGTGATAAATCTGAACATCATGCTCCCAGGTGAAACCAATGCCGCCGTGGAGCTGTGTAGCGCGATTGGCGCAGAATTCTGCGGTGTCGCACGCGCTCGACTTGGCGAGCCTTGCGGCCAGCTCAGAACCCTCAGGCTCGTTGTCAATCGTGCAGGCGGCTGCGTAAACCAGCGAACGGGTCTCATCAGCGGTGATCATCATATTGACGATGGGGTGTTTCACCGCCTGGAAGAAGCCGATGGGTCGATCAAACTGCGTCCTGACCTTGGCATACGCTGCCGTTTCCTGAAGCAACCACTCACAGGCGCCGGCAGTGTCTGCAGATAAGAGTGTGAGCATAGCGGGCATCGCGGCGTTGATCACATCAACGCCGGCGTCAGAGACTTTGGTTGCGGCAGCGCCATCAAAAGTCAGACGTCCCTGATCCCTCGTCAAATCGACGATGCGATCATGTTCCATGGAGACGCCATCAGCGCCCAGCTCGATGCAATAGAGTTTGACGTCGCCACCATCTTTTGCGGCAACAAGAACGGCGTCGACCTTCTGAATGTCCTGCACGTACCAAGAGGTGCCGCTGAGATCAGAGTCAGAGGCCGTCACTTGCGTAGAGTCGGTTTCAAGAAAATCTTCTTTGCCGTGTAGGGCAAGCGTCATGCTGAGTCCGCCGGCAATGCGTTCCAGCCATTGGTTCGCTTCGGTCGTACCTGCCTCTCGTAGCACAAAGGTCGCCAACAGGGTCATGGTGAGTGGGGTAGGCATGGCGGCGCGCCCAATTTCCTCAGCGACCGCAACCGCGGTGATGAGGTTCATGCCCACACCGCCGGCCTCCTCAGGAACCGCAAGCGCTGTCCAGCCGAGTTCGACCATCTCTTTCCAAGCGTCCGGGTTGTAGTGTCCAGTGCGTTCATCACCGAGATAGGGATCCTCGGTACCTTTGGTCGCAGCCCGCAGGGCATTTAAAGGCGCTTTGTCCTCCATAAACCGGCGGGCTGAATCCTGGAGCATGACCTGCTCTTCACCGAATCCGAAATCTCTGGGTTGTGTCACGGTGACTCTCCTTTACTTGGTCTTGGGCAGGCCAAGCACCCGCTCGCCAAGAATATTTCTCTGGATTTCGCTGCTGCCACCGGAAATGGTCCCGGTATAGGTGTTCATGTAACCCAATGCCCAGCGACCGTTTTCTTCCGAGTTGTCATCACCGATGTAAAGGCTGGCTTCCTGACCAAGGATGCTGAGGGCAACCTGATGCAACTCCTGGCCAAGCTCACTACCCGTCAGTTTGCCCTGGAGCGGAATTCTCATGGCGCCGCCGTTGAGCGCATCAACGCGCGCGCGCCTGAAGTTCTGCGTAGAGGCTTCGGTACGTTCGTAGAGTTTCATCAGCTTGTCGCGCCACACGGGATCATCCCAGATCAGTCTGCCGTTTCTCTTTTTGGTTTTTGCCAGTTGGATCAAAGATTCGATGGCCGCGAAAGGTGATTCACTGGTGGCAACGGCGCCTACACCTTGTGCGGCACCTCGTTCACTGGTGAGGGTGGACATAGCCACCTTCCAGCCGGTGCCAACGGCGTCGATACGCATGTGATCAGGCACGACCACATCCTCCAGGAATACTTCGTTGAAGCCTGACTCACCGGTCATCTTGTGAATCGGCTGAACAGTGACACCCTCGTGTTCCATAGGTCCAATGAAGTAGGTGATGCCGTTGTACTTGTCGCTCTTGTCGGTGCGTGCGAGCAGCAGCATCCATCGCGCAAAGTGGCCGAGGCTGGTCCAGACTTTTGAACCATTGACGATCCAGTTGTCACCATCTTTGACTGCGCTTGTTTGAAGTCCTGCAAGGTCGGAACCCGCACCCGGCTCACTGAAACCCTGACACCAGATGTCTTCTCCGGAAAAGATGGGAGGCAGGTAAGTTTTCCTCTGCGCTTCTGTGCCATGGATAAGGAGTGTCGGCGCCGCCATGCCCAGACCGATCCAGTTGATGAAGTAGGGTACGTTGGCGCGACGAACTTCGGTACTGGCGATCTGCTGGAAACCATTGTGGCCGTGACCGCCGTATTCTTTGCTGACATCGGTCGCGATCAGCTGAGCTTCGTAACATTTGTTCTGCCAGTCCACCAGGTAGCTGCGATGATCTTCCGTCATGACCTCGTAGGCAGCCTGTGGTAGGGGCATTGCGGTTGGCGGTGGTCGATTTTCCTCGAGCCAGGCTCGGCAATACGCTCTGAATTCCCTCTGTTCTGCAGTCTCTGAAGCAGCCATCTATGTACCCTCTTTTCAGTGTCTGAACTAAAACACAGGTGACTGAAACGGGCAATTCTCATTGGTTAGACGATTGCTTTCTGATGGCTTACATTGATGACGCAATGAACAAACACCTGACAAAATGCCTGCTCCTGCTGCTCATCCCGCTCTGTTCTCACGCAAAAGAGCTGACACTGCTTTATACCAACGACATTGAAAGTGTTTATGAGCCGGTTGGAGCCACCTGGCGTAATGATATCGATCGAATGGGCGGTATGGCGCATCTTGCGACCCTGATCAGACAGGTACGAAATGAATCTCAGAACACACTGCTCCTGGATGCAGGCGACATATTCACTGGTTCGCTGTCGAAGGCAACACAAGGGAAGCTCGCGTTCGATCTATACAGCGCGATGGGATACGACGTGCTCAATCTTGGTAACCATGAGTTTGAGTACGGCTGGCAGAAACTGAGGGAGGTTATGCCGAGGGCGAGATATCCAGTCCTTAACGCCAATATCTTCTACGAGGAACTCGATGTCAGCTTTGGGCAGCCGTTTACCATTCGCGAAGTGGGTGGGGTCCGTGTTGCTGTTTTGGGATCCATGGGAATCGATGCGTTTAACAATACCATCATGAAATCCAACCGAACGGGACTAAGGGTCAGGTCACCCGCGGAGGTTCTTCAGCCCATCATCGATCAGATTCGTGGTGAAGTGGATTTTGTGGTTGTGCTGACACACCAGAATCGAACGGCGCCGATGCAGACAGACAAAGAAGCTGATCCTGAAGTGCAGCGAGGCTTCGATGAAGACTATGAACTGGCCGGAACACTTCGCGGCGTGGATATGATCATTGGCGGACACTCTGATCATGGCTTGCATGAACCGGTACGCCATCCTGCGACGGGTACCTATATAGGGATGACCTTTGGACAGGGTATGCACCTGGGTTACGCAAAATTTGAAGTGGGTGAATCCATCCGTCTGGTCGAAGGTAAACTGATTCCGGTGGATGCAGACAGGGTGGCAGCCGCCAATGACATTACAGACTTGATAGAAGCAGCCAGGAACGCAAACCCGGAACTTAAAGAAGAAATTGCCGTCATGTCAGAGAGGGTAGCTCGCCGTTATTACCGGGAATCACCCCTGGGAAACCTGTTGGCGGACATTTTGCGAGACTACACTGGAGCTGATCTTGCTGTGTTCCCTGCCGGCGCAATTCGTGCCGATCTTGAGATGGGTCCTCTGACCAAAGAAGAGGTGCTCAATGTTTTCCCGTTCACGGACAAAGTAGCAACGGTGCCAATGAAGGGAGAAAAATTGCACATGCTGCTGGAAAAAGTGGTTTCTCTCGATTACGGACTCGCCCAGGTGTCCGGCGCAAACATCGTGTTCGATCGGATCAGGCCCGTTGGCGAGCGCATTGTCTCAGTTGATATTGCGGGCGGACCTTTTGATCCCTCAAGAACCTACGAGGTGGTTACGCTGTCTTTCACTGCAACCGGTGGTGAAGGTTACGACATGTTTGGAGAGGATGTTGTTATCTCATCGAAGAAAGTTTCCGATGTGTTACTGGACGGATTCCGAAAGATGAAAACCGTTGTTGCGCCTCAGCCGGGTCGTCTAGTCGACCGCGTAGTCTCGGAAGAAATTGATCGTTAGGGTGTCAATCACCTGATCGTCATCATCCAGAATGTCCAGCATGTCCGCGTTTGTACCCTGGAAGCTCGCATACACAACCATGCCCTGCTCGGATGCGTAAGGCGTGTGGATCGAGCCCGGTGGCTCGTAAGAGTAGGTGCCGGGAAAATGCATTTCATCACCTTCCCGGTAACCCCATAGGCCTTCCAGGGTAAACGCAACCGCGGTACACAGATGTGTATGCTTGGCGAATTCGGCGTGTGGATCCTGTTTGAACAGGAAGTCTACTCGATGTCGTTTGTCGTCGATGACCAGAACTTTTAGGTAGTTACCTGGCTGCCCGTCGACGGGTTTCCAGTCGATCAGGCTGCTGTTGACGTTTTCGATCTCGCCGTAATGGGTTCGTTTTACGGACTCAAGGATGTTCGTCTCTGTCATGGTTCGCCTGGTTGGTTTCAGGTTTTCTCGATTCGAATATTGAAAGCCTCGCCATTCTTCCAGGAAAATATAGAAGTTCGGTCAAGGCCCGGTGGCATTGGAAACTTCTGGCCTAGTTTCCTTGAGGTTTCCGACCAGGTGTTCTTCCGAATGAGTACGCCGGTCATCGTGAGAACGTCGTCCTCAAGCTTCAGATTTACCTTTGGGTTTTCGCTGCTGTCCATGTAGATGGTAATGGTCAATGTTGCGTCTTCATCTTTGTAGTGGATGTTTTCTGCGGGAAACTCACCGTATCTGTCCCAGTACCAGCTGTTGAACTGACCCAGATATCTTTTGGCTTGCTCAATCTCAACCGCTTTGGTTTCGATGATGCGATGCATCTCCTGAAAAGGATCAGCATTCGCGGCAAAAAATTCAGAATCAAACAGACTGTCAAAGTAAGTCCCGTCAACCTCAGATGCATCTTTTACCGGCTCTGTGCTGGCGCATCCCGTGATCAGCAAGAAACTAAGAAAAACCACACGAATCATTTTGCGACGTAAACTCCTTTAACGAGATTGGCTTGAGTAAACACGCCTTCCACCCATCCAGGTTTCAAGCACCTGTATGTTTCCGATGTCATTGGGGTCTACCTCTCGAGGATCTGTCTCAAGAACAACGAAGTCGGCGAATTTTCCGGGCTCGATTGTACCTACTTCGTGATCCGAATGGCACTGCCAGGCGGCGTCCCGCGTGATGGACCTGAGTGCGGCTTCGACAGAGATGCATTCCTCTGCCGCCAGGATGGTTTCGGGTTCTTTCCACATCTTTCGGGTGACCGCATTTTCAACACAGCGCAGTGGTCCCATTTCGGTGACCGGTTCATCGGAATGCAGGGTCCAGCGGATGCCTTTCTCCTCACAGGCTGCGGTTCGGTCCAGTAGACAGGCTTTACTGTGTCCAAACACCTTGTCACGCATAGCCTGACCCCAGTAGTAAACGTGTCCAATCAAAAAGCTGGGGGACAGCCCCATCTTTGCGATCCGCTCGATGTGCTCGTCGTGCAGTATCGAGCAGTGTTCGATTCGACAGGGTGTGTTCGTTAAAAGCCCCTGATCGAAGGCGTTCTCATACGCATCGAGCACATTGTCGATGGCCTGATCTCCGTTGGCGTGAATCGCCAGCGCCCAACCACGATTGGCTCGATCAACCACCATGTCTTTCAGGATATCCGCTTCGACATAGGGGATGCCTTTGTCCTCCCGGTACAAATACGGTTCTCGCTGTAATCCGGAAAAGCCCTGATTGGACCCATCGCTGACAATTTTCCAGCTGGTGCAACGGACCACGTGATTGCCGTCACCACAAGAGATGTCGTAGTTGTCCCATCTTTCCTGAATGCCGTAGCTGAGTGAGTAGCGAAGGCGCGTTGTCATGTCTGGTGACTGTGCGAGCGTGTTGTAGACGTCAATCTCCTTAACACCTCGAGTCATGCCGGTTGCCTGGTCACAAAAAAGCGTGATGCCAAGGCTGTTTGCTCGTTTCACTACTGCCAGCGAATTAGCGACGAGGTCCAGGGTTTTGCCAGCCGGGTTGTGTTTGGCCACCGCGCCAATAGCGATGCCACCTGCGAGGACGCCATTGGGCTCGCCATTATCGTCGCGATAAAAGGGTGAGTTGGGGTTGTCGGGTGTGTCTTTGGTAATACCGGCAACTTCCAGGGCCCTGCTGTTGCAGTAGGCAAAGTGCATGGAGGCGTTATAGACAAACACAGGGTTGCTGGTGCTGACTTGATCAAGCAGCTGTCTTGTCAGGAGGTCAGGGCCTTGCTGCAAAGAAGGATCAAACTGTCGCCCCATAATCCATTCGTCAGGACCCGCAGACTCTGCCAGTTCCTGAAGCCGATCTAGTGCACCATGCACGGTCTCGAATCTAAACGGCCCTACGTTCTCGAAGGCTTCCATGGTGGAGCAGGGTAAAAAGTGAAAGTGTGGTTCGATAAATCCGGGGAGTAGGGTTTTGCCTTCGCAATCGATGATCTCCGCATCTGGCGCCTCCAGCTTCTCCATGTCTTCACGGTCGCCGACCGCAAGAATCTTCTCTCCCTGGATCGCGACACAACTGGCTTCGCTGAAGTCATCGTCCATGGTGATGACCTTGGCGTTGACAAAGATCGCGATGGCAGCCGGTGTATAAATGTCTCTCCGACTGCCCGCTTCCCGCCATGCTTCAGGGCTGGTCATATCATCCCAGTTGGCCTCATGCACCAGCGCAGAAAAAACCGGGGAACAACAGGTGCAGGGCGCCGTGTCGTCGTGTTTGAGAGCCTGAGTCGATGTTGCCAGCTCATGAAACTCCGGGGTCAGGGCGTTATCACGCTCTTTGAACATGACTATTCCCCCGTAAACTCCGGCTTTCTTTTGTTCAGGAAAGCGTTAATACCTTCCTGGCCGTCCCTGGACCTTGCCATGTCAGCTATACCCCTGGATTCCAGCTCCATCTGGGTCTCGAGACCATTGTCGAATGACGCGTTCAGCAGGGACTTAACCTGGCCAAATGCCAGGGTAGGCCCGTCTGCAAGGCTATCGGCCAGCTTTTGAACGGTTTCGTCGAGTTCAGCTTCGCTGACGACCTGGTTGATCAGGCCCCATTCCAGCGCTTCTGCGGCAGACAACATCCGGTTGGTCAGCATGAGTTCCCTGGCTCTTCGATCACCCACGCGGCGGGGAAGAAAAAAAGTTGAGCTACCGTCGGGTGAAAGTCCCGCCGCGGTATAGGCCATGGTGTATCTCGCCGTATCCACAGAAACGACCAGGTCAGCGGCGACGGCGAGGCTGAAACCAGCACCGGCCGCGGTGCCATTGACGGCAGCAATGACCGGGGCGCTCATGCGGGTTAGCCTGGATATACCCATATGCAGATCGCCGGCCATCTGTTTAACCACGGCGGCAGCGCCTGGGCCTGCATCACCCATAATGCTGAGATCGCCACCGGCACAAAACATCTTGCCGTTGCCGCGGATAACGACAACGCGAACATCACTAGATTCGTCGCAAACAATGGCAACATCACTCAGTTCCTTTGCCATGGTCAAATTCAACGCATTGGCTGCGTCTGGTCGATTCAGAGTGATGGTTGCGATGCCGTCAGCGATATCGAAATTCAGCGTTTCGTAAGACATAAAAAATCTCGGAAAAAGGTGTGGTTTGCATTGTAATGGCAGATGCCAAGCATCACCATCGGCTGGTACTATCGCAGCTCTTGGGCATTTGGGGTTCGTAGAAATATCATGTTAAAGCCAGTGCAATTGGGACGTTCAGGTCTCAGAGTGTCAGAAATCGCCCTTGGCACCATGAACTTTGGCGAACCCGGCAGGGGTCACCAGGGAGACTGGACGTTGCCGTATGAAGGTGCGAAAGAGATTTTCAAAGCGGCGATCGACAATGGGCTCTTCTACTTCGATTGCGCAGACGTCTATGGATTAGGTGCGAGTGAAGAAGTGGTTGGCAGGATCCTTCGCGAGATGTTGCCGCGAGAAGATTATGTTCTGGCAACGAAGGTTTCCATGCCGCTTTCCGGTGCGCCTAACAATATGGGTCTGTCGCGTAAACACATCATGGAAGGTGTGGATGCCAGCTTGAAGCGTCTTGGCCTGGATTACATCGATCATCTGGTGATTCACAGGCATCCCCATGGAATTCCCATGCATGTTGAGACACCGATCGAAGAAACCATGGAGGCCCTTAATGACCTGGTGAAAGCGGGCAAGGTTCTCTACCTGGGTGGGTCCAGTATGTTTGCGTGGCAGTTCGCTGAACTGCAGATGACAGCTCGTATGAATGGCTGGACAGAATTCATTTCCATGCAGAACCATTACAACCTCATCTATCGGGAAGAAGAACGAGAGATGAATCCTTATTGTGAAAAGCATGGTGTTGCGCTGACTCCCTGGTCACCACTGGCCAGAGGTATCCTGACAGGTGCCTATAAGGGCAGTCTTGAAGAGGGCAGTACGGATCGTTCCAAAGGCGTCGACAAAAATCGAACCGGGAGCCTCTATCGCGGCGAGATGGATTTCAAAATTGCTGAACGGGTTGCAGAGGTCGCGGATAAGTACGGCAAAACGTCTGCGCAGATCGCGTTGGCGTGGTTGTGCAACAAACCTGGTGTGACGGCACCCATTGTGGGTGTTTCCAGAGTAGAGCAGTTGCTTCAGTTAATGGCGTCCGCCTCAATTGAGATTCACCCTGAGGATATGGCGTACATGGAAGAACTGTACCAGCCCCTTGATAACCTGCTGACGCTAGGTACGTCTTAGCGGTTTCTGATTGAAAGCGATGCCATGGTCGTGAAGAACCAGGCAACGATGATCAGGGTGGCCAGGCTGTCACCTAAAGGATTCAGCGTGATGGGTCGCGCATAGCGATCGTAACGCTTCAGCCATGGCTCGGGTTCTCCCATGCGTAATCCTGCCCACAGGAAAACCTGCCAGAGGTTCTGATTGGCGTAGCGTCCAATTCGATAACAACGTGCCAGACCTGTCATGAATCCATTCGCCATGACACAGGAACGAGCGAGCTCGAAAAAAGGCAGCGGATTGAGTCGATCTGCGGCAGCGGATTTATAGATACCAGGCGCCTCATTGAAGAATCGGTCCTGCTTCAGGTGAAACATGCCCATGATGATCGTGTTCACCAGAAGCCGGGCGTCGGTGCCTTCCTGTTCGAAGCGCCTGGCAGAAGTGCGTATGGGATCCGGCAGTGTGATGAATTCCCCATAGTCGATGAAACGCTCACCAAAGTCCTGGTCTTCAAGAAAGGAATACCTCTCAGAGAAACCGCCCAGCAGTTGAAATGCTTCTCTTCGAATCAGGAGGCCCTGATCTCCGTTGAACGTCCCCCGGCGATTGAGTCGGGTCTTTTTGGCAAAGTAATCCAGCGTATCGAGAACATCGTCATCTTCAGACACAAAGTCCATCGGGAAATGTCCCGCAGTGTGTTGATCGTAACCAAGGATGGCGTCCATGGCATTTGTTAGTTGATCGTCTGTGCTGAATTCGCTGTCTGCATGCAGAAAAAGCAGATATTCCCCTGAAGCGGTGTTTGCGCCAGCGTTAAGTTGTTTGCCTCGGCCAGCTTCACCGGGAATAACTTTTGCGCCAAAAGACTCGGCGATGGAAAGTGTGTCATCGCAAGAGCCGCCGTCGGCGACGATCACTTCAGTCTCACGGAATGATTGTCGTGTCAGAGCATCGAGCAACGTCCCGATGCTGGCTGCTTCGTTGAGCGTTGGGATGATGATGCTGAGCATGTCAGAGCGAGTAAGGGGACAGCAGTCCGGCTCTGGCCGCTTCGATGATCACTTCGTTCACATAGGTAGACTTCGCGATTTCGAGAATTTCTTCGTAGATTGCACGAGCTTGTTCACGATTTTGTGCAAGATCGTTCAGCTGTCCATCGGTCAGCTTGTGCCAGGCGACACTCCAGCCCGGCAGCTCGTCTGCAGAAACCTCAAAGACCTTATCGGTTTCCGCGAAGGTCGCATTGGCCAGGTCCACCTGCTTAAGTCCCATGTACGCCCGAACCAGCCAGATTTTGGCAAGACTCAGATCCGGCTCGATGGGTGGTGTGTCGCTGTCGAGGTAGGCACTGACGGCGTTTAAGGTGCCTTCGTAGTCATCCTGCATCATAAGCACGGATATCAGGCGAAGCTGAAAACGTTTGTTTTCGGGATACAGGCCCACCAGGTTTTGCAGTTGTGCCTGGGCTTCTGTTCGCAGCGCGGGATCTTCTAGCAGCAAGGTGGCATAGATGTATTTGGCGACATCTTTGTACTGATTTCCCTCTGCGATGACGTCTCGTAGATACGGCAGGCTTTTTTCGGAGTTACCTGAAGGTACAAACCACAGGAGTCTGCTGAACATCTTGATAAAGGGGGGTAGATTGTCTGCGACATAGTAGGAAACCCCCAGGTGCATCTTTGCGTCTACTAATGACGGATCTCCTGCGAGCGCCTTCTCCAGATATTCGATACTGGCGGTGCCGGCACGGCCGGCTTTGTAATAGTTGCCCTTGAGTCCATGGTAGTAGGCGAGAGCAAAGTTTGCCTGACCGCAGTAATAATTCGGCAGGGCTGCTCGTGGATGTTCGTCCAGTCGTGGCTCACACCAGTTTATGGTTGCGTTGGCATGACGAACGAGCGCTGCGTCGTAGCTGGTGTCCGTCTCATCCCAAGTGAGATGGGTAATGATGGTATTGAGCGCAAAGAGGTGACCAACTGGCGTATCGAACTCTGATAACAGTCTGTGCTCAATTTTTGCAGCATCTACGAAGTGACCCTGCAGGCGAAGCAAGGTGCCTTCGCGCTCGAGTGCAAGATAGTCAGCCTCTCCCAGAGCGTGCGCTGGCATCAGCAAAGCCAAGAGAAGCAATGAGATTCCCGGTTTCATGCCCAGTTTTATTCCCAGTTTTATTCCCAGTTTCTTTATCCAGTTTTGAGGGGCGCATCCTACCCGTTCAGGCGGGTAAAGTGTCAATGGTGCGCCTGGACAGATCAGCTGGTCAGACGATTGACGGCCTGCTCCGACAGCGTCAGTGCGCCATCGATACGGCTGCGCATGTGCTCAAGGTCAACGCCCTCAGAACTCTTCTTGCCTTCCATGTATCGCGCATACACACCATGGACGATACAAGCAGACTTCCAGCGATTGTATCCGGTGTAGTAATCGAGGTTTGAGAGATCACGACCGGTTCGCTCCGCGTATCTCGTCGCCATCTCCTGCCGGGTTGGATAACCGGGTACATTCGTGGCTGCATCGTCCGCAATGGGAATCATGTCTGCTGGATCAGGAAAGAAGTTAAGTGCATAAGCCAGATCGGCGAGCGGGTCGCCTAAAGTGGATATCTCCCAGTCAACGACCGCGGCGATCGTGGAATCCGGTGCCGTCAGACAGTTATGGAATCCATAATCACCGTGAACCACACGAATGGGGCCCTGATCCGGCAGGTTGTTCAGGAAGAACGCCTGCAACTCATGCGCTCTCGGGTCGTCATAGTCCGCACCCTCGATGGATGACGTCCAAGATCGATACCAGGTTTTCAGTTGTCGCCCGACGTAGCTGTCCCGTTTACCCAGATCCCCCAAGCCAATGTCATCAGGGTCGAGAGAATGCAGATCTGCGAGAACATCCACAAACGAGTTGGCCTGTGCCTTGCGGCGCTCTTCCGGTACCCATGCCCGAGTTTCCTCATTGTTGTAAAGAGGCCGCCCGTTGATGCAGCCCATGACATAAAACCAGGCGCCGGTGACATCCGGGCTTTCGCAGAAACCCAGGGCTTCCGGGACGGGCACAGGGGTCGGTCCCAGTGCAGAAATGAGAGCCCATTCACGGCTCATATCGTGGGCTTTTGGCAACAGCTGCCCCTGCGGCGGTCGTCGGATAACGGCCTCTTTGCCATGCTGGTCCTCCAGCCGATAAGTCAGATTGGAGTGACCGCCTTCCAGGCGAGTCCACTGAAAAGGCGGCGTCAGGCTGGGTATGTGCGCTTTAATCCAGGCTTCGACAGCATCGACCTGGTATCCCTCTGGGGCTTCTGTCATGGCTCTATCCGCTCATGGGGCTTATTTCGACAGGTGAATGTAGCAAAAAACTCGTGGAAAAAAAGCAGAAGCACGAAAACGGGCCGAGAGCGTCTTGCGACGCTCTCGGGAAGGATTATATCGGCAACAGTTGTTCAGCGGCAGCGCCCTGTGATGATCCCAGCGCACCTGCCGGGGGGAGCCATCAGGTCAAATGACAAGATAAGACACAATCAGCGAGCTTACTCTTTACCGCCAGGCAGGAAGGCTGAACGATACGCCTCACCAACCTGTTCCCAAGCTTCGCGGACCAGGTTGGACGTGGTTTGCACGTCGTGCTGATAGTTCTGCCAGTAGGCTTCCAGGGCCTCACGCTGAAGTTCCGCGAATCCCTGGGGATCCGTCACTTGAGCCATGCGCTCTGAATATTCGCGTGAGCTTTGCATGAACCTTTCCAGATTTTTCTGTTGAACTTCGGTGAGCTTGGTCAGGGTTTCCGTCTGGATCTCGAACAATTGATTGCCAAGCTTGTTGGCATTTTCGATGGGATTTGACATGGTCTGCGTCCTGTAGATCTCTGATTGAGGGCGTAGTCAATGTATCAGCTTTACATAGCCAACAAAAATTACTCTTCCTGGTCGCTCAGACCCTGGGTGCTTATGCAGACGCTGGGTATTGAATTTGAGGAGTGTATGGAAGGATTTGAGTCAGCGGACAATTTTGAGAAGTTTCGTAAGTTTTCACCCTCAGGCACAGTGCCCTGTTTGCAGGATGGTGACCTGACCGTCTGGGATTCACTGGCCATCGCTGAATACCTGGCGGAGACACATCAAGAAGTTTGGCCGGAAGATATTAAAGCCCGTACTTTCGCCCGCTGTGTGACAGCGGAGATGCACAGCAGTTTTTCGCATCTCAGAAACCTCTGTCCGATGAACTGCGCGATCACGGTAGATATGCATGAGATCAGTGCTGGCCTTCAAAGAAACCTGGACCGAATCGGTGAAATCTTCGTATCTGGCATCGAAACCTTTGGCGGACCCTTCCTTGCAGGTGACAAATTCAGCGCGGCGGATGCGTTCTTCTGCCCCGTCGCATTTCGGGTGCGGTCCTATCAGCTGCCGTTACCGGCGATTGCCCTCAGTTACTGCGAACGCCTCCTTGCGCTACCGGCGATGCAGGCGTGGGATGAAGCAGGTGTGAATGAATCCTGGAAAGAGGAAGCCCATGAAGAGGAAGCCGCTGCTGCTGGCAAAATTGTTTGGGATCGTCGATCTTCCTGAATGGATCTTGTTAGAAAGCTTCGTCGAGACCGTAGGCCTGCATCATACCGCTGACGCCAGCGACGTCATGACTCATGATCAGCAGATCATGTTTTTCACCAGAAGGGTCTTTGACGTGATCGCGGAATAAAGCTTCGGAGCGAAAGCCCATTTCTTCCAGCACATTTATGGCAGCGCCCTGATCAAGCAGCATCCTGACCGTCAACTTTTCCAGTTCCAGGCTGAGACCGATCAGGAAACTTTCCTGGATGAGTTCCCGTCCAAGTCCGATGTCCCGGGCGTCAGGGTGCACCAGGATTCTGAGTTCACCGACGTGGGGTGACCAGGAGTGCTCGTCTTTCACCACAGCGGTGGTGCCGATGATTTCATCGCCGCGAGAAGCAGCGATGGTGATAATATCTCCTGCCTCGACGCTGCGAGACCAGGCCTCTAGCACTTTCGGTTCACGGATATCTCGACTCAGGAAGAGCAGATCTTTTTCGGGCAGGGCTGTCGTAAATTTCTGGAGCGGCTCTGTTTCCAGCGAACTGGCGATTTCCAGCGTAACTTCTTCACCCTGGCAGTCGATGGTCTTTGGATATCTGTCTTGCAACTTCTTCAAACTGAACGCTCCGCCAGCCATGCATTAACAGGTGGCCACATTCTTCTCATGGCATTGGGTCCCGCGATCAGGCTGACGTGACCACCTTTGAGCACCAGTTCCTGCCTATCTTCCGAACCAACGAGATCCAGTAGTGGCTTCGTCGCTTCGTAGGGTGCGATGTGATCGTGTTCTGCCATGACCGCCATCAGTGGAATCGTGACGTTCTTCAAATTGGCAACGTTGCCACGCTGCTTCAGCTCACCTTTGAAAAACTTGTTTTCCCACATTAATTCCCTTGTGCAGTCTCGGTGATACTCGCCGGGTAAAGGCAAAGTCTCATCTCCCCAGCGCTGAAACGCACGATAATTTGTTACGAAATCATCGTTCCACAATTGGTCCCATAATCGCATTTGCCCGGCACTTCGCTGAGCGGGTCTCAACATCTCGAATGAATTGCTGATGAACTCGGCGGGGATAATGCCCAGGGTGTCGACCATGTTGTCCAGGTCCATGTACTCCTCGTTCGACCAAAGTCGAAACAGACCCATCTGGTGCATGTCGATTGGTGTCGTCAGACAAACGAGATTCTTGAGCGGTCCGGCAGGATGGGTAGATGCGTAAATCAGTGAGAGTACGCCACCCTGACAATAGCCAATGATATTAACGTCGGCCTCACCGCTCGTTTCCTGTACGGCCTCGATGCACATGGGGAGAAAACCCTGTGTATAGTCTTCAAGACCCAGGCCTCTTTCCTGCATGACGGGTGGTGCCCAGTCGAGCATGAACACATCGAAGCCTTCTTTTAGGAGGTACTCGACCATGCTTTGTCCCGGCAGGATGTCGAACAGGTAACCTTTGTTGGTCGTCGCCATCACAATCAGCAGCGGAATCCGGTAAACCTCTTCTACCATGGGTTCATAGTGATAGAGACGCATGGTGCCCTGTTCGAGAATGACATCTTTGGGGGTAAGGCCGACAGCGGCGGAGCCGGATCTGACGTAATCAATACCTTTGATGCTTCGCTGTATGGTCTTGTCGACCATGTCCCGCATCTGGCTGGTGAGCTGTGTCTGGTCGCTCATGCAGCGCCTCCACCACTTTCCTTTGTTGGCGGTTTCCTGGTCCGTTTGGGGCCGACTTTCTTGGCACCACCCTGAGGACTTGCGCTCGCTTTACTGAGCATTTTTTCAATGCGTGTCAGACGCGCGTCCATTTCCCGAAGTTGTTCGCTTACGGTTATCACATCATCTCGACTGGGCATATTGAAATTAGCTAACTGTTTGGCCATGGCTTCAGAAAAGTTCTTCTGAAACTCCAACTGCGCTTTTTGCCACTGGTTGATGGAACGCGAGAATTCATCGGTGCCCATGACCTGGTTCGAGAATTCGTTGAATTGTCGTTCCCACGTGGTCACCAGTTCGGAAAAGTCCTGCATGCTAGGTGGTTTGTCAGCCATTTCAGTCTCCTGAGAGAGTGGTTGATGTAGTGTAACGCGGTTACACTGCAAGTATGAACCTGCCAGATGAATCTGCAATAAAGAACATCATCGGACACGAGTTTCCTGGCGGAGATTATGCCATTGCTCACTGGGAAAATTTCCTTCTGACCGAATGCACAGGTGCCGAGGCATTGCCCGATGGCCTCGCGCATCCCGTTTCCTTGTTTCATGTGCCTATTCTTGGTGCAGGAACGTCGATCGGTGAAATGTTTGAGCTTGGCCAGGCAACCTCAGAGTTTTCTATTGGAATCGAAAGCTATGATTGGCAGATCTATCAGTCTCTCAGGGAAGAGCTGAACTACCAGATTTCCGGCTCGGTCGTGAGTGCTGAGCGCCGTGAGCATGAGGATGGTCGGATTTTTGATCGCATCGCATTCCAGTTTGATCTGGCGCATCAGGGTCAGGCCGTCGCGCGAACCACGATTGTCTGGCACTACAATCGAGGTGTGAGATGAGCGTAGAGCCAGGGTTTGAAATTCCGTCATGGGAAATGCCGTCCGTCTCCCGGGAACGCATGCGTACGATGGCGGCGATTCTTCGAGACCCCAATCCCGTGCACTGGGATCACGAGTTGTGTAATTCGTTGCCGCTCGGCATCGGAAAACGAACCATCAATCAGGGGCCCCTTGGGCTGAGTTATATGATCAACATGCTGCATGCGTGGGCCGGTCCAGAAAGCGTGCGCCGGGTTTTTATGACTTTTCCCAAAATTGTGCTCAGCGAAGATGCGGTCACTGCAAAGGGGGTCGTAACTGCTGTCCTGGATAATCATGTTGTGGAGTGTGATATCTGGCTTGAGCGAGCGGGTGAGAGGCTGCTCGAGGGCAAAGCCACCGTTCAGCTCGACAACTGATGTCGGGCCCACACTTTTCGTCGAGAGAGCGCTGCGCTGAGACTTTGCACTTCGGTGCTTTGGTGTCCTCGAACATCATAGCGAGGCAAAGTTTGACGTTGGTGAGCGAAAAGCTGGGTGACATCGCGGACATCGCAGTGCTCGAATCCGCGAGAACCGTCATTGAATGGTGGCTTATCCAGAGTCAGGGGCGAATGTGTTTTATCTCGTCACTGTTTGAGGGCAGTTCAAACCAGTCGCCATCGTCAGTCACGACGTAGTTGTCCGGTAGATTCCTTTCGAAAAACTTCCTTTGAACGATAGTGGCTGGCACAGGCACCAGGTGATAGTAGCCGACCATACCGATGTCGACCTTGTCATTCAGTTCAATCAGAGACTGAACGGAAGCATGGTAATCCGTGACATCGTACAAGATCTTCGATAGACGAGTGAGCTCTGCCTGTTCTGCGGCTTCAGCCATGCCGGTGACCAAAGGCAGCGATAAAGCATCGTGTAATAAGAGGTCTGCACCTTGGCTCGCAATCGCAGTGACGGGTGTGACGTTACTGTCACCTGAGATCACCACGCTCCTGCCTCGATATTCCACGCGGTAACCGAGTGCAGGTGACGCTGGGTGATGTTCTGCGATGTAAGCCTTGATCGACAGATCACCATCTTCCAGAACGGTCGCTTCATCGATGGTTTCGTGGCGCAAGATACCAAGATGTTCCGGTAGTAGTTCTTCTCCATGGTGCGTCATGCGATAGCCACGATCCAGCGCGTACGTGTCGTTGATGCCTTTAACCACGGCTCTTACACCTTTAGGGCCGAATATCTTTAATGGTTCTGGTCTGCCTCTCACCCAACTGGCGAGGTTGACTTCATAGAGCTCCGCGATATGGTCCGAGTGAAAGTGGGTCAGCAGTACACCCTGCAATCGTTGCACCGGCAGATTAGCTCTTTGTATCTCTTCGGCGGCACCGGCGCCAACGTCAATCAGATAAAAGTGTGATGGCGTGAGAATCGCAACACAGGCCTGAGCACGTCCTAGACCTAGTGGAGATGCGGTACCGCACATAAACACCCTTAAACCGTCGGGGTTAGGTATGCCGCCGGTATTCTGCCGCATCAAAGCACGGACCATCTGGTCCTGTGCAGTATCCTGCATGCCTTCAAACTCGAGTGAGTAACGCAGAAGTGCACTAAGAATAATCAGTGCGGCGACGAGGTAGAGTAGGAACTTTTTCATGCGAGATCTCCGGTAACGCAAAAGATGTTACAGGGATTAATTAATGCTTTCCATTATTTGGTGCGTCGTGCAATGTCGGTCTCAACGAGCCAGAGTCGATCCTGGCCCCAGCAGCTGAAGGCAGGTTGATCCCCGCCGGTAACACGAAAACTGGGGACACCCCACAAACCCAGTGACAACATGTCAGCCACATTGTCTTCAAGAAGCTGGGTCCAATCTGGATTGTCCATGCTGGCTTTTGCCGCACTCCAGTTGCAGCCGACGGCCTCAACGACCTGCCGCAGGCCTGGCTCCTCGGTAATGTCCACACCTTTGGTCCAGGCCGATCGCAGATATTCGCCGCAGTAATCTTCAGCCTTGTTCTGTTCGATCATATAGGGCAAGAGTGAAAAGGCCCGTTTTACCGGTTCGCCGAACGGATCGATGATGGGTCCGAATGCCTGCCCGTAATAGTCAGCTTCCCGTTTGGTATCCGTCATGATGTATATCTGTTTCGATTGTGGCGCAGGAATACCGCGCATCATCATTGGCATAACGGGTCTCAGGTCGAGCTGTACGCCAGTTCTGCGCACCATCGCCATGGTGCGGTCATAGCTGATCGCCGTGTACGGGCTGCGCAGTGATGGGAAGTACTCCAATCGAATGTCGCCCGCCGCACCGTCTACTGTTTCCGGTTCGGGTCTGGGAACGCAGATACCAGAAGTATCCCGGGAGAGCCCCATATCTTTCATTCGGTTCTCAAGGTGCACCAGACGGTCGACACCCCAGTACCATTCGCCCTCGAAGAAGAAAGTTGCGCCCAGCCAGTGGCCAAGTTTGTGCCTTAACTGGGTGCCTTCCCGCATCGCATTCGTTGATGGGCCATCGACATCCACATTTCCGGACCAGAGCTTTTGACCCACTTCAACCGCTCGCTCTGGAAATTCACTGGTCGCAAGATAGCCCGCGAGATAGCGCTCTGCTGCAGCGACCTGATCGGTGCTGGGTTGATCAATCTGAGTGGGCAGATTGGTGTCGTAAAAGGGTGCGATGCTTCGGGCATCGTTAAGCGCCCAGGTCGTGAAGCGATTGCTGTCGCCCTGTTCTTCGCTTGTTGGCGGACCGGCCAGGTGGTACTCGAACTTCACGGTGTATCGCTGAAAGAGGTCGAACAGTTTTTGTGCAGCGAGGTGGCTATAGGGATCATCTACCTGGTGAAAGTAGTGGACCAAGGGTGCGCCGCGTCTTTTGAGACGTCCTCCCAGGTGTTTGAGAGCACGACGCTGGTCGCTGATCAGGGCGCCCATAACAAGGCGCTTCATGAGTATCTTTGGCTTCATGGTTAGGGTTCGTTATCGTGTTTGTCGTTACCAGTGAGTCGGGCCATGCGGTGTTGCCGTTCGTTTTCTGACGCGCGCTCGCTGAACATAAGAAACTTTTTCGTCAGGTTACCTCTGAGTTGTGCCGCCTGGCGACCCTGATGCCAGATCGTCACAAGACCGTTCTTGGCTTCCTGGAATGTAAAACCTTCAGGCGTGTTCTTCACCTGTGATCTCCTGATCTTGTCGCCTGGAAAACACCAGCAGTGCACTCATGGCGCCAATCAAAGCAGACATCAAGTCTGACTGGGTGTCCCATTCGTCACCTTGAGTGTCGAGAAACGCTTCCCCACCTTGGCCAGTGCGTTTTGCCACCCACCATTCGAACAGTTCATAGAATCCACCGAATCCCTGCGCCGGTTGGCCTACCGTGTCGTGGTTGTTTCGCTCCATACCGAACAGACCCTCCAAGAAAGGCACCTCTGCATAGGTATAGTGCCCGCCGATCATCAGGGTGACACAGTGAACAAGAATCAGGACGCAGGCGAGCTGTGTGAGCCGGAATTTTTCCCAGGTGATTGCCAGAAGAATCAAAGCGATAACCGCAGGTAGCGTTTCAAGAAACCAGGTAAAGCCGTCTTTGGGATCGATGGCAGATCCGATGAAGGTGGCTACAACGATGACCAGCCAGAGCAGTGATTGTTTTGAGAGTTTATTCAGCATTGCGAAAAGCTGCTTTGTCGACTTGCAGCGTTTCAGCGACATTATCACAATGTAGATATGGAATCAGAGCGCAGAATTAGCAGCGGAGTAAATAGCTGGATATTGTCAGTACTCATGCTGATCACTGGCTGCGTTTCCGATCGCGTTGCGGAACCTGACGACCTCACCAAGTTTTGTGTCGAAGAGAAACAACTTGGTTCTCATATCAAGAAGGTGCGATGTCGAACCCAAGCAGAGATTGAGCGAGAAAATCGTGCAGCAAGACGAGTGTTGCAGGAAACGATCAGTCCAACCGGTCAAAATACTGAACGTTAAAACAAAAAAGCCGCACCTCTTTCGAGATGCGGCTCTTTTAACAAACAGCGAAACTTACATGCTGTAGGTTACGCCAACCTTGATCATTCTTCCGAATGGATTGTGGTTGTATGGATCGTAGTTCAGATCGTTTGCAACCTGAGGTGGATCCTCATCCGTGAAATTGAAGATAGATGCAGAAAACGTGAAATTGTCTAGCATCGTGTTGATGTAGGTAATGTCATGTGTCGTGTGATCATCGATATCGTCCAGTGCAGGCACGGGACTGTTGAGGTCTTCCATACCGTCGACAAAGCGAGCGGCGTATGTCAGACGATGATCTTCATTACCCCACTTGACGAGGAAGTTGGCTTTCAGTTCAGGCTTCGGCTGGAAAGGTGTGCCTTCATTGAGACGACCAACGAAGTCCCCACCCGCGGCCAGTGTTAAGCCTTCGAGTGAAAGGAAATCATCAGATTCGTATTCCAGCGCGTAACTACCTTCGATGCCAACGGTCAAATCCCCGCCACCGACGTCAGACCAGATATAGTTGGCAACAAAGTCGATGCCGGAGGTTGTAATGTCTGAGCCATTGATAACGTAACGACGGATTCGTTGCACACCGCCGACAGAGGTACCTGTTGGCGTCAGTCGCCCCCTCAGGATATCGCAGGTTGCTGAACCAACGCCGCTTCCGCCGTCAGCGCAATCGTTCGCGCCGTAGGCACCAACAATCGCGTTTGCGCCTTCCAGCTGCAGAGGGTCTTCAAAATCAAATGACCAGTAGTCCAGAGATCCGTAGAACGAATCATTTTGATAAACGACACCAAAATTCAGTGCCAACGCAGATTCAGGCTCTAGGTCGGGGTTGCCGACCGTGTCGGCGGCTTTAAAGGCCAGTGCCGGCCCGACGAAAAGTAACGCTGTACTGGTGCCCGACAGGAAGCTGCTGGGAGGACCCCGGAAGGTTGTTGAGGCAGAACCTCGAAAATTCAGGTTATCCGTGGCGCGCCAGTTAAAGGCAACCTTAGGGTCGATCGTGTCACCACCGTCGCTAGATCCATAGTCCTCGTATCGAATCGCGAGCTGTAGATCAAAAGTTTCGCTAAGCGGTAGGGCCAATTCGCCGAAAACGCCGTAAACGTCGCGATCTGTGCTCTCTTCGTCAGTTGCCGCAAGAAACGCCAACTGTCCAGCACCACCTTCGCCGCAGTCCAGCGTCGTCGTGTGACCAAGCGTGATTGATGCAGGGTTGTTGAAAGGGCATGGGTTGATCGCTCGGTTTGCGACATCTTCGACGGTGAAATCGAATTGATCATCCCGGTACTGCAAACCTGCCGCCCAGCTGACGTTGCCGCCGCTAAGCTGCCAGTCCGTGTCGCCTGAGAAGATCGCTTCAAACACCAGCGTTTCGTTTTCGGAAACGGAGCCCGTGTCAGCGGTTAACCAGTTGATCAACTCATCTGAGTTAGCCACCGCCGGGTTGTACTGTGGGTTATTCAGGCCGGTAACGGCAGATACGGCAATGGCGTTCGAGAAAGGGTTGTAGTATTCACAAGGTCCAACGCCCGGTGTGCCAGTAGCGGGATCACAACCTGCGCCGCCTAGACCGTCAAAAGCGAATGCCATTCGCTCGATGAACATGTCACTGCCCGCAATGTCGCGCTCTCGATTGGACCATGAGATGCTGGTATCGAAAGAAATGCCATTTTCGAATTCACCCGTCAGGCCGAATGAAAGACGTTGCGTTTCTGTTTTACGGTAAGCAGATTCAGGTTCCCCGTTTCTGCCGGCAACACCTAGCATTCGTGACCAGCTAATGGCGCCTTGTGCTTCCGGTGGAATGCCTGCAACGGTGTTAAACAGCCCTGGATTTTGCGCCTTCAGGTCAATCAGACCAGGATGCGTTGCAGGAACATAGCGATCGGGTCCAAGCAGCGCCTGAGGTGGGTAGGACGGTGATGTATCCCAGTCGGAGATGTCCATGTCATGCCAAAGGGCTTCGGCATGAAAAGTCATTCGATCGTTGATGTCGACATTAAGTTCACCAAATACCTTCATCGTCTCCTGATCTTCGATCAGGTTGTCGAAGAAGGTGTACTGGAATCGGCAGAAGCCGCCAGTAGGATCGCCGCCAAGCGCCGTACAGTTCGGGTCCGGTGTAAAGCCGCCTAGAAGCGCCGCGCCGTTGCTTACTGCGGGTAAAAACGTACCAGGGTTACCGATGCTGCTCCAACCGCCAGGGCCGGGGTTCTCGGCAAATGGCCGCAGTGCCCAGTCTCGATCTCTAATTTGCAGCTCTGATCTTTCTTCGTACTCGGCCGACAGGGTAAATCTAACGTCGTCAGATCCACCCCCGTAAATGAAGGCAAAAGTGGAGTCGCCATCTGAATCTTCGATGTCCTGATAAGAAGCGCGTGCTTCGAATCCTTCGAAGTCTCCTCTGGTGATGAAGTTAACAACACCGCCAATGGCATCCGATCCATAAAGTGCGGCGGCGCCATCTTTTAAGACCTCGACACGACTAATAGCAATGCTCGGCACCGCCGATATGTCGACACCAATGGTTTCCGTCGCAACGTGACGCTTGCTGTTGATCAGTACGAGTGTTCGGGCAGGGCCTAGGCCTCTCAGGTTGATCGCGGTAACGCCCTCGTTGGCCTGACCACCTCGAGTATCGAATTGGTTGGTTTCTCCAAGGTTCCCGGAAGTCACGCCCAGGTTTCGTACCATTTCGATCAGGGAAGGATCACCGACATCCTTCAGATCCTCTCGACTCAGCACGTCCACCGGCAAGGCGGCATCCTCAGGTGTGCCCTTAATGAAAGAGCCGGTTACCACAACTTCTTCAATGGTTTCTTCGGCCATCGTGGTACTACTTAGTAGTAGTGTCGACAGCATGAAAGTTAGGGCCAGCGAGAGTCGCTCGATCCCTCTACGATTAGTCATTTTGTTCCCCCTCTTGACGTTGTAGAAAAAGTGCCGCAGCGAAAGAAGATTCAAACCTATTGCCTGGCTGTCTCCTGTTCGGCGACGCTCCTAGCGTACAACAGGATCTGGATAACAACTAGTCTTTGTGGTGCGCTGCAGCATGGGTGTGTTTTGTGCGAAACCTCACCATTACCATTGAGCATGCCGCGAGGTATCGAAGTGAACCATGGATCTGTTCTTCATGAGTGGGGCGACATCAATCTTGTTTAAGCGGATCGGACAGGCGACCGTGTCATAGAGCAAAGCTGCCACCTAAGTGCACGGTCCCTGTTGCGAAGTTCCTTTCCGGGAAGGCCCCCGGTTTAGGTCGTGCTCACATGGTTATGTCGCGCGCGTCGAAAAGCGTTGAAGCCAATCAAAAGTCTTTCTCCAACGGTTAAAGATGAGTGTGGCAAGATCGTAGTAACTACCAACCCATGATCCGATTGTTCAACCACTCGTTTTTCGCTTTACTCAGAGCAAGCCCCGCTCTTTGCTTGCCTCGTGCTGCATTCTGCGAGCCGCTGACGACTGTCGGACAGGTGCCATCCGCACGATACTGCAGAGCGGCCTGTAGTCGTCCTTCTTCCGGATCACCCAACTGCTTAGTGAAGTCGTCGGACACCAGACAACCCGTGACTGGCGTGCCCGCGACGGTTGGGGTGTTCTCCGGTGAGAAGCCATCGCTATAGTCTCCGAAGCCTTTTTGGTTGACGCCTCGGAACTGAATTGAAAAGTAGGTTGTGCCGCAGTTGTCAAACGGATAGAAACCGTAAGGTTTGCCGCAAGTGGTATCGCCAATCATGACAACCTCGACATCAATACCGCGCATGCTGTTGATGATAGATTCACTGGCGCTGCAGGTTCCTGGACCACTTAGAATAAACACGCGGTTGAGACCAAGTGTCGGCAAGGATTGGCCTGGCGTGACGGTTGAATCCAGACCCTGTGCAGTGGTGTAGAACTCTTCAGGTGTCAGTGGTCGGCCCGTGACAGGATCAAAGTTTGGGTTCTTGTCATTGAATTCCAGTGCCTCGAACACCTGACCAGCAGCGTTATCGCCAGCAATCATGTAACCCAACTCATTGGCGATCGCGAGAAATCCGCCACCGTTATACCGCAGGTCCAACACGAGGTCGGTGACGTTGGCCGCCTGCAGTTGGGTGATGGCATCGATCAGTTGACCTTCTGCCGTTCGAATGTGATCGTTGAAGGTCAAGTAGCCTACGAGCCCCGTGTCTGTTTCGAGCGTTGACACGTTCTGTACCGGCGTCGATGTGATCTGGCCAGAGGTTATGGTGACAGTTCGTGTTTGCGTTGCATCAACATCACGTACCACAAACGTGTGTGTTTCATTGTCACCAGGGAAGAGCCCGCCATTCAGCGTTGCCACATCGTTCCCGGCGACAACGTCCACACCATCGATCTCGAGGATTTCCGTGCCGCGGAGCAAGGCAACCTCGGGTGCCGTCGCCGGGGTGTTGGGTTCCGTGTAAGCCACGACGACCTGTCTGGGTGGCGTACCTTGAAGAATGGCAAAGGTGGCGCCATAACCGCCGCTGATACCTCCGGAAGATTGTGCCTCCCACTCGTCCGTCGGAATCGTAAAGTGGAATTTGTCTTTTGGTGCGCCTGACGGTGTGACATCGAATGTCTGCATCTGATCGAAGTATTCGGGTGTTGCCAGGCTTGCTGGATCGACGTCGGTGATTTCGTCATACCAGAGATAGAGTTCATTGCTCCAGGAACGCAGCCAGTTGTTCTCATCTTCCGTGGTGCCCTGGACATCCGGGAATGGTTGTCCCCGCGTATCAACACCGGATCTGGGGTCTTGACACATCTGGGCAAAATCCTGGGAAGGATCGAATGTGCCGGTCGCGAAGCCACTGGACGGTGGCTCTGGCTCTGGCTCTGGCTCTGGTTCTGGTTCCGGCGCCGGCTCTGGAGGCGGCGTGCTTGAGACCGGTTGTGGTGGAGGGCTGCTGCCGCCACCTCCGCCGCCGCAGGCGGTAAGAAAAGCGATAGAGAGAAAGATAAGTAGCTGGCGCTGCAAAACGACGTTCCTTGGCAATTTGATATCCTAATTCTAGACCCGTGCTTTCAGGGTTTGTTTCAAAAATCCGACTAACTGTTCACTCAGTGGGCTTAATCGACCGCTGCAACCTGACCGCCGTCAACAGCAATGTGTTCGGCGTTAATCCAGAGCCCCGCGGGGCTGGCAACAAAAGTGATTGCACGCGCCAATTCATCCGCCGTACCCAGGCGACCCAAGGGAATGGTTTTTTCAACAGCCGCGTAGAATGGGGGGCTCTCTTTTTTCCTCTTGTCCCAGGCGCCTCCCTCGAACCAGACAGCGCCCGGGGAAATTACATTCGCGCGGATACCATCTTTGCCATAATGCTGGGCAAGGTCATTGGCATAAACCCGCATGGCGCCCTTGGCGGCACCATAAGAACTTGGTGGGCGACCGAAATGAAACTTGCTGGCCATGGACCCGATGAAGGTGATGCTCGCAGCTTCGCTGGCTTTGAGTGCACCCAGGCACTCCTCTACCAGGCGAACGCCGGCCATCATGTCGACCTGGAAGGTGCGCATCCAGCCTTCTTCATCACCGGTCATATCGAAACCGCTGGCGTTGTGAATCAGAATGTCGACGCCATTGAGTTCTGCCAGCGCGGAGCGAGCGAATTCGCGGGTCGCGTCTTCGCTTTCGAGATCAGCCTGAAAGCCGATGGCGGTACCGCCACCGGCAGCATTGATCTGGTCTGTCGCATTTTTGATGTCTGATGGCGTGCGTCCGCAGAATGCAATGTCGCAGCCCTCAGAAGCCAACAGGGCACCGGTATGTAAACCAATGCCTCTGCTGCCACCGGTAATGATGGCTTTCATCTTGTTAAGTCCCAGATCCATGTTTGGCTGGCTCTTATTCCTCAATGTCTCCGGGAATGGCACAAACGTAGCAGCCCAGCTCGTGCAACTCATCAAGCGAACGCACAAGCCTTGATGCCCACATCCTGGCGTACCGTTGCACCTCCATCTTGTTGGTCACCGGATTGCTTTCTCGCACAACAACGGGTTCGATGCGCTTGCTATCGATAACACGTGCCAGAGCCTCCTCGGTGCGAGAGTCTCTGAGTTCAACAATGAGTGTTGCCGAGCCGAGATCTGCGAGATAGGTACTGCTCCTTGCCGAGACCAGCGGTTCGGGGACTTTTGACGACACGTTCATCAGTCCAACAATCACATCTAGCACGCCTGGACCTGGCTCGGTGGTAAATTCGTAGTGCTGAATGTTCTGCAGCTCTTTCTCAAAAACTTCGCGGACGGCGGATTGTAGACTTGCCTTCTGCTGTTCGCTGAGCGGGAAAGAATCCGCGTTTCGATCGTAGCGGCTCTTGGCAGCCGGGTGGTTGTATTGAATACCAGCAGATTCCAGTAGAATCATGCTGTACTGGCTCAAATCGATATCAGGCTTGATCCAAGCCTTGTCGGAGACGGTATCGTTCACGCGGTGAAGACCATCGTAAGTGACTTCGGCTTTCGGTCCTTGCTGGACCGTGGGTGTAGAGCTGCATGATGCGAGCAAACAAACAGCGAGCACAATGGCGATATAGCGCATGGCGTTCTCCCTTTTGGGTTGCAAACCGCTAGTGTAGGCTTGAACGCATCGTTTGGACAATATAGACATAGCGCCAGTCAGGAACAATTTCGTCATGCCGAACACCAAACTCATCGTGATGATCGCTCTTAGCCTTCTGTTTTCAGTAGCCTACGCGGAAGACTCGCCCTCTGATGGCGAACAGGTGGCGCAAAAACCGGTAGAGCAGGCTGCTCCAACAAGAGCGGAACAGCTTCGCACCGAAGCCATCGAAATCAATGACCGTATCCAGAAGATCGGCGAGGATCTGCAAGTCCTTAATGATTCGATCGATCACGCCGCTGGTGATCGTCTGGAAGTCCTGATTCTGGAGCGACAGAAGACAACGCTCGAAATACTCGATGAACTGTTCGCTCTGGCGCGAAACCTCGAAAAGCAAAGCTCACTAGACCTCGACACTGCCGAGCTCCGAGATATGGTGGTCAGCTACCTTGTCCGCACCAGCAACGCTCTGGACCAGTTTCTTGACCGGGAAGAGGATGAGATGGTTGAACGTCGCTCTCGTGTCATCAAGCTGACGGGCATCGAGCTCGTTGAGTTTGAGCAAAACAACGCCTCCACGATGACCTGGTTTCAGGAAATGATCGAAGCCAAGCTCCGCTCTATTCAAGAGTTGGAAGAGCTTGGTGTCAGCACAGGCAATCACCGCGAGAACCTCGTTAATCGTCTGAATCGGTTTGCATCCAGTTTAGCGGGACAGTTGCAGCTGGTTGATAGTTCTCTCAAAGCGATAAAAGTGGGCAGTGGCAGTGAGCCGCTATCGTCTGACCTAAAAGCACAGCTTCAGGCGTTAAACATTCGGCGGAGCTCGATACTCTCTTCCCTCGCCTTGTTGGTGCATAAGATGAATGCTCTGGGCCTTGAGGCGAAAGAATACCGGCAACTCTTGCTTGAAACGGGTGAAGTTACCACCGATCTCTTTGACCCTGAGATTGTTCTGGGGATTGTTCAGAAACAGCTGAACATCGTGTCGGATTGGTTGAGCAGAAACGCGGGAGTGTTCCTGACGAAACTGGTGGTGTTTGTACTCATAATCACAGCGTTTCGACTGATCGCGAGGGCAACGAATTTCATGATGCGTCGCAGCTTCGAAAGTCAGACCGTTCAGGTCTCGAAGCTGATGCAGGACATGTTACTGGGCTTATCTTCTAAAGGGATCATGTTTCTGGGTGTGTTGGTGGCGCTCAGTCATATGGGCGTTGAGATAACGGCACTCCTTACCGGTCTGGGTATTGCTGGATTTATTGTGGGTTTCGCCTTGCAGGATTCGTTGGCGAATTTTGTCGCGGGAATCATGATTCTTGGATACCGTCCTTTTGATGTGGGAGATGTTATTGAAGCTGGCGGTGTTTTTGGCAAGGTCAGCAAGATGAGCATGGTGTCCACGACAATTCTGACTTTCGATAATCAGACACTTATTGTTCCGAATAACAAAATTTGGGGTGATGTCATCAAGAACATCACCTTGCAGCACGAACGTCGAATTGATCTAGAATTTAACGTTGGCCTGAACGAAAATATTGGCGATGTTCGCTATCTGATCCATGGCGTTTTGGAAAGCATTGAAGAAATCCTGGAAGATCCCGCTCCGTCGATTGAGTTTAACGAACTGACGCCTTATTCCATGGTCATTGTCGTACGCCCCTGGGTTCAGAAAGAGGTTTATTGGCCGACACGCTGGCGGCTTCTGCGCGAAATTAAACAGGCGCTGGATGATGCAGGTGTCGAAATTCCGCGCTTGGATAAAGGCGTGGTGATTCAGCAGTAGCTAGCGGTTATCACACCGAACTGACGTCTCATCGATCGCTGCGACATCACTCAAGACAGTGCGCCTGCTGATCATCGAAAAAGATGAAAGCCCGAAAGATCGTCATGCAAGGTAGGCTTGTCCGTGCTTTAATCTCCGCATGCTAAGACTTTTGATTGTGACGCTTTTTTGCGTGTCTGCGAACGCTGACACACTTTCTATTACCGATGGCGTTGAGCGCGAACGTCATCCTGGGAAATTCATCTGGACTGACCTGGTGTCATCTAACCCTCAGGACGCAGCTGATTTTTACAGTCAGTTATTCGGTTGGCAAATCAACCCCTTTGATGATGATTACCTGGTCATACGTAACCATGGGCGGCCCATTGGAGGCATCGCTCTGAACGAAGCAGACGGTGAGGAGGTCAGAACACAGTGGATCAGCTATCTTTCCAGTAGAGACATCGATGCAGCGCACGAACGGTTAATGTCGGCTGGTGCTGAAGCCATTCTTGACCCCATGACGGTAAGTGGACGGGGCAAGTTTGGAATATATGCTGGCCCTGACGGTGGTTTGTTTGGGGTTTTGACGGCTCAGGACGGTGACCCGGAAGAACGGGGTGCTGACCTTGGTGATTGGATCTGGATTGAGCTTTGGTCGAAGCGGCCCCAAGTCGCTGCTGAGTTTTACGAAGGCCTGGGTTTCTCTGTCGCGCGTAACTGGGCGTCAGCTAATGAAAATGATCGTTTGCTTGTCGCAGGGGACTACGCTCGGGGAGGGATTGTCGAAGGGCATCCGGAACAAAAACATTCCGCATGGTTGCTCTACGTTCGAGTCGCCGATGTTGATGAAACACTGGCTCGGGCTGGCAGGCTAGGCGGCGAAGTCGTTGTGCTCGATGGGGAAGTGAACAGCAACGGTGAGATTGCGCTGGTGCAGGACCCAACCGGAGGGATTGTCGCCATTTATCAGTACCCGGAACTTGGGGAGGTTGTGGAATGAAGTATCGCCTGCTGATGATAACTCTGATGGCCAGTGTCGGCCTTTTTGGCTGTAATTCATCTGGCTATTCAGGTAGCACAAGCTATCGTGTCAACTACTACCACGGCTACGGTTACCCAGGTTATTACCCTCGAGGATACATAGGGCCGCCCATTTACGCACAACCTCGTCCGCCTGGTTACGTGCCTCCCGGGCAGGTAAGGCCGCCGATCCACAGACCGGGTGGCGCCGGCATACCCAGGCCAGCACCGAGACCGATGCCAAGGTAAACAGATCTGCGCGGTTCGCAAAGAACTTACAAATTGACGGCACAAATCGAGTAGAATCCGCCCTCGAATTTTTCTGGGGAGGTGTTTATGTCTCGGTTAGTGTTTTTTCTTGTAACGGTTTTCCTGAGTTTTCTTGCCATTGCTGAAGAAGAGCCAAAGTTCTGGTCCACGGATGTAGAACTTGGTGCGGTGTTCACTTCAGGTAATACGGAACAAGAAAGCTTAAAGTTCCGTATTGATAGCAAGCGTGAAAAGGACGTTTGGGTCAACTCGTTCCATCTGGATACTTTTGCCGCCAGTGAAGACGGCAATGACACTGCGGATAAGTTGTATGCGTTCTATCGTCTCGATTACAAGCTGGCCGATGACCGAGGCCTGTTTACTCGTCTGGCATATGAAGATGATCAATTCAGTGGATTTGATCATCAGACTGATCTGACTTTTGGTTACAATCAGACACTCCTTGAACGTGATCGCCTGAAGATTGTTGGTGATGCTGGTCTGGGTGTTCGCTACTTTAAAGTCACTGATGGCGACTCAGAGACAGAAGCGTTGGTAAGGCTTGCCGCTTTATTGGAATGGGAAATTTCCGAGAATGCGCTTTTCAAGCAAGCGCTGGGGTTTGAAATTGGTGAAGAGCTGACGACGACGCGATCAGAAACTTCTTTGGAAACCAGGGTGGTTGGCGATCTCGCGATGAAACTTGCTGTCGCGGTGAAGCACAACTCGGAAGTGCCGGCAGGTAAAGATAAGACAGATACCGAGTCTACGGTAACGCTCGTCTACAGATTTTAGCAAAAAAAAGGGCGATCAGTGGTCGCCCCTTTTTTTAACGCGCTTGTAAAGGCTTACTGAGGTGGTGGGAAGGTGGCAAACATTTCGGTGAGAATCTGTTCCAGCGCGACGCCCGGATTCTCCTGCATTTTCGAAGTGATTTTGCGGGTAGCGACAGCATGCCAAACCGGTTTGCGTTCCTGTGGGTCGTAGATGTCCACAGATAGGGTGCCCTCTGTGTACTGGCGCACATCAACACTGTCTCCGTAGTAGTAGCCACCACCCCAGCCCCATCGGCCGTAACCATAACGATATGGCTCCGGGTAGCTGTTCACCTGGATTTTGTCCCGTGCGCCTAGCGTAAATCCAACGGCAAGATCCGCATTATCACGATCTGCGATCCGGGTGAAACCGCGAGCTGCCATGAGGTTCTCAGTGATTTGCATCAACCTGCCTTCGGTCAGAGGGTTTCCGCCCTCAGCACCTTCACCACGGATGACGGGGTTATCGCTGATGAACGCAAAGGTTTTGTCATTGCTGAAATCGTAGGAAGGATCAAAATCGACCCTCGGCGCTGGCGCTGAACAGCCGAGCAAGAAGGTGATGGTGACGAGTAATGCGAGCAGTCTCATGGGTAATCTCCGTAAGGGTTATCCCGGATTCTAGAGGTCTGGGAAGTCAGCCTCAAGCACCAATATCGGTGACAACTGCTGTTTCTGCTGCAGCCGCGGGAGCCTGCTGCTGATCGCGATTCAGATAGTTGGAAAGTGCTTTCAGGAGGCTGAAAGCGGCGACAACATAGGCGCCAGCGAGAAAGATCTGGGTAAGTCGTACAAGGAATTTTTGCGCCGCGTCTGCGGAATCTGAGGACACGCTGCTTCCCACCAGCAACAGAACGGCGGTAAATGCGGATGAATAAAGTGGCGCTGTTGGTTTACCCGAAAAAATTCTGTCTGCGAATATGGTGGCCGTCAAAGCAATCAACGCCACCATGAAGGGCCACCACGGGACAATCACCAGGAAGTTGTAGACGGCAACAGCCGCAATACCACCGAGACCGTTCGCGAGTATGAGTACCGCGGCGCCTTTCTTTGTGGTCGCGAGGTTGACCGTCTGTGCGAGGATGGCTGCGAACACCATGACGATGATGGCGCTCGTGACAGAAAAGCTATAGTAATAGGCCAGTAAAGGCACGATCACCAGGGTACTGATCAACGCGGATTGCTCCGGTGAAAGCTGTGTGTTTTCAGGTTCTGGCACTTCCATAACCGGATCGGGCTCTGTGGGCATTACGGTAAAGAAAACTAATGCAATGGCAACGGATACGAAACCGGAGATGGTCAGTGCCTCAACCAGCAGCCAGGAAAGGTTAATTGAGGCGATGCCAATCAGCGGGATCACGGTAACCGCCATGATCAGCATGATCACAGCAAAAGGTGAGAGCCCGCGATTTCCGGCCGAGTAAATGTGGAGTAACAGAACGGAAAACACCAACAGGCAGACCAGCGGGTAATCGACAAGCGACATGGAAAGCAGTAAGCCAAATAGGCAGCCAACAACAATCACGGCAAAGAAGCTCATGCCGGTTTTGAAATCGATGTTTGGGCCGCCCATCAAGATGGAGAGCAGGATGGGCGTCAGGTAAGACAACTGCCAGTTGATCAGCTGCGATAGCGTGAAGCCGGTTGTTATGGCCAGCACAAATCGAAGGATTTTGCGTTCCCGATTGTTCATCAGATCGTTCGAATCAATAGAGATACGACAAAAATGCGATAATTCGAATATACACCCAGGCGATGCCGTTCAACAGGAAGTTACCACCGGCATAAACAATGACATCTGCCTGGCCACCCTCTCGCAGGTAACCTCGAGTGTCTTCTCTCGGCACGTTAATGATGACGGGAAATCTCTGTGGATCACGTAGCCAGCCTGTGGCTTGCTCTGACGTTGAGAGTTTCCCGACACTGCTGTTGTTATTGTCCCCGACACCGTAACCGATACTGGATATGGTGCCGCGATGAACTCGTCCTGGCATAGCGTCGAGCACAAACTCGACCTCATCGCCGTCGTCGATATGTTCGATATTGTTTTCGCGAAAGTAACCCTCGATCCACACATTGTCTGCGGAGATAAAAGTCATAAGTGGAGCACCTACGTTTGCGTAGTAACCCTTATAGATTCGGGCGTTGGTCACGGCACCAACATCCGGGGCTCTCAGGTAGGACCTCTCAAGATCCAGCTGCGCTTTTTCCAGCCGCGAAATCGCGGCAACGATGGCCGGATTCTCAGTCCCTGCTGCGCCAAGAGCTTCTTTTGCGCGTTCCAGTCTAGCTTCGGCTTCCACAACCCGTGCCTGGGCACTCGCCAAATTTGCCTTAGCACGATCTACCTCGGCGTCCGTAGCAACACCGGTGTCCTCAATGGCAATAATTCGGTTTGATCGTGCTTCTGTGCTCTGAAGGCGGGCTCTTGCCTCCACCAGGGATGCCTGTGCAACGCTGACATCGGCAGTTGTCGCGCCGACGTTCTGTCCGGCCTGTTCAAGATCTGCCTCAGCCTGGCGAACGGCGAGCTCATAGTTGTCAGGGTCGATGCGCAGCAGAACCTGGTCTTTCTCGACGATCTGGTTCATCGCCACATCAACTTCAGTCACAAAGCCTGCAACCTGCGGTGCGATGGGTACGATATTCGCGCGTACTTTGGCTTGCGAGCTGTAAGGGGTGAGTCGATCCGAGGCGATGTACCAGCTGAAGAGAACGACACAGACGATGCCGATACGAAGCGTAAGTTTTCTAACCAGGGCTTCATCCTGGTTTTCTTCGCTGGCTTTTTCGATGATTGTATCCTCGAGAGGCTTGTCTCTGGTCTCGTCAATTTGAGTCATGGCTTTCCACCTCAGTTGCTTCGTTAGGTTGCTGCTCGTTTTGGCCTAACCAATCCTGGAACAGCGTGTATCCGATCGCGAGAACGATAGCGCCGACAAAGAGTCCCAAAATGCCCATCAGGATGACACCGCCGATGGCGCCGAACAGGATGATCGGCATCGGGATGTCCATACCTCGTCCGAGAAACAACGGTTTGAGAAAGGCATCGCTGCTGCTGACCAGGATGGCGTAAATCAGAAAAATGGTGGCAGGTACGGTTTCACTCACCGAGAACACATAAACGGCGATGGGACCCAGGATAAGGAGAGGTGGTAACTGCACTACGGCGAGGACGAGCACAGCCATGACCCAAACACCATAGGCAGGCACCTCCATAATGGCCAACCCGATCGCTGACGCAGTTGCCTGGATCAGCGCCACGCCAATGACACCCTGGGCGACGCTACGAATGGTGGCGATGCAAAGATCGGTAAAGTGTGCGCCGCGTTGGTCAGCCAGTCGGTCCAGCACTCTGATATTGAAGCTGTAACACTCTTTAGCGAACGCCAGGAAGGCACCGGCGATAATGGTGGACAGGATGAAACTACCGATGGCGCCTCCGAGGCCCGCTACGATGCCAACGGCTTGCTGGCTGAGTTGTGATAACTCGTCCCGATACTCCGTGACCATGGCTTCCAGATTCTCGGAAGCATCGTGCCATGCGGCATATAGACGCTCGCCGATAACTGGCCAGTCCTCTACAGAGGCGTCTGGTGGTGGAACGGTTAAGGTACCTGCCTTAAACCTTTCGTTGAGGCCTTGCATGGTGTCGATAAAAGAGACGGTGAGTTCATAGACTGGAACGATAAGCAGCAGCAGCGTCACGATGACCATCGCTGTGGCGGTCCAGCCTTCCCGCCCTCCCACTCTGGGAACCAATTTGAGATAAATCGGGTAGACCGCGACGGCGAGAACGGCACCCCAGACAACGAGCTCAATGAATGGGCTGACAATCTGATAGCAGGTATACGCCAGAAAACCCAGTATTGCGATTCTTACAGCGGCTTCAACCGCAGGATCCGTATGATTCGTGTTTTTGGCCATTGATGGCTCCGACAGGAAAGACTCAATCGTCTATTCTACGGAAATCCTCAAGGTTTTAGCACATGACGTCGAGCCTTCTCGCGTCAGCCTGCAATTGTTATGGTTGTTCTCTCAAACGACCAGAGGAGAGGTCCATGCAGTATCCAATACGAAAGCCCCTTTTTGCGATTCTCATCGCGATATTGATTTCATGCTCTTCTCAGGCAGCTCTGTTTGGTAAGAAAGAAAAGACTGCAGAGGAAAAAGCACAAGAAATTGCTGAAGAACAACAGGCCATTCGTGATATGCGCTCTGAAACTTTGCAGGAGCTCTATAGGCTGAGCCCTGAGGCAAAAGAAGACGCCATGAATTCAGAGGCTGTCGCTGTGTTTAGCTCACTCGGCATGAATCTGTTTCTGGTATCCACCGCCAGGGGCGGTGGGATTGTCCGAGAGACCAAGACCGGCAAAGAAACGTTTATGCGCATGTTCTCAGCGGGCGGCGGTTTCGGCTTGGGTGTGAAGGACTTTCGCGTGATATTCCTGTTTCACAGTCAAACGGCTTATCAGAACTTCCTGAATTCTGGTTGGGACTTTTCGGGCCAGGGTGATGCTGCAGCGAAAGCTGGTGAAGAAGGTCTTGCGTTAGAAATCGCGGCGACAATCACACAAGGCACCAGTATCTATCAAATCACGGAAAATGGTCTGGCACTTCAGGCGACGTTGCAAGGTACGAAATACTATTTAGATAAAGAACTTAACTAGAGATATGCCAATCGACACACATCCGTGCCGAAAGCAGTCATCGCCATTGAAAGTTTGAATAGGGAGACCTAGGCGCAGTTTGCCTTCAGTCATCGTGTAGCGAGTGGCATTGGGCCTCTACTGACCGGTTTCCCACTTGGTGGCTGATGATTCGATATGCGGTGGGGATAACCAGATTTTGTTGTCCAGCGTTCGTTGATAGGCGTACTCGAACAGGGTTTTCATATAGGTCGGATCAAACGCTTCGGTAGGCTCGACGCCGAGATCCGTTCTTGCAGATGAAGGAATCCAGGTCACATGCATCTCGATTCCGTCTCTTTCTGCGAGTGACCACATACGATAGAAGTCACCTTTACCTTGGGTGCGAATCAGAGAGCCGATTGTTCGACCCGCGATGGGTATGAGGCGAGGTTTGACCACCTCATACTCAGGATCGATCCAGGAATTGCGGATCACATACATTTTGGGTGCGCCCTGAACTTTCAGATAAGCCTCAAGTTGCTGCCAATCCACGCTGGAAGGGTAGAAGAACATCTGCGAGACGGTGCCGCCATCGACATGCATTTCGTCGTAAGAATTGCCGTCTGCCGCGGTGACAGGAATGTACACCGGTGGAAAAGCGCCGGGAATAGAAGCTGAAGCAAGAAGTACCTGGCGAATCATTTTAGGTGCGTCTGGGTGGTCGCTAGCAGCCATTCTCGTTATGTTCCAGATGACCGGACGTGATGCATCCAGGTTCGTGGTTCCGATCAACAGCGTTCGACCATGGCGATATTCTTCAGCCAGGCGGCGGATAACCGTTTCATCTACGACTCGATCCAGTGTCTGTGAAAGAGGCGTTGTGTCCACGACTGCGTCGCCGCCTAGAATGCGAAAGATGCTGTTGTTGGTGATCAGTGACTCAGTACTAAGGGTGGTGTACACCTCTTCCAGTAGAGCGTCATAGTCGCTGCCGAGGAATGCGAAAGGTGCCGTCAGCGCACCGGTGCTGATACCGGTGACCAGGGTGAATTCCGGACGATTACCTAGTTCACTCCAGGCTTTGAGCAGTCCAGCGCCGTAGGCACCGTTAGCACCGCCACCTGAGAGAATCAGGTAGTTGTGGGGCTGGTCCATGATGCCAGCATATCGGCCCCGGTCCGCCTCTGTGAGTGCTTCCAGTGGATGCTCAGAAATTGCGACACCGTCACCCCAAAAGCGGTAGTTGGTTTTGCCATCCAGGACCTTGGCGGTGAGATGTTGATCCTCTGGTAATGGGTTCCGGACGATAGAGCTGCAGGATGCAGTTGCCAGGAGCACACTGATAAGTGCGGTTTGTAATGTGATCTTCATAGTGACAGCCTCGTTCCTATTGGCGTGGCCCACTGCCAGGTAGTCAAGAGATCGTAGTATAGTCGAGTCAGTAACAAATGATCAGTTTGTGCATCATGTAGACACCGAAGACGGAGCATAGACATGCGAAGGAAAGTACAGTTCCAAAGTGATGGCATGACCTTAAGTGGTGCTTTAGAGATGCCGGAATCTGGCGCCAGGGCCTATGCCCTGTTTGCGCACTGTTTCACCTGTGGCAAAGATACGGCAGCAGCGTCACGAATCTCCAGAGCGCTCACGAGGGACGGGATCGCTGTTCTGCGCTTCGACTTCACCGGTCTAGGCAATAGTGATGGTGACTTTGCGAATACCAACTTCTCATCCAATGTGCAGGATCTGATTGCGGCAGCAGAGTTTCTTGACCGTGAATTCGAGGCGCCGCAACTGCTCATTGGGCACAGTCTCGGTGGTGCGGCAGTTCTGTCAGCAGCTTCCTCATTGCCTTCCATAAAAGCCATTGTGACGATTGGCGCGGCTCACAAAGCGGAACACGTCGTGCACAACTTTCAGGCATCCCTGGATGAAATTCGTGAAAATGGTGAAGCGGAGGTGAACCTTGCCGGTCGCACTTTCAAGATCAAGAAACAGTTTGTTGATGACCTGGAAAGTTTTGAAGCGCAAGATCTCGGCAAGTTAAGGAAGGCACTCTTGGTGATGCACTCACCTCTGGATGACACCGTGGGTCTCTCCGAGGCTGAACTGATATACAAGGCCGCAAAACATCCAAAGAGTTTTGTCAGTCTCGATGCTGCAGATCATCTGCTGACCAAAAAAACGGACGCGGAATATGCCTCGACGATGATTGCAAGTTGGGCGAACCGATATCTTGAACTGAAGGAAGTAGTTCGGCCCAGTGTCGAAGCTGGAAAGGTCCTAGTTTCAGAAAAGGACCACAAATTCACTCTTCACGTGAGCAGTGATGATCACTACTGGCAGGCAGACGAGCCGCGTGCGATAGGTGGCAACAACACGGGCCCTGATCCTTATGAGCACCTGTTAGCGTCGCTTGGCACCTGCACCGTGATGACGATCAGGCTTTATGCGGAACGAAAATCGCTACCCCTGAAGGATGTCAGCGTGGAGCTGCGTCATGGTCGCGAGTACTACAAAGACTGTGAAAGCTGCGCCGATGAAGAACCGAGAAAGATTGAAGTCATCGAACGCGAACTGACATTGGTCGGTGACCTGACCGAGGACCAGAGGCAGAAAATCCTGGAAATTGCAGACAAATGCCCGGTTCACCGGACTCTGCACAGTGAGCTGCATGTCAATACCAGCCTGAGAATCGACTGACGCTTATATCGACTAATCATCGCGCTGAACTTCAATTGTTCTGATATCCCCGACTCATTATCGTCGCGGTTTCCCAATTCCCGGACAACGGCCAATGAGTACCCAGCAGATTACTGATCAGCTTCAGGATTTCATGCATCGTCACGTCTATCCCAACGAGAAGACCTACCATGAACAACTGAATGCGCTCCCCGATCGTTTCGGCACTGTGCCGCTGATGGAAGCGCTAAAGGCCGAGGCAAAGAAAGTGGGTCTCTGGAATCTCTGGCTGCCAAAGGACCATGGTGGGATGAGCAACGAGGACTACTGCGGTCTGGCGGAAATCATGGGCCGCGTGCTCTGGGCACCGGAGGTCTTTAACTGTAACGCACCAGACACGGGAAACATGGAAGTGTTCCTGAAATACGCTACGGACAAACAGAAAGCAGATTGGCTGGAACCGTTGATGGAGGGCGAAATTCGCTCCTCGTACTGTATGACAGAACCGGATGTTGCTTCCAGTGATGCCACCAATGTGCAGACAGCCATTACTCGAGAAGGCAATGAATATGTGATCAACGGGCGAAAGTGGTTTATTACCAATGCGCCTTATGAGCGTACCAAGATTTTCATCGTCATGGGCAAGTCAGATCCTGACAACCCGAATCGTCACCTGCAGCAGAGCCAGATCCTGGTGCCCAAAAACACGCCGGGGGTTGAGGTGATTCGTCCATTGACGACCCTCGGTTATGACGATGCGCCACTCGGCCATGCGGAAGTGGTTTTTGATAACGTACGAGTGCATGAGGAAAACATTCTTCTTGGTGAAGGTCGCGGCTTTGAGATTGCTCAGGGCCGCCTCGGTCCAGGACGCATTCACCACTGCATGCGGTTGATCGGTAGTGCGCAGCGCGCACTGGAGCTTGCCTGCAAACGCTCTGTTGCCCGTGAAACCTTCAGCAGGAAATTGTCGGAACACCAATCTGTGCTTGAAGATATTGCTGTTTCATTCAGTGAGATCGAACAGGCAAGGTTACTGACACTTAAGACTGCTCGGCGCATGGATGCGGTTGGTGCGAAAGATGCCCGTGATCTTATCGCGGCCTCAAAAATTACCGTACCCCTCATGGCGCAGCGGGTGATCGATCGCTGCATGCAGATACATGGTGCTGGTGGTTTAACTAATGACTACCCCATGGCGGAGGCCTTTAACTATGCGCGTTGGTGTCGTCAGGCCGACGGCCCTGACCAGGTGCACATGATGGCGCTGGGTCGTCAGTTGGTGAAGCGTTACTCCGAACAGTAGTGCCAGACAGTTTCCTCAGCTTCACTGTCTGCAACGCGGCCCTCATGAGCCGGCCACCAGGTCAGTCACCGTGTTATCCAGGATGTATAAGCCGAGTACGATCATGACAGCAGGTGCCAGCCAGATGCCATATCGACTGATTGCTTCGATTCTTCTCGCACTTTGGCCAAGAGTCATTGCCAGCACTAACCAGGCGATGGCGGAAATCAGAAAAGCCAAGGCGATGGAGTAATCCACATGAGTAAGGCTATCTGCAAACAGCGGCGCAAAGACAAGGACTGTATCCAGACCATTTGAAAGTTGAAGCGTGACCATCGATCCAATAGAGACTATTGCCGCTTCTGCTTCTGCCTTGTTAGGTTTTCGGATCATCTCGTAGATCTTCTGCAGTCCGACCATGAGGGGAATCACGCCGAGGAAACCAAGGTATTGCACCGGGACAACCAGTGAGACGAGACCAAGGCCTGCGGACATCAAAAGTATCAGCAGCATACCGCCCATGAAACCAAGCATGAGTGCCTTCTTTTCGGCACCGGAAACAACAAAGGAGATTAATAACAGCAGGTTATCAATATTGGTTGCGGCGAACGTCGCAAATACCAGGATAACAACGGTGAACATGACGGCTTATCGGGATTCCGCGATCTCGCTGATGGCCTTTGGATTCCATCCTCCCCCAACAGCCTTATAAAGGTTCACCAGAGCAAACAACTGCTCTTGTCTCGCTTGGCTGACTGAGATCTGCGCGTCAAACAGCTGACGTCTTGCATCCAAAACATCGATGTACGCCAGCACGCCGTTTCGGTAACGCTTCTCCGCAAGCCTGAGATATTCTGCTGAGGATCGTTCCAGGTCCGACAATGCGTTCAAAGTTTCTGTTGACTTGTGAAATTGGTTGAGCGCGTTGGAAGTTTCCTGAAACGCTTCCAATACAGTTTGCTGGTAGGCCAGTCTCGCTTGGTTAAAGCGGCTTTCCGCAGCGGAAAGTTGCGCGCGTCGAGCACCCGAGTAAAACAGCGGCTGCACCACATCCAGTTCCAGAATCCAGGCGTTGCCATCACTGTCTAACAAGCCATCGAAATCCTCGGTTTCGTATCCGAGTGACCCGGTCAGTTGAAAGCTCGGGAATAGGGCGGCTTTTGCAGCGCCTACGCGTTCGCTCGCGGCGATCAGATTCTGCTCTGTCTGCATGATGTCCGGTCGTCGCTCCAAAAGATCAGAAGCAAGTCCCGCCGTGACACTTTCGGGAATAAAGTGGTCTTCTAGATCCCGCGCCATCGCAAGGTGTGTTGGCGGCAAGCCCATCAGTAGTGACAGTTGGTTTTCAACCACCAGCTTACTCTGCTCAACCTGTGGAATTTGTGAGCGGGTCGCTGCGACCTCAACATCCGACTGAATGACCTCCAGTTTGGAAGTCAGTCCACCTTTGTGTCTTTTTTCCGCAATTTCCAATGCACGTTCCCGTGCAATCAGCGTTCGTTTATTGATATCGAGACGAGATTCGAGACCCTGAAGTTCGAAGTACGCCAATGCAACATCTGCAATCAACGACAGGCGAACGGCCTGTGCGCCGTATTCTGCTGCCAAATACTCGGCGAAGGCTGCGCTGTTAGTGCGTCGCTGCTTGCCCCAGATATCCATCTCCCAGGCCATCGCCGCTGCGAAGGTAAACTGGTCAGCGGTCTCAGCAGGGTCATTGGTTAATCCTGATTCAGCTTCCCGTTCACCGTGAAGATCCAGGTCGAAAGTTGGAAAGATACCGGACCTCGCGATACGTGCGGTGGCTCTGGCTTCCTGGATACGTTCGATGGCGAGCAACATGTCACGGTTGTTTTCGAGCGCAGCCGCGATGGCTGTTTTGAGCTGTTCATCGTTAAAAATTTCTGACCAGTCCAAATCCCGCACTGATGCTGAACCCGTTTCTTGATAAGCGGTATCAATGTGCCAGCTGTCGATACCTGGGGTCTCCGGCCGCTCATAATTGGGACCAAGCATGCATCCTGAAAGCAACACCATGGGTAGGAAAGGCCAAAGTTTCACGGCTTCATCTCTGGCTGTGATTCTTGATTTCCGGCATGCCGTTTCAGCCGACGATCCATGCTGCCGAATAACACAAAGAACAGGGGTACAAGAACAATGCCGATGGTGGTCGCAAGGATCATACCGCCCAGGACTGCGGTTGAGATGGATTGTCTGGCCACGGCACCGGGGCCAGACGACAGTACCAGTGGCATAACGCCGAAGATAAATGAGATGGCCGTCATCATGATCGGACGGAATCGCTGTTTTGCGGACTCAAGTGCCGCTTCCGTAAATTCTTTGCCGTCCTCTACCAACTGTTTTGCAAACTCAACGATCAGTATTGAATTCTTGGCCGCCATTCCGACCAGAGCAACCATAGCGACCTGGAAGAAGATGTTGTTTTCGAGACCGCGCATTGAGACTGCGACCAAGGCACCAAAAATCGCCGCTGGCGCAATTAGCAGAACCGAGATAGGTACTGTCCAGCTCTCATATAGCGCGCACAGGAATAGATAGACAAACACCACCGCGAGAATCATCGCGATGGCGGCCTCGCCGCCTGCACTGACTTCCTGGGCGGTCAGGCCTGTCCACTCGTATCCGATGCCTGGCGGCAAACTGGTATCCAAAACCTCACGCATGGCGTTGATGGCGTCGCCGGTGGAGTAACCCGCATTGGGGTCACCTGACACTTTTGCCGCGGTGAACATATTGTAGTGGTTGATTGCAGCGGGGCCCGTTGAGTAGTCGATAGACGAAACGACAGAAAGAGGCACCATGTTCCCGGAACTGGACTTGACGTAGTAATACTGTAGAGCATCCGGGCGCATTCGAAACTCATCCTCAGCTTGTACCATAACGCGATAGACCCTACCGTAAAGGTTGAAGTCGTTGATAACTGACGAGCCCGTGTAGGTGCGCATGGTGCCGTAGATGTCCTTGAGCGGCACACCCAGAGCTTTGGCTTCCGCTCTGTTTACCTTGAGGAACAGTTCCGGCGTTTCAGGCTTTACCGGGCTCGCGACGCCGGTAAGCACCGGATGTTGGTTCGCTTTCTGGATGATCAGGTCAGTCGCTTCCAGAAGCCCTTCCCAGTTGGTACCTGTCCTGTCCTGAAGCACCAGGTCGACACCACTTCCCAGGCCGAGACCTGCAATAGCGGGCGGCTGAGAAACTTGCACCACAATTTCAGGATAGGTCTCTAGTTCTCGTCGAACCTCTTCGATCACTTTTTCGACGGTATAGCCATCGGGTTCCCGCTCTTCCCATGAATTCAGGATGATTTCCATCTGTCCGTTGGCTTCGTTGCCACCGGAACGCCTGTTCTCTCCGGCGAGTGTAAACACATGTTTCACCGCCGGGTGATTCATCACGTATCTTTCGGCACGCTCCAAGACAGGTTTCGTGCGATTCACACTGGAACCCTGATGCATTTCCATATCCACATAGAACATGCCTTTATCTTCGACGGGCATAAAACTGCTGGGCACGGTATTCATTAAAAGGTAGGCAGCGCCACCCATCAGAATAAACAACAGAATAGTGCGTTTTGAATACTGTAGGGTCAGACCAACGATGCCGCCAAACTGCTCCGAACCTGTTTCCAGCCACTCATCAATCTTTCGAAAGACGACATTTTTGCTGGCGTCATCGCTCTTCTTCATCAGGATGGCGCAAAGTGCGGGCGAGAGTGTCAGGGCGACGACCGTGGAAATTAGAACGGCGACGGTAATGGTAATCGCAAACTCGCGGTAAAGAATGCCTGTAATACCCGGCAGCAAAGCAACAGGAACGAAAACCGCTGCCAGAACAAGAGACGTAGCAACGAGCGCACCGGTCAGTTCGTTCATCGCTCGAATCGTGGCGTCGCGTGCTGACATATCTTCCTCATTCATCAGACGTTCGACGTTTTCCACGACGACGATGGCATCGTCCACCACAATACCGATCACCAGTACCAGGGCAAGCAGATTGACGGTGTTCAAAGTGAAGCCAAAGACCAACATGGCGATAAAGGTACCAATAACAGAGACAGGCACCGCCAGGCTTGGAATTAGAGTGGTCCGCCAGTTCTGCAGGAAGAGATACACCACCAGCATCACCAGGATGAGTGCCTCGATCAAGGTGACAATGACCTCAGAAATAGATTGCTCGATGAATTCCGCGCTGTCATAGATGACAAGCCATTCCAGTCCGTCAGGGAACCGCTGCTCCAGTTCCGCCATTTTTTCTCTAACCGCTGCAGAAACCTCGAGCGCATTAGCCCCGGGCAGGAGATAGATACCGAGAACAGCGGCGGGTCCGCCATCCAGACGTGAGTCCAGCGTATAAGCTTTCGCGCCCAGCTCCACGCGAGCAACGTCGCGAAGCCTGACCATAGAGCCATCTGGATCGGCCTTGACGATAATGGCCCCGAATTCTTCTGCTGTTTCGAGGCGACCTTGGGCAGAGACGGGGTAGGTGAGATTCACTTCAGAACTGTTCGGTTGGCCACCGATGGTACCGGCGGCTGTTGCGATGTTTTGTTCTTTGACTGCATCCATGACATCGGTCGTTGTAAGGCCGTATGCGGCCATCAGATCCGGCTTCAGCCAGATACGCATAGAGTATCGACGCGAACCGTTGTTTCGAGTCCGACCAACACCGGGAATTCGCTTCATTTCATCGCGGATATTGATGCTCATGTAGTTCGAGAGATAAATCTCGTCGAACTTGGGATCATCCGAACGAATGGCGATTTTCATCAGCTCGACGTTAGCGAGTTTCTCCACCGAGACACCTTCCTGCATAACGTCGACCGGCAGGTCCTGTTCGACCAGTTTCACCTCGTTCTGCACATCTACAGCGGCAAGATCAACGTTGGTGCCGACTTCGAACGTTACGGTAACGTTGGCGCCACCATTATTTTTAGAGTTGGACTCGATGTAGATCATGTTTGGCACACCGTTCAGCTGTTTCTCGATCGGTGCCGCGACTGATTGTTCGACACTTGCAGCGGTAGCGCCGGGGAAAGAAGCTGAAATCGAAACCGCCGGTGGCGTAATGTCGGGGTATTGGTCAATGGGCAGAGAAATCACAGAAATAGCGCCCACCAGCACGATAACGATCGAAATGATAGAGGCAAAGATTGGCCGGTCAATGCAGAATCGCGAGATCATCCGTTATTGCCCGCCGGCAGCTTCCGTTTCAGGTGTGGTTTCCATGACCTGTGCTTTTTCTTCGGCTTTGAGCTCTGCTTCGTAAGCTTCAAGCGTCACGGGTTCTGCGAGAGCACCGTGGTACACCTTGTTTATGCCGTGAACGATGATTCGTTCAGCCTCAACCAGACCATTTTCAACAATAAGCTCACCATCGATGATGGGGCCAATAAAAATCAGGCGCCGCTCCACACGATTGTTAGGAAGAACGACCATGACATGCACGCCACCCTGTTCAATGACTGTCGACTCTTCAGGAATCATTAATGTGTCCTGACGAACCTCAAGAGGCATGCGTACTCGGGTGTACTGTCCGGGCAGAAGTTCCTTATCTGGGTTAGGCACGATCGCTCGAACAGCAAAGGTGCCGGTATTAGGGTTGACCTGCGGGTCTGTAAACCCAACGACACCATCAAATTTATAGATGGACTCATCAGGTAGTGTGATGGAAACCTTGCCCTCCAGCGCCTTACCTTGTTGCTCATGGAGGCGATCTTCCCAATAGCTGGTCACCCGTCGTCTAGCGTTCAGGTAATCCAGTGCGGACATCGCGTAGTTAACGTGAATAGGATCAATCTGACTCACGGTGGTCAGCGGCTCACTGCTGTTGGCTCGGATCAATGCGCCGACATCCACTTCGCTGGCGCCAATCACGCCTGAGATGGGCGCAGTGATCACGGTATAATCCAATTCCAGTTCAGCGCGCTGCAGCTCCGCCTCTGCCTGTTTGACCGCAGCTTCACCCTGTTCGGCATTGGAGACTGCGGTGTCATAATCGAGTTGGCTGGCCGCGTCTTCCTCAAACAGAGGCGCGATGCGCGCGACGTCTCGCTGGAACTTCCCAAGACTGGCCTTTCGACTTTCCAGTACGGCTTTCAATCGGTCGACGTTCGCCTGGTAGGGGCGGGGGTCTATTTTGTAAAGCGTTTGACCCTGCGTGACAACACTGCCTTCAACGAAAGCAATCTCTTCAAGGAAGCCATCCACCCGCGCGTTCACTTCGACTCTTTCTGAGGCTTCAGTTCGACCCACGTAGGTGCCGTTCAGAGTGGCATCTTTCTTTACGACAGGAACGTAAACGACTCTGGTTGCTTCTTCTTTCGGCACTTCCTCGTTGCAGGCGGCCAGCATCAGGAGCGTGCTTGCGACTAATATGGTTCTTCTAAGCATCTTCGCATCATACAGAAAGCCAGTTGTTCAGGTCACGCTGCTCTGGCCCAGGAACCAGAAACGACCTTTTTGTCAGGTTCATTCGGAAGATCTCCGAAATCGCTTCATGTCTCGCCGAGGTTTTTGGTACGCTTGGCAATTCTGTAATTCACTACAAAATTGCCATGAGCGAACTCCACAAGACTTTTTGCCGATACTGTCACGCCTATTGCGCCATGGTGGCCGAGGTAGATGAGGGCAAGGTGCTGTCGGTCAAGCCGGACATCGAAAACGAGATGTATGGCGGCTATACCTGCATCAAAGGTCGTCAGCTTGTTGAGCAGATGTACCAGTCTGAGCGGCTGACTTCCTGCCAGGCGAAGCAAGAGGATGGCAGCTTTGAGTCCATCAGCAGCGAACGGGCGTTTGATGAAATCGCCGATAGGATGAAGGCGATCATTGCTGAGTACGGCCCCAAGGCGATCGCAACTTACAACGGCACGGTAGCGTTCCAGAACTCAGGACAATTGGCCTACAGCCGCGCATGGCACGATGCGCTGGGTTCTCCTTCTTATTACACCAGCGTGACCATTGATCAGCCTGCAAAAGTGTTTGTTGGTTCACGTATCGGTTACTGGACTGCCGGCTCCCACTTTTTTCACGATTCTGACGTGACCATGCTATTCGGGAATAACCCAATTGCTTCGCACTATGCACCGCCCGGTGGGGTGCCTTCAGTGAGTCCAGCGGATCAGCTGCGCCGGGCCCAGAAAAACGGTCAGAAAGTCATCGCCGTGGATCCAAGACAGACGGAAATTGCTCGTCGAGCTGATTTGCACCTGCAAATTAGACCGGGCGAAGATGCGACGCTGCTGGCGGGCATGATTCGACTCATCCTGGAGGAGCATCTTCACGATGCGGAATTCTGTGAAGAGTTTGTGGGTGGTCTGGATGATCTAAAGAGGGAAGTCCAGGGTTATGATCTGGAAACGGTCGCTGCTCGAACAGACGTTCCCGTTGATCAGATCGCCGAAGCGGCACGCCTGTTTGCCGCAGGGCCAAGAGGTATTGCCATTACGGGCACTGGACCTGAGATGGGCGCCAATCCCAACCTTGTGCAGCATCTGGTCGCATCGCTGAATACGATTTGCGGTCGATACTATCGAGCCGGTGAAACCGTGCCGAATCCAGGCGCTCTGTCTTCCAATGTACCCAGGGTGGCGCAGGTGTTTTCACCACCTGTTGCGTGGGGTCGCGGCGAACGTTGTCGCGTGAATCCGGAGTTCGGCGAACTCATGTCACCAACCGGCGTCAGCGAAATGCCAACCTCACAATTGGCGGACGAAATTCTGACGCCGGGTGATGGCCAGATCCGTGCTTTGATTGTGGTCGCCGGCAACCCGGTCATGGCCTGGCCCGACCAGCAAAAAACTTATGAGGCGATGCAGGATCTGGATCTCCTGATCTGCATTGATCCTTATATGGCCGCCACCTCTGAGATGGCAGACTATGTTTTCGCGCCGAAGCTTACGCTGGAGCGAGAAGATGTCACGCTTCTCGCGGACCCCTGGTACGAGAAGCCTTACAGTCATTACAGCAAAGCAGTGATTGAAACTGACCACGACGTTGTAGAAGAGTGGGAAGTCTACTGGGCGCTGGCGCAGCGGCTGGGTCTGGATGTGCAGATCAAAGGTGAATCCATGCCGATTGATCGCAAGCCGACCAAATTTGAATTGCTGAAAGCCATCACCAAAGGTTCTCGCGTTGACATTGAATGGCTTCGAGACAATCCCGGTGGGCATATTTTTGAAGACCTTGCGACAGAAGTGCAACCGGCACCAGAAGGCGCGAACAGCAAACTGAATCTGTATCCAGAAGGTGTTGCCGACGAGTTCGAGGCGTTAGCCGTTTTCGGTCATGAAGCTGACGACTTCAGTCACGTTTTGATCGGCTTCAGAAGCAAGTATGTGCTGAATTCCTTTGGGCGCAATCTACCTGCTATCAGAAAGAAGTCGGGTACCACTAACCCCGCCAACATGCACCCGGACGATTTGGCCGCGTTAGGCATTGAAGATGACAGCGAAGTCACCATTCAATCCAAGCATGGCAAAATTACGGCGGTGGTTCAGGCGAACGATCGTATTAAGCCGGGTGTAATCGCCATACACCACTGCTGGGGCGTTGCGCCAGGGCAACAGGCACCGGTGCGCGAAGTGGGTACGAACACCAATATGCTGGTGGATAGCGAATCGGAGCTCCAGCCGTATACGGCGATGACGAGGTCCAGCGGAATACCGGTGAATGTCAGCGCTGCCTGATTAGAATTCGTCGGTCAGCACTGCGCGAAGGGCATCACTTCGGTCGCGGCCGCTTTTTTCAATCAGTCGGTATGCCGTGTAGTACTTGTAGATGCTGGCGACATAGCGAACGGGTTCGCGGCTGATTTTTCGTGCCGCCATGTTCTCAACATTTCCAAACCAGACGTTAGGATCGAGTCCCGCTTCTTGAGCAGCGTCTCGTGCACGGGTAATGTTTGCCGGCCCCGCATTGTAAGCCGCCCATGAAAACAGCCTTTGATCAATGGCGCTGATGTTGTCATCAGAAAAGTATCGGTTTCTCAAAAAATCCATATATTTGGTTCCCGCATGGATGTTGTTTTCAAGTTCTTCGATATCTGGGATGCCTACGTTGGGATCATTTGCGGTTGTCGGTAACAATTGCATGATGCCGATGGCGCCGCGATGAGATCGCAGCGATTGATCGAATCGTGATTCCTGATAAGCCTGTGCCGCCAGCGCCAGAGGATCGAAACCGTACCGATCACCGTATTCGGTAAACAGGTGTATCAGTTGATTGAACTTCTCTCGCTCAGATTGGGTCAGTGGATTGTCAATCCATCTTGTGTTGTCGAAGTATTTGTTGAAGAGAATATTTCCCAGATAAGTCCCTTTGCGAACGGTGCCCATGTAGCGCTTTAAGGCATCCTGCAGCTCAGGTGAATCTTTTCGAATCCCCCAGCCGATGTGCTGGCCCTCAGAAATCCGAGCATGGGTTTCGAGGCGAATGTTGGGCAGCACTTTGGACCAGAGCTCGGCTTTGAAGTCATCGCATACGGTGTACGCCACGATACCGGCGTTGACCAGCTCAAGAATATCTTCCGTCAACAGCTGCTCATCTGCTTCTACAACTTCGACGGGTGGCAGTTCTGCGATGGCCAACATCTCATTGAGGGCTCCGAGGTGTTTGGCGTAACTGCTGTCTTTAAGCACGTAAACCCTCTTGCCGGATAGATCTGCCTTGCGCGTAATTTCTGGAGCGTCTCGATGGGCGATTAGAATTTCGGATGCCTCTCGTCCCTCAGGGCTGACGAAGTCGATCTGTTCCTGCCGCTCAGGTGTGATGGTCAAAAACGCGGCGGCGATGTCACCTTTCCCTTCCTGAAGGGCTGGTATCAGTTGGGCGAAGGTGACAGGAATGAATTGGGGAAAGATCCGATTGGCCTCGCTGGCGTGGTAACGGTTGGTTCGCCCTTTGTTGATGTGTTTCAGGAATTCCAGTGCCATTTCGTACTGGATTCCGCGAATGCGTCCCTGGTCAAAGAAAAAATCAGTTTGGCTGTGGGTGACTAAAATCCTCAGAAAACCACGCGCAGCAATGTCATCGAGATCTCCGTACATGGATCGGATGTCGTAATTCGCCTCCTCCGGATTATCCGTTTGGCGTTGTTGCCCCTGGCCGAGGAGAGGTATCAGCAACAGAACGAGCAGCGTTAACAGTTTCATGAAGGTATTATGCCTTCGTGAGCAAACCATTTTTAGTCATACAGTTGCGCCCGGAAGATGAAACTGCGACCAACGAACTGGAGGCCATTCGTCGCTACGGCAGCCTGTCTGAAGAGGAGGTAGTTCGCGTTCGTGCCGAAGTCGCCGGTTTGCCGGAGTTAGATCTGAATCATTATTCCGCCGTGATCGTCGGCGGTTCGCCCTTCGACGTTAGCGCTGAGAATAAATTGGCTATCCAGCGACAAATTGAACGGGACTTTTTCAGGCTATTTGATGAGATCAAAAAGAGGGATTTCCCTTTCCTCGGTTGCTGTTCCGGCAATGGTCTGCTCGGTCACTATTGTGGTGCCGTCATCTCGAAAAAGTATGGTGAGCCCGTTGGCGGGGTATTTGTCAGCCTTACCGATGACGGGAAAGCAGACCCTCTGCTCGAGGGTTTTCCGAAAGATTTTCGTGTGCTGCTTGGGCATAAAGAAGCTTGTGATGATGTGCCCCCTGAAACGACGTTACTGGTGCGCGGAGAGGACTGTCCCGTCCAGATGTTTAGACTCAAACAGAATATCTATGCGACCCAGTTTCACCCCGAAGGAGATATTGCGGGATTTACACTTCGCATCAACGTATATCGGAAGCATGGTTACTTTCCCCCTGAAGAAGCGGATTCGTTAATAAGAAGTCTTCAAGGGGAACGCGTCGCACACTCGAACCTGATTCTTAAACGATTTGTTGAGAGGTATCGTTCATGAGCAATAGTTTGCCAGAGGTGACCCGCACCTATATCAATCCGCACCTGGATTCGACGCGCTGGCGAATTTATACGCCTCGTGCAAATGACATTGTGGTCACCACGTCATACAAGTGCGGAACAACCTTTACGCAACAGATTCTCTATAACATGCTCGTGAGAAATACCTTTGAAGACGAACACTTCCCCAAGATTGACACTGCGTCCCCCTGGATAGACGCCCGGTTTCACTCAGAGAGCCTTGAGGTCGTCGAAGAACGTTTGGAAAAAATGACGCATCGGAGGTTTCTCAAAAGCCATCTACCACTCGATGGTTTGCCCTACTTTTCGGAGCTCAAATACCTCATCGTCGCGCGCGACCCCAGAGATGTCTTCATGTCACTCGTTAATCACTACGGAGCGTATACGGATCTGATGTTCAAAATGCTCGAATGGGATGGCCAGCCACAGCAACCACGGTATGAGGGTGACATTAAGAGTCTCTGGCGCAACTGGATTTCAAAGGGATGGTTTACCTGGGAGCAGGAGGGTTATCCCTTCTGGCAGAACATGGGGCATACCCAGAGTTACTGGAACTACAAGCACCTGTCGAACTTCATGTTTCTGCACTACGGCGACATGATTGCCGACACCCCAAAACAGATCCGACGAATCGCAGACTTCATTGATCACTCGATGACGGACGAGGAGGTTGAAGCCGTAGCAAATGCGGTTTCATTTAAGCGCGTGAAAGCGCAGGCCATCGCTGAAACCGAAGCCAACAAAGATCTGCCGGACGCATTTGAGGGTGGACAGGCGACCTTCATCAACAAAGGGAGTAACGGTCGCTGGAGAGACGTTCTGGACGAAGAGGATCTTCAGATGTATCGAACAACCCGGGATAAGGTGCTTACCCCGGATTGCGCGACATGGCTGGAAAAGGGTGGCGAGGTCCGTTAAACCGCGCAGCCCATTACTTCATTTCCAGTTCTTCAGTTTCACCCTCGACATGGGCGACAACGCGACGGTTGTTCTGTCGTCCTTCACGTGTGTCGTTGGTGTCGGCGGGCTGACTTTCGCCGTAACCGGTGTGTGAAACACGGCTGGCATCAATGTCGAACTGGTTTGTGAGCATGTCAGCGATTGTTTTCGCTCGTCGCTCTGAAAGACCCTGGTTGTATTCCGCAGGACCCGTGCTGTCGGTGTGACCGGCCATAGTCACCGTGGAGTCAGGATACTCTTCCATGACGTCGGCAACTTTCTGGACTTCGGCAACGTGCTCGTCACGCGCTTCTGCGGAATCGAAGTCGAATTCCAGATTCAAAGTGATATCGATCTTACGATCCAGCTTGATGTAGCAACCTCGTCCGTCGACACGGGCTTTACGATTGGTCGTATTCGGGCAGTCGTCCTGGTAGTTGTACACGCCGTCGCCGTCGTCATCACGCGGGCAACCGCGGCTGTCTACGTCTGCACCTGCTGGTGTGTTCGGGCACTGGTCCATGGAGTCCATGACGCCGTCACCATCGGCATCACCCTCTGCGGGTGCTGCAGGTGCTGGGGCCGCAGCAGCTCTGCCGCCAAAGGCATAGTGAAGACCGACGGAGATGGCAGCATTGACCGCATCTTCATTATTGCCATGGAAGAAGCGCAGATCACTTCGCAGATGGGCTTTGTCGGTAAACGCGTATTTGAAACCAGCACCGGCATTAAGCTGGAATTCATCATCGTCCCCGACTCCGGAGCTATTGTATTCACCTTCTCCTGCGCCAAAAGCCAGGAAGGGAGTGAACTTGTTCCTCGTCGTCAGATGGTAAAGTGCACCCAGGTGGTACATGTCGACGTCGACGTCGCCAATACCGGGAATGTCAGAATCTGCATCACCCTCAAGGTAGGTGAATTCGATGGCCCAGGGGTTATCAAAACGATAACCAACCCCAAGACCTACGAACATGTCGTCGTCGAGTTCACTGCTGCTCGAATAAAAATTTTGCCCGATGTGCGGATAGAGAGTCAGACCCTCGCCCTCGTCAGCGTAAGCCGCGAGAGAAGCTAAGGCCAAAACCGCGGTTAGCAGAATGCGCTTCATATCAGATCTCCTGTTTAGGTCGAATATCCTGCCTACTTTTTCTAGGGTATGGAAGCGTAGATTTGTAAAAACTTGGACAAACTATCTTTTGTCTATCACCGAGTATTCTTTGCCAAAAAATAAGGTCGACCGCGACATATCGATAAAATTGTGTTCATCCGCGATGAAGTCCTTGCTGGCGGCCCTTGCCTCGGCGGATTGTGGCAGCCTCGCGTGATCAACCCAGGCCTCTGCATGCCCCAAGTAAGATTCAACTTTTGTGCCCCGGGCCTGCTGAACACCTGTGTCCAGAGGCGAATTCGCGCGATGGACCTGCCGGTAACAGAGCGTTCCGCTGGCGGCCCCATGTGATCTGACGATGGGACCGTGATGGGTCAGCCAGTAATGGCGTGCGTCCTCTTCGGAGATCTCAGTTTTATGGCGAAGGGGAAAAAACAGCCGGACAATATTTGACTGCTCACGCGCTAAAAGGGTTTCAGGCGCTGGATTGATCTGCGGATACTCGTAGGCGAACCAGAGCGGGGAATTTTCAAGATCGATGAACTTCCTTTCGTCTTCCAGTAGCGCAGCTCCTGCGCGTTGGGCAGTCTTCGTTTGCAGATGTTCTTTAAGCGCGCGTTCATCCTGCCACCAGAGCTCAGCGACCCCGTCGTATTCGGTCTCCATATGCCCGCGGGCTTTTTGTGCGGCATCATTGGCGGGGTCCGTTAATGTGTGGGTCTGGACGTATCGATGAATGTCCAGATCGGTGGCGAAACTGGCAACCAGAGGCGCGTGTTGTTCTTTCCAGTATTTCTGGAATTCTTCCCGGGAAAGTTCTGCTCTCCGACGCAGTGCAAATACCAGTCTGATCATGATCTATGTCCCTTTGTTTTTGTTATCAGGACACTTTACCTGAATCAGCGCCTCAATCAGAAAAGGTGCCCGACACGCGTGAACACGTTGAATTCACCTTCGTCTGTGGTGCCGACGCCAATCTGGAATGGGCCGACTGGAGTGTCCATACCAAACCAGAGACTGCCTGACGTAATGGAGTCTTCGTTACCGAGCATGTCGCCCTGTTCCGCGTAAATGCCGCCGTATTCCAGAAGACCGCCAATGTATCCTGAGAGAAACGGCATCGGGGCATACTCCTTGTAGTAGTACGCCTGCACTACGGCCAGATGTGGGCCGATCAACTGATTTCGTTTAAGACCGAGCAGGGTTGGACCGCCGCCCGCGGTAAAGAGCCCCGCGATGGTGCTGTCTCCTTCTGTGGTGCCAGCTTGCAGACCCAGAACGAAACGGTGGGTTTTATAAGGTATGACGTGTGCCAGGCCGAGTTCGTAACGTTCGTATTGGCTGTCAGCTCCCATAGATTCAAACGACTTTCTTGCCCTGACATTGAGATAAGTCCCGCTGGCGGGAAAATCGCGTTCATCCAGCGAGTCGTATCGATATTGCATCCATAGACCACCATCCGAATATTCAGGCTCGGGATTGTCCTGGTTGCCTACCAGCAGTTTCGCTTCTCCTTCAATGCGATCAAAACCGATGGTCATAGCGGACTGTCGACTGAACTCCCAGCCGATGCCGGCGGCAATAAAGGTGTCCAGCAAGCGATAGTCCGCGAGTTTGTCATCCTCGTTGTAGATGGCCTGGTCATTGCGCGTGAAACCGCCTGTTATCATGGCGTAAGGACCCAGCGAGTAACTGAGTGGCAAATACAGGTGTGTTTGGACGCCAGGTTCATCACCAACGGTCGCCCAGCTGGTCCACATCGCCCCTTTGTCGGTCATCTCCTCCCGAGAGTATCCAACTGACAGGTTGATCAGACTGTCTCCCGCCAGGTCACCCTCCATATCCAGACCGAGATAAAGATAGTTCGGCCCCCAGCTTTTTGCGGCGGCATCCAGATTGATGTCGACGCCATCTGCCGTGTGGTCCAGTGAGTAACTCACGGATTGAAAATTGCCGAGTGCGTGAACATCGTTGATGTCCTGTTCCAGGCGTTCTAAATCGAGCTGCTCACCCTTGCTGGTTTTGATCCACTGTTCGAGAACTTTGTCGTCCAGTCCCGAATCATTGCTCAGCGCAACCTGAGTAATGGTTGGTGCTGCTGGCGTCTCTCGAAGACGCAGTTCGACGTGTCGTTCGTACTCGTCCGGCGTCAGGGCAAGCTTTTGAAGATCGGCAAGATGTTTCAGGGCTTCCTCTTCCCCTACCGGGATAATCGTTTGCGCATCATTAAAGTTCCCGGCTGAGTATTCACCGATCGGTGGTTCAATAAGAATGTCATGCTCACTCAGCATACCGCGGCGTTCCTGAGTGTTAACGCCGGTGAGGATGCGGGTCAACTGATCTGTTATCTCAAGAATGCTTTTGACTTTGGATTTATCCAGTAGAGGAGAGCTGATGTCTACGGCAATCACGATGTCTGCACCCATCGCTTTAACGACATCGACGGGAAGGTTGTTGGTGAGACCGCCATCGACCAGGAGCAGGTCATCGAGGCTGGTCGGTGCAAAGACGCTTGGTACTGCCATACTCGCTCGCATGGCGACCGCAAGATCGCCTGTTTCCATGATGATCATGTCTCCCGCGACGATATCCGTTGCTACCGCTCTAAACGGAATCGGCAGGTCCGCGAAATTCTGGATGTGTGAGACATGATTGGTGAGTTGTTGCAGTTCCGGAAGAATTTTTTGGCCCTGGATCAGACCTTGAGGCAGTTCGACAATACCATTGTTGAAGCCTGGCCTGCCGGAAACGGAAAACTGGGACTCGGTAACCTTTCTGATGATTGATTTGTCGGTGCGGGAAGGTGCGTCAGAGAGTTTTTCATTCCAATCCATGGTGACCAGGACCTGTTCAATGTCATGGGCATTGAGACCACTGGCATACAGTCCACCAACGATTGACCCCATGCTGGTGCCGGCAATGTAATCGATGGGAATCCGGTGTTCCTCTAAAGCTTTTAACACGCCAATGTGCGCAGCACCACGGGCCCCCCCACCACTCAGCACGAGCCCAATTTTTGGTCGGTCAGCGAGCGTGTGGCAGCTAGCGACAAGCGTTAGAAACAGTAATTTTCCTGTCAACCATCGTGACATGACGAACTTCCGGTCTATATGAAGGGCGGTCAGCTTAGCCCTCGCTGAAAAGCCGTGCAATAATCCAAAGGACAACGGAGACACTACTATGAGCGAAGTCGGTAAGGTGCCATCCCCTGAAGAAATGGCGGATCGCATGGCAATTCAGGAAGTGATTCACATGTACGCGCGCGGTGTGGATCGGGCAGATCCGGATATGTTGAAGTCTGCCTGCTGGACGGATGCTCAGCTGGATTATGGCGGTTATAAGGGACCCGCCCATCCGTTCTGTGAAGCGCTGCCCGATGGTCTTCGCAAGTTTGTAAACACCCAGCACCAGGTGTCCAACGTTTTGATCTTTCTCGATGGAGATCAAGCGAAAGCTGAGACTTACCTGACAGCGCACCACCGACGACCGGACGATACTGAAATGACCTATATCGGCCGTTACCTGGACAAGCTAGAGAAGCGTGACGGTGTCTGGAAGATCAGTCTCCGTAAAATTGTCATGACTTGGCACCAGGATGTCAGGTGTACCGATAACTTTGAGCTTAATGCGTCACTGGTGCCGATTGCTCAAGCGAGCAACGGATCAGAAGATCCATCACACGAATTTTTTTCTGAGCAGTGACTAACCGGCCAGGTATTCGTCCAACGTCTTGTGTAGGTTACGGATTCTGACTTCTTGATAGTTACCCAAGGTTTGGCCAGCTTTCTGTGAAGCGTTCATGCCTGCCCACTGTCGATAAAAGTTTTCGGTGTCCTGATCCAGAACGTGTGCCAAAGCAAACCCTTCCACGGTCTTATAGGAATCATCCATCCGCAGTTTGGTGACTTGTGCGGGCGGTGGACGTTCGTCGTCCTCAGCCACTGGTTGCAGAATCATGATCTCGTGCACACAGGTCCCAAGTGACGTTGGCCTGAATCGATAGATCAGTGGAATCTGGATGCCGGGAAAAAAGCAGGCATTGGGAAACAGATGGTATTCGATTGAGTCGAGCATGATGGACGTGCTCACATTGGATAGATCCACACCGAATGCTTTGCCCATATCCTTGCGCAGATTCTCCGCGTGTGCTTCACGTGCGGTTGTGCCTTCCGGCAGGTCTTCAGGGTGATATCCCAGAACGCCATAGATCTCGTTTTCGTTCTGGTTCATGTGTGGGTTGCCAGTTGATAGGTTCTGCAGGAACCGACTGACGTTTTTTCCAAACACGTCGTATTGCGTATTCGCCCAGGAAGACGCACGTAAACCCTCTGGGTGAGTCTGCAGAACATGATAGGCCTCGAGGAAACCTTCCATGCACATCTTCCAGTTGCCCGGCAGTTCTTTATAGGTGTGAATGGCAACGTAGCGGTTTTCCAACCCCCAGTCTTTGAAATGTTCGGGAAGAACCTCCAGAAAGTCTTCCAGGGAACCGCAGTCCTGATCGAAGTTAATGAACACGAAACCGCCCCAACTTCCGCTTGGGATTTCGGTCAGTCCAAAATTTTCGTCTTCAATATGAGGGAAGTCCCACCGGCAGGGGATCTCTTTCAGGGTGCCATCCAGGTGCCACGACATACCGTGGAAAGGGCAGCGTATAAATTGTTTACCACTGCCTGAACTGCCCGGGTCAGCGAATGCCATACCTCGGTGTGGGCAAGAGTTAACGAATGCCCGGATCTTGTTGTCTTCACCTCGAACGACGATCGCGCTGTTGTGGCCGATGTCGTAGACATAAAAATCGCCGGGTTGCGGAACATGCTCCTCGCGGCACGCCCACTGCCATACTCTCGGCCAGAGATGCTGCATTTCTTCATCATAAAAGTCCTGGCTGGTGTAGCGAGAGAAGGGCACATCTTCATCACCCATGAACTGATAGCTGGAATCCATCAGACCCGGATCATTGCGGCTGTCTTCGTTTGACAGGAGATCCGCCACGGAACGCCCGGGGCACCGTGCTTCACCGGGTGCGAGGCTGTTATCCGCCGGGAGCGTGATCTGCTCCATCATGTCTTTGATGCTCATCGCGACGCCACTTTTTTGTAGGGTACTTCAATAATAGCACCACAGAGTTGTCGGACAAGCGGCGCTTGGGTCGTGTCATGTGACCTCCCATCAATAGGAATACGCGTCCCTCAGTTTTTGGCCGTGTCCGCGATCCCCTAAACCAACCGGTTCAATGTCAACCTTAAAGACTCCTACCATGGCGTGCCGGTGAACGTTTGTATTGCCAAAAGAGAAGTTGCACACGAACGGCCTTCTGGAGGGGCGAGCTCTATGATGAATCACCAAATTCTTCTCGATTCCGGTCAGTGATTCCTAACTGTCTGATTGGCAGATCTCCTGCGGAACCTTAGAATGCGCGCAATTTCTCGTAAAAAGATTTCTGTTCACATGCTGAAACTGGCGACTTTTTTACTCATGTTGTGCAGTGCGCACACAATCCTCGCGGACGTTGTCCATTTGAAGAACGGTGATCGAATTACCGGTGAAATCAAGGACATCTGGGACGATAAGGTCAGCATCGAACCGGATTACAGCGACGAGTTTGATGTCGAGTTTCAGCACATTGCGCATGTTGAATCAGACAAGGCGATGGAAGTTGAGTTATTTGATGGCACTAAAGGCGCGTATCTCATTGAGCAGGCCGGTGAAGAGGGTAAAGTCCGCCTGACTTCGTCCTATGAAAGCATTGTGGTTGCGCTGGCAGAGGTTAAGAAGACAGAAAAGATCGAAAAATTTGATTGGAATGCAAATCTGGATGTGAGTTCTAACTTCAGTCGAGGTAATACCAATAGCCAATCCACGAGCATGCAATGGAAAGGCAACTTGAAAACAGGGGATCATAGGTACAATACGGATCTGTCTATTGCCAGAGAAGAGCTCAACGGCGAGCGGACGAGACAGCGTGATCGTTTTAATGCGGGTTATAACTACCTGTTTCACGAAGACTGGTTCTTCGCGGTGAACGTAACAGCTGAGCGTGACCCCGTTGCACAGTTAGACCGTCGTATCTCAATCAACCCAGCATTGGGGTACGACGTTTTCGATGAGGCGAATCGGGTGCTGAACTTTCAATTGGGCGCTGGTTATGCCTCTGAAACCACTGCCGGTGAAGACGAGTCATCCATCAATATCGACTGGCGCTTGAATTTTCTCTGGGAATTCATGGGTGGAGACATGGAGTTCTTCCACAACCACAATGTTTATCGAAACCTTAAGGGTCGAAAAAACTTTGTCGCAAACACCCAGACGGGAATACGCTACGAAATCACTGACGATATCTACCTGAATCTGCAGGCGAATTACGACTACGATTCGGAACCTGCGCAAAATCTAGAGGGCGGCGCGCTTGAGAATGATGATCTGACCTTCTTGATTGGCGCCGGGATGAAATTCTGATCCACGCCGCTTTCCAGCTAAAGCGCCTCTGCGAAACGTGCCTCCATCTGCAGATAGCCATCGGCGTCGGGATGACGAGACCAGATGTCTGCCCAGCCGTCACCACCGAGAATGTCCTTGAAGCCTTTGGCGCGCGCGTCTTCTGATTCCCAGTCAATGATCCAGGTGACGTTGGCAACGCCATGCTTGTGAGGTGTTGGGTCTGAACCAGTGAGTTCGGGCGCTTTGCCATTGTCTATCCAGAAACCAATCACCGGCAGATTGGCTTTCAGGAAAGGTGCTGCTTCTTCGATCGCCCACTTCTTGTAGAGATCAAACTTCTCGGGGTTGTAATGATAGGACCGGATTTCGATCATGATTCGCTCCAACTAGTTAAGAAGTTCCTGGTATCGATCCAGGATAGAAAATACTTTGTCTTTGTCTGCTGGTGGTAATGGCAGTATGGCGCGATCGATGCCGGCTTCCCTGAAATCGTCCAGCACGGCTTTTTCAGGGGCAACGCCGAATACGCTGATGGAAAGTTCCGCCATGTCGCGGCCAGCTTCATCGGCAAACATTTTGAGTCGTGCAATGTTTTCTTTTGCATCGAATCCATGTCGGGCTCGAGGCAACCAGCCATCGCCGTACTCAACAATGCGTTTGAGCGTGTAGTCTGTCTCGCCGCCCAGGATCACGGGCAAATGATGCTGAAAGGGTTTTGGATGTAACCACGATGGTTCTATCTTGACGTGTTCGCCCTGGTACCCGGACGCTTCCTCGGTCCACAGGCCTCGCATGGCAAGAATCTGTTCGCGCATCCGGGCGAAACGGATGTTGTACTCAGTGCCATGCTGGCGCATTTCCTCTTTGTTCCAGCCGCCGCCGATACCAAAGATAAAGCGACCGCGGGATAAGTGATCGAGACTGGAGACTGATTTGGCCGTAGTGATGGTGTCGCGTTGCGGTAGTAAACAGATTCCTGTTCCAAGTTTGAGTCTGGTGGTTGATGCGGCAGCAAATGACAGCGCCACAAAAGGGTCATAGGTGTGTGAGTATTCGAGCGGCAGATCAGCGCCGCCGGGCCAGGCAGATTCCCGGCTCGCTGGAATGTGCGTGTGCTCTGGAATAAAGAGGGAGTCGTAGCCTCGACTTTCCATTTCGGGTGCCAGTTCGTCCATACGAACGGCGTAGTCTGTGGCAAAAATTAGTGCGCCGATCTTCACGTAAGCCTCCTGGTTTTTATGTTCCGCAGAAAGTTTGTCTGACAACTTCCTCTGGGCGCGGACGCTTCAACAACTTGTCAGTTTTCCCTTCCTGGGAGAAGGGTGTCTCCAGCTGATCTACCAACAGATGAAACGATTCGAAGCTTTCGTTTTCACTGGCTTGTTGAATCGCTTCTTCGATCAGGTGATTGCGCGGAATCATGACTGGGTTGGTGCCCAGCATTTGCACCTGCCTCTCAGGGTGTTGCTCTTCTTGGCAACGTGCCTGCCAGCGGTTCATCCAATCGTCGAATGCTGATGGAAAGCCGCCGAGTTTACTGATGTTCAGTTCTGGTTCTTCACCGGCCAGTTCGGACAGACGTCGAAAAGACAAGGTGAAGTCCAGTTGGTGTGCCTCCAGCAAGTCCAGGAACGCCTTCGCCAGAGATTCGTCATCCTCGTTTTCGGTGATCAGGCCAAATTTTTTGCGCAGACCCGCGATATTGGCTTCCAGGAAGTAGGGCGGGAATTGTTCCAGGGCATCTTTGGCAGCTTCCACAGCGACCTCCTCATCATCGGAAATCACCGGCACGAGTGCCTGGGCCAGACAGGCGACGTTCCAGTGAGCGATGCCGGGTTGATTGCGATAGGCATATCGACCGCCATGATCAATCGAACTGAATACCGCCTCTGGATTGTAGGTATCCATAAACGCACAGGGACCGTAGTCGATGGTTTCGCCAGATAACAACATGTTGTCGGTGTTCATTACGCCGTGAACAAAACCAACCATCTGCCAGCTGGCAACAAGCTCTGCCTGAGCACGCATGACTTCATCCAAAAGCGCGAGCGCTTTTTCAGAATCAGTCATATCAGCGTTGTGCCTGCCAGGATAGTGTCTCTGCAAAGTGTGGTCTACCAGCAAGCCCAAAGCTTCATTGTCCTGGCGTGAAGCAAAAAACTGCACGGTACCGATTCGAATGTGACTGCTGGCCACTCGCGCGATGACTGCACCTGGCAGTGATTCTTCTCGGTATACCGGCTCGCCGGTGGTCACAGCCGCCAGAGCTCGGCTGGTGCGAACACCGAATGCGTGCATGGCTTCGCTCACGAGGTATTCACGCAGTACAGGTCCCAGCGGTGCTCTGCCGTCTCCCATGCGTGAATAAGGTGTCTGTCCCGCACCCTTTAACTGCAGGTCATACCGCTGATCATCTTTGCCAATGACCTCGCCCAGAAGAATGGCACGCCCGTCACCAAGTTGTGGGTTCCAGGAACCGAACTGATGGCCTGCGTAAACGGTGGCAATGGGGTCGGCACCTTCTGGCAGGTGATTACCGGCGACCGTTGAAAGGCCTTCTTCAGAACGCAGCCAACCGCTATCAATACCAAGAAAATCCGCCAGTTGATCATTGATCCGAATGACGCCGGGTTCTGCGACGGGCGAAGGCAACTGTTTCGAGTAGAATCTCTCAGGGAGCTTTACATAGGTGTTATCGAAGGGCACTTGCATAGTCTGGACTTTACACTCTTTAATTGAACTGGGGAATTTGACGAACAATGGATGCGAGTGAAGTACTTGGCGAACTGAAGAAAATTTCTTCGGATTTTTCGACTCAGACCAATGAGCGGCAAAAGCGGCGTGAGTTGGACCCAGAGGATTTCTTGCGGCTCAAAGATGCAGGCTTCCTGATGACCGGTGTTCCACAACAGCAGGGGGGGCTTTGGCAGGGCGCTGCAGTCAGCGCGAGACAGTATGCGGAATTCGTGCGAGTAATCGCCCATGGCGACCCTTGTGTTGCTCTAGTGGCATCGATGCATCCCGCGGTTACCACATTTTTCCTGGGTGTCGAAGAAGTGACCGACTCGCCCGAAGCCTGGCTCGAGCAAAGGCAGTGGGTCATCGAGTCTGCCAAGACCTCCTGGTGGGGGACCGTGACCTCGGAGCCGGGTTCTGGCGGCGATATCCTGAAAACCCAAAGCGTCGCAGAACTGGTTGACGGTGGCTATGTGCTTTCTGGAGACAAACACTTTGGCAGCGGTTCAGGACACACCGACTATATGGTGACAACGGGCAGGGTCGAAGGCTCGGAACTACCGGAGCTTTTTTACCTGCAGAACAAAAACGTGCCATGGGATGGTTCCACCGGCTGTCAGTTGACTGTGCCGTGGGACGGGATGGGGATGTCGTCAACACAATCTCACGCTTTTCGTTTTGATCGTTTCCCTGTGACGAAAGCGGTTTCGACGGAGATCCTTGTGCGGGTCGCGCCTGTGTCTGCACAGATCAGCAACATGATGTTCACTGGTGTCATCCTGGGCGTTGCGGATAATGCGCTTGCGTTTGCTCGCACAAAACTGGACGGCAAAATCCCTGAGATGCGTGCCTTTGAACAGGTGGAATGGACGCGCTGTCGAAATGATCTCTGGCTGGCGGAGCAGGCGTTCCAGGGTGCCTTACGGTCGGTTGAACGAGAGGAGGCAGATGCTCACATCACGGCTACGCGATGTAAGATAGTCTGTGCGGAACTGGTAGAAGCTGGCCTGGCGAGGATGGCGAAAGTCGTCGGCGGCGCCAGCTACTCGAAAGCGATGCCTCTGGCTCAGTGGACGGAAGATGTGAAAGCCCTTGGTTTCCTTCGACCACCTCTGCCGCTGGCTTATGATCAGGTGATGAACTGACGTCATGAACGAACAAGCACAGATACTCAGCGCGGAAAGTGCGCTCAGCGATGATAAGCATTTTCGCTTGGTACGCTGGGTTGGCAAGTTCGGTCGTGAACGGGCTTTTAAACTGGTTGCTTCAGATACCACCGCGCTCGAGCAGGAATTTGATGAAGGCATCACCCTTTACGACCTTCGACTCGCTGATGTGATGCTTAACTATGAAGCCGCAGACAGTCTGGCTTTGGAAATTGATGATTTGAAGCGACCGATGCGCTTGAAACTCGCTTTGCTCGTGACCGGTGATCTAGGGCGTGGACTGGCCAGGATGTTTCTGTCACTGGCAAAGCACAGCTACCATGAACTCGAAATTTTTGACGACGACAAAGTCTGTCTGAAGTGGCTCGGTGTCAGCGGTCAGCAGCTCGAATCCGCAAAAACGGCGCTCAAACAGATCGAGATTGCCGACTAGCCACTGGGGCTTCGTTTCATCGGGCATTTCCTCTTAAGGCCTGTCTTCCCGCACCCACAACGCCAGTTTTTGCTCGAGCAGCAGCGATAGATTGTCACCTCAGATGATGAGCTGACCGGGCAGTTAACGTTGACTGCTTGCGGTCTTTGAGAACATGGGCAGTCTTGGTTTTGATGGTTCTGTCGCCATGCCTTCAACCTTTTCCTTCAGGAATCCTGTTAACCGTTTGCGGCTTTCGATGTGGGCCATGTCATCAAAGGTAATGGGGTCGCCAATTGAGAATCGAATGGTAGTGCCGATCTGGCGAGTGACCTCATGGATGAACAGCGACAGCCTTGGGGATTCACCCAGGCTGCTGACGAAATGAAACAGGAAGCTGTTTTCACCCTGAAAGTGAATGGGTACCACGGTCGCCTTTGAATTTTTGACAATTTTTGCGGTGAAAGTGGTCCAGGGTAGATCCTCTAACGGACCCATCCCAAACTGCCATCTTGTTGCCACCCCGCCAGCGGGGAAAATGATCAGTGTGCCACCAGCCTGCAGCAATCGCTCCGCCTTTTGCTTGGTTTCCACATTTCGTTTTGTCGCCTCTCGGGTACCGTCAAAATCCACGGGCAAGAAGAACTCGTTTAGGTTTTCATCTTTCATCAGGCGGTTGTTCAGGAGAATGCGGAAATCTCCGCGAGTCCGGGCGGCAAGTTCGCAAAGAATCAAGCCGTCAACGATGCCAAAGGGATGGTTGGCGATGAACACCAGAGGGCCTTCTTTCGGAATGTGTTGTTCAGCATGGCGGTTGTAATGCAGGTCAAGCTGACCGAGTTCGATGCCTTTTGCGAGAAAGGGTGCGATCTCGAACGGATCTTCTCTGAGGATACGGTAGATTTCGGTGAGTTTGTTTCGTCCGGTGGCAACCTCGATCAGGTTCACCAGGTTTCGCTTGATGAAGTGATCAGAATCCTGAACGTAGGAAATGGTTGGTGCGTTGTCTTGCATTCCGGTACCTGAGGTTGTTCGGTCAGTTTACCGCATTCGATGTTTGGCAGATGAAGCGCTGGTTAAGACTTATCGAATGGGATCGTTACCGTCCCACTGCTCCGCAGCCGCGGCGATCTCTGCGAATCGATTCACTGTACCGTCGTTGCGTGTCACAACTTCCAGCATGCATCCCATTAGTGGCCGAGTGTCGAAGTAGGCGAACTCAACGTGACCAACTCTTCCGGTGTTTGCGGCGGTGTAGCCGAGCGATTCCATGTATTGCAGGTCTTCGTCGAAATCCAGCGTCCACACACACATATGGTGGAACCCCATCTGACCTCTCGGCACGCTGTCCCGATAGGCACATTGCTCAGAGATTGGCTCGATCAGTTCTATCTGCACCGGCCCTGCCTGGGCGATAGCGACTTTCATGGCGAGTTTTGAGGGCTCGCCCCGGTAAGTAATTTCCTCGAATGTGTCTTCCGTGTAATCCGTGAGAAAAAAAGGCCCGACACCCAGCTCGTTCACCCATTTCATACAAGCAGTTTCGATATCCTCAACAACCCAGGCGTTTTGAAAAATGGTTCGATCAGTTGGTTTGTTCATAGTGTTCCAGGTCAGTGACCAGACTCAGCAGTTCGTACTATAGTGCCTGAAAGTTCGAATACTGGAAAAGGAGGGTGCATGGCTTATTCACAGGATCAGCTGTCTGACCTCGAGTGTATACGGGATATCGCTCGTCGTTACTGTCGGGGCGTGGATCGACTGGATCTCTCGGAGATGAAATCAGCCTATTGGCCTGATGCAACGGATGATCACGGTACTTTTGTTGGCAATGCGTGGGAGTTTGCTGAGCATTGTATGGTCGGGCACCTTCGCTGGCGTTCCACCAATCACTGCATCTTCAATCACGTTGTTGAACTGGATGACGACGGTGAACATGCACGAGGTGAGATCTACAATGTCACCTACCTGTTGCAGAAAGATGCCGATGTTTTGGATACCTGGCATGGTCGATATCTGGATCTCTACGAAAAGCGGGACGAAGAGTGGCGAATCCTTGAACGGGTCTGCGTGCATGAGTACACCAAATCGGAGTCGGTTTCACCGATGGAGATTGATGCCGAGAAATTTCGCCAGGGTTCTTTTGACCGTCCGGCCGAGGGCCGCCTCATTGGTCCGTGATCATCTCCGAGTATTTGTATTTCTCTGTCTGTTCGCCGCGTGTCAAGCAACGGCAGATGTCTACAGTAATGCGATCCATGATCTTGGGTTGACCGAGCTCCTGCCGTTGACGGACGCGGGATTGGTTGACGTCGAAGGGTTGCCGGAACCCGAACGACGATCCGCTGCTGTCCTGATCGAAGCAGGAGTGATCGAGCACAGCGATCTTACTCACGAATCTCTGGCCGCTTCCAAAGTTTCTGATTTTGTTTCGATCACGCGCTCAAACCATCCCGGGCTTATTGGACGAATCGGTGATCCATCGGTGTTTGTGCGCCTTGCGACGCCTCTTGATCACAGTGATCTTCTTTCGAACGACGAGTTCATTGAGGCGCTTCGCGAGGCTTTGGGTGAAGGCATACTCACTGGGTATGACCTGAGGTCCAGGGCGATCTACGATAACTTCCCTGCCGGACGATATTTTGTTTATTCCCACTCTAGTCTCAATCATATTCAGCAACTGGTAACACTGGCTCACCGTGAAGGGATAGACGGTTGGCTGTACCTGGTGCCGAAGGTATCTGCCTTTCTTTTCAGGGATGACTGGGGTGAACCCGGTGAAAGTGTTGTCGCGTTATCGGATGGACGACTGATGGTTCAGGGTCAAGAAATGGCGGTGCTGTTTTTGTTTGATGAAGCGGCAGGTTTGTCTCGATTCCACGATCTGGTGACACAGTTCGCCAAGAAAGATGAAGCCGATGAGCAGGGGCTCATCGCAAACTCGTGGTGGCAACCTTTTTACTACTCGGATGTTCCGAGGAAGGGTTTCGAGGAGATATCCCTGGTAATCCTTTCAAAAGGCGATTACGAAGCAACCCTGACCGTCCTGTCAGAAAGAACAGACGACGTGGTTACTGCTCTGACGAGGGATAGTTGGACGCTTCGAGTTGATCAGGTGTGGGTGAACCCCCCGTTCTTTCGTTTCCTGAACGGGGGCTTCAAGTAGCGACAATCGTTGCGGTTACCGTTTCGATTACTTCGGTCCTGCGTCTCTTCCATAGGGCGTTGAGTGCTTCAACCCTTAGCATGAAGAGACCAAGCATGAAGTTTAAGCCGTTTGTCTCTTGTCTAAGTCTACGACTTGATTTCGAAGTCCGCTGCGGAGTGTCGTTCCACGACGCGAGTTTCTTCCGGTCCCCAGGGGCGATTAACCCGACGTCCACGTTCGACAGCAGGGCGAGCTTCGATTTCTGTCGCCCATCGGACAACGTTGGTGTAGGAATCCACGTCAAGGAAAACGCGAGCATCGTAGATGTTGTGTAGAACCAGGGCGCCGTACCAGGCGTAATTCGCCATGTCAGCGATATTGTAGTCATCGCCACAAAGGTACTGCCGATGCTCAAGGTTTCTATTCAGAACATCGAGCTGACGCTTCACTTCCATGGCGTAACGATTGATCGGGTATTCCCACTTCTCAGGGGCATAGGCATAAAAGTGACCGAAACCACCACCAAGATAGGGCGCGCTTCCCATCTGCCACATCAGCCATGAAAGACACTCTGCCTTTTTGGAGAGATCTGTCGGGATGAAGTGGCCGAATTTCTCAGCCAGATAAATCAGAATCGCGCCGCTCTCGAACACTCGGGTTTCCGGATCTGTGCTGACATCCAGCAGGGCAGGGATTTTTGAGTTTGGATTTATGTCGACAAAACCACTGCCAAATTGTGCGCCGTCACCGATGTTGATGGTGTAGGCGTCGTACTCAGCGCCGCTCTCACCAAGCGCCAACAGCTCTTCCAATAGGATCGTGACCTTGACGCCATTCGGCGTCGCCAGGGAGTGAAGCTGTAGCGGATGTTCGCCTCGCGGCAATTCTTTGTCATGAGTCGGGCCAGCGATTGGGCGGTTGATGTTGGCAAAGCGACCGCCGCTTTCTGCATCCCAGGTCCAGACCTTGGGTGGTTCGTAGGTATCAGACATGTTTTTTCCTGTTATCTAATGCTTTTGATGAATTGTGTTAAGGAGGAGTTCTCGAGCCTTATGATCCTGATAGGCTCTCCGTCGATCAGTCGTGCCGGATGCATCTCATCGACGTACCTCATAAATCCCGGTGGACGTCCGCAACCGTCCTTCAGAATTCTGCGCACATGTTCTTGTGTCTGATCTTGCGTAGGGGCCATGCGGTAAGGCTACAATAAAGCATGCAACAACAATACAGTCTCGATCATTCCCTGTCGGAAGAAGAATTATTCAGTTATCGGCAACACGGATACGTGATTCGGCCCGATGTTTTTTCTGGAGAAGAGCTTCAGAAACTTCGTAACATCGTGGAGTCCGCCGCAGCACGGGCACATCGTGAAACCAGCACTGGGAAAACCTACTTTCTGGATGGGAAGCGTTTCGTGGATGTCGGTCATATGACGGTCCAGTACGAGCACGAAGATAACAGCGACACCATTCGTGTCATCGAACCTGTGCAACATCTTCATGAAGGCCTTCGGGCGCTGGTGTTTGATGAGCGAATTGTTCATCCCATCAAGAGCATTCTAGAAACAGATTCGGTCAGTATCTGGACGAATAAGCTGAATCTGAAGCGTGGCAAGGCAGGCTCAGGATTCGGCTGGCATCAGGATTCACCCTATTGGGTGCATGACAGCGATCACGTTGATTTGCTGCCAAACGTTTATCTGGCTTTTGACGACGCAACCCGCGAAAACGGCTGCCTCAGGGTGATTGATAAGAGCCACCTTGAAGGTTGTCTGCCGGGAACCGGTGACGGCAGCCAGTTGGGTGGTTTTTTCACTGACCCCAATTGTTTCAATGAAGGTGATGAGGTCTTGATGGAAGCATCAGCCGGTTCACTGGTGTTCTTTGATCCGCACAGTATTCATGGCTCTGGTCCGAACGAAACTGACCAGTCTCGAAGGGCGATTGTGATGACTTACCAGCCTGCAGGTTTTCCGATGCTGAAGACTGGTGAAGTCTGCAATGTGCCTTAAAGCAGTCCGGTGATCGCGTCGGTAAACCGACCGGCGAGATCCGGAGAGCTATTTTTGAGATAGTCACCTGCCAGGCCGCTGTACTTCAGGATCATATCTGTACCCAAACCAAGGTCATTAAACTGCGTTGCCAGGTTAGCAGCCGCTGTGCCGCCAGCGCCAACACCCGCCATCTGCAGAGCGCCACCCATGAGCTGATTTGTTGCTGGTGCTTCGCGCATCAACTGATTGACCTCAGGTACGTAGCGTTCGATCAGAGAGAAGTCTTCTGACGTCATGATTGATTTGGATGCCTGGAATACAGCGCCCAGGCCACCACGTGCCTGTTTTTCTGTCACGCCCAGGGTGCTGGTCACCAGGGGAAGGAGTGATGTCATAGTGCCTGCCTGCTGAGAAGCTGCTTCTGTTGCAGCTGCAGGGGTTGGCGCGGCTTTTGGTTCAGCCGGTTTTTCGGTTTGTTCATCAGAGCCGCCAAACCAGCCCTTCACGTCATCAAAGATGCTGGCCTGGGCTTCCAATGAAGCGAGTGTCAAGGTGAGTATCAGTAGCTGTTTCATGGTAATTCCTTTCGGATGGATAAGTCTTTTTAACCCAATTGCACCGCCGGTGGCTACGGTCAGTTGTGAATGTTTTGTAGTAATTGCTCAGTGCGCACTCTATGATCGTCGCTTTGTTGCAGAAATTGATTTCCCGTGCCTGAAGTATCTTCCTCGATCTCCAGGGTCGATCTACCTACGAAACTATTTTATGGATTTGGTGCCGTCGCCAATGGTGCCAAGGCAAATGGGTTCAGCTATCTGCTGCTCTTCTACTACAGTCAGGTCATTGGTCTTCGCGCTGACCTGGTGTCTCTTGGGATACTGATTGCCCTCATATTCGATGCAATATCAGACCCGTTGGTGGGGTTTATCTCTGATAAGTATCATTCGCCACTGGGGAGACGCCATCCGTTTATGTACGTATCCGGCTTACCGGTCGCGATTGCCTACTACTTCATGTGGTCACCGCCGGACTGGGATCAGAATGCTTTGTTCCTTTATTTTGTCTGTATGGCGGTGCTGATCAGAACCATGATCACGCTATATGAGGTCCCAGCGACGGCCCTGGTTGCGGAGTTGACCGATGACTATGACGAACGAACGGAGCTGGTCAGTTATCGCTACTTCTTTGCCTGGTGGGGTGGACTTACCATGGCCGTGTTGAACTACCTGGTTTTTCTACCGGAAGAAAAAGGTGGTCTGGAATACGTCGAAGGGTGGACCAACTATGGATTGACCGCGTCTATCGTGATCTTTTTTTCTATCTACGTGTCCGCCATCGGCACCCATCGTCATATACCGAGGCTTAAGCAACCGCCCGCAAAAGAATCTTTTGATCTGCAGAAAACCAAGCTTGAGTTGATGGAGACTCTGTCGAACCGGTCTTTCTTCGCCTTATTTCTGGCAGCGCTTCTCATGGCGGTCGCGGCGGGTGTTTCCACGTCTCTTTCAATCTATTTCTCTCGCCACTTCTGGGAGCTGACCAGCACTCAGATCGGTTACCTGAATATTCCTTACTTTTTCTCAGCGATTATTGCTCTGATGCTCGCGCCTAAGGTAAGTCGTTTACTGGGCAAAAAAATGGGCGGCATGACGATCCTGGCAGCGGCGTTCACGCTGGCGCCAGTCCCGTTTATTCTAAGAATTCTCGGATGGTTCCCGGAAAATGGTACAAGCGAACTTTTCTGGGCGCTCTTTGTGTTCAACACCGTGGAAGTGACCCTCGTTATTATGGCGTCCTCTTTGATCGCCGCCATGATTGCTGATGTGGTGGAACAGAGCGAACTCAAAACCGGCCGGCGATCGGAAGGGATCTTTTTTGCTGCCAATTCGTTTGCGCAGAAGGCGGTCAATGGTCTTGGGGTGGTTGTCGCTGGTCAGATTCTGGCCCTTGTGGAATTTCCCACCCAGGCGGGTCTGGGAGAAGTGCCAACAGAGACGGTCTATGAACTGACTTACTTCTATATCCCGATTGTGTTTTTCTTCTATTTGATCGCGATGGCTGTATTGAGCCTCTACAACATCACCCGCGAAGAGCACGTCGACAACCTCAGAAGGCTCTCTTCAGGCAGCTGAAGGCTCTTCACAGGCAGCTGAAGGCTCTTCACAGGCAGCTGAAGGCTCTTCACAGGCAGCTGAAGGCTCTTCACAGGCAGCTGCGTTGCGGGACTTGTCAGTGCCCGCCAATGTTTGTAGTCTGCTACAAAAATAACAAGCTGGACTGTCCTTATGTCGGAAAATACCCCGGACGCTGCGACTGAAGTCAAGTGCCCAATGAACCTGGAAGAAGTTGACCTATTCGGCCCGGGTGCGCAGGAGCATTGGTACGATGCTTACCCGATTCTGCATGAGGAAGCACCAGTCTATGTCTTGAAAGGGCAGGGCCTGACGCCAGGATCTGATGGATTTGTTTTGACCAAGCATGAAGACATCAGCATGGTGGTTAAAGATCCGGAACGTTTTCCCCCGCTAATGACTGAAGCCATCCAGGAAATGGCGGCATCCGGTGTAGATGTTGAAACCATTCCCAATCTTAATGCGATGCAGGCCTCCATGGTGACGCTTAGACCCAATATGGAGCTCTGGCGACTGCACAAACAGGAACTCACAGACCCCTGGGTAGGCCCTGGTGCTGACCGCAACGAGGAAATAATCAGAGCCCATGCCAATAATCTGATCGATACCTGGATCGATGATGATGAAATCGATTTCATTCATCAGTTCGCAAGACCATTGCCACAGCATGTGATGGCGAGTGTTCTTGGTTTCCCGCTTGAAGATATACCGCAGCTCGCGATATGGGGTGAGGCGCAGGTGAAGGCGTTCGTTTATGGGCGCGGTCATATGAACCAGCTAAACGAAGACGAGATCCGCGAACAATTTCAGTTACTGGATGGATTCAAAGAATACGTTCAACAGCAGGTCAAAGAGAAACGTCGCAATCCGCAAGACGACATGATCAGTTTCCTGACTCAGGTCACCTACTCACCGCTCAACAGAAAGCTGACCGATCTCGAGGTGAATGGTGTGGTTTACGCGATGATCATTGGCGGATTGGAAACGACTCAGTATGCGTTAGAGGAGCAGGCGCAGTTGATCTGCGAACACCCGGGTCTCTTCGAAAAGCTAAAGAATGACCGCGGCCTTATTCGTCAGTTCACGGAAGAAGGGATGCGTATGCGTTCGCCCACTCAGGGTTTGTCGACTCGACGTACCAGTCAGGACGAAGTCTTTCAGGGCGTAAAAATTCCCGCAGGTTCAGTGTTGCACTTAAGATATGGTGCCGCGAATGTCGATCCGGATGAGTTTGAATGTCCTTATGAGCTTCGACTGGACCGCAAAGCGGTGACACGACATCTGACATTCTCAGCAGGGCCTCGGGTTTGTCCGGGTGCCGGCATTTCAAGGATTGAGCAACAAACTGCATGGAATTTGCTGTTAGATCGTCTGGAAGGCTTTGAATACGCCGATGGCAACGACTTCCGCCACCAGCCCGGCATCATGCTCGGCACGCTGAACCTCAAGCTTAAAATCAAGAAGGCGTAGCGCGGGTTACCCCTCAAGCTGGCAAGAATCTCTAATTCCTGCCCGCGACATTCATGACGCGGCCAAGTGAATGTAAACGGCGTAGCGTTGCCTGTTTAGAGCTGCGAGTCGAGCGGCAGCGCCGTGGAGTTTTTAATCTCTGTGACCGCAATGTGTGAATGCACCTCGCCGATATGCGACAACTTAGTCAGCCGTTCGCGCACGAACATTTCGTAGTGACGAATGTCTTTTACGACAATCTTTAGCATGTAGTCCCAGGTTCCTGCCATGGTGTAACACTCGAGTACTTCCGGCAGGACCCTGACTTCGCGTTCAAAGTCCTCAAGGTTGTCGCGCCCCTGGGTGGTCAGGTTTACAGTGGCGAACACGACCACCTCCATACCCAGTTTCTCGCGATTGAGTAGGGTCACCTTTCGGTCGATCAGGCCTTGTTCTTCGAGTTTGTTGATCCGTCGCCAGCAGGGTGATTGCGACATGTTGATGCGATCAGCAATCTGCTGCGTGGTCATGTTTGCGTCCTGCTGAAGCAGGTCCAGGATCTGGGTATCCGCTCTGTCCATCTTTATCCAATATATTCGTTCTAATAGACTAAATTATACCCATATAGGGTGGAATAGGGGTTCGAAAGCATAAATTTGTCCCCGTGATTTGGGTAAATTGAGTCACCAACTTTTCCCCTATGGAGACCTCATGTCCACTCGCCTGCGAGCTGTTTCCCTGGATGACAAATATGCCCTCGATACAACGCGGGCATACATGACCGGAATCGAAGCGCTGGTCCGCCTCCCCATCCTCCAGCATCAGCGTGATCTCGAACGAGGTCTCAATACCGCAGGATTCATTTCCGGATATCGAGGTTCTCCGCTCGGGGGTGTTGACCAGGCGATGTGGAAAGCTCAGTCCTTCCTCGCCAAACACAAGATTCACTTTCAGCCCGGCGTTAATGAAGACCTGGCTGCGACTGCGGTATGGGGTAGCCAGCAGGTCAATTTCTTTGAAGGCGCAAAATACGACGGCGTGTTCGGTATGTGGTACGGCAAGGGACCGGGTGTCGATCGCAGTATGGATGTCATTAAGCATGCCAACGCTGCCGGTACGTCGAAGTTTGGTGGCGTGCTCGCCGTTGCCGGTGATGATCACGCCGCAAAGTCCTCGACACTGCCTCATCAGTCTGAGCACATGTTCATTGGTGCATCAATTCCCGTATTGAACCCCGCGAATGTGCAGGAGGTACTGGACCTGGGTGTTTATGGTTGGGAGCTGTCTCGTTACTGCGGTGCCTGGGTCGCGCTGAAGGCGATCACTGAAAATATGGACTCTGCGATTTCGGCAGAGATTGATCCTGATCGCGTGAACATTGTGATTCCTGATCAGTTTGTTCTGCCAGAAGACGGCGTTCATGCCAGATGGCCAGATGTGGCGCTGGAGCAGGAAAGACGTCTCAACAAATACAAGATTTATGCAGCCCGAGAATTTGCCAGGGTCAACCAATTGAACCGGGTGGTACTCAACTCCGACCGACCGAGACTCGGCATCATCACCACCGGTAAAGCTTACCTGGATGTCATGCAGGCTCTGGAAGACCTGGGCATCGATGAAAGAAAAGCGGGGCAGATCGGGCTTCGTGTATTCAAGGTAGGTATGAGCTGGCCCCTTGATCCATTTTCTACACACGAGTTTGCTGAGGGGCTGGAAGAGATTCTCGTTGTTGAAGAAAAGCGATCGATCATTGAAGATCAGCTGACGGGTCAACTCTATAACTGGCCGGTTGACCGAAGACCCAGAGTGTTCGGTGAGTTTGATGAAGAAGGTCGTGATCTCTTACCCAACCTCTCGGAACTGACACCGGCTATGGTGGCACGCGCCATCAGCTCGCGCATCTCGCGTTTTTATCAGGACGACCTGATCGAACAGCGCCTGAAATTCTACGACAGAAAAGAAATGGTGCTCTCAAGTCCCCGAGAGAGCATGCAAAGAACACCACACTATTGTTCAGGTTGTCCGCACAGCAGTTCGACGCGAGTGCCTGAAGGTAGTCGCGCACTCGGTGGGATCGGCTGTCACTACATGGGCACCTGGGAAGTTGGCGATCGAAAAGCCGACACGTTCACTCAAATGGGTGGCGAGGGTGTTACCTGGGTGGGCCAGGCGCCATTTACAGAAACGAATCATGTTTTCCAGAACCTGGGTGACGGCACTTACTTTCATTCCGGTCTGTTGGCGATCCGCCAGGCGATCGCTTCCGGTGTGAACATCACCTACAAGATTCTTTATAACGATGCCGTTGCCATGACGGGTGGCCAACCGGTGGATGGCGCTTTGTCCATTGAGCAAATGATCTTCCAGCTGAAAGGTGAAGGTGTTACTCGCATCGCACTGGTCAGCGACGATCCAAAGAGACACCGAGATGTCAGTCGTGTTGATGGGCTGACCATTGATCACCGCGATGACCTGATTTCTATCGAAGAAGAGCTTCGCGATACTGCGGGTACAACGATTCTGATCTATGAGCAAACCTGCGCTGCTGAAAAACGTCGTCGCAGGAAAAAAGGCCTGATGGAAGATCCGAACGTTCGAGTCCTGATTAATCCTGAAGTGTGTGAAGGGTGTGGCGATTGTGGCGTGCAATCGAACTGTTTGTCTGTCATGCCATTGGAGACAGAGCTCGGCCGAAAAAGACAGATTGATCAAAGCGCGTGCAACAAAGATTACAGTTGCGTAAAAGGCTTCTGCCCTTCCTTTGTCACCGTAATCGGCGGTGAGCTCAAGAAACGCAAGGCTTCAGGTGATGACTCGGCATGGGAAGAATTGCCGGAACCGGTGGTTGCCGATATTTCTCAGCAGCCCTGGAACGTGGTTGTGACGGGTGTCGGCGGAACAGGTGTGCTCACGATTGCCGCGGTGGTGGCAATGGCCGCACACATTGAAGGTAAAGGCTGCGCAACGATGAACCAGACGGGGCTGGCGCAGAAATTCGGCGCGGTTGTCAGTCATGTCCGAGTTGGCGTAAGCCAGTCTTCGATCAATGCCGTTCGAATTCCGGCGGGCGACGCCGACCTGCTTCTGGGTTGCGACTTGGTCGTTGCAGCTGGGGATGAAGCCATTGCAAAGGTTAATGTGGCGCGCTCTCATGCGGTGGTCAACGACTTCTTTTCCGCAACGGCCGAGTTCGTGTCTGACCCTGATGCACAGATACCGAGTGATTCGATGAAAGCGCTCATTGAGTCGGAAGTCGGCGAAGGCAAAGTGAACATTATTGAGGCAACCAACCTGGCGACGGGACTGCTCGGAGACTCAATTGCGAGCAATATGTTCCTCCTTGGCTTTGCGATGCAGCGAGGATTGTTGCCGGTATCTCGAGAAGCCCTTGAAGAAGCCATTCGCCTGAACGGCGTGTCTGTCGACTTCAACTTGAAAGCACTTCTGTGGGGTAGACGTGCGGCGCTCAACATCGAGGCAGTTGAAGTCGCTGCTGGAAAACGCCAGGTCTTTGAGCCTTTGACTAACTTGGACGAGATTGTGGCCGACCGCGTGAAGCGACTGACGGACTACCAGTCCTCAGCCTATGCAGCTGAATACGAAAATTTGATCGGGGAAATGAGCATCGCCGAACAGCGAATTTCCGACAACACGGAGCTGCCGTTGACCAAGGCGGTTGCGCGTTCACTTTACAAGCTGATGGCATACAAAGATGAATATGAGGTGGCTCGACTCTATTCGAACGGCAACTTCAACAGGTATCTGAAAGACACCTTTGAAGGCGACGTTTCTTTGAACTTCCATTTGGCACCTCCTGTCTTGAGTCCAAAGGACTCGTCAACGGGGATGCCACGAAAGATCCGGTTCCCAGGCTTAACCGCCTGGGCTTTTAAGCTGCTCGCGCCGTTCAAGTTCTTGCGTGGCACTCGAATTGATCCCTTTGGTTATACAAAAGATCGTGTTGAGGAAAGACAAACTCTTGAGCGTTACCGCGCTCTGTTTTTGCAGCTCGCCTCAGATCTGGATGAAGACAATATTCAAGCTGCGATACAGATCGCGGAATTACCGATGCAAATTCGCGGCTATGGTCATGTCAAAGCTGACAACCTGATCAAAACCGAACTGCGAAAAGAAATCCTGCTAAGACAGTTCCGAGGCGAACTGGTCCCACTGGCAACCGAAGTTGAAGTTGCCGCCTGAAATACCCTGGAGTAAATGAAGATGAACCATCTGGAAATTCAAAACCATCCTGACTTTGATCAACACGAAATGGTTGAGGTGATTCAAGATGAAAACCTGACGGCTCTGATTGCTGTACACAACAGTAATCTTGGGCCAGCAGTTGGCGGTTGCAGGATGTATCCCTACGCCGAGCTGGGTGATGCGTTAACGGATGTACTGCGTTTATCACGAGGCATGACTTACAAGTCTGCACTTGCTGGGCTCCCACTGGGTGGTGGAAAGTCGGTCATTATCGGAAATCCGAAAACAGAAAAAACCACAGAGCTTCTTCATGCGATGGGTGATTTCGTTGATTCATTCGACGGCAGATACATCACCGCTGAAGACTCCGGCACCTCTGTCTCGGACATTGCGACCATGGGTGAACGCACGACCTTTGTATCTGGTGTGATGAAGAATGATCAGTTTGGCGGGGATCCCTCACCGCTGACTGCCTATGGGGTATTCGTTGGGATTCGCGAAGCTGTGTCTTACCGTCTGAATGGTGCGCTCGAAGGAACTCGAATCGCTGTACAGGGAGTCGGCAATGTCGGGTTGTATTTGACGAAAATGTTGCTGAAGTCAGGCGCGACGGTCGTTGTTGCTGACGTGAATACGGAAAACGTTGCCAGAGCCAAAGAGTGTGGTGCGAGTGTGATGTCGCCAGCCGATATTCATAAGGCGGATGTTGATGTGTTTGCCCCTTGCGCCCTGGGTGGTGCGATTAACGAATCGACCATCGATGAGATCAGAGCGAGCATTATTGCGGGTGCGGCAAACAATCAGTTGGCATCTCCAGAGATAGGCCAGAGCGTTTTCGATAAAGGCATTCTTTATGCGCCTGATTATGTCATCAATGCTGGTGGCATTATCGATGTCTTCTATCAGCAGTGCGGCGACCGTGATCACGACAAAATTTCAGATCATATTGATCGTATTGGAACGACCCTCAGTCGAATATTCGACGAATCTGCGCAATCTTCATTGCCGACTAATCGGGTAGCGGATCAATATGCCGCTTCGGTGTTTCTTGGACAACCGCGCCGTGCCGTAGCTTAGGTGCTAGCTAGCTAATGGCTGCAAGGTGTTCCAACAGATTTATTGAGTCGGCCTAACAAATTTATCCTTCTGATTCACTGTTGAAAATGATGTGCTCCCGCGCTAATTTCACCATCACAAAATGAGAGGGAGTAATTATGAAAAGGAAAATATCGTTAGCACTGTTGCTGACGAGTGTTGTTTCAACAAGCCTGCCAGTGGTGTCTTACGCTGAGCAGGTGATCGAAGAAATCGTTACCGTAGGAACGCGTAGTTCAAAAGCACGGTCTGCCGCTGATTCACCGGTTCCGGTGGATGTGATCAGTGCTGAGACTTTCGAGGCGCTGGGTAATACCGCAGACATGACGGATAACCTGAAGGCCCTGGTGCCTTCTTATAACGCCGCGCCGGCAACTGGTGACGGCAGTGCCTTTGTACGACCAACCTCGCTGCGGGGTACGGCGCCCGACCAAACACTCGTGTTGGTAAATGGTAAACGTCGACATCGTTCTGCGTTAGTTCAGTTCTTTGCGCCTGCAGCGGGTAACGGTGCTCATGGCGTGGACGTCGGTATGATTCCTAGCCTTGCGGTAAAACGAATCGAAGTTCTACGCGATGGTGCGGCTTCGCAATACGGATCTGATGCCATTGCCGGTGTGGTTAACTTCGTGCTGAAGGATGCGTCCGATGGTGGACAGGTCCAGGTTCAGTTCGGTGAATACTTCGATGGTGAGCAAAGCGTGCGTGTTGGAGCTAATGGTGGATTTGCCATTGGTGACATCGGCTTTGTGAATGCAACGATCGATTTTGTCGACAATGATGCGCTTTCACGAGGTATTCAACGACCCAATGCTCAGGCTTTGATTGACGCCGGTGTGCCTGGTGTTGGTGCCGATGCGCCGTTCGGTGATTCTCCGCTCGTACAGACCTGGGGTCGACCTGAAACAGAGGGTGTGCGTTTTTACCTGAATTCAGGATTCGATATCTCTGATGCTGCAGAACTGTATGCGCGGCTCAGTCTTGCTGAAACTGAAGGTCGCTATCGTTTCTTCTATCGAGATCCAAACCACTCCAGCCTGACGAACCATCGTGCTGAGGGCTATACGGGTCTGCCGGGAGGCTTCACGCCTTTCCTCGACGGTGACCAGGACGACGTGAGTATCGTGATTGGTATTCAGGGTGAGTTCCAGAGCGGCATGGGTTACGACTTCAGCTATAACTACGGCAAGAACGAGTTGGACTACTTCCTGAACAACACGGTTAACGGCGACCTGCCGTTGGTAGGCACCTGCCCGAGCTGCGAGATTTCCCAGCGCGACTTTGATGTAGGCGGCTATGCGCAGGAAGAAACAACCATCAATCTGGATTTCTCCTATCAGATGACAGACCGAGTCCACCTTGGTTTCGGTTTTGAAGCGAGGGAAGAAACGTTCACTGCAAATGCTGGTGAACCGAACTCGTTCCTCGGTGGTGGATCCAGTGGATTCAGAGGTATCGAGCCGGCCAATGCAGGCGACTTTGATCGAGATAATGTCGCGGTCTATGTCGATATTGAGCACGACATTACCGATAAGCTGTTGCTGCAATATGCCGCGCGTTATGAGGATTTCTCTGACTTTGGTAACACGTTGAATGGAAAGCTGGCTGGACGGTATCGGGTCAATGATTCCTTTGCGCTTCGCGGGGCAATCTCCACTGGATTCCATGCGCCGACGCCTGGCCAGTCCAATGTATCGACGATCATCACAACCTTCGACGGTACAACCGGCCTGCAAGTTGAAGAGGGTCTGTTACCAGTTAGTAATCCGGCGGTTATTCTCGCTGGCGGTGCGCCGCTGACGGAAGAAGAGTCGACGAACTACAGCTTTGGGTTTACTGCGGACATTGGTGATTGGGTCAATCTGACAACTGACTTCTATTTGATTGAAGTGGAAGACAGGATTTATCGAACGGGTGATATTCCGGTACCACCACAGCCGACGGATCCTCCGGGCGCTCCCGCGAGGACCATCTCTTTCTACACCAATGCGCTGGATGTCGAACACCAGGGTGTAGATGTCGTGGCAACCTCAGGCTTTGAGCTCGGTTCAAACACGACGCTCAATCTCTCAATGGCATATGCCTACAATGAGATTGACGTGACAGACCAGAAGTTGATTCGCGGTATTCAGCCGGTGAGCGACGGTAACGTTGAGGATATCGAGAACAATTATCCTGAGCACAAGTGGGTCTTGACTGGTAACTTCCTGATCGGCGAATCCTGGAACGTTATGGCTCGCGTCAACTACTATGGCGATCACTATGATGAGCGCGGTCGGATTGATGCGGCTGTTGATCCTACTGCAGAGATTGATGGTATGTACTTTGTGGATCTTGAGATCGGATGGGACATCACTGACAACTGGCGAGTCGTCGCTGGAGGAAGCAACATCTTTGATGAATTTCCTGATGAAATTGGTCCGCCAAATGCCAACCGTCTGAGTGTTGGTCTGCAGTACCCACGTCGTACTGTGGCTAACTATGAAGGTGGTTCCTGGTATCTGAAAACGGTTTATCGTTTCGGAAATTGACCTCGTCGCCGCCGGGACGCTTAGCGCCCGGCGGCACTCCTTTCCTCCATTCATGCTAAGTTGTCGCCATGAATGAGCTCCTGACATTTCTGATTGAGCACGGCTATTCCGTCCTCTTTATCTGGGTGGCGCTTGATCAGGCCGGGCTTCCGTTACCGGCCGTGCCGCTGCTGCTTGCTGCCGGTGTGTTGATCGGCCTGGGTGAGTTGAGTGTGGTGTCGGTCCTGCTGACGGTGTTGCTGGCATCTGTTCCGATTGACCTGTTCTGGTTCTGGTTGGGTCGACTGAGAGGCGCACGAGTGTTGCATCTGCTGTGTATTCTTTCTCTTGAGCCAGATTATTGCGTTCGAAACACGGAAGATGTGTTCAGAAAGCTTGGTCCGATCTCACTGGTTCTGGGTAAGTTTGTGCCAGGGCTGCAAACGCTGGCACCTCCCATGTCCGGGCTAACCGGCGTTAGTATCGGTCTGTTCCTGTTGCTCGATACGCTGGGGACTTTGCTCTGGTCAGGATTGTTTGTTGGCGCGGGTTTCTATTTCCACACAGAAATTGAAAGTGTGCTTAAAGGCTTCTCAGAACTGGGCGCCGCCGCTGGCTTTATCCTGGCAAGTATTGTGGCGCTTTATTTCGGATGGAAGTTTTATCACCGCCAGAAATTTGTTCGTATGCTGCGGATGCGCAAGATTCCACCCCAAGAACTTTATGAACGTCTGCAGCGCGGCGAAGACATCCACATTATTGATCTACGCCATGACTATGATGTGAAGGCACTTCCGCATTTGCTGCCAGGTGCAGTTCGAGTGCCCATGGAAGCCATTGAACGTCATAAACATCGGATTCCTCCTGACGATGACATTGTTCTTTGTTGTAACTGACCCGATGAGGCATCGAGTGCTCGTGTAGCTCTCAAGTTGAAAAGGATAGGGGTAGAGAACGTCTACCCCCTCCAGGGTGGTATCGATGCCTGGCTTGCCGCCGGCCTGCCGACGGATGATGCACCGAAGATTGTCTGAACATCACCCAGGCTTTTCGACAGGGAAGGGTGGTTGTGCCATCGGTTTGGATGCAAGCGACAACAGGGCAAAGGGATTGTCATCACCAGCGATGCGATTAGTTTTAACCACACCGCAGCTCGTGCAGCGGTGAACCAGCGCCCACTCTTTGTCGGACTTCACCCAAACGGATATCGGCTCCATTTTTCCCTGACACGGTGATGCCCTGTCTCCCGGTTTTTCATCGACATGTTTGCTCCACAGACAAAGTGGGCAATGATTTCTGTGATGAGTTCCGTAGCTTGTAGTGGAAATCATGTGACGACAGTGACAACATCGAAATTCACTTTCGCGTTGCCTGGATTTTCGGTCGTGGAAGATACGACCCTGCTTGGAGCTTTTTGAGCGAGACATTTGACTTGTCCTGTTCGCGTAATGCGTTTGTGTAACGGGTGTTTTCGAAGGTCGAACGCAGCCCCCGAGTCAGTTGGCTCGGCTACTGCAAAGGGTTACACAATGGTGGATGTCGTCAAAAAAACTCGCGGTGGTAGGTCATAGTTGGCGGCATTGTACTTGCGCCAATTGGTGTAAACAAGCCTAGGCCTGCGCTTTCAGGGGTCTGGGTTGAATGCCCAGTTCCAGGAGTTGGTTCATTTCTGTTTCGGACAGGACTGTGTAGAAAGCTGGCCACGAACCTGGATCAGGCTGTGCATTCCATGCACGTTCGGCCACAGCGAGAAGGCGAGGAAATAAGTAGTAGTCCAGTAGCTCTGAGGTAAAAACAGTTTCTGTCCAAAGCTGAGCCTGAATGCCGATGACGTTTGCGTGAGCGTCCAGATCCCAATTGGCCTGTGGATCGAAGTGATAGATGTCCTCGGTATCGACATAGTTCGCCCACGGTAATCCGGGTTCTCGCATACCCAGCGTGTAAGGCATATCCAGATAAAGGTGGCTGGCATTGCTGATCACAAAGGAAAAACCCTGCTCCAGTATGTGATCCAAGGCAGTTCTGTCTCCCTGATCGGTCAGCCATACGTTGTAGTAGCTTCGATCATCGCCATGTAATGCCATCTCGTGCCAGAAGCCGGTTGTTGTTCCAGGCGATGCGCGTTCAACCAGAGACACCATTTGTTCATAGTGATAAGACATGAGCGCCGCCGTCGCTTTCGCCTGGTCATCGGGGTTTGATGTGTCCCAATTCGGATCCCAGACCTGGAGCGATTGACAGGCAGGTGATTCTAACCAGGCACCCATGGGGACCTCATCACCACCTAAATGCAGAAATGACAAGGGAACGTCTGCTTCATCGTATAAAGCGCGTACTGCAGAAATAATGTGTTCAGCAAGACGGTACGTGTCCGTCAGACCAACGTTAACAACGTTTCGACTGTAACCCTGAGCGGAACGATATTCAGACGTGTCGTCGGGGTCTGTCAGCTGCCAGTTCTCTGTTTTATCTAAAGCACGAAGCAAGGCATTTGCGTGTCCTGGAAGATTAAACTCCGGGATGATGGTGACGTGTCGCTCTGCCGCAAATTGAAGTATTTCGATGAATTCAGATCGGCTCAAAAATCCTGACACTTCCTCTGGGCCGTCTCCCCAGCTTGGGTAAATGGGCCCGTGTCGGCTTCGCCTGGCGCCGATGTCTGTGAGCTCGGGCAAACCATCGATCTCCAGGCGCCAGCCTTCGTCATTAGAGATGCCCAGCTGCAGCCGGTTCATTTTGTATCTCGACATGGCTTCGATGATCTTCTTGATCTGTGCGCCATCGTGAAAATGTCGGGCGATGTCGATAAAGAGTGCGCGGTGTTCAAAGTCTGCGCTGTCTGAAACCTTGCCTATAGGAACATCCAGTTTTTGGTTGCGCAGTTGTTGCAGGCTTTGCTTCGCAAAAAAGGCATCTGCCTCTGATCGAGCCGAGATGTCGATAGATTTGTCGGTGATTTCCATTTCGTAACCTTTGACGGAAGGCTCGATACAGGTGTTGACCTCAAGATCTTTCAGGGAGATCTTTGCGCCAGAAAAGTCCGCCGATTTAATGGCCGGTATGGTGGTTTGTTCAATGGGTACCAGCTTTGGGGGTTCGTTCTCGGTGATCCGCACACCGGGTGTCATGTCGGGAATCCAGGTGTTCCGGATGTAAACCAGATCCTGGAGCTCTGGCGCGAGGGTGGTGGGTTCCCCAAGAAAAGATTCTTCGCCTCTTTCGTTAACCTGGGTGAGAAAAAAGCCCTGGCGTGTGATCAATCGCATGCCCGAAAAGAGCCAGCTCTCGACTTGAAACTGGTGGCTGGTGCGGGGTGCAATGGTCTGCCAATGGTGGGTGGGCTCCAGATAGCCGTATCGGCCATCGATCAAAACCTTTCTAAGCAGGGTGTCATCACATGGCGTTAAGCCAAGAGAAAAGTAGAGTCGCCAACCCCTGCCGATAGGTGCCTCGCCCTGGTTTGCGATCTTGAGAAATGTGCTGACCTGATTATCAGCGGCTGCCGTCTCAAAAAACTTCAGGGCGAAATCGGAAGCAATCACGGGTTAGTGAAAGTGTTCCATGTTTTTCAGCATGTGTGCGGGACCATGGGCGTTATTGATGGCTGCGTTCTCTCCATAGATGGCTTCTTTCATGCGGCTGTATACCTTTCGATTGGCACCGAGCCTTGCGAGTTCCGCGCCGCGGGCTACGGCTCGATCCAGGAGCTTGTCGAGGGGCAGGGCTGCTTCCGCGATGCCCCCTTCAACCGCGTCCGGTCCGGTCCACCGTCGCGCCAATTGTACGGTCTGGAAAAATGTATTCATGGGAAGTTTGTGCCTGAACAAAGCGAGCTCAGGGTTGGGAATGACCATACCAATTTCGACCTCGTTGGCGCAGGCAAAACCTCTGTCTTCTCGCATGAGACGAATGTCATGAGAAAGCGCGCACATGAGACCGGCGCCGAAAGCGTGGCCGTTGATGGCCGCAATGGTCGGGACCGGGAAGGTGATGATCCTGCCCATCAGGGTCATAAACTCGGGGCCAAACACTTCGCGATCACCACCGCGATGTTCACCCTCAGACATCCGCCATTCCAGATCCAGTCCATTAGAAAAGAACTTTTCCGAAGAAGAAGTTGTCACCAGCGCGGCGGGTCCCTCAGAAGCCTCGACTTCATCCAGGGCTTCAGCGAAGGCTCGAGTAAATGTGGTGTTCCAACGGTTCTCGCCGTCGTCCATGGTCAGAACGAATACTTCGCCTTCTTTCTCAAGATTGATCAACTTCTCATAACCTCTGAATGTAATGTGTTTCGGAATACTATCGAGTTGCCTGCCGAATGAGAATATCGGTAGGATAAGAAACAGTCAGCGTTGACGGTTTAATGGAGAGGGAAGATGAAAGTTGGATTAGCATTTGCGAGCAGTGTGGGCATCGAGGGAAGTGAAGCCCTGGATATTTGTAAACGAGCGGAAGCGGCAGGCTTTGAATCCGTCTGGGGTGGCGAACATGTGATCATGCCGGATGCTATCGGTTCAAAGTATCCGTATACCGAAGATGGAAAGATTCCGGCAGAACCGGATACGCCGATTCCCGATCCCCTGATCTGGCTGGCGTTTGCGGCAGCCGCAGCACCGACCTTGAAGCTTGGTACCTGTATTTTGATTGTGCCTCAACGTAATCCCCTGGTGCTTGCCAAAGAGCTGGCAACGCTGGACAGGATTTCCGGTGGCCGGGTTGAGTTGGGTCTGGGCGTCGGTTGGATGAAAGAAGAATTTGAAGCCCTGGGCGTGCCCTGGGAAGCACGCGGTCGCCGAAACGATGAATACATCGAGGCGATGCGTGAACTCTGGAAGGCACCACACGCTGAGTATCATGGCGATTTCGTCGACTTTGATCCCTGCACTTGCAGCCCACGTCCGGTTAATGGTGACATCCCGGTGATTGTTGGTGGTGATTCCGAGGCCGCTCTAAATCGCGCGGTAAAACTGGCCCAGGGTTACTTCCCAGGTGAGGGAGATCATGAGCGACTGGTTGCCCTGTTGGAACGACTGCGCAACAAAGCGGAAGAGGCAGGGCGAGATCCTGCGTCGATTGAAGTGAACGCCATGTTTGGTATCCAGATGGCGGATCCGGTCGCGGGTATTGAGCAGATGGCCTCAGCTGGCGTAGGGCGCGTGATGGTGCCTGCTTTCTTCTTTGCGGGACCCGGTGGGTTGGATCGAATGGAAGCGTTTGCAGAGCAGGTAATGCCCGCCGCGAAGTCGGCAGCTTAAACTTCCCGCACAGATTGCCAGGCAGCTTCTGCCATCACCTTGGCGATGGTGTCTGGTGATCTCGTGTAACGTCCTGTTAACCACATGCGTGAATATTCCAGGGTCGGGCCTGAAATCAGTGGTACGTAAACATTGAAGTGCAGATTCTTGAGCTCGCCGGATTCAATACGCGGCGCAAACCAGCGGATCAGTGCTTCTCGGAAAGACTGATCCAGCTCCCGCATTTCCAGTTTAGCCTGTTCCGAGAGTTTGATCTCACGGGACAGCATATAAGCAGCAAGTTTTGGCTGTTCCGTCACCCATTGGCAGCACCAGGTCACAATCGCTTTCACCCCGGGCTCTGCCTTATTGTGCCTGAGCAGAGCATCCAGCAGATTCTGATTAAATTGTTTGGAACCCTGGATAAACAGCGCTTCCGCGATGCCTTCTTTGTTGCCGAAGTGATGATACAGGCTGCCTACCGAGCAGTCGGCATCTTCCAGGATGTCCCCCACATTGGTGCGCTCGATACCCGTCTCCGTAAAGCGATTGAGGGCTGCGGAAAGTACGCGGCTCTTCAGTTCGCTGGTTCGATTCTGCCTGGACATGCAGGCCATACTAGAAAAAACTAGAATAAAATTCTAGAACTAGTTTCTAGCTTTGGTATATTAGGAGTCCCGAAACCCATTAGAAGAAAACTGGATGGATATTGAACTGACGAAGGAAGACCTTGAATTTGAAGCAGAGGTCAAAGCGTTTCTTGAAGAGAATGCCTATAAAGATGGAGATGCCGAAAAGTGGCGTATGGGCTGGTTCGAGAAGGCACGAGAGAAAGGTGGCTGGGATGTACCCAAGTGGCCAGTGAAGTTTGGCGGCCCAGGTTGGACACCGAATCAACACTACGTCTGGCAACGCGCGACGGCCAGCGCATCAACACCATGGGATCTGCCATTTGGCCTTTCGATGCTGGCACCAGTTCTGATGGCCTATGGTTCCGAAGAACAACAGGAAAGGTTCCTGCCGGATATTCGCGCTCGAAAAGTTAACTGGTGTCAGGGGTACTCTGAGCCAGGTGCAGGTTCTGACCTTGCCAGCCTGAAGACAAAGGCTGAGCTCTCTGAAGACGGTACCTACTACACCGTTAATGGTCAAAAAATCTGGACCACGATGGCGCACATTGCTGACTGGATTTTCTGTCTTACCAGAACCAGCAGTGACGGCATCAAGCAAGAAGGCATAACCTTCCTTCTGTTCCCGATGAAGCAGGACGGTGTTGAAATTAAACCGATTATCACGCTGGGTGGATCACACACGGTGAACAGCGTCTTCTTCACGGATGTCAAAGTCCCTGTTGAAAACCGAGTCGGTGAAGAAGGTAAAGGCTGGACCTACGCGAAAGGTCTGCTGGAACATGAACGATCCGGTATTGCCGGTATCTCCAACTCTATTGTTGCCTTGGAAGGTCTCAAGGAAAAAGCGCGTGGCGTGAAGCGTGGTAATGGTAGCCTCATGGATGTGCCCAGCTTCAAGTCGAAGATTGCCGCTCTCGAGGTGGACCTGATGGCCGTTGAGTACACGGAACTCAGAAGCCTGGCGACGGCAAGCGCCGGTGCAGCGCCCGGACCTGAGTCGTCCATTCTCAAACTGAAAGGTACCGAGATTCAGCAACGCATCCAGAAGCTGACCATGGAAGCGGGCGGCCAGTTCTCGGCAGCCTGGGCCGGATTTAACTCCGGTCCCGATTTCGCGCGTGGTGGCACAGGCGGTTACATGAACTCTCGTTACTACACGATTTACGGCGGTGCCAGTGAAGTCCAGAAGGACATCATCACCAAGAAAGTACTTGGCATTAAGTCATCCAAGTAACGTTCGCCTAATTTACAGGAACCATAGAAATGAATTTTGAATTAACGGAAGAACAGCAACTCATTGCTGATTCGATTGAGCGCTTTGTTGCTGACAACTATGACCTTGAAAGTCGTACAGCCATCGTCGCGAAAGGTGGTTTCAGCGAAGACTACTGGAAGCAGATGGCAGAGCTGGGCTGGCTCGGTATGCCATTCAGTGAAGAAGATGGTGGTTTTGGTGGTAACCAGATCGACACCATGGTCATGATGGAACAGTTTGGTAAAGGACTGGTTCTTGAACCTTTCCTCGCGAGCGTCGTGCTCGGCGCGGGTGCGCTGAAGCGAGCAGGCAGTGCGGAACAGAAAGCGGCCTGGCTACCCTCTGTCATCGATGGTACCAAGCAGCTTGCCCTTGCTTACATGGAAGCTGAGTCCGGTGATGAGCCTCACAATGTGACTGTTTCAGGTACACCTACTGGCGACGGTTTCAAAATCAACGGCATCAAGTGCATGGTGTTGCATGGTGGTTCAGCCGATGCGTTTGTTGTCTCTTTCAGGACCAGTGGCGGTACTGTAGATGAGTCAGGCATTACGCTTGCGCTGATTCCTGCTGATCGTGATGGCATCACGGTGCATGGTTACCCAACGGTGGATGGTCTGCAGTCCTCAGAGATCAAGTTTGATGGTGTTGAGGTCTCTCAAGACGACATTCTCGGTGAAGTCGGTGAAGGCTTTGCTGCGCTGAATGCCGCTATTAACGATGGCATCCTTGCGATCGCGGCGGAAGCGGTTGGCGCGATGGAAGTCCTTTACAAAGACACAGTTGCCTACACCCAGGAACGTGAACAGTTCGATCATCCGATGTCTGATTTCCAGGTACTTCAGCATCGCATGGTGGATATGTTTGTTGAATACGAGCAGAGCAAGTCCATGCTGTTCCGCGCCACCATGGAAGTGGCTTCCGGTGGAGAAGACGCCCAGCGCAACGTGCACGCTCTGAAACACCTGATTGGTAAAGCTGCTTTCTTCGTTGGCGAAAATGCCGTACAAACCCACGGCGGTATGGGCGTCACAGAAGAGCTTCGCGTTGGTCACTACTTCAAGCGACTGATTGTGATTGAAGCGCAGTTTGGTAACACCGATTACCATCTGGAGCGCTTCGCTGCTTAAAAAAAAGGGGCCTAGCGCCCCTTTTTAGTCAAAAACGACTGGGCAGGCACTATGCGCATTGAACTGCGGGTCCCAGCGACGTACGTCATTCGCTCTGCGCCAACGGTTGTGGAAGAACTCCATCAGGCAGATGCCTGACCCGATTTCGACCGTAAAGGTGTCGAACTCATTAACGTCGTTGTAAGGCGGGTAGGTGTCGCTGCTTCCCCAGTGTTTGCCGCTGCTGGATGCTAAGTAGCTCTGCCAGAAAGATTCAGGCGTCACCCACTTTGATTCGTCGCCCAGGAAAACGTGTCGTTCGCCTTCAATAAGTCTGATTTCGCCGTGACGTTCGGCCTGAACGTTAAAAGCAGTTAACGCCAGAAAGACGCCAACGGCTTTGAAAATGTGTCTGTTGCGTGACATGCCACGCTCCTGTCTAGGGTCTCTGCTACCTTAGATGCAGGGCGTGGCTAAACGTTACGCCGGGAGGTGGTTAAAACTTAAAGGCGGTGTCGAGCATAAAGCGGGAGTAATCTTCTTCACGACCCAGGTCGATGTTTCTTTCGTTATCGAAGTAGGTGAAACCGATTTTCCACTTCTTGTTCACAGCCCAGGCGCCTTTCAGAATGTGGCCACGAGCATCTGTGCCGCCGCCACCGAAGTCAGAGTCGGCCAGCAGACCGAATACCGCATCCGCTTCAAGATCCTGGTAGATGTAACTGAATTCCCAGGATCGCGGCTTGCTGGCTTTTCCGAGTTTAACCCCTGCAGCCCAGCCGGTATCCAGGTCATTAGCAGCCTGGTTCTGTACCACGTCAGCAAAGAGGGAAAAGGGTCGTTCCGCCAGCGTCGTCTTGAACTCAACAAACAGCTCTACTTCTTCATAGTCGTTTGTGTAAGTACATCCGTTGAGTGTCAGCGGATCGACACAGGTAAATGAGTTGCCGAAAAACTCGTTGTCATCACCGAAGTAAACTTCGCGGCCTGCGACACCAATATCATAGTAGCTGGCGCCGGCAAGCAGGTTGCCTGAACCCAGGTCAATATCGAAACCGGTCTGAATACCGTAGGCGATGGTTTCGTTACCACTTTTGCTGTCGCTCTCGAGAAAGTTAAATGACGTGTCAAAGAAGAAGTTGCCGCGTTCGTAGATGAATGCCAACCCTTCAGGTCGGTAGTCACCATCCCAGATCAGACCATTGCCACCGATTCGGCGATAGATGTTCTTCATCTTGCCGCCGGTGATGTTCAATCCCTCTGTGGCCTGGTAGCTGAAGTAGGCAAGATCAAGTCTGACATCTTTGGTCGAGGCACCGCCGCCCAGGGTCTGGTTGGTGGAGACAGGATCATCGCCGCCGGAGGCGATACCGATACCCACTTTCAGGTTGTCCGTCGGTTTGGCGCTGATTTCTGTGCGAGCTCGTACGCGATTACGCTCGCGGGTGTCGCTTCGCTCTGCATCGATGTGTTCGTAGCGGTAGCGGAAGTCGCCCTTGATCGCGATGGTGTCCGTCCACTCATTTTTTCGTGGCGCTGCCGCAACGGGCTCGCTCGCGATTTGAGTTATGACGGGGGCTTCTTTCAGCGTTTTGTTTTCCGCTTCCAGGGTCGCGACCCGCTCCATCAGCATGCGGAGTTGTGCGCTCAGTTCTGCGAATTCCTCTTCGGATACCGCGGCAGAAGCCTGATTGCCGAGCAGGAGTAGGGTGAGAAAGATAACGTAGTGCATGTTTGCGCCTCGAAATTGACTTTGGCGCAAGTTAAGGAATCTTTATTAATTTCCCATTAAGAAGATGTTAATCATGCGGATGGCGTTAAGAACGGCGGTCTTTCATCAAAGTCTTAATAAACTCGAGAAAGAGATCTTTATATATGCGAAACCACAGTTTCGCGGCCCCAGCGAACTTAAACTGTTCTTTAACTGATCTTAACAATCCGAACGTGTAATGCGCCTGTCAGCAAACAGCCAAGGGATCTTTGTTAAGATGCGTAACACACTGTTATTTATAGGTTTATTTATTCTCGCCGGATGCGGCGGTGGCAGCGATGATGCTGCGGACACAGGCATGAGCGGCAAAGTCCGTCTGGACGGCTCAAGTACGGTATTTCCTATCTCGGAAGCGATCGCTGAAGAGTTCCTTGCGGTAGAGCCAAAAATCCGTGTCACCGTGGGTGTTTCAGGCACTGGTGGCGGATTCAAGAAGTTTATCGCCAACGAGATTCACATCAATGCTGCGTCTCGCGTGGTTAAAGAAAGTGAAAAGGAAAAGGCTGCGGAAGCGGGTCTTGAATTCATCGAGCTGCCGGTTGCCTTCGATGGTCTTTCAGTCATGGTGAACCTCGAGAACGACTGGGTGGATTACCTGACAGTCGCTGAGCTGAAAGCCATCTGGGAGCCGGGTTCGAAAGTGACGACGTGGGCAGATGTTCGCGAAGGTTGGCCAGCAGAAGAAATCAGGCTTTACGGTCCTGGCACAGACTCCGGAACATTCGATTACTTTACGAAAACCATTAACGGTAAAGAGCAGGCCTCGCGCCCTGACTTCACCGCCAGTGAAGACGACAACGTGCTGGTTCAGGGCATCTCTGGAGATACTTATTCCCTGGGTTACTTTGGCTTCGCCTACTACAGCGAAAACAAAGACAAGTTGAAGATTGTCCCGATCGAGGGCGGCAACGGCCCGATCGTACCTACGGTTGAGACCATTAACAGCGGTGTTTACGCACCTCTGTCGCGACCTGTCTTTATCTACATCAACCCTGTTGCCCTGGATGATCCAGCGGTAGCAACGTTCGCTGAATTCTACCTCTCGAACGTTGGTCGACTGGCAGGAGATGTGGGTTATGTGCCACTGCCTGATTCAGTATATGATGCCGCCAAGAGCCGCGTCGCAGAGCGTATTACTGGTAGCGCGTACGGAGAAAATGCGACTCTGGAAAAAATTACTGGCAATTGATGTAACCAAATGATGCAACCAGCGAAACCTCGTTACCTGGAGAATTCTCTCCAGGTAGCTTTTTTTATGTGTGCCGCGATTTCGACAGTGACAACCGTCGCTGTTATTTCCGTTCTGGCCTTTGAGACCTATGGTTTCCTTCAACAGGTACCCATTACAGAGTTTCTGTTTGGAACTGAGTGGACCCCGCTTTTACATCCGAAATCTTATGGACTGCTGCCGCTACTGGCGGGCACGATGCTTATTGTTGTGGGCGCATCGCTGGTCGCGGTTCCTGTGGGTCTGTCTTGCGCGATCTTCCTGAGTGAATACGCAAGCGAGCGCACCCGGGATATTCTGAAGCCAGTCCTAGAGATTCTGGCGGGTATCCCAACTGTCGTTTACGGGTTCTTCGCTCTGACGTTTGTGACGCCGCTGCTCAAAACCGTATTGCCGCAAACACAGGTGTTTAATGCGGCCAGTGGCGCGATTGTTGTCGGCATCATGGTTTTGCCGATGGTTGCTTCTCTGTGTGATGACGCGCTTCGCGCGGTCCCTCAGAGTCTTCGGGAAGGCGCGTATAGTCTGGGTGCAACGTCGTTTGAAGTGACGACACGTGTTGTGGTTCCTGCGGGTCTGTCGGGCATTTTTGCTGCTTTTGTGTTGGCGATTTCCAGGGCGATTGGTGAAACCATGGCAGTGACCCTCGCGGCAGGTGCCACACCAAACCTCACAATTAATCCGCTTGAAGGCATTCAGACCATGACGGCGTATATCGTTCAGGTGTCGCTCGGTGATACGCCTGCAGGCACGCTGACTTACCAGACCTTGTTTGCGGTTGCCTCGGTGCTGTTCCTGATTACGCTCAGCCTGAACATCATTGCCAACAGAGTGATGAAGCGCTTCCAGGAGGTCTATGAATGAAGGATCAGGTTGTCAGTAACCTTGCCTGGCGTCATCGGAAAGCCGCTGCGTTTCGGTACTTCTGTATTGGTGTCACCATGTTCGCTGTGGCGATACTGGTCGTATTAATCTATCAGGTCACGAGCCTCGGTATGCCCTGGCTCGATATGCAGTTCCTCGAAAGTTTCCCTTCGCGTTTCCCTGAAAAAGCCGGCATCAAGTCAGCATTGGTTGGCACGCTCTGGTTGATTTCGTTGACCGCGTTGATTTCGATTCCGGTGGGTGTATTGGCTGCAGTCTATCTGGAGGAATATGCACCTCCCAACAGGCTGACGGAATTCATTAACCTCAATATCGCGAATCTCGCCGGTGTGCCTTCTATTGTTTACGGTATTCTCGGTCTGGCGATTTTTGTTCGCTTTTTTGCGCTGGAACGAAGTGTCATCTCCGGTGCCCTGACCATGAGTCTGCTGATTTTGCCCGTGATTATTATCTCTTCTAGAGAGGCGATTAAGGCGGTACCCGGCTCGCTGCGACAGGCTGCGTTTGCAGTAGGTGCAACGCGCTGGCAGGTGGTGCGCTCTCACGTGTTACCAGCTGCCTTACCTGGCGTGATCACCGGTGTGATCCTCGCCATCTCGCGAGCCATCGGTGAAACAGCGCCACTGATTATGATTGGTGCCCTCACTTACGTAGCCTTTGTGCCAGAGGGACCCATGGATGAGTTTACGGCTTTGCCGATCCAGATCTTTAACTGGACGTCACGACCACAGGAAGAGTTCCACGAGTTGGCATCAGCAGGAATCATTGTGCTGCTCGCGGTGTTACTCGCGATGAATGCAATTGCTGTCTATATCCGCTACCGCGGATCGAAGAAGAGTAGTTAAGTATGAGTGAAAGTGTGATCCTGGACATCGATGATGTCTGTATCCGTTATGGAGATGAGCTGGCGGTTCGAAATGTAACCCTGCCGATCTACGAGAAGAAAATTACAGCAATCATCGGACCTTCCGGTTGTGGGAAGAGCACGTTGCTTCGTTCCCTGAACCGTATGAATGACTTTATTCATGCATGTTCGCAGGACGGTAAAATTTCTTTCCATGAAAGTGACCTTTATTCGAATACCACCGATCCGGTAGAGGTGCGACGACGAATCGGTATGGTGTTTCAGCGACCTAACCCATTCCCGAAGTCCATTTATCGAAACATCGCCTGGGGCCCCAGCATCAATGGCCTCGGTGGAAACATGGATGAAAGGGTCGAGCGTGCTCTGAAGCAGGCTGCGCTCTGGGATGAGGTGAAAGATCGATTGCAGGATTCTGCGCTGAACCTCTCTGGTGGCCAGCAACAGCGACTCTGTATTGCCCGTGCGCTGGCCATGGAACCTGAAATCATCCTGATGGATGAGCCTTGTTCAGCGTTGGACCCGGTGTCCACCGCGCGCATTGAAGATTTGCTGTTCGAGCTGAAGGAAAATTATACGATTGTTATTGTGACCCACAACATGCAACAGGCAGCGCGAGTTTCTGATTACACCGCCTTCCTGGAAAACGGGGTCATGATTGAATACGGCATTACAGAAGATGTGTTTACCCGTCCCGAGAACAAGCGGACGGAAGAATATGTAACTGGACGATTCGGGTAGCGATTATGTCAAAGCATTTGGAGAGAGACTTAAATAACCTCAGCGATCGAGTGTCTGGATTGGGTGCCATGGTCGAGGCATCTGCGGCGAAAGCGATCGCGGCACTTCAAAATTTTGACCCGGTTTTGATCGAAGAAATACTTCAGGCAGAAGAAGAGATCAACAATGCTGAAGTTGAGATCGAAGAAGAGTGTCTAAAAATCATGGCACTCCATCAGCCGGTCGCCATTGATCTTCGCTATCTGATGGTTGTTCTGAAAGTGAACAACGACCTGGAGAGAATGGCGGATCAGCTGGTTAACATTGCGGAAAGGATCAAGTTTCTGATCGACCAGGAACGCGTCGTAGCGGATCTCGAATTCAAGAAAATGGGAGAAATCAGCTCGGCAATGGTTCGAATGTCCATCGGTGCACTGGTAGGACAGGATTCGAAGGTCGCTCGTGAGGTGCTGAGCATGGATGATGAACTTGATGAGTTGCATGCCAGAACTTACCGAACCCTGCAGGAAGTGATGCAGGACAAGCCGAACATGGTGATTCCGGCATGTTCCTATCTGACGATTTCATCGAACCTGGAGCGTCTTGGTGACCTTGCCACGAACATTGCCGAAGAAATCATCTTTATGATCGACGGCGAAATCATGAGGCACCGCACCTAGGCTCAGCTATGGGCGATAAATAGCATTCGGTTTCCGGCACTGTGTGCGGAATCCGAAACCTCGCCGATGTGCTCCAGGATCCGATAGATAAACATCACGTCAACAGGGTTCAGCTCAGTCTCAATCTTGAATAGCTCCGATCTGACTTCTCTTTGAAGCGCATCTGCGGTTCTTTCTGATTCGTGCAGTTTTTCAACTTCACGATCGATGCTGTCCAACGCTTTGTCTGTGAAGCCCATCTTTGCAAGACCGACCAAATTCTCCAGGGCATTCTGGGCGATTGTCAGGGAGTGGCTGGTTTCGGTCAGGAATCTGGTGAGGCCATCATGCAATTGGTTGGGGAAAGCCATTTTTCTGCCAAGAACCAGGCCCGCAATGTCCTGTGCCACGTTGGCGATCCGATCCTGTACGCCGACCAGCTCCAGCAAGTCCTCTCGGGATATCGGCATTAGCAATGACCGAGAGACGGTCGTGCGCAGTTCACGCTTTAGCGTGTCGGCTTCCTGCTCTGCCATCGAAATGTCGTGGTAGAGCTTTTCAACGGTTTCCCAGTCTTCGACGAAAGCCGCTTCAAAGCAGGACCTCAGCGTGGTGGTGCAGATGCCACACTGCGTCAGGTGTTCCTGGACGGGCGCCAGGGGTGACTTCTCGAAAAGAGAAACGAACATCGGTGTTCTGGCCATGTGTCCATTATGCGCCTAAGCACGTGAAGCCTCCAATGGCGCTGGGAAACCCGTGGATTAAGCCTTTGAGATAACCAGGGGCAGATTATCTTTGGGTCGAGTGAAGGGCACATAGAGGATTTTGCCCGCCGATTGGCGATCTCTGACGTACTGAACGCGATGGTGTTTGATCAGATTGAACATCAGACACTTGAATAACATGTCCGCGAAATGAAGACCGATGCATTTATGACCACCACCACCAAAAGGCGCCCACAGGAACTTATGCTGTTTGTGTTCCTGACGAGTCTCCGAGAATCGCATTGGGTCGAAGTGGAAAGGTTTGCTCCAGTACTCTTCCAGATAGTGCACACCGGATATTGACGTTGAAACCATGGTGTGGGCTGGAATTTCATAGCCGCCAATTTCACAGGCGCGGATGGTACGTCGAATGACGCCAGGGACCGGAGGATAAATTCTTAACGTTTCTTTGAAGGTGTAATCCAATTCCGGGATATTGCTGCCCAGGTGATCGAAGGTCGGGGTTTCTGCATCAATCGCGTTGAGCGTTTCTCGAAGCTCAGCCTGCCAATCCTGGTGGCCGGCCAACTGATGCATCGCCATGGTGAGGGCGCTGGTTGTTGTGTCGTGTGCGGCGAACAACAGGAACAGCATGTGATCCGTGATTTCCTGATCGCTGTAATAATCGCCATCTTCATTTGTTTCTCGGCAGAAATGACTGAACATGTCCGTGCCGTTACCATGTCTTTTTTCATCGATACGCTGACGAATGAACTGATCCAGAATCGCTCGGCCTTTTAGTCCTTTGTGATACCCGAGACCGGGCCAGTCCTTTTTAACGATACTGGTTGCGCCGTTGGCGAAATCGACAAAGGCCTTGTTGATCCGAGGACCCTCATCTTCCAGCTGTGCACCGAGAAAAACTTTGGCGGCGATATCCAGAAGCAGCGACTTTACGGCCGGGTAAAACAGCATGGGTTCGTTCTTTGGCCACTCAAGTAAAGCGGATTGCACGAGACGGTTCATGTGATCGATATAACCGTGCAGCGACTCAGCTTTGAAGGCCGTCTGCATCAGCTTGCGCTGCATTCGATGTTCTTCGAAATCCTGAACGATCAAGCTGCCCTGGAAGAACTCACCCACCATGCCTTCCCAGCCAGCTTGTGATGAAAAAACTTTATCCTGGTCCAGCGTAACCTGTCGAAGGAAATCAGGACCAACGGTCGCGACGACTCTTTGAAATGCCAGAGCCTGTTTGAACACAGGTCCATACTGTTGATAGTTTTTCAGGACCCAGGCGACATTGTCATCAATAAAGGCAAAAGTGTGACCGATAAGCGGCAACCCGTAGTCGCCGGGAATCATGGAGAGATCACGATTGGTGCTCTCATTCATGTATGGGTTGATGTTATTGGCTGCTGAATTCATGGTTGAATTACTCTTGCATCACGCCTTTCATGCTTTCCCAGGCTTCAGCGAAGTCTTCCATGAAATTTTGAACAACTCTCCGGGTCGATAAAGACTCGTTCATCATGCCGACACCCTGACCGACCCAATAGGTCGCGAGTTTCTTGGCGCCTGTGTGACCAGATTCTGCGAGCTTGTCGATTCGTGCGAGTGCAGGTCCACTCACCAGTAGCTGGAATGGCATCGGCAAAATATCCGGGGCGTCATCGGCGACCCAGGCATCTGTCCAGGGTGAGCGCAGCTGGCGAGTGTATTTACCGGTGCGGCTGCGTGAACGAATGGTTTCGCGACTTGATGCGGTAAGCATTTTCTCTTTGATGCTCGGTAGGGTTTCCGCTTCGGTGGTCGTGAGCCAGACAGAGCCGGTCCAGACACCAGCGGCACCCATCATCATGCACGCTGCCATTTGCTTACCAGTAACGATGCCACCGGCTGCGAGAACCGGCACATCCATATGGTTTTCCTTGAGGGTTTCCAGAACTTCGGGAACCACCACCATGGTAGAAATCTCGCCGCAGTGACCGCCCGCTTCAGTGCCAGAAACCACAAGAAAATCGACGCCCGCCTCGACGTTTTTCATCGCGTGTTCTCTGGAGCCCGTCAGAGCGCCAACGACGATACCTTTCTCCCTGGCGGCCTCGACCATAAATGGCGGCGGTGCGCCCAGTGCATTCACCACGGCTTTGATCGGATGGTTCATCGCCACTTCCAGTTGCGCACTTGCGCCGGACTCGCGCATGCCGTCGCCGAAGTCGGAGCTGATTTTTCTGTCCCAGAGTCCGGCGGTATCGATGCCATTCTCAGCAAGGATGTTTTCAACATGCCGTTTGTGTTGTTCTGGAATTCGAGCCTCGAGATCTTCCGGTGTCAAAGAACCTTCACGGTCTGCCATGCTGGTCGGGACGATCAGATCGACACCATAGGGTTTACCTTTGACCTGTTCATCGATCCAATTGAGCTCGATTTCCAGAGATTCAGGTGTGTGACCAACCACCCCGAGCACGCCAAGCCCACCCGCTTTACTGACTTCAGCAATCACGTCGCGGCAATGACTGAAGGCGACGAGGGGAAATTCGCACCCCACCATTTCACAAATCTTGCTCTTCAACAGAGGCTCTCCTTACGACTTACTGTACTTACTATGTCACTAGTTATGGTTAACCCGCAATATCGTGCTGATCTTGTGCAAGTCTACATTTGGAATTCAACGACATTAGGAGGTGGAGTAGATTCAGCGTCGATGTGATGATCGACAGATTGCCGATCTTGAGTCGGCGCGATGCGCATCGATCCCTCCGATGTCACCCTTGATCAAACCTTTTGGGAGGTGGCTGGGAAGGGTGAACTTCTGATCCAGAAATGTTTTTTGGCTTAACGACAGAAGTCTCTACATAAGTCCGAAACGGCTCACGACATCGGCGATGACTTCGTAGCTCCAGTCGCGCAAGTCTTTCCACCATCCGGTGGCCTGGTCTTCGTCCCATTTCTGGTGAGAGGCGTAGATCACGTAATCGTGAATAGCATCAGCCTCTTCTTCGGTAACCCGTTCTGCAAAGGACGCCATCCCGATTCCACTCAGGATGCCGCCGCGAACGATCTGCTGAAAAGCTTGATGGCTGCCTTCGCTCATATATCTTAGATCCGCGATGATGGCGTCGCTGTTAAGAGCTGCGCCATGGCAATAGACACAGTGCTGGTGGTAGAGCACGGACCCCTCGGCAATAGACGCCTCGGTGCCGGTCTGAGCCGGTGGTACAGGCATAGGTGGTCTTTCCCGGCCGGGTGGTAACGTCTCTTCACCACCCAGCTTGTAGACCAGGAGTCTGCCGTTACCGGCGGATTTTGAACCGGGTAGTTTCATGGCAAGTGGACCTGCGCCACCCCAACCCGCCATAAGCGCAATGTACTGATCGCCATCCAGTGAATAGCTGATCGGTGGCGCGAGAATCCCGGTCACCGTTGGTGACTCCCACAGGTGTTTCCCGGTCTCAGCATCGTAGGCGATAAAACGCCCGTCTCCGGTTCCCTGGAATACGAGACCTGATGCAGTTGTCAGCACGCCGCCGTTCCACATGGTTTCGTGCATCACGCTCCAGACCTCTTTTTGTTGGACCGGGTCCCAGGCGATCAACTTGCCTCTTGCTATGCGTTTGAAGATCGCAGTCATCAGGCCAGGCGGAATTGATGTGATGATGTCCATCTCGGGGGTGTCGGCCATCTGTCCCATGTGCCAATTGCTTCCGCCGAGATACTCGAAGTTGGTATCGGTGTTGTAGGGCGCCTGATTCAGCATGGCGGGAATGTAAACCAGACCGGTACCAGCGTTGTAAGCCATAGGGTGCCAGTTGTGTCCGCCAAACTGAGCGGGGCTGGTGGTCTTGGTTTCAGCCAGGTGATCCGCGTTCTCGGTTTCAACGGGTCGGCCGGTTTTCATGTCGATGTGTGATGCCCAGGTCACCGGAACATAGTTTTCGGCGCTGAGCAGTTCGCCGGTGATACGATCAATGACATAGAAGAAGCCATTTTTTGGTGCCTGCATCAGGACCTTGCGCATTTCCCCCTTGATCTCGAGATCAGCCAGGATGATGTGTTGGGTGGCTGTGTAGTCCCATGTGTCGGCGGGGGTTGTCTGGTAGTGCCAGATGTATTCGCCGTTATCCGGGTTGATGGCAACGATGGACGAAAGAAACAGGTTGTCGCCTCCGCCGGGGCTTCGAATATGGCGATTCCATGGGGAACCATTGCCCACGCCAAAGTAAAGGATGTTGGCTTCATGATCATAGGCCATCGAATCCCAGGCTGTGCCGCCGCCACCGACCTGGTGGTAGACGTTGCCGGTCCAGGTTTCCGCGGCCATGCGCATCACGTCTGATTCATGTTCGTCGGCGGGATGTCCGGGGACCGTGAAGAAGCGCCACGATAGATCACCGGTCCTGGCGTCGTAACCGGAGAGGTAACCGCGCACGCCGTACTCGGCGCCGCCGTTTCCAATCAACACCTTGCCGTTCACCACACGAGGTGCGCCGGTGATGGTATAGGGCCTTTCCTTGTCGATGGTCAAGACGTCCCACTCAACGGCGCCTGTTTCTTTGTTTAGCGATACCAGTCGGCCGTCGATGGTTCCAACGAAAATAGAATTTTCCCAGGCAGCAACGCCGCGATTCACGACGTCGCAACAGGCGTTAACGCCCCAGGCTCGAGGAACCTCTGGATCGTATGACCAAAGTTCTTCACCGGTCCGAGCATCGTTGGCGAACACCTTGCTCCAGGAACCTGTCGTGTAGATAACCCCGTCGATCACGAGGGGAGAAGCCTCTAATCCTCGCGTCGTACCCGTATCGAAATACCAGGCGAGTCCCAGATCTTTGATGTTGTCTTTGTTGATCTGGGTGAGCGGGCTCATTCGATCTTCGGCGTAATTGCGACCATGAGTCAGCCAGCTGCCGGGCTCGTTGTCTGCTTCGATGATACGTTCACCGCTGACACTGGCATGAGTAATTGTGCTCTCTGCTAAGAGCGCAAACAGTAGTATGAGGTAAGGCATAGGGTTAAGCTCGAGCAGGTACCTGGCAACGTTTCATGAGTCGCCGTTCCGATTGTTAAAGTCATCTTTTCGATGCAGGACGCGACGATTATCCCAGATGATAACGTCGTTGACCTGCCGAAAAACCAATGTCGCACGCGCTGCATATTGCCAGAGTTCGTCCAGCAGGGCTTCACTTTCATCGAGATCTAAGCCTCGAACATAGGCTCACTCGTGCCTGCCCATATAGAACACTTCTTGTCCGATTTCTTCGTGAGTCATGAAGATTGTGTGAACGACGCCCTGCTTGTCGTATTCAGCGATCGTTTGGCCGATTCTCTCCTTCATGACTTTATTGTTACGCGACTTCCGGGGTTTCGTTAACGGCTGAACCGGGTATTCTAGTTGCTTCCTATTTGGCGGCAGTTGTTTTGAGTAATAGACCGTTCTGGTATCGATTTGCCTGGTTCCTCGGCAGGCCGCCTGATCTGACGAAACACCAGTGGAAACTGCTGGGTCTGGTCGCGGCCGTTTCCTTCTTTGAACAATATGATATGTACCTGTTCTCACTGAATCTCAAACAGATTCAGGAAGAGCTGGGTATCCCTGAATCAGACCTGGGCATTCTTGGCGCGATTGTTCGTGCCGGTGCTTTTCTCGCAGTCATTCTTGCCATTGCTGCTGACCGATACGGACGTCGTTTGTTGTTGCTGATCACCGTTGTCGGATACACGGCGTTTACCGGATTGACGGCGATTTCTGTTAACGCCGAAATGTTCGTCGTCTGCCAGATGTTTGCTCGCTGCTTTGGTACCGCTGAAGTCTTGATTGCGGCTGTTGTGATAGCAGAGGAGTTTGCACCGGAGAATCGGGGATGGGGTATCGGAGCGCTGTTTGCGCTTCAGGGATGCGGCGCGGGCTTTGCTGCATTGATGTTCGGTTTTGTTGAGTACCTGCCATACGGTTGGCGATCACTGTATGTCATCGGTCTGGTCCCGCTCGTCTTGATTGCCTATTGGCGACGGACCCTGCCGGAGACTGCCCGATTTCAGGAGGTCAAAGTCCATGAGCCGGTGACGAAGCATGTGCAGGACCTGTTTACGCGCAATCCCAAGTGGTGCTGGGGCCTCTTCGGCGCTGTGTTTGGCATTGCGCTCGCGGGTGGGTCCGCAGGATTTTTTGCCCCCAAGTATCTCCAGGACGTGCACGAATGGACACCGGCGTCCGTTGCCATGCTGAATGTGATGGGTGGGGCTCTCGCTGTTATTGGTAATCCGCTGGCAGGCTGGCTCAGTGACCGGTTTGGCAGGCGACCAGTGACGATTGTCTTCACGGGTCTGTTTGCATTGGTCGCGGTCGTGTTCTACTCCGCGGCAGGCATGCTCGTGCCCATGCTCTGGATTTTTATGATTTTCTTTGTGTTCGGTAGCGATGTGACGTTAACCAGTTATGGCGCGGAACTGTTTCCAACCAAATACCGAACCACCGCAACCGGCTTTCGCTCCATTGTGAGTACGACGGCCGGTATTCTTGGTTTGCTGGCAGTTTCTGCGCTCTACCTGGTATTCGAGTCTAACTGGATCGCGATCAGCGTGCTGTGTGTGCTTTCCCTGGTGGTCCCATTGATCGTCTGGTTGACTTTGCCGGAGACCTCAGGGCGCAGGTTGGAAGACATTGCAGCCGATTAGCTTTCAGTAAAAAAGGAGTGCTATCCTTTTTGGTCTCGACTACAAAAAAAGCAGGTAACAGGAATGGCAACAGTGGTAATCACAGGTGCGAACAAAGGTATTGGTCTGCAGCTTGCGAGGCTTTATGCAGAAGCTGGCGATAAGGTGGTTGCGTGCTGCCGAAATCCAGACGGCGCCGATGATTTGAAAGCGCTCGAAGGTGATATTGAAGTGAAGCAAGTAGAGGTCGGCAACGATGCTTCGGTTGCTGCGCTTGGCAAAGAGCTGGAAGGTGCCGCCGTGGACGTGCTGATCAACAATGCGGGCACTGTTGGGCCCGCAATGGATCAACAGACGTTAACGACGCTGGATACGGATGGCTGGTTGGATGCTTTCAATGTAAACACCATTGGACCGGTTCGAGTGCTTCAGGCGTTGATGGATAATCTGAAAGCGGCTGACGGTGCAAAAGTCATGACGGTCACCAGTCAATACGGTGCCATGGCGTTCGATATGCCCGCAGTTTATGCCTATAGCACCTCCAAGGCGGGCGTGAATAAGTATATGAGAATGGCGGCACTCGAACTGGGGAAAGAAGGTATCTCTGTCGGTCTCGTTCACCCGGGTTGGGTACAGACCGATATGGGGGGACCGAAAGCGGATCTCACCCCAACCGAGAGCGCAAGCGGTATTAAAGACGTAATCTCTAACATGACCGAGTCTGGTTTCTGGAAATGGAATGGGGAAGAGCACGCCTGGTAGGCGAATACGCTGATCAGGAGCGCCGTGTTAAGAAGGGGAACAGTATGACCACCAACCAGGTCCGGTTGATGCTGATTCCTCTGCTCGCCACGCTCATTATGGCGGGTTTCGTTACGACCGTGGGGCTGTTGACGGAATCTGCCTCGGAGCGTTACGGGGTGACCATCACGAATATCGCCTCGCAGTTCACCTGGTTTACAGGTGGTGTGTTCCTTGGCGGCATCCTTGCGTTTTTTGTGTTCGATTACTTCGCCATCAAGCCGGTGATTCTCTGGAGTTACCTCGCTTCGATTGCGCTGATTGCCTGGCTGCACGTCACTGCAACTTATGCATTGCTGCCTGTTCTGTTGACGGTAATCGGCACGCTACTCGCCATTGTGATTTGCGGTGGTGTCACCGTGATCACCCAGCAGTGGGTAGATAAACAGAGACAGATGGTCATGGTTGGCCAGGATGCCATGTTCAATGGCGGAGGCATCGTGTTCTCTGGTGCCGCAACCTGGTTCGTGGTGAATCAATTCGAGTGGACGTCCGTCTATCTGGTGGTGGCGGCACTGATCGGTGTCGTCGTACTGCTCTCGGCGTATTCCTCCTTTGAACCGGTCGTGGAGCAGGAAAAAGAGATTGATGCTGTTGGTGCGTGGAACGTCGGCATCCTGCTGGTTGGATGTAGTCTGCTGCTGTTCATGATGGCAAAGATCGCGATTTTTGTTTGGGCGCCGCAATACATCCAGCAAACCTTTGGAGTTGGTCCTGAGGTTGGCGGTCAGTTCATGGCCAATGTGTTCACGGCGGCGTTCATTGGTGCCTTACTTGGGACATGGGCGGCGTCAAAAATTGATGTTAAGTATCTGCTCTATGGTTTCGTGGTGATTTCCATGCTGTCGGTGTTTGCGCTCAGCACGACCGAGTCGACGACCATGGTGTTGTTGCTGGCTTACGGTTACGGCGTTTCTGTTTCGGCGACTTATAACTCTTATGTGGCATTCGGACTCTCCTTTGTCGAGAGTCCGTCGCACAAAAATGTGGTTTACCTGCAGCTGATGAGTGGCTTCGGCTCCACGCTCGCACCCTTTGTCAGTAGCATGATTGTCGATGTGACGGGCAGCATAGCGAGTGCGATGCAGTTCTGTTTTGTCACGTTACTGATCGTGGCGCTTTCACTATTTGTTTGTCACCTTCTGCATCTTCGGGTGCCGCATCGGGCGGCTATCGAATCGCGATAGGATTGATCATCATTTGAACGGCGCCGCGTACCTTCGCCTGACCTAATACAAACATGAATTCAAAAGCACCGTCTCGAACCAGTGGACCTGTGTTCATGGTTTCAAGAATGTAGATGCCGTTTTCCTTTAGATAGACGACGTGACCATAAAACGGCCGTTCTTCAACCTGTGAAGGCACCACATCCAGCCCCCAGGTATCTGCGCCCACGGCGACCACTTTCTTGCTGGCCATATAGTCAGCAACTTCCTCAGACTGCCCGGGTTCGCCGGAAGCCCAGGCGATAGGATCCTGTTTTAACTTGGCATCTGTCCAACCGGTGTGGAATAGCACGACGTCTCCTTCACGAATCGGGGTGCCCTGTTTTTTCTCCACCGCTTTGACGTCTTCGACGCTGAAGGTCTGTCCTGCGTCCATATGTTCAAGGCCAAGGTGTCCCGCCATATCAAGGACAATGCCTCTCGCAACGATTGGTGGGACCTGTTCAATGCCCAGTTTGGTGAGCCCGGCAATGGCGGAAAAGTCTCTCGCCTCGTTGCAGTTGTAATACATGCCATCCTCACCCAAATGACCCAGCCCATCGAGCTGGGAGCCGATACCTAACCAACCTGAAAAAATATCGTCGTTGTAGGTCATGTTGTAGAAAGGACGGGCACCTTCCTGCTGGTTAGGCTGAACAACGGTCAGCGACAAGCCTCTAGGAGGGAATGCCGGCGTGGTGTGATCAATCACAATACCCAGTGAATAGGTTTTGCCGGTTTTGATCAGTTGTGATGCGGCGAGGACGCTTTGAGCTGTGATCCTGTTGGCAGCACCGGCCTGATCGTCAGGGCCCCATTCCGACACCTTACATTCTTGATTGGCGAGTGCCGGGATAGGCAGGAGCAATAGCAGCGTCGAGAGAAGAATAGGTTTCATGAGCTTTCCTCATTGTTCTTGTTTGAGAGCATACTGGCTCACCTGCGAGGTAAATTCTAGTTTCTGTAGTGAGCTACGAAATTGTTGTCGTTCACTACCTTATAACGGCGGCTTATCCGAACAGATATCAGGGGGTTGGAACCGGTCCCATCGGGGTACAATGGGCCGACGATCGATTGTGAATAGAACAGAGTCAGGTCATGAATCATTACGATGTAGTTATTGTTGGTGCCGGTATTTCAGGTGTGAGTGCGGCGGTGCATCTCCAGAAGATGTGCCCAGACAAGACCTTTAAGATTCTTGAAGCCAGGGATGCAGTCGGTGGTACATGGGATCTATTTCGATATCCTGGCATTCGTTCGGATTCCGACATGCATACTCTGGGCTTCGCCTTCAAGCCCTGGACAGAAGCCAAGTCGATTGCAGACGGCCCGAATATTCTCAAATACGTCAACGAAACCACAGACGAGTTCGGCCTGCGGAACAAAATCCAACTGGGCAGTAAAGTGAAGAAAGCGGAGTGGTCCTCCGAAGATCAGAATTGGCTGTTAACCATTGAAAAGTCCGATGGTGGAGGTGAGCAGATGACCTGTGGGTTCATCAGCATGTGCGGCGGCTATTACAACTATGAAGAGCCGCATGATCCCGGATTTGAAATGGACGCGTATGAGGGTCAAATCCTTCATCCTCAGTTCTGGCCGGAAGATCTCGACTACGCCGGTAAAAAAGTGGTCGTGATTGGCAGCGGTGCCACCGCGATGACGCTGGTCCCAAACATGGCTGATCGTGGTGCGCACGTCACGATGGTTCAACGGTCACCCACTTATGTGGTCTCTCGACCCGACCAGGACAAGATCGCCAATACACTCCGGAAGTGGTTACCCGACAGTTGGGCGTACGCCATGACGCGCTTCAAAAACACACAGCTGCAGGGTTACTTCTATCGAAGAACTCGTGTTGCACCAGGTTGGGTGAAGAAGAAGTTGCTCGATGGCGTTCGAGCGGCCATCGGAGAAGAACTGACCGAGAAGCACTTCACACCATCCTACAATCCCTGGGACCAAAGACTCTGCTTAATCCCTAACGGCGATCTTTATAGAGCCATTAACCGCGGTGACGTCGAAGTGCGCACCGAGCAGATCGACTCGTTTGTTAAAGAAGGTCTTAAGCTTCAGAACGGCGAAGTGCTTCCAGCGGACATCATCGTGACGGCAACGGGCTTGAAACTGATTGTACTGTCGGGCGTTGAGTTCAGTGTTGACGGTGAGGTTGTCGACCCAGCACAAAGCTTCAGCTACAAAGGCATGATGTATTCGGGCGTGCCGAACATGTCGCAGACCTTCGGTTATATCAATGCGAGCTGGACGCTGCGGGCAGATCTGACCTCTGAGTATGTCTGTCGTCTTCTTAACTACATGGACGAGATTGGTATGACATCGGTCACGCCGACGCTGCGTGATGAAGACCAGGGGATGGAAGTTCGCCCCTGGATTGATGACTTCCCTGCAGGTTACATGACCCGCTCCATGCATTTGTTCCCGAAACAGGGCGAAGGCCCCTGGCGTAATACCCAGGATTTTGCCGCGGACAAGAAAATGGTCAGGAAGCAGCCGATTGCTGATTCAGCTTTGGTCTTTGCCAAAGCTTCCGTCGCGAAGAAGGAAGTCGAACAAGAGCTCGCTGCGACGGGTAGCTAGTTCATTCTGACTTTTTGAAACTCTTCCGTGGTGTTCATACGCGGGTAAGGGGCGTCGGGGACGTCGACCTCGAGAAACTCGCATAGAGGTTGCCAGCCATGCCTGGCCTCGAACACCAGTAACCTTTCTGGCGGAACTTCATCGATGACGGATTGATTGTGTGCGTTGAACGTTGAGATGACATGTGCGCGGTCATCCATCCGGTCGTCAAACACCCTTCGCCAGATCACATCGAAAAGCCACTCGCCGAATATTCTCGTGTTTGGGTCGTCAGACTCGAGCGATTGTCGAGATGCGGGGTAGATGGTGTTCATCACGCTGTCGTACCAGCGCTCTGGGTCCCTCAGGGAAAGCAGGATCTTGGCGTCGGGGTAGTTTGCCGCCTGTTCGCGCCAGAAATTACAGGAAGGCCAATCAACGGTAGCCTCGAAGCCATCGAACAGGGAAAGCCAGTCAACAGGCCTGCCATGGTGCGCATCAGACCATATCGCATGATGTCCTTCCGCCACTTCCCACATGTGATAACACTTCTTGAAGCCGAGCTGTTCAAGCGCATGCTTGAGAGAAAATGTCCCCGTTCTGCCAAAGCCTGCGCCAATGAGTTTCAAGCGTCGTCCTTCGTTAAGCTTCTACCGGCGCTTCAAGACCGGCAAAGTAGACTCGGATGAATCGCTCAACGCGCTTCTGGTAATGGTTCACATCCTTTGCCCCGGTTTTTAAGCCGATAGCGCCATAGCGAATAATTTCCGCGGCCTCTTTTGCGGTGACCTCGGCGGAACTGAGATCCAGATATTCCTCTCGCATCGCGTATTCGAGTTCCGCGGCTAGAATGGCCTCGAAGTCTGCGTAAGTTTTTTGTGCAATGTCGCCACACAATCGATTGTTTTCATCCATCAGCTCCTCCCCATGATTTGATTCATGGAGTCGTCGATAAAGGCTCACGGAAAAGTCCTTTAAAGCCGCTTCGACCCGCTGGCCGACGAACAACTTGCCTCGGTTGCCCGTGAGTGCATCCTCAGCATCACGAAAGGCATCTTCGCTCAGCTGCTGCGAAACGCCGCGGAAAACGTCTTCTTTGTTCTCGAAGTAGGAATATAGAGACGGTCTGGATATGCCGGCCTCTCTGGCAATGTCTTCCATGGAGGTCTTTCGAAACCCGTATTGGCTGAACTGCGTTGTTGCCGCATTCAGAATGGTTCGGCGTTTTTCGTCAGTTGATGACATTCCGACACCTTGACAAAAACACGTCATTTTGTCAATTTGTCGCAGGTTGTCAGAGGACATCAGTTAACGAGGAGGCGTGAATGGCAAAGTTCGTGATTAACGGAGAGGCGCAAGAAGTGGATGTTGATCCGTCGACACCGCTTTTGTGGGTCATCCGGGAGAAGCTGGGTATGACCGGTACCAAGTTTGGTTGTGGCATGGCCCAGTGCGGTGCCTGCACGATTCAGATTGATGGGGCTGCAGTGCGATCCTGTGTCATGCCGGTAGCTGCGGCGGAAGGACGAGACATTACAACGATTGAAGGTCTCGCGCCGGACGAAGAAACCTTACATCCGCTGCAGGCAGCTTGGATTGAACACCAGGTGCCACAGTGTGGTTATTGCCAGTCTGGTCAATTGATGTCTGCGGCAGCCTTGCTCGCAGAAAACCCCAATCCCTCTGATGAAGACATTGATCGCGCGATGGACGGCAACATATGTCGATGCGGTATGTACGGTCGAATCAAAGCAGCCATTAAGACAGCAGCTAACAATAACGCTAAGCCGTTATTCCATAATGCGTTGCGAAAGCAGGAGGTGAACCATGGGTAAGTGGACGCGAAGAGCATTCCTGACCGCGGGTGTTGTTGCCGGTGGTGGCTTAGTTGTTGGCGTATCTCTCAGACCGGGTAATGTCGCACATGACATTGCAGGCACCATTGAAGGTGAAGGCGAAACCCTGGTTCATGCTTACGTAAAGATTGATGCGGATAATGTCGTGACTGCCATGGTGCCGCACTCCGAAATGGGCCAGGGCGCACAAACGGCATTAGCACAGATGCTGGCTGAAGAGTTGGATGCAGACTGGAACCTGGTTCGCTTCGAAGAAGCACCTGCGATCAAGGAATATGGTTCTTACACCGCTGGTCGAGGCTACCTTTTTAAAGGAATCAACTTTCCGGATGTTGTTGTTCCATCGGTAGATGGATTCATGATGAAAGTCGCTGAAGGCCTTCAGATGCAAATCACAGGTGGCAGTATGAGCATTCGCGTCACCGGACAGTATGGCATGCGGGTTGCTGGCGCAGCCACGCGGGAGATGCTCGTTAATGCCGCGGCTGACGCCTGGGGTGTTCCGGCAGCGCAGATCTCTACAGAAAACAGCCGGCTGTATCACAAGGCAAGCAACAAGGAAGCGACGTACGCAGAATTTGCGGAGGCGGCGGCTTCCATGACACCGTCATATACGCCGAAGCTAAAAGATGCTTCCGAGTTCAAGATCATCGGCGAGAGTAAACCTCGCCATGATATCCCGGCTAAAGTAAACGGCACTGCCATGTTCGCGATGGACGTGAAGCGACCGGGTATGGTTTATGCCACGGTCCAGCGGTCACCGGTATTTGGCGGTCGGGTCGTCAGTGTTGATGACAAAGCCGCTCGCGCAATAGATGGTGTGATTGAGGTGATTCAGCTGCCGCAAGCTTCACGCTCGGGGATGGTGGGTAACTTCTCTACCAGCGGCTCCGTTGCCGTGGTTGCGGACAGCTATTACACCGCTCAGCAAGGGCTTAAAGCACTGAAAATCGAGTGGGGCGGAGAAGGTAATGAGTCTGTATCCAGTGAGTCGATCTTCGAGCAATTTGATCGGGACATCACCGCGGGAGTGGATCGCCAGTCTGATATGTCAGAAGGCGACGTCGAGATGGTGTTTGCATCAGCGGCCAAGAACCTTGTGGCAGACTACACGGTGCCTTATCTTGCGCACACCTGTATGGAACCACTCAACGCAACTGTTGAAATCAAAGACGGCAAAGCCGATGTGTGGGTCGGATGTCAGAACCCGCTCGGATTTCGTCACGCGGTAGCGGATGCAACAGGTATCGATGTTGAGATGGTGACCCTCCACAATCAGTTGATGGGTGGCGGCTTTGGCCGAAAAGCGATCTCGGATTGCACCATTCAGGCGGCGCAGATCGCAAAAGCAGTAGGCAAACCAGTACAGCTCGTTTGGTCGCGGGAAGAGGATGTGCGTCAGGATTTTTATCGCCCGGCGGTTCAGAGCCGATTCCGCGCTGCCTTGAATGACGCCGGTGAACTGCTGGCCTGGCAGAACACCTACGTAGATAAGCACGAGCCAATTGAAGCGCCGCTCATTCCTTATGCGGTGTCCTCCAAGGACATTGGTCACGTCAGTAGCCCAACCCATGTGCCATTTGGTGCTTGGCGAAGTGTGGATCACTCGCAGCATGGCTTTTTCACAGAATCCTTCATCGATGAAGTTGCCGTTGCAGCGGGTAAAGATGCCTATGAATATCGAGCAGCGTTGTTGAAAGATAAGCCCCGCCATCTGGCTGTCTTGAAGAAGGTGGCCGATGAATCCAACTGGCAACAGCCACTTGGCGAGGGTCGCGGCCGAGGGATCTCGCTGCAGGAATCCTTTGGGTCTATTGTTGCGCAGGTTGTTGAGGTCACCGTGACCGATGGTGAAGTTGCTGTTGATCGCGTGGTTGCCGCCATTGACGCGGGGCAGGCGGTTTCGCCGGATGGTGTGAAGGCTCAGATCGAGTCTGGCATCGTTTATGGATTGACCGCGGCGCTCTATGGCGAGATCACGATTGAGCAAGGAGCGGTAGTACAGAGTAACTTCCATGACTACCAGGCAGTTCGGATGTCAGAGACGCCCGTGATCGAGACTCATGTGATCAACAGCGGTGAAGATATTGGCGGTGCCGGTGAACCTGGTACGCCAGGTATTGCTCCGGCACTTACCAATGCCATCTATGATGCGACCGGCACCCGGGTTCGTGGTCTACCACTTAACCGGTTTGACCTGGACTTTAGGATTGAAGAAACGGAAGCTGTCGGTTAGATCATTAGGTCTGCGACCTGTAAAAAGGGGCGACGAGTCGCCCCTTTTTGTTAAAGCAGGGCGGTGGCTACTGCAATGACAAGGCCTGCGATCGTTGTGATAAGGGTTGGCGCTCGCAACGCTTCGGAAGATACACCCAGCCAGAATCCACTTAAAAGAATAATGACCAAACCAACGGCCATGACCTTCTGCAGTGTTTTGAATAATCCTGGACCATGACCTTTATGTAGCTCGACCAGTTGTTTTACCAGGTCAGGCTTGTTCAGTGTGATGACTGGAACTTCGCTGGAAGTGTCAATGCTGTAATAGTCGCGTGAAGTGGGGCGAGTGATTAAGGTCTTGCCTGAAATCTTCACGTACTCGAAATGATGCACGATTCCGTTCGATTGCAGCAGTCCGTCAATATCTTGTTTCAGATCCAGAGATTTCGGGTCGAGGGGTACAGGGTTTGCCACTTCAACGGGTGAGGTTTCCACAGTGCCTTTGAAACCGTTGAGATAAAGACCGCCTGACAACGCCATCAGTAACAAAGCCGGTAAAAAGAAAGAGGCGATATAAAGGTGAATCTTGACCCAGAGGCTGCGCATGTTTGTCTCCCTCACGTTGTAAAGTCGCCGACTCTAACAAACTTGCTTGCGTTGACCAACACAGGCCTGTGCTATGCTCGCGAGCCCAACCTGCAGTAACTCTTGAGATTTGATGCCCCACTACCGCTGGTACATCGTTGGCGTAACCCTGGTAAACCAAGCACTTGCATTGGGCATCATGATCTACAGCTTTGCGCTGTTTGTGGTGCCATGGCTGGAAACCTTCGGGATTAACCGAAGTCAGGCAATGTTAGCAATCTTTATGTTCCAGGTGGTCAGCGGCTTCATTAGTCCTGTGTTTGGGCGTCTGATGGACGGATATCCGATGCGCATCCTGGTGACTTTAGGTGGTCTCTCCGCTGCGGTTGGGATGGTCCTCATTTCCTATGCCAGCGCATTCTGGCAGATCATCCTCATTCACATGACCTTTTTGCCAGTAGGCATGATGTTGTGCGGCACCCTGGCCTCACAAACCATGGTGAGTAAATGGTTCATTGAAAAAAGAGGCCTTGCCATCGGGATCTCTGCTATGGGTACGTCTCTTGGTGGCCTTACGATCCCTCTTGTAACTAACGGGTTAATTGAGTCTCAGGGCTGGCAGGATGCGATGTTTTTTCTGGGTATTCTGCTGGCCGTCGTGGTTGTGCCGCTTAATCTCTGGGTCCTCAGTCGCGAGCCCCCTCGCCATAACCTCGCTGATCACGCGAGTAACAGCTTGGAAAACAAAACCTGGGGGACTCGGGAGATTCTGTCTACGCGAAATTTCTGGATACCGGTCATCGGTCTTATCCCGATCAATGCGGCCTTTGGAGGGGTGCAGTTCAATATCGGAGCCTATGTGGCTGATCTGGGTATGACCCAGACGCTCGCGGCTCAGCTGATTGCGCTTGCCTCGATCTCGATGATTATTGGCAAATTTGTCTTCGGGAGTCTTGGCGATCGAGTTGATCACCGTTATCTCTACTGGTTCATGACCGGACTGTTGCTGGTTGCCCTCTATTTTTATCAGGGAAATCCAGATCGATCTGCTCTGATGGCGGCTGCCGCTTTACAGGGATTTGCCACCGGTGGCGTGATGCCGATGATGGGGATTATGTATGCGAGTCGATTCGGTACCTACTCTTTTGGTCGAGTGCTTGGGCTGGTTAATCTGTTTCTCATGATGGGTAGTTTTGGCTCAATCTTCTCAGGCTGGATGTTTGATCAAACGCAATCCTATGATGCGGCCTTCTGGACGTTTGGTGTCCTTCTCCTGCCGTGTATGGTGGCGATGGCACTTCTGCCAGCGTCCGAAAATCACCCCGAACAGTTGGGTTAGAAGGCGTAGCTGAGTGCGTGGTCCCTGACGTCATTTTTAGATGAGTCGCAATCCGCGAGTTCTGATTGTTCAAAGACATAGATGTTGGACTGCTCGTTATCTTTGCTGACAATTACGCTGACCCGTTCGTTTCTCGGCAGGCTTCGCATGGTGCTGCTGTAATCACAAAATGTGTTGAGCAACAGGGTCTCCATTTCTTCGAATTGCTGACGTTTGGCTTCAAGACGTTTCACGCGCTTTTTTTCGGCTTGAATTCTTTTGGCTTCCATCTGGCTGGCGATGTCTGACTCGATTTCTTCCTGCTGGCTGGAAATACGTTCCATTTCCCTCAGCACTTCAGATTCACGTCTTTCCAGTTCGCTCAGCTCGTCTTCTTCCGCATGAATGGCTTCGATTTCGATCTCACGCAATTCACGGTTTGCTTCACGAAGTCCGGCGCGTGCCTCTCTCAGCGCCTGCCTGGCGATGCGGCTTTCTTCTGACCAGTCACCCTCAGTTGAAATCGTAAAGCCCGGCAGGTCTTCGTTGGCAAGACCTGCTTCAACACTTGCGAGAATGTCCTCTACGAATAATGGGATGGCTGCCATGCCCTCTGCGAACACTTCGACGTTCTCTTCGAAGTCATCGGACTTGAAGGCGTGAACGTAACCACGTGATGCCGGCGTCACATTAAAAACAACACCCTGATCTGCGAGATAGTGACCAGTGATCTGTACCTGGCAAGATTTGCAGTCGTCCTGATTTTCGAAGGCAGATTTCACAATCCCAATCATGATGTTGATGTCTTTGCGCATTCGGTCGTAATCCGGTGCGGCGAAGCTATGGAATGCAATACTGGATGCTGTGAATACAGCAACGATGTTGAATAGCAAATTGTGTTTTTTGATCCTGGCTTGAATGCTCATTAGATATCCCTGTGTGTTCATTACATGTTGTTGCTGATCTGATGGAACGCGTTGGATAGTTGCCGAATGTCTTTCTCATCCTCAGCCTGGCTCGTCAGCAGAAAACGAAGGTGCTCCTCCGTTTCCCGATACTGTTGTGCCTGGGTCGTGTTCCAGTAATTGACCAGTGTCGTCAATTCTTGTTTGCGCTCCTGGCGGCTAGCTTGCAGGACGCTCCTCAAAACGAGCTGATCGCTGGCCACCTGTCTTGCGGTGAGTTCGTCCAGACGTTCATCCCATCGATCTGCCTGCTCCGCCTGATAAACTGCAAATGTTTGCTCAGAGACGTATTCATCTGAACCGAATTTGAGAACCACACCGTTGCTGGTATCAATACTCGCGTCCGTCAGGACCAGAACGATGGCGAGGATGGAGGCCGCGGTAGCCAGCACTTCGGAAAAGCGCCATCCTTGTTGCTGATAGTCGGCTGTGCGTCCACGGTCATAGTTGGCCGGGTGTTGATCCTGCCAGCGTGTTGCCACCAGACCCATCTGCCAGATGTCATTCAAAAATGCACTGCATTCATTGCAGGTTTTCAGATGACGATCCACCCTGGCAGTGTATTCCGAGTCCAGTCGGCCCTCATGAAAATCAAAGAGCAGTTCTTGGCATCGTTCACAGTTCAAATCAGTTGATTGCATACTGTCCTCTTCATCTAACAGGCGATAGCGCTTGCTTCATCGGTGCCCCTGAGTTTCTTCAAGGCCGCGTACAGGCGAGACTTCGCGGTGTTTGAGCTGATACCGAGCTGAACGGCGATCTCATCGAAGGTGAAATTCTGGAAGAACTTCAGTTCGAGAACCTGGCGCTGCTCGTTCGGCAGACTTCCCAACATGCGCACGATGTCACCGTTGGAACGTATGTCTTCATAGCCAGTCGCAGGATTGGTGCTTCTGTCAGCATCCGGTAGCTCCTCATATTCGCTGAACTGTGTCTTCGTCTTGCGTCGAAGGTGATCAGTACAACGAAAAGTGGCGATCCGGAAAATCCAGGCGCCGAAGGGGGCATCCCCGCGGAAGTTGGCGAGATTCCTAAATACAGACAGAAATACATCTTGCAGGAGGTCCATAGCGTCATCGGAGTTCCCAACCATTCGCAGCGCATGGTTGTACAGGCGTGTTTCATACCGCTTAACGAGGGTTAACCACGCGTCTTCAGAGCCTTCCAGCGCTTGTTTGATGAGTTGCTCGTCGCTTTTGCGACGAAACCCGATAACGTCCATGAGGGTCCAGCCCGACTACATGCCTATATAGACGGTAGTGGTCCGAAAAAAGTTTGGCGAAAAAGCAAAAAAAGTCCCGGATCGACCTGGCAGCGAGACCATTTACCCAACGTCGGGCAGATGCCAGTGTAACGGCATTCGACGGATGTTTATGTCATTAATGAACAGGTTCCGCTCAATCTGGGCCAATTGCGTCTCCCGGTGCTTGATCCGGATCAATTCCTTTTCAACATTTTCTCTGCGCATGCGGGACATAGTCCGTGTGTCACCTGAGTGCCTGACGTTTCCTTCATATAGATTTCCACCTTTTCCCAGTAACCCGCATCGTTACGAATACTCTTACAGCTGGCACACATTGGAATCAGCTGCGACAGGGTGGATAAGCTCTCTTGCGCCAGCTGCAGTTCCTCGAGCTGGCCGAACAGGCGGTGACGAGCATTGTTGTGCAATAGCGACACGCCCAATCCGATCAGGTTGGCCAGAATCAGTGTCATCGGCACGGTCAGTTCAGCCATCTCGTAGACAGGATCTTTGTGCGTCGAATAGAGGTAAATCAGCGTCGGTGTAAACAGCACTGCGAACATGAGCTGTAGTCGAATCGTCGGTAACAGAATGTAGAGACAAACGATAATGAGCGCATCTATACCCAGGTGCAGTAGATAATCCGGCGGACGTGACAAAGCGATAAAAGTGTTTGATGCTGCAACAGTGATGGCGAGCAGAGATAGTGACAAATAAACAACAGCTTGTGTGCCGATCAGATGTGACAAAAGCAGGGAAAGCATTGCGACAGCGGCCATGATGAATCGCATGGTCAGGGAACCTGAATCTACCGATGTTTCGGTGAAATCGTTTGCGGCAAAGGCAATGGCCGCGAAGAACACGATTATGGAGAAGACGATGCTGAGCTGACGATCCCGATTCAGGGAGTAAGCCCTGAATCGTTGCTCTTGTTCGGGATCGACAAAGTCGCCCAGTAATTTAATTGCGCCGGTAGCCACCTGCTCATTATGATTGATAGTTGACGTGGGTCAATTCGCTCAAAACAACATTGGGCAACATGGCGAAGAAAATGCTTAATCACGGTGATGGCAATGTCCTGGTCCTGAAACCGGAATTTTTCAGAATAGGCTGAGTTGTTCGTTGTGGCGTGTGAACCATTTCGTCGTCAGCTCAAACCTGGCGTCAGTGTCGTAACCCAGTTTGCGACTCGCAATCCGCCATCGATTGTGAAGCAGCATGGCGAATTCTCCGGTCCCAATCATCCGCTCTCCGAACACGCTTCGATAATCTCTACCACCGCGACTTTGCCTGATAATGCTCATGACTTTATTGGCGCGAGCCGGAAAGTGTTCGTGTAACCATTCCTGAAACAGGTCGCTGATCTCGAGTGGCAAGCGAAGCAGAATGTACCTTGCTGCGGTAGCGCCGGCCTTCTTTCCTTGTTCCAGAATGGTTTCCAGTTCCGCGTCGTTGATGCAAGGAATCATCGGCGCGGCGAGCAGGGTGACGTTGATCCCGGATTCAGAGAGCTGCCTGATGGCATCGACCCTTACCCGGCCGCGTGGAGTTCTTGGTTCAAGAATTCTCTTCAGACGGTCATCGAGTGTAGTGACGCTTACTGCAACACTGAACAAATTCTTTTCTGCCATAGGCATCAACAGATCAAGATCCCGAAGAATCAGATTACTTTTCGTAATGATCGAGAAGGGATGCTGAAACTCATGCAGTACTTCGATAATGCTTCGTGTGATACCGAGTTGCGCTTCAACAGGCTGATAGGGATCTGTGTTGGCACCAATGGAAATAGGGCTGGGCTTGTATCGGGGGTTCTCCAGTTTCTTTCGCAACAACGCGGCGGCATTCGGTTTGCTGATGATGTTGGTCTCGAAATCCAGACCAGGTGACAAGTCCCAATAGGCGTGTGTCGGTCTTGCATAACAATAAGTGCAGCCGTGTTCGCAGCCTCGATAAGGATTTATAGAATAGTGGAAGGGAATGTCCGGTGAGCGGTTGGTGCTGATAATGCTTTTGCACCTTTCTTCGATGACCCTGGTTGGTGGACGGCCAGGCTCATCACGGGGGATATCCCAGCCGTCGAAGAAGGCTTCGGTAATTTGCCCGAGGAATCGATTATCCGGATTGGATAGCGCACCCCTGCCTTTGAAGGTCTTTCGATCCATTGGTATAGGTTACATGAATACTGTATATAAATACAGTATGCCCGGCGGCAGAGAATGCTATGCTTCGAAAGCTGTAGCCAACTACAAATGACCATTGGAGGGAAAACCATGGCACAAACTCACGATCATGAAATGGTATCGATCTACCCGTTTACGGATGAGGAAATCGATAAACTCATGAACAACTCGGTGGAGTGCGTCCTGATGTGGGGCACGAAGGATGGCTGGCCGGTGGGTGTGACCCATGCGTTTGTCTGGCATGAAGGCAAAATCTGGATCACCTTCTCTGAGCATCGTCACAGAACGGCAGCCATCCGCCGCGATAATCGAGTGTCAGTCAATGTTAGTGCTATGGGATATCCCGCAGGCGCGCCTGCTGATCTGCCGGGCGGCGCCATTACGTTCAAGGGAACCGGAGAGTTCTATCAGGATGAAGACACCAAGAAATGGTTCTACGAGGCCCTGTCCAAGAAGCTGAACCCGGAAAGCAAAGAAGGCGAAGAGTTTTTCTATAACCTTCTGGATTCGCCGCTTCGAATTATCCTGGCTGTCACGCCGGTGAAGAAGATCATGTACAACGGCACTCTCGCCGGAAAACATATGGCGGGTGTTGCTGATGAAGGTGAACTGGGTGAACCGATGGCGGTCGATAAGGATCGCATGAACAAGCTGAGGGCTGAAAAAGGCCTGCCGCCCCGGGATAAGGTGTAAACCCTAGTAGCGAACGGCGCGCCTATCTCGAGCTGCGCGCCTCGTGGGCGCAGCCGTCACGTTTTACGACGATCGCGCTTTATAGAAAGTTGTCATTACCGAAGAAACCTGATGTCGAACTCAGCTTGATGCACAGTAACGAAACGGCGACTCGGACAGTTCCTGAAGTCGACGATATGGCAGCAGCCTTTCCTTGGAAGTCACCCCTCTCTTATATGGTCGGTTACAATAAGGTTGATCCAGAGATGCAGGCTTATCGCCTGTCGAAAGGCTATTCGAATGCTGGAGCGGTGACGGTGTATGAAGGTGACCACATCCTCCATCTGCAACCAATTAGGCGTGACCTCTGATGTATGAATTTTTCTATTACCTGCATATTCTCACCGTTGTTGTATCGGGTGCACTCTTTGTCGTTCGTGGTACCTGGATGATTCAGGAAAGTCCACTACTGCAAGCCAAGCCGGTGAAGATTCTGCCGCATGTAAACGACACGTTGCTTATCGCCGCCGCCATAGGGTTGATGGTCGTCACCAGTCAATACCCGGTTACTCACCACTGGCTTACGGTCAAAGTCGTTCTGTTGATAGTCTATATCGGGCTGGGTGTGATGGCGCTTCGCAGAGGAAAAACAAAGTCACAACGGATCATCTACTTTGTGCTTGCCTTACTGACTTTTCTCTTTATGGTTAGCGTCGCTCTGACACACGAGCCCCTGGGTGTGCTTTCTCAGTTCACCTGATGATTGTCGATCAGGCGCATCTTCTCGGGATTGCGCAACGTGTAGATACGATGAATCCGGTCATTTTTGATCGCTATTGAGTGACAGGAATGGAGTGTGTCGCCATCGCGCATGATGACAGCCGGTTCTGCGTTGATGACTTCTATGGTGATGGTGATGCTGTCGGGCATTCTACTCATCAGGTGCATCATGACGGTGCAGACTCGATCCAGACCGACTAATGGGATGATCGCTGCTGTCGCCTTGCCGCCGCCGTCGTTGTACGCAACGATGTCCTCTGTCATAAGCGCCTTTAGGCCTTCCAGATCGCCGGAAGTGGCGGCTGCTTGAAACTGCTCTAACAGCGAGCGAAGTTCCTGTTCGTTCACAGGTTGAGTGTCTTCACCGCTCATTTTTTGTTTTGCACGACGTAGGAGTTGCCGCGAGTGCGCGACCTGGATTTCCAGGGTATCGGCGATTTCGTTGTGTGAGAAATCAAACGCTTCTTTTAGAATAAACACGGCCCGCTCAACGGGCGGCAGTTTTTGCAGCAGGCTGACAAATCCGAGTGAAATATTTTTTGCCAGATCCGCGTTGGCTTCTGTATCGGTCAGCATCTCGCTGATTTCCTCGTCGACAGCTTCTGGCAGCCAGGGCCCCCGGTAGTTGAGCTGCTCGAACCTGGAACGGCGCTGGCGGTCAATGCAAAGCCTTGAAACCGTGCTGGCCAGGTAAGCGGTCGGAGATTTCACTTTGGACGGGTGCACTCTCTGCCATCGCAACCAGGCATCCTGAATGATGTCTTCAGCATCAGAGAAGGAACCGAGCATGCGATAGGCAATGCCGTAAAGCATGGATTGGTTTTTCAGAAACTGATCTTTGTGATTCATAGTCGAATAGGCTTCGCAGGGTCAGCACCCCAGATGTCACCGAGCAATCTTGCGAAATCATTATCCGCGGGATTCTGAACTTCTACAAAAAGTCCGCCAAATGAAAGCAATGACACTGCGATCCAGAGACCAGCGAGAACCGTCGCATTGATCTGTGCCTTTTGACTGATGACGTAACCGGATCTCGCTGCCAGAGCCCTAAGACCGTTGGTGGCATGATAGAAACCTGCCATTGCCAGCAAGAAGTAGTAGGGATAAAAATAGTAGGGCAGGTACCAGAGCGAAAATGCGACACCATCAAACTCTGGAAAGACACCCATAATAAACGACGGGCCACGTACTGCTGCGATATGTCCGAAAATAAAGGTCAACAGAAAACAGCCAGCCCAACTGTGGAGTCTGCTTAAAAGAGGACGTTGTCTGGTGGATTGCTTGCGTCTAAGGATGAACAGCCAGACACCTGCTGCGGCGTGTACCAGGATGGGTCCGATCACAATGAACAGTTCAATGATTGGATTCTGATAGAACTGTCTAAGGAGCCGCTGATAGTTGTTGAAGGTTTCGACGCCGAGAGGAGCGAGTGCGATGTTGGACAGATGCAGCAATACAAATACAGAGAAGAAGGCACCCGCGATGGCTTGCGTTTTCCGCAGACGATCCTCGATGTCTGTGACGTTTGGTTCGGCCAGTGTTGCGTCCGTCATGATGGGTTCCTGATGCGTTAACATAGCCATAAGACGAATCAGGCATCAAAAACGTGACAGCGTTGGAGCATCGAGTGGGGCGTCTTTCGATCCGAAGGGTAGCTGACACGAAGTGCTCTCCCCCAAAGATTTAGTCGTCAACTTCGTGAAGCCAGGCGATTGCTTCGGACTCGTCTCTAAACGGGACCATTTTGTAGGCGGCCTCGTTAATTTGAGAATAGCTTGTACTCATTCTCGAGAGGCCATAAAGGAGTTCGCTGGGAGCTAGAAGTGCCACCCGACCACGGTCGCGGTGTTCGCCTCGAGCAGTTGCATATCTTGAGAAGTCTTGGAGTTGTGTCGCTGCGTCTTCTGCGTTATTTGAAGCGGTCGCATTCATCATATCCCAGAGAACCAACCTAGGGACTTCAGCGCGATAGATTTCATCCACTCCAGCGTACATGTCCTCCAGGGTCATTTCGCCTTCGATGATGATGCGTAGAAAGTTCGCTTGTCGTTCGAATCTGACAGTCAAGCCAACGCACTCCGAAAAAAGTCCAGATTGATGTATGACGAAGCCTCTCAATAGTGGAGGGCATACTACCATCAGTGCTAAGTACGCTATCAAAGGTGTGGGATAATTTCGAGCGATCTCACTCGGTATCTGAGGGGGCAGGATCAAGTGCCATGTCCGCTATTGGCCGAAAGCTGACCTGAATCAGCCGACCTATTGATACCCGCCTTCAACAGGGCGTCTCGGCAGAGACCACCAGGCTGCTTCACAGGCGGCCTCGAGTTCTTCATCGAATGAAACCTCGAATGCAGCAAGGTTTGCATCCAGCTGTTCTGGGTTCGATGCACCAATGATGGCGGAAGTGATTGCCTGTTGCTTTAGAACCCAGGCAACGGCAACGGACACCAAGTTGAGACCTTTGCCTTCGATAACGGACTTGAGCTGTTCGACCGCTTGAAATTGTGCATCCTGCCAATAGCGCGCCTGATAGCGATCCGCCGCAGTGCCAAGCGTAAATCGGGTACCGTCTTCGGGCTCCTGTCCCGGTTTGTATTTCCCCGAGAGGAAGCCACCCGCTAACGGGTTGTATGAAATCACGCCAATACCCTGATCAGCGCATAGCGGCAGAAGATCGACTTCGATATCGCGGTACAGGATGTTGTATCTGGGCTGCACGGAGACATAGCCAGTTGCGCCCAGATGATCGGCGATTCGAAGGGCTTCGCCCAGTTGCCAGGCACGAAAGTTAGAACAGCCGACATATCGAACCTTCCCGGAAGTCACCAGGTCTTCAAACGCGCGCAGGGTCTCTTCTTGTGGCGTGTGCGGATCAAATCCGTGGGACTGATAGAGGTCGATGTAGTCCGTCCCTAGACGCTGCAGGCTTTTCTCGACTGACTCCATAATGTGTTGACGTGACAAACCCCAGTTGTTGAGGCCGCGTCGATTCGGCGCGAAACATTTCGTGGCGAGAATAATGTCCTGTCGGTTGCCCTTGTCTTTCATCCAGCGACCGATAATGACTTCGGTGTCTCCCATGGTGTCAATGGTGCCGCCAAGGGGATACGCATCGGAGGTGTCGAGGAACACGAGTTTGTTGTCGTAGGCTTTATCTAAGATGACTCTTGAGTCAGCCTCGTTCACCTGCAAACCAAACGTCATGGTGCCCAGGCACAGGGCTGGCACTTCCAGCCCGAACTTTCCCATCCTACGTTTGTGCATACTCATTGAGCATCCTCATAGGCGGCTGCGATCGCCGCGACATCAGGGTCTGAAAGTCTCGCGCCGACAAATGACAGCCCAATCGGCATGCCTTTGATGTCACCCATGGGTACGGTGATATGCGGATGACCACCAATAGCTGGCAGGCTCGACATCGAGGGTCCATGGAAGGCATCGCCGTTGATCTCGTCGATCATCCAGCCTGGCCCGGCGGTAATACCGACAATCACATCGAGCTGATTGTCCTGAAGCAGCTTATCCAAGCCATCTTCTCTCGCAGCCTGTTTTATCTTCGTCAGGGTTTCCTGGTACTGCGCTTCAGTCATCTCGAGCGCCAGTGCCTTGTCGAAGATGCTCTGGTCAAACAGTGACAGTTCAACGGGCGAGGCTTTGTTGAACTCGATGATCTTCGCCAGGGTCAACTGATTGGCGTCGTTGGGCAGTGCTGCCAGATATTCATCCAGCTGGTGCTTAAATTCATAGAGAAGTATCTGGTATTCATCACCGCCGAGTTCCGCATAGGATTCGGCGCGAATACCGTCGATCACTTCTGCGCCGAGAGACCTCAAAATCTCCAGGCTCTTTGCGAGCAGGTCGTCGCGACGTGTGTCGTATCCCTGTGTGTTGGCGAGGACGCCGATGCGAATACCCGTTAATTTTTCCGGAACCTCCAGGTTGACCAGTGCGTCGCGAAGTTCATGAGCAGGATCGAGCATTGCACCCAATGTGATGGATGCATCTCTGACTGAGATAGCAATCGGTCCGGCGGTGTCCTGGGAGGCTGCCAGTGGAACCACACCGTCGCCGGAAACGATGCCATGTGTTGGTTTAAATCCCACGACGCCATTAATAGACGCCGGGCAGACGATAGAGCCGTCTGTTTCGCTACCAATCGCAACGGGTACGTAACCGAGCGCAACCGCAGCTGCCGAACCTGAGCTTGAACCGCAGGGCGAGCGCGCTGGATCATGGGCGTTTCTTGCTTGACCGCCGACGCCGCTCCAGCCGGAGATGGATTGTTCGGACCGGAAATTTGCCCATTCACTGAGATTGGCTTTGCCGAGAATGACGGCACCGGCTTCTCGAAGATGTGTGATGAGTGTCGCGTCTTTGCCGGTTTCGTTTCCAGCGAGCGCGAGAGAACCCGCTGTGGTTGCCCAGTCTCTGACTTCCACATTGTCTTTAACCAGTATCGGTACGCCGCCCAGCGGTAAGCCGGCACGGTCGGTCGCGGCCAGTTCATCCAGTCGAGCGGTTTCGGCGTTCACACCGTCGCCGCCGGCAATGATGACGGCATTGAAGTCATCATCTCTTTTCTCGATTTTTGTGAGCGCGGTTTTTGCAATCTCAGCCGCAGATTCACCCCTTGCGAAACTGTCTTTGATGTCCATCGCGGTCATGACGTCCCCCTTGGCGGAGATTGAAGCTGCGATAAACGCAGCGAGTATCGTTAATCTTTTCATCGTTTATAGACTCTACCTTCCTTCATAACGAAAGTGACATCCTCCAATAGAGAAATGTCTTCCAGTGGATTCCCAGCAACGGCAATTATGTCTGCCAACTTGCCTTCTTCGAGGGAGCCCATTTCATCCTGTTTCTTGAGCAGGGTTGCCGCATTAATGGTTGCCGCCTGTAGTGCCTGCGCTGGTGTCATACCGAACTTCACCATGCGCGATAACTGTTTCGGGCTGTCTGCAAATCCAGGGTAAACGCCGGCATCGGTACCCATGACCATCTTCACACCGGCTTCAACAGCCTTGGTAAAGTTGCTGCGCTGAATTTTACCGACGGTGCGCTCTTTGGCGATGTTCTCTTCTGGAATTCCGTCGGCGATACCTTGCCCGAGAATGTATTCGGTCACGTAGATGTCCATGCTGAGATAAGTGCCGTTTTCCACCGCCAGTTGGATACCTTCATCATCGATGTAACTGGCGTGTTCCACTGAATCCACACCGGCTCGAATCGCATCCTTGATCCCACTGGTGCCATGGGCATGGGCGGCAACGATGAGTCCTCTTCTATGAGCCTCGCTGACCAGCGTCTGCATCTCTTCCAGGGTGTATTGCTGAACCCCCACCTTGGTGCCTTTGGACATGACGCCGCCGGTTGCACAGAACTTGATGACATCGGAACCGAACTTGATGTTCTCGCGGACCTTCGCCGCGACTTCCCAGGGTCCGTTTGCAACGCCGGCATTCCGGATATCCCTTTCTCTGGGCATCCAGTTGTTGTCGCAGTGACCGCCGGTGATGCCAAGAGCCGGACCCGAGGCAAAAACTCTTGGACCGATCACGTACCCGGCCCTGATGCCGTCTCGAAGCGCGATGTCTCCATAGCTGCTGGAACCCAGGCTGCGTACGGTGGTGACGCCCGCCATCAATAGTTTGCGGGCATTTTCTACGCCGGCGAGCAGCGCCAGTTGGTCTGACTCCTGCACTCGGGCTGCACCTTTGAGCAGTTTGTTACCGATCAGGTGAACATGCATATCGAATAGCCCCGGCATCAGGGTTTTCCCAGCTAAATCAATGACTTCGTCGTCAGGACCGGCATCGTTGAGATTTCCCTTTGTAGATTCGATTCTGCCGTCTTCGACCACAATAATCGCGTTACCGATGGTTTTGCCAGATTTAACTTCCACATAGGCGTCAGCTCTGATGTAGGTTTTTGCCCAGGCAATTTGGCAGATAAGGCTAGCGAGAAAGACGAACAGAATCTTCATGGAGACTTCCAGATAAAACACTGAATTATAGCGCGATCTTCCTATTTCCCCGGTTTGGGAGTAAATTGTCGCTGCTGTTGTTCACTGCAACATAATTTTTAAAGGTTGGGGAACCTACTATGAATCATATTTGTAACCGCACGCGGTTAGCGCAAGCGATTTCGCTCGCCACAGTCCCTGTTGCTGCATCCGTCCCTACGTTTGCTTTGGCCGAGGATAAGAACCTGCTGGAAGAGGTGGTTGTCACCGCAACTCGCCGTGCAGAAAGCGTCCAGGAGATCCCGATAAACATCACGGCGGTAAGCGGTGATCGTATCGAAGACCTGCGACTTCATAACATTTCCGACATTGCTAACTATGTCCCGGGTCTGACGATTGTCGACCGTGGTCCTCGTGATGAGGTACCTGATGTGCTGGTCCGTGGCCTGAACACGACAGGTCTTGGCCCAGGTTTTGCGAGTGACACAGTGGCGACCTATCTGGGTGAGATCCCTTTACAGGTAGACTTGATGCCGGTTGACCTGGAACGCGTCGAAGTACTCATTGGTCCACAGGGTACCCTCTATGGCCAGGGCACCATGGGTGGCGCAATCCGTTACATTCCTGCGGAAGCGGACACCAATGAATTTGAACTGGATGTTCGGGCTGACATGAACTCTGGTGACGAGTCCGATGACCTCGGTTACGAGTACGGCCTGACTCTGAATGTACCGCTGATGGAAGACAAGTTAGGTCTCCGTGTAAACGTTGATCGTCGCGATGATCCAGGCTTCATCGACTATAATTACGTCGTCCGTGAATCTGGTGTTTCCAACCCGGAGCCTGACTTTTCCGATCCAGCGGACGTTTCAGCGAACCTGCGTCAAGCGGAAGATGCGAACTTTGAAGACACCACGTCGTATCGCATCAATCTGCGTTGGTTGCCGATGGACAACCTGGACGTCAACCTCTGGTACTACGAGCAGGAAACGGAAACCGGTGGCCGACAGATCGCCAACCGTCTTGCCTTCGGTACAGGCAGATTCGAATCTGGTCTGCGTTACGAAGAGCCTAATGAATACACCAATGAGCTGATCAGCCTGGATGTGTCCTGGAACTTCGGTTGGGCGGAAGCCACCTTCGTTTACGGTGACTCCTCTTACGAAGAAGAAGGTCAGCGTGATCAAACTGATCTGCTGCTGAACTTTGAGTATGGCTACGAATTCTTTCCAACGTTCTCTTCCTTTACCCGTGAGATCGTTGATCAAGATATAGAAACGATCGAAGTTCGACTGACGTCCCAGTACGACAGTAAATTTTCCTGGGTTGTCGGTTACTTCGAAAACGAACTGGACAGTTACGCGACCAGTGAGGAATTCACACCTGGTTTTGACCAGTTCGCCGTGGATAACTTCGGTGGCGTTCAGCTTCGACCAGACTCCTTAGAATACATCCAGATCACCGACCAGTACGAGAAAGAAACGGCGTTCTATGGTGAGCTGACTTACCAGGCCACGGAACAACTCGCTTTGACGCTGGGTTACAGAAGTTACGAATTTGAAGTGGATTCAGCAGGCGGCTTCGGTCTGCCGCTGTTTGAAACCGTATTCCTTGGTGAGCCTCAGGACGCGATTAACGTCGATCTTGGTTTCAACAATGGTGAGGACGACGGCGATCTGTTCAAGTTCAACGCATCCTATGATCTGGATGATGACAATATGGTCTACTTCACCTATTCGGAAGGTTACCGAAATGGTGGAGTGAATTCAGTACCTGAGTGTACTCAGGAGCAGATCGACAGCGACAATCAACAGTTGTGTGCCCTGCAAGATGAAGTGCTGATTTCCCCGGACGAAATTGAAAACTGGGAAGTCGGTTACAAGGGATTTTTACTGGATCGTACGATCTCGGCCAACGTTGCCCTTTATTACATCGACTGGCAGGACCTGCAGGTCTCTACCACAACGGTAAACGGCAGCCTGCCGATCACGGGTAATGGCAGTGAAGCGGAGAGCACGGGTATTGAATTCCAGGGCCGGTGGCTCATCAACGATAACTGGGAAACTTCTGTCACCTACGCTTATACCAAGGCTGAGCTGACTGCAGACGCGCCGGGGCTGGTTGGACCGCTTGATGCTTTGGATGGCACGCGCCTCCCCGGGTCGCCCGAACACCAGGGCACATTTAACGTGACCTATAACACCACGGTGTTCGATGGCGTGGATCTGGCGATCAACTATGGTGTGGTTTACACCGGTGATGTGTTTAACATCCCAGGTGGTGATGACAATACGCTGGTTGATGGAAATGGAGATCCTCAGACTCGTGGCGGTGAAGCGATTCCAAGCTACGATGTGCATCACCTGTCTGCGACCTTCAGAAAAGATCAGTGGATGGTTCAGGCCTATGTGGATAACCTGACAGACGAGTACTACATTACAGGTACTCGAACCACTCGACGGTTCCTGCAGGACTTTGACAATGGACCAGGTAATACCATCAATAACTTTACGCTGCGCTCCTACGGTCAGTACGTCGGCGCTCCGCGTAACTATGGTGTCAGAGTTACCTACTCGTTCTAACTCGATCTGTCCCCGGGCGGTCTGCCCGGGGACACCCTTTTTCCTCACATGACCTCCAGCGAAGTTAGGGCACTCGCCCAGACCTGCGCCCGGGCGTTGAATCGTCGAGCAATTCCAGAGCTTGAATCCGCCGCGAAACAAATTCTTCAAATTGACCGGAACTACGCGGATGCCTGGTTCTTTCTGTCTATCGCTGCGATTGAACGGAAAAAGCAGCAGGTTGCTGTCGAGCTGATCGATAACGCCATTCGGCTGAATCCAAAACACACTGAATATGTTGCCCACAAAGCGCGGCTGCATGCGATGGCGGGGCAGCGGGAGGATGCGGTCGCAGCTGCTGACTACGGGCTCTCGTTGAAACCGGACTCCCCGGTAGTTCTGGATACTCTGGGTGTGGTTTACAGCCGGTTTGATCTTCACGAGAAAGCGCGTGATGTGCTGCGTCGAAGTGTCAAGGTTGCGCCGGATAATGCGCAGTTCCAGTTTAATCTCGCCAGCGTAGAACAGTTTCTTGGTAACGCGAGTACGGCAGAACAGTATTACAAAGGTGCGATTCAGCTTAAACCAGACTTCTTTCGTGCTCACTGGGCGCTTTCTGAGCTGGCTAAAAACAACGAAGTGCCGGGTGGTGTTGAAACCTTGGAACAACAATGGGCAAGGGCTGATCTGTCTGCGGAAGATCGATTGTATCTTGGTCACACGATCTCAAGAGAAAAGGAAAAGAGCGGAGACTATGAAGCGGCGTTCAATTATCTGGATCAGGGAAAAGCAGGTACGAGAGCCCGGCTTGGATATGACCTTGCTGCTGACCGCGAGCTATTCCAGTCTCTAAAAGAGCGCTTCTCTGAAGCAAGCCGCCGAAGTGACCTGGGCGATCACTGCATATTTGTCCTCGGTATGCCGCGAAGCGGCACCACGCTGGTGGATCGAATCCTGAGCTCCCACTCAAAGATTGTTTCCATGGGTGAAGTGCAGGATCTTCCCCGAGCGGTCAAACAGGTATCCGGCTCAAAGACACCTGTGATGCTCGATGCAGCCATGGTCAAAGACTCTGCGCGATTCAACTTTTCTGAAATTGGTCGTCAGTACCTTTACAACGTCGGTGGTCGTGTGGATTTGACCGGCTATTCGCTGGATAAGATGCCGCTCAACTTTCTCTATGTCGGCTATATTCTCAATGCGCTGCCAGGTGCCCGAGTGATTTGTCTTCGACGAAATCCGATGGATACGATTGTGTCGAATTTCAGGCAGCTGTTCGCCGTGAACTTCAGCTACTATAACTATCATTATGATTTGCGCACCACCGCCGAGTACTACTGCCTGTTCGACGATTTGATGAGCCACTGGCGTTCGGTTTTCACTGAGGCTTTCTTTGAGGTCGACTATGAGAAGTTAGTCCAGTCACCTGAATCAGAGGTACGCGCACTCTGCCAACAGGTAGGTGTTGATTTCGAAGAAGCCTGCCTTGAGTTCTACAAAAGTGACACCGCGGTCTCTACAGCCAGCGCGATGCAGGTCAGACAACCGCTTTATCAGTCGGCGGTCAATCGTTGGCGGCGGTTCGGTGAGGCGTTGCGCCCCGCGATGGATGTGCTGGAAGCAAATCAGATCAGCTGGAAAGCATCTTGATCACGAGATTGAGAAAATCGGAGTCGGTGACAATGCCGATCAGGTCACCGTTTTCCACGACGGGCAGGCAGCTGATCTTTTCATCGATCATTCGCTGGGCGGCAAAGGCTGCTGGCTGATCTTTATCGACGGTCTGAACGTCAAACACCATGATTTCCGCGACGGGCAGGCTGAGCAATGAAGTGTTCTGGGCATTCACCAGGAGATCTCTTTGAGTAACGAGGCCCACGAGATAGTCACCTTTGCATACGGGTACATGGCGCACGTACTCGCGATGCATGAGTTTCCATGCTTCTTCGATTTTTGCTTCCGGGTCCAGCGTGACGGGACCCACGGTCATGAGATCTTTTACATCAGTCATATGAACACTCCCTATTCTCTTGATGACAGCTAAGCGCGACTTCCTATTCGCTATGTTGATCGAGATCAACGATTACTTTGAATCCAACACATCTGCCAGGCGTTCTCCCAGAATGCCGCTGATATTGAAATTCAGCTTGGCGACGATATTTGGGAAGAATTTCAGATCTTTCTGCATTCGGTGATATTCGAAGTTTAAGGCCGTGACTGGTGTTGATGCCACGACGTCAGCGGTTCGTTCAATGGCACGGATGTAACCCACCTCGCCGAATACTTGCCCTGGTCTAAGTTTCGCCAGTTCACGCACGGCCTCGCCATCTCGCCGTTCAACTTTGGCAGACCCTGATAAGATCATGTACATGTTTCGGCCGATGTCGCCCTGCCTTACCAGCTTCTCCCCAGCGCTAAACTCATGGATCTCAGAGATAAGAATTGCCTTGCGGCGCTCATAGTTGGACATATCGGTGAAGAGCGGACTTTCTTCCAGAACCTTCTGGTCAACTTTCATGGCAATGATCTGGTAGAGCCCGACCAGTCGAATACGCGTCATGATGATGGGTGTGATCAGCAGATTGGCAAAAATGGAAATCAACATGGTGGCGGCGGCAAGTGCCCCGAACTGGGCAACGACAGTAAAGTTCGAGAACAGCAGAATGCCAAATCCCAGGGACAGAGCCAGGCTGGAAACGATGAGTGGCGTGGCGACTTCCTGTACGGCTTTATGCACCGCGCCTTCGTAGTCGGAAGTGGTTCGGCAGAGCTCGTTGTAGTGAGCAAGCAGGTGAATGGTGCCGTCAATGGCGATACCTACAGCAATCACAGCAACCATAGCGGTCCCAGGGTTAAGCGGAATGCCGACGAGACCCATGATGCCGAACATTAACACGATTGGGATCACGGAAGGGATCATCGCGATTGCGCCACCTTTCAGTGAGGTGAACATGATCGACATGAGCACAAAAATGAGCGTCAGCAGAAGTGCCAACGCCTGGATTTGGGAGACCATCAAACTTTCTGCAGCCTGGTTCACCAGTAAGTTTTCCCCGACGACTCGTGCTCTGATGCCATCACCGGATATGTGGCTGACAAAGTCTTTCAGCTCATCGACATACTGATTCAGCGTATGTGAATCAGAAATGTTATGTCTCACGATGATGTTTGCCTGGCGATAGTCGTGACTGACGTAGGACTCCAGTTCACTCCGATGGAAAAACATCAGGTACTGGGCAACCAGTTGTCGACTTTGCGGCAAAGTATCAGCTGCAAAGTCGCCCTGGAATTCCTTGTTGACGTATTTCAAGTGATCAACGATAGAGAGCGTCGTGTCGAACACGTTTTGCTTGCGAATAAACGCCTGAATCTTGTTCAGCTTCTGCAGATTGCTCGTTTGCAGAAATGCATTGGTGTTATCTGCTTCCAGCGTTACAAAAAAGACTTTGATGCCAGCCAGGTCCTCATGGATAGTTTTTGTTTCCTGGATCAGTTCTCGATCCTCAGGGAAATAGGAGAGCGGGTCATTCGTCACATAAAGATTCGACGCCTGGTAGGTGAAGAATGCGCACAACAGTCCTGTCAGCGATAGTACAACCAGCGGGAACCTGTCCTGCGAAATTCGGAAAGTGCTGATGATCTGATCCGGGAGATTGTTACCATAGAGTTCTTCTGCACTTTTCCCTTCGCCGATCTTCCGGCCGAACTTGGCCAGTAAGGGCGGGACGACGAGTACGGTCACAATGCCGTTGAATAGAATGGCGGTTGTGGAAGCAAAGGCGAAGTGCTGGATCAGCACAATGTCGCCGAACAGGTTGGCGGCGAAACCCAGGAAGGTCGTCAGCACCGTCAGCAGCATCGGCAAGCCAGTATGCTTGGCCATATACTTGATGGCCTGATGCCGCTGCGCCGTTGTCGGTCGCCCTTCGTTGGTGTTTTGTTCTGCAAGGCCGCGGAAGAAGGCTGCCATCATGTGAGTGTCTTCTGTTGAGCCGATCACGATGATGAGCGATGGAATCATCGCGGAGAGAATATTCAGTGGTATACCCAGCCAGCCCATCAAGCCGAATGTCCACAGAATAGCTAAAACGGAAGTGACCAGCGGGATGATTGCTGCCAGAACGCTACGCATAAAGAACAGAATAGAGGCCACCAACACAATGGCCGACAGAGGGCCAAGTACCGTGAAGTCGCTGGCCAGACTTTCTTGAAGCTCGGCGTTAATTCGCGGAGGCCCTACCTGGAAGATCCGTTCGAAGTGATCACGCTCTTTCTCTAACAGTTGTTCGAACTGTCTGTAGACTTCCAGAGAAAAGTCTTCCTGATCGTTGACGTCATTCACCGTGACGATGATGGCTGTGACGTACCCGTCTTCTGAGAACAAGTTACCCACGTACAGAGGATTTGCCTGTGCCCTCAGTTGCGCGTCAGCGGCGGATATGTCGTCGGTGGGTAAATCGTCAATTACCAGTTCGGTGGAGATGACCGGCTGTCCGTCCTCACCGGGTGTGCCCTTGATAATGCGCAGGTTAAAAAGGCTATCGACACGGTAGACGTGATCGAGGTCTTTCAGTTCGCGAACTATGTGATCTAGCCGAGCGAGCTTACGCGCTGTCCACAGGTTTTTGTCGCGCACGTAAATGATGGTTTTGTTGTCCGAACCAAACTCGTCCATTGCACTCTGGTAGGCCAGCTTCTCAGGCTCATCAGCAGGTATCAGGCTGTTGAAGCTGGTATCAATCTCGAGTTTCGTTACGCCATAACCGAGAGGCAGGGTGATCAGAATGACCAGCAGGGCGACAAGGCGTCGATGATTCAGGCCAAAGGTGAACAGAGCCTCAATCACAGTTCATCGCCTGCTTCTGCAAGATAAGCTTCCGAGTCGTCTTCATCGCTGAGCGGCGCCTGGTTGGAGAGAATCCATTTCCTCGTAAACACGTCTTCCGGTACATAGTCGGCAGAGAAGACCCGACGGTCGATCTTGATGACTGTCCGATGCGCCTGCTGGAAGTTATCCATCATCATCATGTTGGCTCGCCACATTTCGCCATGCACGTTCACCAGGTCGTGGTGAGTTTGCCGTTTTTTGAGTCGGCCCAGTTCATCGAAGTGATCGGTTCGAGTCACAAACAGGTGGTCTTTCCTAACGTAGTGTCGGCGCAGCGGCACCAGAGATTCATCGCCAGACTCAAAGGTATCGATCACGTAAAATTCTGTTTCGTTGATGACTTCATCGTCTCTGCGCAAATGTCTGTGGTGATCCAGCATTTCGCCGATCAGGTTCTCGATAGAGAAGTCTGTGCCCAGGAAATGATCTTCACTCTGACCGTCATGGTCAGCGTGACTTTCAAGGAAAGTGCTGCCATATGCCGGTAGGTAGAAGGATTGTCGTGCAACACCTGCTTTGTCTCGATGGGCGATCAGAGCGACACCCCTGACGTCCAGAGGTGAGTCGAACAGAAGCAAAAAGTCGGCACCCCCGTCCTTTGAAACTCTCGAATAGCGGCGCAGCTTGCGCGTATTTTTGTTACCTCGCTGATCGATGAGAATCATCGATTGCTCTTCGTAGACATACGGGAACTGCTTGTGTCTCTGGTACACCGCTTCCATAAGCTCGGCACCGTTCATGTTGACAACGGCATCACTGCCAGAGGAGGGCAAAGAGATCGCGAGGAAGAGAAGTGCCGGGATCAGTCTCACTGAACACTCCTGATCGTTCCAGCAAGTTCGCGACTGAATTCGCCTAACAGTTCGCTCATTGATGCCACGGTGCCCGCGTAATCGCTTGGGTCGATTCGGTTCGCGCCGGAAGACCGATAAGACCTGCTGGATAGCGTCTGACTGTTGGCATCCATCAGTTGCCAGCGTGCCACCAGTTGAACATAACCATCTGCGCCGCGTTCAAACCGCTCGATGTAGATCTTAGTTTTGAAGTCAGCAGCAACATTGAGTCGACTTCCCGGGGTGCCGATGGAAGACGTCTCGAGTTCATGAATCAGATTGCGTGCCATGACCCGCGTGATGTTCTTGCGCAGGTTTTCGCCCCACTGACTGGATGTCGAGAACACCACCTGGTTGTCACTGCGGCGGGAAGCGATCTGAAAGCGTTCCATATATTGTGGAATTTCAAGATCCAGTATCTCCAGGGAGATGTCGTCGTTGATGTTAACTGGTGCTTCGATGACAGGTTCAAGCAGGTAATAGCTGGTGCTGGTTCCGGAGGAGCATGCCGTCAGTAGTCCCAGCATGCTGATCAGTAAGGTTCTTCTGATGTAACTCACTGTTCTTCCTCCCCATGTTTACGCCCAAAGATCACTGAGTTTGGTTGTCGCTCCAACGTTTCTATCAGGGCGCGAATGGAGCGAGACATCTCCTCTAGTTCGTCGGTCACCTTGATGACGTTGTGCTGTAGCGGTGAATGTGGATCGAGGACATTGTTAACAAGTTGTACCGTGGTCTGCAGATCCACGAGGACATTCCTTGCAGCCTGAATAGCTTCATTGAGATTGCCTTCATTGGCGTTGGCAAGCACGTCGCGAAGTCCCTTAATGGAAGCCTCGAGGTCCGTCGCGGCATCTTCATCGACCTTTTTGTTAACCAGTTTGTCAGCCGCGCCAAAAATGTTCTCAAGATTATCACCCAGGGTTTCAATATCGACGGTATCGATTTTCTCGACGACATTCGCCAGCGATTGGGAAATGGCCTCGAACGCACCCGGTATCGTCGGCAGTTCGGGGTAAGGCATAGATTCATCCGCGACCAGATTCAGATCTGCGCCTGGATACATGTTGAATTCGATGAACAGCTGACCGGTCAGGAGACTGCCAGTCTGCAGGCGACCTCGAAGGCCTTTATCCACCAGCGTTGTTAGAGTCTGCTCTGGAGACATGGCGTTTTCACTATCCCGATGAATGATTCGATCAGGTTCCAGTTCAACCAGCACCGGTATCCGAAAAGAGGTGGTGTCAGCATCAAACTCCATGCGGATATCCAGGACCTGACCGATTCGAATACCTCGGAATTCCAGTGGTGCGCCAGGTTTCAGGCCTCTAACAGAACCCGTGAAGTACATGACGAACTGTACTTTCCTCGCGAATGCCTGATTTTCAATATCTGACAATTTTTGATGCAGTGTAAAGACCAGATCACTGACGTTAGCAACTGATTGCTCCAAAGCGTCCGGTGTATCGAAGGCAACACCGCCGAACAACAGTGAGGTGACTGAAGCCGTTTTTACATCGAACCCGTCGGCACCCATAGACACGTCCAGACCGGATACGTTCCAGAAACGCGAGTTGCCTTTCACTAATTGATCAAAGGGGTCTCTGACGAAGCCGTGGATGTAAACACTCTTGGCATCACCTGCCAATTCGTAACCCAGGATCTCGCCGGCGAGCAGCCCCTGGTAATAGATGGGTGATCCTCGTCCAAGGGAACCAAGATCGGAGCTGATCATGGTAATCCTCCTGCCAGCGTCGTCGGTAGTGATGAGCGGTGTTTCCTCCAGGCCGACGAAATGAGTCTGCGTGGCACCGGGTCCTGGATCGATTTCGATGTAGGCGCCCGAGATCAGGGTGCCAAGGCCTGATACCCCTCGAACGCTTAGTTGTGGTCGTACTACCCAGAAACGCGTGTTCCTTCTGAGGAAATCATCCAGCCCTTCATTGAATTCAGCGGTGACAATGACGTTCGAAAAGTCATCAGCGAAAGCAATCTCATTGACGACGCCTATGTCGACACTTTTGTATTTAATTTTTGTTTTGCCGGCTTCGATACCTTCCGCGGTTTTGAACTGGATCGTTGCCACCGGCAGCTGATCAGTGAGCGTGCGAAGAATGAGCCAGCCGCCGACGATGGCGGTGACCAACGGAACGAGCCATACGATGGAGGGCAATGATCTGGTTCGGACCTCCGGACTTTCGAAATCCTGTTGCTCGCTCACAGTGCCACCGCTGGATTATGGTTGGCACGATCCCAGATGAGTCTGGGGTCAAACTGGTTCGCTGCCAACATGGTGAGAATGACCGCGGCACCGAAGAAACTGGCGCCGATACCGGGTGTAACATTGGCCAGAAGTCCGAGACTGACCAGGCCGGCGAGCAGTCCAACGAGGAAAACATCCACCATTGACCAGGAGCCTATGGCTTCAGTGACCCGATAGAGCAGTGTTCGATCCTTAGGTTTCCACGTCGATCGGGTTTGTACTGAGTAAAGCAAAAAACTCAAGGACGCCAGCTTGGCGAACGGCACAATAATGCTGGCAAAGAGAACAATGAATCCCAGTCCGTAAAGACCAGCTTCCATCAGATGAATGATGCCCGTGATGATGGTATCCGGCTGGCCCTGTCCGAGCTTCTTAACGGTCATGACAGGATAAAGATTCGCCGGTATTAGCATCAACGTGGCAGCGACAAGCAGCGCCCAGGTCTGCTGAACGCTGTCTTCGATCCGATGATGAATAGGTGCACCGCAACGTCTGCAGTCGTGACCCGAGTCCTGAAGTCCATCACAGATGTGGCAGTGCAGGATCTCTGCGCCTTCGTCGATTTTAGTCAATCCATGTGCATGTCCTCGCAGGTGTTCGATCCGCTGCCAGAGAGTTTCGCTATCGAAACTGCTTCTTGCCAGCGCATAAACCACAAGGAGAAAAGAGAAGGCAGCGAGTGACAATCCTGGGACAACTGTCGCCAGGTCCTGCAGCTTGACGATAGAAATCAGAGTGCCGAGCATGAATACGGAAATGAGGCTCCAGGGTTCCAGTAAGCGTACGATCTGGAAAACTCGACCTGTGCCAGGTGGTACAAAGCCAGCTTTGACGGGCAGCAACAGATAAATCATGCCGATGATCGTGATGAGAGGAAAAACGATACTGGTCAGAAAGACCACCAGTCCGAGCTCACCCATGCCATGTTCATAGAGTGCCCAGCCGCCACTGAGTATCAGGTTCTGTTGTTCCATGCCGCCAACCTTGAGACCGAGAAATGGGTAAACGTTGGCGATCACCCATAACATGAGCGCGGCAAGATAGAGCGCCAGTGACCTGTTGAGCGAGTCGGGGATGTTCCGATAGAGAATGGCCTGGCACCTTGGGCAGCTTGCAGTGGCATTGGCGGGAATTTCTCTACGCCAATAGATCGCCGCACATTCATGGCACGCAATTAGACGATCAGTTTCAGTCACTGCCTACAACACCGTCGACCCCCGGGATCATCAAGGTAACATGTGCGTAAAGCGTCTGTCATTCACCCCTTCGGGGGCATCAGGAGCCGAACAGCGTCTCGACATGTTCTTTTGGTAGAGGTTTTGTGAGTTTCGAGACGAGAACAGTGAATGAGATCGAAACAATCTCACCGAGAACGGCGCAGGAATATGGGTTCGGCCCTTCTGCATAGAGCCACTCGCTGAAATCCCGCAGCGGGCCAGGTTCAAACCAGTAGGGGTTGATGATCTGGGCATGCAACACGATAAAAACCCCCATGCCACTGATTAGACCCGCATAAGCGCCCTGTCGTGTGACGCCTCGCCATAAGGCGCCGACGACAAGTGGGCCGGCAAAAGCTGCCATCATGCCACCGACGCCAATCCAGACGATCAAAGCGACGTTCGTGTCTCTGAGTCCCCAAGCAAGAGACATACAAAGGATCAGAATCACGACGGTGGAAACCCGTGAAATGTTCAAAACACGATGATCGAGTTCTTCTTCCGTGAGATCAGGTTTCGTGATTGGCGCAATGGTGCGTCGGTACAGGTCATTGGCGACAATTTGTGATGAGGAAACCACCAGGCCATCGGCGGTGCTCATGATCGCGGACAGAACACCGACACCAATCAGGGCAGCAAGCCAGGTCGGGAAGAGCTCAATAAAAAGTAATGGTAACGACTGATTGGGGTTGGCACCGTCCAGATAGAGACTGTCACCAAAGTGAGCGCGGGCGAGCAGGCCGCCAAGACCCATCATGCCGAGCGTGACACCGAAGATAGCAGCGAGTTTTATAAACTGCATGCGATCGCCATCTGATTTCAGAGCCCACAGCTTATTGCCCAGGTGTGGCAGAAGACCAAGCGGCATATGCGCGAAGGCGATAACGAATATCGACCACCAGGAATGGTACAAGGGCGTACTGGGGTTGAGAGGTGTGATCAGATTGTCATCCTGTTCGGCGAGATTTGAAATCATGCCGCTGAAGCCGCCCTCGATACCCACGGCCATGAAAGTCATCACAATGACCACGACAGCCAGGATCAGCATCATCGCGCCCTGCAAACCATCAGTAAGAATGTCCGCGTGTGCACCGCCGAGCACGACATAAAAAAGGAGCACGGTGGTCGTGATGATCAGTGCCCAGTTGGTATCAAGACCGAGCATCAGTTGGAACATGACCACACCGGATACCAGCTGACCGGCAAGATAGAAGAAAAGCACCAGAGAAAGTAGCGAGACAAGAATTCTGACGCCGTCCGATTGATAGCGGTCTCCCAGGTATTCGGGAATGGATCGATTGCCGAAGCGATTACCGGCAGTGGCAATCAGGCGCATGGCAATGAGCACACCACAATAGACGCCAACAGGGTAAAGAACGTTGCTCCATTGGGAGGCCATACCCCATTCATATCCGAGCGCTGGACTGCCCAGAAAGGTCGCGCCGCTTGCCGTGGATGCAGCGAAAGCCAGCGCAAGGAAAAAGGGTCCGTAAGCGCCTCGTGCGGTCGCGAAATCATCGGCGTGCTTGATCTTCCTTTGAGCAAAGATGCCAATGAAGATCATGATGCCGACATAGAAAACGAGAAAAATCCAGGACCATGTCATTAACGTCATGGTGTTCGATTATAGCATTAGGGAGTGATAGGGTTCGTGCTTTAGCTGAAATGCAATAAGAAGGAAGCGATTCCCCATGCTTAATAAGTTAGACGACTTTCCGATCCACCAGACAGCGGAACCAATCGCACATCCTGCCACCAGTGACCGTAACGTTTACGATCGATATTGGTACAACGGTTATGCACCGGATGGTAGTTATTACTTTGGCATCGGCATGGCGGTATATCCGCATCGTGGCATTATGGATTGTGCCTTCAGCGTTGTGCAGCCAGGGATGCTGCAACATTGCTTTTACGGCTCAAGGCGTGCGCCGGTTGAGCGAACTGAGTTGGATGTCGGTCCGTTTCGGATGGAAATTATTGAACCCATGCGTAAGGCGAGAGTCACCCTGGATGATAATGAGAGCGGTATCACAGCAGAACTGACTTTTACCGCTCGTACCGCGGCGATCGAAGAAGCGCACCAGACACTCTGGTCAGGTACCCGAAGATGGATGGATGCGACACGCTTTGACCAGTTTGGTCGCTGGCAGGGAACCATCACTCATCCTGAAGGCACCATTAAGGTCGACGAAAGTGTCTGTCATGGCACGAAAGATCGAAGCTGGGGTTTGCGTACCGTCGGTGAGCGTGAATCTGGCGGAGCCCCCAATGTGCCAAACGGCATTTGTTTTGTCTGGGCGCCTTTATTCTGGGGAGACCACGTCTCCCACGCTATCTTTTTTGATGGCCCGAAAGGTGAACCCCTGGTGCGCGAGGGTCTTGAAGCGCCACTTTATCCATCTGTGGACGATATTCCTGCAGGTGTAGAAGACGGGCGTGTGGACCGAAAGTTAACCGCCCGGCATCGTCTCCAATATCATGAGGGAACCCGTCTTGCCAGGAGTGCGGAGATTGACCTGATTAATCTCGATGAAGGTCTGCGCAAAATTTCCCTGGAGCCGAAACTGACGTTCATGATGAAAGGGCTTGGTTACGGTCATCCCGATTGGAAACATGGCATGTGGAAGGGTGAACTGGCCACCGGCCATGAGTCTTTTGATACACGCCAGCTGGATTTTCAGGCGCCGGAAAACCTGCATACCCAGCAGGTGGTAAAAGCGACGGATGGTGAAAAAGAAGGGGTTGGCGTGCTCGAACAAATCACCGTCGGGCCTTATGAACCGGCGGGATTCAAAGACTTTTTTGACGGATACAAACCCTGATTGGCGGGCAACAACCAATCCCTGAAATTATCCGATTCTTTTTGATCATCTGCTGTCAGACTTTCGGGCAGTGAAGTACCAAGGACCACAATGTCAAAGTAGTGAAGCATTGTGGGTCGTGGCAGTTGACCCGTTTGCTTGCAGTGGTGACGCTTCTATTGGGCTCGGCCAGCGCCAAGAAGTGCACGGAATTTGAGTGGCAATCGATATCCTGAGCCAACGATGTTGATTCTCGGGGGAGATGGGCTCGGTGCTCGTGTTTACTGACTAACTATTCACCTGTATTGGTCAGGGAAAAGTGCGAGTTGTACTCGCTGAACAAATCCGCCAGCTCCAGACCATCAAGACCAAACTGATTCAGCGAGTAACGGTGTGTACCATGTTTGCCTTTGGGATTGTTGGCAATATAGTTGTTGAGTCTTTGCCTGACGTCGTTATCAATAGACACTTCAGCAAATGCCAGTATCTTCTCCGCCGAGGCAACCGGGTCAGTGATCAGTTCACGGTAATCAAGATCCAGAAACTGGCTGTCATTCTCGGGGTGTGTCTGTCTCCAAGCGAGGGAGTCTGCTAAACCCTTATGCCATTGGCGGCTAACATCTTTGCCGATCTCATTCAGGTTAACCTCTCGGGTAAATGGTCTTCTTAAGTGCAGGAACAGGCTTCCCATGCTGGGAATCACCTCGAGGGGATTGCGGTGCAGGTGAATGATCCGGGCGTCGGGATAACGCTGCATCAGGTTCGCCAGTGACAGCAAGTGGCCTGGTGCTTTGAGTACCCATCGCCGTGATTCAAGATCTCCGAATTGTAGCCACTTCAGATACTTCTGATGGTAGATGTACGCTGGTTCCCAATCGCAGGTCTCAAGCCATTGATGGTACTTTTGAATATTGTGAGCCGCATGAAACTGCATGGTTCTCAGCGAGAGCGCCTGCATCGTAATACATTCATGTGGCAGGTGTGTCCCCAGGTTGTGCACGCTACGAAAACCCGGCGCTAACAGATCCACAATGCCGATCTGTGCGGAGGTAATCCATTGCCGCCCTTTGTCTCCCAGGCTGTATCCAGGTACAAAGCTGGCTTCCCAAAAAGAGGGTGCCCTGAGATCCGGATGTGAGGCCAGAAGCTCATGCAGCATGGTGGAACCGGTTCTGGGCAGCCCCAGGATAAAGATGGGTTTCTGAATCACCTGAGCCTCAGCGGGTGTTGTGGCGAGGTAATGGTTCAGTCGTAAACGATTGCTGAGCATCCTATGCAAGTAGATCCAGGAGCCCCAAACCCCTTTTCGGTTGAGCTTCGCCGACGTGTGATAGTCCTCGATCAGGAGGTCCAGGGGTTCGATAAAGTCGTCTGTGCCGAAGTCATCCAAACCTGTGGTAAATCGCGCAGCGCTAAGGATTTTTTCGCGGGTATACAGCATGGTCGTGGACCCTAGCATGTTTGTAACTGCTTCGGAATTGGCTCAAGATTGGTCCTCCTCCAACGTGTTAGGTTGTTCATGGAGACGTATTTCCTTAGTGCCAGTGACGGTCATCAGGTGGCCTGTTATCGCTGGCTCATTGATTCACCAAAAGCCGTCGTGCAGATTGCCCACGGCATGGGTGAACACGCAAAACGTTATGACTGGGTTGCGCAAACACTCAATGCAGCCGGCTATTCGGTCTACGCCAATGATCATCGTGGTCACGGTGATACGGCGGGTCCTGAACTGGGTTACATGGGCGCCGATGGCTGGAATCGAACGCTCGCTGATATGTATGAGCTCAACCGGGAGATTCGTTCACAGTGTCCTGGCAGGCCTTTCTGTTTGCTTGGGCACAGCATGGGTTCCATGCTGTCGCAGCAGTACATCACTCGGTACGGCCATAGTATTGATGTGTTGGCCCTGTCAGGATCGCCAGGCTTCAAAGAGAGCCGGTTCAACTTTATCAATCGCTGGATCCTGAAGTTTGAGCACTGGCGTTTGGGTCCGGATGGCGCCAGTGATCTCCTGCAGAAGGCACTGTTCGGCAGTGCCAATGATCCTTTTGATGGCCCTGACGCCACGGGCTCGGAATGGTTGTCCCGGGATCAGTCGCAGGTTCAGCGTTATGTTGATGATCCCTGTTGTGGTTTCGTCTTAACGCCAGGTTCCCTAATGGACATGAGTCAGGGATCTGCGGTCTCGCAGTCATCGGCTGCGATCGGCAAGGTGCCGAGGAACCTGCCGGTTTATGTCTTTTCCGGCTCAGAAGACCCGGTACATGGCGAGCAGAAAGACCTGGATCGAATGGTGTCAGCCTATCGACAGGCGGGTTTCACGTCGTTGACCTACAAGTTGTACCCGGGTGGACGTCATGAGATGTTTAACGAAACCAATCGGGACGGCGTGATGGATGATCTCCTCACCTGGCTGGGAGAACACCTTAAGGAGGCATGACGTGAACAAAATAGCAGTCATGGGGCTGGGAAACTTTGGTACGGCCCTCGCGTGCAACTGGGTTGCCGAGGGTTTGGATGTCAGCGGCTGGACCGTGGAGCAGGAAGTGTTCGACAGCATTCAGGCCACGGGCGTCAACGAAAAATACCTCAATGACGTGTCGCTGAAAGGTCTCAGGGTCTCCATGGACATCGCGGAGACGGTAAAGGGTGCTGAGATTGTTGTGCTGGCGCTTCCCTCCGGTGTCGTTCTTCAGGTGGTGGACGATCTGCTGCCTCATTTATCCAGTGATCAGATTCTGCTTGACCTCGCAAAGGGTCTCGCACCCGGTGATCAGATGATCTCGGATGTGATCGAAGAAAAGCTGGCCGCTGCCGGTCTGACCTGTCGATTGTGTGTGATGATGGGACCAACCATAGCCCCGGAGCTGGCAAGAGGCGTGTACACGACGGCGCTGGTCACAAGCAGTGATGCTTCATTGGCAGAATCCATTGCGACCTCCCTGACAACGCGTACCCTGAAACTGTCTGCGGCAACGGACTCGCTGGGTTCGGAGTACTGGGGGGCGTTCAAGAACGTCATTGCTTTGGCCTGCGGCGTTGTAGACGGCCTGAAGGCCGACGGTCGTGGCGGTGATAATCTCAAAGCCGCAGTGTTTACTGCTGGATATCGAGAAGCAGCCCGAGTTCTGCCGGAGCTTGGCGCTGACCCGGATACGGCTTTATCGGCTGCGGGCATTGGTGATCTTTTCGTGACGGCGACTTCGCCCCACGGTCGCAACCGTGAAATGGGTGAAAGGCTGGGCAAAGGTCAGACGCTGGACCAGGCATCTTCCGAGATGGTGATGGTGAGTGAAGGTGTTCGTGCCGCACGAATGTTCCACCCACTTTTTCAGGGTAAAGGTATTGATGCGCCTTTTGTTGCAGGGGTCTGTGGTTTCCTTGATGGTGGCGACAGCATTGATCAGTTCCTGGAAAACATTGTCGGCTGAGTGATGTCTTTGTTTAAACAACCCCTTCTACACTTTTTGGTGTTAGGTGCTCTCCTGTTTGTTGTCTTTGAATTGACGGTAGGCAGCGGCGCAGAAAGTGATCAAACCATTGTTGTCGACAGAGAACGGTTGCTGGAGTTTATGCAGTTTCGATCCAAGTCATTCGATGCGGAACGATTTGATTCCATTCTGGAAAACATGCCTGAAGATCGGCGCCAGCAGCTTATTGACGACTATGTGCGTGAAGAGACGCTTTACCGGGAAGCGGTGGCGCTTGGACTGGAAGTCAATGACTACATCATTCGACAGAGACTCGTGCAGAAAGTCGAGTACCTCGCACGTGGGTTTGATGCGGCCACGAACGTGGATGCAGTGGCATATTACGAGCGGAACCTGGATCGCTATGTCGTGCCCGCGACAGCAACGTTTACCCATGTCTTTGTCAGCTATGACAATCATCCAACCCGCGATCAGGCGCGAGCAGTTGCTGATGCCATCAGAGATGAGCTGGTTGCGAAAGACGTCAGCTTTTCCGGCGCCCTTTCTTATGGTGAACGCTTTGCCTTCCACAAAAATTATGTGGACCGAAGCCAGGCATTTATTGCTTCTCACTTCGGTGAGGCTTTTGCAGCACAGCTGTTCAGCCTGGCGCTGAATGAATGGAGTGAGCCGGTGGCGTCTGCTTATGGTCTTCACATGGTGTTGATCAGTAAGCGCGGCGAGGAACGAACGGCGCCTTTTGAAGAAGTGGCTCAGAATGCTCGCTTTGATGCCGAGCAGGAAGCCGTTAGAGAGCAGACTGAGCAGTCGATCAAAGAAATCATCAGTCGCTATAACGTGGTCGTCGAACTCTAGTGATGTTACGCACGTTGGTACTTTATGCCTGTATTGTCTGCTTTTCGCTCGGTGCCGCGGCCCATGATGCTCGCCCGATCTCCCTGGAGGTGGCTCAGGTTGATGCCGCTTTTCACTACACGACCCGGCTCAAAGTACCTGATGCCATTGATCGCCCGCCTTCGGTCTTGATGCCTGAAGGCTGTCAGACCGCGGATGAGAGAACCCTGATCCAAGCGCCGGCATCGATCACCATTCGTCAGCGTTTTCAATGTGCTCACTCCCTGCAGGGCCAGGAACTCGGACTTAAATTCCCTGGTTCCAACCCCTCGTTATCGACGGTGGTTCGTGTACTGCTGCCTGGAGATGTGGTCTATTCCTCAATCCTGCCTCCCTCAGAAACCCGATGGACTGTGCCTGAACAAGAGGACGCGCTGAAGGTGGCAGGACAATATGTCTGGCTTGGCGTAGAACACATCTGGCTGGGTATTGATCACTTGCTGTTTGTTCTCTGCTTGCTGTTTGTCGCTGCGCATGTTCCAGAGAAGCGCTGGCAGAGAATTCTCATCACGATCACGGGTTTCACGATCGCGCATTCCATCACACTGGTCTTGTCGACGCTTGATCTTCTATACCTGCCTATACCGGCCGTAGAGGCAGTGATTGCTCTGTCCATCGTGTTTCTGGCCCTGGAGATCCTGCGTGATGACCCGGCCTCCTGGACCTATCGATATCCGGTGTCAGTGGCGGCAAGTTTTGGGCTTCTTCACGGATTTGGTTTCGCCTCGGTATTGCGTGACATAGGTCTACCGCAAACGGAACTCCCGGTTGCGCTTCTGTCGTTCAATGTTGGTGTAGAAGTCGGTCAGATCCTGTTTGTGTTGGCCGTGATCGCTTTGGGTCGACTGTCGTCGAATCTTGTCAGCGGCCGGGCGCTTCAGTTTCGAGTTGCCGCCAGCTATCTGGTGGGCATCCTTGCGACCTTTTGGCTGATTGATCGTACGCTGTCATTTTGGGTGTGAGATAATCCGTTCATGAGTGATTTGTCGAGACCAGAACGCGTCCTTTACTCGCTTGCTGCGATTGCCATCGTTGCTGGAGCCTTAAAAGCGGCATCGGGCATTCTTGTCCCGGCACTGCTGGCGCTGTTCATCGCGATCGTGTGCACCGATCCTATGTATTGGTTGATTCGTCAGGGTCTGCCTAAATGGCTGGCGATTGTTCTGGTTGTCGTTATGCTGCTGGTGATCACTTCGGCCTTCCCGCTGGTGATCAGTGGCTCTTACGTGGAATTTACCCGGGAGCTCCCCCTTTATCAGCAGCGGGCCGACACGTTGCTACGGCAAGCAGCAACCTGGGTCAGTCATTATGGTTATGACTATGATGCAGAAAGTATTCGAGCGGTTTTCGACCCGGCCGCGGCCCTGGGATACGTTCAGGTCGTTCTGGCAGCTCTGGGAGGCATTCTGTCTCGCTATCTGCTGATCATGCTGCTGGTGATCTTCATATTGGTGGACGTGCCACAGACCGTTAATAATCGAAGTACGCCTGCAGGTGAGATCGTTAAGACGGTTCAACACTACTTTGCGATCAAGACATTCACCAGCATGTTAACCGGTGGACTCATCTCGATCTGGCTGCTGATTCTTGATGTGCAGTATCCCTTACTCTGGGGCTTCCTCGCCTTCCTGCTAAATTTTGTGCCGAATATCGGTTCAGTGCTGGCTGCGATTCCAGCTGTCATTCTTTCGTTGTTGTTCGACGGTTATGTGTCAGCGCTGATCGTAATGATCGGTTATGTCCTGATCAACGTTGGTGTCAGCAATGGACTTGAACCACGGATCATGGGCCAACAATTGGGCCTGAGATTCGTGTGGATTTTTGTATCCCTGATTGTCTGGGGTTGGATTCTTGGCCCCGTGGGTATGCTGTTGGCTGTGCCACTGACGATGACGCTGCGAATTGCGCTGGAGAAGCATCCGAAGACCATCTGGATTGCCAACATTCTTGTGCCTGAAAACCTGATCAAGTCGACCGGTGAGCAGGCAGAGGAAGCTCAGGAAAAACCGGTCAGCTGATCAGTCGATCCATTTCGTTGTGAAAGTGCTGCACGCGCATTTCATCTTCATTAAGAAAAACGTCACCAAACCCCTGGGAAGACATGCCTTTCTGGACTCCGGCGAGTAGCTCAACATCCTGATCGATGGTGTCAGTCATGGTTTTTTCGCCGGCGATCACCGCATCGTAGTGAAAAACGTCTCGCTCTGGTCTCTGGTAATCCTCTGGAAGGAACGCAGAGGCGCCCTGGTAGTGTCGCCCGGCGGACAAGACGGCGTCTTTAGACGTCGCGGTTTGCGGATCGGCGAATCGCACAAGACTAATCTTGTCGAATTCACACCTTGATGGATCTGTCGGGTGCGGCCGCGGTCGCAGGATCCAACAATGTTCCGGGGTGAATGAAAGAATGGCGTTCGGGAAGAAGTTGTATTGCCAGACATCCGAAAGCTGGTCGTCGGACAATTCGTCGTAGTCCATTCCTTTGTCTTTCCCGACTTTTCTCTTTTGTTCCTGCACTGCCCGGCGCACTTCCAGGACACGACCTTCAAAGTCCGCAGGATCCAAACCGATGGATTGAAGCTGAACGCTTTGGATGGCCGTTGGTTCTTTCGGTACCGGGAATCTCGGGTTAACGGTAGCACCAGGAACTTCAACACCGGTGTGACCGTGTGCAAAGAGTCGAACTGTATCGTTGCAGCAGTCCACCATGCTTTTGTGCTGCGGATGCAGAAAATCCACGTGATAAAGCTCACTGAAGTTGTCGACGACGGCTTTCCAGTTGCAGTCGAGATGCACCGTCTGATCTTCGACTACGGTCATTTTTTCAAAGTGATAAGGCTCAAGTAGTTCTTTCATCGGCCCCAAAAACTGGTGAAGGGGCTCCGGGGATTCCGAAAGATTCACAAAGACGAAGCCATTCCAGACTTCGGTATGTACCTTCTTCAGTGCGAGGCTTGCCTGATCGATACCATCGGTAAACCTTTCTTTGTAAGGAACGATCGAGAGATTGCCATCAATGTCATAGGTCCAGGCGTGATAGGCGCAGCGAAAAGCTGCGGCATGTCCGCAGCTATCGTTCACCAGCTGATTCCCGCGGTGTTGGCAGACGTTGTAGAAACCCTGAATATCACTCGTTGAGGTTCGGGTCACCAGAATCTGTTCGCGACCCAGGTCAAAGACAAAGTAATCACCCGGTGAAGCGACGTCACTGACGAGACCCGCGAGTAACCAGTGTTGTCGCCACAGATCCTGCCACTCACGTTCCATATAGGCAGGATCGACATAGCGATCCTTGGAAAAGTTTTTGATGCGTGACTCAGTGTCAGCGTAATTGACGATTTCTATGGTCATGAGTTGTCAGCCAGTATCAGTCTTCCCTAGGGTATGCCAAGGCGGATTGTTATGTCGAATCCGCTATTTCTGGTAAATTTAAGCGCGTGCGTGTCATGTCTAGAATAAAAATAGTCACCCTAACGCTCTTCCTTGTTTCCTGCGCATCCAGCAGCAATAACCTGACGACGCAAAAAGTGGCATTGGTGGATGCGGTCGATGGCACGCCGAGTGTCATGCGCTATGACCGCCTGATTAGCCTCGCCGTCCGATCTGCACTTGATGTTGAAGACACCATAATCACCGGTCCCGATGATCAGATCCGCTTTGAATTTGAGGACGGCACACTGGTTGCCGCAGGTCATGATACTCAGCTGCGAATTGAGACGTTTGATGAGAAGAGTGGAGAACTGCACCTGTCATCGAGCGGTGGTGCCGCGACGGTAGCGCTTGGTAAAGTGATGAAGAAAAACGGCACCTCATATTTTCGCCTGACGACAGCGTTTGGTGACATTCAGACCGACTCCAGGACGCGCTTCTGGCTTGAACATGCATCAGGCGGTGATCAATTGGAAGTGGTTTTGCTGGAGCTTGGCAGTTTGCGAGTTTCCAACAAGTTCGGTGAGACAACCCTGACTGCACTAGGCGAGGCCACATCGATTGTGTTCAGTGCACCGCCGTCAGAAACCAGGATTTACGACGACCTCCAGTCTTTCGCTTTTCCTGTACTTTGATGTCTGAGGAGCTTTCTGCCTTTAGACTCGGCGATATCCGCGGAATATATCCCGATGAGGTGAACGAATCTTTCGTCGAAAGATTTGCCCATGCGTTTGTCGGTCACTTCAATTTGCAAGGCAGGGTCGCGACGGGTAGGGATATGCGAGCGTCCAGCGAAGGTTTGCAGCTTGCCCTGAACGAGTCGCTTTCCAGCATCGGCATTGATGTCGTTGATATCGGCCTTTGCCCAACGGAGCTTGGCTATTTTGCATCCGGTATGCGTGGAATCGATGCGGCGATGATCGTTACAGCCAGTCATAATCCACCGACTGATAACGGCCTGAAATGTGTTCTTGCCGATGGCCAGGCCATCACGCAAGAAGGTGGTCTTGCGGATATCAGCAGGCTGATGGCAGATGACTACCGCCATCGCCCGGCGAAAGGCTCTGTTGTCTGTGAAAACTTCCACGAAAGATACCTGCGGTTTCTTAAACGCCATTTTTCGGTGGAAACCCTACATGCAGGTCAGGTTGCCCTGAATGGGTTAAACGGTACCGCGGCCACCATGGCCGATATGATCGCAGCAGCTTTCAACCTGCCGGTCACCTGGTTTCGAAAATCCCCGGGTCCCATGCCAGAAGAGGGCGCCGACCCAACAAACCCGAAGCTGGTGCGAGAGATGAAGTCTTTTATGGCTGGTCAGGAGTTTGCGCTGGGCGTCGCCTGGGACGGTGACTGCGATCGTTGTGTCTGCTTCGACAATGAGGGTGAGCTCGTGCCCACTTATTATCTGATCGGACTGTTGGCGGAAAAATTCCTGACAGATAAACCGGGTGGTGCGATTGTTTTTGATACCAAGCTCTGCTGGAACACCCTAGACATCATTGCAAAGCTCGGTGGTGTGGCGGTTCCGGCAGAGACGGGTCATGCATATATGAAACACAAGATGCATCGGCATCAGGCAGTTTATGGTGGTGAGCTGTCGTCTCATCACTACTTCGGTGACTTCTTCGGTTGTGACTCAGGGATGTTCACCTGGTTGACGATTCAGAGCATGCTCGCGGCAACGGGTGAATCACTCAGCGAGATGATTCAATCGCGGAAAGCCGAGGTCGCGATTACCCGAGAGATCAGCCTGTCCTTGAGCGACGTGGATCGGGCGTTCGTAACGGTACTCTCCCAGTTTGAGGAAGTCGCGACAGACGTAGACCACTTTGATGGGTTGAGTTTTACCATGCCAGGTGATTGGAGGTTTTCATTGCGTCGTTCGAAGACAGAACCAGTTGTCCGTTTGAACTTTGAAACTCGCGGCGCCCCAGAAACCCTGATCTCTGAGGGCGCGGCTGTGTTTCAGGCGCTTGAGCCATTTCGTGGGGATGACGAGGACTGGCTTGAGTATTTCCACATCCAGTAACATCATTCCGACGAAAAGGATTCGGCAATGACAACCTATACGCCTATCGATGCAAGCTTTGGCGCCGTCGTGACGGACATCGACTTGTGTGCCTTGTCGGATTTGGAATTCGCCGAGCTGCATGCCGAATGGTTGAACCATGCGCTCCTGGTGTTCCCTGGCCAGTTTCTGACGAATGATGAACAGATCGCTTTTGCCAGACGTTTTGGTGAGCTTGAGCTTGAGCTGGCAGCGATCAGTAATGTGCTGCGCGATGGATCTGTTCGAGCACCTGAAGACTCAGATGGTGTTATTCAGATACTCAAGGGGAACATGGATTGGCATTGTGATAGCACTTACATGCCGGTCCAGGCAAAAGGCGCCGTGTTCACGGCGCATGTGGTTCCGGATGAGGGTGGAGAAACCGGTTGGGCGGATTTGAGGGCGGGTTTCGATCATCTTCATGACGACCTGAAACAGCAGGTCAGCGAGTTATCAGCTTTTCACTCTCTTTATCATTCGCAGGCAAAAGCAGGGTTCTCTCCGAAAGCAGGTGATGGCTACCGTGGTTATGGGTTTCATGATCAGAAACCGCCCCTAAGACCGCTGGTGAAAAGTCATCCTGAAACCGGAAGGAAGTCCTTGCTGATTGGTCGTCATGCCTACGGTATTCCCGGTATGACGCCAGAGGCATCGGAAAAACTGCTCGATGAGCTCCTTCAGGAAGTTTGCCAGCCTCCGCGGGTGTACCACCACCGTTGGCGCGAAGGAGATGCCGTTCTCTGGGATAATCGTTGCCTGCTGCACCGCGCCTGCCCCTGGAATATGGCAAAACCAAGAGTGATGTATCACTCGCGCATCGCTGGAGATCAAGCGAGTGAGTTTGCAGGCCCCGAATAACGCGCTTTTTTCCTAGTCGAGTGTCAACAGGTAAGTGGACAGTGCCAGCTCGTCTTCGTCGTTACCCAGCCGAACGGGAGGCATAGGGGGTGTTGGGGTTCGATAAAACGCCGAGAGACTTTCTAAAGTGTACTTCGTATGGATTCCTTCAAGAGGTCTTAAACCAAAAGACCGCCTGTCTCTAGTTACTCCGTGACAACCGGTACATCCGCGGGTTTTAAACAGGTGTTCACCCCGGGCGCTCAGTTCGGCGATCCGGGTTTCGCTGAACGCTGCTAATCCGGTTTCTAGTCCCGTCCGGATAGTGGAAGTGCCAGCATCGCTTTGAGTCTCACCGTAACAAACCCGATAAATGGACATGGCATAATCGTCGGAGACATAGACACAGCTGTCCGGCCCCTGGGCGATGTCCACGGGTCGGCCCATAACCTTGCCATTAATCTCGAAACCGGTAAGAAAGTCTTTCTCGACGAAGCTGCCATCCTTCTGGTGATGGAGTGAAACAACAGCGTATCCATCATAGGTCGAGCGATTCCAGCTGCCGTGCAAAGCGACAAGCGCTGCATTCTTAAACTCGGCGGGAAATGTTTCACTGTTGATAAAACGAATGCCTAGCGGCGCCGTGTGTGCTCTAAAGCCATGGACCGGAGAGCGTGCCTGATTGAGCTTTGCCTGATCACCAAAGTCTGGGTCTAGATCACCAAACCCGTTCACATAAGGCCAGCCATAGAAGTTGCCGAGTTCGACTTTGTTGAGTTCGCAGACCGGATAGTCGTCTCCCAACAGATCACGACCGTTGTCTGTGGCGTACAAGGTGTCATCAAACGGTGCCCAATCAAAACCGACAGAGTTGCGCAGTCCTGTGCTAAACCGTTCCTCACCAGAGCCATCGGGTTCATATCGAGTGATGGCTGCTCTCTGTGGATCCTCTTCTTCGCAGACATTGCAGGTGGAACCTGAGCTCAGGTAAAGCATGCCATCTGGTCCGAAGCGGATCGTTTTGGTCCAGTGATTTCCAGAATCCGCAAGGCCTGTAATGATCTGCTGATAGGCACCGACCGCCGTTCCGGTGACATGATCGAAGCGAATTCTGCCAATGGCATGAGATTCGGCGATATACAGATAGTCGCCAAAGAAATCGATGCTGTGTGGCCTAAACAGACCGTTCATTAAGGTGACTTCGCCGTCAGCTTTGCCATCTTTGTTGGCATCTCTTTTCAGTAGCGTGATTTTGTTTTCTCGAGGTTGGGCGACGAGAAGATCCCCTGAACGGGAGAATTCGATGAACCGAGCGTTTTTTATATTGCCGGCATAGAGGCCCACGGAAAAACCTTCCGGTAGCTCTAGACGCCTTTGAAGGCTTGATTCGCTCGGTGTTTTAACGCCCTCGCCGAAGAGGGCGTGCATCAGTATGCCGGGTGTCACATTCATCTGACTGAGCAAGACCATAAACGCAGCGATCAGTGCGGTGATCAGCCCGATGAGAATTTTCCAACCCATAAATGAAGGTATCAGCGAAAGATAAGGCTGCCGATGATACGTAGCAAAATGGGATTTGTCTTGATGTGCAATCAGAGCTGACGGACTTTACCAATGTAAGGCAGATTGCGATTACGTTGGGCATAGTCAATGCCGTAGCCGACGACGAATTCATCAGGAATCTCAAATCCGACCCATCTGGCTTTGACCTCAACTTCCCGGCGAGATGGCTTGTCGAGAAGCGTCGCGATTTCGAGGCGCTTCGGCCCACGTCCCTGGAGCAGCGTCATGACGTGCGTCATCGTGTGACCGGTATCGATGATATCTTCGACGACCAGTACGTCTCGTCCTTCGATTTCGCCACGTAAATCCTTCATGATTCTGACTTCCCTGGACGACTCCATGGCATCGCCATAAGACGATACTTCAAGAAAATCGACCTCAACCGGCATTTGAAGTTCACGAACAAGATCGGCAATGAAGACAAAGGAGCCTCGCAAGAGTCCCACCACAACCAGTTTGTCGGTATCCGAGTAGAACTCGGAAATGTCTTTCGCGAGAGATTCGACCCGAGCAGCAATGGACTTTGCGGATATCAGCTCATCGATAACGTAGGAGGAGTGGTCAATAGACATGGCTACCGTGCGAAGCACTTTTTGACCGCAGTTTGACGCATCTGGTCAGTGAGGGGAACCGATGTGTTAGAGTATCGCCATGAGTGGTCAAATCAATCGACGAGAGCTGCTTCGGGCAGGAATCGCCACAGGAGCGGCAGCGACCCTGAGCTCGGGCCTGGCGCTTGCTGACAGGAGTAAGTCATCCATTTCGAGTCAGATGGAATCGCTGGAAGCGCGTTTCGATAAGCTTGAACATCATCACAAAAACCTGGTTCGAGCCGGTGCAGTTGCTTTCGCGTTCTCTACTGGTATCGACGTGCTCGCATTTTTCTAATAGTCTCGAGGCCCTGTCCTGCAACCAAGCTTGAAAGGAGCCGTTCATGCCTGATCTTGAAGCCGACCTGTTTAACCTTGCCATGAGTGAGCAAGCACAGCCGCTCATGGATGCTGTGAAAAAACACATTGCTGAAAACATTGAGCCGATCACTGAAGAATTCTTCTCTCTGGATAAGGAAAAAGAAGACCGGTGGTCCTGGCATCCCAGGCAGTTGGAATTGCTTGAAGGTGCAAAAGACAAAGCGAAAGAATCGGGGTTGTGGAATTTTTTCCTGCCCGGTTACTCGGAGATTGGAGAGGGACTGACTAACCTGGACTATGCCTATATCGCGACTGAGCTCGGCAAGTACGCGCTGGCTTCGGAATCCCTTAATTGTAGTGCACCCGATACTGGCAACATGGAAGTACTGGAAAGAGTCGGCACTGAAGCTCAAAAAGAGCAGTGGTTAAAACCGCTACTGAACGGTGATATTCGATCGGCTTATGCGATGACGGAACCGGGGTTGCCGTCGTCAGATGCAAAGAACATTTCAACCAGTGCGGTGCTTGACGGCGATGAGTGGGTCATTAATGGCGAGAAGTTCTATATCTCCGGTGCCGGAGACCCCCGCTGCAAAATCATGATCACAATGGTGAAGACCGACCCTGATGCCGCGCCGTCAAAGCAGCAGTCCCAGATCCTGGTGCCTATCGAGACGCCGGGCGTGCAGATACTTGAAGGCATGGAAGTGTTTGGTCATGACCACGCGCCAAGAGGCCACATGCACATAAAGTTCGACAATGTCCGTGTACCCAAGGAGAACATTCTGCTGGGTGTAGGCCGAGGTTTCGAGATTTCTCAGGTGCGATTGGGGCCTGGTCGAATTCACCACTGTATGCGATCTATCGGTAAAGCCGAGAAAGCGCTTGAGCTGATGGTGAAACGCTCGGCCACCCGCGAAGCATTTGGCAAACCCATTGCGAAGCTCGGGAAAAACCTGGAAGTCATCTCGAGGGCGCGTATCGAAATTAATGCCATGCGTCTGGCAGTTCTGCAGGCAGCGAAGGCGATGGATGTGCTTGGCAACAAAGAAGCCAGGGTTTATGTCAGCGCGGTGAAAGCGATGGTGCCGGAGAAGGTCTGCCTGATTATTGACCAGGCAATCCAAATGCATGGTGCGGCGGGCATCTCTCAGTGGACACCTCTGGCCGAAATGTACACAGATCTACGTCACCTTCGTTTTGCTGACGGTCCTGATGAGGTGCACCATATGGTGGTGGGTCGCGCTGAATTGCAAAGATACGATCTCTGGTAAATAGGCGAAGCGCGGGCCGTTGCCCTCGATTCTCGCATCGATTTACAGCGCTTAGCGACCGAGCAGTCCGACCCCATCGAAAATGAACATGAGGGTGCAGGCCATGGTGTGCTCACCGTCCAGCCCCTGGATCCGAATGCATGACAAGACCGCCTGACCTCAGGTCCGATCAACTTGAACCGGTTTCTCTGGATAGCCCGGTGGATCCGAGTTTTCTAGGCTTCACCCCTTTGTCCTGGCTGAAATTGATCAAAGAGCAAGGACCGGTTTTTAAATCCGAATACCGTGGTGAAGAAGCCTACATTATTGGTACTCATGAAGCTGACCGGATTATGTGGAAGTCTCCGGATGACTGGCTCTACGGGCCGCCGTCGTCCGGTGGCGATTTTTTTCGTGAAGTAATGGGCGACATGCACGTTACCCAGCTCGACGGCGAACCTCACAGAAGATCCCGGAGATTGATACTGCCCGCTTTTGGCGTGGCTGCGGTCACGCGGGCAATGCCTGCGGTTAACGAGGTGATTGCCAAGGGTCTGGCACAATTGGCGAAAGGTCCGATGGATTTTCATCCTGACCTTTCTCGGTTGATTGCTCGAGCGCTCAATGTGTCCCAGGTTCGTGAGTTTCCAAGCGATGAATTCATCGACAAGATGATGATGTTCGAAGAGGCTTTTATCCCTGCCTCGGCTTTGCCCGATGAACGCCGCAAAGCCTGGTATCAGAGGGCGGATTATGTGGCTGCTCGCGAAGCGGCTTTCAGCTACTTTAAAGGTATCGTCAACGATCGGCTGGCTGGCAAGGTTCGGGGGGATTCTCTCGATCTGGTGATTGAAAAGGCGGTCCCCGAAGGATTGTCACCGCTCTCCCGTGAGGAACTGGTGAGAGCAACGTACCTTCTCAGCATTGCCGGTGTTGGCAATATTGCAAACATTCTTTGCGCAGCGCTTTGGGCGATACGGGGCACGTGGTTTGAACGGCTTAGAGTTGAGCTTGAAGGTTTCGATGCCAACGATCTGAAGTCGGGTATGAGCAAGTTTCCTGTGTTAGGCGCTGTCATCTCTGAAACAGAGCGCTGTTTCCTGCCAGCGCCAGTGATTCCAAAGCTGAGCGCACATCCTATGAATTTTATGGGGTATGACATTCCCGGCCATGTACACGTTCTTCATCTTCACGGGTTGGCGCATTTCGAAGAGGAACGGTATGCGGAAGCGGGGCGTTTCGATCCGTCACGTTGGCTCATGGACGACAAAGCTGAGCGCGCTAACGCCTTTGGTGGTGGCCCGCATCTTTGCCTGGGTATGGGTATTGCTCGTTTTTATGTACCTCTCACGCTGGCGCATATCGTTAAAGACTATGACTGGCACCTCAAAGGCCCACCGGTCTATGTGTCTCAGGCAGAGGATTTTGAGGGGGCACCTTTAACGACGAGATGTCTCGGAAGCCTGGAGCCGCGTAGTCGCGGTTAGTCGAGCCAGCTTGGTGGCGCGGGGATGTTGAATATGCTCTGCACAACCGACTCGAACGCAGCATCTTGATCCTGATCCATGACGTTCTCTACCTGATCATAGAGTTTCACGACGCCGTCGACGTGGCGGATGAATCCATCTGGGAAATGACCGCCCAGCCGAAGGTTGTCTTTCCAGAATCTGCGATGGGGTGCATGCATCAGACAACGCATGTAATTCAGTGACAGGGATTGTTCTGCTTCGATTAATCCGTTTTCTCTCTGATAATGCAGGTTCTGAAAGTATACCAGCTCGAAGTAAAGTTCCTGTTCGAGCGCACGCCTTTCCCTAATTGTTAGCTCTTCAATGTCGGCGAAATTTTCATCGAGTTTGTAGAGCTCATGGTCAAAGAATTTGTCTCTCGCTGAGTGCAGGGCACCGGTATCCAGTAGGTGTAGCCCGATGTTGATTCTCGCATCATTGCGTTGCTGCAACAGTTTTGCGCGTGACTGTTTTTGGTTTGCGCGGAGTTGGAATCCGATAAAGAACAGGAGTATGGCAATGATGATGATTTCGAGCATGAGTTAGTTATAGCCTGACCAATAGCGCATTGCCATACTTACCGTTAGCTCGGCGCCTCCCTAATTCTAGACGAAACCAGGTGCCCAGTTCGGCCTCCGCACGGCGAGCCTCTCTGTCACGGTTCAGGATCAACCGATTCTTCTTGGTGGTGACATTATCTTTGAAGCCGGTGTTAACCAAGTGAGCGGTGTTATCGACAAACTGGAAAGTTTAAAAAACTGCTTTGAACAGACCGCTGTGGGTGACACACTCAGAATTACCGTGATTCGTGATGGTGACACAGTGATGTTGTGTGCGCCCAAACCTGATAACCGTGAGTGTCTGTTATGAAGAAACTTTTTCTCTTATCCCTTGTTATGGTCCTGTCCGGATGTGCGACTGATTCGCTGAATGAAGAGGTTATTGCTCATCCTAACTACGATATTTCAAGCTTCAAGACATATACCTGGGCCAAACCACCTGTGGCGGTGGTTGGGGTGCTGGCGGGCGCAGAATCAGTGCAGTTGGAGCTGAGAATGAAAGATGCCGTCAACCGAATGCTTCAAGCCCGAGGCTATCGACTTGAAGAAGCGAAAAACGCCCAGCTGGAAGTATCTACGCTTGTCGGTGCGATGGAAGAATCTTCTTACTCGACGCATGTGGTCGACTCGCAGCGCTACTATGGCGCACAGTTCCGATGGACCCAGGAGAATGACTACTTGCGTGGTGCGGTCTCTGTCATCTTTACTCATCCTGACACCAAGGATATTGTCTGGCAGGGCTCTGTCGGAGAGAATCTCAAGAACGATGCGAATCGTGCCAGGGGCACTGTCGGTAAGTTCATCGGCATCATCGGTGACATGCTGCCCCGTTCACAGTAGAAGAGGCAAATCCGCGGAGACCAAGTCATGCGGAGTTTTGTTTTCGCCATTTGCCTGTCGGTCGTCACCCCCTTGGCGTGGGCTGATGACTGGAAGTTTCAGGTCAGCGGTGATTTGATGGTTTCGGCTTGGAGGTCGACATGACATGTCAGTGGAGTCTGGACGCGAGGTATAACACTAACGGGCGATTGGGTCTCGATTTGAGGGGTCAGGTCGTGTGGGTCGACAATGAAGCCGGTAACGTGAGTGAACGTGATGATTTTGCCCACGATACTGTGACACATGGTTCTCTTATTGGGTTGATCCTTTAATTCCGATGCGTCTCTTAATCCTTTCGCTGACAGTTCTCCTTTCAGTCGTCCCGACCCATGCAGAGGAAGAAATTCCCTGGCAGTTTCCTAAAGACGTCACATTCGAGAAAGGCACGCTGATTGTCCATGCGCCTCAGATTGTTGATTGGACAGCCTACGAAAAAGTCACCCTGCTGATGGCTGTGGAGTACCTGTCTGACGCAGGTGGCAGTGAAGTGATCTACGCGACGGTTGAGATGACTGGCGCGACTGAAGTAGACATGGATGAGCGCACGGTTCGTGTCTACGACAGAGAAGTGGTGTCTACCAAAGTCTCAGGAACGGATCGACCAGAGTACTCGAAGGTTCTGACCGAGCGAATGACTGAAACCCCGGTTGTGGCGCCTCTGGACATTTTTCTGCTTTCTCTCGCTCAAGACGTATTAGAGGTGAAGAATCACGAGGGATTCAATCCTGAGCCGCCGAACATCAGGGTTGCGATGATGCCGACTATTCTTCTCTTGGTGCCCGGCAAACCACAATTTCAGCCGATGGAATCAAGTCCTTATAGCCTTGTGACCAACGCAAATTGGCCGCTTTTGAAGCATCGGGTCGATGAAGCTTACTATCTGCTCTACAAAGAAAGCTGGTGGGAAAGTTCGTCACTTCAAGACGGCTGGACTGCGATGTCCGGTCAACCAGATGGGATCGATGTGCTCGACCCTGAAGGGCCCTATAAAGAGTTTCTGGTCAGCGCGACTGCCCGAGAATCTGTTCAGATTCTTTTCGCGGACACGCCCACCGAACTGATTTTGCTCGATGGGCCTCCGCGCACTGAGGCGATTCCTGAAGCCTTGGGTCTGAGTTTCGCGATGAATACGCAAAGCCCGCTATTCCAATACGGGGTAGACTGGTATTTCCTCGCGGCTGGACGTTGGTTTAGATCGGATAACCTGAACAAGGGTGGCTGGGAGATGGTGACGGAGTTACCGGAAGTGTTCTCTGAGATTCCAGCGTCGCACGGTATGGGTTATGTCCGAACTTCGGTCGCTGGGACGATAGAAGCAAAGACCGCTTTGCTTGAAGCCAGCCTGCCACAGAAGAAAACCGTCTCGGTGAACGACTATCTGGAACTGACCGCTCCGTATGACGGTGAGCCCAGTTTTGAACGCATCGCGTCGACGCAGATTGTCCGGGCAACCAACTCCCCCTATGAGATCTTTGAATTTCAAGGCATCTACTACCTGTGTTACGAAGGTGTCTGGTATGACTCTGATGTCCCCGAGGGACCCTGGAAACCCGCGCTTCGTGTGCCTGATGTGATCTACGATATCCCGGCAGACTCGCCGGCTTACCCGGTCACTCAGGTTGCGGTTTCTCAGAGCTCTTCCACAACGGTGACCTTCTCAGCGAGTTCCAGCTATTACACGGGCGTATACAGCTACTTCGGATTTCCGGTTTATGGCACGGGCTGGTACTACCCGCCGTACTACAGGTATGGCGCGCTTTGGTACTACCCGTGGTACCGGTCCTATGGTTACGGAAGTTTCTATAACCCTCGAACCGGAAACTACGGCACTCGCCAGGTCTGGGCGGGTCCCTACGGGGGATACAGTTATAACCAGCACCATAACCCGCGAACGGGTCGATCTGGATATGTTGAAACTGCGTGGGATTCTGACGAGTGGGCGAGTTACGGTGAGACCTACAATCCGAGGACGAATATCTATTCGGAAACGGAGCGCTATTACTCGGAAGACCACGAGCGCTTTGAGATGGCGCGAGAGATCAGTCGCGGTGACAAGACCATGAATGTGGATCGCGAGATTGATATTGATGACGGCTGGGCGGTGACCGAACGCTCAACGTCCGAAGGCGGCAACATGAGGGTTGAGCGTCATCGTCAGGAAGATGGCAGCTACACGTCCGATGGCACCATGAATACCGGCGACGGCAAGAGTGTCGATTTCGAAGGCAAGATCGAAGACGGTCAGCGGCGCACGCACTACGAAAGTTCAGAAGGTGGTGAGTTCGTGACAGGCCGTGGTGATGAAAATCGTGGCATGGTCGGTAAAGGCAGTGATGGCAGCCTGTATGCCGGGAAAAACGGCGACGTTTATAAAAAGTCGGGCGATAGCTGGTATCAGTATGATCGGGAAAATGGCTGGGGAGAAATCCCCGGACCCAGTGGTGACAATGCCAGGGATCGTGCCAATGAATGGCAAAACTCTGCAACGGACCGAATCGGTAGTACGACGCCATTTCGAGAGCGGACGTCGTCAGCGGCCGCTTCCGGTTCCTGGAACGATGATAGCCGGGACAGGTCCAGCCGAATGAGTCAGATTAGTCGAGACGCACACGCACGAAATATGGGTAATCGACAGTTTCAGCAAAGACGTTCCGTTTCACGAAATCGCATGAGCACCGGCCGCATGCGGTCTCGATATAGATAGGTCAATCCTGGATACAGGCACCAAAGGCAGTAAACGAAAGGTCGTCGCTGACGGCACTGAACACCAGGTTGCCAGTTTCAATGGTGACAACGATGCTGTAGGCCACGCCCCCCGCAGCCCCTTCTGAACGGTCTTCCACGCCTGCAGCGAGCAACTGACCATCAATCAATTCGATCTGATCGAGACGACTGACACGAGCTTTGCCTTCGGTGATGGTTTGCAGTGTCTTTTTGTCAGCGTTTAAGCGAAAGAATGTTGGCGCGTTAATGCTGGCAGCGGTGACGGACTCACAACCTTCAATGGCGCACTCGTTGTAGTTAGAGACAGCACACAAGATGGGTTCAGACTCGTCAAAGCCAACTGCGGTGACTGGAAGCGAGGCCAAAAGACAGAGGGTACCAATAGTCTGTGTGAGTTTTTTCATTGGGAAGAATACGCGTTATGTTTTTTCGTCAACGGTCACGTTGGCGATGTGGATACCAACGAGTCTTGCGATAACGACCGCCAGGTAAAGCTGACCCATGATGGCCTGAAGCAATGCAATAGTTCTCGCGACCGGCAGAGTTGGCGAAATATCGCCATAACCTAGGGTGGTTTGCGTAACAAAACTGAAATACAACAGTTCATGCAGCACGGCAGTCGCGCTGCTCTGGTCTGAAAGATCCAGCATGATCTTTCCACCGAATGAATCCGGTACGAGAACCAGTATTCCGTAGTAGATCAGTGACAGTGCCAGTCCGAACATCAGATAGAGCACAACGGATGCATAAATGATTTCCGAATCAATGCGACGTGCGCTCATGAGGTGTCGGTATACCGTGCGCATCACGTAACCCAGGAATACGGCCTGAAACACGCAGTAGGCCAGCAACTGCTGATCTGCAGATGCCGGTGCCAGCATCCATTTTGTGGTCATCGCGGGTATAAACAGAATGATTCCGACCATCAGTTCAGTTCGATCAGTAGAAACCAGGTACAGAGACGCGATCATGGTAAACGTATAGTGCAGGCGAGATATTGGGGTCAGCCACTCGGCACTCGCCATAGAAGGAACGATCAGCAACAGCAACATGCTGACCAGAAGGGTTTCGAAACTGACGATGCGCGTATTCGATTTCATATCTAATCCGACTTCAGCTACTGAGCAGCGTAACCCCTGGCATCCAGACACAGTGACATGGCGCGTTTGAAATCATCTTTGCGCTGTTCGTATTGCGCCTGATTCTGGGCGTTTTGATGGGTAGCCTGTTGTTGTGCGCTGTGTCGTGCGTGGGATCGACCACGCATCGCGCCCAGTGCCCCGCCAACTTCTGCGCCCTTGCTGGCATCGTCATCGACGATTTCTCCAATGATCGCGCCTCGAGCTGCGCCCCTCAGCGCGCCTCGCATTGCGCTGCCATCTGCACCAGGTCTTTTTGCCTCGACGTTTTTCGGCGTCGTTGTGTTTATCGGGTCAAATCCCGTCTGGTCTTTTGCCCAGCTATAACATTGGTAGTCGTCCTGCTCGATCTGCTCTGGACTCTGACTATTTTTAGGATAAACGAAGAGCCCTACAGAACTTGCTAGCGAAGCCAGAACGATGCTGGGACAAAGGAGAAGAGACAAGCAAAACGTCAGTCTTTTCACGATAGGGGTTCCTGTCTCGAGCTGATAGTTCCCGTTAGTATAGTGATAAGTTAACAAAAATGTGCAGAGAGGCGTGGGGGAATTCTGTTACAGTTCAGGTCCCACGGATCCGACAGCACACTGGGTAGTTTTATGGTTTTCCGAGTTATTTTTCTGTTGCTATTTATTACAGGATGTTCGAATGAAGAAGCGGAGGTTCAGGTTACTGAAGTTGTGACTGACTCCGTTCAGGCTTTGGAGTACTTTCCCAAACGATCCTTTGTGGGACGACTGAATGCACAGGAAGATGTGCAGATAAAAGCGAGGATATCGGGATATCTCACCTCGGTCGACTTTAAGGAGGGCGAGAATGTTAAGGTCGATGACCCTTTATATTCTATTGATCCCAGGGAGTTCGAAGCGGCGCTCGCAAGTGCCCGCGCCCGGCTTGCAGCGGCTCAAGCAGATCGTCAGGTTTCAGACCTGAACTTCAGGCGAGGTGAGGAACTCCTGCCAAAAAAGGCAATCTCGCAGGCCGACTTCGACAGTCTGAAAGCCAAGAAGCTTGAAGCCGATGCTGGCTATGCGCAGGCGGAAGCGGCCGTTAAAACTGCAGAGGTCAATCTCACTTTTACACAAATCAAGGCGCCGATATCGGGCCGAATTGGAAGAAGTGCGGCAACGGTTGGTGATCTGGTTGGTCCCACCTCCGGTGTCCTGACGACACTGGTCAGCATGGACCCGATCGAAGCGATTTTTCAAATCAGTGAATCCACCTTCGTTGCTACTTCAGAGGAGCGGCTCGGGACTAATGAAGCAGGGGAGGTAGAGCTCAGTGACATCCAGGTCGGTCTGGAGCTGACAAATCGTCAGATGTATCCGCTTAAAGGATACATCGACTATTTTGCGAATCGTATCGATGATGACACGGGAACGATGGAGACGCGCGCGCTCATTCCGAATCCCGAGGGGCTTCTTGTACCAGGCCAATACGTCAGAGTGGTCTTGCAGCTTTCCAATCCACTGACCGGTACCTTTATTCCCCAATCGGCGGTGCAGGCGGATCAGCAGGGGAGTTTTGTCCTTGTCATTGAACCCGGCAACGTGGTTGCACGCCGCAATGTGGAGCTCGGTGATCGTGTAGATGCAGATATTCGGGTGCTCTCTGGATTAGATATCGGAGAGGAAGTGATTGTCAGAGGTTTGCAGCTGGTTAGACCGGGCCAGGTCGTTGATGCGAAAAGCGTCGCCGACGCGGAGGCTTAAACGTGTTCAGCAGATTCTTTATCGAACGTCCGAAGTTTGCTCTGGTCGTCGCGATTGTCCTGACTCTGGCAGGACTCACTTCGATGTCTACGTTACCGATCGCAGAGTACCCGGCGATTTCTCCGGTCAACATCTCAGTAGTCGGGCGTTACCCAGGCGCTTCCTCTGAAATCGTTGAGCAGACGGTTGCTACGCCCATTGAAGATGCGATCAATGGCGTTGAAGACATGATCTACATGTCCTCTAAGTCAGCGAACGATGGTACCTACAACCTGACGGCAACTTTTAAGGTAGGCGCAGATGCGGACATGTCCCTGGTACGTGTTCAGAACCGGGTAAAACTGGCAGAACCCCGACTACCGCAGGAAGTCAGGCAGAACGGTCTGGAAATTGATCAGCAGTCCCCGGATATCCTGAAGCTCATCAGTGTCTATTCACCGAACAACTCGCTGGACTATGCCTTCATCTCCAACTACATCAAAATTAATGTGCAAAGTAATCTTGCTCGCATCGACGGCATTTCCAAAGCCAATATTCTTGGTGAAGCCGCCTACTCGATGCGGCTTTGGTTGGACCCGGATAAGATGGCGCGGCTGCAGATCACGACCAATGACGTAGCTGCTGCGCTTCAGGAACAAAATGTTCAGGTCGCCGCCGGTAAAGTTGGTGCGCCGCCCTTCGAAGGCAATCTGCAAACCGAGTACACGTTGCAGACCAAGGGTCGGCTTCAGGATCCGGAAGAATTTGAGGAGATTGTCCTGCGTGCGAACCCCGATGGTTCGGCGACTTACCTTCGGGATATTGCTCGAATAGAGCTCGGCCAAAGTAGCTATAACTTTTTTGGTGAAGTAGATGATCTCCCTGCTGTGAACATCGCGCTCTATCTTTTGCCGGATGCTAACGCGCTGGAAGCGGGTCGGGCAGTCGACACGATGATGTCGCAGCTGGCGAAGAGCTTCCCTGAGGACATGGATTACAAGATTGGCTATGACACGACTCGATATGTGTCGACGGCGATCAACCAGGTTGTCATTTCGCTCTTTCAGGCGGTAGCGCTCGTGATCCTGATCACTTTCATTTTCCTTGGGAGCCTTCGTTCGACCCTGGTACCCGCCATCGCCATTCCCGTCTCATTGATTGCCACCTTCTCCGTCCTGCTGATGCTGGACATGTCCATTAACACGGTGACGCTGTTCGGATTGATTCTTGCCATTGGTATCGTGGTTGACGATGCGATTCTCGTGATTGAAAACTGTGATCGGCACCTACGGGAAGACCCCAACATCAGTACCAAAGAAGCAGCGATTCTGACCATGGACGAAGTAGGCGGTGCCGTTATTTCAACAACCTTGGTCCTGCTGGCGGTGTTTGTGCCGGTAGCGCTGCTGCCGGGCATTACGGGTGAAATGTATCGACAGTTTGCGGTCACAATATGTGTTGCGGTTGTTTTCAGCTCTCTCAATGCGCTGACTTTGAGTCCGGCGCTTTGCAGTCTGGTCCTCAAGTCAGGCGAACAGCAAGATGCAGGCTGGTACCGCCGCTTCATGGCGGTCTTTGATGTGATCACAGAAAAGTATGATCTCGGCGTCAGCTGGGTGCTTCGGAAGCTCTCAGTGGTGGCCGTCATCTTCGTCGCCTGGCTAGTTCTCCTGGGAGCTGGGTTCCTGAACATCCCGACCGGGTTCGTACCGTCGGAAGATAAAGGCTTGCTGATGGTCAATGTCCAGCTTCCGGATGCGTCTTCGATCACGCGTACCAAAGATGCGATGGATAAAGTGGCGAATATTTTGGCTGAAGATCCCGTCGTGGAAACAGTGACATCGATAACGGGCTTTTCGATTCTCACTGGCGCCATGAGCAGTAACGCGGGTAGTGCGTTTGTGGTCCTGAAACACTGGGATGAACGAATGGATCCGGAAGATATTGTCTTTGCCCTGGCGCAGCGGATCAATGCGGCCGCATTCAGAGCTGTACCGGAAGCACGTGTCGTAGCGATCCCGCCACCCGCTGTTCCAGGCATGGGATCTGTTGGCGGCCTCGAACTGATGGTGGAAGATACGTTGAGTCGATCGCCGGCAGAACTTGCGAATGTCCTGAACCTGGTAGTTTCCAGGGCGAATCAGACGCCCGGCCTGAAAGGCGTGTTCTCTACCTACCGCGCAAATGTGCCTCAATACTTCATTGATGTCGATCGAACCAAGGCGAAAAACCTCGGTGTGCCGTTAAGTGAGATTTTCAAGACGCTGCAGGCGCAGATGGGTTCGCTGTATATCAATGACTTCAATAAGTTTGGTCAGACTTATCAGGTCATCATGCAAGCGGAGTCGCCATTTCGTTCTGATCTGTCTGATCTGGAAAGATTTTATGTACGTTCGCAATCCGGCAATATGGTTCCCCTTAGTACGCTGGTTAGTACGCGCCCCATACTTGGGCCTGATATATCTCAAAGGTACAATCTTTATCGGTCAGCGAGTGTGCTGGGGCAGCCGGACTCCGGCTACAGTTCGGGTCAGGCAATGAATATCTTTGATGATCTGATGGAAGGTGTTCTGCCTGGTGGATACCAGTTTGAATGGACCGGCATGGCTTTTCAGGAACGTCAGGCTGGTGATACCGCCACGATCGCGTTCCTGATGGCGATGGTGTTCATCTACCTGTTTTTGGTGGCACAGTATGAAAGCTGGTCAATTCCAATCGCGATCATGTTAGTGGTACCGATGGCTTTGGGTGGCGCTTTAGCAGCACTCTACTCCGTAGGGTTGGCGCTCAACCTGTATGCACAAATTGGACTGGTTCTCTTGATCGGTATGGCTGCAAAAAATGCGATTCTGATCGTCGAGTTTGCCCGCAATGAAAGAGAACACGGGGGTAAGGCAATACCTGCTGCCGCGCGAGATGCGGGTCGAACCCGATTCCGCGCGGTTTGTATGACGGCCATCTCTTTCATTCTGGGTATTCTGCCGCTCGTGCTTGCAACGGGTGCAGGTGCCTTCGGGCAGGTTTCCCTTGGCGTCACCGTGCTGGGAGGTATGCTGGCCGCTCTCCTCGTAGGGACTTTCTTTGTGCCTGGATTTTATGTCGCCGTGCAATCAACCCGTGAGCGGTTGAAAGCGAAACTGTTCGGTGCCTCCGGGTGATGCGGTATATCTGCACGTTAGCTTTACTCCTGGCTTTCCCGGTCTTCGCCAGTGAAGCGGGCAGCGCGATGCCTCGTCTGGCCTTGCCTGATGCGACTAATACCTTCGTGGACAAGACCTATGGTTTTACCATCGATGTTCCCCGGCACTTTGAGCTGACGGGAGACGAGTCAGGTTTGCTCTATTTCCAGTCTTCACGAAAACCTGGACTGATTGTCATCCGACCGACGCCCGGGATGGGGTTAAAAAACGTACAGCAACTCATGCGCGAAGGCTTTGAATCCCCTGTTACCAGTCTGCGTACCGATGGCGCGCCTTTGACCCTTGGCGTTCGCAATGGTCAGGGTATGACGATGCCGGTGAAAGGAGAGATGCAAGGACAACCGGTGGAGGGCTACCTTGCCGGTATCTTTGGTCCTCAGGGCCAGGGATATATGGTGTTGATCGGTGCGATTACCAATAAGTGGCCGATCTTGGAGCCGGATGCACTTCGCATCATGGAAAGCTTCGGACTCATTCGAATAGAGCCCGGCCATGAACATGAGCGCTGGTACTATCGCCTGGCAGGAAGACGGCTGGTCTTCGTTGAAGGATACGGTCGACCTTTCGAGGGCTCGCTTTTCAGCTCGGATATCACGCTTTGCGCGAATGGAGAGTTTCATTCCCGTCAAAGTAGCGGCAGCTATTACGATGATGCCTATTGGGGCAGCTCGGAGTACCACTCCACCTCCAAAAAGTCAGGCACCTGGAGGATCGGCTATGAAGGTCTGCCTTACCTTCGAACAAACGCAAAGCGAGGTAATGTGGTGACAGCGGTGATTGAATATCGCGACGGCTATTACTTTCTGGAAGGCGTGCCCTTCGGGTTTGCCCAGAACACGATTTGTCCTTAGGGCAGCGAGTCAGAATCAAAAAAGCCGGGCATTGCCCGGCTTTTTTGATTCTGCAGGTTAGCACTGGGCCATCAAGAACCAGTGTTCACGCCATCAGCTTTCGCCGCGACCATCACGCCTTCGCGATCAGTCAGGCTGGCGATGCCATCAACGTAAGAACACTTTACAACCTGCGTTTCTGCACCTTCTGTGGAAACACGGAAGTTGATGAAAGTGCCTTTGGCTCGTTCCTTGATGCCGAAAGTACGGATTCGAGTCACGTCTTCAAAGGTAGATTTGATTTGGTTTTTGCACAGCGTCATGACTTCGCCCTGTGATGGGCCAGCGTTTGCTGATGTCGCAAAAGATCCGGCAAGAAGAACACCGGCAATCGTAGGTACGATCTTCATAAGAATATCCTCAGTTGGCTCGCTAAATGTTGAGTTGCTGGTGCGGCCCCAGAGGGGTAAATGCCCCCAGCAGATGTAATCATCGCACACATTCAGAATAATGCGAATCTCTGAAGGCAATAATTCGTCAAATCAATCGAACTGGAATGGAATAAGTCGCATTCACGATAGGAATAAGGCGAGGGTCAAGGACCATAAGTCATTGAAAAGTCGAAATTATCAGGTGATCAGGTGCTGTCGAAGGTGACGTGGATCTCTTCCAGCGCTCTCAGCCAGATGCCCTTGAGATGCGCGTAGCGGTTTTTCTCCGGTGTCGGGCGCATGTTCCTGAGACGAGTAAATAGAGCCTCCCAGGCCCAGCGTTGCTCGTAGCGGCTTAAGGTCGCCCCAGGGCAGACCTTTTCTCCCATACCGAAGGCGAGGTGTCGCCCCGCGTTTTTCCGTTCAAGGTCGGGTGATGTCGGATCAGGAAATCGCCTGGGGTCATGATTTCCGGCGCCATATCGGATACTGAGGGTTGCGCCTTTGGGCACCGGGACGCCGCCAATCTCACAATCTTCTCTCACGAATCGGTACAGTCCCTGTGTGGGTGATTCGATACGAAGCACTTCTTCCACAAAGTTTTTGATTTTGTCTGGGGATGCCTCAAGAGCCGCATAGGTCTCCGGGTTTCGGAAGAGGATCCAGAGTCCGTTTGAGAGCGCGAAAGCCGTGGTTTCGTTGCCGCCGATCAGCAGGTGATCGGTGATGCCGATGATTTCGGAATCCGTTAGGGGGCGCTTTGCACCCAGCGCAGCGTCCTCGACCTCGATATTCAGCAAACGCGTGATGATGTCATCGCCCGGGTGTTGACGCTTGTGTGCCATGGTTTCGAAGATGTAGTGCTGCAGTTCAACGTGTAGCCGCACTGCCTCCAGTTCTTGTTCCTCGGTGAGTCCGCGACTAAAAGGCAGAACCCAGGCGCCAGACCAGATCTTCAGCTGCGGCAGGTCCATTCTTGGAAAACCAAGCAGCTCAGAGATCACGATCATCGGTAGCGGTTCCGCAAATTTCTCGATGAACGGGATTGCACCTTCGTCGATCCAGCCATCGATGAGTTCATCTATGGCTGCCCGGACAAAGGCTTCTTTTGATTTGATCGCAGCAGCGGTCAGTGCCGGGTCAACCAGTGCTCGATAATTCGCGTGCATGGGTGGGTTTTCACCCAGAGGCGTAAACCTGGGCCAGCCTGTCTCCTCATAAAGCTTGCTTGAAGCATCGAACTTGATGAGTGGTTCTGTGTCCTGAACATCCTGCCCAGAGCTGAACTGCAGTGGGCGTTTGAGCACATACTCAATATCGTCATACCGGGTCAGGACATACATCCCCAATTGCGGCATGTAGTAAGCAGGAGACGCCTCCCGGATCAGATCGTACGCTTCGAACCAATTCTCCTGGACGGCCGGGTCCATAAAGTCGATTTCAGACGCTTTTGAGAAGGGACATTCGCTCATAAGACATAAAATACGCCCTTTCATACGCGGCGTAAAACCGCACCATTCACGAGATTGAGTTCAATTGACCGCGCAGGCTGTGCGCGGCAACATTTCAGGATCAGACAGCATTTTCAAGAGGTTCGGCTATGTCAGAGCAAGCGATGATCGACAAAGAGGGGTTGCGTCAACGATATGCAGCGGAGCGCGATAAGCGAATTCGCACAGATGGTAACGATCAGTACATCGAGATCAAGGATCAATTGTCTCACTATCTCCAAGATCCCTATGTCCCCGTCAAAGAGCGGGAGCCTCTCAATGATCATGTCACCGTCGCCTATATTGGTGGCGGATTCTCAGGATTGGTCGCGGGCGCAAGGCTTGTAGAAAGAGGCATCACCGATGTGCGGATCCTTGAGAAGGGCGGTGACTTTGGTGGCACCTGGTACTGGAATCGCTATCCGGGTGCTCAGTGTGACACCGCGGCGATGGTGTATATGCCACTCCTGGAAGAAACCGGTCACATGCCGTCAGAAAAGTATGCACATGCACCGGAGATTCTTGAGCAGTGCCAGCGCATCGGTCGTAAGTACAACCTCTATGACAATGCGCTTTTTCATACCCAGGTGAAAGAACTTCGATGGGATGAAGAAGAGAAAGTGTGGCGCATTACCACAGACCGTGGTGATGACTTTACGGCTAACTTTGTTGGTATGGGTACCGGTCCGTTACATGTGCCTAAGCTCCCTGGCATTCCGGGTATCGAAACCTTCAAGGGTCATAGTTTCCATACTTCCCGTTGGGACTATGAGTATACCGGTGGGGACCCCGAAGGCGCGCCGCTTGAGAAGCTCGGTGACAAGCGTGTTGCCATCATCGGAACCGGCGCAACCGCGGTGCAATGTGTACCGCACCTGGCGAAAGCCTGTCAGTCGCTCTTTGTCTGTCAGCGCACACCATCGTCTGTTGATATTCGCGATAACCACGACATAGACCCCAAGTGGTTCCACAATATCGCTACCCCAGGATGGCAAATGCGTTGGATCGAAAACTTCACGGCCAACCAAACCGGTCAACCGGCCGAGGAAGACCTGGTTGCAGATGGTTGGACCGATATCTCGAAGCGAGTCCGGGAGAAAATCTCGAAACTTCCGAAAGAAGATCTGACCATCGAGAAAATGATGGCAGCCTACGAGGATTCAGACTTTGAGAAGATGGAGGAAATCCGCTCTCGTTGTAACAGTGTGGTTGAAGATCAGGAAACCGCGGAGCACTTAAAGGCGTGGTACCAGCAGCTTTGTAAACGTCCCTGTTTTCATGATGAGTATCTGAAATCTTATAACGAGCCCGGCTGCGAACTTGTTGATACGGATGGCCAAGGCGTGGAACGGATTACGGAAAAGGGCGTTGTTGTGGGCGGCGTCGAATATGAAGTTGACTGCATCATCTATGCCTCCGGTTTTGAAGTTGGTACACCATTCGAACGTCGGTCGGGTTACGACACCGTAGGTAAAGGCGGGATGCTGCTGTCTGATTATTGGGCGGACGGCATGCGAACGAAACATGGCGTGCACGTCCACAACTTCCCTAACCTGTTTATCTCGCAGGCAACCCAGGGCGCGAATCTGATCTCGAACTACCCGCACAATTTAACGGAATGTGGCAATACCATGGCCATCATGGTGCGGCACGCGCTTGATAATGGCTTTAAGGAACTCGAGGTAACGGAACAGGCAGAAAACGACTGGATGGAGCTGCTGTTGCAGGCACCACCCATGATGCTGGGTACAACGGAATGTACCCCAGGTTACTACAACAACGAAGGAAAGGGTTGGGGTGAAGGTGAGACTCGAGCGGTGAGTTATCCGTTCGGACCAGTCGCTTATTTTAAGTATCTGAACGACTGGCGCGATTCAGGTAGTTTCGAGGGCGTGGAATTCCGTCAGTGAAAGTCGATGTCATCAAGTCGCTGTTTCTGGGGAACGAAATCCGGACACTTTCCTGGGCACGCATTCCCATCCTGACGAAATTGAGTGTCATGGTGGCAGGATTCCAGCGTTACACGCTGAGGCGGTTTGTTGGTGTTGTAACCTTTATAAGGGCTTTCTGGCTTTCCTTTAGCGGTCACTAGGCAACGGGTTTCTGGCCTCAGCTCAGCCTGTACGCTTGGCGCCGTGTTGCTGTCAATCCCGATGATCAGCGATGCGGCGTGACTTTGGTGGTTACGTTGAGTAGAGACAGCCTAATCCTCGGCAACTTCAAGAGCGATCAACAGGTTGCCTGCCATATGGTTATAGATGCCGTAGCCAGAGCTGAGAACTAACAAGCCATTTAAGGCGACTGGACCTGCTGCACCACCCATGGAACCGCCTCTGGCTTCCTCGCCATTGATTGATTCAAAGGCTTGTGTCGTATCCAGTTGCCAGACAACTTTCCCGGTGTTTGTGTCATAAGCTCTTGCCGTGCCATCCATGGAACCGCCAAATACCAGATCGCCGATCACAGTGGGCACTTGTGAGATGCCGGGATGGCAGTACGCTTTCCCGTCGCACTGATCTTTGTGCAGCGTCGACCAGAGTACTTCACCTGAGTCGAGATCCAGTGCGTGCATGCCTGGTCTGTCTTGATCGGGATAGCTTCGACCGTCAGCCATATCGCTGATAGGTGCCAGCACAATGTCGCCCCGTACCGCGATGCCAAAATGAATGCCGCCTTGAATGCCACCTCGACCGACTTTGGTCTGCCAGACGAGTTTTCCGGTCCTGGGATCGACCGCGTGCACGACACCGGACTTTTGGCCTGCGATCACCAGATGACCGTGCTTCTCTGATTCTGCTACCACGGTTGCACCGCCGAAGTCGAAGTCTGGTCCGCCCTCGACCGGACAGTTCTCAGGCCATTTCGTATCACATGCGCCATTCCAAACATCGTTTTCTGTTGCCTGGAAGACCCAGTTTTTCTTACCGCTGTCTAAGTCCATGGCAATCAGCGCGTCGCTGGTGAGGCTCGCGGGTGATGACATGTTTTCGCCGGTACCCACAAACAACTGATTGTTGGCGGCATCGATAGATGGGCTGTTCCAGACTACTGCGCCGGAAGGTCCGATGATGTTAGTGCCAATAGGATTCTGGCCGCTGATACCCGGTTCCTCAGTGATGGTATAGGTTTTCCAGTTTTGATTGCCGGTCGCGATATCCACTGCCACAACGGAACCCCTAAAGGTGCAGCACTCGTAGTGCGGATCGATAGCCAGACTCACTTCCAGCGAGGATACCGGGACGTACAGAACGCCGTTGTGAGGGGTTGGCGAAGCGGTGATGGTAGCGTTTGGATGGTCATCTGCTCGTAGTCGCCACCTTAACTCCCCGCTCCTCGCATTGACCGCGTAGACATTGGCGAGGACATCACCGAAGAATATGGTTGCTTCCTCTCCGCGCTCTGATACGGAAATACCGGTGCGGACTTCGCCTGACGCTTGGAATTGCCAGTTTGTGCAACCCGATGCGGGATCGAGCGCATAAACGATCCCGTTATGTGATCCGACGATGAGGAGCCCGCCGGCGAAAGTTGGCTGTGATCGGACGCGGTTCGCTGCCGGCATGGCGATTGCCCAGCGTATGCTCAGTTGATTGACATTTGCTGAACTGATGCCGCTCACTGATTCTGGAATATCGCGCAGATTTGATGGCGAAAGACCCCAGTTGGCGCCGACGATATCCAGCCCCGGTTGGTACTCAATTCGGCTTGCACAGGTGGGAATGCTCGCGAGCTCGCTGCCCAGCTCATCACCGGACAGGTACTCAGAGACCTCAATTTTTTCGGATTCGGAAAGAACGGAAGCTTCGTTCGCCATGATGCCCGTGGTAAGAGTTGCGAGAATGGCTTCCGGCGTCATCAACCCAATCATGTCCCGGTGAGGCGCTTTCTTCAGGCTGCCGTTATGGCAATTGCCACAAGCTTTCTCATAGTGTGCTTTACCCGGTAAAGCTTCTCGCGAGGTTTGTGCTTCAGTCACGGCTTGAAGACCGTTTGGGTTGTCCAGAACAGATTGATCGGTTGTGATCGCAGTTGGCGCCTGCCCGGTACAGGCGGAAAGGATGATCGTGGAGGTTATTGTTATTAGTTTTTTCATGCCTCCGATGGTATCAGCAGGATTAGGCAACCTCCACTTCGGTGCCGTCGTGGAAAAATCTATCCACGTCTGGCGGCGTTTCTGGTCTTGCCAGAAGGAATCCCTGAATCAGCTCGCAGCCTACGGAACGCAGAAAATCCAGCTGTTCTTCGTGCTCCACCCCCTCTGCGACAACTCTGATGTTGAGTTTCTTAGCCATCACCACGATTGCCGCGATGATGTCCTGGCTGGCCTGGCTTTGCATGACATCGACGACAAAGCTGCGATCGATCTTGAGCGAGTAGAAAGGGAACCTGTGCAGATAGCTTAAGGATGAGAAGCCAGTACCGAAGTCATCCAGGGAAACCGGTATGCCCTCGTTTTTCAGACGTTCGATCACGATAAGAGCTTTTTCTGGATTGCGGATCACGGCACCTTCCACGACTTCGATTCGAATACATCCTCTCGGAAGCTCTCTTTGCTCCAGGTTTTCGATGACATAGTCCGCAATTTCATCGTTGTCGAAGTGTCGCGAAGACAGATTGATGTTTACGAAAAAACCCTCTGGAAAACCGCCGGCGCGCCAGCTTTGCAACTGTTCCGCTGCGGTTCGCACGAGCCAGAGGCCAATCTCAACGATCATGCCGTTTTCTTCCGCGACATCCAGCAGTTCCCCTGGTGCAATATTACCTCGACCTGATTTCGACCAGCGCAGCAGTGCTTCCACGCCGACGGCGTTCGGATTGTTCGTGTCCACTTCGAAGATCGGTTGGTACACGAGATACAGCTCTTCTTTGTCAATCGCCTGTCGCAGGGCTGTTTCTATATCGAGTCTTTTCGCTGCCTGTATCCTCATGGTCGCATCGAAGGGTACAACTTGAGCTTTGCCTCGATTTTTGGCTGCATACATCGCGATGTCGGCGTCACCGAGTATCGCTTCAACGGAAACATCTGGATCATCGATCAATACCAGTCCAACGCTGAAACTCGGATTCAATTCTTTGCCTTGAACGCGAAGGGGTCGTTGCAGCTTTTCCAGCAGACGGTTCGCGAACATGTGCGCAATATCGCTGGTGGTTGGATCTTCCAGCAGAATGACAAACTCATCGCTCCCGAACCTCGAGACGGTATCCGTGGCTCGAACGATATCTTTTAGACGTTCGCCAATGGATACGAGGACGTCATCTCCGAAGCTGTGGCCCAGATTGTCATTGACTGCTTTGAAGTTGTCGAAATCTATGAACAGCAGGGTCGCGTTGAGGTCCGAGTTTCGCTTCAGTCTGGTCAGGATGTGTTGGATACGATCAACCAATAGGGTTCTGTTTGGCAGCCCAGTGAGAAAGTCATGAAGAGCTTCGTGCCGGAGTCTGTGTTCGAGCTTTTTCTGTTCAGAGATATCCCCAAGTGAACCGATGATTCGCTCGTAGTTATCTTGCTCGTCAAAGGACACACGGCCATTCAGTTCCAGAAAAGTTTTCTGACCTTTTATCAGCTGAGTGTGGGTTTCGATTTTTCGGAATTGCCGGGTTGCTCGAACACTTGCATCAAGATTTTGGAGTTTGTCCTTTTCTGCTTGTGGCAGCAGGGCCAGAACGGTGTCCAGATCAATCCAACCTGAATCAAGATCCAGTCCGACGAGTTCGTAGGTGCGGCTGGAGCCGTAGAATTTTCGGTTGATGACGTCGATTTCAAAGACACCTGTATTAGATGCGTCTAGTACTTCACGATAGCGAGTCGCCTGAACCGCTTCCTTTTCAAGCTCCCCGCTCATTGCTGCGCGGATCCTTGTTGTTATCTCACTGAATTTGCCCAACACTTTTTGTCTCCCTGTATCGCAACTTGCAGATCCATCTGCGTTAGAAAAGTTCTGTTTCTCCAACCGCCAGACTCTGTTGTTTTACAGAATCGCTGGCAGAAAGGCGGGTCAGGAATGTATCTACCTGTTCACGCATTCCGGCGAGTACCTCTTCCATGTTTTCTTCGTCTTCCCAGTTTCGGAGGTTATCTTCGGTCTGCAGCAGAATAGTCAGCACGATTTCGTATCGCTCCATTTGATGACCGATGATCTGCGCGACGATATCTTCGAACTGCAATGTCGAAATGATCTCCGTGTAAGCCGCCTGATAAGACAGGCTGTCGGCCGTGGTGTCATCGCCCAGATTTTTTACGATTCCATCAATATCTTTGAACCGGTGACGTAATGTGCCTGCTGCCTCACCAACCAGCCGCTTTATTCGGTTTGCGTCATCACGAAATAGACCGTTTTCTGCGACCAAAGCTTTTACGACCTGATCGATCAGATCTTTTGTCATCTGAGCCTGATTATGATCGGGTGCTGTCACTTCGGTCTCCTTCTCGATTTGGTTGGTCACACAGGTTGACGATTTTCGCGGGCATCTTCTCCAATGCCAGCACGTGGCTTGCGGCTCCGATTTCGATGGCCTCCCGAGGCATACCCCAGACTACTGAGGATGCTTCATCTTGAGCGATGGTGGTTGCACCAGTTTCTTTCATTTGGAGCAGGCCCAGGGCGCCGTCATTGCCCATACCTGTCAGCATGATGCCGATGGACCTGGCCCCAATGCATTCAGCGATGGAAATAAACAGAACTTCCACAGAAGGCATGTGCCTGTTGACCGGGCCCTTGTTGCTTAGACGGGCGATATGATCTTTGCCCTGCTTAGCGACCAGCAGATGCTGATCTCCGGGTGCGACATAGACATGTCCCGGCAGCAGCTTTTCATTGTCTTTCGCTTCGGTGACATCAATCTTCAACTCGCTGTCCAGCCGGTTGGCGAACGAAGCACTGAACACGGGCGGAATGTGCTGGGCGATAACAATCGGAGGAAGGCCTGTCGGCAGTTCCCTCAGAAGTTTATTGATGGCCTCTACGCCACCTGTCGATGCGCCGATTCCGATAATGTCGTAGTGACTGGAATGTGTCAGGGTCCGGTTAGAACCGGCTCGCTCCGCAAGCTCTGCTTTTCTAGAAAACTGAGATTTGGCCGCAGTTTTCACCTTCTCGCGGATCATATCCCCGTACTGGCTAAGGCCGTTCTCGATATCCATCTTGGGTTTGCTGATGAAATCAACCGCACCGAGCATTAGTGCTTTCATGGTGATGTCAGCGCCTTTTTCTGTCATCGCCGATATCATGACAACCGGCATAGGTCGCAGGCGCATCAGGCGTTCCAAAAAGCTGATGCCATCCATCTTTGGCATTTCGATATCCAGTGTCAGGACATCTGGATCAAGCTTCTTGATTTGTTCTCGTGCTTTGTATGCGTCTGATACCGCACCCACGACATCAATGTCGGGATCCTGCGAGAGGATCTCGGTCAGCAGTCTGCGCATCAGTGCAGAATCATCAGCTATGAGTACTTTTATCTTTTTCATTTCGTAAAGAAAGTGACATCGCCCTCAATTGGCTGCTGATCAAGCTCATCGTGGTAACGCAGCTCACGATTCTTCAGTGAAGATCCATTGATACGTTTGAGTTTTTTCATCATGACTTTCCCGGTTTCAGGAAAGTAGTTCACCTTACGTGGGTGAACGCCGCCGACGTCTTCCGCTTCGATTCTGAATTCTTCCAGTTTGAGATACTCGGTTACGAACTGAATGTTTCGATAACCAACTTCTGAGTCGATATCCAGAACACGTGCGCCCCCGAAAATTTTGAACTCCAGATTATCTCGATTGCCGCCGTTGGAAAGGATGCAGTTAATCAGCTTTTCCATCGCAACATTGCCGTATCTTCCTGCAACACTCAGCATTTTTTTCGCGGTGTTACCCTTGTAGCTTTCCGCATGCGGTAACATAAAATGGTTCATGCCACCCACTCCGCTGCTTCGGTCCCTGATGCAGGCCGCAACACAGGAGCCTAGCACCGTCGTGATCAGCTCTCCCTGAGCGGAAACATAGTATTCGCCGGGTAGTATCTTTGCGGCATGGGTTATGTTCGAGTGATCCCAGTATCGATTGATGCCGTCGAACTCGGTACTGAGCAGGGGCGGAGACTTGTCCGACACGGTGGTGTTCACGCGGCAACCTCTCCCAGCTTCTGGTGGATGGTTTTGCCAGCCACCCTAAATTTCTGGGACAGGCCAAAGAGACTTTCTGAGTGTCCCAGAATCAGGTGACCGCCTGGTTTCAGATGATGGTGGAAACGGTCGATCAGACGACTGCGAAACTCACTGTCGAAATAGATCATGACGTTGCGGCAGAAAATGACGTCAAAAGGCTCGTCGTGTTGCCAGTTTTCTTTTAAGTTGAGTTGTGAGTACTTCACCATCTGTCTGAAGCTATCAATGACTCGTACCAGACCCTCGCGTTTGCCGCGTCCTCGAAGGAACCAGCTTTTTAGTTCCAGATCGCTCAGACCGTTGACATCTTTCATCTGATAGACGCCATTGCTCGCTTTTCTAATGATGTCTGAGTCAAGGTCCGTGGCAACGATTTCAGTAGACACGTGTGGAAACCCTGCGCAGGTAAACGCAATAGAGTAGGGCTCCTCGCCGGACGAGCAGCCGGCAGACCAGATTCGCAGTGAGCGCTTGTCCGGCTTGCTTAGAATGTTCTTCGCCAGAAATTCAAAATGGTGACGCTCCCTGAAGAAAGAAGTGACATTGGTCGTCATCGAGTTGATGCAGTGAAGTACTTCCTCTGAGTCTTCAGAGAGTCGAGAGCAATAGTCAGAGAAATTGTTGAACCCGAGCATGCGAACTCGTTTTGCGAGACGGCTGTAGACCAGCTCCTGCTTTCCATCATGCAGGTTGATACCGGCGTGTCGGTACATCATGGCCTGAATGACCTTAAAGTCCTTCGTCTTATAGTTGAGTCGCTCCAACGTATTCATACTGGTTTTTACTCGAGATCGAGCAATATATTGGCGCCCAGTGTTTCCGCGACAGCGATAAATGTTTCTGACGGTTGTGGTTCAAGTGAAACTCGGCCGCCAGATGGCTGGCACTCTTTAATGTAGGCCAGAAGCAACTGAATTCCTGCCGTGTCGATTTGCTCAACATTTCTGGCATCAATAACCAGGTGCTCACTCTCTTCGACAAGCATTTCCCATTCTTTCTTGATGCGTCCCACTTCTGGGATGGTGAGATCCGCGGGAAGATCGAGCAAAGTCTGCTTGTCCTCGGAGATTTCGCTCAGCAGGGATCTGGTGGTATCGATGGTTGATTGAATGTCGTCATCAGCCACGTGTTATGCCTCTTCTGCCTCACTAATCACCTGTCCGTCTTCCAGGACACCTTGGCCAATCAGGGAATCTATGTCGAGCATGATGATCATCTTTTCTTCGATAGTCGCCAGTCCCGTAACAAATTGCTTGACCACGTTTGTTGCCAGATCCGGGGTTTTACTGACGTCTTCAGAACTGATGGAATAAACATCCGACACGGCATCAACGACGATACCCACGATACGTTCGCTCCCACTTGCCGCGTGCTTGACGAGGATGATGACGGGATTCGCTGAATCCTCAACACTCAGGCTGAAACGCACGCGCATATCGACAATGGGCACGACTGAGCCTCGAAGATTGATGACACCCAGCAGATACTCCGGTGTATTCGGTATCTGGGTGGTGCTTTCGAAACCACGAATTTCCTGAACTTTAAGGATGTCGATGGCGTATTCCTCACCCGCGAGAACAAAGGTGAGATATTGCTTGCCCTGGTCCAGGTGATTTTTGTGTTGTTCGTTACTTTCCATGACTGTCTCCGCCGTTATTCAGACTCGCTGCGCGATTCCCGCAGCAATCCTGCCATGTCCAGAATCATAGCGACCGTGCCATCACCAAGGATGGTGGCCCCAGATATTGTGGGTATTTCTTTGAAGTTTGCTTCGAGGCTCTTTACCACGACCTGCTGTTGACCCAGTACCTCGTCTACCAGTATCCCGAAACGCTCGACGGAATCGACAATCACTAGAATGCCTTCTGTGGCGTTGGTGTAGTCAGCATCGATGCGATAAACGTCCTTGAGCGACACGATGGGGATATAGTCTTCTTCCAGCTTGTACATGCTGGATTCACCACCGATGACCTTATGTTCTTCGTCATCGATTTGCGTTGATTTCACAATTGACAGAAGCGGAACAATAAACACGTCGTTGCCGACTCGAACCAGTTGGCCTTCGATAATTGCCAGTGTTAGCGGTAGCTTGATCGTAAAGGTTGAGCCGGCACCTTCTTCAGAAGACACCTCGATGTGACCGTTCAGCTGCTCGATATTATTTTTGACGACGTCCATGCCAACGCCCCGGCCAGAGACATCGCTGACCTCTGTTGCGGTGCTGAAACCAGCCGAAAAGACCAGCATTTCGATTTCTGAATCCGAGAGCTCAGTCCCGGGCTCAATGATCTCTTTCTCAACCGCTTTCTGATAAATACGCTCGCGATTGAGACCGCGGCCATCATCCTTAACCTGAATAACGATGCTTCCGCCCTCGTGAAAAGCACTGATTTCGACGAGTCCTTCTGGAAACTTGCCGAGCTCCATACGTTCCTGGGGCGTTTCGATGCCATGATCCAGCGAGTTTCTAACAAGATGGGTGAGGGGATCGCTGATTTTCTCCAGGACAGTTTTGTCGACCTCCGTTGCGTTCCCTCGCAGTTCGAGGTTTACCTCTTTGTCGAGAGACTTGCTCAAATCCCGAACCAAACGAGGCATTCTCTGGAACACATTATCGATGGGAAGCATGCGGATCCGCATGGTGTGTTCCTGCAGCTCCCGTGTATTTTCTTCCAACTGTTCGATGCCTCGAATGAGTTCGGCGAGGCCATGGGTGGCTTCATGTTCTTTGAAGCGCGAGATCATGGATTGAGTAATGACTAGTTCACCCACGAGGTTAACGAGCATATCGACCCGATCAATATTGACTCGTATGGAAGTCACTTCCTGTGTCTGTTGTTGGTAGGTGCCTTCTTTTCTTACCCGCGCAGCCGGTGTTTCGGCTGGGTCGCCAAGAAGATTGGGTGCGCTGGGCGGATCATCTCTGGTTTCTTCTGTGCTGAATTTGACGGGCATTTCATCGCCGCGGGATATTGTGATTTCGGCGTCGTCTATGACCCAGTCAAAAATTTCGCGAATCTCGGCTTCGTCTGCCGTGCTGTTGCTGAGCTCCAGCTTCCAGTGTAGATGACAGTCTTCAGGTTTGAGCTGGGACATTACCGGGAGTTTGTCTGTCAGGACCTCAGCGTTTACTTTTCCGAGCTCTGTAAGTTCTCGCAGGATTCGATAGGGGTCATTGCCGGTTCTGAAGAAACCTTCGGTGGTTTTGAAATCGATGGTCCATGGTGCATCTGCTGTTGGTGGAGCAGGGGTTTCAGTTTGGGCGGTGGCAGGCTCTGCATCGGGAGATCCACTATTTGAGGCTGATGCGTTTCCGTCGAAACTGTTGAGACGATCAACCTGAACCTGTATCTCTTGCTCTGAAACGGTTCGACCGGCCTGGCACTCCTGCAGCATATGCTTCAGAAAGTCCACGGACTCCAGCAACAGTTGTATCAACTCATCGCTGAGTTGCAGCTCACCGCTTCGTAAGCTGTCAAGTAGGGTTTCCAGGACGTGTGTATAGTCCGTGACTTCCTGAAAACCAAACGTTCCTGCACCACCTTTGATGGAGTGGGCCGCGCGGAATACGTTGTTAATGGTTTCCTCGTTGGGCGAATTGAGGTCCATACCGAGTAAGCCCGACTCCATAACGTCCAGACCTTCCATGGATTCTTCAAAGAACACCTCATGGAACTGGGATAGGTCGATTGTATTAGCCATCGGTAAGTTGCTCTGCTGCCTGCAGTATTAGAGGACTCTGCGTATGGTTTTCAGCAGCCCTTCCGGATCAAAAGGTTTTACGATCCAGCCGGTCGCACCAGCAGCTTTGCCTGTGAGCTTCTTGCCAATTCCGGCTTCAGTCGTCAGAACCAGGATCGGTGTGTATTTGTAGTGTTCGAGCTTTCGAAGCTCTGTAATCAGGGTGATACCGTCCATCCTTGGCATGTTCAGGTCGGTGACCACGGCCTTGACCGAGTTTTCAGTGGCGAACTCCAGTGCTTCAACCCCATCGGATGACACGTGTGGTTCGTAGCCTGCGGAATCGAGGGTAAAGCTCACCATGTCCCTGATGGATGCCGAATCATCTACAACTAGAATCGGATCTCGTTTGGTGTCATTCATTGCAATTCTCCTTGTCTGACAGCACAGCCTTGTTACGGCCGCTTTCCTTTGCCTGGTATAAAGCTTCATCTGCTCTTTCTATGAGTTCAGTCTTGGAAAGAGCGGTTTGTCCATCCGCTGAAGCTACGCCGATCGAAATCGAAACACGATCGACATCTGCTTTTGAAGATTTGTGAGGAACACCCAGTTTTTCTACCGCTCCAATCATGTTGTCGGTCATGCGGAAGGCATCGTTGACATGGGTGTCAGGCAGGAGAACAACAAATTCTTCACCGCCGTATCGAGCGACCAGGTCGGTCGCTCGATGGAAGCTGCCCTCAATAGCTTTGGCAACTTTCTGTAGTGTCGTATCGCCTGCCAGGTGGCCATAGGTGTCGTTGTATTGTTTGAAGCAGTCGATGTCGCAGATCATCAGTGACAGGGGAGACTGGTTTCGGAAGCAGCGGGCAATCTCGACTTCAACCCGTTCGTCGAAACTTCTTCGATTGGGAATCTGAGTAAGCCCATCCAGGCGCGCCATGTTTTCCAGAACGCGGTTCACATTTCTCAGCTCCAGGTTCAGATTGCTGAGTTTTGACCTCATATCAGCAATTCGTTCCAGTGCCTTGATCTGGCCGAGAAGCTGAACGGCATTGATCGGTTTCTTCAAGTAAACGTCTGCACCGGTGTCCAGTGCACGCTGAATATAGTCATCTTCATCGTGTGCGGAGAGAAAAATGATGGGTACCCAGTCATCTTCCTGATACTCACGTATTGCCTGGGTTGCATCAAAGCCGTCCATTTCCGGCATCTCAGCATCCATCACGATCAGATCAATGGATCCGTTGTCTTTGAAAGCCTCGATAGCTTCGATACCGTTGCTTGCTTCAATGGCCTCGTGTCCGGCGTTGGCGACCGTAGCAGCCACAATCATCCGGATGGCGCGGGTATCCTCTGCGATTAGAACCTTCATGGCTTTTCCTCAGGCTAAAACGGATCCAACACCGTGACCTTAAGGCCAGATGTGTCCTCCGTCAGATTACTCATGGCATTGGCCACCAGGCAGCCGGTTTTTGGCGGACCGGTTTCGGCGCCTGCACCACAGATTCCGATATGGATTTCTGGTTGCAGGTAACCAGCGCGAGTCTGGTAACTCTTCAATGTGAGACCGTCGTGAATGCGTTCATAAGACGCTTTTTTACAATGATCTAGGCTATCGTGCCTCATGACAATAGCGAAAGTGCCTCGGTCGAAATAGGTCACGATATCCAGTGGGCGAACCAGTCTTCGGATCTTGTCACCGACGCCCACGATCAGCTCATCCACAACCGCCTGACCATACTCCTGGATCAGATCGTTGACTTCCATGAGTTTGACCAAGAGCAGTGCAATGGCGCCACCGCGGGCTTCGATCTGACGGATGGTATCGTCCATACCTTTCATAGCCTGTCTTCGATTACCGAGACCCGTCAACGGGTCAAGCAACTGGCCGGCCTCGAGGTAACCACACTTCTGGTTCAGATCCAGGTTTTCGTGAAGCAGCTGGTTGGTCAGACCTGCAAGACGCTCGCCGGACATTACCTGTGGTACGAGTCTGAAAGTTACGGCTTCTCTTGGAATGATGGCGTCGACATTTGCCTGCCAGGTGTATTCAATCTTGTTGTGAAGTTCGTCACTGATAAGAACGATATAGGTGAACCTGTGTTCTGCACGTTCGATTTCTCGAACATTGCTGGCGAGTTCAAACCCATCCATATCATCCATGTTGGCATCCATGATGAGCACATCAGGTGTTTCATGTTCCATCTTCTGCAGGGCAGAAATGCCATCGCTGCAGGCTTGGATATTCCTGAAATTATTGCGGCGCAGGATGTTCTCGTAACCCAGGCATTTATGCTGGTCGCTTACAAGCAGTATGCGCGAATTAGAGACACGCATCTTGTGGCCGCCTTCCGTGTTATCTGTCACAACATCTTCAGTCATAACGTTCCTTTTTCCTTGGAGGTCTTCCATGAAGCGGTCAGACTGCTGCCGCAAATCTCTCGTCAAAGTCGGCCTGCCAGCGCTCAGCATCGTCAACTTCGAATAATTTGATGCCAATGTGGTACCTGCCACCGGCATCGCTGACCCAGCGAATTTCGCCAGTCATTCGGTAGAGCACGATGGGATAACCCGCCGGTGCCACTGTAATATTGAGAATCGTGTCTTTGGGTAGTGGTTCTTCAATTTCCACGCCCAGGCCATCCGATGTCACATCAAATGCCGATCCTTTAAGAGTATGACCACTTAGCGACGAATTACTTTCGCACTCGAATACGCCGAGAAACACATTTGTGGTAATTCTTACTCTACGTGAACGCCTGATATCTTTGCTGACGTTCGCCTCGGCAGGCTTCAGAAATTTAGCTGCCTCAATGACTTCAGGATTTGAACTGAGAAAGATCCCCACATCAGCGACCGACTGAAGTGCAGCAACCACGGTAAGTTCGTCGTAGTTGCTCTTCAGCCACTCAAAAAACATCTCAGCTTCCGCGTCCGGGTCAGCGTCGAAGCGCTTCGGCCAGGCAAGGTAAAGCCTCAACAGTTTTTTCGCGTTGGGTCCCGTGAGCCAGTTAGTCTTCGCCTGTGCTTCCATCAGTGTTGTCTAGAATTGTTCCCACTCATCATCGTCATTAAAGGTGTCCCGGTTCGGCGCCGGTCTTTCAAGACGAGGTGTCGGCGCGGGTGGTGGTGCAGCTGCTCTGGTGGTTTGCGGCTCGAGCATCTCGCGATATTGCTCGCGTTCGAATGTGGCCTTGGCACGCTTGGCAGTTCGCGACTCATCACCGGCAATCTTGAAGAAAGAAACCAGATCTCTCAGCTCCCTGGCTTGTGAGTCCACCGTCGCACTTGCGGCAGCGGCCTCTTCCACGAGTGATGCGTTTTGCTGAGTCATGTCATCCATTTGCAGGATCGCGCGATTGACCTGTGCAATACCGTCAGACTGCTCTCTACTCGCCGCAGCAATCTCAGCCACGTTGTCACTGACTTTCTTAATTGAATCAACGATCTCTGTCAGACGGTCTCCGGTTTCATCTACCAGCTTGGTGCCGCCTTCGACTTTATCAACGCTATCCTGGATCAGCTCTTTAATTTCTTTAGCGGCCGTGGCACTTCGGCCAGCAAGGTTCCTGACTTCTCCTGCAACCACGGCAAAGCCGCGACCCTGATCACCCGCCCGCGCTGCTTCCACAGCAGCGTTCAGTGCCAGCAGGTTGATTTGGAATGAAATGTCGTCGATCACCGTAATGATTTCCGAGATTCGTTTACTGGAGTCGTTGATTTCGTTCATGGCGATGACCGCGCGGCTGGCAATGCCGCCGCCTTGTTCTGCCTGCTTGCTTGCCTCGATAGCCAGCTGGTTCGCCTGATTGGCGTTCTCAGCATTCTGGTTTACGGTGCTGGTCATTTCTTCCATGCTCGCCGCGACTTCTTCCAGGCTTGAAGCCTGTTCTTGTGTTCGTTGGCTGAGATTGGTGTTGCCCTGTCCAACCTGCTCGGACGCCAGACTCACTTCTTCCGCGCCAGATTTGATGCCCCGGATGACCTCCTGCAGCTTTAATACAGTCTTGGAAATGGAGGCCGCCACACCGGTGGCATCGTTGTTGGTCTCAACTTCCAGATGACCTTCGGCCAGGTGTTCTGCAACCTGTTCGAGATCTGCAGGATCAGCACCCAGTTGCTGCAGCACACTTCTGGTGATGTAGAGGCTGAGTCCCAGGCCAATTGCGATGGCGATGAAGCCAATGATGGCCATGGTAAACAGAGCATTTTCACTGGATGTCACCAGGCCGCGTGCAGACTCAACTGCGCCGTTGGATAGTTGCGCCGTCAATGGCTCGATCAGGTCCACCAGCTCAGAAGACTGCTGTTGTACTTCTTTCAAAATGGCATCGGCGGCAATGATGTCGCCGTCCTGCAGGTATTCAATCAGTTTGGTGCCGTTTTCATAGTAATCATCGTAGCGACGACGGATTTGTTCAATGTTGCTCTCCAGCTCCGATGCCTGCGCGGCTTCCTCCGCGGAGAACTCTTCTATATCTAGACCATCGAGGATGTTGATGGCGCTCTGTATCGCGGAATCAATCTTTTCGTTTTCTCGCGCAAACGCACTGGCGGCGTCGTTCAGATCTTCGGTGATATCCAGCTCTGCGGCCAGCAGACTTCGTTCGAGCCAAGCGGATTGACTTAATTGCCCTTTACTGACCGCCGACATGGCGTTGTTCAGTGGCATGAAGCTCTCGCCTATGGTGCTCAATGCGCCGCTCATCTGGCTCATATTTGAGTAGGCCAAAACGACGATCAGTAGCATGAGAGCTACTGTCGACGCGCCGAAACCAATCATTTTCGTTATGAGGTTCATGGTACTTTCCCTGTTTTACTGCTGACTACCCGGCTTTAACCCTCGAGGTTAAAGTCATACTTAATAGAAACGTCACTGACCTTTGTGGCGAGACCGCCGGCCATGCACGGAGGAAACTCCAGGGATTCGACAGCACGGGTGGCGGCTCTTACAAAGGCCTTCGCTGGATTAGCATCCTTAACAGCGATGTCGCCGACTGTACCATCTGGGTTCACACTAAACGACATGATGATGTATCCGGTAATGCCCAGCTGCCTTGCCCTTCTTGGATAGGCCGGTGGCTCGCCTTTTGTTGGTCCCCAACCGTCCCCGCAATTGTAAGAGCCCCAGTCATTGGCATAGATCGGACCCGCCCCCATCAGCAGGATGCTTATCAGGCAGGCCTTGATGAATGTGTGTCTGTTCATGGTTTTCTTCCTTGGTCTTCCTTGGCAGCTACGTTAGGCAGCCCTTTGTTCTTCGGTCAGCTTCTGCAGCAGTTCATCTGTTGAAAATGGTTTCTGAAGAAACGCTGCATGTTCATTGCTCAGGTCCGCCAGTAAAGGGTCATCCTTCGGATAGCCCGAACAAACGACGATTGGTCCAGCGGAGTGTGATCTAAAGGTTTCGATCACACTGACAGGTTTGCCGTCAGTGAGAATAGCGTCACAAACCAGCACGTCAAATATCTCACGAGTGACCAGGTGCTGAGCTTCTTTTACTGACAGGGCCGTGGTTACGATATAACCGGCTTCCTGCAGACGAGTGCTCAACATTGCCAGAACCAGCTCGTTGTCGTCCAGTAGCAGGGCCCTTAGATTGCCAGTGGGCCCTTTCCTTGGATTGATGCTGTTTTCCTCGGTCTTTTCCGCGACCGGCAGGCTCAGAACGACACAATTCCCAGCGCCGGTGAGATCCCGGTTATATAGCCTGCCACCGATGGCTTCGATGGCTCGATAGCTGGTTGAGCTCTCTGGCAGCATGGGGTGCTGTTTGATGGCTGAATCTTCCACTTCAATAACGACCTGGTCGTCCAGAGGATCTTGGAAACAACGTAGGGTGAGCGTGCCACCCTCGGGCATAGCATCTTTGGCGTTGAGACAGATATTCAGTATCACCTGCTCAAACTGTCCGCTGACCAGGGTGACGTGAGGTGTGCCGCGGAGCATGTCCTTAACGACAATGTTCTCAGGCAACATGCGGCGCAGGTTGGATGCCACGGAACGAAGTGCGGCACGAGGATCGCTGGGCTGACCTGGTGTGCTGCCCTCCTGGGACAGGGACATCAGCTGTGCCGCGGTCGACTGGGCGCCTCTTGCAGCAGATTCCATATCGGTCAGCAGTCTCTGTCGTGTCATGGAATCGTCCGCGGTGCGTAGCATCTCCACGCAGTTCAAGAGCACCATGAGTGAGTTGTTGAAGTCATGGGCGACACCGCCCGCCAGCCTGCCGATGGTGGCCAGCTGGTCGTTATTGTCCGCAGGCGTCGTCTCGCTGGCCGCATCAACCAGTTTCTCGCCGTTGTTTGCAGGCATCAGCCATTCGCTGAGTGCGACTCGGACATGATTGATCAGGGTCGACATATCGTAATCTTCCGGGCGTAACTAGTTCTGGCTCTCGTGGAGTTTCTTGAGCCAGAGGAGAGTGCCTTCGTACTTGGTCCTGTCTCGGATGAGCTGGTGCTGTTGGCGCTCGATCTCTTTGAGCTCGGCCTCTACCTCTTTGATCCAGAACTCGATGTCGTTACCCAGATCGAAGTTTACTTCCTGTACGGAATCCATGTTTATTACCTTCCTGTGTTTACCGTGTCTTGAGGCAGCTGAAGAGTCTCGCCAGTTTGTTTCTGGTGTCGGAAACCCATTCCCCAGCACTTTGCTTCCTCAGCCCTTCGCAGGCCAATGAAAGACGTCGAGTTCAGCTGGTCATCCATAGCCAGTTCCTGGTACGCCTGCTCCAGCCTTTCCACCAGTAGGCTGACACCGAGATCATTCTTACCGAGTTGTTGATTCAACCGAGTTTTGATCGGGTCAACGGCGAACGTGTCTGAATCTACTTCGAAGCTGATCATTGGGCTGGTTTCGAGTGCCATGACTTCAATGGCCAATGGCTCAAATCGTGGTGAAAAATCGTCCATGAGACCTGCTTCCAATTTGATGAAGAAGTCTACGCGCAGTTACCGTTAAGCAATAACGGACGGAATCTGCGCGCCTTGTGAGACATTGTTACTGCGTTCTGTAATTCACTGTTTTCGTGGCTTCCAGCGATTGACTTGGTTCCGGAGGTACCTTTGAATCACTGCCCACATTTACTTATTCAACCGGTACCTATGGAATCGGAATCCTATCGGCCTGAGCAGACTGAACAGTATCTGAGAAGTCGGTTGTTGGTGATCAGTGGACTCGTTATGGCACCGATGTTCCTGTGGTTTGCGACCCAGGAAATCCATCTCCAGCATTGGGATATGACGGCCCTGACGTTGGTTGGTGCCATGCTTTGCATCGGCAATGTCTGGATGGGGCAGCACTGTGGACTGAACAAGACGATCCTCAGAATATCGCTGGTGTATCTGTTTTTTGTCGCGCTTTACTATGTGAATACGGCTTTCACCACCTCATCCCTGTTGTTCTGTGTGATTTTGCCTTTTACAACGTCTTTTATGCTGGGATACCGAGAGGCATTCGTCTGGAATCTGTTCCTTGGCGCCGCGTCGCTGTTCCTGATCTTCTCCGCGGAACCGTTCTCGAAAAACACTTTTGGCGGTTACGCCACAGACTTTGTTGCTGCCTATGTGCTAGCGATCTGTGTCTCCCTGGGTTATGAGCGTATGTGGGAAGAAACTCAAAGGAGAGCGATCGAAGAACATCAACGGCTTCTGCAGGTTATTGATCACAAAAACGATATCGCTGAACGAAATGAGCAACTGTTTGAAGACCTGAACAACGCGTTGCGTGAAGTGCGTGAGCTGACAGGATTGATTCCGATTTGCTCAACCTGCAAGAAAATTCGTAGTGACGATGACTTCTGGGAGCATGTCGAAGCCTATCTGCACAAGCGCACTCAGTTGACTTTCTCTCACAGTATGTGTCCCAGTTGCGCCAATGATGCGATTGAGCAGCTCGAGAAAGATTTGCGGTCATGAACGAGTTTAATGAGTACCTGGAGCCATACCGGCGCAATGTGCTCGTCATCATCCGTTATGCCGCGTTGTTAACGACGCTCATGAACTTTCTCGTCTCGATGGCGCCCTGGGGTCTGGAAAATGTTGAACCTTCGCAATATGCGCTTCTGGGATTGAGCATCGCTTACTGCGCGATCTGCTTTGTGATTCGCGAGCGCCACATCCGGCTGCAGGCTGCGATCAGCAGTGTTGTGTTGTTCTGTATGTGCCTTCTTCTGCTCTACTCGGTTGGCCCGGTCTACAGCGCGGGGATTCTGGCGATGTCCTGGGTTGCCTGGGTCGTGTTCTTTCACAATCAGCTCATTCTTCCCCTGTTCATGATGGCGCTGTGTTTTTCATGCATTGCGGTAGCAGAAAGTCATGGTCTAACACCAGTTTGGTCCAGCGGTGACATCACAGTGGAACAGTGGCTTAGCATGTGGATTGTGCAGTTCCTCCCGATGGCGGGTGGCGGTTACTTGTTGCAACAGATGATCTTCGGGCTGATCCGTTCACTGGTGCGAGAAACCGCTGCGCGAAAGCGGGAGCTGGATATCCAGCGGGAAAAAGAGCTGATCGATCAGGCCCTTATGCAGAGATATCGGTTGGAATCCGTGGGAAGACTGGCTTCCGGTGTCGCACACGACTTCAACAATATTCTCACCGTTCTGCTGAGCTGCATGGAAGTTCTCAGGGTGGTGAACGACAAGCCAACACGTGACGGCGTTCTAAATGATATGGAGGCTGCGTTGCGCAGTGCCGAGGCAACCTCCAGACAACTGCTGTCTCTGTCCAGCAACAATGGTGCTGGTGAACCCGCGCAACCGAGGACCTCTCTTCGATCACTGATCGCCAACTTAAAGCGATTGTTCCCGGAGAACATCAGCATAGAAGAATATGTTCGTGGTACGCCGCGTGTTGCTCTACCAAGCGGTGAGTTCGAGCAGATCATTCTTAACCTTTGCATTAATGCCAGGGACTCGATGCCTGATGGCGGTGTGCTGACGATTAACGCGTTCGAACAGCCAGGGGATGACCTGGTCATCGTCGAAATCTTGGATACCGGTACAGGGATGTCCGAAGAGATTCTTGCCAAGGCGATTGATCCATTCTTTACCACGAAGGTAGAGCGAGATGGCACAGGGCTTGGCCTTTCTCAGGTTTACGCGTCTATCCAGAACGTAGGCGGGGACATTCAGATTCAAAGTACGGTCGGTATCGGAACTCGAGTCCGACTGCTGCTTCCGGTGGCTGAGCCAATCCAGGTTAATATGGATGTCTCCCAGGAAAGGGAAGCAAGTCTCGGAGACGACAAAAGGGTCCTCCTGCTCGACGATGATGAGCTTGTATCCATCACGATGTCACGGGCGCTGGCGTCAGCGGGTTATGACGTAACGTCAGCAAACAGTGTTTCTCAGGCCATTGATCATCTCGATAATGAACCCTTTCAGATTTTGATCACCGACCGCGGTCTTCCAGATGGAGATCCTGGACGGGTGGTTTCCAAGTTCAAGGCGTTGTCTGACGGTCCTGTGCTGCTGATATCCGGTTATGAAACCGATGATCCTCTGGAAGCGCAGGTTTCATTTCTGCAGAAACCCTTCGCGCCTTCCACATTGTTGCGCAAGCTGACAGAAATGAGCGAGGCGCTCCGAGCATGAATTCGAAGAAGCGCAATCTGGTTCATCTTCGCACGGCCGGTCAGTGGATTCTGCCTCCAGTCGATAGCGATGTCATAACGGATGAGATTGCCCGTCGTCGAATCTTTATTTCGATTCTTATTCTCGTCGCCGTGCCTCTCATGCTTTGGTTTTTCTGGCTCGACGATGGAAACGGGGCTTCAAATACCGCGGATTGGTTCCGCCTGCCGTTCACTCTATTGGGTTCAGTACTGCTGGTTACCCTCTTCACGCTGATCCATAAGGGTTTTACAGGCACCATGGTGAGTCGAATAACGCTGCTTTATTTCACGATGGTTGCGTTGAGTCAGGTCTTGCTGGATCGCGGTGAACACACCCTTTACTACCTGCTTATGCTGCCGACTGCAGCGGTGTTTGTGCTGGGACTGAAGGAAGGCGCGATTTGGGGTATCGCGATTCTTATTGGTTCGCTTGTATTGCTCGACCCGGTCTCTGGATTTGATCTCGCGAACACCAGAACAGGCATGGTCGACTTTATCGCTGCTTACCTCGTCATGTTGAGCTTCTCCATTGGCTATGAGGCCCTTCGGCGTCGATCTCATAGTGTTGCTGAAGAACGAAACCGGAAGCTTGGGAATGAGAGAAAGCGACTGATCAAGATGCAGAAAGAGTTGCTGAGCCGCGAGGAAAAACTTCGCCAGTATGCGTCGATGGCTTCGGATTGGCTGCTGGAAACAGATGCGTCACTGAAACTGGTATATGTATCTGCACGCTTCGAAAGGGTTACCGGTATTCGATTGGATGAGGTAATAGGCAGAAGCATCTTCAATTTATTCGAGCGCTATCAGCTTTGTGATCGAGGAGAACTGGAACACAGTTTTAAGTCCCGCGAGTCGTTTAGAGATTTTAATTACACATTGGATGACCCTGACGGAGGGAAAATCCACGTGATGAGCCGTGGCGAGCCGGTTTATGACAGTGATGGTGTATTTACCGGCTATCTGTGTACCAATTCAGATATATCTGACTACGTCGAGCTCCAGGAAGACATTCGTAATAAGGATCGAACACTGCATCACGTTCAAAAACTCGATGCGATCGGGCAATTAACCAGCAGTGTTGCCCACGACATCAATAATCTTTTGACGGTAATTAAAGGCAACCTTGAGTTTATGCGCATGAGCGCCGATGAAACCTGGGACATGGAATATGTCAATTCCATCGAAAGTGCTGCGGATCAAGCATCAGATCTCACCAGTAAGCTGCTGTCTTTTTCCAAGCAACGACCGATGGCAACGGGTGCGGTAGATTTGAATGAGGTCTTCGAGCAGCTGGGTACCCTCATAAGACACTCGGTGGGTGAGGGTGTCAGTGTAGAGATGATTGTATCGCCTGAGGTCAGACCCTGCCTCTCGGACCGAAGTCAGCTTGGCTCAGCCATTCTTAACCTCGCGCTGAATGCGCGTGATGCTATGGAGGGTGAAGGCAAGCTGGTGATTACGGCGAAAAACCAGTTGGTAAAAAAAGGTGACGTGGGGAACGCGGACATTGAGCCAGGGAACTACGTTCGAATATGCGTGATCGATGAAGGCAAAGGAATGCCCCAGAATATGGTTGAAAAGGTCACGGAGCCTTTCTTTACCACGAAGGCGCTGGGTGAAGGCACCGGTCTTGGACTCAGTATGGTCTATGGTTTTGTGACGCAATCTGGCGGGAAGCTGGTGATAGAGAGTGCTGAAGGCATTGGTACGAATATGTCGTTGGTTTTGCCACAGGCGTTGTTTGGTGAGGAAGAGCCCGCGGCTGGAGGAGGTGCGACGCACACGGTTGGTGAAAAAGGACTTGCGCTCATGGTTGAGGATGAAATCAGTGTGCAACGAATTGTGGGTCGAATGCTCAGGCTGATGGGTTACGAAGCGATCATTTGCTCCTCCGGAGAGGAAGCGCTGAGTGTATTTCAGGACCATGAGCCACAGTTGCTGCTCACCGACATGATGTTGGGAACCGGCATCAACGGAATGGAATTGGCCGATCGGGTCAGTGACCTGTGTCCCGAAACCAGAATTCTTATGATGTCCGGCTATCCCGAGGAAATACTCGACAAGCGTCAGGAACATTCAACGAGCTACGAACTGCTGAGAAAGCCGTTTGGCTATAAGGAGTTGTCCAGGATGCTCGAGCAGTTGTTTGCAGAAGAAGCGATCAGCTAATCGCTGGGTTCTCCATCCAGGAGATTGTGTTTAACAGCAAGCAGTGCCAACTCAACATCGGTGTTGATGCCCAACTTTTCGAAGATTCGATAGCGATAGCTGTTCACAGTCTTGGGGCTTACTGAAAGCGTTTCTGCAATGTCCTGCACGCGCTCTCCGCGAGAGATCATGATGGTGGTCTGAAGTTCACGATCTGACAGTTTGTCGAAAGGCGATTCGTGATCAGCTGCGCCGCTGAAATTTGCGAGGGCAATTTTCTGTGCAATGGCGCGGCTCATGTAGCGCTCGCCTCGTTGTACCGACTTGATGGCAGTAACGATTTCCTCGAAGCCGGCGCCTTTCGTGACGTAACCCGATGCACCGGCATTCATCAGTTGTTTGGCGAATAAGTCTTCTACCACCCCAGTCAACGCAATAATTCTAGTGTTTTCGCAGGACTGAAGAATCTTTCGGGTGGCTTCGATACCGCCGTAACCCGGCATCTTCACATCCATCAGGACGATATCCGGCTGCATGGACCTGGCATTTTTCACGGCCTCTTCGCCCGAGCAGGCTTCACCGACGACCTCGTATCCGTAGACGTCCGTCAACATCCTGCTGATACTGGTTCGCACCAGATCGTGGTCATCTGCGATTAGGATGGTGGTCAAACTTTCGTTACTACTCTGCCATGAATCGAGAATGTATCACTATTGCCAGAATGCTGCACAGCGGCGCGATTCAATGTAAACATCAAGCGCCGGGATGGCTTATGAAAGGCGCGGTTTTCAGGTAGTCTCCCGGTAATTGAAGCCATTCCAGAGCTTGCTGAAGGTCCCGAAATACCTGGGTCAGGCGCTCTGGCTTCTGTCTGTAAGCCGCATACATTCGAGCAACACCAAACTCGAGATCGGTACCAGCGACCAGCACGAGGTTGGATTCACGCTCTTCGGTCTCCCTGGGACGTTGTGCCGTCTGAAAAGCCAGCTGTTCGATCTGTTTTCCGGTCAGTTCACTCACGCCAGCGAGAATGATCAACTCGTCATGACCAAGAACGGTGTTACGGATTTCTGCTTCAAACCGGCCGAGAAAGTCTGCGGTGGCTGCTGGGCCAACGATGAGCGTGATTAACTCTCGATCACGATCTACGGCATATTTAAACATGGACTGTCAGTTGCCTCTGAACCTGATAGACAAAGTTATGATGCCAAAAATGACCAGCATCAGTGAAACAAAACTGACTGTGTTGCTGACGACCTGATAACCGGGCGTGGTGAAGGTTAGTCCTCGATACGCCACGAAGTCTTTCAGAGCCTCAGCCTGATGACTTTGGAAGTGATCACCGGGTTCACATTTGTTCGCCCGCGGGAAAACATAGCAGGCGGGGTTTTTGAAGTTGAATCTTCCCTCGGCCTCTTGGAACACGGAAGCGTTTGGGGCAAGCAGTTCCCGTTTAGGGAAGGCTTCGAGCCGATAACCAAAAATGTCGTTATGGCATTGGATATTGCTGCTTCCAAACACGAACATTTCGTTCTGAATGATGAACGCGTCCCCCTCGAAGCTGGCGTGTTGCAGTTCGGAAGTTGCCCGGATTGGCGGGATCTTATCCGGGGAATCCCTAAAACGGTCATAGAACTGTAAGATAACCTTCGGGTTATAGGCCTGCCGGCTGTAATAACTTCTATCCACCAGCCAGTGAGTCGCAACCGTGCAAGCAATGACAGCAAAGCAGATGGGCAGCCGATACTGGCGAACCATCGAAAAAGCCAGGACCACACCCAGAACCACCAGCGGAATATAGATGGCGTAGAGGCGCACGTTAAGCGAGAAGGTTTTGAAAATCGGCACCGACTTCAGGAACTCGTTCCAGGCGGGGTGATAGTAGTTCAGAGTGATCGGGAGAATCAGCACTGTGATCAGGACGATAAAGGCTAAGCGATGCTTGATTGTCGCCTCAACGATCCTGGCACGGGCGGCGACGAGCGCGAATACCATAATAGCCAGTGCCGGTGCACCCACACCCATCTCGAGTTCGTGGCGATTGATGAGCCAGCGATAGTTGGTAAATAAAAATTGCGTTTCCGTTTCCCAGTCAGGTGTTGAGAAAAATAGCAGCCGAATCGGAAGTGTAAGGGCATCCAGAAAGTTGTGAAGTCCGGGCAGTGGATAGAACTCGCGCTCAAAGTTTGACGCAGTTGAGAGCGTTAGGGTGATCTTGAAAAGACTGATCAGCAAGGCAACGGCAATAGCTGCTGTGAGCGGCAGATAGGGTTTTAGCTCGCGACTGGCTGGATCTCCGGGCGTGTCGTCGGCCAGCGTGTGAATGGCAAGAATGCCGACAAGACAAAGACCGGTGGTCAACAACATAAAGGCGCTGGCGGTCAGGATCAGGTAGGCGATCAAAACGCCTGCGGTCATTATGTTTCTACATTCTAATCCAAGGTTACCGTCTCTTCGGGAGATCAACAGATAGCCAATCAGGGGTATCAGCATGTACCCGTGAAAAGCGGTATGGCCGATCACCATTCGATAGGCAAAAAAGCCGTTAAACAAGAACAGTGACGCGCCAAGGAATGCCGCGATGGGGTCAGTATTGAATCGTCTACGACAAATCAGGTACGTGCCAAGAAACCCGAGTCCCGCGAACAACATAATGTTTATTTTCGATGCGGTGAGCGGGTTGATAAAGAACGTCAACCACTGTTGCACATTAACGTAGGGAGTTGAGGCTCCAGCAACAAACATATTGCCTGCGCAGCTGGCAGGCGTGAACCAGGGAATGTTCCATGGGTCCTTGTGGAAGTGCACAAACCCAATGGTGGCATCGACGAGGCTGCCACGGTGATCGTGTCCCATGGTTCCATCGGTTGTTGGGAAAAAAGGGTGGATAAACGTTACCCAATAGAGCGCCAGTATGATGCCACTAGCGACAAAGAGTCCAAGGGTTCGCTGACTAGTCATGACTCTGGCTCAGGTTGTCGATATGAGCACGTAATCGGTTCAGATAATTCTGATCCGGCGAGCCAAGCTCGATGCTTTTTTGCGCATGGAACAGCGCCATGTCCCATGCCTCAATTTCTGCATACCCGGATGCCAGGTTTCGATGGCCAAACGGATCGTCCGGATGTAACTGAACCACCCGAGTCCAAAGGGAAACCGGGTTGTTCCATACCTGCACCTGAAAATTGGCGATTACGACCAGAAAAAGCAGATAGAACCCAGTCAATGCCGCGACCGGCACTCGAACATTTTTATGTTTCTGCCAGAGTGTCACGATGACCAGAGCGGTTAAAAGCGAAAATGGAATGGTGCTCAGGTAAACATAATGATCGGTGCCTTTAGCCGGACCCACATGGATAAGCCCCGAAACAGGCAACAGTGTGACCAGATAAAATGCCAGGAGTAAGCCCGGCCAAAACATCATTTTCTTTAACGCGAACCAACCCGTTAGTAAGACGCTGATCGTCAGAAACAAGGCGCCTGGTAACCAGAAAGCCGGGCTGGTGATATAGCTGATCTCCTGTGGATAGGGATAGAAGGGTGACAGCTCCAGCGGCCAGAGGTAATGCGCGATGTAAAACCAGGTATTGTCGATTGCGTTGAGAGTCTTTGCCCATTGCGGCAGATTTTCAGCGCTCGGCATCGCCATAGACTGCGTGGTAAGCGTCACAAGCACAACGATTCCCGAGATGAGAATGTAAGGCAGCTTCTGCAAAAGGGCTCGCACCAGGGAAGCGAAGTTGCTAATTCTATTCAAAGGATAGACATCCAGAAGCAGCATGATCACCGGCAGGGTCACAGCCATGGGTTTTGCGCCAACGGACAAGCAGAAGAATACGAACACCCCTAGATGGTTTGTTATCCGATAGTCGGCATCTGTTCGGAGGTAAGCGATCAGGCAGAACAGAGCGAACAAGGAATACAGGACGTCCTTGCGTTCAACCACCCAGGCGACAGACTCTACGTGTTGCGGGTGAATGGCGAAAATCAGGCCCGTCAAAAAGGCCGTCCAGATTCCGGTTTGCACGTTGACTTCACCTTGCTGCAGGATGCCAAAGATCAACCAGGACAGTAGCAGTGAATTGATCGCGTGTAGCAGCAGATTCGTTAGATGATGCCAGCCGCTGTCGTAGCCGAAGAGCGTGATGTCGATGGCATGTGAGATCAGCACGACGGGGTGCCAGTTCGCTTCATGTGCCTGTGTGAACATGGCGATCAAATTGTTCACTGACCACTCATGAATCCATGGATTTTCCAGGACAAACGGTATGGTATCCCAAACGAAATAGTGGTGGCGCACGTCTGAGTAGACAGCGATTATCGCGATCAGCATGATCGCTGCCAGGAAGATTATCCGACTGCTGGTTTGTGGTTCGGGAAGTATGTTTCTGCTCAATTAGAAGAGATCGATCTCGCCGCTGGCGACGGATCGAGCCTGAATCAAACCTTCATCCAGCAGGTGTTCATAGTTCGCAACCTGATTGCGTCCGTGTTCCTTTGCGAAGTACAGTGCTTTGTCTGCGCGATCAATTACCTCCGGTGGATAGTCCTGCTCTTCCAACCGTGCAAAGCCAATACTGACAGTAATGCCGCCGATTTGTTGAAATACATGCGCTTCAACCGAATCGCGGAAGCGATCAAGCGCCATTCGAGCTCGATCACGGGGCATGGGTTCAAGAACAACAAGGAATTCTTCACCACCAAACCTGAACAGTAAGTCGGTGTTTCGGAAAAACTGTTTCATGCGTTGTCCGATGGTCAGAATGACTTCGTCACCGTAGATGTGTCCGTGCACATCATTGACCTTCTTGAAGTGATCAATGTCGATGATTGCTAACCAGGCATATTCAGATTTGGCTGGTGTTCTTCGGTCAGCATCGGAATCACCGTAGTCTTCGACAACTTTTCGCTGCAGTTCCATCATGCGCACCAATTTCTTATCAAAGGTGCGACGGTTCAGAAGACCGGTAAGCTTATCTCGCTGGCTGTCTTCTAGGACCTTCAGGAAATTGGAATAGATGCCAGCGATGCCTTCGATCAGGTTGGCGTGTTCGCGCAGGTCATGACCGATGCTGCGCAACTCAAGCAGATAGGCTGGGTCAGCGTCGTCGAAGAGCGGTACGTAGACCTTCGTCTCATTGCCAGAGGAGGTGGCTGCCATCTTGCGATCATGAATTTGAGTCGCAATTTCCGGTGAAAGTTCCAGAGGCCTGATGTCGCTGTCCCAGATCCGGACTTTTTCATTTTGATCCGAGTAACTAACCTTCAGCGAAAGGGTTTGCTCACACTTTTCCAGTTTGAGTTCATCAAGCAGGTTGATCATCGCAATGTGACTGATCGGGAGAATGTCAGCCAGCGTCGACAAAAGGCTGGTCTCCAGAGTGTCGGTATCTCTGGCACGCGTGATCTCAATGATCGATTGAATTAGCTGGTGTTCCATTCCGGTGGTACACGCACGTCTCTCCCGAGAAAAGCCTATCACCACGGCAATAAAATAACACCCTGACCGGCGGGACCGCCGGGGATGTCCGCAAATTAGCAGCCAGTTGGGCCGCTGAAGCGCAGGCCGAGATCCACCAGAAAGCCGCCGAGTGCACAGGCCTGCCTATCGTCAAACAGGGCGGCAATATCTGATCTTCTTTTACAGCTGCTGTAATCCTTAAACGAAAGCGGGGCAGCAAAGCTGCCCCGATAGATCAGCCGAGTACCAGTTTCTAGTTCTCTATGAATTGACCGAGGAAGCCGCCGTCGTCCCCTCGACCGACATTGACTTCGTTGAAGCTACCGGTGAGATCGGACACGGAATAGATAAGATTGTTGGTTGTATCTTTCCAGATCGCCTCTCTTTCGTTGCCGTTACAAATCACAGGCGTGTTTGCGATCTCGACGTCATCAACAAACAGCCTGCCGCTGGAGCTGAATAGGAACGTGTGTACGTCATCCTCAGCATAGGGCGCGCCGGGTTGTGCTGAGGTGAACCTGAGCTCCCAGGTCTGGGCAGTCAGGAAGCTTGGGATCGAAACCGCCTCTGGTTCGCCGCCGAAAAAGCACACTTGTCCGAGCGCTGCGATTGCTTCTTCGGAACCCGTTCCGCTGTCGCTGCCAGCAGGCAGATCTTCGTTGCTGCTTCCGCTGTCTCCAGAGCTATCACTGGAAGTCCCGGAAGGCACGTAGTCGTATTGAAGGTTCATCGTTACTTCGACGCCACTTTGCTGTGCCGTGAACGATACGTCGAAGGTGATGCGATCCTCGCGGTTGTTGATGATGGTGATCTGAAGATTCGTGATACCGCTGACACCGCCAACAGTGTCCTCAATCACCTGTGTAATTTCCGCTGTATCGCTGGGAGAGGGTGCGATGATGTTTTCAATGACCAAGTCGAACGCGGTCGCAATCCCGAAGGTGATGATTTCTCCCGATATTGTCAGATCGTAGTTACCACTGATGTCGACATCAGGCACTTCGATGGGTGTTTCATTGCCGCCGCCGGAGTCGTCTTCAGAGTCAGTTTCACCTTCAGACTCACCTTCACCTTCACCTTCACCTTCACCTTCACCTGCAGAGTCGCCCTCGCTTTCTGCGCCGTCAGCTGGAGGATTGATCAGATCGACAACCGCCTGCGCCAGACCCACCCCTGCGGCAATGACTTCTTCAAGTACGTTGGCGTCCAGAGATACGGAGAGAGAACCCGCGGCGGCTACCAGATCTGCATCTGCAAGGGTAGAGGCGGCAAGATTAAGTGCGTTCGCAAACAATGATTCGAAAGTCTCAGCGGTATAGTCCAGATCACTTAATGGACCCACCACACCTTCACCGTCAATGTCGCCATCTTCTAAATCAGCAGCCAGCTGTTGCAGGATAGAAACAGCTGGCGCCTCATCACCGGCCGCGATGTTCGCCAGAGCGGCCAGCCTGAGTGCGTAGGTATCCGCATCGATTGTGGTGAGTGATTGTGCCGTCAGATTTTCTTCACTGACGATCGCGGGCGGTATAAGAATATCCGGCAAGTCAGGCGCGAGCGCTTCTCTGACCGCATTATTTACAGAGTTGACGGTGTCGGCACTGATTGTCCCTTCGACGTCGTCCATCACCTGGGCTGCGAGTTCAGTGAGAATCGTGACGCCTATTTCCGTCAGGGGTGAAGGCGCAAATGCGCGAATCGTGACATCTGAACCCATTGGCAGGTTGGCGCCTGCTGCCTCATCAAAGTAAGTAGCGGCTTCGGTACCGGTGATGGTGACCAGGATAGGGCCGTCATAGCTGCCATCGTGAGAAATGCTTACCGTACCGGTGGTATCCAGGGTGCCAACCGCACCTTCAATGGCTGTGCCGTCAGCTCGGGTGACCGAAACTTCAGCACCGTTGATGAGACCAAGGCTGGGCGTGACAAGAATGGTGGCCATGGGCTCCTCAGCGGGCGCTTCCTCCTCTGATTCGCTTTCATCGACAGGAGTCTCCGGCTCGTCACCGCCGCTGTCGCCTGAGGTATCTGGAACGACCGCTGGTTCCTCGAAAACACTGTTTGGAGAGGAACTGTCTGAACATCCTGCTGCGAACACGCAGAGGATGGCGATGATAAAAAGTCGTCGGAATAACGTCATGAATCTGATCCAGTGTCAGTTTGAAAGAGCGCCGATTATGGAAACTTTCCTCTGAGTCGCCTCCACCCGTCTGGGGGTATCTGGCGGTCATCCGACGGGCGGATAATTGCTTATGTCGAATCCGGAGGAACAACAATGAAAACAAACGCGCTGATTATCGCTGGTATGGTGGGACTTGCACTTTTCCTGGCACCCCTGAAGACCGACGCGAAGAAACTCAAACCCAGGTACTACAAAAGCTGTTACTCGGACTATTCAGAAATGCGAAAGATGGTGCCGAAACCCTCGATGGATGTTGAGAAGACCGCTAAAACGATTAGCACGGTCGCAGGCATCGCTGGCCGTTTTGGCGGATTTGGTGGTGGGCTGGGCAGCATGGCTTCAACCGCTTCGACGGTTGCGCAGTACAGCGAAACTATCTCTGATGTCGCTGCCTTTACTGAGGGCATGAGTGCCAGTTTCCCGAACGCCAGCGATCGTTATGCGGCTTATGGTGAGCGCATGGGCACCGAAGCCGACGATATGCAGAAGGTGGCTGACTTTTCTATGGCCTCTCAGGAATGTTACGCAGCTGCGTACACGGAGCTAAAAACCGCTGTTGAAAATGGCGATATGAAAACCAAGGATGCAAAAAAGCGGCATAAGGAAATCACAACCGGAGTCGCTAATGTCAGTGAGATGCTGGATCACGCGGTGATCTATATGGACAACAATATTGCGGCATACAATCAGGCGCTCACACAAGAAACAACAGGTGCCGGGCTAAACCTCGACAATCTGTTGGGCCTGGCTACCGAAGCTCAATCGGTAGCAACAAAAGTAGACAACCTGACACCCGACTCGGGGGATGTATGGGCAGGCTCTGGCTGGACCACAACGGAAGCGAAGGTTGAGGCCCATCGTCAAGTCATGGCAGCGCAATATCGTGCGGCGGGAATGGCCAATCCATATCAGGCGCCCACTCAGTCCGCAGATGCTCTCTTTGGTGGATTCGGATCTTTGACCAGCCTTGCGGCGCTTGGCAGCATCAGTCCGGCAGTTGCTGCGAACGTGGCGCTTCAAAGTGGCGTTGCACAGGCGAATCTTGCAACGGCAGGATACGATCAGTCCCTGGCCGAGGCAGTTCCGGCAGCGGCAGCGCCTGCTGGTGACGACAAAGTAGCTGCTCTGATGAAAGCTGGTGCGGACACCCAGCCTTATCTTGATGCTTACGGTCGCATCAAAGCGCTTGGCGATATGCAGAGAGGATTTACAGGGTTCGTTAACAAGAAACCCTACTGATTAAATTTGGCTATAGTACCTGTATCAGTTTTTCTACTTTTACGGGTACTTCATGTTAGCTCCTGTGCCAATGATTGGTGCCGTGGTGGCACTGCTGTTGTTCTTGGACCTCGCGGCTTTGCAGTTTCTGGCGAAGCTGCCTCACCCTGACCAGGCGTTTTATTCGGAAGGTAGTCATGTGTATCTCGAATCCCATGGTGATCGTGTACTGGCGTTGAGGGCAGGGGAGCTCAGCATTGATCTAAAACCCCGCGATCTCATTGAAGAACCGGACGTTCTCCCGCTTCAGAGCGAGATGATGACATTCTTTGATCGGCAGTCTTTGATCTATGAGATTCTGAATGCGGAAGATGGGGAAGTGGTAACGACAAACGGCATCGTGCCCCTGACCTATCATGTGGAACGTCTCCCAGGTCAACTCATTTTCTGGATCCAATTGTTCGTTGCTAACGTGGGTGCATTGGTCGGTCTGGCGGTTTGGACTTTTCAGCGGACCAATATCGCGGCACGTCACTTTGCGGTGACGGGCGTGGGGCTTGCGATTTCATCCATGGCTGCCTCGTTGTACAGCAGTCGACCGCTGGCGATTGATGGTCCAGCTTTTGACGTGCTCTCTCATCTGAATTTCCTAGGCGTTTGTATCTTCTGCTGCGGTTTTTTCTGCATGATGTTGAACTATCCGAAACCGCTCACAAAGTTTCCTGTGTCTGTGATGTGGTATTTGTTAATGGCTTTAATCTTCGTCATTGACTATTGTCTAATCGTCGATTCGCTGGACATCACTCGCCGAATGCCAGCAATTGTTACCCTTCTGCTTGCGGCCGCAGCGTTGTGCCTGCAATGGCGTGGCTCAAGCCGTGACCCTTTAGTTCGCCAATCTCTGTTGTGGTTTGTTGCTGTGACGCTGTCAGGCAGTTTCTTTTTTATTGCGGTGATTTTTGTCCCTCCTTTGTTAGGAGAGGGCACCACAATCTCACAGGGACTGGCGTTTCTTGCGTTTCTGACGATCTATGTAGGGCTTGCCGTAGGCGTCGCGCGTTATCCATTGTTTGATCTTCAGCAGTATTGGGTCAAAACCATGATCTGGATGGTAGGTGGGTTGATTGTGATCAGTCTTAATCTCGGTATTGCAACATGGTTCGGCCTTTCGAATATCACCGCTTTAGGGATGATTGTGCTTTCCTTTGTGACGGTTGCCTTGCCACTTCGTGCGGCGGGTACTCGATATATCTTCAATCGTGCTTCCCGTAACTTTCAGCAGCATCTGCCGCAAATCGTGGCTCGCATGTCTGATTCGGCAGAGAAAGACGTTGCCAGGATCTGGCAAGACGAGGTGATGGAAATATTTAGGCCCTTGGAAGTGACGCGAGAATCTATCAGCGTGGTCAAACCAACCGTGGTGAAGCAAGGCATTGGGTTTGTGGTGCCTGCCATAGAAGGTGGTGCCAGCTATCATCTGACATACGCGGACGAAGGTACCCGACTGTTTTCATCGCTTGATGTGACCTTGGTTGAAACCCTTAAAGGCCTGTTTGAGATGAATCTTTCCAGGGAGGCAATTGCGAGTGAAGCGACCGAGGCGGAAAGAACGCGTTTGCGGAAAGACATTCATGACAGTCTTGGTGGTCGGTTGCTGACCATCATGCATTCAGCCGAGGATGATCGCGTTGCAGCAGAATCGCGGCAGGCGATGGTTGAGTTAAGAGAGATTCTCGCGGCGGTTGATTCAGATTCGACATTGATCGGACATGCGATCGACGAATGGCAGCCTCAATTGCGAGGCCTCGTCGAGAGTGCTGGGGCAAATCTTGATTGGCTCGTGGATCGCGAATTGGCGACACTGGAGGCGGCACTTTCTGGAAGAGACAGGTTCAACCTCGGCCAGATTCTGCGAGAGTGTGTGACCAATGCAATTAAACACGCAGGGGCAAAAGAGATTGCCATCAGTTTGTCTGCACTGCAGGGCAATCTTGTTGCTCAGGTAGAAAATGATGGTGAGGTAAGCGACCCGGCGACCTGGGAAGAGGGCATCGGTACCCGAAACCTTGCGGCGAGAGCCGAAGAGTTAGGCGCTGAGATTCAGCGCTCTCTTGCCGTTGACCGGGTAAGAGTCAGGGTGTTGTTACCCGCGGATCGGTTGCTGGTTTCCCAGGACTAAACTTCGATCAATCGACGTTTAATGGCCTCTGCAGTTGCTTCGGAACGTGAGGATATTCTCAACTTTCCGTAGACCGCTTTCAGATAACTCTTAACGGTGTTTGAGGATAGACCCAGCATCTCAGCAGACTCCGATACGTTGTAGCCTTTCGCGACCAGCTGCAGTACTTCTTCTTCTCGGCTTGTCAGGGGTATCAGATCCTCCGAGGGTTTGTTGATCTGTCCGATGATTCGATTCAATGCGCGATCTGAGATAGGTGCCCGGCCGTTGGAAATGCCTTTAAGGTGTTCGATAAGGCGATCTCGATGGTCATCTTTGAATAGGTAGCCGTTGGCGCCCTGCCTTAAAGCGTTCACCAGATTTTCATCGTCATCGTAAATGGTGGCAACGACGATATAAGTATCTAATGAGCGTTCGCGGATTTGCCTGATCAGCTCCAGGCCTGATCCATCTGGTAACCCCAGGTCTACCATGATCAGGCCAAAATTGTTGGTCTTTAATAACGGCAGCGCATCCTTCAGTGTGCGTGCCAGTCTCAGATTCGCTGCGGGGAATGTTTCGGAGACAACATCCCCCAGCCACGCCAGCGTATCTTCCAGGTCTTCAACGATCAGAACCGAGGTGGGTTCTGTATGGAGGTTAATCGTGTTGTCGTTCAAATCGTTTTTATGCCAGTAGAAAAATTGAGAATAACCAAGGTGGTGTTGACGCTCAACGAGCCAGCAGACTGTATCGGTGAAAATCTTGTAACAGATTGTGAATGAATGTCTGATGTTGCTTACAAACCGGCCCCTATCTGTCCTACCAAACGGTCTTGCAAGTTCAGGAGTCGCCTTGCAGTATGGTCGTCCCTTACTTGAAATCAGGTGCTCGTGGACAGTAGGTCGTTACTGGCAGGTGCGTTAGTTGTCGTCATCATACTGGCGGTGATGGGTATCGAACTCGCGCCTTCTGAGCCTGAATTTTCGTTCGCAGATTCAGCGCCAGTTATGACACCGAACGAAGAAAAGCGCTTACCGGAAAAACTCGAGACAGCACCTTTGTCAATGATGGATCTTGCCGGGATTAATGTTGGTGAAACGTTTTCGCTGTATATCCCTCAGGAAGAACGGATCCTGGCGGGTAGCGTTGAGAGAACAAAAGTTTCGAAAGCCGGAAATGAAGTTCTAGAAGGGACCATCCTGGATGGCGGTCGATCTTACTCGTTTGTGGTCACTGTTGGTCGCCATCAGACATTCGGTAGCATTCAGACGAGTCGCGATCGTTATCAGTTCGAACTTACAGACGGTGAGGGAGAACTCATTGCACAGAGCACCATCAACAAGAGTCGCGACTTTTCTAAGCCGGACTTTGTCATCCCAAGACGCAGGGAATCCGAGCATGTCGGAGAGAAACGAAATTTCGAATAAATTCTTGCTGTTTGGATTTTGTCTCCTGCTTCTGACGGGTTCCGCGCTTGCTGAAGACAGTGGCCTCGGTCCAAGTCTGGAGCTTGTTTGTCCCTGTGTGGTGGAATCCGTGTCTTCAGGATCTGTTCTGAGTGACTTTGGTGTTACTAACCGGAGTGTCGGTGCCAGCGGTGAGTTAGTTGTCAGAGCCTATGCGCATACGGAGCAGAACTACCGCGATGCGACAGATCCTACCTTTCTGACAGATTTTTATTTGACCGCTTCGCTCGCCGGCACGAGTCAGCTGGATATCAGCGAGCATCAAGCCAGACTGTTTCCGGTATCAGGTGGCGACTACTACGTCACACTATTACTTCTCGAAGATCTTTTTATCGTCGATGAAGCAAGAACCAGCGGGCGCGTCACGTTTGGCAGTAACCTTCGCACCGAGGCTTCGGGTACAGAGCTTTATTTTGTCGCAGATCCCACCATCTCTGTTAACGACGCCTCGGTCACGTTGCACTGGCCCGGTCTGGGTAATGGCACAAACTCGGACGAGGATGTTGAAGTCAGAATTGTTGCCACGGAAACGCCAAGGTTTGAAGGATCCTTTCAGACATTGGCCACCTATGACGGGGTGACCTCAGTGCCGGCACTCAGCAAAACTGCTCCGGATGTTGCGGTGCTAGACTACGCCTCACCCTCAGAAGGATTCGACTATACCCATGTGATGGTGCTTGGCGGTGGTTTCGTTCTGATCGTTCATACCGTCGACGAGCCCGATGGCGTGTCCTATGACACCTTGTCGTTTTCAGAATCCAACGCGGACTACTTGACCGATACTGATGGCGATGGTGTTGCTGATGACAACGAACGATTGGAAGGCACCGATGTTTCATCACCCTCGGACACGCCTGGTTCTTCTGCGATTGATGTACTGGTGGTTTATAACCAGGGCGTCGTTGATACCTATAGTGGTGATCCGACAGCGCGAATCGACCAGTTGTTTGCGGTATCAAACCGGTCGCTCGCTGACAGTAATGTCGATATAGAACTCAGGATCACCGACTATCGTCAGATCGACTTTAGCGAGCGTGATTCGCTGAGCGATTTGTTGGGAGCAGCTGAGGGCGGTACCGGGGTTTTTTCTGACCTGGCGAGCATTCGCTCGACCACTGGCTCTGATCTGGTCGCCATCTTACGCACTGACGACGGCGGTAACCTATGCGGTCTGGCGTCTCTTGGCGGGTTTCCGACGCAGGGCCTGATGTCCCGAAGAGAGCACGTGTCAACCAGCATTATTGAATCGACCTGTGGTGATTTGACGATGATTCATGAGATTGGTCACAACCTGGGTCTCGGTCACTCATTTGTGCAGAACGAATCAGGCACATTTGTCTGGTCCAGAGGGCACGGCGTGAATAACAGTTTTTCCACCATCATGGCCTATGCCAGCGAATTCAACATTTTTTCCGAGTCAGCCTATTTCTCTAATCCGGAAGTGACACTGTGTGAGGCTGGCGCTGCTTGCGGGGTGGCTATCGACCAGAACCGGCCAGCCGATGCAGCAAGAAGTCTGAATGCCGTTCGGTTTCAGGTTGCGCGTTACACCAATGAATTGGATTCGGATTCTGATGGCACACCGGATTCTGCAGACGCATTTCCGAACGATCCAACGGAACAGATTGATACAGATTTGGATGGTACGGGTAACAATGCAGATACCGACGACGACAATGACGGGATGCCGGATACCTTTGAGCTTGCTAATGGTTTAAACAGTCTGGTGGATGATGCGTCCGAAGATCCTGACGGTGATGGTTTAACCAACCTTGAAGAGTTCCAGGGCGGTACGGATCCACAGGTGTCTGATGCGGCTGATGTCTGCGATGACCCTGATACGGTTGCACCTAATGCTTCTGATTCGAATTTCATGAATGAAAAACGGATCGTATTTGCGAACCCGGGATCAAACAGTAATCAACAGACCTTCCTGAGGTTTGTGAATCACAATGCGTCGGCAACGGATGTGGAGATCTACGGGATTGATGACGCCGGTGTATCGAGCAGACGTAGCCCCGTAAGTTTTCAGATGGCCGCGCAATCATCCAAGCAGATTACCGCCCAGGATCTGGAATCCGGCAACCAGAATAAGGGGCTATCCAGCTCGCTATGTGACCTTTCCGGTAAGTGGCAGCTGGTTGTGCGCTCCAGTAATTCGATTGAAGTCATGAGTCTGATCAGGACACCCGACGGATTTTTGACCGGATTGAGTGATGTTGTTCCTGTTGAGAGCGGTGACAACCGGGTCTATTTTGCGAACCCGGCGAGCAACACCAGTCAGCAAACATTCATTCGAATTTCAAACCAGTCTGCGTCGACAGGTTCCGTGACGGTGACCGGTATCGATGATCATGGAGATGCTTCCATCGGCACGGTGACATTCAGTCTGGGGGCGAACGAATCGAAGCAGGTGACTGCACAGGATCTTGAAAATGGTAACGTCAGCAAAGGCTTGAGCGGCGCTCTGGGTGATGGTTCGGGTAAATGGCAACTCAACATTTCATCAAGCCTGGATCTCGAGGTGCTGAGTCTGATTAGAACTGCCGACGGGTTTCTGACCAACCTGAGCGCGGTGGTGCCTGAGAACGGCAACGGAGATTCAGTGATTTACTTTGCAAACCCTGGCAAAGAGTCCACGAAGTCCACCTTTATCCGAGTGGTGAACACTTCAGCCTTGACCGCGAATGTGACCATCAGCGGTGTTGACGATGACGGCAATATTGCACCCAATGGCGATGTGACCTTTACGCTGGCGGGCAAAGCCGCTAAGCAGATGCTGTCTTCAGATCTTGAAGACGGAAATGCCAATAAAGGCCTGAGTGGATCTCTGGGTCAAGGCTCCGGGCGTTGGCAGCTAACGGTTGCTGCGGATCAGGAGATACGAGTCATGAGCCTCGTCAGGACGCCGGACGGTTTCCTCACCAATCTGAGCCGAGTCGCGCCTCAATCCGGGAACAACAGCGCTCTTTATATCGTTAACCCCGGTTCGAACCAAAATCAGGCGAGCTCTCTCAGGTTTGTCAATGCATCGAACAACACAGCAGCCGTCAGTGTTAATGGATTTGATGACAATGGTGCCGCAGCGCCCGGAGGCGGTTTGTCGTTCAACCTTGGTGCGGGCGAGGCGTTGACCTTGACTGCCGCGGAACTGGAATCCGGTGCGACCGGTGTGGTGGGCTCGCTGGGTGATGGCAGCGGCAAGTGGTTCCTGACAGTCGAAGCTGATGAAGAGGTGACGGTGCAAAGTCTGCTGAACGCCCCTGGCGGATTCCTGACGAATCTTTCAAGAGCCATCAGCGAGTAAAGAGCCATCAGCGAGTAAAGAGCCATCAGCGAGTAAAGAGCCATCAGCGAGTAAAGAGCCATCAGCGAGTAAAGAGCCATCAGCGAGTAAAGAGCCATCAGCGAATAAAGAGCCATCAGCGAGTCAACATTGATAGGGGTAGCCTGTGAATAGAGAAAAACTCCGAATTGCCGAAGCCCATTTTTTGCAAAGTTACCCGGGTGGATTTGCAGACCCGGCGCTCGAATCCGTCGGTAAAAAGCACAATATGTCGCGAGCCACGAACTTCGCGAAGGCGGTTTTTGCCAAGAAGTCTTTTGATGAGCCCAATGAGTTTCTGGACAGTCTGGTCAAGCTGGTTTCACGATCTTCTATGGTCAGCTTGTTTGAGAAACCCAAATTTCGAGACATGGTGAAAGATCTGAACTCCGAGGATCGGGAAGTGCTGGTTGAAAGTTACAAAAAGCTTTTCCATGGCAATCAGAAGAAAGGTTTCGAGGAGGTGGTTGAGATTCTAGCCTGGCGCAAGATGGCGAAGTGGAGCCTGATGACCATCGGTCTAGTTTATTACCGGCCGCAGAAAGAAGTGTTTGTGAAACCGACCACCGCTAAAGCGGTTGTCCAGAAGCTGGAGCTCGACCTTACCTACAAACCCAGGCCAAGCTGGGAATTCTATTCCGGCTACCGAGATGCCATCCTTGAGATGAAGTCTGTGGTGAACCCCTCACTTGCACCAAACAATGCCGCGCTCACCGGTTTCCTGATGATGACACTCTAGGCATAATTGAAAGAAAACGTCCGAGAGAAGCATGTCTGTCAGTGTAGATCCCGAATCGGGACTTAAGATCTTCAACACCCGTGCCGCTAAGTCGACGGAAAAAATTACTGGCGGCGGATATGCCGTTATCGAAGACGAAGCGCTTAAGGCTTTGCCGGAACCGCCAGCGGGTGCGGTCTTCAACGCGGAAGAGCAAGCTCGATATCGCGATTATAAAGAAGCGCGCCGTGGGGCGGCTGACTATATGACGATGGAAGGGGAGTTTGCCCGCTACCTGGACGATGTGTATTCCGAGGATCCGATCCAACGGGAGCCGCTCGACGATGAATGTGAGATTCTCGTTGTCGGCGCTGGTTTCGCGGGGTTATTGCTCTGGCATAAATTGAGTGAAGCGGGATTTAAAGATGTCCGATTCTGCGAGAAGGGCGGTGACGTCGGCGGCACCTGGTACTGGAATCGTTATCCGGGCATCGCATGTGATGTCGAAGCCTACAGTTACCTGCCGCTGCTGGAAGAGATGGGCTACATTCCCTCCATGAAGTTTGCCTCAGGCTTTGAGATTCTGGAGTACTGCCAGAATATGGCTGAAAAGTTTGGCTTCTATGACCATTGTCTTTTTCACACGACCGTAGAGAAAACCGTTTGGGATGAGGAGACAAGTCGCTGGACGGTATTCACGAACCGCGGCGATAGCATGAAAGCTCGTTATGTGGTCCTCGCCAATGGCATCCTGACGACACCAAAGTTAGCGCGAATTAATGGGATGGAGAAATTTCAGGGTGAAGCTTTCCATACCTCTCGCTGGAATTATCATGTCGACCTCGCCGGTAAGCGGGTCGGCATTATCGGGACCGGAGCAACCGCAGTTCAGGCGATTCCGGAACTGGCCAAGATTGTTGGTGAGCTATACGTTTTTCAGCGAACCCCTTCTTCCGTGGATGTGCGCGATCAGCGGGAAACCACACAAGAAGAAATGGAAGCCTGGAGGCAGGAGCCGGGCTGGGCTAGAGCGAGACGGGCGAGATTCTCCAAGATCTCTGCGGGCCGTTCGGCGATCAAGGCGAATGATGACTATCTCTCCGGCAAGGTTGCGGACTTCAAAGAGCGCAAGCAGCATGAGCGGCCGTTAACACCGGAAGAGATGATTCAGAAGACGCTGGAATCTAACTTTCGGATCATGGAACAGATTCGGGCGCGCGTCGATGCCATTGTCGAAGATCCCAAAACGGCGGAGGCACTTAAACCGTTCTATCCCTATGGCTGTAAGCGGCCAACTTTTCATGATGAGTATTTACCGACCTTTAACAAACCACATGTCACCCTGGTTGACACGGCGCCGGCAGGTGTTCAGGAGATCAGCGAGCGTGGTGTTGTTCATGATGGCGTCGAATACCCACTGGATGTCCTTATTTATGCGACTGGCTTCCAATGGATGGCCACTTCGACCTTCAACATGATTGAAGGTCGAGGCGATGAGACGTTGAATGGCAAGTGGCAGCGAGATGGCACAAAAACCTTTCTTGGTGTTCACAGCAAAGGCTTTCCCAACTTGTTTATTGTGACCGGCCCCCAGGGCGGTGGTGGTAGCTTTAACTTTACGGACGCCATTGATGCCCATGCTGATTACATTGCCTGGCTGCTATCCACGATGAGGGATTCGGGCACTGATATTGTTGATATCAAGCAGGAGCCAGAAGACCGATACACAGAGCACTGCCGAAGTGCCGACATTGCGACGGCGCCGCTCAGGGACTGTCTGTCTTACTACAATGGTGATGGCAACGCCGAGCCAGGCAGCCTTGCCTACTATGGTGGTGGCAGGTGGCACAAAATTCGATTGGAAGCCCAGGATACATTGGCGCCTTACGAATTCGAATCTTCGAGTTCCTGAGACTGTCGCTCGATTTCGGAGAAAGGAAATGTTGTGTGCAATGACATCAGGAGACGATTGACGACGTGGATGCCGTCGGCACGCAAGGTTTGCGTCGGTCTTCGGATGGGCATTCAAACAGGGTCGCGAGCATTTGTGCGGTCAGGCCAATGGGAAGGCGATTCATCTAATTGAACGGCTTGCCAATGGGCAATCCATCCATGACTTTGCCGATGCGTTCACCAGTGAGCGGTTCTAGTCCTTTCAGATCTTGGGGATAATCGCCTTGCGCTGGATCCCGTGCCTTTTCCCGCAGACGTTCGAATAATGCCCACTGGCTATCTGTTTCATACGGTGTTGGATCTGAAACATTGATGTCCTGGCGCAAAATGTCATGTAGATCAATTTTTGCTCATGTTTGTATCGGTCCTCTCCCTGTTGGATTTGCGAGCAGAGCACCAAGATGCGTCATACGTCTCGAAACTAGGCAAACATATTTCAAGGGTAGCTGCGTTATCATGGGTCCTCGGCTGGCGTGCCGAATCAAAGCCAGGGAAGTCAATTAGGAAGTCTTTTATGAATACAACAAGAAGGTTGGTCTGGATTGGATTGCTGATTCTGCTGTCTTCAACCCGCGCTATGGCGAACGAGACTCTGCAGGTGTCGGATTATCTGGACTACGAACAGGTTCGTGATGCGCAGATTTCTCCGGACGGTAGTCAGGTGATTTACACCAGGCGTTGGGTTGATCAGAAGATCGATCGCTGGTCTTCAGCGTTGTGGATCATGGATGAAGATGGTTCCCGGCAAAGATTCCTGGTCAAAGGCAGTCATGCTAGATGGTCGCCCAGCGGAGATCGGATTCTCTATATGGCGAAAGGAGCCAACGATAAATCTCAGATCTTCGTGCGCTGGATGAGTGATGGCGCAACGTCTCAGGTCACTCGCGGGGAAGTAGAACCCAAATCGCCAACCTGGTCTCCTGATGGCAGCCAGATCGCCTTTGTCGCGGTCGTATCAGAGGCCGACAAGTGGAAGATCGATCTGCCGCCGAAGCCCGAGAACGCCAAATGGACGAAACCCCCGATGATTCTTGATGACCTGCATTACCGGCAGGATCGAGTCGGCTACATGGTGCCAGGCTACTCTCATCTGTTTGTTGTTCCGGCGACCAGTGGTACTGCGAAACAACTCACTTCAGGCAGTTGGAATGTTGGTGCCAGACGTAGTCCCGATGGTCTGTTCAATGGCGCAGGAATTTCCTGGCTGCCAGATGGCTCTGCGATCCTCGTGGATGGCTACCGTGATGAGCGCGGGCCGACCGCCTATCGTCAGTCCCATATCTATCAGGTTTCTGTCGACGGCAACACGGTTTCACAGCTGACCCAGCAAGCAGGGTATTGGACCGAGCCTCTGGTGAGCTCAGATGGAAAGCGCGTTGTTTATGAGGGGCATGTTCCCAGCAAGGTGACCTATGAACTGAGTCACCTGTTTGTGATGAAAGCCGATGGCTCTGATGCGAGACGGTTGGCCGATGAGTTTGATCGGCCCGTGGTTGGTAACAAACAGTGGTCAGGTGATGACCTTGTGATCACGGCACAGGACACGGGTTATATCCGGATTTATCGCATCACGATGGGCGGCAAAGTCACCGCAGTTACAGAAGAAGACCGTGTAGTCAGTATGAGCTCCATCACCAGCGATGGCTCAACGATCGCTGCCGTCGCGGCCGGTTTTACTGCCCCAGGTGATGTCGTCACAATTTCACTCAAGGGACGTGGCGGTGAAGTGCGCCTCACGGACGTGAATGCAGATCTGCTCGGTGGAAAGATATTGGGTAGACAGGAAAGCATCTGGTTTGAGGCTGATGACGGAAACGAGGCGCACGGCTGGGTGGTGTACCCGCCGGACTATGACAGTGAAAAGAGTTACCCGATGATCATGGAAATTCATGGTGGACCTTTTGCCATGTATCGGGGTCAGTTCAACTTCTTCTATCAGGTGTACGCTGCTAACGGATTTGTTGTGCTGTATACAAATCCGAGGGGGTCTACTGGTTATGGCGAGACCTTCTCCCAGGCGATCGATCGAGCGTATCCCAGTGTTGATTATCTCGATCTGATGGCTGCGGTAGACGCGGTGGTGGATCAAGGAATTATTGATGAATCTCGTATGTATGTTGGCGGCTGCAGTGGTGGAGGTGTGTTGACCAGCTGGGTGATTGGTCACACGGATCGATTCTCAGCCGCGTCCGTCCGATGCCCGGTAACCAACTGGATGAGCATGTTCGGCCAGACGGATATCCCGAATTTCACCCAGTCGTTTTTCCAGAAGCCGTTCTGGGAAGATCCATCGGATTGGTTGCATCATTCTCCGATCATGTACATTGGCAATGTAAAAACGCCGACCATCGTGATGACCGGGGAGCAGGATCTGCGAACGCCGATGGCCCAGTCAGAAGAGTACTATGCGGCGCTCAAGGCCGCGGGCGTTCCGGCAAAACTGATGCGGTTCAACGATCAGTATCATGGCACTTCCACCCATCCCTCTAATGCGATGCGAACCATGTTGTATCTGATGTCCTGGTATAACCAGTACGACATTAATGGTGAGAGACAGGTAGCGAGTAAAGAGGAATGACCTGGTTGGCAAGCCAGAAACCGCCAATGACGATATAGAGGTTTGAGACAGTTATGCGAGCGGGCCCTGTTTCTTCTGCATGGCCGTGTCCGAGACCCCATCGAACACCCGGGCTTAGAGCTCGCCATCTGGATTTGCCTTGAGACAAAGGCATCAGGGCGGCGAGATGATCGAGGCCCAGACAGACATGCGCGGCACCAGCGGCAAAGCCGGTGATGACGATCAGGAGCAGAGCGTGCAAAGACGTTGAGTTCTAGCGGAACTGATTTTCTGCGGCACTGCGTGCGGAAATGATATCCATACTACCCAGGTTGATTTTCTCGGCGACCTGGCGGATGAAATCTTCTTCAAGTTTATCGATCTTGTTGTCTGCCAGGGCAACCATCCAAAGCTTTTCCAGAAGGAACTGTTTATCTTCGTGACTGAACTGATTGTTCACGAACGTGGTGATCTGTTTCAGGTACTCATCATCGCTGGCTGTTTCCCCAACTTCCAGCAGCCGATCAGAGACACCATCAGGCACACCGAATGTGTCAGCGAGAATCTGGCGTATCATCTTCAGCTCTTCAGGGTGTTCGTCCAAGTCTGCTTTTGAACAAGCGATCAGGATAGACGCTGCTGTGTAACGAAACTCAATACCGTCTCGATTTAACTGGCCGCTGGAACGTGGTTTGATGTAAATGTTGAAAAACTGCTCGAAGTCCACTGCCGGGCTCGTTTCAGGAGTAGGGAAGTCTTCATTCTAGAGAGGCAAGGAGAACAAGTCATCTGTCCGATCACCATAAGTGTGTCGTAAAAAAAGATACGTCTGATCAGGTAAACTTCGACAGTGTCTGCGCGAGTTTCTATTTGGAGTTTGCACCATCGGTGATCTGAGGCCCATAAGCCTGCAGGCTTTTCCTTCAACCTTGAGCCGAAGGTATGAGTGTCCGCTCTACTTTCCCAGAGTGTTTGGGCGCAGGCAGTGTGAGCGCATAATTAAGCTCGGGCTTGACCAGCCTGTAGATGAAGGGCTCGTCTCGGGGGGCGCAAGCAGTGACGTTGAGAAGCGTAAAGATCATCTCTTACGTAAGGCGGGTGTCGCCTGGATATCGCCGTCCGACGACAATCTTTGGGTTTTTGACAAGCTGTCCGAGATCATTCATCGAGCCAACAAAACCTATCAGTATGATTTGCAGGGATTCACCGAGGACGCTCAGTTTACCTGCTATGACCGTGTCGGCGACTTTTATGACTGGCATCAGGATGGTCTGGAAGGTGAACTGGCGGTGCGTAAGCTGTCGGTGGTTGTTCAGTTGTCGGATGCGCATGATTATGAGGGCGCTGATCTCGAGCTGTTCGGTCTGAGTTGCGAACAGGAAGTTGCCGATGCCTGGCGGCAGGATTTGCGCAGGCAGGGTAGTGCGGTTGTTTTTCCCGCGTTCGAATATCACCGGGTTCGTCCTCTCATTTCCGGTAAACGCTATTCACTGGTTTGCTGGATTGGTGGACCGCCTTTCAAATGAAGACACTTGGCTGGCTGGAATGCCTGTTCATCGCGCTCTTGATTCCTGTTGGCGCCGTTGCAGGCGCGCTGACGGGTATCGTGGTTCTGGGGCCGGTATTTGCTGTTTGTATTCCGCTTGCGGTGGCGTCGGCGTTTCTCCGGCTTCGCGGCGAACGTTGGCGTCAGCTTAACCTGTTCCAGAGGCTGCCCTGGAAAGAAACGATTGGCTGGACGATCGGTGCCATTGTCTCCGCGCTCGTGTTGAGTAACATCGTTGTTACCCCGTTGCTCAAACAGTTGGGTGTGCCACCCACAAACGTATCAGCGTTGGTTTCCTTGATTGAAGGTGACCTTACCTATTATCTCCTGTTTCTGTTTCCTGTCGCATGGGGTAGCGCGGCCGTCGGTGAAGAGCTCCTTGTCCGAGGTTACCTGCTTTATCGAATGGAGACACTATCCAACACCTGGATTGCGGTGATCTTGCAGGCATTGATCTTCTCGCTGGCCCACCTTTACCAGGGTTGGATGGGTGTGATTAACATCTTCGTGTTGGCTCTGGTGTTCGGTATTGTGTTCGTGCGTTCGGGCAGAAGTCTCTGGCCGCTTATCGTGGCACACGGTTTGATAGATACCGTTGCCATTACGCTGATCTACATCGGGCGCTCAGACCTGCTGATTGGCGCAAGCTAGCGCGACTTAAGCATCCCGCTAAGCAGTGGATCGTTGTCCGGTCTGCTGAGGCTGAACGCTTTTTCGAGCACCGCGTACTCGTCGTAACCCATTCGGGTGACAAGCGCCATCGCCGCGGTATCCACCCGGCCGTTGTGAACAAATTCATCTTTGATGTGTATGCCCAGGACCTCACCAAAGGTCATGGTGTATCGATGTTTGCCGCCTCGGTGCTGCACCGTGTAGGTATCAACAACAACACATTCAATCGCAGCAGGTGCTGCAGCAACTCGCGGAGGTTTAACGTGAGTGGACTCCGCCATCTCAATGCCGATCAACTCAGCTTCGCTGACATCCGCCGGGTGGTGGGCGGAACTTTCGTTCATTTCGTTCACGAGATCCATGCTGACCATGTTGCAGACGAACTCTCCACTGGTTTCGGCGTTGGTTTGTGAGTCTTTGCCAGTATCCAGGAACTGCATACCTTCCTCGTTCACCTGCAACTGTGGTGCGGCGCTGAACATGACGATATCGGGGTTATCTGCCACCGCCTGAAAATAGCTGTATGGCGCCAGGTTGATGACGCCGCTGTCTGAAATCGTGGTAAGCCAACCAATGGGTCTTGGTGCCACCAATGCCTTAAAGGGATTGAACGGCAGGTTCTTGTTATTTGGATCGAACAACATGTCAGACTTCCTGGAGTTGATGTTGGGCCAGCACATGAGCGGTTTCGACATCTTCAGCAGTCATAGTGATGCCGTCGGCAATTTGATCGATAAACGCTCGTTCCTGACTCTCGATATGACCATCCGCGTAGGCGACGACCCAAAGCTTCTCCAGCAGGAACCGTTTGTCCCTGTCGGTAAACTGGTCGTTGATCAGATTGATAATTTCACCGCGATATTCTGCTTCACTGGCGGTATCGGCGAATTCGAGCAGTCTGTTTAAGGTGTATTCCGAGAGGTTGAAAGTTTCTATCAGGATCTGTCGGATCACTTTTCGTTCATTAGGATCCTCGTCCATATCTGATTTGGAGCAGGCGATAAGTAGTGAAGCTGCCGCGTAACGAAACTCAATACCATCCCGATCCAGGAGTCTCCTTGATTTCGGGCGCATATAGATGTCGAAAAAGGTTGTGAAGTCCATGTTCACTCAGTCAGTGATTTGAGTGTTTCGCGCCAGGCTTCGTTCTCGGCATCAGGTGAATCCATGAGCAGGAGCCCGTGGTGATAGGCTTCGTCCATCTTGCTTTGCCAGACGACCTTGGCGATGACATATATTGGCTGCACGTCCTTTATGTCCATGCAGGCTCTGACAATTCTACCTTTGCGCACGGGCTGGTCCAAGATGATCTGTAATCCGGTCTCAGACAAGTCTCGCGATTTGCAGATGACAATGTCACCAGTGTCTTTCGGATGCGCCCTGATGCCGGTCTCTACAAAAAAGGTGAGATCAAAGTCGAATCGTGGCGCGACGCGGTCATCAATCATCAGTATCCACCCTCACAAGTTTTGTATGGCTGCGCATACGTTCGACAGCCGCCTTAAAGTCAGCCATCCCGACTGGCATGTCATCTTCAACCTCGATGGCGGTACCCAGGGCAAACTTGATGACATCATCCACGGACAGGTCATTCAGGCTGTTGGTCTCGTCAACGTAGACCAGATTGCTGCTACGCTGGTTGGCTTTTATGGCGGCTGCCACACGTGCTGGGTGCAGTTGGATTGGTTCGTCGGACTCAAGACTCTTCTTTGGCACACTCATGAGCACGAATTGAGTGCTTTCTATGGATTGGGCAAGAGACTCTGCCGCCTGGCGCTCTTGTCGCGCGGTCGCGATTTCATCTTCCTTCGCCTTGGCTTTCAGGCACGCCATCAGATTTCGACGAACGCTTTTTAAGAGTTCACCTGGTTGCGGCAGTGACTTCACTGTCCCTGATGACATCAGGTAGGCGAATTCCTCAAAGCTGGTCTGTAAAGCGCTGCTGCCATTTCGGTTTGTGAAAATCAGATGCTGAGAATCGTCGGCTCTTAAAGTGACCTTGATGTGTCTTGCGTCATTCTGATGAAACACAAACCAGTCGCCGGGATTCAGTTTTTTAACTGGGGCGAGAAGGGACTGTGAGACTCTTGTCTCGTTATCTGCCACTGCGTCGTTTCCGATCAGCGAGAATGTGGCAACTTCAAGGCGATCACCCTTCATGACCTGAATGTGCGTGTCTTCGATGGCTGCCAGGGCATTGGCGATAGCATTCTGGTCATGCTCGATGGCTACCAGACAGGATCTCAGCTCCTGGGGAAGGTGCTCGATGATTCGGTATAGTTTCTGATTGGTTGCGCTAGCCGTTTTGGCGGGCTCAGGATCGGGCAGGGCCGGTTCTTGTCCGGCACCAACTTTTTCGATTTCAACATCCAGTGCAACCTGCTCTAGCATGGCGTCAATATTCGGTGTATTCGACGCTTCGGCCGCGGGTTCGTTCTCGGTTTCCTGTTGAACGGTCGAAATCAGGGTCTCCGTTAATTGAACTGCGCGATACCATTCGTCACTGTCGGTGCCTTGTCTCGTTGCGATTAGCTGCAGGGAGTCGAACCATACTCCCTGGAGGAAAGTAACGATGGACGTCGGTAACAGCTTATCGACCATGCGATCATTCAGCATGGAGACGGTCTGTTGTCTACTTCGTTCCGCGGTCAGTAAGCCGGAAACTGAATCAGCCAGGCGTTGCTCAAGCTTCTTGATTCGATCTCTTTCGTTTGAAACGAACCTGACAATGTCCGCTTCGAGCAAATCGAGGATATTGTTCCTGGCATCGATCATGGCGCTGCCACCTTCCATGGCTCCCGTCGCCACGATCAGACTTTGGATGGCGTCATTGAGTTTCTGCTCCGTTGACTCAAGCGCCTTGCCACGCAAGTCGGTCCACCCGTAGGTGAGGGTGAGCAAAGCTTCCGTAATAGAGATGATAGGGCTCTTGGTCATTGCGAGCACACCATCGGAAATCGCGACTCTCATAACGGCCGCAACAACCCCTCGGAGCTTACCGGCGACTTCTTCGGGTAGCTGAGCCTCGTTAACTCTTTCGGTTACCTGGATATCCAGAAATGAAATCAGAGCGAAGTGGAGCGGATCCAACTGATCGCTTCGAAGATTGTCGAGTACGGTTGTTGTGTCCACGCCACCGGTTTGCAGCGTGAATAGCTGTGTGAGCAACTCTTCCTTGCTTTGCTGCTGACTCGCTTGGCCAGGTTTAGGGTGCTGTTTGATCAGCGCCTCATTGAGTGATTTTGCGTCCATTGCGTAATCTCTTTTGCTACACTTTCCTGCGATTTGAATCAGTTACCCACAGCAGGCACACAGGTCGACCCGGGAGGCATTATGCAACAGGACGTTGAAAAGTTCTTTGAGACTAATCTGGTACCAAAAGCAGATACACTCGGAGAAAGACAACTGTACGAAGTGCGCTACGCCGCAGCGGCGCTCCTAATCGCGTGTGCGAAGTCGGACTTTGAGGAAGATCCGGATGAAGAGGAGGTCATCGTCGATATTCTTCGCGAGCGGTTCGGTGTTGACGATGAATTAATGGATCGATTAGTCGAGTTCGCTGACGCTCACACGGGCACAATGGGCCTTGAAACTTTCACAGGGCTGGTAAACAAACACTACGCTGATGGTCATAAGCTCGCACTGATGGCAGATCTCTGGAAGGTTGCCCTTGCGGATGGACGTATCGATAAATACGAGGATATGTTCCTCTATCGAGTTGCCGGGTTGCTGGATATCAGTCGGGAACAGGTACAAAAACTGAAAGCGGTTGCCTTCGAGCCCTAGATCAAGAAATCGAAAGGATCATGCTGACTTCCCCTCAGCAAATTGAAGACAAGGCGGGAGTGTCCCGTGAGCTTTGATTCCTACCCGGAATACATTACTTTCTAATTATTCCTTAGGCGTATTTCCCATCGACTGCTAAATTTCCTTGCGTTGCCCCCTGAGCGGTAACGAACGTTAATTTAGAGGCTTTTCCCGATGTCTATGCCACAACTTGAACTACAAGCAGATAACCACTTTGCGAGCGAAACACCCGAAGTGAAAAAGCGCGCGCAGTATCATGACGTGGACGAGTCACTCTCGGAGTGGGAACTCGCGAGATTGACCAGCAAAACCTGGTCAATGGAGCAGGAATAAGGCTCTACCGCGCTTCAGAAGGCGTCATTTGGGCGCCCGCACCAGACGCACTTACAGAATGTTGATTTCCTGAGGCAGGTTTCAGGTCGTCAGCGCGATGCGCGCATATGAGCCGTTTTTTGGCGTTGCGTTCATCCAAAGGTTAGGGAAGTCTTCATGCCCGCAGGAAAAGACCTAGTGTTGCCGTTCGACAGCAGACACCTTCTCCATGACCTTTAGCTTCAGCGATTCCTTGAAGCCATGAAGGCGCTCACGAAGTGATGCCTCGCTGGTTCCCAGAATTCGGGCGGCCAGGAGCCCAGCGTTGGTGGCGTTGTCGATTGCTACCGTTGCTACCGGTACGCCAGAAGGCATCTGAACGATGGACATCAGTGCGTCCTCACCCTCAAGTTTCGTCGCCGACACGGGAACACCGATAACAGGTAGCACCGTAAGCGAAGCAACCATGCCCGGTAAGTGGGCGGCGCCACCAGCGCCAGCAATGATGACGCGAATGCCGCGGGACTCAGCGGCCTGTGCGTATTCAAACATCCGTTCCGGAGTTCGATGAGCAGAGACAATCGTCAGCTCATAGGCGACATCCAGACTTTCAAGCACGGTGGCGGCAGGTTCCATGACGGGTAAATCGGAATCGCTGCCCATGATGATGCTGACGACCGGTGCTGTTTCACTCATGATGTAATCCTCTTATCCCCGCGAATGGTAATCTGGGTCTTTGCTTTGTCACCCAACGCTTGAGCTGCCTCAGCAGTGTCTGCAACGACGGTGACATGACCCATCTTTCTGAGGGGAAAGCATGACTGCTTGCCATAAAGGTATGGGTGAACCCCGATGGTTTCAAGTAGCACGTCCAGGCCCTCTACAACGGTATCGCCCTCGTAATCGATATCGCCAAGGAGATTGAACATGACTGCCGGTGAATTCTGCCGGGTGTCCTCCATGGCTTTGCCGGTGAGAATGTTGTACTGCTGACGAAATTGAGAGGTTGCGCAGGCATCAATCGTGTAGTGCCCACTGTTGTGTGTTCGAGGAGCGATCTCGTTGATCAACAGCTCACCAGATTGAGTGAGAAACAACTCTACGCCAAAGATACCAACCCCATGAAAAGCTTCGATCGCTCTGGTTGCCAGATCACGCGCTTTATCTGATGTCTCCTCGGGAATTCTTGCAGGCGCAATCAGGTAGGCGAGCAAATTACCGCGATCATCAAATTCCATTTCTGTCGTTGCCCAGGTCTTGGTATGGCCCAGGGCATCTCGGGCAACCATAACGGATAGTTCGATGGCGCCAGGGACAAAGGCTTCGACGAAACCTGGGGCGGGCAATCGATTTCCGGCATCTGCCGGTCCTTCGATGATCGCGACACCTCGGCCGTCGTAGCCACCTTCAGCTGCTTTTTGCACCGCGGGCCAGCCCTGGCTGTCCAGACCTTCGGAGGTGCTGCCATCGTACGGTGTAAATGGGCTGGTAGGCAGATTGTGCGCCTGAAAGACCTCCTTCTGATGTAACTTGTTGGTCATCAGTTGCAAGGTTTTTGGATCTGGAACAACCGAGAAACCCTCTGCCGACAAATCGGCAAGTGCTTCCACGTTGACGTCCTCCAGGTCGATCGTGATGACATCGACCAGACTGGCAAGCTTTTGGATGTCCTTCGCTGAATGTCGATCTCCTTCGACATGTTCTGCGCCCATGAGTACCGCTGGACATTGAGGGTCAGGGTCCAGGGAAAAAAGTTGGCCTCCGAGTCGGTTAACTTCCTGTGCCAACAGTCCGGCGAGCTGGCCGCCGCCGACAATACCTATCTTGGATTCGGTCATGTGATGCGTGTGAGAAAAGGCGAGGATTATAGCCTATTCGTCCTAGCGATCAGATCGGTATTCCCTGATGGGCTTCCATAACCACCAGATCAGTGCTGTCATCACGATCGAGATCACACCGCCCATGACCATGGTATTTGACGCGCCGATCAGACCTGCCCAGGTACCAACCCAGATGGTACCCACATTGTTCGCCGTTTGGGCTGCAAGGACCAACAGAGCAAAAGCCCGCCCTCTCATATGGTCCGGAGTGGTTAGCATAACGGTCGTTTGCCTTACGGTGACGGTCACTGCATCAGCGGCGCCTAGCAGGGCGATCATGAGAATCCCGATCAACAGGCTGTTCGCAAGACCGAAGCCAAAGAGGAAAAAACCGTAGGCGAAAGAAGCGTAAAGAACCATCATCCCTTTCGCTTTAAATCCCACCAGCAGCACGGCAGTCAAGGAACCAAGGATCGCGCCGGTTGAATTTGCCGCACCGAGCATGCCCGTTGCACTGGCACCTCCGGCAAATAAGCCCAGGGCCAGGACGGGTAATATTTCGCGATAAAAGGACGCTGTCGTAATGCCTGCATCCAAAAGGAAGAGTCCGGGAAGAATCGGATGTTTCGCGGTGTAGCGTAACCCCTCCAGGGTGAGCTCAAGTTGAGATTTTTGTGCGTGGTCCTCCGGTTTCTCCGCTTTCCCCTCCGCCTTCACCAGAAACGGTAGTAGGGAAGAGATGAGAGCGATAACGCTGCCAGTGAGGAATACTGTTGTGATATCAAGCGTCGTGGCGATGACGGCAAACAGAAGTGGGCCAAGGATGGCAGCCATGTTTCGGAATGCGGTGTCGGTTGAATTAGCGGGGATCAGATCTTCTTCGGGAATAATCACGGGGATCATTGCTGACGCTGCGGGACTGGCCATCATGTGAGTTGCCGCAGTGATCGCGATACCGATATAAACGAAAAAAGGACTCAACAAACCCGCAGCATTGAGCAGACCGAGTGCCAACAGCGTGAGTGCGGTTATGCCGTGGGATACGGTCATTAACCGCTTCCGGTCCAGGTGGTCCGCAAGTGTGCCGGCCCAGAGGGTGATTGGAATCTGAACCACCAACTGGATAACACCAATCAAGGCCACCAGGAAGGCAGACCCGGTCTCATCCAAAATCCATTGGGAAGTGCCAAGAATGCGCATCCAAGTGACGACGCTGCCTCCCACAATAGCGGCGAGGAGTAGACGGAAATCCGAGTATTGGAAGGCGCTGGCTAATTTTTGGATAAAGGTCGACAAGTAGGTGGACAAGCAAAAGGGTGGATTCTATGCTCTGTTGTCTCTCCGTGACAGGGGAATTAGATAAAGAGACAGGGGACTAGAGTAGGAATCTTCCTGTCCGTACTGAGATGGCCGAAGAAATGAAACATGCACTCCTGGTAGAAGATGAAGAATCGGTCCGCAACATGACCGAAAAAATGTTGCGTACGAAGGGTTATGAAGTCACCACAGCGACGGATGGTGATGAAGGCTGGGATCTTCTACAAAAGGAGTTCGAGGCTTACACTTTTGTTCTCTCGGACGTTGTGATGCCGAGTCTGGGCGGCTGGGAGCTCTATGAAAAGTGCAGAGAGTCTGGGATTTCAGTCCCGTTCGTTTTTATGAGTGGCTACACCCATGGCGTGGGTGATGGCGATAGTCCCGAAGATGATTCCTGGGTCTTTTTACAGAAACCCTTTTCCATTGAACAGTTGGTTCACTGCATTGAAAGTGTTGTTTCTGACTAACGATGTCTATTGATCTGTGGCCTCCGGCGCCTGAGCTGAGAAAAGATGACCTCGGATTTAACTTCCGCGGTAACAACTATCTTGGCCACCTGATTGCGCCACCGGAGAGCGACGGACCACGCCCGCTTGTTCTGGTCATCCACAACTACCAGGGTTTGAAGTTTTTTGACATCAATGTCGCTGAATATCTCGCACGACTGGGTTATGTTGGCTTCGCCATTGATATGTATGGCGACATTGTTCCTGCAGAGGAACGTGTTTGGCCGGAAGATCACGCCACTAATCCTGAAAAAACAAACGCGTTTCAGAAGAAATGTTTTGAAGGCATGGTTGCCTGCGATCATGACTACGAGTTTTTTCGCGCACTCCTTCAGGAGTGGCTCATGCATGGACTGGCCCATGAAACTGTAGACAATACGATTTCCGCATCTGCCATTGGTTACTGCTTTGGTGGTGTTGCTGTGCTGGAAGGTGTCCGCGGGGGACTCGACTTTGCCGGCGTGGTGTCATTCCACGGTCTGTTGCAGACCGGAGAGGACAACAGCCCTGATGCCTGGGGTGTCACGAGGCCGGCGTTAAAGAAATGTGCAAATGCGTACAACACGAATACGGTTGTTTTGATTGAAAACGGTAAAGACGATCATCTGGTGTCGGATAAGAGTCGCCAGAAGTTTTACCAGGAAATGGATGAAGCCGGCGTTCAATGGATGTTCCATGATTACGCCCGAACACCTCATGGGTTTGCGTTGCCGCCGACTATAGGCCCGCCGGGGCATCTGCATGAGGATGCGGATCGGCGATCAACCATGAGTATGTTATCCCTCTTTCGAGAACTTTATCCAACGGTGAGTCAAAACAAGGTGAGTCATAACGCTGCCGGTACTGCTATTCCCGTCTAAACAGAATCTAAAAGAAGAGAAGAACAATGAATACGATGGATATCACTGTCACCGATGAAGAAATCAAGGCAGCACTACTCGATGTGAATCTCCCCACCCTTCTGATGGTTCTGACTGAATTTGCCGGAGACGACCGCTGGATGACCGAGCGATATATGCCGGAGCCCATCCATACACCGGAGGGTGAACTGTTTCCTGATGACAGTGGCAACTTCAGTGATGAGATTGCCGATGAGATCAGGCAAGCGGCTTTTGAGCTGGCCGTGGAACTACGAGATTCCGAGGTGCCTACGCCTGATGTTCCGGATCTTCATCGACTGAAAACCATGATGGCGTTTTCCACCGCTGAACCTGTTGATGACAGCTTTAGCGCCATGTTGCTCGAAGAAACAAATTTCGTTGATAGAGACCTGGACTGGTTGTCGACATTCGAGCAAGCCGGTAGTGCGGAGAACTTTCACGTGGTCGTCGTGGGTGCGGGCATGTCTGGCATCTGTACAGCTGCGAAACTAAAGAAAGCGGGTGTCTCCTACACTGTGCTCGAGAAAAACGACGCGGTCGGTGGAACCTGGTACGAAAACACTTATCCGGATTGTGGCGTAGACACTCCAAACCACTTCTACTCTTTTTCATTTGCCCGTAATGCAAATTGGTCTGGCTACTTTTCAAAGCGGGATGAGTTGTATGCCTACTTTGAGCGTTGTACCGATGAATTTGGCATACGTGACAAGATTGAATTGAATTGCGAAGTCAAAGGCATGTCCTTCGATCAGTCGACCAGTCTGTGGACGGTTAGTTATGTCCAGGCTGGTGAAGAGAAAACCATCAACGCGAATGTCGTAGTGAGCGCAGTTGGTCAATTGAACCGGCCCGTGATCCCTGATTTCGATGGCCTCGAGCGCTTCAAGGGTCGCGCTTTTCACTCTGCGCGTTGGGAACATGACGTTGAATTGGAAGGTAAACGTGTAGCAGTGATCGGAACAGGGTGCAGTGCCGTGCAGCTTGTTCCCAAAACCGCAGATAAAGCAGAGCACCTCACAGTCTTTCAGCGGTCACCACACTGGATATCCCCTAACCGGGATTATTACCGGCCGGTGGAAGATGGCATCAAGTGGGCACTCAATTGTCTACCGCGGTATGCTGAGTGGCACCGGGCGCGCATGATTTTTGGATTCATGGACCGGAACTGGGATGCGGTACCGGCAGATCCTGAGTGGAAAGACACCAGGCAGTCGATGAATGAAACCAATTTGGGCGTCCGCGAAGCGCTGATTGCGTACATGAGCGATCAACTTGGCGACCGCCAGGAACTGATGGGAAAGTGTGTTCCTGACTTTCCGCCATTTGGAAAGCGGGTGATTATCGACAATAACTGGTACGGTACCATGGCGAGAAACGATGTCTCGCTGGTCGACAGTCCCATTGTCCGTTTCAACGAAAGCGGTATTGAAACCGAAGACGGTGAGGTGCATGACTTTGATGTCATCATCTTTGCGACAGGATTTAACACCAACCGGTTCCTTTGGCCGATGGAAGTCGTCGGCGAGTCAGGTGAATCCTTGGACTCGCGTTGGGGTGATTCTCCAGAAGCCTACAAAGGGATGTTGGTGCCTGACTACCCGAATCTCTTCTGTCTTTATGGTCCGAACACAAACATCGTTCATGGCGGCAGCATCATTTACAACACGGAAGTTCAGGTGCATTACATCATGCAATGCATTGGCCTTATGTTGAAAGAAGATGCGTCGAGACTGGAAATACCTCAGGAAGCCTGCGATAGCTATAACGAAGAAGTTCAGTCAATCAGCCGGAATCTTGCCTGGGGCCACCCGGGAGTCGAGAGCTGGTACAAAAACTCGGAAGGACGCGTGGTCAACAACTCACCGTACAGTAACCTGGAGTACTGGGTTCGCATGCATGAGGCTGAGCCCGAGCTTTACCGATTGGGTTAATCAGCTATTTTTTGACTAACGCTTCGCAGCCGGTACCGGCGAGAATTCTCATAACCTGATCCTTCTCATCATCGGACAGTTTAGAAAACTCAATTCGAATCCACTGCAGGCACTTTGCCTGATAGGGGAACGGCACCTGTTTCCAGGTTTTTCCGTCGACAACGGTTTCCACGTGTTCCAGGCCCTGGTCGACGGCTTTTGCGTTAGCCAGCATGACTGGGACGTAAGTTCTGCCCACTTCCTGCAGTAAGGTTTTTATGGTGACGGGTACCTGGTCTGCTGTGTAGAAGTCACCTTCACGCCAACCGGAAAGGTCCTCGGTTTTGCTCACCCAGGCATGGACCCGAGGAAACTCCTTGATCGCAATTGTTGATGGTGTTGGATCGAATTGAGTGAGCTGCGTCAGCTGTCCGAAACAGGCGAAGTCCGCGGATGAAGGCCTTGTTCCCAAAAGAAAAGGGCTGGTCGTCAGATGTTCGTTGAAACCAGAAAGGAAATTGCGATAGCTGTCCTCGATGACACTCGCCGTCACGTCGTTTGATCCCACGACATAAAGCCGGGAGATCTGCCGTTCCGAAAAAACTTTGTTGAGTTGATCGATGGTTTCATCCGGTTGATTCACACCTGCTCGATAATACGGGAGGATCGAACCTGCCATGTGGATGTCGTCATCATAGTGCCAGCGATAGTGAAACATCGCTTTCGTCAGCCATTCGTCCCCATAGTCTTCCAATAGGTAATTGAGGAAGGAAACGACAGGGTCGGAAGGAATCACAGACCGACCCGGATACTCTTCCTCAAGTTTTCGGATGATCGGCGTGCTATCAACCCTAGGCTCCAGCGCGCCTGTGTTGTTCTTGAAATAGAACACCGGGATCAAACCCACCTTGGGTTCCGGCAATGCTTCGTTCCCGGCTTCCTGAATAAATCGGTAAGGGATTTGTCGATATCGCAGAATCGCGAGCATTTTTCTTGTGTAGGGTGAGGCGGGTGCACCAATTACCGGCACTAAATCCTGCTCCATGAAAACTCCGGACGTAAAACTTGAAAAGCACCATAGGAATGAGCGCACTGAGATGTCAAGGAGATGCGGGCGAGACTATGGCGCGAAAGACTCGCGTGACTGTGGCACTTGAGATTGCCAGGCCAGGCCACGCATCCGAGATGCCGATGAGTGTGAAACAGATATCGACAACAAAGTCGCAAGCAACGACCAGATCGCGAAAAACCCGGATCTTTTCGCCGCTGCCTCTCGTTCATCGGCGGGCTGAGTCAGGACTCCGATCCATCTTGAGCCATGGCCATGATCAAGCCTTTCAAAAGGTCTCACATGCCAATCAGTCCCATCGATCAAATCGCATGGTCTGTGAAACCGGTTTGCGTGACACGGGTCCAAACTTGCCCATTGGATAGCCAACCGGAATGAGGCACAGCGCGGCAAAAGTTTCTGGAAGATTTAGAACCTCGCGAACAGCCTCCTGGTCTCTTAACGCCAGGGTGGTTGGCGCCGCACCAAGTCCAAGGGAACGAGCCGTCAACAATAGGTTTTGGATACCTGGCCATACTGAACCGGCGCTTCTGTAGACACCCATGCCCTCCATCTTCTCTGGATAATCGAAACAGGCAACGATCAACGCGGGAATCTCATGCATGTGGTCCATCTGCCAGACAACAGCATCCAGCATCTTTTTTTGCTTTTCATTCGCTGGATTCTCAAGGTTCGGCTTGATGTAGGGTTCGGCGTGCAGACGGTTCAGATCGGCGAGTTTTCTTTTTGTCTGCGCATCTCTGACAACCACCCATCTGGCGGCCTGGGTGTTTGAGCCCGAGGGTGCCTGGTTGGCGGCATCGATCAGTTTGATGAGCATCTCTTCCGGAACTTCATCCGATTTGATGCGGCGCATGGCGCGACAGTTATAGATAGCTTCTTCGAGAGTGAAGTCTCCAAGCATAGGGTCTCCGTTCGTTAGGACGTTGTGTGGATGAAGATCCTGTAGTCAAAAGGATTTTAGATGCCATGGCAATTCCTTTGCGCGCCGATGGGTGTTTGGCTACCATGCCAGACATGGCAATACTCAGAGCCCTGCAGATCGGCTGCGTGTTTCTTCCTCTCTGGATGAGCACTGTTTTTGCTGACAGTTCAACACTGGACATGCTCTATGTGGACGAAATACCGAGCCATACCCTGCAATTAACTCGTCAGGCTGCGACTCAGGTGATTAATGGCGAAGAAGAGAATGCGCGACTCAGCCTGGAACACTTGCATGCTTACCAGGAAGAAGTGCCAGACCCGATAATCAGGGCTCGTCTGCTCATGAACTACGGTGCCATCCTGGTCGCGCTCGGTGATTCTCAGGCGGGCACGCTGGCGTTACATGAAGGTATTGAAATCATGGAGTCGCTGCAAAGTGCCTTGTCCGCAGAGCTGACGAAAGGGCTGATCTCTTTGGGTGTTGGCGAGTTATCGCTGGGTTTGATCCAGGAAGGCGAGGCGACGTTACTTCGAGCGCAGAACCTCATTCATCGGGAAAACGGCGTTTATGCTGCTGACCAGGAAATCATCCTTTACCATCTGACGACGACAGCATTGGATCAAGGTGACTTTGCGAATGCAGATCGATTGCAACGATTCAGTCTGATGGTGGCAGAACGCAGTTATGGCGAGGATTCACCAGAGTTGGTGCCGTCCCTTAAACGCCTGGGTTCCTACTTTGCGTCTCGCGGCAGTATGTTGCCAATGGTTTCCCTCGGTGCTTTGCGTCCGCAGCATGGTTTCCTGGGCGCAACCTTGTGCACGGACGGACCGCGCTTCAGACCGCGCCCCTGCAATCCCGGCATCGAGAAATGGCAGGCAGCGCAACTTGAGCAGAGTCGCGCTGCCGCAAAGCTGCACATTGAACGAGAAGCGTTGTTTAAGGAATCCATCGAGAACTACGGTCGGGCAGCACGCATTCAGGAACAGCATTCCGGAGACACGGAGAATCATAGTTTTGATACGTTGCGTATGATGGCCTGGGTATACCTGCAGCAGGGTGACTATCGCGATGCAGAGCGCGTCCTGCGCCGGGCGGTTGAGCAGGCTGAAGGGGGCACGACGGTTGATCTGGAAGACCGAATCGAAATCACCCTGGATCTGGGTGATCTGCTCACCGTGCGAACAGATACTCGTGCCTCTGAGGTGTATCTCACCGCCTGGCACTTGATGCAGGCAAAGGGTTTGAATGATGAGGTTTACTTTAATAAACCCTACCGACTGGTTCCCGGTTCCTATCAATCATTGGCACTCGATGCTGCGTCGGTGACCGACGAAGAGGTCGACGAGTATTTTGCGCTGGTCGAATATGACGTCAGCAAGAAGGGGCGAGTTGAGGACATCCGCGTCCTGGATTCCAATGTACCCGGTCCGCAGGTGAGGAGTCTTCGCTCGGAGCTGCTCAAGTCTCGTTTTCGTCCAAGGATTGAAGGCGGGGAGCTGGTTGATACAACGGATATCCAAATACGGTTTACTTACCCTGTGCCAGGGTAATTTACAGGTGGAATATGAGATGGGTTCCACAGTGCATGTATGGTGGCGGTCCGCCTGCGACGGCACCTTGAAAAGCGTGTGCCCACCGGGAAACAGTTAGCCGTCGTCTTCGATCGGGTAGTGCAATCCAGGAATACCCTTTTCCAGCGCCTGGTACCAATCGGGTCTAGGTTGAACCGGCTCGTAGCTGCTAGGCACCATCTTCCTGTCCTCGTTCCACTCGTGATGGATCGGTGGTATCTGGAAGGTCCCGTTGCTGGCGTTGGTGCCGCCATCAACCAGCAGGTCTACCCCGGTGATGTAGCTGGCGAGATCTGATGCGAGAAACATGACAGCATTTGTGACTTCCTGAGCTTCGCCGAGTCTGCGCATGGGGGTTCTGCTCATGATCCACTTATCCATGCCGAGTGCCTCCAGCATGGGGCGAGTCATCTCCGTAATGATGAAGCCTGGCGATACGGCGTTTACCCGAACACCACGATCTGCCCATTCGACACCAAGCTGGTACGTCATATTCAGCAGACCACCCTTGGCAGCGCTGTATCCCATGACGTTGTTTTCATTGGCACCACTGGCAAGGATTGACGTGATGTTTACGATATTGCCGGAACCGCGTTCCAGCATGTGTCGCCCACAGTCCCTGGCGTAATAGAAAGCACCCACCAGATCTACGGAAAGAATTCGGTTGAAGGTTTCTGAATCGAACTCTTCTGCACAAACGCCTCGCGGATCTGCGATGCCGGCATTGTTAATGAGCACATCAATCTGACCCTGTTCTTCGATGCCGGACGCGATCACTTTTTTCACGTCATCTTCGACAGAAACATCGCCGGGTACGATGGTCACCGTGCTGCCCTTTTCCTCGCAGATTTTACCGACGGTTTCGAGTTGCTCGGTGCTCCGAGCCGTAAGAATGAGATTTGCCCCTGCTTCGGCGAAAGCGTATGCAAATTGCTCCCCGAGTCCGTAACTCGCACCGGTGATAAGAACAACTTTTCCCGTGAAATCGAACATGGTGAAGCTCCTGCGCAGAATAAAGGTACATAGTGTACTGGAATTCGCCATACCCTTTTCGGCATCATGTGGTTTTCCATGAACAGGTGTATCTCATGATTCCAGCTTCCATTGCCGAAGTGACGACAACCTGGCTCTCAGAAGCTCTGAAAGGTGACGTTCGTGACATGGAAATTCAGCAGATTGGCCAGGGCATTGGCTTGATGGGAGATATCTATCGAGTAGCCCTTCAGGGAGACGGCGTGCCTCAGAGCGTTGTCGTCAAGCTGCCGTCCTCGTTCGAAGAAAACAGAGCCCAGGGTGTCGCGCTTGGCATGTTTGATGCGGAAATCAGGTTTTACGCAGAACTGGCTCCGGCAGCATCCGTAGGTCTCCCGGAAATTTATTACACGGAAATCGAGTCCGGCACCGCAGACTTCGTCATCGTCATGCAGGACTTAAGTGGCATGACCATGGTGGATCAGACCAAGGGCATGTCTGTGGACCAAGCGATGGCGGCGGTAAAGGTATTGGCGCAGATTCATGCAGTCTGGTGGAACGATGTTCAAAATGATTCGATGTCCTGGATTCCGGACATGATCAGCGAGCGCATCGCTTTTGTTGACGAGATGCTTCAACAAATATTGCCGGTATTCACCGGTGCTTTTGCGGAGTATCTCCCGGAAGGCGGCCTGGAGATTTATGAACGCTTCAGCGGTAATTACCTGAACATCAACAAGAAACTGGCAGGTCGCAGCCCATGGACCCTGGTGCATCAGGACTATCGAGTAGAAAACATGCTGTTCGGTCCGGAGGGTTCCGGTGATGTGGTGGTCATTGACTGGCAGGGCATTGGTCTCGGTCCGGGCTCTTATGATCTTGCTTACATACTGGGCGGTTCACTTGAAACGAATGTCAGACGAGAGCACGAAGGTAAGCTGCTAAAAGCGTATCATGACTCCCTGCTTTCAGCCGGTGTATCCGGATACTCAATGGACCAACTGAATCAGGATTACGCGCTGAGTCATCTGCAGGGCGGTCTCGCGACAGCAATGGTTACCGGAGGCTCAATGGATCTGTCTAACGAACGAGGTGTGCAACTGGTAGCCACCATGGCGAGGCGTCATGCCCAGGCCGCTCTTGACCATGACGGTCTTGAAGAGCTGAAGACGCTCAATAGTGAGTTGAAGGTACCCTGAGTGACCCAGCAATCGCAGAGTGTTTCCCTGCCTCTGCTGGGCTTCACCTTTATGCTCGCGTTTTGCAGCATGGTTTATGAATTGCTGCTTGGACAGACGCTATCTGCATTCCTTGGTAACACCGTTCTTCGCTACAGCGTCACCATTGGTCTCTATATGTTCTCAATGGGTATCGGTGCCTTTCTGGCGAATGAGCGTATTCTCGCGAACCCGGTGCGTTCACTTCAGTTCCTGGAAATAGCTTTGGCAATCCTCGGTAGCGTCTCGGTGCCATTGGTGTTCTTTATCGACCTGATTGATGTGCCAGCTCTGGTGCTGAGTGTCGCCGCTCATCTATTGATTATTGTTATTGGAGTTTTGACGGGGTTGGAAATTCCACTTCTTATTGAAGTCCGTTCTGAAGTAAAAAATGTGGCGAGTCGAATACTGGGCGTCGACTATATCGGGGCGTTTGTCGGTACGGTTGCGTTTGCACTCTGGTTTTATCCGAAACTAGGCATCTTTGCGACCGCAATATTCACGGCGTCGGTGAACGCATTGGTGGGTTTATTACTGCCTTTCTACGTGAAGCGTTATCCCGATATTGTTGTCAGTCATCGATTGCTTTTTGTTCAGGCGATTATCTTGCTGATGTTGTTGTTGGTTTTTTGGAATTATTCGATGATCGAGGAAGCAGGCATTGAGCGCTACATTGGACAGTGATGACTGGCCTGAAGGGCGCCTGGGAATGCACTATCTGGCGGATTTGACCGGTTGCCCGGCCGACAGAATCGCAAAGGTGGATGCGATTGAATCTTCGTTCGTTGAGATCCTTGAAGAGCATGGTGCAACAGTACTTGGTGTTCGAACTCATCAGTTTGAACCTGAGGGTGCGACCATCGTGGTATTGCTGGCTGAATCTCATGCCAGTGTGCACACTTGGCCCGAGAACAATACCGCCTGCATTGATATTTTTACGTGTGGCCCCGGTCTTGATGCAGATGCTGCGATGCTGGCGCTGGCTGATGCTTTTTTGGCGGATCGAACGCACCTCCGTGTGATTGAAAGGCGAGCTGGAGATGATTGATTCAGGCAGATCGGAGCAACGCTCTCTGCTGCCTGTTCTGACATTAGCCTTCATACTGGCTGCCTGTAGCATCATCTATGAGCTGCTTGCAGCACAGACACTTTCCATGCTCGCTGCCAACACGGTGATCTGGTATAGCCTTGTGGTGGGTCTGTTTCTTGGTGCCATGGGTGTTGGTGCCTTCTTCAGTGAAAAGACTGGGAAAGCGTCCTCCTGGCTCGTTCTGCTAAGAATAGAGCTGGCGTTGACGATTCTTGGTTCATTGACTGTGCCTCTGATCAAATCTGCGCATACCCTCTATTCGATCCTCCAGCTGGGTAACGACGCCATGACTGGCGTCATAGTTTTCTATAGTGTCGTTTTCCCGGTGGTCTTTATCCTGGGTGTACTGACTGGTATTGAACTGCCTCTCATCATGCGACTTGCACGCCAGATTCGAGACGAGACACGGGCGGCTAATATGGCCCTGGGCTGGGATTACCTGGGATCATTGGTCGGTGCCATGCTCTTTCCTCTTGTCATTTTGACCTCTGTGGATCTGATCACTGCAGGTTTTATCATCGCGGCGGTTAACTTGCTGGTCGCGATCTGGATCTGGCTGTTTCGTTTGGATGGTTCCAGATTTCTTTTTGATCGATTCGGTTTGCTCGCCATCGCGGGTTGTCTTGTTATTGCGATGCTCAATGCAAGTGCGATCAACCAATATTTCCTTCAACGCTACTACTATTACCACCTTATGGATGAGGGTTTAGTGGGACTCTTTAGTCCTCGGTTTGATCTCCCAGAGATCCGTCGGACCCGCTCCGCGTATCAGGTGATTGATATGGTAGAAGGAACGAGCCCCAGCTTTTTCGCAGACTTTATTGCGGTCTACAGTGATAAGCTGACATTGAATCCGGATTTCCCGGTTGATCAAAAGCTCTTCCTTAATGGTGCGCCGCAGACGGATACACGACTGGAAGAGGTTTACCACGAATGGTTCGCTCACTTTCCGATCATTCTGAATGGTCAGGTGCCAAAGCGGGTGCTGGTGCTGGGCGGAGGGGATGGATTTCTTGTCAGGGAGTTGCTCAAGTATCCCGGCATTTCGAGTATTCAGCACATCGATATAGACCCTGTCCTCATTGAGCTGGCGAGAACCGACGATGTTCTGAAGCGGGCCAATGGCGGGGCTCTCGACGATGCTCGGGTGGATACGGTCATAACGGATGGTTATCAGTTCCTTCGACACGCTCAAAAAAAATACGATGCCATTTATATCGACCTGCCGGTACCAAATAATTACGATCTGGCGAAACTTTACAGTCGCGAGTTTTATGAGTTTGTCCGGCGGCGAATCGCAGATGACGGATTTGCGGTTTTTGATTCATCGCAGACGTCAGCCTTGTCGGTCAGGGCTGAAGATGGTTCTCGCGAGCTTCTGCCAAGAAATACCTGGCCGGTGTTTGGCCACACACTGAAACGAGCAGGCTTTGGAACTATCGTACCTTTTTACTCAACGCTTGAAACAGATCATCCCGGTCTGCAGGAAGTGATTGACGAAAAAGGCTTTAACCTGTCGCCAGCTGAACGTGAGAAGTTGCAGGAGATTCGCTCTCCAGCGAGGCGAGAGCTGGAGCGCAGGCGATTGCTTGCAGAACACCATGCGCGCTTGAAGCTTCTGTCCAGTGATTATCTTCTTCAGGGGTTTGTGTTCCTTGCGCCAGAAGTGCGATCCCTGGACAAGCGGTACAAAGATATGAGCGGTGAGCGAGATGGGCTGGCTCTGCACGTGCTTGACGCAAAAAGATTTGAGCTCTCTTTTACTGACTACCTGGTTGTGCCAGAAGAGGTCGACAAAGAGAAAGTGAATTCAATTGTTCGGCCCACGTTGCCGGTGACGCCCTGGTGGCGTCCTATGACCGGATATTGATTCACTAGGAACGATCTCTTGATGAGGGCAGTCCAATGGTCATCCCTCCATCGACCACCATCTCAGCTCCGGTAATGTAAACGCTCTCATCAGAGCCAAGGTAGACTGCCATGTTCCCAATATCCCTTGCTGGATCTCCCATGTAACCAATCGGCAGGCTTTCCCCCACCGCTGTTTTTGCGGCCGCAGGATCTTCGGCGGCGCTGAAAATGGGATCCATAATCGGTGTATCGATAACCCCGGGGTGAATAGAGTTACAACGAATACCTAATGGCGCATTTTCCAGGGCCACCGTTTTGGTCAGTAGCTTCACCCCACCCTTGCTCGCGCTGTAAGAGGCACCGCCCATTTGTCCCCGAAGTCCAACAACGGAAGACAGGTTAATAATCGAACCGGAGGGACCCTCTGGATTTGTCTTCATCTGTCGAATGCCATGTTTGCAACCTAGGAAAACGCCCGTGAGGTTCACCGCCATAACCCGCTGCCATTCTTCAAGTGGTGTTTGGTCGATGGGGCAGCTGGTAAAAATGCCCGCGTTGTTGACGAGAATATCGAGACGACCGTGAGTGGCGACAACGCTGCCAATAATTGACTCCCACATGCTCTCGTCGCGAACGTCCTGCGCGAGAAACCGGGCACCAATTTGTTCTGCGGCCTCAGAGCCACTTGAGTTGACATCGGTGATGATCGTTGTAGCGCCTTCCTCAACGAATCTTGTCGCCGTGCCAAGACCAAGGCCTGAGGCGCCGCCGGTGATGATGGCGATTTTGTTGTCCAGCCGACCCATGATTAACCCCTCTTTGTTATTTATTTAAGTAGCTCAGCGCAATTCAGTGATTCCAGTGCTGAGAAAGAACGTTCCAGAACAGTATGACCAAGTTGTCGACCGCGCTCGTTGCCCTGGTCCAGGGTTCCGCAGATCGCAATGGGTGTGATCATGGTAATAAGAAGATTGTAGCGATAGCGTTCCAGGCACTCATCGAAGCTGTAGTTCTTCACACCTTGTTCGATCAACGTGTCGTGATAAAGCTTCAGCGCATTCATCTGGGATTGGCGGTGCAGATCTGCGTCAGCGCTCTGCGAACAGAAGTAGGCGATATCGTGAGTGCCATTACCACCCATGGTGTTCTGCCAATCGAAAGCGATGATCTCTGCAACACCATCCTTCTCGGTCATAAACATATTGTCGGTACGGTAGTCGCCATGAATGATGGTAGGTTCACCACCCAGCGCGAACTGAAATAGATCGAGGTACTGCTCGGTGATCTTGTGGACGATGTCTGCGCGATCACCAGTGAACAAGGTAGAAAAGTTGTCGATGGCGGGTTGAACGCCGGGCTTGAAAATCGCGTCTCTGCGAAACAGCATTGAGCGCATATCAATCTGATAGAACAGCCAGTCGAATTCACCGGTACGACCCCAGAAAGTGCCGTGCAACTCTGCTGCCCGGCGAAAAGCCACCATGAGTTGTTCCTCTGTGCAGGACACCAGCTGATCGCCGGCCTCTGCATCACCCATGTCTTCCAGAACCAGAAGGAAGTCCTGGTTGTCCGGATCGACAGCCGCGTAGAGTCCCCGGGGCACCGGTATTGGCGTTTCACTGGCGAGATGCCGGTAAAAGTTCACTTCGTTGCGATAGAAGTTAAGACCCTTGGACAGTTCGCTGTTTTCGGTTCTGGCGATACATTTAACAATCACCGTCGATTCCCGGCCTGATTCAAGTGTCAGGTGCCCGCGAGCGATCGATGACATCAATCCGACGCCTTCTCCCAGAGATCGGATTTCCGTTGCAACAATCGGTTCATCATAGAGATGACCGATGGTCGAATTGGCGATCTTTGGCGTGAATTCCTCGTACTTCTCAATCACGACATGCCGACTGATCTGCATCTGCTAGTACTCCTCAGGTGCGAACGTTTAAGGTGCGTTAGTATACAGAGGTTAAACCCTGGGGAGAGGCGGCATCTCAGGCTACGATTACATAATTGTCGGTGCAGGATCGGCGGGATGTGTGTTGGCAGAGCGGTTGTCTGCTGACCCCGCTCATCGCGTGTTGGTGCTCGAGGCAGGTGGCGCCGATCATCACCCGCTGGTCTCCATGCCGAAAGGTATCGCCAAGCTGGTTCGACGTGCTGATTTTACCTGGACCTTCCCCATTCGCCAGCCCCGCCGACCAAACATGCCCGCCAGCGAGGTCTGGATCCGAGGAAAATCGCTGGGCGGCTCAAGCTCTATTAACGGCATGATCTATTCTCGTGGTCACCCCGAGGACTACGAAGAATGGAATACGCTGGGGGGGCCTGGTTGGGGCTGGCAGGAAATGAAAGCCGTCTATCGGCGGATCGAGTGTCATGAACTCGGTGAAGCCGATCATCGAGGCGGAGCAGGACCGTTGCCTGTTCAGACCGGCCAGTTCCGGTATCCGATTGCCGATGAACTGATTCGTGCAGGGGAAGAATTTGGTCTGCCGAGTAAAGAGGATATGAACGACGAAACGCTTGAGGGGATCGGTTACTACAATCACAACATTCGCAACGGCCAGCGCATGAGCGCCTCTCGTGTGTTTCTCAGACCCGCCATGAAGCGAGACAACCTTACCGTCGTGATGAATGCCCACGTCCGGAGAGTCTTCATCGATCAGGGTTTTGCAGTTGGTGTCGAATGCGATGTCGCAGGAAGGCTGGAGACTTTTGAATGCCGAGGTGAGGTCATACTCTGTGCTGGAACGATCCTGTCACCCAAGATACTTCAGTTGTCGGGCGTCGGGCCCGCTGCAGCTCTTGAGCAGGCTGGCGTGCCTCTCGTTAGAGACAGCCCTGATGTGGGTCGGCGTATGCGCGAGCACCTGGGTTTCTCGATGCCGCATCGCCTGAAGAATGGCCGTGGTATTAATCATCGGCTGCGCCGCTTCGGTCTGCTGGCGAGCGTTCTGCGTTATTACCTGACACGCGGTGGGCCGTTGGCAACGGGCCCGTTCGAAGTGGGCGCGTTTGTACGCGCCATGCCCGGCGCGAATCGACCGGACACGCAACTCTATATGGGGGCTTTCAGCTATGCCCGGACAGAAGGAAGCAGGCCAGTGCAATTGAGCACACCAGATAAGGAGCCTGGCATCACGATATATGGGCAACTGCTGAATCTCACCAGCGAAGGTGAGGTCATGATTGAGAGCGCAGACCCGGATCTGCCTCCCGTCATTACGCCGAACTGGCTTCAGACTGAGTATGACCAGAAAGCGATGATTCAGATGGTCAAAACCATGCGTCGGTTTGTGCGAGAAACCTCCGCTTCCCGATATTTTGGCGAAGAACTGTTACCGGGCAGTGATTGCAAAACCGATGATGAGATTTTGAGTGCTGTCTTACTCGGTGCGACCAGCGGTCTCCATGGCACCGGCACGTGCCGTATGGGGCGTGACCAGGACTCAGTTGTCGATCATCAGCTGAAAGTCAGAGGTGTCAAGGGCTTGCGGGTCGCGGACTGCTCAATCATGCCAGCCCTCGTGAGCGGCAATACCAATGCGCCTGCAATGGCCGTGGGCTGGCGGGCCAGTGATTTGATACTGAGTTGACTTCATTTCGTATAATGGTCTTTGATGGTCAACTTTTAATCCTATGTTCCCCGCTCAATTGCCATCGGCACGCCGTATAACGCTTGTTCTATTCGCGACGATCCTCACTGGTTGCGGCACCGAGGAAAGGTCCGTTCGGGGCGAACGGGCGCCTGTCAAAGTTGTTGCTGAACCCGTTCGTATCAACATTCAACAGACTCGCGTTGAAGCGGTTGGGACATCCAGGGCGCTTCAATCAGTAACCTTGTATCCACCGTCTGCCGGAGAAATTGTCGCCATCAATTTCAAGCCGGGAAAACACGTCGATGAAGGCGATGTTCTGGTTGAGCTAGATCAGCGAAAAGAAAAACTGGCTGTTGAGCTAGCTGAGCACCGATTGTCTGAATCAGATCGATTGTTTGAGCGCTATCGCAAAAGTGCAGAAACCGGAGCAACCCTGCCGACAACGCTGGATACCGCTCGAACGGAACTGGAAACAGCCAGGATTGAACTTCGTCAGGCGAAGATTGCGCTTGAAGACAGGAACATTGTTGCGCCGTTTGGTGGTCATATTGGAATGACAGATTTTGACGCGGGAGACCGTGTACAAACCACTACGCCAATCACGACCCTCGACAATAGAGATGCGGTGCTGATCACTTTTGAGTTGCCGGAGCGCCTGATTGATGTGGTCAGCAAAGGCCAGGAAGTGTCTATTCAAACCTGGGAACTGAATACGAAAGTCTTTTCTGGAGAAATCATCGAGGTGGATTCTCGTATTGATCCAGAGCTTCGAACCTTTGTCACCCGAGCGAAGGTGGAAAATGAAAACGACAGGTTGCGCCCAGGCCAGAGTTTTCGCGTGACCCTCAACGTCGCTGGTGAACCCTATCCGATCATGCCGGAGATCGCGGTTCAGTGGGGTGCTGATGGCGCCTTTGTCTGGAAGATCGTTGATGGTAACGCGGAGCGGATCAGAGTTTCCGTTGTTCAACGTAGGCAAGGTAAGGTCATGGTCGATGGTCCGCTGGTGGAGAATGATGTGATCATCGTTGAGGGCGTACAGCGCTTAAGGCCGGGTTTGCCGGTATCGACAAACACCGCGGTAGCAGGTGAGGGCACGATCCCAACCGGTGTAGAACCGGGTTAGTTGGGTGAGCGGAGACATCAAGTCAGGGGTAGACGATCTTCCAAGCCTGTCGATCAGGCGGCCGGTTTTGGTGTTGGTCGTCAATCTGCTGATAGCGCTTGCTGGTATCGCTGCGATCATGGCGATCGAGGTTCGTGAACTCCCGGATGTGGACAGGCCTGTCGTTTCGGTTCGTGCCGTATACCCTGGCGCCTCACCAGAAACCATGGATGCTGAAGTCATCAGCCGGATCGAAGGTGCGGTGGCTCGGGTCTCGGGCATTAAGCGCATTGAGTCTTCCTCTGAAGAAACGACGGGACGTATCCGAATCGAGTTCCGTCCGGGCACTGACCTGAACAGCGCTGCTGCTGATGTCCGAGAAGCGGTGAGTCGGATTTCCCGCCGTCTGCCGGAGCGGGTCGAGCAGGTGGTCGTCGTTAAAGCCGATGACGATTCGCGAGCCATCGTCAATCTTGCGGTCGTCTCTGATCGGCTGATGGAAGATGAGCTGACACACATTGTGGAGACAGACATCATTCCGAGTTTCCTGTCGATTGATGGCGTCGCGGATGTGCAGACATCCGGTGCCAGGCAGCGTCTCCTGCGTGTTGTTGTGGATCCATTGCGACTGACCAGTTATGGGCTGTCTGTCACCGATGTGGCGCGGGTTCTGCGGCAGGCAGCCTTTGACGTGCCGGCGGGCAGTTTCAGATCGCAAGAGCAGGAACTGCTGGTTCGCGCGGATGCAACAGTGGTGAGCGCAGAGCAGGTGAAAAACATCATCATCTCTGACACCCGACGGATTGGCGATGTTGCCAATGTCTATTTTGGGCCGGAAGACGCCAGCTCTTATACACGTCTCAATGGCCGCAATGTCATTGGTCTGGGCATTATTCGCCAGGCGCAGTCGAACACCATCAGAATTTCCGGGGGCGTACACAAAGCCGTTGAACAACTGAATCGTCGTTTTGATGATCTGGAGATAGTGACGACGGATGACAGTGCTTCCTTTATCCGAAGTAGCGTCAGAGAAGTGCTTAAAACACTGATGATTACGATCGGCATTGTGATTGGCACCATCTATCTTTTCATAGGCTCTATTCGCGCTACGGTTATCCCAAGTATCGCGATCCCGGTTGCTTTGATTGGCACCGTGGCCGGTATCTGGATGCTCGGTTTTTCCATCAATATTTTGACATTGCTGGCGCTGGTTCTCGCAACTGGATTGGTGGTTGATGATGCCATCGTGGTGCTCGAGAATATTCAGAGGCGTCGGGTGCAAGGGGTCGGTCCCAGGGCCGCGGCGGTGCTTGGTACCCGTCAGGTGTTTTTCGCTGTGGTGACAACCAGCATCGTTCTGATCTCTGTCTTTGTGCCTATCGCGTTCCTGCCGAGTACTTCAGGCCGATTGTTCCGTGAGTTTGGTTTTGTGCTTGCCCTTGCCGTTGGCATATCCAGTTTTGTGGCTTTGTCTTTGGTACCAGCTGCAGCGGCTCGGCTGCCTGACGCCGGAGAGCCGGGTCGTTTTCGGTTATTGACCCTGTCGCTTGGCGCGCGAATCCGAGGTCTTTATGAGAAAGGGCTAATTCTGGTGCTTAGCCGCCCCGCGATGGCTGTCCTGGTGGCAGCGGTCCTCGGGGTCGGTGCTGCGTCTGTATATCCGAGCCTGGACAAAGAACTGTTGCCCCCGGAAGACCGCAGTATGATCCGAGTGTTCGCGTCCGGACCTGATGGTGTCGGTGTGAACTATATGGAACGCCAGACGCTGTTGATCGAAGATATTCTGCAACCTTGGGTTGATCGTGGCATCGTCAAGTCCACTTATGCACTGGTCGGCAACTGGGATCCCAACCTGGTGTTTATTTCCGTTCCTCTGCTGGACTGGAAAGAAAGAGACGTAAGTCAGGGTGAAATGATTCGAGCGGTAAAGCGCGATCTGGATCAATTGCCAGGTGTGCGCGGCGCTGTCTTTGCCGATAACAGTCTGAATCTGCGTCGTGGTGGCGGTGGCGGAATTGAGGTGGCTTTAGTCGGGAACGATTATGACGAGATCTACCAGGCAGCGCGTGGATTTGTTGACGCCATTGAAGAGAGCGAGGGTAGTCTATCGAACCCGCGTATTTCTTATGAGCCTACGCAACCGCAGTTGTCTGTTGAAATTGACCGGCGTCGTGCGGCTGATCTCGGTATCGATCTGGACGAGCTTGCAGGCACGCTTAGAGCGATGATTGATGGTGATGAGATTATTGATCTTAACGTCGGCGATGAAGCGATTCCCATTGTGCTGGAATCTGCTGCCGGTGACATCAATGACCCGATGGATCTCGTGAATCTACATGTCGCTGCGAAAAACGGGCGTATGTTACCCCTTTCCAGCCTGGTTACACTCAAAGAAGAGGGCGTTGCGACTGAATTGGATCGTCAGGCGCAACGTAGGGCGATCGAGGTCGACATCAACGTGACCCCGGGTTACCCCTTGAAATCGGCGGTAGATGAGTTGGTGTCAATCGCTAACGAGTCCCTGCCTGAAGACATCGATGTCGTTCTTGAAGGCGAAGCTGCAGAGTTGGAGGAGTCTTCTAGAGAAGTTGTCGCGACCTACCTCATCGCCATTCTGGTGGTATTTCTGGTGTTGTGCGCTCAGTTTGAAGGTTTCACCAGCGCGATCGTGATCACGATGATTATTCCACTCGGTGTCGCTGCCGCGGTTTTTGCACTCTTTCTGAGCGGCACCTCTGTCAACATTTACTCACAGATTGGTCTGGTTATGTTGATCGGACTCATGGCAAAGAATGGTATTCTTCTGGTCGAGTTTGCAGATCAACTAAGAGATCGGGGTTATCCGCTCCGGGAAGCGATCATCGAAGGATCGAAGGTCCGATTCCGGCCGGTCGCCATGACGCTGATGTCGACAGTCCTTGGGGGACTTCCGCTGATTTTGGGTTCCGGTGCCGGTATTGAAGCACGAGAATCGATCGGTTGGGTCATCTTTGGCGGGCTGGGAATTGCTGCTATTTTCACGCTGTTCCTGACACCGGCGTTGTATCTGTTAATCGCTCGATTCTCGAAGCCGAGGATTCACGAAGAACAACGAATGAGTCGGGAGTTGGCAGCGGCTGAAAGCCTGTCGCCTTAATAGAGAAAATTCTTAACAAAGAAAGGGAGTGCCTAGTGAAGGTTGAAGTTGTTCAAACCTATCAGAGCAATTTACCTGACCAGGACGATCACCCTTATCGTTCCGGTTGCTGGAGACCGAACCACGAAGAGATCAACGCCTGGGATCTTGAAGTCGAGGGTGAGGTGCCCTCGGACTTGCAGGGAGTATACGTTCGCAATACCGAAAACCCGCTGCACGACTCCCTGGGTCGTTATCACCCTTTTGATGGCGACGGCATGCTGCACAGCATGTTTTTCGATGGCCAAAGTGTTCAGTACAGGAACCGATTTATACGCACTGACGGCTTTAATGCCGAGCTTGATGCCGGACGTGCGCTTTGGGGTGGCCTTCTGGAGCGCCCTGAAAGATCAGAACGTGAAGGGTGGGGTGCGCGTACCCGTTTGAAAGATGCCTCCAGCACCGATGTTGTGATACATGGTGGTCGTGTCGCCACCAGCTTCTATCAATGTGGTGATGTTTATGAGCTGGACCCGAAGACGCTTGAACAATATGGAAAAGCAGCTTGGCTTTCTGGTGTAACGCCGGGTTGGGGTGTTTCTGCCCATACCAAGGTAGATGAAGCGACCGATGAGCTTCTGTTTTTCAACTATTCGAAAGAAGCGCCTTATATGCATTACGGTGTGGTGGACAGATCCGGCAACCTCGTGCACTACATACCCATCAAGCTTCCAGGTCCTCGCCTTCCCCACGACATGGGCTTTACAGATAATTTTGCCGTGCTGCACGACTTTCCGTTTTTCTGGGATCCGGAAGCGTTAAAGCACAATGCTCATGCGGTACGGTTCAATACAGACTTACCCACAAGGTTTGGTGTGGTGCCCCGACGAGGTCAGCCTGAAGAGGTGCGCTGGTTCGAGTTTGAGCCGACCTATGCACTTCACGTGATCAATACCTATGAAGACGGTGACGATATCGTCATGGATGGGTACGCGCAAAAAGATCCTACTCACTTCTCATTGGTGGAAACGGGTTGTCATGCGTATCGATGGCGGATGAACCTCAGGACCGGCCAAGTTTCGGAAGGCTCACTTGAAGAAGCGCTGAGTGAGTTCGGGATGATTAATCCCGCTCATGCTGGGAAACCCTATCGATACAGTTGGGCGGTGACCTCACCGCCTAAATTCTTTGCCATGAATGGACTCGTGAAGTTAGATGCGGAAACCGCACAGCGGCAGGAGTTTCTATTGCCTGAGGGTATGTTTCTGAGTGAAAGCCCGATGGCACCGAAGCAGGGCTCGACGGCGGAAGACGACGGCTATGTGGTGACTTTTGTGACGGACATCAATGCCAATGAATCAGGCTGCTGGGTGTTTGATGCTCGGGATATTTCCACCGGGCCTGTTGCGAAAGTAAAACTGCCGAAGCGGATCTGCGTTGGCACTCACTCTTACTGGGCGGACGTCAGCAAGCTGTAACGAACCCGCAGCAAAATAGAGGCGTGCTCGATTTCCGAGGAAGGCGAACCTTGGCCTGCAATTCACTTTTGTTATCCTCAATAAACGAACGGTGCCGAAAGTATCAGTGGATAACGCTAAACGGTTTGAAACGCGAATGTTCGTTGTGTTCCTGCCTCTATAGGTTTTGCCGAATACCTCAATGATGCTGACCTCGGAGCTCCCTCGAGCGCGGGCGGATCAGGTGGCTTAAGTGCCGAAACGAGATGGCGATAACGCCTGTGCGTCTCTCATTGCCGCTGAAGACGGTGGTGAAAAAGATGTCGTTACTGTGCGAGATATGCCCACCCATGTGCTGTCCTTTGGCAATATCGATCTGATCACTTCGATCAAAGACGGTTGTCGTCTTAAGGGTGCAAGCGCGAATCGATGACGATCGCTAGCACTCTCGGTGACCTCGTGTAAACTGCGGTCTAAACGTCTGATTGAGCCACACCATTGACTGATGAAACCCCCGTCACAAACGAAGTAGAGGACTCTGCACCCAGGAGAAAGGGAAACCTGATCGGGAGGATTGTCTTTTTCATCATTACGCTGCTCTGTTTTGCTTTCCTCTATTACAAGTTGCATGGTGCTGCATCGCGTGAGGGACTCTCTGTCGTCGATTACATGGCCCAGGTCTTCGCGGCGGTTGACTGGGTAACCTGGCTTGCCGTGATGGTGAGCTATTCCATCTTTTTCTTTCTCATCGACACGCTCGTCGTCACTCGAACCCTGAACTGGTTTATTACTGATATTAAGTACACAGATATTCTTCCCGTCAGGGCAAGCGCCTACATCATCTCAATCTTTAATGAACAGATTGGCAAAGGTGCGATGGCCTACTATCTCAACCGCCGACATGAAGTGCCGGGTTGGGAAGTAGGTTCGGTGATGTTGTTCATCATGTTTTGTGAGGTGTTCTATCTGATGGTCTGGGCGACGCTCGGCTTTTTCTTCAGTGGTGCTTCACTCCCCCCGGTGTTCGGGCTTATTCCATGGTTGGCGTTGTCTGGAGCAGTGTTCCTGGTTGTCTGGGTCGCCTACTTTCAGGGTTGGATTTTTCCAGGCATTGAACTCAGGGAGCGGCGAATTCTGCATGCGTTCAAACTGGCTAAACCCTGGCACTATTTCATGTTTTTTGTGCTGCGCTCGCCGGCGCTACTGGCTGCTATTGGCGTCTACACCATCGCTCTCAATCTTTTTGGTGTCGAGGCCAGTCTGATGACGATCTGGCCCTATCTCCCGGTGATCTTTTTTGCGGCTGCGGTGCCAACGCCGATGCGCGCGGCGGCCATTACTTTCTGGGTCATCCTGTTCCCTGACAATGAGGGACAGATGGCCGCGTTCGGGTTTGTTCAGCACAATTTCTTCATTCTGTTCAATGCGGCGATTGGTCTGCTTTTCTGGCGACGAGCGCAGAAGGATCTGTTTGGCGGCCAGTGATGAATTGGGAAGCGCTGGGTGCGATTGGTGAGATTCTTGGGGCCGTTGGGGTTCTTGCGACCCTGGTTTATCTGAGCCTGCAGATTCGTGCGAATACCGAGCAGACCCGTCTCGCGATTGTCGAAAATATCATGGCCCGGGAAATCGAAAATCGTGAAAGACTTGTTGATAGTGAAGTGCCATTACTTTCGGTAGCGATCGAACAAGGTCGAGAACTCACGTTGGAAGAATCTCGAAAGTTTGGCTTTTACATGCAGGGGCTTTTTCAGGCCTGGGAAGCTGCCTTCTATATGCACGAGAATCATACCCTGTCAGATGAAATCTACGAGGCCATCAAGTTCCGCCGCGTGCACACCATTGGAACCCGGGAATACTGGGCCATGTATCGAAATGGTTTTACAGAGTCATTCCGTCGTCACGCCGACCAGGTGATGGCATACAACAAGGACTAGCTGCCAACTCAATCAGGATTGGAGATTCTTGTAACCAAAAGGAATATCAATATAATAAATTGATATAACCGTTGGTCGAAGATGATATGGTCCTTGTTCTTCCTGGTGCCCTGCTGGTGGGTCTGAGTCTTGGGCTCCTGGGGTCGGGTGGTTCCATTCTTACGGTGCCTATCCTGGTTTATCTCGTTGGGCAGGATGAGAAAGTTGCCATCGCCAGTTCCCTCGCGATTGTTGCGCTGATTTCCATTGCGGGTTCCCTGCAATTTGTCCGGGAACGGCGAGTTCAGTGGCGAACCGTCGTTGTCTTTGGTATCCCGGGCATCGTTGGCACCTACATGGGTGCTGCTCTTTCCGCGTATGCGCCTGTTGGTCTGCAGATGCTGATTTTCGCGTTGGTTTTGCTCGTCGCCTCTTGGTTCATGCTGAAACCGGGCAGTTCAGAGGTATGTCAGCGAAAGACGAAGATTTATGAAGTGGGTGCCGAAGGTTTTGTGGTCGGTCTCATTACAGGCTTTGTCGGTGTAGGCGGCGGATTTCTGATTGTGCCTGCGCTTATTTTACTTGGCGGTCTCGCCATGCAGCAGGCAGTAGCAACCAGCCTTGTCATCATCGCACTGAAGTCCATCGCTGGATTTGCAAAGTACCTTGAAGTCATTCAAGCAGCGAACCTGAGCATAGACTGGGGCGTGATCGGGTTCTTTGCCACAGCGGGCATCCTGGGCAGTCTGGTAGGCAGTTACTTTGCCTGCAGAATTTCCCAGGGAAAACTCAAGACAGGATTTGGTGCTCTCCTGGTCATGGTCGCGTTGTTTGTCCTCTCTCAGTCAGTGCCAGAGCTGGTCTAAGCCATATCCTCTGGCACGCACTCCGGGCAAAGCCCATGGCTGAAGGTTGTTCCTTTGTTTCGCGTCATATAAGACTCCATCTGATGCCAGGTACCGTTATCGTCGCGAATTTTCTTACAGCTTGCACAGATCGGCAGAAGGTCACGAAGCGCCTCAACTTCCTTTTCAGCTTCCTCCAGCTTGATGCCATCCCGGATAGATCTCTCCGTTAATTCGGAAAAAGACATTGAAAAAGCGTTAATCAGCCCGATGGTAATGGCGAAGCTTGAGATCTGCGCGACGCTGTAGTCCATGTTGAGTGAGATGTACGCGGTGCCAACCAACATAAGGAAGTTAAAAGTGATCGCGCCGCGCAGAGGTAACAGGTAGTAAAAGACGATGGTCGAAGAATATACCCAGAAGATACCTGTTGGACTCAACTGGAAAAGGAAATACAGCGGTCCGACGAGGGACACGACCGCGCTGGCCCATCGTGCAATTGTGTCTTTACCGGTCATGTAGGTGTAAATGCCAAGCGACAGGAAGCTCATCGAAACCACCAGGTCGAATGTCGCTATTGCGTATTCCTCGTTGATCAGGCGTGCGATGCCGAAACCGCCTATAGAGATGGCCGCTATCAGAGGAAAAATCACCATTAGGGTCATGAACCTTGCTGGGTTAAACATTCTCCATCCTTTTAAAGTCCCTTGTCATTCAGCGTTATTTATTCGTTAGAAAGAGTGACAGAAATCTGTAATAAACTGAAGCGTGATGCGTAATACCGTTTAACAAACTGGGATCCAGCAAATGGCAACGAATGTGGCTTTCGAGATTCTCTATCGAGAATACTACGTTCGTGTGTTCGGGCTTTGCAGACAACTGTTAGGCTCTACGCCTCTTGCCGAGGATGCCGCGCAGGAAACGTTTATGCGGGCTTACCGTCATTTTGATCGATACGATACAACGCTACCTTTCTGGCAGTGGATTGCAACGATAGCAAACCGATATTGCATTGATGTGCTGCGCAAGCGAAGTCGATCAGGTGCTCTTTTCGATGAAGAGCAGTTTGAACTGGATCAGGTGTCCTCCGATACACCATCACCACTGATACAGGTGTTGGGTGAGCAGGATGCTTCAGTACTGTCAGGAGCCATCAGTGCGCTGCCTGATAAGTATCGAGTGCCGATTGTTCTCGCCTACTTCCATGACGCCAGTTATGACGAGATCGCCGAAGACCTGGCGATTAGCAGAAATCACGTGGGTGTTCTTCTGTTAAGGGCGAAACAACAGCTTCGCAAGTCTCTCGAGAAAGGAGCGATGCCATGAACCATCTGACAGAACGCCAATATTCAATGTATGTCGATGGTGCTCTTGAAGCGGAAGAGCACGCACGCGTATCTGATCACCTGGCTGAGTGCGAATCCTGCGCGTTGCAGATCGAATCATGGCGAAACGAACGGAACCTGATTCGTTCGTCGATCACTTCATTTGATGGTATTCAAATTCCCGCGGAAATGCCGCGTTTTCGTAGACGCATGGGATTGCGCGAATTTGTCATGGCTAATCTGGTCACCGGTGGGCTTATTTGGGTTCTTCAGTTCGTGTGGAAAACGGTGTTCGGTGAACTGGCAATAGAACTGTTGTTCGTTGCGCTGTCTAGGTTTTCTATACCTGTTCCGGACGGTTTCGATGTCATGGTCGAAACCGGCCTGCTGTTTATCTCCGAGGAGGGAGTCAACATGATTACTAACTATGTCCTATATATCGGAGTTTCCGCGGTGGCCTTGATGTCTCTATGGATAGCAGTCTCCGTTCGACGGGCTCGCGCCAATTCATTTGCCATTGTGTCAGCCATGTTAATTGCAGGATCACTGGTGCCGACCGAAGTCCAGGCTTTGGAAACCCGCACCGGAGGAGCGCTCATCACGATCGAAACAGATGAAGTCATCGAAGATACGGTGATTGCCGCGGGGGAAACAATTGTTGTTGATGGCGATGTGAGCGGAGACCTTTTGGCCTTTGGTAGACGGGTTGTCGTTAACGGTGACGTTGGCGGAAATCTTCTGACCTTTGCTGAGTCCATTACCGTTCAGGGTGAAGTCGAGGGTACCTTACTGGGTGCGGGTTCAACTTTTGATGTTGAAGCGTCCTCGATAGGTGGTGATCTGTGGGGATTTGCCAACAGCGTACTGATTAGCACCGAAACGGAAATTGTCGGGAATGCGATTGGTTTTGCAGAAACCTTCGTCTTCTCCGGGTCCGCAGGGAAAGATCTCCTGGCGTTTTCCGAGCGGCTCGAAGTCAACGGAGAAGTGGGTGAAGACGTTGATGCGTTCTCTCAAACGCTGAACTTTCTCGGTCAGTCTAAAGTCATTGGTGATGTGCGATTCCGGGGTGAAGAGGAGGACTTGCAGAAAGCTGATGGCGCAGTCATTCAGGGGATGATTGAATTCCCTGAACTCCCCGAGGACTTTACGCCCCGAAATAGATACCTCACCGGCGATTACTATATTCGACAACTTGTGCGCCTGGCTGCAGCCTTCTTGGCCGGGTTGTGCTTTCTTTGGCTGCTCCCTGTCGCCCGGGATGCTGAGCTTGATGGTGGTGTTGATGGCCTAAAAACGGCAGGTATTGGGCTGGTTGCATTAGTCAGCATGCCGATTATCTCCGTGCTCTTGGCGTTTACGCTGGTTGGTATGCCGATAGCTGTGCTTGGCATCTTCGTCTGGATCGCTCTGATTTATTTCGCGAAGATCATTGTGGCTTATATGGTGGGTTCAATGCTCCTCAATGTCATAGATGGTGATGACAACCTCGCGCTTACGCTGTTTGTGGGTCTGGTCGCCGTTATCGTTGCGGTGTGCCTGCCGGGCCTTGGTGGTTTTATCAACTTTCTGCTGACGATTATCGGTGCAGGAATGCTGGTCGGATTGCTGATGAGTGATGCCTTGGACAGGTGACGCTGGCTGAAATGGATACTAGACTGAGCGAATGACCGTCGGATCCGTTTGGTCTCATGAGGAACAATGGAAGATCACTTGTCTATCGGCAAAACTGAGGGCACGCGATTTATCGAATCCGATTGATTCCGAGAACACCTCAGATGACTCTTAGGTTGGCAGGGGGAATTTTCGGACCTCTGCTAATGACGACGACGATGAGAAGTGATTGGCGAGAAGACCCGTCATCCAGCTTTCAGTCCATGGGCGAATACTTTCCAATTCGAGTGGTGGCGGCTGGAGGAGATGTCACTTTTTTTGCTCAAGTGGATCATGCGATTCCTCAGTTAAAGCACGGCGCGCTTGATGACGGGAGTGGTCTGGGATGTCAATGTCAGTGGTGGCGTTTTCCTGTTAGGTCTTTTGAACTCAGGCGTTTACGGACAGTTCATTGATGTCAATCCGCAAACTGAAATTGCCGTTGCCGTTGCCGTTGTCGTTGTCGTGGCGAGTGCCTGGCCAGAGCCTTGGGTATGTGATTATGAGCTGGAGTTTAACGCGTGGCTTGAAAGCCTGAACAAGAACCTATGATCGAAGTATTTACCGCCCGAAAAATTATCACCATGAATGAATCCTGGCCGGAAGCAACCGCCATCGCGGTGAGAGATGGCATGATTCTCGAAGTTGGCAGTCCTGAAACAATGAGGCCATGGCTCGATTCTGGTGATCATGTCACCAGAGATGACTTCCAGGACAAGGTGATCATGCCTGGACTCATCGATCCACACCTGCATCCGATCATGGCGGCGGTTCTTCTTCCCATGCAGTTTATTACCGCCCTGGAATGGCATTTTCCTTGGGAGCAGGTACCGGCGACGACAACGCCGCAAGACTACGAGACGAAGCTCCGGGACCATGCGTCCTCCGGTGGTGATGAGCCTTTCTTCACCTGGGGTTACCACCGTCATTGGCACGGTGACATGAGCCGTTCGCTGATGGATGAGATTTTTGGTGACCGACCTGCTGTGGTCTGGCAGCGATCATTTCATGAGGTTTATCTCAATAGCGCAATGATCCAGTTACTGGAGATCGATGAGTCTAAACTCCGTGGCAGACCACAGATTGATATTGAGCGTGGCCATTTCTATGAAAACGGGCTGGGTTATGCCATCAACAAGCTCAATCGCATTATCATGTCTGAAGCTTGGATTGATGGTGGATTAGAGCGTCTGCAACAGGTGGTTCAATATGGTGGCCAAACCACCGTGGGCGACATGGCGGTAGGCCTGTTCGACTTTGATCTTGAATGGCAGGCAACCCGAAGAATTCTTGAGAACGACGGCAATCCTTTTCGCGTACTTTGCGTACCGCACGTTGTTCGAATGAATACTCAGGGGGCAGGTGGAGAGACTGGTGTCGCTCTGGCGGATCGCCTGCCTGAGCGCAACACGGACCGTTTCCGTTTCTCGCGAAAGATCAAAATGTTTACCGATGGTGCCTTCTTCTCTCAACTGGCGATGTTACAGCCTCCGGGTTACACCGATGACCATCTCGGCGAATGGTTGATGGGTCCGGAAGAGTTTGAGGCGTTGGCCAGACCCTACTGGAATGCGGGGTACGAAATTCATGTTCATTGCACCGGTGACCTTGGTGTCGAGCTGGCACTGGATACGCTCGAAAAACTTCAATGGGAGCGTCCGCGATTTAATCACGGATTCACGATAGAACATTTCGGATTCAGTACACCTGAGCAGGTGGACCGGATCAAGGAATTGGGCGCTCGAGTTTCGGCAAATATCTATTACCTGCATGAGCTCAGCGAAGCCTACAGTGAATCCGGTGTCGGGGTTGAGCGATCTCATCAGATGGCGCGCCTGGGCAGTTGCGAGAGAGCCGGGGTGGTTACGGCGCTTCATTCCGACTTTCCGATGGCACCCGCCATGCCACTTCACAGCGCGTGGGTCGCTTTCACGCGAGAGAATTGCCAAGGCAATGTCGTCAGTGAAAATGAACGGATTACGCTCACCAAAGCGCTGCGTTCCGTCACCATCGATGCTGCTCGAATACTCGGTCTGGAAAATGAAACTGGCAGCCTGCGCTCGGGTAAGAAAGCGGATTTTGTCATCCTGGATCGTGATCCCTTCGAAGTTGGTGGGGCTGGTCTGAAAGAGATTCAGATTGAGGCCACAGTTTTTGAAGGGCAGATCCACTGGTTAAACAGGTCCAACGAATAAACAAGAATGTTTGAGTTACCGGTTACTCTCATTGGCGGTTATCTTGGCAGTGGAAAGACGACCTACATTAACCATCGACTAAAACACGCAGGTGGTGTGCGCTATGTCGTTCTGGTCAATGATTTTGGTGAGTTGAACATTGACGAGCAGCTCATTGAAAGTCGCGACGGGCAGACCATTGCATTAACCAATGGTTGTGCTTGTTGCAGTATCTCTGACGACCTGGCGAATGCTTTCGAAGAAGTCGAGCGCGTCAGTGATCAAGCGGATTGGGTGTTGCTGGAAGCCAGTGGCGTTGCCAATCTCATCAGGCTGAAAAGTCAGCTACAGAACTTGCCGGGATTCGACCTGAGAAACACTCTGACGCTAGTCGATGCGACAAGAATTCGAGCGTTGGTGCGGGACAAATATGTTGGGCGCCATGTCAGTGTCCAGGTGAAGCAGGCGGATCACATCCAGCTTTCCCGGCTGGATCTGATCAGCGATGTGGAGCAAGCGGAACTAGAAGTTTGGCTGGCACAATTTGAGGTCTCAGTTTCCGACGACAGCAAGCCGGACTTTGTGGCGGACCTGCCGCGCCTTGACGATGTGGATGACCTGGGCAGGCTGAATCATTGGCTTGCTGGTCAATCGCCAGAAGTCAGGCGCATCAAAGGTTTCGTTGAGCTCAAAGGTGAAGCTTCACCAGGATATCTGGTGCAGTGGGTGGAGGGTGAGTGGTCTGTGACACCAAGCTCGGTTGTGCCAGAAAGAACTGGTTTGGTACGGATCTCCTCTACCTCATCATCATCGAAATAATGATATTGATAATCATTCTCATTTAGATATACTTCGGTGCATGAAACCGAGACTTCAAGCTGTAAATCACGCACCGGTCACCGAAGGTGATCCTATCGTTCAATTCTATACGCCCGTTGCCACAGACAGGCAGAGGACTGACTTCCTGGTTGCTGATCTTTCAAAGGGCGCTCAGCTTGTGGTCTGGAGCATGCGTAAATGGGTGGAGGTTCGTTACAAGAAACGGCACTCGGGATCCCTGGTCTACCGCACTGCCTATCGATTAGCGGGAATCCCGCAGGCCGCAGAGATTCTTGACGAGATGTTGATGGTGCTGGCAACGACTTCGCTTCGACCTGTTCTGGTCGAATGCCCATGTTGTCAGCAGCTCAGTACAGATGAGTTGATGTTGCTTAGTTCACTGCGCTCACTTCAGCTGATGAACACAGAAGCTGCAACACGAAGGATGACCCGCGTCTTGAGTGGTAGTTTGTCCAATGCGTTCTGCAGATCAGCGCAGGCTTATGTCGATCAGCTGACAAGCGCGAATCTGTCTTTGGAGCAGATTACACAACTTGGTTTGGTGCAAAACGACCGGGATCCGTCTTAGCCGACGACACCCTGCTCAACAAGTTGAGAAACAGCGTCGTCTGAAAGACCGATGTCCGAAAGAACTTTTCCCCTGTGTGCGCTCAATCCGGGAGCGAGAGTTTGAAAGCCCGTTTCCATGCCTGAGAATCGAATACTTCTGTTTGCAGCACGGACCTCACCAATGTCTGTGTCGTGATGAATGGCGATAAGACCCTCTGAAACAACCTGTGGGTCTTGCAGAATACTGTCCTCGTCGAGTACGACGCCGAATGGCACGTCAGCATCCATGAATAATCTCACGATCTCATCAGTACTTTTTGTGGCGATGTCTTGGGCGATATCGGGAAAGACTTCCGCATAGTTCAGGCGAAAACTTTGTGTAGATTCAAACCGCGGATCGCTCAACCATTCATCTCGTCCAAGCGCCGTCGCCAGTGATCTGAATTCTTCCACAGAGATGACAATAAAGGTAATGAAGCCGTCTTGAGTCGGCAAAACACGATAGATGGCGTTCAGATCGGGTACGGGAAAGTCCAACTCTTCAGCAAACGTTTGTGATGTCATTCGGTCTGGCCAGAAGAAATAGAGGCAGGATTCCAGCATGGAGACTTCAACGTGCCGGCCTTCTCCTGTTCTTGCCCGATGGTATAGGGCTGCAGAGAGTGCCTGCGACATGGTCAGGGCGGTCACTTTGTCGCACAGCATCATCTTGATGAGCTGCGGCTCTTCATTCACTTTCTGTGCATTGGCGTAACCCGCATATGCCTGAATCACCGGATCGTAGAAGCGGCGCTCTGCATAGGGACCAGAGGCACCTGCACCGCTGATGGAGCCATAGATGATGGCAGGGTTGACGGCTTTCAGTTGTTCGTAACCTATACCTAACCGATCTACCACGCCCGGTCGGTAATTCTGCAGGCAGACGTCTGCCTTCTCCGCGAGCTTGAGAATGAGATCGACGCCTTCTTGCTTCTGCAGATCGATGGCGATGGACTCTTTGTTTCTGTTCAGCGCCATAAAAAAACTGGAGACACCTTTTCGCATGGCGCCGCCGAATCTCATGGTGTCGCCGGCCATGCTTTCAACCTTAATAACCCGCGCGCCCTGATCAGCCAGGATGGCTGTCGCAAAAGGTCCAGAAATGACACTGGTCAAATCAAGAATCGTAACGTCAGAGAAAGGTCCACTACTCATACATTGCCTCTACATACATCAGTTCTAGAGAAAGGTTCCGACTTCACTGCTGAGATCCACACCGGCAACGAGATATCCGCGTCGCAGGTCTTCTAGATGGCGCAACATCCAGGCTTCCGCCTGATCGGCATCTTTCCCCTCCAATGCCTGATTGATCTCTGTCTGAGCTCGAACAATCCTGTCCCTCGGATTGGGCAAAGCTTCGATGACCTGTTGCAAGCTGGATTCCAACAGTAGTTTTAAAGAGTGGACCATTACACCAAGGACGCGATTGCCTGTCACTTCGGCAATGGCCATCAGGTATTCAATGCCCAGCGAAACAATTTCCTCGGACTGCTCAGTCGTTGAAAGGCGGGTGGTTATGCCAGAGAGGCGCTTGCGATCTTTTGCCCTAATTTTTTGAGCTGCCAGCCGGGCTGTGCCCGGCAGGATCGCCAGGTTGGCCTCCCAGACATCGATGAATCGCACACCGTGACGAGCAAGTCCTCGGCTTGCGCTTTCCGCCGCTTCTTCAGTTTTTGGGCGAACGACGGTCAGTCGTTTACCGTTCCGAACCACCAGGCCGGATTGTTCAAGCAGCCGAATACCTTCCCTGACGGTTGATCGCTGCACATCGAACTGTTCGCACAGCGCCATCTCCGTTGGCACAGAGTCTCCCTCAGCGAGCCGACCTGACAGAATTTCTTCTTCGAGTGCATCAAAAACCATGAGGTAAGCGGGGCGCTTCTTAAGAGGTGTTAGGCCTGACTTTGGCGTGTTCAAGATGAAATCTCCAGAATCAGGGCGTCCAAAGCGATCTGTGTGTTTGGTTCGACGTGGATGTCAGAAATCTTGCCATCGATTTCAGCAAGAATTTCATGCTGCATCTTCATGGCTTCGAGGATCGCCAGTCGTTGCCCCTTAACGACATCGTCTCCCACGTTCACGAGGAGTTCCAGAAGCTGACCGTGCATGGGTGCCGTAACCAGCCCGTCACCCGCGGTGTCTTCCAGGGCTTCTCCAGCGGCGATGTTATTCACCGTAAACTGAAGGCTGGGTGTCGCCAGTGTCAGAGTCTTGTGACCCGCAGCGTGAAACAGCAGGTGCAGCTTTGTGTTACCCATTTGAACATCCATGGTTTGTGATGTCTCTTTGAGTACGGTGATTTCCTGGATGACCTCATGACCGATTTTCGCCTGATAGGCACTTTCATCGGTGGGTTGAACGATCAGGGTGACATCCTGGTCGTCGATCTTGTACATGAAGACGCTCTCAAGAGGGGCCGCGCTGGACCAGTTCATCAGTTCGGGATCCACGCCAAGCGATGCATCCAAAGCATGTCGGGTGTTGAGTCGGTATTGAACGACAGCAGCGAGTGCCAGGGCATCATGGTCAGTAGAAATTCCGAATCCATCGTCGCCGTATTCGTCAGCGATGAAAGCGGTGGTCGCTTCGCCGTTTGCGAACACCTCTCTTTGCAGTGCGTCGATGAGAAAGTCTCGGTTGGTTTGCGGACCAACCATTGAGCTCCTGGCGAGACTCTCGATCAGCCGGTTTCTTGCCTCATCCCGATCACGACCGAAGGCGATAACCTTCGCGAGCATGGGGTCGTAGAAAGGTGAGACTTCACCACCGGTGGCGATGCCACCATCGACGCGGATGCCAGGTCCCTCAGGTTCGATCCAAGAGTCAATGTTCCCTGTGCTTGGCAGAAAGTCGTTAGCCGGATCTTCTGCATACAGCCTGACTTCAATGGCGTGGCCCTGGAGTTCAACATCCTCCTGGCTGAATCCCAGAGATTCGCCGGATGCGACCTTCAGCTGCAGTTCCACAAGGTCGAGGCCCGTAATGGCTTCCGTGACAGGGTGTTCGACCTGAAGTCGTGTATTCATCTCCAGGAAGTAAAAGCTGTTGTCCTCGCCAAGCAAAAACTCCACGGTGCCCGCGCCCACGTAATTCACCGCCTGTGCTGCAGAGACCGCTGCCTTGCCCATGGCACGACGAAGCTCAGGCGTCATGATGGGGCAGGGCGCTTCTTCGATGACTTTCTGATGCCGTCTTTGAACAGAGCAGTCTCTTTCGCCCAGGTACACGATGTTACCGTGTTGATCGCCAAACACCTGAATCTCGACGTGTCTTGGCCGGATAATGGCTTTTTCCAGAATCAACTCCCCTGAGCCGAAGGCATTGATGGCTTCGGAGCGAGCGGTTTCAATGGCAGCTTCAAGTTCGCTCGCATCATCGATCAAGCGCATGCCGCGACCCCCACCTCCCGCAGCGGCTTTGATCATGAGGGGATAGCCAACGCTATTGGCAGCGCTCGTTAGTGTTTTGATGGACTGATCTTCGTCCTGGTAGCCTGGTACGCAAGATACCTCGGCGTCGATCATGGCGCGTTTTGCTCTGGCTTTGTCGCCCATCAGATCGATCGCATGGGCTGATGGACCAACGAAAACAATACCTGCTGACTCGCAGGCACCCGCAAATGCTGAATTCTCAGATAGAAATCCGTAACCAGGGTGTATCGCATCTGCCTCTGTCTCTTTTGCCGCTTCGAGGATTCGATCCGCCCGCAGGTAAGAGTCTGCGACTGGAGCTGGACCGATGTTGACCGCTTCATCCGCGAGACTGGTATGAACGGCGTCGGTATCTGCGTCAGAAAAAACGGCAACGGTTCTTACGCCCATGGCCTTTGCGCTGCGCATCACTCGGCAGGCAATTTCCCCTCGGTTCGCGACTAAAAGTTTTTTGATTTTCATGCTCGCGCTCCTAGGGTCTTGCCACGCCAAAGGTGTTCGGCTGCAGGCTTCTATCGAGTGACTCGAGACAGGTTGCGAGGCAAAAGCCCAGAACCTTGCGTGTATCTCGAGGGTCTATGACGCCATGGTTCAACAAACGGCCGCCGGAATAGAAAGCACTTTCCTGTCTGGAGAAGTGCGCTTCGATCTGTGCCTGCATGGCATCCAGCTCTTCTTCGGAAAGTGGTTTGCCGCGTCTTTTCGCAGCCGCTTCATTCACCTGTCTCATGGTTCTCGCTGCGGATTCGCCGCCCATCACATTGGTCAATGCATTCGGCCAGGAAAACAGGAAGTCCGGGTTGTACGCCATGCCGCACATGCCGTAATTACCTGCCCCGAAGCTTGCACCCACATACATCGAGATTCTGGGTACTCGCACATTGGTGACTGCTTGAATCATCTTTGCTCCGTGTTTGATCATCCCTGCACGCTCGGATTCGGTTCCAACGATGTAACCGGTTGTGTTGTGCAGAAAAATGATGGGTGTTCGCGACTGATCGCACAGCTGGAAAAAGTGGGTCGCCTTGTTTGCGCCTTCAGGGTCGATCGGGCCGTTGTTACCAATCAGCCCGCACGGCGTGCCCATGATGTTCGCCTGTACGCAAACCGTGCCAGGACCGTATCGCGATCCAACCTCTTCGAATTCAGAGCCGTCAACGATGCGTGTCAGCAGTTCCCTAACGTCGTATGGCGTTTGATAGTTGGTTGGCACAATACCGACCAGGTCTTCGATATCGTGCAAAGGTGTTTGATGGTCTTTTGGGATGCTGGGTGACATGGCGTTATTCCAGTTCAGCCTGCCAACAACGTCCCTGGCAATCTCAATGGCATGCGCGTCATCTTCCGCCAGATAGTCGACCAGACCGGATACGCTGGCATGCATTTCGCTGCCGCCGAGCGCTCGATCGTCAACGATTTCACCGGTGGCCGCTTTTACCAGCGCAGCACCGGCCAGTGCGGCGAGACCGTTGTTTTTCACGCCAATGACATAGTCGGACATGCCGGGCATGTAGGCACCACCAGCCGTCGAGGGTCCATGAAGAATGGTGACAATCGGAATGCCTGCGGCGCTGAGTTCGGCGAGGTTCCTGAACATTTCACCAGCTCTCACCCAGTTCTCGACGGTAAAACGCATCAGGTCAGCACCGGCACTTTCCACCAGGTGAACCACCGGTAGTTTCTGTCGCTTGGCGATGTCCTGGATACTCATGATCATCGCGTTGGTGGTTTCTGTGTAAGAGCCAGCTCGTATGCCGCTGTCATCAACCCAGACAAGACAACGCACTCCGCGAACATAACCGATTCCCGCAATCACGTTAGCGCCCGGCACACTGGTGTCGGGGTTGCTGTCTTCAACCAGATAGTTCGCAAGGCTGTGTAACTGCAGAAACGGCATGCCAGGATCGAGTAGCCTTGCCAATCTCTCATGAGGTGGGATCTGCCCGCGCTCTTCGAAGACCGGCTTTCTTTTGTTCGAAAGGTCTACCGTGCGCCTTTCAAGGTCTCTTAGCTTCTGCACCAATGCGAGCATCTCGGACCGATTCTGCTGATAGGCTGGTGAACCTGTGTTGGCCCTGGATCTAAAAACTGTCATTTCAGGTGCTCCTCGGGCATTTCAATGTCTGTGTCGAGTAGTATTTCTGCATAGCTCTTGCCTTGTGTATCGCTGCGTAAACTGGCAACGCCACCGCCGCCCAGGACGTCGTGAAGAAGGAAGTTGATGGACGAGGTTCCAGGCAGGAAAAAACGTTCCACGCGTCCACCATTCAGGAAGTGATGGAAAACTTCTGCAACACGCGCTTCAGAGAGTTGGTGGTAGATCTGGGGAAGCAGTGCCGGGTCTCGCGCAATGATGCCAATATTGGCATTGTTCCCTTTGTCCCCGGACCGTCCGTAGGCGACCTGCCGTAACGGCACCTTAATTGTTTTGTTGGGGACTGCTGGTATTTCAGGTTCAGGTGGCTTGGGTCTGGGAAGCTGTTCTGCGTTGGAGCCATAGATCTTGTGCTCGCAAACCTCTCCGTTCATGTGGATCTTGATGCCGACTTCCTGTTTATCAACCAGAAATGAAAACAGTCGCACGACGGGGGAAGGGGAAGGTCTGCCGCCCGTGTGCAGCGCCATGCCCGGCGGAGTGGCAAGTGCGAGTCCCGTGGCTTCCTTCAAGAGTAGCGATAGCGCTTTCGGGTTCCTGTGTTTGGCGGAGATTCTGAGCGCTGTTTCGCGTGATTCGCTGTGTGTGTTGCCGAAATGTACTTCGCTACCGAAGGGTTCAATCGAGACCTCATCGAAGTCAGCGAGGCTTAGGGCTTCAAGTTTTCGTCGTGTTCTTTTCAGTGCAGCGTCTGCAAATATGTCTGCCTTCTCCGCACTGTCTTTACCGATGAAATACCAGAGTGTGATGATTTTTGAACCATCTGTGTAAGTTGCGCTGGTTTTGTATGTGGCGGTTGCCGGATGACCTTTGGCGCCGCTCACCTGGACCCGATTCTGTGATTCTTCAGTGATGGAGACGCCTGAGAAGTCGCAAATCACGTCCGGCAGGAAATACGCTCGGGGATCCCCAATTTCATACAACATCTGTTCTGACACGGTACCTCGGGTAACCTGCCCACCGGTTCCTGCAGGTTTTGTGATCGTCATGGCGCCATCGGCGCCGATCTCGGCGATGGGGTAGCCGATGTTGTCCAGATTGGCAGCGATCTCACGCCAGTCGGTGTGATTGCCGCCGGTTGCCTGTGGTCCGCATTCAATCAAGTGCCCGGCGAGGCTGCCTGCGGCCAGAAGATCCCAATCGTTAGGCTGCCATCCGAATTCATGAAGGCAGGCACCCAGGGTCAGGGCGCTGTCGACGCATCGACCGGTCACGATGATATCGGCGCCCATGCCTAAGGCTTCTGCGATGGGGAAAGCGCCGAGGTAGGCATTAATACTGGCAACGTCTTCAGGGTCGGGAAAGATGGCGCCAGAGAACATTTCCTGTTTGTCTTTAAAGGTCGCTGCTTGATTGACGAGGTCGTCTCCCGTGATGGTAGCGACCTTTAGATTGAGTCCAGCTTCCGCGATCAGCTTTTCGATTTCCTTCGCGCACGCGAGCGGATTGACACCCCCGGCGTTGGAGAGCAGTTTCACACCCTGTTGTTCGATGTCGTGGAGGTTGGGTGCGATCACATCCGTGACAAAGTCCGTTGCGTAACCCGCGTCCTGTGATTTCGCTCGCGCTCTTGCCAGTATCGACATGGTGATTTCGGCCAGGTAATCGAAAGCAATGTAGTCCACCTGTCCCGAGGCGAGCAGTTGTGGCACGGCCATGTCAGATTCACCCCAGAATCCGCTCCCTCCAGCAATGCGAATAAGCGATGGTACGCGAGCCATGCGCCCTCCGTGGTTGTTCTCTTCCCCCAAGATTTTGGATTGTATGATTGTCTGACAAATCCCGCAAGTGCCTGCCAGCCGAGTACGGCATGCGTCAATTGGCCCTTGGCCATGGCGGAACATGTTGAAGTGAGGTATCCAGGCCTCCCATCTGGCTCAGGCCTCGACAAGGTCGGCTATTGGTTTAAACCCCGGGCCGTGAGTCGATTGCCGAAACGAATGAAACGCTCGCCAAAATGCCACGCAATTCGCTGCCCGTCACCGTCGTCCGGCTTTTGACAGCCCTTCTTGTTCTTATGTGGCTGATGCTACCATGCACGCATTGCAGTGGAGTTGGGTTATGCAAGGACCAACAGGTTGTTTCTCTGATTCGTTGCTCAGCGGAAAACGGGCGCTGATCACCGGTGGTGGTACCGGAATTGGCAAAGCGGTTGCGCTCGAATTAGCTCGAGCCGGCGCCGATCTTGTGCTGGCGGCCCGCCGCATTGAGGTCCTTGAGGAAGCTGCGAAAGAAATCCGCGAGGAAACAGGCCGGCAGGTAGATTGCCTGTTGGTGAATATCAGGGATGTTGAGACAGTGACTGCCCTTGCTGAAGAGGTCGCAAAGCGCTGGGGTCAGGTAGATATTCTCATTAACAATGCGGGCGGCCAGTTTGTGCAGCCTGCGGAAGACTACAGCCCGAACGGTTGGCGCACGGTCATCGACCTAAACCTTAACGGTAGCTGGAACATGACCCAGGCGTTCGGCAAACAGATGCTCGACGGCCACGGCGGTTGTATCTGCAACATCGTTGTGGCGCTTGGCCGCGGCATGCCCGGCATTGCGCATACCAGTGCAGCTCGAGCCGGTGTGCAGGATCTTTCGCGCAGCCTTTCGTATGAGTGGGGACCTAAAGTTCGTATCAACAATATTGGGCCTGGCTCAATCGTAACCGATGCCTTTGAAAACACTTATGACGACAATGTGCTGGATGACATTGGTGAGACCCCGATGCCGCACCCCGGCACCGTTGAGGACATCGCGAACGGGGTTGTGTTTATCGTGTCACCAGCGGGTCGTTTTATTACCGGTGAAACCTTGATGGTGGATGGCGGCGTGTCTTGGTACGGGTCTAACCAGGCGCTAACGGGTGCCGATTTCAAACACCGCGGAGAAAAAGGTCCTGACTGGTAACGTTTACTGTTCGGACTCCCACCAGGGGAAGAACGGCGGCATCTGGTTGGCTGAGCCTTTGAACTCCGGGTCGCGCTTCTCGAGAAACGACGCAACACCTTCTTTACCATCACCCAGGCTGGTGTAGTACATCGCCAGAGAATCAATCTCATGGGCAGTACGCGGTGAGGGCGCTGCCGAGTTTCGATACATCATTTGCCTTGCCAGCGCGATCGCCACAGGGGATCGATTGTTGACGATTTTTGCGGCAATTGCCCGTGCTGCGGGTAGTAAGTCGCCCGGTGCGTGTACCGACCGGGCAAGACCGCCGGCCAAAGCTTCTTCAGCGGTGAGAATGTCTGCTGTGTAGACCCACTCAAGCGCCTGTTGCATGCCGACAATACGCGGCAGGAACCAGGTGGAACAGGCTTCGGGTGTGACGCCGATTTTTCCGAAGACAAACCCGATCCGTGCTTTTTCAGACAACAGTCGAATATCCATGCCGAGTGTCATGGTCGCTCCGATGCCAACAGCGGCACCATTGATGGCACCGATAACCGGCTTATGACATTCGTAGATCGCCAGGGTGACGCGCCCGCCGGTATCCCTGACACCGTTAACCATGTCGTCTTCATTGTATTTTGCTCGCAATTCTTCCAGCGAGGGTTGCATGTTTTCATCGAGGCCGAAGACATTTCCACCAACGGACAAGTCCATGCCGGCACAGAATGCTTTGCCCGCGCCGGTGACAATGACGCAACCGACCGCATCGTCGGTGCTGGCATCGTTGAACACCGTAACAAGCTCGTTGGCCATTTCGACGGTAAAAGCGTTCATGGATTCGGGGCGATCAAGGGTGACCTGGAGGATGCGGTCCTCCAGGTGGGTAGAAAGCGTCTGGTAGGTCATGGATTAGTCTATTTAGTTACTCAATATCGAGCGGCCGATAGATATCTCGGCCCTCGGAGATGTACTGACCCATCACGTTCATGAACGTTTCACCTGCGGACCCTTCTGCCGTCAGCGTTAAGTTCTGTCTGAGGAAGTTGATGCTGTCGGGGTTCAGGTCACGTGCGATAGACCAGTAATGATCCGCCTTTTCCGAGTTGCCATGATTTCTGAACAGGTTGCCGAGCCTGAAGGCTGCATCAGCCTTGAGCTGATCATGACTGTGCTGGCGTATATGACCAGTCACGGTTTCAGCGGTCTGAACGTGTTCGCTGTCAGAGCCTCTCGCGACCCAATCCTTCAAGGCCGGTGAGTAGACATCATTTCCGAATGTGATCGATTGCTCCCCATCACCCATCTCGTGGACTTTGGAGTAGGTGCCTTCATCGATTCGTACGATTCTTCCTTCCTCATCAATCCAGGCAGCAGACGGCACGTTCACGAAATTGAAAACGCTGCTGATCATATGATCCTGGTCGATGACCTGAATGTAGGTTGGATTGGCTGCGTCGAAAATGGGACCTGCAACGGCTTCACCCCCGGTGTCTTCAGCGACACAGATGATGACAAAGTTGGGGTCGTTTACTTCTTCATATACTTGTTGCCACACGGGCACGTCGAGTTGGCATCCTCACCATGAAGACCAGGTCACGATCAGGGCTTTCTTGCCTTTCAGATCCGCCATGCGGATCACGTTGCCCTGACGATCTTCGATTTCGAAGTCCGGGGCCATCGCGTTAACCATCATGTTCTCTCGCTTCGCGGGAATTTCCGCGAAGCTCCAGACTCTGGATTCAACATCAGCAACGTAGGTCTGGTTCAGCAAATCAGCAAAGGCAGTCAGGTTCAACCATTCGCGACCGTTCTGCTCAACCATGAGATCACCTTTGATCGGGATACACAGATCAGCAAAGCAGGCGCCCTCAGGTTTGAGTTCAAAGCCGTTTACAGATTCAAGATCTTCGGGTCGAATCAGAAGCTCATCGCCTTCGCCTGTTTCGGCGAGCGTGATTTTCTTTCCCTGATAGAGCACCGTTGTGCTCCCATCTGGATGAATTGGAGTCTCTTCGAATGGGTTTCGAAGCTCCGGGTAAGCAAAAAATGCTTCGGACATCGGGCCTGCTCCTTTCTTATGGAAAGTTGAGACCCGTTATCCTAAAGGTCTGGTTTCAGTCTGTCATCATGTGAATGGCGCCGTTTCCGGCCATCACCAGGATACAAATCGAGCCAAACAGGAAGATCATGAAGCGCACCATTACCACGTTGCTTGTAGCGTGTACGAGGCTGTGCACGATTCGAGAAACGACGTACGCCCAGGCAAGATAAAGGTTCAGACCATCACCGAGTCCTATCATCGCGCTGGCAATGGCAGTTGCGTAGAAAATCGTAGGCTGTTCGTGTAGATGATTGTAGTTATCTGCTTTCCACTGAATTTCCTTTGGCATTTTGGCACCCAGCTCAGAGGTGCGTTCTCCGGTATCTGGCCCCCAGTCTTGCTTGGCGATATAAGGAAGGCGAGTGGCTGCCATCCAGGCGAGCATGATGATTGTCCAAATCACCAGAACGAAAATGGGAAGAAGAATTGGGTTTAAACCACCTAACAGTTCAGTCATGTGGAAATCCTCGCTTGTTGGTTGATGTTGTTGAGGTTGAATTTATCTTCCACAATTAGGGCTATATCTCCAGCGTGAAATCATTCTTCGCCAGGCAGCTGACTTTTCGATGGCCGCTGATATCATGTCTGCCTGACCTAGCGGCAATATGATGACTCTCCAAAGTTTCAGAACAGACGTCCGCCGGTGGCTGGATGCAAACTGCCCGGAAACGATGCGCGTAAAAATGCGTCCGGACGAGGCCATTAACGGTGGTTACAAGAAGCGCTCTTCCAATCCGGATTCAGAGATCTGGTTACAGCGTATGGTTGAGCAAGGGTGGACTGCGCCAAACTGGCCAAAAGAGTACGGTGGCGCAGACCTCGATAAAAATGAATTCGTGGTGTTGCTCGAAGAGATGCAGCGCATCAATGCACGCCCGCCGTTGGTCGGTATGGGTGTTTCCATGATTGGACCGACACTGCTTGAGTACGGAACGGAAGAACAGAAGCAGCGATTCCTGCCGCCCATCGCAAAAGGCGAAGCCTCATGGTGTCAGGGTTATAGTGAGCCCGGTGCAGGCTCTGATCTGGCAGGACTGCAGACGAAAGCTGTGCTTGATGGTGACGAGTTTGTCATTAATGGTTCGAAAATCTGGACCTCAAGTGCCGCCTTTGCCGACTGGATGTTCTGTCTGGTCCGTACCGACCCACAGGCACCGAAGCATCAAGGCATCAGTTTCTTTCTTCTCTCAATGGATAGCCCTGGCGTATCCGTGAAGCCGATCAGACTGATTAACGGTACCTCACCCTTTTACCAAACGTTTTTTGATGACGTACGGGTCCCTCGGGAAAACCTGGTACATCGAATCAATGAAGGCTGGGAAGTTGGTAAAAGGCTTCTGCAGCATGAGCGGTCGGGGTTAGCGGCGCTCGCAAGCGCCGATGCAGCAGGCCCGCTAGAGCGAATCAAACCGGGCAATGACTTTGCCGAAATGGTAAACATTTATGCCTCTTTGTCCGACGCTGAGTTGCGTGACAGTTGGACCGACAATGAAATGATTAAGCAGGCGCTGCTGTTGACAAAGCGCCGTGTGGTCGAAGAATCAGAGGCCAAAACGCCGGGTGCGGCAACTTCCATCTTTAAGTACATCGAAGCAGAGTATGTAAAGCGTCAGCTTGAGCTTCAGCTTAAGACCAGGGGAACTCAGGGACTGGGTTGGAACGGAGAGACCTTTTCGGAAGAAGACATTTCCATGGGGCGACTGTGGCTGGAGTCGAAAGCGATTTCCATTGCCGGTGGCTCTAATGAGGTGCAGTTAAACATTATCAGTAAGAGAGTGCTTGGTCTTCCGGACTGATGGCGAGCGAAAGGTAAAATTGAGATGGCAGAAATAATCAAAGGGCCACTTTGGCCCGCAAGAAACCAGTCTGCTGACGCCGGTGCTGGCAGCATTCATGATGACGACACCGCACAGGATCTTGGTTTCAGGGGCGGCACCGTTGCTGGTGACGTGCACATGAACCAGTTTGTTCCGGTGCTCCTGAAAGTTTTTGGCAACACCTGGTTAGAGCAGGGCAACCTGTCTTTGCAGTTTAGAAATCCCACCATCGACCGCGAGGTGGTTCAGGTATTTGTGGAACCACCAGAGGAAAGCGCCAAACAGTGCCGTGTCTGGATGGAGCGGGAAGACGGATTGTTGGTCTGCGAAGGTACAGCTGCTGTGGGTGACCATTCTCAATCGGTGCTTCGAAGCCGGGACCTGAGGGGCTGCGATCCCTCTGAGCTAAAGATACTGAACAAACTTCATCCCGGCTTGTCTCTCGGCACCTACGAAGTCACCACGGATAGCGCAAAGCAGTTTGAACGTTTTGATGCGGAGCTGATCTCTGATCCTTTGTCCTGGTATCGGAGCGAAAGTGGTTCACCTTGGGGAGAGATTGTCGCTGCTCCTGTTACCTTGATTCAGTATCTCTATGGCTTTCCGGTCGCGGCTTTGATGCCCTTAGTGGGTGAATCCGTCGGGCTCTTTGGTGCGATAGAGATTGGTTTCGAAAATGGTCCGTTCTTGTTTGACAGGCAGTATCGTGTTGAAAGTGAAGTGGTTGCGGTTGGGCAGAGTCCGCAAACGGAATTCGTTTGGTATGACAGTGTTGCCTATGAAGGAGAAAAAGTGATTGCCCGCATGCGCATGCAATCGAGAGCGATGAAAAACTCCTCACCTGCGTACCAATAGTCGTCACATCACCGGTCGTTTCATTGACCAGATCGACGGACCGTCATCCGGTAGCTGAATCTCTTCTGTGATTTCAAACCCAAACCGCTCGTATAGTGGATTGTTTCTGATGTTCGAAGACTCCAGGTAAGCTGGTTTCCGAGCTTCGTCTGCCAGACGAACGCCGTGTTTCAACATGGCTGAACCAATGCCTTTACCCTGACTACCTTGCACGGCGCCTATCGCGTGTAAGTAGAAGTGTGGTTCTTTCAGGTGAGCTTTGGCCATGGCGGTCTGCAGATAATCGCCTCGTTTCAGACTCTTTAATCCGCCCTTGACCAAGATGCGTGTCAATAGCACAAGAGCAGACAATCTGGCGGGTTGGTGTGTTGAGATGCCTGGAGGCAACCACATGGATGCGCCGGTTTGTGTCTGGTTGATAAACACATGATCGTGGTGACGGTAAAGATTCATGAGTTCAGAGCGGAACATGCTGGCGTAAAGCGCTGGACTCGCCTGACAGAACCAGTTGAATACCGGGTCCTGGCCAAAAGCCTCGCCGAGTATTCGAGCGACCTGTTCGTAATCGCCTCGTTGTGCTTTGTTCACCACGTGATCTGCAGGTCTACCTGTTTCCATTTGACTGTCTCGTTCATTGTTTGGGGTCATGGGTTGTCCCTCTGGTAAGACGCCACTCAGTTGATAAATAATAGCGCCTCTTAGCCCATTGGGATCTAGGTGATATGAGTGAAACGCAAGCAACAGTAACCAGCAATTACAGGACGCCGGAACAGGAACAAGCAGCAAAAGGTGCAAACACCCCCGATCCTTATGACATGCCGCTTGAGGATATTAACCCGCTCAATGCGCACCTCTTTGGCGAAAATCGCTGGCGAGAGGTGTTCGAGCGGCTACGTGCGGAAGATCCTGTCCATTTCAATGAGATTGAAACAGCCGGGCGTTACTGGTCGATCACCAAGTACAAAGACATCAAAGCTGTGGACACAGATTGGGAGAGATTCTCTTCAGCCAACGGCATTACGCTGGGGTTTCGGCTGGACCGTGAGATGCCTGATGGCATTTTTGCGGGTAGCGAGAGTCCGTTTATCGCCCAAGATCCACCAACCCATGATGACCAGCGCAAGACAGTGACGGGAGTTGTCGCGCCAGGCAACCTTGCCAAGCTTGAGCCATTGATTCGCGAGCGCACCTGTACAGTGTTGGATTCCCTGCCGGAGAACGAAGCGTTTGATTGGGTCGACACAGTCTCTATCGAATTGACGACCTTGATGCTGGCCACGTTGTTCGACTTTCCAGCGGAAGATCGACGAAAACTGACCCGCTGGTCGGATGTGGTTTTCGCGATTCCCGAACCCGGCGGCATTGTTGAAACACAGGAAGAAAAGCGCGACGAATTTATCGATTGTGTGACTTACTTTGCGAAACTGTGGGAAGAACGCAAAACGAAACCCGGCGATGACCTGGTGTCTATGCTGGTCCATGGTGAAGCAACGAGAGACATGCAGCCTATGGAGCATCTGGGTAATCTGCTGCTCCTCATTGTTGGTGGTAATGACACGACTCGGAACACGATGTCGGGCAGCATTTATGCGCTTAACAAGTTCCCGCAAGAGTACGACAAGCTCATTGCAAATCCTGAGCTCATTCCCAAGATGGTGGCAGAAGTCATTCGCTGGCAAACACCACTTTCATACATGCGTCGAACTGCGACACAGGATGTTGAGCTGGGCGGCAAACAGATCAAGAAAGATGATCAGCTCTTGATGTGGTATGTCTCAGGCAACCGGGATGAAGATGTTTTCGAAAACGCGAACGATCTGATTATTGATCGACCTAATTCTCGTAACCACCTCGCTTTCGGCTTTGGCATTCACCGGTGTATGGGTAATCGTCTTGCAGAACTGCAGTTGAGAATTCTCTGGGAAGAAATCCTCACGCGATTCGACAAAATAGAAGTGCTTGCGGAGCCTGAACGTACTTTTTCTTCGTTCGTGAAAGGTTACACCGATCTGCCTGTTAAGGTCAGACGCAAAGCTTAAAGCGCGGTTCCGCCATCCACGGGCATGATGGCGCCGGTGACACCGGCGCCCATGTCTGACACCAGGTAAAGGGCAAGTCCCGATACCTCTTCGACAGTATTTAGCCTTTTGATTGCGGCTTCCTGCGCATAGTTATCTTTGAATTGCTCATAGGTGAGCCCCATGGATTCTGCCGCCACAGGGCCTGTCTCTATCATCAGGTCTGTTTCGACAGCGCCAGGACTGATGGCGTTTGAAGTAATGCCCATCTCACCATATTCAAATGCGACCGCTTTGGTGAATCCGTTCATTGCATGTTTGAACGTAATGTAGTGTGAAGCGGTCGCCTTGTTGGCTTGTCTCCCTTCCACGGACGAGATGTTAATGATTCGCCCCCAATTTCTTTTGCGCATGTCTTTTAGAGCGGCGCGGGTTGCCCAGAAGCAGGAGTGAAGAATCCAGGCTGCAGCTTCCTGCCAGGCATCATCTGACAGATCCTCGATCAGCGCGAATCCCGATGATCCACCTGCGTTATTCACAAGAATGTCGATCTGGCCAAATCGTTCGATGGTCTGTGCAACAAAAGCTTCGACATCCTGTTGATGCTTAACGTCGCCAGAAAAGAATGCAGTTCTTTCTGGGGCACCCATTTCGTTCAGCGCTGCCTCACCTTTCTCGGCGCTGCGGCCGTTCAGTGATATCGACGCGCCCGCGGAAAGAAACGCTTCAGCAATACCTCTGCCAATACCCCGAGTGCCTCCAGTGATGGCAGCGACCTTGCCGTTCAGATCAATGTTGTTCATGCTTTTCAGTATAGTCAGGAGGATCTGATTTGAACATTCCAGAACTACCGGCAGGTTTTACGCCCGCTTACCTCACCGAAATTCTTCGGGAAGATGGGATTCTGTCTGCGTCCGGCGCTGTTACCGACGTGGGTTATGAAATGGTGGGCGACGGTACCGGCATGAGTTCTGAGCTGGCACGGCTTCGTTTGACCTATGAAGGTGATCGGGGCCTGGCGCCTGATACCGTTGTCTCGAAATTCCTGCCAAACAACGAAACCAATCGAGCCAGTGCGCTGGCATTCCATTTACCAGAGCGAGAAGTTCGTTACTGCGCAGAGCTGGCTCCTTTGACCGCTGCGGTCACGCCCAAGACCTTCTGCTGTCATTTCGACGGTGAGGCTTTTCTGATCGTGATGGAAGACCTGGCGGACTACAAAGTAGGCAGCCAGGTGGAAGGTGCAACACTCAGGCAAACAGAGCTCGCCATGGATGAATTGGCGAAGCTGCACAGCGTTTTCTGGAACAAGGTGGCTGATCTGGATTGGGTGCCCGGTATTGCAAACAGTTATCACGCTGAAGCACTGGGCGGGGGCGCTGTTATTGGCTGGCCGAGTATGGAAGAAAGATTCGAGGTATCAGACTATGTGTGTCGACACAGGGATCGCTTCCTCCCTGTGATTGCCGCTCTGCAGGCCGAGCGAATGCGAGCGCCGATGACCCTGGTGCATGGTGACTTCCGTATGGAAAACGTGTTCTACGGGCATGGACCTGGACAACATGAAATTATTGTTTTTGATTGGCAGGGTCCACTGAAGGCGAGGGGTATGTTTGATGTCTCGCTGTTCCTTGGTCAAAGCACAAAGACTGAGGTTCGCCGTGATCATGAGTATGCCCTTCTGGAACGTTATTTAGAGGGTCTGAAAAGCGGTGGTGTGAACGATGTTGGTTGGGACTTTATCTGGGAAGACTACCAGCGATGTATGCTTTACAACTGGGTCTACACCTCGGTTGTTGCTGGAACCCTTGATGTCAGCAGCGACGTCGCCCGAGCCTGGATGACCAAAATGATTGAGCGTCATGCCGCTGCCAGTGAAGATCTGGATGTCTTTCGGTTTCTGCCTGATTATGAATAGTCATTGAAGGCATGGAACTTCGCCAGCGCGCTCCTACTTGCTCTCCCATCGAAGTAAAGGGATGGAGAAGTTTGACGTAATTCATCTTTCGGCCATCAGCCGGTGACGTCGAGATGCCCATGAAAACTGGTTTTATGAAGCGTATGACCCTGGCCGATGGTGGCTCCGGCGCAATCGATCTTTACTTCCCCTGAATCTTAAAGACAGGTAGTGTATTCAGCTGGCAGGCGCCGGGGGAGGTCTGACGACACCTGTGACATCTCAACTAACGCTCAATACCAAGTTTGCCTATGGTATTGGTCAACTCGCCGAGGGGCTGAAGAACTCCGCACTCGGTACCTTCGTACTCTTTTATTACAACCAGGTTTTGGGGTTACCCGGCACCTTGGCTGGCCTTGCCCTGGCGATAGCACTTTTTTTCGATGCATTTACCGATCCGTTCGCAGGATCGATATCCGACAACTGGCGATCAAAAATGGGACGCCGGCATCCTTTCATGTATGCGTCGGCAGTTCCGCTGGGTATCTGTTTTTATCTGCTGTTTTCTCCACCCGAGGGTTTATCTGAGTTCAATCTCTTTCTTTGGCTCACGGTCACCATTCTACTGACGCGGCTGGCAATGACGCTTTATCATGTGCCGCACATCGCACTGGGCGCCGAGCTGTCAACGGACTACGAAGAAAGGTCCCAGATTGTTTCCTTTCGGTATGTCTTCGGTTTTGTCGGATATTTCATTTCCTACTTTCTGGGGTTTGCCTGGTTCTTCAGAGACACCGAAGAGTTTCCCAACGGTCAATTTAATCTGGCTGCCTATGAACCCTATGCGGTGGCACTCGCCATCCTGATGGTGATTACCATTGTCTGGTCCGGTGTCGGTACACATCACAGAATTCCTTATCTGCCTGTCGCGACGGGAGGGCATGAAAAGCTTTCTTTTCTGGGTGTCGTGAAACGGATGCTCAGCGAAATCTGGGGCGCACTAAACAACCGATCTTTCATGTGGCTGTTTGCCGGTGCGCTGATCATTTTCATCATGGTGGGTATCGACGGTGCGCTGAATCTTTATATGTTCGAGTACTTCTGGGAATTGGATTCCCAGGAAAAGCTCTATGTGCTTCTGATATACCCGGTCGGCATTATCCTTGGCTCCATGGTGTCGCCCATCTCGCATCGGTATATCAACAAACGTACCGGGGTCATCATTGGCGCCGCAGGCTGGGCATCCGTTCAGATCATTCCGATTCTTCTAAGATTCTTTGGTTGGTTTCCGGAAAATGGTACCGATGAACTGGTGTTTACTCTCGTGACACTCAAGGTGATCCAGGGGTTTCTTGCCGCGCAGTCATTGGTGAGCTTCAACTCCATGTTGGCAGACATCGCAGACGAACATGAGTTAAAAACGGGAAAACGCCAGGAGGGCATTTTCTTTGCGGCAGCTTCGTTTGCCACAAAGACCACATCGGGAATCGGTTCTTTTATTGCCGGTGTCGGGCTTGACCTGATTGATTGGCCCAGAGGCGCGCACATCCAGAGTGCAGCCGATATCCCGGTTGAAACACTGGGCTGGTTGGGCCTGATCTACGGACCGATTGTTGCCGGTTGTGCGGTGTTTAATGTGCTTTTTAACCTGCAGTGCAAGATGACCCGCAAAGATCATGAGCGGATTGTGAAAGAGCTCGATGTAGTGCGAGTCGCAAGAACCACCTGAACAGGACACGTTAATGACTAGGATTGAAGACATTCTTTCACCGGACTCACTTGGCTTTGACCCCCAGCAGTTAACAGAACGATATCGATTGGAGCGAGAGCGGCGGGTGCGCACTGATGCGGAGGCCCAGTTCCTGGAAGTCTCCAATGAATCGGCCTTTGCGAATAAGTACCTGGCGGAAGATCCTTACTCTGAGACTGTGCAGCGCGACCCGATCAAAGATGAAAGTGAAGTCATCATCGTAGGCGGTGGCTGGGTTGGCATGATGACGGCGGCTCGCCTGACTGAAGCCGGTATTGATAACGTGCGTATCGTTGAGAGCGCCGCAGATTTTGGTGGAACCTGGTACTGGAATCGCTATCCCGGTGCACAATGTGATATCGAATCCTACAGCTATCTTCCTTTGCTGGAGGAAACCGGTTACATCCCGAAACTCCGCTACTCCTATGCGCCTGAAATCTATGAACATGCGCAAAGAATCGGTCACCACTTCGACCTCTATAAAAATGCGGTCTTTCAGACCTGGGTAACTGAAGCACGCTGGCTCGAAGAAGAAGACAGGTGGTTGGTTAAGACAAATCGCGGGGATGAGATGAGAACGCGATATGTTTGCCTTGGCACCGGTCCTGCAAATCGACCCAGGCTGCCAGGCATTCCAGGCGTTGAGTCATTCAAAGGTCATTCGTTTCATACGTGTCGATGGGATTACGATTACACCGGTGGAGGACCAGAAGGTGGATTGGAGAAGCTGTCAGACAAAAAAGTCGCCATCATTGGAACCGGTGCAACAGCCGTTCAGTGTGTTCCATTTCTTGGGGCGAGTGCCAAACAGCTCTACGTTTTTCAGAGGACACCATCGTCGGTAGACGCTCGAAACAATCGGGAGACAGATGCGCAGTGGGCAGCAAGCCTTGAACCAGGCTGGCAGGCGGAACGGCAGAAGCGTTTCGGCGAAGCGATTCTGGGCTTGGCCATGTACCCTGAATTCAAAGACGATGGCTGGACTCGCCTGACTCAAAATCTGCAGGCGATGTTGGCCAAGGCTGAAGGGCTGCCGATGGACCAGATGGGTGACGTGGTTCAACTGGCAGACTTTCAGACGATGGAAAGCATTCGCTCGCGCGTTGATGAAGCTATCGAGAACCCTGAAGTCGCGGATAAGCTCAAAGCCTTTTACAACCAGTTCTGCAAAAGACCCACGTTCAACGATGAATTCCTGGCAACATTCAACCGGCCCAACGTCGAGTTGGTGGATGTGAGCGACAGCAAAGGGGTAGAGCAGATCACCGAAAAGGGTATAGTGGCTAACGGCGTTGAATATGAGGTTGACTGCATCATTTACGCCAGTGGATTCGAAATCACCAGCAGCTACCAGAGACGTATGGGCATACCAATCTTTGGTGTGGACGGTGAAAGTATCTACGATCATTGGGACGAGGGCATGCGAACCATGCATGGTCTGATGACACGAGGATTCCCTAATCTCTTCCTGGCCGGCGGGCTATTTGTGTTTCAGTTGGGCGCGAACTACTGCTATGGCGTAGACGTGCAGGCGAAGCAGGTGGCTTATGCCATCAGCGCACTTAACGAGCGCGGCGTGCTGTCCGCGAATGTCTCCGAAGCAGCCGAACAACGCTGGATTGACGATCAATTGAGTGATGAATCTTCTGGAGCTCAGCTCGTGCTTGGCGGGTCATCGGAAAACTGCACGCCTGGTTACTATAACCAGGAAGGCACAGCAAAAAGATACCGGGATGTCAGACTGGAATCCTACGGCAAGGGTCTTGGTGCCTATCGCAGGGTGCTGGACCAGTGGCGTGAGGATGGCCAGCTTGATGGCCTCGAGCTGAAGACCTGACGACTTCGGATTAACCGAAGAAGTCGAAGTCTTCTGTCGAATTAAACTGGAAGTTCTGATCGACCGAGGTGTTCTCAAGACCGAGGTGTCGTCTCAGCGCTTTGTGAACGTGTTTCGGATAGATGATGGTGCCGTTGGCATCATCTCTCGCCAGCGTACCTGGGTTGATCTCATAGGCATTCTGTCCTTCATCGGTTTCTCCGATCACCCGATTACCCCAGGACGGCGATGATTCCATGATTATCGCAGAACCAATAGGCCAATGATCTTTGCCATCATCCGCGTTGTAGTGAGGTGTTCGTGAAAAGTCTGAAGCGATAACCACAGTCAGGCGGTCTGCCAGGTTGTAGTCAGCGGCCAATGTCCACAGCATGTCGATCGCATTGTTCTGATAGGTAAACAAGGGCTCGTGCAATGTGTCGTGGTCGGTATGTGTGTCATAACCACTCGTGAATAGATCTGCGGCACTGGCAACGCCAGCGTCGAACGCTGACATGGTCAGTTGAATCTGACGTCTAAGGTCGCTCGAGACTTCGGTGTTTACCTCTTCCCAGTCGTAGTATTCCTCAGGTGCTAGCAGGTAGTTTGAGAACTCTTCGAGGGAAGATCGATTTCGTAATGCAGAATCGTAAGCGGACAAATTGTCCATTTGTCTCGGCGTCATCCGTTCGCTGGCCAGCTTGCGGTCGATGCGGGCTTGTCGATAACTTCGGATTCGAGCGAGATCGCTTGCGGACCGCTTGGTGCCCTCGTTGCCCCAGTCGTTTGCAGCGGGATTCAGAAGTGCCTGCAGTGCGTAAACATCATCCAGGCGGCTGAATCGAATGAGGTTTCCGGTCTGGGCGAAGCCGCCAAAGTTGATGTAGGAAAGGGGTTGGTCTGCCGCGTTCTTTGCTGCAAACATGGCAGTCAGCGTTGGGTAGCCGACGGAGTTTCTGCCACTCCAGTTATGTAATACACCAGTGGTGTGTGAGTTGGTTTGCGCATCGATACCGTTGATGACCAGCATGTTGTTGTAATACTTGCCAAAGAAATCGGCGTTATTGGCAAAGGGTGCGTAGGGGATATTGCCCGCCATTTGGATATCATTGCTGTCGGACCAGTTGGTGATCGCCAGCTCACCTGGCTGATTGACCTTTGGATCGCAGTAACTCGACACGTCCCATCCGCCATCGATCTGAAGGGTGATGAGCAGTCGACCTGTGTAACCGCCATCCACTGCGCCGTAGATTCTTGGTATCGGAGCGGTCAGCCCGGCTGCGCCCAGTAACATGGTGTTGATCAGGAATTCGCGCCTTTTCATGTGCTTTACTCGTGCAGATAGTCGAAGTCAGACATCAGGTAGATAAGGATAGATGCCCAGGTGTTTTTCATGCCGGAAGGGTCGTTACCGTTGTTGCCGACGGCATCATCACCCTCCCAGAATTCGCTTCTCGGAAAGTCACAGCTCTCATCCGGCCAGTTCCATGCCCAGTCACCGTTCTCGGCAATGTGATCCTGCCGCGCTTCCCAGGTATCCACCAGTAGACCGTAAGTCGCGTCAATTTCTGCATCATCGGTACTCAGTGCCTCACCGAGGAAATGGTCATGCAGCTGGACCAGCTTTTCTTTGATTGCGATGCCGCCAGCAGAATTTCCATAGGCTGGATTCGAATCAGATACGGCAACGCTCATTTCAATATCGTCCGGACCTGCCTGTTCTCCCCAGGCAACCAGCGACAGCGTGTGCTGTCCCTCGGTGGTCACCGTAAACGGTATGGATACCGTACATGAGCTCCATACAGTAAAGCCCTCGAAGGTTGCACCACCACATTCGTAGGTTGCACCGTCGTAACTGTCGATTTGATTGAAGGACAAATTAACAAGTGTCCCGTCCGGACCGCGAATAACCAGTTCATATAACTGCAGGTTTCGATCGCCAACATCTTCGTCATACCAGTCGTTTAGAAATCTGATTTCCACAAACTTTTCGCCGGGTGAAAATTGGGCGGCAAGCTGAAAGGTTTCACGATCATCAATGTTGTCGCTGGAGACGGCGAATTCTGAGGCCACTTCTGTTGCTGGTGTCATGTTGGGTTCGATGCCGCCGAACATCAGTCTTTCAGCATCCGGTTGTGCGAAATCAATCATGACCGCAGGGCAGGCGACGGCCAGTGCCTGACGCTCAGCAACGTTGACCATTAAAGACGTTAGCGCACTGCTTCGGTCGGTGATGCCGTTGGAATCAATACCACCGTAGTAGATGTTGAAGCGATTGCCCAACTGTGTGTATCGGCCGTCAAACTCCCACTCGTCGGGCTCATTGTCGTCACCCCAGGCCCAGCCAATGAGGGACGCTGTCTTTTTCTCCAGTTCCTCTGGTGTCAGCAGCCGTCGGATGCCCAGCTCTGAGACGAGGCGATCGCTGACTTCCGCGCTCTCCACTTCTGAGGCTCGAAACCAGGGGCTCATCATCATTTCTGTGAGCAGATCCTTCGCGTTGTATGGAGCACCACCATTGATACCGCTGGCAAAGGAAGCGCCCAGTTCCTCTATAAAATCGTTCTGTTCTTCGAAAGCCGCCAGGCGTTGTGAAAAATTGTAATCGGATGAGTTTGCCGGCGCCTCCAGTACTTCGCTGCCCATCAATGCGGGCCACCAGAAACTGACACTGGCGGTTGCGAACCTTGGATCATCGGCGATTTGTTCTGCCAACCATTGCAGACTGGAATCGGCATCCGGAACGAGGTCGCCATCAAAACCCGGTATCCTCATATCTCTGAACCAGGTATCACCCTCCTGATATTCGCTGGATTCCGCGTCTTCACCGAACCATTCAGGATGTTTGTAAGTGTCCGGTAGTGCATCCATGCCGCCCCAGGCATCCCGGAATATGCCGCTGTTCCCGTAGTTTTGATAAGCCCCGGCGACCGGGTCCATGATCTGGTGGCAGACCGTGCAGGCGGGATTGTTCATGGTAGGATTATTGGTATCCGCCAGAGCAACCGGATCTGTGGTTCTCTCTGCAGATTTCTCGATGTCGACACCGAGGAAATGATAGTAGGTCCAGCGTGCTCGTGCCCGGTTCCGGTTGGTTTCGGTTGTCGGGTATCTGTTAAGGAATGCGAGTGAGTTGAGTACGCCAGCATGAGGGTAGTCGATGTAACCGCTGTGGGAATCGATTCTGTTGCCGAACCCCTGTCGAAATTCAGAAACGGTTTGATCGTCGTTTAATATCTGTCCGTTATTGGTGCCGGTTTTGAAAAGCGCAGGATCCGTTGTGGAAAATTCGTTGCCCGCATTCAGGAGGTCGTTGGTGATGTAGTTCACCATCATGTAATCCGCGGTCACAACCTCCTGATAACTGCGATCGTTCTTTACCACGTAAGCGATAAGCTCCACCGGTGCTCTCGCCATGCCCCAGTACCATTGCTGTTGCCAGTCATTCCAATCAAGATTCTGATCGCCACCGGCGGCTACTGCTTCGTTGTACTTTCGATTGGCCGCATCTGGAAAATAGCCTCCCTGGGTGTCGGCGGCTTCAAAGAAGAGGTTATTAATAAACGCGTCTGTGAGAAGACGATCATTCGCTCCCCTGGTCAGAAACTCATGGAACTCATCACCTTCCATCATGCCTCGGATGGTGCTGCGCAACGCGGACTCTCCGCCCGCGGCGATCGCGTTACGCTCTGCAGTTGATAATGGGGACCCTCGGAGCAGCATCGAGGCTCTCCTTGCGGTTTGTTCGGGGCTCGCCATGGTGACGCCATCCCAGTATGGACCACCGATCGAAACGGATGCTTCGGCGCCGAGCAGATCAACAAATGTTGTCAGATTTTCAAACTCCTGATCACCGGATGACATCTGAGCACCACCTCCGTGGCTGATGCCCCGTGCCTTATCCAGCAGGAGCTGGCCGCCATTGTCTGTGCCTGATACGTATGACTCGAGCCTGTTGTAGTTGGTTTCCAGGTAGCCACTTTCGGAGGTAGGGACATAGAGAAGCCTGGTCAGGCCAGCAACGCCATTGGCGACGTGGCAGATGATGCACTTCTGTTGAACCGTGGAGGAAATGTTTTCCTCATAGTAGGCAAAGGAATCCTGTACCTCCTCAATGGTTTCACCTTCCGTTGCGCGACTGAGGTTGGTAATAAAACCCGCTGTATTGTCGAGCGTCCCCTGCACACTCACCGATTGGGTGGCGGTGATGGTTAATCGCCACTTGCCTGCGCCATCACCGAATGCGCCAGCGAAACGTTCAGCGTCCCCCGCCTCCAGCTCTTGTGCCGTAATGTCCATCGCCTCCTGGCCAGGCAGGTCGAAAGTTATGGGCGTGTCTTCAGAATTACCGGCGTCGTCGTAACCCGTGATGGTTATCGCGGCCTGACTGTTGGTTTCGTTGGTGACGCGAACGCTGCTTCGTCGCTCTGTATTACTTGCCGGATTGAACACAGGTACTTCATGCACATTGCCGCTTGAGGGTACCGCGCGGCTGATGTTGGCCATGAGGTTATCGGTAGTCTCAACAAGGCTCATTACCTCCAGCGTGTCTGTTGAGGCAACGGTCATTCGCCATCGACCGTTACCATCGCCCAACATGCCTGAAATGCCTGCATTGATATTGCCTGACTCCAGGTCTGCGATGGAAACATGCTGTGTTTGATTTGGACTCAACGTCATGGTGACGTCGCCGCCCGGCGCGGGCGCACCATCATCGTCTGTGGCCGAGATGGTCACTGTGGCGACATTGTTCGACGTGTTCATGATTCGCAGCGAGCTGTTCCGACTGGTTTGGTCAGCTGGTTCAACCAGGGTCAGTTTTCGCGAGTTTCCCTCTCCAGGCGCAATGGCACTCAAGTTGCTGAGGTAACCCCCGGGGAGTCGGATAATCGACATGACATCCATTTCAAGATCAGACGACACGACAAGTCTCCAGTTACCGTCACCCTCACCAAGAGAACCTGAAAGACCTTTGTCGGTGTTGCCTGCTTCTATGTCGGAAGAGTTCAACTGTTGAGCATCATTCGCAGCCAGCGTGAAGGTCATGGTGCCACCTTCATTACCGGCATCGTCATACCCGGTAACCGTCACCGTGCCGGATTGTGTGGAGAGGTTCAGGATCCTGACAAAACTCTGCTGCGTTGTTTCTGCAGGATCTTTCACGAAGTAGACGTAGTGATCATTGCCAGAGGAAGGTACCGTTTCATTCATGCTGGTCAGGAAGCCACCCGGTGCACGCATCAGGCTCATGACGCCAATGGAATTGTCTGAACGAACAATCAGCTGCCACTTACCACTGCCATCGCAGAAGCTGCCAGCAAGACCTTTGTCCGCATTACCGTTTTCGAGATCCTGTGACGTGAAATGCAAACCTTCCTGGGCACCGAGAGAGAACGAAACGGGACCACTTTTATTGGCGACACCGTCATCGTCAATGCCGTAAACCTCGAACTGAGTGGTTGCATCGTTGGGGTTATAGAAACGGAAAAAACTCTGCTGTGTCGAGTTGCTTCCAGGGTTGGCGTAAGGAACCCGCTTTTGAAAATTGAGCGTGGAACCATCAGCGGTCGGTGCCACAACACTGTCAGCGCAGACTTCACCGCTGGCAGCAATCCTTTCGATGCCGGAGGACTTAGCGTGCTCAAAAGGCGCCCAGGTTGCGCCGCCGTCTTTAGAAGACTCGATGCCGGCATAGGCGGGTGCGATCAGGCTTGAAACGAGTAATGCCCGGACAGTATTTCTCATCTTTTCCTCGTGTTGACAAAGGTTGGCTGGCAGCAATTATAGTGAGACGAAGCGCTCATAGCTCTCACCAATTATAGTGAGGTACGGCGCGCATTTTTCTCATCTGAGCAACCGGGCAGACAAACGGACAAACTGTGCAGATATACGGTGACTTGCCGTCCAGGGGTTCAGGGATTAGTGTTAGGAGTGCGTATTTGGGGAAGGCGATGTTTGATTATAGACGTGCCACGAGAGAAAGCGCGGCAGAATTTGCTGCGACGGCAGAATTGGAACAGCTAGACGTTTCGAACCACTTTCTTTTTCAACGAGACGCACACTGGCCGCTGTTTGAGAGATTGCGCAGAGAAGCGCCGGTAAACTTTCACCCAGAGAGTCGCTATGGACCCTATTGGTCGATTACCTCTCATCGTGCGATCAAGGAAATAGAAGCGGATCATCACCGATTTTCCAGTGAGCCAAACATCGGCATCGGCGATGCGGGTGGTGCCGAATCCTCTTCGTTCATTTCTATGGATTCCCCGAAGCATGATACACAGCGGGCGACAGTCTCACCGGTGGTGGCGCCCTCAAACCTGGCGAACCTTGAAACACTGATCCGCACTCGGGTCGAAGATATTCTCGATAACCTCCCAGTAGGTGAGGAGTTTAACTGGGTTGAGCGAGTGTCTATTGAACTGACGACGCGTATGTTAGCGACTCTATTTGATTTTCCCTTTGAGGAAAGGTCTAAGCTGACGCGTTGGTCTGACATCGGGATCATGGGACCCAAATCCGGCTACGTGTCGACCTGGGAAGAAGGGCGCGAGGAGCTTCAGCAGTGCCTTGCCTATTTCAAAGCACTCTATAAAGAACGCCTCGAGGCGGATCACGAAGGCTTTGATCTGCTGAGTCTGTTAGCCCGTAACCCGGAAACCCGTGACATGCCGGATACGGAGTTCCTCGGTAACCTGATGCTTCTGATTGTCGGCGGTAACGACACGACGCGTAATTCCATCTCCGGTGGCGTGCTCGCCCTGAACCAATTCCCGGACCAGTATGAAAAACTGCGAGGCAATTTGAGTCTGATCCCCAATATGGTTGCCGAAATTATTCGCTGGCAGACACCGCTTGCCCACATGCGGCGCACGGCGAGTGAGGACGTGGAGTTTCACGGCCAGAAGATCCGCAAGGGTGACAAGGTGGTCATGTGGTATGTGTCCGGTAATCGAGACGACAGTGTATTTGAGAACCCGGACAAACTTATGATTGATCGAAAGAACGCTCGTCAGCATGTGTCCTTTGGGTTCGGTATTCATCGCTGTATGGGTAACCGCCTTGCAGAGATGCAGCTCAGAGTGCTCTGGGAGGAAATCAGTCAACGATTCCGCCACGTTGAAGTGGTCGGTGAGCCGGAACGGGTCACATCAAACTTTGTGAAGGGTTATTCGCGCTTGCCGGTGGTTCTCCACCCGCTGAGTTAAAAGAGATCATTTCCGCAAAGGCAGAAGAACTCACCTGGCGCGTGCGCCTGATGTTCGCATTGGGTCAGATTCCTGAAGGGATCCAGTCAACATCTTTCGCCTTCTTCCTGCTTTTCTTTTACAACCAGGTGCTTGGCTTGTCGGGATTCCTGTCAAGTCTCGCAATTGTCCTGGCCCTCATAGTGGACGCCGTCAGCGATCCGGTGATTGGCTCCTGGTCTGACGGTTACCGTCACAAGTGGGGACGCAGACATCCCTTCATGTATATGGCGGCGTTGCCGTTTGCAGTGAGCTTTTACTTTTTGTTTGCACCCCCCAAAGGCCTGTCGGAGATTCAGATATTTGGCTGGTTGCTGATATTTGCCGTCCTTACACGAACCACACAGTCCGTTTATTCAGTGCCACACACCTCTCTGACCGCTGAGTTGTCGGATGACTATCACGAGAGGACGCTCCTTTCTGCGCTGCGTTCAATACTGCAGTCTTGCGGTACCCTGATGGTGTTTCTGATCGGCTTCCAGGTGTTTTTTGGTGCGACACCTGAGTACCCGAATGGGCAGCTGAATCCTGATGCCTATCCCCGGTTTGCCGCGCTGTTCTCGCTGTTGATTTTTATTGGAGTGCTTTTAACGGCAGCGGGGACTCATAGCCACATTCCTCACTTACCCCAGGCGACACCGGATAGTCGCTTCCGTTTCTCTCAAGTCGTTCAGGAAGCGCTGATGGCGTTTAGCTTTCGTTCTTTCAGGACGGTAGTTGTGACCGCGGTTCTGTTCGGTATGACGATGGGCATGGTGTCGGCATTGTCGATTTACCTGGGGACCCTCTATTTTCAGTTCAGTCTTGAACTCATTGGGCTCAGTTTTCCGGCGTCGATTTTGGGATCTTTCATGGGTGCTGGCCTCGCAACTCCGCTGGGTCGAATGTTTAAGGAAAAGAAAAACCTGCTCATCGCAGGGCTGCTCTGGTATGGATTCTGGAACACGCTGCCGATTATCCTGAGCCTGCTTGGCTACTTTCCCGAACCGGGAAATCCATGGCTGTTTTATATGGTGATGACGGCTAATGCGATTTCGGCGATGGGCATTGGTCTTCTTACGGTGATGATCGGTTCCATGATTGCCGATATCACGGATCAACATGAAGCCAAGTATGGCAGTCGGAACGAAGGTATCTACTTCGCGGCGTCTTCTTTTGCGGCCAAGGCAATCAGTGGCTTTGGTATTATTATCTCAGGTGTGGTTGTCGATATTGCCGGCATCCAGCGCAGCGCGACGGTTGAAACCGTCGATCCTGATTCCCTGATGACGCTCGCCATCGCCATGGGACCGGGTGTCCTGATTCTGATTGGCATGACTGCGTTTGCGTCGAGCTTCTACGATCTATCGAAAGCTGAGCATGAAAGGATACAGGCTGCTATTGCACAGACTCACTGAGGTTTGTCACGTAACCACCCGGCGATTCAATCAGGCTCATGATACGAACTTCGACATCGCTGGTGACAGATATCCGCCACTTTCCGGTTCCGTCACCGAGTGTGCCTACAAGGTCAGAGGCACCGGATTCCAGTTCGACGGAACTGATACTCCTGGTTTCTCCCGCAGAGAGATTGAAAGTAACGTCACCACCGGGTGCAGCATTCCCGCTATCGTCGACCGCAGAGATCGTTATTGCGCCCTGAGCGTCTGAGACGTTGATGATGCGCAGGGTACTTTGCTGATTGGTATTTGAAGCGGGATTTACGAAGGATGCCTGACCTTGTAGATCGACCGTTTGTACGGTGCCGCTCATGTTGGTCAGGAACCCGTCGGTTGTCCTTACCAGACTCATGACCTCGATGGTTTGATCGGCAGAGACGGTGACTTTCCAGTTACCGTTGCCGTCACCGAAAAACCCGCTCAGTCCCTTGTCGCTGTTCCCTGTTTCGAGATCGCTTGATGTCATCTGTCGTGAAGCTCCCGGCGCCAGAGTGAGCAGGATGTCGCCGTTCGGTGCAACATGGCCGCTGTCATCTGTGGCAGACAAGGTGATGGTGGTGGAGATTGGTGTTGTATTAACAATTCTCAGGAACGTTTCGCGATCGGTCTGCGATGCGGGACTCACGAAGTACGCCACGGGATCGTTTGCAGCGTTTCTTGGTGTTAGGGCGCTCATGTTTGTTAGGAAGCCTCCGGGTGCTCGGATGAGACTCATCACAGCAAGGTTCCTGTCTGAAGAAACGGTGAAGCGCCACTTTCCGATGGCTGGACCCAATGAGCCTGTTAAGCCCTTCGTGGCGTTCCCGTTTTCCAGATCTTGAGAGGTGACCTGTAGCGAACTGTTGGCAATGAGTGAGAAGCGCACGCTGGTGTCTGGATCATTACCTTCATCATCGAGACCTGTAATGGTCACCTGACCGGCTTCGTTGTCCAGATTGGTAATTCGCAGGAATGTTTGCTGGTTCACATTCCTTGCGGGATTGGCGAAGTAGACCTGGTGATTGCCGTCCGACGACGAAGCGATTTCGCTCATCCCAGTCAGGAAACCGTTCTCTGATCGAATCAGTCCCATTACATCGATTGGCTGGTCGGACCTTACGCGCAGTTGCCACTTGCCCTCCAGGTCGCAAAGTGTGCTGCTTAACCCCTTGGCAACATTGCCGTTTTCCAGGTCCTGCGAAGTCATCTGAAGAGATTCACCTGCACCAAGTAGCAGGCTCACAGGCGCATTCTTGCTATAGGCTCCGGTGTCGTCGATGCCATAGATCTCAATGGATGTGTCTGAGTCCCCAGAATTAATCAACCGAATAAAGCTCTGACGGACAGTGTTGGAGCCAGGGTTCACCATCACCAGTCGTCTTTCGAAAGGCAGGTTTGAATCATCGGCATTGGGTGCGGTGATACCAGGATCATCACAGGCATCTGCTTCATCCGGTACCTGTGGATCACTGCCACGATTGTACTCCTGGATATTCGTAAAGCCGTCCGCGTCGGGGTCCTCTGAGGTGTCGTCTACCAGTGAATTCAGGCCGTTAGCGAGTTCCCATTCATCCGGCATACCGTCATTGTCATCATCGGTGTCAGCGTTGTTACCGATGCCGTCATTGTCTGTGTCTACTGATTCAGCCGGATCGTTGGGAAAAGCATCTTCGCCGTTGGGCACACCATCACCATCGCTGTCATTGCTTGGTGTCGGTGTGGGAGTGGGATTAGGAGAAGGACTACCTTCTGTGCCACTCGTGCCAGAGAACCAGCCAACCTGAAACCTGACTGCGTTGAGGGCAGCCGCCGCATTGGCTTCTTCCGATTCGCCAATGGCAATGCCGCAAGGCGCTGCATTGCACAGCGACATGTCAGGGTCGGAAAAGTAGGGGAGTCTTTCAGCAACAGCGAACTGCGACGGCTCTGTCATGATCGTCGCGAACACTTCGGTTCGTCCGTGTCCTCGCGCCCATATAAAAGTGCCCGACGAATTGCTGTCAGAGGAATGATTCAAGCCCATGTTGTGACCGATGCCGTGCATCATGGACATGTCATCACAAGCTGTGTCAGCGATGACGGAGACGGAAATATGGTCGCTCCGAGCCAGATGCCCCTGAGTAGGATAGCCGCCCTGCGTGGCAGTGCTGCAGACACCGGCATCATCATCTGGTGTAAATATCACGACAAGATCAGCCTCTGCAGTATCTCGCAAGGTCTGCAGTGTCGAGAAAACGCCGGTCAAATTTTCCGCCTGGGACAGCAGCGTCGCCTGCGCTGTTGCGCTTGAGTATCCTAGTTGCACGGAGTCCACGACGTTGATGGTCATGTTTACGCCACTGTCCGATAAAGCCTGGTTGGACGCGGTCGTCAGTGCGTCAATACGTGTGGATGGATCACCGCCGTAGATAGCGGCGACATCGGCGTTGTACACCGCCAATACATCAATGGTCGTGGCGCCGGGAGTTGAAGCTGCAGAGTTTGGATCAGTCCCCTCAAGAATCTCGTTGTCATCGGCGACGCCATCGCCATCGCTGTCCGTGAGATAGTCGACATTGGTTTCTGAAAAGGAAAGGCTGTTAAAGCTTTCAGATGATTGCACCGTGTGAACGAGATGAGTGATTTCCTCGCTGGAAATCAGAACGTGATAGAAAGGAAAGCCTGGTCCGGGGTCAGAAAATTCAAGTGAGAATAGCTCTGCCGGACTCTCGGATCTCGGTTCCAGAGTGACCGGCGGCGCAGCATCAATGAGCACGAAGCTGTCGACCAATCGTGGTGTGTCGGTCGCAATTACCTGAATCTGGAGTGGTTGATTGTTGTTGGTTCCGTTCCCCACGCCGGGCAGGGTGAGGCTCATAGACGAACCTGCGATAGAGAGCGACGGATCACCGACAAAATATTGGCCAGTGCCGTTGCTCACAACAGGCAGGTTATGAGCAAAGGTCGCAAGACCGGCGGATCTGGTCTGATCAACGGGGACGCCATCTTCCAACAGAACCATGGAGACGTAGTAGTCGCCTGGCGTTGGCTGGGAGATGGGCAACCGACGGGCTGTTTTGGGTAGGCTGTTGCTACCTGCCAGGTTGTTAACAAGGCGCCCGCTGGCGATTAGATGAGGTGAAGCAGCGTCGAGGTAGTTTGTTTCGCTGTGCGCATAGATTTCGACGGTCAGTACGCCAGTGTTCTCTTCGCTTCTGTTGATGACACCGAAATCGAGTTGTATGGCGCTGGATGAAGCGGCGGATATATCACAGGTACATATTAACTCGACATCCGCACCGAGGTTGCTGTCGCCAAACACCGGGCTGAACGACATGAGTAAAAGCAGGAGCGAGGTAACCGGTTTCAATTTAGGATTGCCATATATCTTGTGAAAGCGTAAGTGTTGAACAGTGGTTTGAACGCCCGCATTGACGCACAATGCCCATGATCGAACAAGCGGCATTCTGACCAATGGCAGTAGAACAGACGCCAAATAATCTTGAGCTGACAACCACTCGTCATTTTACAAGTTGGCTGGCGGCTCAGAAAGTCAGTCTTATGTTTACCACTTATGAAGCGGGCAAATTGTTTTCCATTGGCCTGCAGACGGACGGTCGCCTGTCCATCTTTGAGCGCACCATGCCCAGGTGTATGGGGCTGTACGTGACGGCTGACGCCCAGACCCTATATCTCAGCACCTTGTATCAGATCTGGCGATTCGAGCAGATCAACCGGCAAGAGCAGAATTATCAGGGTTTTGATGGCGTGTATCTGCCACAGTCCTCTTCAGTGACTGGCGATGTTGATGCCCACGACGTTGTTCTGACCGAGGCGGGTGAGGTGGTCTTTGTGAATACCCTGATGAGCTGCCTGGCGCGCACCTCGGACACTCACAACTTTGTGCCGCTCTGGAAACCGCCCTTTATCAGTAAGCTGGCGGCAGAAGATCGCTGCCACCTGAACGGGCTCGCACTGAGAGAAGGAAGACCACAGTATGTCACCTGTGTCGGGCAGGCCGATGCCAACGATGGCTGGCGGCAACATCGGGTGAGTGGAGGTATCGTGATGGATGTGTCCAACGATGAGGTGATGGCTGATGGCCTCTCCATGCCTCACTCACCGCGTTTTTACAAAGATCGGCTCTGGTTGTTGAACTCGGGTGAGGGTGAATTCGGATATCTGGATTCAAAAAGTGGCAAATTCGAAACAGTGGCGTTCTGTCCCGGTTATGCCAGAGGCATGGCGTTTTTGGGCGACTACGCGGTGATAGGTCTCTCGAAACCGAGGGAAAACAGGGCGTTTACTGGCCTAAACTTGGGCGAGAAGCTGACCAGCAAAAAGATCAGCCCTCGTTGTGGTCTGCAAATCGTGAACCTAAAGACGGGTGATGTGGAACACAGTCTGGAATTGAGCGGCATCGTGTCTGAATTGTATGATGTTGCCCTACTGCCGGGCATTGCCCGCCCGATGACCATTGGGTTTAAATCGGACGAGATAGAACACATCCTGAGCATCGGTCAGAATTAGTCAACCATTCGTCTTGTTTCTTCTATAAAATCGCCGGTAAGTATGTGATTTTATTAACACTTCAGTACATTTTTTTCACATCAGAGTTTCCATGACAGGTTACCATGCGCATGCTTCGTGGCGAGTCACGGAATCATCCGTAGCAAAGGGGCGTGTGAATTGTGAAAAACATCGTGTCACCGGATAGTTACTGGACGAATTCTGGATATGGGTAAAAAGGACAGTCAATTTGAGGCGAAAGGCGCGGGCTGGAAGCAGACCGGTGCTGAATTGCTGTCTCTTGAACCCCGCTTTATGTTTGACGCCGCTGGCATCGCCACCGGCGCAGAAGTCGCAGCAGACTCGGTGGCGGAAGCGCAGGCGGAAGCCGCGCTGGATTCAGGTGAAAATCATCCGAGCACCGCCGAATCCACTGATGTTAATCAGCTCATGGCGGCGTTAGCCGGTGCGCCGGCCACGGATGCTTCCAAGGCAATCGTTTTTATAGATACCACGGTCAGTGGCTATGAGGCTTTGCTCGAGGGTATCGACCCTGGGGCAGAGGTTGTGCTGCTTGAAGCCGGCCAAGATGGCCTGGCCCAGATGCTGAATGTGCTTGAGGATCGCAGTGATATTGATGCGATCCACATCATCAGTCATGGCGAGGCGGGTGAATTGCACCTCGGCACCACCACTCTGGACCTTGATTCCATGCAAGGTGAATTCACCGATGAGCTTGCACGGATCAGTGAGGCATTGTCCGAATCCGCTGACATTCTGATTTATGGCTGTAACTTTGCTCAAGGAGAAACCGGAGTCCAAGCAGCACAGCTGTTAGGCGCGTTAACCGGTGCCGACATCGCGGCCTCAACCGACTTGACCGGTCACGCAGATGCCGGAGCGGACTGGGAGCTCGAATATGAGTCCGGGCCTTTAGAAGCGGCAGGTATGGTCTCTCAGGCTGCGCAAGAGGCGTTTGTCGGTATTCTGATGGATACCGACGGAGACGGCGTTGATGATTCTGATGACGTGGATGATGATAACGATGGCATCCTGGATCTTGACGAAGGTCTTGGGCAAACCGTCAGTGTCTCGTCCGGTGAACTGCAGGTGCAAAACCTCTCTGGCGGAGGCACCAACACGCTGACCACCACCATATCCTTGCCGGGAGCGGTTGTCGGTGAATCTGTGACCTTATCAAATTTCCTGGTCAACGGTGATTTGAACATTACGGCTGAAAGCTTCTCCGTCAGTATTAATGGCGCGATTCCCAACGGTTTTGGCTTCTTATACACACCGGGTGCTCAGTTTGCGGGTTTTCAATCTCCATCTGAAGCTTCAGGTCCAGCCTTTCCTAATACGTTTTTGGCGACCGTCGTTGATATCGATCTCGTCACACCGGGTGATCAACCAGGTGTGAATATCGAGATTGTCGCCAATTCCGAGGTCGACGACTGGTCCGCTGCAAACTACGTGCTGTCTCTGACCTTCGATCTTGATTATGTCGACAACACAGGTCAGGACTCAGATGGCGATGGCAAATTCGACCATGTTGATCTCGACAGCGACAACGACGGTATTACGGATAATGTGGAAGCCCAGCTCACAGAGTCTTACCTTGTGCCCTCTGGTACGGTATCTACTGTTGGTCCGACGAACGGTCTGGATACGAGTTACACAGCGACAACAGGGTTGACGCCTGTGGACTCTGACAACGATGGCATTGCGGACTTTTTGGACGACGACTCTGACGGAGACGGGATTCCGGATATTGAAGAGCGCGGCGACTCGCAACCCGTAACGCTTTCTTCGTCGACAGATACCGATGGTGATGGCCTGGTCGATATTTTTGAAAGCAGCAACATCGCTGACCTCTTCGACGCCAATGATGAAAACCTGACGGGCGTGGTGTTTAACCTGGCGGACTCGGACAATGACATCCTGCCGGACGGTTCCAACGCCTTTGGACTATCGCAGAACCTGGACTTCCGAGAGAATACCGGCCGTGATACCGACCAGGACGGCGTCGAGGACGACGTTGACCTGGACTCTGATAACGATGGCATTCTGAATACAGACGAAGGCTTTACGTCGGCGAACGGTAGTGTTCAATCAGCAGATCTGACCATTACGGCTTTGGAACCTGACCCCTACCCGCTGGGTGATCCGGATTTCATCGAAGTATTTCCGGTTGGGGGTGGCTCAGGTACGACAACGGTGACGGTCGACCTGTCAGGTGTGTCCGTTGCAGGCCAGTTCCTTGAAGTCGGTGACACGGTGACCGTGAATGACTTCACTGCAGATGGCGACTTGAATACGAACCCTGCTGAGGCCTTTACCCTCAATTTCAACGACGGCGAAGTGGTTTCAGGCGATCTGTTCACGGGAGAGCAATTCCAGGGCCAGGACCCACTGACGGGCGATCCTTCTTTTGTGGTTACGCTTATTGACATAGATCCAGGACCCGGCGTCGCGCCAGGCTTCAAGTTAGAGATTGTGGTTAACGATCAGGTTGACAACACTTTCGGTGGTTCACCGGACTACGGTCTCAGGCTCGACTTTGATGTTGATTTCACCGTCTTCTTCGGCAGCGACACGGATAGTGACGGTGTCTTTGACTATCTGGACATTGACAGCGACAACGATGGCATTACTGACAATGTTGAAGCGCAGTTAACCAATAACTACGTGTTTCCTTCCGGCACTTATACCAATGGCCTGGATGATGCATACACCGGCGGGCTGTCGGTCACAAACACAGATGGCGATGCGACGCCTGACTTCCTGGATTCTGACAGTGATGGCGACGGGACCCCGGATATCGAAGAGAGAGGGGACGGCGCGCCAACCTCTCTGACGTCAACAACGGATACCGATGGCGATGGTCTGCTGGATATTTTTGAAGGCAGCTCGATCAATGACGTTGATGTCAATGACGAGAATATCTCGGGTACTGGCACCATGACGCTGGTGTTTAATCTGTCAGATTCGGACGGCGATACCGACGCTGATGGTTTGAATGCTGATCCCTCTCTGAACATTGATCTGGATTTTCGCGAAGACAGCAATGACCCTGACAACGATGGGGTATCGAATGCTTCGGACCTTGATGACGACGGCGACGGAATCCTGGATACCAACGAGGGCTTTGGTCCAACGACCATCAGCTCAGGAGAAATCAACTCAATTCTGGGTTCCGATGTAAACCCCACCACGATCACGAAGGTGATCGATCTGAGTGAATACGGTCTCGCGATTGGCAACACCGTGACGATTGACAACGCCCTTTCGAATGGCGGTATGGCCGGTGGTGTTGGCGCTGATGAATTTTTTACAGTGACTTTTAACCCCGGTTACGGTGCCGCCGAGGACCAGTACACTAATCTTACGACAAATGCCGATTATGCTGGGTTGCAGGCTTTGGCGGGGAACCCTCTTAACGGTATCACCGTTGAGATCGTTGATATTGATGGCAACGGAACGCCGGGAATTATCGTTGAACTGGATCCAGAAGATGGTATCGATACCAGTAATGCCGAGACCTACCAGGTTCAGTTGGTGTTCGATATTGATTTCACCGCCAACCGTGATGTCGACGGAGATGGTCTGCCGGACTATCTGGATATCGACAGCGACAACGATGGCATTACCGATAACGTTGAAGCGCAACCAACTGATGGTTATATCCTGCCTGGTGGCAGCGGCAGCGTCGATGCCCAAGGCCGTGACTCAGCCTATGGTGCTGGTGGCCTCTCACCGGTTGACACCGACGGCGATGGACGCGCCGATGTCATTGATTCCGACAGCGATCAGGACGGCAGACCTGATGTCGCTGAGCGAGGGAGCAACGGCCCCGTAGTGGTGTCGGACAACACCGATACCGATAATGATGGCTTGTTGGATATCTTCGAAGGCAGCAGCGTTAATGATGCAGACCCTAACGATGAAAATCTGACGGTACCCGGCACAGGAACCTTTGCCTTTACCTTTACGCTCGCTGACACTGATAACGATACGCTGCCGGATGGTAGCGATGCGGACCCTTCTGCGGCAGAACCGAACGATTTGGATTACAGGGACGGGCGCACCGACTTTGACGGTGACGGCATTATCGATTCACTGGATGTGGATGCAGACGGCGACGGCATCCTGAACCTCGATGAACGATCCGACCAGGGTGGTGTTCTGACGGTTGATGGCAACTTCTCTACGGATCCCACCAACGAAGGCATAGAGGTTGATGATGTTGGACCAGTCAATCAAAGCAATGGTGGTGTCTATTTTGATGTGCCCCTGACCGGGTTTGTCGAGGAAGGTGATACGGTCTATATCACTAATGTTGTTGCGCAGGGAGATCTAGATAGCGACTTCTCGGTGGAGTGGTTCAGAATTGATATCAACGATGGGGAATACTCGTCACCCAACCTGACTGTCAATTCGGAGTTTGAAGAAGACGGAAGTGGCAATCCGGTCTTTCTGGATGTCATTAATCCAGTTAATGCCCCCGTTACCGTCATTGATCTGGGCGGAGGCGAAGTCGGTATCCGCTATCTGATCACGACACCGGAAGGCGTAAACAACATTGGTCGTGACTATGCGGCGTCGGTGAAGTTCGACGTCGTCTGGGATGCACCGGACTCTGATAATGATGGTCAGCCTGACTGGCTGGATATCGACAAAGACAATGACGGCATCACTGATAACGTCGAGGCGCAGGCAACGGGGAGTTACATTGCGCCTACGGGTACCGTGTCGACGGATACCGCGACCATCGGTCTGGATATCGCTTATTTGACGGTTGGTGCGGGTGGTGTGCCTGGTCTGGAAGAAGTGGACTCCGATGGCGATACAACGGTCGACACCTATGACGCAGACTCCGATGATGACACCATTGATGACATTGCGGAGCGCGGTGATAACCAGCCTCGAAGTCTCGTCTCAACCGCGGATGCGGATGCGGATGGACTTCTGGATATCTTTGAAGGCGCTACGCTTTTGGATGCTGATCCCAATGATGAGAATGTCTCAGGTACGTCGACGGCGAACTTTGTGTTCAATCTCTCGGATTCAGATGATGACGTGCCAGACAATGGTGTTGGCGCTACGCCAACCACAACGGATCTCGACTATCGTGATGCCGCAGATACCGACGGTGATGGGGTACCTAACGTTTCTGACGTGGATGATGACAATGATGGCATCCTGGATACCGATGAAGGGCTGACCGCGAATCCTGGTTCTCTGACCTCACAAGGCATTGCCATTGACGATACAACCACAACGGTTGTGACCACCATTGCGCTGCCCGACCTGTTGGTGGGCGACACAGTGACAATCTCGGATATTCTCGCTGACGGTGATCTCGATGCTGCTGGTGAAACGTTCGACCTGACGTTTAATCCGGCAACGGACAATGTGACCTTCTCCAATCTGCAAACGGGTACCGGTTTCACCGGGTTGACGACACTGACTTCACCAATTGTACCCACACAGCTGACTGTCGTTGACATTGATGCCGGTACGCCAGGCGATCAGCCTGGAATTTTTGTCACGATTACTCGCGATGCCTCGGTCGCCGATGAGATTAATTTCGGTTATGCGGCCCGTTTTACGGTAGACGTTTCCTGGGAAGCGCCAGATACCGATGGTGACGGTGTCGCCGATTATCTGGATCTAGACAGTGACAATGATGGTTTAAGTGACTTGTTTGAGAGTGGTAATGCTGCGGGTATCGCTGCGGATCTTAACCGTGACGGTACGATCAGCCTTGGCGAAGGCGGGCAGACGGAAGGTGGCACCACAGCGGACGTTAACCTGGGTTTACTCGAGGTCTTTGAGTCCAATCCAACGAGTAATCAAGACAGCGACGGTGACCTTGTTGACGATGTGCTCGACCTGGACAGTGACAATGACGGCATTGCAGATACCATTGAATTCCGCGCGACGGCAGGCTACGTGTCCAACGACGGTGATGTCCGCGACAATGATGCCGACGGTGATGGCGTCATCGACATTTTTGACAGCAACGATTTAACCAGCGGTGATTTTGGCGGGACTTTCGATTATTCCGGTAATGATGCCGATGGCGACGGTACGCCTGATTATCTGGATCAGGACAGCGACAATGACGATCCGGGTGATGACTCCGGCATTGACAGTGCCGAATCGGGATTGACACTCTCCGGTACAGATGCCAACGCTGATGGTATCGACGACGACAACAGTATCGGTGTTTCCTATTCGGATCCCGATGGGGTTCTGACTGACCCCTCTTCGGGTCTTAACAACCAGGTTGGTGACACCAGTGAAGTAGGATTCCGTGAATCCAACCTGATTGCTGCGGACGATCTGGTGCAGATTGGTGAGGTGAACGAAAGTACCAGTGCCGTTCTCTCGAACAATCCGATTGGAAACGATAACTATTCGCTGCCCGGCATCATTTCAATCGCCAGCGTTTCCAGTGCAACGACCGGCGGTCCCGTTGCAATTACGGGTAGTGAGGTCACGATAACAACGGATCTGGGCGCTCAGGTCAGAGTAACTACGACAGGAGAAATTGAGTACTTCCCCAATGGCATCGCAGCTCTGACAGATCTGAACTTTGGTGATGCTCCGGTGGTAGATTCCTTCACTTATACCATTGAAACTGACGATGGCTCGGGCATAACCGCTGCAGCAACGGTCCGTATCACGGTTGAGCCCAACAACGAATATGAGTTAGATGACATTACCAACGGTGATGGCAGTGATGGCACGACCTTCAACGGCGCCGCGGCAACGGATCAGGCCGGTTTTACGGTGACCTCGCTCGGAGATATTAATGGTGACGGCTACGACGATTTGGCGATTGCCGCGGTCACCGAAAGCACGAACGGCACATACGCCGGTGCGACCTATGTTGTATTTGGGACACCGAATGGTATTGGAGCGACATTTGAGTTGAGCTCGCTGGATGATGGTGATGGCACTGACGGATTTGTGCTGCGTGGCATTGATGAGGGGGATTTGAGTGGTCGCGCTGTATCGGGTGGTGATGTCAATGGTGACGGGCTGGCCGACATCATCATTGGTGCGGTCAATGCGGACCCGAATGGTGACAAGTCAGGGGAAGTTTATGTCATTTTTGGTCAAAGCGACTTCTCTTCCATTCTGAGTACAGCGCCGGGTGATTCAGGCGTGTTTGAGCTTTCTGAGTTGGCTGGTGGTGATGGGACTGCTGGTTTTGTCATTAATGGTGTCGCCCTGAATGATAAGACCGGGCGTTGGCTTGATTATGCCGGTGACGTCAATGGAGACGGTCTCGGAGATATTCTGATTGGCGCGCCAGGCGCGAACGCATATGCTGGTGAAACCTACCTGGTTTATGGCAAAACAGATTTCACACCGCTGTTCGGCACGACCCCAGGTGTTGATAGCGGAGTTTTTGAGTTATCTCAGCTGACGGATGTAGCAGCGACTGGCGCAGATGGCACGGTGTTTAATGGCGCCAGCGCAGGGGACAACAGCGGTAACTTTGTTGCGGGTAATGGGGACTTTAATGGCGACGGGTTGCGCGATATTGTGATTGGTGCTTACTACGCGGGTTATTCCGGGTATAACACCGCAACAGGGGCGACCTACGTAATCTACGGCGATACCAGTGGATTTGGCGCGGAAGTTAATCTTGCCGATCTGGATGGTACTGATGGTTTTGAACTGGTTGGCGCTGCCGGTGACTACAGTGGCAAGTCCCTTGACCTCTTCGACTTTAACGGAGATGGCTTCGATGACCTTGTCACCACAGCGCCATATGCTGATGCGAACGGTTATGTGGATAACGGCATCACTTACGTTATCTTCGGTGAAGCGGGTACACCTTTTACTGGTTCACAATCATTAAGTTCAGCAGCTGATGTCACCATCAACGGTGTGGATTCCAGCTACGCTGGGTCTGGCTTCAAGGTGATCTCTGCGGGTGATGTTAACTCGGATGGTTTTGACGATCTATTGATTGGGCGAGTCCCGGTCGCTGGTGTTGATCAGGGTGCTGCCTACATCATTTTTGGCAATGACTCTTACACCTCCGGCAGCAGCATCGAGGTAAGTGATGTCGTCCCGGATGCGGCTTCTACCGTTGGTGGTGATGCGGGGCTCACGGTAGACATCGGATTTGTGCTGAGTGGTATCGATTCAGATGACTATGCGGGTCAGGCTATTGCTGCGGCTGGTGACTTCAACGGTGATGGTTTTGATGACCTGATAATCGGTGCCTATACCGCGGAACCGAATGGCATCTATTCAGGTGAGGCTTACCTGATCTACGGAAAAGACTATCTGGGTGATACAGACGAACATCTCACCGGTACGACAGGCGCGGACAGCTTATCGGGGACACTTGCCCAGGAGTTACTGGTGGGTGGTGATGGCAACGATTTGTTGAACGGTGGTCTTGGTGACGATGCCCTGTTTGGCGGCAATGGTGATGATACGCTGGTCTATGAAGAAAACGACTCCAATACCGTTGACGGTGGTGGCGGTACTGACACCCTCTCGTTTATTGGCCGCTCCGGCCTGACCCTCGATCTGACGTCGACCAGTAACAATTTGTTTACAGATATCGAAGTGATTGATCTGACGGGGCTGGGCAGTAATCACCTCATTCTCTCAACACTGGATCTGCTCGCGATCTCAGGTTCTACGAATATCCTGACCGTCAATGGCGACGGCGATGACAGCGTGACGCTCTCTGATTCCGGTTGGGTCGAGCAGGTTGGTGCCTTGCCTGGTTATAACGTTTATACCAATGGCGAAGCTGAAATCAGAATACAGACCGGTGTGTCAATTACAGTTTCTGATCTTGCTGATGAATACAAAATGGAAGAGGCGCCGCTGGAACATGAGATTCAGTTTGAAGACGCCATGATGGTGGATGCTGGTGAGTCTTTGGTTGAGATAGAGCGCCTCGCTGGCCTACCAACATTTTCGCAACAATTGACGAGCGCCCATGGGCAGTTTGCGCAGCGCGCGGATACGCTGATGAGTGCGCTGACTGCCTAGAACGCCGAGCCTCTGACGATCGCTGCTGCGATGACCTCATAAGCTCTTCTGGCGAAACTTTTTGGTTCACCCTCTATCTTTGCAACGCCTCGAATGACCTGGTTCGGTAGATCTTCTGTGGCGTCAAGGGAAAGCTGCAATCGATATACGGCGCTTTCTGGTACGAGGTTGCCCTTGTCATCGCGCCGAACGGCGATGTCACCACCGAATACCGAAGCAAGATAAGGTTGATCCAGACTACTCAGATTGGCGCTTTCCAGGTTGATGACCTTGCCCGGGATAGTCTTGATGTTTGCATCGTCGGGAATAAACCTCGCGACCTGGTCAGGTTCGACTCGCGTTAGATTACTTTCGTTCAGGATGCCTTTGACCAGGCGTGAATCGTCACTGGCGATGAATCCAACGGCGAGTTCTCTGTTGATCCAGCGCCCCTCGTGTAAGTCAGGGGCCAGTTCTTTAATCCTGCCATCGATGGGGCTCTTTAGGACCAGCTGTTCCTGCGTGGCTTCGAGCGCTGCCATTCGCGAGCGCTTTTCCTGCAGCCTTTGCCTCAGGACCTGCAGGTTTTCACGGTCGGTTTCGCTGGCGGCGATTCGTGCAAGGCTGAGCTCGACGACACTGATCTCGATCCGCGTCCGCTTTAACTCTTCCGTGATTCTTGGTGATTCCATGATCAGGATAGGTTGATCTGCAGTGACAATGTCTCCCAGAGATACCAGCGTCGACTTGATGCGACCCGCAGCCGGTGGGTAAATGGTTGCTGATACGCCGGGCGCCAGCACCGCTGGCGCTGTCATGGTGGATCGCCAGGGGATCAATACAATCAGGATCAGTCCTGTGACTATGACCAGGAGGATGCCGCCTCTGTATTTACTCATGCTCGACCTTCGCTGCCACCAGACCAGAACCTCCTTGATGATGGGTCCCACAATAAACAGATACAGGACACCGAGAAAAAGTATGAGTCCCAACAGTTTAAAAAAGAAGTAATAAACCACGAGCGCGATGGTTGTCAGCAGCAGAAAACGATAAATCCAGGTTGCCCAGGCGAAGATAATCAGGAAGCGGCGCATTTTGTCAGGAAATGACTCGGGTGCAGTTTCACCCAGCGCAAAAAGCAGTTCGCGAAGGCGCCATCTGCCAAGTGCAAAAGACCTTTCCTGGAGATTCTCAATACCGAGCCAGTCCGCCAGGAAGTAGTAACCGTCGAAACGCAAAAGCGGATTCATATTGATTAGAACAGTCAACGTGAAACCGACGGTGCCTAGAACAAACACCACGCTACGGAGAACACCATCGGGGAGAATGCTCCAGAGAAACAGGCATATCAGAGCAAGGTAAAACTCCGTCAGTATGCCAGCTGCTGAGATGTAGAGTCGTTTCGTTCTGGAAGTGAGTCGATACGCATCTGTGGTATCCGTATACAGAACGGGGAATAGGACAAGGAATGCGACACCCATGGTGGCAACCTTGCAGCCGAAGCGCGTGGCCGTTAATGCATGTCCCAGTTCATGGCAAATCTTGATGAATACGAGACCAAGCAGGTAGAAAGCGATGCCTTCGAAGGAATAAAAGTACAGGAACGTATTGGAGAACGCTTCCCACTGACGGTTAATCAGCAAAAGACCCAGGATACCCAGTGCGAGAATGACATTACGAAACCAGGCAGAAAAAAGCGGCGCCACATAAGGCAGCGCTCGCTGAAGAAAAATATCCGGACGAACCAGTGGGAAGCGAAGAAACAAGTAGTTGCGCATCAGCCATGAGAAACGATTGACCTGGGTCGCGGTGTACTGCGTGCTGAAGTCTTCGACACTGTTGGTAGCAGAGGTGAGTGTCAGATTGTTCGAGATCAGGAATTGAATCATCGACCTGACGTCCTGAATTTTCGGATCACACGTGGTTTCGTGGTTCACCTTGTTAATCAGGTGAGTGGCAGAACCCTCTGTCCACCTCGAAAGCAGTTCGAAGGCTGTCCAGCCTATTCTGAAGTATCGATTGCGGACCGGGTCAAAGATTGCCCAGGTTGGCGACCCATCGTTTGCCTCGGGCCCCGGCAGCAAACGTATGTCCTCGCGCAGCTGCGGCAAAGCCAGGTCGTCAGCCATCATTGTCACGACTTATATTCCGAAGAATTGGCGTAGCGCGGAAATGGGCCTTCGAAAGACATAGAAGAACAAAGTAACGCGTTCTCCGTAGACTCGCGCTGAACCCTGAAGCCCAATCCTTGGTTTGTCTGGTACCTCGGTAAACGCTGCTTCTATTCGATAAGCCAGAATGTTTTCCGGAGTCAGGTAAGCGTTATAACTGGTCGTTGAAATCGTCGCTTGTATAGAGGTCAGTGGATTCGCGTGGAGAAAAACGTCGACTTCGCTGCCCTCCGATAAGACGATGGCATCATCTACGGGTAAATTGATTCTGAATTGAACACGCTCCGGATCAACCACCTCCATAATGCGCTCGCCGACGATCACAGGTTTACCCACCCAGTCCGACGCTTCAGAGTAGACCAGGAGTCCATCCTGCCCGGTTTTGACTTCTACCTGAGAAAGCAGTTCCCGGGCGTAAGCGAGTTCGGTTTCTTTTAGTGAAAGTTCAGCCTGTAACAGCGCTACCTGACCCCGGGACGCTTCATCCTGGAAGGCGCCCTGGCTGGCCTGGCGAAGTCGTGCAGCGGCAACATTGCGCGCCTGCAGTGCGATCTCATGGGCGTTACGAAGGTTGGTGTCTTCGTAACGAAACAAGGCATCACCTTCGACCACGGGCATATTGGGTGCAACAAGGATCTCCCTGATGACGCCGTCGATAGGTGCACTGATAATACTGGGCTCAAGTGCCACGATTTCTGCCGGGGCGATGGTCGAGAGTCGAACGGGTAGCAGGCTGACGATAAGTAATGCAGCGAAGACGCCTGCAATGATTTTCTGTTTTCGCCCCGTGATGCGTGTGAAACTTTTTTTGCCGACCAGCGCGGCCCAGGCATGTGCATAGGTTTCACACAACCTTTCCAGCAGGATAAGCTCGTTTGGCTGCCAGGGTGTTTCTCTCGAGAGCCACAGACCGCCGACCATCAAACCATCGTTCAACGTAAGTGGACACCAGATCACATGCTGAAAAGCGTACTCTTCGAAACGTCTTTTGTCTTCGGCAGACAGGGTCTCGGAGCTGATTGTCTGAAGTGTCGTTAACTCCTTGTGTCCGGATAGAAAGTTTTCCAACCAGGTCATCATGGGAGAATCCCGGTCAACGACTGAAAGGCTGGAAGCAGTTTCAATGTGCAGGCTGTCGCCTTCAGTGGCGACGAGAAATGCCTGACGATAATTCAGAAGGCGCCTGCTTTCATTCACGACCAGAAACTGCAGCGCTTTCTCAGACTCGACCTTCCGAGCCATGGATTCAAGCTCAAGGAGTGCCGACAGGTTCCGATTGTCGGTTTGTGTTTCTAGAGAAGCCATGGGGTATTGCCACGTCCCGAGGTCATTGGCGACGAAAAGTGGCAGTGCCACTCATACCTGCGCGAACGCTACTTCCGTTTTTGTCGTTCAGATCGAACAAGCCTATCACCTGCACCGTCTGGCTAACGGGGTCTACGGTGGCACCAATTCGTGCAACAGTGGCGGCGTAGTCTGCGCCTGTTTCGTCAAGACGGATAGAAAATCTGGCATTCTTTTGGAGCCAGCTGAGCCAGCTGGACGGGACAATCAATTCAATTTCCAGCTGCTCGTTGCTCAATACGGAGAGTAACTTTGCACCGCTGTTAACGCTCTCGTGCTCGTTGGCCTGCAGATTGATGACCCTGCCATCGTAAGGTGCCCTGATGGTGCACCATTCAACCCTGAGCCGCTCCATTTCAAACTGGGCCTGTGCCTTTTTCATTTCATTCTTGAGAATCTCGACCTGTATCGGGCTGGTGGCGTTATAGGAGAGCAGCTCTTCGCCGTTTTTGAACTCTGTTTGTCTGGCGTCACGATTTGCGGCAGCCGCGTCGCGCTGGGCCTGATACATGGCGCAGTCGAACTTCACGAGAACATCATCTTTGGCAAAGGCGTCACCTGCGCGAAAAGGTAACTCGATGATGCGAGCGGAAATTTCACTGCTGATGATGGCCTGATTTCTTGGAGTAACAAGACCACGGATATTGTCGATGTCCTGCGCTGTCGCGTTCAAACTGAGGAATAAAGCGAACACACAGGCGGTTGCGATGACTCTACCCATCTGTCGACTCATCGGTGGTCTCTTTGTCTGTTGAAGTATTCTTCAATGGAGGTGGTCAGCGTCTGCAGATTGGTGGTGTCCATCTGAACCAGGTTCGGACTTAAACCCATTGCCGCATGGAGATCTGCGTAGGCTCCTTCAAGGTTAGCGTAAGCGATATCGTATCTGACCTCGGTAAGTAGTGCATTCATTCGCTCATTAATCAGTTCCTGATCACTGGCCGAGTCTGCCCTGACCGCAGCCTCTACCTGTTGGCGAATTTTTTCCTGAGTCTGGCTGAGATCTTCTGCGATCTGGTATTCGTTTTTTGTGTGATTGTATCTGACGATACCGACGTGGACCTGAGAAAGAATAGCTGCGCTCAGGGAAAGCCTTTGTGCGTCCAGAGTGTCAGCCTGTGCGGCTGCGACGGCCTTTGTATCCGGGTACCGGTACAGCTCCAGAAGGTTCCAGCTGATTCTGGCGCTGTAGTCTGTCCAGTCTGAGTTGAACAGCAACGAGTTACTGTCGTAGTTGCGCGCGTAGTCGAATCTGATGCCTGGTAAAACCCGGACAAGAGCGGCTTTAACCTCGTTGGCATTCATTCTTTTTCTGTAGTCGACTTCCTGAAGTTCCGAGCGATTCTCCAGCGCGATGTCTTCCATGACCTCCGGCCTGAATGGTAACCCTCGAAGCTCATCAGCTTTTGGTGCCTGTACAAGCTCGTAGTTACTATCGACAGGGATATTCATCAGTGTCGCTAACTCGATCTTGGCTTGAGCCATATCTTCGTAAAGCTCGTAAAGTTCGCGCTTGTTGTAGAGGAGTTCACGCTGATACATCAGGGCGGTAAGCGGGGCGTCAAGCCCCCGGGTTTCAATCTGACGTGACTCTTCCAGCTTTTTTGTCACTTCCTCCATCAGGGATTCGAGCTGCGTGATCAGCCGGTCATAGCTGACAGCCCGCCAGTAGGTTTTCTGTACATCGGTCAGTATCTGGTTGGCAATGTACTTCTGCTGTTCCTGTGCCAGAAGGAATCTGTCAGATGCCTGTTTGGCTCGGAAATACGACACACCGAAATCCAGGATGTCCCAGCTGAGTCCGAGGTCGTCAGACTTCGTATACCGTTCTGTTGAAGTCGATGGCTCCAGGGACTCCTCGCCATCCAGTAGCGATCGGCTTGAGCCTCCTGAATCATTGCTGCGCCCCCCCGTTCTGTATCCGACGACAAGGTCAGGCAGCTGATCGTGGCGGGACAGCGATAGCTGCTTATCTGCGAGATTGGTTTTGTGTTGCTCCAGTTTCAGGTCGAGGTTAAACGCAAGCGCCCGGGCCATGGCTTCGTAGAGAGAGATAGGACCATCAACAGGTTGGCTAGCCATGGCCATGAGTGCACGATCGCTGTTAACCCTTGCGCGTGTTTCTTCGGGCGTGATCGGGGCAGGCTGCATGGAGCAACCGGCTAGCAGCAGCGTGATCAGTAGTCCGACTGTCGACTTTTTAGCCGTGATCATGGGATCGATATTGACTGTAAACCGAATAGTTCAATTGTAGATGAGATAGCAGGGTTTAGGTACGTGGCGCACGAGGCACCATTCGTAGTCGATCTGGTTATAAAATTTTGTTAGGCATTGACCCAAATCGGTCGGCTAAATCCATCGGTTTGGCACGGCGGATTGGCGCCGAAGCGCCTGGTGGCGTTTTCTTTTTTGTGTCTCGGCCATCCGGCGAACTTACTCGGCCTTGAGTGACGTCGGCATCTGAAGAATGTTCACAGCTGACGGTGCGAGAACGGCAAGAATGGGGGAAGCCCATTCAAGTTCTACGTTGAATTGGGTGCGTCCCTCAGGGATTTCAATGTGTGTTGCCGACTCATCTTTCATGGGCCAGCCGACACACTGATAACCATCGCGTTTAGCGATGAAACAGCGGGTTCCCCAGGCTCTTTCAGGTATGCCCTCATGGTGGTTGTAATATAGAAGAATGTGACCTGCCATGCCCGAGATGTGTCCGCTAGGCTCCCAGCGCAGTGCGGCTACTCGATTTATTCCGGGAAGGATCGCGGGCAGGGAAATCTGCTGTTCGGATTGTGGTGGAGTTGGCAGAACCTCGTAGTCGGAATTGACGATACCGTTCACGGGAATCTTTCGATGCTCAGCGAATAGCTGACAGATATCCAGATCAAGCACGTTGCAAAACCGTAAGAGGGTATCGACAGTAAGGCGACGCTCGCCATTTTCCAGTCGATGAATTTGAGCCACGCTGACATCCATGGCGGTGGCGATATCGGCGACGCTGATTCTCCGCTGCTTGCGCAGCAACTTTAAAGTGATCGGATTGAAATTATCCATATTGGCGATGGTTTTTTGTTATTTGTCGTTGTCGACGCCAGAAATATCACAAAGCACTGGATATGTCGCCGAAAACTGTAGAATATGGCGTCAGCTTTATACCAACAACAACTATTTTTCACCAATTTGGAGAGAGAGCTATGGGGGGGAATTTCGGCATGCCGAAGAGTAAGGGGTACCTGACTTATAATGCTGCCGTCTTGTCGCTTGCGATCGGTGCTTTTGGTCTGACCACCGCACCTGAGACCGCAGTGGCCGCAGACGGAAGGGTACTTGAAGAAATCACGGTCACTGCACGTAAGAAAGATGAGTCCATCCAGGACGTGCCGATTGCGGTTTCGGCAATCACAAATCAGCTACAGGAAGAAAGTGTTCGGCGGCTGGAGGATATCCAGGCGTATACACCCAATGTGTTTATTAATCGCACACCGGGTATTGCGAGCGGCGCTGCAATTACTATCCGCGGTGTTGCGTCACTGGAGAGCGACAAGAGTCTCGACCCGGGTATCGGCGTCGTCGTCGACGGCATGTTTCTGGGCACAGCGAGTGGCGTGCTCCTGGACAACTTTGACATCGAACGCATCGAGGTACTTCGTGGGCCTCAGGGAACGCTGTTCGGGAAGAACACCACCGGGGGCATCCTGAACATCATTCGAACACCGGTTTCCATGAATGAGTTTGGCTTTGATATCAACGTCACAGCGGGTGATTATGATCGACAGGACATCAAAGCTGTCGCGCAAATACCGATTATCGAAGACAAGTGGGGATTGAAACTCTTCGGGGCGCAAATCGAGCATGATGGTTTCGTAGAGAGTTCAACTCTTGGTCGTGAAGTCGGCGGTGACGACAAAACCAATTATGGTTTTGCTACCCGCTGGGAGCCGAACGATGCGTTCGACGCTCAGCTCCACTACGAAATCATGGAAGATAAGAGTGAACAGGGCGCTTACATTAACCGAAACACTACCGCTGATCTGGCATGTCTGCTCAATGTTATTGGCCTCGATAGCAATAACGGTTGCGAGTTCGCCGCGGTTCAGGGCCCTGACCTGACGGAATCTGATGGCACAAACTTCAGTGATAATGAATACGAGTCTACGATTCTCACGATGAACTATGACACGGACGCATTTCTGTATACCTACATCTATACCAACCGGGATATGGATGAGGAGAACAACCAGGACTTCGATGGCTCGCCGGCCAATATGCTGAGCATGAACTTTTTTAACGACTGGGAGCAAACCAGTCACGAATTCCGAGTTACTTCTCAGTTCTCAGACAAGTTTCAGTTCATTGCCGGTCTTTACGATTGGGAAACTGAATTTGACCAGCGCTGGGATGTGTTCGGCCTTTTCTATCAGCTGTCTCGGCTCGGTAACCCGGTATGGGCCGCTGGAAGACAAGGTGTTCCTGGCTACGAAGATGTCGCTGTCTGGGACGAAGATGTTGCCGGTAACAACGGCCAGAGTCAAAAGACGACCTCAACCGCTGCTTTCTTCTCTGCTGACTGGTACATCAATGAAGAGTGGACGCTGACAGCAGGTCTGCGTTGGACTGAGGAAGAGAAAGACTTCATCGGTGGTGCGTCCGCGCCTGGTTACTATCCGCTTCGCGGTGAACCCTGGCCCGGGATTTACAATGGATTTGTAGCTGATGAGAAGTGGACGGAAACCACACCGCGAGTCAGCGTGAGATATCAGCCCAGCGACAATTTCATGTACTACGCGTCATACAGCGAAGGCTTCAAGAGCGGTGGTTTTTTTGCCCGGCAGGCGAACTACAATATTGATCCTTCCTATGATCCGGAATACGTGAAGAACTATGAGTTCGGCTGGAAGACGACGCTGCTCGACGGCAGCATGATTTTGAACGGGGCCGTCTTCTATGCAGATTACGAAGACAAACAGGAGTCCATCCTGATTCCAGTTGATCTGACGAACGTAGCAACAGTAATCCGAAACGCGTCTACCCTTGAGATGACAGGTCTTGAGTTGGAAATGCTTTGGCAGGTCACCGAGAGCTGGGACCTGCAATTGACCTACGGATTCCTGGATGCTGAGTACGATGATTATTTTGCGGACATCAATGGTGACCAGATAATTACAGACAACTCTGATCTGGAGCCTCGTAACACACCTGAAAACACCTTCGGTCTGACCACCTCTTACACGAGGCAAATTGGTCCGGGTGTCTTCAACGGTGTTGTGTCCTACCGATACAGGGATGAAATGGAAACCAATGCATCAAACGATCCTCTGGGTTCTCTGGATAGCATCAACAATGTTGACGCGACGCTGAGCTACTCTTACGAGAACTATCGTGTTGCAGTCTGGGGTCGAAACATCACGGACGAGCGTGAGCAGCGATGGGCAACCATTGGCGGGATCACAACTCGTGGTTGGTGGAACGAGCCAGAGATGTATGGCGTGACTCTGTCAGCCTCGTTTTAAAGGCTGAACTTTTAGAAGAAAGGGCGTCTTTGGCGCCCTTTTTTTTGGTTGGTTCCTAGGTCACGAATGCTCGACTGCTGAATCGTGGGTCTTCGTAAGCTTTTGATTTGATCACCTCTGCCATCCGGTTCATCGCGTTGTATACATCAACGTGCGACAGAAACAGCGGGCAGAGACCGAAACGGACGATGTTCGGCGCTCTGAAGTCACCAATCACACCTCGTTCAATCATTGCTTGTACGATGCCGTAAGCGTTCGGGTGGCGCATGGATATCTGGCTGCCGCCCTCGGGTCCAGGTCCAGGTCCGAAGAGTTCAAGATTGGAGAATGCCGCCTCGTGACGTAATCGCTCTCGAATTACCGTTGCCAGAGATTCCGATTTCTGTTGAACGGATACCACATCGATTTCTTCCCAGATGTTCATTGCGGCGTCCAACGCGGACATTCCGATAATCCCGGGTGTACCGCTACTGAATCTGCGGATACCGTCCGCGGGCTCATAGTCCTGCCGAAAGTCGAAAGGTCTGACATGCCCCATCCAACCCGATAGTGGTTGTTGGACGTCCTGATGTCGCTCTGCAACGTAGACAAAAGCGGGTGCACCGGGCCCGCCATTCAGATACTTGTAGCCGCAACCTACAGCGAAGTCAGTCATGCAGTGATCAAGTTCAACGGGCACGGCGCCGATACTGTGAGACAGATCCCAGATCACCAGCACACCGGCCGCGTGAGCTGCTGTGTTGACGGCCTTCATGTCCCAGCGTTTTCCGCTCTTGAAGTTCACCTCTGTCAGCATGAGCACGGCAACGGAATCGGAGAGCTGTGCAAGCACCTCCTCGGGGTCTACGACCCTCAGTTCATAGTCGTTACCTCTGAGTTTGGTCAAACCCTGTGCCATATAGAGGTCAGTAGGGAAATTGTCATCACTGGACAGGACAACATTTCGTTCGGGCCGAAGGGTTAGCGCCGCAGCCAGTACCTTAAATAGATTTACTGACACGGAATCGGCGCAGAGCACCTGACCAGGTGCTGCGCCGATGAGCTTGGCGATTTTCTCTCCGACCGTGACCGGCAGGTTAATCCAGTCGTTTTTGTTCCAACTGGTAATCAGATCTGTGCCCCACTCACGATTGACCGTGTCATTGACCCTCTCTTTGACAATTGCAAGAAGAGGTCCGAGTGAGTTTCCATCCAGATAAATGACATCCTCGGGTATGATGAATCGGTTTTTCAGATCAGCCAGTTCATCACGTCGATCGAGTTTGATGCAGGTTTCCAGGTTCATTGGAAACTGTCGCCGATAGCGCGAAGCATGACACCAAAATCAGATGTATCGGGGTGAATGACATCAAAGTGTCCTCCCTTGGTGAATTTGATCCTCTCAGGATCCAATGCCAGCGCTTCAGTCTGGAAGGCAGGCACAATCGTGTCTTGTTTGCCCTGGACCAGTTGGGTATTTGGATGGATCTTCATTCGGCCAGGTGAGTGCGCCTGATAGCGAAGCGATTGTTGGTTCGGCGCGCCACCCATTAAGGTAACCGCAGCCTGTTCACAGGGGCTGTCACCTGCTGCGTAAGCTTCAAGGTCTGTTATCGCGGCCAGCCCCACAACACCGGTAAATCTGTCTGGAAATCTCGCTGCAGCCCAGAGAGCCAGATGCCCTCCCGCAGAGTGGCCCGCAATGGTGATCAAGTCTGCGTCGACGCCGTGTTCTGAGAGCTTATGCAAACTGGATGTGGCCAGATCAATATCCTCGAATGTACCCGGGAAACCGCCTCCAGGATCGCCAAGCCGTCGATACTCCAGCGACCAGACGGTGAATCCCTTTTCGGACAGGGCATGTGCCAGTGGTCGACTGTGACGCACATCGAAATGATTCAGCCAGCATCCCCCATGTACAAAAACAACGAGTCCGCGAGAGGGTTGATTGGGTAGCCACAACTCACCGAACAGCTGTTCCACGTCGCCGTATCTAACGACGGCATCTGGGTCACCGACTTCCAGTTCGAGAACGTCGTTAAAATTGACGCGCTGGTCGGTGATATCTGCCGAGAGCTCCTCGAAAAAGAAGAGCAGACTCAGGAGCGCAAGTAACTTCATGGACGGATTATCACACATGTCAGTAAGAGAATTTGATTGTGCCTTGATTCTCCTTCGTTTTATCGCCTCTGCAGCGCCGAGGCAACACAGTTTGTGTTACCTTTGGCGCGATCGACCAAAGAGATAAAGGAAATATGATGTTCGACTTGCTGAAACAAGCTGGCGGAATGCTCATTAACGGGTTTAGGGCGCTTAACACGGTTGTGTTCGGCGTACTTTCTGCCCTGATCATTGCAGCTCTGATCGCGTCTGTTGCAGGACAAGATCAGCCAGAAGTGCCTGAGGGTGGCGCGCTCGTGCTCAATCTGACGGGGCCGCTGGTAGAGCAGAAGTCTGCAGTCGACTACCCGACGGTTCTGAGAACCGGTCAAGTACCCAAAGAAACACTGGTTGCTGATGTCGTGGCTGCGCTGACGCTTGCGAAAGACGACGATCGAATTGGCCTGGTTATTCTGCAGTTGGATGGTTTGTCCGGGGGGTTGTTGCCCAAACTGGAACGTATTGCGGAGGCGATCACAGACTTTCGTGAGAGCGGCAAAAAAGTGATCGCCACAGGGACTTTCTATAATCAGGCAGGCGTTTTCCTCTCTGCACATGCTGATGAGGTGCTTCTTGATCCTGAGGGGATGGCGTTACCTGAGGGATATGCTGCCTACAGAACCTACTACAAAACGTTACTGGATGACTTCGATGTCACGATTAACCTTTTCAAGGTGGGTAAGTACAAGTCAGCCATTGAGCCTTTCATTCGTGATGACATGTCCGATGAAGACAAGGAGGCTCGTCTTGCTTATCTGACAACCTGGTGGGACGCCTATACGTCAACCGTCGAAGAAGCACGGGGATTGGAATCTGGCATGATTGATTCAATACTGAATGATGCACCTGATCAACTTCGAGAGGCTGGCGGATACCTGGGTGAATTATCATTGCGTGCTGGGATGGTCGACAAGCTTATGCCGGCCGATGAACGTCGCAAGTATTTTGAAGAACTGGCGGGGAAAGACGAGGAAACCGGTGGTTATCAGGGAATCGCTTTCATGGATTATCTCTCAGTAGCGCGTAAGCCGGTTGAACAGAAAGACGACCGGGTTGCCGTCATTACAGCGGTCGGCGGTATCGTCGACGGTTCTGCCGAAGCAGGTTCTATTGGCAGTCGGTCTTTGACGAAATTGATTCGCAAGGCGCATGAAGATGAGAACGTTAGGGCGATTGTGCTGCGAGTGGATTCAGGTGGCGGTAGTAAAAGCGCGTCTGAAATCATTCGGCGGGAACTACAGCATGCCCAGGACAAGGGCATTCCAGTCGTTGCCTCAATGGCATCGGTTGCAGCGTCGGGCGGATACTGGATTTCATCCACCGCGGACCAGATCTGGGCGCTTCCGACGACGGTCACAGGGTCTATCGGTATTTACGGCATGATTCCCTCGCTTGAAAACACGCTAGACCGATACGGCATCCACTCAGATGGTGTAGGAACGACAGCTTTCGCTGGAAGCAGGAGTCTGGAACGTGGATTCACTGATGATGCCCGTGACGTCACGCAGCAGGTGATCGAGTATGGTTACGCCCATTTCTTGAGAACAGTCTCTGAAGGTCGAGGTATGACGACGGATGAGGTGCATGAGGTTGCACAGGGCAGGGTCTGGTCTGGTGCCAAAGCAAAGGCGTTAGGACTGGTGGATGAGCTTGGCGATCTTGAGGAGGCGATCGCTGCCGCGGCCGAACTGGCGGAAATCGAAGACTACTCTGTGTGGCACGTCGAAAAAGAAAAGTCGATGCAGGAACAAGTGATTCAGCAGTTCCTGACAGAAGTCGTTGTGTTGGAACAGGGTGTTCAGGATCCGTTCGAGGCGCTGTTTATGCGCGTTAAGGCAGATTTTGAATTCCTGACACAGCTGAACGACCCATACGGCGCATATGTGATTTGTTCGGATTGTCCGGCGGGACCCTAATCCAGTAGCCACATACCCTGTGGGTTAACCAGTTCAATGTTCAGCTGACCCTCGAGACCAGCCTCCCTGTGAACAGCGGAGGCCTGGTAATCCGGGTCGCTGATCATGGTCAGCATGGCGGCGCGTGATGGATACATGGCGATCGCGGCGGTGTCCCATAGATCTTCCACCTCGCCAAGCATGAGACGCTCTACGGCTGCGGAGAAAGTTGCGACAGCGCCAACCTTGGCCAGATGTGCAACGACCTCGGCGGCGTAAATGGAGTAAGCCTCGGCGCCTGTCATTTCAGTTTCACGACCATCTGCATACTCAGCCTTCTCTTTGTATTTGAGCAGGTTCAGCATGTAGATAGGACCTTCCTGTCCCGGTTCCAGGAAGCCCTTCATCTGTTCGTCGTTCGGGATAAGTTTGTTGACGACTTCCATCGTTTCCTCCGTCTATATGTCCTTCAGCTCAAGGTAGAAATCTGAATGGCTGGTCTGATGACGCTTTATCTGTGAGTGTTAGCAGGGGTCGAGTCGCAGGACGACGGTAGTTTCGGTCGCCTCCAAGGGATACAAACCGATGGCGCCAGAAATCTGTGCCACGGCGTACTTGTCAACTTTCATCGCGTGGATGGCACCTACGGTGTCCCGGTCTTCGTCGTAGAGAACAGGTGCAACGCAGGTTAGTTCTCCGTTGCGTAACATCGTCAGGTTTGCCCCATTTAAAGAATGGTCCACTGCTTTCCCTCTTGGCATACCAACCCAGGCGCCATCTTCCCGATCGACGATCCAAAGTCGGAGATCTGCGGGATTGTTGTCTGAATCAGTTGCATAGAGGGAAATGACCTCCTCTGATTCGCCCATGATGGAGTAGAGCGCAGGAAACAAGGCGATTGGGCTGAGTAGAATTGCAACCCAAAACAACGCGCTTGGTTTACCCGGCCACAGCATCAACCCGCCAAGAATAATGGCGGCGATGGCGCCATAGAGCGCACCGCTGTGCGGCATCGCATAAGGACCATCATGAACGAGTCGGATTGCAAATACGCCAAGTCCCATCGTAAGAAGTATGACGGCAAAGATAATGTGGGAAACAGAAAGTTTTTCGTTCATGGGTGCAAAGCTACGCTGAATGGCCGCCGGGAGCAATCGATGTGTCATCTGGCTCCTTGACAGGCATGAGGAATTTTTGCCACATGGTGGGTTCTGTGGGTCCGGTACCTGCATCCTCGACGGTTCGATTCAAGAAAGTCATAAACACTCGATCCCAGACAATGGCGCTGCATCCATAGTTCATGTTGCTCTCTTCAAGGACTGATGAATGATGACAAATATGGTGCTTGTTGGTGGTAAAGAGCCAACCGATTCCTCGGCTGTTCATGGCGATATTGGCGTGAACGATGGAGGTTTGGGTGACGGTAAAGATTGCAGCACCGGCGGCGGCAGCGCCTACGCCAAAAATCAATTCGACCAGTAGAGAGGGCAAGAGAATCAGAAAATATTCAGCGGGATGGTTTAATCCGAAGTTCAGTGCGCCAAGTTTTTTGAAGGCGTGATGTGCCCCGTGACCTGAAAGTCGCCAGACGATTTTCCAGCGATGCTCTGCCCGATGCATCCAGTACCAGATAAATTCGCTGGTGAAAAACACGAGAAACAGTTGTGCCAATAAAGGCCAGTCGTGTGGCCAGATATCCAGGCCAAGAGATTGCCGAAAGTTGGCAAGAGGATGAGATAACACATCGCGATAAAACTCACCAATGATCACGGCAATAATGGAGAGGACAAAAACAAAAAGGACGTTACGCACCTTCTCCTTGGCCCGAGTTGTCCAGGTGGGGCGAGCTGGAAAGTAGTGTTCGATGACGCCGAGGATGACTTGAACGCCGACGATGGTGAGCAGGTAGCTTTCCTCTCTCGTTGGATCAGTGAGCCAAAGGGCGAGCACGCTTACCAGTAACAGCGGCTGCAAACACCAGTACAGCAAAGGGTGATCGTTCGTCATGCCGGTATTTATACGCCTTGTGAAGATGCGGCGCAAAGGTGCAAAGCGTGACTTGAACTCCTATGATGCCAGTCAACACCCTTAGTTCGCGGAGTTAACGATGGCGAAGGCATGTAAAGTGGTCGGGCTCTATTCCTACCCCGTAAAGAGTTGTCGAGGTAGTTCCATGGATGCCGTGGACGTTTCTCCACAGGGTATCAAGGGCGATCGACAGCTGATGATTCTGCGTGAAGGCAAGTTTGTGAACCAGGCCTTCTTACCGAAACTTGCGACGGTTGAAACGAAACGCCTGGATGCCTCTTTTATTGAGTTCAAACATGAAAGTTCATCCCCGCTCGTGCATCAGGTAACGAGCGACGGTGAAGTAGTCGTCATCGACTTTTATGGCAACCAGGTGGCTGTGATTGATCAGGGAGATGCACTCGCGCTTTTTGTTTCCGAAGCCATTGGCGATGAGGTTCGTGTTGTCGGCTTAAAGGAAACATTTCAGCGAGCTGTCCCTCTTGAGGAATTTTCGGTGGTTGATGGTATTGATCAGAGTCGTTTTGTTGATGTGGCGCCGATATTGGTCACCAGCGTTGCGTCTTTGGCTGACCTCAATGGCCGGCTGAGTGAAGCGGTACCCATGGAACGATTTAGACCGAATATTGTCATTGAGGGGCTGGAAGCCTTTGACGAAGACAATGTCAGTGCCTTTGAAGGCGATGGCTGGCGTCTTGTGCGGGCTACTCATTGTGAGCGTTGCGCGGTGACCTGCACTGACCATCTGACTGGCGAACGTAGCCGCGAACCCTTGGCCACGCTGAAATCTTATCGTCACCGTGAAGGTGGTTATGCCGGTGGCGTGATGTTTGGAGCCTATATGGGTGTGGAAGGCACGGCCAGTATCCGTATCGGTGACATGTTAGAGCAGGTGTGAGAAAGGATCATGTACCAACCAAAAAAACCCGTTACAACTTCTGAAGAGGTTCAGGCGATTCTTGGCGAAAAATTCGAAAGTCAGGAAAAGAAGGCCATAGATCACATTGATGATGTCTGCCGTGCCTGGATCGAACGATCTCCTTTTGTGACGATCGCGACGGTGAACCTGAAAGGCCAGGTAGATGTGGCGCCCAAGGGAGACCCTGAGGGCTTTGTGAAGATCCTGGATGAGAAAACCCTCGCCATACCAGACAGGCTTGGTAATCACCGAGGCGATACCTTTCACAACATCATTGAGAACCCGAGGGTTGGATTGATGTTTGTTATTCCGATGCGTAACGAAGTGGTGCGCGTCAGTGGCTCAGGTCAGATTGTTCAGGATGATGACATCCTTGAGATGATGGTAGTCAACGGCAAGAAACCGAACATGACGTTACTCGTCCATGTTGAGGAGGCGATGTATCACTGCGGCAAATCGATGATTCGATCGAAGATGTGGCAGCCTGAGGAGTGGGCCTCGATAGAGGGACTGCCTTCTTATGCGCATGCGGTTAAGACTCATGCGGATATGCCTGAACCCCTCGAGCACTACGAAGCGATGATGAAGTACAACGACGAAGAGCGACTTTACTAGCCCGATTGAGTCAGACTCGAGACTATTGGTGAATCAAAGTGACAGAAACTGTTGAAGTGTATTGGTCGTTTCGGAGTCCTTACTCCTATCTGGTAACACCTGACCTCCTGCGCCTGCGAGACGACTATGATGTCGATGTTGACATGAGAATTGTTTACCCCATCGCCATTCGTGATCCATCCCTGGTCTTTGATCCCGCTAACCGAGACAAATCTCGATACATCGTTCGCGATTCTCGTCGACGCGCGGAGTTTCTGGGTATGCCTTTTTTGATGCCTGCGCGACCTGACCCGATTGTGCAGGATAACGCCACCATGGCGGTCGCTGAGGAGCAACCTTACATTCACAGATTGAGCGCCCTGGGCGTAGAAGCGCAACGCCGGGGGAAAGGGCTCGAGCTGGTCGCGGAAGTGTCAGCGCTGATCTTTGGTGGTACCGATGGTTGGGATCAGGGCGATCACTTGAAAGACGCGGTTGCGCGCGCTGGTCTGGACCTTCCCGAGTTAGAGGCGGCCATCACTGACGGAGATCAATTAGAGGAGGTGGCGCTTAATCAGGAGGCACTTTCTGCGGCCGGTCATTGGGGTGTGCCGACGATGGTGCTTCAGGGTGAACCTTTCTTTGGCCAGGACCGAATCGATACGCTTCGCTGGCGTCTCGATCAGCTGAGCGTGGTTTAGGATTGCGTCAATGAAGAAAACGGGTTTTATCTGGCAGGAACGATTCATGTGGCACGACACCCTGTCAGCTTCTGGTTCTTATGGCGTGCGTGGAGAATTGCAGCCTGGCTTGCATATTGAAAATGCTGAGACCAAGAGAAGGCTGAAGAACCTGCTGGATGCCTATGAGGTCACACCAAGGTTGCAGGCACTGCCCTTTGTGGAAGCGGCAGACGAGGACCTCCTGAGATTTCATACGCCCGAGTACATCGAAAGAGTGCAGAAAATGAGTGACGCGCGGGGTGGTGACGCGGGAGAGCACACGCCCTTCGGTCCGGGTTCTGTGGACATCGCGCGGCTTGCGGTAGGTGGCACAACGTCAGCCATCCGTGCCGTTGCAAAAGGTGAGGTGGACAACGCTTACTCACTCACCAGACCACCCGGGCATCATGCGGAGCGCGATCGGGGCCGTGGATTTTGTATTTTCAACAACATCGGGCTCGGTGTGCTCTCCGCGTTGGAAGAAGGTATTGTCGATCGCGTCGCGGTGGTGGATTGGGACGTCCATCATGGCAATGGCACGCAACAGGCTTTCTATAACCGATCGGATGTGCTGACGATATCCCTCCATCAGGACATGTTATTCCCGGTTAATCTCGGCAAACATGAAGAGATAGGAGAAGGCGATGGAGAAGGATTTAATCTGAATGTTCCTCTGCCCGCTGGCTGTGGCGGCGGTGCCTATATAGCCGCGATGGATCAGTTGGTTCTGCCTGCGCTCGCTGCCTATAAACCCTCACTGATTGTTGTGGCCTGCGGCTATGACGCGAGCTATTTTGATCCGATGAGTCATATGATGTTGATATCGGGCCACTTCAGGGAACTGACTCAAAAAATCATGCAGGCAGCGGACGAATTGTGTGAAGGACGTCTGGTTCTCAATCATGAAGGGGGTTACTCAGAGTTTTACGTGCCTCTCTGTGGTATGGCGGTGATTGAAGAACTGACTGGCATCCAAACACCGGTTCGCGACCCGTACAGCGGAACGGAACGTGTGGTAAACCAGTTGATTCAGCCTCACCAACAAACCTTTATCGATCAGGCTAAAACAGGCCCATTGGCGGCCTTGCTGGCGCACTGTGCCTGAGAACGCAGCCACTATCTCTGCGTTCCATTAGTCTCTTTGGCGTCCATTTCTGGGTGACTTGTTCTTCTCTTTCCTGATTTTGTCGTCATTTTCAGTGGTGAAAGGTTGCGACCCATCGAACTTGATGTGGCGAAACCCTTGGGCTTTCCTACATTGACTCCAGCGCTCACCCAACTCAAGGGTACTTATGGACCCAGCGTCCTCTGCAGCTCTCTGCCCAGGTATTGATTGAATACTGGTCTGGTGGACAGCTGTCTTAAATGCTGTGTGACCTGTGGATACTGCACTTCGAGGTCATCGCTGATCGGGGTGAATCCGTTTGACGCCAATTTGGAAGCCAAGAGCCTTTCCCGCAAAAATTGAAAGACATCACAGCAGATACCAATGTCGGCAATGGTCAGTTCGTCACCAGCGATGTAATGGCTGGTGGTGAGTGCCTGTTCAAGACCATTCAGGAAGAATTCGTAAGCTGCTGCCATTCTTTCCGCGGTTGCCTGATCCATATTGTCTGCGGCCAGAAGATAAACCTGGGCTTCCCGGGCAAACACAAGATCAGCGTCCAGAAAGCTGTCGACACGTGATGCACTCTGGTGATCATAGCCATATAACCCATGGTCCTCTGCGGATGTGCGAACGACCGCACGCAGAATGCTATTCGATTCGAAGACCCCGACATTGCCATCTGAGGAAAAAGCCGCGGGTACCGTTCCGAAAGGATGCGCCTCAAGAAAGGCGTCAGTCTTAAAAAGGGTTCCGTTGAATCCACGGCGACTTTTCCTGGCATAGGGGCTGTCATCGGAACGTTCGTCCTCTGAAAGCTGGTGTGCATTAAAGTCCCAGAGCCATGAACCAAGTGCTGCAGGTTTATCACCAATGACTTCAACATCAACATTGCAGAGCTCTGCGGCAATCAGAGATTTCCAAACCCTTGGGTTGGGGAGGTAGGAAAAAATGCGAATGTCAGCCACTACCAGGTCTCTCCAAACGGTCGAATAATCATTTCAGCCGCCCAGGCACTTCGCGGCTGGTGTGCCAGGTCGAAACATGCGCTGGCGATATCATCAGGTTGACAAAAGAAGTCATCGGGTTTGCCTTTAAAAACCTTGCGGGTCCAGGCCAGGTCGATGACTGCGTCAATCGCGAGGTATGCCGCGTGAATGCCTTTTGGGCCTGCTTCTCGGGCAATACTCTCCAACAGAATTCTTTGTCCCGCCTTTGAAGGCGCAAATCCTGCAAAGGCTGCCCTACCTCGATAAGCCGATGTGTTTCCGGTACAGATAAGGGCGCCGCCCCCGATCTTTATCATATCTGGCGTCGCCAGCCGCGCGATGTGGAGTAACGCCATGGTGTTAACCTCAAAAGCCTGCCTGAGACCTTCAGGATCGATTTCCATATAATTGCCGCGTTCGGCGCCAACGGCGTTGTGCACGATAACGGTAGGAACACCCAGTTCTTTTTTAACTGACTCATAGGTGGCGGCAAGCGCATCCGCGTCACTCACGTCACAAGGATAGGCGTGGCAATCTTCAATCCGGCAGGCCAGTTCCTCCAGACGCTTCTCTGAGCGTGCCAGCATGGCAACTTGATAACCGCCTTTTTGAAATCGTCTTACGACGGCGCTGCCGGTACCCGGGCCTACCCCGGTAATCAGGCATGTTGGTTTGGTCATGTTCGGTCCTTTTGTCACTGTCCACGGGCCGGACGTAGAGCTGTCGGAGTGTCAATCTGAGCCTGCCAACGGACCTCGGCCGAGAATTTGCGCACCCGAGTCAGAAAGTCGTGCTCAATCATTGCTTGAAAGCTTGAGCCCGGGCCTTGCCCGCAAAGCGCGCCCATGCGTGCTTCTTCCGGTCTGTTGAAAATCGGAATGGCGCTTGATCCAAGGGTAACCCGCGAGAAGCGCTTCCGCACAGGGCCTGCAAGCGGGTGTTACTGCCTCAAGCGACTTTGGAATCATCGTGTGCCTCTACGATTTTCAGTATCGTACAGCGGCACGATGATGTCGACGAGCGGTTTGCGCTAGGTAAGAGACGTCTCCAGCAATCTCAGTAGTCTGTTCCAGGCTTTTTCCGCCTGGGCCTCGTGATAAACCCGTGAATCAGGTGGGCACCATCCGTGCATGGCGTCTTCGTAAACCTCGATTTCTGCAGAGAGGCCAGCTTTTGCAAAGTGCGTTCTCAAAATGCCTTTGGTCTCTGGTTCCTTTTCATCATCATTCTCAGCCACGGCAATCAGGAAGTTGGCTTGCATCTGGGGAATGAGCAGATGAGGGCTGTCGTCTTTATCGGTGACGAGTCCTCCACCATGAAAGGAAGCGCCGGCTTTTACTCGTTCCGGAACCGCCGCAGCAGTTCGCATAACAATGGGGCCACCCATACAATAACCGAGCGTTCCAACCCCTCTGCTGGTATCGACAACGGCTTGTTGATCCATCCATTCGATGTAGGCTCCCGCGTCACTGAAGTTGGCTGCCTGGGTTAACCTGGCGCGCATCGGCATCACGGTTTCCCAGAAATTGTCTGTACGTTCCAGTGGCGCTTTTGTATCGCGATAGAAGGGATTGACGACCAGCACGGCATAACCGGATGACGCCAATCTGTCGGCCATTGCGCGTTTTGCCTCACGCAATCCAAAGATATCTGGCCAGAGAAGCACAGCTGGATGATGACTTTTGGTTGGATGCACGAAGTACGCATCCGTAACACCATCCGGCGTTGTGATGGCCACATCTCTTCCTGTGACGTCCATGGCGTTCACCATTTTTGGCAGCATCGTCATGATCGCAGCACCTGCCGTCAGATGATTAAACTGACGTCTCGTCATTTCGGGATGACGCTTTAGATAGGCGTCGGTGTCTTTTTCCGTCGTGTCATCACACATGTTTTCCCCCAGATGGTTTTCAGAAATTGTTCAGCCTTTCGGCACTGCCTCTTGGACCCTGAATCACTCAACAGTGACCGATATCGGATGACACGGCCACCGAAGCACCCATGCTTCCTCCACTATGCCTGTCGCCAGCTCGCTGACCAGCCACTTGGTGTAGTCAACTCTGGCTTCTTCCCAGCCCTGGGTGAGGGTGCGCCTAAACCAGGGGTGAAAGAGTTATCACATCATCGCAATCTAACGCGGGTATCAACAAGTCCCAGATAGCGGAGGTCTGTGGATGTCCATTTACGAAGACCGCCGGCACGGTCAATCTATCCTTAGAAAGTTAGTGGTGTTTCGAGATGTTTCTCGAAGATGCGATCCCGAAACTCGACGAGGACGGAATCTACATCACCGAGAAGATTCGGGACAACCTCATAACTTCGGCGAAGAGTGTCTGGCATCGGGTTAATCTCGTGAGGCTGTGGCGCAAACACATTCGAAATATAGGCGTAGTAAATGTCGGCCGCGGACAGTCTGTCTCCGATTAGGTAGTCGCTACTGAGGTGCTTGATGTGGTTGGTGAGATAGTCGATGGTTTCGCTGACCTTTTGTTTCGCTCGCTCAACGGACCCTTGATCGTATTGATAGTCCTGTAGCATGGGATTGCGGCGTGCTTTTTGTTCACCCACAGCAAGCACGGTTTCATGGAGCATCAGTATTCGGGCGTTCCAGATGAGGCTGTTTTCACCGGCGATCTCGTTAATTAGCCCCACCATGGTGATGCGATCAATCATCGCATCAGGGAAAAGAGAAGACCCGGAGCCGAGTCTTTCTGCCAGCTCTATCAGCTCCAGCCAGCGGACTCGTGGTGCTTCATTGTTATACAACGCGATAGGTGCGTTGCGGTGTCGCGTCCACTCAATCAGTTCTGGATTGTCTCTTCCGCCGATCTGTCTTACGGGCAGGAAATCAACATTGTGATGTCTGAACAGTGCTTTGGCAGCTTCACCGAATGGACCGGGAACGCCTGCGGTTAACACCAAACGCAAACCGTTACGATCTTTAGCCTCTTCAACACTCAAGTACTCCATACATCACCCTTTTCTGTGGAGAACGTAAGATTATCGTAGCAAGGATACCGCGACTAGCCGTCGTCTATAGCAACACAGCTCGCGGTCATGCAAACTTGCGGGCATGTCAGAAAACTCAGAAGTGAAACTCGTCGCCCTGGATATCGACGGTACCTTGCTTGCGCCTGGGGTTCCGTATGACGCTTTACCGGATAACGCCATTGTTGAAGCCGTGGCAGCAGTGCGAGAAGCAGGTATCAAAGTCCTGCTGGCCACGGGTCGTATGTATCCTGGAACCCGGCCCATAGCAGAGCACCTGGGAATTAATGAACTGTATATCTGTCAGCAGGGCGCATCCATTCATGAACCCGATGGTAGCTTGCGCCATGGGTTGACAGTGGATCCGGAGATCGCGAACGAGCTATTCGAGTATGCCGAAAAGCAGGGGCACAGCGTCGCCTGGTTCGATCATGAACGGTATTTGGTGACCGATACTTCTCCAGCTGCAGACTTTTTTGCAGCAGTATCCGGCGTTGCAATGGAGATTCATCCCAGACCCCATGAATCCGGCGTGCGTGCAACGGGTATTGATATCGTCAGCAGTGAAGAAGTCTCGTCAGATGTTCACCGCTTTCTAGAAGCCAAGTACGGCAGTCGAGTTGCCCTGCTGGACTTCAAAACCGTGACTGCAGTGCACGACCCCAGATCCAGCAAGGGCAACGCGCTTGCTATGATTGCCAAAGAGTCGGGTATACAGCAATCGGAAGTCTTAGCTATCGGTGACGGCATTAATGATGTGTCCATGCTCAGCTGGGCAGGACACAGCGCAACGCCCTCACACGGTGATGTTTTCGCGAAGGACTCAGCGAAAGAAATTCTTGAGATAGAAGGCGTTGGTGGTGTCGCAGCGAGACTGATGGCGCTCTCTTCTTAAGCGCCTTTGTCCTGAAATTCCCGATCGGCTTTTTTGCCCTGGTAAACACGCATATCAATGGCGCGCCAGGTCGATGGTGTCAGGCGAAACAAGAGACGGGGTTCGGTTTGCATGTTCGCGAAGAAAGCATCAACTGCCTCGTCGTTTGACGGATCGTTCCTGCCGACATACTTCTCTGCCAGCTGACGAGAGATCGGCCAGATATCGAAAGCAGGTAATTCCAGCGCTTCTACAGTTCCGTCGATGCCCACATGACCGGGCAGCGGCGCCAATGCTTCAATGCAGAGTGAACATCTGGGATCAGACTTCAGTTGTTTACACCATACCCGGTTTGTTGTGCCGGTGAGCCAGAACACGCCTTCATCATGCAACCACCAAACCGGGACTGTGTACGGCAGGCCATCCTGACGCAGGCTGGCGATCACACCAACATGGGGTTCTTTCAGGAAGGTCTGAAGTACATCCTCTTTCATTCTTGGCATATGAAGTTAGCCTGATTGGTTGAACGTGGTCGATGAAGTGTACCTGCATTCTTCTAGTGGGTGCATTTTGCCGCGGACTGCGCCATCCTAGTCGCCGGACACAGAGGGGAGCAGTGATGAGTTTCAATAAGTTGACCTGGGGCGTCAAAGCCAGTTTCAGAAGCTATGTCGAGGCCGCAGGTGGATCAGTCACCTTAGGTGATGGTGCTACCCGAGCTGACGATGGCGCTTTCGTTTTTAATGCGGTACCGGGAGGTGATCTTGAAATTTCACCTGATGGCAGTGCCAGTGGATCCATGCGATTTGAAGGCTCGGTAACGTTTGACGCTCATGGCGGCATGCTCAAATCAACACTGGCAGAGTTGGGTATTGAGTCGGGAGAAGACGGTCTGGTTATCACCGTGCTGGAGGCGCCGATGAATCAGGGACGCTGTGCAATTGCCAAACTGGAATGTGTAGCATCCGGGGAAGGTGAGGGCGTTACGCTGAGATCCGAGATCACCATGGATGGTATGTGGCAGATTGCTGACAACTATCCGCCAGGAACAGAACTGGATTCGGTGCAGCTGGACTAGAAGTGTTTGCAAACCGCATGAACCTCACGACGGTCGCTGCGGTTATCGCGATGCTCGGATGGGCTGCGTCCGGCATCATTGTCAAAAGTATTACCGACATCGGGCCACTGGCGATCGTCTTTTGGCGAATGTGGATGTACACGGTGTTGGTCATTGGATTCCTTTATCTCCGAGGAACGCCGCTGACGCGAAAGGGCATACGTTTTTCTTTTGCCGGTGGTGCGGCGCTTGGTGTCGATCTGCTGCTTTTCTATGCCGCGGTTCACTACACAACCATTGCGAATGCGACCGTGATCACTGCCTGTCTGCCGATCTTAATGATGTTGCTCGCGGGCCCGGTGTTTGGCGAGGCGGTAAAGCTCAGAGACTGGTTGGTGGCCGGCATTGCAGTATTAGGTGTTGCTGCAGTGGCTTATGGGTCGAGTGGTATGCCGCAATGGAGCCCAACCGGCGATTTGCTTTCTCTGGGAGCGTTGGTGGCCTGGGCGCTCTATTTCATTTTTTCAAAACTCAGCCAGGAACACATCGCATCAACGGAATACACAGCCGGCAGTGCCCTGATTGCTACTTTGGTGGCAACGCCGGTTGCTGTGTTCTCCGGTCAGGTTTTTGTGATGCCTTCTGTGGATGCCTGGGTGTGGCTGATTGTGCTGGCCCTCGGACCTGGGGTTGCATCTCATATGCTGATGAACTGGTCGATTCGCGGGCTTTCCGCTGCCTTGTCTTCCACGCTGACTTTAGCGATTCCCATCGCCGCAACCCTGATGGCCTGGGTATTTCTTGGGGAAAAAATAGTGATCAGTCAGGCGATTGGCATTTGCGTTGTGGTGGCGTCACTCAGTTACCTGGTTCTGACGACGAATCTCACAAGCAGTACGCCTGCTAAAAATTTGGAATCGAGTCAGTCTCCCTGAGCTCTGCGAAGTCGGTCGTTGATCGCCGCCCATCGCTCTGATCTTGGCGTTGCTTCAATACGAATTTCGTCATAGCCACCTTCGTCCAGTTTGTGCAGAGCGCTGTAGAGCGTCTTTCCATACTCAACACAATCATCCGAAACTTTCAGACAGCGAGAAGGATCGACCTCAGCTTTGCGCAGTAGATCACCGGCTTCCTCTGAATAAAAGAGATAACAGCATGAGGGAGCATCGTTGCTCGCAAGATCCTGCGTTTTGTATTCTCTTAGTCGCGTTCCGGGCTGGTAATGCGCGGCGACGTTTCCAGGCACGGCAACCTTATGTGATTCCGGCTGCTCGATGGTTATGCCTGCGGCAGATTCCAACATGGCTCGAGTGATGGGGCCTGCTCTCAATACAGTCGGCGCGGCCGAAGTAAGATCTACAATGGTTGACTCCAACCCGAACTCACAAGGACCGCCATCCAGCACCGCTTTGATGCGCCCCTGCATCCCCTTAAAAACCTGATTCGCGGTTGTCGGGCTTAATTTTTTATAGCGATTTGCAGATGGTGCTGCGAGGCCAAGGTCTGCCTGCCTCAAGATATCCAGAAACAGCGGATGTTCAGGCACGCGCAGGGCAATGGTGTCCAGGCCACCGGTGACCACGCTGGAAACGTCGGGTGACTTGCTGAGCAAAAGCGTCAATGGACCCGGCCAGAACTGCTCTGCAAGCTTATAGGCGAGTTCAGGGACATCTATCGCCCAACGTTTGATGTGGTCTGCGCCAGGTATGTGCACGATCAACGGATGATCTAAAGGTCTGCCTTTTGCCTCAAACACTTTTCGGACGGCTTTCTCATTGCTCGCATCTGCGGCAAGGCCGTAGACCGTCTCTGTGGGCAATGCGACACAGTCGCCAGAGAGCAGTAAATCGGTCGCTTTTGTTAACCCGTCATCGGGTTTAAGCACTATGGTTTCAATGGACAAAAAGGGCGCTCAGAATGATTCTGGAAAGATTATATGGTGAGACGGATCGTGTTTGCTAAGTCTTCAGAGACCAGATTTTTGGAACCGCCGTATTCTGCTATCATGTCGTCGCGTTAAAAATAGAATCATAATGTTACGTAGTCTTTTTGTCGTTGTTGCTTTGTTAAGCCCATTGACGGTAAACGCGGACGTTGCCGCACTGGGTCGGTTGGAACCTTCTCAAGGCGTTAAGCGTATCAGCGCGCCCGTTATACTTGAGTCCGGAAACGGTATCCTGTTGAAGTCTCTCGAAGTGGGAGTAGGAGATAGGGTTGCCGCTGGGCAACTCCTCGCGAAGACGGAAAGCGAAGGGCTGCTGGCCGCGTTATTGTATCAAGCGAAAACGAATCAGGCGTTGCGCGCGGAACAATCAGCGGCAGCGGTTGCCGTTGCCCACGCGGATTGTGTTCGAGCAGCGGTCAGTCGCCGAGAGGCAGATCGCAGAAACCAGCTCCTGGACCAGGATCTATCGTCACGTGAAGAGGCGGAGCGAGCGTCTGCAAATGCAGAGTTTCAGGAAGCGACCTGTCATGCGTCATCGATGGAGGCTGAAGCCAGTAAAGCGGCAGTGAACGTTGCGCAGGCCGAGGTCGCTCACAGGGAAGTATTATTGGCACGTACGCAAATCGTTGCACCATCCGCGGGCACCATTGTGCAGATTAATACATGGCCAGGAGAGGCGATTGGACCTCAGGGCATACTGGAGCTGGCGAACACGGACCAGATGTTTGCAATCGCCGAGATCTATGAAACAGATATTGCTTATCTGAAGCTTGGCCAACGCGCTCAGGTGACGAGCAGTGCTTTTTCGGAAACATTGTTGGGTACCGTGACCTTTATTCGCCCTCTGGTTCGTAAGCAGGACGTAATGGGTACAGACCCTGCGGCAAGCAAAGATGCCAGGGTGATAGAGGTGGAAGTGCAATTGGATCATTCTGAACCGGTTCAGACTCTGACGAACCTACAGGTTGAGATACTCTTTGAAGTCGAATCATGATGTGAAGTCCGATTGATGCGCGCACCTCTTGGATGGAAGCAACTCTGGTTTAAACCTGTCCGGCTGGCGGTTGCACTGTTGGGGATTGCTTTCGCCGTTCTGCTGATCATGATGCAGTTAGGTTTCCGGGAAGCGCTGTTTGAAAGTGCTGTCAGATTTCATGAGCGATTTGACTACGACATCGCGCTTTTCAGTCCGGATAGTGTCTTCATCGTCAGACCCGAAACATTTTCTATCCGGCGTGTTTATCAGGCACTTGGTAACGCTGACATTGCATCAGCAACACCCGTTTACATCTTCCCCGCTGTTTGGAAAAACCCTTGGACCAGTGGTCGCCGGAGTCTGAATGCAGTTGGCTTTGATCCTTCGGTGTCTGTTCTAAAGACCCCAGGGTTTGATGATGTCAGAGGCCTCCTCACAAAACGTGATGTGATTATCTTCGATGAAAACTCCAGGCCGGAATTCGGGGATGTCAGTGCTCACTTTAATGACAATGCGTCTCTCTTGACTGAAGTTAACAGTCGAAAAGTCACCGTGGTTGGGCTGTTCGAGATGGGTACCTCTTTTGGTATCGATGGAACCATCATGACAAGCATAGACAATTGGCTGCGTCTGTTTCCCAGTCGCAATCGAAACGACATCAATCTGGGCCTTCTGAAAGTAAAACCCGGTGCGGATCCTGAGTCAGTTGCCAAGGAGCTTGGGGCCTATTTGCCGAAGGATGTTCTCGTCATGACCAAAGAACAGTTCATTCAGCGAGAAACCAATTACTGGAATCGCGCGACACCCATCGGATATGTCTTTGCCTTCGGTGCCATTATGGGGCTCTTTGTCGGCGCGATCATTGTCTACCAAATCCTGTTCGCCGACGTGACCGAACACCTCAGTGAGTATGCGACGCTTCGGGCTATTGGATATAAAAACTCGTTTATCGCAGGGATTGTGCTCCAGCAGGCTGCCATTCTTGGGATGCTCGGGTTCATTCCGGGAGTATTCGCCTCCTGGTTTCTTTATGGGCAAGCCGCTGCAGCCACCTCTTTGCCACTTTATGTAACGGTTGAGCGCGCAAGCTTTGTGTTTGTTCTAACGTTATCCATGTGTGCGATATCTGCACTGTTGGCGGTACGCAAGGTCGCAAGCATTGATCCAGCGGAAGTGTTCTGATGTCTGCGATTCATGCGGAAGCTGTCAGTCATTTTTATGGCAAGGGATCTCTCAGAAAGCAGATCCTATTCGATATCAATGTCGAAATACCCCAGGGCGAAATCGTTATCGTGACGGGTCCCTCAGGCTCGGGTAAAACAACGTTACTCACGCTAATTGGTGCGCTCAGATCAACTCAGGCTGGAAGCCTGAAAGTGCTTGATCACGAGTTGTGTGGTGCCAGTCATGCAACGATGTCAGAGATGCGCCGCAAGATTGGTTTCATCTTTCAGCAGCATAATCTCGTTGCCGCGCTTTCTGCTTTTGAAAACGTTGAACTCGGACTGGGTGTGACCGGCAGATATCGAGGCCAGGCGCTTGAAAATCGAGCGAGGGAAATGCTCGAGGCAGTCGGTCTGAGCGAGCGCATGCACCACAAGCCGGAGCAAATGTCGGGCGGGCAAAGGCAAAGAGTTGCGATCGCGAGAGCACTGGCTTCTGAGCCCGCCTTGTTACTCGCAGATGAGCCTACCGCATCTTTGGATAAGGAATCTGGCCGGGAAGTTGTTGAGCGCATGCGGACGCTCGCGAATGATCAGGGCACAACGATCCTTATCGTGACACACGACAATCGAATCCTGGACGTTGCGGACAGAATCGTTCATCTGGAGGATGGCAAGCTGATATCGTTCACCGAGTCTGTCATCGCCAGCAACAAACATATGATGAGTATGTTGGCGGAGTCCAATGAACGATCTACGTTGCAGTCCGTTGTTGATCACTGGGACGAAGACGAATTTAAAAGCGTTTTGACCGAAATGTCTGAGGAATCCCTTCGTTTCCTTGAGGCGACAACGATTGCGAACAATAAAGCCTACCAATCCATGTTGGAACGCAGTCTTTTCGCGTTCACCAGGAAGATCGCGAGCCTGGTCTCCGCTGAGCGAGCCTCTTTGTTTCTGGTGGATGGGGATTCTTTGCGGTTGAGAGTGACCGAGCAACTACCAGTGCAAGAAGAAATCAGGATTCCTTGGGGCTCTGGTATCGTGGGTGCTGCCGTAGAGTCCGGTGAGACAGTGATGGTAAAAGATGCCTACAAGGATGATCGATTTAATCCCGAGGTGGACAAGCAGATGGGGTACCGAACACGCGCTACTCTCGCGATTCCCATCAAAGATAGAGACGGCAGGACCTTCGCTGCTATTCAGTTGCTGAACAAAAACGGAGAAGGTGAGTTTGATGCGGAAGATGAAACGAGAGTGGCGGGCGTGTTGGAAGAGCTCTCGCTCATTCTAGAGAGTTGGGTAGAGCGCCATGACTGAAGATACCTACATGGCGACTGTTAGTGTCCTTCGGGAGTACTTTGATCTTCCACAAAGAGAGGCCGATGACATCGCTTCGCAGCTGAAGACGATTCATCTGGCGGGTGGACAGGTACTTTTCAAGCAAGGTGATCCTGCTGACTCGATGTATTTGCTCGTGAGAGGGCGTCTTCAGGTCTGGCTCGATTCTGAAGCACCTGTCTACATTGGTGAAGTCGTCCCGGGCGAGAGCGTTGGCGAAGTAGGCCTGATTACCGGCGAAGCCCGTAGCGCAGACGTCGTCGCGGTACGTTCTTGCATACTCGTGAAATTCGAGCAGACTGCCTTCGAAAGGCTTGCGGCGGAACACCCGTCGATGGTCATGCGCCTTACTGCGATCGTTGCAAAGAGGCTACACGAGAATACCATTGGCGCAGACAGCAAGAAGCGACCTTCGCCCAGTATTATTTGTCTGAGGCCGCTCGATAACAGCGAGAAACTGGTCCAGCTTTCCGAAAGCATCTGTGCTGAACTCGAAAAACATGGCAGTGTGCTCTATCTCACCCCGGAGATATTGCAGCGTTACGAGGAAAGAAGCTTTCCAGCAAGTGAGTCGGATCGGATATCACAAGAGTTTGAACACTGGTGCGGCCAGCAGGAACAAGCGCACAGGTTCCTGGTATTGGGGTGCACAGCTGAGCACAACAAATGGTCCGAGTTCGCGGAAGGTCAATCTGACTTAATCCTGCTGTTGGGGGCTTCAGAGTCGGAGCCATCACTTCGCGAGTTCGAAAAACAAAGTTCTGTGGTACCACGTCACGTCAAGCATAAGGTCCTTTTGCTTTCTCACCCAGATGAGCAGATAACAGACACCTGTCGTTGGCTTGAAAACAGAGAAACCGAATATCATCTACATATTCGAGGCGGCTCAGATGCTGACCTGCAAAGAGTGGGCAGGATGCTATCGGGCAATGCAAATGGTTTGGTGCTCGGAGGAGGTGCGGCACGAGGCTTCGCGCATATCGGTACCTATCGTGCGCTCTGTGAAGCTGGAATACCGGTTGACTGGATTGGTGGTACAAGCATCGGCGCCATTATGGGCGTTGCCATAGCTCTCTATGGCGATGTTGACCTCGTCGAAGAGAAAGTAAGAGCGGCCTTTGTGAAGGGTAAACCCTTCGAAGATTACACGCTGCCGGTGGTGTCGGTATTGTCCGGTAATCGAATGAATAAACTCTCTCAGCGATTTATGCCGGGTGAAATAGAAGATCTGGCGATTCCCTTTTTTGCAATTTCCAGCGACATTAATACCGGCGACGTCAACATTCATGAGTCCGGTCAAATTTGGCGGGCAACGAGCGCCAGTGCGGCGCTGCCTGGCGTTCTGCCACCGGTAGTTCATAGAAACAATCTGGCAGTGGATGGTGCAGTATTAAACAACCTGCCTGTCGATGTGATGGCGACAAAGCCTGTAGGGCAGATCTTTGCTGTCAAACTTTCGTCTCAGAACGACAGCGAGGTTGAGTTCGATGATGTGCCGTCAGGCTGGAAGTTGCTGATGGCTAAAATCCTGCCGGGGGAGGCCCTCGACATCCCGAGCCTGACTTCGCTCTTATTCAAAGCGACAGAAGTCGCTAATCGAAAGCGCACCACGCAACTGGCGGATCGCGCAGACATTCTGTTTGAGCCGCCGGTGCAGAATTTCAGCTTACTGAAAGTGAATCAGTTTGATGAGGTGGTCAACGCCGGATACGAACACGGTATTCGGATCTTGTCAGAGACCTTTGATGTCGAAAGCTAGTTACTCTTTAAAAATCGACGCTTCAAAACCAAGAAACCGCGTTGCTTCGCCAACGCTTTTACGTTCAGACACAACCGCGTTGGCAGGAAAGCTGTCATCGGGCCAACCGATCGCCACCGCTTTCATAATGACCTGATCGTCCGGGATCTTTGCGTGTTCTCGCACGACTGGCGATTGCATGATCCCCTGACTGTTGATGACAGCGCCAAGCCCTCGTGACCAGGCAGCGTTCACAAGCGCGGTGGTGACTGCGCCGCAGTCGAAAGCGGTGTCATCACTGTCAGCCAATTCTCGATCGTAGGTGATGATCACGCAGACCGGTGCATCGAACTGTCTGAAACCTCGGAGCACCCAGTCCTGTCGACCTTCTTTGTCTTCACGCGCAATACCCATGGCCGCAAAGAGCTGCTTTGCGACGCCGACCTGGCGATCCCGGTGTACACCGGCGAAAGGTTGGCCGATTCGAAACTCGCGTGAATGCGGAACACCGGCCAGATTCTTTTCAGTGTTGCCGGCGCGGATCTTGTCCAGGGTCTCGCCGGTAACAACAGTAAAGTTCCAGGGTTGGGTGTTCATTGAAGAGGGTGAACGCATGGCGAGATGCAGGATTTCTTCAATCAGGGTTTTAGGTACCGGATCTGGTTTGTAACCGCGGATGCTGCGGCGACCCAGCAGGACGTCATCGAACTGCACGTGTTTTCTCTATCTAGTGAACAGGGCAGCTAGTTTACTGACTTTGCTTCGCCGCCTCTTCTATCCCATGCATCTCTTCTACCAGTGTATTAAACAGATCAATGATCTCTTGATAGGCCTCATCCTGTTCGGGATCTTGTCCTGGCTCATAATCGAAGGGGGGCAGCTTGGGCTTCAGACGCGTAATTTCATCGCCCAGCGCCCGGTGGCGTCTACGTTGTTTGAGTGTCATGTACTGAGACATGGTGTGGTGATGTTCTAGCGACTGATACGAATGATTTGTCCGTCGTCACCATCGGTGATCAGGAAGATAGAACCATCCGGTGCCTCCCTAACGTCTCTGATTCGCAGGCCGATTTCTGAGAATAGGGGTGACTCGGTCATATCATCGCCATTGCCTTCAACAAGACGGACTTCCGCATCGACCAGCGCGCCGACCAGGAAGTGACCCTCCCACTCGGGAAACATCTTGCCGCTGTAGACGACAAGTCCTGAAGGCGCAATGCTGGGTGTCCAGTAGTAAAGGGGCTGCTCGATGCCAGCATATTCCTTAAGTGGAGAAACATAGGCACCGCTGTAGTTTTCTCCGTAGGTGACTGCGGGCCATCCATAGTTGGCTCCTGCTCTGATGAGGTTAAGCTCATCACCGCCTTTTGGCCCGTGTTCATGCAGGTAGATTTCTCCGTTGGGTCCGAGGTCGAGACCTTGTGGGTTTCGGTGGCCGTAGGAGTACACCAGTGGATCGCCATCACCTTCCGTGAATGGATTGTCTTCGGGTGCGCTGCCATCGGTGTTGATGCGAATCACTTTCCCCAGATGACTGTTTCTGTCCTGCGGTGCTTCACGATATTCGAATCCGTCCCCGGTGGTGACCAGCAGTGTGCCGTCAGGCAGGAAGTGCATCTTGCCGCCATAATGGGCGGGGGTGTCCTTGGTCGGTGACGCGGTGTAAATGGTTTCAGCATCTACGAAGGCATTATCTTCAAGGCGAGCCTTCATGATGCGGGTTGCGTTGGCGTCTGGTGTTCCGCCGGCGTAAGCGAGGTAGACCATCTGATTATCGTTGTAGTCTGGGTCAAGCAGGATGTCGAAATAGCCCCCCTGGCTCATGAAGTAAGTCTCAGGGCCTCCAGAGATGACATCGCCTATCTCACCGTCAGAGGAGATGATGCGCACTTCGCCTGATTTCATCGAAACGAGATAGCTGCCATCCGGCAGAAAGTCCATTGCCCAGGGGTGATTCAAGCCCTCAGCGATGATGTCTGTCTTGTAGTCATCGGCATTCAGGTAAGCGGAAAATGCCAGTGCGGCAATCAGTAACGTCTTTTTCATGATGGTTCAGTGACTGGGGTAAAGCCGCTATTATACCCACGCTGAAACATCGATTTGGAGCGAACATGAAAGTCGTATTTGGGTATTTTCTGGCAGTGCTCGCCACCTATAGTCTTGGGGCGTTGTTCGTCAGCCAGGGGAATATCGCGGAAGTGGTGGGGATGGGCTTTGAGATCACCATGAGCCATCGGATCGATGCGGTAATCCACGATTTGACGCATATGTATGATCTTTACCTGCCCATCGTAGCGGTTGGCATGCTCATCGGTTTATCGGTTGCCGCACTCATCATCAACTATGTGATTGATCTCAGATTGATTGGTTACGTCTCCGCAGGATTTGTTGCGCTGGTTGCGATTCACGTTCTGATCAAGGCAACACTTGGATTGAGTGGTATTGCACCGACACGAGAAATCGTCGGTTTGCTGATGCAGGGCCTGGCCGGTGCAGCCGGTGGCTATGTGTTTCATTATGTCACTCTACAACATCAGCCCCGGTCTGCCTGATTCGGATGATCCCCCTCACTTACAATCGGACATTGCGTTGGTTGCCCCTCGGCCTAATGTTCCTGATAGCACCTATACAGGCCGCCAGCGCAGAAAGTTCCTCAACTAAACCTAATATCGTCATCATGCTGATGGATAACTTTGGCTGGGGTGAGCCGGGTGTATATGGAGGCGGCGAGTTGCGGGGCGCGGCGACGCCGAATATCGACAGCATCGCGAAAGAGGGGCTCCGCCTGACTAATTTCAATGTCGAGGCAGAGTGTGTCCCTTCTCGAGCCTCTTTAATCACAGGGCGATACGGCATTCGTACTCGTCAACATCCAGATGGCTGGGTTCGTGATGTCTGGTATGGGATTACCAAATGGGAAGAAACCATAGCCGAGGTCTTGTCGGAAGCTGGGTACGAAACCGCGTTATTTGGTAAGTGGCATCTCGGTGATACCGAAGGTCGATTTCCAACAGACCAGGGCTTTGACGAATGGATAGGCATACCCCGATCGTCCGATCGAGCGTTCTGGCCTGACAGCAACAGCTACGATCCAGATGCTCATCCGGACGCCACGTTTACAAGAATTATGCGGGCCAAACGTGGTGAGCAACCCACCGAGCACGAAGTATTTGATCGAGAAAAACGAAAAGTCATGGATCGGGAGATCACCGATCACTCGATTGATTTCATGAAACGCAAGGCTGAGGGAGATAGCCCTTTTTTCGTGCTGCTTTCTTACACGCAAACCCATGAGCCCGTGGATCCCCATCCTGATTACTTCGGTCATACCGGCAATGGCAGCTTTGCTGATGTGCTTGCGCAAACCGATGACTATGTTGGCGATGTTCTCGGGACCATAGATAGCCTTGATCTAACAGACAACACGATCGTCATATTTATGGCGGACAACGGTCGTGAAGGCGTGCCCCGTTCCTTCGGTTTTACCGGACCCTGGAGAGCAGGGATGTTCTCACCCTACGAGGGATCCTTGCGTGTTCCTTTCCTGTTTCGATGGCCCGACAGAGTAAGTCCGGGCGGCGTTTCTAACGAAATGATGCACGCCGTTGACCTTTTGCCTTCGCTAGCATCCGTGGCAGGCGCCACGCTTCCGGACGATAGAATTTACGATGGGGTTGATCAGCTAGCGTTTCTCACCGGCGACTCTGACAAATCTGCTCGAGATTCTGTTGTCATCTACATTGGAAATGTTTTGTTTGGCGTGAAATGGCAAAACTGGAAACTCTTGTTAAAGGAAATGGACGACGATAGTTATGCCATCCGGGACATGGCGTATCCCTCGGTCTATAACCTGCTCGTGGATCCAAAAGAGGAAGTGCCTGAGTTGAACTATCTGAACGATACCTGGGTGGACTTTCCGTTATACCAGGTGCTTGAGGACCATATTGGCTCCATTGAGAAAGACCCTGGTGCTCCGGATTCCTGATAACAACGCAGAATGATCAAAAAGAGGGTGGTGAGCAGGCTGTAATCAGTTCGCAGGGTTCGGTTCCGGTGTTTGAGAAGCTATGGGGAAGATCGCTACGAAAATAGTACGCATCTCCCGGAATCAGTGTCATTGTCTCGCCGTTAACCGTGACGGTCAGCCGCCCAGACAAAATAATTCCACACTCTTCACCTTCATGTGATATCTCGTGCCTGCCAGTATTTGAACCTGGCGCGTAACTTTCCTTTAGGAACTGTATGGCTTTGGTCGAAAGGTTTGCACCGACCTGACGATACGAGACGCCGCCTTCTACGATTTCCGTCAGCTCGTTATGTTTGAAGAAAACCTTCTCTGGTGGTTCTTCCGCATCGCTGAAAAATTCACTCAAGTGGATTGGTATACCATCCAGCACTTTTTTGAGCATGCTCACTGTGGGATTGAGTTTGCCGTTTTCGATCAGTGAGATCGTCGCATTGGCGACGCCGGATTGCCGCGCCAGCTGTCGTTGTGACATGCCGCGTCGGTGGCGGATCGCCTTTAACCGAGCGCCGATGGTATCGTCAGTTTGCATTTTAGCCTGCCATGTTTAGCAAACTTAACATTTTTTGCTTAGTTACTCGAAAATTCAATAGGTTAGCGGTATTCAGTTAACTTATTGTTTAACACCCTTCAATGGCCCTAGACTTTGAGTTTGCGTTTCGGAGACCAAGAATGAGCTCAGCTTCCCAACTTGAGGCGTACTGGATGCCTTTCACCGCGAACCGTGATTTCAAGAAGCATCCTCGTATTATGTCGGGTGCGAGTGGTCACCACTACACCACTGAAGATGGACGGCGGCTTTATGACCTTTTTTCCGGTCTTTGGACGTCAGGCCTTGGCCATTGCCATCCAAAGATCGTAGAGGCGGTGCAGAAGCAGGTCGCAACACTGGACTATTCGATCGGCTTTCAAGCCAGTAACAACCGTGCATTCGAGCTAGCAGAGCGTGTGATCGATATGGCGCCTGAGGGTTTTACCCAATGCTTCTTTACGAATTCAGGTTCCGAATCTGTCGATACGGCGCTGAAGATTGCGTTGGGTTACCACCGTGCTCATGGGGAAGGCAATCGGACCCGGCTTATCGGTCGAGAACGAGGCTACCACGGGGTAAATTTTGGAGGCATGTCAGTCGGTGGCATGGCGCCGAATCGAAAAGCATTTAGCGCGAATCTGATCCCAGGTGTTGATCACATTCGCACGACCTTCGATCTTGAGAACACGGCGTTCAGTAAAGGACAACCAGGGTGGGGTGTGCATCTGGCTGAGGACCTCGAAAAGCTCTGCGCCTTGCATGATGGCAGTAATATTGCTGCGGTTATTGTTGAACCGGTTGCGGGTTCAACAGGGATTCTTCCCCCGCCCAAGGGCTATCTTGAGCGGTTGAGAGAAATTTGTGACACCCACGGAATTCTTTTGATCTTTGATGAGGTCATCACTGCGTTCGGTCGTTTAGGGGAACCCTTTGGTGCGAAGTATTTTGACGTTACACCCGACATCATCACGACGGCGAAAGGTCTCACCAACGGCGTGATTCCTATGGGTGCTGTCCTGGTAAGAGAGTCAGTGTTCGATGCTTTCATGCAGGGTCCAGAAACCATGATCGAACTCTTTCATGGATACACGTATTCCGGACATCCGGTTGCTGCCGCGGCGGGAGTCGCTACGCTCGAAGTCTATGAGGAAGAGGGCACGTTTGACCAGGCGAAAAGCCTAGCGAAACCTTTTGAAGATCTCCTTCACGGTTTTGCGCAACACGATAAGGTCGTAGACGTTCGCAATATCGGTCTCATGGGCGCGATAGAACTTGCGCCACGGCCTGGTGCGCCAGGTGCTCGGGGCTTGGAGATGCACAAGAAGTGTTTTTGGGAAGAAGATCTTGTCATCAGAAACGGCATGGATATTCTTCAATTTTCCCCTTTCCTGAATGCTGATGTGACAGATCTTGAAGATGCCTTCCAGCGTCTTCGTCGGGCGCTAGACAGCATTGAGTAATCCTCAGGCCTCATACCAGCGGTTGTCGGGGTCGCCCGGATAGACGCCCAGATACTCGCCGTGAGCTTGATAACCCATGAGCCTCTTTACGGTTTCAGGATAGGCGCTGGCAATGTCTTTTGGCACTGAGAGGTACTGATTTTCCTCCTGTCTTAACCATCCAAGCGCATAAGTGTTGATAACACCTGTCCTGGGGTTGTCAGTGGTGTTCGCGCCTCCGCCGTGCCACGTAGAGCCGAAGTAGATTAAAACAGATCCGATCGGCATCACCGCGTGTTCAACGTCGATATGTTCAGGCAGTACATCCAGGTTGTTTGCGCCGGTCCAGTGACTTTCGCTGACGACCTGAGTCGCGCCGTTTTCCATCGTAAAGTCGTTAAATGACCACATGGCGCCGATCTGATACTCAATGCCCGGTACACGATAAGGATAAAAGTCATCGTCTCGATGTAGGACCTGCGCGTTTTCCCCTGGCCATATTTCGATGGCGGTCGCGCTGCCCAACCGGAAGCATTCGCAGTGTGGACCGAGAATCTGTTCTGCAATCTCCAGGATATACGGGTGCGCGATCAACTCAGCGGATGTGGGTGACAGCGCTAATAGGGCAGCGAGACGAAGGGTTTTGTAACCGTTAAAGTCGTTCTGAAACTTTTCCCCTTCCTTTTCAAAATGAGGTCTTAGCTCCTTTTCGATCAAGGACAGAACCGAAGGGTCTGCCAGAGATGTGACGATAACGGCGCCAGTTTTTTGAAGTTCTTGTGCCACATCGTTTGGAGGTGCCTGTGGCGGAAAGCGCATAAGAGTCATGGTGTCATGATACAGGTACAATGGTCTGTATGCAGAATAATCCCGAAAGCTACATCGCGGAACAACGGCTGAACCCGAACAGGGCCATGCACGGATACTTCTATCGCTCTCCGGTGGTATTCGAGTTGGAGCGAGATCAGATCCTCACCAGGAGCTGGCTTTTTGCCGGCCATGTGAGCCAGTTACCCCGAGCAGGGGACTACTTCCTGTTTGAATTGGCGGGGGAGTCGATCATTATCTCTCGTGATGAGACTGGTGAAATACAGGCTCAACTAAATGTCTGTCGCCATCGAGGTGCGCGCGTTTGCGAAGCGAAATCCGGTAACACCCGAACTTTTGTATGTCCTTATCATGGATGGGTTTACAGCCTGGATGGCGCGCTTAAATCTGCGAGGGAAATGCCGGAACTGGAAAAATCGAAATTTGGGTTACTCAAGCCTCAATTGGAAACGTTTCACGGGCTGATTTTTGTTAACTGTGATCCAGGCGCGCCCTCTTTTCTGCCAGAACTCGAGTGCATTGATGATGGCATCAGCGGGCACAATCTTGAGTGTGCGAAGGTAGCCGACCATAGAACCTATCAAGTGAACGCAAACTGGAAGTTGGCGCTCGAAAACTATCTTGAGTGTTATCATTGCGCCACCGCACATCGTGCTTACGCAAAGTCTCATACGCTGAAAGCACCTTATCAAGAGGTCGCGTCGTTAAACGAGGCAATGATGTCTCGGAGTCAAGCTGCGACCGGTATATCCACTTTGACATTGGAGGTGCAACGCGGATTTTCGGATGCAGATTCCCCAGGAGGCGGCGTGGAATATTCCAGATACGCCCTTTATCCAGGATATCTGACGGGGAGTGAAGATGGTCAGCCGGTTGCTCCGTTGATGGGGAGTTACCTGGGCTTCGATGAGGGTGCGGGAGATTTTCAAATGGGGCCGCTCACTTTCATGCTGGGTTATCCAGATCATTGCGTGGTTTATCGGTTTACGCCCCGAAGCCTCACAGTGACAGATATGGATGTTTTCTGGTTGGTTCGAGCGGATGCGCAGGAAGGGCGGGATTATGACATCTCCTCATTAACCTGGTTGTGGGACCACACAACAAAAGAAGACGAGTACATCATCCTTCGAAACGCCGCCGGTGTCTCGTCAAAATTTTTTGAGCCGGGACCGCTCCATCAGGAGTACGAAATGCTGAACCGAAAGTTTGTACGCTGGTACCTGGATCGTCTGGGTGATGGGTTATCGCTCGCTCAGTCCAGCGGCGCTGGCACCTGATTGCGACGTTCGAAATTCACGTAGGCGCCTTTGGTGAGTTGCACCGTCAGTGGTTCGCCCTCGACAACCACCGTCGCTTCTGTCGCGCTCATGTGCGCTTTCCTGATTGATGCGTTTCCTATCATCCGCTCCAGCCCAAAGGACCAACTGGCACAGTTGACGGAACCGATACTGGTTTCAACACCATCAACCTTTGTAAGAAGTTCATGCCCTTCCAGCGGCACTCCAGTGTCAACCGTTATGCGACGTATGACGTAGGTGGACGCCTGCCTTAGGGCCTTAAGGGCTGCCTTTCCGATAAATTCTCCAGCGTCCAGATCGACGGCCCAGCCAAGTCCAACCTCGAAGGGGTTACGCTCAAAATCTGGTGTGTTATCGAGTTCGGTAGCGAAGTCCCAGCCGGCAACGACGAAACCGCCTTCAATTCGGCATGCTTCCAGCGCGCCCAATCCATAGCCAGGTACTTCTAGATTCAGGCTTTTTCGAGTCTTCTGCAGGGCACTGGCCAGGTCGCGACTGAATTCTGGTGGTAACCACAGTTCGTAGCCAAGATCTGCAGTGAATCCCATTCTGGCGACGATGCATCGGGTTCCCGCGAATTCGTATTCTCTAAATTGGTAAGGCTCCAGGTATTCAACGTCATCGAATCCCAACGAGCGCGTCACACGCGCTGATTGAGGCCCTTGTATCGCCAGACCTGCCAGGCTCGCAGTGCACTCGGAAAAGCAAACCTGATCTAAATTTCTCTGGCCTGCGATTTCGTAGAAGTAGGGAGAGTGATCAATGTCTGAAGGTAAGATGAGGTAATCTTCATCGTTGAACTTATAGAGAATTGCGTCGTCCTTGAGTGTGCCATCCTCGTTACAAAAAATGACATAAACACCTCTCATGGATGCTATTTGACTGACCGGGCGAGTCAGAAGGTAATCGAGGAAGGAGCCCGCATCTTTCCCCTGAACCCTGATCTTTCGCATCGGTGACACATCGAAGCAAGCGCAGCTGCCTCGAACACTTCGATATTCAAATTCCGTATCCCCATAGTTGTGCGGCAAGACAGAACCGTTCCAATCGATGTAGCCCTCATCCTGCTCGGTAGTCTTCAGAAATTGGCTGAATGACGGATTTTTTCGTCGGTTCAAGAACTCAAAAAACGGACTTTCTTTCAACATAAAAAATGGCTTGTTTGGCTCATGGTCAGTTGAACGCGAGTATTATGGGAGGATACAAATATAGCTATACGTGCGGTTAGGCGAGGAATTCTAAGCCGGGGTTTCTCACTTAGGATCATCGTTGCACGATGGGAGTGACAAAATGAGTGAGATTGGGAAAGTTGTCTCAGTGCATATAGGCACTCGAGACGATATGAGTAAGCAGAGCCATTCGGAAGTTAAAGTGGACCATGACGGCTTCGAAGGGGACAACCATCAGGGTCACACAAGAACGGCTTATGAAGGTGATAAGGATCCCGAGGGTACTGTTCGTAGAAATGAACGCCAATGGTCGGGAGTGAGCTTCGAAGAACTGGTAGAAGTGACTCAATCCCTGGGGATTTCGAGTCCGTTGTTGGCAGAGGACCTGGGCGCCAATTTATGTATTTCAGGCATAGAACAGTTTTCAGCGTTACCGGGAGGCACTCGCTTGAAGTTTTCCTCCGGAGCCATCCTTTGTATTGCAGAATTTAATCCACCCTGCATGGACATGGGTGAAAAACTCTCGGGCATGTACAAGAAAGCAGATGGTGGCGCTTTCGAAGCTCGAGACTTCGTTCTTGCGGCGAAGCGTCGTCGTGGCGTGGTTGGCGTCGTAGATGTGCCCGGCACGATTTCGGAAGGAGACGAGGTTGTCGTAGAACGGCTCTGGGTGCCTGATTTTTAGTGTTTAGCCCGTCAGAAGTGTCTGTCTAACCGATGACCTGACAAACCTGAGCTCCTCGCGATACGTCGCGAGAGAGGAGAGAGCCTGATTGGCCAGATCGGCCCCAATGTAGTGACCCATTGAGTGTTTAATCAGTCGTCTGGTGTAGGTCTCAAGAAACTCCGGGTGAGATTGAATCGTCCAACACGGCCATGATGGATACTCGAGACCTGCAAAGGTGCATTCGTCACTGGTAAGAATGACCCTCGCGCTTCGGGGGAGCACCGTGACCTGGTCTTGATGAAAGCAAAGGGTATCGAAGGCTTGGATAGGGTCGGCACCGGGCCGGGTGTATCGTCGACGACCCACCACCCAGTCGGTTCTGGCGATCTGCCCACCCATGGCTTTTGCGATGAGCTGATGTCCGAAACAGATGCCAATGACGGGGATATGCTTCGCCGCCAATTGGTTGACGAAAACCTTCAAGTCGCCGATCCATTCGAAACGATCGTTTGCACTGAACTCGGAGCCCATAATCATGTAGGCATCAAAAGCGCAGGGATCAGGCAGAGTCTGACCTCTCACTGGACTGATCGTGGTGCACTCGACCTCATCCAGGCACCTTTTTAACAAATCCCGCCCCATATCCGGGTAGGTGCCAAAGTCTGCGACCAGGTGCTCCGGCGATTCACCGGTTTCGATGACGCCAACGCTGATCGTCATGACCAGCGGCGGCGATCTTTGATAATTTGCCGCGCGGCATGATGGCCGGGTAGCCCAGTGACGCCGCCACCAGGATGTGCACCCGAACCACAGAGATAGAGGTTTTCTGCGGGCATGCGATAAGCCGCGTACCCCGGTATGGGCCTCATCGAATAAAGCTGGTCGAGATGCAAGGTGCCATGGAAAATGTCTCCGCCAATCATTCCAAGGTCTCTTTCGATATCAAGCGGCGATTTAATTTGTCTGCCGAGGATGGACGCGCGAAAGTTTGGTGCGTAGCTGTTGACGTTGTCGATGATGAGGTCTGCCACGGTTTCTTTTACGTCATCCCAAGAACTTCCATCGGGTAAGTGTCGCTGAAAATGTTGGCAGAATAGACTGGCAACATGCTGACCCTCTGGTGCCAGAGAGTCATCCTGTGTGGTTGGCACCTGCATGGAAATGACAGGTTTACTCGACCAGCCAGATTCACTGGCTTCGCGATAGGCTGTCGACATGTATGCCAGTGAGGGGCAAATCTCAATGGCGCCTTTAAAGTGCGATTCATCGTCTCCCGGTACACTGGAGAACTTGGGTAGTTCTGATAGCGCCACATTCATGCGAAACGTCGCTGAGTGGCTTCTGTACTGGCTGATTCTGCGATGGGTATCGTCGTCCAGTAAGTTGGGGTCGATAAACTTCATCAGCAGAGTTTGGGGGTGGACATTTGCCGATACCACCTTGGCTCGAATTTCACGGTCATCCTCTGTAACCACACCTCGTGCCTTCCCGTTTTCAACGATGACCTTCTCAACCCCGGCACTTGTTTCGATCTTCACGCCTCGTTCGATTGCGCAGGCGCTCAACGCCTGGCTGATTGCGCCCATGCCGCCTTTAGCGATGCCCCATGCGCCGGTTCTGCCGTTCACCTCACCAAACGCGTGGTGAAGTAACACATAGGCGGTGCCAGGGTGGTAAGGATCGGCGTAGTTTCCTATCACACCCTCAAGTCCAAGTATGCCTTTAAGAGCGGTACCCTCGAACCAGCCATCCAGGTAGTCGCCCAGTGATTTGGTCATCAGTTCAGCAAGCACGGCCTGGTCTGATGAGCTTAACCTGCGGAACGTATTTCCAGCCATGGCGAGATTTATCAAATCTCGTAGTCCGCCACCGAAGTCAGGTGGCGCTGCCATAGCAATTTCCCGCATCGCCAGCGCGACTCGGCTGATTTGATCCTCAAACGCATCAATACGTTTGGCATCTTCAGTCGAGAACCTGGCAATTTCCTGACGAGCCTGGTCGCTATCTCGAGTCAACAGAAGGTGGTCCTGGTCCAGCAGGCTGATTGTCCCGGCAGGTCGCTCCATAATCATCAGTCCGTGACGTTCAAGCGCCAAATCTCGAATGACTTTTGGATTCAGGAGACTAATGGAATAGCTATAGACTGAGTTGCTGAATCCTGGGTGGAATTCCTCGGTGACTGCGGCGCCTCCGACCATTGGTCGGCGTTCCAGCACTTTGACGCTGAGTCCAGCGCCGGCGAGATAAGCGGCACAAGTCAATCCGTTGTGACCCGCACCGATGATGACTGCGTCAAAATTTGATTCAACGTTCACGCTTGAATAGAAAGGCTGTTTGAATGAATTCATACACTAGTCATCGTTAGGGACTCTGAACCTCCGAGCGTATAGGAGTGGATGATAATACGTCGAGTGGACAGGGATTATGGCCGGATGTCCGGTTCCGAACTCAGCGACTCTGCAGGCGCATCCAGTAAGTTGCGCCATCTGCAACAGGCCTTCAAGTGGGTGGTATACAGCTTGTTGTTCGTGAATTTCGTTCTCTATTTGATCGATGATTTGTCGTTTGCTCAGCACACTCTGTCTGAGAGTTCAGGGCTAGTGGATCGGGTAAGCGCATTTGCAACAACCATCGCCGTTGCCGCTTGGCTGACGATGTTGGCCACCCTTGAGTTAGAGACCTATGCTCTGGAGGATGAGCAGTTTACACCTTGGGTTCTGAAAGCCTTGCATGGTGTTCGCTTGGTGTGCGTCGCAATGATCGCATATTCAATCTTCGCTTTCGTGGACTATGCCGCGGAACTGCGTGAGACCCTTTCGGTTGATGACGCGGGTTCTCTATGCGACATGGTGGAGAGAGACGTGTCTTTTACTTATAACATCGAGTACACAGAAATTACGTCGAGTAATTGCCGTGAACTCTCCAGCGATTCAACTTTTTTTTGGGTCGATGGACAGGAGGTCGTCACGGATACTCATGGGCTTTCGCTTGAGCGCTGGCTGGCAATCGCTGATGTTGCCGAAATAGCCATCTGGCTGTTCATTATCGCGGCGATGGAAGGGGTTGTTCGATTGCAGGACCGAGGTGTCGCCAGTAGCCGTGTGATGCGGCTGCTGACCAGAATAAAGCTCGTCGGATACTGTCTTCTGCTTGCCCTCGCGCTCTGGTGGGCGACTCTATCTCATTGGTTATACCTCTGGGACACCATATTATGGGTAGGAGGTTTTGCTGCGATAGAGCTTAATCTAAGCCAATGGCGAGATGAGATTCGAGAAGAGGCGTGGCAAGACGTTTTGGACACTCGCTGAGTGCGATGATGCGTGCCAGTATGCGTGAGGCGTCTTTGAGCAGCGGATCTGTTTACAGGGGACTCAAATCCAACGCGCGAAAATACAACATACCCAGCGCAATGATTTGATTGCCCATCCACTGACTTCCCGGAATGCGCCAGTGTTTGATCTTCTCGTAGGCTTCAAGAACCTCTGTGTTTCCACCCATTGCGTCGGCGATAACTTCTGCGGCGATGTGGGTGGGGGCGACGCCGTGTCCCGAATATCCCATCGAATAAAATACATTGTCAGCGACGCGGCCGATGAGCGGTGTTCGCTTGATGACGATGCCGATATTTCCACCCCACTCGTACTCAATCTTTGAGCCCTCGAGTTCAGGGTAAATTTCAAGCATCCTGGGTAGCATGTTGTCTTTGATGCTTTTGGGAACCTTGCCAGAATAATTGCAGCGGCCGCCGTACAACATGCGTTTGTCTGCAGAGAGACGGTAATAGTCGAGGACGTTGTTCAGGTCACACACAGCAACATCTTTGGGGTTGATCTTTTCGACCAGGTTTTCGGATAAAGGTTCGGTCGCGATGATGAAACTGCCGGCGGGGAAAACCAGTCCAGAAAGCTTTCCTGGTTCGAGCTTATGATAGGCGTTTCCTGCAATCAGTACTTGCTTCGCAGAAACGGAACCTTTGGTTGTTTTCACCTTTGCGACAGCGCCGTGTTCTATTCCCGTTACCTCGCTTTGTTCGAAAATCCTTGTGCCGAGACCGACCGCTGCCCGAGCCTCACCCGCACAAAGGTTTAAAGGGTGCAGATGTCCATTGAGATTGTTGATCATTCCGCCCACATAAGCATCGGTACCTAATGCCTCGCGCACGGCATCACGATCAAGCATAGTGAGATGTGCGCCAAGGCCTTGATCAACGTGATCTTGATAGTCTTCCTTCAGGTACTCCATCTGGCTCTTTTTGAACGCCACTTCCATATAACCTGATTTCAGATCGCAATCGATGTCGTACTTTTTGACTCGCTCCTTAATAATGTCGTTGCCACGGTAGTTCAGCTCATTGATTTTTTCCCAGCCGAGTTGTTTCGCAAGATGTTTGCTACCACCCAGGCCCGCGATGAGTTGGCCTCCGTTCCTACCTGAGGCTCCCCAGCTTATCCTGTGTTGCTCGATGATAATGACGCGATGACCGCGTTCGGCCATGGTGAGCGCGCAGGCAACCCCGGTGAACCCCCCGCCAATGATGCAAACATCAGTGTCGTGGTCCCCCTCGAGTTCTGGGTAGGTTGTCACGTCATTTCTGGTCGCCGCGTAGTAAGACCCAGTGTGCTCTTCGCTGGCCATGTTGCCTCTCAGCTCTTAAATGAGCGCAGAATACACTAACGCCGTCGCCGCATCATTCCTGTCCTGTAGGGGCGACATTGCTTTTAAGTCGAGACAGGTCGATGTGATTCGGTGAAGGTTGAACCGCCCTTTTTTCCTTGAATACGGTCATTGATTTAGTCGGACCATTCGTCTATTCGAGCGCGGGGTTGGGCGTGTGATCAAGGTTGATACAACGGCATGTCAGGTCCCAGCAGCTGATCGTTCAATGCCTCCAGGCGGCAAGTAATCGAAAATCAGCGTGACTCTATCTTCGTTGCCCTTGTTCATAACGCTGTGTTGACACTGGTTATTAATTTCGTAGGCACGGCCAACTTCCAGCCGATGTGGCTTTCCGTCGATCATGAATCGCACCTTCGAATTGGTGGTGACAGGCACATGGATTCGGTGGCTTGCGTGAAAAGAGGGGTGCTGATCTACATGCGGTTTGATGATGTTTCCAGCGGGCAGTTTTGCCAGCATGGCGCGAATGATGGTGCCTCCTGACGGGTAATGTTCGGCAAGAATGCCGTGCATGATTGGCATTGCAGCGTCTGCCATGATGTCCCAGCCTCTCTCTTTGCTTATTTCAATATTGGGCCAGCCGTTGCCGTCTGTGAACACCATGACGACCGACTCAGTTTGTCTGTGCACCTCATATTCATTCTGTCTGATTTTCTGTGCTGACCAATCTTCCTTCGAAAGCTTGGTCACGACGTCGGCAACTTCGGCGATGTCGACTTCGCCCAGGTCCCTTATCAGATCATTAATGTTCACCCTCTATCTCCCCGTTTGTTTCTTGCGAGTACCAAAAGAAAATCGTGAATAATATTAGCAGCGACGATTGATGTTATCTCTGCGTGATCGTAGGCGGGTGCAACTTCAACCATGTCCATGCCCACAAAATCTATTCCGTCCAGACTCCTGACGATGCCCAGTGCCTGAGCGCTGGTTAAACCGCCGGCTACTGGTGTTCCAGTGCCCGGTGCATACGCCGGATCAAGGCAATCAATATCAAAGGTCAGGTAGGTAGCGTGATCACCCAGCACTCTTTTGATTTCGTCAACGGTAGCGCGCACGCCTTGTTCATGAACCCAGGGCGCCTCTATGACTCTAAATCCGTAATCTGATTCGCTGAAGGAACGAATGCCTACCTGTACTGATCGCTCTGGGTCGATAAGTCCTTCTTTCAGCGCTCGCAGGAACATTGAGCCGTGATCCAAGCGTTTGGCGTCATCGGGCCAGGTATCAACATGGGCATCGAAGTGAAGCAAGGAGAGTGGTCCATGCTTTTCAACGTGCGCAATCAACAGTGGATACGTTACGAAGTGATCTCCACCCATTGAAATTAAGAAAGGTGCTTGTTTCAGAATATTCCTGGCGTGATCGGTAATGATGTCTACCACATTCGCCAGCTCGCCGGATCGCAGTTCGCAATCACCATAGTCTGCGATAGCAAGCGTAGAGAACAGGTCGATGTTGTCCGGAAATGCGTTCTGTGCGAGCTCTGCTAACTGAACAGAGGCCGCTCTAATAGCCTGTGGCCCCAGTCGCGCGCCCGGTCGGTAGGTGGTTGCGGCGTCAAACGGGATTCCGGTCACAACAACATCCGCCTGCGTTATATTCTGCGTCATCAGTCTTCTCAGGAAACTGAGTTCGCCAGCGTAAGTCATATCGGTGGCGTGATGTTCTAGCAATTCCTGTCGAGTGGTCATAGCATAGTCCCCTGTTATGAATCCGAACGACCCTAAACTTTCTCCTCAGGCGATACTCAACGAAGCGATCAATCTGGTCAATGCCGGACGTATTGGTGATGCCATGCAGCTTTGTCGGGACGAATTGGTCCGGAACCCGGATGACGTCAACATGACGGCGTTACTGGGTGCATTGTTGCTGAAAACAAGGGAACCGGAAATGGCTGAACGGTTTCTTCGTCGAGCGATTGAGTTAGCACCAAATTTTGCCAAGCCCCACGAAGACCTGGGGATGCTGCTAGCCGAAACGGCGCGACCTGAAGAAGCGGTGATCGCATTGCAGAACGCGACCCGGCTAGATCCGAAGTCTGAACAGGCTTTAATGTTGCTTGGCCGAGTGCTGGCGGGGTTGGGGCGCGGTGATGAAGCCGACCAAGCTTTTGAAGCGGCGTTTGAACTGAATCCACTCAGGAAAAAGCTTGCTTATGCGGCGGAGCATCAACGGGCTGGTCGTGTCGATGATGCGGAACAGGCCTATCGCGAACTGCTGGCGATGCAACCGGACCAAATTGATGCGCTTCGTTTCCTGGCTGGGATTTGCGCGGCAAAAGATCGGGTTGAAGAAGCAGAGGTGCTGCTACGAAAAGCTGTGGGTCTTGCGCCCGACTTCACGCTGGCGTTTATGGATCTTGGCACCTTGCTGACAGATCAGCATCGCTATGAGGAAGCGTTAAGTTGTTTCACTCAGGCTTGCGCCCTTGAACCTACCAAAGCCCGTCCCCAATTTATGTTGGCATCGACACTGTCTCAGTCCGGGAAAACACATGAGGCGACCGCCGCCTATGAGCGTGTGATCGAATTGAACGGCCATCACGCGGGCGCATGGCTGGGACTTGGCCATAATCTGAAGACCCTGGGACGCCAGTCAGAGGCAATCGCCGCATATCGGCGCTGTATCGAAATCAAACCGGATAATGGCGAAACCTACTGGAGTCTTGCGAATCTGAAGACTTATGAGCTCAGCCTTGAAGATATTGCAGCGATGGAACGTCTTTTGACTCAGGAAGGCTTAGAGGATTCTTCTGCGGCGAACCTGATGTTCGCTCTGGCCAAAGCCAGTGAAGATAAAGGTGAGTACGACCGAGCCTGGCACTACTATCAGGAAGGAAATCGTAAGCAGCGCATGATTGAGCATTACGATCCGGTGCAAACAGAAGTCACCAACGATGAATTGATTGAAGTGTTTTCCAACGAATTGTTCGATCGTCTGTCCGGTAAGGGGAACCCGGATGCTTCGCCGATCTTTGTTTTGGGATTGCCTCGGTCCGGTTCGACGCTGATTGAACAAATCCTCGCAAGCCATAGCATGGTCGAAGGTACATCAGAGCTTCCCTATGTCGGTCGAGTAGCCACTTCTTTAAACCGAAACAGGGCAGATGGTATCAACTATCCTTTTGCCGTCGCTGAACTGAATGAGGCTAGCCTCAAGCGATTGGGCACTGAATATCTGCAATTGGCCTCCCTGCATCGTGAATCTGACAAACCAAGGTTTGTCGACAAAATGCCAAATAACTTTCCTTCCATTGGTTTCATCCATCTGATGCTGCCTAATGCAAAGATTATTGATGCTCGGCGTTATCCGCTTGATTCGACCTTCAGTTGTTATCGGCAGCTTTTTGCCAAGGGACAGACCTTTGTCTACGACCTGACGGAAATTGGTGAGTATTTCCTTCAATACCAACGAATGATGGACCACTGGCATGAAACGCTTCCGGGTCGAGTCCTCACTGTGCAATACGAAGAAGTCGCGACAAATCTTGAATCTGAGGTTCGTCGATTACTCGAATATTGTGAGTTGCCGTTTGAAGAAGCCTGTCTGAATTTTCATGAAACCGAGAGGCCTGTAAGAACAGCCAGTTCCGAACAGGTTAGGCAACCCTTGTATACGAAGTCGATTCACTACTGGCGGAACTATGAGTCTCATCTGGGAGAACTGATTGACACGCTTGAGCCCTCTCTCGCGCGTTACTCAAGGTACGAATCGATTAATCAATAGTCAGTTTACCGGATACGGCCATACCTCAAGGCCATGAATGGCATTTCTGATATCCATCGAGAGATTAATCGATTGAACGGTCTTCTTGGCCTCAATGTCGTAGAGCGTGATTGTTGATGGCGAAGATCCCGAAGCGACAATGGTATCGCTGATCCGACAAAGCCCCCTCGCGAACGCTTGGCGAGCAACGCGTGAGTCATCAAGATCTTTATGCGTTAACAATGTCGGATTGTAGACTGGAACGTTAAACACAAGCTGAGCACCGCTGCGCGGTACATATCTCACAACATTTTTCTGGGTGTCATTGAAGATAATCCCTGTGCCGTAGGGTCTTGCGTTGTGAGTGCCCTCTGGTAGCGAAGCCACACGCACAATCTGCTGACCCGTGTATCGGTGAAGTCCTCCGGATCGCAGGCCACTGATGTACAGACCCGAACGTTCACAGAATACGCTGTTCAAGTGAAATTCGTTTCGTTCAGGTGGCCCAGCCTGAGACATGGGATCGAAGGGTAGTGCCCTAAAGCCTTTCCTATCACGCTGGATTGCTAAGCCGAAGGAGAATTCGTTTCTGTCTAGATCGAACCCGAGTACTGAATCGAAACCGGTTGAGCTCAGGTATAGACGACGCTTGTAGACGCTGATTTCATGACAGTGTTTCAGATAAGGAGATCGATAGGATTCAATCAAACGGAATTTGCTGTCGTAGACGAACAGTTCGTCGCTGGCGGCAACAAAGACCCTTTCACCGTCAAAAGCAATGCCGCGCAGTCCTCTGTCCCAGCCGCGTCCCTGCCAGTCGATGTCTGAAGTGTCCCAGTCGATGGTTTGTTTGACTCGCTTTTGCTCAAGATCAACGAGGTAGACGCCGCCATGGCTTTCACCTTGTCGGGTGCCTCTAACGACTGAAGTCGCAATAAGAACGGTCATGTTTGTCTATTCGAGGCGATCATGGCGCACAGATTATAAACACCTGGCGGGGTTTTGCGCCGATTCTGTGCAAAGAACAAGTGAGTTGAGGTATCCTGCTTACTAGCCTATAGGAGCGGAAAAGCCTGGTAGCTTTTTTAAGTAGGATTTCGAAACAACTTTATTCCGTGATTCGGTCGGGGGCGATATGTCAGATGGTTTAGGTAGTAATAAAACTCACGGCAAGACAAAGATTCCAGTGGCGATTGGCGCGGCCATTGGGGCAGTATCAGGCGCCGGAGCGCCAGCTTTAGCGGATGATGATCGACTTGAAGAGATTATCGTTAGCGCGCAGAAACGAGACACGAACCTGCAGGAAACACCGATCGCAATCACCGCGATCACGGACGAGCAGATCACGCTCCAGAGATTCGATAATTTCAAGGATTATGCTGGACAGATTCCTGGTCTGGCTTTGGCTGAACGTCAGCCTGGTGCCAAGTCCGTCATTATGCGCGGTTGTGCAGCTCAAGGCTTGAGCTTCAGCGATTCTGCCACGACCTCGGTCTATTTGGACGAGCAACCCATTACCTATGCCGGGTTTAATCCGGATCCCAGGCTGGTCGACGTGGCGCGTATCGAGGCGCTATCAGGGCCTCAGGGCACCTTGTTCGGTGATGCGGCCCAGTGTGGAACACTGCGGATTATCACCAACAAACCCGATACCTCTGCGACCGATGGCTGGATCGATCTCACAGCCTCATCGATATCTGATGGCGGTACCGGTTACGATGTCAGCGGCATGGTCAATATCCCTTTGGCGGAAGAAAAAGCGGCACTCAGGTTGGTCGGCTTTTATGCTGACGAAGCAGGCTGGGTAGACAATATTCTCTCTCCCTCGCCAGGCCAGCAGACAGATAATGCGGCGTTCGTCGATGACGATGTGAACACTTCTGTTTGGTACGGTGGTCGGGTGGGGCTTCGAGTGCTTCCAGGGGATAACTGGACGGTGGATCTTACCGGTATCTATCAATACTACGAGTTAGACGGGTTTGCCGATGCCAGTTTGAACAAAAACTTTTACGCTGACACATCGATTTTCCCGACCTTTGATCATGATGAGCAGGCGCGATTCTCCGAAGATTACTGGGAAGACGAGTGGTATCAGTTTGCGATTACGGTGGAAGGTAATCTTGATTTTGGTGATGTTACTTTCTCTGCAAATTACTTTGATCGGGATACTGAATACTTCGCGGATGCGACCGCTTACCTGCAGTCGTTTCAGCAGCGCGGGGACTACTTCCGTTCTTTTAACACAGGTAACCCTTATTACGATGTTGGCGGTATTTACGACTTTGGTGGTGATCCGATTGCTAACGACTTTGACGGCAGGGATATCACAACCTGGGCGGTCGAGGCTCGTTACGCAACGCCAACCGATGGCAGGTGGTCGGCGATCGTGGGTGGCTTCTACAGCCATGTCGAATTCGAAGAACTGTTCACCTCGAATGTTCAGAATCTGACGGGTTCCGGGGCCTTCTCCTACATTAATTATGCAGGTAACTATTTTTATAGTGTGCCTCTCAAAACGCAGTCCAATAACTGGTTCTCTGGTACGTATGATGCCGAGATCGATCAGTGGGCTATCTTTGGTGAGGTGAGCTTTAACTTGACAGAAAACTTCTCTTTATCTGCAGGCGGTCGCTTTTATGACGTAGAAAGAGATTGGAATGTGGTTCAGGGGTCGTTGATAGGACTCAATGGCGGCGCACCTGACTGTAGTGGCGTCGACTATTGTTATGCGCCAGGTTTCGTTGGCTCCTCAAACGAAGATGGTTTTGTTCCAAAAGTAACCGCAACTTACCGATGGGATAATCAGATGGTCTATGCGACCTACTCCGAAGGATTCCGTCGTGGTGGCGCTAACTCAGCACGACCTCAGTCAGTCTTCGGGACGCCTTCTTCCCAATTTCCGCCACCCGCGGGAACGTTGAATGCTTACGATTCAGACGAACTGATCAACTATGAGGTCGGGGCGAAGACAGAGTGGTTCGACAATACGCTCCGACTGAATGTCACTGTTTACCAGATGACCTGGGAAGATATTCAGGTGCAGGCTGAAGACGGTGTAACAGAGCTGTTTTCTCTGGGCATTGTGAATTTCCCGGAAGCAGAAATTACAGGGGTCGAGGCCTGGTTGAGCTGGTTGCCAACTGAAAGTTTCAGTGTTGAGGCGACGCTTGGATATAACGATGGTGAGCTCTCGAAGAATGAGACGCTTTTCGAGGGTTTTGAGGGTGCCGTGGTCGTGCCTAAGGGCACGGAGCTGCCAATTCAACCCGATCTCAAAGCAAGTTTGAATGTCTCCTATTCATTCGAAAATACGATTTTCGGAGCCTATCCGTATGTGATGGCCAGATACTCGTATACAGGTGAGTCAATTAATCAGCTTGGTGATGTCGAGATTATCGAATTTCCGCAACCCCCGGTTGAGCAAGACGCCTGGAGTACATTGGACCTTCAGGTAGGGTTCGAAACGGAACAGTGGACGGTTATTCTCTACGTCGACAACGTCACAGATGAAGAAGCGGACCTGTTCTTCAATAACCGGTTTGCCCAACAGCGCTTGTCCGTGAACCAGCCACGAACCTTCGGCGTGAACTTCCGTTACAATTTCGGTGATAACTAGCGATTCGACAGGAATTGCTGAATCACATCGACGATGTTTAAGGCATTTGCGGGCGTCTGGATACAGATGCCCGCGACGCCGGGGATTTCGCTAAAAGTTTCCATGGTTTCAAGTGCGATCCTGATGCCTTCCTTTTCGGGATCTTGAGCTGTCTCCAGTCGGCGTAAGACCGTCTCGGGAATGACGGCCCCCTGCACGTGCTTTTTCACCCACATGGCTTGCTCAAGGCTCGTCAGAATCCCGATCGTAGCGATCACTGGTGCACGCCAGATGATTTTTGCCCTAACCAGGTGGGACATGTAGGCAGATAACATGTCGGGATTGAGGCACAGTTCAGTTTTAATGAAGGTTGCGCCGGCATTGGTTTTCTCAATGAGAGATGCAGGTTCCCAGGTGGCCATTGGCTTAAACACCCGGGCGATAGTGCCAGCGAGATACCTTTTTCTTTCTTCCTGACATATCTGATTTGTCAGGCTTAACATGTCTCTTGCACTGACAGTCCCTGGCGAAGCTGTATTGCCCTTCATCAGCAAAAGGCTGTTGATACCCATTGATAGAGCAGCCTGAATGTCGATTTCGATTTCTCTCATACTTCGCCCGGCCGCGGTGATCTGCATCACAGGGTCGATATTGGCATCGAGAAGCAATTTCGACACGGCCAAAGCAGTCAACCCGGTTGTGTCGGAGACATGTAATGCGTGAACGAGAGATTCAAGCGGCGCCACACAGTGACGCAGATCTTCTACACCTTGAATCCCGTTGAGCGGGAGTTCTGCGGTGATCGACAATTCTTCGCTACTGAGCGACTCGAGAAGACGTTTCATCGCTGGATGATCAGAGTACTTTTTCCGCGGTCAGATCCAGGCACTTGATCGCTCGGCTGATGAGCTCATCGATTTCCGCTTGAGTAATGCAAAGTGGTGGAGATATCACCATGGTGTCGTCACAAGCTCGCATGACTAAACCGTTTTCGATGCAGATGTCACGGCAGAGGGTGCCGACGTCACCCCGGTCTTCGAAAAAGGATCGTGTTTGTTTGTCTTTAACCAACTCAATGGCGCCGATTAATCCAACCATTCTGCTTTCACCCACCAGAGGATGTGACGCCAGCTCGTGCCACTTTTCCTGAAGGTAAGGCCCGGTATTTTCTGCAACATTGTCGACCATGCCTTCGTCGATAAGGATTGAAAGGTTGGCGACGGCGGCAGCAGCAGCTACGGGATGCCCGGAGTAGGTAAAGCCGTGATTGAACTCACCACCTTTGTCGACTAATCCATCGGCGACTCTATCGCTGATAATGACGGCACCTATCGGCAAGTAGCCTGAAGAGAGGCCTTTTGCGATTGGCATCAGATCAGGCGTGATTTCGTAGTAGTCGCTGCCGAACCATTTTCCAGTTCGACCGAATCCACAGATAACCTCGTCTGCAACCAGCAGTATGTCGTACTTTTCGCAAATGGACTGGATGCGAGGCCAGTAAGTGGAAGGTGGAATGATGACACCGCCCGCGCCCTGAATAGGTTCGCCGATGAAGGCGGCAACATTTTCAGCACCAAGCTGCAGGATCTTTTCTTCCAATTCATCGGCAACTTTTGTGCCGAATTCCTCTGGAGACAGATCACCTCCATCCTGATACCAATAAGGTTGGTTGATATGGACGATATCCGGAATCGGTAGTCCGCCTTGAGCGTGCATCGGTTTCATACCACCAAGACTGGCCGCTGCAACGGTACTGCCGTGATAGGCATTGTGCCTGGAGATGATCGTTTTCCTGTTGGGCTGACCCTCTGACGCCCAATAATGGCGGACCATCCGGACGACAGTGTCATTTGACTCTGATCCGGATCCGGTAAAGAAAACATGATTCATGTGGGCTGGCGCCAGGGAAGTAATCATTCGTGCAAGTTCAACTGCAGGTGGGTTCGCCGACTTAAAGAAACTGTTGTAGTAGGGCAGCTCTCGCATTTGAGCGGTTACCGCCTCCACAATTTCATCGCGACCATAGCCGACGTTTACACACCAGAGTCCCGCCATACCATCCAGATATTGTTTGCCTTCGCTATCCCAGAGGTAAACGCCATCTGCGCGCGTAATGATTCTGCTGCCTTCCTCTTTCAGCTTTTTGTAGTCAGTGAAAGGATGCAGATAATGTTTTCGGTCCAAGTCCTGAAGTTGTTCAGTCGTGTAGTTGTACATACCAAATCACCAATTCAAGAAAGAGAGATACGATAGTCAGATTGAACGACGCATTCAATCGGGTTGTTTACAAGGCTCGCCGCAAACTGGCAAAGTGACAATCTCTAAATTTTTTTGTATCGAATATGTCTGGATTACCTGCCTGGCTGAATCACCAGGACATAAAATTTGTTGAATGTGTTGTCCCTGACTTGAACGGAACGGGAAAAGGGAAGGTCGTTCCCCTGAGTGATCTGACCGGAGGGGAGATAAGGATCGCGGAAGCGATTTTCGGCCAGGACGTGGTAGGCGCCTGGTGCGAGGATCATGATTTGGTGGATGTCGCTGACGTCGATATGTTGTTGACGCCTGACCTGGAAACCCTGCGTGTCCAACCATGGAGTAATGGCATCGCCCAATGCCTTTGTGACTGCGGAACGCTAGATGGCGAATCACTGAGCATCGCGCCTCGAACCGTGCTGAGGGGACTGTTAGCGAAGTATGAAGCGCTTGGATTGAAGCCGATCGTCGCGCAGGAAGCGGAGTTCTATCTGGTAGCGCGAAATCCCAATCCTGACGCGCCTTTGCAGGCAGCAGCGGGTGTCTCAGGTCGTACGCCGCGTAGTCCGAGGTCATTCCAAGTTGAAGCCATGTCGGAATATGCCCCATTCATGGAGCGCCTCTATAGGTACTGTGAAGCGCAGCAGATCGAGCTGAAGGGTACTGTTCAAGAGATGGGTGAAGGACAGCTGGAGGTCAACTTTAATCATGGCGATGCGCTTTCAAAAGCAGACGAGATGTTTACCTTCAAACGTCTGGTAAGACAGGCCGCGCAGTCCGCGGGTTACCTGGGTACGTTTATGGCGAAACCGATGACGGGCTCGTCCGGCAGTGCCATGCATCTTCACCAAAGCCTCGTTGAACTGGAATCAGGACTCAACATCTTTGCTGGAGAGGATTCAGCTTTCAGCAAAAGGTTCTATCACTACTTGGGTGGCCTGCAAAAATATACGCCGGCGGCAATGTCATTTCTGGCACCCAACGTGAATTCGTACCGCCGCTTCGAGAGCGCAGATTCATGTCCAACTAATGTACAGTGGGGCGTTGATAACCGAACCACAGGGTTTCGAGTGCCGAAGTCCGCTCCGCCCGGAACACGCGTTGAAAACAGGATTCCGGGTTCTGATAATAATCCTTATCTGGCGATAGCGGTCAGTCTTGCCTGTGGTTACCTGGGTTTGATGGAACAGCTTGAACCCAGCGATCCTGTTACGGAAAGTGCGTGGGATCTTGAGTACACGATTCCTCGTACGCTCCGGGAGTCACTGGACGCGCTGGAGAAGTGTGATCCGCTGATTGAATTGCTGGGAGAGCGCTTTATCGGCATCTACCTTGATATAAAGCGCCGTGAAATCGAATCATTCTCTGAGGTAGTGACTGCCTGGGAGCGCGAACATCTGCTGCTCACCGTGTGATGGATTTTTGCGTGTAGGCTGAGAAGCCATGAGGCTACTGCCACAATAGTCTGCCTACCCTACTTCTTTTCCTGACGCAGGCTGTGAATCAATACGACTCGATTGTTGTCGGCGCCGGACATAATGGTCTGGTCTGTTCCAATTACCTGGCAAAACGCGGAAAACGCGTTCTGCTGCTTGAGGCTGGAGAACGGTGCGGAGGGCTTGCGTCGACCTATGAATTTCACCCTGGCTTCAAAACCTCTGTTGCCCAGTATGCGACTCATCTACCAAAGAGGATCATTAACGATCTAAAGCTGCGGGACTTTGGATACGCTTCCCATAAGCTCGATCTGGAAGCGCTCTCACCCGAGGGAGACTCTGTTTCGCTCCGTTCAGGTTCGCTCTTCGGCGCGTCTGCCGATGACATGGCGGCTTACCAGGACTACGACAGGTTGCTGGATAAGTTTGCTCAGATGTTCCAGCCGTTCTGGCAGAAAACGGTACCGCCGATAGGAAACAATTCCCTTTCAGAAATGTTGGCGTTCGCAGAGCTTGGATTAAAAATCCGACTTATGGGACGTGAGGATATGCAGGAGTTTTTCCGTGTTATCGCATTGCCGATGTACGATCTCCTCGATGAGTATGTATCTTCCCCGCTTGTGAAGTCGTTGTTGAGTTGGGATGCCCTCATTGGCACGAAGCAGGCACCCAGGTCACCGAATAATTCGGTCTTACACTTGCTCTACAGGATGCAGGGCGACTCTGAAATCTGCGTTAATATTCAAAATCTTGTCGAGGCGCTGACACAATCTGCGGAGGCGAACGGTGTTGAAATCCGCACGGCGGCACCTGTCGAGAGTATCCAGATTAGTCAAGAAAGTGAGGCGCTTGCTGCAACTGGGGTAGTCCTGGAAAGCGGCGAGGCGATCTCGGCAGGACAGGTGATTTCATCCGCAGACCCTAAAACGACGTTCCTGAGTCTGGTTGGCTCGGAGTGGTTGGAAATAGAATTTACCAATCGTATTCAGCGAATACGCGACCGCGGTATGGTGTCTAAACTTCATCTGGCGCTGGATGGATTGCCAGCCTTTAATGGCCTCGACAGCCCTGATCGGCGCCTGCTTTTGGCGCCGGATGTGGAGACCATTGAATGTGCGTTTGACAATGCCAAGTACGGTGAGCTGCCTGAGCAACCTGTACTCGAAGTGACTACTCCGAGTCTGTCTTCATCTGATCTTGCGCCGGAGGGCAAACATGTCATGTCGATCAACGTCATGTACACGCCCTATGCGCTTAAAGAAGGTTGGAATGTATCTGCACGGGAAGCGCTTCAAGAGTCTGTCGTGAAAACCCTTGAGACTTACGCCCCGGCCATCCGCTCTCAAATCCTTGGCAGTGAATTGCTTACCCCGGCGGATTTGGAATCTCGCTTCCACGTTTCCGGTGGTCACTGGCATCACGGGGACTTTGCTCTGGATCAGCTCATCATGATGCGGCCGACCCATGGGGCGGCGCAATATAAGACGCCAATAGATGGGTTGCTGTTGTGTGGTGCTGGCACACATCCTGGCGGAGACCTCACGGGTTTACCTGGATTTAACGCAGCGCGAGAGGCTCTCTCATGAACCACTATGATGCGGTAATCATCGGTGCTGGACATAACGGATTGACTAACGCGGCGTATCTGGCGAAAGCAGGGCTCGATGTGCTGGTTGTTGAAAAAAACGATTATATCGGTGGTGCAGCAGTCTCGCGGGAGTTACACGAAGGCTGGGTTTACTCGAGCTGTTCATACGTCTGCAGCATGATGAGACAGTCTCTTCACCGTGATCTTGACCTGAGCCGACATGGTCTGATGCTGGTTCCATATCTGGGTACGATTAATTTTGCGGACAATGGCGATACCCTCTCGTCGTATCATAGCGAAGAAGCGGCCTACAATGAGCTTAAGCGTATATCCAGACATGATGCGGATGCGATGTTTCGGCTTCAGGCAGATCTGACGCGTTACTCCCAGGTGATTCGTAAAACGCTGCTCAGGACACCACCTGACCCTGCGAGCTTTAAACCGCGTGACATCCATGAGCTGTTGTTTTTGGCGAAAGAGTTCTGGTCATTAGGGGAAAAAGAACTCTATGAGTACATCCGATTTTTCACCTTAAGCGCGGCAGATTTTCTCGATGAGTACTTCGAAACAGATATTGTAAAAACCTCCATGGCAGGTGCGGGCATTATCGGCACTGCGCTTGGAGTCTACTCTCCGGGTTCCTCCTACATTCTTCTTCACCATGTGATGGGGGACGTCGATGGAAGTATAGGCGCGTGGGGGCTTGCTCGAGGCGGCATGGGCGCAATCTCTGAAGCCATTGCCTCTGCACTGAAATCCTACGGAGGTGAAATCCGAACCAATGCAGGTGTCGAAAGAGTCCTCGTGAAAGGCGGAAAAGCCACCGGCGTCGTGTTGGAAAACGGTGACATTATTTCGGCAGACATTGTCGTCTCAAACTTGGATGCGCGTCGCACTTTCACCAAGATTATGGAGAAGGACGATCTGCCGCCAGGTATCTACGAAAAAGCTCAGAATTACAAAATCCGTGGCTCATCAGGAAAGGTCAATATTGCACTTTCCGGATTACCCAAGTTTACAAACGTACCTGACAACCCTTATGTGAACCGAGGCGGTCAGGCGTTTTCTGGTTCCATGGAAACCATGGAACGTGCCTATGACTGTTGGAAGCGGGGCACCTGGTCAGACGATCCGTTTATCGAAAGCGTTATTCCTTCTGCCTGGGATCCCACGGTAGCCCCGCCGGGTATGCATTGGATGTCTAACTTCATTCAGTATTGTCCGCCGGAACTGGCTGATGGCCCCTGGACACCAGAGAAGCGGGATCAGTTTGGGCAGACGGTAATCGATAAAATCGAACGCTATAGCCCCGGATTCAAGGACCTGATTGTCCATATGGAGGTTCGTACCCCTTGGGAAATCGAACAGGAAGTTGGTTTGACCGAAGGTAACATTTTTCAGGGTGAACTAACGATCGATCAGTTGCTGTTTAACAGACCTTTCCCAGGATTCGCGCAGTACCGCATGCCAATTAAGAACATGTACATGTGTGGATCTTCGACCCATCCTGGTGGTGGCGTATCGTCCGCCTGTGGCGCAAACGCGGCGCGAGAAATTTTGATGGACCTGCGTCGGCCGAATACGGTTCCGCAAGATGATTGTTACGATGAATAGTTTTGATCTGGCCACTGAGAAGCCGAAGCCCAGTCATTTTCAGCCGCGCCTCGATGAGCTGAATATTAAAGAAGCCTGGTCAGCCTGGAATGGCTACAAATTCGCAGAGTATTACTACGAGGTTGAGTATGAGTATTTCTGTGTCAGGAATCTCTGCGGAACCTACGATATCTGCCCAATGCAAAAATACTTTATCAGTGGTGCTGATGCGGAGCGAATGCTCAATCGCATGGTGACTCGGGATGTCACCAAGATGAAAAACGGCCGTGTCAGCTATGTGCTCTGGTGCACAGACGAAGGGCGCCTGATCGACGATGGGACCATTTTCCGTCTCGGTGATGAGGAATTCATGCTGACCTGCGGCAGTCCATCGACGGCCTGGCTGAAGAAGAGCTGTGTTGGATTCGATAACCTGACGATCAGAGATCGCAGCGATGATTATGCTGGTCTCGCGTTGCAGGGTCCGACGTCGTGCGCGGTGCTCAAGAAGATGGGGCTGACGGGAATAGAAAACGCCAAGCCGTTCACCATTCACCACTTTGACTTTGGCGGCAAACCTTTAATGGTTTCCCGCACAGGCTTCACCGGTGATCTTGGTTATGAGTTGTGGATCGACGCCGAACATGCCGTTGAGATGTGGGATGCGCTGTACGCTGCCGGCCAGGACTACGGCATTCACCCCTTTGGTGAGCAGGCCACTAACATGCTGCGCCTTGAAGCCGGCTTCATCATGCCGGGCTATGAATTTAATGAGGCGTTAAAGACAGTTCACTTTGAGTTTGATCAGACGCCTTTCGAGCTCAATCTGGGTTGGATGGTAGATTTCAAGAAACCGCACTTCAACGGCAGATCGGCACTTGTTGAGGAAGCCCGACGCGGTCCAAAATACACCTTAACTAAGCTGGATATTGAAGGTAATAAGCCGGCCGACGGTTCGTTTATCTATAACAGTAAACGCTGCACGACCGATATCGGCTACGTCACTTCCGCGATGTGGTCTCCGGTAGTGAAATCAAATATCGCATTGGCGATGATCGAAACCCCTTACCTAAACGGTGAACTCTGGGCTGAGATCAACTACGAGAAAGAACTTCGGCAGTTCCATAAAGTGGCACGTTGCAAAATCCAGGATGCACCTTTTTGGAGCCCTGAAAGGGCTCGATTGACGCCGCCGTCTGACTTTTAACGCTTTTCCGACTTGTCTTTTCTGGGCTAGAATCGAGCCACACCCCTGAAATGAGACAGTATGGTCAAACCAGCGGATTTCGTTGCCAGCTATATCGAAGCCTGGAACGAACACAACGCGAAACACGTCGCGGAGCACCTGACTCCAGACGGGGTGTACCATGACGTTCCAACAAAAGAGCTGCACCCTCGTAAGGAACTGATCGCCTATCTCTCTGATTTCTTCAGCCAGGACCAGAATCATTATGAGCTTGAAGGCGACATCACCAGCGGTAAAGACTCCATTGCTTTCCAATACCGTGTGTCTTCTGAAGAAGAAGATGAGATCTGGTTCGGCGCGGAGTTTGTCACGCTCCAAGGTGATAAGGCGGTTCAGATTATGGACTACTACCGAGAGCCGATCATTCGCGCCCTTGGTTCCGGTCAAAAATATGCAAAATCCGGGTTGAGTGATGAACTGCTAAACCGTTACAAGGAGCGTCTGGTGCAACTCATGGATGATGAGAAAGCATTCATGAATCCGGGCTTGACGCTTCCGAAACTCTCTTCTTTGGTCCAATGTCCGATTAATCATTTGTCTCAGGTGATCAATGCTGGGTTCGAGATGAGTTTCTTCGACTATTTGAATAGTCATCGAATCGAAGAAGCGAAGCGTATTCTTGCAGAACCCAGCGACCATCCGCAGCCGATTCTCAGCGTTGCCTTCGAGGTCGGTTTTAACTCTAATTCTGCATTTTATTCAGCGTTCAAGCGAATATGTGGACAAACACCAGCTCAGTTCAGAAAAGAGCAGCTCGCCAGCGAAAACTCCGGTTGATCGTGTGACTAAGAGAAAACGACCGTCTTGTTGCCGTGAATGATGACTCTGTCCTGCAGGTGGTAAAGAACGCCTCTTGAGAGGACGGCACGCTCTACATCTCTTCCAAGTCGAACCATGTCAGCACGGTCACATGAGTGACTGACGCGAATAACGTCCTGTTCAATGATGGGTCCTTCATCCAGATCTTCTGTGACATAGTGTGATGTCGCCCCGATGAGTTTGACGCCACGATCGTAGGCTTTCTGATAGGGATCAGCACCAATGAACGAAGGCAGGAAACTGTGATGAATGTTTATGACCCTGCCCCGGTATTCCTCGCACAAGTCGGGCGGAAGTATTTGCATATACCTGGCTAAGACGATGCAATCAGCGCCGTGCCGACTGATCACCTCTGCGGTCTTTGCGAAAGCTTCGGATTTGTCGTTTTTTGGTACAGGGATGTGATGGAAGGGGATGCCATGCCACTCAACCATGCTTCTTAGGTTTTCGTGATTCGAAATGACACAGGGGATGTCGCAGAGGAGTTCCCCAGCTTTCCATCGATAAAGCAGGTCAGTCAAACAATGTGATGCCTTGCTGGCTAAAAGTATGACCTTCTGTCTGCTGGCGTTGTCGCGAACATGCCAGTTCATCTGGAATTCGTCCGCGATCGGCATGAAGTCCTTCTCGAATACATCGACACTCACAGACATGGTTGACGTGTCGATAACGTTTCTCATAAAAAACCAGCGGTCCCGGCTATCGGTATGATGGTTGGACTCCATCAGGGATCCGCCGAGTTCAGAGATGTAGTTCGCAACAGCGGCAACGATGCCCGTTTTATCGGGGCACGATACAACGAGGGTAATGGTGGGCGTTATCGAATCGTTCATGGTAGGGATACTACCCATCCGACCCGCAGGTATCGTGCCTGCGGGTCGGCGAGGAAATCGGCGCGTTTACTTTGAGCTTCCTGGGAAAGCGAAGTCCATCTTGCTGTTTGCGTTTGGCGAGAGCCAACGCTCCGTAATGGTTTTTCTTCGAGTATAGAAAGCAACGCCGTCTGGTCCATAAGCGGCGAGATCGCCGAAGCGAGAGTCTTTCCAGCCTCCGAAGCTGTGATTAGCGACAGGCACGGGTAGCGGAACGTTGATACCAACCATCCCCGCCTCAACCTCGTCTGCATATTGTCTTGCTGAGTAACCGTCCCGGGTAAATATGCAGCTGCCGTTTCCGTACTGGCTCCCGTTGACGATCTCCATGGCTTCAGCTGCAGTTTCGGCCCGTACAAGACACAGTACAGGTCCGAAAATCTCCTCGTCATAAACCGACATTCCAGGTTTTACATGATCAAACAATGTGCCGCCCAAGAAGTAGCCAGGGCTTTGATAGCTGGGGTGTTGACGGCCATCAACGAGAAGCGTCGCTCCCTGTTTCTCTCCCTGATCGATAAGGTCAAGAATTTTTTCGAGTTGCGGAGCGCTGTTCACAGGACCCATATCGAGGTTTTGATCGCCGGGACCAATTTTTAGCGAGGCAACTTTTTCGCTGAGTATCTTGGCCATTTTGTCAGCGGTGTCTTCACCTACGCTCACGACAACACTCAGGGCCATGCATCGTTGTCCGCAGGAACCATAAGCAGCGCCCATGATGGCATTACTCGCTGCTTCAAGGTCTGCATCGGGAAGGATCACAGCATGATTTTTTGCGCCACCCAATGCTTGAACACGTTTACCGCGCTCACTCGCGTTGCTGTATATGGACCTCGCGACGGGTGTTGAACCCACAAAGCTCGCTGCTTTGATCTCGTCATGCCCGAGCAGAAGCTTGGATGTGGTTCCGTCTCCTTGTACGACATTTAGCACGCCGTCTGGTAGCCCTGCTTCTTTAAACAAGGCGGCGATCTTTATCGCTGCCGAGGGCACCTTTTCTGACGGCTTCAGTACGAATGTGTTGCCGCAGGCGATGGCGAGTGGGTACATCCACATGGGCACCATCGCAGGGAAGTTAAATGGCGTAATCCCAGCGCAGACACCCACAGGCGCTAATTCGCTCCAGCTGTCGATGTCAGGCCCAACAGATCGGCTATGTTCACCTTTGAGGTGCTCAGCGATACCGGTGGCGTATTCAACATTTTCAATGCCACGTTGTAACTCACCTTTTGCATCGACCAGTGTCTTGCCGTGTTCTTCTGTGATGAGCGCACAAATGTCGTCAGAATTTTTTTGCAGGAGAGAATGATATTCTCTGAGGATCGCTGCCCGCTTTGCGGGTTCCTTGTTCCGCCAGGTTGGCAGTGCACTTTTCGCTGACATCACGGCGGCATCAACAACGCTTTGATCTGCGACCATGACCTCTGAGACGGTTTCACCAGTTGCAGGATTAATCACAGGGATTGTGTTGTTGCCCTGTTCGCTAATTTCACCGTTTATAAAGTGGGGGATGGCTGCCATCAGCATGCTCCTTTGTTCATGTTTGCTTTGATTCGCTCTTTGAACCAATCGAACAACACTCGATAGTGTTGATTATCCGAGAACTTCCACTCGGGATGCCATTGTACGCCAAGCACATCCTGTCCCGGCAAAGAGAAAGCTTCGATGAGTCCGTCGTCGGCGACCGCCTCGATATGCAGCCCTGGCGCCAGATCTCGAATGCCCTGGCCGTGTAAAGAATTCACCTCCAAGGTTTCTGCGCCGATCAGGTTTTTCAAGAGGCCTCCTGATTGTACAGAGACTCGATGTGACGCGGCGTATTGGTTCTCACGTGACTGAGTAGTGTCTTCTCGATGATCTCCATAACCCTCGACTTCATGAACGGCAGGGTGGAGGGTTCCTCCAAGAGCCACATTGAGTTCCTGAAAACCTCGACAGACAGCAAATAGTGGGATGGCTTTTTCCAGACACTTGTCAATAAGAGGAAACGTCAGGTCATCTCGTTGGATATCCAGCATCATTTCCCGGAGTTCCCCTCCGTAACGATCTGGGTGCACATTGCTTGGGCTGCCGGTAAGAAATACGCCATCGACACGATCCAAAATGTCATCGAGTTGAAGGGTGTTTCCAATCGGCGTCAGGTCTTTTCCCTGGCCCCAAGCGGGCATAACAAATGGAATTGCATCTGCGCCGTGTACCACGGCGTTGATGTATTTTTCGCCGACACAGTGAAACGGATGTATGCCAACTTGACGAACATCGCTGGGAATAAGAACGATGGGTTTAGGCATGAACGGCTCTCGCTTGAGTGAATGGCTGGGTATAAAGCATGGTTCCAAGTCCGACAGCCATCAGTGGGATGAAAGGTTCAAAGGGCCAGTAAGGCAGCCAAAGCACCAGCGCCTCAGACCAGGCGGGTTGCGTCAGATAGTTCGTCACCTGATCCTGCCAATAAAGGCCTGTGGCGGAAAGCGCCAGTCCCGCCATGATGATCAACGAGCCAATGATTCTAAATACAGCAGGGACGTCGGTGCGGCCCCTTTTCAGTCGCAGCTTGCCCCATGCAGCGATGCGGAGCACAAAGGTGATAAAGCCTGCCCAGTAATACACATGGTCATGCCACTCAGGGTTTTCGTAATAGGAAACGTTCCACCAGTAGACGACAAACACGTAAGCCCATAAGACGTAGATCCCGCACGTATGGAGGAGCCGCCACTGTCGGCTCGTCAGGTAGCTTCTGAATGGTTGAAAGGAAGTGATGAGCATGAAGGTGAGGAAGATGTAACCAATGCTGCCCTCAAGTTCATTGCGAAAGAGGTAAACCTCTTCGTAGTAATAGTCATTAAATCCAAGCGACATCCTGGCAATGAATGCTGCCTGCCAGGCCATAGCTACCGCGAAACAAAATCCCAGATAGCGTCTGTTACGTAACAGCCAGGAAGAAAATGGGCCCGGGAAAAGTTTTTGGAGTGCCGATGCAGATGCGACAATGTAAATAAAGGGGATTGAGAACCGAACGGAGTATCCGATCATGTCAGACACGCCAGTGGCGGTCCCCAGATCTACGCGGTGCATTTCCAGGATCATGAGCAAGCTCATGGGTGTGGAGACCAGCAGGAACAGCCCCCAGGCATTCAATGCGGGCGCACGCGCCAGATTTTTGAGGTTTTTTTCCATGGTGGCCATCATCAACGAACCTGGGCTCTGCGTCATTTTTGCCTATAGGACGAGTAACATCTTTGCGATCCTGTAGGCGAGGCAGTGAAATAAAGACCATATGGACTACATTGAAGGTCCGAAAAACTGTCAGTTCGGGTCAGCAATTATGAATCGGATAGTGATATGGATAAAGGCTAGCATGGCTCTGGTACCCTTTATCTTTGTGATGTTCGCCCTTTACAGACTCGAAGTGGCTGGGATCTTGATGACTGAGACACCGCATAGGGGGAAGATTTCTGTCTTCCTTCTTACGGTCGGCATGGCGCTGTCTTTTTTTGCTTACACCCTGCTCTTCGAACGAAGGAAGGAGGACTAACATGGACGTAATTGTTATTGGCGGTGGCCACAATGGATTAACGGCGGCCAACTACCTTGCCATGGGCGGGCTTAAGGTTTGTGTACTTGAGCAAAGACACATTGTCGGTGGCGCGGCGGTGAGTGAAGAGTTCCATCCCGGTTTTCGCAATTCCGTCGCCTCGTTCCTGGTCAGTTTGCTTCGGAACGAAGTGATCGAAGAGCTCCGGTTATCGGAATATGGCTATAGCGCAACAGTTGTAGAGACGGGTTTCTATCCCGACTCCAACGGAGACTATTTGTTGTTGAATGGCGATGATCTACATGATCGACGAGAAATTGCCCGGTTCTCCAATAGTGATTTCGATAACCTGAACGACTTTCACGCAGTTGTGGACAAGGTGGGTGCCGTACTTTCCGAGCAATGGTTGCGGGAGCCGCCCCGATTGCACGGAGGTGGTGTCAGTGACCTTTTGGATGCGGTGAAACTCGGTCTTGATATTCGAAAGTTAGATGCCGAGGCGCGATGGCGTTTTTTACAGTTCTTTCTCGGTCCACCTGACACCATCATCGAACGCTGGTTCGATAGCGAGAAAGTCAAAGCGATGATTGCCGCCAGCATCACGCCGGGGAACTATGCGTCCTTGCAACAACCCGGAGCGAGTCTTGCGATGCTGCACCATGCCGTCGGAGAGGTGGCTGGAGAGAAGGGCGCCTGGGGCATTGTTCCTGGAGGGATGGGCACGATAACTCAGGCGATGGCGAAATCGGCTCTGGATAAAGGTGTCGATATCAGAATAAACGCATCTGTCGAGAAGATCATCGTCGAAAGCGGTATGGTGAAAGGTGTTCGTCTCTTAGGTGGTGAGGAACTCTTTGCGCCAATTGTTGCTGCCAATACCGATCCAAACAGAACGTTCTTAAAACTCGTTGGTAAAGAGCACCTGCCTGACGCTTTCGCGCGTGACATTGAGGGATTCCGCCAGGAATCAGCATCTTTGCGCATTAACCTCGCACTGAGTGGGCTACCGGACTTTGCCTGTTTGCCTGGCACTGAACTCGCCGAACATCATCGCAGCAGCATGATGATGGTGGAGAGTAAGGATCATATTGAACAGGCATACGCGTCAGCGAAACTGGGTATTCCAGCGAATCCGCCGATTATTGAGGCACTTATTCCGAGCACCATGGATGATTCGCTTACCGATGAACCTGACACTCATGTGATGAGCTTGCTCTGCAAGTATATGCCTTACGAACTTGCCGACGGTGAACATTGGGATGACGCAAAACCTCGCGTCTTTGAGCAAATCATGGATCACGTTCAGACCATGGTTCCGAATATCAGGGAAATCGTGGTTGGGCACCAGTGTTTGAGTCCGCTTGATCTGGAGCGAATGTTTGGGATGACACGAGGTGATATATGCCATGGAAAGCTTGAGCCTGATCAGCTATTTAGTGCGAGGCCGCACCCTGATGCGGCGCAGTATTCGACACCGGTGAAGGGCCTGTACCTGTGTGGTTCGGGCGCGCACCCTGGTGGCGGTGTAACAGGTGCACCAGGTCGCAATGCGGCGAAGAAAATACTGAGGTCCCTATAAGTCATGGTGGAGCGCGTTCTTGTGGTCGGCGCGGGAATATCGGGTCTGGCTGCTGCACGATTACTTCGCGACCAGGGCGTTCATGTCACGGTTCTGGAGGCAAGGGACAGACTCGGAGGCAGGACCTACACCTCCAATGCACTCGGGCTCCCTCTGGATACAGGAGCGAGTTGGCTGCACGGATTGAAGAACAACGTGCTCATGAATGTTGCCCAGGAACTGGGCCTGAGTATCGACGTTACCGAATTTGGTGACACAACAATCTATGGTTCAGATCGAGAAGAAGACCGGTTGTTGGATGAGATTGAGGACGAACTTGAGACAGCTTTTTTTGAACGGGCAGAGAACCGTGATTCGGAGGAAACCGTTGCGCAGGCGATGCAGGGCCTTCCCGAACAGTTCGGTCTATCTGAACAACAATGGCATCACTTCCTGGGAGTGACGATCGAAGCTGATTGGGCAGGTGATGTCGATGATCTCACCGTCGCAGCGCTGCTTGAAGGAGAAGAACCGAAGGGTGGAGATGCGACCATAAGAGGTGGTTACGTGCAGATAATCGAGCATCTTTCCGCTGAACTTGATGTGCGTTTGAATACCCCAGTCCTTTTGATTGAGCACCGCTCAGACGGCGTGCTTGTCACCACCAAATCGGAGCAGTTCTCCGGTGATCGAGTGGTGGTGACAATCCCACTGTCGATTCTGAAAACGGGCAAACCAACTTTCAGTCCGCCCCTGCCTGATGATCATCAGACTGCCATTGATGGCCTCAGAGTCGGACTATTGAACAAGGTGTTTTTAAAGTTTCCTAAGGTGTTCTGGGATGCTGAGGAGGCCTTTTTCACGGTACAGAATTCCCAAAGGGGGCGTTTCGTGACGTGGATGAACCTCTATCTGACCACGGGAGAGCCTTTGCTGGTTGCTTTCAATGCAGCTCGCGCGGCGCAGGATGTTGAATATCTCTCGGATACCGAGACTGTTGATGAAGCAATGAATATTCTCAGAGAAATCTTTGGTTCAAATATTCCTGTACCGATGAGTTACCAGATCACCCGCTGGGGAAAAGATCCTTGGAGTCAGGGATCCTACTCCTATCTGGGCAAGGGTTCAGACCCTAAGATGAGAGGGTCTCTTTCAAAACCTGTGGGTAGTCGTCTGTTCTTTGCCGGTGAAGCAACACACAGTGAATTTCCCGCCTCCGCGCATGGTGCTTACCTATCGGGTTTGAGGGCAGCAAGCGAAATTTTATCTATGGGTTCGGCAGAAAAGTGACTGGGAACGACGATTCACTTGGCCTGAAGCGTGACATTCCACGTCGGGACATTTTGCAGGGATTTGGCGTGCTAGGTGCGGGCTCTCTGCTTCCGAGAAATGTCTTCGCGCAGTCAGCCAAAAGCGAATATTATCCTCCCGCTCGAACCGGGATGAGGGGAAGTCATCCCGGTTCTTTCGAAGCGGCACACGAACGAATTCAAAACCGTGCCAGATACTATCAGGTTGATGAAAAATCCAATTACTATGATCTGGTGGTGGTTGGTGCCGGAATCAGTGGACTGTCCGCTGCTTTTTTCTATCGGCAACGCCATCGTGACGCAAAAATTCTGATACTGGACAATCATGATGACTTCGGTGGTCATGCCAAGCGTAATGAATTTTTGGTGAATGGCCAGAGGCTGATTGGGTACGGCGGAAGCCAGACGATGGTTGAGCCCTCCAGCTACAGTCGTACCGTTAAACGACTATTACGTGCCCTTGATATTGATCCGTCGATTTTCGAGACTGCCTACGATCAGGATTTCTATAAAAGGCACGACCTGGGTGCCGGCATACATTTCGATAAAGCCAACTTCGGCGTAGATCGTGTTGTTCGCTACGACCTGGGTATGTTTGATGGCTACTATCCGCTAGCCCCTTCAGATTTGTCGCCCGAAGAAATGGTTGCCCAGTTACCCATTTCGTCGACAGCTCAACAACAGTTACTCAAAGTGATGGTCACGACCGAAGATCGTTTGCCTGACTATAAGGGATGGCGAAAAGACGAGTACCTGTACTACATCAGTTATCGAAAATTTTTGGAAAAACATCTTGGTGTAACCGATCCGGATGTCTTTAAGGTCTTGCAGGATCTTTCCTACGACTCGGGCGTTGGAATCGAGGCAGTCAATGCCTGGTCTGCGATGAACTCCGGAGGGCTTCCGGGGCGAGACGCCACCGGTCTGGATCCGTATGTTGACCCTGAACCCTACATCCATCACTTCCCAGATGGGAATGCCACAATAGCCAGAGCCCTGGTTCATAAACTCATCCCAGAGACTCTCGGCAGCCAATCCATCAATGCTGGGGTCACCAGTCAGCTCGACTACAGCAAACTGGATCTCCCTGGCAGCGATGTCAGAATCAGGTTGAACAGCACGGTTCTACAGGTGGAAAACGATTCGGACAATAAGCATGTGAGTCTGGCCTATCATCGTGACGGAACGCATTATGGCATCCGGGCTGGGCACTGTGTGATGGCGGGATACAACGCAATGCTGCCTTACATTGTCAAAGGCTTGCCTGGTATCCAGGCGGCGGCTTTATCGGAGCAGGTCAAGGTGCCTATTCTTTATTCTAATGTCGCGCTGCGAAACTGGCAGGCCTGGCATAAGATGCGACTTGGTGCAGCGGTTTCGCCAACTGGCTATCACGTGGTCAGTGCCTTGGACTTTCCGGTATCCATCGGTGATTACCGGCACTCTCAACAGCCCGACGAGCCGATTATCGTGCAGATGCAACGCTTTCCACATGCTTCTAACTCAGGATTGACCGCCAAAGAACAGTTTCGTGTGGGTCGACAGGAGTTGATCGGCACGAGCTTTGAAACCATAGAGACAAATATTCGGGAACAATTAGGCAGCATGTTGTCTGAGGGTGGATTTGATCCCGCTCGGGACATCGAGGGAATTACTGTGAATCGATGGGCTCACGGATACTCATCTTGGTACAACCCGTTATTCGAGGCGAATTACGATGAAGATGATGACCCTCGATATGCTCACGTTCAGGCGCGAAAACGCCATGGCCGGATTACGATTGCTGGATCAGACTCAGCGGCCGTGGCGTTGATGGACGCTGCAATAGAGCAGGCTTATCGAGCGGTAAGAGAGTTGCCCCGGTGATAATCTGCCAGAAGACGCAGGATGCGTTTATGGATCACTTAGTGTCTGAGATCGTTCTGCACTGAATCTCTGCAGGGTTCGCACGAGAATCAAAATACAGATCATCCCGGTAATCGGTGTCAGCACGGCCAGTGCGGAGTACCCACCCCTTTCTACGATGAGACCGCCTACTGCGGCGCCGGGTGCGGCGCCTAGCCACCAGATAGCGTCGGTCGCAACCACCCAACGACCTCGGTCGTCCATCTCAGCGAGTACACCCAACATATAAGGCACAAGGAAGTAGTAAGCGATATTCCAACCCAGATAGCTTGCGGCGAACAGAATAGGTATCGTGCCGAGCGCGAGGGTAGATGCGAAGGTCACATTGAACACGATACCGATGATGATCGGTCGGGTATTACCAAATCGGCTGCCAAGCCAGGCAGCCAGTATGCCGCCGGATAGTCCGAGGAAGGATGCAATACCGAGAATTTCACCAATTCGGTACTCCTCCAGTCCGGCGCGCAGGCCAAACTGCTCAAGAAACACCTGCGTTGCTCCCTGGCCAATCTCGTAGATAAAAAGTGCCGTCATGGCGAGAATAGCGAAGCGTGCATTGGGTGCGTCCCGGACACCCAGGCGTTCCAGTTGTCGAGGAACAAAGGAAAGGTTTTGCAGTGACTTGTCACTTGCTGTTTCCGCTGCTTGCGGCGGATTTAGCCAGACGATGGCGGGCACGCAAATAATCACGGCAATGGCCATGCCATAGTAACCTCCCTCAGAGCCATAGGGCACAGTAAGGTAAGGCGTAATCACCAGCGTTGCCGCGCCGATGAGTCCCCAACTGACGCCGACGATCGCAAATATGCGTTGAGGATCCGCTGAGGAGGCGGCGGATGCTGTTCCAGATGCCCCGATCAATCCTCCCGCGAAACCTGCAATGAGTCTGCAGATCCTGAGAACTTCGAAACTTTCAGTGGATGCCGAAATGACATTGACGATGACAAGAACGCTGCAACCCAGCGCCGCAGCTTTTACGCGTGAAACTCGTGAGAGTGGCCCGGCAACCACCAGTGCTGTCAGAGCAAAAACTGTCAGTTCCTGCGTGAACATGACGCCTACAGCCATCTCTCCCAGTGCGTAACGTTCCATGATCGGACCATACATCTGCGCCTGGGCGTAGTAGCTCATCTGGGCGAGATACCAGCAGGCTGTGCAGGATATGAGTGTTCTGATGTAAGCCGCAGAATATGTCACTTTGTTCATGCGTCGAGCCTCTAAACGGAACCAGCAGGCTACACCGCCTGAAAGATAGAAACTATCATGCGGGTAGGACAGAGACTACTGCGTATAATCGATTGCATGGAAAATGACACTTCTAAGCGGCACTATCCCCCGGCACAACAAGGGCTTCGCGGCAGCCATCCTGGCTCGTTTGATACGGCTCATCTTCTCCGTGACGGGACACGTTGGTCTGATGGTCGGGATACTGGGGAGTTTTATGACCTGATTGTTGTCGGTGGCGGGCTAAGCGGCCTAGCCAGTGCGTGGTTTTATCATCAGAAGAGACCTAAGGCCCGTATCCTCATCCTCGAAAACCACGATGATTTTGGCGGCCATGCGCGACGTAATGAATTCCATATTGGTGATCGCATGCTGCTGACAAACGGCGGGACAATCAATATTGAGAACTACAATGCCTACGGTGAAGGGGCGCGGTATCTTTTTGAATCGATTGGTGTTGATCCCACGCGCTATGAGGAGTTTCACGACGATGATGTATACCGTGGACTGGAAGCGGGCATGTTCTTTAACAAAGAACGTTATGGTGAAGACCTGCTGGTTAAAGGCGCGGGTCGGCGCCCTTGGGCAGAATTCTTTGCTGATGCTCCCCTGTCCGATCAGGCACGTGATGATCTCGCTCGGCTTTTTGATTCAAATGAAGATTATCTTGCTGCACTGAATGTTGAGGAAAAATCCCATCGGTTGCGACAGATGAGTTACGAAGAGTTTTTACGCGACATTGTGGGCATTTGTGACGAAGCGATCAGCGTACTTGAACAGGACAGTTATTGGGCGATCGGGAATGATTGTCTATCCGCGTGGGCGGCAACCGCGGATGGTTCGCCGGGGACCAGGGGGCTTGGATTAAGAAAGCCGAGGAAGGATTCAGTTTATTTCCAGTTTCCGGATGGTAACGCCTCCATTGCACGAATGCTGGTGCGTGACCTGAACCCAATTGTGGCTGTGGGCAACACCATGGAAGATATTGTCTCTGCACAATTTAATTACGAAAAGCTGGATGACCCCGATGCACAAGTTCGGATTCGGCTTTCCAGTACTGTGACGAATGTGCGTCACGAGGGAGACCCTGAATCAGCCGAAACTGTTTCAGTTTCGTACATTCATGGTGGCGAGCGTTTTCGAGTTCGCGCCTCCAATGTTGTGTTGGCTTGTTACCACAGCATCATTCCTCACATCTGCTCTGATCTGCCTGAGTGGCAGTCCAAGGCATTGGCATTGTCTCTAAAGGGAACGTTGATCTATGCCAATGTGGCGGTGAGAAACTGGCAACCGTTCAAAAATCTCGGCGTGAATCGAATCGATTGCCCGGGATCTTATTTCAGCGCTCTGAGACTTCAGAATCCGATAAGCATGGGCGACTACCAGCACGCGCGATCACCTGCGGAGCCTAACGTCATCAATCTGTTCCACACCCCCCGGGGCCCTGGTAACACGCCGCAGGAACAGTGGAAGAATGGCCGCGAAACAATGCTCGACGCTTCGCTTGAAGACTATGAAAGAGAAATTCGGCAACAGTTGGCGCGCATACTTGGACCTGCTGGATTTGATGTAGAGAAGGACATACTCGGTATCACAGTGAATAGGTGGGCTCATGGCTATGCGTACAGCCAGAACCCGGAAACTGGAGAGATAGCGTACCTGTTAGACGAGGTGTCTGAGGACTATGCGCCCTGGATCGCAGGCAGGCAGGCTCACGGCCGAATGGTTTTTGCGAACTCAGATGCTGCAGCGATCGCTATGACTGAAGAAGCCATTGGTGAGGCGCACCGCGCTGTGTCGGAGCTCGTCCCATAGCGCCCGGTTCTCCCACGCCTATCGGTGGAGAAGAAATCGAGCCTCATTCGGATGGTAATAAGTGATGTTTCGAAAGGTCATCTACGCCTACATGATTGTTGTATTGCTTGGGTTCGCGTCTGGCTGCCAGAAACGCGCGGAATCCGTGAGCGACCCTGTGCTCGACTCCAGTCTTGTTAACGCTGACCTGGTTATCAAAAACGCAAAGATATTTACGGGTAGTCCAAAGCAACCTTGGGCAGAGGTTTTGGTTGTTAAAGACGGTAAATTTGTTTTCGTAGGAACACGGAAAGATGCCGAGCTCTTTTCGAGTGATGTTGTTTTTGATGTTAGGGGCAAACTTATCATCCCCGGCATGGTTGATGCTCATGCTCACCCTGGTTACGTCAATGTCGAACAGTTCGGCTATGTCGAGGGAAAAACATCCAAAGAGATCTTGTCCGCAATTAGAAGCTATGCGGATCGACACCCGGATAAAGATTGGCTTCGTCTATGTTGCTGGCCGACCGATATGTTTGTTTCAGGGGATCAAGGACCCAGAAAGGAATGGCTCGATGAGATTGTTCCTGATCGACTGGTTTGGTTTGAGAGCGAGACGGCGCATGACTATTGGCTAAACTCAAAAGCGCTAAAACACCTGGGTATCGATGAGAACACTGTAGACCCGAAGCCCGGGCTTGCCATGTATGCCCGTGATGAAACGGGAGAACCAACTGGCTGGCTGAAAGAAGGGGCGGGCGTGCAGTATTTTTCACAAGAATTTCAACTCACGGATGAGAAGCTTATGCGGCGCCACAAAGAGAGTGTCGCTGAAACGCTTCAAATACTGAGTAGGCATGGAATTACGTCACTCTTTGACGCGGGTAATAAAGGATTCGGTGACTATGTCTATGCGGTGATCTCCGAGCTTGAGAAAGAGGGCAGGTTGCCACTTCGTTACTATGGCACCTATCAGATCTTCGTGCCTACGAGAGCCGATGATGCGATCGCTGAGTTGAAACGTTACCGGCGCGAGTATGGAGGGGAGCGTCTCCGCTTCAATTCAGTAAAAGTTTTTATGGATGGGATCACAGCTAACCGGTCAGCGTCATACTCAGAAACCTATAAGGGTATGTCGGAAACGGTTCAGCCGATGTTCTCAGTAGAAGAACTTCTGGAGCTCTTGCTGGCGCTTCATGAGGAGAAGCTTGATCTGCACGTACATGCGATTGGAGATCTCGCAGTCGGGACTGTTCTGGATGCAGTAGAAGCGGCACAAACAATTGTGTCGGAAGACTTTTATCCACGGATAACTGTCGCGCACATTGCAATATTGAACCCTCTTGATGTGCCAAGGTTCAAGAAGCTTGGCGTGATCGCCAACTTTTCTCCGTGGTGGTTTGGTGCTGAACCCAATGACGTCGCAGAGGGCCTGCTGGGATCGGAGCGCTACGACCGGATGTATCAAGCGAAATCGATTTTCGATACTGGTGCGACGGTCACCTTTTCGAGCGATGAATGGTGGGGCGGGGAAATGTTGCCCACTTACATCAGTCCGTATCTTGGGATGCAAGTGGGACACACGCGGCAGTATCCGAAAGATTGGTGGGTAACCGATAGCGATGGAGCGAGAAGTCCACTGGACGAGCGATTAGAACTTGTGCAACTACTGGAAGGTTACACAAGCCATGGGGCTTACCAACTTCGCCTCGAAGACCAGCTAGGTTCTATTGAAGCAGGCAAAATTGCTGACTTTGTCATGCTTAATGAAAATCTTTTCTCAATAGATTCCGATCAAATTTTGCGGCTCAGGCCTTCGGCAGTCGTGATGGAAGGTGACGTCGTTCAGGGCTCTCTGTCGAATTAGCTAGATGAGGCCAGACATCTGTAAGATTCCGAGTCGCTCCGTTTTACATGGGAATGTTTAAGTGTCTGCCGAATACTTTGATTTCGGAAGCTGGCACAGGCCGTTATCGTAACCGTCAATCTTCCGTAAATGAGACGGCTTTCGGCTGGCTATCTCAGGTTGCTCAGATTCGTTAGACTGCCAAAATATCAGAGACGACTTTTCTAACGATACGGAGCAATGACATGCCTCAAGTGAACGCTGGCGCCCCTTCCGAAAATTTTTTCCTGAACGGTAACTTCAGTCCTGTGGCTGAAGAACGAGATGCCGAGGAAATGGAGGTCATAGGTAGCATTCCTCAGGATCTTGCTGGCCATTTTCTAAGAATTGGTCCTAATCCTGTTTACGTGTTTAGCGAAGAGGCGTACCACACCTTCGATGGCGACGGTATGATTCATGCGATAGAGTTTGACAATGGCTCGGCTCGGTACCGTAATCGTTTTGTCCAGAACGAAGGTTTTAAGTTGGAGCAGGAGCGTGGAGACTGGATCTATAAGGGCATGAATTCTATGATGGATCCGACGCCACCTCGGGTGCCTGAAGGTGCGCCGACAGGTAAGAATCTGGCAAACACAGCGTTTGCGTATCACAACAACACTTTGTATGCGCTCCATGAACCTTCCCAGCCAACAATAATAGGCTTACCTGATCTAACAACTATTGGAACCACTGACTTCAACGGCAAGTTGACACACCCATTCACGGCGCACCCGAAGGTTGACGGGAAGTCAGGTGAAATGATGACCTATGGTTACTCTTTCATGTCTGAACCTTACGTGACTTACTCAGTCATCAATGCTGAAGGTGAATTGGTTCACAGCACACCCGTGACCATTCCTAAACCGGTCTTCATGCACGATTTCGCAGCCAGCGAGAAATACTCGGTGTTCCTCGATTTTCCGATTACCCTGGATATTGAGCGAGCGATATCGGGTGGGCCGGCACTTGGGTTTGAAGCTGACCACGGTTCAAGGATTGGTCTGTTGCCACGCCACGGAACAGATGCTGATATCCAGTGGTTTGAAGTGGAAACTGGTGTTGTCGTGCATACGGCCAACGCCTGGGACGACGGAGACGAACTGATTCTGCAGGCGTCTCGATCTATCAACGCCGACATTGCGGGAGCAGGCACATCAGAGGGTAATAATCTTTCTGAGAACCAAGGCAAGCTTTATGAATGGCGACTCAATACCAAGACCGGCGAGGTTGCAGAGAGAACTTTGAGTGACTTCCCCTGTGACTTTACGAGGGTGAATGATGTTTATGCGTGCCACGCAACTCGATATGTCTATGCGGCAGTATTTAATCCAACCCGACCGTTTACTTTTGATGGAGTCATGAAATACGACAACACAGAAGATTCAACAGAGGTATTCAGGTTCGGCGAAAATCGTCATGGTGGCGAAGCGGTTTTCGCACCGAAAGTTGACGCGAAAGAAGAAGATGACGGGTACCTGATTTGCTTCGTTCATGATGAAGCAAGAGATCAAAGTGAATGCCAGATCATCGATGCTCGGGATGTTGTCGCTGGACCGGTGGCTAGGATCATCATGCCATTTCGGGTGCCTTACGGCTTCCATTCTGGTTGGGTCAGTGCAAACAGCTAATTACCTGACTGCTTGGGTGGCAACTCAGGTTGCGGGTGCCCAGGCCACTGGGAACACGTCCGGGAATTCAGAAAGTTGCTGTCCATCCTTCGGATTGTGGTCATAAAGCGCGAGGGGATCAGGAATCGCCTGGCTTCTTCTGCGCAGATAGTGAACGTCGGGTCCTGCCCAAAGTGAAGCGTGGGATCGACGAGGATGCGCGAGTTCTACCCCTCCCAACGCGGAGTGCAGAATGTGACCATGGAATAGGATGACGTCACCTGGCTCATAGTCCCACCCTAATATATCGAATGATTCACGCTCGGCGTCGATACTGGGTAGCTCGGGTAAGCTGTCGTCGAGGAAAGAATCGAAATAGGTCCACTTCTCGTGTGCGTCGCGACCTATTAGAATTTTTCCATCCACGAAGTCCTTTTCCAGTTGCGCTGCTGCCTCAGGGTTGCTCCGTGGATCTAAACCAACAGGTGGGCGATAGGTAACATTCCAAAGATGAGAACCTCTAACGACCTCCAGGCTTACGTTCCTTGGTGCCGGGTCGGCGCATACCCAGGCTCTGATGAGTTGATGCCCATCAACATTGTAGTAACAGGTGTCCTGATGCCAGGCGCTGGGTGTGATCATCCCGGCGGGCTTGTAGAACATCTGATCCATGTAGAATCGAACCGGAGCGTTCAGGACCCTACCAACAATCTCCGCAACGGGAGAGTTCTCAATAAATGCCTTAAGATCTGGAGAGTGAGATGCTGGGAACTGGTCTATTCGCAGCGGTGCATTGACGCCTGAAGACATCCCGTCAGGGTGAAGTTCAGAGTATTCCAGTCCGGCAGTGAGCATGTCGATCCATTCGTCGCTCAGAATCTCTTTCAATATCACTGCGCCGTCACGATGAAAGTCGTGAATTTCTTCCTCAGAAATTGATCGCACAGAGGATCTCCCATTTGGTATCTAGGGAACTATAGCTGGTGTTAGCATGGGTAGAAAGCCCGCCGCTTGCTCAGCTGAATGCGCGTGGAGCACAGACCATCAAAGGAGAGCGATATGACAACCTTCGAAAATATTCTTTACGAGGTGGAGGGTGGTAAAGCGCGCATCACTCTCAATCGACCAGAAAAACGCAATGCGCTTTCCATAGAACTCGTCGAAGAGTTACGTGACGCGCTATGGGAAGCAGATGACGACAAATCTGTTCACTGTGTCATTCTAAGAGGATCAGGCACATCTTTTTGTGCTGGTTATGATCTGACACCAAGTCGTACTCGAAAAGATGATGGGGTTCAGCGCAGAAAAGGTGTCGGCATGGATGATGATGCGTGGCACATTGAGCGTTTTCAACGCAGCCTGCGCACCCTGACGGAGATGCACAAGCCTTCGATTGCCCAGATTCATGGGCACTGTTATGCGGGGGGCACTGATCTCGCACTGTACTGTGACATGCTGATCTGTTCAGACAATGCGAGTATCGGATATTCGGCACTCCGCAACATGGGTGCGGCGCCCAACCAGATGTGGCTTTACCATTGCGGCCCTCAATGGGCCAAACGTTTGTTGTTAACCGGAGATACTCTCTCTGGTGCCGATGCCGCAAAGATTGGGCTCGTGCTTAAGTCCGTACCGGAAGGCTACTTGGAATCGGAAGTGGAAGGCTTGGCCGACAGACTTAGCTGGATAGATCCCGAAATGTTGTCTGCCAACAAGAGAATTATCAATGTTGGTATGGAATTGATGGGCTCGCAATTGTTACAGAGACTGGCGGCGGAGAATGATGCCCGAGCACATACCTCTAAAGCGGCGCGTGATGTCTTCAAGCAAATATCAACAGAAGGTCTTCGAGCGGCTCTACATGACCGGGATGCTCCTTTTGGAGATAGTCGTGCCCAGGTGGAAGGTCCGGAAATCCGAGACAGTTCGGGACGCCTGATCTCTTCGTAATCCAGAAAATCGATAGGAACGGCAACCATGTCTAATAATCAGAGAATCGACGTTTACCTCGTTTGCAATGCTAGATATCACGATACGAATTTCGCACGACTCGAGTTGCTAAAGCTTCTGGCAGAAAACGAGGATATCAACACACGCGTTGCAGAGAACTTCAGCGATGTTGATGCGATAGCGGGATCCAAGCTGCTAATCACGTATACCTGCGATTTGCGACCCACGGAGGAAGAACAACAACACCTGGCCAAGTTTCTGGAAGACGGCGGGTGTTGGTTCGCGTTGCATGCGACTAATGCGCTGCTTGAGTTCGTCGATGGCAAGCCGGATACGCCAGACCTCGCGCCGCTCTTTATGAATCTATTGGGGAGCCGATTTGTCGCGCATCCTCCTAACCAGCGCTTTCGTGTGCGAGTGACGGACGTTGACCATGCGCTGACAAGAGACCTGGAAGACTTTGATGTAGAAGATGAGGAACCCTATTACTGCGAACCAAGAGGTGATCAGACAGTATTGTTGGAAGCTTCATACACGATGCCTTCGACCGGCTATGTTCAGTCTGAATATGGCACTGACAGAGATGCCCAGCCCCAGATGTATCTGCATAAATGGGGCGATGGCGAAGTGCTTTATTTGTCTCTTGGTCACTGTACTGGTAAGCACGACATGAAGCCATTGGCGGATGTGGTACCTGCAATGAGAGGTTCCTGGAACTCGCCGGTCTACTATGAACTTCTGCGTCGCGGCATCAACTGGGGAATTGGTGAGCTGAAGTAGCACCCATTGCACCCGTGTCATGCAGCTTCCGCCGCGAAATTCTGAAATTCGATTTAGTGTGGCAAATCAGTCACTATAAGAAACGGTATTATCTCTAATAATAAGAAAAATGAGTCTCATCATGTTCAAGTCCAACACGTTGGTATCCCCATGCCTGCTGGTCACCCTGAGTTTGTTACTTTCATCCTGTGCAGATGATGAATTGGCGCCATCCAGTGATGTGATCAGTGCCTCAGCCAATGCTCATGAAAATTCCAGTGTTATAGAGGAGACAGGGCGTGCAGATATGCTGCTCGAAGAGCAGGCACAAGCTGGTGTTTGGGCTTCCAAAGTCTTTGAAACAGAAACCGAACTGATGAGCAGGGATGCTCCGGCTCGGCAATACGTAGAGCGTTCCCTCGCGAGCAGTTTCAACGAACGTACCGCTTACTATGGTGATCTTCACGTACACACAGAATATTCGTTTGACGCCTACGCATTCGGAACTTTGGCCACGCCTTATGATGCGTATCGCTTTGCCACCGGTGAACCCATCAAGAATGCCGCAGGTTTTGATATGCAGTTGTCTCGCCCCATGGATTTCTATGCGGTAACCGACCACGCTATGTTTTTGGGTGTCGCGAAAGCAGCTGCAGAGACTGACACTGAATTCTCTAAAAATGAGTTTTCTCAGCCTTATCATGAATTGAATAGCCCAGAAAATTCGGGGTCAGATTGGCTCAGTATTCTGAAGCGCCTTCAAACTTTCGCTGACTTTCTCCCAAGGGCGGTAACCGGCGTTAACTCGGGCGAACTGGATAGGCAAGAAGTGCTCGGTGTTGTGAGGACCGCCTGGACAGATACCGTTGATGCAGCGGAACAGTTCTACAGGCCTGGCGAATTCACAACCTTTGTTGGCTACGAATACACGTCGTCGGCTGCTGACATGGGGAACCTGCATCGAAACGTTATTTTTGAGGGTGCCAGTTTGCTGCCACGGGAACCATTCTCTCGCTTTCATTCTGTGAATCCTGAAGATTTGTGGCAGTGGATGGATGACCTTCGAGCGAAAGGTGTTGAGAGCCTTGCGATTCCCCATAACTCGAACGGCTCCAATGGTCGTATGTTTCAGACGACAACTTGGGATGAAGAGCCACTTGATCAAGACTATGCAAAGCAGCGTATGCGGAATGAGCCCATCATAGAGCTCACGCAGATCAAGGGAACTTCTGAAACACATCCAACGCTGTCTTCACGAGATGAGTTCTCAGGATTCGAGATCATGCCCTACAGGGTGGCGACCAACGCTTTGTCAAAAATTGAAGGGTCCTATGCCAGAGAAGCTTTGCTTAACGGCCTGTCGCTTGAGCAGAAAGATAGGGGCAATCCTTTTCAATTTGGGTTTATTGGTGCAAGCGATACGCATACCGCGGCAAGTCAAAATGACGAATCGAATTTCAGCTCAAAACTTGGGCTGGTGTCGGCAACGGCAGAGCAACGTGGCTCTGTTCCGCAGGGCACCTTGGGTAATCTGCTCTATTATTATTCTGAGGCTTCCAATGCATTCAGTTCATCACCACGAGGCAGAGCGGCGTTTGCCAAGGTCAATGGTGATATCTATCTGAGTGGTGCGACCATCACCTTTGGTGCCTCAGGCTTGGCCGTTGCCTGGGCAGAAGAGAACACGCGGGAGTCCATCTACAGTGCGTTCCGTCGTAAAGAAGTGTTTGCGACCTCAGGTCCTCGTATCCAGTTAAGATTCTTTGCCGGACACGGTCTAGATGAAAGCCTGTTAACAGCCGAGGATGGCATTGAACAAGCGTATGCGAGGGGTGTCACTATGGGTGGCAATGTCTTGGCGGATGAGAGTGCAAATGGATCACCTGGTTTCCTCTTTATGGCCACAGCGGATCCAATGGGTGCGCCGTTGCAGCGAGTTCAGGTTATTAAAGGCTGGATTGACGATGACGGTAATACCCAGGAAGAGGTCATCGATGTTGCCTGTGCAAACGGTGCGTCGGTTAATTCGAAAACCAACCGATGTCCGGTGAACGGTGCAAAAGTAGATCTATCGGATTGCTCGATTAATGCGGAAACCGGCAGCATGACGTTGTCCGCGCATTGGCAGGATCCGGATTTTGATCCTGAGCAGCGATCTTTTTACTACGCCCGTGTGTTGGAAAACCCAACCTGTCGTTGGTCCACCTGGGATGCCATTCGAGCCGGCGTAACGCCTCGTGATGACCTCGCCAAAACGCTTCAGGAGCGGGCCTGGTCTTCACCGATTCATTACATTCCGTAGCGAAAACTGGCGGCTTATAAGCGCAGGGGATTCTGTTCAGATGATCCCTGTGCTTCGAGCCAGTCTTGGAAGGGTTGGCGGTAGTTGATACCGGTATCAAAGGCATCTGGATCACCCTTGGAAAGGGGCCAGTAACCATCTCCACCGGCATACATGAAACTGTTAACGAGCACGCGGTAGCTGCGGCTCTCATCCAATGGCTCACCATTGTTGGTAAACACCCATTGGCCCCTGCGTTTCTCAAGTCCGGCGACGACCGGTTCATGGCCTGAATCCAATGCCGTACGAATACTCTGAGCGTCCAGCTCCAACGCCAGGATGCTGTTGTCGAACGGCATGAGTGCAACGATGGTGCCCAGATCAATGGGTCCTTTAGGAAGATCAATGCGTATGCCGCCGGCATTGGTGATGGCGACGTCAGCCGTCGGGTCAGCGAGCAGCCAGCTATCAATGATGAGCTGTTGCAGCGCTTTGCTGTATCGACCTAGGGCTCTATTGCTGTAGGCAAGGGGCTCCGCCAAAAGTGCCTGGGTTTGACTGGCCCAACGTGCGATCAGTGCAGAGATACCGGCATTTTCTGTATCGAAGCGGTTCTCCTGGGTGGAAAATTTTCGCTTCACGATTTCTTTGGTTTCTTTATTCACAGTAAAGGTAGCTTTGGCGTAGGCCTCATAGTGATAACCGCCACCAAGCAGCACGGTGTCTTCAATGTTTTCTGCGATCAGTTCGTTGCAGTGACCTGCGCCCATGAGCGCGATGTTGAGGTCCGCAGTTGCCCTGATCAGTTGCGTCAGAGGGTCAACACAAACGTGTGCAATGATCACGACAAGATCTGTACCCGCTGCCTCAACTTCCGGCAGTGTCTGGCGAACCGCACGCTCCAAGGCGATGAACTCCAGGTCTCGAACATGTGCGGGATGAGTAGCGATTGGTGTTTCGCGTGTTGTTAGACCGATGATACCGATGCGAAGGTCATTCACCATCGTGATGCTGTAGGGCAGAATCCCAATGTCGGTGGGTGTCTCGCCGTTGCGCCGCCAGCGTGTATTGGCACTTAAGTAAGGAAAGTCTGCTTCCTCTGCCCGGGCTTTAAACACGTCGAGACCGAAATCGAATTCGTGATTGCCGACGGCACTGGCGTCGTACTGCATGGCGTTCATGACCTCGATCATGCTTTTTCCCTGAGTCCATGTGGAGATTGCAGGACCGGTCCAGTTGTCGCCGCCACTCAGAATCAAAAAAGGACCGTCGGGGCTGTAACCTTCTTTTTTCTCCCAGACATCAAAGAGGCTGGCTGCGGACTGGCCGGATTTCATACCTTCCATCCAACCATGTTCGTCATTGGTATAGAGGATGGTGACTTCGCGAAGGTCTTCGTCGGATTCTGTGCTGACACACCCGGCTAACAACAGGCTGCAAACCAACAACAGGCGATTAATGTTCATGAGATAAAGTTTACGTAACATCAATCACAACCGAAACCGCGCACTTCTTTGTGCTTTTCATGCACAATGCCTCTCGATGAAAAAGTCGATCGCAATCGCAGGCAACATTGGCAGTGGTAAATCTACCCTCTTGGAGTTTCTGGCCAATAATTTCGAGATACAGCCGTTTTACGAGCCGAATGCGACCAACCCATACCTGCCTAGTTTTTATGAGGATATGAGTGCCTGGGCATTTCACTCGCAGCTCTATTTCCTGGCGAACAAATTTAAGCTTCATCAGGCGCTGGACCAGGCGCCCGGCGTTGTCGCCCTGGACAGAACGATCTTTGAAGATGCGGAGATATTCGCCACCGCATTGCACCGCATGGGTCATATAGACAAAAGAGACTGGGCGACTTACCAGGACCTTTATGGTGCGATACTGGATGCGATTCATGCACCTGATTTGTTGATTTACGTTCGCTGCGGCATGCGAACACTGCGCAAAAGAATCCGTATGCGAGGCCGAGAAATGGAGCAGGATATCGACCCAGCATACCTGCGTCGTCTTCAGCGGCTTTATGATAAGTGGATCGAGAACTATACGATGAGCGACGTCATGGTGATCGATTCCGACAGGTTGGACTATGCGTCTGACCTGATTGACCAATTGGATCTGATAGAACGCGTTGAGGCGATTGTATGATTGAAGATTTCGAAGAGCGCCACCATGACTTTGATGGCTGTTTCAATTTTCGTGACATAGGTGGATACCTGACGGAGGATGGTCGACGCGTTAAGTGGGGTCGTTACTTTCGTGCCGGTCGCCAGGATCGGATGAGTGAAGCGGATTTGCAGCGACTCTCCCAACTCAACGTTGGTGCGCAGATAGACCTGCGTGGTAATGAGGAAATCTCAGATCAGGGTCGTGGACCTTTGCCAGAGATGGGCGCGGACTACCACCATCTTCCGGTGATCCCGGAAGGCGGCAGGGAAAAGCTAAGCTTATTGGTCGGTGACACCGGAATCTCAGGTGAACGATATCTTGGTTATCTATCCTTCGGACCTGAAACCTGGCTCACGCTCTTTGACATTCTGGCTGAACAAAGAAGCGATGCGCTGGTGATTCATTGCACCGCGGGTAAAGACAGGACAGGGGTCTCCACGGCGTTTTTACTCTCAGCTCTGGGCGTGGATCGAAAAATTATTGAAGCTGACTACCTGCTGACGAACCGGGATGTGGTTCGACAAGTGGATTTCGTGGAATCTACGATTGGTTTGCCAGACGACATCACCCGGGAACAACTATGGGTTCTGGCCGGAGTGCCAGAGACAGCCATGTCGGTTTTTCTTGATGGACTGGAGTCGCAGTATGGCGGCGCAATGGAATATCTTCGTCAGGCTGGAGTGACCAATGATCACTTCGACGCAGTCAGGGAGCGGTTTCTCGACTAATTTCATCTTCGCTCGCTTGCAGAAACTACATAATCTGTTTACCAAAGCTTAATCCTGTCCAGATACCGTGATCCATTTGGCTTTGCCATTATTCCCTTTTTTCACAAGATGTGATTGGTGAATGAAAGCTCGGAAGATCAAGGTTATCGAAACGCCCTACGAAGGCGTATCCCAAGAAGACTACCAAATAGAAAAGCGTCGGCTTCAGGTCGAAATTCTCAAGATTCAACAGAAAATCATCAGCCAGGATAGAAGGTTGATTATTCTGTTTGAAGGAAGGGATGCGGCTGGCAAAGGCTCAACCATAAAGCGCTTCACCGAAAACATCATACCTGCTCACTTTCGAACAGAAGCACTTGGAATTCCGTCGGGAAAAGAATCCAAGTATTGGTTTCGACGCTACGAAAAGAAGTTTCCCAAGCTAGGCGAACTCGTTTTCTTTGATCGCTCCTGGTACAGCCGAGCACTGATAGAACCGACTATGGGTTATTGCAGCAGGAAGTAATACAACTACTTCATGAAAAAAGTACTCGATTGGGAACACAATCTAATCGACTCGGGGATTCTCCTGGTCAAGTTTTATCTGTCCATTGATTCGGACACGCAGCTGATACGCTTCGAAGAGCGTCTGAATTCGCCGCTGACATTCTGGAAATTTTCTGACAACGATCTGAAAGCCAGGAAGAAATGGGAGATATTTACTCAAAATAAGGAGCAGATGTTCGGCCACACGTCTTCAGATATTTCACCTTGGGTTGTGGTCAACGCCAATAACAAGAAGGAAGCCAGACTGACCTCTATGTTGTATTTCGTTAGATTGCTTGGGAATAATTCCTTTGAGCCTCTGACGGGCGAAGACATCACCAAAACCCATTCCATTAAGGTTGGCGGTGTAAAATTCCGAGGTTAAACTTTACAGCAACTGGCTGTATTGAAAGAATTGAAGGATCAGGAACAGCACGATGTAAATCTGGATGAGTGACAAGCGATCGACTGCCTCGAATAAGAAATTCACCCTCAAAAAACCATCGATCTGCCTGTCCTAGAGTCGGCAGGTGGCCTGGTTTGCAACAAGAGTCACCACATATTATTGATGTTCAAACGCGGTAAATGGGACATGCCCAAAGGCAGAATCGAAGACTCCCAGTGCCCTGAAATTTCCGCGCTTCGTGAAGTAGAAGAAGAAACCGGATTACGTGCCGATAAGCTCGAGATCCGAGGGAAGCTGGTTTCAACTTTTCATACCACCAGCCATCAGAAAATCGATTGCCTGAAAAAGACTCACTGGTACCTGATGGATTACGACGGCGATGACGACGATACGAATCCCCAGGTTGAAGAAGGTATTATCGAGTGTCGGTGGGTGCACCTTAGTGACTTGCCTGAGTACCGTGAACTGCTCCGTGCGCGTATCAACTATGTTGTCGACTTCTGGCATCAGAATTTGGCCTACATACCCAGAGCGTAATTCGTCTATTCTGGTAAGCTTGGCGCAACTTGCCACTTGGCGGCTCTGGCAAGATAGCATTGAGTCCTTTTTGAGTTTGAGAAGCACAGGGGAGTATTTATGAGCCTGGACGCGTTTCGTGCTGAAGCACGTGAATTTATTGATACCCACTGCCCGCAGTCTATGCGCAACAAGGTTGTTCATTTTGAAGAAGCTTTCGAAATGTATGACAACGACGACGCAAGACTCTGGCTGAAACACATGGCGTCACGCGGCTGGACAGCCCCGATGTGGCCCAAAGAATATGGTGGCGGCGGGCTGAGCTTTGAAGAAAACCGGGTGCTGCAGGAAGAAATGGCGGCATTGAAGGCGTTACCGCCGTCCGTGGGCATGGGCCTCGCTATGATTGGCCCAACTCTGCTTGAGTTTGGCACCGAGGAGCAAAAGCAGCGCCACTTACCAAAGATTGTTTCCGGCGAGGTTCGCTGGTGCCAGGGGTATAGCGAACCTGGTGCTGGTTCTGACCTCGCTGGACTGCAGACCAAGGCCGTTCTGGAAGGTGATCACTTTGTACTAAACGGTCAGAAGATTTGGACTACTGGAGCTAACCATGCTCATTGGATGTTCGCGCTGGTAAGAACCGATTCGGGCGCGCCGAAACATGACGGTATCAGTTTTGTTCTGTTAGAAATGGATCAGCCTGGGGTCACGGTTAAGCCAATCCAGTTGATTTCAGGTTCGTCGCCGTTTTGCGAAACCTTTTTCGATAATGCCACTGCACGGCGTGATGATTTGGTGGGCGAGCTCAACAAAGGATGGACCGTTGGAAAACGTTTGTTGCAGTACGAGCGCTCGGCCTCATCGGTGCGCACGAAGAAGAAGGGTAAACCCGTAAATCCCTACGCCAAGATCGCGAAAGAATATTATGGTGAAGACAACGGACGTGTTGCGGACACCGCAGTGCGTGAAAAAATCACCAAACAAACGATGTTAGAGAAGTCTCTGCAGCTGACCATTCAGCGCGTCGCGGATGAAAGTAAGTCGGGTAAAGCGCCAGGCGCAACCACATCGATATTCAAGCTGGTCGGTTCTACGATTGCCAAAGAGGCTTCGTCTTTGAAATCAGAATTGCGGGGTTTCTCCGGTATCGGTTGGGATGGTAATGGCTTTTCAGAGGATGAAGCTGAAGCCACTCGAAGCTGGCTGCGTGACCGTGCGGTGACGATTTATGGCGGTACCAATGAAGTTCAGATGAACATCATCAGCAAACGCGTACTTGGCCTGCCGGATTAATATGACGAAGAATGCACTTCAGCCTACGAGTGATCAGGTTCGGGCATTCCGGGACAGGGCAACCGGTGAGCCTATCCAGATGCTGAACCTGCTGAAGTTTAAGGACGTCGCTCACTACGAAGAAGCTCACAGCGCTGACCTCTCCGGACAGCAAGCTTACGAACTCTATGCTGCTGGCTTTCGCCGGGTCATGGAACCGAAAGGATGCCGGGTGCTTTATTCAGGTGATGCTCGAGGGTTTCTAATCGGTGAAGGGGAAGGCGAGTGGGATGCGGCTATGTTGATTGAATACCCATCAACCCAGGTCATGCTGGATATGTTTCGCGACGAAGCATATCAGGAGGTGCACATTCATCGCGTCGCGGCGCTTGAAGGACAGTTACTGATTGAATGTGGTCCGGGTTTCAGAATCTAAATTCTTATGATCGAAGGAAATGTACGTGAGTCGAATACCGCGACCTGAGTACCCCCGGCCTCTTCTCGTCCGAGAAAAGTGGCTTAACCTGAATGGCACCTGGCGCTTTCGAGCAGACCCGAAAGATCAGGGTCTGACCAGCAGATGGTTTGGGTCACTTTGGGATGAATTCTCGAAAATCGTTGTCCCGTTTCCAGTTGAATCAGAAGCGAGCGGTGTTAACGAAACAGAGCCTTCATCTGTTGTCTGGTACCAAAAAGAATTCCAACTACCCAGTGACTGGAAAGACAGGATTGTGCTGCGTATTGGCGCCTGTGATCACTGGACTCGAGTCTTTGTAAATGGTTTGGAGGTTGGTCAGCACCGTGGCGGTTATGCGCCGTTTTCGTTTGATATCCAACACGCGCTAAGACCGGGCAATAATAATCTCACCATTCGTGTTGAGGATTCCCTGTCGTGGACTCAACCACGGGGCAAACAAGCAGGCACCACACGGTGGCCGATCGACTACGACAGCGTGACAGGTATCTGGCAGACGGTTTGGCTCGAGCCATTACCGTCAGTTTCCATCGAATCGACGGCGCTGAATTTCTCTCACTCGTCAGGCGAACTTACTTTTACAGTTTGTTTCTCGAATCAGATCGAAGGAACGCTTACTGCAGAGATAAGTCGGGAGGGTTTGCCTGTTGCTGAGGCACGCGCAGATGCTGGACTTCGCAGTGAGGTAAGGCTGAATTTCACAATCGATGACGGCGATCTCTGGTCACCTGATTCACCGAATCTTTATGATATTAAGCTCAGGCTCTTCAATGATAAGACATCTCAAACTGATGAGGTGCGCAGCTATCTGGCTCTTCGGGAAATAGAGGTTGTTGCAGGGGAGCTCAGGCTTAACGGTGAGAAGTTGTATCTGAGGGGCGTTCTCGATCAGGGTTACTTTCCAGACGGTTGGTATACGCCACTGACGGATGAAGCACTTCGTGCAGATGTAGAGTTGACCCTCGCAATGGGTTTCAACTGCGCACGAAAACACCAAAAGGCAGAGGACCCTCGCTACCTTTATTGGGCGGACAGGCTTGGGTTGATGGTTTGGGCTGAGATGCCGTCTGGAAAGATTTTCTCTACAGAGCTCATTGAGACGTTGACCACGGAATGGATTGATCTTATGAAGCGAGATCGTGCGCATCCTTCGGTCATTGCCTGGGTGCCCTTTAATGAATCCTGGGGAGTGTGGCATCAATCTCAGCGACCCGAGCAGCGTTCGTTTGTTGATGGTATCGCCTCGCTGACAAAGGCGCTGGACCCGAGCCGACCGGTTGTGGGAAATGACGGCTGGGAGTATTCCTCTGGTGACCTCTGGACTTTGCACCTGTATCAGGCAGGCCTCAGCCTTGCGGAGAAACTCGCGCAATTGGTAAAAGACCCGACGGCATCGGTCACCGGTGCCAGTGATGGCCATGACCGAGTCGGTGCCTTACCAGGGGCGGAGGTGTTTGGGTTACCAATCCTGCTGACAGAGTGCGGTGGTATTGGATTTGGTCGCTATAGTGATGATGATTTTAGCTATGGCGATTTGCCCCAAAGTGAAGCTGACCTTGAAGAACGAATTCGAAGCACTGCTGCAATGATTGGCGCTGAGACAGTTTTGCAGGGTTTTGTTTGGACCCAATTGACCGATGTTCAACAAGAGATCAATGGTTTGCTGCACTTTGATAGACGTCCAAAACTGCCACTGGAAACGCTAAAAACGATCTTCTCTTCAGTTCCAGCGGATGGATAGCCTTGTTTGATGTTGAATAAGCGCGCACTTATCAACGCGATTGTTTCAGAGTTAAGAGAGGCGCGTGATAAAGCCGCTCAGGCAGCAGATGCCGCTAAAGCGACGGCGACAGATAGTGAAAATGTCGCGGAGAACAAATACGACACGCTGGGCCTCGAAGCTGCGTATCTGGCACACGGCCAATCGGATCGTATCCTGCAGCTTGAAAAAGACATCCGAACCTTCGAGGAATTGCAGACAAAAGAATCCAACAAAGTTGAGCTGGGCGCGCTGATAGAACTGGAGGACCATAGTGGCGAGACCACGTTTGTTTTCCTGGCACCAAGTGCAGGGGGATTCAAGATCAGTCATGGGAGTCGTTCGATTCAAATTATTACACCAGCTGCGCCGTTGGGTAAGTTGCTCATGGGTGCTGAGGTTGATGATGAAGTGAACCTGGAGCTCGGGCGGGAAACCCGATGTTTCCTCGTCGTCTCGATTGCCTGATCAGGTGCTCTTATTTTCCTGTTCGAATCGTCGGTGTGGCGCCGAGTGGATCCTCTGGCCAGGGATGTTTCGGATAACGGCCCTTCATTTCTTTTCTGACTTCCGGGTAGACATCCCGCCAAAATGATTCGAGAGACTGAGTCACCTGCAAAGGTCGACCTGCAGGGGATAAAAGGTGAATCATGAGAGGTAGCTTGCCATTCATGATGGTGGGTGTGGTGGTGCATCCGAACATGGTTTGCAGTTTCGTAGCGAGTACCGGTGGGCTCTGAGAGTAATCGATTTTCACTTTATTGCCTGATGGCACATTGATTTCTGTTGGCGTCAGCTTGTCGATCTGCTGTTGCTGCTCCCAGCTCAGGTGATTTTTGAGAATGGATACAAGATCGATTTTGCCCAGATCACTGAGTCGAGCCACATCCGATAAGTAAGGTGCCAACCAATCATCGAGGGATTGCATGAGTGCCTCTTCTGATTGCTCAGGTAGCGAGTCATCGAGTGTCCTTGCCAGCGATACCCTGGTTTGCCAGTGTTTCACCTCGCGTGAGAAGGGCAGCAAACTTGGACCTGCTTCGCGTATGTAGTTGATGATCGCGGCGATCCGTTCCTCTGGGGCGACGTTCTCGAGAGGTGTCTTTGACAGGATAAGCTGGCCGACCTGCTGTCTTTTCTCAGCAATGAATCTGTCTGCCTTCTTGTCCCAGTTCAGCAGTGTCTTGTGGGTCACTTGTGATGACAGGATTCCCTCGAACAGCTTTGCCTTGAGCGGCGCTGCGGTTCGGATGACATCGCCACGACTTCGCGCCATGCCACTGACTTCAGCGATCGCCAGCCAGGTGTGTTTATCCAGCGATTGTTTTTCAGCGAACGAGACACTGCGACCGTTGGCTAACTGGTAACCACCTTTGTGGCGCCGTCGGGCGATACGATCTGGGTAAGCACAGGCAAGCAGGTAACCGGCGATTTCATCTTCCGGAAGAATGCTGGTTCGTGCGATAGGCTTTACGTTGTCTGCAAACTGTCTCGCTTGGTTCCGCGTTCGCTGCAACCAGCCGCGATGTTGGTGGGGGCAGGATCTCTCACCGCTCAGGATCTCCAGGTGCGTCGTAATGTCAGGGTTTTCCTGGGCGAGGGGATTACGATCACTTAATAGCGCGGCGAGCAGTGCGGCTTTCCCGATATTGCCCGCCTCAGCACCTTTAATCAGCAGGTGCGCTAAACGAGGGTGTGCCGGTACTGAAGCCATCGCCTCACCGTGCTCGCTCAACGAGACGAGGTCCTGCCTGAGTGCGCCGAGAGCATTCAGCAATGACACCGCTTGTTCCCAGTTACCTGCCTTTGGCGCGTCAATAAAAGTCAGTTCATCCGGAGATTGGAATCCCCACTGAAACAGTTGCAATGCCATACCTGCCAGGTCCGCTTTGTGCACTTCGGGTGTGGTATGAGGGGCGAGTTGGTCCTGCTGTTGTGATGACCAGAGCCTGTAACAACGACCTGGTTCAAGTCGACCAGCGCGTCCGGCCCGCTGGGTCGATGACCCTGCCGATATTTTGACGGTTTGCAGTCGACTCATCCCGGTACCGGGGTCAAAAGAGGGTTCCCTCGCCAGCCCAGAATCAATAACGACATTGATGCCTTCGATGGTCAGACTGGTCTCGGCAATGTTGGTGGCAAGGACAATCTTTCGTCCGTTCACTGCAGGTTCTATCGCGGCCTGCTGTTCCGCGAGAGACAAGTTGCCGTAAAGGGGGTGGATGTTGCTCGATGAGCTTAGCTTCTCACTCAATCGGTCGAAGGTTTGGCGAATTTCTCCCTGGCCGGGAAGAAACACCAGCAGGCTGCTGTCGGGATTATCTTTGATCGCCTGCAGCGTTGTTTCAACGATACGATCAACCGTCCTGTCGCGAGGTTGGCTTGCTCTGCCGTAAATGATGTCAACTGGATGCATTCGACCATCGCTGCGGATGACCGGTGCCTGCATGACGCTGTTTAGCTTTTGACTGTCCAGAGTGGCGGACATGGCGATGAGGCGCAATGGATCCTCGTTGCGGAATATCTCGCGCATCTTCAGGCAAACCGACAGCGCGATGTCGCTGTCGAGGTTCCGTTCGTGGAACTCATCGAAGATGACGAGACCGATACCCTCCAGTGAAGGGTCGCTCTGCAACATCCGACTGAAGACACCTTCCGTGACCACCTCCACTTTTGTGTAGTCGCTGACCCGTGTCTCATGTCGCATGCGATAGCCAATGGTCTGACCTGGAGACTCGCCAATGATGGAAGCCATTCGATGGGCCGCAGTTTTTGCGGCTAATCGACGAGGCTCCAGCATGATGATCCTGTTGTAGCCCAGCCAGTCTTCATCCATCAGAGCGAGCGGCACCTGGGTCGTTTTTCCCGCACCGGGCGGCGCCTCGATGATGAGGCTCAGCTCACCGTCAAGTGTGGACTTGATGTCGCCCAGAACGTCATTGATGGGCAGGTCGGGTAGGTTCACTTAACCGGAAATCGCGATATCCGAAAATCGGATAGCAGGCATCAATGCTGATTTCTGCCAGTTCCAATGCTGAGTTTGCCCGATGAGACCGATGTTCTTCAGCATGTGGTAGAAGTTACCGGCGACGGTGATATTCCGTACGGGCTGAATACGCTGTCCGTCCTCGCACAGAAAGCCGGAAGCACCGAAACTGAATTCTCCAGAGATGGCATTGGCACCTGAGTGCATGCCGGTGAGTTCAGTCAGCGTCAGATACTTGCCTTGGTGCAGCTGTGTATCGTCCGCATCACCGGGTGCCATCTCAAGCTGGTGCAATCCAACGCCCAGGGTTGAGCGTGGTCCCCGCGTCGCATGACCCGTAGATTGCGTGTCAAAGTGGGAGGCTGTCATGCTGTTGTGAATGAGTGTGGTCAGCTTGCCCTCTTTCACGAGTTCAGTGGCCGCAGCCGGTGTGCCCTCATCATCGAACAGGCTGTAACCGAACCCGTTTGTGTTATCCGGTCGATCCATAATAGACAGCCTGGCATCAGCGATCGTCTCACCGACTTTGTCACGCATCGGGTTGATACCATCCTTTGCGGACTTGCCAGAAAACATCACGTTGAACACTCCGAACAGGGACACCTGCATCTCTTTATCGAAGATCACGTCGTAATGCCCGCTGGGCACAGGCTCGCCGTCCAGAATATCGATGGCGTCCTGATACACCTTTTCGATCAGAGAAGACCGATCCAGCTCTGAGAAGAGACGGGCGACCTGTCCTGACCCTTCCATCGCGTTCTTTTCGCCTTCTTCAATCAGTGCGTAGGCAAACGCCGAGCAGGACCGGCTTTTAGTGGCCGCATGGAGTCCCGCTGTTGAAAAGACGTGCCTTTCACCAACGCCATCCTGAACGCCGTTGTAAGGCACATTTTTTACGCGCTCCTTTCCGGCGAGCTCACGCTCAAGCGCCAGGGCCATCTGAATTCTGTCTTCCGTTGTCGCGGGTTCTTCCGGGCAGAGGATGGAATCATCCGTAGAAAGCTGTGCGTCGTTCGCCAGAATTTTTTCATGCACTTCCGGGGCAGCGTAACCGGCGTTGGTTAAGGCCTGCTCAACCAATGAACTCAGAGAGTCGGCGTCTGCCGCCTCACTGTATGCCGTGCCGACCTTGTCATCTTTAATCACGCGAAGACCGAAGATACGGCTCGACGTGACCTTATGTTCTTCCAGTTCACCATCGCGCGCCTTGAGGGAGATTGCGTTGCCCTGGTCAACAATCAGGTCGCCTTTTGCACCTGCTTTGGTCACCAGGGAAAGGACCTGTTCTGCATGGGATTCAACAGTCATGCGTTACCTCCCACCAGAATATCGTCGACTTTGAGTGTTGCCTGTCCGACCGCCGCAGGAATGGTGCCCGATATGGAACCACACATGCCGCACTCAAGAGAGAAGTCACCACCGACCATGGAAATTTCTTTCAACACAGCAGGGCCGGTGCTGATCAGAGTCGCGGCTTTGACTGGATACTGAATTTTTCCATCTTCGACGTAATAGCCTTCTCGCACGGCAAAATTGAATTCCCCGGTACCCGGCTGCACAGAGCCGCCGCCCATCTGGGCTGCGTAAATACCCTGATCAATGGAGCCAATCATGTCATCGAACTCAGCGTTGCCAGGTTCGATGAAGGTGTTTCGCATGCGTGATGCGGGCGCGAACTTATAAGACTCTCGACGACCAGATCCAGTGCGCTGATAGCCTGTCTGCTCTGATCCAATACGATCAACGAGAAAGCTGACCAGCTTGCCGTCTTTGATCAGCTGGGTTCGCTGTGTATCCATGCCTTCATCATCGATATTCAATGAGCCCCATTCGTTGGTTATGGTGCCATCGTCGGATGCGCTCACGGCAGGGTTAGCGATCATCTCGCCCAGCTTGTCGTGGAACACCGATGCTTTCTTGGCAACGGATGTGGTTTCCAGCAGGTGACCACAAGCCTCATGGAAGATCACGCCGCCAAAACCATTTCCGATGACAACGGGCATTCGACCTGAAGGGCAGGGCTTCGCTCCCAGGTTCACAATGGCTTGCCTTGAGGCTTCTGTGCCAGTCTCTTCTGCGTCCAGATTATCGACAATCTCCCAGCCGATCATGCCGCCGTTGCTCTGCATGCCGGTTGCCTGCTCAGCGCCATCGGATGCAATGGACGTCATGGTGGCACGCACATAGTGACGGGTATCTTCTGTGTGGAGTCCTTCACTGTTAAAAATCTCAATCCGTTGTTCTACTTCACGACACATACCGCGTGTCTGGGAGATGAGATTGCTCGCTGCTCTGGCCGCAGCGTCTGCTTTCAGCAGGTAAGCCACCCGGCTTTCAATCGCGGGATCATCCGACAACATCTTTTTCAGGGGGTGGCGATTTGGCGCATCGCGATAATCGAACGCGGTCATGTTAACCCTCGGGTCTCGAAGATCTCGCGCAGCCAGGTCTGAGAGAATTCTCATCATGTCGTCTGCACGGGTGTTGTTCGTGTATCCGTACAGCACCTTGGTGCCGTATACGAGTCGAAGACCAATACCGAAGTCGATGCCGGATTCAACAGACTGAACTCGTTCTCTTAACGTGCTGACGTTGCTGGACTGACTTTTCTCAACAAAGATTTCGGCGAAGTCGGCGCCGAGAGATAGGCCGTGGTCAATGACCGACTGGGCGGTTTGGGTAGCTAACACTGTGCTTCCGATAACTGATGATGGGAAGCGCAGTATACCGTGTGATCAGCCGCCGGCTATTCTTGGCAACAGATAGACATCCGCACCTTCAGGAATCTTGGTGGTCCAGTTGTCCCGATAGATGGCGCCATCAATGGATACGGCGATGCCGATCTCCATGTGTTGTTTCATGGCGGGGTAGCGTTCCAGTAAACGATTCAGCAGCTCGCGAATGGTTTCGGCTTCTATGTGGATAGAAGCCTCGCCATTCGCTGCCGCCCGCAAGGGGCCGGAAAGACCTACCTGCATCGTGGTTACGCTTGCTCCAGCGCTTTTAGAATCCTGGGTGGTGACATCGGCACCTGGTCCATTCGAACCCCGGCTGCATTGGAAACGGCGTTTCCGATGGCAGCCAGCGGTGGAACGATTGATGTTTCACCCACACCGCGAATGCCGTAAGGGTGGTTCGGGTTAGGAATCTCAAGGATCTTGGTGTCGATAAACGGCAGATCCGAACAGACCGGAATGCGGTAGTCGAGGAAGCCTGGATTCTGAAGACAGCCATCTTCGCCATAGATGTACTCTTCGTTCAGCGCCCAGCCAATTCCTTGAGCGGCACCGCCCTGGAACTGGCCTTCCACATAATCCGGGTGGATCGCTTTACCGGCATCCTGCACGACCGTGTATCGGAGAACCTGGGTGCGACCGGTTTCGGGATCTACCTCAACATCAACAATGTGAGAGGCGAAAGACACACCCGAACCATCCGCCGTGACTTCATGGTGCCCTGCAATCGGGCCGCCTGTCGTCGGCGACTCCGCGGCAATTTCTTTCAGAGACAGGGGCGGCAAATTGCCGTGCTCTGCGCCTGTCGCCACGGCGTGACCATTTTCCCAGGACACGGCTTCAATCGGGATATCCCACATCTGTGCCGCTCGACTCTTCATCACTTCAATGGCTTCACGTGCGGCGAAGATGGTCGCCATACCAGAAGAGAACGTACCGCGACTGCCTTCCGTCGTGTCGTTGTGGCCGAGTGAATTGGTATCACCAATGGTGGTTTTCACATCGTCGTAAGAGATGCCCAGTTCTTCCGCCGCAATGAGCGACAGAGAGGCACGAGCACCACCAACGTCAATGGTGCCAACGGTGAGGTTAACCGTACCGTCCACGCCAATGTTCAGGTCTGAACAGGTCTGTCCGCCGATGTTGAACCAGAAGCCACAGGCCATGCCACGACCCTGGTTCGGTCCAAGCTTGGCTTTCATATGAGGATGGTCACGTACGGCTTCCAGCGTTGGCTCGATACCAATCGGGCCGTAAACCGGACCATATGAGGACTGGGTGCCCTCGCGGGCGACATTCTTCAGTCGCAATTGAACCGGATCCATGTCCAGCTCTTTGGCGAGCATATCCAGCGTGCTCTCAACACCAAACGCCATCATCGGTGCAGAAGGCGCACGATAGGCCGCAACTTTGGGTCGGTTAACCAGCACATCGACACCCACCGACTGACAGTTCTTGAGGTCGTAACAGGCCCAGGCCGTCATACCACCCAGCATGCCCCAGATGCCCGGAAAGGCGCCGTCTGAATATCGGCACTCAATAAAAGCTGAGGTGATGGTGCCATCTTTCTTAGCACCGATTTTGACATCCATGGAAGATGCGCAGGTTGGTCCTGAAGCTTTGAAGACTTCCTCACGGCTCATCACCATTTTCACAGGGCGATTCGCCTTGCGCGCGAGCGCCAGTGCCACTGGCTCAATCCAGACGTGTGTCTTGCCGCCAAAACCGCCGCCGATCTCAGATGAGGTGACCTTGAGTTTCGCGATATCCATACCCAGCAGGGTGGCGCAGACGTTTCGGTAGGTGAAATGACCCTGTGTCGTGACCCAGAGCTCACCGGAACCATCGGGCCCGACTGTGGCAAGACACGCATGCGGTTCGATATAGCCCTGGTGCGTTTGGCCCGTCTTGAAGCTCTTTTCGATGACGACATCCGCTTCTTTTAGGCCTGCTTCGCAATCACCGTGACCGAATTCATATCGGCCGCCCAGGTTGCCATCACAGGCCGGCTGGATTTGTGGTGCACCTTGCTTGAGGGCCTCGTCCACATCGGTGACGTGATCGAGTTTTTCGTAGGTGACTTTAATGAGTTTGAGTGCTTTCTTCGCAGTCGACTTGTCGATGGCCGCGACCGCCGCAACGGCGTGACCGTCATAGAGCGCCCTGTCACGTGCCATGCAATTTTCGAGTGTTGCATAGTCACCGGCATTGCCGTTGGTAAGGTCTGGCAGGTCTGCCGCGGTCAGAACTGCTTTGACACCGGCCAGCTTTTCCGCCTTGGACGTATCGATCTTGACGATGCGAGCGTGAGCATGTGGTGATCTCAACATGAGTGCCACCAGCTGACCGGGCGCGCTCATATCTGCGCCGTATCGCGCTCTACCCGTGACTTTGTCGATGCCGTCAGGTCGCTTCGGCCTTGAGCCTACAACTTTGAAATCCTGTCCTGTATAACTTTGATCGTGTTGCATGACTGGCCTCCTATTTCTTCTGCTTCTGCAAATCTTTCGCTGCTGCCTGAACCGCTCTTACGATCTTGTCGTAGCCGGTGCATCGGCACAGGTTACCTGCCAGGGCATAGCGAATTTCTTCGACTGAAGGGTCTGGGTTTCTGTCGAGCAGTGCTTTACCGGCAACCAGGAAACCCGGTGTGCAGATGCCGCACTGCAGCGCCGCGTTATCGATGAACTGTCTTTGAAGCGGGTGCAGGTTTTCACCATCAGCCATGCCTTCGACGGTTGTGATTTTTTTGCCTTCAGCTTCTGCGCCTAACACGAGGCAGGAGCAGACCAGTTGGCCGTCCAGTGTGATGCTGCAGGCGCCGCAATCGCCGGTACCGCAACCTTCTTTGGCGCCGGTGAGCCCGAGTCGGTCTCTAAGAACATCCAACAAAGACTCATCTGCCGGGCAGACATATTCAACGGGATCACCGTTTACTGTTGTAGATACATGTACGCCAGCCATTACTTACCTCCTGCTCGTTCGTACGCAATTTTCGCGGCACGCTGTGCCAGAACGCCTGCAACCTTGACCCGGTACTCAACGGTACCGCGTTTGTCGTCGATGGGTTTGCACGCAGCTGAGCAGGCAGCGCCGAGTGCTTCGAGTGCTTCATCGTCGAGAGAGGTGCCAATGATGGCGTCTGCGGCCTCTTTCACCAGAAGCGGGGTCGCGGCGACGGCCCCCAGTGCCACACGCGCTTTTTCGACAACGCCCTTTTTGAGCGTCAGGCTGACCGCAGCACCGACTACAGCAATGTCCATTTCCGTTCGTGGAATAAATCGAAGGTAGGCGTCCCCCGATTTTGGCGCTTTTTTCGGCAGTGTGATTGCCTCGATCAGCTCACCTTTAGCCAGTGCGGTCTTTCCCGGGCCAGTCACGATGTCTTCAACAGGAACCGTTCGCCTTTTCTTGCCGACAATGTTGGCTTTCGCGCCCGCTGCGATCATCGCAGGTACGCTATCTGCGGCGGGCGATGCGTTGCAAAGATTGCCGACCATCGTGCAGCGACCCTGAATCTGATCAGATCCGATTAAATTGGTGGCTTCCACGACGCCTGGCCAGGCTTTGCTGATGGCTTTGTTCGCACCGAGTTTTGCACCGGAAACGGCTGCGCCAATCTTGAATCCGCCGTTGGGTGTTTTCTTGATGTCATTCATCGCCGGGATGTTCTTGATATCGACCATCAGGTCCGGTTCGATCATATCCATCCTCAGTCTTACCAGCAGGTCTGTGCCACCGGCCAGGACATAGGCTTTGCCCTTTTCCTTGGATAGAAGGTCGACGGCAGCCTTCGCAGTTGTGGGTGATTCATACCTCATGTTTTCCCTCAATATTATTGGACTCAGGTAAAGGGCTCAGTGTATCGAACTCGGTGGGAATAAAAAGTCACACAAACTGGAAATAGAGGACCGAATGCAGATCATGAATTGCCCTCTTTATCGTGGAGGACCTTTGTGGCACGATGCCCGGCTTCTATCGACCTTCCTTTTATGCGCGACTATTTAATCAGACGTTTTCTGCTGATTGTTCCGACATTGATCGGGGTAACCATCATTGTCTTTGCAATCACGAGGCTGGTGCCCGGAGGGCCGCTGGAACGGGCGATCATGGAATCTCAGCAGTTCAGCGCGGCAGGCGCCAGCAGTCAGGTCGCTGGTGCCGATATGGCGCTGTCAGAAGCTCAGCTGGACAAACTGAAGGAGTATTACGGGCTGGATAAGCCGGTGCTTGAAAGCTACGTCGAATGGCTGGGCAAAGTTGTCCAGGGTGATCTGGGCGAGTCCTATCGCTACAACGAGCCTGTCTGGGATGTCATTCGGGATCGAATGCCCGTATCTCTTTATTACGGCCTGGTGACCCTGGTAATCACCTATATGGTTTGCATACCCTTAGGTGTCCTGAAAGCCATTCGACACCGGACCTTCGTTGATAATGTCACGTCAATACTGATTTTTGTCGGTTACGCCATCCCGGGTTATGCGTTGGGGTCTCTTCTGCTTCTTTACTTCTCAGTCCGGCTGGAATGGTTCCCCATGGGGGGGTTTGTGAGTCTTCAGTTCTATGATAAAGACGTCCTGGGTAAAACACTCGATCTGATCAGCCACTCAGTGCTGCCGCTTATCTGTTACCTGATTGGAAGTTTCGCCCTGGTGACACTGCTGCTAAAGAACCACCTCATGGATAACCTCGCCGCTGACTACATTCGAACGGCAATCGCCAAGGGTGTATCTTTTCGGCGTGCTGTCACGGGACATGCCCTGCGCAATTCGCTGATCCCAATCGCGACGACCTTTGGTCAAAACATTGTTTTACTCGTATCAGGATCTTTCCTGATTGAGACGATTTTTGATATCGATGGCTTCGGTTTGCTCGGGCTGACCGCCATTCTGGATAGAGACTATCCGGTGGTTATGGGTGTGGTTCTGCTATCCAGCCTGCTGTTGCTCATCGGCAACATCATTTCGGACATCCTCGTGGCGCTGGTGGATCCAAGGATCAGGTTCCAGTAGATGTTCAATTTGAATCCTCAGACGCTGAAACGCCTTCGCCGCTTCCGCGAGGTAAAGCGAGGCTACTACAGCTTTCTGTTTCTGGTAGGCGTGCTCATCATCGTGTCCGTTGGCGAATTGCTGGTGAACAGCCGCGCCGTGATGGTGAGCTTTGAAGGCAATCTTTACTTCCCGACTTATGGCAGTTTCCATCCTGGTACAGACTTCGGGCTGGATTATGACTATGAGGTCAATTACAGGGATCTACAGAAAAAGTTTGAGGCGGAGGGCTCCGAGAATTGGGTTCTGATGCCGGTTGTGCCTTACGACCCTTACGAGAACCTTGCCCAAGATGGTGTGTTCAAACCCGGGCCGCCTTCGCTTGAAAACCGGCACTTCCTGGGTACTGACACGACCAGCCGGGACATCCTGGCAAGGTTGTTTTACGGCACACGCATCGCGCTATGGTTTTCTATTGCTTTCATGCTCGCGGTCTATGCCATCGGCATTACGATCGGGTGTGCGATGGGGTATTTTGGTGGTGCCTTTGATCTGGTGTTCCAGCGATTCATCGAGATTTGGTCGAATATCCCGTTTCTTTATATGGTGATCATTGTGTTCAGTGTGATTCCGGGAACGCTCTCGATAGAAGCGCGGATAGGGATATTGCTGACGGTTATGGTGCTATTTTCCTGGACCAGCATGACTTACTACATGCGCACGGAAACCTACAAAGAAAAAGCCCGCGACTATATTGCTGCAGCCCGTGTGATCGGCGCTTCAGATTTCAGGATTGTGTTTCGTCACGTCCTGCCGAATGTCCTGGCGACGCTCGTCACTTTCATGCCTTTTACAGTGGTGTCCGCGATTACGGCGATCACTGCGCTCGACTTTCTGGGATTCGGGCTCCCTGCACCCACGCCAAGCCTTGGAGAACTTCTTAAGCAGGGTACCGCGAACCTGCGTACTGCTCCATGGATCGTCACCTCTGCTTTTGGCACGCTGGTAATTCTGTTAACCGTTGTCACGTTTGTCGGTGAAGCTGTTCGAGAATCTTTCGATCCGAAGAAATTCACCATCTACCGTTAATCAATGAGATTGCTTATGAAACTCAGTTATTTCGTCCTACTGTTACCGCTTTTACTGATGGCTGCCTGCGGCGGACCTTCAGAAGAAAGCGCAACCGATGTCGATGAAGCTCTCGACAACTCCGAAGAGCTGGCAACCTACTACGCGGAGCGTCCGGAATTCTTTGGCTTTAAGACCATGGCTGATATTCCCGCTGACCTGACGTGGGAAAATGGCGATCATCTGGCGGAAGTTGGGTCACCGGAAGCGAAGAAAGGGGGCACGGAGTACCTTCGTATTCAGGACTTTCCGAGAACGCTGAGAACCACTGGTCCTGACTCCAATGGCTCGTTTCGCGTTTATCTGCTGGATGACGTGATGATGGGATTTGCGCATCCGCACCCGGATGAGTTTGAGTACTTCCCGGGGATCGCTGAATCCTGGGCTGTCGACAGAGAAAACAAAACGGTCTACGTCAAGATTGATCAAAACGCGGTTTGGTCTGACGGGCATCCTATTACAACAGAAGACGTGATGTTCATGTTCTTCTTTTACCAGTCCAGCTACATCGTCGCCCCCTGGTACAACAACTGGTACAGCACGCAGTACACAAACGTCACGGCTTACGACGATCACACCTTCTCGATTACTGTCGCTGAGCGAAAGCCCGACATGGACGCTCGCGTTTTGGAACTGCGTCCACTGCCACGGCATTTCTACTATGAGTTAGGCGACGATTTTGTCGAGCGATATCAGTGGAAGTTTGAACCGACGACCGCGCCCTACATCCTGGCCCGAGAAAGTGACATGAGAAAGGGTCGATCAGTAACGCTGACGCGGAATAAAGACTGGTGGGCGGCCGACAAGAAACATTGGCGTTATCGCTACAACGCCGACAAGCTCCACATTTCAGTCATCCGCGATACGCCCAAGCACTTCGAAGCTTTCAAGCGTGGTGATATCGATCAATTCAACCTGCGGTTGTCAGAGTACTGGTACGAAAAGCTGCCGAACGAAGACGCGGATGTCGCAGGCGGGTTCATCCACAAGTCCGTGTTTTATAACGATCGACCACGACCCACCTATGGTATGTGGATCAACACCTCAAAGGATCTCCTGGACAATCAGGACATTCGTTTGGGTATCAACTACGCAGCGAACTGGTCACTCGTTATCGATAAGTTTTTCCGGGGTGACTATGTTCGGATGCGAACTTCATCGGATGGCTATGGTGTCTTTACCCATCCTGAACTGAGCGCCAGATCTTTTGATATCGAGAAAGCTCAGGAACACTTCGCTAAAGCCGGGTTCAAAGCGCGCGGTCCTGATGGCATTCTGGTGAATGAAGAAGGTCAGCGACTGTCCTTTACCTTCTCCACTGGTTACGAGCACTACAAAGATATTCTGACGATTCTGAAGGAGGAGGCCATCAAAGCAGGTCTCGAACTTCGACTGGAAGTGCTGGACTCCACCTCGGGCTGGAAGAAAGTTCAGGAGAAAAAGCACGACATTCATTTTGTCGCCTTTGCCGTTGGGTTGGAGATGTACCCCCGTTTCTGGGACTTCTACCACGCAGACAATGCTTATGACGTGCCTTACCTCGAAGACGGCTCTGTAAACCCAGAACGCAAGCCTAAAACCCAAACCAATAATCTGGAACTTGTGGCGATACCGGAAATGGACAGGCTGATTAATGAGTACCGTGCATCCGACGACAAAGAAGAGATGATCAGGCTTGCACATACCATGACGCAGATGCATCACGATCACGCGTCATTTGTGCCAGGGTTTGTGGAACCGATGTACCGGGTAGGTCATTGGCGTTGGGTGCGATATCCGGAAGGTTTCAACTACAAGCTCTCACGACGATACGATGAGCTGTTTGTCCACTGGATTGATACAGACATCAAAGAGGAGACGCTGGCTGCTCGCAAAGACGGCAAGACCTTCGAACCCGAAATCAACGACTACGACCAATTCAAAACACCCTGATGCCGCTACTTTCCGTCAACAACCTTGTCACTGAGTTCGATACCGACGAAGGTCGCGTGCGTGCGGTTGATAACGTGTCTTTTTCTGCCGAGGCAGGAAAGACGCTTGGTATCGTTGGCGAATCGGGATGCGGCAAAAGCGTGACTGCGTTGTCCATTATGCGGTTGTTGCCGCAGCCGATGGGTCAGATTGCCGGTGGCAGCGTGATGCTCGAAGATGTCGATTTGACTCAATTGTCGATCCCAGAAATGGAACGAATCCGCGGTGGTCGCATCGGTATGGTATTCCAGGAGCCGATGACGGCGCTAAATCCCGTTCACACCATCGGTCGCCAGCTCACGGAAGTGATTCTGTTGCACAAGGACATCAGTTCAGATGCGGCCATTCGTGAGGGGGTTGAGATCCTCGATCGGGTTGGCATTCCCTCCCCGGATATCCGGATGACTGAATATCCGCATCAGCTTTCTGGTGGCATGCGCCAGCGGGTTGTGATTGCCATGGCGCTCGCCTGCAAACCTGATGTATTGATTGCTGATGAGCCAACGACGGCGCTGGATGTCACCATTCAGGCTCAGATTCTTGAATTGATCTCTGAGCTGCAGGCAGACATGGGCATGACGGTTCTGCTGATTACGCACGACCTTGGTGTGATCGCCGAAACCTGTGATGACGTTGTGGTGATGTACGCGGGGAAGGTCGCTGAGACAGGCGGCGTTTTCGATATTTTTGATCATCCAGCTCATCCCTACACGCGTGGGTTGCTTGCGTCGATCCCCAGACTTGATACACCGCCTAAATCGAAACTCAGTGTTATTGAAGGCATGGTGCCCGGCTTGCTCGATCTTCCCGACGGCTGCCGATTCCAGAATCGATGCCCTCACGTGGAAGCCGTTTGCGAAAGCAGGGTGCCCGAGCTTGAGACGATTTCAGACGGTCACCATGCGGCCTGTCTGCGCTGGAAGGAATTAAGCTGATGTCACTGCTGTCGGTTCGCGATCTGAATATGCATTTCCCCGTGAAAGAAGGCATTTTACTTCGCGCGCAGAAGTTCAATCGCGCGGTGGACGGGGTCTCGTTTGATATTCAGCCAGGTGAAACCCTTGGTCTGGTTGGCGAATCTGGTTGTGGTAAGTCCACCCTTGGGCGATGTATCTCTCGACTGTATCGACCGACCTCCGGCAGCATTGAATTTGAAGGACAGGACATTACCAATCTTAAAGGTAAGGCCTTGATGCCGTTCCGTCAGGATATCCAGATGATCTTTCAGGATCCGATGGAGTCCCTGAACTCGCGACACACCGTTGGCGATATTCTCGCGGAGCCCTTTGTGGTGCAGAAGATAGGTGACAAACAAAGCCGTGCCAAACGAGTGGCTGAGTTGCTGGATATCGTCGGCTTACCCGCGCGATCGGCAAGTCGTTATCCATTTGAATTTTCCGGCGGGCAACGACAGAGAATCGGCATCGCACGAGCCATTGCGCTGAATCCGAAACTGGTGATCTGTGATGAGCCTGTCTCAGCATTGGATGTTTCAATTCAGAGTCAGATTCTTAATTTGCTGGTTGATCTACAGAAAGAGTTTAATTTGGCTTACCTCTTTATCGCGCACGATCTCGCGGTGGTAAAACACATCTCTGATCGAATCGCCATTATGTATCTTGGCAGGATTGTTGAAGAAAGCATTGGGGATCGAATCTACCGCGAACCAAAGCATCCCTATACCAAGTCACTGATTTCAGCGATACCGATTGCGGATCCCCATCAAAAAGCACAACGTCAGGTATTAACCGGCGATGTGCCATCACCGATTAATCCACCGTCCGGATGCAGGTTTCACCCAAGATGTCCTCAGGTGATGGATCAATGTAAATTTGAATCGCCGAATTTACGTCTGATGGATGAACGCCGTATTGCGTGTCACCTCGAAGATGGTTGAACCTTAAAAGGAGCCCCATGCGCATCTCAGATATTGAAAAGCCGTCAGTCCACTACTTCCAGGGTAACTTCGCGCCCGTTCAAGAAGAGCATTCGAATGTGCTGTGTACCGAGGTCATCGGTACGATTCCTGACTCACTGAAAGGATCGTTTTTGAGAATTGGTGCGAATCCTGTTTTTGTCAGTTCTGAAGATGCTTATCACCCTTTCCAGGGTGACGGCATGATCCATCAGGTGCGATTTGAAGACGGTAAAGCCTTTTACTACAACCGGTTCGTCGAGACAGAAGGGCACCTGGCTGAGCAGGAGCACGGGGATGTTATCTGGGACGGCTTAAATACGAACCCTGAACTCGCGGCCAAGTACGACTTTTCAAAGAACATCGCCAACACCCATATGGTTTTTCACGCTGGGATGTTCCTGGCTTTGCAGGAGGCTGCCTATCCCTTTCAGTTGACGTTGCCGAACCTTGATCCAGTTGGGGAAGTTGATTACAGCGGCAAGCTCGTCAATCCGTATTCTGCGCATCCGAAAATCGATCCACGTACCGGCGAACTGATCGGTAACGGATACAGTGTTGTGCAGCCACCTTATTGTTCAGTGACGGTGGTGGATAAAGAAGGCCAGCTTTCGCACACAACGACGGTCGACATACCTAGACCGGTCATGATGCATGACTGCGCCATCACCGAGAACTACACCATCGTGCTGGATCTACCCTGCGTCTTTGATTTTGAGCGAATGGCTCAGGGCAAGAGCATGCTTCACTTTGATGAATCCAACGGCGCTCGCTTTGGTTTACTGAAGCGCGGCGAGAATGGAGACCAGATCAAATGGTTTGATGTAGCAACCTGCTACTGCTACCACACGGTCAATGCCTATGAAGAGGGCGATTGGGTTGTTGTCGATGGTTGTCGGTCAGAACGAAATTCCATCGGAGACGAAGAGAAACCCGCCCCGGGTGACCGTAGTGATCTGCCCATGTTGTATCAGTGGCGCTTTAACCTAGATACCGGCAAGGTGGTTGAAAAGGCGCTTGATAAAGAATGGGGATGCGAGTTCGCGCGCATCAACGAAACATGGATCGGCGCTAAATATCGATACAGCTACGCTGCTCGCATAGCCGGCGACACCCTGGAGTCAGGGTTCGACGGGATCATCAAATACGATATGGAAACCGGCGACAGCTCCCACTATCCCTATGGCGAAGGTCGATTAGGGGGTGAGCCGATTTTTGCGCCGAAACCAGATGGCCAGAATGAAGAAGATGGCTGGGTTATCGGTTTTGTCCGCGACGAGAAGCTCGGCCGCAGCGAGTGCATCATTATTGACGCTGCAGATTTCGAAGCCGGACCAGTGGCGCGGATTGTGATGCCAGCTCGAGTGCCTTTTGGATTCCACTCTGCCTGGGTCTGATCTAGCGCCTGATTCGTCAGACCTTTGGTTTCTGCCGCTGGGTGGCTGCGGCGAGATCGGCATGAATCTCAATCTGTTCGGCCACGATGGTCAGTGGCTCATGGTCGACTGCGGGGTTACCTTCGAAGACGACAAGATCGCGATGGCGGACCCGCAATTCATCGAATCCCGGCGAGACGCGCTTGTCGGGATCATCGTAACGCATATCCATCAGGATCATATTGGCGCGCTGCCCGATCTCTGGGAACGACTCAAGGCGCCTATCTATACCACTCGTTTCACTGCAAAAGTATTGGATCGAGCCTTCGCCGAGCGGGGCTTGTGGGACGTGCCCATCATTGTGGTCGAGACAGGTGATTGTTTAGAGATTGGTGCGTTCGACATTACGTGGCTTCCGATTACTCATTCCACAGCGGAAACTCATGCGCTGAAGATCACAACATGCGCAGGAAGTGTTCTGCATACCGCGGATTGGAAAATCGATGAGACGCCGGTTGTAGGCATACCGTTCGAACACAAAACCTTTGCAGAGCTGGAAGGCATTGACGCAATTGTGTGCGACTCCACAAACGCAACGACACCGGGTGTTTCGGTGTCAGAAGCGGTGCTCTATGAAGGTCTTTACGATTGCATCGCGCAAGCCAATGGGCGTGTCGTCGTCAGTTGTTTTGCCAGCAATATTGCGAGACTGCAGACTCTGGCTGAGATTGCGAGCGTCACTGATCGATACATTGCGATCATGGGGCGTTCGATGCGTCAGTTGAGTGAAGCCGCGAAAGCCTGTGGTTATCTCAATGACCGCTTTAATCCCACAGATCCAGATCATCTGGGTTACCTACCACGCGAGGAAGTTATGGCGATCGCCTCTGGTAACCAGGGTGATGTCGGTTCAGCGCTCTATCGACTGGCACTTGATACCCACCCGGATCTAAACCTCGAAGCGGGGGATCTTGTGGTTTTGAGCGCGAAAACGATTCCTGGTAACGAGGAGAAGGTGGATCGTCTTGTAGAACGGTTCGAGCAGCGCGATATTCGGGTCATTCTTGGCGACAATTCAAACGCTCCCCTGCATGCCACGGGACATCCGCAGCAGGGTGAGTTGGCTGATATATATGGGCTTGTTAAACCGCAGCTAGCCATCCCCGTCCACGGGGAATCTGTTCATATGCAGGCGAACGCAGATATCGCGCGAGCTTGTGGCGTTCCGGATCAACTCGTCGGCGTTAACGGTGATCTCTTTGTGATCGCCGGTAGCCAAGCGCCATGTATCCGTACCGGCGCTGTAGAAGCCGGCAGGTTATACAGACGCTAGTCGAGATCCATAAACGGATCGTTGTTGATCAACCCCTTAAACGAATCACGGTGCATGTGGTGGGTGACGTACCGCGTGATGTTCGGATGACTTGCTTCCGGGAGTGCCTCGCCTGAATACATCATTTGGATGAACTGACAGGTGATTGCAATATCGGCGATGCTGAAACTGTCACCAAGCAAGTAGGTTTTGTCTCCAATCTCTTTTTCAAGATAGTCAAAGATTGGCGGTTGAATGTCTGAAATGATTTTTTTGATCACTTCCTCATCAGGCTCACGCTTCATCATGCGGACGGCGACCCGGTTAAAGAATAAAGCCGCGGTTGCTTTGGGTAACTCATTGTCAGCCCAGTCTTCGTACCAGAGCGCTCTGCCATAGTCTCCAGGTTCAACCGGATAGATCGGTGGTTCAGGATGCTTTTTCTCGATGTAGCCGCAGATCGCTGAAGAATCCGGTATAGCAAGGTCTCCATCGGTCATCGCCGGGATTTTACCCAGGGGAGAAATTTTCAGATGAGACTCAGGCGGCGGGAAAGGGCTGATGGCATTCACTTCATGCTCAATGCCTTTTTCTATAAGACAGACGAGCGTTTTCCTGACAAACGGCGAAACCGGTGAACCATGGATCGTGATCATGCTGCGACTCTTTGCGATAAAACTGGAAGTATAACTCGCTATGCGACTAAACGAGCGACTGACCCAGGCTAGCGGTTGAATCGACAGTGGCGCCAAACTGTAGCTTCACCATCTGCGCATAGACGGCGTTTTTGGTCACGAGCTCTTCGTGTCGACCGATATCCAGGATGGCGCCTGAATCCAGGACAACGATCCTGTCAGCTTCCAGCACCGTTGCCAGTCGGTGTGCAATGACCAGCGTGGTTCTGTTTTCCTGCAGTTTATCCAGTGCGTCCTGCACAAGCCTTTCGCTTTCAGCATCCAGTGCGCTGGTGGCTTCATCCAAAAGCAATATGGCCGGGTCTGCGAGGATTGCCCTGGCGATGGCAATCCGTTGTTTTTGCCCGCCAGACAGTCTCGCACCTTTCTCGCCGAGAAACGTGTCATAGCCCTCAGGCAGATTGCTAATAAAGCCATCGGCGGAGGCCGCAATCGCCGCTGCACGTACCTGCTCGTCAGTGGCATCTGGCCGCCCGAACCGAATGTTCTCGGTCGCACTGTCACCGAAGATGACACACTCCTGCGGCACCAGTGCCATCCTGCTTCTGACATCCTGAGGGTCCGCAAGATTGATATCGATGCCATCGACCAGCAAGCGTCCTTTCTGGGGGTCGTAGAATCTAAGAAGCAGCTGATAGAGGGTGCTTTTACCGCCACCAGAAGGTCCGACAAAAGCGACATGCTCTCCAGGTGCGATCTCAAGACTCAAGTCATTGATCGCCAACTCATCAGGCCTTGAAGGATAAGAGAAACTGACCTGATCAAATGTCACCGAACCGAGGGCTGGACTGGGCATGGCTGTGGGATTCGCTGGGGGACGAATAGCGGGCTGCATTTCCAGTAGCTCAGTGAGTCGCTCCATAGCACCTGCGGCTCTTTGAATTTCACCCCAGACTTCACTTAGCGCACCGGCGGAGAAACCCACAAACATGGCATACAACACAAACTGACCCAGCTCGCCGCCTGTGATGTCACCATCTAACACCGCTTTTGCACCGATCCAGAGGACAAAAATCAACGCGCCGAATACGCTGACGGTTGCAACCGTGGTCATCAGCGCCCGCACTCTGATACGCCTGATGGCGGTGGTGAAACTCACTTCGATCGCGTGACTAAAGCGATTCACTTCCAGTTGTTCAGCAACAAAAGACTGCACGGCCTGTGCATTGCCCAGAATCTCGGCTGCCTGGCCGCTGGCATCTGCGATTCGATCCTGGGAGTCTCTCGACAGTCGTCGCAGCCATCGACCAACTGCGATGATCGGAATCACAACGAAGGGGAAAATGAGCATCAGAATGCCCATTAACTCTATGTTGGTGTAAGCGAGCAGGATCAGTGCTCCGATGAACTGAATCGAGGAGCGCAAGACAATGGAAAGGCTTACGCCCGAAACAGACTGAATGAGCGTGGTGTCTGCGGTCAACCGCGAAAGGACTTCCCCCATCTTGGTGGTTTCGAAGAACGCGGGATCCATGTAGACCACGTGAGCAAATACCCTGCTGCGTAAGTCAGCGACAACCCGCTCACCCAACCAGTTCACAAAGTAAGCGCGCGCCGCACCAAAAAAGCCAATCACCAATGCAAAAAGCAGCAGGATAAAAAAGTATCGATCAACGTTTGCGGCATCTTCGACGGAAAAACCATGATCAATGACGTTCCTCACCGCCATCGGCATGGCAAGCATTGCCGCTGACGAAATCAACAGCGCCACCATCGCGATCATGAGTGTGCCTTTGTAAGGCGTGATAAATGGTGCCAGCGACTTCAGCGGTTGCAGAGATTTCCCTTTATCTCGTGATTGGGGATCTACCTCGCTCACGATGTCATCCTTTCTAGGGTTTTTTGGGCTCTATCCAGATTGGTTAGATCATGCACTTCAATCATTTCACACTCATCACGAATCATGTCGCTGACCAGAACAGGATAGTCACGGCAATCCTCTGGTCGATCATGATAAATACTGCAGCTGTACTTGCCGTGTTCGGATGGGCCGGTCAGCCATGGGCAGTAGGTCAATGGTTCTTGGGTATCTGGATCGACCCAGATTTTTCCATCGGCAACATACCGGTAAATGTCTGGTCTATGGGATTGCCACCATGCCACTTCCGCGTCAGTGGCTGACAATCCGCCGTCACCGTAGATTCGACAGCATTTACCGCATTGGTTGCAGTCCTTCACCCATCACCCATAGATGCACAGGTATGCGGTATCGACCGGCACCTGTAACTGAAACTTGCTGTCACCGGGCACCATGAAGGATTCCCCGTCTTTAAATGACTGCCAGGAATCGCTGCCTGGCAACTGCACAATGAGCTCGCCGGCGATCACGCGCATTTCTTCTGGATCTCCGGTACCAAACTCGTACTCACCTTTCGCCATCACGCCGACGGTGCATGGCTTTTCGTGACCCTCAAGCGCTAAAGACTGCACGTTGCCGTCGAAGTATTCGTTGTGTTTGATCATTCGTTAGATCCTACTGATTGTAAAGTTTGCGCATCATATCAAACCGAGTTTCAACGCCTCGTCACCACCAGTCTACTGGCTCAACGTTACATTGCGTTGCGGTCAAACTGTTGGTCGTATCTGCAAATTTTTTAGTTTCACCTGGCGCGAGTGTTTCGTTGTTGAGTGCATACTTTTCGTTCTCCTCGACAATGAGTCCATGCCTATTGCTCCAGATAACCTTAACCGTGACGTAGGTGAGATCGACATTACCCGTATTCTCAACGTATCCCAGGGCTTCGATCTTGCTCCCTTTCTGGGTGCACTCGGTTAGCTTTGCCCAGGCAGCTGTGACACGCTCTTCCTTGATGGGTTCCCAGTCACCACCCATCAGAACCTCGGGTTCAGCTTCGCCGTTCATGAAGTAGTTCCTGTAGGCGAGCGAACCGACCACGGTAGCAACGACAATGATGATAAGAATAGTTAACAGGCGATCGTTCACGGGGGCCGGAATTCACGAGTGAAAGGGTGGTGCATTGTAGATCGCTTCGAAGAGAAAGCAATGGAGCGACCCTTTTCACATGTTAAAGTTGCGCGCCTATGCCCATCGTGACGCTCACTAATTTTTCGCTCGCTTTTGGAACGGACCAGATATTCGACGCGATAGATCTTTCTGTCGAAAGGGGTGAACGCATTGCTATTGCGGGCCGAAACGGCGCCGGAAAATCTACGCTGCTTAGGGTCATCAGTGGGGATGAGTCCGGTGATGAGGGGAGTATCTGGCGTGCAGATAATCTCAAGTTTGTCACGCTATCGCAGGATTTGCCCGAGCGGCGAGAGATCAGTGTTTATGACGCGGTCGTTGCCGTGTTTGACGAGCTGGGGAATCAGCTGGCGGAGTATCACGCGCTGACGGAGCAAATGGCAGCGAATGACGCGTCGACAAAACGTCTTGAGCATCTTCAGTCGGCACTGGATCACGGGGATGGCTGGAATATCAGCCACCGGGTCGAGGCAATTCTGGACAGATTGAATCTAGACCCGGCCGCAAACCTGGACACTCTGTCTGGTGGTTGGCTTAAGAGAGTGGCTATCGCCCAGTCCCTGGTTCAGGCTCCGGATGTGTGGATTCTGGATGAACCGACTAACCATCTCGATGTGGATGCCATTGAATGGCTGGAGGCATTGCTGCTGGAGTTTGGTGGCACGTTGCTGTTCGTCAGTCATGACAGGCAGCTGATGCAATCCGTTGCAACTTCGATAGTCGAAATTGATCGCGGCAAAGTTACCCCTTATGACTGTGACTATGAATCCTTCATCGAGCGCCGTGACAAAAACCGTGAGGTGGAAGAGGAACACAACAAGCAGTTTGACGACAAACTGAAAAAAGAAGAAATCTGGATTCGCCAGGGGATCAAAGCGAGACGCACCAGGAATGAAGGCCGTGTGCGGGCGCTGAAAGCGCTGCGCGAAGAACGCAGCAAGCGTATATCTTTAGGCGAACTGAAGTTGCAGGTCGATAGCGGCATCAGCTCTGGAAAAATGGTGAAAGAAGCGCAAGGCCTGTCTGTTTCGATAGAAGGCAAGGTCATCATTCGCGATCTGGATCTGATCATTCAACGCGGTGATCGTATTGGCATGGTGGGACCGAATGGATGTGGCAAATCCACTTTGTTGAAGCTCCTGCTTGAACAACGCCCACCGGATAGCGGCCGCTTGAAAACAGGTACCAAACTCCAGGTCGCCTACTTCGATCAAGCGAGGGAGCAGCTCAACCCTGAACAAAGCGTCCAAGACTATCTGGCTGAGGGGCGTGACTTCATCGAGATAAACGGCAAAGAACTTCATGTGGTCAGTTACCTGCAGAACTTCCTGTTTAACCCTGACCAGGCACGTTCACTCATTCGTAAGCTCTCGGGTGGCGAGCAGAATCGATTGTTGCTTGCCAAGCTTTTCACCCTGCCTGCAAACCTCCTCGTGCTGGACGAGCCCACGAACGACCTGGACGTCGAAACCCTCGAACTGCTGGAGACATTACTGATTGAATACGAAGGTACCGTGCTGCTGGTGAGTCACGATAGGACATTCATGGATAACGTAATCTCCAGCCTTCTGGTCTTTGAAGGTGACGGTGTAGTGACCGAATATGTCGGTGGTTACAACGACTGGGCATCCCGTGCAAAATCTCCGACTCCCTCTCGCAGTTCCAAACCTCATGAGTCCCGGCGCTCTGAAGGCAGTGAAAGTCACGAGGCAAGAAAGAAGTTGAAAGCCGCCGAGCAGAAGCGACTACGTGATATTAGTAAAGTCACAGCACAAATTGACGAAATCGAGCAGACGCTCTCTAACTTGAACGAAGAAATGGCTGACTCAGCTTTTTTTGACTCGGGTGCTGAAGAGCAGCGCCGTGTCTATGAGAAGGCTGCAGAGCTCGAGGCGGAGCTGCTGTCGTTAATGTCTCGCTGGGAAGAGCTGGAGGCCGGGGAATAACGCATTTGGTGCATGGCTGTCATTCAGCGCATTCATGAGTATGACGTCACCTCTCAAAGCCTGTTACCTTAGGTGCATCTGTACTTCGAAATACTGAGGAGAGTTGCCAATCATGTACGATCTCATTATCAGGAACGGCACCGTTATTGATGGTACCGGCAATCATCGATTCACGGCGGACATCGCGATATCTGAGGGTCGGATTGCGAAGGTTGGTGAAGTCCACGAAACCGCTGCGCGGGAAATTGATGCGGCTGGCAAGCTGGTCACACCCGGTTGGGTCGATATTCATACGCACTATGATGGTCAGGCAACCTGGGATCCTGTTCTGGCGCCATCGAGCTGGCATGGCGTAACCACAGTGGTGATGGGTAACTGCGGTGTTGGCTTTGCGCCAGTGAAACCCGGCGATCAAGACTTCCTTATTGAACTCATGGAAGGTGTCGAGGACATTCCGGGAGCAGCCCTATCTGAAGGTATCGATTGGCAGTGGGAATCTTTTCCAGAGTATTTGGACGCGCTAGAAAGGATGCCACGTGCCATTGATGTAGCAACGCAGGTGCCGCATGGCGCCGTGCGTGCCTATGTCATGGGTGATCGCTGTAACTCAGATTATGCGCCGACACAGGACGAAATCGATGCCATGGCAGAGCTGGTTCGGGAAGGTGTTGAAGCGGGGGCGCTGGGTTTTTCGAGCTCCAAGACCCTCCTGCACAAAGATACTCATGGCGAGTACATGCCGGGAACCTTCTCTGGATACGACGAAATGCTTGCGTTGGGCCTGGGTATGAAGGGTTGCAACAACGCGGTCTTTGAGCTCGTGTCAGATCACCTGGGAGATGACGATGAGTGGGCCTGGGTCACTGAGTTTCAGAAGCAGACCGGATTGACCGTAACCCTGATCGCGACGACGGCACCTGCCTATGAAAATAACAAGATGTATAACCTGGCTGAACAGGCCCGCAAGGAAGGTCGTGAGATCAGACCTCAGGCTGCCGGTCGACCCACTGGTGTACTTCATGGATTGCAGTCGAGCTTCCATGCGTTTGTTGGGCATCCAACCTGGAAAGATGAACTTGCTGAACTTGACCATAATGCGCTGCTCGAAAAGCTGCGTGATCCTGAGATCAAGTCCAGGCTGTTGTCGGAGAAGTCATTGATCCAAGGCGGGCTGATGCAGGATCTGCCGACCTTGATGGGGCAGGTATTCCCGCTCGGTGATGTGCCGAATTACGAGCCGCTGCCTGAAGACAGCGTCGCTGGTATTGCGAAGTCGCGCAATCAGGATGTGATGGAAGTGATGTATGACCTGCTTGTCGACAATGATGGAAAAGAATTGTTTTACCAGCCGTTGGGCGGTTACCAGGGGTACTCTCTGGATTGGCAAAAGCAGCTGCTGGAACATCCCAACGTGCTCTTCGGTTTATCGGACGGTGGTGCTCATTGCGGCGTGATTGCCGATGCAGGCATGCCGACGTTCATCATGACTCACTGGGGGCGGGATCGAACGCGTGGAGACCGCATGTCGCTCGAGTTTATTGTTGAGTCACTGGCATCGAAAACGGCCAAGGCGTTCGGCATGTTTGATCGGGGTGAAATCAGTGAAGGCATGATCGCGGATCTGAATATCATCGATTTTGATGCCTTGCAGTTGCATAGACCTGAGGCAGTGTTTGATCTTCCTGCCGGTGGGCGTCGACTCGTCCAGAAAGCAGAAGGATATGACTACACCATTAAGTCTGGAGAGGTGATCTTTCAGCGTGGCGCGCATACGGGCGCGCTTCCGGGCAAACTGGTCCGCCGCAGTGATGAATCGTCGCAAGCTGCTGTGGGTTAAGGCACGCGGATTCTGTGGCTCTTTGAGTGAACAAATTTAAGTTCTGTCCCATGTGTGCGGCTCCGCTGTTCGAAAAAGCACCGGGTCGCATTGAATGCTCCATGGCTTGTGGCTTTGTGAATTACGACAATCCAACGCCGGTGGCTGCAGTGGTCGTGGAGTATCAGGGGTCCATTGTTCTGGCGCATAACCGCGCGTGGAAAGGTGATTTTTACGGGCTCATCACGGGATTTGTTGATCATGGCGAAGGGCCCGCTGAGTGCGCGGTTCGGGAAGTCAAAGAAGAGCTGGATCTGGATGCAGAGCCGCCGAGTCTGATTGGTGTGTATCCTTTCGAGCAGCTGAACCAGGTGATTATCGGTTACCATGTCCGAGCTGCAGGCGATATCACATTGAATGAGGAACTGGATCGCTATCAGCTTGTATCACCCGACGAGTGCGTTGCCTGGTCAACGGGCACTGGCTTCGCGTTACGCGATTGGCTGCGCTCTAAAGGCATTGAACCAGAGATGATGAAGTTGCCTTGATCCGTTCAGACAAGCTTCGTATTCAGATGTAGAGTAACCATATGTCAGCCCAACCTCTGTCTCGCCTCACAATTTATGCTTATGGAACGATCGGACTGCCACTGGCGGTCATCGGTTACCCTCTGGCTATCTGGATTCCAGCCCACTATGCGGGTGAGCTTGGGATCGGCCTTGCGGCAGTCGGTACGATTCTGATGTTGGCCCGGCTTACGGATGTCGTTACTGACCCATTGATGGGTGAACTTTCTGATCGTTGGAAAACACGATTCGGGCGCCGAAGGCCGTGGCTGCTTATTGGCATGCCCGTGATGATGTTTGGTGCCTACAAACTCTTTGTGCCGCCGGAAGGCGACGTCAGCTATATCTACTTCCTTTTTTATCTCACCGTGTTTTTTCTCGGCAGCACCATTATTGCGCTGCCACACCGGGCCTGGGGTGCCGAACTGTCACCGGATTACCACCAGCGTTCTCGTGTAACCGCCGCGAGAGAGTTTTTTGTGCTTGCCGGGCTGTTACTGGCAGCCGCCGTTCCCATGATCGTAGAAATTATGGCTGATGGCGGTGGTTCTGTTGGTGCTGTCCTCAGCATCATCTGGAATGACGCGATTGGCGCTTTTACGGGAGAAATTGCGAACAAAGAAGTTGTGGATCGTGCAACTCTCACTGGACCGGTGTTGATGTGGCTCGCCTACACCATCTTACTTGTGTTGCCTGTCTGCGTGTTCATTGTTGTGCTGTTTGTCAGGGAACCGGAGATATCGGACGAAAGGAGAGTGCCGATTCAGGAGGGGATAAAGTACCTCTGGAAGAATGGTCCGATGCGACGCGTGCTATTAATTGCTCTGCTTGTCATCTTCGGTGAGTCGTTCAGGAATGCTGTGTCACTCTTTTTTATCAGGGATATTGTCGGCGTTCCGACAATTGGTGCGGCCTACTTTTTCTATTTCATCGCCGGACTGGGTGCGATTCCATTCTGGCTCTGGCTGGGGCGCACAATTGGCAAACACCTGGCCTTCATGTGGACGCTGGTGACCGTATCTATTGTCAGTGCCTGCAATCTTTTTCTTGGATATGGCGACTACCTGCCTTTCTTTGTGCTCTTCATCGTCAAAGGTTTCTGTTATGGCGGGCTGCAGTTTTTACCCTTTGCCATGCTGGCGGATGTTGTCGACGTGGATACGGCTCGTTCCGGTGGGAAGAGGGCAGGAACCTATTTCTCAATACTCGGTCTGACGGAGAAACTGGGCATCGCCTTCGGCACAGGTTTCTCACTTAATCTGATAGGCCTGCTGGGATTTGATCCTCAAGGCGGGGTTGCTGCGAGCACGGAAGCTGGGGTGACGGCGCTCCGAATGGTTTACTGCCTGGGGCCGATCTTTTTTTACAGCATCGCCATGTACTATGTCTGGAGTTATCCGTTAACGCCAGAACGTCATAAACGTCTTCGAGAACGAATTGAACGAAGAGCGGGATTCAAGCGTCAAGCGAGTCAATGACGTAAAGGTTTTGCTGGCACCACCGTAAATGCTTTTCTTAGTCGCTGGGAATCATCTACTCATATTTCAACAGTTCAGTCGCCGGGAAAAGCCTCCCGGGACTCATCGAACGAATATCCGCTGAAGACGCTCTGAATGCCAAAAGATGATCTTGAATTCGATCCGTGACGAGAGTGGAGTAAACACTGAATTCAACGACCCAAGCGGTAATGTCAGTTATATTGGTTCCTGCTGATGATGGCCGCGCGATGAAAAACAGACAAACAATCGTCAGGTATCGCACAACAAGGCCCATGTGAGTCACGCATGCCGAAAAATCGCAGTTTCGGCTTATCGTTGAAATAGATTGTGACGAGGAAACAGTGTGGTGAGATGAATCGCCGACGTTTTATACTTGAGCTTCAAGCGCGAAGGAGACAACGATGGTAACGGTGCTGACCAACACCAGCGAGTTCGAATGTGACGAGTCAGAAGGCGGGTTGTGGACGTCGGCACAGGAGATGTCATCGCAACTCGACTGGGCATTGAAACCCGAAGGTTTCTGCCAGGGTGATACCTGCGTGCCGATCCCATCTGACCGTGTGAATGAGTTCGTGCAGGACGACAAGGTCAACCTATCCGCGTTTTGGCAGCATCTGGGCCGTCCGATAGTCAGTTCGACAGGAGGTGATATCACAGTGCTCGGTGAAAGTGCGGGTGAGCGCAATGACGCCTTACTCAGCCTTTCGGCGCCGGACTTCACTCTGCCAGACTTCAATGGAAAGTTGCACTCACTTACCGATTTCAGGCGCCAACGGGTACTTTTGATCACCTGGGCATCCTGGTGAGGATGTCGTCATGATCTGCCAGTTTGGCAGACACTGTTTGAAAGCGTGCAGGATCAGGACTTCCAGATCGTCTCTGTCGCCATGGATTCCGATATCGAAGCTGCGCGACCCTGGGTTGAAGAGGCTTCTCCAACTTACATTACACTGGTAGATCAGAATCACCTGTTGTCTTCTCTCTACAACATGGTGAATGTGCCGCAAGCAGTCTGGATCGATGAGTCCGGAACGATTGTGCGCCCGACAGAAACCGGTGGATCCATCGATATCCTGCGGGAGTTCGATCCTGAGATTGGCGGTTTCAAGCCTGAAGCACAGGAACGTGCACAGGCCGCTAAGGCAACTTATCTGGAAGCGGTGAAGGATTGGGCGGTAAACGGTTCATCCAGCCGCTTCACCTTCAATGCGCAGGAAGCTCGTGCCCATGTGGAAACCATGGATGACAATGCCGCAGAAGCCCATGCCTGGTTTCGCCTGGGACAGCATTTGATGAATCATGGACGTCAGGAAGAAGCCGACGCCGTGTTCCAATTCTGTCGCGAAAAACATCCGAATTCCTGGAATATCTTTCGCCAGACCACGGAAAAAATGGAGACCGGTATCGCCGCGGGGGAAGGGTTCTGGAACAAGGTGATGGCCTTAGGTGAGAAAGCGTATTACAAGCGCGTTGATATGGACGGTATGCCATGAACTTGCCGTTTGCTGATGCTTAATCGCACACCGTTGTCCACTCGGTGTTTTCTTTGTGTCTGCACGTTGCTGGGTGTGCTATCGGGCTGTAACAGCATCAGTTATGAAGAGTGGCTTGCTGTTGCCGAAGATCCATCCCGTGCTGGCGATCTGATCCAGAGAAAGAGTGTCTACTACGCCACGAATCCTGAAAGATTGGGTGCTGATCTGAAAGACTTTGAGTTAAGGCTTAAGGCATTCAGACGGCAGATTGATGCGCTCTGGGGCAGCGACAATGGTGCGCAGGCAGGCCCGAAGGACTATATCAAGTATACAGACCAGTACTACAATCGCGCGCATATCGACTTTGAGGCGAGCGAGGTCATTGTGGAAACCATTGCGCCAAATTCTCAACGCCGGTATCTCAAAACGGCCATTGTCACCACACTGCTCACGCCAGATGATCCGCGCAAGGTTGATCTATATTCGGAAGCAGATCCGGCGGCAGGTAGAGGCACCCCTTTTCTCTTCAAGCAGGTTGTTGATCATCGCAAGCAGCCGGTCGCGGACCAACAGCAGGCAGAGGCTTATGCCTCGTACCTGGTCGAGAATCGGTTGCGTGAAGTCACTATTGGCAAGCGGCGGGGACTCCGTGTCGTTTTTCCATTGGTACCGAATAGTGATGACATCCGTGCTTACAAGTATGCCGATCTTGTGCGTCGCTCCAGTCGCGAGTACAACGTGAGCGAAAGTCTCATCTATGGTGTCATCAAGACAGAGAGCAGCTTTAACCCCTTTGCGGTCAGTCACGCGCCAGCCTACGGTCTTATGCAGATCGTGCCGAGTACCGCAGGGCGAGATGTGTTTGAGCGTATCAAGAAGGTCAAAGGGCAACCCATTCCTGCGGATTTGTACGACCCCTCATACAATATCGATATCGGTACGGCCTATCTCAAGATTCTGCAGGACGATTACCTTGCCAAGATTAAGGACAGCAACGCTCGACGTTACTCGGTCATTTCGGCCTACAACGGTGGTGCAGGAAATGTCTTCAGAACGTTTTCTGATGATCGAGATGGGGCGCTGGCTCGAATCAACCAGCTCTCTCCCCAGGAAGTCTTTCGACAGCTAAACCAGAACCATCCGAAACTTGAATCGCGCAGATATCTCGTGAAAGTCTCTGAAGCCCAGCAGGAGTTCTGGCGCAATGATGGGTTTGTGGACTCGTAAGATCGCTGGGTAGAAGACCCCGTGTTTGCCGGAGACTATCGGTGACCAGAGAGTTTTCTGGCTCTAAATGATCGACCTTTTACTTTACCTTCCTGGAGCACCTTTAAAGCTTTATTGGCGCTGGAACTTTTGATCGCGACGAATGATGAGAGATCAAAGATCTTGATCTTGCCGACTTGCTTGCCCTCGATACCACCCTTTCCCGTCAGTGCACCGAGAATATCGCCCGGGCGAATTTTCTGCTTCTTACCGCCATCAATCTGGAGGGTGATCATGTCTGGCTTGGCGGGCCTTACGTCAGCAGAGATTTGAGGCAGTGGCATGCGCTCAAACGTCTGTCCGGTCATGCCCTCCAGCAATTCGACCTTGTTCTGTTCATCTTCGTGGTAAAGAGAGCAGGCGATCCCTGAGCTGCCGGCCCTGCCGGTGCGGCCAATTCTGTGTGTGTGAACTTCGGGATCCCGGGAGAGGTGATAGTTGACGACGACATCCAGCGTCTCGATATCAAGACCTCGTGCGGCAACATCTGTGGCGACAAGCGCACTGAGGCTCCCGTTTGCGAAGCTGAGGAGACGAATCTCCCGCTCTTTTTGCTCAAGGTCTCCATGAAGTGCCTGCGCGGAGAATCCACGTTCTTTGAGGGCTGTAGTGACTTCTTCTGTCAGTTGTCTGGTGTTGCAGAAAATGAGTGCGGAGTGCGGTTTGTGGTGCAGCAACACGGTGATCAATGCCCGCATCCGCGCTTTCTTGTCCGGTATTCTGTAAAGGAGTTGATGGATGCTTGCACTACTGTGCGCCAGGTCAACCGAAACCCGCTTGGGTTGAGTCATGACTTTTTTAGAGAGCTGTTCTATGTCTGTCGGGAAAGTAGCGCTGAACAGCAAGGTTTGACGCTTGGGAGGGAGATGCCCCGTGACTTTATCGATGATCTCCGTGAAACCCATATCCAGCATCCGGTCAGCCTCGTCCAGTACGAAGGTCGTCAGATGAGATAAGTCGAGATGGCGTTTACGCAGGTGCTCTTCAACGCGCCCCGGCGTGCCGACAATGATGTGCGCGCCGTGTTCCAGTGAACCTTTTTGCGGGCCAAAAGCAACGCCCCCGACAAGTGTCAGCACCTTGATGTTGTGGGTGCCGCGGGCGAGCCGCCTAATCTCCGTTGCCACCTGTTCGGACAGTTCACGGGTTGGGCAAAGCACGAGAGACTGAACCCTGAACCTGCGGACTTCGAGCTTTTGCAGGATGCCGAGCCCGAAAGCGACGGTTTTACCTGAACCCGTTCGAGCCTGACCGATGACATCTCTGTTCTGCAGAATGTCAGGCAGGCTCACTGCCTGAATGGGTGTCATCGAGATATAACCGAGGGTATCGAGTGTATGAAGCAGATCAGGTTTTAGCGTGAGTGATGAAAACAGCGGTTGGTCCACAGTGGATCCGGGCAGGCAGGCGTGCGCACACTCTATTGCAAAACCTTCAGGGTAGCGAGCTTTTCACTTCGGCTACCGACAGGTGGATTCTCAAAAAGAAAGCTCGAAACTCGAGCGACGTCAATCCGTCATTTTTGTTAGCTATTCGCGATGAAATCCACCAGCCTTCTCGCGGTCTCCTCGCCCTGAGATTCCTGAATGAAGTGTCCGGCTGGAATTCGATCATGGGGTAAGCCTCGTGCACCCGGGACGTTTTCGATCAAAGTGTTTTGGATTTTTTCTGATCCGACGAGCATGTCGAATTGCCCGAACAGGGTTAAGAAAGGTTTCTCAAACAGCTTTAGTGCTTCCCACGCGGCCAGGCTTTTCTTCACATCAATCATCGATGCCATGCTTGGCAATGTCCGAATACCGGTCATATAGATTTCTTCCGGGAAGGGCGCGTCGTAGGCGCGGACCTCCTCTTCTGTGAGGGTGAGTCCACCGAAGTCCCTAGCGATATTGTCACTCGCTCTCAGTTCGGGTCCTGTTAGGGCATAAATCATCCAGCCTTTGAAGAAGTCGGACATATCTTCTTTGATGTAACCGGCTTCCTGACAGACACGAAGGTAATCATCGAAAGTTCTTATCGTAGCATTTGGATCTACGGGATAAGCCTCTCGGTCAATGCCCAATGGAATGTTAAGCACTGGATCGGGCATGAGATTGAGCGAGGTGTTCGAGACCATCACCCGCCGAAAGTGTTCGGGATGATGTGCGACGGTGATAAGGCTGGTGAACCCGCCCCAATCCTGAGCGAACAGAGTAATGTCTTTCAGCTGAAGTGCTTCGATCATCTCCAGCCACCATGCTGAGTGAGCATAGATGGTATGAGTGTGAATATCTGTTGGTTTGTCCGAACGCCCCATGCCGATCATGTCGGGCGCGATGGCTCGATATCCGGCGGCCGTAATGATCGGGATCATCTTCCGGTAAAGGTAAGACCAATCAGGTTGACCATGGAGTAGCAGGACCACGGCGCCATCCCTGGGTCCTTCGTCGATGTACTGCATGCGAAGGCCATCGACCTCCACGTAGTTAGGTTGATAGGGAAAGTCGACCAGATTCTCGAATCGCGAGTCGGGTGTTCTGACAAACTCTCTACCATCGGCGGTGTAGTGCAGTTGAGCGTTCATGGGACCTGCTTTTAATTAATGCTATGCATTATATATTAAAATAATGTTTTGCATTATATTGTGTGAGGTCTACCTACATTCAAGAGGGCACAGTAGCCATGTCTTTGACTCAGCCTTTGCGTCTGAAAGGCGCGCCAGGTTCACCTTACACTCGCAAAATGCTTGCTTACCTGCGATACCGGCATATCGCATATGAGTTGTTGATCGGTGATCATTCCGCCGAGAATCTTGGTTTACCGCGTCCCAAAGTTGATTTGTTGCCCACGTTCTACCTACCCGACGAAAAAGGTGAAATTGAGGCCGTCGTGGATTCGACGCCACTGATTCGAAGATTCGAGTCAGGAATTCCAGGGCGTGCAGCCATCCCAGAGAATCCCGTCCTTGGATTTATCAATTACTTGATTGAAGACTATGCAGACGAATGGCTGACAAAATCGATGTTTCACTACCGTTGGTACTTTGACGCGGATATTAGAAAAGCGGGCAATATCTTGCCGTTGTGGCGGGGATTGCAGATGACTCCTGAGATGCATGAGCAGGCCGCGGCGTTTGTATCTGACCGGCAGATATCACGCCTTTATGTCGTTGGCTCTAATGAGGTGACGGCACCAGTCATTGAGTCGAGCTATCGCCGATTCCTGCAGATCATGGACTCGATCATAGCGCGGCAGACTTTCGTGTTTGGTGCGCGACCTTCTTCTGCGGATTTTGGCCTTTATGCTCAGCTTACGCAGTTGGCGAAATTCGATCCGACGCCCATGGCGATCTGCCTTCAGGAAGCGCCTCGAGTTTTTGCCTGGACCGACGTGATTGATGATCTGAGTGGCCAGGTCTGCGAGGACAACGGATGGATGGCAGTAGGTGATGTTCGCGAAGTGCTGGGTCCGCTTCTCAAAGAAATCGGCAGAACTTATGTCCCTGCGCTACTTGCCAATGCCAAGGCGCTCAATGCGGGCGACAAACACATGCAAACCACGATTGATGGCAAACGCTGGGAGCAGCCGACGTTCCCCTACCAGGCGAGGTGCCTTGCCTGGATCAATGAGGAATATCAGAAGCTTTCCCCTGAAGACCGGGCCCAGGTGGATGAGATCCTAGCCGGTACCGGCTGTGAGGAGATGCTGTAATGAATGATCTTGTTGTCTATGGCACGCCTGTTTCACCCTTTGTTCGCAAGGTTGAAGCAGTTCTGCATACCCAGGGCGTTCCGTACGATTTTGAGATGATCAACATTATGGATATGCCTGACTGGTTTATAGAGATCAGTCCTGCCCGGCGGATTCCTGTGCTTCGGGATCGAACCGTCGGCGAAGAAGGGGTGGCCGATACGATCGCGGATTCTTCAGCAATCTGTGTTTATCTTGACCGAAAGTTTGACGCCGGTCTTTATGGCAAGGATGCCTTTGAGTCGGGGCGGATCGCCTGGCTGGAAGAGTACGCTGACACTGAACTGGCATTACCCCTTGGGATGAGGCTGTTTCGCCCGATTCTCTTTCCACGTTTTTCAGGCCAGGATTCTGATCTTGAGACTGCCCGTAAAACCTACCAGGAAGAACTCCCGAGGCATTTTGATTACCTGGAGCAGACACTGGATGGCAATGAGTTTTTTGTGGGGGATACTTTTTCACTGGCGGATATTGCGGTAGGCGTGCAGATGACCCAGTTGGACCTGGTGGCAGGCACTGTCGATGACAGCCGGTGGCCTTCCCTGGCTCGTCACACGCAAGCAATGAAAGCACATCCCGGTTTTGTCGATAACCTGAGCGCCTGTGGCAAGATGCTGGGCAGGCTTGTGCCGGAGAAAGTGGATCTGAACGGGCAGAAAGCGGTTAGGGACAAATGATCTGGAAGATATGGATATTGGTGCCGATTTGTTATGGCCTTTTCTCGCTTTGGTACTTCAACTGGAAGGGGCCACTGACCCCTGAAGAAGTGGATGGATTCATGGCGTCATTCGATCAGCTCGAAGGCAGCAAACATACGAATGCGGCAACCTTCCGAAAGTTCCTTGAAGAAGATGATGGCGGTGAGTTCGTGATGTTGAACCAGGTGCATTTGCACAGCGATGAAGTGTCGCATCCTGTGACCGGCAAGGCCATGGGTTCCTCTGAGCTGCTGGCTGAATACTTTGCACCCTTTGCACTGGCGCTCCTCAAGCGGGGTGGTCACCCGGTGTTCCAGGCAAGAACGGTCGGTGGCAATATCGATAGCTGGAATGCAGAGGCGAATGTCGGATTTAACGGAACGGCCATGATGCGATACAAGAGCCGCAGGGACCTCGTTGAACTTGTGCTCGACCCTGCGTTTGCGGACAGTCATATATACAAGCTCGCGGCCATCGAGCGGACGGTCTCCTATCCCACGCGCATGACGATGAGTATTGCGTTGCGACCACCTGTGGCGATCATGCTGGTGCTGGTCCTGTTGGCATCGCTGGTCCAGAATCTGTTCTTTATTTTCAGACCGTAACGTTGCCGTTTACCTGGCCCAGGAGAGACCCAGCCTTCGGCTAACGCGCTACCATTACTCGAATATCGCGTGCTTGCTCAGCATAGGACTTCGAATATTGGGCAACGTTTTCAGGTATCTCCATCTTCGCGGGATTGTAGCCGGGCAGGTAAACCTTCGATATCGCGCCCAACAGGGAAAGTTGTTCTTTCCAATCTCCCAGCAAGTTCTTACTTGGCCACAGTGCTCGTCCCTGCTCAATCGCCTGAGGTGCATTTTGCGCGATAAACTTCGAGAACAGAAAGACGTACTTGAAGAAGTGATACTGGCCATACGTTCCAGCAACGAGGCGATACAAATAGTCACCATAAAGGTGATCGTAGATGTTAAAGGTCACGGTGCTGTGCTCAACTTCCTCGAGGGCGTGCCAGATGAAAAGTCTCAGAAGATCTGTATTTTGTATTGTCTCCAGTCGATCGAACACATGGTTACGAAAGTTCGCTCGACCGCCTGCGAATGTTGCAGCTTCAAAGCCTTCGGCGTAAGCGAGATTGAACTTCAGCGATTTGGTCTGAGTGAATCTTTGGTAGTCAGCCTCTAATTGATCCTCGATTTCACGTAAACCTTCCAGTTCCGGGCTGATCGATCTGATCATGTCGTTGAGTACCGCGTGCTGGCGATAGTGTTGAGCTTCCTGCCCGATAAACTGTCTGACTTCCTGGGCGACAACCGGGTCCGTGCAATGCTTTAGGGCTTCTCGCATGGTGCGAACCAGGTAAGGCTCGAGGTAAGGCAGTGTCATGGAAATCCCGTAACCAGGAAAGAGTTCTGGCAGCGCATCACGTACCAGCTTCGGGTCAATCTCGAAGTCCATAATGCGTACGGGCATACGGTCCTTAGTCGCCTTGAGTTCGGATTCGATGTTGGATTGCACACTCATGATCTTTTCCAGTGTTAGTTTGGAAGCCAATAGGTCAGATTGCCATTATAGGTGCGTTAGCGAATAGTGGATACTAGCGGCCGAAAAGTGAAATCAGAGAGGTAATGATATGGAACACGTGAGAATTTCAGCACGCGGTTTTGAGTTCGAAGCGTTAACAGATGGCCCAGTGGAAGGAGAGTTAGTCATCTTGCTCCACGGCCTGCCTCGTAACTGCTGGGAATGGCATCACCAGATCCCTGCGATGGCTGAACTGGGGTTTCATGTAGTCGCGCCTGATTTGCGGGGGTTTTGTGATGGCGCCAGACCGCTCGACGTTGAGGCCTATCACATACAGGAATATGTTGATGATGTTCTAGCGATCGTTGATTCAACAAAAGGCGATGGCGCCAGTTTTCACCTCATGGGGACGAGCATTGGGGCCACGATGGCGTGGCGGTTGGCGGCACTTAATCCTGACAGAGTTCTGACTCTTGCGTGTCTAAATATTCCGCATCAGGGCGCTTTCTTCGAAGCTGCGCAGGCATCAAAGGCGAACGCTAGTGATCAGCGAGAAAGATTTAGCTATTTCGATGATTCGAGTAAAGCCGGTAACGAGAGAGCAATGTTTCATCGAATGCTTGAGAAACAGGGATTGCCGCTGGAAGAAACGGAGCCCTACCGAAAAGCGCTTGATAGCGATGACGCGTTACGCGCGGTTTACAACTACTATCGAGCCATCCCGTTGTGGCAAAGAGACCGGTTGCCGAAGTGTCCGATGCCGACCCTCTATATCTGGCCACCTGAGTCAGCGAATATCTCGCCCGAGGCCGCGAGACTGAATGAAAAACAGGTAACAGGACCCTATCGTTTTGAAGTCTTAGAAGATGTGCATCAGCCAATTCTTCAAGCAGCTCCAGAGGCTTTAACCTCGCTCTTAATCGGGCACCTGGAAGCGCATGCCTTGTAAAAACGTTAAGGATTCAGATAGCGCGCAAGCCGGGTTGATGTATGGTCCGTGCCATTGGTGATGGTCGTGTCGCGATAATCAACGGCATGGAAGGGTAGCAACCAGACTGGGACCTTCAAGAAAAGAACCAAGAGACTCAGAAAGAGATATCGTAGCTAACCTGGTCCGCGTTTAAAGCGATGGCAAAAATGGACTCTGTCTCCGGACCCTCAGGTACCCAGTGAAACAAAAGTTCTGGCCAGTTATCGTTAACGTCTACCGCAATCACGGATCCTTCAACAGGCCTGATAGAAGTCAAGCGCGTCAAATAGTTGATCAGGATTTCATCTTCGCTCTCAACCTCACGACCATGGTAAATCGATAGTGAACCCCGATGATCAGGTACTTGCACGAAATTGAGCTGAATTTCACGAGTTACCCGGAAGTCGAAACCGGCATCGGCTTCGATGTCTTGGGTTGCGACCTCTTGTTCTTCATCCGATGATTCTGCCGTTTCTGAAGAAGTTGGTGCTTCTTGCGGCGTCGGCGCTTCTTCAGGCGTCGATGATGACTGACTGGATGACTCAGTGACACTGCTTTGATCACTTGCAACTGGCGCCTGTACTTCGTCGCCGCCGGATCCTCCGCCACCCCCCCCGCAGGCAGCTATGGTCAGCGTAAGAAATAGAATCAGTATCGATTTGCTCAATAGTTTCATGGTCAACGTCCTGTTCATAAGATTAAGTCTCAGCAGCCCTCTGAATTGGCGGTCTGAATAACATGGCTCTGTCTCGCATTGTCTATTTTGTACCACTGACTATTTTCCTCGCCCATGCTGGTGACCCAGTCGTGAAAGTCAGGATAAGCCTGAGAAATGTCGACTTTTTCAGCGGGGTGTGCCCAGGTGTCGCCCACCAGAATGACCCAAGGGAAATTTCGACTGTCAACGTAGCTGTTCAGACCGTTAGAGTTATCGTCGTAGGTACCGATCAAGCTGGAATCGAAAGCACCGGTGCCAGGAAACTCCTTGAGGTGCACTTCCCAGCCGCGACCCGGCGGTTCAGACATGTTGCTTCTTCTTTGATCGGCTGAAGAGTAGATAAATGGGTCGTATGGTGCTTTTCCCAGCGTTGTTTTGCTGACTGGGTCTTGAAACACAACATCTAGGCTGTAAGTGAAGTCTTGTGTCTGAGTCGGCAGGCAGTCTTGGTCTGCTCGATATCGCTTACATTCATCCGACAGTGATGAGCTGACATCGTCTCTAGTGTTCTCACTTAACACAATGTTTACATCGCCGTAGAGGTTTTCGACGGTTTCGTGCTCAACCGGCGTTCCGTTTAACAGAACCTCGACTGAACTCAGGTCACCCTCTGTGACGCTCGGCAAGCGGATAGCGAAACCGTTGCCGTAGGAACCACCCACTGCTTGTACCTGGTATTCTGCCTGAATCCTTAAAACGTCTCGGGTTCCGTTGAGCGTTTCTGTAATGCGTTGCCTTACGACGAGGTCGTTAAAATCGTAGTCGCCTAATTCGGGCCATTTGTCCTCAAATGCAATAGTTGCCCAGCTGCAAGCGGCGGGGTAAACACTTGTGGTTGTGATATCCGGTTGATCGTTTTGCGCGAGAATCTCGTATCCGCTATCCACGCTACCATCGGGATTTACGCCTTCGACGGCGATAAAGGGTGTTACACTCACCGTGAAAATGACATCGTTAAAGTCATTATCACCACGAGGCCGATACAGGTCTTCGAAACCGATCACCAGAAATTCGTTGATCGGATCGACAAACGCTATCGAGTGTCTGCGATTTATCTCGGTAGACTCGGGATTAAGATCGGTTAATGTGTAGAACGGAGTGCCCCAGGGACCCAATGATCCAATCCTGTTGTATGGCCCACGGTATCCATTGGGTACAACGAAAAAGCCAATCGCCTGCCCTTCCGTGACCTGAATATTGAGATCGATTGTGTCGCCCTGGACTAGGCTGCCCGCTCCCGGTTTAGAAGCGTTTGGAAAAATGATCAGGTGATCGATGTCTTCTTTAGTAGCCGGTGGATTTTGCGAGTCGTAAACAAAATAGCCGAGCGAGTTTCGGTAGCCGGCACCTTCATTGAGGAAGGTGACAGATACCTCGGCGTATTCTGCACCGTCTAATTCGTCGTCAATGACGATATTGGTCAAACTAGATGTTGAGATGAAATCTGGGTTAACCGATGTGGACTCCGGTAGCATGGAATAGACGCTATTGAGGATTTCACTGGGTAAAGTTTCGTTGATGTTGTACGCAGACGTCGGTTTTCCATCAGCTGTGTAATTGCTCTGCTCGGAGCCTGAAACGAAGAGCATATCTGAAGTGCTCAAAGCCCAGGCTGTAAGTGATAGGGTGAGCATTGTGGCGAAAACGGTAAGGCTAGAGATTCTCATTGTTGATGTATTCCTTGTTCGTCCGCCGTCTATCTGCAGCTTTCATGCCACCGGGAATCGGGCAATAAGGGAAGTTTTTAGTTGCAAACCACGATAAATAGCGCAGGTTGAATTGCATGATGCAAAGGGTATTGTTGGCAGCGAAAGAAATAAGCCCTGCACCTGGTGGGATTGCTCGATATGCGGAGCAAGTCACCAAAGGGTATTTAAGAGCTGGTTGCCAGGTCACCCTGATCACGACGAATACACCAGACGCAGATCTTATGACCCAGACCTCAGATCAGATAATTGTCGGACGCCGGTCTCAATTTTTGATCGGCGTCGTCATTTTCATGCGGCTGCTCTTCAAGATTCTTGTGAATGGCGAACGTTGGGATGTTGTACACGCCACGACTTGGCGAATGGCGTTACCCTTACTTCTGCTTCGTATGAGTGGTATTCGTGTCACCGTGCACGGTAATGAATTTCTGCGTCGTGACCTCGCAAGTCGATTGTTTGTCAGGCTTGTTCTCAGCAAGGCTGAACGAATCACAGCAGTCTCAGGATTTACCAGGAATCTGTTGTTGGAAAGATTTCAGACAATTCCGTCAACAAAGGTCCAGGTAGCGCATTTAGGCGTTTCGCTAGAGAACCCGGCTGACAAGGAGGCTGGTGGAGTAGCTTTGAATCTGCTGAGCGTCTGTAGACAGAACACCAGAAAAAACGTGGAGGCGGCAATCGAATCGGCGGGAATAGCGGCTTCCTCTGGCGCTCGCTTCGCCTACACACTTGTTGGCGATGGTGTAAAACATCAAGCTTTGCAACGGCAGGCAGACAGGATAGAAGCACTTGACCACACGTTCTTGCCGTTCGTGGACGATGAATTACTTTTAGAGCTCTACACGAAGGCGGATGTTTATCTCCATCCGCAACTCGACAGGCGTTCCGAGGGTGACGTCGAAGGATTTGGGCTTTCGATTGTTGATGCCATGGCTTGTGGCTGTGTTGTTATTGCAGGAGACAATGCCGGACCTGCTGAGATAGTGAACGATGGTAAAGACGGATATCTGGTCAATCCCCAGGATGTTGAGCAGATAGCAACTTTGCTGGTTTCGTTGGCTCAGGACCGTGAGCTTTTGCGAAAAATTTCAGCAAATGCGAAGTTGACGTCCGCAACATTTACCTGGGACAAACACGTCGGCGCGATCCTAGAAGATTCTTCACCACACCATGATACTGATAGCCGATCAGAATGACCCGAAGACGATTTTAGCTTCTTAACCATTTGCAGATCGCAACTCTTGTTGCATTTTGGAAGTCTGAATTGAAAGGTTACGGTTGCAGCCCGGCAATCCTGGCGTCAGGTAACCTGGCAAGAGTTTTGCTTCATAGCTTCAGCGAAACAAGAGAGCAAAGATATGCAAAGCCTATCACTCGATGAACTTGTCGCTGATCCAAACGCGGAAAGGCTCAATGTGCTTATGATCGCGCCCAACTGTGACGGCACCGATGTTGGTGAAGCCTGGCGCGCGTTTAAGTGGGTTAAAGCCATGGCTGAAATCGCGAACGTGACCTTAATTTCTTTCCAGCGTCATGGTCAGGTGCCGGTGACTGACCAGTTGCCTGACGTGGAAATCATCACGTTTGATGAACCAGTGTTCAGCAATGAAAGACTTAACGCCATGTTGAAACCCGGATATCCATGGTTTTTTTTTAAGGTAAAAAGCTGGATCCGAAAAAATCAAGCAGCCGGTAGGGTGTTCGATGTTGGTCATCAAGTCACACCTTCCGCATTACGCTACCCCAGCCCCTTTCTTGATACGGGTATTCCTTATATTTTGGGACCCGTAGGCGGAAGCATGGCGACACCGAGGTCATTCAGGTCTGAGTGCCGGGGGGCGCCCTGGTTCGTGCGGCTCAGGATGTTGGATCGAATCCGTCTGGCAGGAGATCCTTTTCTCAGGAGAAGTTTTAAGCAGGCTGCGGCAGTTATCGGTGTCGCCCCTTATGTCGGTGAACTCTTATCTATTGCGGATGTTAATGAATACTACTTGCACAGCGAGCTGACAATCGACGATCTTGCTCCTGTTAACGCTCGACGTTCTCTCGCAAGCGGAGAGATAAAATTACTCCACGTAGGAAGAGGTGTTCGAACGAAGGGGCTTCGCGATTTGGTCCGTGCAATGGCACAGCTCAAAGATTTGTCAGGTGTCACGCTGGATAGCGCAGGAGGTGGCGAGGAAATCGAGATCTGTAAGCGAGAGGCGATAGAGCTTGGAGTCGCCGATAGAATTACCTTCCATGGTCATGTGTCGCGTGAAGAAGTCGAAGCGCTTTATCGAAAAAGCGATGTGTTTGTCTTTCCGAGTTTTAGAGAGCCCAGTGGCCGTGTTATTTCGGAGGCGCTCAGGTGGGGCTTGCCTGTTGTTACAACCAATCTTGGTGGTCCGGGTTCCGTGATCAATGCGTCCTGTGGTTTTACATTGCCGGTTGAAGACCCTGAACAGCTCGCTACCGATCTGGCGTCCACTATCCGTCGTATTGCCAAAGAACCGTTTCATCTGGTCCCAAAGAGTATTGGAGGCAGGAGGATAGTCGCCGAGCAGGGCCTTTGGCGAAGGAAAGCTAACGTCATGCTTGGCTGTTACCAATCAGTTGCGAAGCAAGCGGAGCTGGCGTAGGGCGTTTTTCAAGCTCGGGTTGAGAAGAGTCTTTGACCAGGATGGTCAGTGTTCCGTTGATGGGACCTCTGGTCATCTCTCTACGAGATCGATGTATCCAGAAAGGCGTATATCCAGCCCAGAGAGGTTTTGCCCCTGGGCATCAGAAGAAAGCGTGAACAGCTCGAGCAAAGGAATATCGTCGTAGCCGGGTACGTCAAATTTGAGGACTCTTTGCGACAATCTCTGCAAAGTCATTCGTAAAGTAATGAGTTCTGATAGCTCCGGTGCAATACCTTTCCACGCTCGATAGAGCTCGACCCAGCTGGTTTCGAGATGAAGTGTGGGGACGGGCCCTCCGGTTACATCCAGGCTCACGCGACTCACGCGGTCGTCGCGACGAATCATTTCTCGAATAGTGCCAAGCAGTTTGTGCTCGTCATCCGAAAAAAGCTCTAGTACGATCCTGCCAGCTCTATTGTTTTGCATGCTGGCTAATGTACGATTTTCACAGCACGCCGTAATTTCTATTGATGAATGTCAAATAATTGCCCACTTCAACTCTGTGTCTTCCGGAACAAGAATACGCCGCGGTTTTCGGTGAGTTGTGATTATGGCTAAACGAATAGGTGTCATTGGTGCAGGTATCGCGGGCGCATGGATTGGGAATCAACTGCGTGATGCGGGCCATGATGTTGTGGTTTTCGAAAAGAGTCGCGGCATGGGTGGTCGAATGGCAACACGCCGCAACGGTGATTTCGCTTTCGATCACGGCGCGCAGTTTTTTACCGCAAGAACGAAAGAATTCCGAACCCTGATTGAGTCTTACCCCGAGGTTGTTGCTCAGTGGCAGCCTAGGTTAGTCACCCTTGGGGATGTCGAAAAAACCTTCAAGCGTGAGTGGTTCGAACCACATTTTATTGGTGTCCCTGGCATGGGTTCACTATGCCGAGAGCTCTTGATGGATGTGCCAGTTGAACTGCAAACAGAGATAACTGATCTGCAGCAGAGTTCAAACGGTTGGTGTGTTTATGATCACAATGGCAGGAAATTTGATTGTCATTGGATCATCTCAACCGCACCGGCGGAGCAAACACGAAAACTGTTACCGTTTGCACCATTGGAGACGGTTACTTACGCGCCCTGCTTTACCTTAATGGCGGGTCTCGAAACGCGCCCGACCTTTGACGCAGCGGTTGTTAGGGGGCGGGCCTTGGAATGGCTGGCGGTGACGGCCTCACGACCCGGTCGTCCTGCTCGGCCGGGTATCATCGCTCATGCAAGTGGTGATTGGTCTCGAGAACATTATGACGTTGATCAAGCTAAGATCTCGCAGTGGCTTATTGAAGAGTTGCGTGAGCTCGGGGTTGCGGTTGGTTCTCACGTGTCCTTGCATCGCTGGCGTTATGCCAGGGTCATGAAGCCGCACAGAGAACCCTATTGGTTGGACGGAAGTAATCGGGTAGCTGCATGTGGTGATTGGGGTATTGGTGCGCGAATAGAAGATGCGTTCGGCAGCGCAAATCTGCTCTTGCCTCGATTGATCGATTTGTGGGAAGGAAAACCGTGACGTTTCAGTGAAGTTTCTCCCCCTGACCAGAAGCATAAGCCTCACCGCCGATTCTGACTTCCAGTGTATTGTCCGTGCCGGTATCGGGCATTCCGATCATCTCGTCATACGGGCTTTTGTGGCGCACGACCATTTCGCCGACCAATAACTTTGAAAACTGCGTCTGAAGATCGAGTTTGTTGAACGACTTCAGGAATTCGCCTTTCTTGTTGGTCACATACGTCTCTTCTCCATCGATGATCACAGAGACGAGATAAAGACTTTGGTCGTGACAATGCAGAATAACTTTCTCTACGTACTTAAGTTTAAGGACCTCATGGATAGGGATACTCATTGAGAAAACCAGTTGGGATAACGTGAGGAGATTATCATAGGTTCGGCTGCTGCCCCTGCCAAGGGTTTGGCCCGCGCGCTAACTTTCGACCCGGTGGTTCCTTTCAAGCAGAGGGTACCAAACGTAACAGCGAGCCACTTTCTTTATGCTCAATCAGCACGTAGACGGAGCCATCGTGGCCCATTTCCACATCTCGTATCCGTCCAAGCTTGGTGAGTAGCCTTTCCTTTTCAACCGTCTTGCCTTGTTCGATGCGGATCCTGAACAGTGTCTGAGCGCGAAGACTGCCGACCAGGAGATCATGCTGCCACTTTGGAAACTGATCACCATTGTGAAAGACAAAGTTCGAAAGTGACGGCGCAGGCGTAAAATCTATGAAGGGCGGAATCGTTTGCGAATACTCGAAGTCCAGACCAAGATCTTCGCCGATAGTGATGTACTCACCATTGTAGTCAAGCCCTTCCGTAAACAGCGGCCAGCCATAGTTTCCACCTCGCTGAATCAGATTGATTTCGTCGCCCCCGCGCGGTCCCATCTCGGTTGCCCAGATATCGCCGGTTCGAGGATCTGTTGTTAATCCTTGTGCTGTCCTGTGACCGAAGCTCCACACCGTATTTCGACTTGAAGCAGGATCGCGCACTTTCTTGCCCTGCCAGAAAGGATTGTCCTCGGGTACCGAGCCATCGTCTCTGAATCGGTGGATCTTGCCATATGGTGTGTCCATCACATGGAGGTTGTCGTAGGTGCTTTTACCGCCAACTGTCACGTAAACAAAGTCCTGGTGATCAAATGCAAGTCGACCTGATGCAACGGCGTCTGGCACGACGGTATATTTGTCCTTGTGCACCGACCAAATCACTTCATTGTCTATCCAGCGATTGCCTTTCAGCCTTCCTCTAACCACGCGCACCATGGTGACGGGCCAGGGTGAACCACAGTCGAGCTGACACCGATCACTGTGAGACAGGTAGATCCAGCCATTGTTGGTGTAATCAGGATGCAACTGCACATCTAACATTGACCCTAACACGGCAAAACTGCCACGCACCTGCGCGATCTCTGACCACACACGAGGTGTCCCCTCTACCAGATCTCCACGTTTTCCCGAGTTACTCACTACTGACAGTCCTCGAACTTTTTCGACCAGGAGAATCCGTCCATCGGGGAGGGGGGCAATCGAGTAAGGTCCTTTGCCAACGCGTGTGACGAGCTCAACTTCAAAGTCGTGATGCTGTGACTCTATGACGCCGGTCGGAATGACGTGATTGTGAGAGTCAGCGATGCTGGGTAGTCCTTGACGCTGCTCGATAACATAGAGTGCCAGCGCTTTTATCATGGGCTCCGGTAGCTGGGCATGCGCGATCAGATCGGCATGCTGAAGTTTTATGCGGCTGGTCAACGCATCGGCGTTCTGGGCGGTGTGAGCTTGACTCAGAAGGTGAGTCGCGAAGCCATCTGGACCGTGGCACGACGCGCAATAGTTAACGAATGCGACTCTGGAAGGTTCGCGCTGAGGTTCTGTCTCTAGATACCATTGCCCCGCCAGAACAAGGGTTCCACCGAGGCACATCAATCCAAGCAGCATTTTCGCAGCATTGATCATCTTTGTCTGTCTCGCATGGGTTACCGTCGGGTGAAAGATTGAGTGCAGCGGAAGAATACAGATGTGAGATTCAGCTTTGTCCCACAACGCTAATTGGCAAAGAATTCAGCGGGCGTTCGGTAAGGTGGCGTGACGTTGCTGTTCAACCATTGCGCCGTATCCCGGCGAGGGAGTTCATTCCTCGGCTCACCCTTGCAGCTGATTCGATACATCAGTCGGGCGTCGGCCGTTGAATTAATAACACGCTTTGCAGGGGGTGCGTTATGCAGAGTGGAAAGGTTGCTCCAGATAGTCACATCCCCTTCCTGGTGCACATGGTCATAGCGATACTTCGGGTCTAATGTGTGTTTCTCAAGGTCGTCCAGGAACAAACGCGAGTCCTCCTGCGAAAGTCCCTCTACCTGGGCTGGCGCGATGTTCTTTCCACGGGAAGCCCACACGGGACTATGCAGTGACTTCACTCCGTTTCGGGGGTTGGTGTGGACCAAAGGTACCAACCAACCCTCATCGGAGGCCTTTAGACGCCTTCGAATCATAGTGTTCTCAAGTTTCTGTCGTTGTTGTTCGGGCAGGTCTTTTAACGCAGCGGCGGTGTCCGCATAAGCTGTTTCGCCATTCAATGGCAGTGCTAATCTTCTCTCAGTCAGTTCGTCATCCGAGTCGGGATGATAAAAGCCCGCATCGGGCAGCTTGTTAGGCACCCAATTCCCATTGTGTTCGCGTCGATTGGGTACGAGATGCACATAAAACATGCTGGTCGACAGGGGGATAGGCTCAAATTCAATATCTGTGTGCCAATGCAGGCCGCTGGCGATCTGCTCTTGTTTATCTCGGCCACTATTGACGAGATTATTCACGATGTACACCGCCGGGCTATCCGCGTCATCCAGGCAAGTGATTTCATTTGGAAAGGCGCTACTGCAAAGTGTCGCCGTCTGTTCGGCGATGGGCTTGGCCATCAGTGGCGCCTCGCCTCGCTGGTACGCCATATAGTTGGCATAGTTCTTCGGATGAGGAATCGGTGCGCCGAAGTAATTCGCCAATCGCTCCAGATGGCGAACTCTGAAGTTATGCTGGTTCTGGCAGGAAAACGAAAGAATGCTGAAGGCGTCTAACAACTCGACAAGCAGTTGTGCCTGCTCTTTTTTCAGAGGCTGAGTCAGGTCCACACCTGAAATGCGGCGCCCCATTTTTTGTTCATCAACCAGGCACGAGATATCAACGTGACCTCCAAATAGAGACCTTAACGCGCTCTCAGCACTGGATGAGTTGTCGATAGTCACTTCTGTTAGCTCCAGTAAGCAAGACGGCTATCCACGATAGAACGAACAGGCCGCTGCCTGCAATGTTGCTGAAACACCGGTAGGAAAAGTGTTGAGAACCAGTAAGATCAAGTCACCCGAAAAACGGCAGAAATATCACTCATGTTACTATCCCAGAGATGCGTGACTGACCTGACTTCATTTGTCGGAAAACGGGATGAAGGTGCCAATGAATCACCAACGATCTCTCTGCCGACTTGAGGGCGACTGTCTTTTTCAAATGCCAGATCCAGCGGGCAAGCCTGCTATCAACTGTTGAATCGCCATGCCGATAGTGAAAAGTCAATTCAAGCCACCCTGGCAATGGCGCAATGCGCAGCTGCAAACCATCTGGCCATTCAGATTTCGCAACCCAGTGATCCCGCAGCGAACATCGTTGTTGATCCCAACCGATGATGGTGACGAAATCCTTTTGGAATATTGTGACGGTGCAAGAGCAAGCACCAGCTCTCTTGGCATACTTCTGCTGCATGGATTAGCCGGTAGTGCCAACTCTCAGTATATCGTTGGACTGCAGAACATATTCAATGACGCGAACATCTTTAGCGTAGCGATGAATTTTCGCGGAGCAAAGGCGCCAAACAAAATGGCACGCGGCTATCATTCCGGCGCAAGTGGAGATCTAAAACAGGTTATTGAATTCCTGACTCAGCAATACCCGCATATTCGTTGGATTACCATTGGGTTTTCTCTTGGCGGGAATGTTGTTCTTAAGTATCTTGGAGAGAATCAAGGCAACCCCCTTGAGGGCGCATTCGCTGTTTCGGTGCCGCTGAGATTAGACATATGTGCTGATCGGCTAGACAAAGGCTTTAGTAAAATTTATCGCCGTCATTTTCTTGGGCAACTCAGGGATGAACAACTGCGTAAACACCAGTTTCTGCTCAAGTATGACCCCGAACAGGCAACAATTCTGCAAACGACGGGCTTCGATAAGCGTTATCGCTCTTTTCGTGATTATGATGAGGCAATCATTGCACCATTGAATGGGTTTGCTTCGGCCGAAGACTACTACCAGAAATGCAGCAGCCGATATTTTTTGCGCAACATCGATACGCCGACCTATATATTGCAATCATTGGACGACCCATTTACCAGTGAAGCGGTCATTCCAGATGCCAGCGAGCTGGCGCCTTCGGTAACGATGGAGCTCACTAACTTTGGCGGCCATGTGGGCTTTTATGAGGGCAATGGGCAGTATTACTCTGAAAAAAGAATTATCGACTGGATAAACAGTGCCGCAGACACGAGGATATTCGGTGAGAAAGACTCACTACTGTAATAGGTACCGCTCCAAAAGATCCAATAATTGATCGGTGACAGCGGATTGCTTCAACTTCTCGGGTGCATATAGAGCGTAGTCATCTATCGTAGATCTCAGAACTCGCGTGGTGAGTTCTAATGCGATGGCTGTATCGCATTGCGGTCGAAGCTTAATGGCCTTTGAGTTAACAGAGGTACTTGACTGCTCAAGAAACCCAGCGACAAGCATTGATTCCGCTGCACTCGTGGCAAACTTGGGTACGTCCCTGACCAAAGCGGCGTGCAGATCAAGATTGGCTAACGTCAATTTGATGTAGGTTGAAATCTGTAACCGCAATGTTTCTCTAAAGGTAGCGGGCACCGGTTCTGCCTGTATCAGACGAGCATAACGCTGATCCTGTCGACGACGTATTTCTGCAAAGATGGCTTCTTTCCCGGGGAAGTATTCATAGAGCGACCCGATGCTGACGCCAGCTTTCTCTGCGATCTTGTTCGTGCTCGCTTTGTCGTATCCGATGGTCAACAAGAGCTGAGCACCTGCCTCAAGAACAGCATTCACGGTCGCTTTAGAACGCCTTTGGTTTGGCTCTTTTCTAAGTAAATACAGAGGCTTAGTGTCTATCGTATGCATGCCGGTAATATCCGAGTACAAAAGCTGAGTGATCGCTCGCATAATGACAGTCATTAAATCGTTGTTCAATGACGCTCAGTCAAGGAGTTGCATGCTGGCACCTGAAGACATACCAGATCACCTGGCACCTGCCACGCGGGCCGCGCTGTCGTGGATCAACCGCGAACGTGCATCTGACTACTCCCTGACTGGCATGATCGGCGCAGATGAACTTGAGCGCACTGATGAGCCTTTTGAGTTTGGTCTTGTTCTTTGTGATGGTGAGATTTGCGCTCGTGAACAAATCCGTGTGACGCCAGATGGGGAAGCTTACCAATTTAACTTTGCTGATGAGGTTGAACCGGACATTCCGCCGCTGCTCGATCCGCCCGCGGGTGTTCGTCGGGAGTGGTTAGACAAGCAGTTAGGAAAACACGAGTTTGTCGTGTTGCTTTACTATCGTGGTCTGTGGTGACCTCCCTGTCGCTTCGAGTTACGAAGCTATGTTAAGTCCGGTGTGCTTGATGAAATTCATCAGGCAGGGGGCGAGGTGTTTGGTGTTACCAGTGAACCGCAAACGCTAGCGACTGAGGCTGAAGAGGCCTGGGAGACTCAGTTTCCTATCGTCGGGGACCCACACCATGAGATTCGTGAACAATGCAGCGAGCGAGGCTGGCTCGATGTCTTTTACAACGAGGATGCGGGACATCTGCGAGAGCGCAAATGGGCATCCCATCCAAACGGGTACTACCAACCAGCGGTTGTGGTCGTGCATAAAACGGGACGGATTTTGTATCGCTGGCGATGTGTGCCCAAGTTCAGCAACATGAACGGCGCGGGTGCAAGACCGGAGGCGGCGTATACCTGGGAGAAGATTAAGACATCACTTGATGACACCGAGGACGCAGCACTGGATATCAACCCGCTGATGGGTTCAAAGGAAGTCGGTTGGTTCCCCTTTATGCTGATGTTGACAGCCCACGGCTGGTTTATCAGACCGAAGGCTTTTCCGTTGGCGCGAGAAGGGGATAAAAGTTCAGCGTCCCCTAAAAAAATGATAGGTCGCATCCTTGGGTTCGTTGCGCTGTGGTTGGTTCTGTTTTTTATGCTACCGCTGAAGTGGTTTGGCACTGCCGTATTGGCGTGGCTTGTGGTGCTGACACCTGGTTTGATTGAGATTCATCGCCAGTTCCAACACGAATCCGACCCCTACTGACACCAACCTTGGCTATGCAAAAGAAACGAAGTGCGCCTCTGTCCGGAATAAAGGTTGTCGATTTTGGTCACTATATTGCCGGGCCATTGGCCGGCATGCTGCTTGCCGATCAAGGTGCGGATGTCATCAAGGTTCGACCACCTGGATCCGAGGAAACCTCACAACTGGCTGATGCACTCTATAGCCGAGGTCAGAGATGGGTCACCTTGGACTTGAAAACTGCAGGTGACCTGTCAAGCGCGAAACAGCTCATCGCTTGTGCGGATGTGGTAATCGAAAACTTCAGGCCCGGTGTCATGGAAAAACTGGGCCTTGGTGGCACAGAAATGAGCGCCGAAAACCCGCGACTCATCTATGTTTCTTTGCCGGGTTTTGCCTCAAGTGATCAGGAAAATGCCGATGTACGGGCCTTTGAAGGTGTACTGGGCGGGGCAACGGGCCTTTTTACTGATATCCATCAAATTCGCAGTATGCTGGGTGTTGATCCCCTGTATACACCGATTCCCATGGCATCCGTTTATGGGGCAGTCCACGCCGTGAATGCCATCACCATGGCGCTCATCGCCCGAGAAACATCAGGTGAGGGTGACGTGATTGAAGTACCCTTGGTAAGCGCCGCCATGTCCGCTATGGCGGGGCTAATTTTTGGTGCTAAGAATAAGCCCAAGCGTTACCTGTTTCCGCCCGCCCCATGGCTTGTTCGCTCAATCATATTTCCTCTGGTTCGGTTTCTCGTAAAGCATATGGGTACAGATTCCCAACAGAAGCTTCTCTCTGGTTTCTCCAGGATGGTGCCTCCTCTTTTTGACTCCTTCCTGTGCAAGGATGGGAGATGGTTGTTTATTGCGGCTGGAGAACACTGGCGTTTTGGTCGGGTCACGCTCAAGGAACTGGGGATATATGACACTCTGATCGAGGAAGGCCTTCTTGATCAGGATCCCCACAAAGTCGGCATGTTAGATAACAATCTCAGTGACTCTGCCCTCATGACATCCCAGTGGAAGGCTCGCATCAGAGAGCTTATGGCCGACAAACTCTCCCAGCGGAGTGCATTTTTCTGGGAAGAAAAACTGGGTAAAGCCGGCGTTCCTGCTAGTGTGCAGAGGACGACGCTTGAGTGGCTGAATTCAAGAGAAGCCAGAGATTCAGGTCTAGTACTTGAAATTGAAGATGCTAAACATGGCAGTATCAAGCAGTTCGCCACCCAGGTCTATCTGCAAAAAACAACCGACTCAGAGCGCATTCCTGCGGCTGCGAACTACGAAGCCCCCAACCTGACCAGGTTGATTCGCGCGTGGGGAGAATCAAGCGCATCTGAACAAGGCAGCAAGCTCAGTCCCCAGGCTGGATTAAGAATTCTTGAAGGTTACAGAGTTTTAGACCTGTCCACGGTCGTCGCCGCACCGAGCTGCACCAGGATACTCTCTGAATATGGTGCCGACGTGATAAAAGTCGAAGCGCCCAATCCCTATTTGGGACCCAGGTACCCCACCTGGTTTGCTCTTGAGGTGAGCCAGGGCAAACGATCCATTCTGGTTGACCTGACAAGCGATGAAGGCATCCAGGTTCTTTGGCGCCTGATTGAGTCCGCAGATGTGCTGGTCCAAAACTTTAGAAAAGGCGTCGCGGAGAAACTTGGCATTGGCTATGAGCAGGTTAAGGCGCGCCACCCTCGACTGATTTATTGTCACATCACGTCCTATTATGGGATGAAGGATCATAGCTGGGCTGACCGGCCAGGCTATGACCCAGTCTTACAATCGATAACGGGCATCATGCGTCGCTACGGTGGTGAGGGCAAACCCGAACTCCATGGTTTGGCATCTTGTGTTGACTACCTCACTGGTTTCTCGGCTGCCTATGCAATTGCTCTGGCCTTGTACCGCAAGAAGGCATCAGGTTCTGATCAGGGAGAACTGGTGAGGACCACTTTGGCTCAGGGCGCCCAATTAGTTCAGGCGCCTTTTATGATTGAATCTCTTGGCAAAAAGCCGGGCGATGAACCCCGCGGCCAGGAGGCTCTGGGTGAACACGCCTTGAATCGAATCTACAAGGCAAAAAACGGGTGGCTATTCCTGGCGGGCAATCGCAATGAAACCTCTTTGTTAGAACAGGTCTGCTTTGTCGATGAGTTGCCCTCTGAAAAGGTGGATGATCAGAGGCTTATCGATAAGCTTGAAAGCGTCATCTCAAAGCAGAATGTTTCTTTTGCGGTTGATGCTCTCAGGGAGGCGGGATTTGGGTGCCATTCTGTGGACAGGATTGATGAGATACGAAAGAAGCACCTGAAATTGGTGCAAGCTGTCGATGTTGAATCCTTCAAGCCTGATTCTGAATCAATCGTAGTCGCGAGGGTTGACCATCAGGAGTTGGGTTACATTGATATTGTTCCACCACTCCATGCCAGATTTAAGAATAGTCCGTCTCTCAGACTCGGCAAACCCGCTCCCAAGGTTGGTCAGAACGCCGTCGGGATTCTTAAAGAGCACGGTTATTCAGCGCAAGAGATCGCTGACTTGCTCAGTAAAGAGTGGGTCTCGGAATCACTGCATGCGGATTATTTGCCAGGGTAAAGATCATGATAAGAACACTACTTTACGTTGGGTTGACCTCGAGAACCCACCAATAAAGGCGTAGAAGTGAAAAAGACGTTGTTTTTGTTTGTTGTTACAGCGGCAGCGGGTGGATGGTTATTCTCCCAATACTGGTACTTCCTGCCTGGAGTTATCCAGGGGTTTCTGGACCCCATTGGCGAGTTTCAAGAAGTAACCTGGGAGCGAGGGCCAGAAGTTCGGGAAATTGATAAACCCAATGTGCTCCTGATACTCGTGGACGATTTGGGTTTTAACGATTTGACTTTCTACGGTGGCGGTATTGCTGGTGGCAGTGTGCCTACTCCCAATATAGATTCCATTGCCTCAGAGGGTGTGCATTTTTCTAACGCTTATGCGGGCAATGGTACCTGCGCGCCTTCACGAGCGGCATTGCTCACCGGTCGCTTCGCGACTCGATCAGGCTTTGAGTTTACCCCGGCGAATCCGCAGCTTATGAAATTCGTTGGTGGCGATAGATTCATCGAAGAAAATGCGGAAGGTTATCCCAGCGTCAATGATCTGGGCTTGCCAGCGACTGAGTTGACCATTGCAGAACTCTTGAAACCGGAAGGCTATCACTCTGTGGTGCTTGGCAAGTGGCACCTGGGCGGATCTGAAGGATCATCACCGATTGACCAGGGTTTTGATGAGTTCCTGGGATTCTTGCCTGGCGGGGCGAAGTTCATGCGTGAAAGCGATCCCAATGTTGTGAACTCCAAACAGGCCTTTGACCGTATTGATAAGTTTTCCTGGGCGAACTTTTCTTACGCGGTTCGTTACAACAAAGGGCCTCGATTTGAGCCGGATTCACATATGACAGATTACTTTAGTCGTGAAGCGGTTAACGTCATTGAGGCGAACAAACATCGGCCGTTCTTCATTTATCTGGCATACAACGCACCGCATACGCCATTGCAGTCAGAAAAAAGCGACTACGAAGCGCTTTCGCATATTGATAATCATATTGAACGAACTTATGCAGGAATGATTCGCGGACTTGATCGCGGTATAGGTCAGGTGCTGCAGGCGTTGGAAGATCACGGGGTTGCCGACAACACCATTGTGATCTTCACCAGCGACCATGGCGGTGCGCATTACGTTGGTTTGTCTGATTTAAACAAGCCTTATCGTGGTTGGAAGATGACCTTTTTTGAGGGCGGCATCCGCGTCCCTTATTTTATCCGTTGGGGAAATAAACTACCTGTTGATTCTCAATACGATTCAGCGGTTGCTCACGTCGACATTTTGCCAACTCTTGTTGCTGCGGCAGGTGCCCAATTGCCAGATGATAGGGACATCGATGGGGTTGATTTGTTGAGTTACATGCTGAGTGAACCGCAATTGGTATTGGAAAGGCCTTTGTTCTGGCGCACTGGTGGTTACAAGGTGGTGCAGCTAAATGGTTGGAAACTTCAGTTACTTGAGCAAAACGGTAAAACCTGGTTGTTTAATCTGAATGAAGATCCGACGGAGCAGACGGATCTTTCTGAAGCGATGCCAGAAAAGTTGGCAGAGTTAACCGACGTCTTATATGCCATGGATAACCAAATGTTAGAGCCATTGTGGCCCCCTTTAGTGCAATCAGAGATACCAGTGGACCTTACGCTCTTGGATAAGCGAGATGACAGTCATGAGACGATTATTTGGACCAACTAGTACAACGAGAGTAGAAAAGCGCTTCTTAACGGAAAGATCAGGAGAACAAACATGGAGACGATAAGGACACCCGTCGAGCGGTTCGAAAATCTTAAGGACTATCCTTTTAGGGAGCACTACCAAGAAATTCCTGCTGGCGATGGTTCGAGTCTTCGCATGCACTATCTTGATGAAGGCGAGGGCGAAGTGATTCTGTGTATGCATGGTCAACCGAGTTGGTCTTATCTTTACCGAAAGATGATTCCAATATTTGTTGACGCTGGTTACAGGGTGATTGCGCCCGATTTAGTTGGCTTCGGTAAGTCAGACAAGCTCCTTCATCGCGAAGATTATACAGTTGCTAATCATATTGCCTGGATGAAAAGCTTCATCGAATCCCTCGACCTCAAACAAATGACCATAATCGGTCAGGACTGGGGTGGTTTGATTGGCTTTAGGCTGGTCGCGGAAAATCTCGATCGATTTGCTCGTGTGGTGGCTGCAAACACTGGGCTCCCAGATGCGAGAGAAATTCCCCAGGAGATGGCGCCTCGCTTGAAGGAAATGTTAGCGGAAACGCCTGCGTTGCCGTTTGACGAGGTGTTTGCAAAGCTCTCTGCTCCGATGGAAGACAGACCTCAGTTCATGTACTGGGTGCGTCACGCCGATGCTTACCCTGACTTCCATCCAGCTGCAGTGATGAAAGGTTCACTTCTGCACTGTGACGAAGAAGAGTATCGAGCCTGGGCTGCTCCTTTTCCTTCTGATGAATTTTTCGCCGGAGCTCGACAATTCCCGACACTGGTTCCGATTAGCCCTGATAATCCTGCGGTAGAGGGAAATCGGGCTGCGTGGGATGTGCTTGAGGGATTCGACAAGCCCTGGATCACGGCCTACGGAGACTCGGACCCGGTCACGAAGGGGGCGGAAAAGCGATTTATCGAATCCGTACCTGGGGCCAAAGGGCAGGCGCACACCATAATTAAAGGCGCTGGACACTTTATTCAGGACGATGCTGGAGAAGAACTCGCAGCTGTTGTCATTCAGTTTATTGAAGCCAATCCAATCTGAGATCAACAGATTTGAATAGAGCCCGCGGAGGAAGCAAGGTCGGAAGTTCAGATTCGCAGAGCGTGATTGACGCCGACGCTCAACCTAAGACAGGAGAAATGCGATGAGTTGGCAAATCTGGATATGTATCCCGATTGTGTATGGGATGTTTTGTCTCTGGTACTTCAACTGGCGCGGTCCCCTTACCAAGGATGAAATTGACAAGTTTTTGGGGATTTTTTCCGAGCTTGAAGCCAACAAGCACACAGAGTTGTCATTGATTAGAAAGTTCCTGGAGGATGACGATGGCAATGAGTTCGTGATGCTGAACTTGATTCAACTTCACGAGGGCAAGGTGCTTCATCCTGTCACCGGTGAGAGCCAATCACCGCGTGAATTGTTAACCAACTATTTCAAGGCCTTTTCATTTGCTTTGATTAAGCGTGGCGGCCACCCGGTGCTCCAGGCACGCACTGCCGGTGGCAACATTGACAGCTGGAATGCGGAGCTCAATGTGGGGTTTTCGTTGACGAGTATGATGCGCTACAAAAGCCGTCGTGATCTGGTTGAACTCCTGATTGATCCTGCATTTGCAGATTCTCATCTATTCAAACTGGCTGCCATAGAGCGGACCATCTCCTATCCAACACAGACGCAGTTGAGCGTTTCGCTGCGGCCACCTGTCGCGGTGCTGACAATTTTATTGATGCTCGCATCGATAGCACAGAATGTTGCCTTTCTGATGGCGTCTTAAGTCGCTTGCGTGATATGAATTTTGCCGATGACCATTCCGTTGCTGATTTCTAATTCTAAGTTTTTTGAGGGTAAATATGACTCGAACGATTGCTGATCTCGGGCCCGATATTCACAGGATGTATCCATACGCATCGAACTTTGCCAATGTGAATGGCTGGCGAATGCACTATGTGGATGAAGGACCGGTTGATGCCCCGCCGGTGTTGCTCCTGCACGGCAATCCCACTTGGGGATTCCTTTGGAGAGAGACGATGGTGCCGTTGTTAGAGGCAGGTTACCGTGTGATTGTGCCAGATCAAATTGGCTTTGGTCTCTCTGAGCATCCCCATGCCGCCAGCGCACATAGCCTGGACAATCATGCAGCGAATCTGGTGGCGTTGATCGATCTGCTGGAACTGAAAAACCTTTTCTTTGTCTGTCATGACTGGGGTGGTCCGACAGGTTTGAGTGCGCTGCTTACTCGTAAGGAATTGGCGGCGGGTGTGGCCGTAATGAATACCTGGGCCTGGCGTGAACCCTCGTCAGACTTTCATGCGCAGGTTATGCCATGGCTGACAATGCATGCTCCGATTGTGGGCCCATATACGATGGGTAGGCAAGGCGGCTTCCCTGGAAGAGTCATGTATCTGTCCGTGGTTGACAGAGAAAAATTTAAGAATGGAGCCATGAAAGCTTATCAACGTGTCCTGGCTGATCCGGATGATCGACGGTTAACCTGGCAGTGGCCTCGGTCGATACCGATAAACCCCGAAACTGACATTGCTGGCGATCGATTTGCTTGGTTAGAGGAGGGGGTCAGGGCACTGGAGATTCCGTCATGCGTCATCTGGGGACGAGAAGAAGTTGTGTTTACCGCGGATGTTTTTGCCTCGCACTGGCATGAAATCTGGCCTCACGCTGAGGGCACACACATGGTTTCAGGAAATCATTTTCTTCAGGAAGACTCCGGTCGTGAAATTGGCGATTTGTTGACTGACTTTGCAAAACGAAATCTTAGAGGGACTGGACGATGAGCGTTAAAAAAATGACTGAACGACCCCTAGGCTTTCGGTCCGTGCCAGTCCTGACAGATCCTGATGTGGCACATTACCCTGAGTTTAAAGACTTTCTCGTAAAAACTTTTGAGCTGGACAAGGAGCCACTCGCCGCACCTGGATTGTTGGATGTGGATGGTCGCTGCTTCGAGCTGATATTTGTTGGACGTTCTGGGCAACCATTTCCGGCGGCCATTGAGATTGCAGCGCTGGTCGAAGGTTTGGAGCCAATGGATACCGCGCAGACTGATAAGGATCTTTGGCAGATTATGGAATGGCTCGTCGATGGGGTTGGTGGCCGATGGACGATCGAAGCGTTAACAACGATGGGTAAAATTTATCGAGTGACACCCGATGGAACCTGATGCTTGGCCAGGGGCGGAAGCGACGGTCCGATATTGCGGCCGATAACACCCTTTGGGAAAAGAGTCGGAAAACAAAGTGTGAACCGTCCATCAGATTCAGGTCTCGATTTCAGCAGGTTTCGATCATGAATAACGGCTAGCCCGGCGTCTGGTCCGCAACCCGAATGGGTTCTGCCGTGACGGGGGGATACATTTCGTCCAATGGTATGGATCGGCCATTTTCGGTCACCACTCTCGCATGAAATCGTTTTAGCCCGCGGGGTTCTGGAACGCCGCAAGAATGCGCCAATACGCCCACCTCGTAATTCATGTTCTTAACAAAATTGGCGACTCGATAAGCTTTGTCTTCCGGTACCAATCCCCGCTGCAGCTTTTTGTCATGTGTCGTGATTCCAGTAGGACAGGTGTTTTTATTGCATTGCAGTGCTTGAATGCATCCCAGCGCGAACATGAACCCTCTCGCTGATGTGACAAAGTCAGCGCCAACTGCCATGGCCCAGGCAACCCCGGAAGGTGTAATCAGTTTGCCCGAGCAAACGACCTTGACCCTTTCTCTCAATCCATGAGCACAGAGTTTGTCTACCACCATCGGTAAGCTCTCCGAGATCGGTAAACCAACGGAATCCATCAAGGGCATGGGTGCAGCGCCAGTGCCCCCATCGGCACTATCGATGGTGATAAAGTCCGGAGCAGATTCAATGCCGCGCTCGTTTATTCTGGCGAATAAGTCGTCAAGCCAACCATAGGCGCCAATCACGCTTTTGAAACCAACCGGTTTCCCAGTGACTCGTCGAACTCGGTCAATCATGTCCAGTAATTCATCTGAGTTGTTTATGTCTACGTGACGGTTCGGGCTGATGGCATCTTGCCCGACTTCAATACCCCGAATTTTGGCAATCTCTTTCGTGACTTTTGCACCGGGTAAAATGCCGCCTTTGCCAGGTTTGGCGCCCTGGCTGAGCTTGATTTCGAACATTTTGACCTGAGGGTGGTTAGCGATATCCCGTAACTTGTCATCAGACAGGTTGCCATCCATGTCTCTGACGCCAAACTTGGCCGTGCCAATTTGGAAGACAATATCCGCGCCTCCTTCCAGGTGATAGGGTGATAAGCCGCCTTCACCGGTGTTCATCCAGCAACCCGACATGGCAGCACCAGCAGAGAGCGCTCGAATCGCGGGGACCGATAATGCGCCGTAGCTCATTCCCGAAATGTTGATGAGCGAACTGGCGGCATAGGATTGCTCGCAGTATGGTCCAATCTGTACCACCTGAGTTTCTGCAGCGTCTTGATCCAGCGTTGGATAGGGACAATTCACGAACAGGACGGAACCGATCGGGCGAAGGTCGCGTGTCGATCCGAAAGCGATGGTATTGTTTTCATCCTTCGCGGCGCGATATGCCCATGAACGATCAGCGCGATTGAAAGGCAGTTCTTCTCGATCCATCGCGAAAAAGTACTGGCGGAAAAACTCGCCGAGGTGCTCAAACAGGTATCGAAAACGACCAATGACCGGGTAGTTTCGTCGAATGGTTTGGTGGGTTTGGGAAACATCTATTACGTACATCGCGACGATCGCCAACAGGCAAACGCCCGCCAAAACGATGAACAACAGGGCTGCAACCTCGATGACAGAAAATACCCAACTACTGGTCAGTGGCTCCATGGATGATGACTCCTTGTTTGTGGCTAACTTTGGTGCTTCATGCTTTGATGCTTCTAACTTTGGTGCTTCTTTCTAGATGCTTCATGGCGCTTTGTTCCCGGTAAAGACCCTGACAAGGTCTAAATGTTACGTGCGAAGGAGAACTTTTTTCCCCAGCAACCCCAAGCGCATAAAGGAGAGGCGAAAGAGCCATCACGCCAGAGTTCCAATCCTGATCGTCTGCCATAGCGTTGGGGAATGCCAGCAAGTACTATGGCGCTCATGACCATCAGACAAGAGCACGAAGGCTACCGGGTGTCGATCCGACCAGCGCAGGAAAAGCTGCGTGTGGAGGCGGCAGGGCAAGCCATTGCCGAAAGCAATCGTGCGATGATCATGTTTGAAACGCGATTACCGCCGGTTATCTATTTTCCGCGGGAAGACGTGGCGATGGATCGGCTTCAAGGTAATCCAGCAATCACCCATTGTCCTTTCAAAGGCAATGCGAACTACTTCGATCTAAAAGATGAGAATATCGATAGGATATGCTGGAGCTACGAGGAAGGTTTCGACGAAGCGGCTTTGGTGCGCGACTTCATTGCTTTTGATAACGTTAAAATTGATGGCATTTTTGCAGGCGCAGAGCCTTACCAAATCGCGCAGCTTCCGAAGCCGCCAGAAAATCCTCTGGTACCCTGGCTGCTTCAGGAAGCGTGGCAAGCAAGTTCCATTTCGAGCACCTTGGATGCGCTTGCGACAAAGTTACGGGCTGAGGGCGTGCGCCTGTCGCGCCTGCGATTGTTTGTTCGCACGTTAAACCCTCAACTGTACGGCAAGTTCTACACCTGGCGGTTAAATGGAGACGCGATTGAAGAAACCCAGGCAACCCATAAAGGCATGTTGTCCGAAGAACATTTAAGTAGCCCCTATGCGCGAATCATTGATGGAGAAGGCGGCATTCGCCGCAAGCTAGAGGGGGACGGCCCTTTGCTTGATTTTCCTGTGTTGCATGAGCTTTTGGCGCAGGGCGCCACGGATTATGTGGCGGTGCCCATGAATTTTTCTGATGGGCAAATCAATATTTTGAGTTTGGTCTCCAACGAATCTGGCGGCTTTACGACCATGGAGCTTGGTTATCTCTATGAGGTATTGCCGCATTTGGGGCGTCTGATTGAGGCCCATGCGCAACGGGACTCCGCATTAACCTTGTTGCAAACGTATCTTGGCAGAAACGCAGGACAGCGAGTATTAAGCGGCAACGTGAAGCGCGGTGATGGGCAGGAAATTGATGCGATTATCTGGTTCTCGGATCTCAGGGATTCGACTCGTATGGCAGACTCCATGGACCGAGAGACTTATCTTGAAGGGCTTGATAAATACTTTGACTGTGTTGCCGGGGCGATTGTCGCCTCTGGAGGGGAGGTGTTGAAGTTTATTGGCGATGCGATCCTGGCCATTTTTCCTGTCGATGATGGCTTAGAGCAAGCCTGCAGACAGAGCATTAGTGCATTGCGTCTGGCTCAAGAAGGGTTAGAGCGTGTGAACGAGGAACGCGACAAAGGGAACCTGCCGCGGCTAAGGTTTGGTACGGGTTTGCACCGAGGCAGAATTCTTTACGGGAATATTGGCGCCGAAGCGCGCCTCGACTTTACGGTCATCGGTCCCCCTGTGAACGAGGCGTCTCGCATTGAGGGTTTGTGCAAGAAACTCGGAGAGCAGGTGCTCACCTCGAAAGCATTTGCTGATGGCGTGCAAAAGGGAAAGCGCTCTCTCGGTGAGTATGAACTCGCTGGAGTGACCAACAGCTGGGAACTGTTTGGTCTCGATCTATGATGTCGACCAAGTCCATGGGCACCCAGCCTTCACACCGGTTGTCATCTTGCGCGAGCTCGTTGCGAAAGGGAAAACCGTCGCCCCACAGTTGATCCGGCTGACATCTGAAACGGCAACTGCTGCTTTTAGGTTTACCGATGGAGATAAAGCTTTCATGAAGATTTACGTAAACCCCGGTTCTGGCTCAGCCTGTGTGGAAGCGGCGATGGCGGAATTGGCGCTGCCTTTTGAGCGAATCCTGGTTGATTACAGCGAAGACGGTATCGTCGACCCAGAGTTCGCCAAGGTGAATCCACGCTGCCAGATCCCAGCGCTGATTCTCGATGATGGCGAATGCCTGACAGAGACCCTGGCCATTCTCATGCACCTGGCGGACAGCCATCCGCAAGCTGGATTGGCAGCCACACCCGGGACTTTTGAGCGGGCCAAGCTAAACCAGTGGATGAGTTTTGTGCTCTCCAATATCTACGAAGGAGAGTTGCGTAAGAATTATCCCCAGCGTTATGCGACGGGAGACCCTCACTACGTCGAAGCCGCTGCCGAGGTCTTCGTTATCAACAACTACAAAATCCTGGAAGGGGCCTGCAGTAACGGTCCTTACTTTTTCGGGAATGACCTCTCGATCCTGGATATCTATCTCTGGATGTTCATTAACTGGTTCGAAGAGTTCGAAGAAATTACGGTGGTTTGCCCGAAAATTGTGCGGTTGGCGGAAACCGTGATGAATCGACCCAGGATCGCGCCGGTGCACCTGTTTAACTTCGGAGACGGTTTGGGATGGGGATCGGCGTAGTCGCCGTGCGCAGCCACGCTTAAGGCCAAAGTGTGGTGATCGAACCAGCATCTCGGAAAGCTTCACATTCACGCGCCATTCTTTGTATCTGGGTGGCGCCAAATGGCACCTCGCGGGTATCGTCGGGATCGCTGTTGACGGAGCGGGCGCTATTGGTCCAATCAAAGACACAAGGCCCCTCACGAGATCGATCGCAAAAAAAAACAGGTTCAACTCAGGATATGTCAGTGATTGCCTGTGCGAGGGATTGATTTCGTGTCGCTCGAAACGTTAACGTCGGAAGGATGATCAGTTAGGAACATAAAAGAGGAGACCATGTGGGTCATTGAATTTCTAACCTATGCTCCTTTAGGCCTTGTCCTGATTTATTGTGTCCTGATCTATAATGGCCTGGTCCGTCTAAAGAACAATGTGGCCAAGTCTTTTGCGAATATTGAGGTTCTGTTAAAGCAGCGTCACGCCGAGCTGCCGCGCCTGGCGGAGATTTGTAAAGGCATTATGACGCACGAAAGGAATTTGTTTGCCAGCCTGGCCAAAGCGCGGGAACGGGTTGATCTTGCTCAGGAAGAGAAAGACGTTAAAGCACTTGGGCGTGCCGAAACAGAAATACGCCAGGCCGTACATCAAGTCTTCTTGCGAGCGGAAGCTTATCCAGAGTTGAAGGCGAATGAGAATATGCTGGCGTTGCAAGAGCGCATCATCGCGCTTGAGGATGCGATCGCTGATCGTCGCGAGTTGTTCAATGAGTCGGTTCAGCTCAATAACACCCGAATCGGGCAATTGCCGGATGTTTTTTTCGCCCGCCTTTTTGATTTTGGCGCTTTCGAATATTTGAAATTTGAAGATGAAGCGATTGAGCCCATAGCTATCGCGGGGATTTACGACTAAAGCCCTGTGGATGCTCTCCTGAATTTCTACGCTGATCTGATGACACGCATGTCGTCGCTGGAAACCGAGCGGTTCTGGATTCTGCTAATTGGACTCGCTTGGGCGAGCGCCTTCTTCCTGATCCAGTTTGTTTATCTTGTTCGAAAACGAAGGTTGATGGCGGATACGCCGACATCAAAAATTCGGTCAGCCAGTCAGGGTTTTGTAGAAATCACGGGCAGGACAAAAGCCCTTGATGGCCCACTAATATCACCGGGAAAAGGCCTTGGTTGTGTATGGTATCGGTATTCTGTTGAGGACTTGCGTGATAGTGAGCATAGCCAAGGTATGCTGGATGCATTCCGCGCTTTGTCGAACATTGGTGGCCTGCTGAAGAGTGATAGATTCGTTTCTGTTGATGAAAGCATCTACAGTTTTTACGTTGATGACGGTACGGGTCTCTGCTCTGTTGATCCAAGCCTTGGTCAGGTTCGCTCTAATCGAAAAGACATATGGAAAAAGGGGCGTCATCGTTACATCGAGGAGCGTATTGCTGAGGGTGACGAGGTCTACTGCCTGGGCGAGTTTAAAACAATCCAGGGTGTATCACGCCAACAAGCCATCGAGCAGACGATGCGTGCAACGCTGCATCAATGGAAACATAGTAAGTCCGGGTTGAAGCAATTTGATGCGAATGGTGATGGGATAATCGATCAAATGGAATGGGATAGCGCACGAGCGAAGGCTCTCGATCTCGCTAAAAAGGAGGTTTCCGAAAGTTATCAGAGCATTGAGCATCATGAGCTGGTTAAGCCTTTTGATTCGATGCAGCCTTATGTGATCTCTGTCTTTATGGAAGAGGACCTTGCCAAGCGCTACCTCTTTCACATTGCCTACAGTCTGCCAGGTTTTCTGGTGAGCGGTGCCCTGCTGACGATGATGCTTTACACCCTGACTTAGCTGACGGTCTTTGATCTGGCGGAACCAAGACTAACGCAGCCGAAACGGACCGGTGAAGTCAACCATAGCGGCTCTTAGGTGTTGATTTGACTGGAAAATCTGAATAACCCGGCACATCAATTCTGAATAAGGCCGGTTTGCCATTCACCCATGCTCGGCGAGTGTCCCCGGTACTTCGAGCGTATATTTGCTGCCAGATGTGCTTGCCAAGTGTGGCACTGTCTGCACAACAACTTATAATGCTCCTTCGAGCAACTGACGGTGAACTTTAGTGAGTGACGCAACGCAACCCGAAAACGACACACAATCCATGCCGCCGCGGCCCGGATCTTTTGATGATGGGGTAGAGTTGAAGTCTGCCTATGATCTACCCCTGGAAGCCTTGAACCCGATCAATCCGCGCCTCTGGAGTGAACACAAGTGGAAAGAATGTTTTGAGCGACTGCGCGCTGAAGACCCTGTTCATTTCAATGAAACCGAGGTGGCAGGTCGATATTGGTCTCTGACCAAATATGAAGACATAAAAAAGGTTGATACCGACTGGCAGAACTTCAGCTCAGCGCACGGTATCACCCTTGGCTTTCCCGTCGGTGAAGAGCTTCCTGAAGGCGCTCTAAATGTCACAACATTCATTGCCCAGGATCCACCAGACCATGATGTGCAGCGTAAGACGGTGACCGGCGCTGTTGCGCCACCCAATCTCGCGACAATGGAGCCACTCATTCGTGAACGAACCCGTAAGGTTCTCGATTCACTGCCGGAAGGGCAAACGTTCGACTGGGTTGATACGGTATCGATTGAGCTGACGACGCTGATGCTCGCCACTTTGTTTGATTTCCCGTTGGAAGATCGGCGCAAGCTTACTTACTGGTCTGATATTACGTTCGCGGTGCCTCAACCGGGAGGACTTATCGAGACGGAAGAAGAACGTCGCGAAGGTTTGCTGGAATGCCTTGAGTACTTTTCGGGACTCTGGCAAGACCGGCTGCAGAATCCCGGCAATGACCTCATCTCGATGCTGGCCCATGGTGACGACACGAAGGATATGTCACCCATGCACTATCTGGGCAACCTTTTGCTTCTGATCGTGGGTGGTAATGACACGACACGAAACAGCATGTCGGGCAGTGTTTATGCGCTTAACAAGTACGCCGAACAGTACGATAAGCTGATTGCTAACCCGAACTTGATTCCGAAAATGGTTTCCGAATTGATTCGCTGGCAGACACCACTTGCCTATATGCGACGGACAGCTAACCAGGATTGCGAGATTGGCGGTAAGCAGATCAAAAAGAACGATCAGATTCTGATGTGGTATGCCTCAGGTAATCGCGATGAAGACGTTTTTGAGCAGGCTAATGATCTGGACATTGAGCGCCCTAACTCACGCCAGCATCTATCGTTTGGTTTTGGTATCCATCGCTGTATGGGTAACCGCCTGGCAGAACTTCAGCTTCGTATTCTTTGGGAGGAGATCCTGCCGCGATTCGAACGCATTGTCGTTCAGGAAGAGCCTGCGCGTACCTATTCATCTTTTGTAAACGGTTACACCTACCTGCCTGTTCAGGTAACCCGAAAAGTTGGGTGATCTCCAAGAGAGAAGATCGCTCTTGGCGTGCCTGTCGAAAATTGACGATTGACCCTCTACGGGGGGACTGACAGCCGGATCATTCCTCGATGGATTTTTGGTTGATGTTCCTTGTGATTGTTGGATGATGTCACCCGTTAAGAGGAGAAACAGATGCAAACTGCGATCGAAAACGCTTGCCTGCTCATTGGCCGTCTACTGCTCGGCCTTTATTTCATCCTGCCTGGAATCAGCAAAATTACGGGTTATGAAGCGACAGTCTCATACATGGAGGCTCATAATGTCCCGATGATTTCGATATTGCTGCCCCTGACCATTGTGATGCAACTTGGTCTCGGTGCTGCAGTTATCGTTGGATTCAGGGGTAAGCTCGCTGCGTTTTTGTTAGCAGGCCTAACGTTCGTGATTAGCGTTTATATGCATAATTTCTGGGATTTTGCCGAAGGGTTGGAACGCAACCACGAGACCCAGAACTTCTTTAAAAATATGGGTATCACGGCTGGCCTCTTGATGGTCGCAGCACTGGGAACCGGCAAGTTCAGTATCGATCAATTTGTTACGAAACGCGCTGCTGGCACCTAGTGTTGTTCAACGAAGCTGAGAAAAAAGACGAGAGTAACCACGCGCCACTGAATGGGATACCAGCAATCCGTCAGGAAGCCCTTTCGGTTGCGCCTTGATGGGGCCCCAAAACCAAAACATGGAAAGTCATTCAGCCAAAGCTCATCTCGGTGAGCGGCGACTCACTTTGATTTATGATGGGTCGACTTTCTTCTAAAAGGAATTTATCGATGATGCCACTGTTTGCAGCGATCATATTGGTGCTGAGCGCCAGCAGTCTATTGGCTGATTCAATTCAGCCAATAGAACCAGAAGCGCAAGGTGTTTCCGCAGATCGCTTAGAGCGCCTCAAGCATTTAGGTCAGCGCTATGTGGACGAAGGCAAGTTGGCTGGAATTATAACGATGGTGAATCGGGGTGGCCGGCTGGTCCATGCCGAGGTGACCGGTCAGCGAGGGGTTGATGATGATCGCCCTTTAGAAATAGATCATCTGTTTCGGATCTATTCCATGACCAAGCCAATCACGGCTGTCGCTGCTATGCAGTTATACGAACAAGGGGGGTTTTCTCTCAATGATCCTCTTTCGAAATATGTGCCTGAGCTCAAAGACCTCAAGGTTTGGAATGAGCAGGGCGACAATTCCGCGCCGAAACAAGAAATTACGATGCATCATCTTCTGACACACACTGCAGGATTCAGCTACGGCTTTAATCCTGGTGATCCAGTAGACCAAATGTATCGCGAAGCCCGTTTGTTTGAAGCGGATAATCTTACTGACTTTGCCGTCCAACTGGCGAAACTGCCGCTTCGTTACGAGCCTGGAGAACGCTGGCATTATTCCGTTGCTGTGGACATCACGGGCCTCGTGGTAGAACGGATTAGTGGTATGCGGTTCGACGAGTATCTTGCCGCCAACATTTTTGAACCCTTGGGCATGGAAGATACTTTTTTCGAAGTGCCTCAAGAGAAGATGGATCGATTTTTACCCAATCACTATTGGGACAGGTCGCAAGGTAAGCTGGGTACGGTCGATGAAAGTCAAGGTGGGGGGCTCGCCCGCTACACCGGTGGTGTAACCCTGTTTTCCGGTGGCGGCGGTTTGGTCTCTACAGTTCACGACTATATGCGCTTTGCAGAAATGCTTCGAAATGGTGGCGAGTTTCAAGGTGCGCGTATCATCGGTCCTAAGACGCTCAAATTTATGACCAAGAATCATCTGCCCGAAGAGATTACTCAGGTGGGAACAGGTGAGCGGCTAAACCGCGCCTTCGCCGGCATGGGATTCGGCCTGGGTTTTGGCGTGATCTTGGATCCTTTGGAGTCTCGAGCCATTGGCTCGGCGGGCACTTTTATGTGGGGCGGTGCTGCAGGGACGGTATTCTGGGTTGATCCATTGGAGGACCTGGTCGTCATTGGCATGATTCAGCTGATGGGTTCGCCGTGGCCTCTGCGAGAGGAGCTTCGTATTTATACCTATCAAGCTCTCATTGAATCAAATGAGTGACAAGGCGATACGACAATCGTAAGCAGGGCGCGAGGAAGTTCCGCTTAAGGCCGCAGTCGTTCGCCGTGCTCAACTTCCTGCATGAATGTCTAAGGGTGTTTATACCTGAAGGGTAAAAGTGTCATGACATGCGCAACAGGGCAGTGTTCAGCATGCAGTGTAATCAGTCCTTTATCACAAGCCTAAAGAGTTTGAAGCCATCTTGCGTGTTGCGAACAAACAATACCAGAGGGTAGGTCTCACGAACGTATTCGCCGTCGGCAACATACATTTCCTGCATATCGGTTGCCACGCCATAGCCTTCGCCATTCGGAAGCCGATAGATATCTCTAACGTCTAAGTTATAGTCGTAGAATTGGGCGTTCATCAGCCAGCGGGCGATGTACTCCATGTATTGATCGCGATCGAGAGTTGGGTCCGGATTTTCCTGTTCTTCGCTGACTTGAACAAAATCAAGCGCAATGTATCTGGCAACCATGTCAAGGTCCCGCGCTTTCTCTGCGTCAAGAAACTTGATGATGAAGTCGGTTACGAGTGTCTTCTCGGCTTCCTCTAGCTGGCCAAAACCGTTGGGGCTAAGAACCAACATAAGGCAAAGAGCGATCGTTCCAATGCTTTTCATCAAACGATTCTATACCGGTTGGTTCTCAAAGTTTAGGCGGGCGACCAGCGCAGGATGGAAATTTCGTTGAAATATAGGTCCTCTTCCGCAAAATCTGTGATATGTCATCTCGCGGAACTTTGGAAGTTGTAGCTGTACTATGGTTTTCTGCCGCGACAGCCGCGGGTTCCTTTCTATTTTTCTGTATTCAACCACTGGTCGGTAAATTTCTATTGCCCTGGTTTGGGGGCAGTAGTGGAATCTGGACCGCGTGCATGTTGTTTTTTCAACTGATACTCGTGGCTGGCTACCTTTACGCATTTCTGTTGCGAAGCTTCTTGCACGTAAGACACCAGCTCATTACCCATTGCGTCCTCATGATGCTGTGCGTGATTCAACTGCCCATCACAATGGAACAATTGCCTTTGCAAACATCCCCGGTGGTCAACATTATCTACCTGCTGATCGTCAGCGCAGGGCTGCCGTGCCTGCTACTCAGCTCCACTGCACCGTTGCTCCAGTCATGGTTTGCCGATCTGACGGATCGATCACCTTACCCACTTTTCGCGCTTTCTAACTTCGGCTCCATGCTGGCCCTGCTCAGCTACCCCATTTTGATTGAGCCTCTGCTGGCCAGACAATCTCAGTTGATACTTTGGTCATGGGGGTTTGGCCTATTCTTGGTATCGATGATGATTTGTGTGCTGTTCCGACGACAGGCAACTTCAACCAAGACAGCTGTGGTTAAACCCTCCCACGACTTCAAAATCATGTGGTTGGTGTGGCCAGCAATCGCCGTTGTAATGTTGCTCGCGTTGACGGAACGTCTGACCTCGAATTCTCTGGTACTGCCTTTCTTATGGATACTCCCTTTTGCCTGTTACCTTCTTTCCTTCATTCTTTGTTTTGCTAACGAACGGCTCTACTCCAGGGGCGCATGCGGAATACTACTTCAGGTTTCCATCCCGATCTGGTTGTGGTTTTACGTCACAGAGCCCGCTAACTTTGCCGCCTTTTTATCTGTCAACCTTGTAACACTGTTCGCGAGCTGCATGGTCTGTCACGGTGAACTTGCTAAGCTGAAACCTCAACCTGGCGCCTTGTCTCTTTATTACCTCTGCCTTGCTGCGGGTGGTGCGCTGGGTGGGATCTCTGTGAGTCTTCTAGCCCCTTTAGTTTTCTCCATGAACTTTGATCTTCTGTTTGCGGTCACGATATTGCTCATGCTCTGTTCGTTTACCTATCGCGTGTCGAAGCTCAATGCTTCCCTCTTTCTAGCGCTATCGGCTGCAACGCTACTGACGCTTCAGACGCTCTGGCGAGGTCAGCATCAGATTGTTGAGCGCAGCAGGAACTTTTATGGAACGCTCGAAGTGGTACGCAAATATGTCGGTACAGATGATGAATCCCTGACACTGATTGATCGTGGCACCCCTCATGGTGCTCAGTATCAATCAGCACATCGAAAGTCGGAGCCTACCGGTTATTACACCAGGAAAACGGCAGCCGGTATTCTCCTCCAATCGACGCAGGATCGTGGTGCACGAAACATAGGCCTGGTAGGTATGGGCGTCGGTACCCTTCTGACATACACGACATCGCGGGACGACGTCCGCATTTACGAAATCAACCCGGACGTGATTCGGATTGGACAAGAAAAATTTTCTTTCCTGGCAGACGCAAAGGCGCAGGTAACGCTCATCGAAGGTGACGCTCGTCAGCGACTTGCTCAGGAGTCTCCTCAACAATTCGATATTTTGATACTAGATGCTTTTACTGGCGATTCCATTCCGTTGCATTTGCTCACGGCGGAAGCATTCGAGTTGTATCTGCGACATCTTCATCCAACAGGCCAGATTCTGGTTCTTTCAGACACGGTGCACGTTGACTTCGCCCATGCGCTGCAAAAAATCGCGAAACACTTCAGTCTTTCCTCCCGAGGCTTTTGGCTTGAGCAAGGCGATGCCGAGACCTGGGGGGCGGAATGGTTTCTCTTTGCCAGGAAAAGCAAATACTTGACGATAAAGCGCGCCCTGGATTCTGAGTTAAATTTCATCCCAGATGAGTCGTATCCATTGCTGACGGACGAGTACAGCAGTCTATGGCAAATGGTTCGATGGTCTGACGAAGAAGAGTGAAAGACGTATCGTTTGTTTCTGCTATGTCTGAGTGAAGTTCCACAGTGCGCGTGAGTTGACCGGCCGCCGCCTGATCGGAAGGTCTGTCTCAACCGGCCCCTTGATTGATGGAAGTCTGCTCTCGATTCGGTTCAAGAATAAGGCAGTTTTCATAACGAGAGGCTTGTCTTGAAAAACTGCACGGCCTGTTCGGCGATTTCTTCTCGTGCGGTTTGTCGATCTACTTCAAAGTTGGTCCCACACAAATCAAGCGTGTCAATGAACCAGTCAAAGATATGGGTGCCGATGTTGCATTCGAGAAAAATAAAGTGTCCTCCAGTAGGGAGGATGTCCAATTCTGCACCCGGAATGTGCTTGGCGTAGTGCTCAGCGCTGAATTTTGGGTAGACCAACTCGTCATCTTTTGCTGCAACAATCAAGACGGGTAGATCCAGCAGGGCCAAACTTTCAGCCGTGATGGCGGGTCCGACAGCAGGAGCCATCGCGAAAACTGCGGCAACTCGTTGATCTCGAAAAGACCGGTCAGAACCAGATAAATCGACCTCCAGATCAGGGTTCGCAAGATTGCAATCTGGGCCATGGTCTTCCTGAGCGCAATACTGAGTGAGTAAGCCTGATTGATATTCAGCACCCGCAAGCGCAATGACTGTATAACCTCCAGAAGAAAACCCGGCTGCCCCGATGCGCGACTCATCGATACGCGTGCCCCAGACCGAATCGCTGAGCAAGTGATCCAGCAATTTCGTCAAATCCTGAGGTCTTTGCCAGACTTGAACGACACCCTCGTTGGAGTTGTCCATGGTTGTATTGCCTGGATGATTCACGGCTGCCGTAATAAAACCCGCCTCTACGAGAGCCCGCATGAGCCACTCATGGTTAGTCCAATCTCCGCCGCTACCATGGCTGAAAATGATTAGTGGTGCTGGATCACGGGATTCATCAGGCGCAAGTATGTGATACGAGATGGATCGCTGTCGGGCCTCATCCACAAAGAAAGGCGGTTCTTTGCTGCATGCGGTCAAGGTCATAAGGAGAGCGACTGATACCAGATATCTCATAGTGTTCAAGCCGGACGTTACAGAATTTGCCATGTTAGCAATGATCCTCTGGCGGTCAAAACGTGCTGGGCGCTGTCAGTGTTGAGTGTCAGACGGTATTATTTGTACTGATGTAGGGTGCGAAACAAGAGCCGCAGGCGATGATTCATTGTCTCCTGTAAGACCTCGATAAAATCATCTGAGTGAAAGACCTGAAGAAAACTGAAGGAACAATAACGTGATGAAGAACAGTGAAATACCCCAAGTCAACTGGAACGACCTTGAAAGTAACCGCGATCAGTTTTTGAGTGATCTGCGTTACGCTTTATCAGAGTGCGGTTTTCTGGTGCTGACTAATGCGCCCGGATTAGGAGATGCTTTTCAGCAGCGGGCATTCACTGAGGTGCGCGGCTTTTTTGACGCACCAATGGATGTTAAGAAGACGGCGCACATTTCCAATACGCCCTATTTCAGGGGTTATACATTACCAACGCCTGCTGATCGCGGGCATGGCCAGGTGATAGAGAACTTTCAGTATGGATTCGAGCAGGACCCTATTTGTGCTCATGATGATGAATCACAACCGATTCATAAAAGATTGTTTATTGGTCCTAACACCTGGCCGGAAACGGATTCAATGCCTGGATTTAGGCCGGTGATTGAAGAGCTGACCGATGTTTATCATCGGTTAACTCACTTGCTGGGAGAGCTCATCGTTGAATCTCTTGGGGAAGATGTTTCAGAGTTTCGTCGATACTTCGACTACGACGAACCCTACCTGGCAGCGAGTCTGAATCACAATTTTAGTATGGAAGTTTTCTCTGAAGAGGCCAGAGAGCTCGTGCGCAAGTCCTATGACAAATTTGAGAGTAAAAACGTTGGCGCGCATATTGATGGCCCACCTTTTGTTGCCCTTTTAATCAACGATCGCCCCGGATTACAGGTTGTTGCCGGAGAGGGGCGCTGGGTGAATGCGCCGATTACCTGCAGGACGGCGCCAGGGAATTACAGTGTGCCAGTGATTCCCGGATCGGTCATTGTCAACACCGGGGGTACTTTGATGCATTTGAGCGAGGGGCGTTATTCCGCAACATTGCATCGCGTCAACACGACTCTCATTCCAGAGGGAGAGACAAGAATTTCGATGCCTTACTTCTTGTTGCCTAAAATGGAAGGTGATCTCATTCCGTTTGGAAAAGCAGAGATCACTGAAACAGGTGCTGCTGGTTACAATGCTGGACGCGACCGTGGTGCCAATGCCTGTGTTAATCGAATGGGGACCTTTCCTCAGGTGACTCGGCGGTGGTGGGAAGAAGAATTTGCGGCGCTGAGCGAACAACAAAAAGAAGAGGTTGAAGCTGAAACACGTGCGGCCTTTCGATTGGCTGCTGAGCGAGGGACAAGATTTAGGAAAAACAAAGCGTCTTCAGTAGAGTGAGTGTTCGCTTATTTTGTTTTGCTAGACTGCCTGTTTTTTTAAAATGATAGCAATGATCAGACTTTCCATCATTTTCCTCGGCGTGTCCTTGATGGCCGGCTGCTCTGAAACTCCAGAAACCGCTGAGCCCCAAAAACTCGAAATACAAACTGTGGCTTACCCCGAAACCCATAAAAACCACATTGTCGACACTTACTTCGAAACCGATGTGGCGGATCCGTATCGCTGGCTTGAAGATGATCGGTCAGACGAGACAGCCGCCTGGGTCTCTGCACAGAACGAAGTAACGTTCGACTACCTGAAAGAGATTAGTTACAGAGAGTCGTTACAAGACCGGCTTGAGTCCATGTGGAATTATGAGAAAGAAACCGCGCCTTTCAGGGAAGGTGACTATCTGTATTTCTACCGGAATAACGGCCTGCAAAATCAGTATGTGGTGTATCGTCAGTCTGACGATGGTACGGAAGAAGTTTTCCTTGATCCCAATGGCTTCAGTGAAGATGGCACCACGTCTCTTGCCGATCTGTCGTTTTCTAAAGATGGCAGCCTGGCTGCCTTCGCCATTTCGGAAGGTGGCAGCGACTGGCGAAAGATTGTTGTCATTGATGTCGAGTCCGGGGAGGTTCTGGAGCCCGAACTGGTTGATGTCAAATTCTCCGGAATTTCGTGGTATGGCAATGAAGGTTTCTATTATTCGCGTTACGAGAAGCCTGAAGGTAGTGAACTGTCCGCCAAGGTCGATCAGCATCTTCTCTATTACCACAGGGTCGGCACGCCGCAAGCCGATGACCAACTGGTGTTCGGTGGCGCTGAGGAAGAGAAGCGGCGCTACGTGTTTGGCGGCGTTACAGAAGATGACCGGTATCTTATTGTTGTGGGCGCCCAGTCGACTTCCGGTAACGATCTATTCATTCGTGATCTTTCTCTGGCCGACGGCGAACTGGTGCAGGTGGTCTCTGGTTTTGAGTCGGACGTCAACGTCATTGATTCCGAAGGATCAACGCTCTACGCAATCACGAATAAAAATGCGCCTAATCAACGACTGGTGAAATTCGATGCACGCAGTCCGACAGATTGGGAAGAAGTGATACCGGAACGTCCTGAGGTGCTGAGTGTTACAACCGGTGGCGGCTATTTCTTCGCACATTATATGGTTGATGCGACATCAAAGGTGATCCAGTTTGAGCGTTCCGGTAAGGAAGTCAGGCGGCTGGCATTGCCGGATGTGGGTACCGCAGACTTGATGAATACCAAATCCAATGAAGCAACGCTCTATTACACGTTCACCAACTATCGGTTGCCATCAACGATTTATGCGGTTGATATGGTAACCGGTGTATCAAAAGTTCATCGCACTTCGCAGGCCAACTTTGCCAGTGATCAATACGAGTCCAAACAGGTGTTTTACACCTCAAAAGATGGCACTCAGGTGCCGATGATTATCTCCTATAAGAAAGGTTTGGAGTTGAACGGCAAGAATCCGACGATTCTTTATGGCTACGGTGGCTTTAACATCAGCCTCACTCCCCAGTTCAGTATTGTAAATGCTGTCTGGATGCAGGCGGGTGGTGTGTATGCGGTACCTAATCTGCGCGGCGGTGGCGAGTACGGAAAGCAGTGGCATCTTGCCGGCACGCTCATGAACAAGCAAAACGTTTTCGACGATTTTATCGCTGCCGGTGAATACCTGATCAGAGAGGGCTATACCTCATCTGATTACCTGGCGGTTCGTGGTGGATCCAATGGTGGCCTGCTGGTGGGTGCCGTCATGACCCAGCGTCCTGATCTGATGAAGGTCGCTTTACCCGCTGTCGGTGTTCTCGACATGCTGCGGTATCACACCTTCACAGCGGGTGCCGGTTGGGCCTACGATTACGGCACCGCTGAACAGAGTGAAGAAATGTTTGAGTACCTGTTCGGTTATTCACCGGTGCATAACGTCAAAGATGGAGTTTCCTATCCTGCCACCTTGATAACCACTGCCGATCATGACGATCGGGTTGTGCCTGCACACTCTTTTAAGTTTGCTGCCGAACTGCAAGCGAAAACGGCGGGTCCAGCTCCAACGCTGATTCGTATAGACACCAAAGCGGGGCATGGTGCGGGGACGCCAGTCTCCATGCTGATAGAACAGTACTCGGACGTCCTCAGCTTTACGCTGCACAACATGGGCATTGAACAGCTGCCGCAGGTTCTGCCCGTCGAATCCTAGTGGCAGTTGGGTGTGAGATCTAAGAAGTTGTTCGTATTGACTCAAACCCGAGCGGGAGCGCCCTAAGCCGCAGTCTTCCGGGGCACAATGTCGGTTTGACGTGTTGATTCACTGACCCAGATTGGCGGCCGATGCCTTCGGTATTGATCTTATGGTGTTGGGATTCAGCTTTGTGCAAGGGATTCGCCGCTGAGCTGGTGCAGCGGCGACAAAGAGATCTTAGCAGTGGTCAGGCGGATCGGAGTGAGTAAGGTACCGGCGATATCGAGTGTTTCGTCAACCCCCTGAACTGGGGGGTGTTCATTACTGATACTTTTTTAGACTAGTAGGCATCCAGGATTTTCGTGATGCCGAATTCAATGAAGCTATCTAAACCCCTGTCCCTGCAGAAACGTATCCCCGTTCTCTTCATCACTCTCAGTCTTATCTGCCCGCCGGTCTTTTCTCAGGGAAAAGGTTCTGTTGATTTTGATGCGAATCCTGCAGCAACACGACTTACGCAACTGACACAACAGGAAGCTTTAGCAGAAGCTGATGCGATTGCGGCTAACAATTATGCTGACGCTGTTGCAGATAGTGTGGCGGGAAATGTTGCAACGAGTGATCTAACGGGCGACAACATGTCGCGTGCTATTGATGCTGCCGCAACACAGGAATTTTTGATCAATTTCGGCAGCATGATGTCTGATCTGGCGTCTGTTGGCTCCTTCCTCTCCGATCTTGGTACCGGCAAGGTCAACGAAGACTCGTTGATTAAGAACGTCGATAAACTTCTGGAGGCGGCCAAAGATGGGGTTAGTCTTGCCGACTCGATCGAAAGTCTGGTCAAGCAAACCTCACAAACTGCCGATGCCGTTGATTCGGCGAATGGTAAAGACACGGATAACCAAACCTCTTCAGACATCGCCAGTGCCTTCTATGGCGTCAAGCAAGCTCAGGATAATGCCAACGACTTCTTTGGTACGAACGAGGGGCTCACAGACATAAATTCTCTCAAAAGTGATTTAAGTGACGTGATCTCGTTAATCGAAGAAGCCAGCTCAAACGGTAAGGTCGACAAAGCCGCGTTAGGCCAACTTATTGTAAGAATCGGGAAAGGTTTTGCTCAGGCAGACCTGAAAAAGCGGTTAGAAGAAATTCAACAGATGCAGCGTGATCTCAATGCTGAAAGGGAGTTGGCGCGCAGTCTGAACGAACAATGGCTGAAGGCGAAAGAGCAACGAGAAAATGCGCGCAAGAAGCTTGATGAGCTACGCCAAGAAATCAACGACCTGATTCAGGAAAAACCGGAGGCCCTTGCAGAGGCTTCCGTGGATTTAACTTTTTTCGAACCCACCGAGGCAACGTGTGAGCTTTGTAAACCCATAGCAGATCAGGTGAACAAAAATCGAATTGCCATGCTTGGTGCGAATCAGAAAATGAAATGGTTAGACAAGAAACAGGAGGCGGTAGATAAGAAGAAGATTGAGCTTGGTAAGGCAAATAGGCGCCTCGAAGACTTAAGCCGCTTAATCCGTTCCGCCAGGGTAGGTTTGAAAACCACGGACGTCGCGTTTTTCGGCTCCTCACAGGAGATCGAAAACGACATCAATTTGATGGAGAACGATCGAAGCAAGCTCATCAATGAAGTAGGGCGTCTTGTTCGCGAGATCGATATTGAGCAGGGGCAGATCTCTGAGTTAAGGGGCGTGCTTCGAATCACGATCACCGATCTGCGGGAGACACTGAGAGAGCTGAGGTACAAGTTGGATCGATGTGAAGAGATTCGCTGCCGTCAGGTCGGGGAGACAGGGGGAGAGGCAACGGAACTTGGTAAGGCTTTTGTCGCCTTACTGGATATCAAGAATGAGTCGGGCAATAACCCGTTCAATTCCCAGGATCCGATGGCACCTTCTGCGGGAGAGATAGATCCTCGAGGGGTTCTCACCTCTATCATCACGACCCCTCCACCCGTGCGGCCAGAACCGGAGCCTGAACCCGAGCCGGAGCCAGAACCCGAGCCGGAGCCTGAACCCGAGCCCGAACCTGAACCCGAGCCGGAGCCTGAACCCGAGCCCGAACCTGAACCCGAGCCAGAACCTGAACCCGAGCCAGAACCTGAACCCGAGCCAGAACCTGAGCCAGAACCTGAGCCCGAGCCGGAACCTGAGCCTGAGCCTGAGCCAGAACCTGAACCTGAACCCGAGCCCGAACCTGAACCCGAGCCAGAACCTGAGCCCGAGCCGGAACCCGAGCCCGAGCCAGAACCCGAGCCCGAGCCGGAACCTGAGCCCGAGCCCGAGCCCGAACCCGAACCCGAGACATTCATGATTACCGTGGAACCCACGTCTGTCTCTGATGTGCATCTCGTTGGCGGCAGTCCTTGCCCGGATCCAGTGGACAGACTTCAGGTGTCAAGCAATACCGAGGATTTCGTTATCGAAGGCACTCAAGTGGTTGGTGCCATTGCTGGCTTTATAGAAGCGTCAGTTGACGACGCTATTGTCAGCGTTCGATTCAACTGCGCGTCTCCGGCACAAGCGGTTCGGACTGGGGAGATCATCATCGAAGCCCGTGGCAGCAATACGGGTCAGACTGCCAGCGTTTCAGTTAACGTAACTCACGAGGTGCGATAGTGAATACATTCAGAGTGACATTTGTTGTCGTTACCTTGTCACAGTTTTTCGCGCTGTTGTACTGGCAAGCAACCGCAGAACTCCGTCAGATTAGACCGATCGCGGCGCCAGGTATTCATCATTCGTTACCAACCGGTGGTCGGCCGATGGAGCGTATTGTGCCAGCGCCAAGGAAGTTAGTGACCCAGGCAGTCAACGACATTGTAGAAGCCTGGAACAATCGAACACTGCACGAAGTGCTGGATCAGGACTTTTACGATAAGGACCGGTTGCAGGCAACGATCGATGTGCGCGTACCTCGACACGCGATGATCCGTACCTTGTCCATCAGAGATGCTCAAACCGTACAGCAATATCTAACGGGCGGTTCGGACGGAGAGCCCTTGCAACGAATTTCCATCGTTTCTGTGACTGTGAACACGCAAATAGAATCAGATGAGGGCGGTAGTTTCGTGCGTCTGCCGGGGGTAAACGAGTTCCTCATCAAGATTACTGAGGAGGAGTAACAGGATGCGACGTTCTCTTTCAATCCTCTCTGCCATCGTTTTTTTGGTTTCTATGCCGATCGCTGCGGACTGGGATATCAGCGGGCAAACAACCACTCGAGCGTCTGATTACACCTCCCATGGGGATGACTCAGCGTCTCCCTATGCCAAGACCGGTGACCTGTATTTCAACGAGTTTTCGATCTATTTTAAGAACAACGACAGTGACTATTCTGTGTGGCGAGCTGAGTTGAGTGGCCTGTTGAACAAGAACAATGACTATCGATCATCGGAATCCGGTTTCATTGCAGAACGCTTCAACGTCACAAGGGAAGACGGCGAGGGTCATGTGCCTTATCGACTCGAGATAGGTGACTACTTTTCCTACTATTCCCACATGACCTTGCAACAGTCTCTAAAAGGGGCTCAGCTGGAACTACAACCTTTCTTGACAAATAACCGTCAACACTCGTTCATCATAAGCTCCGGCAGCAATCAAACGCAGTGGCGTGACTTCGATCTGGATGATGACTACTTCAATGCGTTCTCCTGGCTGGTTAACGACAGTCGGTTTGGTCGCTGGGGTCTGAATTTCGTGCACAACAGTCGAGAATCAGATTCGGCAAATACGCTTGATACGAGTCATCGGGTGCTGAGCCTGGCGGCAGATGTACCTGTGACAATAGGTAGTCAAAGAATTCGGCTCGAAGGTGAAATTGCTTCCTTTGATGGTGATCATGAGGGGCGAACGACGCCCGCCAGCGGCCAGGATCAGAAGGATACGGCCATCAGTATTGCGATATCAGGGCGCGATCGTGAGTTACCGCTTGAATATCGTATTCGTTATGAAGACTTTGGAGAAGACTATAGGCCTGGTGGTGCGACCACTATTTCTGATAGAGAGTTGACGAGTTTTCAGGGAGGTTGGTTATTCGACAACGGACTTCGCCTTCAGGCGAGAGCGCACCGCATTGAAGAAGAGCATGAGAGTACCAATCCTTTCACCATCAGGAATATCGGATTGAACTTGAGCGGTGTACGCCTCGACAAATTACATGAGGGTTTAAGTGGTCGCGTTGATGCCTATGCGCAGAATAATGATGATGAACTGGGGACAGTTGACTACTCGGTGAAAACCGTCACGATCAATTTCAATGCCCCGATAACCGAGACCGTATACGCAAGGTTAGATGCATTCATCCAAGATTTGGAAAGCGATCTCAACGATGATCAGGACGTTCAGAGCAGTCAATTGAGTCTGGCTTTCGACTTTCCGGCAAGCATTAAGTCGTTGGATGGCAGAATGTCGCTGGGTCTATCTGCCAACAGAGACGACACTGACCTGGAGGATAACAACGAAATGTCTCTGACGATGTCTTTGCAACTTGCCAATAACGATCACAGTATTCGATTCAACTATGGTGGATTCAAGCAGGATCGACATGGTGGTCTTGGTACGACGCTTGACGTCAAGAGAAACCAATTTGGCTTCGACTATCGATACGATCGTGGTAGACATTCCATGGGTATCGAAGCGAATGCCTTTAAACGTAACCCTGAGCGCGGTCGGGACACCGAGGCCTGGCTGGTCGCTGCTCACTGGACTTACTACTTTGACGAACGAAATCAGCAGGCAACCCCATACGTCAACAGATCGACCTACTCCCCCAGCCGAGCGGGGGATGTCGCTAATCTGAGTGATCTAGCACCTGGAACTGGGGCTGATGATGTCGATACCTGGCTGACCAATTCGAATGTTACCGCCGGTAGAACGATAGCCGGGTGGCATGTGTATGAAGCTCGACTGCTACCGGATACTTTCCAGCGGCAGCGTTTACTTCTTGATTACGAACTGGGAGTCCTCCGGCGTTCAGCTCTTATCATTGACTTTGACGATGTGGGTGACCAGCGCAGCATGCAGCAGATTTATGATGATGTGCTCAGACAGCTTATGTCCGTCATGGGGCGCCCAGATCGTACACACTCTATCGGTGAGTTCAACGATCAACTAATCGCAGACATGATCCAGGGCAGGTTTGCCAGAGTGTCCGAGTGGGTGATGCCTGAAGGAATCGCGCGCTTCGGAATTGTTCGTCGCTTGAATGGTGAAATTCGCATGGAGGTCCAGTACAGCCAGGAGTTACGGCCAATTACCGATACACTATGGGCGATTGATGACATCAATTGATCACACCGCGATGGTCCCGTTCGTCAGATTTGTCATAGATGCTAAGAAGAAGTGAATTTCTTTAGGTAATCCATTGCATAATGCAAAAATGCAACGGTGTTTACTGCTCGAAGATCATCCGGCGGCACGCAAATGGCTATCTCAAACACTAGAGCGTGCCTTCCCGGGGACAAAGATAAAAACTGCCGATAACCTGGCAGAAGGTCGGGAAGCGCTTGCTTGGAAACCCGATTTTGCACTTGTTGATCTGAGTCTTCCTGATGGTGATGGCTCTAATCTGATTCCGGAACTCGTTGAACTGGGTTGTGAGGTAGTCGTCGCCACAATGTTTGGAGACGAAGACCACCTGCTGGCTGCCTTAAAAGCAGGTGCGAAAGGTTACTTGCTGAAGGATCAGCCACAGGAAGAGTTGATGCAGCTCTTGCAAGGTACGCTCAACGGCACGCCGGCTTTATCTCCATTGATCGCCCGGAAAATTCTCGACTACTTCTCGACGGTTCAAGAATCTGTATTGCCTCACAATGAGGACACCGTTCTGCTGACAACCAGAGAGTCGGAAGTGCTAACTTTGCTTGCCAAGGGCTATACCATCAAAGCCGCAGCAGAAGTGCTTGGTATCACGCAAAACACCACCTCTGGCTACACAAAGGCGCTTTATCGGAAACTCAACGTCTCGTCTCGAGCAGAGGTTGCACTTGAGGCGAAAAGGCGGGGCTATGTTGGTTAGGCTAATTGTCTACGCTTACCTGTTCTTCTGGGTGTCCATGACTAATGCATCGATTGTTGTCCTGGATCAAATCAGCATCCTTGAGTCGCCAACGGAACAAGGGTTAGAACATTGGCGAGTTGATCGCGATTCTTTGCCCATCATCTGGCAGCCAGGCGAGTTTTCCGACGGACACGGTTGGTACCGTTTGCCTATCGCTGATTCTCAGATTCCAGATAAGTTGGCCGGTGTGCTAATGCCACGGGTTTACCTGACGGCTGATGTCTATTTGAACGATTTGTTGATTGGCTCGGCTGGTGCGTCCTTGGACGAACCTCCGAGAAACATCAATACACCCTTGTATTTCACTATCCCGCAGAATGCGTGGAAGAAGACTGGGAACTTCTTGACGATACATCATCGATCCTATCCTGGTGCAGGTCACTTGATGCGTTTGGAACTTGGTGATGATGCGACTCTCAGAGAGCGTTATCGTGAACTCTATTTCTGGCATCAGCATGCCCCGCGAGCACTTTATGTCTTGGAGTTATTTTGTGTGCTGTTTGGTTTGGGAATGTGGTCAATCCGCAGAAATGACACCTACTTCGGCTGGTTCGCCGGTGCCATGTTCAGCCTGAGTCTGCTCACGCTGAACCAGTTCATGGCGGAACCTCCCATGGGGCATAAATGGTGGCTGGCAATTTCGAATACGGGTATTGATGCCTGGATCGTGTTCTTGATTATGTTTAGTCATAGATCCGTTGGGTACAAAAATCGGGGTCTGGAACTGTTCGCTTTAGGTAATGCCACCCTCGCGTTTTTTTACTACGTCACACTTGATGAGGCGCAACTCGTTGAGACCTATGTATTTCACACGGTCTCATTTGCTTTATCGCTTTTTTGCGTCTTCTGGTTTTCCTGGCTAAGAATTGCTCATCAATTACCAACCTTGGCAACAAGCTTCTTGTTTTTGGTAATTTTTCTTGTGGCAGCACACGATTTCGGACTTCAGGTGAGCCTCGCGGATGAAGGATGGGAAGATCGTCGATTTGTCCTGTTCTATGTCGGGCCTCTTTGCTGTCTATTGATGTTTGCGAAGATTGTGCTTGATTTTAATCGCGCCAAAATGACTGCCGACAATCACGCAGCCGCGCTTAGCGATGAAGTCGCGAGGGTCACCTCTGAATTGGAAGCACAACATAAAGAAATGGAAGTTGTTATGGCAGATCGGGCGACTGCTTTGGAAAGAGATCGTATCTACCGTGACTTACACGATGACATGGGCGCCCGCCTTCTGTCCGTCTACTACGACGCCAGTGAAGCAAATAACCCCTCGTTGGCAGAAAAAGCACGGTCTGCGATTAACGAATTGAGAGCTATTGTCACCAGACGGGCGATGTCCGGTGAGACTCTGCTGGATGCCATGGAGGTCTGGCGCATCGAGTGTGAGGAACGTTGTGATGCCGCCGGTATTGCATTTAGTTGGTGCAACGGCGTCGGAGAAGTTGCGGAAGTTTGGCTGGACGAGATTCAATTCAGTTACCTTGCGCGTATGCTGCGCGAACTGCTTACGAATACCCTAAAACATTGTCCGAATGCGACGGCCGTAAACGTCGAAGTCCATTTGAAAGATGGCTATCTGGGGATAGACTTTCGGAACGATGGCGTAGAAACGCCAACAGCGCAATGGCAAAAGGGTATAGGTCTGAATAGCATGCAGGCGAGGGTCACCGAATTGGGTGGTGAGGTCAGCAGAACCGACGTCAGTCCGAAGGGTTGCCTTACGAACATCCGCCTACCCGTCCATCGTGATGCAGTTCTAGGCAACTAAAGTAAAAGGTATGTTTTAACGTGTTCAAAATCGCGCTCTTAAAGACCTGAACAGCAGGTTGGATTTAGAATAATGCGTTAACGGACGATATCGCTATGAACAGCTCTCGCCTAACTTTCGACTGGAATTCGCCTCCCTGGCAAGGAGGGGTCGTAAAATATCGACTGGGCCTTCAGCCGATTCAACTCGCAGATTGGTTTGACGCGCCGATTTCTGACGATCTCTTTGCTCACAAAAAAAAGTTGTTGGATGAAAAGTACGAGCAGGTCGTTCAGGTGACTGAATTCAGTGAGCCCGCGCAGAGGGCTCTGGCATCTAACTTTGCGCAACTCGACCCTCAGGATTTTGCTTATCCCGATACTATTGCGCACCTTGGTTTGCAGGTTGCTGATGATCTCTGTCTTATCGAGAGCGGCGGGGAGCAGCGTATGCTCGCTGCCAGTGTTTGTTCACCAACCTATTGGGATGTGCGTGACAAGATCGGTTGTTCGCTCGTTGAAATTCATGGCCCTGTCGCGACACTCGAAGAAAAAATCGGCCACAAAATCGCGCGTTTCATCAACAATGCACCCGTGTTACAACCTTTCGAGCGAGTAAATTGGTTTATCCACGCTGATCAGGATCGCTTCCACCTCAAACCTGTTTCGATACAAGGGGAACCTGAAAGCTGGTTTGTTCGCTCTGAACGAGAAACCGTTTGTAGATTCCATGAAGACTTTGCGCTGTTTACCATCAACCCCAGATTCGCAAGGCTGGCAGAGATTCACGAATACCCGGAAGCGACAGTTGACTTGATAAAGTCGTTGTCATCATTTGATCAGAAGGAGATTGATTACTTTGGCGGTGCGAAAAAGCATAGGCTTCTGCTGGAGTACCTGCGTAACCCGTGAGTGGGTCGAGGGATGGGAGAAGTAACTTGCAACCGGAGTACGAGCGACAGGAGCGAGAGGTCCCGATCGGGTTTGGCGGCAAGCTGAGTCAAGGAGTGGGTGCTGTCCCCGATACAGTCAAAAATTGGGTGTTCAGTACCTTCATTCTGCTTTTTTATAACCAGATTCTCGGTGTCGATGCTTTCAGCGTTTCTGTGGTGTTGGCCATCGCGATTGTATTTGATGCCATCACGGACCCCGTGGTTGCCAGTTTCTCAGACAATCTTCGATCCCGTTGGGGGCGGCGGCACCCGCTGATGCTCGTTGCGTCTCTTCCTCTGGGCGTGGGCATCTACGCGATTTTTGTTCCGCCCGCCGGTCTCTCAGAGATGCAGCTTTTGGCTTGGCTGCTGTTGTTCGTGATCATGGTGCGCGGATTCATGACCCTCTACTTCGTACCTTGGGCGGCGATCGCCTCTGAATTGTCAGACGATTACCACGATCGCACGTCAATCATGTCGTATCGCTACGCGTGCGGTTGGACGATCGGCGTTGTCATGCCGGTGATCACCTATACCTTTTTCATGGTGGGGACTGAAGAGAATCCCGTTGGCCAGCTTAACCCGGCCGGCTACCCGGCAATGGCGTTTTGTTCAGCTTTATTGCTCTCGGGAGGTGCGCTGGCGACCACGCTGTTGACGCTGAAACAGGTGCCTTACCTGCGGCAACACAAACAACCAAGAAGCTTCTCGCTGCGCGGAATGATCGATGAGTTAGTGGGTGCTCTGAAGAACCGACAGTTCGCGCTGGTGTTTACGATTATGATCATGGTGTCAGCGTTGAGTGGCACGACGGCTAATATCGGTATTTACATGACGACCTTTTTCTGGGGTCTGACCAGCGATGATTTGCGATGGTTTGCGTTGTCTGCAGTGGGCGCGGTGCTCGCCTTTCCCCTGGTTGCGGGGATTCAACGTAGATGGGATAAGAAGCGCATTTTGCTGGTCTGTACCTATGTCAGTCTGTTTGATGGCATGACGATTGTTTCACTGCGATTTCTGGATGTGCTACCGCAAAATGGTGACCCCATGTTGCTTGTCATTCTTGTCGGTGCTGGCGTGTTCGCAGCTGGCGTTGCTGTGGTCCAGGGCATCATTAGCGCGTCGGTACTTGCAGACATTCTCGATGACCATGAGCTGCGAACCGGGCTTCGCCAGGAAGGGATGTTCAATGCGGCTATCTCTTTTTCCGGTAAGGCAGTCTCCAGCATCGGTATTGTGCTAGGTGGGCTGATCATTACTGCTATTCAGTTTCCGACTAACCTGCCCCCGGGTGAAGTCCCTGTTGAGACCGTGCTTCGCCTCGGCCTGGTCGTTGGCATCATGATACCGTTGCTTTATCTAATCCCCATAAGTCTGATTCATAGATACCGTATCACGCGTGAAGTGCATGCCGACATTCAGCGGCAGCTGGAGGCGCGGAGGCGGAAAATAATCGCCGGTTCTGTGATGGATTAGGCGGGGTAGGGCTCTACGGTAGCTTTGCTTGATCAATTCTGAGATTGATGATTAGGTTCATGGCGTATTCTCACCTCAGTGCAAGTTGGAGGATGCCGGTCAGGTTCCGTCAACAGTCCAGCGGTTTCAGAAGGTCCTGTCGAGGCGAGACCTCCAAGTATCTGCAGGTTTCGTCACGCACATCAAAGGTCCGCGCCCGAGAAAAGTAGTCAGCCGCTTTTCCAGGGTCATTCAAACGTTCCTGATAGGCTTCGCCAGCAAGACGTAGAAAAGCGCCTGCTCCGGTATCCACCGGATCACCAAGCACGTGTATCTCTCCGGATTCGATTAGGGAGATCAACTTCTCGGAATCGATGTCATGATCTCGACGAAGCAGGTGATGCAGCGTCCAGATTTTTCCCTGCAGAGTACCTGAGATCATGTGAAGCCGAGCTTTCGCATAGTCGTCGAGCTCATCGACCAGAAAAGAATGACCCACCACCACACGAGCGTAGTCGTAGACAATGGAGTGCAGCCAGAGCCGAATAAACGGCTCACGTATGGCGTTTGCTTTAAGTGCTGGAATCAGTTGTGTCATAAACGCATCAAGAGCTGGCATGAAACCAAAGCCCGCCATATCAGAGAGCTCGTGGTAAATGCCAAAGTCCGTTGAGGTATAGCCCAGCCCTGATATGGAATAAACCGGCCTAGGCGTGTGGTCAACGAAGCGTTTGACGGCCTCCTTCTGAATCGATTCGGGTAAGTCGGGTTGCACGAGCCGATTGGCGAATAGTATGTTGTGCTGATGGCGCACCTCAACATCCGTTCTTACCCGCTCCACGAATCTCAGGTAAGCGGACGGCCCCGTCTGTGCATCTCCAGCAACAAACAGCACGGCATCTTCTTTCAATGAATCGAACAGCATTCGATAGTAGCGGTCTACCCAGATCGTATCCTGGGCACCTAGCCTGCTGAAGTTCTGTGCGGCAATGGCGAGGATAACGGCCGCCACGCCAAACACCCGAACTGAAGGAAATTGCGACAAGAGCATTCTCAAACCGAGCGCCAACCAGATTGCGCAGGGAAAGATAGCGAGCAGAATCCAGGTCGAATAGTGCGCCTGCATGCTTTGATCAAAGGGATAGTTTGTGATCAAAGGCAGAAGGGTCACGTTAGACAACCAGAGCAATACCAGCGACGCCGCAAACCTTAGCCGTAGATGTTTGAAGCTATGAATGACGCCTAGTGGCACCAGAAAAAATGCCAGATGCCCTAGTTGATTAATCGACGTGAATGGCAACCACCAGAGATACCCGAAGTTGTTATTTGCTTGCTCGAAGACACTGTCTCCATAAGTCTGACGGGATACAAGGCGCCAGAAGTCCTGCAGGTCGTTGATGTCCCCAATCATGGAGGTCACACCCGCTGGCTTCATAAGAATAAGGAGGTAGGGCGAAAGCCCTGCAAGCAGGCATAGGATCAGGCTCGCCAAAAACCCTGGTCTCATGAAGACTGCCCGTACTCTCTTGAAGCGGGCGATCAGTAGAGGAAGAAATGCAAAAGCAGAAAGTAGGATGAGTGGCCAGTGATTCGACAGGCCAAAAGCAAAAGCCAACACCGCGATGATCAGCCAGCAATCTCGGCCGCCTTCGAGATAACGAATGGTGCCGAGAAATGCCAGGGCATACAGAAACGTATTGAGTGTGTAGACCTCAATGATGATGGACTGAGACCAGAACGCGAGCGCCAGACCCAAAGAGAAGGTCGCAAGTAATGCCCAGAGGGGCTCAAGCGCGAGAGACCGTGCGAGCAGGAAAAAGACAACCAGGGTTGCCGAAGAAAAGGCGGCACTGAACAGGTTGCCTGGCAGTGTCCCGGGCAGTGGCAGGGACATAAACGGGTGGCATAACAGAGTGGCGAGAGGATAACCGGGAGGATGGGCAATCCCGTTGTCCTGACAAATCAGTTGGAACAAACCGGCATCCACCAGGCTGATGCTGTCTGACCAGGACAACACATAAATCAAGAGACAGACAGCTGAAATGCCACCCGCCCGCGCGAGTTCCCGGTTCACTGTGACCACCATGGCTCGCCCGTCGGTTTACTGCCTGGCTTTTTGAATGTATTGCTCGACGACATTAGACATATCGAAGGTCTTACCGCCCTGAACCGGGGGGTACTCTGCCAGCGTGTTGAGATGTTCGCTCATCAACTCGCCCATGGGTTGGATAAGCCATGAGACTTTCTGGAGGAGGTGGCCGTAGGAGTCCTTATTGTCATAAGTCTCGTAGGGGTCCATGCGAATATTAAAAACCAGCGGTACCGTCCGAGGTATGACATTGGCGTAGTAGTCTTCCTTGGTCGAAAAATGAAACTTCCAGGGTCCCATACGAACGGCGGTTAGCTTGCTCTCGTAATAGTGAAAAATGTGGTTACGGTTCGACGTGTTCTGGTCACCTTTCCAATAGGCCAGGTTATTGACGCCGTCGATATATTGTTTTTTTTGTTTCATAACGCGTTCTGCAACGTCGGGCACACCGGCTGCCGCGGCAAGCGTCGTGAACAAGTCCTGGTGACCCTGAATGCCTGTAAGCTTGCGACCCGCCGCTATCTTGCCGGGCCATCTGGCCATCATCGGAACGCGCACGCCTCCCTCGTAAGTGGTCATTTTTTCGCCGCGAAATGGTGTGGTAGCACCGTGGGGCCAGGAGGAATGTTCCGGTCCGTTGTCGGTGGAATAGACCACAATGGTATTCTCTGCCAGTCCTTGCGCATCCAGCCAGTCGAGCACAAGACCCATGTCGTGATCGTGCTGCAGCATGCCGGCTCCGTGGTAGTCGGCTTCGCTGGTAATGGTTTCTACTTTTTCCAACCATTGGTTACCAACACGCGTGTATAGGTGCATGCGGCTGGTATTCAGCCAAACGAAGAAGGGTTCCTCCGCCGCCTGCGCGTCCGCCATAAAGCGCAAGGCCTTGGGTATTACCTCACCGGCGTCGAAATTCTTCATGCGCTCCTGGGTAAGTGGTCCCGTGTCCTCAATAGTTTGTTTGCCTACGCGGCCGAATCGCGGCTGTTTGGTCGAGTCGGAAGCGCTCGTCGCAAAGGAGTGAATGACCCCCCGTGTGCCAAATTTGTCCTCATAAGTTTCCAGGTCACCGGAATAGGCCCGTGCAAAATTCTGATAATCGCGCTGTTCGGCTTCCTCTTGCGTGTTCAGGTGATACAGATTGCCGAAAAACTCATCGAATCCGTGAACGGTGGGCAGGTGTTCGTTTCGATCGCCGAGGTGGTTTTTGCCGAAGTGGCCGGTACGATAGCCCTCAGCTTTCATTATCTCAGCCAGGGAAGGCGATTCTTTTTGCAAGCCAAGCGCATCGCCCGGCTGCCCGACAGTTGTCATACCGGAGCGAATCGGATATTGGCCGGTGATGAACGCGGCGCGCCCGGCGGTGCAAGAAGGCTGCGCGTAGTGGTCAGTAAAGATCGCACCCTCGCTGGCTATCCTATCGATATTGGGGGTCTGATACCCCATGACCCCATGGTTGTAAGCGCTGAGGTTTGACCAACCGATGTCGTCGCCCCAGATCACAAGAATGTTCGGGGGGGTGGCCCCCGCTGCGGTTGTGAGGCTGAGCAGCGCAGTTGCAAGCGTTACCCGAATGGTCTTCAAATACATGTTGTCCTCCTTGAACAATGTTTTGCACTGCTAACGGCATCGGCAGTACAGCCTGTACCCTAAAGTAGACTGTTTAAATCAAAGGTCAACTGTTCAAACGATTAGAATCGAACGGCGTTGGTTGAAACGAGTCGGGGCAGCGAAATATCAAAGACTGACCATGTCTGTTCATCGTGATTTAATCGGTGGAAACCTTACGACATAGTCAACGGCTCTTATCTGGAGGTTATGGTGGATAGGTTTAGGGATTATCGCGACGTTTTTATCAGCTTTTTCTTTTTGGGGTTGACGGGTTTCGGCGGGCCCGCTGCTCATATCGGGTACTTTCGAACAACGTTTGTCGAGCAGAAGGGATGGCTTGATGATGAAACCTTTGGACGATTTGTCGCGCTTTCTCAGTTTTTGCCCGGCCCGGGTTCAAGTCAGTTGGGTTTCTCGATTGGTCTACACAGGGCAGGCCAGATAGGTGCTTGGCTCGCGTTCATCGGATTTACGTCGCCATCGTTTATTCTTATGTGGTTGCTCGCCAGCTTTGGGCTAAGTTTTCTCGGTCAGGATTGGATGCAGGGGATCATAGCCGGCTTGAAGCTGCTAGCGCTTGTGGTCGTGGTTGATGCTTGCGTTGGGATGTACCTCTCTTTCTGTCGAGACACCCGGCACGCGACTCTTGCGGTGTCGAGTGCGGTGGTGTTGTTACTGACAAGTGGACTGATATGGCAGTTGTTAGTGTTAGGGTGCGCGGCTTTGGTCGGTTTGTTTGGAAGCAGACGGGTCGCCCAGTCCGGTCACTCTGGCGCGACTTTAAGCAGACCTGAAATGATTCCGCTCGTAGCTTTTGTTTTGCTATTTGTTGGCAGCTTTCTGTCGTTCCCGACTGCCATTTTTGCGGATTTTTATGTTGCCGGAAGCCTGGTGTTTGGCGGTGGGCATGTTGTGCTGCCACTGTTGCAAGATACGTTGGGTGCTGCAGTCAATGAGGACGTGTTCCTGATGGGGTACGCGGCGGCCCAGGCTGTTCCAGGTCCAATGTTCACATTGGCATCGTTTCTTGGCGCAGAGTTGGATGACCAGGCCCCGTTTCTGGGAGCGTTGGTGGCAACCATCGCGATTTTCTTGCCCGGCTTTCTGCTGTTGCTAGCCTTCCAGCGCAGCTGGCTAAACTTGTCGCAGCATCCCAGAGCGGCAGGTGTGTCCAGTGCGATGAATGCTGCCGTGGTCGGACTGTTGTTGGCCGTGCTCTACGATCCGGTTTTCAAGTCAGCGATCTCAGCAGACTGGCATGTCGCTTCGGTCCTTGCGGGTATCTTCTGTCTGAGGGTGCTTAAGCTGAACGTCGCGATACTCGTCGCCCTGTTCGTAAGCCTCGGTCTAGCGGTCTCGCTGACGGGTTAAGCTCATGCCTGACCAGTTATCTTGTCCAGCGAAAGCCGGCAAAGGCAGTTGCCTGGTCTACCCTCTCCGATAGATCGTCAGGACGAATGGTCGTGTCGAAGCGGCCGATCAGGCGTGTTTCATGGTCAGCATATGCATGGGGAGATCCTCTTCTTCGTCTGCATGGTGGATCATCGAAGCGAGCTTCGTCCTCAATTCGACGAAAGCGTGTGAAAACTGTAGATCGATACACCGAGGCTTCGGCAGGCTGACATTGACAATGTCTTGAATCTCTCCCGGGTTCGGTTTCAGTACAAGAACCCTGTCCGCGAGGAATATGGCCTCGTCCAGATCATGGGTGATAAACACCACGGTAATATCAACATGTTCACAGATAGTCAGTAGATGGTGCTGCATTTTTTGACGGGTCTGTGCATCCAGTGCACCAAAGGGTTCATCCATCAGCAGTACTTTAGGTCGGGCTGCCAGGGATCGGGCGATGGCCACCCGCTGTTGCATGCCGCCCGAGAGCTCATGGGGATAACGGTGTGCGAAATCGGATAGTCCGATCATCTCCACCCACTGCATCGCTTCACTTTCAGCAGATCGGCGACCTTGTCCCTGCACGGTCAGGGCAAACATCACGTTCTTCACGACGGTCAGCCACGGGAACAAAGTGTACTTTTGAAAAACCATACCGCGATCCGGTGAGGGTCCATCAATGACTTTCCCGTCGATACTGATTTCGCCGGACGTTGGCGAATCGAGACCTGCCATCATTCTTGCGAGCGTCGACTTGCCGCAGCCCGACGATCCAACCACCGTAAGTAACTCCCCTCGATAGACATCAAAGCTGACCTCTTTGATGGCTGTAGATTCTGCGAAGCGCCGGGTAACCTGTCTGACTTCGATCAGAGTATCTGTATCGCTCATGGCGTTGCTTCCGCAGGTTGCCATCGGAAAAGGCGACGACCAGTCTTTGCCAATATGACGTCGGTTAACAGGCCGATCAGGCCAATCAACATGATGGCCGCGAAAACATTATCGAAGTTCTTGTACCTTGCCTGCTGAGTAATAAACCAGGTGATACCTGAGCTCGTGCCAATCAACTCGGCGACGATCAGGTAGGTCCATGCCCAACCCAGAAGTATTCGGCTGTCGCGATACAGGTTGGGTAAGACGCCTGGAACAACAACGCGTAACAGTAATGAGCGACCCTCAGCGCCGAGTGTTTTGGCAGCTTCTATCAGCATCGGGTCCAGAAGCCGCGTCGTGTTCGCAACGATCAATACCTGCTGAAAGAAAGTACCAATGAAAATGATGGCGATCTTGGGGGCATCGTGGATGCCGAGTATCGCAACCGCGAGTGCACCAAATGCGGGTGCGGGAAAATATCGAAAGAACTCGACAAACGGCTCTATCAGCAGAGACATGGGTCGGTAGGTGCCACAAAGCACGCCGAGCGGAATACCGATCAATGACGAGAGAGTAAATCCCCAGAAAATCACCGTGATGCTGTGCCACAGGCTCTCATGCAGCCATTTTTCGCTTCGTCGCTTTGGCTCTGTAGTGAATGCCGTATACATAGCGGTCGCTACCTTGTGAGGTGCGGGCAGGTACACAGGGTTGACGCGTTCCCCAGCGGGCGCGATCAGTCCATCATCCGTTGTTTTTTCGGTTTCCGCTGAAAATTGCTCGCGCGTGACCTCCATTCCGGCTCGAAACCAGGATACGTCGCCCGGGTCTGTAATCACGACATTGGGATGCCAGACAAACGGCACGTAGCTGATGATTGACCAGATCAGCAATGGCAGCAGGAATGAACCTGCGATCAATAACCGCTCCCTGGGTAAACGTTCGATCATCAGTCGGACAGAGTCAGACTGGGATCGATGTATCGATCAATGTTTTGCGGCTCTGCATAGGCGCCGTATTTAACATTGAAGTCGTCGGAGATTTGCGTTGAGCTGTAGACCGACTTGAATCCCTCTGCATCTTTTAGCAGCGCTGCGGCTTCGTCTCGGGTCAGGATTTTTGTACCCGCCATAAAGGGAAGGTACTCTTCTGCAGTTAAACCAACGCGGGCAGCCATGATGGCGGTAGCTTCAGCCTGGGTTTCGGGCTGCATCAGGAAGTCGACCACCTGATACCAGACGTCGATAACTTTCATCCAATCAGGCTTTCGAGTGGCCAGACTTGCAGGTGATACCGTCAGCATGTCATAGATAAGCCCAGGTTCATCAGCTGATGTATAAATCGCGGTGGAACCGGGCAGGGCGTTCAAGGCAAGCGAGGAATTAGGCTGCCAGGCGACGATAGCGTCCACGTCCCCAGAAGCGAGGACCTGCGGGGTTTCATTCGTCGGCACGTTCATTAGCTCGACATCAGATTCGTCGAGACCCACTGATTCGAGTGCATTCAAAAGCAGCAGATGACTGACAAAGCCGATCTCGACACCAATGGTCTTGCCTTTAAGTTCAGACACTGAACTAATACCGGATCGCGCAACAATCATGTCATTGCCGTTGCTGTAGTCGTTGAGAATGATCATCACGCCAGCAGCGCCAGCGGCGCCGGTCACCAGCGTGTCTCCATTAGTCATACTAACGGCATCCAACTGGCCCGCTGCAAAGGCATCCATCGAGGCAACATAGTCGAACCACTCGAATTCGACGTCCACACCGGCTTCTTCGAACCATCCTTTTTCGATTGCGATTTCCCAGGCTACCCATCCTGGCCAGTCGCTGTAACCAATCTTCAGAGGTTCGGCAGCGGCGCTCAGAGAAATACTCAGCAGGAGTGTGGTGAGGAATGGGCGTAACAACTTCATGGGAGTACTCCTATCGATTACCTAAGAAATGGGCGCTGGTATTGGCGCGGGGTGTAACTAGGCCAGCCGTAATCACGTGCGCCCCTGCCCACGCCGTTCATGACGATAAAGTCTTCGTGGATGCGAATGTCTTCTCGTCCATTGATCAGATGAACGATCTGATAGCCATCCGTGATGAGTTCCGGTGGCATCTGTAAGGCATGCTCACGCGGCCGATAATTGCTGCGCAGGCGATAGTCGATTCCCGGCGTGTCACTCATTTCTATTCGACCGCCCATAATCCATTTCACCGGATGCTCGGCCGCGAAAGTATTGAGCCTGGAGAGACTGTCCTTGTAAGCCTCGAAATTCCTGATCACCAGGCGTCCCGGATAAAACGAATTACCGGTGAAAAGAAAGTGATTGAATGGGTCGTAAAGCGAAATGGCGGCATCATCGATGCCCGGTGTGTTGATCACGGCAAGTGAGCGTTGACCCAGGTCCAAAGCGTTATTCTGCAGCCAGGTCCGGCGGGTATCAGTATCGGGTGACAGCAACTGTGTATTTGCCCTGTTGTCGAATTGCGTTAAACCGCTGACCTGGGAGGCTTCGCTGCCTAAAGGAAGTACCAACAGTTCGATGTCTGCGACCCGGTTGGCGACTTTCCAACGCTGAATCAGTGCATCGATTTGTGAACGCAATGGAAAATAGTCGGCGTTCTCTGTAGCGCCCGTATCCAGCAGTACCGCGCGTTCCTCGCCAAACAGGAGGTACATGAAAGGCGCTTCCCAGTGCACAGCTGGGTTCTGCCGCAGGATGTAGGTATGTGCGTTGTACTGATGTACCTGAATACGCACGTCCTGATTATGTTTCGCTGAAATACTGCCGTGAATCCAGGCAAACCTCATGTTGCCCGGCGCGGCACCCTCAGTGTCAAAGTCAGGCGCGCCCAATGAGTTGCTCGCGCAGGCGAGCAGCAGTGTCATGATCGAAAGTCTCTTTAGCATATTCGTCAGGGGTCTGTGGTGTATGCCCAGGGTATCTCGTTATAGATCAGGAAATGATCGTAGGTGTAGATGCCTGGCTTTGTGATCTCGTTAGTCGCTTGAACGGCTTCGTCGAGCATCTGCAGGGTCATTTCCATGGGTGGCTCGTTGGGTTGCCAGGTGGAGCCGATGGGGTAATCAACGCCCGCGATGCGGGTCATTTCTATGTGATTGTTCACCAGATGTGCAACTGGAAAATCATCGGCGAGCGCTCGCAGCCTCAGAATGGAAAGCTTCCAGGCTTCCCAGTCATCAAGGTAGAGGCGGCCGCGATAAAACATGTCTCCGGTATAAAGGAGATCGGTCCAGGTGTCGTACAAGGCGATTTCCGAACTCTGGTGACCAGGGGTACCCGTGACGATAAATTCCCGACCGCCCAGATCGTAGGTTAGTCTTTGCTCAGGGTAATTTGAGAAACCCCAGTACGCCAAGACCTCCTCGTGCGTCAGGCCAACCAGTATGGTTTCGGGGCGATCAACAAACTGGTTCCACGCTGCGTAGTGATCGCCGTGCAGATGACTGTTTGCAACAATCAGCGTAACGGACTGTCCGTGTTCCGCTTCCCAGTCCGCAATGATTTCGTCAACCACTTCTCTAAGAGGGAACAGGGCAGGAGAAGAAGTCGATCCCTGATCGATGAGCAGCGCCCGTTCGTTGCCAAACAACAAGTACATGAAAGCACCTTCATAGTTGATGGCCTTGTTTTCTCGCAAAATGAATGTGTGTGCATTGTAGGCATGCACCTGTACGGCAGGATCATCATTGTCCATGGCGGACTCGGAACCATGAATCCAGGATTCCGGGAACCTGCCTGCAGCGGTCTCGCTGGCGTCGAATATGAGCGCCCGTGTGCTAACAGAGAGTGCTTTGTCGAAGGCAAGCAGTGAGGTTGCTACGATCGCTGTGCCGATCAACGGTGTGAGTTTGCTATGCCATCTGAGCATCAAAATGCCGCCCTTTTAATGAACCAGTAGAGGCCTGTACCAGCGATCGCCACAGTTGCAGGCTGGGCGATGCTGGCTTGATACCATCCCTGCTTGCGCCACCAGCCGACCAGCATGAAAGCGAGCAACAGGACTGTCAGTTGTCCGAGTTCGACGCCGATATTGAACAGCGCCAGTGCGTTGATAAATCCTTCCTTCGGCAGACCAATATCGCTGAGCACCGCGGCGAAACCCATGCCATGAAGCAGGCCGAATACGGTAATGACCGCCAGGCGCCAACGGGCCAGGTGAGTCGAGTAGAGGTTGTCCAGAGCAATGTAGACGATGGACAGGGCGATTAGAGGTTCAACAATGTTCGTTGGAACTGCTATCCACTTCAGCGTCGATAGCGCCAGCGTTACAGAGTGTGCAATGGTAAAGCAGGTGACCTGAAGCAAGAGAACTCGCCAGCCGCCGGCGAGAAAAAACAGTCCAAGAACAAATAACATATGATCCAGTCCCAGCGGCAGGATGTGCTGGAATCCGATGGCAACCCAAATTGCTTGAGGTGCAAGGCCTGCCCATTTGCTGACCAGCTGATCGACCGGACCCAGTGTGCCTTGATCAGGCGCAAAGTCCGCGACTCGGGTTTCGTCGGTGATGACGCGCGACATTGGCAGTGGTTGCCCTGCCAGATCGAGGCGAACCAAGCAGGGCCATGGAACGGTTAGCGTCGGGTTCAGTGAAACTCTGACATTCGGTGATGGTTTCTGTACCTGAAAATCGTACCTGATGGTGGTCATTTGCGGTATTAACGGATTGGTAACCGCAGATAGTGAATCAGCCTGTAGTGACACCGAGTGTCTCTCCAAAAAGATTGGAGACTCGCCGACAGTGACCTGAAGTGCCTGTTCAAGCTTAGCGAGCGCGTAACGAATCTGTGGATGTGCCTCTGAATTCAGCTGATTCGCCGCATCCCAATAGGCTTCCGGTGATATGAGAGACTGACCCAGGTCGATGTTGAGGGTCAATGAACCTTGTGCAGATGAATCAATCTTGACATCGATATGGGTCATGTTGAGCATGTGACCCATTGCGCCGGACGTCACCGATAGGGTGATGATTAGTACGACGATGTGGGCATATCTCAACAGCAAGAGCAGACTTCTCAGTTTTGACTAGTTAATCAAATCGATCTCTTCGAGAAAGATGACGAAAGCGGTCATGGCCCAGCTGACCCACATGGTGTGATAGGCCAGCCTGTCCCATTTCTTAAGGGGTTGTTTGCTGACCTCTTCATCCTCTTCACCCATAGGACCTTCAACCAGATCCGGGTTTCTAATGCCCAAGAAGGCGGTCACGGCGAACGCAAGCAGTCCCACGGCAAAGAAAATGAGCTTAAGGTCCTCCATGGTTGCGTCTCCCAACCACTAGAGATTGATTAATCGTTTTGTTGGGTAGAACGCAAGCAGCAGCTGCTCCTTGATCGATAGTGGCACAGCTTTACCTGCACCGATCTGCCCAACCTCGTTATCACCGCAATAGGTTCCGAAGATCCGATCCCAGAGAATGATTTGGCAACCATAGTTCGAATCTGCCTGCGCTCTGTCATGCGCGTGATGGCAATGATGCTGTTGTGCAGTTGCAAAAATCCAGTCGTAAACAGGCATGGAAATCAGCGGGAGGTTAGAGTGATTCAGTTTGCCGTTCCACATGCCAAATGCGGCGGCGACTGCAATGACGTCGTCGCTTGCGCCCAGAAGTGCCAGAAAAATGGGTGTGCTGATACCCAGAGCCAGATATTCGAGCGGGTGGGTTCTGTCACCACGCAGACAACCCATCTTCGTGATGTGATGATGAGTTGCGTGCATCCGCCAGAAAAACACTGACTCGTGCTGTACCCGATGCAGCCAGTAGTAAGGGAAACTCGCACAGATACGCAGAAGAATGGCGCCAGCGACCAACCCCCATGCAGATTCTGGCGCGATGGTGATGTCGAATGAGCTGCGATCCCGCAGAGCCCTGAATCCTTCGGAGACGGGTGTGCGGTAAGCGTCACTGATGATGGGCCCCCACAGAAGCGCAGCAAAGGCGAGCCAGAAGCCGTCTTCATAGAGTTCATGAGGCTTTAACAGCCAGTCTTTACGTTTTGTCCAGATACGTTCGGCCAGCAGCAGCAGTGGCACCGGTAGCAGAATCATGATCACGGCATACAGTTTGTGGTTCATCCACTCGTCAGAAATCATGGTGGCGACCAGAAAGGCAGAACCCAAAACGAGGATGGGCTGGGCGACGGTCCAGAGAATCCGTTTTAAGGTTAAGACGTCGTTGACCGGCTTCTCGTCTTTGGACAAGCCGATGTCTGCGGTGCTTTCGCTCATTGTAGTGGCCCTCTGTCGGTTTGTTTTTTCAACGAATTCGAAGTACTGGAAGCAAGAAAGAGGCCAACCTTGGTCCGGTGATCAGCACCTATCAGGGGTTTCGAACATCTTGGAAAACGCAAGAAAGATCAGGAAGTTAAGGATGGTCGCGAGTTTGTGATCAGTTTCGGTGCGCGCAGACTGGAGTCCGCGGCGCCCCCTTTAGGGGCGTCGAGCGCTCACTCGGTGCACAGAATGGCTGCCAAAGTTGCCCGAAGCCCCGATAGATGCGTGGATCTTCAGTGGCACAAGTCTTGCTTCAATTGGGGTCCGCAACATTAAGAAATTGTTAGGTGGGGAGATGGGATCAGAGAATCCGGAACCAGAGTTTCAAAGGTTTCTAGGCTTCCTGGTGTCCGAATGGATGACAGCAGGAATTGTATTACTCGTTCTTGTCGCGCTGGGAACCGGTTTTCTTGTCGACAGGGAGCGTGATGATTTGGTTAAAACAGCTGAGAAGGGTCTTGCCCAGATCAAGAATCAACTCGATACCGCAGCTCAGGCTGGCCGCCTTCTTGTCTGTGATAACTCTCTTGTACCAATGGAAGTACAGGACAGCGAATACATTTCCTTTTCGATCAAAATCTTACCGACCAACCAGGGGAACCCGGAAGCGGGTTACGGCGCTGCAGTTGTGATAGAAAGTGAACGCGAGCGCGACGGGAATGACAGGTTCGTTATCGCAAAAAGACTTTATGCATCTCTTAACGAAGATGAAGAGTATCGTTTGATGGCAAGGAGGAACGATAAAGATGATGTTGCGTTTTCCGTTCTCTTTTCGGAGCGTGCGGTCTGTAAAGCGACTAATGTTTAGGAGTGATGAAGTATGAAACCACGACAGTCTCTAATTTTTTCTGCGCTGCTTGCGCTATTGGCAAGTTGTTCCGGCGACGCACCGAAGCCGACGCCTCCTGCCGGGGCGCCCATGGGAGAGGTTGTGGGAGAGGTCTCTGAAGTCCAGGTCGCATTGGAAGAGCAAGAGGAAATTAACACAACACTCATCCCGAGTGGTTTTCATGCGCCGACGTTGATTGAAACCCCTGAATTCAAGCTGGTACCACTTGGACCCGAACTGGTGGACATTGACTACGAAGCCTACATGTCGTCGATTGAACACCTGCAGGAGACCTTCACGCGCAGCACGAGCTGGCCCCATGAAGGGATTACCGATGAAGACGCGATGCTCGATATGGAAACCGAGCAGGCGAGATTCGAAAATCGTGAGTCGTTTGCTTATGCGGTGCTCACCCCCGATGGTTCTCGGGAGCGAGGCTGTGTCTATGTCTTGCCCAGCAGTGTCGAGGGTTACGACGCCAGGGTGAGCATGTGGGTAACCAAGGCTGAGTTTGACGCCGGCTTTAACGAAGAACTTTATGAGTGGACCACAAGTTGGATAGCGTCGGACTGGCCTTTTGAAAAGGTTGTTTATCCGGGTCGTGGCACTGACTGGGATACCTGGGATGGGATGGTCGCCGAACAGAAGGCAAAAGACGCGGCCTTAACGTCGGCGAATACGAAAACCGCTGAGGGCTTCATCGACGCTTTCTATTCTTTTGATCCGGAAAAACTCAGACCTTTCCTCACCAACGCGGATGAAACGGCAGAGCGTATTTTCTATTACCAGGGCTGGGCCGAAGGTGGAAATTACATTGTGCTTGAGCGAGGTGCGTGTGAAGCAGAATCTCCTACCCAATTTGACTGCCCCATTACCGTCCAGGATGACCCCGTGGTGGCGCTGAAAACGGGTTTCAATGTGACCGATACCTTCCACATCAAGTTCGAAGGCAACGAGATTGCGTCCGTTAAAACCAGTTCAAATGATCAGCCGATTTACTACGAGGCGCGAAAGTGGGTGGAAGACAATATGCCTGACGTGATGTCTGGTCCTTGTCATGAAGGAGGCAATACGCCAGGAGATTGCGCTCGAGCCATGACGGAAGGCTACAAGAAATTCTTTGCGGCCACCCGCGAGGGGACCGCGTCCGAATAAAAAGGGTTTAGAGGGACTTCAGAGTTTCGTCACGTCTGAAAGGCAGGGTTAACTGCATATAAATGCTGAGCGGTGCGCCGGTGCCGTTACCCAGTTTCTCGACGTCATGGTTCTCGAGAAAAGTCCCGAAGAGTCGGTCCCAAAGGATGACGATGCAACCGAAATTGCTGTTGCTTTCTTCATAATCTAAAGAGTGATGAGTCTGGTGCCATGTTGGTGTGTTGAACACCAGACCGAAAACGCCCGGTGTCATCGGCAAATTGCTGTGATTCATGTAGGCAACAGCAACGCGAAATACCAGGCACAGAGCAATGACGTCGTCGCTTGCACCGAGGAAGGCCAGAGCGACGGCTGATCCCAGGGTTAATCCCAGAAACTCGAGGGGATGTGTTCTATCTGCTCGCGCAACACTCATCTTCGTTATGTGATGATGGGTCGCATGCATGCGCCAGAAGAACATCGTTCTGTGTTGCAGGCGGTGAATCCAGTAGTAAATGAATTCGCTTGCGAATATGCCGATCATCGCTGCCAGAAACAGCCCGGGCACGGTTTCAGCCTGCAGAGCAAGTGGAAACGAAGAAGCGTCTCTTAGCCATTCAAAGGCGTGTGAAATGGGCGATTCGTAGTAGTCCGCGTAGAGCGGTAACCAGATGAGATAAGTTGCCAGCACCCAGAAGGCGTCTTCAGCTAGATCCATCCAATCGAGTGACCAGTCCTTGCGCTTGGGTATCAACCATTCCGCAAACAGCAACAACGGAATAGGAGACAGCAGCAACACTGACGTCAGAAGGTCCGCATCCATCCAGTCGGTAGTGATGGCGCTGGCAACCAACAGCATATATCCGAAGGCGACGGCGGGTTGGGGTAACGACCACAGAAAGTAGCGTTGTTCTTTGCTCAGGCTGATCAATTCAAAATTCCTCTCATAAGATAAGCGAATAAGGCGATATCGCTCCAAATCGCAAGCAAGTTGCGGACCAGATCGGGTAAATGAAATCAGCGGTCGACGATCGTGCAGGTTTTTAAAGATTCTCATAGGTGTCGCACCATGACTGTGCAGTGGGGCATTGCCCCAAGAGCGGGCCTGGTGAGCAGCGGCGAATCATAGTGGGGCAAAAGTATTAGGTAAAACACGGCTCAGATCATCACAGAGGCGCTTTCAGGCACATTGGTATGGAACTTGCCTCAGATCGCAGGCAACAAGAAGGAATACTCATGAAAACCGCTAACCCTGCCGCGAATGAATCACTGTTGTTTAGTGAAGTTTTCCCCGGCGGAAGACATTACTCACTACTTATGCGAGCAGGTAATGTCATGCGACTGACGGATCTGGAAGGGGGGGCCAATTTTGCCTTGATGTTAGTCAATCCGGAGAACACGTTAGAAAAATACAACATGCCCGATACCTTGAAAGGGCAGCACACCTTCAGGCTTTCAGCTGGCAATACGCTTTACTCTGATATGGGTAGAGCGATGGCATCGATCATTGAAGACACCGTCGGCTGGCACGATACGGCCACGGGTACCTGCAATCGGCGTGTCGTGGCGAAAAGGTGGGGTAAAAACCGTTATCAGGAATCACGTAACGACTATTTTCGTAACGGGCGTGACAGTTTTCTGGTTGAACTGGGCAAATATGGTCTGGGCCGCCGAGACGTCGCTGCAAACATCAACTTTTTCACACGTATCGAAGTCTCAGATGAAGGTGACCTAAGCTGGAGTGAAATTCAGTCGACAGCGGGTGATACCGTTGAGCTCAGATTCGAGATGGATTGCATCGTGCTGTTCCATACCTGTCCGCACCCGATGAATCCTTCTGAGACCTACCCAAGCAGACCCGTACAAATTGACATGCGGACGGTGCCACCTGCACCGCAAGATGATCGTTGTCGTAACGCGCGTCCGGAAAGTGCGCGCGCGTTTGAAAACACGGCCCATTACCGGCAGCAGGGAGATGTTTCATGATTCTTGAAAGCCAACTGTCTGCTGACAATGCAGCTTATCGGGAAATCATACCGGCCGGGGGCTACTGGATGCATGAAATCGGGGCAGGTGAAACCTTCCGTATCCTCGACCTGGAAGGTAATCAGGCAGTAGATACCCTTTTTTATAATGCCTCGGATCCAGCAGATCGATACTCGGCAACGGATACGATTCGGGAGCAGGGCAATGTGTTCCTCTCGGTCGGGACCGAACTACTCTCGACAGAAGGTAATGTTTTACTGGAAATCGTAGCCGACACCTGTGGTCGACATGATACGTTGGGTGGTGCCTGCTCAGCGGAAAGTAATACCGTGCGATATTCGCTTGATAAGCGCAGCATGCACAGTTGTCGGGACAGCTACCTGCTCGCTATGGCGCTGAATGATCACCTCGGCATGAGCAAGCGAGACATCACTCATAACATCAATTTCTTTATGAATGTGCCCGTAACCGCGGCCGGCGGACTGACCTTCGAAGACGGTATTAGTAGCGCTGGGAAGTACGTTGAAATGGTTGCTCGCACGGCGACAATTGCTCTGATCTCAAATTGTCCCCAGTTGAATAATCCCTGTAATGCTTATAACCCAACACCGGTAGAAGTGTTGATCTGGGCGGCAGCCTAAAGGCGATGAAAGTCCTCATCGCCAACCGCGGAGCAATTGCGGTTCGTCTCTTGCGCACCATCAGAGAATTGGGGCATCTGAGCGTCGTTGTTTACGCTGACGATGATCTCGATTCCTTGCACATCGATGCAGCAGATGAGGCGGTGTCTCTTGGCGGTGGACCAGTCTCATCCACTTACCTGAACTCAGCGCGCATCCTGGAGATTGCCAAAGAAAAGCAGTGTGATGCTGTTCATCCGGGTTATGGATTCCTTTCGGAGAATCCGCAGTTTGAAACCCTATGCCAGGATAACGGTATTCAGTTCCTCGGTCCCACTGCGGCACAGATGAAAAGCTTTGGACTAAAGCACTCGGCTCGAGAACTTGCCGTTGCCAATGATGTGCCCCTGCTTCCTGGCAGCGGCATCCTCCTAGATGCCGCTGACGCGCTCAGCGCCGCAGACGAAATAGGTTACCCGGTCATGCTGAAAAGTACCGCAGGCGGAGGTGGTATCGGCATGCGTTTGTGTCACGACAGCGAGGCGCTTGCTCAGGCTTTTGATCAGGTCGCGACGCTCGCAGGCAATAACTTTGGCGACAGCGGTCTTTTTCTTGAGCGCTTTGTCGCTAAGGCCCGCCATGTGGAAGTTCAGGTTTTTGGTGATGGTGAAGGGCAGGTAATCGCGCTGGGTACGAGAGATTGCTCCGTGCAACGTCGGCAGCAGAAAGTGATTGAAGAGTGTCCGGCGCCACGTATTGAGGCCGAAGTGCTTGCACATATGGAAGACGCGGCGACGAGATTGCTGTCTTCGATTCATTACCGTTCTGCAGGTACGGTAGAATTTATTTACGACGAGAGTCGAGCCGAGGCCTACTTTCTCGAGGTGAATACCCGCCTTCAGGTTGAGCACGGTGTGACCGAGATGGTTTACGGCACAGACATTGTCGCCTGGATGCTGCAGTTGGCGGATGGCGTGTTGCCACCGTTGAATGTATTAAAACAGGCGCTTGAACCCGATGGCCATGCGATTCAAGTCCGGCTGTATGCGGAGGACCCCTGGCTCAACTTTCAGCCTTCACCTGGCCTTCTCAGTCACGTGAGCTTTCCGGAGGCTGCTTATGGCCGACGGATAGATACCTGGGTTGCCGCAGGCACGCAGATCTCTTCTCAGTACGATCCGATGATCGCTAAAGTGATCGCTCACGAAAATTCCCGAGCCGATGCGATAGCGTCTCTGGTCGATACGCTTGATGAGATTCAGTTGTACGGCACGATGACTAATCTTGAGTATTTGAAGCAGTTTCTCAGCGTGAATCGTGAATTTGGAGAAGCGCACTTACATACGGGAATGCTCGACGGCTTTGATATCGAACAACAAGCCGTGAGGGTGGTTCGTGCCGGTATGTTCACAACCATCCAGGATCGCAGGGGACGCACAGGCTTCTGGGACGTCGGTGTGCCGCCCAGTGGTCCTTTTGATACTCGCTCTTTTTGTCTGGGAAATCTGGCACTTGGCAATGCCGAAGAAGCGAGCGGCATTGAATTCACCCTTGAAGGACCGAAGCTTGAGTTTCAACTATCGACTCGAATCATCCTCACCGGTGCAGATTTTGAGGCCACTTTGAATGAGTCGCCGATCGATGTCGGGCAGATTTACGACGTTCAGCCAGGTGGAATCCTCGATATTGGATCGAAACGCGGTCAAGGCATGCGTGGCTATCTCCTGATTGACGGTGGCTTTAACGTGCCGACATATCTCGGCTCTTCCTCCACCTTTACTTTGGGTCAGTTTGGCGGGCACGGTGGCCGAACCTTGTGTCCTGGTGATGTGCTGTCTGCAGCAACCCCAACCTCATTACCTGACACTATCACCACCGTCCCGCTTCCAAATGAGTTTGAAAATGTCAACGATGTCTGGGCGCTGAGGGTCATATCTGGTCCGCATGGCGCGCCGGATTTTTTTACAGAAGGTGATATCGAGGATTTGTTTTCGCATGAGTACGAGGTTCACTTCAACTCCAGTCGAACGGGAGTTCGTCTGATTGGGCCACGACCGCAATGGGCGAGAGAAAATGGCGGTGAAGCAGGGCTTCATCCTTCCAACATTCATGACAATGCCTATGCGATCGGCACGATTGATTTCACCGGTGATATGCCGGTGATCCTTGGGCCGGACGGACCCTCTTTGGGCGGGTTTGTTTGCCCCGCTACCGTGGTTCGCGCTGATCGTTGGAAGCTGGGGCAATTAGCGCCGGGAGACAAGGTGAGGTTTTTGCCTGTATCGCATGAAACCGCTTTGAGCCTATTTGCCGAACAAGAAAAAGCGCTGAAGGGCGAAGCCTTTGAGTCAGCAAGACAGGGTATTACGCTCGAAAGATCAGACCCGGTGATTACGAGTGTTGCTCTTCCGGATGACCAGAAGCTGGTATTCAGGCCCAGTGGTGATGACTATTTGTTGGTCGAGTTTGGCGAACCGTCGTTGGATATTGCAACGCGCTTTCGTGTCCATGCTGTCCATCAGTCACTCAGAGAGCAGCAGATTTCTGGTGTTGAGGATCTGACGCCGGGTATCCGTTCACTGCAGATTCACTATCAGCCAGAAAAAGTGAGCCGTGGAGCGCTCATTCAACGAGTGGTTGATGCTGCGGTGACATTGACGGGCCCTGGTCATGATGAAGTGCCGTCTCGCATTGTCTATCTGCCACTGTCGTTTGATGATCCTGTCTGCCAGCAAGCGATCGAGAAGTACACCAGCACCGTTCGCCCGGATGCACCCTGGTGCCCAAGTAATCTTGAGTTTATTCGCCGCATCAACGGTCTGTCTTCAGTGAATGAAGTTGAGCAGATTGTCTTTGATGCTGCCTATCTCGTCATGGGGTTGGGTGATGTTTATCTCGGCGCGCCGGTTGCAACGCCGGTGAATCCGGCGCAAAGACTGGTCACGACTAAATACAATCCAGCCCGTACATGGACTGCAGAAAATTCGGTGGGTATCGGCGGTGCTTATCTTTGTATCTATGGTATGGAAGGTCCAGGTGGCTATCAATTGGTTGGCCGAACTCTGCAGATGTGGAATCGCTACAGACAGACTCCGGTATTCGATCGCCCCTGGTTGTTGCGTTTTTTTGATCAGATACGTTTCTACCCAGTATCGTCGGATGAGTTGCTCGAACTCCGCGAACAGTTTGTGCGGGGCAGGTTTGAGCCGCGAATTGAGCAAACGACCTTCAACTTGAAAGACTACGCTAAATCGCTGAAAGAGCAGTCGGATGAGATCAATCAGTTTCAGGCATCTCGGGAATGTGCCTTTGCCACAGAGTTGGAGGTCTGGCGAGAGAACGGGCAGTTACAGTTTGACGTTAGTGAGTCAGACGTTATCGCGGATGACGATCTTGATGTGCCCGAAGGATGTTTTCTGGTTGAAAGTCAGGTCTCAGGTCATGTCTGGCAAACGGTGGCAACACCGGGAAGCCTGGTGCCGGAAGAGACGGAGATCATCGTGCTCGAATCGATGAAGATGGAGCTTCCCATTAAGTCACACCGGGAAGGTAAGCTCGTGAAGTTATTGGTCCAGGAAGGTCAGCTTGTTTCACCTGGACAGGCGGTGGCTTTGATGGAAGCGGTCGCTTGAACATCGAGTCGTTGAGGTTTGATCTTGTTTCGCTATCCAATGCTTATCGGCAGGGCCTGAACCCTCGAGACCTTCTTAAAGAAGTTCATCGACGCATCGCTCTTTCCGAGGACAATCCAATCTGGATCCATTTGCTCGATGAAAGAGCGTTAAGCAGGTACATTGAGCGCCTCGAAGTTTCAGATGTTTCCGCGTTGCCGTTGTACGGTGTCCCTTTTGCGATCAAAGACAATATCGACCTTGAGGGTGTGCCGACAACAGCAGCGTGTCCGGCTTTCAGTTACGAACCAGAGCGATCTTCATTTGTTGTGCAACGACTGATCACAGCAGGCGCGCTTCCCATTGGGAAAACAAATCTGGATCAGCTGGCGACGGGACTCGTTGGTACCCGGTCACCCTTCGGCGCGGTCATGAATTCCTTTGATTCGGAGTTGATCAGCGGTGGTTCCAGTTCTGGAAGCGCCGTTGCGGTGGCTCTGGGCCAGGTTTGTTTTTCTCTTGGAACCGACACGGCCGGCTCTGGTCGAGTCCCGGCGGCGTTGAATAATCTTGTCGGCTATAAACCAACCTGCGGCATTGTTTCATGCACCGGAGTGGTGCCTGCCTGTCGTACTCTGGATTCGATCAGTCTTTTCACGAACCAGGTGTCAGATGCACAAAGCGTAGCGAAGTACCTGATCGGTTTTGATTCTGCAGATGCTTATTCGAAGCCCTATGTCACGCGGCCTATCACGCCGCGTCAGGTTCGTATCGGTGTACCTGCTGAAGCCAATCTCTGCTTCTTTGGTAATGACGAATATGCGCATCTCTTCTCAGAAAGCGTCAAGCAGGTGGCGCATCAGTTCGACGTTGTGACCGTTGACGTTTCCTGTCAATTGGAAGCGGCCAAATTGCTTTATGAAGGTGCCTGGGTCGCGGAGCGGTATCACGCGGCGAAGACGCTCATAGAAGACAATCCGGGTGAGCTCAGGCAGGAGTTCCTGAAGGTTGTATCACCGGCGATGGACAAGACGGCCGTGGATTACTTCGATGCAGCTTACCGGCTTGCTGGTTTTCGCCGGGACACGGAAGCGTTGTTCGAAGAAATTGATGTCTTGCTGTTACCAACGGTAGGAAGTCATTTTTCTTTTTCGGAAGTGTGTGAGGAGCCGATCGCACGAAATACCGACAATGGCTATTACACGAACTTCGTCAATCTTCTGGATCTTGCTGCTGTCGCCATCCCCGCGGGATTCACAGCTGCAGGTCTGCCATTTGGTGTCAGTCTGATAGGAGACAGGATGACGGACGCCAGATTGATGAAAGTCGCCCGGGATCTTTTAGTAAAACAAAAGGAGCGTCAGTTTGGCGCAAGTGGAGAACTCATGACTGAACCCTTGTTGCTGCCGGATGCGCAGGAAACCATGCCAATCGCCGTATGTGGTGCTCATCTCTCGTCGATGCCATTGAACGGTCAACTGTTGGAACGAGGTGCGCAGCTTCGAGAAGCGACAACGACAGCGCCAAGCTATCGACTCTATGCGCTTTCAGGCGGACCACCGAAAAGACCGGGCATGGTTCGCTGCGAGAACGGTGTGGTGATCGAGGTTGAAGTCTGGGACGTGCCTGTTGTCCATATCGGCAGCTTTCTCGCTGGTATCCCTGCGCCCCTCGGACTAGGCAAAGTAGAGCTCGCGTCCGGGGAGTGGGTATCCGGCTTCATCTGCGAGCCCTGCGGCATTAAGGATGCTGAAGATGTTTCCGGTTTTGGTGGCTGGCGGGGTTACATTCAGTCGATCGCTTGACGCTCGCGCACGATGCCCATTTTTCGACGCGGCGCTTTGCCGCAGCGCACTATGTTTTGCCGCAGCGCACTATGTTTTGCCGCAGCGCACTAAGATTTCAATTCACGAGTCTCCAGATTTCTTTCAGCTTATTTGGTTGGATTAAGGCAGAGCGGTTGCTTAAATTCTCTCTGAGGTAGAGGGAGAAAAAACATGACATCACGTCTGCGCGTGGCGTTCGTGTGTTTATGTGCGGTTGCTCTGGGGGGAATATCTGGCTGCTCCAGCGTAACGCCATTGAACTATGTATCTGCGACTCAGCTCGATGAGATGAAGCGTTGCCCGGTTGGTAAAGTTGCGATCTGTGATGAACGCAACGGCCAGGCATGCAGATGCATAGGACACACCAGCGTCTCATCATATTTCAAGTTATAGACCAGAAGTTGCCGCTTAGTGCGCACCAAACTGATATCGTTGGTGAACTACAACCGTCACGATGCCGTTCGATATTCGAGCATGAATGAGGATTTCGTGATCGAAATTGGTGAGTTTTATGCACCATGCTCGATTGTGGTGATTTCTTCGCACTGTCGTGGATCGCTTAGATCCTGCTTTGTGTGCACTGCAATGAGGCACCCTTTCGTTAAGGCTTGTTTTTATTGGGCTAAAAGAAAGTAAAGCACCTTTGGCACAATAATTGCCACTAGCTCCACAGCAAACCTGTTGGAGCATTACAATGAAGAAAACATCTTTTGCGCTGGCGTTAGTAGGTTTTTCTATCGCCATGATGCATACCGTACCGGCATTTGCTGAGGACGAGACAGCTATCGAAGAGGTGGTTGTTACGGGGACTCGAGTAAAATCAAATGCAAATAGTGCGCAGCCAGTTTCATCTTTTGACAGTGAGGACTTCGCAAGGGGAGGTCAGCTCGATATTGCGGAGATCCTGAACAATTCACCGGCACTGTTGTCCAGCGTCACTTCGGCTAACTCGTTAGACTCGGAGGCGGCCAATATTGCAGGTACCAACAACCTGGGCGGTAGTGCCCTGAATCTGCGAGGTCTCGGCATTGCCCGAACACTGACGCTGGTCAACGGCCGCCGTCACGTAGCAGGTATCGAAGGCACTGCGGCGGTGGATGTTTCCACTATTCCTTCTGCTCTTATTGAGCGGGTCGATATCCTGTCTGGTGGTGCCTCGGCCATTTACGGGGCGGATGCGGTGACTGGTGTGGTGAACTTTATTCTGAAGGACGATTACGAAGGTTTCGAGATCAGTGGTCAGACCGGCCAGGCGACTGAAGATTCCTATGGCACCAGTCAGATCAGCATGATTGCTGGTCTTAACTTTGATGAAGGGCGGGGTAATGTCGTGTTCTCCGCGCAGTACGATAAGGTTGACGGTCTGCTTTGGGGTGATCGTGATTTTCTCGCCAATAATGGTTTGTATGACGATGATCAAAACCCTGCTCTGCGTTTTCAGCAGGGTGAAATTGATGCTGCAAGCACCCCCAACCTGGCGGCCTACTACGACTTCGCGACGACGGGTGAATTCGGCTGGGGTTTAAGAATCCCGAGTTCAGCCGACTTTATTTCCAATTACGAAGCTCAGTTCGGATCTACGCCGAACCTGACAGCGGCAGAGATGGCCCTGTTTGATCGGGCAGCAACCGCGCCGCCGCGTGCGATTCTGCCCGGTCGAACCTTTAACATTACGTCTCCGTACGGCGTGATTGTCGCGGGTGACTTTGGCGTTGAGACACCACTTGGTTCTGAGCCTGATGTTGATGGCAACGGAACCCCTGACTGTTTGCAGAGTTTTACCGGCTATAACAGTTCATTGGGTGGCGCCTCTTCGTTTGGTATCGCCGGCGGCTGTTGGGTTCTGAATGCGGCAGGGGAAGTTGTGCCTTACCAGGATGGGCTGGTTGCAGGTAGCTTCAACCACTTTGGTGCAGAAAATAGTTACATTCGACCTAACCGAATTCATGCGGTTCCAGAGGAAGAAAAATATTCTGTTAACTTTAACGGTCACTACGATATCAATGATTCGGTTACTGCTTTCTGGGAAACCAAGTACGTGCACATCGAAACTGAGATTTTTGAGCAGTACCACAACTTCACGGATTTGCTCTACGGTGCACCGGATAACCCCTGGTTGCCGGCTGAGCTTGCTGCACTTGCCAATAACGGTGGTCTCGGGTTCGCAGGACTTGACGGCGGTCTCAACATTTCACGGGACGCAGCAGACTGGGGTGACAACCTGACGACCAATGAACGTGATTTGTTTCGTTTTGTGGTTGGCTTAGAGGGTGAAACCAAATGGTTCAGCTATGAGGTGTCTGCTAATGTCGGACGGTTTGAACGTAAGATGGTGGATCGGGAAGAAGTCATTATGGATCGCTTCTTTGCCGCCATTGATGCAGTGACAGATCCGGCCACTGGGGAGGTTGTCTGCCGATCTGATCTTGATCCGACAGCCTATCCAAGAACAACCCCGTTTGATATTCCACAATATGTAGGTGGTGGTGTTCCGTCATCTTTCTTTACGTTCCAACCGGGTGATGGTCAATGTCAGCCCATGAATATTTGGGCAGGTGATCGAGGAATGTCCCAGGAATCGATCGATTTTGTGACCTTTGACCGGATTGTTGAGGAAGAGATTAACCAGTTTGTTTTCTCGGGGTTCATTTCAGGCGATTCTTCTGAATGGTTCGAGCTACCTGGTGGTCCGCTGGCTTACGTGGTCGGTATCGAGTATCGCGAAGAAGAAACCAGGCAGGACTTTGGCGATTTTGACCAGGGTAATCTGCCAGTAGGTGGTGTTACCTATGACGGTCAGGTGTTTTCGGCCGGTGATTGGGTCGGCGATGTCAGCGCCGCGAAGAGCCTTGGCCCAACACCAGCAACTCGCCTGCTCAGCAGTTCTTCAGACTATGACTTCTTTGACTACTATGTCGAATTTCAGGCGCCAGTTTTGAGCGGTGTCACCATGGCTGAAGAACTCTCATTTGAAGCGGCGTATCGTGAGTCTGACAACTCCGAATTTGGTAAACATGACACTTACAAACTGGGCGCCGTCTGGGCCCCGATTTCTGATGTTCAGTTTCGTTACACTTTCAGCGAATCAACTCGAGTCCCGAACCTGTTTGAGTTGTTTTCACCCGAACAGGGCGCTCGGTTCAGGCCGGCGGATCCCTGTGACGTGATCAATATTGGTACCGCTGCGAATCCTGCGCTGCGTCAGCAAAACTGTATTGCTGATCTGCAGGCGAATGGGGTGCTCGCAAGCAACATCTATGATGGTGCCGGCAACTACGCGTTCGAAGATCCGCTCTCTGCCGGTTTCCCGGGCGCGGTCGGTGGTAACCCTGGCCTTCTGCCGGAGACAGCGGATACGGAGTCATTTGGTTTTGTACTGACGCCTTCGTTTGTACCCGGGCTGGCAGTGAGTGTTGATTACATCAACATCGACATCGAAGACGCCATTGTCTCTGTCTCAGCGCAGAACATTGTGAATGGTTGTTACGACGGTACATCACTCGATAACGCTTTCTGCGGCTTGATCAGTCGTAACGATGATCCTGCCAGTGCGCAGTCCGGTGGTCTCGACTTTGTCCGCCAGGTACAGTTGAACTTCGGTTCTGCTGAGTATGAAGGCATCGATTATGCGATCAATTATGGATTCGCGGTTTCCGATTTCATCATTACCGCACAGCTCAACTATACGGACGTACAAACGCTGGAGTTTATCCAGAATGACGTTGTTGATGACGAGCTTGGTGAAATGCGACGTCCCGAACAGTCAGGTACGATTGCGATCACTGTGGATCGTGGTCCGCTGTCAGTGACCTGGAGTACAGCGTATCTGGGTGAGCAGACGCTGGGCTACGAAGACGGAGTCGAGATTGAGACGGCTTTTGCGAACTACGGCGATGCTGCATTCACTGATAGCAGTACCTTTATCCACGATGTCCGCGTGTCTTACCTCTGGAATGAGGCATTTTCCTTCTTCGGTGGTATGACCAATGTCACGGATGAAGAGCCCTTTGTTACGGAACGAGCCTATCCGGCAAGTCCGGTAGGTCGTTACGCATTCCTCGGCGTGAATTATCGAATGCAGTAACAGGTTAGTGTTAGACGAAAAAGGGGCCCAGGGCCCCTTTTTTGTTGGCTGATTTTTGTCTCTCAGCTCATTTCGGGTGATCGTTTCAGCTCCCCGTGACTTCGCCAAGTAACTGACAAAGCGGCTTATCTGAATCACAGGCATCAATCTTCTCCTGACTTAAGCCGGCATGGTAGCATGGAGCCTGGCTGCGATTTTATCTATCAGAAACTAACAGCTTAGAAGAGGGGATGGCCTTGTCGGTTTCAGTGATCAAAGAACTCGACATACGATTCGCGCCGTACGGTCGTCACGTTGCTTATTCCTACGGCTGGGCCCTATTCCTCGGCTTTATCGTTTTTCTCGCGACACAATCCATCCAGTACATCGATACCGATCTTTGGTACCACCTCCATGGCGGTCGCCACCTTTTTGAACAGGGGAATTTTTACAATCCCATCTCCGACAGCTATCTGGTCACTGAATCACGATCTGGTCCAATCTATTTCTGGGGATTTCAAGCACTGGTTTATCTGATCTGGTCATACGCGGGAGAATTTGGACTTGTCGTCCTTAAAGCAGCAGGCCTGTCTCTCGCCGGATTTTTTGCCGTCAGAGTTGTCTTGCAGAACCGATTGCTCAGCGATGCTACTTTTCTCCAGCTGATCGTGATCACCGCGGTCATCGGCATACTCGCGTCCAGAGGATTCAATCTGAGACCCCATATCGCGTCTTACATCATGATCGGTGTCTTTACCTACATTCTTGGAAATAGAGAAAAACTCTATCCTCTTCTGCCGATTCTGACAGTGCTCTGGGTCAACCTGCACGGTGTGGAGTATATCGTTGGCGCGCTGATCTGCGGCGCCTTTTTTCTTCAGCGACTGATCAACTGGTTGGAAACTGATCGACCTGCAGACGGTTTCATGCCTCTGCTCTGGATAGCTTCATGCGCACCCGCCATGTTGATCAATCCCGTTGGCTATCAACTGATCGCGGCTCCGTTCATGCATAGTCCGGATTTGCATCGGTTCATTGCTGAACTGAAACCTTTTGAACTGAAACTCATCGTGGATCTTCAGGAGGGGCTTCCAGTAAACGCGCTGCTGCTGTCACTCTTGGGTCTCGCTGCCTATTCAGCACTGGTCTGCCTGGGGCAATACCGCAAACATCTTGCAGCACTGATATTGGCGGTTGGGGGCCTGATATTGTTGATGAGAGCCCAGCGTTTTTTGTGGGAATGGATGCTTCTAACGCTTCCACTGATTAGTGCGGGGCTTGGTTATCAAAAGAACATCAAACACGGAGCCCTGTCCACAGCGGTTCTTACCCTAACGTTGTTCGGGCTGGCCCTGACTTATGTGCCAGTCATTCAGCAGGGTTTGCGCCACTATCCGTTCGATGCAAACAGCCTTCCTTTAGGGACCACCGAATTTATTCAAGTCAATGGTATTACCGGCCGCTATGCCATTGAACCTTCTTTTGCCGGATACGTTGAGTTTATGTTGTCCCCCGACGTTAAAGTTCATATGGATATGCAGTTCCCGCCTTTCAACAGCGAGGACATCCATGAGATATCATGGGCGCTCCGGAGTGACGCTGGGCTCAGATCTTACGTTGAGCGTTACGAGCCCGATATGCTTGGCCCTCAAAAAGATATGGACAGTTTTCCTTCAAGTACAGCGAAGGAACTCGGATACGCACCAGTGTTTTTCGATCGCCAGGTTATTCTATACCTGCATCGGGAAAGCTTTCCGGAGGTTGCGAGTGAGTACGAATTGACGGTGGTGAACCCATTTGCACCCAAAACGTTCAGAGTGGATAAAATTGACCAGGCGATCCTGGAATTGAATCGTATGCAGCAGGTCATAGACTCACCCGAGGTTAAACAAACTTTAATTGATCTGTTTTTAGCCCAGGGCGATCTGATCCAGGCGAGGATCCTGAGAAATGAGTTACTTCTGGAAGATCCGCATCATCCATCGACGTTGTTGCTATCGGCAAGAGTCGATCATATGTCTGGTAACTGTGAGAACGCGTTGGAAAGCTACGAAAAAGCCATCTCGCTTACACAGGGTGATGTCACACCGATTCGCCGATTCGCCGCTGAATGTTATTTCGTCGTGAAAGATATCAGTGCCGCGTATGAACAGTTCAGCCAGTCTCTGAACCCCTACGCAGATCCTAATCCAAGCAAACTGCAGTACTATCAGTTTGCCCTGTCGGCGATAGGTGTCGGAGATGAGGTTCACGCCCATCGTTTGCTCACGATGCTCGAAGATCTCGACACCGACGGTGAGTTCACAGACCGAATTTCCGATGTGCGATCAGCTATTGCCGTGGAGTAAACCAGCGTTATGACAGAGAAATTGGATATTGCCGTCATTGTCCCCTGCTTCAACGAAGAAGCTGCCATTGGTCGTGTGATCGATGGATTTAAAGCAACGCGAGAAGACATCTCTGTGTACGTTTATGACAACGCGTCCACCGATAAAACGGTAGAAGTTGCTGAAGAGCACGGTGCCATCGTGCGCAATGAACCATCAAGAGGGAAAGGTAACGTCGTTCGCAGGATGTTTGCCGATATCGACGCAGACATCTTTGTGATGGTCGATGGCGATGACACCTATGACCCGGATGACCTGAACCCGATGATCGATTTGTTGCTGGAGGAACGCTGCGATCTGATTACAGGAAAGCGAATCGAGCAACATGAAGATGCCTACCGATTTGGCCATCGTTTTGGAAACCGTCTGCTAACCCTGATTACAACTGTGCTCTTCGGCAAGAGGTCGGTGGATCTGCTCTCAGGATATAGAGTGATGTCCCGTCGCTTCGTGAAGTCTTTCCCCGCGATTTCTTCCGGTTTCGAGATTGAAACCGAGCTCACTATCCATGCACTGTCGCTGAACCTGCCCATGCAGGAAGTACCCACGGCGTATCGAGAGCGACCTGCGATGAGCGAAAGTAAGTTAAACACCTACCGCGATGGCGTCAGGATTCTTTCAACGATTCTATTGTTCACCAAAGAAGAGCGACCATTCCTCTTCTTTTCCTGCCTCGCGACCTTCCTGGCATTTGTTTCCATGGTGCTGGGTATTCCGGTCACCCTGGAGTTTTTTGAAACCGGGTTGGTCGCGAGATTTCCTACGGCAATTCTGTCCGCCAGCATCATGTTGCTGGCTTTTCTAAGTCTGACGACAGGGATGGTTCTGGACTCTGTGGCACGCGGCAGACGGGAGTCAAAGCGACTCGCCTATTTGGGGTTGCCATGGTTGAAAGGCTAAAGCGCTGCAAAGCGAGGATATTTGAAGCAGGCGAGGTGTTAATGTCGCAAGGAAAACCCTGACACGGCAGGCCAGCCAGCGTGGTAATCGTGTGTATTCGATCACGTAGGCGCAACGACTGAAGCGAGTCTTTGCAATAGGCGCCGAGAAGTTTGCCAGGAGTGGGCCCTGTAACGTCGTACATCAGGCTGCGGCTGCTTTAGAAATAGTTTGCTCTTGTCCGTGTTACGCCCTGGGGTACAACATAAGGTGTTGTTCTGCCTACCAGTGTTTCGATCAGCAATAGCTCCTGGTCATCGTGATTGAAAAAGGGCGCAGGAACGATTCGGTTGGCGGCTGATTGATCTGCGAGTATAAATCTTGGCGCTGTATGGTGCTCTGAAACAATGGTCTCCGAAACCAAAGGGTTGTCCGGCAGGGACAAGTCTGATGTCCCGTAGCATACGCAGACATATGATTTTTCTGGGTCACTCTCCACGTAGACTCCCGTCCCTCTAACGCCGATCATCGCGGTGGGTGTAGAAATGTTGGTGCGACGTGATGCCAGTACGGACAGTGCTTTGCCTCGTTGCAATTCGTATGCGGTTGGTACGGTAGTGCGTGAAGTGAGTGGGTAAGGTAGCGTCATCTGGCTGTTACTGCGCAAAATGAATGCATCCTTGTTGATGACAAAAATGGCGAAGCTTCTGTCGAAGGTTTCGATGACATCGCCGGGTCGAATGAGAGTTTCTAGTGTTGCGGTGATGCCGTTAATCCGCACGTCACCAGCCAGTTTGTGGATACTGCGCCCAGCAGGCAGGGCTTGTGGAATGCTGCCACCGGAGACACAGCCGGGCAGGGTGGCGAAGGCGCCTGTTGCCAGCATGTACAACAAAAGTCTTCTGCGTCGTTCATCGATATCAGCTATTCTCTTCACGCGTCGCCCTCTAACTGGAGTTAAGCGGTCATGGTAAGAAATTTGTCCCAATGCTTCATCATCGTTTTGTTAGTGAGTTGTGTGACCCCCCGGGCTGTAGCGGAGGTGTATGGTTCTGGCTGGTACGGTGAGTTTCAGGCTTCATTCGGCTATGAAGACAACATCGCTCGAACTTACAAGAGTGATACCGTCAGCGATCAAATTGCGTCGGTCAGTATTGGTGGAGGACATGCTCGCAAACTGGGCAAAAGTGCCCAGCTTATTCTGTCGGGCTATCTGACCTTTACTCAGCATGACGAGTATGTCGATATTGACAATTACTCGATCTCCCTTGGGCTCGATTACACCTTTCAGCCCAACGCGTCTTATTCAGCGAGCTGGTACAACATTCGTCTCTCCGCTTCCGACCTTAACTACCGAGATAGTGACCCGCGAGAGGGTATTTTCTGGTTAGCTGACGTGTCTGCTAATAAGCGACTTGCACCTGGACTTCTCTGGCATGCGGGTTATCGATACAAAGATCTCATGTTTTCTGGCAAGTCGTCTGCGGAAGAGGAGGCCGATGCCGCTTTTGATACCAGCAGTCATGAAATTTACGTGGGGGTGGATTACCAGTTTAGATCTGCGGCGTTCATTTTCGCAGAGTATGCTTTTCGTGATGGCGATATTGTTTCGACAATCTCCGGTGGGCGGGCGAAGAATAACCAAGGCAAGTATGACGCGATCACCATGGACCCCGTGTTCGATGCACCCTGTTCAGGTCTCTGTCCTCCGGGTTATGCCTACCGAAATGAAGGTGAAACCAATCTGTGGACGCTCGGCGTTTCATTTCCGGTCGAGGTGGTAAACGTAGACTTTACTGCGAACTACTTTGATGCCTCTTCGGATAATGGCAGAGATTATGAAGACTGGTTGATTCGACTCGGCATGATCTGGACATTTTGACCGACGGATATCGGAATCTATGTACCCAGCCATGTAAGGGATGGTGAATATGGGGTGCGACATACCGACCTTTGTTGCCCGCAACGCACTGCTGTGTATAACGACGCATGAGTTATTCACACGAGAAACTGGCGGCGTTTAGAGGTAATCGCCTGCGAGTTCTCGTGTTGTGTTGAAGTGCGAGTACTGGTGAATGAAGCAAATGCCCATTAGGAACAACAGGCCTGCTGTGAAGATCGGAAGAAGCAGCGCAGGTCCAAAATCGAGAGATCCAGCAACGATGCTAAGCGCAACGCATATAAGCCATAGTGCGGCGATTCTCTGGTCAAACGGAACGCCTTCGACCCTGAAAGCCGGCAGCTTGAGCGACACAAAGCCAACGACAAGCGCCAGCGTCTCTCCAATGATTCCTGCAATCACTACGCTCTCAATCGGTTGATTCATGAGAAGACTGGTAACGGCTAGTGGTAGTGCAATGGCTCGGCTCAGGTTCGCGTAAAGCTCACAAATAGGTCTTGCTGTGGCTATTGCCAGTAATGACGGTGCAATACGTAACGTTCGTATAGTGACCATCAAAACCATCCATGGCAGCAGATCAAGCGCCGGTTGATATTTTTCGCCAAACAAAACGACAAAAAGCCAGGGACCGCACAGTATGCAGAACCAGACGTATCCGGCGCTCAGCACAAACAACGAATTCCAGATCATCGACTGCTTAAGATCAAACCCATTTCCTTGCTGATAAGATTTCGATAGCGGCGATAGAAACAACGAATCATAGATTCGATGTAGCAGCTGACTTGGCAGGAGGAAAGCTGTCAGGATGAGCGAGAAATAGCCCAACGACTTCATGTCAAAGTAATGACCGACGATCGCTCTATCACCATGAAAAATCAGGAACAGTAACAAGCCGCTCAACATCAATGGCCAGGAAAACTTCAGTAACCTGATGATCTGTATCGTGTTGACGCCAACGCAATAAGGGCGCTCCGCGACCATGTGAGACACGATTAGTCTCGTGAAAGGCCACCCGAGACAAACCACCAAGATGGCATGATAGTCGGGCCAAATAGCCATTGCAGGTATCAGTAACAGCGTGATGAATACCTCAGGCGCGGTGTTGGCCCAAACCGCGGCTGCGTGGCGCGACTCGCGCTGCATTGAACTAAAATCGTAGTGCACAAAACCGTTGATGACTGGAGCGAGTGCAACGGTCTGGAACGCCCAGAGAACATCCTGCAATTCAAAGAATTCGCTGATAGGACCAGCCGAGAGGAACATCAGTACGCCACAAAAAGCTCCTCGCAATATTGACAACGCATGCACCGTGGCGAGAAAACGCTGACTCGCACCTTCTTCGTCTTGAAGAACCTGCTTCTCCACAGCGATCGCGGTCGACATTTGAATCAAAGACAGGGATGTCAACAAAGCGGTTGCGATACCGAAGTCTTCAACCGATATGCCCCGCGCCAACAGCAGACTTCGGATAAAGGTAAATGCGGCCACCAGGGCGACACCCCCCGAAAGTAAGGCGCCGCCGTAGACCAGTTTGTTTGAAAGCAAACCAGAGACAGAATCCATCTTGATGAATCTAGAGTTCATTGAGAGCCGACAGCAGTCTCTAACCTCCGTCAGCGACCACCACGACTCGCGTCATGTAACGGCCTTTGCGTCGATAGTTTTTGACTTCGTTAGTTTGGGTGTTCACCGGTCTGCCTTTTTCGAGGAGAATTCGTGAAAGCGCCGAATCGACATGGTTTTTCAGCCTACTAATCACTTCGGGCAACAAGGGCCGGTTGTCAGTAACTTCTGCGGTATACATTGAAAAGAGCCTGCTTCAATCGTAAAGACCTCTTTTGCGTGGCTAAGGCAAGTTCAAAGACAGCTTTTCCAGATGATTTGAAGAAGTCGCAGGGATACTTTTCTGGGCCCAGCGCTGCCTTCGGCCCTTGAGGTTCGCCCGAACCCCGGCCCAGATTCATGACTTCCGCTCCTGCTTCCATGGCTGCTTCAACCCACGCCTGCATCGCGATATGACCTGCACTTTTCAATCTACAATCAGGCTCAACGGCAGGAGTATGATAAAGAGCACCCCGACCAAAAAGGAAACCCAGGACCATTGCTGCGGGCTGTTCGTCCACTGTAACTTCGATAATCCGAACTCTTTGGAGTCCGGCTAATTCCATAACGAGACTTCTGGTCCAGCTTCGGTAAAACGGTGTTTTGGAAAACCGAGAAACATCATTCCGACCTTCCCAGCGCCTTAGATGAAGCAGGAAAAGACGTTCTAGTGCTGGCGCTATGGAATCGACGTCAGAATGTGTGTGCACAACAGTCTTTACACCCTCTCTATGGGCCCGCCTGAGTCTCGACGCGTTTTTCTTTTTGAGTTTTTCTATTTTCGGAGCAGGCAATTCAACGATCCATGCCTCTTCTACTAACCCTTCCTCTGGGATGATTGACTTTCGGTCGCTAAAACACTGCCCAGCGACTCCTTCAATCCTGCTCGGTCCAAGGGAGATCAAGTCGGCTTCTCGCTCCAGGCGACCGATAATCTTACTTGCTATATTTCTATGGGACGGGTCGACCAGTATGTCAGGCGTTATTGTCGGTCGACCGCTTCCCCCAAGCCACCTGGCAGTACGTATGAACCCTTTCTTCTTGAGTTCAAACGCACCAGCGCCGAGAAGTTTTCCCTCAGACTCCGCAGTAATCAGTAACGGTGTCGCAGTGCTGTCGAGACCAATGGTTGCTCGCAGCCAGGCCGCCGAACTTGTGGGATTCGGCACAGACTGTTTCAGTAACAGTTCGTCCCATCGTTCGTCGAGGGAACTGGAAACCGCTTTTGAGCCAGTGATCACTCGGATTTCTAAAGCCGCGGGAGCCTTGCAGCCAGAGCTGTCTGTTTGGATAGGTTGAAGGTTCATATGGTTTTTCGTTTATAGGTGACTCGTGCTTAAGTGATGCAAGCCGTATGCCAGCTTAAAACTGTGGTCACGAGTATGTCGGATGTTTAACGAGTTCGAGGGGTTCTTTGGCGAATGTCATCTCCGCATTTCTTAGTTCATAGGCCTGTTTCAGAAAGCCCCTGAGATGCGTTTCTCTGCCACGAAGTTCTAACTGATTACCTCTAAGAAGCAGCGCTACGTCACCATCATCTGCCATAGAGAAGGCGAGCCTTTGAATGTCATGGTGCGCTGGATGATCGACGTAGTTATAGAACCTCAGAATAGGGTGCTTTCGAACCTTGCTGAGAGGCGTCATGCGAACAGGCGCACACGTCATTGTCTTCAAGTATTCAAGGATCACTGGTACGTCGGTAACAAGTCTTGCGTACTTGAAAAAATCCGCTCCCATCCGATTGGCGAGATCAATCGTCATGGCCTGGTCTCCCTTGAATTTGAGCTCCAGGTGGAAGGCGCCTGAGTAAAGATCACACGCAGCAAGCGCCGCCTTTGTCTCTCGCAGGATCTCTGACTCCAGCTTCGTCGGTAGTGATAGCCCGTGCAGATACCAGGATGGCCTTGAAAATTCAGGCAGAAAGTCGGTGTAGCACTCTTCTGTGATTAAGTGCACAACGGGCGTGCCGTTGCTGATAACACCTTCCACGTCGAATTGACGACCATCTAGATACTCCTCAACAACGCAGTGGTCTTGCCCTAATGCCTCTAGAATATTCTCAACTGCAGCGGTGGCCTCAGCCTGGTTTTTTACATACCTAACGCCCTGGGAACCCTGACCCATGGGTGGTTTCACAATAGCTGGAAACGGAAGCGCCGTGAGTTCATCGATATCTGTGACAGTCTTCCACTGAGCCGTTTTTAAACCTGCATCTGCAAGCTGACGCCGCATAGAAGTCTTGCTGAGGCTGGCTTCTACGGCGCTTGGGGAGAAACGCAGATCATTCTTCAGTTGCCGATTCACTTCTGCATAGACAGGTATCAGATTGTCGTCCTGCGGCATGAGGACAGAGCGACAATCAAACTTGCGGGCAGCCTGGATAATTGTGGGAATGTTTTTTTTATCATAGACATCAACGAACTCTGTTCGACAGGCAAACCGCCAATTCGACTGTTCGGGCGACGAATCGAAAAGGAAAACTCGATATCCGTGTATAGCGAGTTGTTCTACAAGTTCTCTCGTGTAGAAACGGCTGCCTAGAACGATTACCCATGGCTTCTTGCAACGAACCTGGTTTCGAATCTGACAGAAAGGAAGAAGCAGCTTAAAGAATTTTCCAATCGCTGGTTTCAGCAGTGTCTTTAAAAAATTCCTAACGGCATTTTTACGCATTGTTCGCTCTGATTTTCTCGTGATCGAGAATATCGGAGCAATTTCCTTGCCAGCGATAAACGCATTCCTAGTCGCAACTCGAAAGACATCGGCCTCGTTATTCGCGATATGCAATTGCATTGTGCAAATCATGATCTTAAAGGTCAGGACCAAGTGCCAGATCCAGGGTGATCATAGTCAGTTGCGCAGAGCCTCGACCTGATCCCGAAATGTCTGAGTGCCAAGCACAAGGCCTGTATTCACGCAGTGTCGGATTTTTTGAATAACCTCAGCAAAAAAGGAATCGGCGATTAGTTTTCGTTAGGTCTGAAGATTTGAATCTACCTTCGAACAACGATTAGGAACGCGTGTATCTGAAATTGAAGGGCTGCACGTAGTGACGGCCTATATGCCGCATGAGTTGGACCTGGAACTTGGTCCTGATCCCCCTAGATTGAGCTACCAGCTGTCCGCATGACGTAGCCATAGCCCGCCACCATATTCACCGCCCGGATTGTACGAATGGTGCCCCAGTAAAGTTTGCACTCGATCGGAGTAGCCTGACAAATTCTCCGCGTTGAAGTCTAGAGGGCAACACTCTTCTGGTGTCAGCCAGCCAACAACAAAACTAAGGTGCATCGCGTTTCGCCAGCGATCAGTCGTGCGATTGGCACCCCCGCCGTGAACTAGTTTTCCTGAGTAAACTAGCGCGTCGCCTGGCGATAACTCGGCAGGAACAGTCATATCAGGATCACCGCAATCATCGATGTTGGGCCAGCGATGACTGCCCGGGATGACACGAGTTGCACCCAGCTCTTCTGATGTTTCCTCCAATGCGATCATCGCGCTGATGGTTACCTCCGGGCAATCGGGCCAACCGGCTTCGCAAACTTGCGGCCAGTTCGTACAATCTCGATGCAATATCTGCGCATCTGACCCTGGCCCAATCAACATGGCTTGGGCGGTGTTGACCCAATATGAAGAACAATGTGGCAGTAGTGCTGCATCGGCGATTTGTTGATAAGGCTTGTTCTCCAGAAGCTGAAAATAAGCGGGCGTCACGAGACCCAGGCTGGAGAATCGAATGGTGTTTTCTCCAACAAACATTTTGCCCCAGTCCCCCATACCTTGGTTGGCAACACCTGGTGAATAGTCAGAGGAGGCCTTAAGGATATCGTCTCGCAGCGTTTCGATCAGTGCGGTGTCCACCAACGTGCGGACGATAACCCCGCCATCTTGATCAAGGGCCCGGAGAATGTCATCTGTATTCTCTGCGTCTATGCGCTGGAGAGCCATAGTTGCTTCCTTTTGAATGGCAAAGTAGATGCTACGCAATACGAAAGGTTAGAGCCAGGCCTGTCATTACGAGGCATCGCAGACTAGGAAGGGCTCGCCGCCAGTGGGCCTGTTCAAACATCACCAGACTGCCTCGAATACACCGCTAAAAACTGCTTTTGGTGTGGACGGATACCTGGCTGATGAAGCGAGCACGGGGTTAATTCTTCTTATGCGCTGGAATATCTGTATGCCCAGATGCTCCTCGAGTCCCATGATATGGCGGGTCAGTGCCGATGGGGAAACAGACCACAAACGGGCTGCAGCCCCTATGGGCCGGGCTTTTGCTGTCTCAACGATATACCTCAGCTGGCGGATGTCGACGCTGCTGTCTGCCATCAGGAAAACGTATGGATATCGATCTAAAGGTAGTAGACAATAGTTCAGACTTGCTGCACGACTCAAACAATGAAAAACAAAGTGCAATCAAAGTACTGTTAAAACCAGCGCCCTGATGTCAATGCGTGGTGGCCGCAGTACCCTCCCGGCTGGTTCTCCGTGCACTGGTTTCAGCGCCATAACAAGAAACTAGGGGGGACGATATGTCACACACCAAACGCCTTTTGGCTTTCCTCGGATTTGTGATGCTGCCGTTTTCGGCTGTCGCGGAACTGGAAGAGATCGTTGTTACCGCAGAAAAGCGGGAATCAACGATCCAGGATACGCCGCTTTCTATTTCTGCCTTTGATGATGAAATGCGCGATGATCTGGGTATTGCAGGTGCCGCGGATATCGCTAACTACACACCTGGCATGACCTATAACGCCAGTCCGAACAGGATCTTTATCCGTGGTATCGGACGAGTTGATAACTCACTTGGTTCCGAACCTGGCGTAGCCATCTATCGCGATGGCATCTACACCAACGAGGCCGCATCAGTCTCTGACAACACTTTCTTCGCAGAACGTATTGAGGTGCTGCGCGGACCCCAGGGCACCCTTTACGGTAGGAATGCCATTGGTGGTGCAGCCAACGTTCACTCGAAGCGCCCGTCAGAAAAATTTGATGTGCAAGTACGCCTCGGCGCTTATAACTATGGCGGCACGGTGATGAGCGCTCACGTTTCCGGACCACTGGCCGACGCTTTTCGTTATAAGCTGGCCTATGAAGTCCAGAAAAATGACGGTTGGGTCGACAATATCGCAGGCGATGATCAGAACCAGAATGATTTCTCCCGTAGCGAGCTGCAGATTGAGTGGGACATCACCGAAAAACTGTCTGTCTGGATGGCCTACCAGGACTACCACTGGGACGATGAGAATCCTGGCGGCACTGTGATGATCTCCCCTTACAACACGACTTCACCCGGTGCACCCATCGGTGACTTCAACACTGACTTTCAGCAGCTGGTACCCAACCCCCAACTGGGCGGTACTACCCCTAACCCGAATGTCGATGACCTCTGGGAGGTGAACTACGACGACTCGGGTTACCATAATACAGAAGGTGATCGCCTCACGGTTCACATCACCTATGACTGGGAACAGTGGCAACTGAAGTATGTGTATGGTTACAACGATTACGAGTTTGATTACGAAAAAGACTATGACCGTACAGCCAATCCAGACATCCGATACTTGAATTACATTGGCCAATATGAAGACTATGAACAGCACGAGCTGCAGCTGATCTCGAATCTGGGCGGTAACGTCGAGTTCATCTTCGGCCTGTTTAACTGGCAGAGCGATAACTTCCAGCCATTCACCCTGTACTCACCGACCAACCCGGTTCTGCAGACACCGGTCTGGGTCGACCCCGTTTTTGCCGTTTGTGGTTGCGTCGTCGACGCTCCACCCAACCCGCAGGGCATTTTCTACCACCAGGCGGGTCAGCTGGATACAGATTCAAGCGCGGCTTATGCCCAGATGGATTACTACTTCAATGACAAATGGCATATGGCGCTTGGCGTACGTTACTCGGATGACGAAAAGGAAGGCTACGAAGAACAGCGCATCATCTTTGATGGCCAGGGTACTTACGCCTTCATTTTCAACTTCTTACTGCCGCTACAGTGGTTCAACGTGAACACACCGACACCTGGCCCGCAAGCGCGCATCGCCTGGGACTTCTCCAACGGCCTGGTCACAGCAACACACGAAGACGAATGGTCCTCTACTGACTGGTCACTCGGCCTGGATTACCGTCCTGACGACACCACCATGTACTACGGCAAGGTATCCAGCGGCTACAAGGCCGGCGGCTTCAGGCTCGGTTCCCTGCAGGCTAACCAGGGTGTTGATGAAGAGTCTGTCATCGCCTACGAGCTTGGTTACAAGAAAGCCTGGGAAAATCTTGAGCTGAACGCTGCTGCCTACTACTACGACTACGAAGACATGCAGGTACCCGTCAATGCCATCATCAACGGTGTTGACAACCTGCTGTTCCAGAATGCTGAAGAAGCAAGCCAGTGGGGCTTCGAAGTAGACATGCGCTGGGCAGCCACAGATAACCTGACCGTTTACTCCACCTACACCCACATGGATACAGAAATTGATTCAATGGGGTTTGATGTTGTGGATACGACGGAGTTTGCGCCAGTGGCGAGTGACCTTTCAGGTAACGAGCTGATCAAGTCACCAGAGCACAAGTTCACTTTGAACCTGGACTATCGCTGGTCGATGTTTGAAGGCGAGATGATATTCGTCACCTCTTATGTCTACACGGACGAGCAGTATTCCTCGATCTTTAACCGGGAAAGCACCCAGGTACCTGATTTTGAAAGAACAGATTTCAGGCTGACTTATCGTGCCAATGATCGTGACCTGCGAATAAGTGCGTACGTGCGAAACGCATTTGATGAGGAAATTATCGAAAGCATGACACGCAGCAGCTGGTACTTTAACCAGCAGCTTTCTGCTTCCATCCAGCCACCTCGTACCTACGGTATCGAGGTACAGTTTGGAATCGGTGGCAACTAAGCGCTACTAGAAAATAAAAAGGCCGGCATTCGTCGGCTTTTTTATGGTCGAGACTTTTCAGGTGACTGAAGAATCATATTTCGAGGCACTTTTAGTGAAAGTGCTAGGAATGTTGTCCGCGAAGCGGAGATCAGCTCGCTCCTCTAACACCTTATTAAGAAGCGTGTCTTAGAACCTTTCCTGCACGGACACCGGTCAGTGCGTCGTTCACCAGGCTGACCTGCCCGTTCACGATGGTTGCCTTGAATCCTTTCGCCTTTTGAATGTAGCGAGGTGCGCCGCCAGGGAAGTCATTCACCAGCACCGGCTGCATTTCAGCAACCTCTCCAGGGTCAAACACGTTGATGTCAGCGCGCATGCCTTCAGCAAGGACTCCGCGGTCATCGAGGCCAATCACTCGCGCAGGTCCGCTGGTCATCTTCCTCACGGCTTCCTCCAGAGTGAACTCTCCTCGGTCCCGCGTCCAGTAAGAAAGAATGAAGCTGGACCAGCCTGCGTCCATGATCTGTGACACGTGGGCACCGGCATCACCAAGGCCGGGATAAATGTTGTCGCTCTTGAACAGCGCAGCCTGCTGCTCAAGGCTGGTGGCAAACATGCGGAAGTTGAACAAGGCTCGTCCACCGGTCTCTTTGGACAATCGGATAAAGGTTTCACCGAAGTGTTCACCCTTTCGCTCGGCCAGTTGCAGCATGTTTTCGTCGTTGGCGTAGTCAGGTGTTGCGTCAGCGCCAAGGAAGAACACACTCTCCATCGGCACGTAAGACCCCTTCACTGCCCTCGCTTCCTCAACCAGTTCAGCCACCAGCGAGTCGTCCCCCAGAGCTGCCAGACGGTCATCAAAGTTCATTTCACGCAGTTTGTGCCATGTCGCACCCCTGAAAGGCAGGCCAGACTGAAGACCAAACATGTAACCGGACCCACGGACATGTGAAATCGCTGTCACGTCCCGGCCATCTGCAAGCTTGTCTAGGTGCTTCGCTGCCATTTTACCGTCACCGGCGTTGGGTCCGGTGCCATAGCTGAACAACACGCGACTGTTATCGATAGATGCAATCTTATGCAGGCATTCGAAATCAGCACCCACCGCCTGCATGAGGCCATCACGCTTACTGACCACAGAAGCAATCTCTTCCAGCTCAGAAACATCCGCAAATGTGCCGGGGATGGACCTGCCATCGGGCGCTTTGTGTGGTTCATATCGATTCGTGGAAAAGCCAAAAGCACCCGCCGACATCGCTTTTTCAACCAGTGCGCTCATCTGCGCTTTTTCCTCAGCCGTTGCATCATCACTGAATGACCTGTCACCCATCACGTAGTAACGCACAGCTGCATGACCAACAAGACCCGCGACATTAATGGCAGTGCCAAGGCGTTCAATGGAATCCAGGTACTCACCATACTGCTCCCAGTCCCAGGCAAGGCCACCCAGGATCGCATCCTTGGGAATGTCTTCGACGGTTTCCATCATGCCTGCCAGCAGTTCCCGATGCTCAGGCTTGCAGGGGGCAAAGGTCATACCGCAGTTGCCGATAAGTGCCGTGGTAACGCCATGCCAGCTCACAGGCGTCATGTCAGGATCCCAGCCCATCTGGGCATCTAGGTGGGTATGAATATCGACGAAACCAGGAGATACCACCTGGCCCTCGGCATCAATTTCCTGTGACGCCTTCCCAATTACACTGCCAACGGCAGCGATCATGCCATCCTTTACTGCAACATCTCCGTTGTAGGCTGCCGCACCGGTGCCATCAACGATTTTTCCGTTCCTGATAATAAGGTCGTAGTGAGTCATTTGAGCTCGCAAGGGTTACACGGGAAACTCAGATGGTGGAAGAAGCGAGCCCGAATGTCTAATCAATCTTAGGGGTCAGGACCAAATGCCAGGTCCAAGGTGATCACAGTCAGTTGCGCAGAGCCTCGACCTGATCCCGAAGATTGCTGAACAACGTGGGTCGGATGACCAGGTGGGCAGAATCTAGGAAGTCGTGGCATCACGGTAGTATAGGATTCGGTACCGTTGGGCCAAGAAGGAGAAACAACGGATGTCGCGAAGCAAAAAACGGACGTAACATCATTGATGCCTAGGAATCGTCACCAGGAAAAACCCGACGGCTGCCAATTCTGCGAGCGGCAGATCGAGCTGACGTTTCACCATCTGATTCCAAGAAAGGTGCACAGGCGGCCTTTCTTCCGAAAAGGTTTCAGCAAAGCACAACTTCAAGAAGGTGTGTGGCTGTGTCGCCTGTGTCATAAAGCACTTCACAAACAGTTCGATGAAATGACGCTAGCAAAGCAGCTCAACAATCTTGAAGCGCTCTTATCCAACCCGATATTGATCAAGCACATTGAGTGGGCGAGTAAACAGCGAGTTGCGGTCAAAGGTTAAGATCAGCTCGGGGTAAAACCTCGAACAATCCAAAGCGGGTCAGCATTCTCTGGGGAGCGATCCAGTACTTCCAACTTGCCGAGCCCACCCCTTTCCATATAAGTCGCAACAACCTGAACACGTTGGTCCGGCGGTAAAACATGGAACGCGTAAATTGCCTTGGTCGGGAACAGCCTGTGAGACATGGCGACGATGCATTGACCGCCGGGGGCGAGGCAGCGATTGATCTCTTTCATCACCTCAACTGGTTGAGTGAGGTACTGAATCGACACCGCAATCATGACGGCATCAAACGAGTTGTCTTCAAATGGTAGTTTAGGGTTGGCGTTGAGGTTCTGGACCACGTGAGCATCTAAACGTGGGTTTGCGTTGAGCTCTTCCAGATTCATGCCCTGTGCCGAAACCCGTGCGTATTCTACCTCTTCGGGTAAATGTGAAATCCATGAGGACATCAAGTCTAGCACCCGGCTGTTGGGTGCGAGCGCCTGCCGATAGAACTCCGTGAGCCTCAAAATGGTCGCATCGTCTATGTGGGTAACGAATCGGGGCTGACGGTAAAAATCCTCGTCTGCGGACTCATCCTGGCGCTGGAAGAATTGTTCTGGGAAGTCTGTATTCATAGGTGGGTTGCCATGATAGAGGCGTGGGTCATGTTGTCTTCTACGTGTCAGGACCCGTCCTAGATGGTTCAGCATCTTAGAGGTCCTGACCCCTAAGATGAGGCACTACTGTAGTTCTCAAGTGTGTCAACAAACACCTGGCCGTATTTATCGAGCTTCCGTTCTCCTACACCGGGCAGCCGGCTGAATTCTGCAAGGTCAACTGGCATGTGATTCGCCATTGCCTGAAGCGTTTTGTCATGAAAGATGACATAGGGCGGTACTCCCTGGCTTACTGCCAATTGCCTGCGCACTTCCCGCAACGCTTCCCACAGACCCACATCGATATCATCAGGCAGAGGTGATTGGTCCAGCTTCTTTGCTGCCTTCCGCTTGACGTCTTTCCTGAGCTCAATGGACTCTTCCCCTCGCAGCAGGTCACGACACTTTTCTTCAAGAAGGACGGCGCCGTACTGGTCATCACTTCGAAGGTACCCTCGCGCCAGCAATTGCCTGAAAACCGATTTCCACTGGTCAGCGTCAATATCCCTGCCGATACCGTAGACGCCAAGGTGGTGATGGTCGAATTGAAAGATCTTGTCGGAATCGTACCCCCTTAACACGTCAACGAGGTGATTGACGCCGAATCGTTGCCCGGTTCGATAGACCGTGCTCAGTGCTTTCTGGGCAGCCTCGGTACCATCCCATGTTTCGACGGGGTAGAGGCAGGTATCACAGTTACCGCAGGCCTCACTTGATTGTTCGTCGAAATAACCCAGCAGTGCATGTCGTCTGCAGGTGGTAATCTCGCAAAGCCCGAGCAGCGCATTCAATTTGATCTGCTCGATCCGCTTGAACTCCTCGCTGCCATTTGATGATTGTTGCAACTGCCGCAGCTTGGCGACGTCCTGCAGCCCATAGATCAGCCAGGCATCGGCTGGTTCGCCGTCCCGTCCGGCACGGCCCGTCTCCTGGTAGTAGGCTTCAACTGTTTTGGGCAGGTCCAGGTGTGCAACAAACCGGACATCGGGTTTATCAATGCCCATGCCGAAGGCAATGGTTGCGACGATGATCGTATTCTCTTCGGTCAGGAATCGGCGCTGATGGTCCTCCCGGACAGCGGGGCTGAGGCCCGCGTGGTAGGGCAGTGCTTTAAAGCCCTCTTTTTGCAGCCATTCTGCGGTCTGTTCGGTTTTCTTCCTGGACAGGCAGTACACAATCCCGGAATCATTCGGGTGCTCATTCTTAAGAAACCTTAACAATTGGTTTCTTCCGTTCTGTTTCAATGCGATCTGGTACCTGATGTTTGGCCGATCGAAGCTGGCAACAAACTGTTTTGCCTGTCCGAGGTGTAGCCTTGAAATAATCTCTTTGCGGGTACGTGCGTCTGCGGTTGCCGTCAGTGCAATACGGGGAACACCGGGAAACCTGGCCTGCAAAATGTCGAGACCAATATAGTCTGGCCTGAAATCGTGCCCCCACTGTGAGACGCAGTGGGCCTCATCAATAGCAAAGAGGGAAAGTGACGACCGCTCCAGTAAATCGAGAGTTGCCGGTTGCAGCAGTCGTTCAGGTGCAATGTAGAGCAGGTCAAGGTCACCGGAAGTCAGCGCCTGTTCTACCGCTGCGGCTTCCCAGCGCTCAAGTGTGGAATTGAGGAAAGCTGCCTTAACGCCATTTTCCTGCATGGCTTCGACCTGGTTCTGCATCAGCGCAATAAGCGGCGACACCACAATCCCGCAACCTTCTCGCAACAGGGCAGGCAACTGGTAACACATCGATTTCCCGCCACCGGTCGGCATCAGCACAAGTGCGTCACCACCTTCGACAACTGTCTGGATAACTTCAGCCTGATCACCGCGAAAGGTGTCGTAACCAAAAACGTCTTTTAGTGTCTGTTGAGCCTGATCCATGAGCCAATTATACGACCTGGGTGATCCGATTTGGCTCTATCCCCTCTAAGCCGTCATCGACAATTTGATGAAATACATCGGTCAGGCAGTCGACACCAGCAGGCTTTCCCTGCCACGGTTAATCGGCACCGGCACATAGGAAATCTCCTGTGCAACGAGGCCGAGGTTCGGGTACCTGGCAAGTATCTTCTCAAACGCCACTTTAGCTTCGAGCCTTGCCAAAGTCATTCCGAGACAAAGATGTATGCCGTAGCCAAAAGCCATGTGCCCCGGTTCCTCCCGGGTGACATCAAACTTGTCCGGGTCGGGGAACCTGTCAGGGTCCCGGTTGGCGCTCGCAAAGACAGCCATAACGATCTGGTTCTCCTGTACCTGTTCTCCGAACAGTTCAAAGTTTTCGAGTGCGGTTCTTGCGGTGAAGTTAACGGGTGGTTCCATGCGAAGCATCTCTTCCACGGCGTTGGGGATCAGCGCCGGGTTCTGCCTCAGTTTCTGCATCTCCGCAGGATGTTGAAGCAGCAGGTGCATGCCGTTTCCGATCAGGTGTGTTGTGGTTTCATGACCGGCGACAAGCAGAACGATGCAGGTTGAGATCAGCTCTTCATTTGAAAGGCGATCGCCTTCCTCCTCTACCTCAATCAGTTTTGATATCAGGTCATCCCCGGGTGACTGTCGTTTGCCTTCAATCTGCCGGGCGAAATACTCACTCAATTCTTCCGATGCACATGCGCCTGCATCCATCAGTTCGGTGTTGCCGAGCGCCAGGATACCCACCAGTTGTCGAGACAGTTCCAGGAACCGTGGCTGGTCTTCTTCGGGTAATCCGAGGAGTTCCGCAATCACGCTGACAGGGAGAGGTTCTGCTATTACTTTGACGACATCAAAGCTGTCGCTGCCTGGGTCGATCGCATCCAGCAGGTTATCAACGAGCTCCGCGATTCTTGGCTCCAGGGCCAGTATCTGCTTGTTGATGAAACCATGATTGGCCAGTTTGCGGAGTCGCGTGTGATCCGGTGGATCCAGGTTGAGCATCGTGGGGTCATCCAGGAAGGTGACTTTCCGTCCTTCTGCTGCCAAGCGAATCATCTTTGAGACGAACTCGTTCTTGCGCATGTCAGCACCGAGGCGGTTTTCTCGCAACACTGCCTGGACTTCATCGTAGCCAAGTGCCATCCAGCCCCTGTTGCGTTGGCTTCTCAGGAATTTCCCGTGGCTTCGAATCTCGTTGTAATGGGTGTAGGGGTTGGCGATCACCTCGTCGTCAGTCATGGCTGTTGAGCTGTGATAGAAGCGGTAATCAATCCACCTGAGAATACTAGTAACCAGGCTACCTACAGTCTGCATCAATATTTTCTTCATCATCGGTGCTCCAATCCTATTGAGGATCTACCCAAGGCCGCGAAGTAGTATACTAAGCGATAGTCGCGAAGTTACGCGCCTTAAACGACGTGCTTAGAGAAGGCGGGAGCAGGTATGGGACCGCACATTGTAGCTTGCCATCTAAGACGAACGATGTCGGGAGCCTATAGATTCTTCGCTGTTATGTAAGACTTTGCCCCCGGCTTCGATGCAATCAGAACATTTATCCAGCCTAGGGGGTCTATGTGGGTCGCTACCAGTTGACGCCTCAGTCGACGTTTAGCTTAGAACACCGCGATGATCAGGCTTATGTGCAGTTAGCTGGGCAGACGGCGTATCCAGTTTTTCTCTATGAGACAGACAAGTTCTTCTGCTGTGTTTTAGACGCGCATTTACATTTTGTTGAAAGAACCGATGATGGGCAGATAGATGCCTTGGTTCGACACCAAGGCGGTGTCCAAAGGGCGCCAAAATTGAGTAAAGGCAACATGACCCCTGAGTTTTTTGATTCATGATCCGATTCTACGCACGCGGTTACGTCCTAGGTTTGTTGATCGTTGCCATTCTATTGATTGCAACGCACTTATGTTTGTACGCCTGGCATTACGCCGAGGACGAAGTGCCTTGGTTGATTCTTCAGTTATTCGACCTGGATGAAGAAAACAATCTGCCGAGTTGGTTCAGCAGTTTTTTGCTGCTGAACAATGCGGCGGTGGTGTACCTCCTTCAGCAACACAAAGATCAATACCTGGTTCAATGGAAACTGATTGCCATTGGCTTTCTTATCTTATCGATAGATGAGGTGGCAGGACTCCATGAATCTTTTCATACGGCGATCAATTTTCATTGGGTCATCGCGGCAGCAGCCCTCATTGGTATTGTGTTTGCGTTGTTTGTTCCGTTTATGTATTCAATGGAGAGAAGACTGTTGGTGCTCTATGTGGTTTCGGCAGCTCTGTTCCTTGGAGGTGCGTTAGGTGTGGAGTATCTGGCGCGTGATATGGAAGAAGAGATGTTCGACTACGCGTTAGCAACCTCGATAGAAGAAGGCATGGAAATGCTCGGTGCGCTGTTGTTTCTTAACACAAACTTGCGGGAACTTAGACAACTACCCGAGACCAGCCTTGTGATCGCCTAAATCACCGCTGTAATATGGCTGGCCGGTTCGATTTTCTGGGAGTGCATGAGTGAACCATTCAACATCAAATGTAGACCTTGCGATTTCGGTTTGTCGTCAACATGAATCTGTGATGCAGCGATTTGCGTCAACTGATGACAGATCCGCAGAGGCCTTGCTGTCTTTGTTTTCTGATATGAATCTGTCAGCTAGTAGAGATCTGGCTACTTACACGGGTTACTACGAAATCAAGGGAACGAATGGTGGTTTTCTGACCCTGGATACCACCGATACGCGCTTGATCAGTGATGACCATCAAGTGATTTACCTAAGAAGGATCGTTGTCGCTTATTCGGCTGATGGAAAGAAAGTGCAATGTCATTCCATTAAGGAGGGCGACAGTTTTGATGGTGGGTTGCTAGTCGTCCCTGATATGAACCTCAGTATTCAGTTTGTGCGATCGTACATCGAGGGCACCATCGTCCAAATCTTCGGAAAGGTCGGTGATACTGAACTCGTTGGATCTACGCGGTTCAACCCGGTACCTTTGTCCACCTTTGTAGGTCGGTACAAATTTCGTAGCGGGAAGCCCAAGGAGTGGAAAGATAAAGAAGTCCTGACGATTCTTCCCAAAGATGATCTCAGTTTGGCGGTTAAGTTTGAAGACAAGGGGGCGTTGAGCGCCGTCGACAGCTTTACCTACAATCCAGCGATGTATGTCATGACCTTCAGGCAAAATGAGTCCAGTGAATGCATTCTGATGCTGGGCACTGCGGGTGCCAATGGCCTTGCTTGCAGCATCACGGTTAAGAATCTGGATACGGATGAGCTGACAAAGGCAGGTCTTGCTGAAACGCTTCCAACCTGATTGCAAGCGACACTGATGTGCTATCAAGCTGTTCAATCAAAGCAGAAATTGTCGAAGATTTTTTCAGGCTTCTGTTTGATCGGGTTGTTCAGTTTTCTCCCGGTTCTACATGTTTTCTCCTCTTCTGCATTCGGGAATGAACCGATCAACAGCATCGACGTGTCTCAACTTGGTGAAGAAGTCCTCGTCACCGACCAGATTTACGTTCGAAGCGATAACACCTTGTTAGGCAACGCAAAGGAAGATGAGGTGGTCGCGGTTTACCTGAATTCGATAGAGGCGAGTTTTCAAGATAACCAGCTGGCTCAATGGCGCAGGAACAGTTCAACCGACCTGATATTGGAGGACGACGAGAGGATCGTTTGGGCGGGACTCATCCTGGAAAATCGGTCCGATCATGTAAAAGAGCTGTTTGTAGAAACTAAGGGGCTTGTCGCTGTGGCTTGGTTTTACAGGAATAGCGACGACGTCCTGATTAGACATTACGATGATTGGTTTTTACCTCAGTCGGGCCGGCCGATATTTGATGCCCGCCCTGTTGTTCCCTTACGCTTCGATCCTGGTGAACGCATACGCCTTGTCATCCAAGTGTTTTCGCAGCCGAATCAAGTCCTTAACTTTGTCGCCTGGGATCCAGAAGCCTTTCGGGAACAGCGTTCTCTGCTTGGGCTTTTAGATGGAATCTATTTTGGCTTGGCCCTGGCGCTGGTTATCTACAATCTCTTGTTATGCTTAGCACTGCGGCAAATTGTTTACCTCTTCTTCGCAGCTTTTGTTACCTCAAGTGCAGCTCTTATCTACCTCGGTTCTGGACTCTACTCGATGTATGGGCTGCAGGAGTACGTCTGGTTAGGTATTCCCATGGTGTTTGCGACGGCTGGTTTTGTTGACCTGTTTTCCGCACTGTTTGCAATTACATTGCTGGAGATTAGAAAGAATCATTCTCGATTATTCGGCGTCTGGCTTGCGGTGATTGGTGTCAACTTGGCGAACACCATACTGGTAGTTTACTTAGCTCGATCGGGATCAATGTCGCTGGATGCAATTTCTTTAAGTATAACCAGTTCCACCATTGCAACTATCTTTGAGCAAATGGTGTATCTCTTTACGTTGGTCTATTTTTGGCGCCGATCAACGATTGCGCGGTACTGGTTCCTCGCGATTCTTGCGCATGTGTGGATGATCATTATCTGGTCTTTGTTGACGACCAGCAACGCGGAACCCCGCTATCTTGTTCAATTTGCAACGCTCGTCGATATGATACTGCTATCAGGTATGCTGGCCTACAATTTGAGGGCAGAACAAAAAGAGAGACATTTGGCCGAGCGCGCCAATCTGCAGCACCTCCGTTTGGCTCAAGACCTTGAACGATCAAAATCAAACTTCATTGCGACTGTCGGTCATGATCTGCATGGTCCGGTGAGAGCGATTAGTTTTTTCACGGAGTCATTGAGGTCGAGCCCATCGACCGATTCGAAAATGGCTCTCGAAAAAATTGATGAGAACCTTGAATCCATTACAGAGCTGCTGGATAGCCTGGTTAAAATGTCGCGGGTGGAGTCTGACGCCAATGCGCCACTGCTAACAGCGGTCTCCCTGGCGGAAGTTTTATATGTTCTAAAAAGTGAGTTTTCACCTCGAGTGGTGCAAAAAGGGTTAGTTCTCGAAATCTCCACGACGGATTGCTACGTACACAGTCATCGAATTTGCCTCGGCCAGATCATTCGCAACCTAATTGAGAACGCCGTCAAGTACACGGCAAAAGGTTGGATTCGGGTGGAAGTTGAGGAGAAAGAAAACAGTGTGGTGCTGTCGGTTGAAGATTCCGGGCAGGGCATTCCCGAGAGCGACCTGGATAAAGTGTTCGACGAGTTCTATCAAGTTAATCAAGTTGGAGCCACGGGTGTGGGGCTCGGATTGTCTATCGTCGCTCGGTTAACCAAACTGCTCGATATTCAAGTCGCGATCAGTTCGACCCTAGGTGAAGGCACTCGGATAGAAATGGTGATCCCGAGGGTCTCTGCAAATCAGATTGAATCGCTGGATGGCGGTGTTGACGCCGGCTACTCTCGCCCTGTTGACGCAGCCATATTGGTGGTGGGTGATAGTGAGGCGATTAATCCTTTTCAAACGATGTTGGATAGCTGGGGTGCAGAAACGAGAAAGGTCAAAGCAATGGCCCAGGCGGATGAGTTCTTAGCGCCAGATAGCGATTGGATACCAGATTTACTACTGACTGATTCTTCTTGTTATCTGGCCGAATGCCTAGGACGAGTCCTTCGGCAAACCATTGTTG
>JAEPOO010000003.1 GCA_017642855.1 Pseudomonadales bacterium
GGCCCGTGGCTGTAATCTGGTCCAGCGCTGATGCGCCGCCCACGGAACCATCAAACTGTGATGCTGTGCTGTTCAGCGTCAGGTCGCGCGCCGTGGCGTCAGAGTTCACCGAACCACTGAACGTGATCGCCGCATTGGTGTTGGAAGTAAGGATCACATCATTGGATAACGTCACGGCACCCGTATAAGTCTGGCTGCCTGCCGTTGTCACATTGGCGCCAAGATCCGTGGTGCCGCTGACAGCAAGTCCCGCAAGCCGTATGCCCGCACCCACATTGCCGGCAAAAGAAGCATTACCGGTGATCGAAAGACCTTCCGTATCCAGCGTCGTCGCATCTACTGCCGCACCAAAGCTCACCGTCGACATGGTCGAGGTCAGAGTGACCGTCGTGCCACCCGACAGCGTTACCGCTCCCGTATAAGTCTGCGCGCCCGTCGATGCCACACCGGCACCCAGGTTGGATGTGCCCGCCACCGTGATCGTATCCAGATCCGTGGCACTGCCGTTCAGGTCCAGGTTGCCGCTCGCAATATCAAGACTGTTGGTGCCACCGGCCAGCGAGGCAAACTGGATCGTGCCGCCATTCAGCGTGACATCACCGCCCAGTGTCGTCGCCGTGTACGTCTGGTTACCCGTCGTATCAATATCGTTGTTCAGGGTTGTGTTGCCGGTGGTCACGGTAATCGAAGTGACGTCTGTTGAACCACCGACACGTCCGTTGAACACAGCATTGCCGTCCACAGCCAGCGTATTACCACCATCAATACTGCTGTTGAACGTTACCGTCGAACCATCCAGCGTCACCCCGGCAGCCAAGGAGACGCTGTGCGTCATGGTGTCCGTACCGTAGGTCTGCGCACCAGTCGTCTCGACGTCAGCCCCCAGGGATACATCACCATCCACCGCCAGACTTAACACCGTGTTGGCGGTCATCGTCGCGGTACCAATCGTACCCGCGATGGTAGCGCCGTCCGCCGTAATCGCACCCGCACCCTGTATGGAACCAGCAGCGGTGATCGTCAGGTCACCGTTGGTAACATCAATAGCGCCTAACTCGTTGTTGGTATCAACACCAACATCGCCTCGGAATTCCAGGTCTCCTGTGGCAACCGTCAGCGCCTCACCGCCGGCAACACCGTCACCATCAACATCGCCATCAAAGATAACCGTGCCACCAGTGTTCAGGATGACGTTGGTTGCCAGGGTGGCCGTGTCGTCACCGTCACCATAGGTCTGGTTACCGGTTGTATCGATATCGTCGTTAAGTGTCGTGTTTCCAGTGACTGTAATAGAGGTGACGTCAGTCGTACCGCCAACACGTCCGTTGAACACTGCATCACCGGTTACCGCGAGGCTGTTGCTGCCATCAATGGCGCTGTCAAAGGTGATGGTCGTTCCCGAGAGGGTGACACCAGCGGATAGCGTCACATTGTGAATCGCCGTATTGGTGCCATAATTCTGTGTCGCAGCGGTCACGTCTGCGCCGAGTGTCACGTCGCCATCGATGGCGACACTTGTCACGGTACCTGTGCCCGTTCCAATACTTCCAAGGATGGTTGCCGTATCTGCCGTAATTGCACCCGACTCGAAGATGGAACCCGATGCGGTGATCGTGAGGTCGCCGTTGGTGACATCAATCGTCCCCAACTCGTCGCCGGCACCAGCGCCAACGGCACCACGAAACTCCAAATCACCATTTGATACGGTCAGCGTTTCAGTTGAACCATTTGCGTCCACGGCACTATCAAAAATTACCGTGCCACCGGTGGATGACAGATCCACATTTGCGCTGAGTGTCGTAGTGTCCGCGGTGTCATCGTCGCCGTAGGTCTGGTCACCCGAACTTGAAACGTTGGCACCCAGAATCGCATTACCACTTACCGTCAGAACACCTAGCCCTGTCATCGCAGTGCCACCCAAAATCAAATCGCCGGTGATACCAAGATCGTTATCAGCACCCGTTAGACCTGCATTGATATTGATCGTGCTACCCGTCAGGTTTCGATTACCGGTGAGCGTGATCGCACCACCATAGGTCTGGGTGCCTGTGGTTGTGACGTCACCGCCAATATTCGCGGTGCCAGCCGTTACATTGAAAGTCGTAAGGTCGGTGGCATTGCCATCCAGATCAAGGTTACCTGTCTGCAGCGTTAGGCTATTTGTATTGCCATCGATACTAGTGCCGAACTGAACATCACCCACAGCATTGATCACGACATCTGTGCCGAGAGATACAGCACCAGAATAGGTTTGTGCTCCTGTCGTGGTGACTACTCCAGCGCCCAAATCAGAAGTACCCGCTACGCTGAGAACGTCTACGCCGGTAATGTTTCCATCCAGGTCCAGGTTGCCGGTAGCAATGTCAAAATCAAAGCCGGCACCGGTCAGGCTGGTTCCAATTTGCACATCCCCGGCTGAGTTCAGGCTGATGTCAGCGCCCAGCGTGACTGCACCCGTATATACCTGCCCACCTGTTGTGGTGGTCACGTCTGCGCGAAGTGCCGTTGTACCAGCTACCGAGAAAGACGCTGCGCTAAGTATAAAGTCGACGCTAGTTGTTGAGGTAGAAAGAATCGCTAGACCTGGTGTCAGGGTCAGTGCGGCATCAAAATCAACTGTGCCGCTGGCAGTCGACCCAATTTGAATAACATCAGTGGTTATCGTTGCCAGTTCCGCTGCGGTCAAAGACAAACCAGCGCCAGCCGCACCCAGGAATATGTTGACGGCATCCGTTCTTTCTTCAAAGGTGACCGACTCTCCGGCACCGGTGGATGTGGAGATCGTTGCTGCTGCATCCAGCGTCACAACATCCGAAATGATCAGAATGTCACCGCTGCCCGCCGCTGTCGTCAGCGTGGAAGCAGAATCAACGTCTACCGTCCCTGCTCCTGTTGCAGAAACGGTATGAGTTCCTCCGGCATCCCAATCTGTACCGGCATAAATGTTGATATCACCCGTGCCCTGGTTAGAGATATTTGCACCGTTAATATCAACGTCATGTCCCGCGAACAGCTCAATAATTCCAGAACCACCACTGGCAATGATGTTCGCATTGACCGTCAGATCATCGTCGCCGCCGCCGTCGTAGTCGGCAACAACGGTGATATCACCGCCACTCACGTTAACAATCGGAGCACCGACAACCTGTGGGCTTTCTGCAACCAGGGTGATGGTGTGACTCATGGTTCCGGTGCTGGACACGAAAATACCAGCGGAATTCGCGTCGGATGCCGAGTTCACAATATTCAGGGAACCGTTATGTCGCAGATTAACACTGCCATTTGAAACTGTGGCCTCAAGAGAGCCTGTTGTGACATAGACTTCAGTACCACTGGTTCCCACGCCACTTGCGGCCTCCAGATAGAGGGCGCCCGTCGTCGATATAGACTCGGTCGCTACACCGCCACTTTGTGTAATACCCCCTGAGGTAGAACTGATATTCACGTCTCCGGAGGTAGAAACACCGCCGGCAGCCAGGTCTACCGAACCACTCGCAGATAGCGCGATCGTTCCAGTACTCGTGGTGTTAATCGCGCCCGTAACCACATCTAAAGTACCGGTGGCACTAATGGTGACGTTACCGTTACCAATGGTTGTGATCGCGTTGTTCGCAATCTCCAGATTCGAACTCGACTGGAACTCAAAATTCAGATCAGCATTGTCACTATTGTTGACCGTGTTTATGAAGACCGTATCGGTGGTTGTGCCTTCATCAATATCGATAGTGGTGTTACCGGACACAATATCGATATCAACCGCACCAGCCGTAGGGTCAGCCATCAAGGTCAATTCATTAAACGTCACACCGGAGGAGGCGCTAATCGTATTGTCCGAATTCAGGGTGACACCGGATGCCGTCGGATCAATTTCAATCGGATCTCCAGAACCAATGCTGCCTGTACCACCGGCCGTCAAGGTGACATTTCCTGTGGTGACCAAGTCAGTCATGGTGCCATTGCCATCGACAATCGAGCCATCTGTGGTCGTCAGAACAATATCTGCACTTCCCGCGTCAACCGGATCCGTTACCGTGAGCGCACCCGTTCCGCTCACGAGGACAGTAACGTCTTCACCACTCGTCGTGATGCCGTTTGTTGCGCCGACCATCGTAATATTCAGTGCATCAACATTGGTGAAGCTAACCGCCCCGCTGGCGATTATCGCGATCTCACCAATGTCGTTGGCTTCGGTCAAAGTAATCGCGCCGGTGGAACCGCCGGCAGTCGTGACGATCTCAAGGCCCGCCGTTCCCAGATCAATAATCGCTCCCGCTGCCTGCGTAAGATCTCCGTCGACTGTCAGGGAGACCTGGTTGGTCGAAGTAATACCGTCCGTTCCACCAAAGCCAATGTCCAGGTCACCCGCGTTGTAGAAATCGAGGGTACCGTCGACCGATGCACCAAAGGTGCTCACAACGTTAGCTGTATCGGTAAGGGTCACCATGCCGCCACCTGTGGTGGTAACTTTTAAGCCACCCGCCAGGATCTCTTCGGTTTGAGTGATATTACCGGCGGCGGTAATTTCTACATTGTTCGCGCCTGCATTCAGGACACCTTGCACCACCACTCCGCTTGCATCAGAAATCGCCACGTTACCCGCCGTGGTGACTGCACCGAGATTGGTGATATCTGTATCCAGAACTGTTGTTGAGCCGACTGCACCACCAGCATTGATGGTCAGTGTTGTCGCTGTTACGTGGGGACCGCCAGCGCCTGTGTCCTCCACCGCGTTGCCGGTTACAAGCTCCAGCGCAATGGCACCGACATTCACGCTGCCCAGCGTAATGGTATCGGCCATGGTTGAGCCGATAACCAATGTTGAACCCGCTGCAATATCACCGAGCTCATTGTTCGTCAGATTAAAGGTGCCCGTTCCTGTTCCGAGACCAATGGTGTCAGTACCATCAGGCATCAAAATAATTTCGGACGCGCCGGTCAGTTGATCAATAGCTGTGTTGTTGTCATCTATGCGGATGGTGTCGGCAGTCACTTCGATGCTGCCTCCCGCGGTGGTGACAACAGAAGCCATGGTTGCTGTATCTTCGAGAGCAAACTCGCCAGTGCCAGCATCGATTGTTACAGCACTGGTTGCGGTGGAGGTACCACCACTCACCGTGGCGCCAGTGCTCACTGTAACGCCAGCACCCGCTAGATTGATGAGACCAGATGTAGATGCTGTCACCGCGCCATCGATAGTCAAAGCCCCAACCGATTGAACAGACACATCCTGAGCGCCCAGTGTCTGTGAAGCATTTATCACGCTCAGCGCACCGGAATCGCTGATATCAATAGTGCCAATTCCGGTATTGGATATATCAACTTCACCTACGGCTGTATCAATCGATACGCCGTCGACTGAAGTGGCTACGAGTCGACCAGTTGCACCCGTGGTAACGTTTGTTGTCGTGCCATTTGCATCGGTGATGGCAACACCGGAAGAAAGCGTGACCGCATCGGCGTTTGTATTGGTTGTCGTGATCGCAGTAAGCGCAATATCACCTGCGGTTGCCGTGACGGTGATCGCTGCACTACCTGCGTTCAGGGTAGTGCCAGATGCCATGGTGACCGCATCATCCGCTGTAATCGTTACGGCGCCTGAGACGCCTGTGACACTGTCGTTAATGACAACATCATTGCCAGCACCATTGGCGTCAAGGGTCAGCTGCCCAGAGCTATTGATGATCGACGAAACCGTAGAAGTCATCGTGTCGGAAACGGTAATAGTCCCGGTCGCCGTTACAGAAACATCACCACCACCGAGGGTCGTCAGGTTTCGGATATCCAGATCACCAGACTGCTCAATCGAAATTGCTCCGCTGGTGTTGTTATCAACATCGAGACTCGACACCGCTGTACCAAGAGCAGCTACACCTATTTCAGCATCGATCACTAAATTGGCAGCCGTAATGTGCGTACCTGTTCCGGCGTCATCGACATCACCACCTGAAATCAGGTGAACATCTGTACCAGTCAGGGAAACCGAGTCGAGCGTAATATTGGTTGCAGTCGTCGAGCCGATCGTCAGCATGCCGCCGGAAGAAATGTCAGCCAACTCAGCGTCCGTCAAATTCAGCGTGCCTGCGGCGCCACCAAGACCAATATCCACCGCACCGGAATTGCTGATTGTGATACCTGCACCAGCCACCAATTGATCTGTTGTGTCAGAGGTACCGATTTCAATCTGATCAGCAGTAACCTGGATCCCACCGGCTGTGGTCACAACACTGTGCGCCCCACCGGAATCCTGAAGTCTCAGGATGCCAGCACCAGAATCGAGTGAAATGGACGTCGAACTTGTGCCGCCTGAAATCGTGACGGTATCAGAGACTGTGAGGCCAACACCGGTCAGCCCAATATCTCCGGCGCCGGACGCCGTGACATTTCCGGTAACGGCAAGCGCACCTGTTGTACCAATGGTAATGCTGTGGCCAGCGCTACTCTGAACCGCGCCAGTCAACGTCAACGTTCCCGTGTCAGCAACATTGATAACACCAGAGTCGGCATTCGTAATATTCAAAGAGTCGACTGCAACGCCCAGGGAGGAAGACGTTCCCACCCCCGTATCTGCATCGATGTTAAGTGAGCTGGCAGTGATATGCGGTCCACCACCACCGGCATCTTCAACATTCATATCACTTTGCACGACCAGGTTCACACCCGAAAAATCAGCCGACTCGAAAGTGATGGTTCCGGCAGACGTGCTACCAATGATCAGGTCATTGGTGACCGATATTTCGCCTATTTCAGAATCAGAAATATCAAACCCTGCTGTGCCACCGCCAACAGCGAAACTACGGCCAAGGGTCTGGTTCTGAAGCACCAGCTCGCCACCCGAGCTCAACTGTGTTGTTGTATTTCCTGTGCCAATCACCAGATCGTTGGCAATGATGTTGACGTTACCGGTGCCCGTCGTTTCGATGACACTCTGTGTGCCTCCGGAATCCTGCAGGGTCAGCGTACCTGTCAGTTCAATATCAATATCAGCATTTTGAGACCGGACATCGTTGTCGTCATTCACCTGCAGGTTTGCACCTTCAAGCCGAATGGTGCCCGCGCCGTTGGTGATCACGTCGCCATCTACGGTGACATCACCATCTGTTGAGAAATAAACATCCGCTGCCGTGGTTGTCGCTTGCGCAATGGTCAGTGTGCCGGTATCCGTGAAGCCAATCGTGCCGCCACCGCTACTACTTGCACTGATACTGGTGACTTGGACGTCGAAAGTACCCGTTCCCGTGGTTGCGCCGATATTACCAGCCGCGGTAATCACAAGGCCGCCGTCACTGGAGATATTTGTGTCATTTCCGTTTGCGTCGTTGACCGATCCGTCTGAGTCGATAACCACGGACATTGTCGTCGTGTTCGTGGTCGACAATGTGGCTACATCAATCGAGCCACCATCCGTCCCTGCTCCAGAGTTGGTATCGAGGGTGATGGTTGCACTACCCACAGCAATCTGTGACCCATCTGACATCGCGATGTTGTTAGTGCCACCAACCGCATCGTCCGCATCTGCCTGCAGCGTGACATCACCGTTTGCCGTATTGATCTGGGCATCGGCACTCATGCTGATGGCGTCGTCCGCGGTGATTGTTGTTGTGCCGGACCCCACCGAAATTCGATCATTGATAATGACCGAACTCATCGTTCCTGTGGCTGTCAGCGACAGACTATTGCCATCATCGACCACCACAACATTTGTTCCTGTCGCACTGACGTCATCAATGGTTATAGATCCTGAGGCTGAGAGGCTGACGTTACCGGTTCCAGTATTCGACAACTCTGCAATGGTGACATCGCCAATCACTGCCAGGTCGATATCGCCGCTCGTGGCATTGCTTGCAGACAAGGTTAGGGCTGCAACACCCAGTGATGTTGTGGTATTACCGATACCATCGTCGGCCTGAATATCCAGGTCACCGGTCGTCGACAGGTTCAGGCCTGCATCCGCCGCCTGCACGTCTGCACCTGTGATCAGCGTTAGATCATCATCTATGGTGACGTCATCGACGGTAATGGTTCCGGCGCTTGTACTACCAATCGTCAGGGTGCCTGAGGTCGAGATCCTATCCAGTTCCGCGTCAGTCAGGTCAAAGCTGCCAGTCGCTGCGCCGAGGTTAATAGCCAGGGCTTGTGAATTGCGAAGCGTGATATCGCCACCGGCGCTGAGTGACGTATTAGCGCCGAGGTTTATATCTTCAGCCTCGATTCCGATCGTTCCCACGCCGGTTGTCGTCACCGTGGCGCTGTTGGTGAGGGTAAAGTTACTACTGCCCGTATCTGTATCCGTATCTGCATCTATAAGAATGGCACCACCGGCAGCATCTATGTTGCCGCTCACTGATACACCATCTGCGGCACCGATGTTGATATCACCACCACCAGAGCTCAGAGAGCCTGAGGCGTTAATCGTCACACCACCCGTGCCATCGGTATCCGTATCCGCATCAATATCAAGCTGGCCGCCGGTTGTTGTCACAGCTCCGCCAATGGTGACGCCATCAGAACCATCTATGGTGACAGCGCTGCCACCAGAACTGATCGCGCCGTTGGTCGTGACCACACCGTTAGAAGATGTCAGGGTAATTGTGCCGGTGGTTGAGATGCCGCTGACCAGAAGCGGATTGTTTGACTGATCAATGGTGACCGAGTGGCTGCCACCGGTTGTTATTGAATAAGTCGTTGAGCTTGTTGTGCCAACGTCTGCCAAATGGACATCACCGCCGCTGGCTGTCACATTTGCGTTGCTCACATCGATATCGAGGGCAGTGGTCGAGCCTATTGCACCACCTGCATCCAGGGTCAGTGTCGCCACGGTAATGTGCGGACCACCCGCACCAACGTCTTCAATAGCGCCACCAGTAATAAGGTGCAGACCTGAGGCGCCAACATCAGTTGTGATATCCACACCACCCAGGGTTACCGTGCTGGCCGAGGTTGACCCTATCGTGAGGGTCGATGACGTCGCTATATCGCCAAGCTCATTGTTGTTCAGATTAAAGGTGCCTGCACCCGTTCCGAGACCGATGGTTTCTGACCCATTTGGGATCAGCAGAATCTCGCCAGCGCCTGCATCCAGTTGATTGATAGCAAGGTTGTTCTCTTCGATTCGAATGCTGCCGGCAGTGATTTCGATATCACCGCCGGTGGTCGTGATCCGTCCGGCCGTACCGGCCGTGTCCGCCAGAACGAACTCCCCTGTGCCAGCATCAATGGTGACAGCGCGATTCATGGTGCCGGTTGAAGAACCACCACTGATCGTTTGACCAGCGTTGACCGTCACACCCACCCCGGAAAGACTAATCTTTCCAGCGCCTGAACCCGAAATTGAATTGGCTACTGTCAAAGCTCCGGTCGTAGCAATCGATATGTCTCTATCAGCGTTGCCAACGCTAAGACTCAAGTCCCCGGTATTGCTGATATCAATTGTGCCGGTAGTTGAGTTGTCTGCCTGGAGCACGCTGACCGCGGTATCAAGGGAAATCCCATTTCCTGCGCTTGCCAGCAACCGACCACCCGCTCCGACGGTAACGTTCGTCGCAGCACCATTGGCATCGATAACTTCACCAGCCAAGGCAAACAATCTCACAGCATTGGTATCGGTGCTGGTTGTGGTGATCGCAGCGATCGTGAGGTCAGCAGTATTTGCCGAAACAGTCACCTCACCATTACCCGCATCCAATGTTGTCCCGGACGCCATCGTTACCGCATCACCAGAGATGTTCACATTACCTGCGGTATTAATGTCGTCATTGATAATGACATCAGCCCCGCCTGGTGCATTCAAAGTCAGTTGACCTGAACTATTGATCACGGTGGCGACCGTTGCGGTCATCGTGTCTGAAATGGTGATCGTCCCGGTGGATGTGGTGTCGACCTGTATATCTCCACCGCCGACGGTGGTCAGGTTCCTAATTGCAACAGAACCGTCGTTATTCAACTCAATGTCACCGCTCAAGCTGTTGTCGACATCAACGGTTGAGACAGCGATACCTAATGGATTCGCCGAAGTACCGACGCCGGTCTGCGCATCAATGACCAGATCATCAGCCGTTAAATCCGTGCCAAGCCCGGCCTGATCGACAACATCCGCACCTGTAATCAGGTGCACGTCCTGCCCCGTCAGATCAACGGTATCCAGAGTGATGGTATTCGCCGTTGTTGAACCGATCGTCAGAGTGCCGCTCGTGGAGATATCTGCCAGTTCGGTGTCGCCAAGATTCAGAGTACCGACACCGCCGCCGAGGCCTATCGTTCCACCAGTCGAACTTTCAATAGTGATACCAGCACTGCCTGCCACGAGCTGGTCAACGGTTGAAGTATCACTAGACCCAATACCAATGTCGTTTGCCGTAACCTGAATACTACCCGTGGTCGTCACGACACTACGCGTTGTCATGGTGTCAAAAAGCTGAAAGACGCCCGTATTGGCATCAATCACTATCGTGCCCGACCCACCATCAACGGTGTTACCCGTGTTGATATTGATGCCGCCGCCATCGAGCGTAATGCCGCCCGCACCGGGCGCGGTTACATCACCATCGACCGTCATGGCACCACCCGAGGTCACACTAATAGTCTGATCCGAAGCAACGCTTGCACCGGACAAAGTCAGGGTGCCAGCATCGTCGACATATATGTCACCGGCACCTGTTACCGACAAATCCAGCGAACCAACCGCAACACCCAGAGTATTGGTGCTGCTGTCACCAATTCCCGTGACTGCATCAATCTCAAGACCGGCAGCCGTTGTAATGTTTGTGCCCGTGCCGTCATCAACATCGGCACCTGTTACCAGGTGAAGACTCAGAAGACCCGCATCAAAACCATGCGCCGTAATCTTGCCGGAAGAAGCATTACCGATCGTCAATACACCCGAGGTCGAGATATCTGCCACTTCGTCGTTGGACAAATCCAACACGCCAGTGGTCGTCATCGTCGCGTCCAGGAAGATACCATCACCTGACGAGTTCTCTATGGTGATACCACTCGCTCCAGCAACAAGCTGCGTCGTAGTGTCCGAGACACCAATCACCACATCATCCGCAGTGATTGAGATGCCACCAGCGGTTGTAACCAGACTGCGATCAGACATCGTGTCATCCAGTGTCAGGATGCCCGTACCTGCATTCAGCGTAATGTCGCCGCTACCCGACTGAACCGTGTTACCTGTCTCTACTGTAATGCCAACACCCGTCAGGCTAATCGTGCCACCTGCACCTGCGCCCGAGGTCGTCACTGCACCGGCTACCGTCAATAATCCTCCGGCAGAGATCGTAATACTTTGATCAGCGGTTCCCTGGGTCGCATTCACCACCGTAACGGCATCGGTGTCTACAACATCAATCGCACCTGTGCCCGTATTCGTCAGATGGACTTCGCCAACTACGGTATCCAGCGACACGCCCGTCGCCGAGGACACCGTCAAACGACCATTGCCTGCAGTGGTGACATTGTCACTGCCTGCATTGGCATCCGTCACCGCCCCGTCGGTTGTGATCGTCACCGCCGTCGAACCAGTGTTATCCGTTTCTATACTCGCAACCGAGATACTGCCCGTCGTCGTGTCCGCTGTGGCATCCAGAACAATGGCGCCGGTTCCCGCATCAATCGATGCATCGGACGCCATAACAATTTCATCACCGCCAGTATCCGCACCACCTGCCTCACCGGCCCGGATCGTCAGGCTACCTGTGCCGGTTTTCGTGATCGACACACCTGTACCAAGCTCAACACTGTCATCAGCCGTGATCAGCATCGCACCTGATCCAGCTGAGATGTCCGCATTAATCAGTACATCGCTGTCTGCACCGTTGGCATCCAACGTCAGCGTGCCCGAACCAGTGGTCGTAATGACATTCGTCAGCGTCATGGTATCGCTGACCGTGATCGTGCCACTTGCTGCAAGGCTAATGTCGCCGCCCGATACCGTATTCGTCAGCTGCGTGACCGTAACATCGCCCGTAACCGCAAGATCAATATCACCAGCGTCTGTGTTGTTCACCGATAAGGTGTCTGCCGCAACACCCAAAGCAAACGTCGACGTGTCACCGACACCATCATCCGCGTCAATGATTAACGTGTTGGTCATGGTCAGAGAGAGGTTTAAACCTGCATCCGCCGCATCAACATCAGCACCAGTGATCAATGTCAGGTCTTCACCTATTGCTGCATCGTCAACTGTTATCTTGCCTGCAGACGTGCTGCCGATAACTACTACGCCGGTCCCTGTCGTGGATAAAGTAGCGAGCTCTGTATTGGCTAGGTCAAACGCACCACTCGCACTGCCTAAGTTAATCGCGACACCCGCTGTGGGATTAAGTGTGATGTCACCATTACCTGTTTGAATGGTTGCGTTTGTATCAATCGAGACACCATCCGCAGAAATGTCGATGGTTCCGGTGCCAGTTGTGGAAATCGTGTGGCTGCCTGCACCGATCGAAAACACACCAGCCGTTCCGGTAGTTGTATCAGCGTTTATATCGATTGCCCCACCATTCGACGTCACGTCACCACCGAGCGTGATACCCCCAGCAGCGTTCAGGGTAATATCAGCGTCCGAGCCGACTGAAGCTGTGGTGACGATTGAGGTACCCCCGAGAGTTATCGTGCCAGCACCCGTAGTCGACAGTGCGCCGGTAACATCTAGCTGCCCACCCGTTGTGACATTAAGATCGTTCGCACCTGTCGCCGCAGCCTGAATGGTGAGCGTGCCCGTCGCCGTACTTTCAAAATTCAGCTCACCGCCGGTGTGGCCAGTCGCATCCAGCGTTATAGCTTCAGTGCTGCCGACATAATCAATGTAGGTCGCTCCCGAAGAGTTGATGTCTATCAGACCACCAGTTCCAATACTGATGTCCAGCGCGTCAGCCGCAGACGTGCCTATAGTGGACGTTGCCGTCAGGGTCAGACTGCCGCCAATATCAATTTCTGTTCCTGAATTAGTCGAGGTAATTCCACCACCAGCTGCAATCAACTGCACGTCGAGTGTGATATTACCGGTTGTGTTTACGATTTCTCCGGATGGCCCGAATGCGATGCTGCCATCGGCATCCAATGTAAGTTTTGCCGTCGTTGCCATGGTGAGCGTAGCATCGACGGTTATATCAGTGAGGACACGGATGTTTCCCGCCTCAGTATTCATTGCCTGCGTTGTATCAACAATAACGCTAGTTCCGGCTTCAAGAAGCGCTTCAATATCACCTGCAAGCAAGATCGAAGGCGCGGCATCAGTCATTGTCTGAGTGGATACGAAGGTTGCCCCTGCGCCGAGATCTGCATCCGTCATTGTATTGGTTGCATCAGCAGCGACGATGTCTATGTCAGCAGGGTCAAGCAGCAAGGTTCCAGCTACACCACCGTCGCTCGATAAATCAGCGCCCCCTCTAAATTCCAGATAGCTGCCAGAAACTTCCGCGAATCCCCCATCTCCGTCACCTACGCCTCTCGCGGTAATGTCACCGTAAAATCTTGTAAATCCGTCCGACCAAACAATGATCGTGCCACCATCACCAGATTCAAGCGCATCAGCACTGATCGATACATCCGCCGCAACCACCGTCTGCTGAGCATTCATCTCAGGGCCTTTACCCTGGTAGTTACCGCCCACCAGAATTTCGCCACCGCCGAGTGCACCCGACGCATCGATAGACGCCTCACCGAAGAGACCGACTCGATCACCCAGCAGTTTTACAGTGCCGCCAACACCGGAATCACTGGTTGCATCAATTGATCCATTGAAGAAAACCGTGCCCGATTCGGTTTCTTCATCGAACCCTGTCGCCGTGAGAGTAATGGCGCCAGCATCGTCATCTCCGGAGACATCAAGTTCCGCCGTATCTCGAATTCGGATACGACCCTGATTTGCAGTCATCGCAATGCTGTTACCAGGGTTTTGTGGTTCATTAGGTAGAGGATCAGGAACCGGTGTGGATTCAACACGCCCCGCAATATCAATGAGTGCATTTGCGTTAACACTGCCGTCAGTCACGGCAACGGTAACCTGACCTCGGGTGGTCAGCGTATCCGCCGCACCCTGCATGAAGAATCCGATGGCATCACTTTCCGCCGCAGAAAGCGCCACACCATCAACATTGATCGTTAGCGCACTACCGCCCAGGTCGAGGGTATCGCCGCCAAGGTCTGCAAGTTCAACGCGGCCCGTCGCGTTGATTTCAATGTCACCTTGAACAGCCTCAAGTGCTGAAGCGCGGATCTGGTCGTCTTCTTCAATGGAAACAGACTCAACATTGAAAACGAGTTCCCCCGCATCACCCTGGGGCGCGCTGACGTCAACGACGCCACTGAAGTCCAGATTGTCTCTTGCCGTGATGGTTACCGTGCCGCCGTCACCTGCCACTGCGCCGCCGCGCGCTGTCGCCGTTCCCGCAAACTGCACGTCATCACCGGCCATGGAGATCAGCCCGCCATCACCTTCCACGGTTGCATCTGCTAAGAGACTCGCACCCTGCTCAACCGTCAATGCTGACCCAGCCGCCAGCTGTATTTCGCCGCCACCAAGCGCACCGGAGGCACTGACCGAAGCACGATCCGCAACGGTGATCGCGTCACCGCTCACGTCAATCGATCCTGCGACGCCCCCTTTCGAATCCGTTAGGATAGCGCTGCCAGAACCAAGCATGACCGCCTGATCAGAAGAAACCGAAATAGAGCCGCCGTCGCCCTCTTCTGCAGAGGCATCCAATACGCCCATATTGAGCACACTGCTGCCGCGCCCGGTGAGCTTAATGACGCCATCTTCAAGTCGTGCCGTTTTCGCCTTAACGACACCTTCGTTATTGATGGCGTAATCGAAGAGGCTCTTGCTGACAGAACTTGTCAGCATAACCGCGCCACCTTCTGCATCGATTGTGCCCGTGTTGTTGATTGCCGCCCGGAGGCCCTCGTTGTTCTCTAGGACTTCCTGGGTGACTTCGATACCAATCAACTGTTCCGGTCCGAAGTTAACAACCGCTCTTGAGCCCGCTGCCAGATTGACCTGGCCGAGCGTTGCCATAATGACACCTGAGTTCGTGACCGACTGACCAAGCAATGTCACCGAGCCGCCGACAGACGCGGAAATCAGACCATGGTTAATCACGAAACCGCCTGAACCGGGTTTCGCTTCAAAGTTAACGGCTTCACCATTAACAAGATCTTCAGTATTGATATCAAGGGCCGATGCAAAGACACCCGCCGCGTTGATTGATGCCGTTTCACCGAAGATGACACCACTGGCATTCACCAGGGCAACCTGCCCGTTCGCGGTTATGTTTCCGAAGATCGCTGTTGGCGACCCGCCTACCACATTACCCACGAACCACGCCGAGGCATTGGGTTGTGTGATAAGAACGGATTCGTCTGCGGAAAGATCAAAGCTCTCGAACTCCATCAGGAGGTTTTGAGTCATCTGATCAATGTGCGTTGTCATGTCATCAACATGAGTAACGGTGCCTTCACCGTCGATCACAACGCCGCCTTCCGGCGCTGCCTGCAAAAGCGGAGCAAAAAGAAGAGATCCTGCAATGCCCGTGGCAACCAGGCCACGTTGCAACATGAAAGAGGTAAGCGGTTTAAGTTTGTTAGGACGAGCGAGCGCCGATACGGGAAGCGTATCTAACTGCGGCGACCGAGCAGCGACGGGCTTCGCTCCTCGGTTTCGACCCTTGCGGGTTCGACCCTTCTTCATCAGGTCTGGTCAGTCCTTTTACGGCGGTTTTTTCGTTCGGTCGGCGTCACCGAATGTAGTAAACCAAATCAACAAAAAATCGAGATTCGCCTTCCTCTTCTAAAAAATCATCTTGATATGTTGCGGACCTCGGTCTCGCAAACACTACGTTGGCCGTGAGTCTGTTCGGCCAGTTAACTCTAAATCCAGCACCATAACCGTGGACCTTGGCATCAAAGTCTCTACCAGCTCCGCCCTCCAGTCCTCGTGCCACGCCATAGGCATAGTCGTAGAAGACGTATGGGCGGATCGGATCGATAGGCAGGTCAAATTCCGTCGTAAAGTCCCAGGGCAGATCGAAGAACAGTTCCATACCGGCATAAGCACCGCTATCGACTGACACGTCACTGACCCCAAGTGATCTCACCGCGTTTGGACCGCCTAATGAGAACTGCTCGACCGAGGACAAAAACTTCTCCGTGTACTGAGTATTCAATTTCACCACGAAGTTGAAGTAGCTCTCGTTCTTGGTCAGCCAGTTGTTAATGCTGAAACGTTTCAGCAGGTTGGCGCTCAACAGGAACTTGGTGAAATCTACGGATTGTCCTCTCGCTTCTCCTTCAATCATGTGCCCCTGGTCAATGCCAAAACGCCCGGTCAGCAGCAGCTGCCTGTCGTCCCACAGCTGGGTGTAATCTGCGGAGACATTGACCACTTCAATTTTTTCTTCGGTCGACAGCGTGATCAAATCACCCACCTGAAAGATCACATCTTTCTGGGTGTAACCCGCACTCAATCCCAGGTTCAGGGTTCGACTCCTGATGACCTGGTAGGACAAATCCAGACCATAGTTGTCAGTTTCACCAACAATTTCCGGCAGGTTGGCAAGACGTGTCACTGAGAACTCGTTCGTGCTGATCGCAGCTTTGACGGTTCCTCGGTGATCACTCGTCCATGGCATCTCATACTCGAGCTGCCCATAGAGAGAACTGTCCGGCCCCTCGGATCTCAACACCCCGGCCACAAGGCGATGTCCTCGCCCAAAGAGGTTGTGCCACTCGGTGGTTGCATACAGCCGAGTTTCACCAGTCGTTTCCGATCCGTGGTTGTCCACAACGACGCTCGAACTCCAGGCTTTTTCCTCCAGAACCCCAAGCGTCAAGCGAGTTTCGCCCACATTGTCACCTGGTGAAAATGATCCCCTAACTCGTACACCGGGTAAATCGTTTATCCGACGAAGTGCACCTTCTATTCGCTCCTCGGTAACGGGTTCTCCAAGCTCATTATTGAAGGCTGCTTTGATGGTATCCGGGCTGAAAATCAGCTCGTTGGAGACCGCCACATCCCCCAAGCGGCCCTCGAGCACATTAAGACGAACAATCCCGTCGGACACCTCCTGCTCGGGCACAAATGCTGTCGCCAGAATGAAGCCGTTTTCTCGGTAATACTCGGTGACGGCGAGGGCAATCTGATCGAGCTGTTCAATGGTGATCCAGCCACGTTGGAACTCAACACGCTCCACAAGCTCTTCAAGCGCTCTCAAATCGTCAATATCCGGTCGACCGGGCCGATCGATTATCTCGCGCAGGTACTCACCAATGTCTTTAAGGTCCCGCTCCGTAAAGCCATTTTCATCCGTTAATGTGGCCTGTTCTTCCTGAAATCGCTGATCAATCAGCGCCTGAATCTGATCCTGGGTAATGTTTTGGTTGGGGTAAGGCACCACACCTTCGATCTCAACTTTCACAACAGGGAAACGATTCAGCTCACCTTCACCATAAAGCCGATCTGAAACCCGGGGTACTGGGATCAGCTCCGGTTCCTCAAAGAAATACTCCTCCTCGTTCAGCGCTTCTTCGTATTCCTCCATCTGAAATTCTGGGAAATCACCCGCGGCCCCCATGAGTAATCCAGTGGATAAAACGAGCAACACACGCCACCAGCGTGATGCAAATCTGTCCATGATCCTTTTCATAAGCTGGAACACCCCTGAAACAGCGCTTTTGATCGAATAAAGCGAATAGTTATTCTTATTTTGATCGAAGATTTAGATTGTTTTCACAAAACTTCGGCACAAGACCGAAGGTAAAACTGAAAGAGAAACGGTATCGTAATTAGGGTTTGGAGTCCATGTCAGACATTCCTGCGGACGCAGGAAAAACGGGGCTTTGGGGAAAATCAGTCGCTCCCGGAAGAAGCCAGTTCCGCGTTCTGGTTGTTACCGTCTTTTTCGATGATTTCACGCACAATTCGGAAGCCGGTTACCGAGTCAGCACCGCCCTCATGAACAATGCGTTTATCCAATGTGCACTCCTGACGCGGGTCAGTATGCGCACCACCCATGGCATAAAGCGTATTTTCGTCATCGAGTGCCCATTCACGGGCGTTTCCTACAAAATTATAGAGGCCGTAGGTATTTGCCCTGCCTGAGATTGCGTTCAGTAGCGTTTCGCCGAGGCGTACTCCTCGAGAATCAACGGTGCAGTTGATGTTTTCATCGACCGCCTTTTCCAGATTGTCAGCAATCGCAGCGTGTTCCCATTCCCTGACCGTCGGCAACCGGTACCGCTGGCCGGTCTGACTGCTCAACCAATCGGTATAGCCGCGCGCCTGATCAAGGCTTAAGTTGGTGGCTGGCAAAGAGCTGTTACCCGCAAGCTGGGCACACCCGGCGTTTTCGCAATAGAGGTTGTATTCACCAATTTTGATTTCTGCCCGGCTGATGGCGTACTTGGTGTCTGTGACCGAGTTAATTGGCGGAATCACGACCAGTTCAGGTCCTGTGCTTCCTTCCGACAAGTAATCCGAACACCAGCTGCGGTTGCGGTTCCCTCGACCCACCAGCTTACGTTCGGCGCAGGGGTCTTTGTCTTCAATCACCAGCGCCGAAATGCCCGTTTCACCTGGCAGGAATGAGGCCACCATCGCCTGCACCTCGCGCGCTCGAGCAGGGTCAATATAGCCAATCCGCTGCTGAATGCAGGTACCCATATAGGAAACGAACTTCGGATAGTGAAAGTCGTAGGCTTCTTTCCACCCGCTCTCCATCAAAGCAAGCAGTTCACCGAAACGATTAATTTTAGTATCAGAAACGTTACCTTTACATCGGAGAATGCCATCGACTTCATCCAAATAATTTTGGTAGGTGTCGCGTCGCTGCTCCTCGAATGCAATTCGGGCTTCTTCGGCCAGACGTCGTTCGTTTTCGGCCAGACGAGCTTCTTCTGCCTGCTGTTCAGCCAATTCAATCGCTGCGAGCCGTTCCCTGCCTGTGGCGAGAACTCGCGAGAGACGCTCGCGTTCTTTTCGCGTCCTTTCCGGATCTGAGCCGCTATAAGCATCTAGATAACCGGCATAGGTGTCCGCCTCTTCCAGATATTCGAGCGCTGTTTGCACCCCCTCTTTTGTGTCTGTTGGATAGGAGGATGCTTCAGAACGCCTGTCCTCTATTTCATCCAGATACGCAGTAAGGATTTTGGAGGAAAATTCTTGAATTTCAGGATCAGTTACGTAATCCCACTCCTCTACCCATTCCTCATTCTCAAGGATGTTCTGGTTGGCAAATCTAAATTGGTTAATCGCCTTCGATAATTGCTCGTGCCATATGGTCGATTCCCACCTTTGATCTTTGTAGGTGTTGAGCGTCACCTTGGATGCAGCGATGGAATTCTCGAATTGGACGAGTTCATCTGGTTTTTCTTTCACATTCAGCGCCTGATAAGCCGCGAAACTCATAGACCCTACAATGACGGTCGCGATGGCTGCGTAGCGGGCGTAAGGCGGGTCTTCACTGAACATACCCTCCTTAAATTCGTCCATCGTCTGGGTGCGATCTTCACCCTTTAAGGCCAGCGCCTTCTTCAGCGCACGCCAGTGGCGACGCTTCAGGAACGGTACCGGCTTTGGTGTCAGGCCCCGTTCCAGCGCCTTGTCGGCGGGCACCCTGTCATAAGGGTGTTTGCCCATGAAGAGCTCATAGGCGACCAGCGCTACTGCGTAGACATCATCCGACTTGGATGGCTCCAGCCCTTTAAGCATCTCATAGCTGGCGTAAGTGGGTGTTAACGCACCCAGGGAACCTGCATCGAATACCGTCTTTTCACCATCCGCTTCAAGGTCATTCGGATTAGAGACAGCTCTGGCAATACCAAAGTCAAAAACCTTCGCGTTTTTGTCCCTGGTGTAAAAGATGTTGCCCGGCTTAAAGTCGGAGTGAACGATGCCGGCATTGTGCGCTCGCATCAGACCTTCACTGATGCCATCGATAATATTCCAAGCATCTTCCTCGGAGACCCCTTCCGGGTGTTCTTTAAGGAAGTCATCAAGGGGCTTACCGTCGAGGAGCTCCATCGACATGAATACGGTATCGCCTTCCCGGTCGAAGTCGTAAACCGCCATGATGTTCGGGTGAGGAATACCCCGAGTTCGGGAGGTCTCTCGCTGCAAGGAAAGGAAAGCGTCTTTGTGACGAGCGAAGTTCTCGTTCAATAGCTTGATCGCGATGTACGGGTCCCGCTCCTGAGCTTCCTGCTGACGAAGGTCGAGTGCCTTGTAGACATCACCCATACCGCCGCTACCGATCTTCTCTTCCAGGACAAATCGATTTTTTAGCAGTCGCCCGGCCTCGGAATTACCCTGCGCTCGAGTCTGATTGCCGATCTTGGCGACATAGGTCGTGTCCTGGCCACCACCAGCACCCATGACCGTGGCATCGTCATCGAAATTCTCATTCATGACGGTGCGATCATCATCGTCACCTGGGTCATCATCGCCTGATCTTAGGATCGTCGCGTCTTCGTTGGATTCGCCACGTGACCTCAGGATAGTGGCACCGTCATCACCGGGCTCCCTGAGCAGGGTTGCATTATCACCCGCTGATTCAGATCTTCGTCCGCCGCCACTGTTTTCTGAGCTGCTATCCGGGGATCTCAATATCGTCGCTGAGTCGCTCGCTTCCGGACCTCTCAGGATGGTTGCAGAATCACCGATGGCGTCAGAATCAGATCGGATAATCGTCGCGTCGTCGTTAGCCTCAGGCTCATTGGAACCGCGCAGCACCGTAGCATCATCATTGGCTTCGCGTTGTGGTGCGCGCAGGAGGGTCGCGTCTTCATTGGCCTCCTGTTGGGGTTTCGGACGCTCAGGGGTGCTTTGCCCAGGTTTTGAGTCCTTCGGGCGGAGTATGGTCGCATCATCATTAGCCTGGGAGGACGTATCGTCCTGGCCACGAATCAGCGTCTTATCACTTTCCTGATCTGGCTTCTCTTGATCTGACATTTCAGATTGGCGTCTGTACCAGCGTGCAATATAGCATTTTCGGACTTTTTGACCGACTTGCCTAGGGGTTGGTTCCCGACATCGGGAAAACGGAATTTATTCGCAGATGTAGCGAATCAGGTTATCCGGATCTTCCTTGGATACTTCCTCTCCAAGACCAATGTAACCTGAACCCCAGAGCATCAACTCCTGCCTGCGCAGGAAGATATTTTCACCATCATCCGTTTTCACAAAGGTGCCATTGGAGCTTTGATCTGTGAGGATAAACTTGCCACGGCGGAATTCCAGTGTGGCATGGGATCGACTCGCCAGACGGGTTTTGCAGAGCAAATCGCTTTGAACCCCTCGACCGATCACAAAGGTACGGTGATCATCGGACGCAATTCGTTGCTGATTACCCTGAAAATCAAGAGAAAGGTGCTTCACTTCCTCAATTAGATCATCGGAACTGATCTCAATTCGGGTGACATCATCGCTTTCTTCCCAGACGACCTGGTAAACGATGATTTCTTCCTCTTTGCCTTTGACGTTCGTTCGGTCGAACTGCCGGCTCATATCCTGCAGATCAGCATCAAGTAAATTGATGGTGTCCTGGGTCGTGATGATCTGCGCGCCCTTCGCGATCCCCGCCATTCTGGCGGCAACATTGACCGCATCACCGAACACATCGCCGTCTTCCATTAAGATGGCTGGCCCATAGTGCAACCCCGCCTTAATTGAGACTTCGACAGTTTCGCCTTGGATACCAGCAGAGATTTCTTCCTGACACTCGATGGCCGCCCTAACGCAATCGTTAGCTGAGGGGAATCGACACATGATTTCGTCGCCAATTGTCTTGATAACAAAACCCTGATAGCCCTCGGTTATCGCAGCCATAATGTCGATCGTTTTGCCGATGATGCGATTCGCATTCTCATCACCAAGGGTTTCATAGAGTCGAGTGCTGCCTGTTACATCAGCAAACAAAACTCCTACTTCAACATTTTCACGCGACATTAATGAATTGATCAATCACAGAGCGACATCTGATACGAGAGAATATAAGGACTGCTGCCGATTTTCCACCTGTTTTCATGTCGGCCTTGAGGTCAAAAAATCCCTTAAAGTCAGGTCAACGCGGATCGACGTTAGTGGTATTATTCTTGGAATTCAGACAGAATAAATTCCTTCACGTGTCAGAAAAATCCAACTCCCAGGAGTCCTCTTTGTATCACTACGGTGCCGGTACAAACGTAGGTAATGTACGGGACAACAACGAAGACAGCTATGTCTGTGACGATGCCAAAGACTTGTGGATCGTCGCCGATGGCATGGGCGGTTTGGGTTTCGGAGAAGTCGCAAGCGCCATCACAAACTACACTGTCACAAAGATGGTGCGCGAAGGGCACGGTATCAATCAGGCAATAGAACTCGCTCACAAAAATATCAAAGAATACGCAAAGTCTGATGGCCTTGGCACCAACATGGGGACCACCATCGTTCTGCTCCTGTCTCATGGCAGCTTGTACAATATTTTTTGGGTCGGTGACTCACGCGCTTACATGTTCGATAAAAACAAGAGCAAGCTTAAGCAGATCACAGTGGATCATTCACTCGTTCAGTCGCTGATCGATGAGGGGGAACTTACCAAAGAAGAAGCGGAGTCGGACCCACGAAAGAATGCAGTTACTCGTGCACTCGGTGTCCAGGAACTGGAAACGGTTCGCGCAGACAGTATCAGCGAAAGATGGAAACCCGGCCAGAAGATCCTGCTTTGTAGCGATGGTTTGACAGACTGCGTGTCCGACGAGGATATTGAGGCAATCATGGCCGAAGGAGGCGATGATGATCAGGAAGTCGTCGATAAACTCATCGAAGCCGCTCTTCAAGGCGGAGGCAAAGACAATGTCACAGTGGTCATCGTATCTGCACCCAGAACGGTTAAGTCAGCGGAGACTGACACCTACGTTCCTGCAGGAGATGACACACATGTGCCGAGTGGCGATGACACTTACGTGCCCAGCCCTGATGACTCCCAGGCGCACCCTCAGGCAGCGCGGCCTGTACAGCTCGGATTCAATATCTACGACGAAGAAAAAGATCAAGGCATCCCGGTTCTGGAAGATGTCGTAAAGCTAACGAATCAGGAAGAACTGACAACAAAAAATGAACAACCCGTCGTACGCTATCCCATGAGCAATGCGATGGTTGCTGCGGGCTTTTTTCTGCTTGTGACCGCGTCTCTGGTGATGACATCTCCAGAGGACGTGGACGCAATACAGGAGATACCTGAAAATTTTCTCGTTGAAGACCTTACTCCGGCAACACCTTTGGAACGTCACTTTCCGGAGTTCCAATTTCCAACTGATGGCGAAGTATTGCAACTTGGCTTGTTCGCTCGGCTGGCTGGTGCAGAATCGCATCAGACAGAACTGGCCGGTCTAGGCCTGGCGCCTCACATCGAGAAGCGCGTGACTGCGGAGACAGTGAAATACGCCGTTGTTCTGGGGCCTTTGGACGAGCAGGATCACAAAATCGCCCTCAGAACACTCGATCGGCACAAACTTCAATATTTTCATCGACAGAGCCGTGGCTCATAGCACGCCTGTCGCTCAAACTCGTCCCAGGGCTGGCCGAATGGAACATGGCCTATTTATAATGCGAGCCTCGCGAACCAATGCTAGTGACACTGTACGCAGAGGAATTTAGTGGAAGCTGCCGACATTGAACTGATCAAGTCCCTGATCCCCTTCAACCAGATGAGTGAAGGTGATCTGCAGGCTGTGCTTGATCAGTCAGAAATACAGAAAATGCCGAAAGGCAAGATCATCTTCAAGCGCGCCGAGGAAGATGACAAAGTTTATTGGCTTCTCGCTGGCGGCGTGGACCTGCTGGACGAAAAGTTCGAGGCAAAGAACAGGACCGCCGGTGAAGAGGTCACCAAAAACCCTATCGACAACAATTCACCCCACCGCCTGACTGCCGTCACTACAGATGAAGCAAAGATCCTCGTGAGTGACAGAAGCACTGTGGCGATTCACATGGGTCGCGGCGCAACTAGTGCGGTGGCTGATGACGATGTAGAAGAAGGCGTTGATTGGATGTCGACACTTCTGAGCTCCCCACTGTTTGAATTCATACCACCCTCCAACATCCAGACCCTGTTCAGCAAGTTTGAAGAGGTCAAATATACTTCTGGCGACGTCGTGATCACCCAGGGTGAAAAAGGTGACTACTTCTATGTCATTCAGGCAGGCAAAGCCAAAGTAGAGAGGACAGCCGGTGAGAAATCTGCCGTTCTCGCGGAATTGAAAGCCGGTGATAACTTTGGTCAGGATGCATTGGTTAGTGACACACCTCGAAACGCCACGGTCACTATGACGTCAAGCGGCACTTTAATGCGTCTTGCTGAGCCAGACTTCCAGGCTCTTCTCATGAGCCCGGTGATTGAAACTGTGACCATGGATGAAGTGCAAGAAATGATCCAACAGGGTGATCCCAAAACTTACATCATTGATGTGCGCACACCGAAAGAAGTCGAGGCTGAAAAAATCGCTGGCAGTCTCAACGTACCCCTACTCTTATTGCGAAAGAATCTTGGCAAGCTGAAAGAGGATGCTATTTATGTTTGCGTCTGTGATGGCGGCAAACGATCAGCGCTCGGTGCTTACCAGCTTAACGAAGAAGGCTATTCGGCCTACGTACTCAAGCACTAATACAACATGAAAAAACATGAGCATCCCGTGGATCGTCTTATCGGTCATGTCGACCGGGCACTACGTGTTCTGAGCGGCGTATCTCGAGCTGAACGAGCAAACCCCGCTCGATCGACCCCAGAAACAGAACTGACTGAATCACAGAGAACCGAAGCCGGACGACTGATGCGGGTAAACCACTGCGGCGAAATTTGCGCCCAGGCGCTTTACATGGGTCAGGGTTTGACGAGTCGAGATCGTCGAGTCAAAGAATCTATGGAACACGCCGCCCGAGAAGAGATTGATCATCTGGCGTGGTGCGAGGAACGTCTCGAAGAATTGGACACTCACACCAGTTACCTCAACCCCGCTTTCTATGCACTGAGTTTTACCGGCGGTGCGATATCAGGACTGATGGGTAATCGCATCAATCTGGGATTTGTTGCCGCCACAGAGGAACAGGTTGTTACGCATCTGGAAGAGCACCTGGCGTGTCTTCCCGCGGAAGATCATCGCTCGCGAGAAATACTCTCCCAGATGAAACGTGATGAAGACCAGCACAGAACCACGGCACTTGAACATGGTGGCACTGATTTCCCACGCCCAATCAAGTCTCTCATGACCACTCTAAGCAAGGTCATGACCCGAACAACCTACTGGGTCTAATCAATGCCTTGATCGTGCTGAACGATAGGGATGTGGTAAATGATCTGAACGCGAACCCCTGACGGGTCCTTACAGTAGAAGCTTCGGGCACCATCACGATGCGTTCTCGGTTCCGTCAGCATCTCCACACCATTTTCTTTTAGAAACTCAAACCACTCGTCTATCTTGTCGATGTCGTTGATAAAAAATCCGATGTGATCAAGCTGACCAGCTTCTCTGCTACCGGGCACCTTATGTAACGCGAGATTATCGTTCCCACTACTCAGGTAGACGTTGTCATCATCCGGCCGCCATTCAACCGCCATGCCCATTAACTCTGTGTAAAAGTGTTCACACGCCTCAAATTTATCGACGAACAAGGCGACATGTCGCATGCCACTGGTAGAGTCAGGTCGCTTCACGATTCAACAATCTCGTAGTCATGAGTGATGTTCACGCCACCTCTACCCAACATGATGGAGGCGGAGCAATACTTTTCTGCCGATAGCTCAATCGCCCTCTTCACCTGGGCTTCTTTGACACCTTTTCCAGTGACAACGAAATGGATATGAATATGAGTAAACACACTTGGGACTTCGTCCGCGCGCTTCGCTTCGATTTGAGCCACACAGTCTTCGACCGGTTGCCGAGACTTTCTCAGAATTTTCATGACATCAAAGCTGGTACAACCACCCATACCCATCAACATGAGTTCCATTGGACGAATGCCTATGTTTCGTCCGCCCTCGGACTCGGGTCCGTCTATGGTGACGGTGTGACCACTTCCGGATTCTGCAAGAAACATGACGTCATCTATCCAACGCACAGTCGCTTTCATCGCTCAACCAGCCTCAGTACTGCCTCAAATTGGGCAAGAAGAATAGGGGCAGACAGCCACCCTTGTAAACCCAAAGGTCCAGTCGTAACCTATTCCTATGGTTAGCCTTACCTTGAACAGTCCCGCGTTCAACAACATGGATGAGTTTCTCAGTGTTGCGCACAAACGGCGTTACCCCCGAAGCAGCACAATTATCTATGCCGGCGAGGAAAGCGATTCCATCTTCTATATCACCAAGGGCTCTGTGACCGTCATCATCGAAGATGAGAATGGCAAAGAAATCATCGTCGCCTACTTGAACGAGGGTGATTTCTTCGGCGAGATGGCCATGTTTGGTGAAGGTCGAAGAACCGCCTGGATCAAGGCAAAAACAGAATGTGAAGTCGCAGAACTCGGTTACGAGAAATTTGCAGAGTTAAGTCAGCGGGATACGGGCATGCTGTTTGAACTGGCGACCCAACTGGCAGATCGCCTTGGCAAAACGACCAAGAAGGTTGGCGATCTTGCTTTCCTGGATGTGACAGGCCGCGTTGCAAGAACTCTGCTGGATCTCTGCAACGAGCCGGACGCAATGACTCATCCAGACGGGATGCAGATCAAAGTCACCCGCCAGGAAATCGGCCGGATTGTTGGTTGTTCACGAGAAATGGTGGGTCGAGTACTAAAAACCCTGGAGGACCAGGGTCTGGTTTCCGTCAAAGGTAAAACAATGGTCGTGTTCGGAACACGATAAGCCCGATCAGGGAAACCTCTTCAGGAAAATAAGAACGCCAGCGCCTGGCCAGGATCTGGCTCCTTCATAAACGCTTCACCGACCAGAAATCCGTAGACATCACAACTGATCATCTGCGCGACATCTGCACGCTGACGAATACCGCTCTCCGTGACAACGGTCACACCTTTGGGAATATCTGCAAGCAGATCAAGCGTCGTATTCAATGACACCTCAAAAGTCTTGAGGTTCCGGTTGTTAATACCCAACAACTTTGGTGACAGCGTCAAAGCGCATTCAAGTTCTTCTTTGTTATGCACTTCAATCAGCACATCCAGCCCCAGACTCTGGGCAAGATCATAGTAGGTATGCAGCGTCTCCGCATCGAGTATTGCGGCGATCAGCAAAATACAGTCCGCGCCAATCGCCCGCGACTCATAAATCTGGTAGGGCGACACCGTAAAGTCTTTCCGAAGGACAGGCAAAGAACTGTGCGCCTTGGCTAGCTGCAGGTACTCATCGGAGCCCTGAAAGAAATCGACATCAGTCAACACTGAAAGACAAGCCGCGCCGGATTGCTCATAGCTCTCGGCGATTGAAACAGGATCAAAGTCCTCACGAATAACACCCTTGGAAGGAGAGGCTTTCTTGATCTCTGCGATGATCGCTGCCTGACGACGACCGATCCGTTTTTTTATCGAATCGACGAAACCCCGAGGCCGATGCTGCCGTTTGATCTGATCTTTCAGGTCACTGACGGTAAAGCGCTGCCGTCTTACCGCAACCTCTTCACGTTTGCGGGCGACAATCTTCGTCAGAATGTCATCACTCATCGTTAGTTGTCTTTAAGTTGTTGTGTGAAGTCCGCAAACTCTTTCATCTTCTCGTTTGCGAGTCCACTACCAATTGCATCCTGTGCCATCTTGACGCCATCACCCAGACTGAGTGCGTTGCCAGACACATAGATTGCCGCGCCGGCATTAAGCGCAACCATATCCGAAGCAGACTCCATCGAACCATCCAGTGCCTGTTTCACGATCGCCAGACTTTCACTACTGTCTGCCACCCTTAACGGATCGAGCGACGCGACCTTCATGCCAAAGTCTTCCGGCGCCACATCGTATTCAGTGATCGAACCGTCTTTGAGCTCGGCGATATGGGTTTTAGCAGCAATGCTGATCTCATCGAGGCCGTCTCCGGAATGGACGACCATGACATGCTCGCTGCCGAGGTTACCCAACACCTCCGCAACCGGTCTCACCAGTTTGGCGTCGTAAACGCCCAAGAGCTGTCGCCGCGCACCGGCTGGATTGGTAAGCGGGCCCAGCATGTTGAATATTGTGCGCACGATCATTTCTCGCCTTGGACCTATGGCATGTTTCATCGCGCTGTGATGGCTCAACGCAAACAGAAACCCGACACCAATGGAGTCAATACAGCGGGCGACCTGCTCCGGTGACAACATGATCTCCGCACCGGAGGCTTCCAGCAGATCCGCGCTACCGCTTTTGGAAGATGCAGAACGATTGCCGTGCTTCGCCACCCTCGCGCCCGCGGCAGCGGCAACGAAAGCACTTGCGGTTGAAACATTGAACTTGTTGGCACCACTACCGCCCGTGCCGCATGTATCGACCAGACCTTCCGTATCCACAAAAACTGGTGTCGCCAGTTCACGCATCACTTCTGCCGCACCAATGATTTCATCGACAGTTTCACCTTTGAGACGCAGACCAACAAGAAATCCGCCAATCTGTGCATCCGTGGCTTCCCCAGTCATGATCAACTTCATCACCGCGTTCATTTCTGTTTTCGACAGGTCACGCCCATCGATAACGGTCGCTATAGCTGTTGGCATATCCATATCAGTGAGCTCCGTTCAGAAAGTTTCTCAATAGATCATGGCCGTGTTCGGTCAGTATCGATTCCGGGTGGAATTGGACACCGGCAATAGGGTATTCCTTGTGCCTAACGCCCATAATTTCTTCCACTTCGCCATCTTCCGTTTCTGTCCATGCCGTGACTTCCAGACAATTCGGCAGGCTGGCCGGCTCAATGACCAGTGAGTGATAGCGAGTTGCTATGAAGGGGTTTTCCAATTGAGAAAAGACGCCTTCACCCTTATGGTAGATCTTTGAAGTTTTGCCGTGCATCACCTGCCCGGCCTTAACAATCCGGCCACCAAAAACCTGACCAATACTCTGGTGACCCAGACAGATCCCTAGAATTGGCACTTTCCCAGCAAAAGATTCAATGGCCTGCATAGAAATGCCAGCTTCATTCGGCGTACATGGGCCAGGCGAGATTACGATCGCCTCCGGACGCTTATCAGCAATCTCTTCTACCGAGATTTCGTCATTTCGATGGACTTCAACATCCGCGCCCAGTTCTCCGAGGTACTGCACAACGTTGAACGTAAAGGAGTCGTAATTGTCAATCATCAATAACATGACTATTTGCCCTCCTGACCTACGACGGGCCGGGATTCAGCGCGATCAAAGGTTCGCTGATTTTCAGCCGCAACACCAGTCAGATCCAACCCGGATTCCGCCATCGCCGCGGCTTGAAAGATTGACCTTGCCTTATTGATGGTCTCTTTCCACTCCAAGCGCGGGATCGAGTCTGCGACCACACCTGCGCCGGCTTGAATATAGAGCTTGTTATCTCTGACGATGGCCGTACGAATGGCGATCGCCGTATCCATGTTGCCGTTCCAGGACAAATAACCAACCGCACCACCGAAGATGCCGCGCTTTTCCGGCTCCAATTCGTCAATGATTTCCATCGCCCGCACCTTAGGCGCGCCACTTAAGGTCCCCACTGGTAGCGTTGCTCTCAGGACATCAACCGGGCCAATCTCTTTCTTCACCTGCCCTCGCACGTTAGATGCAATGTGCATGACATGGGCATATCGCTCGACAATCATCATCTCGTTCACTTCGACACTACCCGTCTGACAGACCTTTCCGATATCGTTGCGGCCGAGGTCGATCAGCATCAGGTGTTCTGCGATCTCTTTCGGATCGTCCAGAAGCTCTTTTTCCATAGCAAGATCTTCCTCCTCTGTTTCACCACGACGCCGAGTACCGGCTAAAGGTCGGACAGTCACCTCACCGTGATCGAGTCGAGCCAGGATTTCAGGGGAGGAACTCACAATCTGAAACTCTTCGAGATCAAGAAAATACATGTAAGGCGATGGGTTCAGGGATCTCAGGGCCCGGTAAAGGTTGAGCGGATCGCTCTCAAAGGACACTGACATTCGTTGTGCCAGGACAACCTGCATGACGTCACCTTCGATAATGTATTCACGAATGCGTTCAACATCGTTTTTGAAATTTTCCTCGCCGTAGCTGGAGACGAAATCCGCCTCGTGTAAAACAGGCCCTTGAGCGGGCAACCTCAATTCATCAGGTACTGGATTTCGAAGTCGAGACTCCATTTCATCCAGTCGCGCCTGCGCCCGCTCGAAACTACCGGCATCTTCAGGATTGCCGTGCGTCATCAGGTGAACGCGGCCAAGCACATTGTCAAAAATGATGACGTCATTCGACACCATCAGCAGGATATCTGGGGTCTCGAGCGTATCCGGAGGTGCCGTGTCGCTGATCTTCTTTTCAACATAACGAATGGTGTCGTAACCGAAGTAACCGACCAGCCCACCGGTATAAACGGGTAGGTGCTCAAGATCGGGGTAAGAAAACCTCGCCTGGAACTGCTCCACATAGTCGAGCGGATCATCACAGTCGAACTGCTCAGTCTGCTTACCGCTTTCAAAAACGGATACCTGATGGCCGTGAATTTTTATAATGTCGTTGGACGGTAGACCTACCACCGAATAACGGGACCACTTTTCGCCGCCCTGATTGGCGGACTCGAGCAGATAGCTGTAAGGACCCCTGGCCACTTTGACATAGCAGGACAGCGGCGTCTCAAGGTCAGCAAACAGTTGACGAACCACTGGAACGTGGTTGTACCCTTCTTTTCCCAGTTGTACGAATTGTTCAGGCGTCATGACTCTCTACCAAATTATTACCGACTTAAAGGATGGGACGACTGTCCCGGGGCGAATACTCTGTTAGCTTCGCCAGGAGAGAGCTGGCCAAAAAGGGCCAGATTTTTGGCTAAAAACGTTGGTCATCGGTAACCCTTACATTGCGCTGCGAAGCTTAAATGATTGCGGACTCAGGACGCAAGCGCGGCCCGCATGGCAGAGATTGTCTCCGCATAGTCAGGGCTATCAAAAATTGCGGATCCTGCCACGAAAGTATCCGCGCCCGCTTCCGCAATCTCTTTGATGTTGTCGACCTTAACGCCACCATCAATCTCAATCCGAATGTCCGAGCCCGAAGATTCCACACGGCGCCTGGCTTCCTGCAATTTGTCCAGCGCTGCCGGGATGAATGACTGACCGCCAAACCCGGGATTCACAGACATGATTAGTATCATATCGACTTTATCCATGACGTGATCCAGATAGCTGAGCGGCGTTGCAGGATTAAAGACCAGCCCGCTCTTGCAATCGTTTTCTCGAATCAGCTGAAGCGATCGATCGATGTGTTCGGAACCTTCTGGATGAAAGGTAATGTAAGTTGCACCCGCATCGGCAAATGCCTGAATCAATCCATCTACCGGTTTTACCATCAGGTGAACATCAATCGGCGCTTCGATGCCAAATTTGCGCAGATCATTTAAGATCTTAGGGCCAAAGGTCAGCACGGGCACATAGTGGTTATCCATCACATCAAAATGAATAATGTCAGCCCCGGCTTCGAGTACATCCTGGACTTCTTCACCCAGGCGGGCGAAGTCGGCTGAAAGAATTGAAGGGGCAATCAGTTGGCTCAAGTGTTTTCTCCGCCGGTAAGTTGCTTTAGAAGATGCTGTTGCCACTATTGTAAAGGAAACAAAGGGCTCAATCAGGATTGAACATAAGCCCGAAGTTCTTCCAGACGATCCATCGTTCCCACATCACACCAATAGCCTGTGAAATGAATACCATGCATTCGACCGTCCGCTATCGCTTTGTCAAAAACCTGTCGCAACGGAAAAGAGTCCCCAGATTCACCTTGCACCAGTTCAGGGGAAAAGATCGCAACACCCGTATAAGTAAAGGTCTGGCTGTCATCACCACTCGCCAGCTTAAGGACACCGTCACCGGCAATCTGGAAATCGCCAGACGGATGGTGCGGAGGATTATCCGTCATCACCATGAGGCCAAGACTGTCTTCCGGTAAATTCTTGGGTAACAGTGACAAGTTAAACTCTGAGTAGGTGTCACCGCTGATACAAAGAAAAGGCGCGTCACCCAGCAGGGGAAGCGCTCGCAATATGCCACCACCTGTCTCAAGCAGCTCGCTTTCTCTGGAATACTGGATATTGAGTCCTAACCTTGAGCCATCACCCAGGGTCTTCTCGATCTGATCACCCAGGTGATGCAGATTAACAACAACCTCCTCAACACCCGCCTGCCTCAATTTCTCCAGTTGGTACTCCAACAGCGGACGACCGCCGACAGAAATCAATGGCTTGGGCGTCTCAAGTGTCAACGGCCTGAGGCGTTTGCCAAGACCTGCGGCCAGCACCATGGCCTTCATAAGGGCAATCTCGGCTGAACTTGCTCTCGAAGGAATGCAGACAGACTCGACAGCGCGGGATACATATCGCTCGCTTCCTGCAGATAGCTGATAACCAGGGGAATATCTTTTAGATACCCAGGCTTGCCATCTCTGAGATTAAGGCGGCTAAAAATTCCAGCGCACTTCAGATGTCGTTGCGCACCCATAAGGTCAAACCATTCCAACACCGGCGCATCGGCGCTGACAATTTCTCCCGCAATAAGCTTGTCTCTGAATGCTGACACCGACTGCTCTACCACCTCTCGATCAAAGCGGTAGTAACAGTCCTTGTAAAGCGACACCAGGTCATAAGTCACCGGACCTATCACAGCATCCTGAAAATCGATGATGCCTGGCGCATTTGATTCAACAACCATCAAGTTTCGGCAATGGTAATCACGATGGACAAAGCCCGTTGGTTGTTCCAGCGCCCTTTGTGAGAGGAACAAATAGACCTGCTGCAGCATAGATCTGTCAGCATCGGACAATTCGATCCCCAGTTGCTTCTCAAGAAACCACTCGTGAAAAAGACTCATTTCATCAAGCAGTCTTTGCTCATCGTACGGAGGCAGCTCACAGGTCACCGCCATCATTCGAACAATGCCATCTATCGCCTCACGATAGAGTGACGGAATACGTGAAGGTTCCGAATTCATGACATCCAGGTAAAGCGTGTTGCCTAAATCCGTTACCGCCATAAACCCCTGTTCCAGATCACTGGCAACCACACGAGGGCAATTGAGATTTCCGTCGATCAGGGCGCCGGATATTTTCAGAAAGCTTTCGTTGTCTTCATGTTCCGGGGGCGCGTCGACAAAAACCAGGCCGAGCCCGGATACCTTTCGTCCGTCAACCTTATGTTCGTCAACATCGAACCTGAAGTAGCGTCGAAAACTGGCATCATCGGACACAGGTCTGAGCTCAGCTTCTGCAGGAATCTCAACACCAAGGTCCTCTGATTTCGCCCAGCTGGCGAGCGCCTCGGCTCTGACATCTTTCATGAAAACTGACTGACCAAACAAATTGAATGCTTTATTATCCTCGCAATGCTTCGATCGACAAAATTACCAGCCTGCCTGCGTGCCGCGAAGCTATCCCCGCTGTTTCTCTTGATCTTTACACAGACCCTTTTCGCAGGAACTGCGGCGGAAACGGATTGGCAAGTCACAGCAGAAATGGGTCAATGTCGCGGCGCTTATGTCGAAAAAGACGTCATTGTGCCTTCACCCGGCCTGATTGAAGCAACTGCCGACAGCATCCTGCATGTTGAGGGCCATTCAACAACCTTCACCGGGGACATCCTGGTCCGGCAGAACGGACGAGCGCTCTCTGGCGATTTCGCGACCCTGGATGCCGCGAGTGAAACATTTACGGCTGAAGGTGATATCGAACTCAGACAAGAAGGTCTGCTTCTTAAAGGCACAAATATCAGCGGCAGCCTGCTCGCTGATACCGCAGCAGTCGACAGTGCCAGTTTCCTGATGCATCAGACCCGATTACGAGGAACGGCTTCATCGCTGGAGCGAACCTCTGATCAGCAGCTGCACATCACCGACGGTAATTTCACAACCTGTGAACCCGATGACAACACCTGGTCCGTTACCGGGAGAGAGATCAATCTCAAAACCGCAGAGGGATACGGAACGGCCAGGGACATGAAGCTCAAGATTAAAGACATCCCGGTCGCATACTTTCCCTACTTTCGATTTCCACTTGGAGAAAATCGGCAATCCGGTTTTCTATGGCCATCTGCAGGACACGACAGTGACGGCGGTACCGACATTGCAATTCCCTATTATTTCAATCTGGCGCCGCACTATGACGCGACCTACACGCTTCGAAGTATCTGGAAGCGTGGCGTGATGCACGAAGGTGAATTCAGATTCCTGAATGACTACTCCAACAACACAATCGCCGGAACCTTCCTGCCTTCCGACGACCGTTACGACGACCGAACGATCATCGATTCAACCAACCCTGAGCAGTCCGACCAGGATCGATGGTTGGTCCATGTGAATCATCGGGGAAGAAAAGGTCCCTGGTCATCGATGCTCAGCTATACCAATGTTTCTGACATCGACTACCTCGAGGACCTGGGTGGCTTCAGCAATACCGATTCCGAATTCGATCGTGCTCTGGACAACACAGACGCCCCGGCACTTGTTCGCCAGGCCAAACTCGCCTTCACACGGGCCAACTGGCAGTCAAAGCTTGAGCTGCGTGGATTTCAGTCGTTGAACCAGGTGCAACCCAATCAGTATGAAACGCTACCCAGATTTACCCTAAGCGGGAAAAAACAGTTTGGCCAAGTGAAGACTGAAGGGCTGATCCAGGCCACGGCTTTTGACAAGAGAGACGATGTCGATCCAGAGGGCACCCGTATCGTCGCAGATCTCGGAGCCAGCACTTCATTCAGCAATAACTGGGGTTTTGTCACACCATCGGTTCGCTATATACACCGGGACTATAGTCTCGACGAGACGCTGCCGGGTGATCGAGACGACGCCAGCATCGGCACTGCCATTGCTTCACTGGACGCCGGCATTGTTTTCGACAGAGCAACGTCTTTTCGAGGGACGGAAGCCACGCAAACCCTGGAACCCCGGATTTACTATCTCTATGTCGAAGAAGAGTTCCAGGATGACCTGCCCTTCTTCGATACCACCAGACTGACGCCCACCTACGATGAGTTGTTCCGGCAAACCCGCTATGCAGGCTATGACCGAATCGGGGACGCGAATCGAATAGCACTGGGTCTGAGCAGCAGCATTTACCGGTTATCGGATGGTAAAGCGCTTATCTCAGCGAGTATCGGACAGATCTTCCACTTCGAAGATCGCGAAGTGGTGGATGGCGATTTCACCGGCAATGATCCGATGGCAGACTCCTCGCCCCTGTTCATGTCATTGACAACCTATCTGGCCAACTGGCGATTCAGAGCCACCTACGAACACGACACTGAAGAAAATCAGTCCAATCGAGGGTATTTTTCGGCGTCCTATCGAAGCCCCAAAAACACCGTTTTTAACGTTAACTACGCGATGACCCGGGAAAATCAGCAACGTGGCATTCGCCCCCGGCAGAACGAAGAAACTGACATTTCTTTTATCTGGCCTCTGGGAAATCGCGAAGTCTGGAGCCTAATCGGCCGCTGGAACTATGGTTGGGATACAGATCAGACCATAGAGTCTTTGGTGGGTCTCGAATACAATGACTGCTGCTGGGCCGTCCGTGTCGTTTTCAGGCGACACCAGGAAAGGCCAAGGGGGTTAGTGATAACAACTCCCGGCGCACCGCCTCAATTCGTTATTGATCGGCGAGCCGACAGCGGTATCTACGTTGAATTCCAGCTGAAAGGTCTGGGTTCACTGGGTGGCAGATTGGACAATTTATTGAGTAACTCCATACCGGGCTTCGCACCGGGACGATAGAACATGACGATGAACAAAAAGATGATTCTCCTGGCCGCACTTCTGGCCGGAACTATTTTATCGCTGAGCGGTCAGGCTGCACTGGTTCTGATTGACAGACTCGCAGTGGTGGTCGACCAGGACGTCATCATGCAATCGGAAATTGATGAGCGCACGCGGGCCATCAAGGCGCAGTTCGCTGCCCAGCCAAACACGAGGGTGCCTCCAGACGACATTCTCCAGGACCAGGTCATCGAGAGGCTGATTATTGAGAGTTTGCAACTGCAGATGGCCGACCGTGCTGGCATCAGAATTAGCGACGCTGAGCTGAATGACGCCTTGAACAGCATCGCCGCACAGAACAGCATGTCTCTGGATCAGTTTCGAATCGCACTCGCCAATGACGGTATGAGTTGGGCTGCGATGCGCGAGCAGGTACGAAGGGAATTCGCCATTTCGCGAGTCCAGCAAGGCGTCATGCGTCGTCGTATCCAGGTCAGTGAACAGGAAGTACAGAACTTCCTTGCTTCAGACCTCGGTGAATCCTTGACCGCAGATCAGTACCGACTCGGTCACATACTGCTTGATCTACCCAACAACCCAAGTGCAAATGACATCAGGCAAGTCAGAGCCCAGGCAGAAGAACTCCACAAGCGGCTCGAAAATGGAGAGGACTTCGCCAGTCTTGCGATCCAGTATTCATCGGGACAGAACGCCCTGAGTGGCGGAGATATGGGTTGGCGTAAGCCCGTCCAGCTGCCCAGCATCTTCTCTGATCTGGTTGAAGACATGACTGTCGGCGACATTCAAGGTCCCATCAAGAGTGGAAGAGGATTTCATCTGATCAAATTGGTTGAGAAGCGCGGTGCAACCTCTGAAGGGCAGATCGCCCAGACACGCGTCCGGCACGTCCTGGTACAGCCAAACGAAATTAGATCAGAGCGTGAAGCTGAAGATCTCGCCAAGACACTGCGTGAAGAAGTCGCTGGTGGCAGGGATTTTGAAGAGGTCGCCAAGCTATATTCAGATGACCCGGGCTCAGCTCTGAGCGGTGGTGATCTCGGCTGGACACGTCAAGGGGTGTTCGTGCCCGAGTTCGAACAGACCATGAGTAAAACGGAATTGAACCAGCTAAGCGAAGTGTTCAGAAGCTCCCACGGCTATCACTTCCTCGAGGTCACCGGACGAAGGGTCGAAGACTTTTCCGAGCGCTTCAAGATGGGTCAGGCCGAAAACTATCTGAGAAACCAGAAGTTTGATGAGGAACTCGACAGCTGGCTTCGTGAAATTCGTGATGAAGCCTTTGTCGAAATCAAAATCTGAGATCACTCTTGGCATCACGCCTGGCGAACCCGCAGGCATTGGCCCCGATCTTTGCCTGGCTTCATTTGAAGACATTGCAGACACAAGACTGATCTATTTCACAGATCCCGCGCTTCTTCAGGCCCGCGCGGCTGAGCTGAATCTCGATATCCCGTTCAACACTCTCGACGAGTCCGGTTATCAAACCGGTGCCATGAATATCCAACCCATCAAGCTCTCAGCACCAGCCCAGGCAGGCACGCTGAACCCTGGTAATGGCGCTTACGTCATCGAGACACTGGAAGAAGCCGTTCAGGCTTGTGAAGCAGGCACCATCGACGCCGTGGTGACTGGACCCGTACAGAAGAGCGTCATCAACGATGCGGGTATCCCCTTCACAGGGCACACCGAATGGCTGGCTGAGCGGACCAATACGTCCAAGGTTGTCATGATGTTGGCGTCCGGCGACCTGCGAGTTGCACTCGCCACGACGCACCTGCCGCTCAGCGGTGTCAGCGCGGCCATCACAAATTCATCGCTGGAAGAAACGATCCGCATCCTGCATCAGGACCTGATCGATAAGTTTGGTATCGGTGAACCCTCAATCCTGGTGTGTGGGCTTAATCCCCACGCCGGGGAAAATGGACATCTCGGACGAGAAGAAATAGAAGTCATCGGCCCGGTTCTTCAAAAACTTCGCCAGGAAAGCATGGATCTCATCGGACCGCTTCCAGCAGACACTGCGTTTAATCCTGACAAATTAAAGAACATCGATGCGGTGCTCGCCATGTACCACGATCAAGGATTGCCCGTTTTGAAATTCGCGAGTTTCGGCAGGGCGATTAACATCACTCTAGGTTTGCCGATTATCCGCACGTCCGTAGACCATGGAACGGCCCTGGACATCGCCGGGACTGGCAAGGCGGATACATCCAGCCTCGTTGCTGCCATTGAGGCAGCGAGTTCGCTCGCTGCCGCAAATTTGGGACTATCCGGGTGATTAAACCCAGGAAACGTTTTGGCCAGAACTTCCTGGTTGATCAGGGGCTCATCGGAAAAATCATTCGAAGTTTCGATACACGACCGGGTGAGCAGGTGGTTGAAATCGGTCCCGGACAGGGCGCCCTCACAGAACACCTCGTGAACACAGGCTGCGATCTAACCCTCGTGGAAATTGATCGCGACCTTGCCGACCTGCTCGCTGAGCGTTTTCCGAACGTCAACTTGATGAACGAGGACGTCCTGAAAGCCGACTTACCTGCAGTGATCTCTGAACCGCCGGTTCGAGTCATCGGCAATTTGCCCTACAACATATCGACGCCGCTTATGTTCCGGCTGTTTAAGCACCTTGAACTCTTCCACGATATGCACTTCATGCTGCAACTCGAGGTGGTAAATCGGATGACCGCTGAGCCATCAACCAAAAGTTACGGCAGACTTTCCATCATGACGCAACTTTACTGCCAGGCAGAGAAACTGTTCGAAGTGCCTCCGGAGGCGTTTAATCCGCGGCCGAAAGTTCAGTCAGCCATCGTGCGGCTCGAACCGCGCCATAGGATTGCACAGGTAGATACAGGCGTGATTGAACCTATGCTCATTCAAGCATTCTCCTCAAGACGAAAAACCATTCGCAATGCACTGAAAGGTCTCATTAGTGAATCCGAACTGGAATCGCTCGGGCTTTCACCAACACTTCGCCCGGAGAATCTGAGCGTCGAGGACTACATTGCCTGCAGCAACCTGATATCGGCACGGTCATGAGCACTTACGTTTTTGGTGATGTCCAGGGATGTGCCACTGAGTTGCAACAGCTGCTGGAACATATCGATTACCAGCAATCCGAAGATCATCTCTGGTTCGTTGGCGACATGATTAATCGTGGACCAGACAATGCCGGTGTCCTGGACTTATTGATGCAACTGCCCAATGTGACCTGCGTGTTGGGGAATCATGATCTGCACTTTATGGCGATTGCGCTGGGTTGCCAGACTCAAAAAAGGGGCGATACGGTCTCAGATCTGCTCGAACATAAACGTCTGCAGGACTATGTCGATTATTTGCGGCAACTTCCCCTGATTCACTACGACAAGGCTAGGGACGACCTGATGGTTCATGCAGGATTGCCCCCTAACCTTTCGACCGATACCTGCCTAAGTCTCGCTGCAGAAGTAGAACAGGTGATTCAATCGGATCAACTGGAATCATTTCTCACTGCCATGTACGGCAACGAGCCTTCCGCCTGGGACAATAACCTCATGGGAATGGACCGGCTCAGACTGATTACCAATTACTTTACGCGATTGAGATTCTGCACCGCTGACGGAGATATCGAGCTGCTACACAAAACGGATGTTGCACCGGAGGGTTACTCGCCCTGGTTCAGTTTTTCTCGAAGGGAAGACACCAGAATTCTCTTTGGACACTGGGCGGCCCTTGAAGGGAAGGTAGACGCCGCTTTCGCCGTTGCCCTCGACACAGGCTGTGTCTGGGGCAGACATCTCACAGCACTGCGACTGGAGGACAATCAACTGTTTTCCGTGCCTGCGGCTAAAACCGAATTCTGGGAGAAACGCTAAATGGAAACCTACCTTGTAGGCGGCGCGGTCAGAGATCAGCTCCTGGGGTTACCGGTGCGCGAACGAGACTATGTCGTTATCGGTAGTACAGAAGACGAGATGAGGGCTGCTGGTTTTCGTTCTGTCGGTAAAGACTTCCCCGTGTTCCTGCACCCGGAGACACACGAGGAATATGCACTGGCCAGAACAGAACGAAAGACCGGACCCGGTCATCTGGGCTTTGACGTGCATGCGGCGCCAGATGTCACCCTGGAAGAGGATCTGTCGCGACGTGATCTGACCATCAATGCCATAGCCATGGATACTGATGGCAAGTTGCTGGACCCCCTTAACGGCAAGAAGGACCTGGATGCGAGGATTCTGCGACACATTTCTGATGCTTTCTCCGAGGATCCACTGCGCATTCTTAGGGTCGCAAGGTTTCTCGCTTATCTCTCATCCTTTGGTTTTTCGGCTCACTCGGAAACAACACAGTTACTGAACTCAATGGTAGAAGAAGGCCAACTACGAGAGCTGACACCGGAGAGGGTTTTGCTGGAGTTGAATAAAGCGCTCGCAACGGACGACCCCAGAGGTTTCTTCAATTACCTGGAAGAGATTAATGCATCAGCGGACCTGTGGCCGGAAATCTCTCAAGAAGACGTGGAAAGGCTAAACCGCATAGGCACTCTCGATAACGCCTCACACAAAACGGAAACGCGATTCGCGACCCTGGTGATGCACCTGGGCAGCAGCGAGATCGACGATCTTTGTAAACGACTTAAATGTACCAATCAGCGTCTCGAGCTGAGCACCCTGGTGGCCACACAACTGGAACCTTGGACCCAGCTTTATTCAATGTCAGCCGCAAACATCGTTGACTACCTGTATGAACTGGACGCCATTCGAAAACAGGAACGCTTCGAGATGTTCTGTAACAGCGCAGAGTCCATTTCCCACAAGGTTAACGCGCAACTCTGGCTCGAAATTGCCAGGATCGTCAGACAGGTCAAAGCGAGAGATGTTGCGCCAGACCTTAAAGGACCGGCTGTTGGCGAGGCCGTTCGTGAAGCGCAGGTAAACGCGGTTCGTGAGTTTCTGACCGGGATATCTGAGTGAACGCCTCGGACAAGGTTGCGCTCGTCACCGGCGGCGCCCGTCGGATTGGTGCCGAGATTGTTCGCCAGTTACACGCCGCCGAATACCGGGTCGTCATTCACTGCAACGGGTCGGCTTCAGATGCAGAGCTCCTAAAAGAACAGCTCAACCACTCCCGCGCAGACTCCGCGGATGTCATTGCGCACAATCTTGCAGAGACGAGTCACCTGTCGGATCTCATCGAATTCACGATCAAGTCCTTCGGGCAATTAGACTGCCTGGTGAACAATGCTTCTGTGTTTTTCCCAACGTCACTGGAGGCCCTTACCGAGTCAGAGCTTGATCAGGTCATGGGTGTGAATCTGACCGCGCCCCTTCTACTTTCGCAAGCCGCCGCGCGCGTCATGACGAGCGGTTGCATTATCAACATCATCGACATTTACGCGGAGAAACCCCTTAAAGGTTATCTCGCCTACAGCATCTCCAAAGCAGGGTTACACATGCTGACACGCGGGCTCGCCCTTGAGCTGGCGCCCAATATACGAGTCAACGGCGTTTCACCTGGCCCCATCTTATGGCCTGAAGACGCTGCTGAAATGAGTGAAGAGGAAAAGCATCAGCGGTTGGCTGGTCTACCCCTTGGGAAAATCGGTAATCCCAGCGATATCGCTAAAGCAGTTGTTTTCCTGGGCGAAGCTGAATTCATCACCGGTCAGGTGCTTTCAGTAGATGGCGGCCAATCAGTCGTCTGAGCCACTTTCCCGTGCGATCGCTCGATAGCCAATATCAGAACGGTACTCGGCACCGTCAAAGCTGATTTCTTCAATGGCTTCATAGACCAGGCTCTGTGCCTCAGACACACTGTTGCCAAGTGCAGTGACCCCCAGCACACGACCACCACTCGTGAGTACAGCGCCATCATCCAGCCTTGTTCCTGCATGAAACACTTTCGCTGAACTGACAGCCTCAAGACCGGAAATCTTCTTACCCTTTTCATATGAACCTGGGTAACCACCAGAAGCCATAACAACCGTCAGCGCAGGACGAGTATCAAAAACAATCTCGGTTTCAGACAGCTTTGTTTCAAGCGCGGCTTCAATCAGATCAACCAGATCAGTTTCAAGTCTCGACAAAATTGGCTGAGTTTCCGGGTCGCCGAAGCGACAGTTGAATTCGATCACGCTCGGCTGACCATTCTCATCGATCATAAGGCCCGCATACAGGAATCCGGTATAAGGATTGCCCTCTTCGCGCATGCCGTTCAGCGCAGGCTCAATCACCTGGTGGAGAACCCTGCGATGTATGTCGTCTGTGACCACCGGCGCTGGTGAATAAGCACCCATACCCCCTGTATTGGGCCCCTTATCACCATCGTATGCTGCTTTGTGATCCTGTGAAGTTGCGAAGGACAGATAGTTTTCACCGTCCGCAATGACAATAAAGCTGGCTTCTTCACCAACCAGGAAGTCTTCAATCACGATGGATGATCCCGCGCCGGATAACACTTCACCGGTCAGCATCTGTTCCAGCGTCTCGATCGCCTCATCAACAGAATCAGCAAGAACCACGCCTTTGCCCGCGGCTAATCCATTCGCTTTGATAACGATGGGCGGCGTCAGCGTCTTCACATGTGCCGTTGCTTTTTGAATATCGTCAAAGACCTCATAACCCGCTGTAGGGATGCCATGACGCTGCAGAAACGCCTTGGTAAAACTCTTTGAGCCTTCTAACTGGGCGGCTGCTGCCGTTGGCCCAAAACACTTGAGCCCTGCCTCAGCAAATCGATCCACAATGCCCGCAACCAGGGGATCCTCAGGTCCTACGACTGTGAACTCGATCTTCTTCTCGCGGGCGAATTCAAGCAGCCCATCGCAATCCATGGGGCTGATGTCGACGTTTTCGAGTTTATCCTCGAGCGCGGTACCTGCATTGCCGGGTGCCACATAAACACACGCCACACGATCTGAGGCCGCCAACTTCCACGCCAGGGCATGCTCACGACCGCCACTGCCGATAACCAATAGATTCAATTCATTCACCGTCTCTCACCCTGTGCCTTTCATTCAACATATCAGTGTCTGAAGTGACGCATACCCGTAAACACCATGGTCATTCCGGCTTCATCCGCCGCATCGATGACTTCCTGATCTCTCATGGAGCCGCCAGGTTGAACAATCGCGGTAATACCTTCTTCCGCTGCTGCATCAATACTGTCTCTGAAAGGGAAAAAGGCGTCAGAGGCCATCACGGATCCTCGGACCTCAAGCCCTTCGTTTCCTGCCTTAATGCCTGCAATGATCGCACTGGTTACCCGGGCCATTTGCCCCGCACCCACACCGATCGTCATCAGATCCTTTGCGTACACAATCGCGTTGGACTTCACGTACTTGGATACTGTCCAGGCAAACATCAGGTCCTGGTATTCCTTGTCCGAGGGTTCACGCTTTGTGACAACACGCAGGTTTTCTTGATCCAGCAAGGGAATGTCAGCATCCTGAACGAGTAAGCCACCGGCGACCCGTTTGTAATCTACGGTCAGAGCGCTCGAACCGTCGGCATCTGTCACCTGGAGTATTCGAACGTTTTTCTTACCTTTGAACACACCTAGCGCACTTTCGGTGAACGCTGGCGCCGCGATGACCTCGCTAAACTGACGCTCGGTTATCTCCGACGCCAGCTTTTCATCCACTTCACGATTAAACGCGATAATGCCGCCAAACGCTGATGTAGGATCGGTCTTGAACGCGCGATCATAAGCCTGCATTGCATCAGCCGACTGGGCAACACCGCAGGGGTTGGCATGCTTGACGATGACACAGGCCGGCTCGTCAAAAGACTGGACACACTGAAGCGCTGCATCTGTATCCGCAATGTTGTTGTAAGAAAGTTCTTTGCCCTGGTGCTGTGTCGCAGAGGAGATCGAACCCGCAGGTGGGTTTTGCTCAACATAAAAGGCGGCGCTCTGATGAGGGTTCTCACCATAGCGAAGAGACTGCTGTCGCTTGAATTGCACGGTCAGCGAATCAGAGTAGCTGTCTGACGAAGTTAAAGAGGACAAGTGATTGGCAATGGCCGCATCGTATCTCGCCACCATCTCAAATGCTTTCACTGCCAACTTGAATCGCGTTTCCGCGGACAGAGAACCGCCAGTTCGATTCAGTTCTTCAACCAGATCCGCATAGTCAGAGGGGTCTACCACTACCGCGACAGACTCAAAGTTCTTCGCAGCAGAGCGCAGCATCGCAGGGCCGCCAATGTCGATGTTCTCAATGATCTCCGGCGTGTTACTTGGGTCTTTCGCCACGGTTTCCTCAAAGGGATACAGATTCACAACCAGTAAATCGATGCCTTGAATGTCGTGCTCGGCCATAACCGAATCATCCATGCCGCGCCTGCCAAGCAGGCCACCGTGCACTTTTGGATGCAGGGTCTTGACCCGACCATCCATCATCTCAGGAAAACCGGTGTAGTCAGAAACTTCCTGCACATCAAGCCCTGCGTCCGACAATTGCTTGAAGGTGCCGCCGGTAGACATCATGTGCACACCGAGTGAGTTCAGAGTCTCTGCTAACCCGACCAGATCGGATTTGTCAGAAACGGACAAAAGCGCCGTTTTTAGACGAACATCAGACATGTTTTCCTCTTTTCTTTGTTACAACAGGCGATACTTTCGCAGCTTCTTTCGCAGGGTTGCCCTGTTGAGCCCCAGGGCTGCAGCAGCTTTGCTTTGATTTTGATTTGTATGATTGAGGACACTGCGCAACAAAGGCGCTTCCATCTCGGAGAGCACCAATTCGTATAGATCAGTAACCTGCTCGTCATCCATCATGCGCAGGTACTCATCGACCGCTTCCTGGACTGCCCTGTTGATCGTTTTCTTCACGCAGCCTGTTCCAGTTCGTCGAGGGTATCAATGAGTGCCAACTGATCACCAGCAACTTCGATTCGGTTGAAGATTTTCTTCATGACATCCGCGCCTTCGATCCCGTCCAACGTCCAGCCAACATGTTTACGCGCAATCCTGAGCCCCTGATATTCACCGTAGAACTCATGCAAGGCGCCAACGTGGTGAAGCAGCATCTGCTTTACATCCCTCAATCGCGGCACCAACCGCTCCTCACCCTTGCGAATGAACGTATCGATATCCCCAATGAGCCAAGGGCTTCCTTGAGCCGCTCGACCAATCATCACCCCGTCACATCCAGTCACTTTAAGAACATGTGCCGCTTTCTCTGCAGAGTCGATGTCGCCATTTGCAATAACCGGAATCTGAACGCTCTGTTTTACCGTTGCGATCGCATCGTAGTTTGCATGCCCGTTGAAACGGCAGGCACGCGTTCTGCCGTGCACAGTCAGAAGCTGGATACCGGCATCTTCAGCAATGTGCGCAATAGTTGGCGCATTTACTTCATCCCAGGACCAACCCAGGCGGATCTTCAGGGTTACGGGCACTGAAGCTGCAGAAACCACAGCATGCAGAATATCGCTGACGAGGTGTTCATCCCGAAGGAGAGATGAACCAGCCGCTTTGTTGCAAACTTTCTTCGCCGGACAACCCATGTTGATATCAATGATGTCGGCACCCAGATCAACGTTGAGCTTTGCTGCTTCCGCAATCTGGTTTGGCTCGCTACCCGCAAGCTGAACCCAACGGGGTCCAGTCTCTGATGCGTGCGCCAGTCGATGTCTGGATTTGCGGGTGCTCCAGAGGTTTTTGTCCGCCGTCACCATTTCAGATACAGCCCAGTGTGCGCCGAAGGCACGGCAAAGATCTCGAAACGGTCTATCCGTCACACCTGCCATGGGCGCGACGATCACCCTGCTCGGATGAGAATGTGAACCTATCGATAACATGTTTCGGGGAGGGACTGGCTGTCTGAGGGGGCCATCATAGCAAAGCCGCCTAATTTCGTACTACCTCCATCTGATAACCGAGCGCACTTTCTCCCGGATCAGCGATTTCCAGGGACAGCCGAACTTCCGTCAAGGCGGGAATATAGCGCAGCCCCCTTAGCTCACCCCCCAGATATTCACTTGCCTTAAACACCCGATTCGCGACGATATCGCCGCGAACATCCATAAACGCCAGTCTGAGACCCGGAAACTGCTGCCGGTAGTCTCCGCTGTTCCGAAGCAGAACATCCACCACCAGTGCCTCAGATGTTTCCGGATGACTGCGAATGACCAGCTCCCGGGTTTTTAGCAGATCCAGGTTGTCATAGTCAGGAACCGAACAACCCGCTACCCGGCAGACCGTCATGATGCGATCACGATAACGATCATCCTGTGCGTAACTTGCGAGATTAAGGTAAACCCATTGCAAACCCAGCAGACCAATCAGCAAGGCGATGCCAGGCAGCCATTTCAAGGAGGCAAATGGGAAAAATCGGCGGCGATCCTGGAACAAGTGTTCCGGGTCATGCTCAAAATCAAAATCAAAGGGTTCTTTATGGTCGTCTACTGAATGGCTTTCCCCTTCAACCTCTATGAGGTCCCTCTCGACAGAACCAAGCTGTTCATGAGCCGCAGGCGCTGCTGAAGGCGCTTTATGGTCTTGTTCAACGGCTGCTGGTGAAAGTGCTGGGGCCAATACGGGCGAGGCGATCGGTGTCGGATGTGCTTCGATGTATTCCAGATAGAACGACATGACGTCGTCAGGTTCTGATGCAGTAACAGACGCCAGTTCCCGTTCATGCTCTGGCGCAGGTTCCGGCTCTGCTTCTTCCTCAAACTGGGAATCTGGGTTGAGTTCAGGTTCGGCGAGGACCTGTAAGATGTAATCCTCGAAGTCACCCCAGAAGTCCTGCTCAATCGCAAGGCGTTCGGTGATATCCAGAAGTGGCGACAACAGATAGTCTTCCGCCTGGAAGACAAACAAACAGGCACCGCAACGAACAGAACCCTCGGCAATCCGTAGTTGTGCTTCCGTCACACGAAATGAGGTCTGGCACTGCGGGCAACGGGTAATCCCCTCGATCACGATTTGCTCCAGACCAGACGTACCCAGTCGTTTGACACGGTCTGGGACAACAGGTCCGCATGATCCTGATAGGCATTAATAACCCACTCAGCCTGGCTTTCCATGATCCCGGAAAGCACCAGCTGACCGCCCGGTTTCGTTGCAGCAAGCAGGAGTTGAGATAACTCAACCAGTGGCTGCGCCAGAATGTTGGCCAGGACCAGCTCAGCGGGTTGCAGTTCTACGCCCGGCAAGAGTGTCGAAACTTCAACCTGATTTCTGGATGCATTGTCCTGGGTGGCGGTCAATGCCTGTGGATCATTGTCGACGCAACAGACACTCTGTGCGCCCAGTTTCGCCGCCGCAATACCAAGAATCCCAGAACCACAGCCGTAGTCGATGACCTGTGCGCCCGCAATGTCAGCGCCATCAAGGTATTCGAGGCACAATCGGGTCGTCTCGTGTGTACCTGTGCCGAATGCCAGTCCAGGATCAAGATCGATGACGACCTTCCCCTCACGTTCGATCTCATAACCCGTTGGGAGAATCCAGACTCTTTCACCAAAACACATAGGTTCGAATCGATTCAGCCACTCGCGCTCCCAGGCGCGATCCTCAATTTCCTCAAGGTTACTCAGGGCAAACCCATTGCGACTCAATAAATTAGTTAGATCGTCGCTCGATTTGTCAGCTTCAAATAACCCTGTGACCAAAACCTGATCCCACACGGGTTGCTCTCCAGGAGGTGGCTCGTAAATCGGTGCGTCTTCAGCATCCTCGACCGTCACTGAGACGGCGCCATTTTCCCAAAACCAACGCTCCAGCTCATCCAGACGCTCGCGACTGGTCGCTGCCGTGAGATTGAACCAGGAGAGGCTCATCCATGCCCTCCTGCAAAAGCGGCCTCTTCAAGATAAGCGGTCGAAACAGCGCCAACCTGAAAGTCTGGATCAGAGAGAATTTTTTTGTGCAGGTCCAGGTTCGTTGCGATCGGCCCGATCTTCGTTTCCCTGAGTGCACCTGACATACGCGCCAAAGCTTCTGATCTGTCGGCACCAACGCATATAAGCTTACCGATCAGAGAGTCGTAGTCATGAGGCACGCGATACCCCTGGTAAAGATGACTGTCCATTCGCACACCGGGTCCGCCAGGCAATCTGAGTTCACTGATCAACCCGGGTGATGGCTTGTACTGTTCATCTTCCGCATTGATGCGACATTCAATCGCATGGCCCGATGTGACGACATTGGACTGATCGAGAACAAGCTCGACGTTGCTCGCGATCTCCAACTGCAGACTCACGAGATCTATTCCTGTTACCGCTTCTGTGACCGGGTGTTCTACCTGGATCCGAGTATTCATCTCGATGAAATAAAATGCGTCATCCTGGTAGAGAAATTCCAGGGTACCCAGATTCCGGTATCTGAGATCGCTTAGCGCGGCGCAACAAACTTCTGCTAACGCACTAATTTTTGACGCTTCAATACCAGGAGGGGGCGCTTCTTCTACGATTTTCTGGTTTCGTCTTTGAACGGAACAATCTCGAGCACCCAACGAGATCACCTGACCATGCCCATCACCAGCAATCTGCAGCTCAATATGACGTGCACGGGCCAGGAACTTCTCGACATAAAGCTCTGCATCACCAAAGAAGGTGAGTGCCTGACTGGCAGTTTCTGCGAATGCCCGGTCGAGGTCGGATTCCGACAGAACCAGTTGAATCCCTCGACCACCGCCGCCATGACTCGCTTTGAGCATAACCGGGTAACCGATCTTTGCGGCGATCGCCCTCGCCGAGTCCAAGTCGTGAACAGGGTCAGTGCTGCCTGGTAAAACCGGTACCCCTCTGTCAGCAAGGAGCCTCCTTGCCCCGGACTTATTGCCCATCGCACTTATTTGTGCTGCGGTAGGTCCAACAAAGGTGAGCCCCGCATCCTCTGTCTCTTGCGCAAATGCCGCATGTTCAGAGAGAAACCCGTAACCAGGATGTACTGCATCGCAGCCACGTGTAGTTGCCGCAGCAAGTAACTGCCCAACATCCATGTATGAGCCTCTACCAATGCACACGGTTTCGTCTGAGAGCTCAAGGTGCCTCAGGTTTTCATCTGCCGGGGTATAAACGGAAACCACTTCGATGCCAGACTGCCTGCACGCTCTTAATATGCGCAGAGCAATCTCACCGCGATTGGCTATCAGCAGTCGTTTCATCGCTGTCTGGGTAATCAGTCGCTGAGCGTGAAAAGTGGCTGATCGAACTCGATCGGTTCTTCATTATTGACCAGGATGGCTTCCAGCTTACCGGAACGATCTGCTTTGATGTGATTCATCATTTTCATCGACTCAATGATGCACAGGGTGTCGCCTTCTTTTACCTGATCGCCAATCTCAACAAACGGCGGCGACGAAGGCGCAGGTGCTCGGTAAAAAGTACCCACCATAGGCGCCCGAACAAGGTGCGCACCTTGCGGTACCTCGACCCGTCTTGAAGACTCAGCTGGTGCACCTGCGACTGCCGGTGCCTGTGCCTGTGCCGGCACCATAGTAGGCGCCGGCACCGAAACTGGCAGGACCGCCCCACCCCTGGTGATTCTTACCGAGTCCTCCCCTTCTTTGACTTCAATCTCAGAAATATCTGACTCTTCCATCATTTCAATGAGCTTTTTGACTTTCCTGATATCCATTAGCCAGCCTCCTTTTCCAGATACTGGATCGCAAATTCAGCGGCAAACGAGTAACCCTTCGCACCCAGTCCCGTCATGCAACCGACGGCAATGTCGGAGAGGTAAGAATGCTTCCGGAATTCCTCACGGCTAAAAACATTCGATAGATGAACTTCAATAAAGGGAATGGAAACACTTAAGAAGGCATCCCTTAACGCGACACTGGTGTGAGTGAAAGCGCCAGGATTGATGATGACAAACCCTGCCTTACCCCTGGCCGCATGAAGACGTTCGATCAACTCGTGTTCCGCATTACTCTGAAGCGAATCGAGCTCGTGGCCTGCGCCTTCTACCCGCTGCCTGACCTGAGCCTCAATGTCAGCAAGCGTGTCGGAACCATAGATTTCGGGCTCTCTGGTGCCCAATAAGTTAAGGTTCGGTCCGTTCAGAACGAGGATTTCAGACATAATCTGGACTCTCTATGGTTTGTGGAAGCGAATTTGTCCATTTTTCCGGTATTTGACGATTTTTCAAGAATATAAGCGAAATTGCAGAGATTTTAATATTGACGGATGGCGGATTTCTGATCGATCCCTCAACCAACCCAGTAAACAGCCCTGTTTCCCGATTTTAGCTACTATTTCGAAGAAAATAGCGATCTTTTTTGCGGTGGATAGCAGAATCCACGCTCCGCACACCCTTGATATGACACCTCGATAGGCTGGGACGCGGGCATTTGCACCTGGACCAGCCCAGACAGCACTTCAACCTCACCAAAAATCTCGTCCTGGCGCATCACCCCTCTGGGCAGCTCGATCTCCAGCGCGGACCCAGCGCGCCAAAACTGGAACTTGTCGCGGTATAGGTAGTAGCCAGGCAGTACCTGCCAGAAGACTGTGAGCATGTCGCCGTCTTCGTAGCTACCAAACCGAAAGGCTTCATCGACGGGCAGAATTTCACCACCGTGCTCTGCTGCCTGACCTTTCGAAGAGAAGAGATCGTCCGCAGCGATCAGATCGAAGGCTAGAAACGACCCCAGCACAATGCCAATAGTGAATGTGAGATTGCTTATGGTGACTTTCATTTTGATTCGTTGAATTCTCATGCTTCAATGACGGCGGCAAACCACCTCATCAGGTTTTACTCTATCACTGTGACCCGAATTGTCGCCCTAAGTTTTGCATGGTTGCTCTTTATTTCCGGATGCACGGTCCAACCATCGCCGCGTACCCCCGAGCGCCCCGTCGAATCACCCGTTGATCGGCTATTGGCAGCCGCAGAGATCAATTACAACAACAACCAGCTGACAACACCCAGGGACAATAACGCCTTGCAGAAGTACCGCGCTGTGCTCGAACAGGATCCACGAAACCCGTCAGCGCTGGATGGTCTCAACCGTATCGTCGAAAAGTATCTTGCATGGGCGCGAGACCACGCAGAGGATGGCAACCTGACTAAAGCCCGACTCTACGTCGCTCGCGCGGAAACCGCAGATCCGTCGCATCCCAACATCAAGCCGGTGGTCAATCTCATCAACGACCGTGAAGCGCAGAAGACCACACTGTTTACTCTTCGACGACAGGATGTTCTCGAGCGCAACACATCGCGAATTGCTTTCGATTCGATCGCACGACACATCACGAACAATCGTGCATTTACGACCATCCGTGCGCCTGATGACGCCAGCGGCCGCTGGATCTACCAGGAGCTGAACGCGCGGGTGCCATTCCGGGTCGAGGCAGCGTTCGAAGCAAATAACACTCCGTCTGTCCTGTTATCCAGGTAACTCAGTCCTCAGCGAAGCTCGGCTCAACGACGCCCGTATACCCCCGGTCGCGCATACCGGTTACCATGGCCCTACCCTTGAGCTAACAAACTGGAAACACGGAGAAAACCTTGAGCGGCATTGAAGACAGCATTGATCAGGTCAAAGAACAGGTTTCAGACAGCCTGGAAACCGATGGCTTGTCGCAAACCATTTTGCGAGGCGCAGGCATGGTCGTGCTGGTTCTCGCGATTGGCTTCGGCGCGCTCGGTTTTTATTGGGACGACGAACCAGATCTGTTCGACGTGCACAAGGCGACAGGCGAGGTCACTGCGGAACTGGGTACCAGCAAAGTGGTTGGTTCAACGACCGTTGCCACCATGATCACGATGGCAGACACATTGCTCTACAAGCGGGGCGGATATCTGTACAACGACATCATGCCACCGAGCGTCATGATGGATAACGTTCCCAATTGGGAGTTCGGCGTACTCGTTCAAATCCGCGACATGGCAAGAACCCTGCGCAACAATCTCAGTCGATCACAGTCACAATCCACCGAAGACGCCGATCTGGTAAGAGCTGAGGGCCAGTTCTACTTCGACAACAACTCCTGGGTCCTTCCAGAAACGGAAGACGAATATGAGAAAGGTATTCGGGCGCTGAAAAGTTACGTCATCAGGCTGGGTGATGAAAATCAGCAGAACGCACAGTTTTACGCTCGAGCCGACAACCTTCGGACCTGGTTGTCTGAAGTGGAGACCCGATTGGGCAGTCTCTCCCAGCGTCTGTCCGCCAGCGTTGGTAAACGCCAATTGGATACATCACTTGCTGGCGACGCCGCGGCGACACAATCCACGAGCTCAAGCCCTGAACAGCAGGTCAAAACCCCCTGGTCTGAGCTGGATGACGTTTTCTATGAAGCCAGAGGTACCACCTGGGCCTTGATCCACCTGCTCCGTGCCATCGAAGTGGATTTTCGTGATGTGCTGGAGAAGAAGAACGCCCTGGTTAGCCTGCAACAGATTATTCGCGACCTGGAACCCACCCAGGAGACGCTCTGGAGCCCGCTGATTCTGAACGGTGACGGCTTTGGCATGCTGGCCAACCATTCGCTTGTCATGGGCTCACACATTTCCCGTGCGAATGCAGCCATTATTGACCTCAGACGCTTACTAGAAGACGGCTAAACGCTTCAAACTTGAGTCCCGTTTTTGTACCATTAGCGCGCCCTGACGGTGGTCGTCAGGCTACCAAGAATTAAAAATCCAATCGGAATCGCTTATGGAAACCTTAAGTAACGTGCCACCCATTATGGGTGTGCTTGGTCTCGTCTGTGCCGCGATCATCTATTTCCTGATGGTTAGATACTCGGAAGGTGACGAGAAGATCAGAAAGATTGCTGCCGCTATTCATGAAGGCGCGATGGTCTTTCTGCATCGTGAATACCTCATGCTGGCCATGTTCGCAGGCCCCCTGTTCCTTCTCATCTTCTTTACGCCAGGTCTTGGCGCCAAGACAGCAATCGCTTTCGCTGTTGGTGCGATCTGTTCTGCAGCAGCCGGATATATCGGTATGTTCGCAGCAACCAAGGCGAATGTGCGCACAACTGCAGCTGCACAAGAAGTTGGCGCCGATGGCGCACTGAATGTCGCCTTCTATGGCGGTTCAGTTATGGGACTTTGTGTGGCCTCTCTGGGTCTGCTCGGCCTGGGCACACTTTACTGGTACTTCGGCGGCGATCCTGAAACAGCACACGCTATCCACGGTTTTGGTATGGGTGGCTCGAGTGTGGCACTTTTCTCTCGTGTCGGTGGTGGTATCTACACGAAGAGTGCTGACGTCGGTGCAGACCTGGTCGGGAAAGTTGAAGCTGGTATCCCGGAAGACGATCCCCGTAACCCTGGTGTGATCGCTGACAATGTCGGTGACAACGTTGGTGATGTTGCTGGTATGGGTTCAGACATTTTCGAGTCTTACTGTGGCTCCATGATTGCAACCATCGCGATTGCATCCACTATGACCATGACTGCCGCATTCGGTGTTGCAGCGCTGGCACCTGAAGGTGGTCGTGAAGCACTGCTGGCACTGCCACTTCTGCTGGCTGCGCTGGGTCTTGTCTGCTCTGTTGTCGGCATCATCATGGTGAATCTGCTTTCCGGCCTGGGTCCTGAAAGAGCCCTCGAAATGGGACACCAGATCTCAGCCGTACTGCTGATCATTGCTGGTTACTTTATGGTCGACATGCTCGGCGTTTCTCGTGACGTCTGGTGGGCCATTGTTGCCGGTACCGTTGGAGGCATTCTGATCGGTGTCGTGACTTCCTACTACACGTCGAAAGGTCCTGTCGTGAAAATCGCTGAGTCCGGTAAAACCGGAACGGCAACCGTCATGATTACTGGTCTCGCCGTTGGTATGGAGTCGGTTGTTGTTCCAATCCTCGCGCTCGCAGCCATCATCTTTATTTCAACCAGCCTTGCCGGTCTTTACGGTGTCGGTATTGCCGCTGTTGGTATGCTGGCAACCGTTGGTATGACCATGGCGCTTGATGCCTACGGTCCGGTTGCTGACAACGCCGGTGGCATCGCCGAAATGGGCGGTCTCGGCGAAGATGTTCGCGAAATTACCGACGGTTTGGACGAAGTGGGTAACACCACAGCAGCGATCGGCAAGGGCTTCGCGATCGGTGCAGCAGCACTGGCAGCACTGGCCATCATTGCCGCATTTGTTGAAACGCTGAGTGCCAACAATCCAGGCTTCTCGCTGGAACTTTCCAATCCGAAAGTACTCACCGGTATCTTCATCGGTGGCGTTCTGCCATTCCTCATCGCGTCCATCACGATGACGTCAGTGGGTGATGCGGCTATGGAAATGATCGAAGAGATTCGACGCCAGTTCCGCGAAATCCCTGGCCTGATGGAAGGCACCGCAGAGCCTGATCACGCAAAATGTATCGACATCGCCACACGGGCGGCTCTGAAGAAGATGATCCTGCCTGGTGTGATCGCGGTTGCAATGCCCCCGGTCGTTGGGTTCAGCCTTGGCGCACAGACTCTCGGCGGCATGCTTGCTGGTGCATTGCTGGGTTGTGTCCTCATGGCACTGATGATGGCAAACGCCGGTGGTGCGTGGGACAACGCCAAGAAGCACGTCGAGAAAGGAAATCTCGGTGGTAAAGGTTCAGAGGTTCACGCAGCCGCCGTTGTCGGCGATACCGTGGGCGATCCGTTCAAGGATACTTCGGGTCCTTCCATGAACATCCTTATCAACGTGATGGCGATCGTCAGCCTGGTGATTGCACCTCTGCTGACCATCTGATCAATCGTCAGATAAGAAAAAAGGCGGGGTTCACCCGCCTTTTTTTTGCCTGCTGCCCAGATCCTACGAGGGATTAAAGGGCCGCAGTTTCTTCTTAACCAACTTCTTTTGCAGCTGGACGTATTGCGGTAGACCATCTCGATAAGGTGGGTAATCTTCTCCCTGGATCAACGGAGACAAATAGTCTCTCGCTTTGTTGGTGATACCAAATCCATCTTTGGTGATGAATGACTTTGGCATCATCTTCTCGACGTTCGCCACTTTCGACAGTGGTGCTTCGTCAATTTCCCAGCTGTACTTCTTGGTGCTCCGGCGTTTAATCACCGGCATCACGGCATTTTTACCGGCAAGGGCAAACTCTACCGCCGCCGCTCCAACAGCATAAGCCTGCTCGACATCCGTGCCTGATGCGATGTGGCGCGCTGCACGCTGCAAATAATCCGCCACAGACCAATGACACTTATAACCATGCTCAGCCTTGATCATGTCCACCAGGGTTGGCGCAACACCGCCTAACTGGGTGTGACCAAACGCATCTTTGGCACCGGCATCCGCAAGGAATGTACCGTCGGCATACTGGGCACCTTCGCTGGCAACCACGACACAAAATCCGTATTTGTTGACAGAGTCTTTTACCTTGGCAAGAAACTTTGCCTTATCAAAAGCAACTTCTGGGAACAGGATGACATGCGGCGGTGCACCAGCACTGGACTTGGCAAGCCCACCGGCGGCCGCAATCCAACCCGCATGACGCCCCATGACTTCAAGCACAAAAACCTTGGTCGATGATTCCGCCATCGATGCCACATCAAGACCGGCCTCCATCGTCGAAACAGCCACATACTTCGCCACGGAGCCGAAGCCCGGGCAGTTGTCTGTTATGGGCAGGTCATTGTCGACAGTCTTTGGAATGCCGATACAGGTAATCGGATAACCCATGCCCAAGCTCAACTGGGAGACCTTATTCGCCGTATCCTGACTGTCTCCACCACCGTTGTAAAAGAAGTATCCGATATCGTGGGCCTTAAATACCTCAACCAAGCGGTGGTATTCCGCTTCGTTCTCTTCGAGGGATTTCAATTTGTAGCGGCAAGAGCCAAAAGCACCACTCGGCGTATGCCTCAATGCCGCTATGGCCTTGTTCGATTCTACAGAGGTATCAATCAGTTCTTCACGCAGCGCACCGAGAATGCCGTTTTTGCCAGCGAATACCTTACCGATTTTACGAGACTTTCTGGCTGTCTCAATGACACCGCATGCCGTTGCATTGATCACAGCAGTAACGCCGCCCGACTGGGCATAAAAAATATTTTTGGACAAGATAACTTGCTCCCGTTTGGTAGAGTTGGATTAAAGGTCCTTGACGGTCTGATCGATCAGCCAGTCAACAACCCGGCTCAGCGCTTCTTCGTTGCTGACACCTCGATCCAGTGCCTTTTGGTATTGCGTGATCTGATTGTGTGCGCTGGTGCCGTTAGCGAGGATGTCACGAAGTCCCATGATTTCATCCTGACATCCCAGGTGATCTGCATCTTCCTCGATGAATGCCATCAGCTCATCAAGCAGCTCAGGGAAAGGCACCACCTCTCCCTTAGCGAGGTCAATGAGCCCTTCATCGAACGAGTACCTCATCGCTCGCCAGCGATTCTCGTTGATCAACATACCGGCGTAAACCCGCCATCGCTGATTTTTTATGCGTGCTCGATAGAGCATCCGCGTCAGACAAACTGTAAGCGCAACAAGACTGAGTGTGTGTTCAAGATTCGTCACCACATCCATGATGCGTGTTTCCAAAGTGGGAAATGACGCACTGGGTCTGAGATCCCACCAGATCATACTGGCATCTTCGACGAGCCCGGCATTCACCAGTACGCGGACGTGACGTTCGTATTCCGCGTAACTGGCAAACTGTTCTGGCAGGCCCGTTCGAGGCAAAGCATCAAACACCGTAAGCCGATAAGACCTTAAACCTGTATCCTCTCCTTCCCAAAAAGGTGAAGAGCTGCTCATCGCCAAAAGGTGAGGCAGGAAGTAACTCATCTGATTCATCAGATCGATTCGAAGCTCTTCGTCTTCAATACCCACATGCACATGCATCCCACAGATCAGGAGCCTCCGGGCTGCTGCCTGCATTTGATCCGTCAGTTGCAGATAACGTTGCTTGGCGGTCTGTTTCTGCTCCAGCCAACGGGCAAAAGGGTGCGTTGATACGGCGATCGGTGCACAACCAAACCGGTTGCTGACCTCAGCGATCGTGCCCCGCAACCACTTAAGACTTTCCCTGACATCCCCAAGGGTATGGCAAACTGGCGTACCCACTTCAATCTGGGCTCGCATAAGTTCAGGACTGACATGCGCCTGCAGCAAACGTGTGCATTCCCGCATAAGTTCTGCCGGCGGATCACTGACCAGATCCCGGGATTCAAGATCTACAAGAAGGTATTCCTCCTCAACACCAAGGGTAAAAGCAGGTTCACTCATGTGCATCGCTATATAATACCGTCCTTTGCCTAGTTAAGTAGTCATCCCATTGACTCAAACACAACCTTCGATCAGAAAAATACCCTCCCTGGACAAAGGGATAATTGGCTCTGACCCGGCGGAGTTCCTGCGCAATCTCCAGGGTCCCGCCTGGTTCGAAATTGCCGGTCAAAATTCAAACCGTCGACGGGCGATCGTCACCCTGATACATGGTAACGAGCCCTCTGGACTAAAAGCGATTCATCACCTCTTGTCTGAAGAAATTCGACCTGCTACCGATCTGGGCGTCCTGGTCGCATCCGTTGACGCCGCACTGCATGCTCCCTTGCTTACTCACCGATACATACCCGGAGAGCGGGACCTGAATCGTTGTTTTGGATTAGACGATGGGAGCAACCAGGCACGACTGACAAGTCAGATAGTCAAAACACTTGAGGAATACCAACCTGAAGCGGTTGTCGATACCCACAATACTTCCTCGCACAGCGAACCTTTTTGTGTCGCGGTGCGAGCTGACAAAAAGAACGAACAACTCGCACGTCTCTTTACAGATCACCTGATCATCATTCCTCAAAAACTCGGCACCTTGCTGGAGCATGTCCCTGCAGACATACCAACCATCACCGTTGAGTTTGGCGCATTTATGGATACGGATGCCGACTCGCTCGCCCGAGAAACCATTCACAGATTCGTCACTTTGCGCGAACTTGAAAATGCCGAGGCTTTTCCGTTGAACCTGCTGAATGCTCCACTGCGCCTGGAAACTGAACGGCACTTGACCGTCACCTATTCCAGCTCAGTGGATGAGAATGCCGACCTGACAATGATCAACAGCATCGACCAATTCAACTTCAGGAGACTTGAAGCTGGTCAGGTACTCGGCTGGTTTGGCAAAAGCCAACATGAAGATCTCGTTGCGCGAGATGGCCAGGGTAATAACCAATACACCCAGTATTTCGATCAGGAAGAAGCGCTGCTGCGAACTCGCCAACCAATTACTGTTTTCATGGCAACGACAGATCCCGTGGTTGCCAATAATGATTGTCTTCTTTACTTCAATCCCGCTTAGCGAAGCCTTACAGACAGCCTTTCACAGGCACAGCCATCAAGCACCGAGACAGCATCAAGGTGTTCCTCGCGTTTTTATCATCATGAATTCCGGCAAGTCAAAATTCACTGCCGTTTTCCCGCAACCATCTTTGCGGTACCCAAATTTGCTGGAACAAGGCAACCGGGTTTATGCCTACCCTGCGACGGTTCGACCGAATATCACTAATGACATAACGCCTCTTTCAAGCTCTTACGATAGGTCTGCAAAACCCAGCAAACAGTGACGCTGATCAATATTCAGGCCCGCTAGAAAAAGTCCAAAAAAACAAATTCCCTCTTGAACCTCATCCGATCGGACTTATTAAGAGCGTAACCAGACATGACATCAGACTTGAAACCGCAAGGAGAAAACACATGAGCTATCTCGTTTCACCTTTTAGACCGTTAAACCACATCCATCGCGATCTGAATCGTTTTTTCGATGGCGACCGTTTGAGCCCCTTGGCCGAAGGCGCCAATTGGTCACCCCAGGTCGACATCGTCGAGAACGATGAAGCTTTTGTGATTACAGCCGATATGCCAGGGGTAAGCGCTGAAGAGATAGAAATCAGCCTGCATCATGGCGTATTAACCATCAAGGGCGAACGCTCCACCGAGCGTGAGACGACTGAATCCGCCTTCACCAGGCGCGAAAGGGTTCAGGGCACGTTTTACCGACAATTCAACTTACCTGAGACGGCTGACGAAGATACCGTCAGCGCACGATACGATGATGGCGTGCTGGGGATTACGATACCGAAAGCATCGAAAGCAAAGCCCAAAATCGTTTCCGTAAACTAACGGCCGCGATATCACTGAGAAACGGTCATGGCGGACTACCGCTATGACCACTTTTCGACAATGGGAATACGACGGCCAATACCAAAAGCTACCTTTGACACTTTTGTGCCAGGGCAGCTTTGTCGGCGTTTGTACTCCATGCGACCAATGAGAGATACAATGCGGCGATAGTCTTCTTTTGCATCGCTTCGTGACAGCCATGATCGCAGTATGGCTTCGTCCCCCGTCACCCCGGTGACATCCATCCCGTTAACCCAATCACAGAATCGTTCGAACGTGGTGACGTATTCTTCGACGTAACCCAAAACGATAGGATCCAGGATGGCATAAGGCATCAGTGCAGCCTCGTCGGTCTGACCTTCAGCCAGCTCCGCTGAAGGGGGTTTCTGCCAGATATTCTTCGGGACTCTGTTGTCGCTCTTCGCCAGATTAACGACCTGATATTTGTACAGGTCTTTTATCGGTGCGTAAGAAAAGTTCATATCAAAGTGAGTGTAGTAGCCACATCCGGCCTCAGTTTTATTACCCGTTGAGAGAGGGATTGCACCATAGGCATTACTGAAGTGCATCACGTAGACGTCACGAAGCCTGGCCTGGATGTTTTCGTCCGCCACGTGGCCATATTCATCGGCGTCGATTTTTCTCTTCACCAGATTTTTTTCGTTGTCATGCACCTGATAATTCGCGTTCAAGCTGGCGACCAAATCTTCATGAGAGACCGGCATTTCGTAGTCCCAGCAACCCAGTTGTTCATGCAGGCGTTGCGCATCGTCTCTGGCGTGCTCGCTGCTAAAAACAGAGGGCATTCTAATCGCGTGAACGTTTTCAGCACCTAATGCCTCGCACGCGAGCATACAAACCACAGCACTATCGACACCACCACTGGAAGCCAGAACAACCTGATCAAATCCGGATTTTCGAACGTAATCCCTTAACCCTAGAACCAGCAGATCCTTCAGCGATACACGGGTCGATTCAATCGCTGCCGGTACCATAGTAGAGTCAGTGGCACCGAGGTCGATCGTCGGGAATGAGTCTTCAAATACCACATCACTCAGAAACTGTATTTTGCCCGCGCTTGCCACGAAACTTTGACCATCAAAAACCAATTCATCCTGACCACCCACCTGATTGACATAAACGACCGTTAAGCCCGATTCGGTAGAGGGCGTGATGTGAGACATTCGCTGGAAGCATTTCTCGTGCACAAAGGGAGAGCTGTTCAGTGAGACAACCACATCCACGCCCGCTTGCTTGTACTGCTCCAGCGGGTTGTTTTCGTAGTTGTAGTCGTCAGTGCCTTTGTCATTCCAAAGGTCTTCACAAATGGCGATTCCAATCTTTCGCCCTGAGAGCTCAAATATGGAGGGCGACGTACCGGGCTCAAAGTAGCGCAGCTCATCGAATACATCGTAAAACGGTAACAGCTGCTTCTGATACTCACAGACCATTTCACCATTTGCGACCACACCCGCCATGTTAGTCAACGGTTTACCAACACTGGGGTTACGCCCGACATAACCAACGACGACATGCAGTCCTGGGAAGTCACGGGATGAGGCCAGAATCTCGTCAAGCACCGAAAGGTTGGCCTCGACGAAATCAGGGTTATAAAAGAGATCCTGACTAAGGTATCCAGGTATTGTTAGCTCAGGAAAGACGAGCAGATCAGCCTCTGCTTGACTCGCCGCCGCCATACCAGAACGAATCGCCGCCAGGTTCTTTTCAAAATCCCCAGGGGTCGTGTTGATCTGGCCCAGGCAAACTTTCATTGCGCTTCTCGTGGCCGTCTCGATAAATAAACACAGTAGACAAGCGCGAGCAGCATGAGACACGCAACCGCCTGGTGCAAACTTCCCAGAACAACAGGCACTCGATAAAGCAGCGTCGTCACCCCCAGCGCGAACTGCACCAGCGTCACGCCCAAGAGGATCATCGATGCACCAAAGAGCGCCGTTCCCCGGGCCTTAAAAGCAAACCAGAGAATGCCAAGCACCAGCAACGCACCTATCCAGCGATGAACAAATTGAATCATCACGCCGTTTTCAACAAAGTTGAGCCAGAAAGGCGACATCATGAGGGCTGCATCCGCCAGAAACTGCCCATGCATCAAAGGCCAAGTGTTGAACCCATATCCGGCATCAAGGCCGGCGGTGAATGCGCCTAGTACCAGCTGTATCACCAGCAATACCAATAACCACAGACTGATCGAGCTTTGGGATGCTGACACCTCGGGTCTCTTGACGGCCAGCATATCCAGGATCAACCAGAAGAGGAACGCCAGGATAAGCATGGCCAGCATCAGATGTGCTGCAAGCCTGTAGTGACTGACATAAGGGACGTCTACGAGACCGCTCTTCACCATATACCAGCCCATCAGCCCCTGCAGACCCCCAAGCAAGAGCGCCATCCACAACCGTGGCTGCCATCGTTTTTCCACCCGTCCAACGGCCAGAAAGACGACGAAAGGCAGGAAGTAAATGATGCCGATCAAGCGGCCCAGGACACGGTGGCCGTATTCCCAGTAGAAAATCTGTTTAAACTCAGCCAGGCTCATGCCTTTGTTGATCTTCTGGTACTCCGGATACTGCTTATACGCTTCAAAGGTTTGCTGCCAGTCATCGCTGGTGAGCGGGGGGACTACACCCATAATGGGGCGCCAATCGACCATGGACAGGCCGCTCTGCGTCAGCCGGGTAACGCCGCCGACAACAATCATCAGATAGACCACCAGGCAGACGAACGCTAACCAGATCACGAGATGCAAAGAGTGTTTTGCTTCCGAGTTCATACTTTCCTACAACAGAATGACTAAAAAATAGGGGGATTAGAAAATGGTTGGGCAGTTTAGCGGCGCGCCCGGATGGATGCCACAGGCGACGTGAAATGAAATACTATTTGTCTTCGACAAAGCCTAGCGAGAAGGGCAATGTGCCAAATCAGGCCCCATTGCGCAGGTTGATACCCTTGGGTGCAAGACCCGAATGTGGCAGTCTACGCCCCGGAAAACTGGAGTGAACAGATGACGGATTTACAAGCCTTTCAAGATGACACCCGCGCCTGGCTGGAAGATAACTGCCCGCAGGAAATGCGCAATCTCAGCTTCCACTGGGAAGACGCCCACGAAATTTACGCGCGACCAGAAGCCAAGATATGGCTGGAACGCATGGCAGAAAAAGGTTGGGTCGCACCGACTTGGCCGAGTGAATATGGTGGCGGCGGCCTCGATCCCGAGAGAGCAGCGATCCTCAACCAGGAAATGAAACGCATTGCGGCGACACCACCTTCTTCTGGCATGGGCCTAACGATGATTGGCCCGACTCTGTTGGAATTTGGAACAGAGGAGCAAAAGCAGCGCCATATCCCCAGCATCTGTGACGGTTCTATCCGTTGGTGCCAGGGCTACAGCGAACCTGGCGCAGGATCAGACCTGGCGGCACTGCAGTGCAAAGCTGTACTTGAGGGTGATCACTTTGTCATCAATGGCCAGAAGATCTGGACATCGGGAGCCCAGTACGCCGACTGGATGTTCGCGCTGGTACGCACCGACCCCAATGCACCTAAACATGATGGCATCAGCTTTGTATTGCTGGACATGCACCAGGATGGCGTCACGATTAAGCCCATTTCCCTAATCTCAGGTTCTTCACCCTTCTGTGAAACCTTCCTCGATAACGCTGTAGCACGCCGGGATGACCTGGTTGGGGAACTCAACAAAGGCTGGACGGTTGGTAAACGACTGCTCCAGTTCGAGCGCTCCGGCATTGGTGGTCTCGCTGGCGCGTCGAAAAAGAAAGCTCAACCGAAGAAGCGAAACGAAATTGCCGACCTCGCGAAGCAGTACACCGGCGAAGAGAACGGCAGAATCGCCGACCAGGGCACTCGCCAGAAAGTTCTCGACCACTCCATGCGCGAGCGCGCCTTCCAGTTGACAGCACAACGTGTCGCCCAGGAAAGCCAGTCAGGGAAAACTCCAGGCGATGTGACATCTATCTTCAAACTGGTTGGCGCAAACCTGTCGCGAAATGGCACAGAGCTGAAGTCTGAGCTCATGGGATACCAGGGTCTTGGCTGGGAAGGTGAGGGATTCACCGCCCAGGAGTTGGACAGTACTCGCCTGTGGCTCAACTCGCGTGCGGTCACCATTTACGGCGGCACCAACGAAGTTCAGATGAACATCATTTCAAAACGCGTTCTGGGCCTGCCGGAATAAAACGCGAAACTCGTCACAAAACCGGGATCTGATGTGCCATCTGAACCCGGTTTTTGACACTTCAGCGCTTGCCTGCTGCATTCATCAACGCTCTGGATACGCTGATCGTAACGGTGAATTTTGAGTGTAGACGACATGCTGACTCCAACAGGCCATGAGCGGATCCTTTCTCTTAGAACCCGGGACAGACATAGCGGTGAGTTCGTGACTCACCCGCTTTTTTTTCGAAGAGCCGGTGACCGACTCGTCATTGCTGCAGCGAATGAAACAGCGCTCTATAAACCAGAGTGGTATCTGAATTTAAAGGAAGCGCCCATCGTAGAAATCGAGATGAATGGTGACACAACATTTGCCGTCGCGACCACACCGGTCGGGACCGAACGCTTGGAGATCTGGCCCCTGGTGGAAGAACTCAGTCGCGACACTGAGCGATTCCTGCCACGCAATGTGACCGGCATTGTATTGACACCCATGGAGTAGTCCTTTCGGACGCAAACCCATAAAGTGTCTGCTATGCGCTCTCATAGAAATGCTGAAGGCTACGAAGGCAAGCTGCTGTTCATGACCGATCCCATTTGCTCCTGGTGCTGGGGCACGCTCCCGGAGTTCATGACAGTAAAAGAAGCCCTGGGCGAACGTCTTTCTTTTGAACTTAAGTGTGCCGGACTGCAGATCGGCAGCATGAAGCCACTCACTCCATCGCATACGAATGACCTGGTAAAACTCTGGCGTAATGTCGCTGAGACAACCGGACAGGAATTCGCATTCACATTGCCGGCAGACAAAAATTTCATCTATCACAGTGAATTGGCATGCCGAACGCTGCAGATCGCAAGGCGGGAACTTGGACGTGAACCCTGGCAGGAATTCCATGATATGCAGAGGGCGTTTTATGTCGATGCACAGAACCTCGGTGACCTCGAAGTGTTGTATCAACTGTCAGGTGACACGGGGTTAACCCAGGATCAGTTTGAAGACGCCATTCAAAGCGAACAGGTTACCCACCAAACGCGAAAAGAGTTTGACTGGTGTCGCGTTCAGGGCACTCAGGCGCTCCCCACCCTCTTCCTCGACGTCGGCGAAGGTCCAAAGCTGGTTTGCGGCGGTTACGCTACCGCTGACTTCCTGATCCCTGAAATTTCGAGCCGCCTGACGACCCACTAAATCCGCTATACTGGCGTTTTAGTCGCAGGCAGTTTCTTGAACGACCTCTCTTCGGGCCTGGCGCCCATCGAAGACAAATCCATGTTCGCGTCTCTCAAGGTACGGGACTACCGTTATCTGTGGATCGGCATGCTCGCGTCAGCCTTTGCTTTGAATATGCAACTGGTTGCCCAGGGCTGGCTGGTCTACGAGATGACCTCGTCACCCATCAATCTGACGCTGGTCACGATGGCCTTCATGGTCCCGCAGGTTGTCTTTTCCCTGGTCGGCGGTGTCCTGGCTGACCGCGTTTCCAAAAAGCCTGTGATTGGCTGGACTCCGGTCATTAACGGACTGGCAACTGCCGCCATGGGCACCATCATCATGTTCGGCAACGTCACTTTCTGGGACTTTGTCTGGGTGGGTATTCTCAACGGCACCGTGTTGTCGCTGTCCATCCCCGCTCGAACAGCACTCATCCCTGAGATCGTCGGCGAGAAACTGATGTTCAATGCCATGGCCTTCAATACGGCTTCATGGAACCTGGCGCGAGTTCTGGGTCCCGCGTTAGCAGGATTCATGATTGCGATATTCGCTGGTGGTGACACATCGTCAACCTTTGGTGTCGGTCTGGTGTACTACCTTCTGTCTTTCCTTTATCTGCTTTCGGCGGTGACCGTGATGTTCATTGAACATGAAGGCAAACCCGCACCCGGAGAGAAACAGAGCCCCCTTGATGACACGCTGGAAGGGCTGACTTACGTCATCAACTCTCCCGTGGTTGGTGGCTTGATTCTGCTGTCGATCCTGCCATTTCTGTTTGGTCTCACCATCAACACGCTTTTACCCGCCTTCTCAACCGATGTTCTGAATGGCGGACCAGACGATCTGGGACTCTTAATGACGGGTCTCGGTGTGGGTGCCGTATTCGGTTCTCTGGCCATGGCGAAGATGGGCAACTTTTCTCACAAAGGTTACTGGGTCATTGGCACGGGTGCGCTGTGGGGACTGTTGGTCGCTGCCTTTGGCATGACAGAGCAGTTTCTCTCCGCGACGTTTGTCATTGCGCTGATCGGACTGGCCAGTGCGGTGAATATGTCCATGAACCGGTCGCTGACACAGCTGCAAGTTGAACAACACATGCGAGGCCGGATAATGAGCATCGATATGATGTCTCACGGTCTGATGCCGATTGGCGTTCTTCCTATCGGCTACATCGCAGAAACCGTGAGTATCGAGGCAGGATTGATTACCAGCGGACTGATCCTGTGCTTCAGCACACTGTTGTTTGGCGTATTTATGCCGAAGGTGAGAGCCATCAACCAGGGATACCACTAACTTGCTACAGATTCTCAGCTACTTCTGGCAATTGTGTCTCCTGCGCTCTTCCCCGGCGCAACTGCCCTCGTCATGGTTTGCCACGTCCGCTGTGCTCGGCACCTACCTCATCATTGCGCTCTCTGTCGTGACCTTTACTCGCCCGACGCTTTCTTTTCCCCAGGTGATCGCTACGATCACCATTGGCGTGTCTGTCCAGGCACTCGTCACCTTTGCCCTTCTGCAATACAAGGATCGTGTTGTTCGGTTTACGGCAACCTGGAGCGCGTTACTTGGCGCCAACGCGGTCATGCTGATTGTGCTCCTGCCATTCAATTACATTCTTCTGGCGTCAGAAAACACAACGCTTATTGCTTTTGCCGATTCAGCCACCTGGGTTTGTCTCGGCTGGTGGCTCGCCATAGCAGGTTATATTTATCACAAGGCGGTTGATGTCAGCGTACTCCAGGGTTCTTGTATCGCTTTTCTGGTGGAACTCATGGGTGTCATCATCGCTGTAAATCTGGTCAATAACTGAGATGCGCGTACATATACTTGGAATCTGTGGCACCTTGATGGGCAGCATCGCCCTTCTCGCCCGTGAACTTGGACATGATGTGACCGGCACGGACGAAAACGTCTATCCGCCGATGAGCACACAGCTGGAAGCCGCGGGCATCGAACTTAAATCAGGCTACACCGCGGACTCTGTACCGGAGGACACAGAGCTGGTCATTGTCGGAAACGCCAACCTGCCGCGCGGCAATCCGGCCCTCGAAACGGTCATGGACCGGGGGATACCTTACACCTCTGGTGCAGAATGGCTGGGTCGCTACCTGCTTCAGGGCCGCTGGGTCATCGCCGTTGCCGGCACCCACGGAAAGACCACCACATCATCCATGATCAGCTGGATTCTGGAATACGCGGGACTGAATCCAGGATTTCTCATCGGCGGTGTGCCTCAAAACTTTTCACAGTCATCACGATTAGGTGAGACCCCCTTCTTTGTCATTGAAGCGGACGAATACGATACCTCATACTTTGATCGTCGCTCGAAATTCCTTCACTACCGGCCAAGAACCCTGGTGATGAACAATCTCGAGTTTGATCACGCCGACATATTCCCTGATCTTGAAGCCATAAAGACCCAGTTCCATCTGCTGCTTCGTTCTATTCCCGGAGAGGGCCTGGTGATTTTCCCCGAGAGTGACAACAATCTAACAGATGTTATAAGTCGCGGTTGCTGGACGCCCACGCTCGCGATCGGCAGCGGACAACTTCACGCGCTTGAAAATAACGACGGTTCCTTTGACGTGGTTCTGGATGATAAAAACAAAGGTTCCATTTCCTGGAATCTCACCGGTAAACACAATATCCACAATGCCCTCGCTGCAATCGCGGCAGCACGCCATGCAGGCGTCAGCGTCGATGTGTCCTGCGAGGCACTCTCGCTGTTTCAGGGCGTCAAACGGCGTATGGAAGTCATCTATGAGCGCTCCGACCTGAGGGTTTACGATGACTTTGCACATCATCCCACCGAGATCGCTACAACCCTGGAAGGATTACGTAACCGATGTGGCGATGACCGGATCATCGCCATGATCGAACCCGCTTCACACACCATGAAACTTGGCATTCACGAACAAACATTGCTGGCCAGTGCAGACAAGGCGGACGTGGTTTACTGGTATCAGGGCACCAACGTGAAATGGGATATGACTGCCATGCAAACCGATCGATCACACCTGACGAGTGATCTGGATGGCCTCATTGAGCAGGCCTTGAAAGAAGCCAGCTCTTCGGAATCGGTGCACATTGTCATCATGAGCAATGGTTCATTCATGGGATTTCACCAGAAACTGGCAGACCGATTGCGGTCAGCTGACGCTTGAATCACGAGCCCCGCTTGAAAGAGACCGAGCTCTTCGAACCCGTCAGACATCACTTTGAAACAAAGGGATTCGAGGTCGCAGCGGAGGTGAATCATTGTGATGTGGTCGCTCTTAAAGACAGTCAACTCATCGTCATCGAATTGAAGAAGTCACTCAATATGACGTTGCTCACACAAGCCGTGGACAGGCAAAGCCTGACGCGGGAGGTATTCATCGCGATCCCCGAGCCATCTAAACCTGGAGGAAAACGTTTCCGGGCTCAACAGAAAGTCGTCAAAAGACTGGGGCTGGGACTGATCACCGTTTACCAGAGCCCTTTAAGATACGCCGCCAACATCAGGCTAACACCTGACTTCAAAGGGAAGATCAATCAACGACGCAGAGATCAACTGCTCAAGGAAATCGCAGGCAGAACTCTGCAGAGAAATGTCGGTGGTTCGACGGGCATACCGGTATATACGGCATACCGTGAAAGTGCGGTCACACTTGCCAATTTGCTCATGATTCAAGGACCGACAACAGTGTCAGACCTGCGACAACTGGCCGGCGAGAAAACTCAATCTATTCTCTCTCGAAACATCTACGGTTGGTTTGAACGCGAGGCGAGAGGCATTTACAAACTGTCCAATACCGGCCGCACGGAAATTGCAGAATACCCCGAACTGAATGCGCTGGCACGACAGCTCCTTAACCGGTCTTGACCGCTAGTCACGGTTCTTAAATACTGACTCATCCGTTGACTGAGGCCACAACGCGAACGGCCAAATGCACAATAACAACGAATATATTTCCTGCGCTCACCTGTCCTGGATTTTTGTGTTATGCGAGTCTCGAAAAATCCAGCTACGTCAAGTGTTGAGAGGCACTAAGGCTAAAGAAAGGGAGCTTTCCAATCCTGATGGTTTCCTGCATTGGAACGATTTTGCAGATGTTGTCTCAAACATGGGCAAGTTCCTCGATGAGTATGACCTTCGGGCTGTCGGAAGAGATTTCTGGAAATCTGGGATATTCAAACTACAGGCGAGTATTGGTCTGGTTACTTTAGGCGCTAAGGATCAGTTCCTCGCGACCTGGGGTTATTCGGGACTCTACCAACGGCAGTTTCCTTTCGATACCGAGGTTGAGTTCATGGGTGCCGCTCACCTCACGATAAAAGTCAAAATCAGGGAGGGGTTGCCAACCTGTTATCCCTACCTGTCCATTCTGTCAGGACAGATGGAAGGTCTGACAGAAGCCATGGGACTACCACGCGCCTCGGTCACCATGAAGTCCACACCGGATGGCGCAATATACACCGTCGACTATGAAGACAGAGGGTGGCTGGTTACCAGGATGCGGCGGATCTATCACTGGTGGCGCAGCTATTTTGTTATCGCCCGTGAGTTCTCCGTCATCCTTAACGCCTATAACGAGCTGCAAAGGAAAACTGCCAGCATGACGTTCGCTGACAGGACTGCGGTCGGGGACAGCGACCTGAAGCTGGAGGACTCCGCCATGATTGCCGAATTTATCTCTGATGTGATATGGGTGGTCAATGCGCAGGGCGAGATAACTTATGCCAGCCCTTCTTGTCGAAAAACCTTTGGTGTCGATAGCAATGACATCGACTTTAAAGCGATGCTGAGCACCAAGGACCACAACGCACTCACCGAAGCCGTTTCTACCCTGGTAGACAGGAAACTGGATCAGATTGCACCGTTCGACTTAGTGGTTCGAGGGGTTCGTGGTTCCGAGATCAGCCTGCGGGTTCAACCCGTCATCAGTCAGTTTGACGGACTCGACGTTGTAATCTTTATCGGCAGCGACATATCCGATCAGCTGCGCCTCGAGGAGGAGCTCTCCCAGAGGGTAAGCAGTTTCCAAACCATCACGGATTCCGCACCAGACGCCATCCTGACGTTTAACGAAAATTTTCAGATCACCTATGCTAACCCGGAATCATCACAGCTCTTCGGTTACAACCTCCCCGACATCATCGGCATGAGCATCAAAGATCTGATCCCGGAAACACTTGGAACCAACCGGCTTCGCCAAATTTATCATCACACGGACAGCAACAAAGTGATATCAGGCATGGATGTACAGGGCATACGGCGGGACCGAAACCTTGTTCCGCTGGAAGTTTCCGTTTCATCTCACAAGCTGAAAGACCAGCAGTACAAAACCTGCATCATCCGGGACGTCAGCTTAAGGCGCCGGATCGAAAAGGAACGTGAAGCCCTGGAGTTGCAACTCCAGGCATCACAAAAGATGGAGTCGATTGGCCAACTCTCGGGTGGTATCGCCCATGACTTTAACAATCTGCTGATCGCCATTTTGGGATACGCGGATCTGGCGATGCAGGCCGGCAACCCTGAGAAACTGAACAACTACCTGAGCGAAATCAAAAAGGCAGGTGATCGCGGCACCGAAATGACGCAAAAACTCCTGACGTTTAGCCGACGCCAGGTCATCGAACCAAAGCTGGTCGAGGCTAACGAGCTCATTCAAGGGGTTCAGGAAATGATCACTCGATTGTTACCCGGCAATATCGAAATCGAGTTTAACAGCACGGTCACCGATACCTATCTTCACGCGGACCCAACGCAGTTGGAGCAGGTCCTCATCAATCTTGCCGTGAATGCGCGGGATGCGATGGTTTCTGGCGGAAGAATCTCTGTTCAGCTGAGTTCCGGCCAGGGTACACAGTCAGATCTTTTGGTCATCGAGGTGAGTGACACTGGCAGCGGTATGGATGACGAGGTTCTGGCGCACATCTTCGAACCCTTCTACACAACAAAACCAGAGGGCAGTGGTACCGGACTTGGTCTCGCCGTTGTATTCGGCATCGTCGAGCAACACCACGGCTTTATCAAAGTTGAATCAACCCTCGGCGTTGGCACTCGATTCCAGATCCATCTTCCAACGGCCAAATCCAACGCCAACCAAACAGAACAAGAAAGACCCGCTGTACCCGGCGGACACGAGACTATCCTGATCGTCGAGGACAATGAACAGGTCAGGGAGCTGGCGAATCTCATTCTTACCCGGGCTGGCTACCGCGTTCTAAAAGCTGCTGATGGAGAAGAGGGAGTTAACGTCTATGCGCAGCACGCAGAAGATATCGATCTGGTCATTATGGATGTGGTGATGCCAAAGCTGGGAGGCAGAGATGCTGCTGAGCGAATTCAAGCCAAGTATCCGGATGCGCCCATCATCTTCACCAGCGGCTACGCCGCTGACAGCCTCCAGACGAAATTCATAGAGGATCTGAGCCTACCTATTATCCCCAAACCCTACGGCACAGACATGTTGCGGGCCCAGGTAAGAGCTGTACTCGACGATGGAAACACCCCTCAGCCTCAAACAAAAATCGCTTCCTAGGCTCGTTAGACCTGAAACTCGATTTTGGCTAACATATTCGACCTCTCGCGGGTCCCAAACCAGGCATGAATCTCAAGAAACAACTCGACACCGAGTTCGAGCGCACACTCACTGCGCTTGGGCATACTGACGCTCCGGCTGTTGTTAAACAAGCATCAAAGGCGGAGTTCGGCCATTATCAGGTCAACGGCATCATGGGCGCCGCCAAGAAGGCGCGGACTAATCCCCGCGAACTGGCTGAAAAGGTCGTGGAACAGGTGCAACAGGGGGACCTGAGCAACATCCTGACGATGGAAATCGCTGGACCCGGATTCATTAATCTCAGTCTCAATCAGGCGTTTCTGAGCGCGGAACTGGAAACCATGATTGGAGACGATCGACTCGGCGTCGCCACATCCCAGCCGGAAAAGATCCTCATTGATTACTCTTCGCCGAACCTCGCGAAAGAGATGCACATCGGCCACCTGCGATCCACTGCAATCGGTGACGCGGCCGTTCGCCTGTTGGAATTTCTCGGCCATGATGTTGTACGTGCCAACCACGTTGGGGACTGGGGCGCTCAGTTTGGCAGTCTACTCGCTTACATGGATAAGCTGGATGCCGAAGGTGCGCAGCTGGCAACAGAACTTAAGGACCTTGAAATCTTCTACCAAAGTGCTTCCGCGCTGTTTAAATCAGACGAGGCCTTTGCTGCGACCGCAAGAGAATTCGTCGTTAAGCTGCAATCAGGTGATGAGAAATGCCTCGATCTCTGGTCGAGATTCATCGAAGAATCGATCAAGCATTGCCAGGCAATCTATGACCTTCTGGACATTTCACTGACACCAGGTGACGTCAAAGCAGAAAGTGCTTACAACAATATGCTCGAGGGGACACTCTCCGAGCTTGACGAAAAAGGGTTGATCACCATTTCCGAGGGGGCACGTTGTGTTTTCCTGGACGAGTTTGTTGGTAAAGATGGCGACCCGATTCCCGCCATTGTGCAGAAGTCAGATGGCGGCTACCCCTATATGGCGACGGACATTGCTGCCGCCAAGTATCGAGGCCAGGATCTAAAAGTGAACCAGGCGCTCTACTTCGTAGATGGCAGACAAGCTTTGCACTTGAATCAGCTGTACGCGATCGCAAGAAAAGCTGGATACATCACGGAAGAACAGAACTTTGTTCATGTGCCTTTCGGCACTATCCTGAATAAAGAAGGCCGTCCCTTTAAAACACGGGACGGTGGCGCAGTAAAACTTGCCGATGTCGCTGAAGAAGCGATCAACCGGGCTTTGACGCTGATTGGCGACAAAAATCCAGATCTGACAAACGATGAAAAACAAAACATCGCACGCATCGTCGGTATTGGTGCCATTAAATATGCTGAACTCAGCAAAAACAGAACCACAGACTATATCTTCGACTGGGACACCATGCTGTCTTTCGAAGGTAACACTGCGCCTTATCTTCAGTACGCGTACACCCGTATTAAGAGCATCTTCCGAAGAGCAGACGTGGATCCGGCGAACCTGAAGCAGGCAATCATGTTGAACCAAACTGCAGAAGTTTCACTGGCGCTTAAGCTCCTTCAGTACCCTGAAACGCTCGAGTCGGTCACCGAGGATTATCAGGCAAACATTCTCTGCAACTATCTGTTCGAACTTTCACAGTTATTCATGTCTTTCTACGAATCCTGTCCAGTATTAAAGGCTACGGACGAGATTCGCGACTCCAGGCTGCGACTCTGCGACTTGAGCGCTCGAACGCTACGACATGGGCTGGGTTTGCTGGGCATACAAACCGTGGAGCAGATGTGAAGCTCGCGCTGATCGCGGCCCAATCAGAAAACCGTGTCATCGGAAACGGTCCGGACATTCCCTGGAAGGTAAAAGGTGAGCAGGCCCTGTTCAAAAAGGTCACCATGGGTGGCGCGCTGATCATGGGTCGAAAAACTTTTGAATCTATCGGTCGACCGCTGCCCGATCGCGAAACCATCATCGTCACACGGAACCCGGAATACACAGCGGAGAACTGCCATACCGCAGACTCGATGGAGGTTGCGCTGGAACTCGCGGAGGGTCTGGACCGACCAACGTTCGTCGCTGGTGGCGGTGAACTCTATGCGCTGGCTCTGCCTTTCGCCGACACCCTTCACCTGACCACCATCCATACGCTGGCGGAAGGCGACGTGTACTTTCCCGAGTTGCCTGATAACTTCAAACTGGTCAGCGAAACAGGCTACAAATCTAACATTGACTATACTTACCGCGTTTACGAGCGCCGCTGCTAACCGAATCCCAAGGGGGAACCATGGAATTTAGAAACCGCGTCACAGAAATGCTTGGCGTTGAGCTGCCGATCATCCAGGCCCCAATGGGATGGATAGCCAGATCAAAACTCGCGTCCGCCGTCAGTAATGCAGGTGGCATGGGCATCATCGAAACCTCTTCTGGTGAACTGGACACCATCAAGGATGAGATTCGAAAGATGAAAGATCTCACCGACAAACCTTTTGGCGTCAACATCGCACAGGCTTTTGTCAGGGATCCGAACATCGCGCAGTTTGTCATCGACCAGGGCGTCAAATTTGTCACAACTTCCGCTGGCAGCCCTACAAGATATACCGCTGACCTAAAGGCCGGCGGCCTCACGGTTTTTCACGTGGTACCGACTTTGGACGCGGCGCTGAAAGCAGTCGATGCCGGCGTGGATGGTCTGATTGTTGAGGGCGGTGAAGGTGGCGGATTCAAGAACCCCAATGACGTTGCCTCGATGGTGCTATTACCACTGGTCCGATCCAGAGTGGATGTACCCATTGTTGCCGCCGGCGGTTTTGTTGACGGCAAAACCATGGCTGCGGCTTTCTCTCTAGGCGCTGAAGGTATTCAGATGGGAACTCGCATGGTGTCTGCAGCTGAATCACCGGTTCACCAGAACTGGAAAGACGCCATTGTGGATGCGAAAGAAACCGGAACGGTTTTTCTCAATAAGTTTCACTCACCGGCACTTCGCGCACTCCGAACTGATCGAACGAGCCGCCTGGAGCGTGATCCTGAAACCAACGCCATGGCTGAGTTCGGCGCTGCTCTTGATCTTTATTTCGGTGGAGATATGGAAGCAGCCATTCCACTGTCGGGTCAGGTCGCGGGGAGAATTGACAGTGTGAAGCCGGTTTCAGAGATTCTGGATGAAACCCGAGATGAATTTTTTGCGACGGTCAGTCACCTGACCCAAACCTACGGCGCTGACTGAGCAATCGCCGGCATCGGACCACACTGCACCTGTGTCCCGGCAGTTTCGCGAAGTGCGGCACACATATCGACTACCGCACGGTTACTGTCGTCTGATCGACTTGTGGTCTTGAGGTAATCACGAGCCTGATCCGCTGACAGACCAGGTTCTCGTTCTTTCATCAGCGCCACAATCCCAGAAACATAAGCGCTCGCAATAGAACTGCCTGACTTGAATCCATAGGTCGAGCCCGGAGCAGTCGTCAACATATCGGTGCCTGGCGCGCGCAGTGCCCAGCCTACATCTTCCAGCTCGCTGATGGCTGTGCCGACGGGAATAACTTCTGGCAGATTCGCTGGAAAAGACCCCTGTTCGCCTACAGATTCATCGACTGCTGCCACCAAAATCATGCCCTGCTCATAAGCTCGGTGCAATAATCTGGCGATAACACCGTCAGCAGGACCGGAAAGACTCAGGTTGAGAATATCCGGTTGCTGCACCAACACATCTCCCAGAGCCTTGATAATGGAAACCGAATCGCAGCTGGTGCGCCGGGTTGATGCTTCCTGATGGCAGGCTTTGAACACCATTAACTGGACATCTGGCGCGACGCCCACAATCCCCACATCGTTGTTGGCTGCTGATGCAATGATACCGGCAACAGCCGTTCCATGTTCATCCATGTCGAAGGCTTCCTGATCATGAGTCACCAGGTTTCGCGTATATACAATTCTATCCACCAGTTCGGGATGCTGGCGATCCACACCCGTATCAATGATGCCAACGGTGACATTCTTGCCCGTTGAGGACCGATGGATCGCATCGATGTGATCACCATTAACCGTCGCCTGAAGCTCGAAATAAGGATCGTTGTACGCCATCAACTTAAAGGGCTTGACGGTTTGCACGGACTCGACTCTCTGATCGCGGGAAAGTGCATTCACAACATCCTGCAATTCCTTCTCGGGACCGATATCCGCAACGACTGCCTCGACATTCAGCGTCTGAAGTGAAAACTGGGACACTTTAGTCAAGCCGTGAAACTTCAACACCGCCTGAATCAGGTTTTGTGAACCTGTCGACTGCCCTGTTGCAGCAAAACTTGAAGAGACCTGTGAGGGTGACCCTGCCGAATCCAGAGGTATCGTGAAAAGCACATTACGCGTGAAGGCTTCTTCCGGAGACAGCGCCTCGGGCTGACTGGCACACCCTGAGAGCAGGACTGCCAGAAACATCAGAAAGGACGCTTTAAGGGGTAAACGCTGCATGTTTAACGCCTTCGATATCCTGAATACGACGGAGGAACACCTCCTGACTGACATTACCGGGCACGTTCACTTCGAGCAGATAGACACCCTGCCGATCGGGCCCGCTGACAATATTGGATTCTGTTTCTATTAACGCCTGTCTCAGTGTTGCCGCGGGAATCGGGTCGACAAAACCGATTTGCATCTGCCGAGTGCTCCCCTGTCCCGGTGCGTCTGCTGTCAACGTTTGATATTCGAGCGGTTCGTCAGGATTTCCAACGAGTACCGCCATCCCAACAAGGAACATTGACAGTCCTGCGGCCATTGCCATAGAGACAAAGAAACGCTTCTGTCTTCGGTGATTGGTGGCAACCTCTTCAACGCTACGGCGGTTTCTTTCCGCCTCATCGATTCGCTTCATGGTTCGCTTCAAGGAAAACTCAACATCGCCGTCTACGACTTCACCTTCCCTGATCATCTTTTGCAGATCGATAAGACGGTCCCGCTCCAGTCGACAACCCTCACAGCCTGCCAGGTGTTTGAGCACCTGTTCCCGCTCTTTCTGATCCAGCGTGTCGTTCACAAACCACGGCAGCAAAGCGACTGTTTGCTCGTGTTGTTTCTTCCTATTCAAGGTTTTCGCTCTCCCCCAACGATAACATTCCACCTTCGTTCTCCCGAACGTTTCCAGGCTCTGCAACAGCCGCTTCAAGCGAAGGCAGAAGGCTCGCAAGTCTGCGACGAGCGTGAAACATTCTCGTCTTTACGGTATTCACTGGACAGCCCATGATATCCGCTATCTCCTGATAGGAGTAACCTGAAAAGTAAGTCAGCTCCACCACCGAGCGTTGATCCGGAGATATCTGGTCCAACCCGTTCTTCAACCATTGCTGCAAACCAATCCGATTGATCAGGTCAGATTCATCTGCCGCGTCATACTCATTCAATGCGTCCGCATGCTGTTCCGGCATGGTTTTCAGTCGATCCAGCGCCTTGATACCCTTGAGATAAGCGATCCCGGTGACCCAGGTTGACACTCGTGAGCGCCCCTGGAACTGGGTCGCTTTCTCCCAGACCACAAACAAAGTATCCGAAACGACTTCCTCCACCAGTTCAGGTCTTCGTATGATGCGCATGAGGTATCGGGTTAACTGCGGGTGGAACTTGCGGTACAAAATCTCAAACGCCGCACGATCCTTAACCGCCACTTGTTGCAGCAGTTTCAGATTTTCCGCGTCTTCCGGACCGCGGCTTGTCGTCAGCTCATGAATCGACATACAAAAATTAGTCTGTCTTAGGGCACGAATGGTTCAAAACTATTTGACCCTGCGGTCCGTGCTAGGATAACGCCCGATTCATGAATATACGAATACCAAGCCAGATACTGCTGTTTCTGCCGTTTTTCGCGCTCGCTGACTTCGAATCAGCGTCTCAGTCATATCAGAATCAGGACTACAGAGCCGCGTTCGAAGAGTTCTCAACGCTCGCTGAAGCGGGTGACGCGCGCTCCCAGACCGTGCTTGCCATCATGTACAAGTATGGTGAAAGCGTTCCTGTTGACGCCTCCAAAGCGTATGAATGGTACCTGAAAGCCGCTGAACAGGGCTATCCACCAGCCCAGTACAATGTTGGCGCCATGCTCGCCGATGGCAATGGTGTTGATCCAGACCCCAAACAGGCATCTCAGTGGCTACAACGCGCCGCTGACGCCGGTTTCGAGAGGGCTCTCGATAAACTCGCTGAAATTCGCGGTGACGTGTATCTGGCATCACTGTCGAGCGAACCCATCCCCTGGTCTCAGAACTGGAATCTTCGCCTGCCCAATCAGATTCGCTTTGAAGAAACAGACATCGTCGACACGTCCCTGCAGGTCTTCCGAATCCAGCTGGGCGCGATGGGCAGCATGGAATCCGCCCGAAATCTCTGGGGCCTGGTAGTGCAAAACAACGAAAATCTGCTCAAGAATTACCAACCTATCTTCAGACCGGGAACTTCACAGGGCAAAGCCGTGTGGCGCGTACAGATCGGACCATTTTCCGACCAGCAGTCCGCCCAGCGCGTCTGCAACGTCTACCTGGAGCAGCCTGGCAGCCGCACAGGCTGTCTGGTGATTCAGACCGATTGATATTAACTCCACGTTAATAGAACTTATTCACGCACTGCGCTTCCTGGGTCCTGTTTTCAATCGTCGGGGATCAGACCAGTGAGTCAAGCGGTACTCTGCGAACAAAATCCAAGGTTCCAGGATCTGCTGAGATCCTGACGCAAGCTGCGAAAACTCAGCCAATGTGATCTGTCGGTATCCGCGGATATTTCACAGTGACATCTCAGTTTTCTCGAATCCGGACGCTCATCCCCAAGCCGGGAAATGGTCATCAAGCGCTCAGCAAGCCTGGATATCCCGCGCCAGGAAAGAAACAGTCTTCTCGTGAGTGCTGGCTTCACGCTTGTCAATCAGGAGGCGCCATTGGATGGCGCCAATCTTGCTCAGGCCAGACACGCACTGGAGGTATGTTGAAACATCATGAACCTTATCCCTGCCTGGGCGTCGTGCGGAGCTGGAACCTGTTGATGAAGCACGAAGCAAAGCTGAAACTGTTCGCCCAGTTTATAGATCCCACTACCGTCTGGGCAAAAATCGATGACCCTGGTGAACAGAATTTGGTTCGTCTGGTGATGCATCCCGATGGATTGAAACCCGACATTAGCAACTGGTCAGGCTTTGTCAGTGATTTCGTTCGAGGACTCAAACAGGAGCTGCGTGCCACCCCCTGGACAAGCTGACAGACTACGCTGACGTTTGGTCCGACCGACACAACTACACCGTCCAAGCCTTGTCTCTCCATGGACCTTCAATCGAAGGATTTCTCGATCAGCCTTTTCTTCATGGTCAGCACCTTTGGCAATCCACACGATGTGACTCTGCAGCAACTGAAGATCGAAGCGTTCTTACCTGCGGATGAAACCTCTGAAAAAACCATCAGAGAACTCTCGATGCATTAGAATGCCGGTATGCAAGCAGCTACCTGCCCTAACTGTAATACGGTCGTCGATGGTCCCTTCTGCTCGACATGCGGCCAGTCGCAAAAGAATCTGAACAAACAGATCTGGACGCTGACCGGCGAGTTGCTGGATGACGTTATACGCCTGGACTCACGGGTTGTGCAGACCCTGCGGGCACTGATGTTCAAACCAGGTTTTCTGACCCACGAATATTTTGAAGGCAGACGCGCCAGGTACAGTCCACCCATTCGCCTTTACCTGATCATCAGTTTTTTGTTCTTCGTGTTGATGCCAACCCTGACAGAAATCAACGAGGCGCTGAATCTATCAGACACAGACATTGAGGTGATCGAAGAGGATGACGATTCACTGGAAGACGAATTTGGTGACGATTTCTCCTCCATCAAGCTGGACTGGCTGACGGAAGAGAAGAACCAGGCGCTCGAGAAACGACTCGAGAAACAGCTTAGGAAAAGCGTTGCCCTGGCCAAGCAGGAACCCACGGAACTGTATCGCGAGCTGATGGACTATATGTCGGCAGTGATGTTCTTCATGCTACCGCTGTTCGCCATATTCCTGAAGATCACCTATATCGGCAGCGGCGTTTATTACGCGGAACATCTGCTACTGGCCGTACACAACCACTGTTTCATGTTTATCGCACTGATGTTATCCAGCGTACTGGATCTGATGGATCAAACACCGGTTGGCCTGGTGACGGAACCCATCGATTCTTTGCTGCTGCTCTGGATTCCCGTTTATATGTTCCTCAGTCTCAAGACGGTATTTGCTCAATCGACCGCGATTACGCTATTTAAATTCGTATTTTTGTGGCTATGTTATGCAGTACTTGTCAGCTTTGGACTTGCTGTCGCCCTGATCATCGGTCTGTTTACGCTATGAATCGCGAGGATCTATCGAAAAAACTTCGTTCGCTCGGCATCACCGAGGCAATGGAGGGCGCGTGCATCATGCCGGAATACGCGGAAGCAATGGACCTGGTGGACGCTGGCGAGGACATTTTCGGTCGACCACAAAAAATGACAGCCGAAACTTATGCCGCCTGGAAGCAGATGCGGACTTCGGCGGCACAAGATAGTATCGAACTCAAGCTGGTATCAGCGCACCGCTCGGTGGACTATCAGTGTGATCTGATTCAAAAGAAAATCGAAGAAGGTCGGGACATCGAGGACATTCTTTGCGTCAATGCGATGCCAGGACATAGCGAACACCACACCGGCAGAGCCTTGGATCTACATGCTGGCGATGACACTCCTCTCGAAGAAAGTTTCGAAAACCATCCCGCGTTTGACTGGCTGTCGACACATGCCGCCAGTTTTGGTTTTCGCATGAGTTATCCGAAAGACAACACCGCCGGTATCGACTACGAACCCTGGCACTGGTGCTTTCATCCTGAGACTTGACGGTCAGCTATATTTTTTCATTTTCTCATGGATCAGCTTTTTCTGATCTTCGGTCAGCGCTTTCGCCGTCTTTTTTTCACGGGCAAAAACATACTTTTCGCGAACAACTTTCTTTGGCCTGAAATTTTTCTCTTTCAGATAGCCCCAGGCATCGTCGATCATTGCGGGATTACCACACAGCAACAGGTGGTCAGTATCAGCAACAGGATCAAGCGCCTTCAGTTGCTCAGTCACATAACCCGAGCATTCATCCGGCGCCCTCGGCGGTTCTCTCGAGATGCAGAACCTTACCTCGAAATAGTCATGCGCCTGCGCGTATTGCCGGAGCAGATCACCGTAGATGAACTCTGTGTGGTCACGAACACCGAGCAGCAGCACGACTTTGTTCATATCTCGCGTTTCAAGCGCCTTCAGCATTGGCATAAAAGGCGCAAGCCCGACACTTGTCGCCACCATGATGAGTCGGCCCGGGTTCTCATCCGGCAGAACCAGACGCCCGAATGGACCGGTGACTTGCGCAGTCAGACCTTCTTCGCAGTCGAAGAGCAAACGAGTTGCTCGCCCTCCCTCGACTTTCGAGATGACGAGATCCAGCGTATCGCCATAAAGTTCGTCGAAATTACATAGGCTGTAACTTCTTTCAAACTCACCATCCAGATCTTCAAAGACGAAACGATAAAACTGACCCGGCACATAATCGAGGTGTTCTCCATCTTCCCGAATAAATTGGAAATCCCGGGTTGAGTCACTTAACGCTTGAATGCGCGACAGCCGAACTTCAAACACCGGTATCAGTCGTCCTGTTTCTTGTTGGAATCAACAGCGCGCATAAAATCGATGTTGCGGGTTTCGCCATCCGGAATAGGAATCTCAACGACTCTCTCATCCACATCGTCATATTCCAAACGTAGCGCCCGACACATGGTGGCATGCATCTCATAGGTGCAGGTGATGTAGGTGAACTCCAGAATTTCCTCATCAGACAAATACTTCTTCAGAATCTCAAAGGTGCCGTCCGGCACACGACCGCCTGATAGAACCAGATCATCCGTATAAGCCAGCACGGCTCTTTCCAACTCATCAAAACAATCACTGCTGGCCCAGCTTGGTATTGCACTGATCTGCTCTTCCGTAAAACCCGCGCCGCGAAGCGCCTTACAATGCTGCGAGAATACGAACTGACTCCCCCGTGCAAAACCTGCCCGGGCCTGTCCAAGTTCACGCAATTTCGGTGACAGTTTTCGTTGTTTCGAGCGGTAAAACTGAAAACCTTCAACCGCATGGTGAAAACATTCGGGTACAAGCGCAAACACTGTCCACCAGTTCCCGGGTGTACCTGTGGCGGTGCCAGGCTCCGCAACAGGATCTCTGTCTCCAAACAGGGCTTCATAAACAGGTAAAAGAGATTTATCCGCGTCTCCGCGACTTACTTGTCTCAATCTGGGCATGGTTTAACACCTCGCAACACTTACTGCTGTAAAGGAATGATAGTATCACCTCTTTCGAACAGACCCTCATATAACCCTACAAGGAAAGTGAATGCCCGCTCCGGTCATCGACGGATACGTTCAGCCTGGACTTGAACCGGTCTACGAGACGTTCAAAAATCTTTGGGGAGACATCGAGGTAGGCGCCTCACTGGCTGTTTACCGGAATGGTGAATTGGTTATCGACCTGTGGGGAGGATTTACAGATCGGGGATGCAGCCATCCCTGGCACCCAGACACGCTGGTCAATGTCTATTCCACCAGCAAGGGCATTACCGCTATCGCACTGGCATGTCTCGTCGAGGATGGGTTGCTTGACTATCACGCTCCGATGACGGAGTACTGGCCGGAATTCGGCGCAGAGCAAAAATTCGACATCACCGTCGCCGATGCACTGTCCCACCGGACCGGACTCTATACGTTTCAACCAGCCATCGAGACAAAAGCGCTCTACGACTGGCAAGTCGCCACCTTCAACATCGCGAGCCAATCACCTGCATGGCCTCCCCGAGACGGATTTGGCTATCACGCGATTACCTGGGGATTTATCGCAGGAGAAATCGTCCGAAGGATAAAGGGAGAGACCCTCGGTGCATACATCCGCGAGAGAATCACAGGTCCCCTGAAGGCAGACGTCCACCTGGGACTTGAGGACTCAGAAATCTCCCGATGCGCCGACCTGATTGGACCTAATCATGCAAGAAAGATACTCACCAAGAGGGAGAGAGGAGACTCAACGTCCGATAGACTGCGAAGCAATGATCCCATTCTCACACCCTTTAAAGATGTTTGTTCCACCGAATGGCGAAAAGCCGAAATCCCTGCCTCCAATATACATGCCACGGCTAAGGGCGTTGCGACATGCTTTAATGCCTTTCTTAACAACGGGCTGACTTCCAAATCGGTTGTGGCCTCCGCTACGAGGGAACTGACCCGCGGTGAAACGGATATGACCCTAGGACGCAAAATCAGACGCTCGCGCGGCGGTTTCATCTTGAATTGTGGAGACTGCTACTGTGGCCCCAACGCGGGCGCCTATGGTCACTCTGGGACCGGCGGGTCCGTTGGTTTTGCTGATCCAGCCAACAACATTGCCTTTACCTACGTGATGAATCAATTGGATAGCGACGGTCCGAGACGTTATTCCAACCTTGTGAACAGCCTTTACCAGGCTATCGAAAACGAGACGCAGACATGAAAAAGCGACTATTTGCAGAAGCCCTTGGCACTGTCTTTCTACTGGCCACTGTCGTTGGTTCGGGCATCATGGGCGAAACCCTGTCAGGTGGTAATGTCGCCATCGCCTTGCTGGGAAACACCATTGCCACCGGGGCTATCCTCGTTGTTCTGATCCTGGTGTTCGGACCCATCTCAGGCGCTCATTTCAATCCAGCTGTAACCATCGCCTTTTTGATTCGCAAAGAAATATCTCTGCCGGAAGCCGGTCTCTATATTCTCATCCAGATTCCTGCCGGTGTTGCGGGCGTCATGATGGCGCACATCATGTTCGGCCAGGATGTGTTTCAACTCTCAACAACAGAGCGAACAGGAACCGGTCAATGGATAGCCGAGGGCGTCGCAACTTTTGGTCTGCTGATGGCCATTCTGGGCTGTCTGAAAACTCGAGCTGACGCCATACCTTACGCCGTAGGACTCTATATCACGGCAGGTTACTGGTTTACTGCATCAACTTCTTTTGCAAACCCAGCGGTGACCATTGCCAGGTCCATGACGGATACGTTCAGTGGCATTCACATGCCGGATGTCCCTGCCTTCATCGGTGCACAGATTATCGGTGCGCTACTGGCAACGTTCATCCTCGGCTATTTAACTGCCGAGGATGATACGAAGAGGACTTAGTCTACCTTGTGGAGGTGAACGTCTGTCTGAGGATAGGGGATAGAAATTCCGTTTTCGTCCAACGCCAGTTTGCCGTTCTCTAACAGGTCAAAGTAGACGCCCCAGTAATCAGCTGCGTTAACCCAGGAACGGGTGGTGATATCAACAGCGCTGTCACCGAGATTGGAGATCACAATCTGCGGCTCCGGATCTTTGAGGATGCGGTCATCAGCATTGATGAGATCCGCAAGGATCTGCTTACCTTTCTTAAGATCATCGTCGTATCCAATACCAAAAACGATGTCCACGCGACGCGTATCTTGGGTTGAAAAGTTGGTAATCGCGCCATTGGATACCGCACCATTGGGCACAATGATCGTCTTGTTATCGGGCGTCGTCAGAATCGTGCTGAAGATCTCGATCCGATTCACACTGCCGGTCACACCCGCTGCATTAATGACATCGCCAACTTTGTATGGGCGGAAGATCAGGATCAACACACCACCCGCGAAGTTCGCAAGTGAGCCTTGCAAGGCGAGGCCAACGGCCAGACCGGCGGCACCCAGCACTGCGATGAACGATGTAGTTTCAATGCCGACCATGGAGGCAACACTGATCACCAGCAGAACCTTGAGGCCAATGCTGATCATGCTATTCAGGAAAGATCGCAAGGTAACTTCCATACCACTGCGCTCAAAGCCCGCATTTACGCCGCGACAGATCGCGCCAATAATCCAGAGTCCAACGAATAAGGTGACCAGCGCCAGGGCAAGCCCGGGACCGTAGGCTAGCGCCATTTCCATCAACATATCCGCATATTCATTTGCCTGCTCAACGCTCGGCACTTCGATGGTTTGTTCCATAATTAAGTCCTAGTGGGAGGAGTCCAGTAACTGTAATAATGCCGCGAGATTATAGCCATTAATCTGCAACAAGTGTGAGGATGATATAAACATGGGGCGATCATTTATTCACGAAAATTTTCTGTTAGGCAGCGATGCCGCAGAGCGTCTCTTTCACGAATATGCCGCGGATTGCCCTATCCACGACTACCACTCTCACCTAGATCCCATACGCCTGAGAGACAATCAGCCTTTTCGGGATCTCACGGAAATCTGGCTTGAGGGTGACCACTACAAGTGGCGCGCTATGCGAGCAGCCGGCATCGATGAGGCGCTGATTACCGGTAACGCAGCCCCGGAGGAGAAATTCCTCGCTTGGGCTTCTGTCGTGCCCAAAACACTGGGCAACCCCCTTTATCACTGGACTCACATGGAGCTCCTCAATCCGTTTGGCATTGATGAGCTGCTAGGTCCCGGCAACGCAAAGGACATCTATGACCACTGCAACGAAAAACTCACAACCGAACCATGTTCTCCACGGGGCCTGCTCAACCAGTGGACGGTGAAAACTGTCTGCACCACCGACGACCCAAATGATGATGTGGACGTTCACCGTGCAGCGACCAACGACGTCCTATCTGTCAGACCGACTTTTCGACCCGATGCAGCTTTCGGACTCACGGGCACAACGGACCTGAGAGCATGGTTATCACGTCTTGAACAACCCATCGCCTCTTTTCAGGATCTGGTCAACGTGTTGACCGAGCGCGCAGAGGTATTCGATAAGGCTGGGTGCCGTGCGTCAGATCACGGCCTGACTCAGATGTTCAATCATGATTTCAATCAACGCATCTCCACAGAAGTCGTGAAGCGTTTGCTATCAGGTGATGAGGTCGACGGGGAACAGCTGTCCCAGTATCGCAGCCATCTTCTCTTCGAGCTGTGTAAAGTTTATCGTAACCAAGGCTGGGTCCAACAGTTCCACCTTGGCGCATTGCGTAACGTAAACAGCCGGGCTTACCGAACATTGGGGCCGGATACCGGCTTCGACACCATCGGGTCAGATCAACAGGTCGAAAAACTCAGCGCATTTATGGATCGCCTCGAATCTGAGGACGAACTGACTGCAACCATTATCTATAACCTGAACCCCAAGGATAATGATGCACTGGCCGCCTTAACTGGCGTTTTTCAAGACGGCGGAACCGTCGGGAAGATTCAGTTTGGTTCCGGATGGTGGTTTAACGATCAGAAAACGGGGATAGAAAGACAACTTACCAGCCTGGCAAACATGGGGTTGATCAGCCTGTTCGTCGGCATGGTGACAGATTCACGCAGCTTCCTGTCTTTTTCCAGGCACGAATACTTTCGGCGGGTTCTCTGCAATTTCCTAGGCCAGCAGATGACCGCCGGAGAACTTCCCGAAGACTATGGCCTGGTGGGCAATATGGTAGTCGACATTTGCTGCCGGAATACTGAACGCTTCTTTGATTTTTAGCCACCCAATTGTGAAGATGCCCTGAAGCAAGAAGCTGACGTAAGAAAAGGACGAACACATGTCTTCTGACAAGCCTGATATTTACCCGAGCCAGGAACAGGCGCTGACCGGCAAACTCAGGAATAATATCGAGCGTGTCATACGCAGCAATAACCAGAGTATCAAGTGGCTACTCACCTCCTTCTTTGCTGGCGGGCATGTCCTCCTGGAAGACGTTCCCGGCACCGGCAAAACGACCCTGGCCAAAGCGCTGGCGGGCTCTATCGATGCCACGTTCAAACGAATTCAGTTCACGCCTGACCTGCTCCCATCCGACATCCTCGGGGTATCTATCTACGATCAGCAGACACAGGACTTCAGGTTCAGAGCCGGCCCCATCTTCACGCAGATTTTGCTGGCTGATGAAATTAACCGAGCGTCACCCCGAACCCAGTCTGCCCTTCTTGAGGCTATGGCTGAACAACAGGTCAGCATCGAAGGTGACCGCTATGCCATGGATGAACTATTCTTTGTTATCGCAACCCAGAATCCCGTCGAATTTCACGGCACCTATCCGCTACCGGAAGCACAGATGGACCGCTTCGCCTTGTCATTCAAGCTGGGTTACGTATCGGCCGAAGACGAAGTAAAAATTTTGGATTCGCAGCGACACGATCATCCGATCGACCATCTGAAGTCCTGCATCTCCACCGAGGACATTCGGCAGATCAGAGAGGCTGTTTCAAACGTCAGGATTTCTGATGAACTTAAGCGATACATCGTCGAACTGGTGATTGCTACCCGAGGCGCCCAGGGTGTCGCCATGGGCGCCAGTCCACGTGCTGGCATTACGTTGATGAAAGCCTCACAGGCACTATCACTCATCGAGGGATCAGATTTTGTCACCCCCGATGTCATTCAGGAACTGGCAGTACCCGCGATCGCTCATCGACTCGTGCTCGATACAAGCTCACAATACGCAGGCTCTCAGGCTGCTCAGATCGTGCTGGAGATTGTGCAAAACACGCCAGTCCCCGCTTGAATATGGCAACGCTTCGAGAGAGAGCCTTTCCCACCTGGACGCGCCTGACGACCCTCAGTCGCCGTGCTACTCGGAGGAACTCAGACCGAGGTCGTTTACTCCAAACCGGCACCGTAATTTGCGGCGCCCTGGGACTCGATACCGACCTATCTTTTGCTTACCAGTTATTCGCGTTACTCGTCTGTATCTTGATTTACAGCCGATTGAGCCTGAAGTTTCTTTTACCCGAAGTCAGTGTTCGCAGGCACCTGCCAAGGTACGCAACCGCCGGAGAGGACTTCGAGTACTACATTTCTGTTTTCAACGACGGTGAACGGGTTGAACGTGATCTTCGCGTGATCGACAACCCGAAAATTGTTCCGCCGGATCTCGCCCAGTTTCAGCGAATGCGGGAACCCGGTGAAGAGACACGTAATGCCTACGATCGTTGGCTGGGCTTTCACCGATTTGTCTGGCTGCAAAAACTGAATACTGGAATCGCTCTGAAAACAGCAGGCGTTCCTGATATCGATCTTAAGGGACATGCGGACGCTGCTATTGGCGCTACCCCACTGCGCAGAGGACTTGTTTATTTCGAATCAACCACGATCCTTCATCCGGACCCGCTTGGACTGAACTTTGGCACGATTGAACTCGACAACAGTGAGACACTAACGGTTTTACCAAAGCGATATGCTGTGTCTCGTCGCCTTGAATTCCAAGGTGGCCGACACTTTCAACCGGGCGGCGTGAACTCTACATGGTCCATCGGAGAGAGCGATGAATTTGTGTCCCTGCGTGATTATCGCGACGGCGATCCAATAAGAAAAATACATTGGGCGAGTTCCGCCAGGCGCGAAAAACCTGTGGTGAAGGAATTTCAGGACGAGTTTTTTGTCAGACAGGCTCTGGTTATCGATAACTTCCCGCAGACAGATGCCATCTTTGAGGAGGTCATATCTGTTTCCGCAAGTCTATTGACCAATATGGAAAATATGGATGGGTTAATGGACCTCTGCCTTATGACATCGCGTCCAGAGGTCATTACCGCAGGACGCGGCTACGCGCAGACATCGCAGCAGCTGGAGGCACTGGCGACGATAGAGCAAAGCAACGGTTCGATAAGAGAGTTTGAAGAGCTGTTATCAGAAAGAGCACGACTCATGAGCGGTTGTCTCTTTGTTTTCGGTGAAATGGACGGAGACCGAGAGCTGCTCATCCAAAGTGTGGAAGCCCGGGGGGTTCCCACGGCGATCTTTGTCGTCACGCCCGAGAACGACACAAAAACCTATCCGCAACACTATCACCTGCTGCCCGTATCGGATGTGGAAGCAGCCTTGGGCAAGCTGTAGCGAGTTATGACAGATACCTCTCTCCGATACATTGGCGCACTCACGATCCTTTTCTGGGGATTTCAAACTGAACTCTGGTGGTTCGCTGCGCCCATGGTGCTGATTTTCGAGGCCAGGTTCTACCTCAACCGCAGGTGGGCATTAACCAAACAGGATTTCTACCGGGTCGCTGACCTGACCAGTATCGGTTTGGTGGGCATGGTGGCGTTCCTTTTTCTGAATCGCCAGGAATATCACTTCATCACCACTTTGCTGGCGTGGATGCCAATCCTGGTGTTTCCACTCATGACGGTGCTCGCCTATAGCACAACACCTCGGATGCCACTGGACGTTCTGTTTTACAGCCTGCGGCGACAGCAAGAGCCTGTGCAGCAGTCCTGGGATATGGATTATGTTTTTCTGGGCGCATGCCTTCTCGCTGCGGGTCTAAATCGCGATGGCAGTTACTACTATCCCATAGCCGCTATGATCATTTTCTTCCTGTTGTTTAACCTTCGCTCGAGCCGTTTCCCCAAACCGGCCGTTTTGCTTTCTATGTGCCTGATATTCTTAAGCGCAACTGCGCTGCACACGGGAATAAGAACCGCGCATCTCGGCCTGAAGAAACAGACCGAGCTATGGATTGCCAACTGGATCTCTCAAAGAACCGACCCATTTAAGACACGAACTGCGATCGGAAAAGTCGGACGCCTTAAGCTGTCCGACGCGATCGCTTTTCGCATCAAGCCTGAATCCGGGCGACCAGACTTCCCATCCACACTCATGGAAGCGGCATACAACACCTCTTCCGGCGTCGGCTGGGAAGTGTTCGACACTCGCTTCTCAAACGTCGAGCAGGTAGATGACTTCAACTGGCAGTTCGGAAACGAAGAGGTCAGATCGAATCCCATCAGTCTCTATCCACAATCCAAAATTTATCTGGAATTCGACAAAGAGCGATCGCTCATTCCTGTGCCCATGGAGGTTGTTGAGATCGACGAACTTGCGGCCATAGACATCGCCACCACCCTATACGGGAGTATCCAGGGAATAAATCTGATACCTGCACCGCACTATAAAGTCAGGTATGACGATAACATTCATCTCGGTTCACAGGCAGGCCCGATGGACCTGGAGATTCCAGAAGAACACAGGCAGACACTCAGCAGTATCATCGAGGGCTCAATGTCTGAACAGGAAGCACTGGCCTTTGTGCAGTCATTCTTCGCAGACTTTCGCTATACGCTGTTTCAGGACAACCAGGCGCTTGCCCGAGAACCGCTGAAGCACTTCCTGCTTGAAGGTCGAGCCGGACACTGTGAATATTTCGCCAGTGCAACCACACTGTTGTTAAGGCATCTGGGCATCCCCGCACGTTACGTGGTCGGTTACTCCGTACAGGAGTGGAATGAAGATCTGCAGATGTACATCGTCAGGCAGCGTCATTCACACGCATGGTCAATCGCTTATATCGGAGATCGATGGATCCCGGTAGACACTACGCCACAACAATGGCTCAGCCTGGAGGAAGGCCAGGCCGGTTTTCTACAGCCAGTCTGGGATTTTTTTGGTAACAATCTGTTCCTGTTTCAGCTCTGGTGGAACGATCAAAGCATCGAAGACTATGAACGGGAACTTTACACTCTTGGGTTCCTGCTGGTACTCATACTGGTATGGCGTATTGCCACATCAGAACAGGTCATCCTGGAAGATAAAGAGGCAGAATCCGTCGCCACCTGGATTCTGCCCGGCAGAGAATCGCCTTTCTTTATGGTAGAAAAACATCTTGAACATCTGGGATTTACGAGGGGCTCAGGTGAGCTGATGACCAGTTGGCTGCTGCGTATCGAGCGTCCTGAGTTGTTACCACTCGTAGGTACTCACAATCGTTGGCGTTTTGACCCACACGGCATTTCTCTCGAGGACAAAACCTGGCTTGCGGAGCAGGTAAGCGATTGGTTAGGGTCGAATCGCCAAGAGGATCCTGTTAAGTAGCCTTTCCAATGAGGGTCACGTATTCTCACCCCCTTCAGTTCTCGTCTTAGTTTTTGCGGCATGACTCACCTATCTGTCAACCGACTGTGTGCTCTTTTCATTTTATTCTTGCTCGTTTCCTGCGGCGGTGGTTCTTCTGATTCATCTGAAAACATCGTCGTCGACCCACCAGAACCACCACAGGATGGCATTGCGGGGAGCGTTGCGGCGGGCATCAGCGGTGCACAGATTTCTGTGCAGGACGCCAACGGAGAAGATGTGGTTGTCGCCAGTGGCAGAAATACAAACTCAAACGGCGTCTATCGGCTCGTTTTCTCCGAGTTCGAAATTCTGGAAGGCATAACCGCACCCTTCATCCTGACATTGGATGGTTCGGGGGCAACCGCTGTCTGCGACTTCGATCAGGAAGGTGACAATGACTGCCTGACACGAGAAGGAAACTTTGCAGCCTATGGCGAAACCTATAATCTCCCCGACGGGTTCACGCTGCGAGCGCTCGCACCGACTTACCCACCGGAATCGGATACCGGTGATCGTTTGATCAACGTTAACTTCAGTGCAGCAAGTGATCTTGCCGCGGCACTGGCGCTGGACCTTTCCAACGGTAATCCGCTGAACGCGAACACCGTCGAATTGGCCAATCGACAGGCCCTGGGTTTTGTTGAATTCACCTCTGGTTTATCCACCAGCGGCAGCGATATCAATTCAATCGACATGATCGATCTACCAACGGTGACATCCACACCAACATCCGCACTCGCTCTCGCGTTGTTTTCCGCCTCCCTGCATGGACAGGTTGATATTGAATCCAGCAACGTGGCGGACTACCGCAGCGTGGTGGATCAAATGATCAGCCAGATAAACCCAACGGAAACAGGCAACCTTCGCGCTACTGGCACCTATCTTTCACGGGCGCTGAATGCTTTTATCGTGGGAGGCACAAGCTATCAGTCCAGTTTGACCGTCCCATCACCCGTGCTGGCAGGCGCGCTTGCCTCACGCCAGGTATCCGTGCCACTGCTGGAGCAGACAGGCAACGGCAATGTCAATATCGCGCTACCGGCAGATCCGAACAGCACCGACGCTTTAGACCGTGGTCGAACCATGATCAACCGGCTTTCAGAGGCCATGGGTTCCACGCTTCTGGTTTCACCAACCATTGGTTTCGGGGGAACTGCTTCTGGTGCAGATCTCGTGTACTCGGACCAGGTAGGTCTCATCGCAACGCTGGTTTCCCAAGAGATGCGAACAACCATCGTGCAGTTGGATGATGCAATCACCGAAGCGGTTGCCAATGGTGAAACCGAACTCACGGGAACCAATGTTTCCGGCGTGCTGGAAGTTTCTGGAGACACAGTGACGCTGACAACGGTCACCTCTAGCACCAGCAACATTCAAACCGGAATCAGCATCAACATGACAGTTGCATCAGGCACTCGAACGAACACCGGAAGCAGTGGCATTTTCGAAGCTGGTGAAATTACCATCAGCGTATCGCGCACACAGGACGATCTGACCACACAACAACTGTACACAGGAAGTCTTACACTTCAGATGACCAATGATGGCACCACAACTGACGTTTCAACGATTGATTACTCCGGCACCCTTCGAGCAACCAGCGGTCTGGAGTTCTCCGGGCATATCGCGCTCTCTCATCTCTCTCCTGGTGCCGCGGCACAAAGTGTCGGAACCTATGACACCCTATTCTCGTTTGTTGATGGCAGCCAACTTTCCATGTCCGGTAAGCTGGAAACCCAGATCGATCAGTACACGGTAACGTCAGGCGCCAGCACGATTATGGTGGATCTGATCACCAATATGATTACGGATATGAACGCGACCCTGAACTTGCGTCTGGACAGCGACGCAAACGTCACTGGCGGCACACTGGTCGCAACAGAGCAAGAAGTCGGCACCCTGACTGCGGGGGGCATCGTTGAGTTTACAGACGATACGGCAACGAGCCTGCCATCACCGATCATCTAAGCGTGAAGAAACGAGAAAGAACCGGCGTTATCTGCCTACATCCTTCAGGGCAGTCACAACAACAGATTCTCGCGATTGAACTGGAGGATCCACTGTCACGAAAACGCTACTGGTCGTTACCGGGTGGAGCAATTGAACCCGGAGAAACACCGGCTGAAGGTGCGATCAGAGAAACCCTGGAGGAAACGGGCTACGAGGTAAAGCTGACTTCAGAGGTATTCACCAACCACTATCTGTTCCGATGGAACGGTGGCGTTTTTGACTGCTCAACCCACTGGTTTCTTGCAGAACTCGCGGATCGTGCAACCTTTGACGCACCAGCTATTGTGGACGACGCTGACTATCTGCTCAGGACGGACTGGTTGGGCTGGCCCCGCTGCCGAGAACTCTTCCTGTACACCCGGGGCATATCCGAACCCCTGGATCACTTCCTACCGGTTAAAGCTCGTCGCCAGGCTGGTTAAGAAATTCTGAAAGGCCGTAACCGACTCGATCACCATCCAATGTGTATTCGGTCATCCCTTCCCCAATGTAGGTAATCTGTTCCGAACGGCGATTCCTCAGCGGCACGAACCCTTTGACCTGCCCTTCGACCCGATGCTCACTGCCGTCATCCAGGGAAACCTGAGCTTTAAAGGCACGATGAAAATTGGTCCCTTCTTCGTATTCAGCCTCAAGCTTTATGTCTTTTACCTGAATGAATTCTTCACCCCGATGGAACATGCCGCCGATCCTGTCACCCACCACGGAAAGTACCATACCAAGGTCATCACCGAAATTGCCGGTGATCCAGCGATAAGACCTTATGGACTGCCAGTACCTGGGACCCCAGGAATGATCGCGTAATCCATGGCCATTGAAGTCGATGTCCGGCTCTCCCTCAATCTTGATAGAGCCACTCACGCGCATGTGCTGCTCGTAGTGTGCCCGTGCAAAATCGTTTCCGTCACCTGGTTCACCCACATGCCCGAAAAGAGGACCGACACCCTCATGGAACAGATCAATGTCTATCTTTCGAAACGGATTATTTTTGAACGCTTTGCCCGGATCCTGCATGTCTCTCGGATTCGCCATATGCAGAGCTGACCCCTGATAGGTGGTGCGGAGTTTTTCACCCGGCGCCAATACCTGAACCCTCGCACCACCGGCGTTCCATTCATCGTTGTTGGAAATTTCCGGTTTCTTGTAGTTGAAGAAGGCAGAGCCATCGCTGTTGAAAACAATGACCGTCATTTCCGCATAACCTTCGTTGGCCCGATTCCCCATGCGGATAAAACCACCCCGGTTGTTCTGCCGATCAAAGAAGTTGAAGTAAACAGACTCGTTGAAATTCTGTTCAGGACCCAGCGGGTGGGTGAAGTCATCTTCAGGCTTCACATTTCCAACTATCTTGACCATGGTCGTCTCCTATAAACGCTCAATCATGCTACATCAGCCACGGCATCAAGTATAATGACGCCTCTTCGCTTACCTCAGGTGCTCTTCATGGACATCAAAGCTCGTATGCAGGACATTATTGCCAAGGAGGCTGCGGCCGTCGCCGCCATCCAGGTGACTGATGCTTTCGAACAGGCGGTCAATATCCTGTTGAACTGTCGAGGTAAAGTTATCACCACCGGCATTGGCAAAGCCGGGTACATTGCACATAAGTTTGCTGCAACGCTATCTTCCACTGGTACGCCCGCGTTCTTCGTGCATCCTGCGGAAGCGGGTCATGGCGACCTCGGTATGTTGGACGATGGCGATGCCGTTGTCGCTTTTTCCACCAGCGGCAAGTCCAACGAAGTGCTCGAGATGCTTGAAATCGTGCACAACCTCGGTGTTGATCACGTGATAGGCGTCACCTCACATACAGATGCGCCACTCCGAGAACTCAGTGAAGTGGTCCTCGATATGGGGCCTGACATCGAAGAACCCTGCCCTATCAATCTGACACCCAGCGCAACCATCGCCGTCATGCTGGCGATCAGTGATGCCATCGCACTCACACTCCTGGAGCTCAAGGGATTTACCAGAGAGGATTATCACGCGCGGCACCATCGGGGTTACCTGGGTTCGATTTCAAGACCACGCGCCAAGTACAACGACGAGTAACATCCGATGCAAGTGATCGATCCTGCAGCCATAGCAGAAAACTACGTGAGCGACCTCAAATCGACGTTACAGGCGCTGGGCCGCAAGATTCATGTTGTGGGTTTTATCGCCACCGAAGACAAACCTTCGGTGGCCTACGCCAACGCAACGAAACGCGTTTTCCATGAAGCCGGATTTAACTACGAACTCAGACAGGTCCAGAGACTGCAGCTTGAGAGGGAGATCATTGCTGCCAACGAAGATCCAGATGTGCACGGCATCTTTATCTACTTCCCGGTTTTCGCGAATCAGGAGGACGACTATCTGAGAAACCTGGTGCATTACTCCAAAGACATTGAGGCAGGCAGCCTGTACTGGACCCGAAAACTCAGTGCCAATGATCGGATGGCCACCGAGGAGGGGGGTGGGAAGAAGGCACTCATACCCTGCACACCTCTCGCCATCGTCAAAATTCTGGATGATATAGGAGAGTACGGCAACGGCAATCGCCCGATTTCCGGAAAAACTCTTACGATCTTCAATCGGAGCGAAGTTATCGGACGCCCGCTTGCCGTCATGATGTCCAACGACGGCGCCAACGTTTACTCCTTCGATGAAAATGGGCCACTGCGATTCGTGAATGGCCAACCGGAAGAAACTTCCATCGATCGCGCGCAAGCGCTTGCCCAGTCCAATATGGTTATTACCGGTGTTCCAAACAAAGCATTCCACGTGAACGCCGATGAAATTTCTGAGCATGCCGTCTGCGTTAACTTTTCGTCGGAGAAGAACTTCGCAGGTGCCGTCTCAGAGAAAGCACGCGTGTTCGTCCCTCGCGTCGGACCCATGACCGTTGCCATGTGCATGAGGAACACCATTCGTCTGTTTGGAAACTTTCACCAATGACTGAGCTCATCAACCAGAAGCTGGGCGCCTATCTCGATCAGGTATCCGCCAAGAAGTCGACGCCAGGTGGGGGCGCAGTCGCTGCGGTTATGGCAGCAGAAGCCTGCGCGCTTATGAATATGGTGGCCAACTTCACTAAGGGTGATGAATTCAGCGACGTTGTGACTGAAACAACCCAGACAATGGAAAGACTGATGGGTGAGGCGGAAGCTGACCAGGAGGCCTTTAAGTCCGTCATGAAAGCCTATCGCAGTGAGGGTGAGATGACGCCCGCGCTTATTGGAGCCGCAGAGGTTCCCGCACGGATTATCGATCTTTGCGTTTCTCGGCTGGATCACCTTGAGTTGCTCGCGACAAAGGGAAACAGCAACCTGATCTCAGATATCGCCATCGCCGCGCTGCTCTTCGATGCAGCAATAAAGTCCAGCGAGCTTAATGTCATGATCAACATCAGAGAACTTGACGAGCCGCCAGCAAAAATAGCCAGCGCACTCAAAGGACTGCCGGCCGCAACGACACGACTTCAATATATCGTTTCAACCATCAGAACCGGTCTTCAGTGAAGCAATTTGCGTCAATCCTGCTGACGGGTTTGCTTTCAGCCTGTACATCAATTGAGAACTCTACCGTACCCGCATCCACTTCTGCCGCTTCCGAAGATACACGGCATCGCATGGAGGAGGCGATCGCGACAAAGATTTTGAAAGACGTTCGGGAGGTATATATAACTTTGTCATCGAGCGCTCAGCCTTCTTATCTCAGCGACCAGATCCGTTTGTTCGAAACCAGCGTGGACCCTCGAATGACCAGCGAGCGAGTTCGCTTTGAAAAACGAATCCTAGACCATCTCCAGCTGCAATCGGATCTGTCCACATTCAGCAGCGGCTTCGAGCCATGGCTGCAGATGAAAACGACACGCGCCTGGGCGCTGGAAAAGTACCAGGATCTGATCAAGGGTGAGATTAATCGTCTTGATCAGACCATCGCCGTGTTGTCCGGCGAGAATCCTGAAAGCTTTAATATCACACGCTACACAGGCGACCGGCGTGCTCAGGCGCAGTACCCAGAAGACTCTTTTGAAGGCAGGCAGCGTTATCTGGATGCATTGGCAGATGCGATGCTTGAAGCTCAACTGGATTGGTACGACACGCTCGAGAATTACAATGAAAGCGAGCTTGCGATCTTCGGTGCGCAAGATGACAGCGAAGAAAAGATGGAACAGATGTTCCGGTTTTCACCAGCCGGCTTAACCGTTAACCTCACCAACGTCGATGACCTGCCTGAGTTCGAACTGAAAGCTGTGGCGGTTTACTACGGATTCCCCGGTATGCGCAGCATCAATCAGTCGTCCCCGGATTCTCTGAAACAGTTTTTGAGAATACCCGCCTACCCCTACGGCTGGGGCGCGTACATGGTGGAGAACATCGGCAACCGAGACACGGAAAACACCATCGACTACCTGCTGTTCAGCAGAATGCTCGCTGCCCTGGCGCTCGTGGACTTTAATGTGCACACAGGAAGCTGGGACAAAGTTCAGTCCGTTCAATACCTGTATGACACCCTGCCACTCTCCAGGCATCGCGTAGAATTGATGTTTAACGAGATCACCATTCAGCCAGGACACTTCGTCGCCACGATTGTTGGCAAATCAGAGTTCACTCGACTGCACCAGAGATGTCTCGACGAGGGGCGCGGTGATGTGTGCCATGGCGTTTTTAATCAACGGATCGTTGATTGGGGTCCGATACCCTTCCAGATGCTGGAAGACAGGTTGTTTCAGTGATCGTGACCGTGCGGTCTCTCGTCAAACACAGTCGTACGTTCCGATAACTCATCTGATCGGCACACCTGTTTTTCTGCCAACAGCTGTATGAGTGCGCTCAGGAAGTGATCGAAATACTCATAGCCGCGCCCATCAGGTTGAGCATCATATTTCTCAATTTCAGCAATAAGATGCCCTCGGAATTCGTCCCAGCTATACAGTCCCTGCTCACAGAGCGCGCGCGCCATTCCGAACGCTCGTGTTTGCCAGGGTGCCTCAAAAACAATTTCACCGTTAGCCATTGGAGGTGTTGCCTTGCCCTCGAGTTCCATCGCCATGTGTCTACACCCGCTGAACGCCAATCATCGAATCACGGGTCACTCGTGTTTCGAGTTCTTTAAGGGACTTTCCTTCGATATCTTGCGGAGGCATTGGCAGAACCATATAACGGACTTCAGCGCTGCTGTCCCAGACACGGATCTCGATATCATCATCCAATTCAACACCCATTTCGGTCAGCACCTCGCGAGGTTCGCTCACAATTCGGGCGCGATAGGCCGGGTCTTTGTACCACTTGGGTGGCAAACCAAGGACCCCCCAGGGATAACAAGAGCAAAGCGTACAAACCACCGCGTTGTGAATTTCAGGCGTGTTCTCAACGACAACAAGCTTCTGCACTTCGCCGCCTTCAAAGTTGTAATCAGCAACAACCGCAGTTGCATCTTCCAGCAGCGACTTTTTGAATTCTGGTTCCAGCCAGGCACGAGCCACCAGGCGAGCGCCATTCATCGGACCGACGCGTTCACTGTAGCGATGAACGACCTCGTCAACTAACTCGCTGGTTAGAAGACCTTTTTCGATCAATAGCGATTCCAGGGCTTCCGCTCTCAGCGCTTGAGGCTTTGCATCAGACATCACTTTCCTCCAACGCAAGATAGGGCTCAAACAGATCCAGTGACACTGAAAAGCCTGCCTTATTCCAAAGCGCCTCGCTGGTGAACCTGACGGTAAACAGATGCTGAGGATCTTCTCCTCGCCCGTGAGCCGCCGTGTCGGGATAAACCCATCCACCATGGCAGCTGATCACTTCACCAACCTTGTCCCGGGCATAGGCCGGAAGTCTGGTATGACCTGGAACCGAATCTTTAGATGTCCTGACACGATCGCCAACGCTAAAAAGGGGTTGGGTTTTAACAGAACGCCGGGCACCGGGTTTGGCCGGCTTTTCACCTAAAGGATCTGGATCATCAGACGGATTTGCGGCAACGAGATCCGTGTCAGCACCCCCCATTTCCGCAACTTTCTTTTCCAGTTCATCGCGCGACACAATGCCGGCTTCGACCAGCAGTGTTTCCAAGCCGCCCAACCATCGACCATAGTATCCATGGGTCAGGTATGCCTCCGGGGCAATTCTTTCCACGGCGTGCCGGAACTGGTCCGAGTGATACCAGGCACCGGCAACGCTCCCAGCGCCGACCATCGTGAAGACTGCACCTTCCCAACGTTCATGAAATACTTCGTCTTCGCCGGTTTTGTCTACTTTTCCGAAACCAGGTTTACCACCAAGGTCATGGACGCCATCCATGATCAACCTCCTGCAGATTTCGATTGTTTCGAATCCAGAGAATCACGAATCTTCTGGTACTGCGCTTCGTTGAGTTTGAATTGACTGAAAATCGCCGTGCCAATGATGTAACAAACCAGCGGGAACAACGCATAAAGAGCCAGGAGTGCCGTCTTCGTGAGTTCAGTCTGCTCCTGATTCGGGGTAAAGCCAGAAGCACTGAGCACAAACCCCGTCAGCATAATGGTGATCCCGGTTGCGCTCTTCAGCACAAAGTTCCAGGTCGCAAAGTAGGTGCCCTCCTTTCGCTTACCGGTCCTGCACTCATCGTAGTCAATAACATCGGACTGGATAGAGGGCGCAACCACAGCGCCGCTGCCCGCCCCCAGCCCACAGATAACTGCGAGCACCGAGATCAAGGTGTCTGAACCTGACTCGAGGAACCACATGCCGCCAAAACCAAATCCCGTCAGCAACATGGAGAACATCCACATGACTTTCTTCCCAATGCGCCGAGATAGTGGCACCCATAAGGGAACCGATAGGACCGAGGGAATCAAATAGAGAAGAATGTAAATCACCGTCTTCTCCGGTCGTTCCACCACATATTCGGCAACATAAGGTGTCAGGATGCCGATGGTGGCGGCCCCCAGGTTCTCGATAAAGAACACAATCAGAAGCAGCAGCGCATATCGATTCTTGATCACATCAGAGAATGCGGTGAACGGATTAGTCTCTCCGCGGCCCTGGTACTCCGGACGCTCTTTGATGTTGAGAAACATCCAAACAATGAGTGCAGCGGTAACCACGCCTGCTATCAATGTGATGACAAAAGCAATGTGTCGAGGATTATTTCCAACGATAAGCTGGTGCATCGCGACCAGAGCCAGAAGTGACCCTGAGTTCCAGATCATGTGACGCAGACCAAAAATTCGCGTGCGCTCGTGGTAGTTCGTGGAAAGCTCAGCACCCAGTGACGTATGGGGTACGTTGAATGCAGTCATCGAGGTGTAAAACATGATCACGGCTGTGGCCATCCAGAACACAACTGCCGTTTCCGAGAGAGTCGGAGCGGCATTCCACATCATGTAAAAAGTTCCGCAGATAAACGGCACCGAGGCAATGATCCATGGTCTACGTCGACCCGCTCTGAAATTGGTCCGATCACTCAGATAACCCGCCAGCGGGTCAGTCACTGCATCCCAAATTCGCGAAACGCCAAAGATGACGCCCATAATTGCAGGCGAAATTAGCAGGACATCGGTAGAAAACTTCATGAGATACAAGGTCACCATGAAGAACATGAATCCAACGCCTACCGTGGGCAGACTGTAATTGATGATGGTACTTAGGGGCAGGACTTCCCCGTCTGAGTCAGCTGCTCTCCGCAAGGGCTGACACCTGCCATCGACGACGTTTGGGCTGACCACCCGGATACTCTGTGGACAAGGCATCCGTGATACACAGTTCAAACAGTATTGATCTGACAGAAGGTCGGAAATTGCAGACTGACTCTGCAAGGGCTCGGACTTTTTCGTCTTCACACTTTACCGCGACGCCAGTGGTCTGAAACTCACCACTGCTACCGGAGCTGTCGCTCATCGCACAGTGCAGACAGAAATCAGGATTTTCAATCAGGTCGCGAGTTCTGGGCGAACTTGGCTCAAGGAAAATGAACATACGACCCTCGCCGATAATCGGCGTCACAGGATGAGCACGTGGCCTGCCATCGCGACGCATGGTCGCCAGATACGCAACCTTACCGTCCAGGCGCACCTGACCGAAAGCTGCCAATCTGACATCTTCCCGCTCAAGCTGACCCCAGTGCACCGCTTCCATTTTCTCGTTTATGACCTCTTAACAACGGACAACACCATAGCACGGTTCATTCAGGACAGGATACTGCCGCCCTGAATTGTCGAGGACCCAGTAATCGTCACCGGTGGCTCGATACTCACCCCGATAATCCGGGCCACTTCTGAAAGCTCCTGGCGGTAGTTAACCCATCGTTTCTTTGAGCTCTTATAGATAGGTTTCCTGACCTGAAGGAAACTCGCGGTGCTGACTTTTCTGTCCGTTTTGTGGAAGTCGATACAATTTTGTTCGAACTCAAGCCCCATGAATTCGAGCAGCCTGCGAGTCTCTTCTTCCTGGTTTTCAACCAAGTCCTCGTAGCACACGGTGTAGATCTTTCCAGGGTAGATCGTTTCCCAGTGTTCCATCACCCGACGGTAGTCGTTGTAGAAGTGAGCAAGGGCGGTGAGGTCGAAGCTGTAGTCCTGTCCTTTAGTGAAATTCTGGAAGTAACAGGACAAACAGGTATCCAAGGGGTTTCTAACGGTATGAATGATCCTGGCATTCGGGAACATGGCATAGATCAGTCCCACGAATTGAAAATTCAGAGGGTGTTTGTCAATGTAACGACCAAAACCTCCATCACCAGACAGCTGCTGCAGCCGCCGGAGGTAGGCATTTGCCAGGTTGGCATAATCATCTTTTCGCAATCCCGGCAGTGAGGCCGGGTAGGCCTGATCGAACTTCGAGAGCTGCTGCGTTTTTGCCGCAACAAATTTCATCTCATTCAGCTCACCGGCGCCAAACACCTCTGAGTGGCTCGATAGAATCTGCTCAACGAGCGTCGTGCCTGATCGAGGCATACCCACCACAAAAACAGGCGCTTCTGAATCGATACCAGAACCAGCATTTCTTTCAGCAAAGGAACGAGAGCAGTAGTACAGTAGATTTTTGATGCTTTCTCTGAACGCATTAGTCTCGAAATTTCGATTCGCCAATCGATTGCCCGCCACATAGTGTCTGAATGCTTCACTGTGCTTACCGATGTCGTCGAGAATCTTGCCCGCGGCAAAGTGAAAGTAGCTGCGGTTTGCGTCTTCCAGTTTGCCAGTTCGCAACTGTTCATCGACCTGTTTGATCAACGGATCGTCTGTTTGAAATTTCACCATCTCAGCGAGCCCCTGATACGCTTCACCATAATCCGGCTTCAGGCGAATCGCTTCCCGGAATCTCGCTTCTGCTTCTTCCAGGCGACCTGTACGACGGTAGAGCCCCGCAATGTTGTGATGGAAGTGAGAAGCTGAAGGGAACAGACCAAGCGCCTGCTCCATCAGCTTTACGGCTTCCTCATCGTTTTCCTGCTCCATGCGAATCAGACCGAGCAGGTGCAGCGCGTCAGGCTGCTGGGCGTCTTTTTTCAGAATCTCGCGATAAATTTTTTCTGCTTCAGCGAAGTTGCCTTCGAGCTGGCGCTTCATTGCCCTGGATAGGGTCTCCTTGAGTTCTGTATCTACGGGCATGACTGTCCAGCAGAATCAGGCTTTTTGGATTGACCAAAGCGCCCGGTCACCAACGAATGGGAGGAGCTGCCGTCATCCCACTTCAGCGTCACATCATAGCGACAGCCTCGCTCAAGCGGTGCGTTCAGACCCATCAACATGATGTGTAAGCCACCAGGCTCGAGCGTGATCGATTCTCCTGGCGCAAGTTCAACACTCGAGTGAACCATGCGCATCATGCCGTCGCGCACCACCGTGCGATGAACCATCGCGTGACCGGCGAGATCAAAACCAACATCCTTGAGCACAATCGCCTGATCACCATGATTGTGGATCTCGCCGTATATCGCTCCCGTGGTAGCACCTGGCGCCGTCGCCCTGGCCCACGCGTCAAATTGGACCGCCAGATCACCAAATGCGAACGATGGGAGCAGCAGAAACAACAGGATAATAGAACGATACATAGCGGTGCCAAAAAGCCGAAAGTATACCTGAGCCAGACGTTGCGGGTATTCTAGCCGGATGAACGTTTACAGTCTGTTTCACGAACGCACAGCCAATGCCGGCACCTTCCTGCTTTCTCCGAATCTGCAGGAGATCAGCAGCTATGCTGATCTACATGACTATGCAGGACAGCTTGCAGCCGGCATCGAGGCAATCGGCGTCAAACCCGGTGACCGCGTCATCGCGCAAGTGGATAAAACCCCGCAAGCGCTTTATCTCTATTTCGCCTGCCTCAGGATCGGGGCTATTTACCTGCCACTTAACACCGCTTATCAAGAAGATGAGCTCGCTTTCTTCGTCAATGACGCCTCACCAAAACTCATCGTCAGTGATCCCTCCCGGGCATCCTTTTTTCAACAACTCAGCGGTGACCACGAGGTTTTGACACTCGACGCTGAGGGGGAAGGATCACTGATTCAGGCCTGTCTGTTGACTAAATCTGCAGACATCTGCGAGCGGGCTGACAACGATATCGCCGTCATTCTGTACACTTCAGGCACGACCGGGCGCCCCAAGGGTGCCATGGTCACCCATGGCAATCTGGCAGCCAACGGTCTCACCCTGCTGGAAGCGTGGCAATGGCAGGCTGGTGATGTCATGCTGCACGCGCTGCCCATCTTCCATATTCACGGTCTCTTCGTTGCCACCCATCTGCCGGTGCTGAATGGCAGCCCGATTATCCTGTTACCCGCCTTCGATCCAAACCACGTCGCCGATCTCTTACCACACGCTACGGTTTACATGGGCGTACCCACGAACTACACCCGGCTGCTGGATTCCGGACGCCTGAATAAAGAAACCTGTCGCAACATGCGGCTTTTCACTTCGGGCTCCGCACCTCTACTACCACAGACTTTCACTGAATTCGCAGACACCACCGGATTTGAAATCGTAGAGCGTTACGGCATGACAGAAACCGGCATGAACACCAGTAACCCAATTCATGGCGTGCGCAAACCCGGAACCGTCGGTCCGCCGCTTAGCGGCGTGAGTGCCCGAGTTGTCGATGATCATGGAACGCCCGCAGAAACAGGCACGCCCGGAAATCTCGAAGTCAAAGGCACCAACGTGTTCAAGGGCTATTGGCAGTTGCCTGAAAAGACTGAAGAAGAGTTCACCGAGGATGGATTCTTCAAAACCGGTGACATCGCAACCAAAGACGACGACGGATACATCGCGATCGTCGGCCGAAACAAGGACATGATTATTTCGGGGGGACTCAACGTCTACCCGAAAGAGATTGAGACTGTCATCGATAGACTACCGGGTGTTTTGGAATCTGCGGTCATTGGCCTGCCTCATAGTGACTTTGGTGAGGGCGTTTGCGCTGTCATTGTTGCCGAAGAAGGCGCAGAACTGGACGAACAGGTCCTCACTGAGGAACTTAAATCCCGCCTGGCAAACTTCAAAGTCCCCAAGTGGATCCATGTTCTGCCCTCGTTGCCCAGAAACACGATGGGCAAGGTACAGAAGAATGTATTGCGAGAGATGTTCGGCTAAAATACAACTTTAGAACACCTCGACACCCTGCCATGCTCAAGATCGGCGTTCTGGCCTCCCACACGGGCACCAACTTCCAGGCTATCGCCGACGCCTGTCAGCAGGGTGATCTGAACGCCTCCCTGGCGCTCCTGATCTGCAACAACTCTTCTGCCGTGGTGATGGAACGAGCTTCTCGCGCTGGCATCCCAGCTCGACACATGTCATCAGCGACCCATCCTGACAATCTGGATCAGGCGATCTGCGATGCACTCATCCAAGCAAATACCCAGTTGGTCGTGCTGGCTGGTTACATGAAAAAACTTGGTCCCGCTGTGTTGAACGAATTCGAAGATCGCATCATCAACGTGCACCCGTCACTGCTACCCAAGCACGGTGGCGAAGGTTTCTACGGTGCTCGCGTTCATCAGGCGGTGCTGGATGCCGGCGAACCTGAAACCGGTGCTACGGTGCACCTCGTCAACGCGGAATATGACCGGGGTGACACCCTGCTGCAGGAAAAGATCTCCGTTAAAGCATCAGACACAGCCGAGTCTCTTGCAGACAGACTCCGACCCATCGAACATCAACTATTGATCAACGCCATCAAAAATTTCTCCGAGGAAATTTCCAATGAGTAGACCAAAGAAAAATCCACGTGCACCGGTTGCCTTGATGAGCTGCGAATCCGGACGTCGATTTGCAGAAGTGGTTGCGGGTCATATGGGGACAAAACTGGTGCCGAGTGAAGAGACCTGGTTTGCCTGCGGAGAAGGGAAATTTGAGATCGGCGCAAACGTTCGGGGCCACGACGTTTATATTTTTCAGTCCGCAGCCGGCCCGCAGGACGACCACAGCGTTTATGACAGGTTTATCATGTTGCTGCATGCTATCGAAGCGGCAGCGCTTTCCGATGCCCAATACATTACCGCTGTTGTGCCTTACTACCCCGGTGCTCGCCAGGACAAACGAAAAGGTCGAACCCGGGAAGGCATCAGTGCAGGCCTCTTCGCGCGCCTGATGCAAAGTGCCGGCGTGGATCGAGTCATGACCGTCGAAATCCACAATGACTCTATTGCAGGGATGTTCACGCCTTCCATGGCGCACCTCGAAAACGTCTTTCTCACACGGCAACTGGTGTCCTGGCTTAAAGACCAGAATCTCAGGGGTGACGTCGTGGTGTCGCCAGACGTCGGTTACCTGGAGAGAGCTCGCGCTTACGCGGAGGAGCTCTCCGCGGATCTTGCCGCCCTGTCGAAAGAGAGAGATTACTCACAACCCAACCAGGTCTTCAGATCCACACTCATTGGCGAGGTAAAGGGCAGAGACGTTCTTCTGGTGGACGATATCGTCGATACTGCAGGTTCGGTTGTGTCCGCAGTCGATGAATTGAAGAAACAGGGCGCCAACAATATCAACGTCGCCTGTGTACACCCACTGATGAATGGACCCGCATGGGAACGGATGGCAGAGATATCAGTGCGGGCTGAGAAGGAAGGCTGGCGCTTCAATATGGTCGGCACCAGCGTGATCGATCATCAGGAGACACCAGACTGGTACCACATCTTTCCGATCGAAAGCCTGATCGCTGAAATTCTCGAGAAAATTAACCTGAGAGGCAGTGTGACCGGCGTCCAAAACGCCTTGAAGGGGTGAGCCGCTTCCTCTATCCTCTCCCCCGTGAAAAATCTGACTCAACCATTGAACATTGCGATCATCCGCATAATTATCATTATTCGGCAACGAATGGTGGGTTAAAGCGCGCAGATCGCAAAAAAACCCGCCAGAGGCGGGTTTTTTTTTGCCTGTAACAGGAATAACGATGAGCGACACAACCAATCCAACCAGCGAAGGCTTCAGCTTTGTTGATGCAGAGCACCGCGTGCTCGACTTCTGGCAAAAAGAGAAAGTGTTCCAGCAGTCTCTGGCAAACACTGAAGACGGCGAGCCTTACATCTTCTACGATGGCCCGCCTTTCGCAACAGGGCTGCCACATCACGGTCACTTGGTGGGCTCAATCCTGAAAGATGCCGTGCCTCGCTACTGGACGATGAAAGGTCGGTACGTCCAAAGACGTTTCGGCTGGGACTGCCACGGACTACCCATCGAACACGAGATTGATAAATCGCTTGGCATGTCATCCCTTGAAGCCGTCGATAAGCTCGGCGTCAAGGGCTACAACGATGAGTGCCGCGGTATCGTTCAGCGGTACACCGCCGAGTGGGAAAAAACCATTAATCGTATCGGCCGCTGGGTAGACTTCGACAACGACTATAAGACCATGGAACCCTGGTACATGGAATCCGTGTGGTGGGTCGTCAGTCAGTTGTGGGAGAAAGACCTGATCTATCGGGGTGAAAAGGTGGTGCCCTTCTCCACCGCCCTCGGCACGGTGCTTTCGAATTTTGAAGCTGGCTCCAACTACAAAGATGTTCAGGATCCTGCCGTCACGGTGTTGTTCAAATTCCAGGGCGAGGATCGCTATATTGCCGCCTGGACGACAACGCCCTGGACATTACCTTCAAATCTCGCGCTTTGTGTCGGACACGACATCGACTATATCGAGGTAAAAGACCGCGACGGCGGTCAAACCATTGTCATTGCAGAAGCGAGGCTCGAATACATCAGCAAGACGCGTGATGTGGAAGTTGTTGGTCATCTGAAAGGTTCAGATCTGGTCGGCAAACGATACGAGCCGATGTTTCCTTACTTCTCACAATATGCGGAAGAAGGCGCGTTTGTCGTGCTCGAAGATGACTATGTCACCACAGACAGCGGTACCGGCATTGTTCACCAGGCGCCCGCATTCGGTGAAGATGACTTTCGAGTTCTAAAAGCGGCGGGTATCACGGCGACCCCTTGTCCAGTAGATATGGCCGGGCAATTTACCCCGGAAGTCAGTGACTTTGCCGGGCAGCATGTCAAAGAGGCGGACAAGGACATCATTCGGCGCCTGAAAGATTCCGGCGAACTCTATATCCAGGACGTCATCGATCACAGTTATCCTTTCTGCCCGAGAAGCGACACACCAATCATCTATCGAACCATCGACAGCTGGTACGTCAAGGTCGAGCAGATGCGTGATGACCTGCTCGCTTCAAACGCCCAAATCAACTGGGTACCCGGTCACATCAAAGGTGGCCGAATGGGCAACTGGCTCGAGGGTGCCATCGACTGGGCAATCTCCAGAAATCGTTACTGGGGAACGCCGCTTCCGATATGGATCAACGACGAAACAGGCAGCCAGAAATGTATCGGTTCTCGTAAAGCCCTGGAGGAATTAACCGGCGTTGAGCTCGACGACCTACATCGGGAAAACGTAGACCCGCTGACGTTCACGATAGAGGGAGAACCGGGCACTTACCGACGTATCACCGAAGTGTTGGATTGTTGGTTCGAATCCGGATCAATGCCCTACGCGCAGTTGCACTATCCGTTTGAAAACCAGTCCATGTTCGAACGTGGATTCCCTGCAGAGTTTATCGCAGAAGGTCTCGACCAGACCCGCGGCTGGTTCTACACCTTGATCGTTCTTGGCACCGCACTTTACGGCACACATCCATTCAAGAATGTGATCGTAAACGGCATCGTCATGGCTGAAGACGGCAAGAAGATGTCGAAGAGCCTGCGTAACTATTCGCCGCCGGACGAACTGATGGAAACCTATGGCGCCGATGCTCTGCGTCTGTATCTCATCAACTCTGGCCTGGTTAAAGCCGAGGAACAACGGTTTGCGGACAGCGGCGTCAAAGACATGGTCCGCCGTGCTCTGTTGCCATGGCTGAACGCCTTCAAGTTTTTAAACACCTACACAGAAATCGATAACTGGAAACCAGACAGCCGTCGTTCGGAATCAAAAAACATCATGGATCAATGGATCCTCTCCAGGCTTGAGTCACTGAAAGCAAACATCGCAGAAGAGATGGAAAACTATCGCCTCTACAACGTGGTTCCGGCGCTCTTCGACTTCATCGAAGATCTGACAAACTGGTATATCCGACTGAATCGACCAAGATTTTGGGCTGAAGGCAAAGATGACGACAAACTGTGCGCATACCAGACTCTATACACCACGCTCTATGAGCTGAGTCTTTCCATGGCGCCGTTTGCGCCCTTCCTGTCGGAAACGATATATCAGGCACTGCGCGAATATGGTGGCGAGGACATGCAGGAGTCCGTGCATCTCTGCAGTTATCCCGAAGCGAACCAGTCTCGAATCAAACCTTTGTTGGAACAGGCGGTGACCAGGATGCAGCACATCATTCTCTTGGGCCGTCAGAAACGTAATCAGGAGAAGGTCAAAACCAAGATGCCGGTTGCGTCACTCACCATCGTTCACAGGGATACTGAACTGCTGGATGAAATTGCTCGCCTGGAGGACTACATTCGGGAGGAGTTAAACGCAAAGAGCGTCGAGTATTCAACCGATGAAAAAAAGTACATTCACCTGTACGCAAAACCAAACTCTCCGGTTCTAGGCAAACGCCTCGGCAAACAATTCAAAGCGTTCAAGCAACAGATCGAGGCGCTCAGCAGTGAGCGCATCGATCAGCTGCAGGAAGAAAGCAGCATCACTCTTGGTGACGAATCGTTCAGCATCGATGACATTCTGATCTTCCGAGAAGCGATGGAAGGGACCAACGCAGTGTCCGATCGCTTTATCTCAATAGACATGGACTGTACGTTAAATGAGGCATTGATTCTTGAGGGGCTTGCACGAGAGATCGTGAACCGGATACAGAAATCACGTAAAGACTCTGGCTTCAATGTCAGTGACCGCATCAAACTGACTGTAAACGCCGGTGGTCAGCTCGCCGTAGCATTGAGGCATCATGGAGATTACATCCAGCAGGAGACGCTGGCGGTCTCCATGGAAATGAGTGATCAACCACAGTCACTGGAATTCGATATTGAAGGTGAAGGCATCAGCCTATCACTAGAAAGACTGCTGGCTTGACTCAGAAGTCCGAACGCTGTCGAAGAGACAGGTTCGCGGTCTCTATAAGCTGATCGACACTGAAGTTTTTTGATGAAGTACGCATCATCGTCATGGCGAATGATGTTGATGACCTGTTTCTGACGACATCCTGACATCAGTATGACGGGCGCCGGCAAACTACTGGAGCGAATGGTTCGAAAAATGTCGGTGCCTGACTGAGCACTCCTGGCTTACAAGGGATCGACAATCTTTTCAATGTGCGCCAGCGCCATGCCAACATCAGTTTCAACAACGCGCAAATCAGTAAAAGCAACGGGTTCGTGAATCTATGAACACCCGCTTTTTCGGATCATGTCGTTAAAAAACCCTCGCCAGGAATTCCGTCAACGAGTGTGACATATTACGGATATTCATCTTGATGCCCCCCATAAATCGGAGATCATCCATGGAGGAAACACTGCAACTGCCGTTGCGCGAACTGAATAACCGGATTGCAACTGGCCAGATATCTTCCAAAGCGCTTACCCGCGCCTATCTTGACCGTATAGAGACGATCAACCCCCAGATCAACGCTGTTGTCCACCTGGAAGCAGAAACAGCGATGAAACATGCCGAACGAAACGACATTGCTTTAAAAAGTGGCGAAACCCCAGGCAAGCTTTTCGGCATACCCATGACCATCAAAGACAGTCTCAATACGTACGACATGATCACGACCTGGGGCACCAGTGGTCGCAAGGACTTTCGACCAGGGAAAGACGCGACCTGCGTTGCAAGACTCAGACAGGAAGGTGCCGTCTTGATGGGTAAAACCAATACTCCGGAATTTACGCTGGCTTTCAAATCAAGCAACAACCTCTTTGGCAGAACGAGCAATCCCTACGACCTCTCGAGAACTTCAGGCGGCAGCAGCGGCGGCGCTGCCGCATTGATTGCCGCGGGTGGAACACCCTTTGATGTCGGGACAGATACTGGTGGAAGCATCCGACTGCCTGCCCATTTTTGTGGGGTAGCAGGCATCAAACCCACCACGGGACGTGTACCGTGCACCGGCAACGGTCTGCCGAGCATGGGCCTCATTGCGCCACTGACACAGCCTGGTCCTATGGCCAGAACCGTCGATGACCTTTCCTATCTGCTCGACATCATGTCAGGACCGGACAATCTGGATCCTCACTGCGTGCCCACGCCCTGGCAGGATCCGAACGCTGTGGATGTTACCAACCTGAGAATCGCCTGGCATACGGATAACGGCCTAATGACACCCACCCCGGAAATTGTTGCCACTGTTGAAAAAGTGAGAGAACTACTGTCTGAGGACAACAAGCGCGTCAGTGAAGCGCGTCCAACCGGCGTTGAGATGTCAGCGATGATTTACGGGCACCTGATGCGGGCCGACGACGGTGAAATGGTGGAAGCTCTGCTGGAACAGAACCACACGGAATCACCCTCCCCCGAAGTGGCCGCCATTCTTGAGCGTTCAGGGCACCCGATTACCGCAAGGGAGTTCGCTCAGGTCATTAGCCTTTGGCACAGTTATCAAAGCTCCATGCTAAGTCTGTTTGATGACTTTGATGTCCTGATTTGTCCGGTGAACGCGCATACGGCGATCCCACATGATCAAGCGGAAGATTTCCTCGCCTATACCTATACCGCGGCCTACAACCTGACGGGATGGCCCGGCCTCGTCATCCGAGCAGGCACTGATCCTGACGGTCTACCCATCGGCGTTCAGATTCTTGCTGCGCCTTTTCGAGAGGATCGCTGTCTCGCAGTGGGAAAATGGCTTGAAGATCAACTCGGGACATTTCAAGGGCCGGAACTAACATCTGGGCAAGGCGTTGAACCATTCAACGCGTGAAATCGTCTAAAGTTCAACGGAATGAACGATTTAACCCGTATTGTTCACGTTACATCGTTCAAAACTGGCCCGTTTGAGGTGACATCGGCTATGCTACGCAGCCTTCCGCAGTAAACCGGGCCAAACTGACTATGCAATCTGCTGGACCAAATAACATGTTCAAAGTTTTTTTCAGAGCCATGGCGCTATTCGTCGCCATCACCACATCCACCACAGCATCTGCTGCCACACTTGAAGAGATCTACGATCTTGCCGTGGATAACGACCCTGAATTGGGTGCAGCTCAGGCCGTGTTTCTTTCCCGTAACGAAGTGGTTGATCAGAGTCGCGCGCTGATTTTGCCAAGTGTTTTTCTCGGCGGTCAAACTTCCAATAACAAAAGAGAATTTCTGGGTTCTGGACTGCCAGACTCCGAATTCAACGATCACAGCTGGTCTGCTGTCTTGACTCAGCCCGTTTTTAGACTCGATAGCTGGTATCGGTTCCAGCAGTCCAAAAACATCCAGGCGGAAGCTTTAGCGAACTTCGCGGCAGAGCAGCAGGCACTTCTCGTCCGAGTCGCGGAAAGTTACTTCGCCATCCTGGATGCAGAGGCTGCTCTCTCCGCGTCAAATGCTGAGCGAGACGCCGTGCAGCGCCAGCTTGAACAAGTTCAGCAAAGATTTGATGTCGGTTTGGTCGCAATAACAGACGTTCTCGAATCCCAGGCAGCGTTCGATTCATCTACCGTGAACGTGATCGAGGCAGAGGGTTTGCAATCGACCAGCTTCGAGCCTCTCGTCAGACTCACTGGCAGCATCTTCGATGACATCAATGGTCTCGCGGACGACTTCCCGGTGCGCTATCCGGATCCTCAGAACGAAGACGCCTGGGTACAGATGGCACTGGAGAACAATTATTCTCTCGCCGCTGCGAGGGAGAGAATGAAAACTGCGGAGCGCGGACTAAAGCTGGCCAAATCCGGCCACTACCCCACCATCGATGCGCAGGTGCAATACGCTCACAGCGTGTCCGGTGGTACCAGTTTCCTGGGGGATAAGATTGATCAGACCAGCGCTATCCTGAGCATGAACGTCCCGATCTATCAGGGTGGCGGTGTTCGCTCCCAGGTGAAGGCAGCGGGATACGATCTGGAAGCGGCGCAAAAAAACATGGACCTGATTCAAAGGCAGGTGGTAGAAAACACTCGCAATCTGTACATCGCCATTAACACCGATGTTGCAAGAGTCAGAGCGAGACTGCGCGGCATCGAATCCAGTCAAAGCGCCCTGGATGCTACTCAGACGGGATACGAAGTTGGTACCCGAAACATCGTCGATGTCTTGAACGCACAGCGTAATCTCTTCCTGTCACAATTTCAGTACGCCAGTGCTCGACATCTTTACGTTCTGGATACGCTGAGGCTGAAGCAGATCGTTGGCACCCTGAGCCCACAGGACCTCTACGACCTGAATCAGTTCATCGATAGCGGCATCGTTGTATCCAGAACGACACCCACTACTCGGTGAGTCTCTTGAAATATCTAGCAGCGCTAGCTGCATCGATCGTTGTTATCGCGGCGTTCTTTTCTTTTGCCACCGGCGAAGAAGCAGAGAGCAGTAACTTGGACATTGCCGCTGACGCTGCCCTGGAAAACGTTTTCTATACAGACGATGAGAAGAACAACATCGCCGTTTTTGAAGACGCCAGCCCGAGTGTTGTCTTCGTTACCAACACTCAATTGCGCAGACGCAGGTTTTCGCTGAACGTTATGGAAATACCGCGAGGCAGCGGAACTGGCTTCATTTGGGATGAATCCGGCCTGATTGTCACCAACTTTCACGTCGTATACGGCGCCAATCGAATAACCATTACGCTGCAATCGAACAAAAGCTACGAAGCGGAGGTTATCGGAACTGCGCCGGAGAAGGATATAGCGCTGCTGAAAATCAATGCACCCGAAGAGGACCTGCAACCACTGCCTTTGGGTGACTCCGCCTCCCTTGCCGTGGGTCGAAAAGTGCTCGCTATCGGCAACCCGTTTGCTCTTGATACGACCTTGACCGTAGGCGTTGTGAGCGCACTGGGAAGGGAAATCAAATCCATCACAAACAGAACCATCAAAAACGTTATCCAGACTGATGCTGCCATCAATCCAGGAAACTCCGGCGGCCCGCTACTCAACTCGCACGGCAAGCTTGTTGGCGTGAACACCGCAATCTACTCGCCATCAGGAGCCAGCGCCGGCATTGGCTTCGCGATCCCGGTCAACACGGTTAAGAAAATCGTTCCACAGCTGATCGAACATGGTCGTCTGATTCGACCCGTCCTAGGTATTGAGACACTCACTGACTATTGGACCAGACGTTTACGTGTGAAAGGTGTTGCTATCCTGGCGGTGCGGGAAGGTATGCCTGCTGACCTGGCCGGCATGGTAGGTGTCAGGGAAGACCGTCAAGGAAACATTCATCTGGGTGACGTCATTATTGCGATCAATGACGAAAGCGTTACCAATGAAGACTCGCTGCTGACACAGCTGGAGCAGTACAAGCCAGGCGATATTGTCGAGGTCACTACGTTGAAGGACGATGAGATCGTTAATTACGATGTCACCCTGGTCGCACCGGAAGAGTAGTAGGACCAGAAATTAAATGTTCCTGTACGAACTGAACAGAGCTCAGAAAGAGGCATTTATCTGCCTTTGTCATGATGTCGTCGTTTCCGACGGCGACCTTACGCCGGACGAACAGCAGATGATGGATACGCTGAGACGTGAAATCGGATTGGATGAAAATTTCGAGCCTCACTACATACCGGTAGATGGGATTAACGAGATTTTTGACACAAGAAGGTCTCGAGTTGCTGTTGTCATCAATCTGATCAGGCTCGGGTATGCCGATGGCGCCTTCGAGGTCGAAGAGCAGATGCTCGTGAAACAGGTCTACAAGTTGTTTGAACTGACCGAGAATGACTTCAGACTCATCGAAAACTGGGTGCGACGCCTTGTCGCGTTGGAAAAAGAAGCCCTCGCGCTGATGTAGCGCCAGCTCATGTTTCGCACATTGATCCTGCTGTCTTTCCTGCTTATCGGATGCGCCACATCCCCTGGTAGCAATGAGCCAAAAGAATCAACAGTCATAATAGAAACTGGCGAGAGACTGATCGCACAACCACCTGAAGGTTGGCAACAGGTTTCGCTGGTTAACAACATGACACTACGGGTATCTGATTTCATTCCTGCGAGCGAAGACCCTGCAATATGGACCACAAAAATCTCCTATGAGTCGCACCGCGCCGACCAAATCGAGATAGACCCGTTGGACTTACTGGCCATCGATACGCAATCCGCGGAAAAAAACTGTTTTGCCACACAGCAGTTCAATATCTACGCAGGCTATGAGAACAACTATGAATCGGCTGTGCAGTTGCTGCTCTGTAACGAAAACAGGAATCGTCAGATGGGAGAGATTGCCCTGATCAAAGCGATCAGAGGCAACGAGCACTACTACGTTATCCGGCTGATTCGCAGGATCCCGCCTTTTTCACCCGGAGAGCATCAACTGGAAGACGAGGAAATTGCATCCTGGGCCCGCTACATGAGCCGTATCTACGTATGCGATGACAGCGAGCAGCATCCCTGTCGGTCCGCGACTTTTCGATGAAATCGCCTACTCGATATTCAGCCTGCACGGCTACCTGAACCTTCAAGCCCTGATGAAAATGGGCCCATGGCCCTCTTAGATTGTCTAAGGCAACACTCCTATGCTGTGACGCCCGGCCTCTGCCTGTTGTGCCATCAGGAAACCAGGCGCTCACTGGACCTGTGTCAGGCATGTGAATCGGAACTGCCGAAATTGGGAAATTCGTGCGATTACTGTGCTGAACCATTAGCCACAGACGCCAGCGGCATTTGTGCACAGTGCCTGAGGGCACCACCGCCATTCAGCGCCGCACTGTGCGTCTTTGAGTATGCCTATCCTGTTGATCACCTCTTGCAACGATTCAAAGACAGTGGTCAGCAGGTTGCCGGTTATGTGTTGACCCGGCTGGCGGCGGTCAACCTCAAGGAAACTTTGAATCGTTTACCTCCGGAACATCTGTTAATCACTTCTGTGCCATTACATTGGAGAAAAACCAGAAAACGAGGCTTCAACCAATCGCAGTTGATCGCAGACTGGCTCAACACAAGCACTGATCTGTCAACTGAACACACGCTCCTCAAAAGACACAGGGATTCAATCAGTCAGCGTAGCCTTGATGCAATGAGTCGACGTCATCATCTTCGAGGTGCCTTTGGTGTCTCCAAACCTGAGCTAATCAAGAACAAAACCGTGCTGCTGGTTGATGATGTCATCACCACCACCAGCACGGTAAGCGAGATCAGCAGAACGCTTCTTGAACACGGCGCAACGGACGTCATCGTGATCGCCCTGGCTCGAACACCGAGAAACGCCGCGATGAAAACTGGGACGAGGACCACCTAAAGTCAACAAGCCATCGTGCTTTACGCGTTGCTCCCTGACCCTGAGACAGCCAGGGAGGGTACTCGGAGACATTCGACTTCATCGAGAGACTTCCGCAGGATGACGCTTTCTACGCGAACAGCTGAATGCTAAAGTCCGTTCTTTTGCACAGACTCCTGAATTCATGGACTGGGAATACGCAAACATACGTGAAGACTTCAACCCGGGTATCGTCACGGGAAACTCGCATGACGCCAGCTATCACATCGTTGTGTCAGACGGGGAGATACTCTGTGTGGACGGCGCCCACCCCTGGAGACCACTGACCCAGGACGAATGGCGCTGGTGTGGGCTTGAACCTATGTCGACCCATTACCTGGGCGATCTCGGCGGCACCCCTATCTTTGCTGAGGAAGTCAATCCGGACGCTGAAGAACCACCGGGTTACGAATTCGATTCTCTCTGGTCGTTTCTGACATCCGTCGAGCAACCCGTCTTCTATTTGATCGGTCGTGCCAAACAATTGGTGGAATGGCATCGTCATCATCACTTTTGCGGAGCATGTGGCGCTGAGACTTCAACCGCACCTATCGACCGATCAAGAAAGTGTGAATCCTGTAACCTGGCCTTTTACCCAAGACTGTCCCCTTCGATTATCGTGCTGGTCACACGCGGCGAAGAAGTACTGCTCGCTCGAAACGCCCACGCACGAGGAAACTTTTACAGCACGCTCGCCGGTTTCGTGGAGCCCGGTGAATCCATCGAGGAAACAGTACATCGTGAGGTGTTCGAGGAAGTCGGCATCCGAGTGAAAAACCTGCGCTACTACAACAGCCAGTCCTGGCCGTTCCCGAATTCACTGATGCTGGGTTTCCATGCCGAGTATGAGAGCGGTGAGATCACCATTCAGGAAGAAGAAATCGCTGACGCTCAGTGGTTCCACTATACAGACATGCCAAATAAGCCAGCAATGATGTCCATCTCCGGTTGGCTAGTCGATGATTTCGTCAAGCGCATGAGCTAGGTCGTGTTTCGCGACGGCAGACTGATAGTATTCCTGTTTACGCTGATTCTCGCGCAAAACACTCACGCCGAATCATTACGTCTGGCCGTAGCCGCAAACTTTAAATCCACGCTAACCAGTCTGGTTGACGCTTACCAGACCAGCAGGCCATCAGACATAGAAATCATTCCAGGCTCGACCGGTGCTTTAACAGCCCAAATCATTCAAGGCGCCCCCTTTCACATTCTGTTTGCCGCTGATCACTTGCGACCTGAGGAGTTAGAACGTCGCTCATTGAGCCGAACGCGAGACACCTACGCCATGGGTCAACTGGTTTTCTGGACACCAGGTGCCGTTCCCAAACTGGACACCTTTGCAAGCCCGATTGCCGTTGCCAATCCAAGGCATGCGCCTTATGGCCTGGCCGCCCAGCAGGTGCTGGCGAAACTCAAGCCCACTGCGAGGCTTGTTTACGGCAACAACGTCGCCCAGGCATTCACGTTTGTGCAAACCGGTAACGTCGCGGGGGGATTCGTGTCACTCGCCCAGGTACGAGACCAGAATATTCCTACTGAGCACTACTGGCTTGTGCCAAAGCGGTATCATGCTCCCGTCACACAACAGTTTGTTGTCATGAAAAACGCACCGGAATCCGCAGACCTCTTCGCCGATTGGCTTATGTCGCCTGAGGCCGAACGCCTCATTTCCGATGCTGGCTATCTGATCAACACCATGGGTGAGCATGACTGATCCCGACCTGCTTTCGCTCTGGATCACGATCAAGCTGGCGGGCATCACAACCCTTTGCCTCATTCTGATCGGTACGCCGCTGGCCTGGTGGCTATCCAGGTCAAAAAGCATGCTGCGAAATCTGGTTGAGCCTCTTGTCGCTTTACCGATCGTTTTGCCTCCGACAGTTGTTGGTTTCTATCTGCTTATCGCCTTTTCGCCGAACAGCTTGCCAGGTGAGCTCTGGCAAAGCGCCACTGGGTCTCAGTTAGCCTTCTCTTTCGCAGGACTGGTCGTCGGCTCGATCATTTACTCGCTACCCTTTTATGTCCAACCATTGCACATTGCTTTCTCCTCTTTGCAACAGGAATTGATGGAGGCGGCATCCACACTCGGTGCTGGTCCCTGGGATAGATTCTTTAACCTGGCCGTTCCGCTCAGCAGACGAGGGTTCGTCATCGCGATATGCCTGGCTTTTGCTCACACTGTTGGCGAATTCGGCATCGTGCTGATGATCGGCGGCAACATACCGGACGAAACACGCGTGTTGTCGATTGCTTTGTTCGACCACGTGGAAGCGCTGGACTACGACCGCGCTCACCTTCTGGCCGGTGGGCTACTCGTCTTCTCCTTCATTCTCTTGCTGATTCTTTATGCCGTCGATCGGCACTGGCAACAGCAGCGACGGGTTTAAACAATGACCTTAGGCATCCAGTGCAAGATCAATCGAGGAAATTTTTTACTCGATGTGGACACCGAACTTCCAGATCGAGAGGTCTCCGCTTTGTTCGGTGCTTCCGGCTCTGGCAAGACATCCATCCTGAGACTGATCGCCGGGCTGGATCAGGAAGCCGGCGTCAAGGTCAGTTTCAATGGTCAGACCTGGCAGGATGAAACCAACTTTGTTCCAGCACATGAACGTCGAGTTGGTTATGTTTTTCAACACATCAACCTGTTCCCCAATATGAGCGCCGGAGGCAATCTGGACTATGCCGAGAAGCGGACCCATTCAAACCACGGACTAAGTCGACAGGAGATCGTGGAGGTTCTGGATATAGGCCCGCTTCTAGAGAAGGTTCCGACACATCTCTCAGGTGGGGAACAGCAGCGAGTTGCGATTGCGCGAAGTCTCTTATCCCATCCGCAACTCCTGCTCATGGACGAACCACTTGGTTCCGTGGATCAGGCGGCAAAAAATCGAATCCTTCCCTACCTGCAGCGGGTACACCAATTACTCGATATACCGGTTGTCTTCGTCAGCCATTCTCTGGATGAAGTGCTCTACCTGGCAGACAATGTGCTTGAAATCAGTGAGGGCCGCATTGTCCAACATGCACCTGTTATCGAGTTTTCAACCAGTGAAAGCGCCACAGCTGGCAGCGACGCAGCGGCCATTGTCCGATGCGCCGTTGAAGCACTGGATGAACAATACAGCCTGACGCAACTGAACCTGGAAGGACAGCCGCTCATGGTGAGTGCGCCCGGGTTTGCAAAGGGAGACCAGGTGCGCGTAAAAATCCCGGCTCGTGATGTCAGCGTTTCCCGCGAACGATCGCTCTCAAGCAGTATTCTCAATGTCATCGAATGCCGCATCACGTCCATGACACAGGTAAAGGGTGATCCAACCAGCCTGATCAGGCTGACTACGGGAGATCAAACACTGCTCGCACGCGTCACCAGAAAATCCGTGGATGACCTTTCCCTCAAAGAAGGCGAATCTGTTTTCGCTCAAATCAAAGGTGTGGCATTGATGATCGACTATGAACGCTGACAGCCATCCCTTCGCTAAACTCACACCTGATTTCATCATGGATGCCATTGAGTCACAGGGTTACCACTGTGACGCACGAATCCTTGAACTGAACAGTTATGAAAACCGCGTCTACCAGGTCGGCATCGAAGACGCTGAACCCTTGATCACAAAAATATACCGACCAGACCGCTGGAACTCTGCGCAAATTCAGGAAGAACATGACTTCACCCTTGAGCTTTCCGAGCACGATCTTTCGGTCATTGCGCCGCTTAAACTCAACGGTGAAACTCGTTTTCAATTTGAAGGTTTCGAAATCGCACTCTTTCCCCGAAGGGGTGGCCGCGCACCAGCTGTTGATGACCTGGATTGTCTGGAGGTCCTTGGCCGCTTCATCGCTCGCCTACACAACGTGGGTGCTCGAGACAACTTCCAATACCGGCCCGCCATCAGCATTGAAGAATACGGCAGTCATGCCAGAACTTTCCTGCTGGAAAACCACTTTATCCCTGACGAGCTGATTGATGCCTACAGCTCCGTCACTGAACCGCTATTACAACTGATCGAAGATCGGATCATGCTGGCTCAACCCAGATACCTCCGTGTGCATGCGGATTGTCATATGGGCAACGTGCTATGGCGTGACGAGCAGCCGCATTTCGTCGACTTCGACGATGCTCGAATGGGACCCGCAGTGCAGGATCTGTGGATGCTGCTCTCAGGCGACGAAGAATCCAGATCCGTTCAAATGTCTCATATACTTCGTGGCTACCGCGACTTCCGAGAGTTTGAGTTAAGTGAACTGCTCCTCATCGAGCCCTTAAGAACGCTGCGCATGATGTACCACGCAGCCTGGTTGGCCAGACGCTGGGATGATCCGGCTTTCCCAAGGGCTTTCCCGTTCTTCAACACACAGAAATACTGGTCAGATCATATTCTGGAGCTGCGCGAGCAATGGGCGGCAATTGAGGCACCATCAATCAGTGTCTTCGACTGAAGCCTCACCCAGAATGCGTGCTCGATTGAGCACAGGATTGGCATACATTTGAAGCCAGAAACTTCGATATTCTGGCGGGCAGGTCTTAAGGCGCTGTGTCAGTTCCAACGCATCCTGCTTTGAAACGACGGTTTCGCCCTCCCCCTGCAGTTTCGCCAGGGCCCAGTGATTAACCGGGAATAATTCCAGATTACCAATAATCTGACGATCTACCTCAGCCGCCACTTCTTCAGGCGTTTCAAAATCACCGTTAAGTTCTTCCCCCAGCCTGAGAATAACTCGGCCCTTCTTTCCACTGAGGCCACGCACAAGAGAAAGCAGATCTTCACCCGGCGGCTTTTCGTAACCCCCTTCTTTGGCGATTCGACCCACTTCAGTCGCTTTAAGAACATCACAGGGATCAAACTCATAAGAAATAGACAGCGGCACGATGTTCAGATCCCGAATCGCTTCCGCAAGAGGTTTCTTCCTATCTGCCAGCACAAACATTTTGATGATGGCCGGGTCCGTGACGTCTAAACCATCTTTGCTTCGGCCTTCACTCTGAGCAATCCAGATCGAGTTGCCCGTCTCTATTGAGTGCTTAATGTATTGCGAAGACTGAAGCAGCGCTGCGTAAGCTTTCCTTGGCCCACCTGCAGATCGTTTAATGAAAAAGCCTTTGTTCAGTCTCATCAGGGAGGTAGCGAACTCTCGCTGCACCAGGTTGTCACCTATCGCAATGCGAACTGTATGGAGATCGTTCAGGTAAAGCGCATAGTCCAGCAACATGGAATCACCGGCGATGTCACGATGGTTACTGATGAACAGATACGCTTTGCCTGGTACCAGTCGATCAAAGCCTTCATAGGAGAACTCTGTTGTACCTTCCCGAACAAGCTTTAGCGCATAAGCGGCAACCACATTCTGAAACCCAGCAATGTCATTAACGCCACGTATAGAACGTTTGAGATACCAGGACAAACCGCTGCGCAGTAACCCAGGAAAAATCCGATAAGTTCGAGGGGCCAGCCAGCCCGACAGGAAGTCAATTAGTTCAGGGTCTACCGCCAGTTGTTCCAGGGCGCCACTTACCTCATGGTCGTGGTAAGGCCTGATATCTTCAAAATCACTCATACAGCAGCGAGTTCAGGACTGATGCGCCCATTATCCAGTAATATCGACCCATGACTACAAATCTAAGCATTCGTGAAGCAACCCAAGATGACGCAACTGCCCTTGCGGATATCTACAATCACTACGTCAGAGAGACACACATCACGTTCGATCTTGAACCCGTCACCGTTGAAAATCGGGAAGTGATGATCGAAGGCTATAACAAAAACGCCAGGCATCGTTTATTCGTCGGGACGGATAATGAACAGGTCGTCGGTTACGTGAGCAGCAGCCAGTTTCGAACGAAGCCCGCCTATGATTTGTCAGTTGAGACAACCATCTACCTTGACCAAGGGATGACAGGCAGGGGTTATGGAAAAAAGCTCTACGAACATCTCTTTCGTGAACTGGAAGCAACTGACGTCCATCGATACTACGGGATCATCGCGTTGCCAAATCAAGCAAGCATCGAGCTGCATCGTGAATTTGGCTTCGTGGAAAAAGGCATCTTGACAGAAGTTGGCTATAAGTTTGACAAGTACTGGGACACGTTATGGATGGAAAAATCCGAAAGCGACGAGACTATCGATGATTAGGCTTGCACCTGCAGCGATCAGAACAACAAACACTGCGACCCTGACCACCCTGTCCGGCACGAGCTGCATGTAGCGGCTTGCAACTAGCGTGACACCGACAACAACGGGTATCGATACAGCACTCACGGTGACAATTTCCGCCGTCATCTGTCCTGACACCAACACCATCAATGCACGCACCACCGTTGAACCCGCGATGATCGCCAACAATGAAAATCGAACCGTGTTGATCGTCATCGGCTGCCGATAGGCAAAATAGGCGACAGGAGGCCCACCTACGCTGTACATCCCTGCAAGAATTCCACCCAAGGCACCAAATCCAAGGAAAGAACCGTTGCCAGAGCGCGTCTCAAAGGGCTGGGGGGAAATCATAAGGCTCGCACCCGCAAGGATAACAACCAGTCCAAGTAGCAACCGAAGCATTTCATAGTAGTGCTCTGAGAGATAGGTCAGGAGGTACAAACCCAAAGCCATCGCGGGGAGTGAACCTGCAAGCATCCAGCCTGCCAGCGACCAATCGATGTGGTGTCTGCCTTTGCGCATGGCAACCAGAGCGTTGACCAGAGAGATAAAACTCACGACTGCGGCGGTAAAGGCGATGTCAGCAATGGCGAAGAGCGCAACGCCCACCATGATAATCAGCCCCATGGCGAAGCCAGTCAGTGTTTGAACCAGCACACCAGCAACAACGACGGCTAGAAACCAAATTGTGTTAATCTCGCCCACTGACTTTTCTGTGAACCCCTGAAACCGCGCAGTATAGGTGAAATCGTGAACCTGGACCTCGAAAAGAAACATGTCCTTGTAACCGGAAGCAATCGTGGCACCGGAAACATCATCGCGAACATGTTTCTTGAACAGGGTGCCGAGGTTTACTTTCACAGCAACCACGACGGCGCGTCTCAAGATGCCGTGAGCGAGGCCGGTGCGGGCACGGCTTTATGGGGAGACATCACAGATAATTCAGGTTCTAACCAGGTCATTGATCAACTGAAGCAAAACACCAATCACCTCGACATACTGGTAAACAATTACGGAGAGGCGCGACGCGGCAACTGGGAGAACACAAACACCGAGGATTGGATTGAACTCTACAACATCAACACGCTTTCCATAGTTCGATTAACTCAAGGCCTTCTGCCACTCATGGGTCAAGGTGGCAGGATCATCAACCTCGGCACCATTGGTTCGACCCGGCCAAATCGAGTCATGCCTCATTACTATGCCGCCAAAGGTGCGCTTGCAACCCTGACGGTCAGTCTGGCAAAGGAAACCGGTCCAAAAGGCATCACCACCAACCTGGTATCTCCAGGTCTCATTCGTACACCTGAGGTCGAAGCCAGTTACCTGGACAAAGCTAAACGTGAAGGTTGGGGCAATACCTTCGAAGAAGCAGAGCAGAAAATCGCAGATACCTATTTCCCCAACCCGCTCGGCAGATTCGCCACCCGTGAAGAAGTAGCTGGCATTATCCTGTTTCTATCTGGCCCGCAGGCTGCCTTTATTAACGGCCAGAACATTCGTGTGGACGGCGGCGCCGTGGATATCGTCTGATGCTGTGGTTTAAAACGTTCCATATCCTGTTTGTTATGGCATGGATGGCTGGCGTCTTCTACCTGCCGCGCATTCTTGTCCACTATGTGGAAGGCCGAAACGCTAAAGAGGACACCAGGCGCCTGGTGGTCATGGCAGAAAAACTGTTCCGCTTCTCGAACGTCATGGCGGTTCTGGCCATTGTTCTTGGCCTGGTTCTCTGGCTCTACTACCAGATCACCGGCGGATGGATGCACGCAAAATTTGGCCTGGTTCTTGGGCTCATTGCCTACCAGTTCCAGACTTATCGATACATCGCCCAAATGAAGAGAGATGAGGCACTCAGAACCTCACTCTATTTTCGGATCTACAACGAAGCAGCTCTGATCCTGGTGGTACCCATCTTGATTCTTGTTGTCCTGAAACCTTTCTAGATGAAAGCACTGGAAACATTCATCCAAGCGACGCTGGCCATGACAGAGAACCAGGAACTCGCTGCGCCCTTCGACCCTAAATGGCGCTCACCGTGTGAGATTCATCAAGATACCGAGTTCACTTACTGGCGACCTGAAGCACAGGACCAGCCTGTGAACTTTGCCGGCCTGGAGAACGCACTGGCGTGCGAGATCCATCCAGATATAAAAGCGTTCTACGGCAGCTATTGGTCAGGAACTCTGGAAGCCGACAGTGAGGAAGGTCGCGTCAGCTTAATCCAGTTATGGAATCCGGAAGATTTTGACCGCCTTATCGCCAACCTGATTGGTCACTCGATGGCGAAGCAACGAATCAAACAACCCTTTACCGTATTTATCGCGAACACGGATCCTGAATCAGAACTGTTTCTTTCCATTGATAACGTCACAGGCGCTGTCATGCTGGAAGAACCCGGCAGAGCCCCAATTCGCGAAGTCGAATCTGATGTCACCAGTTTTCTTGGCCGGCTATCGCCGAAAATCAGACCACCTGAATTATACTAGTGCCATGAAACAGCTGACTATGACACCCATCTCTCATGTTGAGGGAGAAGTGGTTCTCCCAGGCTCCAAGAGCCTTTCGAACCGTGCGCTTCTGCTATCGGCCCTGTCCTCCGGCAACACAACCCTGACGAATCTTTTAAGGAGTGATGACACCAAACGTATGGTAGATGCTCTGCGTCAGCTTGGGGTGAATATTTCTATTTCAGATGACCGGAGCGAATGCACGGTCGAGGGTTTCGGCGGTCTTTTTCTCCCGGAGAAAAAACAGGAACTGTTTCTCGGGAACGCAGGCACCGCAATCCGGCCACTCACCGCCGTGCTGAGTCTTATCAATCAGGAATTTCTTATTGATGGTGACAAGTACATGCGCGAGCGACCTATTGAGCATCTGGTGGATGCATTAAGACAGCTCGGTGCCGAGATCGAATATCTCGAAAAGGATGGGTGTCCCCCCCTGAAACTCCGGGGCGGCCTGACCCAGGGTAAAGACATCAGTATTCGGGGTGACATTTCCAGCCAGTACCTGACCGCATTGTTGATGGCGTTACCCCTGGCTGAGGGTGACGCGAACATCACGGTGATCGGCGAACAGGTGTCCAAACCCTATTTGGATATCACACTCGGGATGTTGGAAATCTTTGGGGGCACAGCAAACCATGAGAACTATCAGAAGTTTCACATCCCAGGAGGTCAACGATATAAATCTCCCGGTGCTTACATGATCGAAGGCGACGCTTCATCAGCTTCATACTTCTTTGGGGCAGCAGCCATCTCTGGCGGTCCTGTGAGAGTGCATGGTCTGGGTAAAAACTCAGTCCAGGGAGACTACCAATTCCTCGACACCATCGAGCAAATGGGTGCAAAAGTGGATCGCCAGGAAAACTGGACCGATGTTTCCTCCAGCACGCTAAAAGGCATCGACGTTGATTTGAATCACATCCCCGACGCTGCGATGACCATTGCCGCCATGGCTTTGTTCGCTGAGGGTAAAACCACGATTCGAAATGTCTACAACTGGCGTGTGAAAGAAACCGATCGAATGCATGCCATGAGCGAAGGGTTGCGCAGGCTGGGTGCTGAAGTAGAAACAACAGACGACACGATTACCATCAATCCTCCGACAGAAATTAGACCTGCGGAAATTGACACCTATGCTGATCATAGAGTCGCTATGTGTTTTTCATTGGCAGCATTGGGTCGCGCCAACGTCACGATCAATGATCCCGACTGCACTCGCAAAACGTTCCCGGACTACTTCCATGTTCTGCAATCCATTAGCCACTAACCATATGAAACGAATCGTCATCATTGTTCTTTCACTGTTCTGTGCATCTTCGGCGCTGGCAACAGAGTGGAATCTGAGACTCGAAAAGGAAGAAGTGCTCATAGAGTCACGCAAACCGGAAGGTGCCAAGTACGAAGAGTTCCGTGCAAGCACCGAAGTCGCGGCCAGTGTTGCCGGTGCACTTGCTCTGCTTCAAGACACCGATGCCTGTGTGAAATGGGTCTTTCGATGCAAAGAAAGTCGAACGCTGAGGGAGCCCAGTGCAACTGAACGAACCTTCTACCAGGTCACCAGCCTGCCCTTCCCAGCAAAGTCACGTGACGTCATCTTTCTCGCCAAGATTTTATACAACGATGATCAATCCGTTCTGGTTTCCATGACCGCGAAGCCAGAGGCAATGAAAAAGACCAAACATGTACGCATAGAGGAAGCCAACGGCTTCTACCTATTGGAACCGCTGTCGGATTCGCGCACCAGGGTCACCTGGCAACAATATGTCGACCCTGCTGGCGCTCTACCCTCATGGCTCGTCAATGGCATGCTGACCGACCTGCCCTTTGAGTCACTCAGTGCTTTTCGTGAACTGGTCAAACAGCGGCCTTACGCAAGTTCAGTGATGGTTTATAACCCTGAAGGCAAGCCAATCGATATCAGATTCGAGGCGGAGTAAGAGAAAAACCGCCGCGCTCCAGGCCAAGCAGATACGCTTTCGCTGCCAACCCGCCGCCAAAACCGGTTAGCGATCCATTTGTGCCAATCACGCGGTGACAAGGGATAACAATCGGTAACGGATTTCTACCGTTAGCCGCACCCACGGCACGCACTGCTTTCGGTCTCCCGATGGAACGTGCAATCTCGAGGTAAGAACGAGTCTCGCCAAATGGGATTTCCTGAAGCGCCGTCAAAACCTGCAACTGGAAAGGTGTTCCTGATGGCTGGAGCTTCAGCTCGAATACCTGGCGACGCCCCTCAAAGTATTCATTCAACTGGTCTTCTGCTTGCGTGAAGCTTCCATCAACCTCTCTCCAGTGGTCTTCAGGGAAGAACTTACCTTTGCCTTCCGGAAAACCAACGAAGTGCAGGACATCCGTCTTACCTGCGTGCAACTTTCCGGCAAGCAACAATGATCCGACGGGTGACTCTATGAATCTGTATTGCATTTACTGGGTTCCCGAAAGTTCAGCAGCATATCGCCACAGGTACATCCCGGCGTATCCACGCCAGGGTCGCCAGTGTTCTGCCCTTGCAAGAAGTGCTTTTTCGTTATCAATTCCCAACAGCTCACTTGCAACCTTTTTGATCACCAGATCCCCGTGCAAGAACGCGTCGGGATCCGCTAAGGCTCTCATGGCAACGTATTGCGCTGTCCAGGGACCGATACCCGGCACAGACACCAATATTTCGTAGAATTCATCGTCATCCATATCAAAACGCAGGTTTCCCTCCGCGACTCGCGAAGACATTTCTCTAATCGCTGCGGCTCTTTTACGAGGCATAGGCAACGCCCCTGGATCCAGTTCAGCCAGGCGATGTGGATCAGGAAAAATTCGGCCGTGGCCTGTATCGCTTCCATAAAGATCCGCGATTCTTCCCATAACTGTCGTCGCTCCTTTCACCGAGACCTGTTGCCCGACGATCGCTCTGACGCTGACTTCAAACGGATCAAAAGCGCCAGGTAATCTCAGACCCTTTGCTCTTTTCAGCAGCGGTCTGAGTGACTTATCTGAACTCAACACATTACTGATTTCTTCCGGGACGGCATCCACATCAAACATTGCGCGGACACGACCAACGATACTCATCAAGGATCTAGGGCTGCCGCCAGAAACTCGACAAAGCAAATGACCTTCTCCGGAGTCAGAGACCGTCAGAAGGCCAGACTGTCCATCGATAAAGAAGCTCCGTTCATAAGCGTCACCCACCTTTTCAATGCCTGGGATGCCCCGAATCCTGAAGAAATCTAACAACGCGTCGAAGTGAAATGGCACTCGATAGGCGATCTTGAGTTCCACGTCGCCGACGCTGATCACCTGCGCCTTCCTTAAGCTTCCCGGTGTCCTGCCATAGGTTTTCTGGAAATGATCATTAAAGCGCCGAACGGAACCGTAGCCACTGATCATCGCGACATCTGTCATGGCTAATCTGGTTTCATCAATCAGTTTCTTGGCAAACTGCAGTCGCCTGGTCTGGGCGACCGTATTTGGCGACGCGCCAAGGTGTTGGCTGAACAATCGTGTTAAGTGCCTCGAAGTAACGCCCAGGCGATCAGACAGTGCTGTAACGTTACTTTCGTCCAGCGCGCCTTCATGAATCAGTTTGAGCGCCCGGGTGACCGTCGTCGAAGTGCCTCGCCAGGCTGGCGTACCTGGCGCGGTTTCCGGTCTGCAACGAAGGCAAGGCCGATAACCTGCCTCACTGGCCGCCGCCGCGCTTTCAAAGAAAGCCACATTTTCAGCACGCGGCATTTTCACCGGACAGATTGGTCGGCAATAGATTCCGGTAGAGCGGACCGCAATGAAAAATCGCCCATCGAATCTTGGGTCCCGAGCCTTACGGGCCTGTTCCAATATGCCACCGGCGGGTAACATGCCCGCCTCCCTTTCGTTTAATATGACAACCATCTTAAGCCTGCCTTGCAGCAGGAACTAGCCAAAATCGGACCTCGTATTTTTCTTTCATGACGCGCTCATTAGGACACCTCTCTGACCTTCCTCCGTCAATCATGTCGGAACAGGGCTGCAGCTACTTCACCTGGAGCCATACCGAAACTTATCTGGAGGCGAACAGCTCAAGAGCGTTGCACGTGCTCCTGCTGGTCGACCAGGACGGTGCCTGCACAGCGATCTCTGACCAACCGATGGCCGAAACGGTGGTTCGCAACCGGAATGAACTGACTGCAGTTGCTTCAGCGAGCGGCGTCTCGACCATTGAGCTATCAAACGCACTTCCGTTAACACCCGTTCACATCCCAAAACCTTGGGGTCAGGAAATCTGGTATTCGGGTATCGAATCTCGCGGCATCTCACTGATTCAGGGAACCCCGATTGCCTGGGTCTTAGATATCTTTGGCGACCACCTCGGCTGCAAGGGCTCACCTCTATTGCTGAAAATCCTCGATCCTTCGCCGCAGGAAAATCTCGGCGATCTGTATTTTGAGATGCATGAGGAAAAAATTGAGGTGTATGTTGTGACCAGTATCGACACAACAGCCTGGCCAGACGGCACCGGCGCAATTCGCTACGGTTTTAGTCAGACCAGGCCGATTGAACTGGCTTCACGGGAAGCTTTTCTGGGTGCCTACGTCGATAAGGTATCCGAGTATCAGGTCTGCCGGGACGAGATAGACGCTCTTCTCGAGAGTGAAGAGCACGTGGCGCAGGGTTTGCTGGAAAAAGAAAAGCACCTGCGTGAAGAAATGTACGCATTCACAGAGTTAAAACCACTGAAGACTGGCGACATTGTTACCGTGAGACCACATGTGCCACATTCACTGCAGCACGGTGTCAGGGTTGTGGAATTTCAGACACCCCACTACGAACGCTACATCCTGTCATTCGGTCAAAAGGTTCTTACTCAAGATCATTGGGATACCCACGAGGTTTTCGCAAAAGCTGAAACTGGGGCGGTGGAGTTTGATCAACCCAAGCAACTCACCGACAACCAGGATCTGGTCGCGGACTTTGATGAGTTTCGCGTTACCCGAATCGAGTTACCTCCCGGAGACTCGCTGGACCAGATACGGAATCACTACACGATGTTGATTGGGATAAAAGGCACCATCACCCTCGATGGTGTCGACGTCAATCCGGAAGAAGCTTTTTTCATCCCACAAAAAAAACGGGTGAGCCTATCCAACCGGACGGACTCACCCGCTGTGTTTCTGGTTGCCGAGGAGGCAACCGCATAACGTCTCTTAGCTCGGCAGGAGATCTTTAACCGCGTCACGCTCTTCAGCAAGTTCGGTTTCAGTATCTGTCATCTTGCCCTGGCTGAATTCGTTGATTTCCAGCCCCTGAACAATTGACCAATCGCCACCTGCACAGGTGCATGGGAAAGAATAAATCAGACCCTCGGCAATACCGTAGCTGCCATCAGAATAGACAGCCATGCTGACAACCGCGCCGTCTGTGCCCAAAGCCCAGTCACGCATATGCTCGATCGCTGCGTTTGCTGCAGATGCTGCGCTGGAAAGGCCACGCGCTTTGATGATGGCCGCACCACGTTGCTGAACTGTCGGGATGAAGTCGTTCTCGACCCAATCCTGATCCACCAGAGTGTCTGCCGCAGTACCGTCAACCGTCGCGTGAAAGATATCTGGATACTGTGTCGCAGAGTGGTTACCCCAGATCGCGAGCCCGGTGACATCCGTGACGTGTTTGCCGGTCTTCTGAGCCAGCTGGGTCACCGCTCGGTTGTGGTCCAATCGAGTCATTGCAGTGAACTGACGGGGATCCAGATCAGGCGCATTTCTTTGAGCAATCAGACAATTCGTATTCGCCGGGTTACCGACCACAAGGACTTTGACGTCTTTGCTGGCGTGATCATTCAATGACTTGCCCTGTACCGAGAAGATGGCTGCGTTGGCTTCCAGCAGGTCTTTTCGCTCCATGCCGGGACCACGAGGTCTCGAACCAACCAGCAGCGCATAATCGACATCCTTGAAGGCAACATCAGGGTTGTCCGTCGCAATGATGTCCTGCACAAGATCGAAGGCGCAGTCATCCAGTTCCATGACAACGCCGGAAAGCGCTTCCATCGCGGGGGGGATTTCCAGCAGCTGTAGGATGACTGGCTGATCAGGGCCAAGCATCTGACCGGACGCAATTCGAAAAAGCAGGGAATAACTGATCTGCCCCGCTGCACCTGTTACCGCTACCCTGACTGGTTGTTTCATAGTGTTCCTCTCTTTCGAATTGGTTTTGCCGGTTGGCTATTAAAAAACGCGCGCGATTATAGCTCGGTTTTCAAACCTCTGCTGGAAGGATTCGCAATTTGTGAGCTCGGCGCCGGATACTCATTGTCAGCACGTTTGTTATCTCCTCACGCCCTTAGCTGCGAGCTCTGGCCCGCGTGTATCCCGTGTCCCGTCTCGGCACCGCTCAAGTACATCCCTGTCGCGCTGACTTTCAGGCTGTCCTGCCCTTTCTTCTGCCTAGACGGGACCCGCGATCGCTCGCAGCTGAGATTCTCGCGGGAACGCTAATAGCACCAGATCGCGCGGCGCGGGCCATGCCCCTCTGAGGCCAGAATCTGGACCACTGCTCGAGACCACCCCAGACATACCCAGAACAACGTAAAAAGCCAATCTCCATCAAAGTTCCACATTTGAAAACGTCATAAAAATCAGTGATTTAGAAACCAAACAAATGGCGTGCACCGTGCCTAAACCCTTGACTTTCAGGTCCGCGATGCTATTGTTTCCGACCCGTTTTTACGGCCCGCCCAACTCGAAAAAGTGGCTCCGTATTCGGGCCAAACTAATAGAGTCCTGCAAATGAAGAACAAGAGAATCGACGGTAGAGCCGGTTTCCCGGAAAAACACGGCCTGTATGATCCGGCACTGGAAAAAGATTCCTGTGGTGTTGGCTTTGTCGCCAATATTAAAGGTGTACCCAGTCATGAAATCATGACGGACGCCTATCACATCAATTCACAAATGGATCACCGCGGAGGCTGCGGTTTCGAAGAGAACACCGGGGACGGCGCCGGCATCCTGACAGCAATCCCACATAAGTTCTTCCAACGTGTCCTGGGTGAACAGGGCATCTCCCTGCCTGAGCCTGAGGCCTATTCGGTCGGCAACGTATTTCTGCCGCAGGATGAAACCGAGCGCCAACAGGCCAAAGATATCCTGGCAAAAGTCATTGAGGAAGAAGGTCAGACGCTCCTGGGATTCCGTGATATCCCGACTCGTCCGGACGAAGCTGAAGTAGGCCCTGCGGCCCGCGATGCCATGCCCTTTATGGCGCAGGTGGTTGTTGCCGCCAGTGACACCGAAAATCACGCGTTCGATCGGGCGCTGTACCTGATTCGCAAGCGATTCACGCGACTCGCCAAATTCGAGTCCGGTATGAAAGAGGCCCACCAGGTCTATATCTGTACCCTGAACTCCAGAATCATCGTTTATAAGGGCATGCTGACTCCGGCCCAGCTGTTCCCCTTCTATCCGGACCTCGAGGAAGCGGACTACGAATCGCATCTGGCCATGGTCCACAGCCGATTCTCAACAAACACTTTCCCCAGCTGGGATCGTGCACAGCCGAACCGGTTCATGAGCCATAACGGTGAAATCAACACCCTGCGTGGCAACAAAAACTGGATGACCGCCCGTGAAGGTGTCGCCCAATCGGATCTGTACGGAGACCGAATCAACGAATTGTTCCCGGTCGCAGAGCCAGACTATTCCGACTCAGGTTCGTTCGATAACGTGCTGGAATTTTTGCTGCTTTCGGGCAGAAGCATCCAGGAAGCCGTCATGATGATGGTGCCCGAGGCCTGGCAGGCAGACGTGAACATGCCGAAGGACAAGCGGGACTTCTACGAATTTAACTCTGCAATGATGGAGCCCTGGGACGGACCGGCTTCCATCGCGTTTACTGACGGTCACTACATCGGTGCTGTGCTTGATAGAAATGGCCTGCGCCCTTCTCGCTACTACCTGACCCATGACGACAAGGTCATCATGGCGTCCGAGGTCGGCGTACTTCCGGTTGATCCGGCTAACGTCAAAGAGAAGGGTCGCCTGCAGCCAGGAAAGATGTTCCTGATCGACTTCTTCAAAGGCCGAATGGTCCCCGATGAAGAATTGAAAAGTGATTTCGCAAACCGTCGCCCCTACGGCGAGTGGCTCGCAAACCAGAAACTGGAACTGAGCAGCCTGCAAAAGACAGGCAACGAACTGCACTATGAGCCGGCGTCTTTGGTACAGCGCATGCAGGCCTTCGGCTACACCGTGGAAACCATGCAGTTCATGCTGCTGCCATTGGTTACTGAAGCCCGTGATCCACTCGGTTCTATGGGTAATGACTCAGCCCTGGCCTGTCTGTCTGACAAATCACGACTGATTTACGACTACTTCAAACAGCTCTTTGCACAGATCACCAACCCGCCCATCGACTCGATTCGCGAGGAAGTGGTCATGTCGCTGGAGTGTTTCATCGGTCCTGAAGGCAACGTGCTCGATGTGACAGAGCAACATGCGCACCGACTGAGCATTCCACACCCGATTCTGTCTAATGATGAGCTGGCCAGTATCAAGAACATGGATACCCGAGGTTGGCAGACCCAGACCATCGACATCACTTTCGAGAAGTCTGAAGGCAAAGACGGCATGCTGGCAGCACTGGACCGTATCTGTCGCGAGGCAAGTCAGGCCATTGATGACGGCTATTCCATCATCGTGCTCTCCGATAGAAACATCAGTGCTTCTAGAATGGCGCTCAGCACACTCATCGCCTGTGGCACGGTGCACCACCATCTGGTTGCCAGTTACGCACGCACACGAATCGGCATCGTTCTGGAAACCGGCGAAGCCCGAGAAGTACACCACCATTGCCTGCTCATCGGTTATGGCGCAGACGCCATCAACCCTTACGTTGCCTTCGAGGCGCTTTGGCAGTCACAGCAGGACGGATTGCTGGATCGAAACGAGTACAGCGATATTCACAAAATCGTCGCCGCCTACAAGAAGGGGGTTGCCAAGGGCATGCTCAAGGTCATGGCGAAGATGGGAATCTCAACGCTTCAGTCCTATAAGGGCGCACAGATTTTTGAAGCTGTTGGTCTGGCAGACGAAATCATTGATCGTGCTTTCGTTGGCACCGCCAGTCGAGTTCAGGGCGTGAGCTTCGACGTATTGTTCGAAGAGATGGAGGTCCGACACGAGATTGGCTATCCACCTCGCAACGAAAATTTGATCCCGGTACTGCCGAATCCAGGCGACTTCCATTGGCGTCGTGGCGGCGATACCCACATGTGGGATCCCGAAAGCATCGCCAATCTGCAGGTTGCGGCACGCACTAATAACGAGGATGCCTACTGGCAGTTCGCGAACCACGCGAACGGAGAAGCCACCCGTAAGGCTACTTTCCGTGGCCTGATGGAGTTTAAGTTCAACGAGCAGACGCCCGCCGACATTAGCGACGTTGAACCTGCGAGTGAAATCGTTAAACGTTTCTGTACTGGTGCCATGAGTCTGGGCTCTATTTCTCCAGAGAGTCATGAGTCCCTCGCCATCGCCATGAACCGTCTCGGCGGAAAGTCCAATACCGGTGAAGGTGGTGAAGATCCCAAGCGTTTTGAAACCATGGATAACGGCGACTCCAAGCGCTCTGCCATCAAGCAGGTCGCTTCCGGTCGTTTCGGTGTTACCATCTGGTATCTGGCCAACTCCGATGAACTACAAATCAAAATCGTCCAGGGGGCTAAACCCGGCGAAGGCGGAGAACTGCCCGGCGGAAAAGTCGACAAACAAATCGCCAAACTGCGTCACTCAACACCCGGTGTGGGACTGATCAGCCCGCCGCCACATCACGATATTTATTCCATCGAAGACATCGCGCAGCTGATCCATGACCTGAAAAACTCAAATCCATCCGCACGAATCAGTGTGAAGCTGGGTTCAGAGATTGGTGTCGGCACGATTGCTGCGGGAGTGACTAAAGCCAAGACAGACCATCTGGTGATCGCAGGTCATGACGGCGGCACCGGCGCTTCCCCACTGACCTCTATCAAACACGCAGGTCTCCCTTGGGAACTGGGTATTGCCGAAACGCACCAGACGCTGGTGATGAACAACCTTCGATCACGAGTCGTACTGCAGACCGATGGTCAGATCAAAACCGGTCGAGATGTTGCGATGGCACTTCTGCTGGGCGCGGAAGAAATCGGATTCGCAACAGCACCACTGGTCACTCTCGGCTGCATCATGATGCGTAAGTGTCACCTGAACACCTGCCCTGTCGGAATCGCCACTCAGGACCCCGAACTTCGCGAGAAATTCAACGGCAGCCCGGATCACGTGGTGAACTACTTCTTCATGGTTGCCGAAGAGCTGCGCCAAATTATGGCGAAGCTGGGCATCCGAACGGTCAATGAAATGGTCGGCCGTGTTGATTTGCTTGAGACCAACAAAGCCATCGACCACTGGAAAGCGAGCGGTCTCGACTTCTCCAGCATTCTGACGCCTGCCAAGATTGTCTATGAAGGCACGGAGGTGTATCGCACCATCGACCAGAACCATGGCCTTGATAAAGCCCTGGATAACACCCTGATCGGGCTGGCGAAGCCAGCGCTGGAAAACGGCGAGAGGGTCAACATTGAACATGACGTGGTGAACATTAACCGCGTGGTCGGCACCATGCTGTCTCACGAAGTGGCGAAAGCAACTGGCGGCGAAGGCTTCGAGGACGACACGATTCGTATCAAACTGAACGGCTCCGCCGGGCAGAGCCTGGGTGCCTTCCTTGCGCCGGGTGTCACCATCGAAGTTGAAGGTGATGCCAACGACTATGTCGGAAAGGGGCTGTCTGGCGGTAAAGTTATTGTCTACCCACCCAAGGTCAGCACCTTTGCCGCGGAAGACAACATCCTGATCGGCAACGTTGTTCTCTATGGTGCAACTTCTGGGGAAGCCTATTTCCGCGGTATTGCCGCGGAGCGTTTCTGTGTAAGAAACAGTGGCGCCCACGCCGTCATTGAAGGTATTGGTGACCATGGCTGTGAATACATGACCGGTGGACGCGTCGTTGTGCTCGGCTCAACGGGACGAAACTTTGGTGCGGGCATGAGCGGCGGTATCGCTTACGTCTGGGACAGAGATGGCGACTTCACCAGCAAGTGCAACCCTGGCACCTTTGAGCTGGAGAAGATGCAATCCGAAACTGACATCAGCGAATTAAAACACCTGATCGAGAATCATCAGAAATACACTGGGTCTGTTGTCGCAGAGCACATTCTGAACAACTGGTCAGAAGAGCTGCCACGATTCGTGAAAGTCATGCCAACAGACTATAAGCGTGTCCTGGAAGAGATGGCTGCAGAAGAATCTCTCGCTGCCGTCGGATCATAAGAATAGTAATAGAGCGTAGTTATGGGTAAGCCAACCGGGTTTAAGGAATTTGATCGCGAAACAGAACCATATCGCGATCCAGCGGTTCGTCTGGTCGATTTCGAGGAACTGTATACCGAGCACGACCAAGCGCATCTGACCACTCAAGGCGCCAGATGCATGGATTGCGGTGTGCCCTTCTGTCAATCCGGCAACGGCTGCCCGATCCACAACCTGATCCCGGAGTGGAACGACCTGGTTTATAAAGGCCGCTGGCATGATGCGCTCGACCGACTGCATAAGACCAACAACTTCCCGGAGTTTACTGGCAGAGTTTGTCCCGCGCCGTGCGAAGGCGCTTGTGTACTCGGCATCACCAATCCACCGGTGACCATCAAGAATATTGAGAATGCGATCATTGATCGTGGCTACGAGGAAGGCTGGGTTGTGCCGAATCCGCCTTCGGTAAGGACAGACAAGAAAATTGCCGTCATCGGTTCTGGTCCCTGCGGCCTGGCAGCTGCCGCTCAGCTGAACAAGGCCGGCCACAACGTTACTGTTTATGAGCGTGCTGATCGTATTGGCGGGCTTCTGATGTACGGTATTCCAAACATGAAGCTGGATAAAGACGTCGTCGAACGTCGTATTCAGCTGATGCGTGATGAAGGCATTGAGTTCATCGTAAACGCAGACGTTGGCAAAAACGTCGACGTGAAAACACTCATCGATAACAACGATGCTGTTCTACTGGCCACCGGTGCCACAATGGCGCGAGACCTGCCTATCCCGAATCGCGACGCCAAAGGGGTGCACCTGGCCATGGAATTCCTGACAGCCAACACCAAGAGTCTCCTGGACAGCAATCTTGAGGACGGCAACTACATCTCAGCTAAGGACAAAGACGTCATTGTGATCGGAGGTGGCGACACGGGTACAGACTGCATCGGCACTTCCCTGCGTCACGGCTGTAAGTCACTGGTCAACTTTGAACTGTTGCCAAAACCGCCGGCAGAACGCGCACCAGATAATCCCTGGCCACTATGGCCGCGAATCTATCGCGTCGACTACGGCCACGCAGAAGCGGCTGATCGTTTCGGGGAAGACCCTCGCGTCTACTCCATCATGAGTAAAGAATTCCTGAAGGACGAGGACGGCAATCTGACTGGCATCGTCACGGTAAATGTCGACGAAAAAATCCAGGAGATTCCGGGCACAGAGAAAACCTGGAAAGCAGACCTGATTTTGTTGTCCATGGGTTTCCTGCAGCCAGAGCACTATATTAACGAAGCGCTCGGCATGGAAACGGATGATCGCGGAAACTTCAAAGCGACTAAAGACGACTTCAAAACAACGGTTCCCAAGGTCTACGCCGCTGCTGATTGTCGTCGCGGGCAGGACCTTGTGGTTAGAGCGATCAATGAAGGCCGTGAAGCGGCTCGTGAAATCGATCGCGACCTGATGGGCTCTACGCAGCTCCCATAGTCACGAGCAGGCGCTAATCGCCTCTTTGACAAGGTCGAGGGGCACGTCGTCAACCAGTTCGGTCTTTCCGATACCGCCATCGAGCACAACGAACCGCATACCCGCATCGGTTGCTTTCTTGTCTTTGGACATGAACCCCAGCATTTCGTCGATGGAGACCTCTTCTGGTCTGCAAATCGGCAATCCGGCTTTTTCCACGAGCGTTCGGATCCGCATCACATCCTGTTCAGAGCAGCGTTCCAACCTCAGAGACAATTCCGCGGCCATCACCATCCCCGCACCAACCGCTTCACCGTGGAGCCACTCGCCATAACCCATACCGGTTTCGATGGCATGCCCAAAGGTATGACCAAAGTTCAGCAGAGCCCGCTTACCTGATTCTTTTTCGTCTTCAGCGACGACCGCTGCTTTAATTTCACAGCTGCCTTTGATCGCCTCGGTCATGCGCACTGATTCGATTGCACATAGCTGTTCTATGTCGTTTTCTACCTGTTGAAAGTAGTCGATATCCGCGAGAGCGCCATGCTTGATGACTTCAGCAAGACCCGCCGCCAATTCTCGTTCAGGCAATGTTGATAGTGTGTCCGTGTCGATAATCACACCACGCGGCTGATGGAAGGCACCAATCATATTTTTCCCCAACGCATGGTTCACCGCAGTTTTCCCGCCGACGGACGAATCCACCTGCGAAAGCAGCGTTGTTGGAACCTGGATGAAAGGGACACCCCGCTGATAGGCAGCTGCCGCAAAGCCTGCCGTATCACCAACGACACCACCGCCGAGGGCGACGATCGTGGTCGTTCTGTTGTGACCTGCTTTGAGCAGGCCACCCATAATCCCTTCCAGGGTCGTCATGGTTTTGAACTGCTCGCCATCAGACATGAGATGAGTATCTACTTTTAAACCTGCGAGCTGAGCCAACACATCGTCCAGATAGTGTTCCGCGATCGTCTCGTTTGAGACAACAAAAGCCTGACCACCGGAGACAAGGCGCCGAATCGAATCAGTCTCCTTGAGCAAGCCGCCGCCTATCCGGATGTCATAGGATTGTTCTCCCAGATCCAGGAAAACGGTTTGTGAACCATCTTTACTCAACGAACCCCTCCTTCTGGAGCTTCTCCATCACCAGGCTGGCAGCTTTGCGGCTACCGTCATCCGGGACAACCACATGGACGTCCGAAACTTCTGCATAAAGAGGTCCACGCTCAGCTTTGATTCGCGTCAGGACTTCCTTAGGGTCGCTGTTTTGAAGCAGAGGACGCTTTTTATCTTTGGCTGTTCTCTTCACCAACAGATCCACATCTGAGTCCAGATAAACCACTATTCCGCGATCCCTGAGAAAGACACGGTTCTCGGATTTCAATACGGCGCCACCGCCAGTAGCGACCAACAATCCATCCTGGCTGGTCAGATCATCCAGTACAGAAGTCTCACGATTTCTGAATCCATCTTCGCCTTCCACATCGAAAATCCAGGGTATATCTGCGCCACATCGACGCTCAATTTCTTGGTCACAGTCCACAAATTCCAGGTCGAGTTCACGCGCGACAATCTTGCCGATCGTGGTTTTACCGACACCCATGGGACCAACCAGGAACAATCGCCTGGGATGTAAATTAACGAATTGCATAATAGTGACGGAGGATAACCTAAAAGCGATTACCCTCCGACGGGAATTATTTCGACGACATTATCTTGAGGTCAGGGAGTCTCGAATCAACCGAGGTGTGATGAAGATCAACAGTTCCTGCTTATCATCAGATCGTGTGGTCTGCTTGAACAGGTTACCAATCCAAGGCAGGTCACCGAGGATCGGCGTCTTGGAGACACCTTCTGAAACGACCGTCTGGAAGACACCGCCAAGCACAATCGTCTCGCCGTTGTTGACCAGCACCTGAGTCTGAATACTGTTGGTCCTGATACTCGGCACACCGTTAAATACCGCACCAATGGAGTCCTGGTTAACTTCAAGATCCATGATGATTCGATCATCCGGCGTGATTCGTGGCGTTACGTTAAGACCCAGAACCGCATCAACAAACTGAGTTGCGGTCGCACCGCTGCTGGATGCTTCCTGATACGGAATCTGATCACCAGAGGCGATCGAGGCTTCTTGCTTGTCTGCTGTAATGACTTTTGGTCGAGCAATGACTTCACCACGACCTTCTGTTTCCAGAGCCGAGAGTTCCATATCCAACAGGTAGTCCTCGCCGATCAAACCAAACGCAAAGCTTGAGGCGTTACCGGTCGCCGGCAGATCAACAATGAGGTTCTCTTCCGCGGTGTAAGTCAGTTCGTCTTCACCGATAGAGTCTTTGATTTCACCCAGAGTCGTCAGCGAGCCACCAAAATGCGAGAAGGTATCGCCACCATTGTGCGTGCCATAGCCTAATGCACCCCATCTAACACCCAGCGTTTCACCAAAGCTGGAGGTTGCCGTCACGATTCGCGCTTCAATAAGTACCTGTCTCACCGGCACATCGAGTCGGTCCAGTACTTCTCTGAACTCATTAATTCGGTCAGTGGTTTCCGTAATGATGATGGAATTGGTTCTTTCATCGACGATTACGGAACCCCTTGAAGAAATGACGCCCTCACCGCCACCCTCTTCACCACCGGCTCCTTCAAACAAGTTGAAAATCTCGGATGCACTGGCATATTTCACTTCGATGAACTCTGTTCTGAGCGGTGCGAGCTCAGACATCTGCTGCCTGGACTCCAGTTCAAGTTGCTCGCGGGCCTGCAGTTCAGCAGCTGGTGCAATCATCAGAACATTGCCAACAAGACGCTTATCCAGCCCCTTGGTTTTCATGATGATTTCCAGAGCCTGATCCCAGGGCACGTTCTTCAATCGCAATGTAATTCGACCTGCTACCGTGTCACTGGCCACCAGATTGAGATCCGTGAAGTCGGCGATCAACTGCAGAACCGATCGAATTTCAATGTCCTGAAAATTAAGAGAGAGCTTCTCTCCGCGGAATCGAAATGCCTGGTCAGCCGCTTCGAGATCAGCCGCAGTCAAAGTTTTCACTTCAAGCGTAAAAATATTGTCCGCCTGGTAGGCTAGGTAGTCGTAATCGCCAATCGGCTCAATCACCATCACCGTGTCACTGTCTTCAGGCAGCGCATCCACGATCTTCACCGGTGTTGCAAAGTCCGTCACATCCAGTCGGCGCTGCAAACGCTCAGGAATGATTGTATTCGCGAACGCAACGCGGATATTTCCACCCTCACTGGTAACGTCCACACCAATGCCCACGTCTGACAGGCGGACGATGACGCGACCTTCGCCGTTCTCACCACGGCGGAAATCAACCTCTTCGATAACAGGGAACTCATCATCGAACTGTGAAGTGCTGGGGGAAGAAGCGTTTGCGGTATAAGTTTCCTGGGAATGGTCGCTAACCAGACCATCATCTTCTGCGCCAACCAGTACATAAAGTGAATTACCAATAACGCGGGAGCTGTAGGAGACAAGTTCGCCCATCGATACGATAACTCGGGTTCGATCACCGGCCTCGACAACTGTCACACTCCTGGCATTCCCTGAACCCAGGGGATGGTGTTTGGCTGGCAGTCCACTCGTCACACCGCTTAAGTCAAGCGCAATTCGAGCGGGTTGTTCAATGGTATAACCGGTCGGATCCGGCGGTGCTCCGTCGAAGATCATCCTGATCTCTGTTTTATCGCCGGGCAGAGACGAAAACTCAATATCCTCCATGGTGACGCCGAACGCAAAGCCACTGAAGATCAGCGACAGCACTGTGAGCAATATTCTTTTTGTCATTGTTTCCATCATATTTGCACTGGTCATTTCAATGCACCCCCAAAAAATTGGTTACTGAAGGCCTCTCAGTTCGATTGTTCTGGGCCTTCTCAGCCATCCCCCGGCGCCGTCACTGACAATTTCGGTGACATCAATGCGCGCATCTTCAATACTTTCTATTTGTCCCCACTGATCCCCCATGTAGTCACCCACCTGGACCCTGTGGACGCCACCCTGAGAGTCTTCAATCAACGCGAAAGTTGAAGCGTCTTTTTGCAGCGTGCCCACCATTGCCAGCGCCGAAAGCGGGAACCGCTCGAGGTACTGTTTCACATGGTTCTTGGGTGGCTTCACGCCAATGTTTCTCTTTTGTTCTTCTGTTTTGGGCGGAATGACAACCGGCGGTTCAAATGGACTGCGCTGATTGGCCGCGCCGTAGGTGAACGCCTGATAGGCTTCGAATTCCGGCAAAGGTGCAATCGTGCCTCGAGGTTTTCCTTCGATCTCTTTGATGAATTCACGTAGATCAGCATAACGATCGCCACCCGTACATCCGGTCAGCACCGCCAGTGCCACCATCCATACCAGGTTTCTTTTTGCTCCAGTCAGACCGATCATCTTTCTATCGCCCGTTAGCCCCTTTCATCGTTATATCGATACGTCTTTGCCAGAATCGTCATGGTCAGATTGCTGCCCGGGGTATCAGTACCGGAAGTTCTACCGCGCGGCTTAATGGCAAAGTCATGCAGCGTGACAATTCGCGAAAGATCCGCCACATCGCTTACAAATGAACCAAGACCGTGATAACTGCCGGAAACCACAATGGCGATTGGCTTCTCAATATAGAACTCGTGTTTGGATTCCGGCTGCAAATCAATGCTGGAGAATGTCAGGCCGTTTTTAAGGCCAACCAGCGTGATGTCCTCGATCAGACCTGGAATCTCCGTGTCTGATGGCAGCTGACGAAGAATCGCTTCAAAGGACTCTTCCATTTCTTTCTGCTGTACGCGATAAGCTTCAAGGTGCGCTGCCTCGAAGAACTTCTTCTCGTAATCTTGCTTCAGGGTCGCTTCGCTTGCCTGCACGCCAGCGAGCTCTTTCTGCAGATTGGTGACATGGAGCGCGTAGCCTAAGCCGAGCGCACCAGCAAAAACCACGATCCAGATGATCGCTTTAATGGCCAACGGCCAAGAGCCGACATTGTTAATGTCGTTGAGCTGATTGGTGTCAAAATTCTGAATACTCTCAAGGAGGTCTTGCATCGCCATGCTATATCGCCTCCTCGTCTTTCTTCGGTGTTGTCTGCGATACGGTCAGCGTGAATTGGCTAGCCTGAGGTCCATTCTGAGGACTCGCTTTAATCGCGGTCACATTGGGTGACTCGAACCACTCTGATTCCGAGAAATTACGCAGCTGATTGGATATTCGATTGTTCGATTCCGCAATACCCGCAATGGAAAGCGTCGTGCCAACCATCGTGAGGTCCGTAAAGAAAATTCGTGGTGCCAATTGACGAGCCAACTCGTCAAAAACCCGCACAATAATCGGACGGTTACCCTGGAGCTCCTGGATAACGCGCATCCGAGACAGCAGCTCGTTGCGCTTCTGTTGCAGTAACTTAATTTCCGAGATCCGTTCATCAAGCACTTTAATTTCATTGTTCAGGAAATCATTGCGAGCCTGTTGGTGATCAATGGCGCTGTTATAGAAGCGGTCCACACCAAAAATGATCAGACCCGCTAAAGCAAGCACGGCAACTGTGACCTGCAGAAATTCCTGCTTCTTTTGCTCTCTTAACTCTTCCCGCCAGGGTAATAGGTTAATTTTAATATCGTGGGCCATCTATCCTCTCCTCGTCGCCGACGTCAGTCGAAAGACCGAAGTGCCAGGCCACAGGCAATCATCATTGCCGGTGCGTCGTTGTGCAGGTTGGCCTCATTGACCTTTGAAGACAACGACATGTTGACGAATGGGTTTGCGATGGTACAGGGCGTTCCCAGTTTTGCCGCGACCATTTCCGCGAGACCATCAATGGACGATGTACCGCCGGCCAGAATAATGTGGTCAACATCATCGTAGGCACTGGAAGAATAGAAAAACTGAAGTGATCGCGTAACCTGTTGAACAACTGCTTCCTTGAACGGCTGCAGGACTTCAGTCTCGTAGTCATCAGGAAGGCCTCCCTGCTTCTTAGCAAGGCCCGCTTCCTCTACCGATAAAGAGTAGCGACGCTGAATCTCTTCCGTCAGTTGTTTACCCCCGAACAGCTGCTCACGAGTATAGGGAGCACCACCGCTGGTCAGAACTGACAAGGTCGTCATCGTGGCACCAATATCCACAATCGCGATCACCTGGTCTTCTTCCTCTTCAGCGTCTTCGGTGAACTGACTGCGCACCAGTTCGAACGCCCGCTGCATGCAATGAGCCTCAATATCGACGACTTTGGCTTTCAGACCACCAAGCTCAAGCGCGGCTTCACGCATCTCAACGTTTTCACGACGGCAGGCGGCGATCAGAATCTCAACCTGTTCTTCGGCTCGCGGGGACGGACCTTGAACTTCAAAGTCCAGTGCAACTTCTTCCAGGGGATAGGGGATATACTGATCCGCTTCGGTCTGGAGCTGGGCTTCCATCTCGTCTTCACTGAGCGTCGCAGTCATCTCAATCGTTTTGGTAATGACCGCCGAACCCGCAACAGCAACCGCTGCGGTTTTTGCTTTCGCCTTGCAGCGTTCAACTAACCGCTGTATCGCTTCACCGACACCTTCAACATCGCTGATGTTTTTCTCGACCACCGCATTTTCTGGCAGAGGTTCAACGCCGTAACTTTCGACCTTGTACTCTCCGCCTGACCGGGACAGTTCCAAAAGCTTCACGGATGTGGAACTGATGTCCAGCCCCAACATGCTGTTGGGTCCATTGTTTAGAAATCCAAACACGCTGTTTCCCTAATTTCCTAAGAAGTACCAGCACTTACAGTCATTTCATGCAGAATTACATTAAATAACACCTTCAAGCATAGCGCAAACAATTTAATTGAACAAAGTGCCGTAAAACATTCATTTCACGGACTTTTCTTCAATCCCACGACCCAGGGTTACCGTCTATTTTTGATTCTCGGGTCGAATTTCGGGCCAAGCATTATAATGCTTTTTTCATATTTCGCATGGACTTGGCATTCCTTTTATAATGGCGCCTCTCTACACCACCCTTGTTGATACCGTTCGTCTGAAAGCCGCATGAACACTGCAATCAGGTACCTTTTCTGGGCCATTCTGGCCTTCGGAAGTGCAACACTCATGGCACTTTCTGCGGCCTATCTCTATCTGAACCCCCAGATTCCCGAGACAAGTAGCTTCTCTAACGTCGCACTCAAGGCACCACTGCGTATCTACTCCGAAGATGGTCTTCTGATCCAGGAGTTCGGTGAACGGCTGACGCCTGTGACTTATGAGGAAATTCCAACCCTGTTCAAGCAGGCGCTGCTGAATACGGAGGATAAGCGCTTCTACCAGCACAGCGGTATCGATCTGGTCACGCTGGTGAATGCCACCTGGCAACTGGTTCGCAATCGAGGAGAGATCAGAACTGGTGCGTCGACGATTACCATGCAGCTGGTGAAGAACATTTCGGGTGACTCACAGGTCCGTTTTCTTCGCAAGTTCAAGGAAATGCTGCTCGCCATTAAAATCGAGCGTGAGCTGACAAAAGAAGAAATCCTCACGCTCTACCTCAACATGATCTCCTTCGGGAAACACTCATTCGGTATACAGGCTGCTGCTAACACCTACTACGGCAAAAACATCGATGCCTTAAACCTGGCGCAAATCGCCATGCTGGCCGGCATTCCAAAAGCGCCGGAGGCGGGCAACCCGGTAAACGGCCCGAAACGCGCCATCGACCGACGCAACCTGGTACTGCTGCGCATGTTGGAGCAGGGATCGATTTCACAGGCGGCCTATGACGAAGCAGTGGCACAGCCGATCACCGCAAAAGTTCATCGACGCCCTATCGAACTGCCGTCTTTATATGCGGCCGAGATGGTACGTAAGCGCTTACTTTCTGAGTTTGGCAGACAGGCCTACAATCAGGGAATGATTGCCCAAACAACGCTCAACAGCAGACAACAGATTGCTGCCGAAGAGGCCCTCATCAAGAAGCTCGTCGAATACGATCGACGACATGGTTATCGAGGACCTGAGTATCGGAGTATCCAGGGCACTGACGAGTATCTCGCCGCGCCCGAATACGGCTACCCGTCAAACTGGCTCGAAACACTTGACGGTCTCAAGACCTTCGGTGACCAGCATCCGGCCATCGTGATTGGCGTCGAAGAACAAAGCATCCATATCCTCACACAGGCCCTGGCACAACAAACCATCGAATGGGATGGTCTGCGTTGGGCAAGGCCCTACGAGACAGCGGATCGTCGAGGTCCACGACCGAAGACTGCCGGGGAGATCGTTGCTCCAGGTGATGTGATCCGTTATGAGGTGGATAAAGAGGGCATCCACACTCTCGGACAGGTGCCGGCCATCCAAGGGGCCATCGTTGCGCTGGATCCGCACGACGGCGCTATTCGTGCCATTGTTGGCGGCTTTGATTTCCGGGCTAAACAATTTAATCACGCCACGCAGGCGAAGCGTCAACCTGGCTCAAGCTTTAAACCCTTTTTCTACGCGGGCGCACTGGAGAACGGCCTGACCGCCGCTTCGATTTATAATGACGCGCCACTGGTTCTTCCTGGCGGCGAGCTGGAAGAAGTCTATCGACCCAAGAACTCCGGCGACAAATTTTACGGCAACATCCGTCTACGGGAGGCACTGTATCGCTCAATCAATCTCGTATCTATCCGTGTCATCCTCGACTACGGCGCAGACAATGCGGTGGACTATGTATCCAAGTTTGGCTTCGAAACCGACAACTTCCCGAGAGACCTGCAGCTGGCATTTGGTGGCGGGACCATCGCGCTTACGCCCATCGAGGTCGCAACAGGCTACGCAGCTTTTGCCAACGGCGGCTTCAAAGTAGAACCTTACCTGCTGCGTGAACTGGACTCTATTAACAGCGATGTCATCTATCTGGCAGACCCAAAGGTCGCCTGTGGGGAAAACTGTCTCGGCCAGAATCGTGCGGATCGCATCATGGAACCCAGGGTCGCACATATTATGAATTCAATACTGTCGGATGCTATTCGAAAGGGCACCGGCACCAAAGCTATGAGAGCGCTGAAACGTGGCGATCTTAGAGGTAAAACCGGAACTACCAATGATGCGGACCTCTGGTTTTCTGGTTACACACCAGACCTTGTTGCGACGACCTGGGCAGGTTTCAGCAATAACAGCCCGGTCGGGAACCGGGAATGGGGGTCAACGACACCGATCGAGACATGGATCGAATTTATGGCCAAGGCACTGCCGGAAGAAGTTGATTCGAAACAACTACCCAGACCGAATGGTATCGTTTCCGTAAAAATTGATCCGGAGACGGGATTGCGAACGGACCCGGCAGATCCGGATGGTATCTTCGAAATATTCCGCGAGGAGTTGGTGCCCGAGGAGGTGAAGCGGGCTTCAGATCCGGAGCAATCGGACATTACCCAGCAGATTTTTTAGCTGTTCACATCGTTGGTGGCATCACGAGACCTTTTCGAGCGTTAAGCTGAGATGCTTTCCTCGGAGAGAGCCAACCCGCGCTCCGCACCCCCGAGATCTAGATAGTGACAGGCGCCGCGGCGCGGGCAACACGAATCTGAGGCAAGAATCTGGAGTAACTGCTCGCGAAAACCAGACGTAAACTACGGCCAAAAAAAAGGCGCCTGTTGGCGCCTTTTTTGTCGTCAGCATGCCTTACTTGGCACCGCCTCTGGCGAAACGCTTATTGAACCGGTCGATTCGGCCTGCAGAGTCGATCACTTTCTGCTTACCGGTGTAGAACGGATGACACTTTGAGCAGACTTCCAGATGGATGTCTTCGCAAGTTGTCGATTTAGTCTTAATAACGTTGCCGCAGCTGCAAGTTGCTGTGATTTCCTGGTACTGCGGATGGATTTCGGCCTTCATGGTTGACTGCCCTGCTGATTTCAGAGGTGGCGCATGATACCAGAACAGTCACCTGAAACAAGTGGCATAATTAAGAAATTCGCCTTCTGCATCCCTATAATCCCACCCAATGACCACCGAACCCAACTATGTCGCGGTCGCAGTCGCGACGCCGCTTCGACGCAGTTTCCACTATCGGATGCCCGCAGGGCTGCCAGGCAGAAGAGGCGCAAGAGTCAGGGTTCCCTTCGGCAATCGCACCCTGCTCGGGCTGATCACGGAAACAGACGCCACACCGGATATCGATCGATCTCGGATCAAAGAAATCCTGGAGATCTTGCCCGAAGAGGGCGACCTCCCCGAACCCATCCTGAAACTTTGCCTCTGGGCTTCAGACTACTACCAACACCCCATCGGCGAGGTGATTTCAACCGCGCAACCTAATCAACTGAGGAGAGGCGAAAGTCCTCTGGACCCGATAGAGTCTCTCACCCTCACCGATCGGGGCAGATCAGTTGATATCGAGTCTCTGAGACGTGCACCGGCACAACGGAGGCTATTCGAGATTCTTCAAAAAGGATCCAATACTCGGAGCAACCTGAGTCTGCTTGATGTTTCCGCTCAGACCATTCGCGTGCTGATCGACAAAAACTGGGCGACCTGGCAGAGCAACAATCCGTCGGAGGCGACCCCATTCAGTCTTGGTGAAGTCAGCTATGGGGACATCGAGCTGACCGGAGAGCAATCAGATCTGCTGCAACAAATCGAAGCGCGCTCCAGCAACGTCCCGCTTCTGCTTCATGGCGTCACCGGCAGCGGCAAAACCGAGATCTATCTCCGGATGATCGAAGCAGCTTTGAAACAGGGTAAACAGGCGCTGGTACTGGTACCGGAGATTGGACTGACACCACAAACGATCAATCGATTTAGAAACCGGTTCAATACCGAGATCAGCGTCATGCATTCAGGCCTGACTGATCGGGAAAGAGCACTGAGTTGGTGGCGCGCGAATGAAGGTATGACCGGCATCATCCTGGGCACCCGGTCAGCTGTCTTTACACCATTGAAGCGCCCCGGTGTTTTCATCGTGGATGAAGAACACGACGCTTCATACAAACAGCAGGATGGATTTCGTTACAGCGCGAGAGATCTTGCGGTGCTACGAGGACAGTTTGAGAAGGCGCCAGTGCTGCTTGGATCCGCGACACCTTCCCTCGAGAGTTTGCACAACGGAGCAACTGGCAAGTACGAGTTACTGCGGCTAACCAAACGACCGCCAGGGGTGAAACCAGAAACCTATGAACTGCTGGACACTCGTCATCTCGAGGTTCGTGATGGCTTTACCCGTGCTCTCAAATCGAGGATCAAGACTGCGCTCACGAAGGGCGAGCAGGTTCTGGTCTTCATCAATCGGCGCGGCTTCGCGCCCGTTATGATGTGCAACGACTGCGGCTGGATCGCACACTGCCGGAGATGTGATGCAAAGCTGACCTATCATCTCAACACCAACACACTCGTCTGCCACCACTGCGGCAGCCTCTCGCACAACATCGTCAGCTGCCAGTCATGTAACAGTCAGAGCGTCGTGGCTATCGGTGTCGGCACCCAGCGGGTGGAGCAAACACTGAACAACCTCTTCCCTGACTATCCAGTTCATCGGGTCGATCGTGATTCAACCCGACGCAAGGGATCGCTGGAGGATACACTCGAAGAGATCAACAAAGGAGAGCCGGCAATACTTGTGGGTACCCAGCTGCTCGCAAAAGGACATCATTTCCCCAATGTCACGCTGGTGGCAATCCTGGATGTGGATTCAGGTTTCTACTCTGCAGACTTCCGCGCCGTCGAAAAACTCGGCCAGATGCTTTTACAGGTCGGCGGACGGGCTGGACGTGCAGACAAACCAGGCACCGTTCTTATTCAAACTGCGTTTGCGACAAATCCCCTGCTCACTCAGCTGGTCAACACGGGATACGCGGACTTCGCTGCTGAATTGCTTTCAGAGAGAGCAGAAGCAGAACTGCCACCCTATACTTTTCAAGCCATCATTCGCGCTGAAGCAACCGAATCCTCAACCGCTCGTGAATTTCTTTCACTGATTGAAAAGAAAGCACCAAAGCGCGACTCTGTAGAGTTGTTAGGCCCAATACCGGCCATCATGGAAAAACGAGCCGGCCGATTCCGGCAGATGCTCATCGTAGCCGCACCAAGACGTGCCCTTATTCACAAAGCGATCGAGAACGTGATCTCCATCGCGGAAAATCTGCCAGAGGCCTCCAAGGTTCGATGGTCAATTGATGTCGATCCCATCGATCTTTTTTGATTTATCAGGACAGGTGGATAACATAGTTTTCTCGATTTACCGCCGGACCTTCCGCGTTGACTCAGGATTTCGCAAAAAAACCTCGTAGCGAGCCACCACCGCCACCACCTAGTGGCAATATACATTGGTTCCTGGGCGGGTTTATTTCTGGCAGTTTTCTCGCCTTTTTGGCAAGCCTGTGGTTTCTCGTACCGGAAGGTACAGCACCAACAACGGCAGATATTCCAAAACCAAGCGGTTTAGAAGATTCCGTCGTCGAGGAAATGCAGTGGGACTTCTATGAGATCTTTCCAAAAACTGAGGTTCCTGTTGTTGAGGAGTACACAGAAAGCGGAGATAAGATTGTCGTCGAAAATTTTCGCTGGATTCTACAGGCTGGATCTTTCCAGGATCCTAACGATGCAGACGAACAACGAGCCAGCTTGATCCTACTGGGGCTGGACGTGCAAACACAATCCGTGAAAGTGTCCGGAGACAAGTGGTACCGGGTGATTGTCGGCCCATTCGATTCAGAGCTGGAGCGCAATCGAGCCCAGGATAAGCTCGCCCAGGCGGAGATACCTTCCATGGCGGTGAAGATCCCTAAAACCTGACTTGAAATCGGCGAGCTCAGCCCCCATCTCTTAATCATCCCGCTCGAATAAGGCAATTCCATTGGAACAGTTTGAAGGCACAACGATCCTGTCTGTGCGCAGGAACAACTCCGTCGTCGTCGGTGGAGACGGCCAGGTCACCATGGGTGACACCGTCATGAAGGCCAATGCTCGGAAAGTACGTCGCCTATACAAGGACGCCGTCATTGCAGGCTTCGCGGGTGCGACCGCAGACGGTTTTACTCTGGTCGAACGCTTTGAAGGCCAACTCGAAAAACATCAGGGCAATCTCGTGCTTGCCGCGGTTGAGCTGGCCAAGGACTGGCGTACAGATCGCGCTTTACGTCATCTGGAAGCACTTCTGGTTGTTGCCGACAAAGACAATTCTCTGATCATCACAGGTAACGGCGATGTCGTTGAGCCGAACGACGGGATCATGGCCATCGGCTCAGGCGGCCAGTACGCAAAATCTGCCGCACTCGCCTTGCTGAACAACACCGAGCTTTCAGCCAGGGATATCGTGGAACAGAGTCTCGCCATTGCCGGCGATATCTGCATTTACACGAATCACGAAAGAACCATCGAAGAAATTACTATTTAAGGGAGACTCATGTCGAACATGACCCCAAGAGAGATCGTGCACGATCTCGACAAACACATCATTGGTCAGGATGACGCAAAGCGCGCCGTGGCTATCGCGCTCAGAAATCGCTGGCGACGGATGCAACTCGACGAGGAGTTACGCGCAGAAATCTCGCCAAAGAACATCCTTATGATCGGACCAACTGGCGTGGGCAAGACCGAGATTGCCAGACGCCTCGCAAAACTCGCGGGTGCGCCATTCATCAAAGTAGAAGCCACCAAGTTCACAGAAGTTGGTTACGTTGGACGTGACGTTGAATCCATCATTCGAGACCTTGCCGAAGCCGCAGTGAAGATGCTACGGGATCGTCAGATGCAACAGGCGGAACCTCGTGCTTTTGAGGCTGCGGAAGAGAGAATTCTCGACGCGCTTCTGCCACCTGCTCGTGATTCAGAAGAGACCGAATCCAACACCCGACAGCGCTTCCGTAAAAAGCTTCGAGAAGGCGATCTGGACGATCGGGAAATCGACGTCGAACTGGAGGCTGCTGCTGTTGGTGTCGAAATCATGGCTCCACCCGGCATGGAAGAGATGACAAGCCAACTGCAGAACATGTTTTCTTCCATGGCGCCCGGAAAAACGAAATCAAAGAAGCTGAAAGTAAAAGACGCACTTAAAAAATTAACCGACGAAGAAGCCGCACGGCTGGTTAACGAAGACGAACTAAGGTCCGAAGCAGTCCAGGCTGTTGAAGAAACAGGCATCGTCTTCATCGATGAAATGGACAAAATCGCGAAACGCCAGGAAACCGGTGGCGCTGATGTGTCCCGGGAAGGTGTCCAGCGAGATCTGCTACCACTGATTGAAGGCAGCAACGTCTCTACCAAGTACGGCATGATCAAAACCGACCACATTCTGTTCATCGCATCCGGTGCTTTCCATCTGTCAAAACCCTCCGACCTGATCCCTGAGCTTCAGGGTCGACTGCCTATCCGTGTTGAATTAAATGCGCTCAACATCGAAGACTTTGAACGCATCCTGAAGGAACCTGATGCTTCACTGGTAGAGCAATACCAGGCATTAATGCACACCGAAGGATTGAAGCTGGCATTCGAAGATACGGCTCTCCATCGCATCGCAGAGATCGCCTGGCAGGTGAATGAGCAAACAGAGAACATTGGTGCACGCCGACTTCATACGGTCATGGAGAGACTTCTGGAAGAACTGTCTTTTGATGCGACCGATGTGGCCAGCCGGAACGATGGCCAGGTGATCGTCGATGTAGACTATGTCAATCAACATCTGGAGAACCTGGCAGGCGACAGCGATCTATCGAGATATATTCTGTGAGTCGACCTAGAGAAATCAATGTTCACAAAAAGTCGGCTATCCTCGAACTTGTCTATGAGGATGGCAGCTCACACTCGCTGACTGCGGAATACCTCAGAGTTTTTTCACCGTCAGCAGAGGTCCAGGGACACGGTCCAGGGGAATCCGTCCTGCAGTTTGGAAAGAAGGACGTGCAGTTTCTCGACTTCGAGCCTCAGGGCAACTACGCCATCAAGATCGTTTTCTCTGACGGCCACGACTCCGGCATCTACAGCTGGGCCTATCTGGCCAAACTCGGCACAGACTACAAAGCAAACTGGTCAGGTTATCTGGAAGCGCTGGAAGCTGCGGGAAAGCGCCGAGAGCCGCAGTTCATCGCCCTTTCCTGACCCTTTAAAAGCTCTGGGCAATCCTGAGTTACAATAGATGCTCCTTTAAAAATCGATACGCAGCGCAATGAGCAGCGACTCTGAAGAAAATACCCACTTCGGGTTTAAGAGCATCCCCAGATCGGAGAAATCAGCGAGGGTCGCTGACGTCTTCCATTCGGTCGCCGAACGATACGACGTGATGAACGATCTGATGTCACTGGGCACCCATCGCGTCATGAAACAAATGACGGCAAACGCTACTCACGCGAGACCCGGACACACCGTCCTCGACCTGGCAGGCGGCACCGGTGATATGGCGGTCATACTGGCCGAGTATGTCGGGCGCGAAGGCCAGGTCTGTATCTGCGATATCAACGGCAGCATGCTCGTGGAAGGCAGAAACAAACTGCTGAATCGCGGCATTATTGGTAACGTCACCTACGTTCAAGCCGATGGCGAACATCTGCCCTTTCCCGCGGAATCGTTTAACGCCATCACCATTGCCTTCGGGCTCAGGAACTTCACAGACAAAGATGCAGCACTGCGGTCCATGCACCGGGTCCTGAAACCAGGTGGCAAGCTGGTCGTGCTTGAATTCTCAAAACCAAGAAATGAATTCCTGAAAAACGCCTACAAAGGCTTTAACAGCCTGTGGCCCAAAGTTGGAAAGATGGTCACCGGCGATTCTGATAGCTATCAGTACCTGGTGGAATCCATCGAAATGCACCCTGATCAGGAAACACTTGCAGGCATGATCGAAGAAGCCGGCTTCAGTCGGGTACGCGTGCAGGATCTCGTCGGCGGTGTGGCCGCAATCCACGAGGGCATCAAACCCAGATGACTTTCTTTCGAGCGCTCAGCATTTTTTTTACTCTGGTGAAGTTCCGACTGGATCGGAACTTACCAGACGACGCTCGATCCTGGTGGCTGAGTGCCCTCCTCTTTCCACTTCGCCTCATCAGAACTGACAAAAACAAAGCGGTCGCCGCAAGAAAGGCATTAGAGGCGCTGGGGCCAATTTTCATCAAATTTGGCCAACTGCTTTCCACTCGCAAAGACCTCTTCTCCGAGGAGATGTCGAGAGAGCTGGAAAAACTTCAGGACCAGGTACCACCGTTCGATTCCGCAGAAGCGAGGCGCATGATCGAACAAGACATTGGTACTTCCGTTGATGAGCTGTTCGACAACTTCAGTCATGATCCCATGGCTTCTGCCTCAGTCGCCCAAGTCCACCCCGCCACGCTGAAAACGGATCACGGTCCCAGAGAAGTTGTCGTCAAGGTCATACGACCAGGGATCGACAAAGTGATTCGCCGAGACATCAAGTTGATGTATTTCGGCGCACGTCTGTTGCAAAGATTCTGGCCGGATGCCAAGCGGCTCCATCCCATCGCCATCGTCCGTGACTACGAACGAACCATCCTCGGGGAACTTGATCTGTCTCTCGAAGCGGCCAATACAAAACAGCTGAGAGAGAACTGGTACGGCAGCGGCAAACTTTACGTACCTGTTGTGTACGAGGAATTTTCCTCTCGCCGCATCATGGTGATGGAACGGATATACGGTGTCACCGCCACCAATCTGGAAGCTCTGAAAGCCGAAGATACAGACCTGAAAAAACTCGCACACCTGGGCGTGGAAATCTTTTTCACACAGGTTTTCGAGGACAACTTTTTCCATGCAGACATGCACCCTGGCAATGTCTTTGTCGATATCACTGACCCTGCGAACCCGACGTACATCGCACTGGATTGCGCGATCATCGGATCACTCACTGACAACGACAAAAACTACCTGGCGAGAAACCTGCTGGCCTTCTTCAGACGAGATTACGACGAAGTCGCAAAACTGCATGTGCAAAGCGGCTGGGTGCCCTCCAGCACCGATGTGGATGAGTTCTCTCGTGTGATTCGTCAGGTTGTTGATCCTTTTTTTCAGAAACCAATCAAAGACATTTCATTCGGCAACGTTCTGCTCGAGCTTTTTGATACCGCCAGACACTTCGATATGGAAGTACAGCCTCAACTTGTGCTGCTCCAGAAAACCCTCATCAATATCGAGGGCATGGGCAGACAGATTTATCCGGACCTTGACCTCTGGGAGACCGCAGCACCATTCATGGAACGCTGGATGAACGAGCGAGTCGGCATCGCCGGACTGATCCGGAGAATTTCAGAGAACGCACCTCGCTGGATAGATCAGCTGCCGGATATCCCGGATCTCGCCTACAACACAATGGTCGAGATCAGAGAACTTACTGAACAGACTCGACATCAGGCACAAACCCTGGGGGAGGTCAGACAGGCGCTTCAGGCACAGAACCAGAAGTCCCGTTACCAGAAGCTGGGTGGTATCGCACTGATCGGTGCCATCCTTAGTCTGCTGTTACCCGCAACCGGATACACGGCCGTGATCGACCCGGTCCTTTCAGGGTCAGTACTTGGCACCTTGGGCATCTACTGGCTGTACATTCACGCCTGACGTGATATTCTCGCCGCCCTTTTTGGTCTGAGTCCCCAGCGAAATGGACACCATAAACGAAGATTGGCTGAACGACGTTGTCTTCAACGATGATGGTCTGGTGCCCGTGATCGCACAGGATCACGTGACCAAGCGAGTCCTCATGGTTGCCTATATGAATCGCGAGGCTCTGCTCGAAACCGTCAAAACCGAAAAAGCGATTTACTGGTCACGATCCCGGCAACAGTTCTGGCGCAAGGGAGAATCCTCAGGTCACGAACAGCGGGTTAAGGACATCCAGCTGGACTGCGATGGTGATGTGCTAACATTGATGGTTGAACAAATTGGCGGAATCGCCTGCCACACCGGCAGAAACTCTTGTTTTTACAAACAGTTAACTCCGGAAGGCTGGATGGATGCAGAGCCTGTGCTGAAGGATCCCAGCGAGATATATGCCGATGGATGACATCTTGGAAAAGCTGACGACACTGCTGGAAGAACGCAGAAACGCAGACCCGAACAGCTCCTATGTTGCCAATCTCCATGAAAAGGGATTGAACAGAATCCTCGAAAAAGTCGGCGAAGAGGCGACCGAGGTCATAATCGCAGCAAAAGACGCAGGGAATAAAACAGATAACACCGACGTTATCAAAGAAACCGCTGATCTGTGGTTTCACACCCTGGTGATGCTAAATCACCTGGATGCATCTTCCGCTGAAGTGCTGGAAGAGCTGGAAAGAAGATTTGGAGTCTCCGGACTCGAGGAAAAAGCATCGCGATCTCAGTGATCGTCAGATTAGAGGAGAATCATCATGTCCTTTGGCGTAACAGAACTCATTATTATCCTGGTCATTGTGCTGCTTTTATTCGGCACATCCAAACTCAAGTCCCTGGGTACTGACCTAGGCTCTGCCATCAAGGGATTCCGCTCAGCCGTGACAGACGAAGAAGCGCAAAAGTCGGAAGTTGCTGAGAATGATGAGGGTGAGAAGACCGTCGAACAGACTTCTGAATCCTCACAGTAATCCGGCCCTGAATTACGGGAAGGCATTTCGTCATGTTTGACATCGGTTTTCCAGAACTGATGATGATCAGCATCGTCGCCCTGCTGGTTATCGGTCCGGAAAAGCTTCCCGAAACCATCCGAACCATCTCCCTTTGGGTGGGACGACTGCAACGAAGCTTCACCAACATCCGACGTGAAATCGAAAACGAAATTGGTGCTGATGAAATTAGAGCCCAGCTTCATAACGAAAGCATCATGAAGGACCTGGAAGAAACAAAGAACGCCATCAACGAAGCGCACCGGGAAGTACAAAAAGACGTGCGCGAAACTCTGGAAGCTGCCGAAACCGAAGCAAAAGACATCGCTTCATTGAGCAACACCAAGAGCAACAAAGAGACCAATAAAGAAACGAAAACAGAGACCAGCAGCAGCGGATCATGAGCGAACAGGAAACCATCGACCAGGGACAGCCCCTGGTAGAACATCTGATCGAACTCAGGACGCGCATCCTGCACGCCATCCTTTCTGTTCTGATTATCTTTCTACCACTGTTCGCCTTCTCAAACGAAATCTACACCTACATCTCAGAACCGCTCAGACAGTTTCTGCCCGAGGGGACCACCATGATTGCGACGGAGGTGGCGTCGCCTTTTCTCACGCCTTTCAAACTGACCATCGTACTGGCCGTGTTTATCGCCATGCCCTACATCCTGCACCAGCTTTGGAGCTTTATCGCACCCGGGCTATACAGCAATGAGAAGAAAGTTGCCGCGCCGCTACTGGCCAGCAGCATCATTCTTTTCTACACCGGCATCGCATTCGCGTTTTATGTGGTGTTCCCATTGGTGTTCGGTTTCTTCACCTCGGTTGCGCCGGACGGCGTCACCATCATGACGGACATCAATCGCTATCTGGATTTCGTGCTGAAACTGTTTTTTGCTTTTGGTCTCGCTTTCGAGATACCCATTGCGACCGTATTGTTAATCTGGACCGGCGCCACCACTGCTGACGCCATGGGTAAAAAGCGCCCCTACGTCATCGTTGGCTGTTTTATCGTGGGCATGCTCCTCACGCCACCCGACGTGATTTCCCAAATTTTGCTGGCACTGCCGATGTGGCTACTCTTTGAAACAGGCATCGTCTTCGCTCGAGTCTTCAGGCTGGGTGAAAAAGAAAGCGACGCCGGCATAGCTGATTAGCAGCGCCTTCAGCGCGTGACCCGCAAAGCGTCAGCTTTGCAAGAAGAAAGTCACCGGTCCGTCGTTGGTTAACGACACTTTCATATCCGCACCAAACTTCCCGGTGGCAACCGTCACCTGTTTCCCTGCCTTTTCGACAAACTCGTTATAAAGCCATTCAGCGTCTTCAGGTGGTGCAGCCGAGGAAAAAGACGGCCTGAGCCCCTTTTTGGTATCCGCAGCAAGCGTAAACTGAGAAACGATCATCAGCTCGCCGCCCACATCTAATAACGATCGATTCATGTGCCCCTTCTCGTCCCCGAAGACACGATAGTTGAGCGTTTTATTGAGCAACTTTTCCAGATCAGCGCTGTTGTCACCTTTTTCAATGCCGAGCAGTAAAAGCAATCCGGGTCCAATCGCACCGCTGGGTTCACCATCCGCAATGACGTCGGCCGCAGTGACTCGCTGAATAAGGCCGATCATAAGACGTCAGACTAGACGCCGAAGTTTTCTTCGAAACGCAGCGACATGTCCCGGGTGGCTCTGATCAACGCATCGATCATTGCAGGTTCTGTCGCTGAATGTCCTGCCTCCCGAACAATGTAGAGCTGAGACGTTGGCCAGACTTTCCTCAGGTCATGAGCGTTGTCCAGCGGCGAGACACAATCAAAACGCCCATGCACAATGATGCCGGGAATGTCCTTCAGAACACCGGCATTATCCAGCAGCTGTTCTGGCTCGAGGAAACACTGGTTCTTAAAGTAATGCGTGGCAATCAAACAGCGTGCGTGGGCCCGACCGCCGTCTGAGAAGTGCTTTATCAACCTGGGGTTTGGGTGCAGCGTCGAGGCATGAGCTTCCCAGGTAGACCAGGCTTTGGCAGCCGCCATTCGAGCAAGCTCGTTGTCCTGCTGCATAAGTTCGTTGTACGCATCGCAACAACCTGATTTGTCGGCTTCCCTGCCCATTGTTTTGATCGGCGCCACAAAGTCTTCCCAGTGATCCGGAAAAAAACGACTCGCGCCTTCTTCATAAAACCAATCAATGTCTTGCTGTCGGCCAAGGAAGATACCTCTCAGAATCAGCCCCAGGACATGATTGGGATGGGCTTCTGCATAGGCCAGACCAAGCGTTGCGCCCCAGCCACCGCCGAACACGACCCACTTATCAACGCCGAGGTATTCACGAATCTTTTCCATATCTGAAACAAGATCTGCCGTCGTGTTGTTGGTGAGTTCGGTGTGTGGCACAGATCGACCAGCGCCTCGCTGATCAAAAAGGATGATTCGATACTTCTCAGGGTTAAAGAAACACCGCGAGTTAAATTCACAGCCGGACCCGGGTCCGCCGTGCACAAAAACAATAGGAATACCGTCCACGCTTCCGCTTTCGTCCACATATAACTCGTGAACATCATCAACTTTTACGTTGTGACGGGCGTAGGGCTTAATGTCCGGATATAGCGGTAGCATGGTTGTGTCTTCCCTCAGGCAACCTTCGCTCTGGCTGCGCGCTTTCTTTCGTTCTCAGTCAGAAGCTTCTTCCTAATTCGAATGTGGTTGGGTGTCACCTCAACCAACTCGTCTTCCCCAATAAATTCAATCGCAGCTTCGAGCGAATGCCGCACCGGTGGCGTCAGCATAATGTTCTCATCGCTACCCGAGGCGCGAATGTTGGTGAGCTGTTTTTCCTTGAGAGGATTAACCGGCAAATCGTTGCCTCTGGAGTGCAGTCCGACAACCATACCTTCATAAATTTCTTCATTAGGTCCAACAAACAGTCGACCTCGGGCCTGCAAATTGTTGAGCGCGAAACCAACACTTTTACCGCTGGCCATTGAAATCAACACACCGTTGTTGCGGCTCGCAATGTCTTCGCTGACAACCTCGCCGTAGTGCGAGAATACACTATTCATCATGCCCGTACCGGAGGTCATGGTCAGGAAGTCGGAGCGAAACCCAATCAGCGCACGTGTGGGAACAACAAATTCGAGTCGAGTCCTGCCAGAGCCGTCCGGTAGCATATTGGTCATGGTGGCTTTGCGCTGCCCCAGTTCTTCCATGATGCTTCCCTGGTGTTCGTCATCAATATCGATCATCAGGTTCTCAAACGGTTCTTCCAGCTGACCGTCGACCTCATGAAAGATCACTTCCGGTCTACCAACTGCCAGTTCGTAACCTTCCCGCCGCATGGTTTCAATCAACACGGAGAGATGTAACTCGCCTCGTCCCGAGACTTTAAAGCGATCTGCATGCTCTGTTTCTTCGACTCGCAGCGCCACGTTATAGAGCAGTTCCCTGTCCAACCGTTCTTTGATGTGACGGCTGGTCACAAACTTGCCGTCTTTACCAGCAAATGGTGATGTATTGACCTGAAAGGTCATCGAGATGGTCGGCTCATCGACCTGCAACGGCGGCAGCGCCTCGGGATGACCGAGCGCACAAACGGTGTCTGAGATCTGGATATCTTCCAGGCCACTGATACACACAATGTCACCGGCAGAAGCGCTTTCCACCGGCGAACGATCCAGACCGTTGTAACCCATGACCTGAAGAATCTTTCCCTTTCGCTCTTCACCCTCTCTGGACACAACGACAACCTGATCTCCTGTGTTCACCTGGCCACGGGTGATTCGCCCCAGCCCGATGACACCGACGTAACTGCTGTAGTCCAGCGCACTGATCTGCATCTGAAAAGGTCCATCTTCCGTCGCATCCGGCGGGGGCACCTGCTCTGTGATGATTTCCAGGAGACAAGAAAGATCATCTTCAAGTTCGTCCGCCGAGCGCCCCGCTTTCCCATGGATCGCCGATCCATAGATTACCGGGAAATCCAGCTGTTCATCATTCGCCCCAAGCTGGTCAAACAGCTCAAAAACTTCATCGACAACCCAGTCAGGTCTGGCACCGTCCCGATCAATCTTGTTGACCATAACAATCGGGTTCAGGCCATTCTCAAAGGCCTTGCTCGTGACAAACCGCGTCTGGGGCATCGGTCCCTCTACAGCGTCGACCAGCAGCAGCACGGAATCCACCATGGAGAGGATTCGTTCAACTTCGCCGCCGAAGTCCGCGTGTCCCGGGGTATCGACAATGTTGATGCGGTAATCCTTCCAGTTCAGCGCCGTATTTTTTGCCAGGATCGTAATGCCGCGTTCTTTCTCCAGATCATTGGAGTCCATGAGGCGCTCACCCTCGTCTTCGCCCCGCTGCAAGGCACCAGCCTGCGCCAGGAGCTTATCTATGAGCGTGGTTTTGCCGTGATCGACGTGAGCGATTATCGCGATATTGCGTAGTGCTGAATGATCCATGAGGGACAGGCGCTTTGTGGGGGTCGGAAAACGGGCGGCATTATATATAATTCGCGGCCATGGGGAAGGACTCAAACATAAAACAGCGAAAAGCCGTATCCCTGATTTCGGGCGGTCTCGATTCTATGCTCGCCACCAAAGTGGTGATGGAGCAGGGCATCCACGTGGAGGGGATTAATTTTTTCACGGGTTTCTGCGTTGAAGGCCATACACATGCCATTCGTGCAAAAGACCGGAAGAAGGAAAAACGCAATAACGCGCTGTGGGTCGCCGAGCAATTAGGCATCAAACTCCATATCATCGACGTGATCGAGGAGTATAAAGATGTCGTGCTCAATCCAAAGCATGGGTACGGTCAGAACATGAATCCCTGCCTGGACTGCAAGATTTTCATGGTCAACAAAGCGGTTGCCTGGGGTTGGATGGAGGAAAACGACTTCGACTTCATCATTACCGGCGAGGTCATTGGCCAGCGTCCCAAATCACAACGCAAGGCAACCATGCCGATCATCGCCAGGGAGTCAGGCGCAGAGGATCGATTGTTGCGACCTCTATGTGCCAAGAATCTGCCAGAAACCCTTCCGGAGCGAGAAGGCTGGGTAAACAGAGAACAGCTTTATGGCTTTCACGGCAGAAATCGCAAACCGCAGATCGCGTTGGCTGAATCTCTTGGCATTGAGGAATACTCCCAGCCGGCCGGTGGATGCTGCTTTCTGACGGATAAATCCTACTCAGAGAAACTCAGTGATCTGTGGCAGTCCCGTGGTGACCGCGACTACGAACTTGACGACATCATGCTGTTGAAAGTAGGCCGACATCTCAGACCTAAACCTCATTACAAATTGATCATCAGTCGCGAGGAAGGCGAAAATCACTATCTGAATGGATATCAGCATGAGTTCACCATGATTCGCACAGTGTCTACCGGGGGGCCTAATGCGCTGGTCGACGGTAACGCCAGCGAAGAGGACCTCATGTTCGCCGCCCGCGTGGTTGCCAGGTATGGCCAGGGCAGGAACACCGACAGGGTTGTTATGAGCATCAAACAGCCGGATGCAGACCTTCAAGAGGTCTCAGTAAAGCCGCTCCCGCCGTCAGAGATTCCCGAGTCCTGGCATGTCTGAGCACGAACTGAACGCGAGGCGACTGCTCTGTCCGATGCCGGTTATCAGAACCCAGGATCGAATTGCCGAACTCGCGGATGGCGACCTCCTCAAAGTGACCTGCACCGACCCAGGGGTCCTCCATGACATCCCTGCCTGGTGTCGAATTCATGGCCACGAAGTGGTGGATACTCAGACCATCGATCGAGAGATGATCCTCACAATAAGGGTGCATAAATAGCACTTTATTGGTGCGCTTTGCTGGTATTCGCCCAGTGTTGGTGCCTGTCAACAACCATTACCCCGCCAGGAGCCCAGCATCCGTCGCGTTTCAGATATTCTGGAGATGACACATTCTGAACATGATTTATGCACCAATATCGCCACGAGAGTCCATCAATGAGAAGGCCGCTGGATAGACCTGTGCGTTACCGACCCCAGAAATAAAAGGACAAAGTGGGTTTGAGCGGTGCCACGTGCCAGATCGCATCCGAGGAAGCAGCCTGGAAGACAGACGCCCACTTTCACCATCATGAGGCGGTTACTGCAGCCGACCTCTGAAAAAGCTGAAACACAAAAGCCGGCATCCGCAAAGGCTTTTCTTTGGCGCTTACAAGTCCCAGAATGTCGCAATGCGAACACTTACATTGATACTTTGTCTCGTCACTTTCGGCGCTTCAGCCGAGCAGGTTTATAAACAGGTCGATAAAGCGGGTATCCCTACCTTCTCAGATCAGGCCATGCCAGGCGCAGAGCGGATCAACATTGAGGAACCCGTCACCTTCAAAGATGACGTGGCCCACCAGGCCATGGATCGACGAAAGGAGGAAAAGGCACAGTTGGATGAGAAGGCCCGAAATGTCTCCTATTCGATACAGATTACTGATCCGGCAGACGATTCCGCTGTCCGGGACAACGCCGGCAACCTGGCCATCTCCGTGCGCCTGACACCTAACCTTATGGCCGGCCACAAAGCGGAGCTGCGAATGGATGGCAACAAGATTCGCAACCTGTCTGGCACCGGATCGGTGCAGCTTAGCAACGTGGATCGCGGTACGCATCAGTTTAAAGCCCGCGTCATCAACGAAGATGGCGAAACGCTCGCTGAGAGCAACACAGTCTCTGTGTCGCTCCTGCGCTACGCATTACGGAAGCAACCTCGCTGAGAACGCACCATATTGGTGCGGTTTTTCGCGGATCGTGTTACCATCCCCTCGTCTGTCGTTTCATGGGATAGACCTGAAAACAGCAACTTAGCAACGTCCAACGTCTCTAGCTCGGTTCTGGTGCATTTCTTGCAGTCTTCCAGGAAGCATTGAAACCTTTTAGCCAGCGGTGATGGAGCCAAACACCCTCAACAGCGAAATCGACGACCACGCCATGAGTGACCGCGTACTCGGCAATCTCAGCACCGCCATCTTGATGGTCGACGGTGCCATGCACGTCGTTTTTTCGAATCAGGCGGCTGAAAACCTGTTGAAAGAATCCTTTGGTCAGATGCGCGGCAAGTGCCTGTCGAAAATATTCGCAAACGGGAATGAACTGGCTGGCATGGTGGAAGAGGCGTACACGTCGGAAGCTTTGATCACCGCCAGACAAATGCTTCTGTTGTCCCCCGGGAAAACCACCATAACCGTGGATGTCACGGTCACGCCCATTCTGGATGCTAACCAGGTACTCATAGAACTGATCCCCATGGATCGTTACCTACGAATTGATCGGGATGCTGCGATCAAGGAAAACCATGATGTCACCAAGCAGATGGTTCGAGGCCTCGCCCACGAGATCAAGAACCCTCTCGGCGGAATCAAGGGTTCTGCTCAACTCCTCGCAAGAGAGTTGCCGGAAGAAACACTCACCGAATACACCAACATCATCATTGAAGAGACCGATCGTCTGACTTCCCTCGTGGATCGGATGCTTGGACCCAACACACTGCCAAAGAAGGGCACCATTACCATCCATGAAGTGTTGGAACGCGCGGCGAAACTGATTGAACTGGAAACAGAGGACCTTCTGGTCTTGCGTGATTACGACCCCAGCATCCCTAACTTGGATCTCGATCCTGAAATGATGGTGCAGGCACTGCTAAATGTTGTCAGAAACAGCATGCAGGCTCTTGAAAACACGCCACACCCAACGATTACGCTGACAACGAGGATCGAGAGGCAATTCACGATCAGCGGCAAACGCCATAAAGTAGTCGTCAGATTGGATATCAAAGACAACGGACCGGGCATTCCTGACGAAATCAAGGATCATCTCTTTTATCCAATGATCTCAAAACGACCCGGCGGAACCGGACTGGGCCTGACTTTCGCCCAGTCCATCATCACCCAGCACGGCGGCATGATCGAGTTTGATAGTGAACCCGGAGAAACCGTCTTTACCATTTTCCTGCCACTCTCCAAAGAGTGACAACCGAGTGAGAGAAGAAGCGGAACTATGAACAGCTTAGAAGTGAACAGTCAGAATCTGATTTGGGTCGTTGATGATGAACGGTCTATTCGCTGGGTACTTGAAAAAGCATTGAGCCAGAACGGCATGAAAGTTCAGGCCTTCGAAACTGCAGAAGACGTTCTCGATCAACTCGGCCTTGAGGAACCCGACGTCGTCATCACAGACATCAGAATGCCTGGCGCTGATGGACTCGAATTGCTCGGCGCCTTGCAGACCAGCCATCCTGATCTACCTGTCATCGTCATGACTGCCCACTCGGACTTAGACAGTGCGGTGAGTTCAATCCAGAGCGGCGCATTCGAATATCTGCCCAAACCATTCGAGGTGGATGAAGCGGTTGCAGTGGTAAACCGCGCCATCGAACAACGCCAGACGACAGAAACGGTCTCACCTGCCGCTGTTCAGGACAACGTGGAAATTATCGGTCGCGCCCCCGCCATGCAGGAGGTCTTTCGAGCAATCGGGAGACTGTCGAAATCCAATGTCAGCGTGCTGATCAATGGGCAGTCCGGCACCGGTAAAGAGCGTGTTGCCCATGCCTTACACAAACACAGTGTTCGTTCAGACAACCCGTTTATCCCACTCAATATGGCGGCTATTCCTTATGATCTTGTCGAATCTGAACTGTTCGGTCATGAGAAAGGATCATTCACTGGCGCGTCCCAAAGTCGACAGGGTCGGTTCGAACAGGCGGAGGGTGGCACACTTTTCCTCGACGAAATTGGGGACATGCCACCCGAAACCCAGACTCGGCTGCTCAGAGTTTTGTCAGATGGTGAGTACTACCGGGTTGGTGGCCACGAGCCCCTGAAGGCTAATGTTCGCATCATTGCAGCGACCCACCAGAACCTCGAGGAACTGGTTGCGCAGAACCGCTTCAGGGAAGACCTGTTTCATCGCCTGAATGTGATTCGCATTCATCTGCCAACACTTGCCGAGCGTCGGGAGGATATTCCTGTACTCACCAATCATTTCCTCGTTCAGGCGGCGGATGAGATCGGTGAAGAGGCAAAAAGGCTGCGACCGGAAACGCTTGAATATCTCTCCGGTTTACCCTGGCCGGGTAATGTCCGACAGCTTGAGAACGCCTGTCGCTGGATTGCCGTTATGGCGACCTCCCAGGAAGTCAAAATTCAGGATCTTCCACCCGAACTTCTTGAAGAAAAACCAGACGAGGCCAGCCCTGGCGTCGACTGGGAACGCGCGCTGCGCGGATGGGCCAGCCAGAAGCTGGCAGCAATCAAACCCGGCGAACCGGGCATTCTGCAGGAAGCCATGCCGAGATTCGAGCGCATCATGATCCAAACTGCGCTGAAACAAACCGGTGGTCGGAAACGCGATGCTTCTGTGTTGTTGGGATGGGGTAGAAATACCCTGACCCGAAAAATATCAGAGTTAGGCATGGCAGAGGACAATCTGGTCGAATAATGTTCAACGTTGCGCTGTACGAACCCGAGATTCCACCGAATACGGGGAACATTATGCGCCTGTGTGCAAATTCAGGCTGCAACCTTCATCTCATCAAGCCACTGAGTTTTTCCCTGAACGATAAACTGCTTCGTCGCGCAGGTCTCGACTATCGCGAATACGCCGACGTCAAACAGTGGGACGATCTGGGCGAACTGCTCGGTCAGGTGAATCGTGATCGTGTCTTTGCGATCACAACCAAAGGCTCTGTCCACCACAGTAAAGCTGAGTTTCAGGAAGGAGACGTCTTTTTGTTTGGGCCCGAGTCTCGGGGCTTACCTGCTGAGGTCCTGGGGCTGATGCCCCAGGACAGAAAACTTCGACTACCCATGCTGCCGAATTCACGCAGCCTCAATCTTTCCAACGCTGCCGCTGTTGTCGTATACGAAGCGTGGCGCCAGCTGGGGTTTGCTACTGCACGTTAGCGTTATTGGCTTCGGTCTGCGCTTTTACCTGCTGGTAAATCGCATCGAAATTTACGGGCGCCAGCATCAATGGAGGGAAACTGCCCCTGGTCACAATGCTATCGACCGTTTCTCGCGCGTAGGGAAAGAGCACATTCGGACAATAGCTGCCTAACGCTACCTGTAGCGCTTCACCTTGCATGCCCTGAACAAGAAAAATCCCTGCCTGCTGAACCTCGACCAGGTAAACGACTTCATCAGCTTCATCTTTGACCGTGATTGTCAGCGAGAGCACAACTTCGTAGTTGTCATCCGACAGTGTGGAATTCCTGGTATTCATTTCCATGTTTACCTTGGGTTTCCATTGTTTCAAGAAGGAATCCGGGGATCTCGGTGATTCAAAAGATGCATCCTTCAGGTAGATGCGCTGCAAGATGAAAGTCACGGCGTCATCTGATCCTGCCTGCGTTTGTTCGCTCATTCGTTTGCTCCCGCCGCCGGAGTATTCAGGACTAAATCATCCAACTGTCCGGCAACCTCAAGTCTAAAAAGATCATCACACCCGCCGATGTGCTGATCACCAATCCAAATCTGCGGCACGGTATGTCGCCCCGCCTTTTCCATCATTTCGGCGCGTAATCCTGGATTACCATCCACGCTGATTTCCTCAAAAGCCCATCCTTTGTGCTCAAAAAGACCCCGAGCTCTCATGCAGTAGGGACAGAATCGAGTCGCATACATGACGATAGGCTGAATACCTTCCACGTTTGATGCCATCGAATCGCGCCCCAGCAATTTGTCTTTGATGTCTTTAAACATAATCTGCTATTTCACCACCGGTAGGCTGCTTGCTGTCCACTCAGCCATGCCGCCGGACAGTCGACGCACATCCTCAAAACCCTGGGCTTTCAGCTTGCGCCCAATGGCGCCTGAGTGCTGACCCATCTTACAAACGAGTACGATGGGCTGGTTTTTGTAGGAATCCAGCTCACCAAGCCGCGAATCAAATGTGGCAAACGGGAAGTTTTCTGCACCGGCAATATGTCCGCCTTTGTAGTCCTTGCTGTCACGGACATCGAGGATGACCGCGCCTTCGTGATTCACCAGCTTGACCAGGTTAGAGGTGCTGATCGCGGCGCCACCCTGCTTGCCCTCATTGATAAAGAAAGCTACCAGCAGAAAGATAAAGACACTCACCAGAATGAAGTGATTGCCAATAAACTCAAAAATCTGTTCTACCAACGCAGAAATCCCCAACAAAAAACGGCCTGAAAACAAGTCGCGCAGTATACACATTTCGTGATTATTTGCTCGCTCCTATTCAACCCGTATGCCTCAAACGGTAAAATCCCACGTCGTTTCTAATCAATTGAATTCATGAGCAAATCCTCCACCACGGTACTCATCATTCTGGATGGATGGGGTCACCGCACCGAATCAGAAGACAATGCCATCGCCCATGGCAAAACACCGGTTTGGGACGATCTCTGGCAGAACCAACCGCACGGACTGATATCGGGCAGCGGCCTGGATGTCGGATTGCCGGACGGCCAGATGGGTAACTCTGAGGTCGGTCACATGAATCTCGGTGCCGGCCGCATCATTCATCAGGATTTTACGCGGATCACCCAGTCAATTGACACCGGGGAATTTTACGATAACCCCGTGCTGGGTAACGCCATGGCTGCGGTCGCAGGTTCTGGAAAAGCTCTGCATCTCTTCGGACTACTGTCACCTGGCGGCGTCCACTCCCACGAAGATCACATCACGGCCGCGATCGACATGGCAAGAAAGCACGCGATTAAAAAGGTATACCTGCATGCCTTTCTCGATGGCCGTGATGTGCCACCCAAGTCTGCCGAGACTTCTATTGACAAGATGCATCAACACATTCAAGCCGGTGGTGAAGGCGGTATTGCGTCTATTGTTGGTCGTTACTATGCCATGGACAGAGATAATCGCTGGGAGCGGGTAGAACCAGCTTACCGACTCCTGGTGAACGGTGACGCCGAATATCACTACGCGGATCCTGTCACCGCACTTCACCAGGCGTATAAACGGGGAGAAACTGACGAGTTCGTCCTGCCCTGCGCGATTGAGATCGACGGCAAACCTATCCAGATGGAAAACGGTGATGCGGTGGTCTTTATGAACTTCAGGGCGGACCGCGCGAGAGAAATGAGTCGCGCGTTCACCAGCCTCGATTTCCCCGAGTTCGACCGGATTCGCGTCCCGGAGTTGTCAGCGTTTGTCACGCTGACTGAATACGCTTCAGACATTGACGCGCCGGTCGCATTCGGCGCAGAGACCATCGAGAACAGCCTGGGCGAATATGTCGCCGGTCTTGGCCTGCGACAGCTGCGCCTGGCCGAGACGGAGAAGTATGCCCACGTCACCTTCTTCTTCTCGGGTGGTCGAGAAGAAGCATTCAACAACGAAGAGCGCCGATTAATTCCATCGCCAGACGTTGCAACCTACGATCTCAAACCTGAGATGAGCGCTCATGAGCTGACAGACGCGCTGGTCTCTGCCATCGAGTCCGGACATCACGATCTGATTGTCTGCAACTACGCCAACGGCGATATGGTGGGTCATACCGGTGTGTTCGACGCATCGGTCAAAGCGGTTGAAACCATTGATCACTGCCTGGGTAGAATTAGAGGCGCGCTCGCGGCATCGGGTGGACAGTGCCTGATAACTGCAGACCACGGCAACGTTGAGCAACTGGTCGATCACCATACCGGTCAGCCTCATACCGCACACACTTCAGAACTCGTACCTCTGGTTTACATTGGGCCTCAGGCGATCACTCTGGAACCACACGGTGGTGTATTGAGCGATGTCGCCCCGACGCTGCTGGCGCTCATGGGACTGGATCAGCCTGATGAAATGACGGGTCGCTCTCTCGTGCTGGCGCCAGCTAAAACTGCAACTCGTTAATATGGGAGCCCTCATGCAGAACCTTGTGACTCTGCTCATCCTGTTTTCCCTACCCATCGTCTCGATGGCGCAGGACGACATCGATCAGGCTCAGATCGAGGCGAAGCTGAAAGCGCTGGAAACTGAGATCGATAAATTCAAGAAGCAGCTTGAGAGCACCGAAGGCGAAAAGTCAGATATCGAGGCGACACTCGAGAAAAATGAAAAGGGTATCAGTGACTTGATCAACAAAATCGAAGACATCGAAAAGGAGATCGACACCAATCAAGACAGGGTCTCCCACATGGAAACCAGACAATCAGAACTTCTTGGCGCGAAAGCGGAACAACAGGACTACATTGAACGGCAGATCAGGGCCGCCTACGAAATCGGAAATCAGGAGTATCTGAAGGTTTTGCTCAACCAGGAAGATCCAAACGAGATGGCACGCATGCTCACCTACTACGACTACTTCAACAAGGCGCGAGCGGCACAGATCAACAACTACAACGAAGTCCTCGTTGAGCTGGACCAGGTAACGCTTGCATTGACGGAAGAGATGACCCTCTTGCACGAAAACAGACTCGCCTTGGACATCCAGCGGCAGCATCTGTCAGCTGCGCAACGGGAAAAGCAATCGACTCTGCGTGCGTTGATCGCACAGATCAAATCCACAGGCAGCGAAATCACCAAGCTGACCGAAGACCGGGGCCGACTTGAACAACTCCTGGACAAACTCCAAAACCGCCTGGCCAATATCCCGACACCAGGGGATGCCACGCCTTTTTCCAACATGCGAGGCAAGCTCATCCTGCCCGTCGCAGGTAACATTTCCCATACGTTCGGACACCGCCGCAACCAGGGCAAACTGAGCTGGCAGGGCGTGTTTATCGATGCGCCAGAGGGTGATCCGGTTTACGCCGTGCACTACGGCAGGGTTGTTTTTTCTGACTGGCTGCGTGGTTTCGGCTTGCTCATGATCATCAGCCACGGTGAAGGCTATATGAGCCTCTATGGTCACAACCAGGCGCTCTATCGGGCAACTGGCGAGTGGGTTACCGCAGGCGACGTTATTGCGACTGTGGGTGACAGCGGCGGTCAGAATCGTACCGGCTTATACTTCGAAATTAGAATAGACGGCAAACCAAACAACCCACAGCAGTGGTGCATTGCCAGAGAACAACGAGCGGCGTAAGAAGCGCTGCAGGACCACCTATGAAACTCTTGATAACAGCAGGTCTTATCTGGGCCTTTTCCTCCAACGCCTTCGCTGAAGAAACGACGACGCCAGAGCGCGCCGAGCCCATCATGGAAACAGCGACCTCTGCCATTGCCTCTGAGGAGGCACTCAAACCCCGGTTACCACTCAACGAGCTGAGGGTATTCGCGGAAGCGTTTAATCGAATCAGCTCGGCCTATGTCGAGGAAATCGATGACAAGACTTTGCTCGAGTACGCCATCATCGGCATGCTGTCACAACTGGATCCCCATTCTGCCTACCTCGATAAAGACTCATTTGACGAGCTCCAGGAGTCCACCACAGGCAACTACGGCGGACTGGGACTGGAGATTGGCATGGAAGATGGATTCGTCAAAGTCATCTCGCCCATGGACGACACGCCCGCCGATAAAGCTGGTATTGAGAGTGGCGATCTGATCGTCCAACTCGACGGAACCCCGGTTAAAGGCATGAATCTCTCTGAGGCCATCGAAGTGATGCGGGGTGAGCCCGGCAGCACAATCACAGTGACAGTTGTGAAAGAAGGTGCATCCGGACCCACGGAGCTGACGCTCACTCGTGAAGTCATCAAGGTTGCTTCTGTACGCCAGCGATATCTTGAAGATGGTTATGGTTACCTCAGAGTCGCCCAGTTTCAAGCAGGTACCGGCGATGAAGTTGACAAAGCCATCATCCGACTGAAAGACGCCGGCGATCTGGACGGTTTGATCATCGACCTTCGCAACAATCCAGGTGGTGTGCTTCAGGCCGCGGTGGATGTTTCGAACGCCTTTATGGATGAAGGCCTGATTGTTTACACTCAGGGCCGAGTTGATGACGCCGAAATCCGCTACTCCGCTAACACGCCTGATTCGGTCAACGGCATACCTATTGTTGTGCTGGTCAATGAAGGGTCCGCCTCTGCCTCGGAAATCGTGGCAGGCGCACTTCAGGATCACGGCAGAGCCATCATCATGGGCACAGATACCTTCGGCAAAGGTTCCGTCCAGACGATCCTGCCGCTGAGCAAGGAAAAAGCCATTAAGCTCACAACCGCCCGCTACTACACGCCTAATGGCAAATCGATCCAGGCTGAAGGGATTACACCGGATATCTGGGTGGATCGTTCAACGGTCACACCCGTTAAACGCGGCCCATGGCGGTTCAAGGAAAAGGACCTGTCGAAACATCTGGAGAACGACGACGTTGCGGATGCAGACAAAGCAGAGGAGCAAGCTGAGCAGACTGATCGCCAGAACCGTATTGAGCTGGCCTCCCGGGATTACCAGCTCAATGAAGCACTGACTTTGCTGAAAGGTCTGCATATACTAAACGGCAGGACACGACCGCAAGGGTAACCATTGCCGAAGCCAGGCAACAGCGGCAGTTTTATTCTTTTGGCAGCGCTCCTGCTGCTGACGGCACCCCTTCCCTCACTTTCCAGTGACGCTTCAACCATAACGGCAAACGCGTTTATCGCCGTCATCATTGATGACATTGGTCACAATCGCCAGCACGCGGAGCGCATGTTCGACATCCCGGCGCCCCTGACTTTCGCCGTGATTCCTGAAACAGCCTACGCAGAACCGCTTGCCCGACAGGCATACCTATCCGGCAAAGAGGTGATGGTGCATCTCCCCATGGAGAATACGCACAATCGTCCGATGGAACGCCTGCAGCTCACCGCAGAGCACAGCCGCCAGGAGTTCGAATTAATTCTTGATGAGGCGATCGCTCGGGTCCCCTACGCCACTGGTATGAACAACCATATGGGCAGCGCTTTAACCGAGATGCCGCAGGCCATGTCCTGGCTGATGCGTTCCATCAGGAAACATCAGATGTATTTCATCGATTCGAGGACAACCCCCAGGTCCGTCGCCCAGAAAATCGCGCAACAGGAAAATCTAAAAACCGCGAGCCGAGATATCTTCCTCGATAACATCCGAACCTTTTACGGCATTGATACGCAGTTTCAGAAATTGTTATCCGTCGCAAAACGGAAAAAGACCGCGATTGCCATCGGACATCCCTACCCCACAACCATCGACTATCTGGCGCGGGCTATTCCGCAACTTGAAGAGCAAGGTATTCGCGTGGTGCCGGTGTCTGAATTAATCAGGATACGAAGTGAGATGGACATCTCAGAGCCTCAGGTAGCGGCCCTGTTTCCAATGCCAGGCGCTGACTAATCGGACGGATCTTTTTTGCAGAGCGCAATCGCCTCCGCAAGGTCCAGGGTACCTTCGTAGATCGCTCGTCCGGTAATCACACCCGTAATTCCGCCCGTCACTTCCTCCCCCGTTTCCAACAAAGCCTCAATATCCCGAATATCCGTGACGCCGCCGGAGGCAATGATCGGCACCCGAACGGAATGCGCCAGGTCTTTGGTCGCATGTAGGTTTACGCCGCCCATCATGCCGTCTTTGCCAATATCCGTGTAAACAATGGATTCAATACCATCACTTTCGAACAACATCGCCAGACTCTTCACTGACACATCGGTAACCTCTTCCCAGCCGTTAATCGCCACCATGCCATGAAGACCATCCAGCCCGACAATAATGTGACCAGGAAAACGTCGGCACATCTCTCCAACAAATTCCGGCTCCTGCACCGCTTTTGTACCAATGATCAGATACTCGACACCGGCCTCTAGGTAGCCTTCAATGATTTTCTCGCTGCGGATACCACCACCTAACTGAATCGTTAGATCTGGGTGATTTCTCGCTATTGTGCTGATCGCTTCTGCATTAACCGGTTTGCCTTCAAAGGCGCCATCAAGATCTACAAGGTGCAGGCGTTCACAACCCTGGGAAACCCAGTGGTCGGCCATACCGACGGGATCATCAGAATAGGTGGTGGTCTGATCCAGTTGCCCCTGTTTGAGATTGACGACTTTGCCATCCTTGAAATCGATGGCGGGAATGATCTGCACTACAGACTGCCCTTTGTCGAGGGCATCACATCTGACATTCTCGGGTCCGGCTCGATAGCCATTCGGAGTGCCCGACCAAATGCCTTGAACACCGTTTCGATCTGATGATGCGCGTTGCCTCCTTTGAGGTTGTCGATGTGCAATGTGACCTGCGCATGATTCACAAACCCCTGGAAGAATTCATGAAAAAGGTCCACGTCAAATTCACCCACCGTGCCCCTGACGAAATCCACAGAGTATTCGAGTCCTGGACGACCTGAAAAATCAATGACTACCCTTGAGAGAGCTTCATCAAGCGGCACATAGGCGTGTCCGTATCGACGGATACCTTTCTTGTCGCCCATCGCCTTATGGATCGCCTGGCCAAGTGTAATCCCGATATCTTCCACCGTATGGTGTGCATCGATCTCAAGATCGCCTTTTGCGCTGATGTTCAGATCAACAAGACCATGCCGGGCAACCTGATCGAGCATATGCTCTAAAAACGGTAGTCCCGTCTCAAAAGAACGCTCTCCATTGCCATCCAGGTTCACGCTGACGGTAATCTGCGTTTCCAGGGTATTTCTTTCGATTTCCGCGGTTCTCATCTAACCATCCTCAAAACAGGCGCGGATTATAGTCTAATTAGAGCGCGCTGCCATAAGGCAGATAACGGTTATCCGTGTTGGATTTAATCCACTTCCGCAGATCAGGGGTGAAATCATCGCGAGACTTAAGGATTTTAACCAGCGGAATGACCGGGGATTTGGCACCGGCTTCCCAACCGGAAATATTGTGTTCTACCAGCGTGAAAAACCGAATCAGGGCGACAAGGTCATCACTGGAAAGGTCTTCCGCGGACTCCCAGGCAGCTTCTTCCTGGTTCATAACCCATTCCTCAGAATCCAGACCGGAGGCTTTTAACTGGCTTGTCGAGACTGAGTCAACACCCTTGGCCACATCAACGAATTTCTCGACGAGACCTATGTCAATCGGTCGCCCTTTTGTGCCGCCTGTTGGTTCCCACACTTCAATACTCATTGGGTTATTATCCGCTAAGACAGCCTGACGAGCCAGCGAGGTAAACCATGCCCCAATTTCCCATGACGGACGGGCGGCGCGCCATCCTGGCGCAAATCCCGGACTACGCCGTCACAATCTCAGATGCAGGAAAAAAGATCACCGTCTCCATCAATGATCAGGTGGTGACAGAAACGTCCCGGGCTCTCCTGATACAAGAGACCCGCCACAAGGACGTATACTACCTGCCAAGGGAAGACGTTCATTTGTCCTTGTTTGAACCTACGGATCATTCCACCTATTGTCCATTCAAGGGAAGTGCCAGTTACTTCAGTTACGGCGATCTGGAGAACCTGGTCTGGAGTTACGAAGATCCCTATCCAGAGGTTTCGGCGTTAAAGGGCTATCTATCTTTCTACACCGACCGAGTGGAGATCAAAGTCAAAGGAGACTGACGTGAGAAAACTGACGATCTGCTTATTGCTGCTAGTGAGCAGTTATTCGAATGCGGACATGTTGATGTCGCTGGCCGCACAACCCACCTACCTTGACGCAAAACTATCGCCGGACGGCTCGAAACTGGCCATCAGAGTTCGCGTGGACGAAGGCATCGGCGTCATGACGTTAGAGACCTCAACCATGGAACGTATCGGCTGGTTGAGACCCACCCGGTTTGAGGCCGGAGGTTTGCACTGGGCAAACAACGAGCGACTCATCATCGAGATCGGCGAGCAAAAGGGTGCACGGGAGCAGACGACAACATTCGGAGAGATCTACGCGATCAACTATAACGGCGAAAAGGGTGACTTCATCTATGGCATTCGTGCTGGTGACGGGCGGGCCGGTAGTCGAACCAGTAAACGAAGCAACGAAGCGGTCTGGGCAAGCATTATCGACCCATTACATCATGACAAAAAACACATACTGCTCTCCTCCGAACCCATTTCACGCTACGGCTCTGAAATCCCCACCGTCATCCGACTAAACGTCAACAACGGCCATACCAAGGAAATTATTCGAGCGCCCATTCAAAAGCCATACTTCATGACTGACAACGACGGCGAGGTCCGCGCCGCCGTTGGCATTGACCGTAACAACAACGTTCATGCCTTTTATCGTGACGCTGATGGTCGTGACTGGGTAAAGCTGCAAAAGGGTATCGACATCAATTTCTCTCCGGTCACGGTTGACAACGAAAAGAGAGAACTGTGGTTTGTTGGCCGAGTAAACGGCGACAAAGCCGGGCTACAAAAGCTGGATCTCGAAACCGACGAGATCAAAACGATTTATGAGCACGACGTCGTCGACATAACCCGTGTTCAATTGGCCTCGGACAAAACAACTGTTCTCGCGATGCGGGTCGATCACGGCTACCCCAGTTTCCTGCTGCTGAACAAACAACACAGTGAGGCAGCCAGATATCGGCAACTGCTTGCACAGTTCCCCGGTATGAGTGTGGACATTGTCAGCCAGAGTGAAGATGGCACCAAGATGGTCATACTGGTGGAGTCAGACCTGTATCCAGGATACTTCTATTTCTATGACGAAGACCGCCCGGAAGAGAAGCTGTCATTTCTGTTTCAACGATTTCCAGAGTTACCCAACGATCAGTTTGTCGCGGTTGAACCCGTCACCATACAGGCCAGAGACCGCGCGAATATCTACGGTTACCTGACCAGTGCCAACAAGGAGAAAGCGGCAACCGTCATCCTTGTGCATGGTGGACCCCATTATGTGCGGGACTACTGGACCTATGACCCGGATGTCCAGATGCTGGCTTCTCTCGGGGTTAACGTGCTCCAGGTCAATTTCCGCGGATCTGGAGGATATGGCAGAGACTACGGTGAATCCGGTTATCAGGAATGGGGGCGGTTGATACAGCACGACATCATCGACGCGACGCGATGGGCGATCGACCAGGGCATCGCCGACGAGAAACGGCTCTGTATCATGGGCGCCAGTTTCGGAGGCTACTCAGCGCTTCAAAGTGCCATCTTGGAACCCGATCTCTTCCAATGCTCTGTTGCTGTTGCCGGTGTTTATGATCTTCCGATGCTGTATTCGTCAGGAGATGTTCAGCAATCCTACTTTGGCAAGTCCTACCTTGAAAAGGTCATCGGCACTGATAAAACCACCCTCGCCGACTTTTCACCCGTGAACCACGTGAGCGGACTTAAATCCGACCTGCTGATCGTTCACGGACGTGCTGACCAGCGGGCACCCATCAGTCAGGCTCGTGCCTTAATGACTGCGTTAGATAGAGCGGAAGTTAAATATCAGAAACACATTGAGGACAAAGAGGGACATGGTTTCTTTTCTGAGGAAAACAAATTGGAGTACTACCAGTTGGTCTCGCGCTTTCTAAGTGGGCAATTGACACTGAAGTAGGCCTTTGGGCACTCGCCCTCGGTTCCCCAGACCTTCAGGCATCTCCCTCAGCAGCCAATGGCGCCCGCCAACCCGCGGAAGGCCATGCATCGACGTTGCTGACGGGACAACAAAATCTGATGTATCCGAGGAGAGTCAGCACGATCGAAAGCCATGACCGGTCCACGAAAATTTCTGCCAATTTTCATCACGCTGCGCTAAACGATCTGCAATGATGTAGTAAATCGCAGGATTGAACCCCATACCGCAATGACTGCCAGGCACCTCAATGTTCTGAGTATGATGATCTTCAACCGTTTCACGACACGCGTCCCAATGCACCACACCATCACCGCGGCTGTAAACAGCCGTTACCGGCACATTCGGAGACTCGTGAAAAGCTCGATCACGCATCAACTCGACCATTTCATCGATCGTCATACCGCTAGATGCTTTAAACAAGTGTGTTAAGGCGCGCATGGTGGTCGAGCTGTTCCTAACTTTGAAGGGACTACCCAGGGTGATCACCTGACGCACCATGCGCGGATACTCACGGGCGAGCTCACGTGCGTAGACACCTCCAAGGCTTTGTCCGATCAAGCTGATGGACTTACCAGTCGTCTCGTACATCCGCGCCAATTTCTCAGGAAGGTGGTCAAAAAGGTGTTCGGGATTACCAGTATTCCGTCCGTATCCCCAGGTCTCAGGTTGATAACCCATGTGTTGGAGATATCGCTTCAGCAGCCCGAGAGACGCATCTCCGGCCATGAATCCTGGGATCAACAATGTGGGATGTGGGTCGCCTCGCTTCAGCAACGAAAGTGATGGGAGCATGGTGCAAAGGGAGCCCGCCTCAAAGAGTGCTCTGGGCAGCTCTGTCAGGGTGTTGATTAACGCGGGCGGTCTGTCGCGATGACGCGCGACATCAATCTGCTCGTACAACTGAACTCTCCCTCAAAAGCACCCGGCCAGTTTGCATGAAATGTCCTGAGACACCAAACACAGGTTATGGCATCAGGATATTCGCGACTTGTCTAAGACATCATCAATTTTTGCACCGCAACATATTGACATAGAGACTGCCACTTCTATAATCCGCCGCACTGATATAGGGCAGCCCTCTACAGGCCGCACCAAGCTTGCTCTGAACCTTGAATCAGGCCCGAGATTTATCCGTGATTCACGGCACTTTTACACACGCTTAACCGCACAAAAGTACCCTGAAAGCCTGATAAGCGCAGATTTCGGTCTGTCGACCGACCCGAAAGCGTCTTTTGGCACACGCGTTGCTATATCAGTGACAGACACCACCGAAGTAGATGACAGGACAACTCCAGGGAGAGATTTCCATGCAAAAGCTGGCCGCCGCAGACGCTAGTTTTCTTTACGCAGAGACCAAAAATTGCACCAGCAATATTGGCTCTGTCGACATGATGAATTTGCCAGAGGGTGTGACTTCGAAACAATTTATCGAAACTCTTAAACCATATCTCGCTAACAGAGCGCATCTTGTCCCCTATATGACTCGAAAATTGGCATTTGTTCCCGGGAACTGGGATCACCCGGCATGGGTCCATGACAAAAATTTCGACATTAACAACCACGTCATCGAATACCCTGTGGCGGCACCGGGCGGGCGCGTCGAAATGGAGGAAGCTATCGCTCGGATACATGAAATCAAGATGCCGCTGGAACGTCCGCTATGGGCCTGGTGGGTGCTGACAGGTCTGGAAAACGGAAAAGTTGCGATCTACGGTGAAGCACACCATGCGACGCTGGACGGCGCATCCGGTAATGCTGCCTACGAGATTCTGATGGAAGAGACGCGCGAGCACACTGAGGTTGAGCCTCCGGAAGCGGAAATCATTGAGGGAGATGAATCCCCTCTGCGAATGATCGAGGAATCCTTCAATAACTTCATGCGTTTCCAGCTGGAGTCTGGCAAGCGAATGATGGGTGCGATGGATACATCACGCAGACTCATGCAAAGAGCCATCGATCCCAGCAAGGATTTCGGCGCCCTGGGCAAAATGGCACCGAAGACCCCTTTTAACACACACATCAGCGAGACGCGTTCATGGGCCTGTGCTGAAATTCCGCTGGCTGACGTAAAAGCGATGGGCAAGTCCGTAAGCGGAACGGTGAATGACATTGTCATGGCCGTTTGTGCCGGTGGCCTTCGCAGCTACCTGGAACGAAAAGGTGAACTGCCTGAGGAAAGTCTGATCGCTGGTTGCCCGGTTTCACTGCGAAAGCCCGGTGATAAAAGCCTCGGGAACCAGGTCACCATGATGAATGTCGAACTGGGCACCGACATTGCAGAGCCCTTGGAACGGATTTTTGCGATCCGAGCATCGACCGAAACCGCTAAAGAGATGGTCGCAGAGCTATCCGGCGTTTATGAGAGCAACGCCTCGCTACCGGGCATGCCAGCGTTAGTAAGCGCCAACATCAATGCGATTGAGTCGTTCGGTCTGGCACAGTGGTTCCGCGGACCTATTAACGTCTGTATTTCAAATGTGCCTGGGCCTCGAAACACGCTCTACGCGAATGGTGCAGAAATGACCACACACTACCCGGTGTCTATTGCGACACACGGCGTCGGTCTGAACATTACGGTCCAAAGTTACCGGGACCAGCTGTACTGGGGGATCACGGCCTGTGGCAAAACCGTACCCGATGCGGGTGAGCTCAGAAACGACCTGATCGAGGCTTTTAGAAGCCTTCGAGCCCGCCTGTTACCCATGAATGTGAGTGAGCTGAAGCCTCGCAGCCTTGCTGCAGCGCCCGCGAAACAGGCGGTCGAGGATAATGCGCAGGTCGCATAAAAAAAGTGACTTAAGGGGTTGCATTTGTTGCAGCGCAGCATATAATGCTGCAACGCACAAACGCTGAAGATGAGAAAGCAGTACACAGCGGCGTTTGAAACTGACTGAGCCGGCCGGAAGGCCAACATTTTAAGGAGTTCAACAATGAACATGATCGAAAAGCAAGCTGAGCTGGGTAAGTCGCTGTACGAAATTAACCAGAGTGTCGTGAGCGAAATGGCTGAACTGAGCCGCAAAAACATTGAGCAGTACTTTGAAGTTAACCGCTCGTTCGGAGAGAAGCTGCCTGAAATCCGTGAAATTGGTTCTTTCATGAGCCTGCAGCGCGAGTACGGCGAAACTCTGTGGAACAATGCGCGCGAAGCTATGGATTCTCAGAACGCGATCCTGCAGCACGCTTTCACTGAAACACGTGACGCATTCCAGACCGCCTTCGCGATGGAAAAGGCCAAGGAAGCACCCAAAAAGGCTGCAAAGAAGACTGCCAAAGCAGACGCCTAAGTATCGATTCCCTCCTCCACAACTTATGTGGACTTGATACCCGGAAGCGGATTTCTGCTTCCGGGTTTTTTTTGCCCCAAAATTGACCAAAAAACGCCACGGTCAGAAGAATCCGGCATTTAGCTGGATTCTTGGACAAGCCGCATTTTTGCTCGCCCTGCGCAATTTTTTTTATTAGTATCGATACAAGTAGTGGAATCCTTCTTAACCTCTGCTTCAGAGGATCAAAGAAGCCCGCTATTTTTAATCGTTGCCAAATAACTAGAACACTGGTGCAACGGCTTTTTATATTTTTTTGGAGGGGTCTAATGATAGATAGACGAACTGTCGGACGTGGGCTATGCGCGATTGCGCTCGCCGTCTCTTCCCAAAGTTACGCTGAGCAAAGCAACGTAATTGAGGAAGTAACCGTAACGGCGCAGAGAGTGGCAGAAAGTATTCAAGACGTTCCCATCGCGGTGACGGCACTTTCTGAATCGATGATGGAGGATCGTCAGATTATTGGCACCTCTGACATACAGCTTAATGCACCTAACGTAAGTTTCACCGCGACAAACTTCGGTGGCAGCAGCTTCTCAATTCGCGGAATTGGACGCCTGGTCATCGCGGCTTCCGGTGAGAATGGTGTATCAACTCATATCAACGATATACCGGTCGGTTCCAACCTGAATGCGATCGAGTTTTTCGATGTCTCACGGGTCGAGGTTTTACGTGGTCCACAAGGCACGCTTTATGGTCGAAACGCAACCGGTGGTGCCATCAACATGGTAACCAACATGCCTAAGTTTGACGGCATCGAAGGTTTCGTCGATGTCGAGGTCGGGGACTATGGTCACCAGCGCGTCAAAGGGATGTTGAATCTGCCTATCACGGATAACTTCGCCATCAGAGTTGCAGGCCTGCAGCTTGAGCGTGACGGTTACATCGATAACCTGGCTTACGGTCAGGTCGGTACCGGAGGCCAAACGCTCAGTGGCATCGATGATGATGTTGATGGACGAGACCACTGGGCAGCTCGAATCACAGCGCAGTGGGATATCACTGAAGACGCCAGCCTGTGGGTTGCCTACAGTGAGTTCGATGAAGATTCTGACCGCGCTCGAATTACTAACCAAATCTGCCAGACAAACAGTCTGCCACTGCAGGGTTGTTTGCCAGACGGCTTTGGTTTTGAAACGCCTCACCAGGGTACAACGACCGGTGGAATTTTCGGCGGCTTCTTTGGTGCTTTGCCATTCGGCGCACCAGATAGTCCAAAAGACTTTCCACGACCTGAGCTCGGATTCCGGGATATGCACACGGATTTCGAACCCATCTATCAGTTCAATGAAGAGCTGTGGACTGCGGGTTTCACCTACGAGTTCGAAGAATACACACTGGGTATCATCGGCGCCTATCAAGAAACAGACAGTCTGACGCGACAGGACTACAACATGGATGTCGGCTCAACTTTCTTGAGCCTGCCTTCTTTGCTGCCGGGCAACCCGGTTCTGCTGCCACCCGGCACACTTTTCCCAACGACCGCTCCAGCTGGTCGCGCAGGGGAAGACTGGACCAATCCACAGTGTAACTATAATGACGGTACTTCCGGTCTGCGTGGTGGCTGTGTGACCGATGCTGACGAAACCCGTGTGTTTTCCTACGATCAGGCGAGTAGCACCAGCGAGTACTGGACCGTTGAAGCAAAGATCCAATCGAAGTTTGATGGCAAATTCAACTTCCAGCTAGGTGCCAGTGCCTACGACACAGGTGGCAGCGGTGACTACTATGTATTCTCCAACACGCTTGATCTGCTCGGCACCGTGACCGGCGCTTATCCAGCGGGCTTTAACTCTACGCGAGCACCGGACAACAAGGGGCTTGAAACAGACGGTACCGCCATCTTCGGTGAGATTTACTACGACATTACAGACCGGTTGAAGTTCACCCTCGGTATTCGTCGTAACGAAGACAACAAGGACATCCTGGATGCCAACGTCTTCCTCGATGCGGAATTCATCGGTCTCGGCACTGAGCTGTCTCGTGAACCTGCTTTTGCGCAGGGTAGCGATGACTTCAATGCTGACCGCGCAGCTCTGTACGGTGCGTCCGACCTGTTCGCCGCCGCGGTGGGCACAGCACCCTTCAGTGATGAACGTCTGGCAGCAATTCGAGCCATTCCACTTGTGCCTCAGCCAGGTGAGCGCCGTGCGTTAACCGGCAGTCCGACGTCCTTCTCGTTCGAAGAAACAACAGGTCGTATCGGTCTGGACTGGGCGATGAACGATGACACCCTGATCTACGGCTTCATCAGTAAAGGTTACAAGCCTGGCGGCTTTAACCCTCCTGTGTCTGAAGCGTTCCAGGGCGACATCAAGTTCGACTTCGAACCCGAGGAAATCATTTCCTACGAAATCGGTGCCAAGCAAACGCTTCTTGACGGCGGCATGATCCTGAACACCACGTTGTTTTTCTATGACTATGAAGGTCTTCAGATCACTCGAATCGCCAACAACAGTTCGATCAACGACAACATTGATGCAGAAATCTGGGGTCTGGAACTGGAAGGCATGTGGCGACCAGCCAGCCTGCCTGCCATGCAGATCGACTTCGTGTACTCCTATCTGGATACAGAAGTCACAGACGGTGCGTCAGTTGACCCGACGAACCGAACTGCCGGTGACCCAGCATGGATTACGCTCGAAGAATTTGTGCCTGGCCCAACCGCCGGTGTGAACTATGTCGCTGATGCAGCCGGTGCCCTGGCACTTGCACCAACAGCTGCTTCACTTGGCGCTGCAGTACCGCTGCCCGGTACCGTCTACCCGGATGGTACGCCCGCTTACTACAATCGAGGCTTCCTCGATGCGGTAGGTGTTCCGACTTCCAATGGCATAAGCCAGGATCTCGGTGGTAACGCACTGCCTAACTCGCCAGAAAATACGTTCAAGATTGGTGTTGCATACACCTTCAGTATCCCAGCGATCGCCGGTTCTTTGACGCCGCGTATCGATTACTACTGGCAGGATGATATGTACGCTCGTGAGTTCAACACCGCTGGTGATGAGATCGACTCATGGGATCAGTGGAACGCCTCACTCATTTATGAGAGTGACAACGGCCGTTGGACTGCAAGAGCGTGGGTGAGAAACCTTCAGGATGAAGACAATATTACGGGTCACTACCTGACCTCTGATACCTCTGGCTTCTTCCGTAACTACTTCCTGACTGAACCTCGCATCTATGGTGCTTCGTTCCGTTATTCTTTCGGAGCTCAGTAAGTCCGAATCAGTCGTCAAAACGAGAAAGGGCGCCAACAGGCGCCCTTTTTTTATCTTCAGAAAATATATTAGGGAGACAGCAGCAGCAACACCACGCCCAGCACCAGAATCACCATACCCACCCACTCCATCCGGCTTGGCTTTTCTTTAAAGTAGATGATGGAAATCGCGAGGGTTAACAGAAACTCTATCTGCCCCAGGGTTTTCACATAAGCCGCCCTTTCGAGGGTAAACGCTGTGAACCACCCTGCTGATCCAATCACGGAGGTGAACCCAACAAACACACTCGGGCGCCAGCGTTTAAACACCGTCAGAATTTCAAGGGCATTTACGTAGGCCAGCATCGCGAGGCACATGATCGTCTGTACAACAATCATGTATGCCAGGGTGAGCGCTGCGGTAAACATTGCATCATCGGTCCCGAATGAAAGACTGGCCTGGCGAATCAAGAGTGACGTCAGTGAGAATGCCAGGCCTGCACCGATACCGTAGATAGCCGAGAGATTCCATAGATCACTGATCTTCCCCGACTTTGCGATTGTGATCAGTACCAGCCCAACGACACAGGTCACAATAGCCAGCCATCCCAACATCGAAATCAATTCGGCAAACAGGACTAACCCAAGGATTGCGGTAATTAGTACCTCCGTTCGAATGTAACAACTGCCCACGGCGAAGTTCCGCAACGCAAACAGCCGGATCAGAAGTACCGTCGCAATGATCTGCAGGAACCCCGCTGCGATCCCATAAACAAGAAACGTGGCATTTAGTGTGGGAAGCGCGTGCCCTCGGTCGATCATAAGCCAACCCAGGTACATCGCGATAAAGGGCAACCCAAAGAGGTAACGCACGAGCGTCGCACCCAACGGCGACACGTCAGCGGTCAGGTACTTTTGACCCGCCGTTCTGACTGACTGCATGGTGGCCGCAAGCAGCGACCAGAAAATCCAGCTCTCTAACATCGTGTCTAAAATTCAGGCAAAAAAAAGGCTGCAGCAGCAGCCTTTTAGCGGAAATGCGGTGAAAGTTACAGCGCTTCCATAATGGTTTCTGCTGAACTCACCTCGAAGGCACCACCTTTCTCAAGATTCAGAGCAGTGATTTTGCCATCTTCCGCGATCAGCGAGTATCGAATAGAACGAGTACCCAGCCCGAAACCGGATCCGTCCATCTCTACACCCATGGCTTTCGTAAACTCACCATTACCATCACCGACCATCATGATTTCTTCTGCGTTCTGGCCTTTACCCCAGGCATCCATCACAAACGCGTCATTCACTGAAACGCAAACAATGGCGTCGACGCCTTTTTCTTTGATCTTGTCAGCAATAGCAACAAACCCTGGCAGGTGAGCTGCGCTACAGGTTGGAGTGAAAGCACCCGGAACGGCAAACAACACAACTTTTTTGCCGGAAAAAATATCTGCGGTCGAAATATCCTGGGGACCCTGGTCACCCATGATTTTCATGGTCACTTCCGGAATTGAATCTCCAACTTGTACAGTCATGTTTTGCTCCTGCTTGATTAATGGCACTGAAAAAGAGACGCCAAGTCTCGCTTGAAGTGCCCTTCTGTGCAAGCGAACAAAACGAGTTTTGGGTACACTTAACCCTACGCTCTTTAGGTGTTTGTCATGCGTCACTACTACAGCAGTGTTGAAGCACAAATCCGGGAAGCCATCGATCGAGGTGATTTCGATAACCTGCCAAATAAGGGTAAACCTCTGGATCTATCGGAGTGGGAGAAAACACCACAGCACTTGAGAATGACCTACAGCATTCTCAAAAATGCAGGCTACAGCCCCAATGAAGTGCACACCAAGCAGGAAATCGCCGAACTCAAAGCAATGCTGAAAGCTGAGTCTGACAATGAGCGAAAAGCCAGATTACTGGAGAAACTGAACGCCCTCTCCATCACTGACGCGATGCAGATGGAGCGGCTTAGGAAGCAGCGCTAGTCTCCTGCTTTACCAACAGCGGCACCCATGTAACGGGTTTCCCCGGCTACCTGCACCAGGCTCATATCTACAATTTGCCAGCCATTGCCGGGATTGAACCTGACCTTGTCGAAATAGGTGCCCAGGAAGAGCCAGACTTTTTCGTCTTTTCGCTCGTGCCAGGCCTGAAGATAACTCTCCATACTGGCAGAACCGCCAACCACATTGCAGTTATCGTCAAGCTCCAGACTTTCAATCTCTACTAACTGGGTACCGATCAGATGCTGCGTGGGCCCCAGGGTTCCAAGCGCGCCAAGCACCACCTCCACCCAACCGTCAGGTCCTATCTTGTCTTCAAAATCACCACCCGCACGGATGATTGCCTTCTGGTCGAACACGCGATGATAGATTCCCCGACCCTCTTCGATAGCTGACTCAGTCCCCTCACCGATCTTGTCAGTCGCTTTCGCATACCATCGCTTCAGATATTCAATATCCTGAATAGCCTGTGTACGCGCGGCTGCCTCATGACAATCACCCATCGCAAGAACCTCCTTTGGCGCCAAGGCCAGCATCAAAACCAGAAAAATATACTTCATGACTTTGCCTCTATTTTTTGTATTATCGAAGTCATAAACAGAAAAAAAATTTCTTATCAGCACTCTTACTAACAACGAACTTACCAGAAACTGGCTGTTGCTGCTCTCGGCATCCCTGGGTGTGATCTGCAGCTCAATCGTCCTGCCGTTTTACTCACTGGGTGCGTTAGTCGTACCAATCACGGAAGAATTTGGTTGGAGTCGAGCAGAGTTTCAGCTGGCACTGTTGTTCAGCACTGGCACCGGTGTTATCACCGCGCCAGCCGTCGGCTGGTTGCTGGAACGAGTTGGCGCTCGAACCATGGCCATCAGCGGTTTGATCGGACTCTCGATTGCGCTCGCACTCACATCCTTATTAAACGGCCAGCTCTGGCTGCTTTATGCGAGTTATACCGCAATGGCATTTTTAGGCGCCGGCACCATCCCTGTGACCTGGACGCGAGCCGTGACCAGCCTATTTTTCGAACAACGCGGTCTGGCACTGGGCATCATGCTCAGTGGCACCGGCATCTGCGCCATTCTTATCCCCCAGTTCACGGTGTGGATGATCGAAAACTTCGGCTGGCGCAGCGCGTATCTCGGACTGGCTGCCCTGCCACTGCTCGTTGCAGGACCCGCTGTCTTCCTTTTCTTTAGACCTGGTGAAGATGTAGAAGCAGATCCGGACGTCTCAGAAGCCAACGAAACAGGCTTCACGTTTCGAGAGGCAACACAGGGTTATCGATTCTGGGTGTTACTGGCCTCGATTTTCCTGGTCTACATTGCCATGTCAGGCATGGTGCCCAACCTGATTCCCGCATTGACCGATCAGGGGATAGCGCCCCAAAGAGCCGCCACCGCCATCAGCGTCTTTGGTATCGCCGTGATCGCAGGAAGACTGATCGTTGGCTATCTCGTCGACAAGGTCTGGGCACCCGGCGTCGCTGCTGTGGCGATCGGGTTACCGGTCATCGGCAGTCTGATACTGGCAGGCGCACCGGAGTTTTTCATCGCCTGCGTCGCGGCCGCCATGCTCGGATTCGCGGCGGGTGCAGAACTCGACCTGATGTCATTTCTCGCCGCGAAATACTTTGGCCTGAAGCACTATCCGCAGATCTATGCCGTGCTGTATTCCGCACTGGCGCTCGCAAGTGGTATCGCACCGATGCTATTCGCCAGAGTTTTCGACATAACGGGTAGCTATGAAATTGGATTCATCGTCGGCGCCGGGTTCTTTGCCGTTGGCGCCGGGATGATTTTGCTGATGGGCCGTTATCCTACCCAGCGCCCATCACGATAGTGTTGGAGGAGTCCAGGCCTTGAGCCTGGCAGCCCTGTTGATAAACCTCGAGTACAGACTTTGCATCGACGATGCCAAGGATACTGCCGCCTTCATCGATATTGACGTTACAGCCATAGATGGCAAACCAGACCTCGGTATCTTCCGTATTGTCTTCTGAGACCAACAAAGTGTGGATGGAGTGCGCAGGTTCATAGAGATACGAACCTGCCCGATTGACAAATTCTGGGTACTCTTTGTAGTACCAGCTGCCGGAATGAGTCACCGCAAACACCGGGCCAGTGTGATAGTGCGTCTGAACGGCATAGCCAGGTTTCCATAGGGTTTTCACAACCCATAGCCCCTGATTGAGATCTACATGCAGCACCTTAACCTTGGACCCATCTTCAGATTCCAGCCACGGCAGATCATCCTCACCTATGTGCAACGCCTCAGTGGCATCGTTCATCGGTAGCTTAAATCCGCCCTGAAGACCTGCGCCCATATCTGTTGCCTCAGACATCGCTTTTCTCCTGTATTGATGCACACCACACTATCAGCATTCGGGCTTGACTCACAGCCATGAAAACAGGCCTCCACGGGTTCGTCTACGAGCGGCAGTGAAACACTGCTCACTGAGCAATCTGAACCTGGGCCAAAAAATCCAACTCGTTCACACCGCTGGGCCAGGCATCACGCCAAACGAAGATCTGGATGACCCTGAGCCGGGTTCTACGAAAAAGTGTGATAGCCTACTCGTTCTTTTTTGATCAACCACTAAGAACGACTATGGATCTATCCTTTGGCCCGGAATATGAATCGTTCCGCGCCGAGGTGCAGCAGTTCATTGCTGACCACGGCAATAAATCACCTCGCCAGGGCGGGGCGCGAAACAAGGACGCCATCACCTGGCAGAAACTCCTGATAGAGAACGGCTACGCGGCTCGCACCATTCCGAGAGAATACGGCGGTTACGGGGCAGAACCTGACATCATCAAGTCACGCATCATTGCTGAAGAGTTCTCGAAGAACCAGATAAACACCGGCCTGGGTGGTCAGGGCATTTCCATGCTGACCCCCGTTCTACTGGAAATGGGTTCAGAAGAACAGAAGCAACAGTTTATAAAACCCACCATAGAAGGCGATATGGTTTGGTGCCAGGGTTACTCCGAACCCGGCGCAGGCAGTGACCTCGCGAGTCTTTCTACCAAGGCTGAACTGGATGGTGACGAGTGGGTTGTGAACGGCCAGAAGATCTGGACCAGCACGGCGCAGCTCGCCGACTGGATATTTTGCCTGGTCCGAACTGAACCAGACGCCCCGAAACATCAGGGCATTTCTTTTCTGCTGTTTCGCATGGATACCCCTGGTATCGAGATTCGACCCCTGGTTGATATGACCGGCGAAGCCAACTTCAACGAGGTTTTCTTCACAGACGTTCGCGTCCCAAAACATCAGATCGTTGGTCAGCGTGGACAAGGATGGCAGGTTGCCAATGCCATTTTGGGTCATGAACGCGGATCGCTGGCGCCGCCAGATGCAGCCCAAACACGACTCAACGGTGTCGCCAAGCTCATGAATTCCGAAACCATGTCCGGCGAAAAGCTGATTGATAACTCGGTCTTCAAAGATCGGTTGATGAAACTGCAAGGCCGAGTCCTTGCCATGCGCTGTAATGACATGCGTCTTCTCTCTGCCAGGATCAACAAAGGTCAGGATGCCAAACTTGCCGGGATGATCGTGAAACTCCAGGGCACGGAGCTGCGCCATGAGCTGGAGGCCCTCGCCATCGACGTGATGGGCGAGATCGGATTGTCCTACGGCAGTGACAATCCCTACCTGAGAGGCAACGGCAGCTGGCAGCATACCTACATGTATTACCTTGGCCTGATCATCGGCGGCGGTACTTCGCAAATCCAAAAAAACATCATCAGCGAGCGGGGTCTTGGCATGCCGAAAGAACCCAAGATTGAGCAAGGGGGTTAGGAGGCAATATGGAATTCGGACTATCTTCAGAACAGACACTCCTTCAGGACTCAGTCACACGCTATCTTGCTGAACAGCAGCCCTTGGATGCAGTGCGTAAAGTTGCAGAGGGTGAAAACGAAGACGCACTTGTCTGGCAGGGTCTCGCTGAACTCGGCATTCCTGGCATCCTCATCTCAGAGGAGAATGGCGGGCTCGGACTCGGCAGCCTGGATGCCGCCGTGGTGGCAGAGGCCCTTGGTTACCATGTGACCCCGGCACCCTTTTTGAGTTCTGCCGTCATAGCACCTGTTGCATTGCAAACTGCGGGTCAACACCAGGACTTGCTCGGGAGCGTCGCCACCGGAGAAATCAGGATCGGCGCTGCACTCGCAGAGGGAATCAGCGCAAGAGCGGATGCCGGAGTCACCGTCGACGGCAACAAACTCAGCGGCAAATCTCTTTTCGTACTGGACGCGGACGCGGACCATTATCTGGTCGCAACGGCCGAACAAAAACTTTACCTGGTTGCCGCAGATGCGGCAGGTCTAACACGCACACCTTTATCCACTATCGAAAAGACACGATCCACCTGCGAACTGGTTTACGACAAGGTCGACGCTCAGCTCGTGAGTGAAGATCCCGGAGTCCTGGCAAAAACCTGGGATGCAGCGCTGGTGGCCATCGCCGCAGATACACTCGGCGCCTCCCAATGCGCACTTGATCAGGCGGTTGCTTACTCCTTGCAAAGGGAGCAGTTCAATCGAGTCATCGCTTCGTTCCAGGCGGTTAAACACATGTGTGCCGAGATGGCGGCTGCGCTGGAGCCTTGTCGTTCCATGGTGTGGTACGCCGCTCATGCCCTGGATGAGATTCCCGAAGAAGCCACCATGATGGCCTGCCACACCAAGGCACATCTCTCCGAGGTGGGACAGTTCGTGACGCGCACAGCGACAGAGGTCCATGGAGGCATGGGCTTCACTGATCTCGTTGGGCTGCACTATTGGTTTAAGCGCGCCGGCTTTAATCGCCAGATTCTCGGGACGCCGGAACTTCTGCGACGTCGAGCTTTTGACCACCAGCAAATGGTGGCCTAAACCCCGATTTCTGGATCGTCGTTATACAATGACGCCTGTTGATTTCAGCTCGTCGATACGGGCAGACTCAACAGCAAAGGATTCAAGCACTGAATTTGTGTTCTCACCATGAGCAGGCACCGGCCCTCCGGCCGCGAGAACTTCCCCGCCAAACCTGGCTGGCGTCTTAAACACGCGCACTTTGCCCATAAGTGGATGGTCCTGCACCTCAACTGATCCATTTGCGGCCAGCTGCTCCTGGGCGAGCGCTTCATCAAGAGTATGGCACTTGGCGCACGGCACCTCGTTTGCCTGAAGCTTCTCCAATGCCTCATCCGTTGTCATCTGCATAAAGGCGTCTGAAAGAATCGCTCGATACTCTTCGAAGTTCATGAGGAGCTTCTCTAAAGAATTAAAACGCTCATCGGCCATCAACGATTCCATGTTAAGCGCCTTCAAAACCCCAGCTCGCTGCGCGTCGGTCGCAGCCGACAAGGTCAGACCGCCGTCACTGGTTAGAGTCAGTTCATATAAAAGGTCCGAGAGTAGAGGCTGAACTTCCACATCATCGTCCAGCAGCGTGTGATTTTGATAGGCATCAGGAAAAAGAAACGCCATGCCAGCATCAAGCATGGAAAGATCAATGTGTTGCCCCTCACCTGTCCGCTCCCTGACATACAGCGCCGTCGTCAAAGCCTGGCAGGCCGTATAGGCAGTCAACTTATCGCACATCAGGTTCTTGATGAACTGTTGCTCATCCCTGCCCTGGGCTGAGGTCATGCCCGAATGCGCCTGAATGACCGGATCATAAGCAGGCGCAGAACTGAGCGGACCCGCTGTGCCAAACCCTGAGATCGCCATGTAAATCAGCTTTGGGTTTTCAGCTCTCAGCTGCTCGCTGCCGAGGTTCAGCTTATCCATCACACCGGGTCGGAAGTTGTGAACAAGCACATCAACACCAGAGACCAGCTCACGGATCAGGGCCTGACCTGCTTCATCTTTGATATTGACCCTAATCGACTCCTTGCCGCGGTTGCAGTTGGCGAACAAGGAAGAAATGCCACCTTTGCTGGTGCCAATGTACCGCATGGGATCACCCATATCCGTCGGTTCAACCTTGATGACACGAGCGCCCTGCTCTCCCAGCATCATGGCTGCCAGTGAGGCAGTAATCATGGTTGAGAACTCGAGTACCGTGATTCCTTCAAGTGGCTTCATATCTATGTCCTTCGCTTGTTTAACTGGTCTGAAACAGACGATATCCTACCTCTCCCGAGATAAGAATGGCGATACCGCTGTGACAGATTACTCACCACTCCCAGAATCCATGCGCTCACCCAAGCCTGCGACCGAAGCCACTCAAAGGGTCCAACAGTCCTTCAAGGACAAACTGAACTTCGAAGACCGCCAGAGCTTCGCTGATGCAGAGCGAGGGTTTATTGCTAGCCTCGCCCCGCTCACCATCGCACACGATCAATCCAGTCGGCCGGCTTACGACCTTGAAACTTCTCTGGCATTCCTTGATGGCGATGCTCCGGATACGGTTAACCCATCCCTATGGCGGCAGGCGCAACTGAACGCGCATTACCATGGATTGTTTGAAGTCACTGACGGCATTTATCAGATCCGATCCTTCGACATTGCCAATATGACACTGATTCGCGGCAAAACCGGCTGGATCATCATCGACCCACTGACCTCTGCGGAAACCGCGCGCGCCGGACTTGAGCTGGCAAACCAGCATCTGGGTGAACGACCCGTGAGCGCCGTGATCCATACACACAGTCATGTCGATCACTTTGCGGGCGTGCTCGGCGTCATCACCCAGGAACAGGCTGCCAGTGGAGAGATTCCCGTCCTCGCACCACTCGACTATGTGCAGGAAGCACTTTCGGAAAATGTGCTGGCCGGAAACGTCATGGGGCGCCGCGCCACCTACATGTACGGCAATCTGCTGACGCCGTCTCCCACCGGGTTTGTGACAACGGGACTGGGCGCAGCACTATCCATGGGATCCACCGGATTTGTTCTGCCCAATGACATCATCAAGACAACCGGTGAAACAAGAACGCTGGATGGTGTCGACATCGAATTTCAGATGACCATGGGCACCGAAGCACCAGCTGAAATGGTGTTTTACTTCCCCCAGTTCAAAGCGCTTTGCATGTCTGAGATCACCTCTCATCATCTGCACAATGTCTATACCCCGAGAGGTGCGCAGGTTCGGGATGCGCTCGCCTGGGCTGACCAGATCAATGAATCCATCGATCTGTTCGGTGATCGCCTCGAAATACAGTTTGCTTCACATCACTGGCCAACCTGGGGACGAGAAGCAGCGGTCCACTACCTGGAGAAACAGCGGGACCTCTATAAGTTCATCCACGACCAGACACTAAGGCTCGCAAACCTCGGCTACAACAAAGAAGAAATTGCTGAGCAGATCACACTGCCCGACTCGCTGGGTATGGAGTTTTACAACCGCGACTACTACGGCGCGCTGTACGCAAACGCCCGAGCTGTTTACGTTAAGTACCTCGGCTTTTTTGACGGCAACCCTTCAACCCTGCATCCGCTGCCTCCCGTGGATGCCGCCAATAACTACGTGAGATACATGGGTGGTGCAGAGGCCATCCTTAAAAAAGCCAGGGAAGATTTCGATGCCGGAAACTACCGGTGGGTTGCGGAGGCGCTCAATCATGTAGTGATGCATGATCCGGAACAGCTTGAAGCCCGCGCACTACTTGCTGACACTCTGGAGCAAATGGGTTACCAGTCTGAAGCTGCGCCCTGGCGAAACTTCTATCTTTGCGGCGCCCTGGAGTTAAGAGAAGGCTTGCCCGACGGCTCGATGTACGCCGCCAGCGCTGGAATGATTGCCGCGATACCGCTGAGGAACATCTTCCAGGTGATGTCTGTTCGACTGAATGCGGAGCGTGCAGACGGCATCACACTAAAATTGAATCTTGCGTTCACGGACGCTGAAGCAACGCTGCTTGTTATCAACAACAGTGTTCTGCATGCCTTCGCGGGCCGTCAGGCAAATGACGCCAACGCAACGCTGGGTATCAGCGAATTGAATTTCAAACGGATGATGGCCGGGCAAACCGATGGAGCCACACTGCTGGGCGATGGTCATCTAACCATCGACGGTGATGCTGAAGCGCTGCTACAACTATCCGGCTTGTTCGATCAGTTCGAGCGCCGTTTCCCGATTGTGACGCCGAGAAAACCCTTCAAGTGAGTAAAGCGAGAATCGATGCCCATCAGAATTTCTGGGCATTCAACGAAGCAGACTATCCGGGATTGCAGGACAACAACATCCTGCAGCAGGACTATCTGCCTGCCTATATCGAGCCTGCGCTGATTGAAAACGGCTTTCACGGCAGCATCGCCGTTCAATGCCGGGACAGTCTTGATGAAACAGAATTCCTGATTTCTTTATCGGAGGAGAAATCCATTATTGGCGTGGTTGGGTGGGTCGACCTGACCGCCGGTAATCTGCTGGCGACTCTAAGTCGATACCAGGGCAAAGTGAATGGCTTCCGATATCCCTTGATAGGGCAACCCGAAGCATTTCTCAAATCAGAGGCGCTCAACCGTGGCCTGCGACTGTTACAGGATTTTGGTTTCACGTTTGATCTGCTGGTCAGTCCGGATCAGCTGACGGACTGTGCTGCACTGGTCGATGAACTGCCGGATCAGCCATTTGTGCTGAACCATCTTGGTTGCCCGGAATACTCTGAGGCCGGGTTCAACACCTGGGCTGAGCCAATCAAAGTGCTGGCAGAAAGACCCAATGTTTACTGCAAACTCTCGAGCCTGGTGGTTGAAGGCGGTCACGGCGAGTGGGACGAGGATGTGCTGGACATTGACCCGCTCCTGCCATTCGTTGAAGTTGCCATCGAAAGCTTTACACCGGAAAGACTGATGTTCGCTTCCGACTGGCCTTACTGCACGCTGAAAGCAACGTATGACGAAGTCTGCGATATTACGGCGACCTGCATCGACAACCTGAGTATCAGTGAACAGGCGGCCATCATGGGTAACACTGCCGCTCGTTTTTACAACATCACCGGTTTATCCTGAGTCTCCAACACCCTGAATCACCAAAATAAAGGAGAAAGCATATGGCTGAGTTTGGCGCACTGATTTTCCCGACGGACTACGCCATGCAACCGGTCCCACTGGCAAAAGCCATCGAAGAGCGAGGCCTGGATTCGATCTTCTTTCCTGAACATACGCATATTCCGGCCTCTAGACGGACACCCTACCCCGCGGGAGGCGACTTACCGAAGGAGTATTCGCATACCTATGATCCTTTTGTCGCCCTGGCCGCCTGCGCCGGAGCAACAGAGCGCATCAAACTGGGTACGGGCATCTGTCTCGTTGTGGAACGAGATGTGCTGACTCTGGCCAAGGAAATCTCTTCTATTGATCGAATTTCAGGCGGTCGTTTCATCCTTGGTATCGGCGCCGGCTGGAATGCAGAAGAGATGGAAAACCATGGCATCGATTACGACACCCGCTGGAAGGTTGTGCGTGAAAAGATTCTCGCCATGCGCGAGATCTGGACCAGCGATGAAGCTGAATTTCACGGCGAGTTTGTCGACTTTGATCCGGTCTGGTCGAACCCGAAACCGATTCAGGAAGGTGGACCACCCGTCTTGATGGGTGCCACATCAAAGTGGAGCTACGACCGGATTGCGGAGTACTGTGATGGCTGGCTGCCGATTGCCGGTCTTGAGGGTGATCACATTCCGGAGATTAAGAAAGCCTGGAAGAACCGAGGCCGAAACGATCAGCCGTTACTGGCCATGTTCGGCGTGCCCCCTGATGAAGCCTTTATAACGGCCAAACTGGAGCAGGGGTTTTCTCATATGGTGTTCGGACTACCCCCAGAGGGGGAAGCCGTGGTTTTACCGCTACTGGATCAATATGCAAGGATCGCTGAAAAAATGCGGGAATAGCGCGGCATGGCGCATAAAAAAGGCTCCGAAAGGAGCCTTTTTTGATTCTAAGCCGCTGAGATCAGAATGTCTTACCGATAGTAAAGACAATCGCTTCTGATTCTTCAGGGTCACCATCACTATCCAATTCGTCAGAAAGCTCATCGCTGCTGACAATCAGAGCAATACCGATGTCCAGTTCAGCAATGGTCGTGCCGTATCCCACTTCAAAGTAATCGCCGTCGAAGTCATCACCGAACGTACCATAGGTTCCATAGAAACCATTACCTGGATCGATGGTCAGCGCCAGGAAGTCATAATCCGCTTCGTTACCAAAGCCGTCCCACTCACCCACTGAGTACTCCAGACCAACCCAGGAGTAACCGAGATTCAGGTTGATTTCTTCATAGGTGTCATCAAACTCACCCGTGTAGTAGTAACCAGTAAAACCAAGAGAAGCAGAAAACCCGCTTTCAGTTTCTATGCCGTAACCGAAGTAACCGTCGACTTCGAGCCCATCACCTACGTCAGCCGCCCATGTGCCGATGTAGAAACCACCGTTTTCGTAATCAATACCAGCGCTGGCCGAGGAATCTTTCTGCTTAATACCACGGAAGTAGTATTCCGATGCGAAGCCGATGTTGTAGGAAACCTCCCCCTCGGCATAGGCACTTGTTGACATCAATGCGCTGGCTGATAACAGCGCCCCCGCAGCGACTTGAGTCAGTCTATTCATTTCAATTGGCTCCTGTTTGAACAAAAATAAGGAGGTCAAAGCAAGGCCCCCTTTTCGATCCTCTAAATAGCAAACGGCGGGCCAACTTTTTTTTGCTTTGAAATCAGTGATTTACCAAACAGATGCATCGTGGGAGGGCGTTGTGGCTCTATATTGGTGCATATGGGCGCACCAATGAGAGGCGTTATTCGGTGAGTGCGCCAGTTTCGCGCTTGAGCACCTCGTTCATGGACCGAGTCAGCTCTAAGGACTGAGTATTCCCCAGAACGCCAGGGGCGATCTCATACTCAAAAAACTTTACGCCCCACCACTTCGGCGAATCATCAGCGATGATGCGCACCTCCACAGGTGCATCCGGGGCTACCTGGATACGCTCAGGCGCAATAGAGACAATTTCGTAGTGCTTGCCCCGACTGTCGCTCAGCGAAATGTCGATGGGCTGAAGCGTGAACGACTGGGTCTCAGTAGAGACGATATTGATTCGTGTCACCACCTGCGAACGCAGACGCGTGTTCTTTTGCTGCCGTGTTCGGACAGACTCGATAATGACTTCAGTGATTTCCAGTTGAATACTGCCTTCCGTCACCTTGTCTTTACTGAAACTCGTTGCCGCCGCTGGCACGGTTATCCAATTGCGATCGTCTTCTATTCGTTCCCAGGAACCGTCGAATTTCAATCGAACCCTTTCGCCGTCCCGAGTTGTCGCAAACCTGTCGTCGGAAACAAATTCCCAGCTGCCGTCCTGCTTGATTCGGACTTCACGACCGTCATCACTCAAGACAATTTCCTCGGCACAACAGAGCGCCGAAACGAACATCAGACTGATCAATCTCAGGTGAAACAACTAGCTGTCGCTGAATGGCGGTTCAAAAGGGCTCGGCGGAGGTAGATCTGCATCGGCGACTTCGTCAATCGAAGCACCCTGTTCCGTGACAAGGACTTCGAGCACATCCTGCAGTCTGATCTCTGTGATCAGATCATCAACGCCCTCTGCGTACTCGATTCCCTCGACGGTAAAAGCATTTGATCGCAACACGCCTTCTTTGACCAACGCAAATGGATCTGCAACTTCATTGGACAGGGCTTGAAATGCAGCATCCAGAACGCGTTCAATCTGTCCGGGCGTCGAGTTATTGATCGCATGCGCCAGTAAATCCGAGATTTGTGACTTGGGAATATATGCAAAACAACGCTTAATAATCGGCGCTGGGTCAATCCGCTCACTGAGTGAAACTCTTATCAGGTTGACCAGTTGTTGCTGATTCAACATGGTGTCGCATTGAGCGGCGATGTCGTCTACCAGAACGCCTTCATCGATCGCAATTCTGACGATATCAGCAACATCAGCCGGTGTACTGCCAATGGCACCCGTCAGAACGACGTCCGCCTCCGAGTAATGATCCTTCAGTTCCTGACGGAGAATAGACTCCAGAGACTTACCGCGTTGAATGCCCTCATGAAAAACCTGCATTGTCTCAGAGATGGTGATTGCCGCCAGGCTTGAATGACTCAAACTCAACCAACAGACCAAAGCAATTCGCGAAAGTGATTTCATAGCGCAAACTTTAGGCTGATCATCACAAATCCGCAACGTCCTAAGTCAATGATTTGCTGTCATGATGTAAGTAGTTCCTTACTCGGAGGCTATGATACAACCGTGAGCTTTCGGTTCGACAACACATACCAGAGGCAGTAAACCGCCACTCGTCACCAAAGCACGCCGTTCTGTCTTTCGATAGGTGGCGTCGCTCAACATCGCTCTCGCGGCGGTGTCCACCACAGCACGACGAGCGGTGGGACTGATCTCCAGCCAGTAATGGAGTCCCTGCTGAATCACCACCTCCTGAACGCGAGGCTCAAAGGGCGCAATCGTTGCCAGGGTCTCCAGAACCGATATCAACTCATCATCTATCTGGGCACGGGACAGCTTAAATCTCAGCAGCTGGAGCCAGCCCTCCGCACGATAGGGTTCATTCTCGATCATCTCTCGGATAAACGATTCCCGACGCTCCGGATCTGCTTCAAGATTGGACATCAAGCGGTTGACGCCAATGTGGCGTTTGTCGAGGCGCTGTGCGAACGCCAGTTGTTCTCTCATGCTCACAAAACCACCACCACCTTCTATAAGCCGAAGTGCATTTCGCTCAAGTGTCGCGGCGGTCAGCAGCGCAGCGGATTGCAAACCAGCAAGCAGAAAAACACATGCCAACAGAATTCTCACGGCTCCTGTCTCCCCCTGTTTGATCGAACAATCATCAGGATAGCCATCAGCATAAAGCTGACCAGGAATACGAACACGAGCAATAGGGTTTGGTTGAATCCAAGCGTGTTACCCGGAACAACCGCACGGGCGAAAATGTCAGTCGTCGCCTCGTCATTCATCCCCTCAAATCGAGCCAAAGCTGTTTTCCGATCGACTTTGAGTTGCTCGTAATGGAGATGTGACTGATCGAGCAGAGTCACCTTCTGCTGGAGATCAGCAATGACCGCCTGCTGCATCGCCAGGTCTGCACGAATCTTGAGAATCCGCTCTTCCAAACGAGCGCCATAAGCCACCAGTTCATCTTTCAGCGCTTGATCCCATCGCTCCTTTTCCGCCAGAGCTGCCCGCATCTTCTGATGCTGTTCTCCATACCTTGTTGTCAGTGTCGCCATTTTCGCCGAGTGATTGTCTATCCGCTCTATTGCTCTCACGACGCCAGGCTCAGTCAACACACCGAGTGCCTTTCGGCGAACGGCTTCCAGCTGTTGCCTGAGATTGTCCTGTCTGGATTCGAGCTGCGCCACTTGCTGGTTACCGCGCTCCACGCCTCGCAGAAGATTCTGACGCTCCTGGGTGTGCCTCAAAACCTCAGGATGTTGTTGCATAAACGCTTTTAGCGTTTCATCGGCCTTTTCAACCTCAACAAACAGCACCGCTTTTTCTTCAGGAGACAGCTGAACGCGCGTCCTGAGCTGGCTGTGCAAGCGTGCAATATCGTTGGCAAATCTCTGAGCGGTTTCTGCGTTTTGGGCTTCAACAGTGACATTGATCCAGCCATCCTCATCTCCAGGAGAGACAAACAGTTTTTGGTAAAGGAGTTGTACGCCCTGCTGTCTTGCACTGGTTAACTGTTCCAGCCAGCCGACGAGGTCGCCGGTATCTGCTTTGCTCTCTTTAAGGACCTGGGCAAGAAAATCCGCAGAGTGCATTCGCAGCATGTCGTCTGCGGTGCCTTGAACGATAGCTGTGGCGCGATAAACCGGTGGCATCGCCGCGACAAACAACGCCGCCAGTAACGTCACGACACTGGCAGTCAGCAGTGCATTCCACAAGATGCCAAGAGAACTTTTCATTCGATTCAGCATATGAAGAATACCTGTGAAATTCCAGACAGAAAGGTAAGCTAGCATCAATGAATATGTCGGCTTCCGTGCATCGATCAGCGTATCTGGTGCTCCTGCTCGTGCTTGCAGTCGCACCTTGGCCACTGGGCGGCAATCGTGATTGGGCATGGCCAGCGCTCTCAACGCTACTGACCCTGGCGGCATTGCTTGCGCTGTTTGGCAAACCGTTAACACTCACCACTCATCAACGCATCTCTCTGGCGGCCTTTATCCTTCTGACGGGCTGGATGACGCTGCAACTCTTTTGGACTTTTGACTATTACGAGAATCGAAGCGAACTGCTGAAAACCATCATGCTTATGTCACTCTTCCTGGTGACTTTCCGGGTACTTGAAGGAAGAAAGCGACAGGAAACCGTGATCTACCTGGTTGTCATCGTGGGTTTGATGCAGGCTTGCCTCGGTGGTATGCAACAACTGATGTTTGATGTGCCAAGATCGCGCGGCAGCTTCCCTAATCCAAATCACTTCGCCGGATATCTGGAGATTGTTATCTGTCTTGCTATTGGCGCAATGATCGCTCTTCAGGGCCACCCCAGATCAGGCCGTCCTTTATCACCCACCGAGATGATTACCGGAGAGCTAGGGCGTCTTCGTATCGCCATTATCATTATGGTCGTTGCCCTTGTGATGAGCCGTTCACGCATGGGAAACGTTGCTTTCTTCAGCAGTATCCTCATCACCTCATTGCTTGCCTTCTACTACACACGATCATTCAACCGCTATACCGTGATCTTGCTGACCAGCATCCTCGTCCTGGATATTTTCATTATCGGCAACTACTTTGGAATCGAGAGACTGGGTGAACGCCTGACTCATGTGGGCTCAGACGCGACCAGCAGAATCAATCTTCAGACCTATAACGCACGAATTGTCAGAGACCACACTTGGACTGGTGTTGGCGCGGGCAGTTATCAAACCGCGTTCAGTCAGTATCGGGATCACTCAGTCTCAAAAAAGGTAACTCACGCGGAGAACGAATACGCTGAGTTTCTGGTCGAGCTGGGTGTCATCGGCTGCTTGCCATTACTCATCATTCTATTGACTGGCCTGCACGCTCAGGTCAGTCTGCTCAGTTCCATGACACCACCGTTCGAACGTGGCATTGCGTTCGGCTGCCTTGCGGCAACCGTCTCAATTTTAATTCATGGCATCGCGGACGTGAATCTGCAGATTCCCGCGAACAGTATGCTGTTTGTTCTGGCACTGGCTTTGCCACAGACACTCATTCGTGACAGGACACCGTAAAGGGGAAACAGGCACTCAGTCACGACATTCTGACTTTGAAACCTTATTGACAGGTGCCGAAGAGGGCCAACTCTTTTTCCCCGACGAGCCTCGCGCAACCGCATAAGGATTCGAGGGCGTTTCTACGAAGGAATTGCTGCAACAACTATCTGAGTTATGATGTCCGTCCGTTTTTTCCCGGATTGAGAGTTACATGGCGACACTGATTTTACCCAATGCTGATTCCCGCCCCGATGAAATGGCCATCAAGGATGAGTTCGGCGAAACCAGCTGGCGTGATTTCAATAAACGCGTCAACCAGCTCATACACGCGCTCCGTGAAGTCGGCTTAAAGACCGGCGATGCCTTCTCCGTGGTGAGCGGCAATCGTCGCGAGTACATCGAAGCTTTCGCCGCTGCGGCCCACGGCGGTTGGTTGCTGGTCCCCATTAACTGGCACCTTGTTCCTGAAGAAGTGGCCTATGTTCTCGCCGACTCAGGCTCCAAAGCGATGCTGGTTGACGCGAGATTCATCGAGCTCGGTGAGCAGACCCTGGAACATCCCGACCGACCGAACCTCGACGCTGTCGTCATCATGGGTTCTGAAGCCGACACCTTTGCTGAGGAAGCCATTTCGTTCCACACCTATGAGGGTTTTCTCGCTGATCAGGATGACAGCGAACCGGAAAACCAGGCACTGGGTGGCCCCATGTTCTATACATCGGGAACCACCGGACATCCCAAAGGCGTAAAAAGCGCACTGTCACAAACCGGTGCGCCGGTCGAAACACTGAAACTGATAGGAGACGGTATCTCTGGCATGCTGAGTATTGAACCGGGCGGTAGAAGCCTGCTGGTAGGTCCGATCTATCACTCGGCACAGTGGGCGTTTTCATTCCTGCCACTGCTCGCAGGCGCCAGCATCGTCATGCGCCACAAGTTTGATGCGGCAGAAACAGTGAGACTCATCGATCAGGAACAAATTACGAACACCCACCTGGTACCCACTCAGTTCACCCGCATGCTGAGACTCGAGGAAGACAAAAAGGCCGCTTATCAAGGCAACAGCCTGAAGGTGGTCTGGCATGGCGCTGCACCCTGCCCGCCGGAGATCAAACGCCAAATGATTGAATGGTGGGGCCCCGTTGTTAATGAGTACTACGGCTCGACTGAAGGCGCAATTGTCACCACGGTGACTGCTGAAGAATGGCTTGAGCGACCGGGCACCCTTGGCAAGCCTACCCCCATCACCGAAATCATCGTGGTCAAAGAAGACGGCTCCAGAGCTGAAGCTGGCGAATCAGGCAGCCTATATGTGCGGAACCTGATGGGATCAGACTTCGAATATCACAACGATCCTGAGAAAACCGAAAAGGCGCATCTGGAACCAGGGGTTTATACCTTCGGAGACATCGGCTACCTCGATGAAGACGGCTACCTTTATATGAGTGATCGAAAGATCGACATGATCATTTCAGGTGGTGTGAACATTTACCCGGCTGAAATCGAAGCGGTACTGATCAGCCACAGCGCTGTACTCGATGCCGCAGTCTTCGGTATTCCGAATGATGAGTTTGGCGAAGAGGTAAAAGCTGCCGTTGAGCTTGCCGTCGGCGTGGAGCCGAGCCCTGAACTGGAAGAAGACCTGATCGCACATTGCAGAGAACATTTGGCAGGATTCAAGACACCCAAGTCAGTGGACTTCGAAGCCAGTTTGCCGCGCCATCCGACCGGGAAACTGTTGAAACGATTGCTGCGCGACAAGTACTGGGAAGGTACAGGTCGGACAATCTAGGGGCCGGCTCAATAACCTAAAGCCTCAAAATCGACCAGGGGCACGCCTTCTTCCAGGAGAGGGCGTCTGCCTTTCATATAGCGTTTTGCGGTGTCGTACACCAGATTCTCAGGATCCATGAACGCATACACCACCGCATAAAAACTGAATTCTCTCAGGGTTAGTAGCTCAGCCATGTACTTCATGAGGAGTGCATCCACCGTATGACGCTTCTGGTATCCGGTCAGAAAAAGATCCAGGAATTTCTTCACATCAGAGATTCGATCTTGTTCATCCGCCAGCAGCGCAATGCCGAAGACCAGAGTCGCCAGGTCATAGCCAAACCACGCATAGAGGCAGTCATCAAAATCAAAGAAAGTGAGCTGATTACCATCAACCAGGAAGTTTCCGGGATGGGCGTCACTGTGGATCAAACCAAAGACGTCATCCTCGCAAGGCAACTCAGCTAACCGACCCATTAACCCCTCTGCCCGCTCCAGTATTTGTGTCTGCTCCGCGGGGATTCGCTCATGAAACTGATGATTGCCATCAGCCACCCAATCCTGCCTGGGATGAGACGGTATAAATCCCGCGGCGAGTTTGTGAAAGAGACCAATAGATTCACCCCAGGCAATGACGACATCATCGTCAATGGGCTGATGAACTCGGATGCCTTCCACTTTTTCGAAGACGCAAGCGTGGTACCCGTCCAACGATTCGATGTAATGGTCACGATCCAGTAGAACGGGTGCGGCGACCGGCGCGCCTTGCTCAGACAACATGGAAACGAACTCAAGTTCACCCAGCAATTGTTCTACGGTGCGATGAGAATCATGAGAAACCCTCACCACACGTCCATCCATCGCGTAAACAAAATTCTCGAACCCTTCGAGATCGGTGAATTCTCCTGATAAACCGAGCCTTCGAAAGAGTTCACTTCGAATATTCGGGCTGAATCCGTCTATCACTTCCTGGTGCACAGCTTTACTTGGTTGGACTTTACTGGGATAAAGAAGTTGTCGATATTAGCGCTTTCTCACGGATTCACCAGCATGCCGACCATTGGTTTGATCAGCCCCGGCGCCATGGGTGCGTCAGTGGGTGCGGCAGCTCTGTCCGACGGCAAAAACGTTGTCTGGGCAAGCGAAGGCCGAAGCGCCGACACGCATCAACGCGCAGAATCTGCTGGCCTGCGAGACTGCGGCACCCTCGACGACCTGGTCGCTTCGGCGGACATCATCTTGTCCGTATGCCCACCCCATGATGCCGAACCAGTCGCAAAGTCGGTTGCCGACAGAAATTTTTCTGGTGTGTTCGTCGACTGCAACGCCATATCACCCATGAAAACCGTAAAACTGTCAGAACAATTCGACCGATTCGTTGATGGCGGCATTGTCGGCGGCCCTGCCTGGAGATCAGAGGCTGGGACCTGTCTTTATCTTTCCGGTATCGAGGCAAATGAGATTGCGCAGCTGTTCACCGGATCGCCACTGCACACCCAGGTAATCTCGGATGACATTGGTGCTGCCTCAGCGATGAAGATGACGTTTGCCGCGTACACCAAAGGATCAACTGCACTGCTGGTTGCGATATTGGGTGTTGCAGAGCGGTACGGCGTGAGGGAAACACTTGAGCAGCAATGGGGTGAATCCTTCACGACACAAACTCATCAAAGAGTGTTGGGCAGTTCCCACAAAGCCTGGCGTTTTTCAGGGGAGATGCTGGAAATCGCAGAAACCTTTGCCGGTGCCGAACTGCCCGGGGGATTCCATCAGGCCGCAGCAGAGGTGTTCGAACGTCTTGCGGTTTTTAAAGAAGGTAACGCAGACTCTCTTGAACAGCTGCTCGTGGAACTCAACAAGCGCAGTTAAACCCGTAGTGCGATTTCTCTGCTCAACATGATCCGGCCCCACCACCAGGAAGCAACGCCGAACAGAACATTAGAGACCAACAGGGCGATAAAGATCCCCATGTATCCCCAGAGATGATCAAACAAAAAGGCCATGGGCACATACACAACCACCGTACGCGCGATGGACAGTATGGTCGGCGGCAAAGGTTTACCCAGCGCCACAAACACTGATCCGGCCACCTGACCAACACCCAGCGGGCCAAAACTGACGGGGACAATCAGAAGGAACAGTGCTGCTGCCGCAACCATTTGCGGTTCTTCATTAATCAGGGACACCAGCGTGTCACCAAAGGGACCCAGCGTTGCCATACAAACCACGCCCCAGAAGAGACAGAAGCCATAGGCGAGGCGCAGGCCTTCATGAATGCGTTCAATCTGGCGCGCGCCCCAGTTCTGACCAACAAATGGCGCAACGCTGGATGACAGTGCACCCAGAATCATCATGAGCAGCATCTCAAAACGCGACGCAATGCCAAACGCTGCGACAATAGACTCACCGTGATTCGCCAGCAGCGCCAGCGTGATACCCATACTCACGGGGCCAATGAGATTCGACAGCATGGAAGGTAACGCAATATGAAGGATGGCTTTCGCAGAATCGACGAACCCATGAAAGACATTTGAGGTTTGCATAATGTCTTCCCGGGCCACCAGCACAGCAAACGCAATGATTCGAATCACACCGATGATCACAAATGCGTAGGCTGATCCGATCAAGCCCTGCGCCGGAACGCCAAACAGACCAAAGATAAGAATCGGTGAAACGATTAACTGCACACCGGACGTGATGGTCATGATGTAACCCGGCGCCTTCGCGATACCCAGGGCCCTGAGCACCGTGCTGCTCACCATGGGCAGCGTGAAAGTGAATAGACCAAAGACGACCCAGACTTCCGCGAACGCTACAACCAGCCGCAACACTTCGCCTTCCGCACCCATGGCACTGTATAAAAATTCCAGGAAGAAAAAGGTCGAGCCACTCAGAGTGAAGGTCAGTAAGAGTGTCAGGAAGGCTGTATGGGTTGCAATGCGCTTGACCTGCGCTCGATCACCCTCGCCCTCCGCTCTCGCTATCAGTGACGAGGCGCCGATGCCCAGCCCCATCGACACACTGGTCAATGCCATGATGACCGGGAACATGAAACTATAAGCAGCAAGCTCTCTAGCCCCGAGAATACCGATGTAAACGGTCTCGATCATCGACGCAAAAATCATCGACGACACACCGAGGAAATAGGGAATGGTCATCCGCGTGAGCTGAGCGCCAACGCGACCCTGGGTCAGGTCATAGATCGCCATTCAAACTGGGAAGGTTCAGCTTTTCGCGACGTCAAGCATCTCGGAAATTTCGGTGAACTTCACGCGCGGTCTCCCCTGCGCCTCACCTTTGGCAAGCTCTGCTTCGTCAATTCTGGACCACTCAGAATAGCTGATGGCATCTTGCGTGCGCGACGCAATCAACGCGGCGGCACCTTCAATCGAGGCATCTTCTGGATGGTTCATGTTTCCAGACGTCAGGTCTTCTACCATGCAACCCACTGTTTCCTGGGCGCAGGTCTTGTTGGTACCGATCACACCACTCGGGCCTCGCTTGATCCAACCGGCTGTATATAAACCAGTGACCTGCGCACCTGAATCATCAACAACTCTGCCGGCCTCATTAAGGATGGTGCCCCAACTCTCGTGATATGGCACGTTTGGCAGCGGCAATCCTTTATAACCAACACTTCGGAACACCAGGCCCACGGGAATGGTTTCTTCCTGATCAGTCGCTTTGGGTCTGATGGAACCATCATCACCCGCGACCAGTTCGTTTTTAACCAGTCTAATCGCGCTGACTTTGCCATCTTCACCGATCAATTCAGTCGGTGACACCAAAAACCGGATGGTCAGCAGTTTAGATTTACCCTCGATGGGCCTCTCAGCGTACTCCTGAATAAAGCCCACGTTCTTTTGCGCATTTTTGTCATCAGCAATCAGCACTGCGCTGGCTTCATCGACCACTGCCTCATCTGAGAGCACAGTGACATCAGCATCTGCAAACTCACCCATCTCCCTAATTTCGGGCGGTGTGAAGGCAGCCTGAGCGGGTCCACGGCGACCCAGGATGTAAACGTTTTTCACGTTGCTGTTCTTCAATGCTTCCAGGGCATGATCTGCGATATCCGTCACAGCAAGTTCTTCGTGGGTTTTACAAAGAATACGTGCTACATCCATCGCCACGTTGCCAATGCCTACCACGGCAACACTTTCCTGGCTGAGGTCAAACTGCCTGTCTTTGAAGTCGGGGTGACCGTTGTACCAGGCAACAAACTCTGTTGCCGAGAAGCTACCCGCCAGATCTTCGCCAGGGACGCCGAGGTTTCGATCAAACGGTGCACCGGTTGAAAACATGACCTGATGATAGTGTTTTTTGAGGTCATCCATATGCAGGTCAGTGCCATACTCAACATTCCCGTAGAAGCGGAAGTTCGGCAATTGTGCGCTCTTGTCATAGGCGCGCTGCACAGACTTGTCTTTCTGATGATCAGGCGCCACACCGGCGCGAACCAAACCAAAAGGCGTGGGCAGGCGGTCGAACATGTCAAATTCCACCACCAGGTCTTTTTGTTTCTGAAAATTACTTACTGTGTAAAACCCGGCGGGGCCACTGCCAATGATTGCTACTCTGAGTGGATTCCCCTCTGTTCCAACTGCTGACATGCACACTTCCCGGTTCTGGTAATAACGCCATTCAGATTATCAGATTCATTAGATGAAATGTACGAAAAGCCCACTAGAACAGGGGCCTGCGTGCTAAAGTAGAGGGTTAACCTCTACACCAGAGATAGGGTTTGACGGAAGCCGCAGTCGAGTCAAACGAAGAGCTGACAACATTAGATCGATTTCTCGCACGTCTGGGCATTCGGCCCGAAGACAGGGCGGCCACCGCACTGATGTTCAGCAACATGTTCATGTCGGGCCTGGCCATCGGCATGATTCGTGTCTGCGCGTTCACTCTGTTTCTGGAACACTGGGGTTCTGAGCAGCTTGCGCTGATCGCCATTCTTATCGCAGTGGTTGGCATGCCCACGACACTGCTGATTGATCGACTCACTCACCGCTTCGCCGTTCGTAACTATCTATTCACCATTCTCGGTGTGATCTTTGTTGGTCTTGCCATCATGAGAGTTTCACTGGGTGTCAGCAGTTCGCCTTATCTGATTTTTACGCTGCCGCTCTTCTTTGAAATCGTCTACATGCTGTTCAGTCTGCAGTTTGTTGCACTGCTGTCCAGGCTGCTGAATGTGCGCCAGACAAAACGTCTTTCCGGCATCGCACGTTCCGGCGAGTTTATGGCGGAGATGGCGGGGGGGGTCATCATCGTTTTCCTGCTGAACTTCCTCGATGTCACAGATCTGCTGGCGGTAGCCATGATGACCACCCTGGTGGTGTTCGGCATTGTCAGCTACACCGTTTCACACTTCAGATCGACCTTGTATATCACCGGTGATGGCAGTGGCAATGATGAGGTCAACGAAACTCGGCTGTTGGGGATGCTGCGATTGCCCTATGTCCGACTCATCACCTTCTGTTACGTGACCTACATGTTCGCCTACTTCTTCCTGGATGTGGCCTTCTACAACTATGCGGTCAAACAGTTTCCTGATGAGAAGGCACTGGCGTCATTTATTGCACAGTTCTTCGCCGCAGCCGGATTCCTGACCATGTTCGTCATGGTATTCCTGTTTGCACCCTTCTTAAGGAAGTTTGGCATCCTGGCAGGGGTGATCGCCTTTCCGGTCATCATCTTTCTCGGTTCCAGCGCTGTCAGTGTGATGGAGTTTACCGGCGCCGACGTGGCGCTGATTTTCGCCGTCATGGTTGTCACAAACGCCAGTCGCATCATCCTGCAATCTGCGATCTGGAAGAGCACCGTCACGATACTCTTCCAGGTGATGCCAGACCGGCAGAAAAGTCAGGGCATTGCACTCACTGAGGGTGTTATCGATCCGGTCGCTGGCGGATTCGCCGGTTTATGCCTGTATATTCTGACAACCCAAATGGGTCTCGAACCAAAGACCTTCCTGATTATTCTCAGTCTGCTGATGTTGGCGTGGATCGTTGTCGGGTTCCTGGTCCGACGGATGTACCTTTCCAACCTGGTCGTAAACATCCAGAAAAGAAAACTTGGCGAGATGGCGCTGTCCGATCTCGACAACACCAGTCTCGAGATCATCAAGCAGGGGCTGAACAGTGCCTACCCGGCTGAAATTTTTTATTGTCTGAACCTGCTCGAGGAAATGGAGCATCCGGAGATCACCGAGTTGATTAAACAGGTGCTGGACAACAACAACCGAGACGTCCGAATGGATGTGCTTCGCCGTATCGCGTCACTCGACATTAAACCGCTGACCGCCAGGGTTCTCGATCGAATCGAGCAGGAACCTGACACCATGGTGCGCGGCCAGGCTTTAAAAACCTACGCAGCCCTTTCGCCTGACGACGTGATCGAAAGGCTGGCACCCTATCTCGATGCCTTCCACCAGGATTTACGTAAAGGCGCCCTTGTTGGCATCCTGACCTACAATCGTGAAGACGCGTCTGCCAACAACACACTGCTCAACTGTATTCGCTCAGGCAATCGGAACGATCGCCTTTTCGCCGCAGAGACCATTGGCGAGATTGGCTCACCACACTTTTCAGGCTACCTGGTGGAACTGCTGGACGACATCGATCTCCAGGTGGTCGAACACGCCATCTCTGCTGCGGGGCACATGCAGGACGCGCGACTGGCCAACATGCTCGTCGCGAAGCTTTCCGTGGGCAGTCTTCGGGGAGCAACCGCATTGTCCCTAAGACGGTTTGGTGAGGCCGCCCTTTACGACCTTGGTATCGGTTTGACTTCCCCCGAAGCCGGTCGCCAGGAAAAACTGCACATCATTGAAACAATCCGCGAAATCGGCGGTTCCAAAGCGATCGAAATCCTCCTGCGTCATCTTGAAATCGAACAGCCGGAGCTCAGGCACCAAGTCAATCTCAGTCTGGCGAGCTTGCACTATCAGGCAGACCCGGATGACCAGTACATCTTCGTCAACAACCTGGATGAAGAAGTGCAACTGATCACCTGGCTATTGGCCGCAATGGAAGATCTGAAAAACGAACCGCGATTCGAAATGCTGCACGGAGCGCTGGCCAGCGAGTTAGATGTACGTCGAGACAACATGCTGCTGCTCATCAGCTTCCTGTTCCCTTCTATTGTGATGCTGGACACTCGCGCCAACATCGACTCCAAGGTTCAGGAGATGCGGGTGTTCGCGTTGGAGATCCTGGACAACCTGCTCACCGGTGAGATCAAGCAAATTGTGTTACCGCTGCTGGACGACCTGACGGTTACGGAAAGACTCGAGCAGATGTCCGAAAGGTTCCCGCAGGAGCAGATGACCGCGGACGAGCGATTTCACGACATCGTTGAAAACCACTTTGAGCGCGCTTTCTTCTGGACTCGAAGTTGTCTGCTTTATCAGATCGGCACCACCGAATCCGGTGAGCACCTGGAGCAGATAGAACGTGGATTAAGCGATCGAGAGAGCATCATCCGCGAGACTGCCCTCTGGTGCCTGGGGAAACTGGATTCGCCGGATCTGACGGGCAAGATCAGTACCTTTATGGGCGATAAGTCCACACAAGTCAGAGATCTGGCACGAAGTCTACACGCGACTCTGTCAGAACCTGATCCCAGCGCTTAACGCAACGTCGTCTCGCCGCACTTACAACGCACTTACAACTTGGGCATAATTCACCTCTACATCCGGGTGGGCATAAGCCAGTATCTTGTATGCTTCTGACTATTGAGAAAGTTCTCATTCTCAAATCTGTACCCATATTTTCATCCGTCCCTGAGAGCCAGTTGGTGGATCTAGCAACCATCGCTGAAACGGTTGAATACGACGCAGGTGAGATCATCATGAACCAGGGTGACCTTGGCACCAGTATGTACATCGTCGTCAACGGTCAGGTCCGCATTTTCGAAGGTGACAAAGAACTGGCTGTGCACGGCACTCGCGCGGTATTCGGGGAACTCGCCGCATTGGATCCGGAGCCCAGGGCTGCTTCCGTGCAGGCAATTGAAGATTGCACGCTCCTCAGACTGGACGGTGAATCCCTCTACGACCTGATGTCAGGCAACAAGGAAGTCACGCGGGGCATTGTCCACGTTCTTTGTGATTACACCCGCCAGAATCTGGCCCGAGCCAACAAATAGGTGGCAGCATGATGCGACTGCTCATTATTATCGTGGTGCTATTGGCGCTCGTCGCCGGTGGTATTTTCTTCCTGCTGGAGAATCCCGACCGATTTAAATCTCAAATCACCCAGGTGGCTGAAACCAGCACCGGTTACCGCATGACCATCAACGGTGAACTGTCCTGGCGCTATTGGCCACCGGTGGCGATCAACGTCAACGACCTATCACTGGCAAGAGGTGATGAAGCACCCTTTGCTCAGTTTGAAACGATGTCTATTGACCTGGATCTCATGCCGCTGCTGACACAGCAGACCGTTGTCGATGTGAATGACGTCACCCTGTCAGGTGGACGCGTAGATCTGGTCATAGACGACAAGGGAAACTCAAACTGGGAGATTGCCGACACCACACCAACTCAGAGCACAGCATCAGACAGCTCAGGAGATACGGCGCTCGCATCGACGGTGCAACAACTCAGCATCCAGGACGTCACCCTGACTTACCAGGACAAATCGAACAACGCCGATTACGAAGTCACGCTCGGAAGTTTGACCACCAGCGAACTGGCGTCAGACAAACCTTTCGATATGAGCCTGGCAATGTCGCTCAAAGACAAGATTGCCGACCTCAGTGCCGATGTGAGCACGACAGGGCGAATCACATTTCAGTCTGATAGCGGGCGTATGGCCATGTCGGGCCTCGTCACTCGCGTCGACCTCACCCTGGAAGGTGAGCCCTACCCGGGGCTGACCATCACCACCGAGGGTCAATGGCGACCTGAGGAACAGGCTCTGATTCTTAACCGAAACGACATTCAAATCAGCACACTGCGAATGTCGATGACAGGCCTTATCAGCATCGCCGGTGAGACCCCGAGATTTGACGGCGTCATCAACATGGAATCTGCAGACGCGGTACGCCTAGGCCAGGACTTGGGCACTGAAATCCCCATTGCGTTTTTTCAGATTGAAAGTGACTTTAGCGCTACCGCGGACAACCTGAATTTCAGAACCCTGGACGGCAAGTTCGATGATTCAGAACTAACAGGCTCGGCGGTTGTGGGCTTGAGTGCATCGCAAAAAGTAAAGGCAGATCTTCGTCTCGACAAAATCGACGCGACCAGATACCTCGGTGAAGCCGCATCACTTGAGACGGCTGTCAATCGATCAGACGCCCCAACCGATAGCGAACTCATTCCAGTGAAGCTGCTCAAAGAGACGCACGCCGATGCGACCGTTCGAGTTGGTCGTCTGGACTATGACGGTTATCAGCTGACCAAAGCAAAGTTGACCGTCAAGAATGATGGCAGGCGACTGAATGTTATGGCCAACTCAGAGGTCTACGGTGGTAAGGTCGTTCTGGGGCTGGACAGCTCTCTCGACAACAAGGTCACGACCAACATCAAACTCAACATCGATGGCGTCGACATCGCACAGATGATCGAGATGCCCGGCATTACCGGCACCATCGCTGCAAACTCCAATCTCGATTTCGACGGCACCTTGCTGAGTGATGTGAATAACAACCTGAGCGGTCAATCAAACTTCAACGTAAAAGACGGCTCACTGGATGTTCGTCCCCTGAAATCCGTTGCTCAGACCGTCGATCTTATTCGCGGCAAAACCTCATCCGTCAGTGAGTGGCCTGACATCATGCCTTTTGACCAGATGGTTGGGCAGCATGTCTTTCAGGGGGGAACTCGATCGGGTCAAATCCTGAATGCCCAGGTCGAGAACCTGAACCTCACAGCCCTTGGCGGAGTTGATTTGCAGACGGAGACGCTCGACTACGACGTGACAGCCATGTTCAAACAAACGGATGACGGCGCATTCAAGGTCAGTGACCAACTGGCCGGCGTTCGCTGGCCGCTCTCGTGCTCCGGCAGCATCAACGCCTCTCCGGGCGAGCTTTGCTTTGGCAAAGAGGGCGCGATCCAGGACCTGGTGAAGGATATTGTTGCGCAGGATTTGAAACGTCGCGGCAATGAGAAGCTCGACAAGTTGATCAAAGAGAAGGTACCTGACGAATACAAAGGCATCGCGAACGACCTGCTAAAGAATATCTTCAAGTAAACTTCCTGGCATGAAAAACTTTTCCACGCGACTGCTCGCCTGGTTTGACGATCACGGCCGCAAAGATCTTCCCTGGCAAAAAGACAAGTCGCCCTACAGGGTCTGGGTTTCCGAGATCATGTTGCAGCAGACCCAGGTCACCACGGTCATCCCCTACTTCGAAAGATTCATGGCGACCTTCCCCAGGGTCGACATACTGGCAGAAGCAACCCAGGACGAAGTTCTGCACCAATGGACAGGCCTCGGCTACTACGCGCGCGCCAGAAATCTTCATGCCACCGCAAAACGCATCGTGAACGAGTACAACGGAGAGTTTCCGCACACTCCTCAAGAACTTGAGGCACTACCCGGAATTGGGCGATCTACAGCTGCTGCGATTATCGCCATCTGCACAGGTCAGCGCGCCGCTATTCTGGACGGCAACGTGAAAAGAGTTCTGGCGCGAGTGTTCGGTGTTGAGGGCTGGCCGGGTCAGTCAGCGACCTTGAAACAGCTGTGGGATCATGCCGAAGCGCTCACGCCAAGTGATCGGGTCGCCGATTACACCCAAGCTATCATGGACCTCGGTGCCGTGATCTGTGTTCGAAGCCGACCCAGCTGCGATCGCTGCCCTTTCCAAAATGATTGCCATGCCTTTGCGACACAATCGATCAAAGAGTACCCGGGTAAAAAACCGAAGAAAGAAAAGCCGGTGCGATCCACCACCATGTTGGTCATTGAATGTGACGGCAACATTCTGCTCGAGCAACGAAAGGCAACGGGACTCTGGGGCGGGTTGTGGAGCTTTCCTGAATCAGACGAGCCTGAAACATACCTTGAAGCCGCTCGCCTTGATCACGTCCAGATGGAAAAGCTATCGGCATTCAGGCACACCTTTACCCACTTCCATCTCGATATTGAGGCGATTCATATTAAGGTAAAAGCCGCATCTCAGACTCAGGCCAGCGAGAATTTACTCTGGTATGACCTGGAAGATCCAAATAATATCGGGCTCACTCGCCCGGTGACACGGATACTCGAAGCACTGCAAAGTGCACCGCTTCTTCAGTAAACTGGCCGCTATGACTCGAACCGTATTTTGTAAACGCCAGCAGAAAGAACTGCCTGGCCTGGACGCCCCCCCATTCCCCGGACCGGCAGGGCAGGACGTTTTTGAAAACGTTTCCGCTGAAGCCTGGGACGAGTGGCAAAACCTACAGACCATGCTCATCAACGAGAAGCATCTCAATATGATGGACAAAGAAGCACGTAAGTATCTCAACGCGCAGCGTGATATCTACCTCAGCGGTGGTGAGGTTGATCGAGCCGACGGTTACGTGCCAGAGGGCGATGGCTGAAACCTACCGGACATATTCTGAGCAAAGCCTGAGCTACTTCACCGGGCCGTATACAGGCGTTCCTGGCGGACGAAAACCCGACCAGAAACCTTACCGCCTCATGCCGGCCCGCCAGCACCGGATACGAGGACTTTACGGCGCCTGAAAGAAGGCGGAACCTGCTGAGGTCTGACTCTCGGCCGTTTAGCGTTCTGCCTCGCTCGACTTGCTGCGAAACTCAACCACATTCTGATTGCTCATCTCGACTTCAGCCAACAGATCAGGGGCTGCGAGCTCGAGTTGCAGACCCGTCGCCTTCAGGTAATTCTTGATACCTCTCAGGGAGGCACCTTCTTTTTGTAATTGCTTCCTTGCTTTACGACAGTTGCGACACTCCTGACGATAATTAAACATCGCATTTTCCGTCGACTTTTTGCAGATTTGGCATTTGGGCATCGGGCTAACTTCTGTCACCAGTCAAACTGGGAGGGTAAGCTGACCCAAATTCGCACGAAAGTCGCCCGCGTCTGCAATGGTTGTGAGACATTGTCGGCTTGACTCAAGGTCCCTCTTTCGTTTTAATCACGCCCTTCTTCGGGGGCCCTCCCCAATGCCTGGCCAGATAGCTCAGTCGGTAGAGCAGGGGATTGAAAATCCCCGTGTCGGTGGTTCGATTCCACCTCTGGCCACCACCGATTTTTGGAGCGCAGCTCCAAAATATCGGAAACCTGAGAATCCCGCGAGCGACAGTCACATCGAAGAAATGTGATAACAGATCGCATTTCTGATGTGACGAAAGCCTTCGTTAGAACATGTCACCGCCACTTCGTGTCGCTGACCTGGGCGGTCCCGATATTCCATCCGCACGCCGCCCGCTCTGGCACCATTCAGTCAGGCTGTGATCTCTCCCCTTTTCCACAAACTCATTTTGCGTAAGTTTTTCATGCAGTCCTTTTCAGGGTATCGCCAAGTTAACCGGACTAGAAGGATATTATTGTTGGATGAACACCTAGATGCGCCATAGATTCCCACCAGATGTTATCGCCTACGCTGTCTGACTCTACTAGCGCTTCAACCTAAGCCACCGCGATATTAAAGATCTGCTCGCTGAACGAGGCGTCACCGTATCGAGAGAAGCTATCCGTCTCTGGTGTATCAAGCGGCGACTCAACATGAATCACTATTACGGGCTTGTCGTCACCTTATCGGTAGCGAGCAGTTTATTGATCCTTGTCGTGATCGCGTTTGCGTTGACTGGCAACTTCTATGTTGCCGTGGCTACCTACTTTGGCGTTGCAGTACTTAGATCAATCAAAGCGCCGCTTACCGCCGCGTGGTTAAACCAAAACCTGGAAAGTGAAACTCGCGCAACAATATTCTCTATGCAGCAGCAGGCCGATGGATTTGGCCAGATGGGCGGCGGCCCTTTGTTGGGTCTCGCCGGTAAGTACCTCTCCGTGCCCATCGCACTAGTCATTTCAGCCGTTGCGCTGATTCCTGCTCTGGCGCTTTACCTCAGTTCATTTAGATTGGCTGAGAAGCGCTCGAAATAGCGGGTGTTACCACATCTTATCTTTGGCGTATTCCGCGTAGCCTTCATCATAACTTTTAGCATCAAATCCAGTTTCCACTTCCTTCAGGAAGTCACCGGCGGTAGGCACTTTGTCACTCTGATCTTCACCACTCCAAAGCTTCGAGCGCATCAAAGCCTTTGCGCATTGAAAATAAACTTCAGCAACACTTACGACGATAACGCTGCGAGGATGTTTACCGTTGTGCTCAAAGGCCGCCGTGACGGCCTGGTCTACCGATAAAATCGCCTGTCCATTAACACGAATCACATTGTTCGATCCCGGCACCATAAACAACAAGCTCACTCGACCATCCCGGACGATGTTACGCAAAGAATCCATTCGATTGTTACCGCGCCAGTCCGGTAACCACAGAGTCTGGTCATCTACGATTCGAACAACACTGTCGATATCACCACGAGGACTGGCATCGGTACCCTCGGGCCCTACTGTGGTCAAAATGGTAAATTTCGCCTGGTCTATCCAACGTCGATATTGAGGTGTGAGTACAGATTGAACTTTGGTGAGTGAGCCGGGCACAGCCGCACCATAAAGCGCTTCGAGGGCTTCAATAGATTCAATCTTATTCACGATTTACCTCACTGTTCGGCAAAAAAGTCTTTCGTTAATCTCAAAAACTCATCCAGTTGGTCATGCTGCACCCAGTGCCCGGCGTTTTCCAATTGCACATGCCGAGCATTTTGGAAGTACTGAGTAGGATCTTCAGTACGCAATTTACCCCACCAACTTTCCGAGCCACTCAGCAGCAGCAAGGGAGAGGGTATAAGAAGAATAAACCACATAACTGCTTAGTCAGCCAAGTACTTCATCGCCCTGAATTTTGAGTTTAACTACAGCTCTCTGTGGAAATCTGGTGGCTTTTAGCGA
>JAEPOO010000004.1 GCA_017642855.1 Pseudomonadales bacterium
TCGGTGGCCGTGATCTGGATCGGATTGTCGTTTGAGTTACTCGCATCAGCATCGATCGTACCCGTCACTGCGCCCGTCGTGGTGTTGAAGTTCAACCCATCAGGGAATGAACCACCTGCAATCGCATAACTCGCAATCGTGTCCGTGGTATCAATCACCGTAAACGCATCTGGAATCGTGCTCGCTGGCAACGCCGGTGTCTCACCGTCCGTGTTCGCCTGATCAGCAATCGTGCCGGCATCCGGTGCATCGTTTGCGCCAGATATCGTAATGACCAGATCACCGTCGTCCGTGTCTGTGCCATCTGTGATGGTGTAGGTAAACGTATCGCTGAGCGTTGCACCTCCTGGATCCAGCGCCTGAACCGCTGCCAGACCATTGTTCAGGGTATAGGTATAAACACCATTCGCCGCAATCGTCAGGGTACCGTAGGTACCTGTCGCTGCTGCACCACCAACAACGCCACCATCCGAGATCGCTGATACCGACAACGCATCCGAGTCAGAGCCACCATCGGCATCCGCTGTGCCATCTGTCAGTACGTTGCCACCTTCTGAGACCGTATCTTCAACAATGCCATCCGCATCATCATTAGCAACCGGTGCAACGTTGCTCACTACCCAGTTGAACGATACCGCCGCAGAAGTCACACCGTCGCTATCGGTGGCCGTGATCTGGATCGGATTGTCGTTTGAGTTACTCGCATCAGCATCGATCGTACCCGTCACTGCGCCCGTCGTGGTGTTGAAGTTCAACCCATCAGGGAATGAACCACCTGCAATCGCATAACTCGCAATCGTGTCCGTGGTATCAATCACCGTGAACGCATCTGGAATCGTGCTCGCTGGCAACGCCGGTGTCTCACCGTCCGTGTTCGCCTGATCAGCAATCGTGCCGGCATCCGGTGCATCATCCTCACCTTGAATGTCAAAAGACACCGTTCCGATATCTGAGCCATCATTATCAGCGACTACGTAGGTAAACGAATCTATGCCAACCAAATTTGGATCATCACTATCTCTATCTTCAAATCTTCCATTCGGTTGATATGACGCGGTACCATCAGACGCCACGGAAAGCAGCGCGCCGCTTAGGAGTGGGTGATTGGTGAACGGAACAGGGATACTGGCCGCCTCGAGAATCTTGGGATTCACACCAACAACATCGTTATCCATCAGGTTTCCACTAGAGGCAGAATCTTCTAATACAAGTATATTCAGATCGTCCGTTGCTACGGGCATTGCAACCACGCCCACTGAAAACGTAGCAAAAATAGAGATGATCAAAATTCTTAACGAATGAGACTTTGCCATGGAGGCGCCTTTTTTGGTTGCTTGGGGAACACAATCGAGCGAATGGCTTTCCTTAAAGGCTTCCATTGAGTGTCCGTTGTCCATGCTGCATTCCTAAGTTTTATCCGATGGCCATCACACGCACGGAGTACGCGGCAACAGTAATATAGCTAGGGGAGCCCCTCAGGCTACGGGGTTTCGGCTAAATGGTCGAAATTGGGAGCTGATCGGACCTCTTATGTCCTGGGAGGATTGGTCTACCAGACCTTGCCATAGGTGCTTTGCACAAAAACCTCACCGCGACCTGTGCCAAAGCCTTTGCCACGGGCCGTCACTCGGTAGACTGAAACACCACCAGCTCCAACTTCTTCACCGATATTGGTGAGATTAAGACTATCCTCGGTACCCACGACCTCGCGGATGTACTCCACGATGTATCTACCAGGTTCACTCGCACCATCGACAACGGTTGTCCCAGCGGTCGAGTTATTGTCATCATCCCAGTCGAGTGTGGCGAATTCGATAGCGGTGTTAATCAGATCGGCATCGCCTATACCTGAGTTTCCCGCCGGACCAGTAAGGGTGAACATCTGTTGCGTCGCACCCGCAATGAACGAATATTCGATGGATTCTTCAGCATCACGCAGCGCGGCCTCCGCCGACTGGAAGGCAACATTAATATCGTCAACGCTTTGTGCCATTTGGAACTGCACAGAGGTTGTCTGAATAGATGAGGCACCTAAGGCCGTAAGCAGCAAAAGCATCACAAGACTCATGAACAAAACGACGCCTTGCTGTCGAGATTTCTGTAACTTCACTTTATTCGACCTCTCATTTAATTCTTTACCGCAAGCGTTCGAGAAAATGAGCGCCTCTGAAGGCCATCTATTCCAGAAGCACCGGATTCGCCTGGATAGCATGTCTGAACAGCGCAGCCGTGGGTCGTCGCTACGGAGCCACCAACATCGTCTACCGTGTTCGCCACAATGGCAACACGAACTGTGAAAACCGTGTCGTCACCGATCAGATTCGCAGGCACATATCGTCTGGGGAATGTGTCGTTGCCGATGCCGTAGGTGACCTGGAGGTCTTCGATTCCCTCAACAATTTCCACCGGGGCGTTCAGGCCTTGTTTGCGCCAGAGAGACAGTGGTTGGTCGCCACTGGAGTTTTCTCCGGTCCCGGGGGCCACGAAATAGATCGTGGTAATCAGTGGGCTTACGGCCGCATCAACCGCGAAGGTATTGATCGTGGTCAGCCTGTCGTTCGCGTTTTCGTGGTCGGCCGTACCAGTAGCATGTTGCAGCAGGATGGGTGTTCCCGCCGTGATACCGGTTACCTGAAACAACGTACCTTTTTCGCAATCATGGATTACAGCTAACTCGCCAACGCCGAATCCGAGACCTGCCACACCGTCGCTTGGCGGCGTAATCTGTATATTGGTTTCACTGGAAGTCAGCATTGCCGAAGACAGAAAGTTCGGTACGTCCGCACCTTCGATTCCCCGCAAAACCAATATGTCTGTGCCAACTACGATCGCGGAGGTATCGATACCCGTTCCATCCACAAAGGTCCCTGTGCTTGTTGACCCTATGGTTGACGGAATGTCAGAGAATCCTCGGACGTGGGGGGCAGGCGCTTTGGTCGTGCTGTTCGGCAGCCAGGTACCATTAATCTGACCATCGTACCCCTTCACCATACCGTCAAGAAGATCGAACTCATAAGGCAGATTGTTCGAATCTCTTTGATTAAGCGCGAAATTTGTGCTCTCTCCAGGGATCATGCTTGAGTTACAGCCAAGGTTCCCGGCGTTCTCGATGTCGCGGCGCATGAACTCTAAGGCAAACCGAGCAGACTCCTGAATGCGCGCTTGGCCCTGGAGCATTTGGTAGGCTTCCGAATTCGCCGTGAACAACTGCGCCACACCAGCGGTAATGATTGATCCGACCGCGAGTGAAATCATCAACTCGACAAGAGATAGGCCTTTTTGTCGTTCAAGAGGCATCATGGTGCTGTTGGCGGCGCATCAAACGCCACCCTCGTTTGTAGCTGAACTGTCGAGTAAGTTGCGCCATCCGTATTTAGCCAGCGCACAACAATGCAGTACTCTCCGGCATCTTGCGCCGCTGACATATCGCAGACATTGCCATCGGTGGATGTAGACCCTTTGATTTCAATCTGCCCTTGGCCTCCTGGCAACGTCCCCGCAATATCCAGGTTAGAGCCGTTGCAAGCGGCATATTCAGTATCGTTATTATCTTTCGCGTTGATTGCGCACTTCCATTGAGCAATATCATATTCAGCCATTTGCGCGAGCGTGCAATTCGAGTTCGAGCAGTTGGTGGTAAATGATGGGGCCTCGCTAAAGTCTACGGCAGCATAGGTGGCCTGTGGATTGACCAACATTCTATCCGACAAGTCCCAGGCAAGTTGCTGAGCCTCTGAACGTAGCAACGCGGTCCGGTTCTGCTGCAAACTCGCTACCTGCATCCCTGCCACGCCAAGCACACCTACAGACATAATCACTGCGGCAACAAGCACTTCAATCAGTGAAAAGCCTCTTTGTCTGATTAACATCTCTCTCTTCATGGTCTGCTCTTCCTCAAGAGCAATCTGGTTGAATAGAAGGTATGTCTTCAGCAGCCGTTCCTGGCTCTGCCTCTCGCCAGACTTTGACGCGCCCTATAAGCCGAATCTGAAAACGGCGATCCAGTTGGTTGGGATGACACAAATCCAGATATCTCATTTGCCCTTCATTGGCGTCCTCGTCAAGCCCGCCCAGCGAGTTAAATGTGATGGCGTTTCGTGGCGCATCCCAATCACCACCATCATCATCATTATCTAGTCCTGCAAGTGTTGAATCGCCAACAAGTGCATTAAACCGGCGAATGACTGTGCCGGAGCAATCGGTCGGGGGGCTGGCGTCTTCTATCGAGCCATCGACGATACAATATCCACCGCCGAATTCATTACCCGAGGCACCTACTGCTGCCATTAAGGTGACCGGCGCGCCCCTGCGATTAGCCTCGGATCTCGCCAAACCAATCGCAGCAACGAGGTCATTGGTTTGCGTGACCAACCGATTTCGTTCCTGCATGCCCTGAAAGCTGGGCACGGCAATGGAGAAACCAATCCCAATAATGACAACCACCATCAGGACTTCTACTAACGTGTAGCCTTTCTCTGCGCGCATACCTCACTCACATCCGACCTCCCCCGCCGTCGAAAAGACAGCGCTGGAAGCGGTTTAGTTTATAGAATCCGAAGACCACCCCTTCGAGTCGCCGATAAGCGTGAAGATTAGACCGATAAATGGTCGCGGGTCGTGGCCACCTGCCTTTACGGGCAAGCCGTGTCATTCACCGTTTCTGAGCCATCAGAATTAAAGCGAAAGCACCGACCCTCACAGTCACCGCTTACGGGTTCCGCACAGATCTGGTAAGCACTTGCCGTCGCCGTCGGCACGGAAAGCGTATAGCGACTGTTCGCTTGTGCACCATCCGCGGGCGACCAAAGCGTACAGTTAGAATCCAGACCGGCGTAGGTAAAGTTGTTGGTGTAGAGTCGGTCGAGCGTCAGAGCACAGACTTTTACGTCCCCTTGCATGGAAGCGAAGAAAGAATCTTCAATGTAGCCCTGGTAACTGGGGTAGGCGATTGCACTGATGACACCGATGATTGCAACGACGATCATCAGTTCGACCAGTGAGAAACCACGTGCTTTCTTGTTATTCCGTTTCACAGCGGACCCTCCTGATTTTCTGCTCCGGACCTGACTCGATTATGCGATTTGCCCTCTCAAGGTGCAATCACATGCGAAGAATCTCGTCAGACACCTGCTCAACATCCAGGATCTCAACTTCAAAAGAGAGATCCTGGCCCGCCAGTGGGTGATTAAAGTCAATCTCTACCATATCGCCCAGCAAACGAGAAACGACTCCCGGCCTTTCGTTTGCTTCGCCATCTGCAAAGGAAACGACCAGGCCGGGTTCCAGTGCCACATCTTTGAACAGCCGCTGAGGCATCATATGCACGTTGTCCGGGTTGGGCTGGCCAAAACCATGGTCCGCCTCGATGTCTAGGAGCGCTGACTCGCCTCTCCTCATACCGAACATAGCGCTTTCGAAACCCGGCATCAGATTACCATCCCCTACAACAAAGGTGGCGGAACGATCTCCGGTCGAATCGATCAACTCTCCTTCTTTGATGCTCAGCGAAAATCGGAGCGTCACTTTCGTACCCGGTCCGACCGGGACACTATCAGCCATTGGCTTCTAACCTTTCTTTTCGATATTGAATGATCATGTCCAGAATCAACAAAACCGCGCCTGTCGATATGGCGGCATCAGCAACGTTGAACGCTGGGAAATAATAAACGTCGTAGTAAAAGACGAGAAAATCCACAACATAACCTTGAGCCGCTCTGTCAATGAGGTTGCCAATCGCGCCACCCAGAATGAGGCACAACGCCCAGGAAAGCAGCGCTTGCGCTCTATGAACTCGCCACAACCACCCTGAGATAAACGCACTAACCACTGACGATACCGCAACAAGGAACCAGCGCTGCCAGCCACCTGCATCATCCAGAAAGCTGAATGCAGCGCCTTCATTGTGAAGCAGCGTCAGTTTGAAGATCGGCAAGACATCGATAGATTCACAGCGGCCTCGAACACAAAGCTGCAACAGCTCCGACATATAACTCTTCGACCACTGATCCAGAGCGACAATCAGCGCGGTAACCGTCCAGTAATGCATTACGCGTCGTTTACCTCAAAAAACTGTCTGGATGCTTGAATGTCATTGCCGATTGCAGCTTTCAATTGATCGAGCCCGTCGAACTTCTTTTCTTCTCGGATCTTGTGTCTGAATATCACCTTCACCGTTTTCCCGTAAAGACTGCCTTCGAAGTCGAAAAGATGTACCTCAAGAATCGGTTTCGGCGTTTTATCATCGATGGTTGGTCTGACACCCACATTCGCGACCCCTTTGGCCTGTCTCCCGTCTATGGACATCTCACAGGCATAGACGCCTGAAATCGGTGCCACATACCGATGCAGTTGGATGTTAGCGGTTGGCACTCCGAGCGTTCGTCCTAACTGCCTGCCATATATCACCTTGCCTGTAATCGAATAGGGGTGGCCAAGCAGGCGTTCCGCCAGCTCAAAATCGCCTTGTGCCAAACTCTGCCTAATACGTGTGCTGGAGACTCGCGTATCTTCTACGGCAATGGTGTACATGTTGTGCACAGAGAATCCGTGCTCCTGCCCTGCTTTCAGGAGCCGAGCGTAATCACCACTTCGATCCTGCCCAAATCGAAAATCATCACCAACAAACAGCGCAGAGATCATTAAATCGTCAATAAGAATCCGCACGAACTCATCTGCGGTCATCTTTCGGGCTTTTGCGTCGAACCTGACACAGTAAACCTGATCTATCCCGAGAGCCTCCAGCAGCTGAACCTTTTCCCGAAATCTGGTGAGTCGAGCCGGTGCGTTATAAACATCGAAAAACTCTTTGGGCTGCGGCTCAAAGCAGATCAACATGGATCTGGCGTTCAACTCACGCGCTTTCGCCGTCACCTCAGCGAGGATCTTCTGATGGCCAAGATGCACACCGTCGAAGTTACCGATGGTCGCAACCGAACCTCGGTGTTCTTCCTTCACATTGATTAGGCCGCGAATAATCTTCACTTAACGCACCAGTTTTCTTAAGTTAACGCCCAACATCAGCAGTGAAGCTGCATAGATTACTGCGCCCGCGACACAGATCAACAGCATCCACATGAGCCGGGTCAGGAATGAGTTGTCCAGCCACCATTCAATCGGAGGCACAAAATAGAACAGCCCAACCAGCAACACCAGAGATGCGCCAGCAACCTGAGTGATAAAGCGCAGCCATCCGCTTGTGTCGACCTCAAGTATGTCATCACGTCTCAGCCCCCAATACAGAAGTGCAGCATTAAGGAATGCCGACAACGACGTCGCCATCGCCAGACCAACATGCTTGAAATGCAAAATCAGGAGCAGGTTTAGCACCATGTTGGTGACCATCGCGATGATGCCGAAACGTACCGGAGTTTTCGTGTCCTGTCTCGCAAAATAACCCGGCGCGAGCACCTTGACGAACATATGGCCGAGAAGACCGGCACCGTAAGCCCCAAGGCTCATGCCTGCCATCGCCACATCGCGTGTCGTCATCTCACCCTGAAAAAATAGCGTTGCGATGAGTCGGTCCGACAAAAACACCAGCGCAACCGACGCGGGCAATCCGAACAGCAGCACAATTCGAAGCGCCCAATCAAGGGTCCGAGAGAATGACTCTTTTGAATTCTCAGCATGCTCTCGGGAAAGCCCCGGCAAGATAACCGTGGCTACCGTGATACCAAACAGCGCCAGTGGCAGTTCCAGCAATCGATCAGAGTAGTAGAGCCAGGATAGACTGCCGGTTTCGAGGAAAGACGCGAGCAGGGTATCCACCAACAAATTGATCTGGCTGACCGAAGCGCCAAAGATCGCCGGTAACATCAAGGTCCCGACTCGGCGAACGCCTTCATCTTTGAATCCTACTTTGGGAATGGGCACCAGCCTGATCTTTGCCAGGAATGGCACCTGGAACGTCAGCTGCGCAACACCGGCGACCAATACCCCCCAGGCCAACGCCATCACTGGTTCGTCCAACTGATCCCTCATCAGAATCGCACAGGCGATCAACGACACGTTCAATAGGACCGGCGTAAATGCCGGTGCTGCGAATCGGCCATAGGTATTCAAAATGGCACCGGACAACGCGGTCATCGAGATCAGGAACAGATAGGGAAATGTCAGTCGCAACATGTCCACGGCCAAGACAAACTTCTCTCCCTCGCCGTGATAAAGGTACCCTGGGGCAAACACGCTAATAACCAGTTCCGCGCCGAGCACACCAAAAGAAGTCATCATGAGCAGCACTAAACCCAGGGAACCCGCTGTCCGGTCGACGAGTTGCTTGACCTCTTCATGGTCCCGCTTCGCCTTATATTCAGAAAGAACCGGGACAAAGGCCTGAGAGAAAGCACCTTCTGCAAAGAGCCGCCTGAAGAAGTTCGGTATCCGAAACGCAAGGAAAAAGGCGTCTGCACCCGCGGCTGAGCCGAAGAAATAGGCAATCACCATATCCCTGGCCAGGCCAAGGACGCGGGAAATCAGGGTCATCATGGACACAACAACGCCTGAACGAAGCAGCTTGCCGCCGGACTTTCGCTTCGAGTCTCTGTCTGTTTCCGTCATCTGGTACCGAATTCCCTCAGGTTACATCATCTCACAGGAGTCTCGTATTTGTTTGACAAAACCCGATGAAATCGGCATGATTCGCGCCTATTTTTTTCAACCCAGGTAATAACTTACAGTGGCAAACTCAGCACAGGCCAGAAAGCGGGCTCGACAGAATGAGACCCGTCGTCGCCATAAAGCCAGCCAGCGTTCTGCGTTCAGAACCGCACTCAAGAAAACTCTTGCAGCCGTGGACGGCGGTGATTACGACGCTGCAACCAGCGCGTACCAGCAGGCAGTTCCCGTTATTGATCGAGCCGTCACTCACGGACTCATCACCAAAAACAAAGCGGCACGTCATAAGTCTCGCCTGAACGCCAGCGTCAAAGCGCTAAAGGGCTAGTACACCGCCCCAGCATCATCCAACCGCGGCAGTTCTCAGAGCAAGACGAGATTGTCGCGGTGGATTAATTCTTCCTCCGCCAGATAACCCAACACCGACTCTATTTGATCGCTGGATACACCAAGTATCCGGACCACGTCTTCATTCCCGTAGTTAATCAAGCCACGGGCTATCTCCCGATCATCACCATCCAAACAGGAAACGACATCTCCTCGAGTATAAGAACCGCGGGTTTTCGTTACGCCAACGGAAAGCAGGGAACGCCCCTCTCCTTTCAGGACACGACAAGCGCCTTCATCCAGGGTCAGGTATCCGCGGGTAGGCAGTGACGCCAGCCACTGTTTCCTGGCCACCACCGATTCTCGATCTGGCGTCAGCAACGTCCCGGTAACATCGGACTGGCTGAGCCTTCTCATTACTTCCTGCTCACGACCGGAAGCAATAACGGTTTTTGCACCGCTGCGTGCTGCGGTTCTGGCTGCGCGAATTTTGGTGACCATTCCACCACGACCAAGCGCGGAGCCCTCACCTGCCATATCGTCCAACTCAACGGCACCTGCGGGTTTGGTTTTTATCAGCTCTGCATCGGGATTCATTGTTGGATTCGCTGACATAAGACCTGGCTGATCTGTCAGCAGAAGCAAGGTATCCGCACCAATAAGATTTACCACCAATGCGGCAAGCGTATCGTTGTCACCAAACTGAATCTCATCGGTCACCACCGTATCATTCTCATTGACGATCGGGACAACGCCCAGGTCCAACAGCTGAGTCAAGGTTGACCTGGCGTTCAGATATCTTTCTCTGGACTTCAAGTCATCATGAGTGAGCAGTATCTGAGCGGTGTGAATATCATGGCGCTGAAAGGCGGACTCGTACATCTGGATCAAACCCATTTGACCAACCGCAGCAGCGGCCTGAAGCTCGTGTAGTGAGTGCGGCCTGGCCTTAATGCCAAGCCGTTGCATGCCTTCAGCCACAGCGCCGGAAGAGACCAAAACCACGCGGATGGATCGTGCTCGAAGTTCCGCAATCTGATCCGCCCATCCCTGCACCAGGGATCGATCTACGCCCATGCCGTTGTTGGTCAGGAGCGAACTGCCGACCTTAACCACCCAGATATCTCCTGGTTCAAACTCACTCATGGTTCGTAATGCACCGTGACATCGAAGTTATCATCATCCTCATCATCATCTGCGCCCTGCTGGCGTCTGCGCCTGCGTTCCAGACGTTTCTGTACTGAGAATTCATGCACTTCCTGCCGAATTCTTTCGTTCTGTTCTGCCTCATCCCGCTCTTCAAGCGCTTGAAGATAGACAGATATTTCTTCCATCAGCTTGTCTGTGCCGTCTGCAGCAACAGACGAAATGCAAAAATAGGTTTCTATGCCCAGCTGCTGCGCCAGCGCCGCAGCTTTTTCGCTGGCATCACCGCCAAGAAGATCTGACTTGGTGAACACAAGCCATCTCGGCTTTTCCGCGATGCCTTCGCTATATCGCGCGAGCTCTGCCTCAATGGTCAGAAAATTCTCCGCAGGGTCGGACCCGTCAATAGGCGAAAGATCTATCAGGTGAAGCAGAACCCGAGTCCGAGAAAGATGTTTCAGAAACTGGACACCGAGACCAGCACCTTCGGCTGCGCCCTCAATCAGTCCGGGAATGTCAGCAATCACAAAACTACGATTGTGATCGATTCTGACAACCCCGAGGTTAGGCACGAGCGTCGTAAATGGATAGTCGGCGATCTTGGGTTTCGCCGCAGACACCACACTGATCAGTGTCGACTTACCGGCATTGGGTAAACCAAGAAGCCCAACATCAGCGAGCAGTTTGAGCTCTAGGCGAAGGTTCCGCATTTCGCCAGGTTCACCGGGCGTTGTCTGTCTTGGTGCTCTATTGGTGCTGGATTTAAATCGCGTGTTCCCCAGGCCGTGTTTACCACCCGAGGCGACGAGCATTACCTCGCCTTCATCGTTTACATCACCCAGATAAGCATCCGTTTCATCGTCATAAACACTGGTGCCACAAGGCACCCGAATCTGCATATCGTCACCTTTCGCACCGGTTCGATCACTGCCTTTGCCGTGCTCACCTTTCTGCGCGCGATAATTGGGCTGAAAACGAAAGTCCACGAGCGTATTCAAAGCCGCATCGCCAACCAGATAAATGCTGCCGCCGTCGCCGCCATCGCCACCGTCCGGCCCACCTTTTTCGATGTACTTTTCACGTCGAAACGACAGGCAGCCGTTCCCGCCGTTACCCGCCTCTACTTTGATACTGGCTTCGTCTACAAATTTCATTCTTCTGTTGCCGTCTAGTGGTCGGCTTTACCCTATCGCCATCGTTGGGTTCCACGCGGTTTTAACAAGTCACGCTAATGGCTTACGCAAAAAAAAAGCCCCGTCATTGACGGGGCTTTTTCTCAATCGAATAATCGATTACGCCTGCGCAACGACATTAACGTATTTGCGCTGCTTTGGCCCCTTTACGCTGAATTCTACGACACCATCCGCTTTTGCAAAAAGCGTGTGGTCCTTGCCGCAACCCACGTTTTTTCCGGGGTGGAATTTGGTACCACGCTGACGAACGATGATGTTACCGGCAATCACTTCCTGTCCGCCGTAAATTTTTACACCAAGACGTTTAGATTCCGAATCGCGACCGTTACGCGTGCTACCGCCTGCTTTTTTATGCGCCATGCTCGTTAACCTCCGGTGATATCTGTGATCTTCACAGCAGTGAAGTATTGACGGTGACCAGCCTGACGGCGGTAATGTTTACGACGACGCATTTTGATGATCGTTACCTTGTCTCCTCGGCCGTGAGACACGACTTCCGCAGTGACCTTGCCACCTTCAACATAGGGTGTACCGATCTGCACTTTTTCGCCTTCTCCGATCATCATGACCTTGTCAAAATCGATCGTATCGCCTTGAGCGGCCTCTAACTTTTCCAGCTGCAGAACTTCGCCCGGCTCGACCCGGTGTTGTTTGCCGCCACTTTCTATTACAGCGTACATGCTAAGTATCTCTTTTTGTTGGGTTGTGACAGGAACCCCGCCACTTTCAGGACGCGCAATTCTAAGCGAAGAGCATGTCAGTGGCAAGCAAGATTTCATCAATCCACCTTGACACCGGAAGTACCCGGACCTAGCATTCACACCCTCTCAAACGCCCAAGAAATCAGGCATTTACATGACCTATCCCTTCTTATCAGTCGTCCAGGAAGACTTTCAGGAGGTTGATAACCTCATCAGGTCAAACCTGAACTCAGAGGTCCCTTTGGTTGAGGAGATAGCAGCCTACCTTGTGGAAGCCGGCGGCAAGCGTTTACGCCCGCTTTTGGTCCTTCTGGCAGCAAAAGCCTGTGGCTATACCGGGGAAGAGCACATCAAGCTCGCCGCGGTCATCGAATTCCTGCATACCGCGATGCTCCTGCATGACGATGTGGTCGATGACTCTGATCTCAGGCGCGGCCGAAAGACCGTCAATGCCGCCTGGGGCAATTCTCCGAGCGTCCTGGTAGGCGACTTCCTGCACAGCAGAGCGTTCGAAATGATGGTTGAAATTGGCGATATGCGCGTCATGGAAATTCTATCCAGAGCGACAAACGTGATTGCTGAAGGCGAGGTTCAGCAGCTCTGCGCCGTTAGAAATCCCGACACATCAGAACCCGAGTACATGGAAATCATCTCCCGCAAAACCGCCATGCTATTCCAGGCAGCAGCCCACTCGGGCGCGGTGCTCGCCGGGGCTGATGAAGCAGCGGAAGCCGCACTTCGAGATTACGGTCTTCATCTGGGTATCGCCTTTCAGCTGGTCGACGATCAACTGGATTACGAGGGTGATGCAGAGGAACTGGGGAAAAATGTCGGCGATGACCTGGCCGAAGGCAAAGTCACCTTGCCGCTTATCGCGGCGATGCGAAACGCTGATACCGAAGATGCTGGCTTCATTCGTAACGCGATTCGACAAGGCGGCGTCGAAAACCTGCCACAAATGATCGAACTCGTGACCCGCACCGGCGCCCTGAGTTACACCGCCGGGCAGGCAAAACAGCAAAAGTGTCAGGCGTTGGACTGCCTCGATGAACTCGCTGAGTCAGACTACCAACAGGCCATGAATGTGCTGGTTAACTTTGTGGTGGATCGCGACTACTAAAGGTATGATGACCAGCCCTGCACTCGCGGGGCATCTAAAGTTTCGGTCGGGGTGTAGCTCAGCCTGGTAGAGCACTGTCTTCGGGAGGCAGGGGTCGTGAGTTCAAATCTCGCCATCCCGACCACTTTATGAGGAGAGCCCGATGCCCCTACCTATTATCAACTTCGGTTCCTGCTGCATTGATCACGTCTACTCCGTCGATCATTTTGTTCATCCCGGCGAGACACTCCCCTGCGCGCACTACGAGGTGCATCCAGGGGGTAAAGGATTGAACCAATCCATTGCCCTTGCAAAAGCTGGCGCTCAAGTTGTTCACGCCGGTCGAATTGGTCAGGACGGCACCTGGCTTTCCAACTTGCTCCGTGCGCATAAAGTCGATACGCATCTGCTGCTCGTCGACGAGGATCCAACCGGACACGCAAACATTCAAGTTTCCGATTCGGGTGAGAATGCCATCGTGCTCTTTGGCGGTGCCAATCGAAAGATCACTCCCGATGACGTGGACCTTGTCCTGGCTGAAGCGCAGAGGGGTCAGTTCATACTGCTGCAAAACGAAATCAGCTCGCTGGACTATCTGGTGGAACAGGCACTGAAAAAAGATCTGCGTGTTGTGCTGAACGCAGCTCCTATGGGCAACAACATCAAGGAACTGCCCCTGACAGACTTGGATCTTCTCTTCATTAATGAAATTGAAGGCGAAGCCCTTACAGGGGCAACCGAGCCAGAAGGCATTCTGAACATCCTGAAAGCAAGCATCCCCGATACGGGCGTCGTCTTGACTCTGGGTCAGCAGGGTTCTATTTACCAGCGGGGCGAAGTGCAGACAGAACAGCGTTCGGCGCTGGTAGACGTCGTAGACAGCACTGGCGCTGGTGATACCTTTACCGGTTTCTTTCTTGCGAGCTACCAGAGAGAGGTTTCAATCCAGGACTGCCTGAGGAGTGCTAGCCTGGCAGCAGGAATCAGCGTCACTAGAAAGGGCGCCGCGTCATCCATCCCTGAAACCAGGGAGCTGGATAACGCGGTACAGTCTCTTACAGCGCGCAGCTGAAGCTGTCTATTCCCGTCGTCCCACTTGGTGTGGTTACCGTCACAAGCACGGCGCCTGCGCCAAACCCTGTGGTCAACGAAATGAAAGTGTCGGAGGAGGCGTTGGCTCCAACCGTTACTTCACCTGAGTGAACACCACCGGAGTCCGGACCAGGATCGTTGGAGTTAACCGCTACCCCGTTAACCGATGCCAACGTACAGCCTGCTGAGTTGTCGGAACTCACGGTGACCACGGTCCCTTCTGGCAACTGACCATTGTATCGATCCGTGAAGTAAACCGTTACGCCTGTTCGGGTCGTGGAAAGCCTGGGCACATTACCGCCATTTCCGTTTACTTCGCTGACACCGGCAAACGTAATGTTAGAAGAGGTATTTCCATCGGCATCGGTAGTTGACTGACCTGCACCGACGTCAAACTGCGTAAGCGCCGTGTCCGTAAGATCGTTTGACGTTACCGTCTCACCATTGACGATTTCAAAATCATACTGATTACCGGTTGTGGTCCCTGTCAGCATGGCGCCACCCGAGGTACAGGCCGCGTCACTGCACTTGTTGATTTCAGCAATAACACGCTGCACCGAGTCGGCAGAAGCGATGATTAAATCACCGGACGAACCGACTGAGAAGCCGGAAACCCGGCAGACATCGATCACAGGCACAGCACCCAATGGCGCTGCAGACTCACCACAGATACTGTCGTCTGCGTCGCCATCATTATCACTGCCGAATCCGTTATCGAACGTGAGTTTCTGACCGGAGGCAAAGACTTCAACGCCACCCTGACTGTTGATGTCCGTATGCTCGATCTGGAATTCAAGGGTCCAAGTTGCTTCCGAAGTCGTCAACGCGCCTTCAATATTGACAAGTTCTACGTCTCGAACCACTCCAAGGTCAGTGTTCGTCGTATCAACATCCGCCCCTTTCTGAACGGTCAGTCCCAATACCGCCGTTGCATCGGAGATGGTCCAATCAGGGGGAGAACCCGTGGTATCCAAAATTGGGGAGCCGCCAGCCAACTCAACGCTCTGGATAATTTCGCCGCCACCATTGGCGCCACCGTCGCCGGCGCGGAATTCTATGACAGGGATCGAGCCTGCCAGAAGAATCTGGACATCTCTGCTGATATTCACCAGCTCCGTCGTACAAACGGTGGTGAGCACACCATCGACATCCTGTTCAGGGTTAAGACAACGGCTTCCGTTATAGATGCCGTTACCAACATCCATCACGCCATTATCATTTCGGTCAATAAAGAGTTCTTCCTCACCGCCATCCTGGTAACAATAAACCTGAGCTTCCGTTGAGTCTCCAGCGCCATCTGTCGCATCACCGACAATCGTCTGTGGGCCGTAACACTCTGGCGTGGCTTTTTCGCGCGCCTCTCCCGGCGCTGCTGTACCTAGACCCGCATCTCGATAGGGTCCGTTCGTTCCCGCAGTCGCAGAATCACCGTTGATGTCATTGAGCACACCATCTTCGTTTTTGTCGAGGAAAGCCTCGGTCAAGTCATCAAACGGTTCACCATAGTCGTATTCATCGTTGCCGTTGACGTCGACAAAGCTCTCTTCACCTACCGCATAGGCGAGGATGGTTGATCTCGCGCCATAGGGTTGTCCCATACCGCCCAGGTAAGCCGGCGCCGCAATTCTTTCTGGCGATACATCGTTACCACCATCATCAAATGCCGTATCCACTGTGAGAGATGTGTCAGATGCAATCGCCGCGACGGTTGCGACCTGTTCTCCAACTTTTAATCGATCGCCGACAGCCAGCTCAAGCTGAAAGCGCGTGCCGACGCCCGTCACCGTTGTTGTGCCATCAGGATCAATGGAGCCTGTCATTCTTTCTATATTGTCACGACCTGCGGCAAGACAGGGCGTGCTTCGCACGTCCAGGAAAGGTTCCGACGCCTGGCCAGGTCTCAGCAGCAGGTGCGTTGCGGCGCCGTCGTCTTCTTCATCCAGCCATACCCTATTGTACGTAGCCGTCACACTCGCACCGTTTGAACACGGCGCCGCAAGACACTCGAAACCATAGGAACGAGCCGCATATTCGACGCCTTCGGTAAGTACCGTCGTCCCGATCGCGAGTCTCAAAATGTCGTCGACGCGATAGTCGGTCTGTCCCTGACTGCTGGCTACTGTCACTACCTCATCACGGACTGTCGCGCTTGGACAGTCATCCACATCCAACTGCCTGAAGCTGACCTCCGTATTATCCGGCGCACGCGGGTCCGCAGAGAAGTAAACCACTTCACACTGACCACCTGTGGTTTCACAGCTGCTGGCAATGTCGCCGAGTTCTGCCGTGAATTCGACCAATGTGCCGTCTGGAACCGGATTGTTAAAGAAGTCTGCAAGGTCAACTCGGACCGTCGCTTCATCGTTGTTAAAAATGTCACCTTCAAGCGCCAGTGTATCGCTCACCGAGAAATCCCGATCGTTCTGAATTCGGGTAATGGTGAACGAGTTCTGGTCAGGTGCACCACTGTTTTGACCGGTGTTGGTCACCGTCAGTGAATCTGAAATAACAATGCCGTTAATGGTCGCAGTTACCGAGAAAGTGCCAACGGCTTCAACCGCGTTCGAGGTAAACGGCACCGTTGCACAATCGGTTTGATCTTTTACGACGTTATTCACCGGGCACTGCTCAAACTCGGTCACAACAGTATCGTTGACAACCGTGCCCAGCGTGCCGATATCAAAAGTTACCTGAGCACCCGCGTCTTCTGGATCCAAAGTGGAACCATCATAGTCGACGACCGTGGCTTCCAGGTTGAGCTCCTGGTTCGCGCCAAACTCTGTGACCACGACATCTGCTTTGTTCTTAACCAGCAGCGTGATGCTAGGTGTGACGGCTGAGGTCTGAACCGCCTGACTGTCTGACACCGCGATGCCATTTGTCAGCGTGGCATCTGCCGTCACCGTCACGTTGCCCGCCAGACCATCACCGACCAATTGGGCACGTGCCACACCCGGAGTCGCAGGTTCTCCGTAAGTTGCCGTTCCCGTGGTGGCGCTGGCATTGGTCAGAGAGCCACCGTTGGTTGTGAAGGTCACCGAGATACCATCTCTTGCCACACCATCTTCAAGAACCGTAACGGAAACAAGAATCTTCTCGTTTCCGTCCAGGACGCCATCTGAACCAGCATCAATCGCAGACATGGTCAGATTATTCTGATCTGTGTTTACGCCAAGACTGTTGGCGATAATGGAATCATCCAAAGAAAAAGAACCGAACGTTGCCGCAGCGGTGAGCTCGCCCGTCGCTGCTGTCTCTGTACCGGTCAACGTAATGGTGACATCACCATCGGCGTTCGTTTGACCTGACGCTTCACTGACGGTCAAAGCCGTTGCACTAAATGTCACGCCGATCCCGCTTAGAGGTGTGTTATCCCAATCCGTCAGCCTGGCAGTGATGTCTGCAGTTTCCGCGGCTCGAAGTTCAACGGTCTCGGCCTCTTCCCCTGTGGAATCTAGAAGCACCAAAGTCGGCGCATCTGCACTTGTCTGAACCGTAATCGAAGTTTCAATATCTGTTCCATCGCTCAGCGTTGCTGATGCTGTGACCGTGGCCGCCCCGGGTTGACCATCGCCTTCAATTTGAACTGAGGCCGAACCACCGTTTGCCTGAGCACTATCCTGGAGCAAACGTCCAATCGTTGTCGAGAAAAGAACCACAAGTTCTGCCGGCTGACCGTTCTCGGTGACCTCAGCAGTCAACGTTGCAACCTCATTGCCCGCGAGGACATTGTCAGGATCACCATTGGCATCCACCATGCCAGAGATCGTCAGAGTAATCGTGCCGCTACTTGTGCCACCGCCGCTACCGTCGCCGCTTCCGTCACCGCCGCCGCCACCGCCGATGATGAGGTCATCGCCACCACCACCACCGCCGCCGCCGCACGCGGTCAAGACCAGTGAGAGTAGGCAAACAAGAAGGGTTCTCGAAAGGGATTCGATGTGCATTGGTGCTCCTCTGGCCACCCATCCGGGTAACGCCCCGGTTCAGGATATTGTCGTTGTTAACCGAATAAACTTTAGAAGATGGAGATGGGTATTTCAATAAAAATCAGTCTGTTAACTGAAGTTGTTACGATTCAACGTGAATAAACCGCTCCAAAGGCCTATCTTTTCGACTAAACGGCGCAAAAACGCCGACGACCGCGTAAGCCGCGGGCCGAAACGTTTTATCGATTGTGGCTGGATTAGGCCTGGGTGGCGTAAAGTCGCTCTTTTGCCTGTTCAAAGTCGCAATCGCCGACCCAATTGCTGGGTTTGCAGCCTTCACTCACGGGTTCCAGCTCCGTCAGATATGACGGATCGAAAGGTACGAGACGCTGACACACTTCCCCGTTTGCGCCAAGCGCAGCGTCAGACATTGGTATAAATACTTTCATGGCTTCCCTCCTTCTCAACGACCACCCGCGCCCTGGCTGACGAAAGTAGCTGATACAGAATTTGACCCTACAATCATCAATCGCGCGGTGAAGGAAAGTGAAAGTTCCCTGAACTAATGTGGAGAAACGATGAATCGGCTAACATTTTACAAAAATCAGTGGTTTGAGCTGGATAATTCAGGCATTCCGCTGTCTCATATTGTTTTAGGACAGGAGTAACCATGGCAAAAAGCATTGCCATCGTAGAGGACGATCCCGATCAGAGAAGCAACTACGTCGATGCCATCACCAAGAAAGGCTACAACGTCGTGGCCTACAGCAGTCGTGAGGAAGCACTAGCGGGCTTCGAGAAGGAGCTGCCGGACCTCGCCATCCTCGACATTATTCTCGGTGACGAAGTTGACGCAGGTTTCGAAATCTGCCGCGATTTGCTGGTGAAATCACCCTCACTTCCCGTGATCTTCTTGACTGAGCGAATCACTGAAATTGACAAAATTTCGGGACTTCGCCTGGGCGCCTGGGACTATCTACCCAAACCCATCTCCCTTAACTACCTGGCAGAGAGGATCAGCTCCCTGCTGAGAATCAATACTGCCCGTATCGAAGCCGAGGGGAATGCTTCAAGCGCCAAAATGGTTGGCGATATGTCGATCGATCAAGAAGCACTCCTGGTTTCCTGGAAAGGCAATCCAATTAACCTGTCCGGAACTGAATTTCGGATGCTGGCAAAGCTCGTTCGAGTGCCCGGTCACGCGGTGTCTTACGACACTCTCATGAACGCCACTATGCAGTCGTTAGTTACCAACAACACGATCAACACTCACATGCGGAACATTCGCAAGAAGTTCGAAAGCATTGACCCAGACTTCGACTGTATTAAAAGTGAATACGGTTACGGCTACCGCTGGTCGGCAAAGTAACGCCGGGCAAAGAACGTGTCTGCACCATTTGCCAGAGGACCGAGACTAGGTACTAAGCTCCTTATCCTGATGAGCTTCGCGCTGGTCATCATTCCCTGGTTCAGCTATCTGTACGTCTCCGAGATGGAGGACTTCCTCGTAGACAGCCAGGCTAACGCTCAACTTCTGACCGCGGAAGGCATATCAACACTGTTAAACGGTCGCTCAGACCTGTTCTACGAGCTGCCACTCTCTCCTGAGGGCTACGAGCAACTGTATGCTCATCCTCTGCAAAACCCGATACGTATCGATGGGCGTGACAACGACTGGGAAGAAGTTCTCGAGTACAACATTGGATTCGGCAACGTCGAGGTTGAGGGTGAAACAGACCCTAGGCTCAACCAATTTTATCTTGCGCTGGGTGAGCACAACGACCAGATTTATGCGCTCGTCACTGTCAAAGACGATGCGCTGGTTTTCAGAGATCGAAACATCCTAAGACTGGATTTGTCTGACCATCTTCGGATCACATTTACCGGACAGGACGAAACCATCAAGAAGGTTGTGCTTACCATGACCGAAGCCGGCGTCATGACAGCCTATTTGATCGACAATGACTGGCGATATGCCATTAAAGGTGAGCCGGAGAATCGCATCCCTGGATTTATGAGTGAGACGGAAGATGGCTATGCCATCGAGTTCAGAATCCCCCTCGAATTGCTGGGCTCGACCCGTCAGTTTGGTCTTGCTGTCGTGGATGTTGACGATTCGGAAACCAGAGACATTGAATCGATCACCGGCACGCTGCCCTCTGCAGGTCGCGATGCATACGGGCTAGTACTGCTTAAGTCTCCAGAAGTACTTCGAATCATTGAGGGTCTGGGATACTCAGGCGCCAATATCCAGGTGATCGATTCGCAGCGTCGAGTGCGTGCTGAGGTGGGCAGTAATCAATCTGCGCCCAGGCAGGCGTCGACGCCAGATGAAGGCTGGACGGACACCTGGTTTACCTTTGTTGATCTTCTCATGGAGCCTCTCTACGAGATCATCGAGGTTAACCTAAGGGCATCAGCGAGAGTCGACGATGAGGTGATTAAAGCGTCCCTCGCTGGCAGACCAACGTATCAGCGAACCTACTCTGACGAAGATGGCGAGGTGATCATTGCTGCCCATCCGATCATCGCGCAAAACGAAATCATTGGCACCGTTCTACTCAAACAGAATACGGAACGTATTCTTGAACTGCGCCGTGACGCGCTACAACGCATCATCAACTTTTCTGTTATCTCGCTGCTCATCTTCGTCGCGTTGATTCTGGTGTTTTCTCTGCGTCTCGCAGGTCGTATTCGCCGTCTCGGTGCAGAGGCAAACAATGCCATCGACATTTATGGTCGACTGAAAACAAACCAACTCAAAGCAGAAACCCAATCCGGAGATGAAATCGGGGATCTGGCACGCAGTATTTCAGGCATGCTTGCCAGACTTCATCAGCACAATCAGTTCCTCGAAAACATGCCGCGAACGCTGAGGCACGAGATCAACAACCCGCTGAACACGCTCTCCACGTCATTGCAAAATCTGGAACTGGAAGAATCCGTCGAGGGTCGTGAGAAATACCTCGAGGCGGCAAAACGGGGTGTCACGAGGATCGGCATGATCGTGCAGAATCTCGCGGACGCTGCCAGCCTGGAAGATGCGCTCGACGCAGAAGAAACAGAAATCGTTGATCTATACCAGCTCGTGCAGAACTATCTGCAGAACTGCAGGAGTATGCATGGAGATCGTGAGTTTAAGTACCAGGGTGTCGGGCAAACCATCAAAACGGATGTCTCTGACTTCCGAATCGAGCAACTCCTGGACAAGCTTATCGACAACGCCATGGATTTCTCTGAGCCAGGCTCCACCATAACGGTTGGCATCAACGCGGACTCAAGAAACCTCACACTGTTCGTCACTAACTCCGGACCAACGATTCCCGGCGATCAACTTGAAAACATTTTTGATTCCATGGTCTCTGTTCGGGAATCCAATCCGGATAACCGACTGCACTTCGGCATGGGCCTTTATGTGGTTCGAATCATTGCCGAACACCATGGCGGTTCGGTCAAAGCAAACAATCTATATGACGGTAAAGGCGTCAGCATCAAAGTGACCTTACCCATTCATAAAGAAACATCTGACTTCACCCAGGCAACCGCCGCGGGTTAAGAGGAAAGCGACCGAAGCCTAGCGAGACACGTTCTCTCCAGGTACCAAGGCTTCTCGCGGGGTTGCACATGGTGCAAAAAAAAAGCTCTAACACAATGTCGGGGGGAGGGGTGTTAGAGCTTTACACACTCTCTTTAAGTGCTTTGGGGTGAGGTGTGTCCGTAGATGCTAACAAGCAAGGATGGAGACAGAATGAATTATCAGTGAGAGATCGTTGACCGCTGGTTGATGATTGTTTTACTCAGTGGATGACGCTTTGACTCAGTTGATGACGCTTTGACTCAGTTGATGACTCTATCCACCACGCCCTGCGGGGCCTCGAGCGCAGTTTGATCCATTTCCAACTGCCACTCTCCAGTGGCGATTGCAGCACCCAGCAGTTTCGAGACGTTGAAGTTCAACTTGGCATCAAGCTTAATCGTAATACCGCGCCCCTCCTTTGGCTCAATAGTTAGCGCTAACAAACCTGAATCGATACTATATTTAAGCCTCTGAGCGAGTGCAGGATGTTCACCCAAGGGGTAAGTTTTGGCCTCCTGAAACGCCTGCTCAAAGTTTCCCTCCGCGTTAGCGGCCTCCTGTTTGAACGCCTCAACCGCCTTTTTGGCCACTGGTGTCGATTGCGCGGTGACATCCGGGTCCGCCGATCGGTGGGCATTGAGCGCCTGGATGATCAGGCCGCAATATCGACGAGTCAACCAGAACCGAAATTCCTCCTGACCGGTGGTATTGATGCGTAACAGCACGCGATCTTCCTCTGGGGAATAGCGCATTTGAAGTTGTTGAATGGCACTCATCGAGCAAAGTATAAGCCACGAATGGAGCAAATCCCTGCACCAATAAGACTTGTATCAAAAAGATTTGATATAAAGTAATATATCGAAGTTTTTTGATATAACCTTTCTGTAACCAACATCGATATCCAGACACTCAGCAGCTTCTGTAAAGCAGCAGCCGACCCACTTCGGCTTCAGATCCTAAGGGTTCTGTCGCGCGAGTCGTTTGGCGTGCTCGAACTTTGTGAAATCCTCGGCACCGCACAACCCGCGCTTAGCCACCATCTGAAAATACTCAACAACGCCGGTCTGGTTGAGACACGGCGCGAAGGCACGTCGGTCTATTACAGGCGTGCCCTCATTCGAGAAGACGATCCGCTGAAGGAACTTAGAGCCTGCGTCTTTTCTGCGACGGATGAGGCAGAGCTTGAGGAGAAACTGGCGCAAGGCATTCACCAGATACACGATAACCGTCACCAACAGGCCCGAACTTTTTTTGCACGCAACGCAGATCGCTTCCAGGATGACCAGGATCTTATCGCGCACTACAGCCAGTACGAGGAATGCCTGAACGGTGTTCTGGAAAACGAGCAACTCGCAACAGACAGCCACGTGATCGAGATTGGTCCGGGCGAGAGTGACCTGATTCTTAATCTGGCAAACCGCTTCAGGCACATCCTCGCGGTCGACAATAACCATGAAATGCTGGAAAAAACGCGGGCAAAAACGGCGAATACAGATCTACGCAACATCGACTACTGCGAGGGAGAGCTCCACCAGAGTGATGAGGTATCCGATCTGCTTGTTCTAAATATGGTGTTACACCATATCGCCTCCCCTCCCCGACTGTTTCAGGACGCACGCGTACATCTCAGGCCAGGCGGCACTCTGCTGATTGCAGACCTGTGCTCCCACGACCAAACGTGGACCCGGGACGCCTGCGGTGACCTGTGGCTCGGATTTAATACCGAAGAAATGGACAGCTGGGCAACCGCTGCCGGTTTCGACATTGGACAAAGCCAGTACCTGGGTCTGAAAAATGGCTTCCAGGTGCTGGTCAAAACTTACAAATCTACACCTCAAGGAGAAAAACATGACTGACTACAAGATTGCAGACATCGGTCTTGCCGACTTCGGTCGAGCGGAAATCGAACTGGCGGAATCAGAAATGCCCGCACTGATGGCTTTGCGCGACAAGTATCGCGAAGAGCAACCACTGGCCGGAGCCAACATTCTCGGGTGTATTCATATGACCATCCAGACTGCCGTTCTGATCGAAACTCTGGTTGATCTGGGTGCCGACGTTCGCTGGTCATCCTGCAACATCTTCTCAACACAGGACCACGCCGCCGCCGCGATCGCCGCTAAAGGCATCCCAGTCTATGCGTGGAAGGGCGAAACAGAAGAAGAATTTTTCTGGTGTATCGAGCAAACGATCCTGAAAGACGGCAAACCATGGGACGCCAATATGATTCTTGATGATGGCGGTGATTTGACCGAAATGGTTCATAACAAATACCCAGACCTGCTCGAAAAAATTCATGGCATTACTGAAGAAACAACGACAGGTGTGCACCGACTCATCGAGATGATGGAAAAAGGTGAACTTAAGGTTCCCGCCATCAACGTCAATGACTCTGTCACGAAATCCAAGAACGACAATAAGTACGGCTGCCGCCACAGTCTCAACGATGCGATCAAACGCGCCACGGACATGCTGTTGGCAGGGAAACGCGCACTTGTCATCGGCTACGGTGATGTTGGCAAGGGATCAGCTCAGAGCCTGCGCCAGGAAGGCATGATCGTCCGCGTCGTAGAGGTTGATCCAATCTGTGCCATGCAGGCATGTATGGACGGTTATGAGGTAGTGTCTCCTTACAAAAACGGTCATAACACTGGAAGACTTGAAGACATCGATACAGATCTGATGCAGAAGACCGACCTCATCTGCACCTGCACCGGAAACGTCAACGTCTGTGACAGCAACATGCTACGAACCGTCGCATCCAACGCCATCGTTTGTAACATCGGCCACTTCGATACAGAGATCGATACTGCCTTCATGCGTGACAACTGGAACTGGGAAGAAGTGAAACCGCAGGTAGATAAAATTTATCGCAGCGAAGACCCCAAGGACTACGTGATTCTTCTGTCAGAGGGCAGACTGGTTAACCTGGGCAACGCCACAGGTCACCCTTCACGAATCATGGATGGTTCCTTCGCAAATCAGGTACTCGCACAAATGTACCTGTATGAGCGCGCCTGGGCTGACCATGATCCAAACCAGCGTCAGGATGTCACCGTTGAGGTACTGCCAAAGGCGCTGGATGAAGAGGTTGCCAGCTACATGGTGCAGGGATTTGGCGGCACTATGACGCAACTGACCAAGAGTCAGGCAGATTACATCAACGTGCCTGAAGAAGGTCCTTTTAAGCCTGAGACGTACAAGTACTGATGAAACAGGAATTGAAAGACCTGCTCGATCTGCTCGACCTGGAGCAGATCGAGGTCAACATGTTTCGAGGTGTCAGCCCCGCTGAGGGCTGGCAGCGGGTTTACGGTGGTCAGGTCATTGGCCAGGCACTCGTGGCCGCTTCCCGAACAGTAGAAGATGAGAGTCGAATTGCTCACTCTCTGCACGGCTACTTTCTGCGCCCCGGCGACACAACCATTCCCATTCTCTATTCCGTTGATCGCATACGTGACGGTAGAAGTTTTACAACTCGTCGCGTCATTGCGGTTCAGCGAGGAGAACCGATATTCAGTATGTCTGTCAGCTTTCAGGTGATCGAAGATGGTCTACATCACCAGATTGATATGCCGGACCACATCAAATCACCGGAAGAATGCGCCAGCCAGGATGAACTGCGTGAGGCTTACATCGATAAAATCCCCGTGGAATATCGGGAAAGTTTTGAACGGCCCCGACCAATCGAAATGCGATACATGGAGCCCATCAATGATTTCGAACCGGATCCAATGCCTCCGTTTCAGCATGTCTGGATCAAGGCGAGTGACGTCATGCCGGATGATGTTCGATTGCATCAGTGTTTTCTTGCTTATGCATCCGACATGACCCTGTTGGACACCTGCTATCGTCCTCATGGCATCGGCTGGACTGATCAGGACTTCCAGGTCGCCAGCCTGGACCACTCCATGTGGTTCCACCAACCGTTCAAGACGGATGAATGGCTTCTCTACCAGCAGGACAGCCCATTCTCAGGGGGCGCACGCGGCTTTAATCGAGGCAGCTTCTATACTCAAGAAGGCAAGCTGGTTGCTTCGGCGACACAGGAAGGTCTCATCCGGTTGCACCGCAAGACAACATAAGAGAAGCTGCGGCTTATGGCCGCAGACTTCATCCCATATATGGAACGAACCCGTCTTTACTATCGAGCGCAGGGGTTCACACGCGACTATGTCTGGGCGACACATGACGACACGCCATTCCATACGCTAAAGAAGCCTCTGAATACATGCAGGGTCACCCTGATTACCACGGCAGTCGCGCATCCGGAGATCCCGAAACCGGTTCGTAAAGCTGAAAGCATTCCGTTTTCCGAGGTTCCAGACAGTTTTCTGACCGACGAACTCTCGTGGGACAAAGAAACCACCCACACCGACGACCGGGAGTCGTACTTCCCTATTGAGTCACTGACCGCTCTGATTGACGACGGCGTCATTGGATCATTGGCTGACCGCTTTCACTTTATCCCGACGCAGTACAGCCATAGAGCAACGATCGACGAAGACGCACCAGCCATTGCCAGGGCCTGCATCGAAGATGACGTGGATGTTGCCCTGCTCGTTCCGATATGACCTGTCTGTCATCAGAGCATCAGTTTGACTGCTCGAGAACTGGAATCGCAGGGAATTGTGACGATTGTCATCGGCAGTGCCATGGATATCGTCACTCACTGCAAGGTGCCAAGATATCTTCACAACGATCTCCCCCTTGGCAATCCGTTAGGGGCACCCGACGATCGTGCGAGCCACAGGTACTCGCTGTTGAAAGCTTTCGCAATGACCGATGCGACTTCACCCCTGGTTACAGTCTCCGATCTTCGGTGGCCCGGTGATCCTGACTGGAAATCTGTATATAACCGGATCGACGACAGCAACCGCGACCAGCTTCTGAAGATGGGCGAGGAAAATCGCCGCAAACGCGCTGAAAACAAGGCGCAGGGCCTCACCCGATAGTCACATAAACTCTTGTTATATCAGCTGATTTCGTATTGTTCAGCGCAGCATTCCCTGGCCAACTCCCTGTACAATGCTGGCTTCGCGCGAAAACAAGGACAAGCAGTGGCGATTAAAAACGAAGACAAACTCAAGGATGTAGAAGCCATTCAGGAGAACTTTGGTTCCCTGGACTATATCTGCTCCCTGGAGATCGCAACCGCGGTGTTTCTTGCCTATCACCTGGAAAAGCCGGTTCTCATCGAAGGACCACCGGGTGTCGGCAAAACCGAACTGGCGAAAACAACAGCCGACATGCTCGACCTGCCCTGTGTTCGCCTTCAATGTTATGAAGGTCTGGATGAATCCAAAGCCATCTACGAATGGAAGTATGGCAAGCAGCTCTTGTACACACAGGTGTTGAAGGAGACGCTTGGCGAAATCCTGGATGGCGCAAAGGGCCTGTCCGAGTCCGTAACGAAACTGCATGACTTCGGCGATATCTTTTTCTCCGAAGAGTTTCTGGAACCGCGTCCGCTGCTAAAAGCGCTGAAAGAAGAAGAGAGTTGTGTCCTCCTGATCGACGAGGTCGATAAATCCGACCACGAGTTCGAATCTCTGTTGCTGGAAATGTTGTCGGACTATCAGCTGTCTATTCCTGAGATTGGCACCGTTAAAGCGCATCCTGAGAAAAAGCCCCTGGTATTCCTGACCAGTAACAACACGCGTGAGATCAGTGACGCACTGAAACGTCGCTGCCTGCACCTTTATATTCCGTTTCCAGAAGCGGATCTTGAAAAACAAATCGTGCAGGCCCGAGTGCCAGATATTCCTCCGAGGTTAAACGATCAGCTGGTCGCCTTTATTCAGGAACTCAGAGAAATGGACCTCAAGAAGGTACCGGCTATCTCCGAGACCATCGATTGGGCAAGGACTCTGATCCTGCTCCACACTGAATCTCTGGATCCGGACCTCGTGAAACAAACACTCAACGTCATTCTCAAGTTCCAGGAAGATGTTGAAACCGTACACGCCGAACTTCAAGGTGTAACCAGCCGAGCCATTAAGGCAGCACCAAACGCATGAGTGAAATGCACGACACCCTGGTTGATTTCGTCAAGGTTCTGAGAACCGCGGACATCAAGGTGTCGCCTGCTGAAACACTGGATGCGATGCAAACCCTCGACATCGTGGGTTTCGAAGATCGCCAGTTCCTGAAGAACTCCCTTTCGCTTGTCCTGTCAAAAAACCCTGAAGAGAAAGAAGCTTTTGAGGATTGCTTCGATCGTTACTTCACTTTCGACAAGTTCAAACCATCGGAGTCCGGCGAAGACTCAGACTCTGCTAACGACGATCACTTTGATGAAGACGGCGACTTTGACGCCGACAGCAACCAACAGAGCCAGCAAGGAGGCAAAGGCAGCGGCATGGGCGGAGGCCAGGGTGGCGGCTCAGAAGAAACCGAAGAGATGGAGGCTCTCTCTCCTTCTTCTGAGCTGGGCAAACTACTGCTCGAAGGGTCGCGAACTGACGTCATGGTCCAAATGGCTGAAGCCGGTCGTGAAGTTGAAGTTAATCAGATTGTCGTCTTCACCCAGAAAGGTCTTTACACACGAAAGATCATGGATGCGATGGGGCTTAAAGGTCTCCAGGAGGAGATTGGCGAGCTGCAGGACGAGGGCGGCAGACCACAGAATCAACTGGCAGGACGCCTAAAAAAGGCAAGGGACCAGTTACGGGAGGCTGTCAGAGACTACGTCGAAAAGCAGTTTATGCTGCACGCAGACGAGTCCGGCAAGCAACTTCGAGAGGAACTTCTGAGAAAGGTAAAGCTCTCGAATCTCGAGAAACGAAACTTCAAAGACGTTCAGGAGATCGTGATCAAAATGGCGAAGAAGCTGATCGCCATTCACTCGAAACGCCGCAAGACTTTTAAGCGCGGTCAGCTGGATGTCCGAAAAACCCTGCGAAACAACATGCAGTACGACGGGGCGCTCTTCGACATCAAATGGAAATCCCAGAAGGTCGATCGCCCAAAAGTGATGTGCATCTGTGATGTCAGCGGTTCCGTCAGCAACTACTCCAGGTTCCTGCTGATGTTTCTTTATAGCCTGTCAGAGATTCTGCCCAAGGTGAGGTCCTTTGCATTCAGCAGCGATCTAGGCGAGGTCACCCGTCTTTTCGATCAGAACAATCTGGAAGACGCCATGGCAAAAACCATGCGTGACTATGGCAATGGATCCACTGACTACGGACAGATGCTGGAAGATTTTCGCCGTCACTGCATGAAGGACGTCGACTCAAAGACGACCATCATTATTCTTGGCGACGCCCGAAACAACTATGGCAACCCAAAAGCTGAGATTTTGAGAGAAATGTACGACAAGGCGCAGCGGGTAATCTGGCTGAATCCTGAGCCTAAGTCCAGTTGGACGGTCGGTGATGCAGAAATGAAGAAGTACGCGCCCTGCTGTCACCAGACAGAGGTCTGTAACTCGCTGACACACCTGGAACGTGTCGTCACAAATCTGCTGCGAGTCGCCCGCTAAATCCTTTCAATGGACGCCTACTGAGCGGCTTTCCCCTCCAACCTGATTTAGGTCCCACAAGACTTCGCCAAGTAACGCTGAAGGCTCAAGTCTCCTCATCTCGACCGAGCGTAGCGAGCGGAGAGATCTAAAGAACTACTTACTTAATCCTTCTTACATGGACCTTTCGGCCAACCGTCGGTACTTCCATGGTGTAACCAAATCGGTGCTTACGGATGATGACTTCCGGCGACTCTAGATTGGTCACATACGTGCTTGACTGGCGTTGCTCCCAGATTTCCCCGTTCTCCAGCTTGAAACGGGTCTTATTGTTTCGCCAGCCTTTAAAGGTACCGTCAATTCGTGAACGAATGAGATCAGGTTCTACCCTCGCTCTGTCACGCTCATCCAGAGTGTCGACCAGTACGTACTTCTGTGTCACCGGCTCTTCTTCCTGAACCTCTTCAACTTCTTCTGGCTCCGCTAAGCGGACATACCTGGGGGCTTCTGGCTCTGCTGGTTGAGCGGCGACTGCAGGCGCCTCTTCCATCGGCATTTCTTCTGCAGAGGGTTCCGGAGCTCGCTGGCTCTTCACACTCGGCTTGCTGTCCTTCTTGTTTTTGTCGGTTCTAGGCGGCTGACTGACAACCCGCTTCTCAACGGCGTTATTCAGGATCCAGCTTTCCAGCACGCGCAGCTCATCTTCAGAGAGATCGCTGATACCAGACTGTTCATAGACAGACTCACCCATGATTTCTTTGAGCACTGAGGAATCGGCACCAAATGCCGAGATTGACCAAACAAGGAAAGGGAGAAGAAAGCGCTTTTTCATAGATCAGGAACCCACGTTAACCAGTACAAGACTATCAAGAGATCTCTCCGCTCGCTACGCCCGGTCGAGATGAGGGCAAGGCGTTGTGCCACTCGGTCGAGATGAGGGCAAGGCGTTGTGCCACTCGGTCGAGATGAGGGCGAGGCGTTGTGCCACTCGGTCGAGATGAGAGCCTTCAGCCAATAAAAAGCCTCCCCAAAAAAAAGCCCCGGACGATGCCGGGGCTTTTTTGAAACAAGCTACAAAGATTTACAGAGAAATCTTCACACCTGCTCGGATGTAACGACCGATGTTGTCATACTGTACATCATAACCACGAGCGATCGCAGACTTCTCGGGTTCCTCGTCAAACACGTTGTTGACATTGAGGTTTACCGTAACCATCTCGTTGAACTCGTAGCTCACACCCAGGTTGTGCAGGAATACTGCATCCAGAGTGTCATCTGGGTAACGTGTCGGTGAAATATCAGTTTCGACAACTGTTTCACCGATATAACGGGTCTGCCAGAGCACCGTCAGGTTGTTCCAGAAGTATGTGAGGTTAAGCTGGATCTGCTCTTCAGCAAATGAAGGCAGGTTCAGGCCATCGTTCACAGAGCCAAGTACCAGCGACTCATTTTCTGTTGGGAAGAACATGTTACCTGCAACACTCAGCGCACCTGGGTTGTCCAGGTTCTTGAAGCCAGGCCAAGTGCTCAGATCACTGAACCAGTCAAACTCAACAGTCGTGCCGCGCATACTTCGAAGACCAGCATTAACGTAACCAGACTGGAACGCGGCGATTGGAGGCAACTGACCATCCGGGCCACGAACAAACTGATCACAGAAACTGTTCGGGAAGGAACCCGCGTCGTAACAGCTTTCCATGATCTGGGTCAGAGAGAAGCTCTCGATTGACTCTTCGATCTCGATATCAACATAGTCTACCGCTACCGTCAGGTCTTCAACCCAGCGAGGGCGAAGCACAACACCGTAAGTGTAGGAATCAGCGATTTCGTTGTTGAGACCGACGTTACCACCCGTGACACCCTGCACAGAGGCGTTTCGAACGTTTGAAGAGAAAGTCTCAACGTCGATACCCGCAGCCGTACAGTTCGCACGACGGTTGGCAGGAGAGGGACCACTGTCCACGTTTGCCTGGTCACACGGGTCGTTAGCGAAGCTAAATGTACCTGACAACGGCAGAAACAGCTCAGTGATGGAAGGCGCACGTACGGAGCGAGTCACGTTACCGCGGAACTCGATGTCCGCGATTGGCGCCCAACGACCACCGATTGTGTGTACGTCGTCTTTGCCAGCCAGGCTGTTATCCACCTGACGGAAAGCCCCTTCGATAGACGCACTGTGAACCAGCGGGATGTCCATGTCAGGAGAAACGATTGGCGCGTAAATTTCCGCATACCATTCGTCTGTGTCGTAATCACCTTGAGTTGCGTCCACTGCTACAGCACGACCGAGACCCAGCTTGGTCACACCGTCAGTGCCGAAACGCGCAGCTTCTTTGCGGTGCTCAAAACCTAGAGCGACTGCAAAACCACCTGCAGGCAGGTCGAACAGTTCCGTATTGGCGTTAATAGAAATCACTTCCTGCTCCAGGAGAGATTCTGCTGTAGCCAATGCAGAGATGTAGTTGATCGCGTCTGCGCTGGGTCGGTTTTCGCCGAAGAGATCCAGGGGCACACAGTCATCAAATACGTTGGTTGGCAGAGTCGTTCCAAGCGGCTCAGCAGGACTTGTCGGACGGCTGCTAGGATCAGCAACAACGCGACACTCAGGTCCGTTACCTACGTCAACCACATCCAGCGCATAGAAGAAACGATCACTGATTGTTTCATTCTGCTTCGTGATTGTCTTGGACTCACCTTTAACCCATGAGAAGTCCCAGGAAACCGTTCGATCAGCGATTTCGAAATCACCTTTCAAACCTGCAACGATACGCCAGATCTCACCCTCATTCTCGATTCGACGGTCGCCGATATCGATCGATGCACGGTGCAGCCAGAAAGAATCCAGGCCAATGTCAGCGAGCTGTTGTTTGGCTGTGTCAGACAACAGCGGGTGTGTCGCATCAAACGTCAGTGCAAAGCTGTCTTCACCAAAGAACGCTGACTGGTAAGCAGGCTGGTTAATCAGCTCGGTACCTTCCGTGTTGATGTAGTAAAACTCACCGTAAGCTTCGATGTTGTCTGTCAGCTCATAGTTAGCGAACACTGTGGCAATCTTCCTGTTGATCGGCGTGTACAGAGAGTTCAGCGCCGGGAAGAAAAGGCCATCACCACCGATGGACCAGACCGCGTCAGGCGTCGGGCTACCGATGCCGTAGGGTCCAAGAGAACCATCTGGTTGGAAGGCCAACCACTGGGGGTTACCGTCAGCATCTGTGGTTACAGAACCCAGACCGAAGTTAACCAGTGCAGGTGTACCAACCGGCGTAATCAGACCACCGTTTGCAACGATGTTCGCTGTTCCTTCAGGAATCAGCTGACGATCGAATGGGCTGTCTGGCTCAGCAGTACGCCACTGCCATCCAGCTGCCAGGTGATCGCGATCCGCACGAGTTGCACCAGTACGATCGTTTACTTCCAGTCCTACCACCAGATTACCGCGTCCGTTGTCGAAGCTGCCGCCGAACAGAAGTTCGAAAGTCGTTTCTTCAATGTCACCTTCATCAGCCGTCTCACCATAGCTGGTGCTGATTTCCAGACCTTCGAAGTCATCTTTCAGGATAACGTTCACCGTACCGGCAATCGCGTCCGCACCATAGATAGGAGCACCACCTACAGAGATGGTTTCCACTCGTTCGACCATGGAGCTTGGAATGGCGTTCAGGTCGACCTGGAGACCAGGCGCCTGGTTAGTGAAGATGCTCGGCGCAGAAGATGATACGAAACGACGACCGTTAACCAGGGTCAGAGTTCGCTGAGAGCCCAAACCAAAGAAGTTAACGAAGTTCTGGCCAACAGAGTAGCTGGACTGGTCAGAGTCATTTGGCCCACCAATACCCGGACTACTGCCTGGTGAACCGAAGCTTGTCACCTCGTTCAATGCATCTGCTACGTTTGTGTAGCCTCGACGCTCCATGAATTCCGCACTAACGACGTTTGCAGGAAGCATCGTGTCGAAACCAGTTCGTGGAATACGTGAACCAGTGACGACCACTTCTTCAATTGCTTCGTCTTCTTCGGCGTAAACAGGAGCTGAAAAAGAACCGGCACTAAGTGTTGCTGCAGCAACAAGCAGTCCCAGCTTTCGCTTAGAAAAAATAGACATCAATTTTTTCCCCCAATGTTAAGTGAAATGTCCGACCATGAACTCTGCCGAAAGACTAAGCGCAATAGTCGGTCTTGAGACATTAATTCTCCGAGCGCAATCATGAAGGAGGCGGCGCTCAAATTGAAGGAATATTTACCAAAAAAGTGAGTTTTTCTGGAGGAATGACACCCGTTTCTTAATAATCTTCATGATATGGCTGCATATAAGTGAGCGAAACTCATTAAAACGATATCTGTAACCCGCTACAAAAACCTAAGAACATTTCTGAGTAACACCCGCTAAATATCTGAAATTGAACACGGCTTTCATGACCAGTTTCCGAAATCCGATACGCAACAATTTCAGGTTCAATGCCGGTAAAGCCCAGTTTCATTCAATTCCAAATTGGAATCTCCGGCATTACTGGTAATATAGCCCGCCATTTTGCAGTGCAGCCAAAGCCTCGCAAAGCAACATACTGCTACACTCTCCGCTTCTGGCGCACAACCCATAATAATGATGGAGCTTAAGTGAGACACATCACTGTTTTTCTGACCTGTCTGATCATTCTTTTTCAGGACGCATCAGCCTCACCCGTCGACTTTGAAAACCAAACCATTACGGTTGCGATTGAACAGGAACCGCCACAGCTGAACAGTGCGAAAGCCACTGACCAGGTCAGCGGTATGGTCCTGGGACACCTGATGGAAGGCCTGGTCCGTTACGATCGACGCGGCCGAGTTGTTCCAGGTGTTGCGACGCGCTGGGAGATGACTGATGACAAAGCGACGTTCTATCTGCGCAAGGACGCACGCTGGAGTGACGGCAAACCTGTCACCGCTCACGATTTTGTCTTTGCCTGGCGAACGGCTTTAAAGCCCATCACCGCTTCCGAATACGCTTTCATCTTTTTCCCCATCAAAAATGCACAGGCCATCAACAAAGGCGAAATGCCTGCCGACCAACTCGGTGCGATCGCATTAGACGACTATACAGTTGAAGTTTCACTGGAGCGGCCGACTGCCTACTTTATAAAGCTCACTGCGTTCGTCACTTTCTCACCGATTAGAGAAGACTTCTTTAATGCTAAAGGAGATGAGTACGCCGCTAACGCAGACGACATGCTCTACAACGGCGCCTTCATCATGCCGGAGTGGACACACAGCGCGTCACTAAAGATGGTCAAAAACCAGAATTACTGGAACAAAGACAACATTACTTTAAACGCCATTAACGTTGACTACATCACCGCCGATACCCGTGCCCGACTGAACCTATATACCGATGGCAAGATCGCATTCACCCGCCTTGACGGTGAAACCTATAAAGATGCGTTGAGCCAGCGGTTTAGGATTCGCCGCTTTACCACAGGCTCTGTCTTCTTTATCGAGTACAACCATCGACCGGAACGAGTGACCTCGAACATCAATCTGCGTAAAGCCATCCAACACGTATTCGATCCGGACGAAATGGTAAACCGCGTGCTCGCCGTTCCCGGCAACCTACGCGGAGAGAGTATCTTTCCGGTCTGGCTGAACGGCGTCGAAGACAAATTCCGACGTGAATACCCGGCGCCTACGGCTCGTTACAGCGTTGCCACCGCCAAACAGTATCTGGAAAGGGCTCGTGAACAACTCGGCGGCGAAATCCCCCCCCTCGTACTGCTCGTTGGTGATAGCCCAACAGCAACAAAGCAAGGTGAATATATGCAGGGCCTGTTGCTGAACAAACTTGGACTGGAAGTAAAAATCGACGTCCAGACTTTTAAACAGCGTCTCGCAAAAATGACTTCTGGTGACTTCGACATGGTCGGTGCCGGCTGGGGGCCAGACTTCGACGACATCATGACGTTTGGAGATCTGTTCGCTTCCTGGAACCTTAATAACCGCGGTCGCTACAAAAATCCCGCTTATGACAGGCTGGTCCGAATTGCCATGAACAGCACCGACCCTAAGACCCGTATGGATGCAATGGGTGAAGGCCAACAAATCCTCTTCGATGATGCCGCGCTTCTGCCACAGTACGAACAAGGCATCATCTATCTTCTCCACCCAAAGGTTAAGGGTGTTGTTCGACGAGTCGTCGGTGCTGACCCGGACTATACGCACGCCAAGGTCATTCCCTAAATCATGTTGATGTACACCCTGAAGCGCCTGCTCGCGGGCGTTATCACCGTATGGTTTATCGCCACGGCAACATTTATTGCGATGCACCAGGTTCCTGGTGATCCACTGATGAACGACAAGGCGGTATCGGCAGAGATACGCGCCAATCTGGAAGCCAAGTATGGACTCGACAAACCTGTCACCACCCAATACTTCATTTTCCTCGGCAACATGCTCAAAGGTGATTTCGGCATTTCATTCACTCAGCAGAACCGGAAGGTCAATGACATCATCCGAGACCACTTCCCAGTTTCAGCAACCCTGGGGATTCTCGCCATCTTTTTTGCAGCAACCGGCGGTGTGCTGTTCGGGGCACTAACGGCTGTTTATCGAAATCGAATGCCTGACGTGGCCATCATGTTTCTTGTCATTCTTGGCATCTCGGTACCTTCATTCGTGTTCGCTGCGCTCGGTCAGCTGATGCTGGTGAACATCAACAGCCTCTTTGGTTACTCCGTCATTCCCGTCGCCGGATGGGGCACGATCTGGCATATGTTAATGCCGTCGCTGGTACTGGGGCTTACCACTATGGCGCTGCTGACGCGTCTGATGCGCTCATCGATGCTGGAAGTGGTTAACGAAGACTACATAAAGACAGCCAAGGCAAAAGGATTGTCTCCAACTCGAATATTCTTCAGGCACCAGCTTAGGAACGCGATTCTTCCCGTCGTCACCGTTCTGGGACCACAGATCGCCGCCATCACCACCGGCGGTTTTGTTGTCGAGCTGGTTTTCGCGATTCCAGGATTGGGTCGCTACTTCGTTCAAGCCGTGCAGCAACTGGACTACACCGTCATCATGGGTACCACCGTGTTCTATGGTGCATTCCTCGTCTTCATGGTGATCGTCGTGGACATCCTTTACGGCTTTATCGACCCACGAGTAAGACTGTCATGAGCCTTTTTCAGCCCGAAACCAGCATGTTCGAGCCCCTGGAAACTCAGGACGGTGCGGAAGTCATCACTCGGCCGTCTCTTTCCTACTGGCAGGATGCCTGGGTGAGACTCAAGAAAAACACCCGAGCCATCATCTCGCTCAACATCATTATTCTACTGGCGATTTTCACCTTACTTGGCCCGTTCTTCTGGGACGTTGATCCCGCACTGCAGGACCTGAATCAGGTGTCACAGCCGCCTTCCATGCCAAAGACCGCGCTGGTCGTTGGTTCTTATCAAAGCTGGGATGGTGTCACCATCGAGAACTATGAGCCTCCCGAGGACTACGCCGACTCTGTACCTGCGCCCACTAATTTTCGTACTGAAGGTAAGCCGACCACTCAGGTTGTTCGACTTGTCTGGGATCCGGTCCCCGAAGCTGACGGTTACAACGTCTATCGAAATGTACGCGAACCTCAGGGTTTCGCTGATCTTGGATTGCCGCTGGGCGCAACTTACGGCGATGAGCTGAGTTATGAAGATAGATTGTCTCTTGAGTCTCGCGACTACTACTACTCAGTGGTTCCTACCGACGGCATCGACGAGTACGAAATTTTTGCCCGACTGGTCATTACGCCGCAGTTGGCCATCACCCAAGAAGATGCGCTTGAGCGCGGACTCATTAACCGCATTGACGACGTGGCAATCGGCGAATTAGTCGAAATCGAATTTCATCCACTCGGCACAGACTATCTTGGCCGCGATATGCTAGCGCGATTAATGGAAGGTGCTAGGGTGTCGCTTTTTATCGGCATCGTTGCTCCGCTCCTTTATGTCATTGTTGGCATTATCTATGGCGGATTCGCCGGATATATAGGCGGTCGGTTCGACGTCGTCCTGATGCGTTTCGCAGATTTTGTTGTCGCCCTGCCATTTCTGCTCTTCATGATTCTTTTCAAGATCGCCTTCGGCATCGGTCCTGGAGAAAGCGGGATCATGCCAATGCTCATCGCATTGGTGTTATTGATGTGGCCAGCTACCGCAAGATTGGTAAGAGGCCAGGTATTACAAATCAGGGAAGAAGGCTATATCGAAGCCGCGAGACTGCTGGGTGGCAAGAATCATTACCTGATCATGCGCCACATTATCCCAAACACGATGGGGGTCATTCTTGTCACCCTGACGTTTGCTGTACCAGCGGCGATCTTCACCGAGGCGTTCCTGTCATTCATTGGTATGGGTGTTGCGCCACCCACTCCATCCTGGGGCTCGATGTGTAATGAAGGCGTAAAAACCATGCTGAGTCACCCACATGAGCTCTTCTTCCCAGCGCTTCTCATCAGCATCACTGTTCTGGCATTTAACCTGCTGGGTGATGGACTGACCGAGGCCCTGGATTCAAAGATGAGGTCACGAGACTGATGAGCGAAACACTACTGTCAGTAAGAGATCTCGAAGTCGAGTTCGACACCTACGGCGGTACCGTAAAAGCCGTGCGCGGTGTCAGCTTCGATGTCGCTAAGGGTGAAACTCTTGCAATCGTGGGTGAGTCCGGTTGCGGCAAGTCGGTGACTGTGCAAACGCTGATGGGTCTGATCCCAATGCCACCTGGCCGTATCACCAACGGCACAGCTACATTGAAAGACAAAAGCATCCTCAATCTTCCGGCCGCAGAAGCGAACAAATTTCGAGGCGTGGAAATCGGCATGATCTTCCAGGATCCGATGTCTTCTTTGAATCCAACGATGACGATTGGCGATCAGATCGCGGAAACGCTGAGGGTTCATCGCGGCAAATCTCATCAAGAAGCGTTCGGCATGGCGATCGAACTCCTGGAGAAAACCCATATCCCTGAGGCCGCGAAACGAGCGCGCCAGTATCCGTTCGAATTTTCCGGCGGTATGTTGCAGAGAGCGATGATCGCGCAAAGCCTCGCGTGCAACCCGTCGATTCTTATTGCGGACGAACCAACCACGGCTTTGGACGTGACGATACAGGCACAGATTCTCGAGTTAATGCTCGAACTGCAGCGCACTGAAGACATGTCGATCATCCTCATTACTCATGACCTCGCGGTCGTGGCTCGTATGGCAGACCGGGTTGCGGTTATGTATGCCGGCCAAGTTGTTGAGTCCGGATCAGTGGATGACATCTTTTACCAATCTGCTCACCCTTACACTCTGGGTCTCAAGGCGGCGATGCCATCAAACACCCATGACCGCGACAAGTCCTTGACGCCCATACTGGGCAGTCCACCGGATCTCTTTCAACCACCGGCAGGATGCGGCTACTGTGCAAGGTGCCCCCATGCAATGAAGATCTGTGCAGAACATCTGCCCGAGATTACAGAGGTTGGTGACGAACACCATGCCCGATGCTGGTTGCAGCACGAATCTGCACCAACCATTGAAATGCTTCACCAGGCGGGTGGCTAGATATGCTGGTCAAGACGGAAGAACTTAAGAAACATTTCCATATCGGTCGCGGCCAGATACTTCACGCTGTGGACGGTATTTCTCTGGAAATCCAGGAAAACGAAATCCTAGGCCTGGTCGGTGAAAGTGGCTCCGGCAAGTCCACATTCGGGAAAACTTTGATTGGCCTGCATCAGCGCACCTCGGGCCAGGCTTTCTATCGTGCTGAACCTTTACCCAAAGACTTCAAGACAGCTGATCACCTGCGCTACTCAAAAGAAATGCAGATGATCTTCCAGGACCCCTACTCGTCCCTGAATCCAAGGATGACCGTCCTCGACATTATTGGAGAAGGTCTCAGGCTGCAGGGCGAGCATTCCGGCAAAGAGATCAGAGACAAGGTTGCCTTCTGGCTGCAGCGCGTCGGATTACATCCCGATCATATGTCCCGCTACCCGCACGAGTTCTCCGGTGGTCAGCGCCAGCGAATCGGTATCGCACGAGCGATGATCATCGAACCAAAATTTGTCGTTTGTGACGAACCGATTTCGGCGCTGGACGTTTCGGTACAGGCGCAGGTCATCAACCTGCTGGATGAGCTGAAACAATCTATGGGATTAACGCTTCTGTTCATTGCACACGACCTCTCTATGGTGCGCTATGTATCAGACCGTATGGCGGTCATGTATCTGGGGGCACTCGCCGAGGTTGGCCCTGCGAATGATCTGTTCTTTCAACCTCAACATCCTTACACCCAGTTTCTGATCGAATCGAATCCAGAACCGGATCCAAAAATGGAGCGTGAGAGAGCGCACAAACCCATCGTTGGAGAAATTACCTCCCCGGTGAACGTCAAGCCCGGATGTCGCTTCGCAGATCGATGCCCACAGGTGATGGATCGATGCCGAAGTGAAACACCGCTCCTGATCGCAACGTCTGAAAACCGACAGGTGGCATGTCACTTGTTTACTTAGTCATCGTTTACATCGCCGCGAAGCGCAGCCTGGTTTTACGCTGATTGATCCAAACGCCGCACTCGAGCCTGCGACCCGCAAAGCATCGAATGGTCCAACAAAATGTCCCTCGATTCGTACTCAGTCGATCGGTGAAAAGCAGCTCGAGGATGTAAAGATTGCGCTGGTATCAAGGTCTGTTCAGAACGAGTTGCGTTTTCTGCTGCATCCGAAGGATTGACGCTTCGTCTGTATATTCTGAGACGTCACTGAGCGGTGCCCACGCAAGGTCATGGGACTCTTCACTCACAACGAACTGATCGTCGCCTGAAGACTTAAGCAAAAATCGGCAATCATAGTGAAAGTGTTCCGGTTCATCTTTGCGCGCAGGAATGGCATGAATGTCTACATCCAACAGTTCCAGAGTCACAAACTCGATATCAATCAGACCAGACTCTTCCAGCGCTTCCTGCATGGCGACGCTGGCCACGTTGCTTTCGCCATCGGCGTGGCCCCCGGGCTGTAACCAACGATCGAGTTTTGCATGATGGGTTAACAGAACACGTTCACAGCGGGAATCCAGCAGGAATGCAGAACCGGTGACATGACCAATCAACAGAGACCGCTCAAAACAGTCCGAATTTTCTTCCACGAAGTCGATGTATCGCTGAACCGTCTCCGTTTCAACGGGATGGCGGTTTTGATAGTCGCGAAGGAGCCTCAACAGGGGTTGTCGTGCGTCGTCAGGCGACATCAGTTCGAACCGGCCTCATTTTTTTGTTGGACTCTTCATCGAAGAGATCAACCAACTGTTCTGTCATGGCATCACCCAACTGCTCGGCGTCCGTAATCGTCACAGCCCGCCGATAGTGATGCGTAACATCGTGGCCAATACCAATAGCGACCAGCTCAACGGGAGAATGATTTTCAATCTGGTCAATGGCGTACTTGAGGTGCTGCTCAAGATAGTTACTCGGGTTGACCAGGAGTGTTGAGTTATCTACCGGCAAGCCATCGGAAATGACCATCAGAATCTTTCGATCTTCGGGGCGACCCACAATACGATTGTGCGCCCAAAGCAGCGCTTCGCCGTCAATATTTTCCTTGAGCAATTCTTCACGCATCATCAGGCCGATATTGGTTCTGGCACGTCGCCAGGGCATATCCGCCGCTTTGTAGATAATATGCCTCAGGTCATTCAATCGACCTGGTTGAGCAATTTTACCTTGCTGAAGCCAGAGCTCCCGTGACTGACCGCCACGCCATGCACGGGTCGTAAAGCCCAGAATCTCGACTTTTACGGAGCAACGTTCCAGTGTTCGACCGAGGATATCTGCACACATCGCGGCAATTGTGATCGAGCGTCCTCGCATGGAACCTGAACTGTCGATCAACAGTGACACGACCGTGTCACGGAAGTTCGTATCCTTTTCCTGTTTAAAGGCGAGCGGATGGAATGGATCCATAATCACGTTGGTCAGGCGGGAGGTATCGAGCATCCCTTCCTCAAGATCAAATTCCCAGGTGCGATTCTGCTGCGCCATCAGTTTGCGTTGAAGTCGATTTGCCAGTTTGCTGATGATCACCTGTGAGCTTTGCAGGTGTTTGTCGAGAACCCCACGCAGCCTTTCCAGTTCCGCGGGATCACACAGTTCGTCCGCCATAATGGTTTCGTCGAACTGAGTTGTGAAAGACTTATAACTATTCTCTTTTGGACGCAGCCAGTTTTTTTCTCCGGCAACTTCGGGTGGCGCACCGGCTTCATCTTCATCGCCTTCCATCTCAGCCATTTCCATGGCATCCATGTCGACGGGTACTTCACCCTCGATAGCATCAGCCAGATCAGAGTCGCCACTCATGTCCTGTTCGGAGGTCTCGTCACCGGACTCCGATTGCATGTCTTCTTCCTGATCCTGTTCATCTTCCGACTCGCTGTCGGCGCTCTCCTCGCCATAATCGTCGGAAAGGCCCAGGTCAGAAATCATCTTGCGTGCAAGTTTCGTGAAAGCCTCCTGATCAAACAGAAGCTCTTCCATGCCTTCCAGATCATCACCAAGCGCATATTCAAGGTGATCCCGCCAGAGATCGACGACGATATCGCCACCGACCGGCGGCTTCTTGCCGGTGATTTTTTCGCGAATCAGCATACCCAGCGCCTCACCCAAAGGTGCCTGACTCTGGTTTTCGATCTGCTGAAATCCTTGGTTGTTGCAGTGCTCAAGTAGTTGAGCCTGAAGGTTATTGCCAACCCCTTTCATGAGGTAGGACCCAATGCAGGCAATTCGTGCATCTTCGACACAGTCATAAACTTCCTGAGCGACCCCAGCCGTCGGGCGGGTCGCATTGTGCGTGCCGTCATCGTGAAAACGATGGCGCAGCGCAAACTTGTCTGCATTCCCCCTGAGGGAAGCCAGTTGCTCAGGTGTGAGTCCAGCATCCGGCAAGGGGATCCTGGCGCGGCTTCCCTGAAGATAGGGTTTGCCACGACCGAAGCTGACCTGCAGTTCTTCATTACCAGAGATTGCTCTCATGGTTGAAGTCACTGCCTGCTTGAACAACTCCGTTGAATCATCGGGATTCACTTGGCGCCTCTATCTGAGTTTAGGCAAGAACGACATTCGCACTGGATTCTGGAAGTTCTTCTCCCATGCAACGCTGGTAGTACTCGGCAACGATCGCTCGTTCTGTTTCGTCACACTTGTTCAGGAAGGTCAAACGGAACGCGAAGCCAAAGTCACCAAAGATTCTGGCGTTTTCAGACCACATGATCACCGTCCTCGGTGACATGACGATTGAAATGTCGCCGTTCATGAAACCTTGCCTGGTGAGGTTCGCAACCGAGACCATATTGGCGACCGTTTTGCGATCCATTTCCGGCAACTTGGAAACGATAATGTCTGTTTCCTTCTCGCGATCCAGGTAATTCAAAGTCGTGACGATATTCCAGCGATCCATCTGGCCCTGGTTAATCTGTTGTGTACCGTGGTAGAGACCGGTTGGGTCGCCAAGACCAATCGTGTTCGTCGTTGCGAACATGCGGAATGACTGGTGCGGGCTGATCACTTTGCTTTGATCAAGCAGGGTCAGCTTGCCTTCGACTTCCAGGACACGCTGGATAACGAACATGACGTCAGGTCGACCCGCGTCGTATTCATCAAAAACGATGGCGCAGGCTCGCTGCAAAGCCCAAGGAAGGAGACCTTCCTTGAACTCAGTTATCTGTTTTCCATCCTGCAGTACGATGGCATCTTTACCTACCAGGTCAATTCGGCTCACATGGGAGTCCAGATTGATTCGAATACACGGCCAGTTCAGGCGTGCAGCGACCTGTTCAACATGGGTAGACTTGCCCGTGCCGTGATAACCCTGAATCATGCAGCGACGGTTGTAGGCAAATCCCGCGAGGATCGCCAGAGTCGTTTCACGATCGAACAGATAACTGTTATCGATTGCAGGTACATGATCGGAAGGCTCCGAGAAAGCCGGGACTTTCATGTCCACATCCAGCCCAAAGACTTCCCTTACATCAACTTCCGTATCCGGGATTCCGTCTCCTTCCAACGCACCGAATTGTTCTGCCATTACTGCCATACCTAATTTCTCATCGTCGTGTTTGCGAAGCTCGAAAAAATACCTGCCCGTCGGTCAAAGCCTGGGATGAGCCAGGTGAAATGACTCGACCAACCGGATAGGGAATTATCGAGACAGCGCGGGCCCGCAAGAATAGCTTTTATAGGTGAAAATTGCTATTCGGCAACTCCGTACCAACGGCAGAGATCACAGGAACTGTTTCGCACCAGCAAGAGAAAGGATCACCTCCTGCAGCGACCTCCACGGATCGCCCTGCACGAGGCCTTTAACCATTCGATCAATTGAACCGAGCGACACCTGCAAACTTCTTAGGGACGTCAGATCGTGACGATCCAGACACCTGGACACGACAGGGACACGTTTGTCCCAGACTCTCGCCTTTTTGAATACTTCTCGCTGGCTCAGGCCATTTTGCAGGTCAGTTTTTATGGACTCCAGGGACCGGATTTCTCGCGCCAGCATATTGACAACAAACAGGCTCTCAACACCTTCCGCACGCAGTCCATCTGTCATACGAACACAACGTGAGACATCTCCAACCAGCGCTGCGTCGATCATTTTGAAAACATCGTACCGGGCGCTATCGGCAACACCCTCAGTCACGTCATTCACTGTGACCGCGCGATCACCAACAATGAGCTTGAGTCGTTCGATTTCCTGAATCGCCGCCAGGAGATTGCCCTCAATCCTCTCAGCCATGGTTCGAATGGCTTCTCGATCGGCACGCAACCCTGCCTGTCGAAATCTGCCTTCCAGCCAGCGCGGCAGTTCTTTGGCTTCGATAGGCCAGACCTGAACAAAAGCCGCTGCACTTTCTACCGTCTTAAACCATTTGGTTCTCTGGGTGGATTGGTCAGCTCTCGGCAGAACCAGGAGTATCGCCGTCTCGTCGTTGCGGGATTCCAACAGTTCTGTCAGTGCTTTCCCTCCAGCGTCACCGGGTTTGCCGGTTGGCAAACGTATTTCCATGAGTTTTCGATCAGCAAACAAAGACATGCTGTTGCCAGAATAGAGCAGACTGTTCCAATCAAAGCCGGGTTCAGCATGGAAAACTTCGCGCTCCGTGAAACCCTGCTTTTTCAGTTCCCCGCGAATGAGATCACAGGATTCCTGAACGAGAAGCGGCTCATCGCCACTGACAATGAATACTTGCTGGCCACCCTTGCGAAGAAGTTCTGGAAGTTTGTTGGGATAAACTTTCAACGATCAGCCGTTACCGGCAACCATCTCAATGCGACGTGCGAGCTTTTGCGCCAGCTCTGATCGCATCTCATCCATCAACAGGGTTTGTTCCTCATAACTGCCCGACAAGTTGGCAGTATCAACCGCATACACACGTTCGGCAATCAACGTTGCCTGTTCAAGCAGTATCTCTTCATTTCGAGTAATCGAAACATCCAACTCGAGACGAAGCTCGTATTCCGCTGCATCGATGACATTGGTGGTTGCGACAGAACGACGCATGGAGCGTTCGTCCAGAAGATGGACGGCAACCACGTCGCTGGCAGGAGCAACGATATTAACGTTGCTTTCTTCCAGCGTGTCTCTGATGGCTCTGAATGTGACCGGCGCTTCACGGGTGCCTGAGAAGCTGATTGCCAGCAGATCGCCAAGACTGCTGCCCCGTAATTGATAACCGCAGCCGCTCAGAATGAGCAGCACCAGTGAGACCGCAATGGAACGACTAAGAAACGACAAAATTGAGGATCTTGTTGGGCACATAGATGATCTTACGGATCGTCTTGCCTTTAATAAACTTCTCGACATTTTCCTGCTTCCTTGCGAGCTCGACCACCACATCTTCTTCTGCATCTACCGGAACTTCTATCTTATCGCGCACTTTACCGTTTACCTGGCAAACCAGGGTCGTCGAGGACTTTTCGAGCGCGCCTTCGTCAAATGGGATCCACTGTGCCTGGTTCGTATCACCCATTCCCAACTCCTGCCACAAGACATGACAGACGTGAGGCGCGATGGGCGACATAATAAGGACGGCCGCCGTCAGCGCTTCGCGTTTGACCGCTCTACCTTGATCAGAGTCATCTTCAAACTTGATAACCTGATTCTGCAGTGACATGACTGCCGAAACCACTGTATTAAACGCCAGACGACGATCGTAGTCGTCCTCACATTTCTTCAGCGTTTCATGAGTCAGGCGTCGCAGTGCTCTCTGCTGGTCAGTCAACACTGAAGCATCAATATCTGCGACCTCACCTTTGGCCATATGTTCTAGAACCGGATTCCACAGGCGCGTCCTGAGCCATCGACCCGCCGACTCCACACCATGCTCTGACCATTCGAAGGACTGTTCCGGTGGTGCAGCAAACATCATGGCCATACGTACCGCATCAGCGCCATGAGTATCCATAAGATGTTGTGGATCCCCAGCATCACCCGCAGATTTGGACATTTTGGTGCCGCCTTGGAGCACCATGCCGAGAGACAATAACTTTTCAAAGGGCTCGTCCGATTCGACGAGTCCTTCATCGCGCATCACCTTGTGGAAAAAGCGCGCATACAAAAGGTGAAGGATGGCGTGCTCTTCGCCCCCCACATAGTGATCAACGGAACGCCAGTAATTGGCGCGCTCATCTAACATGGCATCCGGTGCGTTACTGCTGGCAAACCTTGCGTAGTACCAAGAGGATTCCATAAAGGTGTCAAAGGTATCTGTTTCCCGCTCCGCCGGACCGCCGCAATCAGGACACGTCGTTTCGTACCAGGAAGGCATCTTTTTAATCGGGGATCCCACGCCGTCGAACTCTACGTCAGTTGGAAGAACCACGGGCAAATCTTCATCCGGTACCGGAACCGCGCCGCACTTTTCGCAATTGATAATAGGGATTGGACAACCCCAGTAGCGCTGACGGGATACCCCCCAGTCACGCAGCCGATAATTCACCTGACGCTCACCAAGGTTTTTCGCACCCAGGGATTCTGCAATGCCATCAAAAGCTTTTTCAAAATCCAGTCCATCGAAGTCACCAGAGTTCACCAGTGTGCCACGTTCAGTGAACGCTTCGATGTCCAGGTCACAGGCACTGTCGCTACCGGCTGCAGGTTGGATGACCTGTTTAATTGGGAGACCGTATTTCTTCGCGAACTCCCAATCACGCTGATCATGCCCTGGCACGGACATCACCGCGCCGGAGCCGTATTCCATCAGCACAAAGTTCGCCACCCACACAGGCACAGACTCGCCGGTCAAGGGATGGTTCACCGAGACACCCGTAGGCTTCCCCAGCTTTTCCATCTTCGCCATATCGGCTTCTGCAACCTTCGTGCGATTACATTCTTCGATGAAAACTGAAAGTTCGGGATTGTTCTTCGCAGCACTCTTTGCCAACGGATGCTGGGGTGCGACTGCGAGGTAGGTCACACCCATTAGGGTATCCGGACGTGTGGTATAAACTGTGAGCGGCTCACCGCTGTCGTTGGGGAACTCGATCTCAATTCCTTCAGAACGACCAATCCAGTTCCGCTGCATGGTTTTGACCTTGTCGGGCCAACCAGGGAGTTTATCCAGGAAACTGAGGAGTTCTTCGGCATAGTCGGTGATCTTTACAAACCACTGAGCAAGTTCACGGCGTTCAACCGGAGCATCTGAACGCCAGCCTCGGCCATCGATCACCTGCTCGTTGGCAAGCACTGTTTGATCAACCGGATCCCAGTTCACCCAGGCGGCTTTTTTATAGACCAGACCTTTTCGAAACAACCGTGTGAAGAACCATTGTTCCCACCGATAGTATTCCGGATCACAGGTCGCCAGTTCCCTGCTCCAGTCAAAGGCAAACCCCAGCGCCTGCAACTGACCGCGCATATAATCGATATTCTGGTAAGTCCAATCCGCAGGAGGGACGTTACGCTTAATCGCAGCATTCTCTGCCGGCAAACCAAAAGCATCCCACCCCATCGGTTGGAGTACGTTCTTGCCTTTAAGGCGTTGAAAGCGGCCAATGACATCACCCAACGTGTAGTTCCGAACATGGCCCATATGAAGTTGACCACTGGGATATGGGAACATCGATAGGCAATAAAACTTAGGCTTATCGCTGTTCTCGGTGACCTCAAAACTGCGGTGATCCTGCCAGAAGGTCTGTGCCTGCTGCTCTACTGCCCGATGGCTGTAGGCAACGCTGTTATTCGAGTTATCGCTCATGTTCGGGGACTACTATTTGGTACAGGGCTAAAAAACCCGCAATTCTACATGATGCGACGTAGCAGGACATGCCCCCATTGAAGCAAAAGCATCGAGAGGCAGAGCCCCAGGACCGGCCAGCTGCCATAGCGATGAAACGGGGTATCGCCCCTACGAAGTTCGACTGACTGCCGCAGAATCCCTTTTTCAAACTGAGGCAAGCTCGCCACAAGTTTTCCCCGGTGATCAATAACCGCGGTCACACCATTGTTGGTTGCCCGCACCATGGAGCGCCCGTTTTCCAGCGCTCGCATCTGCGCCATCTGCAGATGCTGCCAGGGCCCGATGGAGGCGCCAAACCAGGTATCATTACTTACCGTCAGAAGCAGCGCGGGCGATTCAGCCGCCCGCCTCACCAGATCCGGATAAACCACTTCATAGCAGATAGACACCGACACGGTGTGATCACCCACCAGGATCGGCGGTTGGTTTGCCGGCCCGGGTCTGTTTCGTGACATCGGCAGATCAAAAACAGAGAGCACGCCTCTGAGATATTGTTCCAGGGGTACATATTCACCGAAGGGCACTAGGCGCCGCTTTACATACCTGCCATCACCTTCACCGATGGCCAGGAGTGTATTTAAAAATCGCCCCTCTTCATTCCTGTCGGGTATCCCTAGGACCAAGGAGGTATGTCTCGTTTTGCCTTCCTTATCAAGCTGATCCAGATACTCCGTCGCATACTCCCGGAAAGTCGTGATTGACGCTTCCGGCCAGACAATCAGATCCCTGCCCCATTCGTCTTCGGTAGCCTGTCTGTAATGATTCAAAATCGGCAATCGATTTTCAGGGCGCCACTTTACGTGTTGGTCCACGTTACCCTGAACCAAAGAGACGTCGATACTGCCATCAGGCGAGGTCAGCGGAATTCTTTCAAGAACAAATCCGACGGTCAGCACCAGCATAGGGGGTACAACCCAGGCGATCTTCTGACGTTCGACAGCCAGAAGCAAAGACAGCATGGCCAAAACAGACACGAAACTGACGCCGAAAACGCCAAAATAGGGAGCAAAGTTAGCAATCGGCGTTTCCATGACGCCATAACCAAGAAATAGCCAGGGGAAACCCGTTAAAAACCAGCTACGAAACCATTCCTGCAGAACCCAGAGTGCAACAAAACCAAGTACCTGACTGATGTCCGACTGTCGAAAAAATCGAGCGTAAACATAAGCAAGCGGTACGCAGACCAGGGAGTAAGCCGCAACGAGTGATCCGACCAGTATCCCTGCCAGCGGCACCGATGCACCACCATAGTTGTGGATCGACACAAATATCCAAGACACACCTACGGCAAACATACCCAGATTAAACAGATAAAACCTCAGCACCGTTCGCCGGGTGCTGCCCGAACGGGCTGACCAGAACAAGGCTACCGGCGCGACCAGCGCAAGCGGCCAGAGGCCGAACGGTGAGAGGCTAAATGGGAAAAGCGCCCCGGCTATCAACGCCGCGACGTCGAAGTACCACCGGGTCGCATTATGATTCACTCGACGATATTCATCTGCAGAAGATGCACTCTTCGACCATCCGCATTCAGCACCTTGAACTGGAACTGATCGATGGCTACTTCCTCATCACGTTTCGGCAGATGGCCAAAGCAACTCGTGACAAGACCGCCAATGGTATCGAACTCTTCGTCGCTGAATTGAATCTCAAAATACTCATTGAAGTCTTCGATAGGCGTCAGCGCCTTGATCGTGAAAGAGCCATCAGCATGTTTGTTGATAAAGCCTTCTTCCTCGAAGTCATATTCATCTTCGATATCGCCCACGATCTGTTCGAGCACATCTTCGATCGTAACGATGCCGCTGATGCCACCGTACTCGTCGTATACTACCGCCAGGTGATTTCGTGTTGCACGGAACTCCTGAAGCAGTATATCCAAACGTTTACTCTCAGGTATCGCTGTACAGGGACGAAGGCTGTCACGAAGATTAAATTTCTGCTTACGATCTTTGTGAGCCAGTGAGAGCAGATCTTTGGCGAGCAGAATACCCACCACTTCATCCTGGTTCTCACCGAGCACTGGAAAGCGAGAGTGCCCGCTGCCAATCACCGTCGGCAAAAACTCCGCGGGTTCTTCATCAATTCGAACAAAAACAACCTGGGCGCGCGGGACCATAATTTCGCGAACCTGCATATCGGAAACCGTGAGCGCCCCTTCGATGATCGACAAGGCTTCACCATCCAGCAGGGCTCGTTGCTCTGCTGAACGCAACAGCTCAAGCAATTCTGATCGGGAGCTGGGTTCACCGCTTAGCGCCAGCGACAACTTCTCCAGCCAGGTTTTAGAATCTTCCTGTTGTTCACTCATAGGGGTTCTCAATGCCCAGCTGGGATAGTAGACGTATTTCCAGGGTTTCCATTCTTTCCCGCTCCTGATCTTCCATGTGATCGTAGCCCAGCAGATGGAGGACACCGTGGACCAGCATATGCCTGAAACGATCTGCGTAGGTCTTTCCAAAGTCGTTGGCTTCTTTCGCTACGACAGACGGACAAATCACAACATCACCAAGAATGTCGACTTGTTCAATTTGGATGTCCGCCGGAAAGGACAACACATTCGTTGCGCCTTCTTTCGAACGGTAAGTGTTATTGAGTTCCACCATCTCTTTTTCAGAGACGAGACGCAATGACAATTCAGAGTTCGGCCGTTCAAGCGAATTTAAGACCAGCTCGACGGCCTGGACTATCGCGGGTTCGTCCGGCTCCTCATCCAGGGCTTCAACCGTCCTGGATATTTCCACCTGGTGCCTTGGACTAGTCATTTTGAGCTTCTGACTTTCCGTAAGCTTCAACAATTCTTTGCACCAGTGGATGACGCACCACATCTTTCGGCCCGAAGTGAGTAAATGAAATGCCTTTCACTTCAGACAGCACCTTCAGCACATGCTTAAGTCCAGACAGGGTATTGCGCGGCAAATCAATCTGCGTAATGTCGCCGGTTACAACAACCGTTGAACCAAACCCGATTCGAGTCAGGAACATTTTCATTTGCTCCGCGGTTGTGTTCTGACTTTCATCAAGAATGATGAACGAATCATTTAATGTGCGGCCGCGCATATAGGCCAGGGGCGCAACTTCAATGACATTACGTTCAATCAGTTTTTCCACGCGCTCGAAACCCAGGAGCTCGTAGAGCGCGTCATAAAGCGGACGAAGGTAGGGATCAATTTTCTGACTCAGGTCGCCTGGTAGGAAACCGAGTTTTTCACCCGCTTCAACGGCAGGTCTGACCAACAGGATTCGTCGGATACGCTCCTGTTCCAGAGCCTCAACTGCACAAGCAACCGCAAGATACGTTTTACCTGTTCCCGCCGGCCCAATGCCAAAGTTCACATCGTGTTGACGAATCGCATTGACGTATCGAACCTGATTCGCGCCCCGAGGCTTGATGCTCTTCTTGCGAGTCTGGATCAGGCAATCATCCACATCACCATCCATCAACGCTTCGACTCCAGACTCCTGCAGGAAGAGGTGCACGAGTTCAGAGGTGAGATCCGTGCCACCGTTGACTTCACGATACAGGTGATTCAGCAGCTCTCCCGCTGCACGCACGATCGTGTTGTCTCCGATCAGCTCGAAGTCGTTGCCACGGTTTTTGATCGTGATGCCGAGACGGCGTTCGATTTGCTTGAGGTGCGCATCATAAGGGCCACATAACATGGCAAGTTGATGGCTGTCGTTCGGCTCCAGGACAACCTGGTGCGGCGCTGTGTTTTGCAAGTTCATGGTCTGGTGACTGTCGGGGATTAAGAATACATGCCACGCAGGGAATTCGGCAACGCCTCAGCAATCTCGACTTCCACAAACTGGCCAATCAGAGACGCATCATGGCACGAGAAGTTAACGACTCGATTGTTTTCCGTTCGCCCCTGAAGCTGTCCGGGGTCTTTCCTGGACGGGCCTGTTACAAGGATCTTATGGCTTTGACCAACCATGGCTTCGCTGATGCGCATGGCCTGACCCTGTATTCGCCCCTGCAGGATCGCGAGACGTTCTTTTTTAACCGACATTGGCGTCTCATCCGGCAGATCCGCCGCAGGCGTGCCTGGACGAGCGCTGTAAATAAAGCTGAAGGAGTGATCGAAACCAACCTCATCAATGAGATTCATTGTGGCTTCAAAATCTTCATCGGTCTCGCCGGGGAAACCGATAATGAAGTCGCTGGAAAGGCTGATATTGGGTCGAATTTTGCGGAGCTTTCGAATCCGCGATTTGTATTCGAGAGCGGTATAGCCGCGTTTCATCTTGGCTAGAATTCGATCAGATCCGCTTTGCACCGGCAGATGAAGATGATCAACCAGTTCCGGCACTTCGCCATAAACGTCGATCAGTGAATCGCTGAACTCCATGGGGTGGGATGTCGTATAGCGCACACGATCGATCCCATCGATCGCGGCAACCATTGTGACCAGGTAAGCCAGGTCCGCCAACTGATCGGCACCTTCAACAGGCCCACGATAGGCGTTCACGTTCTGCCCGAGCAGGTTCACTTCCCGCACACCTTTTTCCGCCAGCCGATAAATCTCACGCAGCACGTCCATCAGTGGACGGCTAACTTCTTCACCCCTGGTATATGGAACCACACAGAAGCTGCAGTACTTGCTGCAGCCTTCCATGATGGAGACAAAAGCACTGGGACCTTCAACTCTGGGTTCCGGAAGACGGTCAAACTTCTCGATCTCCGGGAAACTGATATCCACCTGTGTGTCGGTGCTGACTTTCGCTTCATGGATCATTTCAGGCAGGCGATGCAGCGTCTGGGGTCCAAAAATCACGTCCACGTAGGGCGCGCGTGCGCTTATCGCTTCTCCTTCCTGGCTTGCAACGCAGCCGCCAACCCCAATCTGCAGATTTGGTCGTTGTTCTTTCAACTGGCGCCAGCGCCCTAACTGATGGAACACCTTCTCTTGTGCTTTTTCTCTTACGGAACAGGTATTTAACAGAAGCAGGTCAGCCTCTGACTCGTCGTCGGTCAGCTCGTATCCTTGAGCGTCGCTCAGTATGTCCAGCATCTTTGATGAGTCGTACTCATTCATCTGGCAACCGTGCGTTTTGATAAATACTTTGGCCATTTGATCCGCTTATCGACGGGGGTTTCCAATGAGGCGCGCCATTATAGCCTTGAAAATCGGCATGAAAACCCCAATTTAGCCCCTTCAGGATTGACAATAGCGCTGTAAAAACCAAAACTGCAGCGCTCCATCGGACCCGACTTATGACAAAAACACCCATCTACAAGATTATCTTCTTCAATCAGGGACAGATTTACGAGATCTACGCTCGTCAGATCTACCAGTCTGACCTATATGGGTTCATTGAGGTGGAAGAGCTCGTATTCGGTGAGCGATCTGGTGTGCTGGTCGACCCCAGTGAAGAAAAGCTGAAGTCAGAGTTCGAAGGTGTTAGTCGAAGTTACCTCCCCATGCACGCCATCGTGCGCATCGATGAAGTCGCCAAAGAAGGTATCGGTACCATCACTGAGGCCGCGGGCGGCAACAACGTATCTCTCTTTCCTTCACCTGCCTTCAATCCGAAGGGATCAGGGGAGTAAGCCGCACCATTTCGTTCTCGGGTGCTGCCGCGAGCAATGTCTCGATGTCCTCCTGCCTGTCCGGGAACAGAAACTCCGGTTCGATCTCGTAAAGGGGCACCAGCACAAACTTACGAAGGTGTGCTCTGGGGTGCGGTAAAACCAGATTGACAGAAGCATGAACTTTGCCGCCAAAATCGATGATATCCAGGTCAAGAATTCGCGACTGGTAACCACCCCCGCTGGGTCTCACCCGGCCAAACTCATTCTCTATCTGCTGTAACCGACTAAGCAAAGTTTCCGGACCCAGGGTCACTTTCATTTTAAGGACTGCATTCGCAAAATCGGGAACCTCCTCATCAAACCCTTCTGGTCGACTTGTCCAGATGGAAGACCCCGAAGTCGCACCGGACGCTAAACGTGCAACGACTTTGGCACCCTGAAGCAGGTTGTCAACGGTATCACCAAGATTGGAACCGAGTCCGATAAATACTGTATCCGCCATAACCCGACTGGCTCCCTAAATAGCTTCGCGCGCATTAAACATGATAATTTTACTGCTCGAAAAAATCAGCATCGAACACCTATGGCAAGGATAGAAGTACCCTCCGAAGTAACCGGTAATGTCTGGAAAATCACAGCGAACATCGGTGATGCGCTCGCCGAAGAAGACGTCATCATGATCCTGGAATCCATGAAAATGGAGATTCCCATCGAAGCGCCATCCGCGGGTCGATTAGTTGAGATCCTGGTCAAGGAAGAAGACGGTGTCGATGAAGATCAGGTCGTCGCTATCATCGAGATCGAATAGCGAGATCAGTTCCCCTTAAACTCGGGCTCGCGCTTTTCGAAAAACGCCCGGTTTCCTTCACGACGATCTTCCGTACCCGTCGTTAACAGAAATTGATCTGTGTCCATGTGCATAATGGCCTGATCAATCGCGTTACTGACAGCATTCACGCTCTGCTTGATCATCTGCGTTGGAATAGGTGGCTGCGCTGCATAACGTTCCGCCATTCGAGTCGTTGCTTCTTGCAATTGATCAACAGGCACAATGAGATCAAAGAATCCCCACTCGAAGAGTGTCTTGGCGCTTTCTCGATCACCCAACATGATCATTCGCTTTGCACGTGAGGGGCCAATCAGGCGGACGCACAAAGGCAGCGACAACCACTGCAGGTTAATACCAAGATTTACTTCCGGGTAGCCACAAAACGCGTCATCAGCAGCCACACGAAAGTCACATGCAGTGGGAATACAGGCACCACCCCCAAGCGCCGCGCCATGGACAGACGCTATGGTTACCTGGGGAATGTCTAGTATGGCTTTGATCATCCTGCCACCCAGGCCGGAGGTACGACGCTGCATCACAAGATTGCTGGGTACCGCCTGTTCTTTCAGGTCAGCGCCTGCACTGAAGTGTTTACCAGCGCCTCTGAAAACAACCACGCGGGACGCCTCATCTTCGAGAAAGCTACGCGAGACCTGTTCGATTTCTTTCATGAGGCCAGAACTGAGCGCATTTAAGTTATCTGGCCGATTCAGAGTGACCGTCGCGATATGACCGTCTTTGGTTATCTCAAGAAAATCATAACCGTGTGTCATTGCAGACCCCCTTCTGCTTCCGGTACCTGAAGCATATCGTCCATCGTTTTATTGAGATCACGATAAGTGGAATCGTTGATTCGGTATTGCCACGCGTCTTCCGTGCTGAGGTGCAACCAATACTCCTCTCCCGATTGGACCGTCTTCGCTTCGATCATATCCTTATTTTTGCGCGTCATACGCGTGACCGTCGGATCGACAAAAAGCCCATCCATATAAGGTTCTACATCCAGCAACCTCACATTGACCAAAAGCCTGCCCAGCGTATCCCCAATGGTTTCGTACCTCAGCTTTTCACCCTCGGGAATGTCGTTGATCAACAGTGCCTTTGATTCTTCTTCCCAACTCGCACTCAGGAAACCCGCATTGGCCGTCGCGATGGAAACATGACGAACGGAATCCGAATCGATATTGATGATAATCGGGTCAATCCAGGCCAGGGGATCAAGATCCATTTCCAACACCTGCTGGCTCAGATAGACCTGGGCTTCTCCGGCGAATCGAAAGAAACTGCCTCGGCCACCGAGTTCGTTACCGACGACAAGTGCCTGGCCTCCAGGCTGCAGGGTGATTCGGACACCTTCTCCATCTCCCGAGTCAGCTACGCCCAGGCGCGAATGATTCTCAGGTTTTGATGTTTTCCCCTCGGCGATCGTTAGCTCAGACAACTGCGTCAAGAATCCTGAAAGTACCGTAAAGTCTGCCGGATAGTCGTGTTTTTCTGCGACCTGCCAGCCGCCGGCCCCTTTTGTCACGGTAACAGTTTGATCTCTTGAAGCCAGCGTCAATGAAGTCACTTCTGCAAGCTCAATATCCGGCAAAGCTTTTTCTGCTTCCCTCGTGCTGCTGTCTTCGGGGTTCTGCAGCATCATGACCGTGACCGCGATCGCCAATAGGATGAGACCAACCAGCTTCTGGTTCTGATTCATGAGCGGCTTCCTGTTCGAGCGAGACCGAGAACCCGAATACCGAGAAGCAGACCCGTCAGCAACAAAGGCATGACCAGGATATTCATCAGCTTGAGCAAGCTGCCTAACTGTTCGATGTCTTTATCCAACTGGTGGCGAACATCTCGCAACTCTTTGCGGATACGCAACTTCTCGTCTTGGAATTGGTCGAGCGCTTCTTCTTGCTCAGGGGTCAAAGTAAACAGCCCCTCCTCCAATCTTGCAGATTCAATTTCAGAAAGCTGGCGCTCCGTTTCGGCCAACTGCGCCTGAAGGTCTTCCGCCGACTGCAGATATTGCGATTCTGCATCCCGACGCAGATCTTCGACAATTTCAAACGGTCGAGAATACTGACCTCTGGAACGCACATTAATCAACGCACTGCTCCCGCTGAGGTTATCGACCAGATTTGTGACGAAGCTGCCATTGTCAGCAAAGGCACTGGCAATCTGTTGCCCAAAGAAATTTTGGACCTGCACCCAAAGCCGGTCTGACAGCATGTCCGAGTCAGCAATCAACACGACCTGTAACGCATCGGTTTCGCCGACATGATCGCCTGCGTCGATGCCTTCCGGAGGACCGTCAGGAAACGCACTTTTGCCCTTTCCAGACAGACGCACCGCTGCAATTAATGATTCCCCGAGGGGTGCGAACCCAGCCAGCAGCTCCTCTGGGTTTTGCAGAAATTGGAACTGTATCGCGTCCAGAGAACCCGCTTGATCGCTGGAGACGATTAACGGTTCGGCAATGACGCCGTCCGCCAGATCCACGTCAAGAATGCCGACCGTGGACATATTGATGACCTCTAGGTTTGCGGTGACCACATCATCCTGGGACAGATTCTCAGGGGTGAATCCAACGATACCAAGATGTCGCACCGGTCTCCCGTCCGCACCACCCACCAGCAACGCATACTCCGGATCTCCGAGCACCTGGCCTTCCCTCATGGAAACACCCCAGGCCTGACTGAGCCGGTTGATGTCTGAGCTGTTGTTGCCAGGCATTTGCATACCGGGATTTTCAGGCTGATCCATCTCTGCCATCGGATCAACGAAGGCAATCAGTTTGCCGCCATTCATGACGAACTGGTCGATCGAGTATAAGTCGGTGTCCGAAAGTTGTTTCGGGTGAACCAGCAACAACAGATCCAGTGGCGTCAATTCACCCGAGTCGAGCGTCTCGAGGGTTTGGATCTGGAAAAGCTCCTCGAGCTGGGAACGAAAAACCCACCCCGGATTTTGTTGAAATGTTCGAGGATCAACACTCGGCTCAACCGACAGACTTGAGTAAATCCCCATAGCCGGTCGATTGTCCGTACCCAGGGCGTGGATCAGTTTGGTGACTTCATACTCAAGAAACTCTTCACGATCTGGCTGGAAAAAGGGAATAATTTCTTCCCCATCAAGGGCGTTGCTTCCAGCGAGCCCAAAGTAAAGTTCGTCCCCCGCCTGGTTTATCGGGACACTTTGCAGGCCAAAAGTCGCAGCCTCATCCTCTTCCTCAGAGAAAGGCTCCGGGTCAATGACACGCAGTTGGATATTGCCGCCCGCAATCAGCTCGTATTCTTCAAGCATCTCTTGCACTCGACCGGCATAGGCTCTAAGGGAGGTGAGATCTTCACTGACCTTGTCAGAAAAAAAGAAGTAGAGATTTATCGGCTCTTCAAGCTCCCCAATTATTTCTCGCGTGCCTTCCGACACCGTGAACAGGTTGTTCTCCGTCAGATCCAATCGCGCGCTGCTGAACAACCAATTATTCACGAGTGTGAACAAGAGGAAGCTCACGACAAGTAAAATCAGGGAAAGTGTTGCGTTCAATTTCATTATCAACCTCCCTTCTTCAGATCGAGCACAATGGATGTGGCGAACAACCAGGCGAGAATCATCGAGATGAAATACAGGAAGTCCTGCAAACTTAAGACGCCACGGGAAATCGCATTGAAGTGCGTCAGAAAACTTAAGGAGGCGATCACATCCACCAGCGAGAGTGGCAGCCAGCCGCGGACAATATCCAGGACCAGCGGGAAGCCCGCCATCACAAACATGAGCGTGACAAAACCACACAATACAAAAGCAACAACCTGGCTCCGAGTCAGTGCAGACATGCAGGAACCAATCGCGAGAAAGCCACCGGCCATGAGCCAACTACCAATATAGCTCGCAAGGATGACGCCATTGTCTGGATGACCAAGAAAGTTCACGGTGAGCCAGATAGGAAAAGTCAGCACAAGCGCAATACCGGCAAAGAGCCACGCGGCGAGGAATTTGCCGAGCACAATATCCCAGCGAGATAGTGGCAACGTCATTAACAGTTCCAGGGTTCCCGACTTGCGTTCTTCGGACCAGAGACGCATGGAAATGGCGGGAATCAGAAACAGGTACAGCCAGGGATGGAAACTAAAGAACGGCACCAGGTCAGCCTGCTGTCGCTCATAGAAGTTACCGACATAGAATGTGAACACACCAGCAAGCACCAGAAAGATAAAAATAAAGACGTAGGCAACCGGCGTCGCGAAGTAGCCAGACAGCTCCCGTTTCAGAACAACGCCGATATTCATTGTGCGTCTCCTTCCGTTAATGTTCGGAAGACATCATCCAGGCGACCCTGTTCGACAAAGGCCGCGGTAACCGTCACATCTTTCTCGCGGATAAAACTCATTACTCTGCTAAAAAGATCAGTGACATCAGACACAGGCATCAAGGTAAGCCTGTTGTCTTCACGTTCCACTTCATCTACGCCATCGAGACTTTGAAAAGCACTCGTCAGTTCTTCGGTAATTTCTATGAGTTCAAGGGTCACCGCTCCGTGATGGCGACTCAGGGTCAACAGATCTTCAGGCGCGCCATCGGACACAATGGCACCGCCGGCCAGCACCATAACCCGGTTGCAGACGGCAGTGACCTCTTCCAGGATGTGTGTGGAGACGATCACGATCTTCTCTTTCGACAGTCCTTTGATCATTTCGCGCACTTCATGTTTCTGATTAGGATCAAGGCCGTCGGTCGGCTCATCCAGGATCAGAACATCCGGATCATGAAGAATCGCCTGCGCCATGCCGACCCGCCTCTTGAAGCCTTTAGACAGGGTTTCAATCTTCTGATTCAGCACACTTTCAAGGGACATGGTTGCGCTCGCCTTTGAGACCGCGTCATCCCGATCTGGCCCCGACAATCCCCTCGCCTCCGCGATAAAGTTCAGGAATCCAAGGGGTGTCATTTCCTCATAAGCCGGTGCGCCTTCGGGCAAGTAGCCAATATGTGACTGCGCGGCCAGGGTATCGGTCCAGACATCGCTGCCCCAGATACTGATGTCACCGGAAGTTGGCCTGAGAAAACCGGTCAACATCTTCATTGTTGTCGACTTCCCGGCACCGTTCGGGCCAAGGAACCCCAGTATGTCACCGGGGACGAGCCTAAAGCTCAGGTCATTTACCGCGACGAAGTCGCCGTAGTGTTTTGATAGATGACTCACTTCTATCATGAAGTCCTTTACCTCTTTTTCGACTTCCCAGAAAGACGGGCAATATTAAAACCACGAACAATAGACCACAACTTTGAAGAAATTCTCCGTTGAACGTTTCGTAACGGACCGGGAACTTACCTTAAAACTCACTTGACTGGCTTTGGGGGAAGGAGTTTGTAGCGGTTGACCGGTTCCTCCACGCGGTCGCTGTCCGGGGGGGAACAGCCCGCTACAGACTCAACTTACGCCGGGTGCTGCCCGGCGTTTCTATTTTTGGTCGCGATTTCTGGCTGCTGTGCGACAACCCGCTAAGGGCTTTTGCGTCCCCCGCTAAGGGCTTTTGCGTCTCCCGCTAAGGGCTTTTGCGTCTCCCGCTAAGGGCTTTGGCGTCGATCGACAACTGATTCGCTGGGTCACGGCTGTTGATACGTAGTGACAAATGAGCCTCTTGAGGTTGCTGAGCAGAATTGCCAATATCGCGCACCATGAGCAGCATGCACAAAGATAGAATTTCCAAAGAGGAAGCACTGAATTTCCTGCTGACCCACATCATTGTGGAACGGGGACAAACCATCACAATGGATCAGCTGACACTGTTTAACCTCACCAATCTCGCCAAAGAAGCCGTTCACCAGATCTCAGTATCAGAAGGCATCATCCCACATGAGGTTATTGAGTCCCTGGCCGCTGAATTTCTGGAGAACAGCTCGTGAGCATCGAACAACTGAATAATCCAGCAGCCGCGATTTTCGACCTCGACGGGACATTACTGGATACCGAACCCCTTTATACCGAGGCCACTCAAAGAGTCCTCGACCCATTTGGCGCTACCTACACCATGGCGCTGAAGAGAAAAGTCATGGGTGGTGATTCCCGACGCAGCGCCCAGCTGACCATCGAAGCATTTGATCTGCCAATGACGCCAGAAGAAATGCTGGCGGCAAGAGAAGTTCACCTGGGGGAACTGTTTCCAACGGCTCCGGAAATTGATGGCGCCGGTCTCTACATCCAGCACTTGAACGAACGCGGGGTTCCCACCGGTATCGCCACCAGTTCCCACAGCCACCTATGCGAACTGAAACTCGGAAACAGAGACTGGACACCTCTAGTGAAGACTATCGTCTGTGGGGACGATGACGCGCTGCGGCGGGGTAAACCTGAACCGGATATTTTTCTTTTATGTGCAGAACGCATGGGCGTCGATCCAAGCCGAACACTCGCATTTGAAGATTCAAGAAACGGTGTTATGGCAGCTAAAGCTGCCGGTATGACCGTAGTTGCGATCGAGAGCCCTTACACAAACGCCGAAGATCTCGTCGAAGCAGACATTGTCATCCCCAACTATCATCAGCTCCTAACCGCTTAGTTTTTGTCGGCCTGATTGATGTCCGAGGCGCCATCCGGTGCGGTTTCGCGGGGGCGTTCCTGCTGCGCACGTTCCGGCCTGAGGGCAGATCCCGCCATACGGTTCCAGAACTCCATGTTCTGTTCCATGGCATTTCGCATCAGTTTCAGCGGATCGCCGCTGGTCAGATCTCGCACACTTCTCTGATAACGGTCCTGATGTTCGAGGAACGTCATAATACTCTGCTCGATATAACGGCCAACAATGCTCTGCATGGCGTCGCCATAAAAGCGAATCAATTGCTCAAGCACACGATTGGTGAGAATGGGTTCGTGCCCTTCACCTTCCTGTTCCGAGATAATTTGCATCAACACCGTTCGGGTCAGATCTTTCTCAGTTTTGGAATCCACGACAGAAATCGACTCACCATTCAGGATAATCTTGCGGATATCCTCGACGGTCACGTACTTGCTTTCTTCGATATCGTAGAGCCGACGATTCGGGTACTTCTTGAATGCTCGCATGATTACCTTTCACGGTTTTGTGCAATGAACAATGAAGTTTCGCCAGTTTCTGTCAAAGTTGCAAACTTATGCTGGTTGCAACGAAAGCCAGCATCCTGATAATGTTGCAACGCAGCATCACGCACTTATCGAACGCGACACGCTGACAAGAGGGACTTTCATGAAAATTACAATCGACTTTGACGTTACGCCTGAAGAGCTCCGCCAATTTCTCGGCCTTCCAAACGTTGAGGGACTTCAGGAGGAAATGCTGAAGGCTGCGCAGAAACAGATGGCTGAATCGGGCCAAACCATGTTCAACGAGATGGTCACCGGTGCCGTGCAGCCCATGCTTGCCTACCAGCAGTGGTTGCAGCGCATGATGACCGGAAATGTGCGTCCTGACCACGCCGATGATAAAGGCGCGGATGGCAAGCAATGAGCCGTGGAACCGTACTCATCACCGGCGCCTCCTCCGGTATTGGCGAGGCCATCGCGAGAAAATTTCACGACGAAGGTTTTGACCTGATCATCACCGCTCGCCGGGAAGATCGATTAGAAGCACTAAAATCTGAACTCTCCGAACAGAATGTGACGGTCATCGCCTCGGATCTGTCGAACGGTGCCGGCATCGACGCCTTTTTAGGGGCCATCTCAGCGCATGAAAGTGCGGTCGATATTGTCGTAAACAATGCTGGCATGATGGTGGAAGGCGCTTTCACTGATCTTACAGACGACGATGTCGCACAAACTATCGGGCTTAACATCACGGCCCTGACCCGCATCACCCAGCAGTTTGCCAGGCACATGCAATCCCGAGGTCATGGGCGTATTACGAACATCGCTTCCGTGGCTGCCTTTCATCCGGTTCCCGGCATGGACCTCTACGCTGCCACCAAAGCCTATGTGCTGTCGCTGTCAGAGTCTTTGTCGGAGAACCTGCGAGGTTCCGGTGTCAGTGTCACAACAGTCTGCCCGGGCATGACAAAAACGGACATGGTAGATACCGCTCTCGCTGCAAACCTGCCGCCCTTTATGATGTCGAGCTCAAGCGAAGTCGCCAAAGAAACTTTCGACGCCGTCATGAGCCGAGAGGTTCTTCGGATACCCGGAGCGGCAAATCAGGTTGCTCTCACCTGGGCGCAACATCAGCCACGGTGGCTGGTTCGCGGCATCGGTGGTCTCGCAGCTCGAATCCTGCCAAAAACCTGACCCGAACCATCGATTGGTGTAAGGTTTCGCCATCACTTCAATCTTAACGATAGCCATGAAGAAGCTGCTGATTGTATTCCTCCTGCTGATGCCATTTGCCTCCCAGGCAGAGCAAGTTGACTGTAATGATCGCGCCAACGAGATTCGCATGTCTGATCGCCTGGATGAAGCGATCGACGTGCTGAGCGCCTGCCTTTCTGAAGAACTCAGCCGTGTTGCAAGGACCTACCTTCTTTTAGGTCTGACTTACTACGATTCCGGAGAGCAGCGAAACGCTATCGCTAACTACTCCAAGGCCATCGAGTTCGCGCCCGGTTATGTGACCGCATACGCGAATCGCGGACTCAGTTATTCCATGAAAGGTGACTACGAGGAAGCGCTTGCAGACTTCGACAAAGCGATCGAGCTTGATCCTGCTTACATGCAGGCTTATTACTTCCGGGCTTTCGCTCACCAGAGAGGCGGGAACTACCGTCGGGCCATCGAGGATTTCAGCACCGCACTGACGATGACAGACGAGACTAATGAAATGGCGTCTATCTACTACAGTCGCGGGAGAGCCAACAAAGAGCTGAAACGCTTCGCGGATGCGTACTCCGATTATGGTCAAGCTATTTCACTGAAGCCTAACGAGGCCGACTACTATTATTCTCGCGCTCTGTTGCATCATGAACGAAAGGATAATGACGAGGCCATTGCAGACTACTCCCGGACCATTGAGCTGAACGATCAACATGCCAGGGCATTTTACAATCGCGGACTGCTCTATCGAAAAGCCGGCACTGACTTTCTCGCAATACGGGACTTCGAAGCTGCAACTGACATCGAGCCCTCGTTTGCTCGTGCACACGCGAATCGGGGGTACACCTATATGATCCCTGTGATCCCATTGCTCTTCATCCTCGCGCTCGGTTAAAACACGCGGTTCCGACCGTTCGTCCGACCTTTCATCGGAAGAACACTATAAGGCGACGAACGGTGCAACAAATTGTGACGTACTTCAAAACGTCTCCCGACAAACTTCAATATCCTGACATTCCTATTCAACAGCGGGTATTGATGACATGTACATTCGAAAGTTTCTGAAATGGACCCTCGTGCTCCTCGCCTTTGTTGCATACAAAAACGCCGATTGGAGCGACGGCCAACCTCGCAACACTGAGGTTGTCTACACAACCCAGATCGAGGGATAAAAAGCCTCCGTGGAACCCGCCATCACAAAGTGGTATTTTGCCGATAAGCGCAATTTCAATGTGAACCCCACTTCATGGATGACAGGCGTCGTCTCCTTCCCGAGCACCTGATTCTCGTCAAGCAGGCCGAGCTGCTTCGCGGTTTTTATAAACTTGTCGCACTCCTAACCTGCACCGCGCTGCTGCTTATTATCTTTCTACCTGGTTTCGCCACCGCAGAGGAAACCCTGGAGCCGTTTCTTCGAAACGTCGCCTGTCTGTTTATTATCGGCGTTCTTTACCTGATTCTTGACAGGGGCTACGTACTTGCCAGCATCTACGGCACAATCGGTGCCTGTGCTGTCCTGGCTACCGGCACCATCTACCAGGAAAGTCCGGGCAACATGCAAATGCTCGCCCTGATTATGTTTCCTACCTGCCTCGCTGGCTTCCTACCTCGGCGAAAACAGTTCTGGGCGGTTTACGGATTGAACATGCTACTGATGTTCTTTACCGCCTGGATGCTGATGGTGGTCAAAGAAGTCGACTTGGAGTACCGATCAATCGTAACACTTGCCATGTTACTGACGCTGCTCGCCCTCATTGTTGACTCACTCTCTAGTTCCTACCGGGACAGCATTCGAACCACGCTGAACCAACTGCTGCAAATCGAAGCAGCAGAAGAAAAGTTGACCCAACTCGACCAGGACCTTGGCGTCGCCGTTTCCGAAAAGATTCACGCGGAAATCATCTCCAGCCAGCTGGAAAAGCAAGGCAGAATGGCACTTGAGATTGCTGGCGCTGGAACCCTGAATATCAACCTCTCTTCTGGCGTTGTTGATGGGTCTAGAGACTTTTTCGAGCGCTACGGCTTAACGGTCCCGGACGGTATAGAGGGATTGTATGAACTCATCCATAAATCCGATCGCGCCAGATTCGAACTGTTAGCGAAAGCGGAGTCGGCCGCACGAGATCGTGTCGAAGGCGACTTTCGAATCGCGACGGACAAACCAACCTATTGGATGTTTGTTCTCGAATCCGGCACAACAATGGAAGGCCATGACCTGCTGCATGGCGTCGTTGTCGACGTCACCTCTCGTATGCTCGAGCAGCAAAGACAGGTCGCCGAAGGTAACAAGGCACACGAGTCCCAGCGTCTGGAAAGCCTTGGCATGTTGGCAGGCGCGATCGCACACGACTTCAACAACCTCCTGCATGTGATCATGCTGAATGCAGATCTCGCACGTAAAACGCTACCACCCGATTCAAAGCCTGTGGTTTCCATCGACCGTCTCATGACCACTGTAGAGCGGGCAGCAGAACTTTGCTCTGAACTGCTTGCCTATTCGGGCCGGGGTCAGTTCACCATCGAACCATTTAATCTTGAACAGATGGTTGATGATATGCAGTCACTCCTCGATATCTCTCTTCCGAAGGGTGTAAGCATCTCCATCACCAGCGACGACAGTGATACCGTTGTTCAGGGGGATGTCACTCAAATTCGACAGGTTCTCATGAACTTGATAACCAATGCCGGAGAGGCAGTTGATCCTGCAGACGGAGAGATTGCCGCAGAAATATCGACCCGCTTTTTTGGCGAAGAACAGCTGCGAACACGAAATTTTATCGAGGAAGTTGCACCTGGCGCTTTCGTGATGGTTGTTATCAAAGACAACGGTCAAGGGATGGATGAAAATACACTGCAACACATGTTCGACCCGTTCTTTACGACCAAAGAAACCGGACATGGTCTGGGTTTATCTGCTGTGCTTGGAATCATTCGAGGACACGATGGCACCATTGAAATCACTTCAACGCCCGGTGAGGGCACGTCGGTGACGATGCTACTACCGAAAAGCGAATCCAAACCAACGGCTGAACGACTGAGACAGGATGACACAAACTCAGAGGGAGGATCCGGCATTATTCTTTTCGCAGACGATGAATCAGATATCAGGGAGCTGGCTACCCTGGTTCTTGAAGAATCAGGTTATCGAGTAATAAGTGCAGCGGATGGCCAGGTTGCCATCGATCTCTTCAGAGAGCATCACCAGGATCTTCATCTCGTCATTCTTGATTTGATGATGCCGGTGAAAACAGGACTCGAGGCTTACCTGGAGATTCACGACATCGATAGAAGTATCCCCGTGGTTTTCTCCAGTGGTTTTAACGAGAGCGATGCACTGGACCAGCTTCCCCCAAAAACCAGATCTGCTTTCCTGAAAAAGCCTTACCTGGCTGAAGAGCTGAAACAGTTTGTCCTGGACATTATCGGGCCAAGGGACTTCGGCTAGCCTTTCACTAACGTTGCTGATGTGGCGGCGGCGATCGCTTCAGCCAATGCTCTATCTTTCTCCGTTACCGAATTGCCGGCATCATGGGTCGTCAGGCGAATGGAAACTCGGTTGTAAACATTTGACCATTCCGGATGGTGCTGGTGCTCTTCCGCCAGGGCGGCTACTTCTGTCATAAAGGCAAACGCATCCACGAAATCTTTGAACTCCAGTTCCGCTACCAGGGCGCTATCAATTTCTTTCCAGACAATTTCCGACATAGACCACTCCAACAAGACTTCTGCTGCGTATAATACGCTTATGCAGACATTACTTCTCAATTTGCGCGAAATGGGCCTGCTCAGGAATATGCTCCATGGGACCGCGGCGGTTTTTACCTTGCTGATGCCCCTTGCAACAGGTCCGGACCTCTCTGCCAGTTGGCATCTGTTTTTTAGCGGCATTCTTCCCGCTAGCGCACCTATCATTGTCATCATCATCGGACTGGACACGATGATGAGTTCGGTTTGGCGATCTGATACCGATGACCCCGAGCGTATCCAGTACTTAACCAGGATCATCAGAGCCCACCAGTTCTTTGGAGGCGTCCTCCTCTTTGCCTGGTTAGCTGTCTTCTTACCGGTCTTGTTGTAAGTTCCGTGACCGGCTGTCTCATCGGCAGCTGGTTGAACGACATGGATTGATCCAGGCGAGCACCATCCACCGTGAGGCGGTTTCTTCCATGGAATTCGTCCAGACTATGCTAAGGCGCTGTGTCCAGAAGTTTCTGGGGATCACTCATCGTGCCTGCCCAAACGTGGAATGTGCTCTACGTAAGCACCACTTTCTGGGAGCAGTTGACCAACAGCATCATCAACTTCTGAACCCGTCTCAAAATAGGCAACGCTGCTCTTCAGGTCTGCTGCTTTAGATCCCATTTCCTCTGAGATCGTCGAAACTTGCTCAACTAACGCAGCGTTCTGTTGGGTCATATTGTCGATTTGTTGAATGGCAGAATCAATTTCCTGGACCCGGACCATTTGTTCCTGACTGCTCGCTACCAGCAGCTCACTTGTTTCAGAGACCCGCGAAATGGCTTCCACGATACTGGACAGAACCTGGCCTGAGTCTTCCACTAACTGAACACCGTCGTTCACTCGCTCATTACTATTCTGGATCAGACTCTTGATCTCGCTTGCTGCCGTGGCGCTTCGCGTCGCGAGATTCCTCACTTCATTCGCTACCACAGCAAAGCCTTTGCCGTTCTCACCTGCTCTTGCGGCTTCTACCGCGGCATTAAGTGCCAATAGATTTGTTTGGAAAGACATGTCGTCAATCAGATCAATCATCGTCTGTATCTGACTACTGGCATCGCCAATTGCCCGCATCGCAGTAATCGCATCTCCCACCACTTCAGTACCTTCATTCGCCTTGACACCGGCTTCTCGTGCCATTTCTTTTAGCGTTACCGCACCATTAGAACTCTCTTTGGTACCCGTCGTAATGCCGCCTATCGTTGCAGTGATTTCTTCCAGCGCACTTGCCTGAGCTTGAGTTCGGTTATTGAGGTCGTTGTTTCCTTGATAAACCGAATAAGTCAGCCGATTTAGGTCATCCGCACCCACGCGAAGATTCATAATGATTTCGCGCAGCCGTCTTCGCATCTCTTCAACGGACTGCGCCATACGACCGACCTCATTATCGGACTCTTTACCGAGCGACTCATCCAACTGCCCCTTAGCGATCGACATGGCGGTGCCAGTCACTTTTTGCAGGGGCCGAGTAATAGACTGATAAAAAATGAACCAGAGCAGACCAATCATGAACAGCAGCATAAACGAGAGGCCGCCTACATTCGCCCAGATAATTCGAGTGCCGTTTTCAATCGTATCCACCATGGACCAGCTGAACTCGTAGTAACCGGCGGGATCATCCAGTTTCCAACGGGTATTACCTCCTACTGTTTGCGCTATATGGCAATCAACACAACCCTGCTCGTAGAGCGTCTCTTTTACTGCGGTTCTTGAATAAGCATTGGTATCGCGATCAAAGAGCTCGCCGTACGCTTCGCGACTGGAATCACTCAGAGCTTTACTCGCATTGCGTTCAAAGTCATCTTCTAGATAAGCAAGCCCAAACATCCTAGCCGACATGTCCGAACGACTAAGATCCAAAGAGGCCTCATGAAACTTCTCTGGATCACCCGTATAACCTCGCGCCAATTGCGCAGACTCATGTGTTCGAATCTGATTAGCGAGCGTCACCGACCAATTTTCGTTGGTCACAATGCTGTTGGCGTCAGTCATACTGGGCGCGAACACGATACCCACACCCATTAGTCCAATGAGCAAAATCAAAAGAGGCCAGACCAGTCGATACACCAGACTGTCAAAGCTGAAGATTGAAATTTGGCCTTTAGACATTTTCACCCCATGTCGTCGTCGAACACTATAGCCGATGCCCTGTTTTAGAGCGATCTCATTTCAGTTCAGGCCAGTCGGTACACTCGCTCTGCATTACCGTAAAACATCGCGTGTTTCTCATCCTCTGAAAATTCAGCAACAATTTTTTTGAGACCGTTGTAGAGCACTGGATAGGAGATCGACATCTTATCGACAGGAAAATTGCTTTCCATCAGGCATCTGTCAGCACCGAAACATTCTATGGTATGAAGATAATAGCGTTTTTGCGCCTCAACAAATTCGTCTGAAGACACAGCCTCGTCTTGATCGTGCCAGCCGAATCCGTTATCGGGCATCGCCATTCCGCCAATCTTCGCGACGACATTATCGCACTTCGCAATCTCAGCTATGTCCTTCTTCCATTGTTCAAATATCTCTTCACGCTTATCTGCGTATGGACCTACGCCGAGCGGCGTACCGAAGTGATCCAGGATCATTTGCGTGTTCGGACACGCGCGGGCCAGCTCAGCGAAGGCAGGGTTCTGATGATGATAGTGCCAGGTGTCAAAGGTCAGTCCCATTTCACCCAATACCTTCATACCGGTTCGATATTCCCCATCGGCATACAATCCTTCGGGCGCTCGACCAGCAATCATCAAGGCTTCTGGATGCGGATCTCTCGCACCTGCGTGACGGATGCCGCGAAACCGTCCTTCGCCCAGTTCAAGATGCGCTTCGAGCACCTCGCGCACACCGTCACCCAGGCCCAGATCAGCGCGGCCGACAATACCGGCGATCACCGCACCGTCTTTACGCTCACTCCGCTTTGCCTGCTGAATGACAAATTCTGTTTCGCCAAGAGGGCGCAGGTGTTCGGGACCTTCTTCTCGATAAGATGCACCACACTCAACAAACACGGTTTTCACGATGTTATGGCCGGACTCTGTATCCGCGTGCAAATCTTCCACCAGATACTTACCTCCCAGCCTGCTGCCTTGCCAGAGGTGATGGTGTGGGTCAATGATGGGGCGATCAGGATCAATAATGGCTTCTTCGGTCATCTTCATACTCCTGCAAGTTTTCTGAATGCTATGCTAAAGCCGATGCCAGTCCAAACCCTTCGGAACAGCGTGTAAAGCAACTCCATGGCGTTAATGGGGCGTCTGGCAGCACTGGTGCCCAGACCAAGCGTCAACCTGACCCGGCTTCATGGGGTTTTCTCATGGGGGGCCTTCCGTAGAACCGCAAACTGCGCGAGTACGTTGTGCCACAGAAACCGGCAGAAGAACAAGAGAACCCGAAACCAAAGGCCTATTCGATGACGGATTCGATCGACCCGAGATTGGATTGTAGAGACATATCGCCGAAATTCTGTGCCCAACTCATTTCAATTTGTTTATAAATCCTCGGAAAAAAGGGATTACAGGCAAATCCCAGGGCTGGCGACGCCGAGATGACAGCAGTCGTCCCGTGTTAACTTTCGGCTACCGTATAATGCTTAGGCGCTCACTTTATAGCGGGACAAGAAAACGGCAGGTTGTGGTCAGCCTGGGAAGATGATCAAGGAGATATGGCATGGCACCAATTCCAAAGGGCGGCACCGTCGCTGTTACCGGCAGCGCCGGGTTTATCGGAGGTTGGGTAGTCAGACTGTTACTGGATAAAGGCTACCGCGTACGAGCCTGCGTCAGGGATGTAGACGACGACAAAAAGACGGCATTTCTTAAGGCCATGCCGGGTTACGCCACGCGCAGATTAACCCTGCACTCCGCGAACCTGGATGATGACGGCTGCTTTGACGAAATCTTCAAGGGCTGCCATGGGGTGGCTCATCTTTCACATGTTTCCACCTACGATGATGAAGGCTACGTGAGGCGCGTCTGCGATCACATCATCAAGAGTGTGAATGAATCAGCTACCGTGAACCGGGTTGTGGTGACTTCCAGCATTGCCGCTGTGATATCGGAGCAGGACATGCAGGAACTCGTAAGGCGCCCCGTACTCTACGAAGACCGCTACCCGGATGAACAGAACCCAAAACGCACCCCCGAACGCGGACAGGGTTATTCCATCGGCAAGGTCCTCGCAGAACGTATTTTTTCAGACGCGGGTGAAGAAAGCGGCCGATGGGATGCCATTACCTGCTGCCCTGCTGACAATGTTGGGCCCATTCTCTCAGCACACCAAAAAAACTTCGGCCCCTGGCAGCACAACATCGAGACCATGCTGCTCGGTGAGTACTCGCAGAATGTCGTTGGTGCTTATCGACCCTGGTTCACCGTTGACGTCAGAGATGTTGCCGAAGCCCACATCCGTATGCTGGAGAGCGACCGAGTAGGCAATGGCGAGCGCTTAATCGCCTGGTCGACCGAAACCCGAAATGTTGAAGACATCTGTGCCAGCATTGATCGCCTCATGCCGGAACTCGGTTTTGCAGGCGCGACGCTGGTTGACCCCTTCCCTGAAAAAATCCAGGCGAGAGAAGCGGAGCTCAGAGCGATCTGGGCTGGGTGTGAATTACGTAACGATCGCATCGTCGCAACGCTCGACATGGACTTCCGCACACTCGACGAATCCATCCGAGACTGCGTTGAATCCCTGATCACGGTGGGGAACGTCAAGCCGGTCCTGAAACCCGGCTTCGAGGTTCCATCAGCTGGCTGACACCAGGTTTCATCAAACAAACCGAGCGCCGTCTCAGTGAAAAAAACCGTCGACGAAAGTCGAGTTTTCAAACGAGGTAAAGCCCTACCCTACCTTAAGGACCAGGATCGTCACCTGAGACAAAGTTCAGCGCCAAGACTGACGGCACCCTCGTTGAAAAGTGCTGCCACTATGTTGTCCTGATGAATCTCATTGCTGGTGGATTACCGCAGCAGGTATTCGCCGCTGGTCACCAAGTCGTCAACTTCAAGAATTTCAGTTATGACAACCAGCAGGCTGACGGACTGGACCAATCACAGGTCGTTGTCCTGTATAATCATGGAGTCGTTGGCGACTTTTTCACTCTGCATGTTCGCACCAGGTACTCGAGAGGCACTCACCGTTTGTGACGAGTCGGGTCGTTTACACGCAACCGAAAGCGCTCTGCCGGGTGGTGAGAACGAAAATCGACTGGAAATCTGGCGTGGTGAGAATGGGCCATCAGGCGTAACCCAACCTGATTATCCAAGCTATATCGCCCAGGCTGGCCATTACGGCTCTACCTATTTCGAGCACCAGAGTTTCGTCAACCAGATCACACAGGATGAACCCACGGGACCGACGCTGGCAGATGGACTCTGGTCTGTCGTCCTGGGTGAAGCTGCCCCGGTCTCTATCGAACGCGGTGAACCTGTGAATGTGGCTGACATCCTGCCCGCCAATTTCGACGTAAACCAGGTGGGCCTCACCTCAACGCAACAGGACTGAAGATCAATGACAAGCCTGATCAACAACTCGCCAAGACAACTGACAAAAGAGATCAGCGTCGGCCCATTGGGTTACGGCTGCTGGCGGTTGATCAATATGAGTGTGAGCGATGCTCGAGCACGCATCGAGACTGCTCTCGATAACGGCATGAACCTGATCGACACTGCAGATGTGTATGGCCTCGACTGGGGTGGTACTGCGTTTGGGTCCGGCGAAGAACTACTGGGGCAGGTGCTTGCCGATGCACCTACGCTTCGAGACCAAATGGTCCTTGTCTCAAAAGGCGGGATCATTCCCGGTGTGCCCTACGACTCAGCCTATCTTGAAGCAGCGTGTGAAGCTTCGTTGAAGCGTTTATGCGTCGATCAACTCGACCTCTACCTGATACACAGGCCAGACATGCTGACGCATCCTGAGGAAACCGCTCGCGTTCTGCAGAATCTGAAACAAAGTGGCAAGGTAAAGGCTCTTGGTGTTTCAAACTATCTGCCGAGCCAGACGGCAGCATTGATGCATTATCTACCTGGCGAAATTATCTGCCAGCAACCCGAGTTCTCAGCATTACATATCGATCCGTTATTCGATGGCACCTTTGATCAGTGTATGCAGCACAAGCAACTCGTGCTGGCATGGAGCCCACTTGCGGGCGGAAAGCTCGCGGGACAAAAAAACATCCCAGAAGAGTTAGCAACAGTTCTTCAATCACTGGCCGAACGCGAGGGTGTCGATCTGGCAACCATCAGTCTGGCTTTTGTCCTGGCACATCCTTCTAACCCTGTTGCGCTGGTTGGCAGTATCGACCTGAATCGAATTGCAGAAGCGAAGAAAGCCATCGACGTGAGTCTTGATCGCAAAGACGTTTACCAGATTATCGAAGCGTCGATGGGTGATGCTTTGCCATGAGAGGGCGTGGAACACACTATCGTGTCGTTGACCTCTACTGACTGAGTTTGGCGGCCAACTTATCCGTAAGGTTGTGATAATCATCTGCGTGATAAACGGCCGACTCTTTAAGAAGCATAGACACACCTTCTTCTTTCACCAGCGCCTGTAGCGCTTCTATCACCTGCATTTCCATGGCCGTTAAGAGACCGTCTACCAGCGTTTGCTGTCGTTTGTTTATCTCTGCTGCACTCTGGTCCAGCTCAACTTTCAGGCGCCGAATCTCTTCTGCAACAGCCGCACGTCGACTTGCAGGCCACAACATAATATTTACAGCCGCTTCTGATTCGAGTCAGACTCAAGATCGTTCGCGAATCACGTTACACATCCAGAAAATTCACCGCTGGGGTTTCTGTAACTGCGAAGCTCAGTCTGGCACTGCTCATTACCCTTCCTGGAGAGAGTAATACCAGCGAAGAGCAGGAACTAAAGATAGAACCTGAAAAAACGTTAACCCGCACGGAAGTTCCCAAAACCGCAGAAGTCGTTACAAAAAAGGTCGAAGCCGTACCTGCAAAGGCAGGCTGCAGAAAGAACCTTTACGGCACTGTCTGCCTCTCCCGCTTACCTGTCACACGGTTAAACGCCTGCCATTACTGGGCGCTTGAGGCCGTCTTGACATAAAATCGGCAAATCAGGACAATTCGCGCCCTGCACATCTGTGGCTACGTAGCTCAGCTGGTTAGAGCACAGCATTCATAATGCTGGGGTCGGTGGTTCAAGTCCACCCGTAGCTACCAACTCTCAGTCACCTCAACCGTAACCGCATCGGTTCATCGGAAAACACGCCTCAGCAAGCTGATTTATTTTCAAGTTCGTAGCGCCCTGTTGCAGCGTCAGCCCCTTCACAATCGCAATGCGACGGCTCTTAGATAGAAAAGCCAGTTGATTCAGCGTGTTAGGAGGTATAGACCATATGGTCTATACCTCTAGAGCTGTTGATCAATCGCTTTCTCCAGGCAATCAACCACAAATTCCTGATGATCCGGCGGAATACCAACCCAAAGTGGCAAGCGAATCAAACGCTCCGAGAGACTCCTGGTGACCGCCAGATTGCCATGCACACGACCGTACTTTTCGCCTGCCGGGGAATCGTGCAGCGGCACATAGTGGAAGAGACAGTAGACTTCCTGTTCATGCAGTCGCTCAAGGATCGGCTTTCTTTCAATACCCTCCGGCAGAACCGCAAAGTACAGGTGAGCATTATGATCACACTCGACGGGAATGATGGGTCGACGCAATTTTCCCGCCTGCTCCATTTGCTCAAGAAGGCGGTCATATATTCTCCAGCTGAGCAGACGTCTCTCGTTGATGTCGTCAGCTTCCTCCAACTGTGCCCATAAAAACGCCGCGATGAGCTCCCCGGGAAGGAAAGATGATCCAGGTTCCTGCCATGTGTACTTATCAACTTCCCCCCGAAAGAACCTCGATCGATCAGTACCTTTCTCTCGAATAATTTCCGCTTTCTGAACGTCGACAGGATCGTTAATCAGGAGAGCGCCACCTTCTCCGGAGATGATGTTTTTTGTCTCATGAAAGCTCAGAGCCCCGTAATCGCCTATGGTTCCCAGAGCACGATCCTTATAGGTCGACATCACACCCTGGGCGGCATCCTCGATCAAAGCCAACTCATATCGCTGACAGATCGCCTGAATCTCATCCATCTCACAGGCCACACCTGCATAGTGCACCACGCAGACGGCTCGGGTCTTCGGGGTAATTGCCGCTTCAATCAGCTTCTCATCGATGTTCAGGGTGTCGTCTCGAACATCCACAAACACCGGAATACCTCCACGCAGCACAAAGGCGTTAGCGGTCGAGACGAAAGTAAACGACGGCATAATAATTTCGTCACCGGGTTGGATGTCGAGCAGCAACGCCGCCATTTCAAGCGCTGCGGTACACGAATGGGTAAGAAGCGCCCGTGAACACTCAGTCCTGAACTCCAGCCATTCATGACATTTTTTCGTGAAGGGACCATCGCCGGCAAGAACACCCTGCGCGTGCGCCTGTGTGATGTAAGACAGTTCTTTACCTGTCATGTAGGGTTTGTTGAAGGGAACTCTCGGCACCTGTGACCTCTCAAGTCGACATCAACGATCGTTGAAAACAAGAAACTTAGACATTAGAAAAAACATAACCGCCAGGAACCCCATCGCGAATAACTGGACTAACTGGTGTGGAAACTGCAGCAAATCGACACCGAGGAAAATAATCAGGATATTCAGGACATAGCCAAATCCATGCATCGCGAGGTATCGGGACATGCTCTGACCGACGTGGCCCTTATCCTCAAAGGTCCACCGGCGATTTGCAAAAAAACTGATCGCAGTCCCAATCGGATAAAGTATCGCAACGGCAATCTTTGGATCTGTACCCAGCCAGGTGATTAAAAGGTAGACCAGATAGCCTAGTAGATTATGGGCCAGCCCAACCACGCCGAAACGAACCAGTTCACCTGCCGTTCGATGTACCGTTGAGCCTTGAAATTCCTCGCTTTCAGCCATTTGGCGCCTTTTGAACCAGAATCCATTCAGTATAATCTCAGCCAAGATTGTAAACGGAACCGACAAGGACCGTCAGATGTTAGATAAAGCGGAAGCCACAGAGCCTAATCACGTGCATGTGACCGAGGAACCTCTTTTTCGCAACGCCGCAGAAAAGCCGGAGGGTTACAACGAAATCAAGCTCACCAATAAGCTGCAGCAGAAGTCCATCGTAAAGCACATTAGTACGATCGATTGGAAAGCCGGCTCAGAAGCACCGATTGTCGTGGAGTTCGACCCAACGACTGCCTGTAACCTGCACTGTCCGGACTGCATCAGCGGCGATCTGCTGAATCAGGGCGCCTTCGAACGCGAGCGCATTCGCGACCTGACCCGCGAAATGGTGGATGCCGGTGTCAAAGCCGTGATCCTCATTGGCGGCGGTGAACCCCTGTCGCATCCTGAAGTTGGTTGGATTATCGAATATCTGGGTCGCCACGGCGTAAAGATTGGCATTACAACCAACGGTATCCTGATCAATCGATACATGGACCAGATCGCTGAGTATGTTGACTGGTGCCGCATCTCGATGGATGCGGGGACCGCCGAAACCTTCCAGAAAATTCGGCCCCACGCCTCGGGAAAGAGTAAATTCGACCTGATATGCGACAACATGCGCGAGCTCGGGAAACGTAAAAAGGGCCGCATGGGTTACTCATTCATGATCTACTCCGAAGGCCAGTACGCCAGCTACGACCCAAACACCATCATTTCCGATGCAGAGACATACTATTCGAACGCTCACGAGATTGCGGAGGCGGCACAGGTTGCAAAGACGCTGGGTTGCGATTACTTCGAAGTGAAACCGATGTATGACGTGAATCACTACGCGATTGCGCAGGCTAAACCCTACATCGATCTGATCAGAGATCAGGTTGAAGCGGCAAAGGCACTTGCCACTGAAGACTTCAGAGTGCTTCAGGCCGTTAAGCTTCAGGCTACCCTGGCAGGTGAACGCACCATCGAGGAGAAATCATACACGCGCTGCGCGGTGTCCGAGCTTCGAACACTTGTCACCCCCAGCGGCACTTATGTCTGCCCCTATTTCCGTGGCAAACCGGACAAGGAACTGGGTTCCCTCCACAACCAGTCATTTAAAGAGATGTGGGCAGGAGAACAGCGTGCATCTGTGATGGAGAAACTGAATCCGAGCCAAGACTGCAGGATGCATTGCATCCGGCACGACTCCAATCTCATTCTTGAAGACATGATCTCAGGCAAACCTGTTCCAGTGGTTGAAGACTTCGATCTTTTTATCTGATCACGCCTTCACCGCTCAGGACCTCGCACCTAAATCCCCTCAACTGAAACTATGGCACCAGATATCACGACATGGATACAGAGCTGGGTTGCCAAACGCCGCAACGATCCTTCGGTTGTCATTACCGACGAGACGGACTTGTATAAATCGGGTTTGCTTGATTCTCTCGGCATCATTGAACTGATCGAATCACTGGAAGACGAATACGGCCTGATGTTCACTGAAGAGCAGATGCAGGCAGGGTTAACCAGCGTCGCCGATTTCGCCAAAGCCATACAAGAGCAGTCATGACCGAAGGCGGCGCACAGCTGCTCAAAACGTTCGCTGAGCATTGGCACGACAAGGCGCTCACCTCAATCGATGGTGAAAACCTCAGCTACGGTGATCTATGGTGTACTGCTCAGTCCCTGGCAAATACGTGGCGGAAAGAAGGCACAAAGACCGGCGACGTCATCGCTTTCAAGTTAGCGAACAGCAACCGAATCCCCTGCATTTATCTGGCTTGCGCCATTGGTGGATACGTCGCCTGCCCTATCGTGCCGACACTCTCTGAGGCGAGCGTTTCTGAAAATCTGGATACTGTAAAACCTGAAAGGCTGATTACGAAAATCGAAATCAGTCCGGTCAGGGCCTCGGCCTCACCGACAATCGAACCCGTGGACGCAGATCGCCCGTTCCTGATTATGTTTTCCTCCGGCTCGACCGGAAGGAGTAAGGCCATCTGCCATTCTCTCAACAACGTGTGCGGTTCAGCCGCTGCATTCGCAGAGCGATCTGGATTCAACAGGGAGACCCGCCTCTATCACGTATTGCCGATGACCTATATGGCAGGCTTCCTCAACACGATGCTCTCTGTAATGATCAGCGGCGGTCGAATCATCGTGGGCCCTCAGTTCTCCATGTCCAACGTCGCCGATTTCTGGCGTTATGCATTTCAGACGGACGCCAATGTGCTCAGCCTGATTCCACCGCTTGCGGCAACCTTGTGCCGACTAACGCGTAATCCGGAAACCATTTCCAAAGTCTCGCGGCAAATTCATCAAGTTCAGTGCACGAGTCAGGCGATCCAGGCGGACCTGCGCCGAAAATTCTTCAAAAAATTCTCCCTCCCACTCCAGGATTGCTACGGTATGACCGAGCTTGGAGGCGCTCTATCTCTGCAATCGAGGCAAGATGCTGAGCGAATGAACGACTTCAGCACCATGATCAGAGGACCAGAAGTTCAAGTGCGCGACGGTGGCGCACTGTGGATTCGCTCGCCATTCTCAATGCTCGGCTATCTGCGCGACGGCGAACTAGAGGATATCCGGGATGCTAACGGATTTATTGACACCGGCGACCTCGCTGAGACTGACGGTGACCGTATTCACATTACAGGCCGGGTAAAGGACATCATCATTCGCGGCGGTATCAACACCTCCCCGGCAAATATTGAGTCCATCATCAGCCGTGCACCCGGCGTCGACGAAGTTACCGTCGTTGGTCTTCCTCATGATTATTGGGGTGAGCAGATTGTCGCCTGTGTCGTGGGAACGCACGACAAAACAGCACTTTTGAACTACTGCCGCGACAAACTTGACGCCATCCATGTACCGGATCAAATCATCTTTATGGAAAATCTACCTCGCTCCTTTATCGGCAAAGTGCTGAAAACTGATCTGCGCGATAAACTATCCGAATGACAAACTTTTTCACCAAAGAAGAATTGCTGGCGTTCGGGTTCGCGTCAGTTGGTGACGGGGTCGCTGTGTCTCGCGATGTCAGATTTTTTGCCATCAGCGGGAACATGGGCAACAACGTTCGAATAGATACCTTCACCATACTGACCGGTGACATCGTTCTTGAAGATGATGTCCATCTGTCGCCGCTCTGTTTTTTGTCAGCAACAGGCGGGCGAATCACAATGCAACAAGGCTCAGGGATTGGACCGCAGTGTGCCCTGCTCACGAAATCTGACGATTACACTCGAGAGGATCTGGGCATCGAGGGCAAAGTTGCCGGCAACATACAGATCGGCAGTAACACCATCATTGGCGCTGGATGTAAAATTTTTCCTGGGGTGAACATCGGTGCAGATGCCTCCATTGGCGGTCACTGCATGATCACTAATGACGTTAAACCCGGCGACATGGTGATCAGCCGGGGCGTATCGACCATCACCGTAGGCAACAGGCAGAACGGGCAGAAATGAAGATTTCGATTGTCACCGCGCTTTACAACAGCGAAACCTACGTATCGGAGTTCGTTGACCGTTGTCGAAACGCCGTACTCGAGTTAACAGACGACTACGAGATCATCCTGGTCAACGATGCATCACCGGATAACGCACTGAGTGCAGCGATTCGAGAGCACGAGGCAGATGGCCGGGTGATGGTCATCGACCTTTCCAGAAACTTCGGTCAACACAAGGCAAACTGGACAGGGCTTAGCCACGCCAGCGGAGACTATGTGTTTCTGATCGAGGCGGACCTTGAGGAGCAGCCTGAATGGTTAGGTGAGTTTTATCAGGCATTGAGCGCCGATCAGTCGGTCGACGTGGTCTACGGCCAGCAAAACGAGCGTAAAGGTGATTGGTTTGAACGCATCAGTGGCGAACTGTTCTATAAGGCGTTCAACCTCTTCAGCCCAATCAAAATTCCAGCCAACCACATCACGGTTCGACTGATGACCCGCCGATACGTCCAGGCCTTCATCGCGCATCAAGAGCGCGACCTGTTCGTCGGCGGCATGTACAAGCTCGCAGGCTTCGGACAAAGACCTCAGATCGTCAACAAGCTGTCGACTTCAGAAACAACCTACAGCCTCGGCAGAAAACTGAATCTGCTCGTCAATGCGATTGTGTCTTTTTCATCCATACCCCTGTGGCTGATTTTCTGGCTTGGCGTCTTTTTCTCAGCCACCGCATCCGGCGTGATTTTCTGGACAATCATCAAATGGGCAACAGGTAGTCCCGAACCGGGTTGGACAAGCATCGTCGCCTCTATCTGGGCTGTGGGCGGCATGCTGATGGCATCCATCGGCATCATTGGCATATATCTGAAGAAGGTCATCGCAGAGATTAGGTCTCAGCCATACACGATCATCCGACAGATCTATAAGCAGAACTAGTGCGCTCGCACGAAGAAGTGCCAGCCACCTAACAGCGTCGCTAGCAAATCGGGTACTCGGCCGGCATCGCTTTCAGACTTTACAACCAATCCGATAGGGCAACGCCAATGCCAATGCGATTAATATGCTGCTCCATATCGATCATGCTTTCGCCATAGCCTGAATAGATCTGGACAAAGCCTTTCAGGTGATGAGCAAGGGGGAACATCCAGTTGAGTTCCACTCCGCTGCGATAGTCACTGCCCAGACTATTTTTGATGTCCATTGAAAAGGTATGGTCACGATAGCGATAGGCGAAGCCAAACTCCGCTCTGCCCATGTACTCTTCCACTCTAGGATTATCATCGATGTCGGGATCATCGATTCGAGTCCAGACCTTAGCCATGACGGCAAGATTGCCTCGGTCCAACGCAATTTGAGAGTAGACTCGATTCCAGCTCCTGGATAGTGGTTGCGCTCGGCCATTAGATTGGTGAACCAAACCTAGCGTGAGCTGCCTGGCTTCAAAGCCGAGTATCTCGTGGTTCAGGGGAATTTCCCACATGAACTCTGGCTCATAGTTGGTTTCTCGAAACGGCGCTGAGATTTCATCTTCCGCGTAGAGTTGCCAGAAAGACTGCTGGGTATAGGCGACTGAGATTGAGGAGTTTTGCCACAGTTCGTCAAATAGAAGGGTCTTTAAGCTGAGCTGAAACTTCACTTCCGTGTCTGAGAAAAGGTCACCCGCAGGACCGTAAGCTGAAAAGTCTGGACTGGTGTTGTACGTTGCAGGAAGGATGTAGTTCGGCCGATGAGGCGTGATGGCGAACCAGTTATCTCTAACAGCCTCCTCGTTTAGTCGTCGATTTTCGATGACAGAAAGCGAGTGCTCAATATCCGTGGGCTCTGTCAGTTGATAAACGCTGTCGTAGCACTCAAGTCTTTGTTCTGCGTCGGATATCTTCGCGCACTCGTAACCGTTCGTGACGTTATTGGCGTGCACGTCAGACGCCAGGAACGCACCGACCAATAGTAAGGCAAACCTAATCATTCATGTCTCCTCGAGGACCGTAGCTAACTTTGCGCAAATTGCATGATACAAGAGTTTCAGGTCGTTCACGCAATAGGTTTGCCCAGCTATGACATTGCGCGTCAGCCTCACGCGGTTTCAATATGTCCAGGGTCCCATCCTTTCAAAGACTGACCATTTCTCGATGCCGCACTGAGAGGACGCCCTTTTCCTGTAAGTCCAGAATTGCATTCAGTTGGGTTCTAAACACCACAATCCGTCTACGATTGGCGTTTCCTGCGTACACTACAACCAATTTCTTGCTGTCAAACAAGGTGTCTCGTCGGGGAAAATCAATGCCTCTATTCTCGCCGCACTGGTTAACCGGGTTCCTCGATCCGCCAGGCAGCGGTCAGCGGCGCTCCTTTGTCGGCGTCCCGCTGCCATCGGTAAACCAACGGGTCGCGATCGGTTTCGTAGAACCAGATGATCGCGACAAGCGCATCGATATGGTTCGCGACGTCGACACTTAGGCTGTCTACACCGGCCGTCAACGGCCGTCGCGCAATACATCGGTCGTAACTCATCGATGCGGCGTTGACCACCGTTCCAGAGTCCGGGCAGATGGAGAGATACGAACGCGACGAGCTCATTTCGACGAAGATTTCGAGCGCCTGATTGACGCGCAGGTCATTCTCTGCGGTGATTCTCAACTCGGTTATCGGATTTTCAGCAACCGCCGCAGTGGTCGTGCCGGAGCCTGCAGGAGTGGTCTCGCCAGAAGGGCTTTCATCGCTGCTACCACCGCCGCCACCGCAGCCGGTTAAGAACCAAAGCAGGAAACTTGTGATCAAGAGGTGCGAACAGCGGATATACGTTGTTTTACGGTTCATGGTTAACTCGCTAATCGTTGTAAAGGAACTGGGTGTTGGCATTGTTTTCCAGGTACCACTCCGGGTTGGTCATCCCAGTAGGATCCGCCGCGAAATCTGAGAATTGCGGGTAGGCCTCGAGCACGCTGACACCTTCTTTTGGGTGCTTCCAATCCAGCGGTATCTCCAGCGCCCAAGGTACGCCATTATCGGTCTGGAAGAAGATTGCCTGCTGGGTATCTGAAGCGTCGTCGTAAGTGCCGAACAATCCGACCTCAAAGGCATTGCTTGGGGCCCTGTTCTTCAGGTGTACTTCGAATTTTCGCCCCGGGTATTGGCCCGTCACTGCGCTCACTGAACTTCCGTGGTTGGTGCCGGGTGCCGCGAAAATAAATGGGTCGTAGGGCATCGCAGGCATGCTATTGACGTCGACCGGTGAGCGAAAAGGCACAGTCATTTCCCAGTTGGGGCGACTGCTGGTGCCGCAGCCCTCCTCGACTCGAAAGAATTTGCATCCTGATTCTCCAGGCTGAGTGATGTCCCAAAGGTTCTCACTCGCGACGAGCACCGCGCTGATGCGATTCTCCTCGAGTGCGTAATTAGATTGCCGAACGTAATTGATGAAGTGCGCAATCGAATCACCTTTGATCGAGGCCGGATCAACCCCGGGAATCTGGATGCCGAAACCGTTGTGGTAACGCCCACCGAGCGCTGCCACTTGGCCCTCGAGCTTGATTCGAATCACCTGACCGTCCTTGATGTATTCGGTATAGCGCAAGTTCATCAACACGTCGTTCATGTCGAAATCGCCGAGTTGCGGATACTTGTCCTCGAAGGCGAAACTCGTAAAGCTGCTTTCGTTCGGATAATGGCGGGTGGTGACACCGACTTCGGTGACTGTCAGTGGATAGTCCTCGACCTCACCATTACTTACGCCACCTGTGGGACCAATATCCGGCAGGGTGCTGATACGAAAACGAGCCCAGGTGCCACCGGTGGTGGCCCATATCGGGACATTGATCGGCAAGTTGTTCGTCCCTTCGTTAACGGCCAGGGCTTCTGCGATCTGCTCGTCATCCTCGAACTGTCCATCTTGGTCCCAGTCAATCCAGGCATTTAGGAAACCGCCCGAACCAGTCACATTGGCGATGATGATCGCCGATGAGCCGATCTCGAAGCCGGTTGGGAAGGCAATCCCGTCGTCATCATCTGACTGATCGCTGATGTCATCGCTCAAGGGAAAGAAATAGGCATCCGATTCGCCATCAATCAGTGAGCCGAGCAGCAGGCTGCTGATCCCGTGCCGGGCTCCGCCTTCGGCCAGCGTACTGCCGTAACTGTCCGGCGCGTCGCCAAAGTCGACAAGGTCGCTGATTTCGACTTCCGCCAGTGCGCAGCGTGCGCCATCATTGGAACTGCTGGAGGGGCCATAAGTAAAGAAGACGGCTTCTGAAAATTCTCCGTTTATTGTTACCCGATAAATGAAACCGTTGCTGTTGTTGCTTAGGTAAAGATTCTCGTCAACGTCGAAATACTGTGCGCCGAAGGTGAACTTAAAACCTTCTTCCGCTTCGCTCAGCACCTGAACGAGTACCGTGGTCTCGCCATTCGCCGGGTCAATCGTCATGAGGAAACCGTCGTTATCGACTGCGTAGATCAGACCGTCGAAGGGGTGAAAAGCCAGGTCCGTCAAGGTTGGGTTACCCATGGAAGTATGCGTTGCAATCTTCACCATCACGAGCGCTGCTTCAGGGTCACTCAGATCGACCCGGTACAGGCCATAGCCCTTCCGGTAACCGTACCAGGCATTCTCTACGACGGAGACATCGCCAACATAAAAAGGTTTATCGATGAGGTTGGTCAGATTGAGCGGAACCGCTTGGTAGTCGTTGCCAAAACGTGCCAGCGTTTCGGCATCGTAGTCCCAGCCATACATGTAGCTGTCGTGATAATTGAAACCGGCGCCATTGACCTTGCTGGTACCCATGTCCGGTGAAATCGTGGTGTAGCTGCCGATGGCGAGGTCGACGCCGTAGAGAATCGGCACCGAACCAGGCGACTGAACGATGAATGCCTTTGTGGGGCAGAATTCAAATGGGTCCGAGGCGTCAGCCGTTTTTGCCCACAGGAACAGGGTGAGGCAGAGCAGTTTAGAAATACGAGCAAGCATGGTATCGATTCATCTTGAAATGATAGATACCTGGATGACGCAATTATCGTGCCCGGTCACCATAAGTTCATTTATTTCAAACAGATAAGACAAATCTGTCGTGTATTACGGTTGCCAAAGGCGCTCAATTTGCCCAGCATTTTTTGCATATCGCAAAGGGTCATTCACAAAATGCAAATCGGTCCGGGAGATATTCATCCGCAAAAGCATGGATGGCGGAGGTGCGACAAATTCCCCAAACCAACGCGAGAGCCCTTGCGCCAGAAGAGGATAGCGTCCTATCAGTTTGATATGGCAATCGCCTCCACACATCAGAGGACAACTAAGAAAAGAGAGGTAAAACTGCGAGCGCAAAGAGATCGCGGCGTATGTTGGCAACTTATTTACATCACCTTCGCGTGAGGCTACGCCAGATATCATTCGCTAACCTGGAACCAAGAAAGGGTCTCACCGTTTTGTAAACCTTCCCAGGTATCAATGTTGCCTTCCCTGACAACGAGGCCTTTTCACATTCTTCTACCACTTGTTCCGGGCTTAACCACATCCAATCGGGAATATTCCTGTGGAGATGTTGCAAACCTGCGCGCGTGTGGGCTTCGGTTCGAACATAACCGGGTAGACAAGTCGTCACCTGAACGCCATCACGTTTTACTTCCTGCGCAATTGAGCTGCCATAACTCGCGACTGCAGTTTTTGCAGAAGCATACAGAGAAGACTTAGGCATCGGCGTGCGAGCCGCGATCGAACTCATGATCACAACTCGCCCACGTTTCGATGCCCGCATCCTGGGTATCTGATCTTCCAAAAGATCAATAACTCCGCCGCACAGCAGATAATATAGTTTCTGACGTTCTGGGGTCTCTGTGGCGCCCAAGGGGGTTACTTGAGTAATCCCTGCGTTCGCTATGATCACCTCAAGTTTCGGTAGCATGTCCAGCAATCGTCTGACCGATTCAGGCTGAGCTAGATCAACCGCATGAGACTGAATGACCTGATCGCCAATGGCAGACACGGCCGCTTCTAATCGTAAAGGATCCTTTGAGACGAGGATAAGGCGATAGCCTGATTCCGCTAACTTTTCGGCGTAGGCCCGGCCGATGCCAGAAGAGGCACCGGTGACAAGCGCTAGTGGACTCGCCACTTTTTCATCGTCGTAAACTTTCTTCTTCCCACTGATGCACGTATCCAGAAACGCTCGCTCAACACTGTTACGCCGCGCCAACTTAAAACGCTCAATATCCACGCTCGCACTTACATCCTGCTTACATCTTGACTAATCACTTCTTTTGCAGATTGCGTAACCACAGAACAGCACGACGAACGTGCTGCAAATAATGAAGAATCTGGAGGATGTGTGGAAAAGCTATTTTTACAAAGCGGCGACTTAGTCGGCGTCACATTTTGGCTCGTGTCTATCGCGATGATTGCTTCAACGGTTTTTTTTCTCTACGAGGGAGCACATGTTAAGAAAGAATGGCGGCTTTCCCTTCTCGTCGCCGGTTTGGTTACTTTGGTCGCCGGTGTGCATTACGACTACATGAGGGACTTCTGGGTCGTCGAGCAGACGACGCCCATCGTTTATCGCTATATCGATTGGCTTATTACCGTACCGTTATTGATGATTGAATTCTTTCTCATCCTGAAAGCTGTTGGCGCAGCCGTCGGGACAGGATCGTTCCTTAGGCTGCTTGTCGGCACGCTCGTTATGCTCGTCTTTGGGTACCTGGGAGAAGCAAACATCATGAATGTTACTCTTGCCTTCTGGCTGGGTATGGTCGGTTGGGGTGTAATCATTTACGAGATATTTGCCGGTTCCGCGGGTACTGCCGCGAGACAGGCCTCGCCAGCCGTCGCGTCAGCTTTCAACTACATGCGTTTAATCGTGCTGGTAGGCTGGGCCATTTACCCCATCGGCTATGTCTGGGGTTACATGCTCGGTGGAGTCGACGAAGGCGCTCTGAACATGGTCTACAATCTGGCGGACTTCGTGAACAAGATCCTGTTTGGACTCATTATCTGGCACCTTGCTGTCAATGAGAGCGGTGGTGCAGGTCATGAGACTAAGTAATCTTTAGCACAGCAATCACACCTGCTGATACATCAAGGGCCGCCCCTCGGGCGGCCCTCTCGTTTCTTCAAACAGTTATCTGCGGACCTGCATGCATCATGCCGGCGTCAATGGATTAACCCCCCATACAACTCTGATTCGTCCGACGCGCTCTTTGATCAGATCGCGCGGGTCACCATTTAGGAATCAACGCCATAGCCCGGGCGTGTTAACCACGATAGGTTGTAAAGCGAGTCGATACTCTGAATAATTTCTGATTTCCGAGAAATCATTCTCGTCTCGCCGATGGGTCATGCAGGCGTGCCCGAAGGACACTCGATTATGCTCAAGTTCAATTTTCCAGATACCTTCGAGAAGCGGCTTTTTGTCGTTTCATGTGCGGCGATCATCATGGCGGCCATCACCTCGATACTGTTGAATCTGATGGTCGTTCCGCGACCGCAAAATGCGATTGCCGCCGGTGTCGTTGGCGCAGCTGCAGGCATCGCCTGGTGGCGCGGTCGCAAGGTGGAGCGCCCGGAGTGGCTGATCGTATTCGTGGTATTGGTCGTGGGTTCAATTCTTGGCTTTATGTGGTTCAGCAATGCCGGTGTGCGCGGTACCGTCCCCTTCTGGATGACACCATTGTTCATCGGTGCCGCGGTGGTATTGAAGGGACTTCCACGCACATTCACGCTGTGTGCGCTATCAGCGATTCTGGTCACCGATTTAACACTCGAATGGTTTTTCCCTGAATGGGTGACTGACAGCGCCATGAATGCGAACAGCTTTGTCGACATGGGCGTTGCGCTGATAGCCAATCTGGTCTTCAGCGTTGTGGTAGGCCTGGGCGTAGCCAACACCTGGCACGCCGAACGTGAGCGAGTCGAAACGCTGACAGAGCAGAATGTGAGAAGCGCACTAGAACTGGAGGCGTCACAGCGCGAAGCAGACCAACTCCGAGACATGCTGCCTATTTGCGCGCACTGTAAGAACATCCGGGACCCGGAAGGGGTCTGGCACCCCTTGGAAATTTACATGCGCGAGAAACGCCATACCGATCTAAGTCACGGTATTTGCCCGAAGTGTTTGAAGGAACACTACTAGGTGCGTTAATCAAAAGGCGTTTGCATCAGTCAGTCGCCATGCACTGCAAGCCAATCAAGCAGTGAAGCCAGATCACCCATCTCGTAAGATTCTGCCGGGTCTGATGCTTTACTAAGAAATGCATCGAGTCGCTGGTCATCAAGCCAGTTTCCAAGCCTCTGACGATGCTGAGCCATGACTTTTCGATGGTGACCTAAAGAATCTTGCGCCCAGGCGTATCTGAACTTCCAATAAATCTGGTCATGTTCCTGCCGCCAGGCAACCTGTTCAGGCGCCACACGCGCCAGGACTCTGCGCAGGCAAACTTTGTTCCAGCCTCGAAAGTTCTTCTGTTGCCAGGGCAGATTGAGAAAAAACTCGACGACTCGTTTGTCACCAAAAGGGTGTCTTGTCTCGACACCGGCAGACGCCGCCATCCTGCCGTAGCGTTCGGTTGCAGCAGTCGCGTAAGGTGCCAGGAGCCTCAGCACTTGAACTTCTTCAAGCGTTTGTGCCGATACTTTAATCGTTTGCGCGTACTCCTCCATAAGACGCTCACGTAAAGCTACGGTCTCCGCAAACTCCCTGGAAAAAAAGTAGTCTTCAATGGCCTCAATATAGCGTTCGTCAACTTGTCGGTTGCGCTGTCGCGTGCGGGCCCAATCCGATGCAAAGACTGTCTTGAACACACTAAGTTGTTGTTTAACGCGTTGTAAAAGCCCTGGTCTCCATCGCGCGTGGATGGCACGGGTTTCGTAAAGTGATGAAAAAAATCGACCCTGTCTCATCAAAAAAGCAGGGTACGAACTCGTCATCGAAGCGACCTCATCTCCATCGATCCCATCGATCACTGCAACATGGCCATGTTGCCGCGCCGAACGATAAATAAGCCGAGGCAAGATCCAAGTGAAGTCAAACGGATCTTCCACACCAGATGCGTCATTCAATGCTGATCGATACCGCGTTACATCGGATGGGCGAAGACATATCGGATCAAAACGGCCATGGTTGAGCATCTCGTTGATATAGTATGTTTCGACACAATCCGCATCCGTTGAAATTCCGGAAAATGTCCTCAGTGGCGAGCGTCCGCGTTTAGATTCAATGTCTGCAGCGAGGCCTGCTAGCGTCGATGAGTCAACGCCGCCGCTGACCATCGCAGCAACTGGCTTATGACTCCTAACTCTTGCGCAGACCGCTGCGACCAGAACTTCCTCTAACGCGTCGGCGTATTCCTTGTTATCCGCGAGATATAGCGGCGTTATCGGTGCCGGCTGCCAATAGCGGGATATCGACAGCGAAGTTCCTTTCAAGGTAAGCGTGTGGCCAGGCGCCAAACGGTATACATCTTTAAAAAAAGAGCATGTGTTATTCACACCTTCAAGGTCGGCGGCCAGGTAATCAGCGACTCGCGGCAGATAGACATTGCGGGGAATGTCCATCGGCGCCACCACCGAGATCGCCGCTGACGCAAAGGCGAATCTCTTGCCTGCTATGTGACAGTAATAGAATGGTTTTTGTCCCAGGTGATCGCGAGCGCAAAACAAACTTTGGGAATTGATATCCCAGATGGCAAAGGCAAAGTCGCCCAGGAGGTGTTGCACACAGTCTGCGCGCCACTTTTGATAGGCTCGGAGGATAAGCTGACTATCACTAAGGTCCGTGGGAAGGGGGTCGTCCAGCTTATCTATTAGTTCAGTTCGATTATCAAGGCGAACATCAGCTGTCATCAGCAGGTTAGTGTCTGTCGCATGAAAAGGTAGCACCTCTTCAAGCGCCTCAGTCGTTGTGTGCAACCGGAGATGACCGAGACCGATCTGATCGTGTTTGAAAAAACTCGTGCCATCTGGCCCCCTGTGGGGGGTCTCTTGCGCCATCATGAGGAGATCATTGTCCTGGACCGGACTTCCGTCCAGATAAATGATGCCTAGCACACCGCTCAAAGGTCTTCTTCCAAAACCGCGTCTCGGCCTCGATCAATACCTTTACGACTTCCCGTCCGGAGGGGCTTTCTTGTCGTTTTCCTTTTTGTCGTTAGAACCGCCTGCCGTGACATTCGCGACTTTGCCATGACACATCAAACTCGGTTTGCTGTAGGGCCGTTTCTCGACGGGCTCCAAGACCATAATTTCTTTACCATTAACGAATGGAAAATGTTACACCAACTTCTACTTAAAGTGGTTATCGATCAGAAAACTGATCAGCATATACTCAGGGCTGGAACGCCATAGTTTTTTTCGAGCAACGTCATCAGCTTCACGGAGCTGCTCTCGCACTCTCTGCAGCGCATCCGCATGGGTAACTCGGCACTTGTTCGCCTTGGTCAACTGGTCAACCAGCTTTTCCAGAGCGCCTTTTAATTCGCTGACCATCTCTAGCGCAGACTCAAGGCTAGTCGCGCCCTCAGACATTCGTTTCAGCAAGCTGCACTCAAATTTTCGGCAATCAATCGGCCGTGTCGAATAGGCCGTGCATATGTTGTCATGAGCGGGACAGGGTTCGACAAGAAAGGCGCCCGTGCCACTTTCGGATGCAATGATGTGATCTCGATATTGCTCGACAAATGCAGAGTCCTCACTCGGTTCGATCACCACGGTTTCGCACACGACGCCGCTGCAACAGAATCCACAGCTGCGGCAGAGCGTTGAGCGAGATTCAGTCATACTCTCTTTCATCAGGCCCAGCGTATTCAGCGCGACGCCTGGAAGCAACTGGCACATCAATCTCCAAAGGTGCAGAATCTTTTAGGGACTCGGCGCGTTTCACACCAATATGACGTCATCACACTCAACCTTTCTGAAAGCAGCTCCGCGGCATGGCGCCAACACGAGTCTGGGCGCCTGTCGCGCCGAAGCTGAGACCCTGCAGCAGCTTGCTGAGACCCTGTTTGAAGCATCTTCGTACAAGGCTGAATTCTTCAGTCAGTGGTGTCGGACTATCGAAGCATTCAGTGTCTCCACACTGAGTGAAAGCGTTGCGTCGGAAGCCGAACTTGAAAGGCTCGCCATGGACTTTCGCCGCATCTGGTTAAACGTTGCGCATCAGGTCGTCGTCGACGAATTGAGATCGCCACCCTATGACCATCAGCCGCTGTTACCGATTTCACAATCACACCACTTCATTTATGAGCGGGTTGTCGGTCCTGACGAGATCGAACAGCGTTTAACAAACCAGGTGGAGATTCAGGGCTGGCTGCATGACACCTGTCTTTTTGCCAATGGTCTTGCGGCCATTGTCGCAACGATAAGTGTGCTGAGAGACTTGCGACAACACTACCAGCATAGGGATAGCCAATATCTGCAGCTTGATATGTTCGGAGGCTATTTTGAGACATTGAGACTGATGTCACTCATGAATAGCTCAGACCTTAAATGCTGCGCCTTTCAGGATCTGGACATTGTGCTTGATAGATTTAGTCATGGCGAATCAGACATTTTGTTTCTGGAAATGATCGCCTATGACTTTAAACAAACCGTTATCGATCCGGCCAAGCTCATTCAGGCTGTGCAGGAACGACCGGGAAACAGGCCCTGGTTGTTGATACTGGATACAACCCTGCTTGGCCCCACATTCGAGATTGAACCGCTTTTACAGGCTTTTGGAGATCGCAGGCCGGAGGTATTGATCGACATCCGTTCAGGTTTAAAGCTCGATCAGGCTGGACTCGAGTTGTCGAATGTTGGCGTCGTCAGGTTTTTCACACCCGAGGAAAGGACGAAAGATAAACCAACCGTTGAACACATACACAAAGCATTGATTTCGATAAGAAAAATTATGGGGAGCGGTCTGACCTATGCCCAAATAGCCGCATTGGATGCGCCTTGGATCTTCCATCCAGAATGGATGTCTCGTCATTCCACTGCCGTTCTGGAGAATAACCGCTATACCGCAATGGCTTTAAAAGACATTGGCGGCATTTTCTCGGCGGTTTATCACCCTGCACTCACAAAACTCAGCCACCTCAGCTGGGCAGAATCGCCCCTGGTGGTAATTGAGCTGCATCAGAGCCAGGATACTGACGCTAATCGAACGTTCCTGGAAGCTGTGATCGCCTCGGAGATCAAGGCAAGGAAACTTGTCATGTATCTCGGCGCGAGCTTTGGTTTCCGACACCATCGTTGCGAGATCCTGGTTCCTGAAGGACCGTACCACTACGACGACGGGTCGCCACGAGGGTTCTTGAAAATCGCTATGGGAGCTCGCTCTGGACCTACCATGGAAGGTCTCATCACCCTGATCAAGGACATTGCCGCTTATGCCGATTTCGAAGCATTGCGATCAGACTACGCTAACCTCAGGTTGGCGGACCATCCCATCAGATTTCCAAATATCGATGCGCTGAGGACGCGAAATTGAGTTACGTCGCGCTGCCCAGACATACGACCCAAACATCAACACTGAGCGAACTGACCCATGTATTCTCTGACCTGAAAGCCGGGATCGACCGAAGCCACAGGTTAGTTCACCAGCTTGTTGCGCAGCCCCGCGACAAGCCCACGCTGATCTTCGATCTCAGTGAGATCGAGGATAAAATGCAGCAGCTGCGCCTCACAGCCAAAAAAAACGATGCTGAAGTACTGGTCGCAGTAAAAAGTGCGGCAAACCCGGCTTATCTCGAAACCGCAAAGCAACAGCTTGACGGCTTTGATGTTTCCAACCTCCGCGAATATGAGGCTATCCCAGGTGACCTGACAGGCCGTCTCGTTTCGCTTACCTCTCCAATGATGGATGCTAATCTTTCAGAATTTCAGGCTAAGAGAAATGAGCTCTTAGTCACGGTAGATTCCGAGCAGCAATGGCAGCAAATTGAAAGAAGTGCGCATCGACCCGCTTACCTTCTACGTGTGCAAACATCGGGCTTGTTGGGCGAATTCGAGGAACCTTCTCGCTTTGGATACACGCGAGATCAGGCACTTCTGCACATCAGAAATCCCCTTCGAGCGCCTTCAGGATTCCATCTGCATCATGGCGGCGAGTCGAACTCAGGAGAGACCTACAAACAGCTCATTCAAGCACTGAAGCAAATGGCTGAAGAGCGTTCGTTCCAACTCGACATTCTAAACTTAGGAGGTGGATGGCACCTGTTGAACCCTGCTGAAATTCATAACGTCCTCACCTTCGCTCGGGAACTGTTGCCAAAGAGCAGAATTTTGCTTGAACCGGGACGATACTTCACACAAGGCTGTGGCTTTGCGTCGGGCAACATTGTCAACCGTCACGAGCATGACGACATCATCAGCTACACCCTCGATCTATCGGCTCAATGCCACTTGCGATGGTCGTCGCCAAGACTGGTCTGTCCTGTTTCCAAAGACGCTCGCCAATTGAAGGAAGTCCGATTCTACGGTCCCACCTGCTACGAGTGGGATTGTATTGGCACCTTTCTGGTTCCCTTCAAAAATGATCTGGAAAACGAGTCGGGTCTATCGATCGGCAAACCGGTGATCTTCAGCGACGTCAATGCTTACTCATCAGCCCTGAATTCTACATTTAACGGCATCGAAGCCGCTTCGGTTGAATGGGAAGCCTAGATGCCAAAGGGTCAGCTGCCGCACCGCAAGAACCGTTCTGACCCGCAGATCGTGCGGCTGAAGTCTTTCTAGGTTGCGAAAACAGGCGCTCAGCAAATCCGTGCCTTAGCCCTGATGTGAAGCGACAGGAAGCGGGACACTTTCCGCAAAGCACACGGCGAAGCGCTTGAGGCGTTAACCCTGGATAAGAGCAGACCCTCGTGAGAGGTGCAGTGTGATGGGCATCAGCCTTTAAGTATCTGATGCCATCTCGAGATAACCCCACTTCTCATGCAGGGCCTGCCAATAAAGATGGTTCTCGTCATCTTCCTGAGTATTCGCTTGGGCTTCCACTTTCTGTGCATAAACCTCAGCGAGGTCCCACGTGTAAGACTCAAGGGAGTAGCTGATATCACTAATCGTCGACGCATCAAGAGTAATGAGAAACAAATCCAAGTTGGCGTCGATGCCACTTACATGAGGCTCACCCCGCAGCAACTCCTTCATTTGCATGAATGCCTCACCCTTCAAATGTTTCATCGTGTCGATGAGTTCCCGTCGCGTCATCAGGTTTAGATTTTCGATCATTTATTGATGGCCTTATCTGCGTCCCGTCACCATTATCACCGAACCGTCTTCACCAACTGGACTTTCGGTAGGCTTGGCAGTGCTGACGTACCTTGAATCTGCATCAGCACGTGCTCAAGGCGGTCATTGCCCCAAAACTTTTCCACCGCATCGTCGGATACAAGCACAAAAAATGGCACTCCGAAAACACCGTCTTCCTCACCAAGGAGAACAATACTTTCCATGCGAGTATTGATGGATGGATCATCAATTGCCGCAATCATCGCTTCGCCTTCCAAGCCTACTGATTCAGCGAGCGACCGGATGATCTCAAGGTCCATCACGTCCGCAGCACCCTTACCATCGAAATCAAACCGTCGAATGCAGACAGCATCCGCAAATGCCCAGCCCTTTCCCTGCGCGAGCGCATAGAGGAATGCTTTGTGGGTACGTTCCCAATTTTCTTGCCCTAGAGATACACCGATCTTCCGCTCTTTATAGTTCATACCCTCAGGTAGTTGAATAAGAGAGGCCAGTTGATCAAATGGTTCTCGACTGATCCCGGCTAGCGCAGCCTGACGAGCTGCATCCTGGAAAATGTAGGACATCTTAAAAAGATTATCGGAGGGATTATCGAGATGTCCACCAAACATCACCTCAGGCCATAAGGGCAACATCTCTATATCAACACTTAAGAACGCTCCCAGTCGTCTGAGCCGGTAGATTGAAATCGCCGCAAAAGGAGATCGAAAAGAGAAATAGAATCGTAATTTCATATCTGGTGTGACCGGGTCACCTTCTGATGAAAACGGTAACACCATTTTCCGATTGTTCCCATTTATAAAAAGATTGCACCTTCAAATTAGTGGTATATTTTTTAATCGTCACGAAATGCCGTTACTATCGCTTTGAGCACACTCAAACGAGAACAAGGTGACGTAAAAAACTGGCCATCAGAAACGCCTGGGTACTGTTCGTTCAAGATGTCGACAAAAATGGAGCAATGTGACGCAGCCAGCGGCAGGAGATGAGAAAATGATGAAATCAAAGGCGAGCTCAGATTCGAAGCACCAGACACCGCCTGTTTTGCAACAGATCAGGGATCATCAACGAGAAGCTTTCAGAACCCTCGGACCAGCAGGAGCCATCACGCTAATTGGTTTCATCATCACTTTCTTTTTTATCGAGCCGGCACCACCTGACGTAATTCGGATCGCTACCGGGCCCAGTGACGGTAACTATTATAAGTCAGGGCTCGCTTACGCGGATTTTCTGAAAACAAAAGGAATCGAACTCCAGATACAGGAAACCGCGGGCAGCGAAGAAAATTTCAATTTACTCATTCATGACAAAGGCACTAACCTAGCGATCGTGCAGGGGGGCGCTGTCCCAAAAGACGTTAATCCAGAATCGTTCGAATCAATTGCCAGCCTCTATCTGGAGCCCGTGTGGATTTTTTATCGACCGGGACTGGAACTCGGCAGACTCGGTGATTTTTCCGGATTGACCATTTCAATCGGCCGTGACGGAAGTGGCACACAGAAACTGGCGAAATTCCTGTTTGCGGAAAACGGCGTTTCTCCAAACAGCGGCGGAACAGAGTTTGTGAATCTTGGACCACGCGATTCGATTAGCAAATTGAAAAGTGGAGATATCGATGCTTTGGTCCTCGTGTTATCCCCTGAAGCCCAACTGATACGAGACCTTCTCTATTCTTCAGAGGTAAGCTTGTTTTCTTTCGATCGAAACCAAGCATACTCAAAAAGGTATGGCTTTCTGGAAGCCGTGACACTTGAGAGAGGCGTCATCGACCTCGAGAAAGACATTCCAAGCGAGGCCATAAACCTTGTAGCGCCTTACGCGAACTTGATCGCAACCCCTTCATTCCACGATGCACTGATACCTTTATTGCTTGACGCAGCAACCATTTCGCATTTCTCAGGTGGCTTACTCGCTGATGCTGGAGAGTTCCCGTCTTTGGTAGGGTCAGAATTTAACAACAGCGAAATAGCGAGAGAGTACATCGAACATGGGCCCTCGCTTTTCCAACGACATTTGAACTTCTGGGTTGCCTCGCTCATTGATCGCGCAAAGATCATGCTTATTCCGCTCATTGCGCTCCTTTTCCCGCTGATCAAACTCGCGCCTCCAATCTATCGATGGCGAATCCGATCAAGAATTTATCGTTGGTATGCATTCTTGAACAGCCTTGATCAAAAACTGAGAGACAAGGATTCTTGGGATCTCGAAAAATATCAGGCTCAACTTGCACAGATGGAAGCTGAACTGGCGGAGCTGGAGGTTCCGCTTTCATACATGCAAGAATTCTACGATCTTCACATTCACGTTGATCTCATCAAGCGAAGATTAGAGGCGTTCAACCAGGAGCAGTTAGCTTTGAACAAGTGACCGGGCTTCCAATGCTCGATCACTCACTACTGTCGGATCACTGTGGATTGGCACCAAACACGCCTACGCCCAATTCGCCTGCTATTTGGCGAATCGCTCGCATCGCGCGCACCGAGTTCCCTGCCTCATTCAATCGAGGGGAAAAAGCGGCAATAGCAAATTGACCCGGAACCACAGACACAATACCACCGCCCACACCGGTTTTGCTTGGTAGACCGGCTTCGAACATCCACTCGCCAGATTCGTCATAGAACCCCGCCGTCGCCATGATCGCCAATAGTTCCGGGACATGCTCTGCCGGGAGCATTCGCTTTTCTGTCAGGGGGTTGATACCTCCATTTGAGAGTGTCGCCCCCATAACGGCAAGATCCTTGGCATTAACACCGATGGAGCATTGCCTTGTATAAACCCGTAACGTTTCCTCGGGCTCCGCGTAGAGTCGGCCATAGTTAAAGAGATTCCAGGCAATCGATCTATTACCCCACGCGGTGTCTATCTCAGACTGATAAACCTTCTCCAGAACAGGAAGTTTCTCGCCGGCGAAGCCCTCGATGTTTTCGTGAATCTGCCGCCATCTTTCTTCTTCACCATTAGCCTCGACAAGGCTCACAGCGGCGATCGCTCCGGCATTCACTAATGGATTCACAGATCGCTGACCATAGAGTTCGACCGCTAATTTTGAATTGAAGACCATCCCGGTGGGCTCAACACCGATTTTTTCACGCACCGCCTCTGGTCCTTGCTGGGACATGATCAATGCGGCTGTGAACGGCTTGGAAGCCGATTGAATAGAAAAACGGTAGGTGACATCTCCTGCAGAGATCACCTCACCATCGTTAGTGACGATAACAACACCAAAGAGTTCGCTTGGTACGGTATCGAGTATCGGAATGTAGTTAGCGTTTGCACCCTCTTCTAAGTCTTTGAATTTAAGGTAGGCGTCATTGACAACTTGTTGCAGGGTTTCTTTATCCGGAGCCGCCAACGAGCTGGAGATGTTAAACATCAAGGTCAATACAAGGAGACCTTTCCACGCGTGGCGAATGACATCAGTCTTGAACATGGTCGTTACCTCAATCAATTACTGGTTGCTGAATAGTCGAAGTTCCATTTGGCGGAGAACTGTATTCTCAGATCATCTGAACTGAATGACCCATAATTGTCTCGCTTCGCCCATTGAATCTCAGGGCCCAAGAGGATATTCGGAGCTGGGTGATACAACAGGTTAAAGAGCGCGTACTGACCCCGCTCAAAGGACGTATCGGACGAACCGTCGGGTAAGTCATTGTCTTGAATTGAATAACCGATCGTACTGGTCCAACGTTCCGACCAGTTGAGATCAAGAAAAGCGACCGCACCCAAGACCTCAATCGCCTCGCCTTGAATAGGCCGACTTGGGTCGCCCCCAACATTCACCGTGACGCCAACATCCGCGCCAGCATCATTAAAATAGTTCTGAATACCCTCGCCATAAGTTACGGAGCCTCGAAACACGTGCCTGCCAAAGTTGAGGTTGGTACTTACGTTGAGTCCCCATCCAAGCTCATCTCCTTGCAACGCTAGCCCATCGTCAAGATTGTCGTTCCATTTAATCTCTCTGAGGATTCCCGCAACCTGGATGTGACCCCAGTCACTGACATATCGATAATGCGCGGCAAGATCCGGTAACTCGAAATCACCCTCGATACCGTCCAGTTCCACCCTGTCCTCAAAGCGGCCTCGATCACCGCTTGCGCCTGGTCTTTCCAGCGCAAAAGCAAGTCGAGAACCAGATGGCGTCGACCATGGCGTCCATCTCGCCTGGACATTACGGTAGAAAATCATGCCGTTGGGCCCCCAATACTCTATGGAGTTCGGAAAAACGTCGATATCCATAAACGTCGACCAGTGCTGACCTGCACCAAAATCACCCAGTTCTCCCCATGCATGTCTTAGACGAAAAGTGGTCTGTCCAGCGTCTGAGCCAACGCCGAACAACTCGAACTCGAACAGTGTATTCAGATCACCAAAACGGGTTGGGACTGTCGATTTCACGCCCAAACGAGATTGACGAACACCAGCAAAGAAACTTCCGTCACTGCCAAACTCGTCATCAACTGAGGGCAGCTTGGTGGGCCTAACCACGTCGAACCAATCAGGATCATTTTGACCCCGCTGATAACCCATATCCAACATGACATGGCCATATAGATTGAACCCGGGGTCCTCTGCTGTCGATGTATTCGACGGTGTTGGTGTCTCGCTCGAACGCGCTTCGGCCATTGTATCCTGCGCTGTCACCGGCGTTTCGTCGACTCCCTGGTATCCGGGCTGAGGTTGCTGATCGACCTTGGCGTTCTGTATCTGACGTGTAAGCTCGTCATTCTGTTGCTGTAGCGCTTCGATCTGAGACTGCTGCCGCTGGATCAGTTCCCACATTTCGGCAAGAGAGGGTGTCTGACCGACGGCGGGCAGACAAAACGACAGCGTAAATACGGGAACCGAAGCGAATATTAAAAATTGACGAAACACGTTGTCCTCCCGGGACCTGTAGAAATTTCGGCTTTTCGCCGCGCTGCGCTGGTGTAGTTCTTCACTTTACCCAGCTCGTTCACTTAATGGCGATCAGTTCCACCTCAAAAATAAGGGTTGTATTGCCAGGAATAGGACCAACGCCACGAGCACCATAGCCTAGGGCCGGGGGAACACGTAGACGCCACTTGTCACCTTCCTTCATCATTTGCAGCGCTTCGACCCACCCTTGGATGACCCCGTTAACGGGAAGGTCGATAGGTTCTCCACGTTCAACAGAGCTATCGAAGACGCGACCATCTTCGAAGGTACCATGGTAGTGTGCGGTGACGGTATCGGTCGGGCCAGGGGTGGCACCTTCACCAGATGCCAAAATTTCATACTGCAGCCCGCTGCTTGTCGTGGTCCACTGTGTCATTCGTTTCCTCCTGATTGGCAAAAGTCTAACGCTAACATAGCTCAGCCGCGCAAGCAGTGTGATCAAACGACGGAAAGAATAGGTATGACATGACAGACAGATCTCAGGCTCACGCGGCTGAAACGCGGATCACGCGCTTCCTGCATCTGGTCGAATGGTTAGGCAACGCATTACCTCACCCTGTGACCCTGTTCGCACTCTTCGCGATCGGGATTGTATTCCTGTCAGGGCTTCTCGGATTCCTGGATGTCTCGGTGGCTGATCCCCGTCCGGAGGGTGCAAAAGGCAGAGCGGACAACGGCATGATCGAAGTGGTCAGTCTGATGAATGCAGAAGGTTTGCGCATGATCGTGATGAATCTCGTGAGCAACTTTGTGGGCTTCGCACCCCTGGGTACGGTGCTGGTCGCCTTGTTAGGGGTCGGTGTCGCTGAACGCTCTGGCTGGTTAACGGCAGTAATCCGGGCCATGGTCCTGAGAGCCCCGCCGCACATGGTCACCATTATCATTGTGTTTGCTGGTGTGCTTTCAAACACGGCATCCGAAATGGGTTATGTGGTCCTTGTACCCTTGGCCGCCGTTGTTTTCTATTCACTGGGTCGACATCCGCTCGCCGGGCTCGCTGCAGCCTTTGCCGGTGTGTCCGGGGGGTATAGCGCCAACCTTCTGATCGGCACCGTCGATCCACTCTTATCCGGTATCACAACCGAGGCCGCGCGATTGATTGACCCAACTTACGAGGTCGACGTCAGCGCCAACTGGTACTTCATGATCGCCAGCACTTTTCTGATCACTATCGTCGGCAGTTTTATCAGCCTGAAGATCGTTGAGCCCGCCCTCGGTCCTTATAAAGGCACACCGGATCTTGATGGCGCCGATGCTCACAGAATGGATCCACTCACAACGGTAGAGAAGAAGGGACTTTGGCGCTCGCTTTGGGCGACCCTCATTTTTGCGGCGGTGATCATGGTGTTGGTCCTTCCTGAGGGCGCGGTGCTGCGAAACCAGGAAACGGGCGCCATCGCGGGTTCTCCCTTTTTGCGAGGGATTGTCGCCATCATATTCTTTTACTTTATAACCATCGGCATCGTCTATGGCCAAACCGTGGGTACGATTCGGTCCGATCGGGATGTTATTGATGCCATGGCGCATGCGATGAGTACACTCGGTCTCTACATCGCACTGGTGTTTTTCGCCGCACAATTTGTCGCCTTCTTCGGTTGGACAAACCTTGGCGCCATAACCGCTGTGTTGGGCGCAAACTTCCTGCAGAACATCGGATTTACAGGGCCGGTACTGTTCTTCTTGTTTATCCTGGTTTGTGGCTTTATCAATCTGATGCTTGGGTCCGCATCCGCCCAGTGGGCTGTCACCGCGCCAATCTTCGTGCCGATGCTGATGTTGTTGGGTTACGCACCCGAAGTCATTCAGGCCGCCTATCGAATCGGTGACTCCAGCACCAACATCATCACACCAATGATGAGCTACTTCGGTTTGATCATGGCTTTCGTCAATCGATATGTGCCGACGGCGGGTGTTGGTACCGTGATCGCGATGATGCTGCCTTATTCGGTCGCCTTTCTTGTATTCTGGTCACTGTTCTTTTTTCTATGGACTTTTATCCTGGGGTTACCCGTTGGACCAGCAGCACCCACCTATTACACCACCGGGTAGTCCGATCGGGGTCAGTTAACATAACCAGCATGAACTGGAAGCATCTATTTCACAGCGCCGTCGAGCCAATCATCTGAGCCCGTCGCATGGCTTATGTCTCAATTGATTGTGGCGAACAGGGTTCCGCAATCCAGTGAACAGTTAACTGCTTCGGACTTCTCTGACTTTCTTCGCTTCCACGGTCAAAGACCATCGACTAGTCCACGTCGTGACTTTCCCCTGTGCCGAGCGAACGACGACACGCCGGCACCGACGGGTCAGAGTGTCATCGTTCTCATCCTGGAGAACGTTGGCAATGATGAGATGAGGTATCTTCCCAATCTCACCCGGTTCGCGAATCAACACGCACAACCAGATCATCGTCGATCATTTTGATCTCACCCTAGTGCGATCGATTCAACGAAACGGTGATTGCGAAGTGGGATTTGACCATCCATACAGGCAGCCAGTTAGCGCTGAGGATCTTCAACACTACGCCACGCTTGGACTGGATTGGATATACCTTGAATACACCACGCTAGGCGCGGCCTTGATTAGTCAGGCACACCAGGCGGGTATCAAAGTGATGGGGTATACCGTTAACGCTTCGGAGCCAATACCAGCGGCAGTGCGTCAACAACTGGATGGTGTCATCACTGATCGCGCTTCACTAAAAGAAGAATGGACTCAGTAACAGACCATCTTCAGCGAACTATTTTTGTGCACGATTGACCAAGCTGTCTTTGTCCAATGAATTACCACGGAAAAAATCTCCCGAGCGGTTAATCGCTTGATGTGACGCCTGCGTATCTCTGTCTTTAATCACCACTGGAGGCAAAATGATACTGCGTCGACTTTTTGGCACAGCGCTCGTTCTAACCCTACTGCAAGCCTGCAGCAGCGACAGCAGCGATAACTCACCCAACCCTGCACCACCTGCCCTCGTCGAGGAGGCAACGACAATTGTCGATACCGCTATCGCTGACGGCAGTTTCACTACGCTTGTTGCAGCGCTTGAAGCGACGGGCCTGGATGCAACCCTGGCAGACGAAACAGGCAACTTCACCGTTTTCGCGCCAACTGACGACGCATTTGCGCTTCTGGGACAGGAAACCATCGATGCACTCCTGGCTGACACTGATACGTTGAGCGCCATCCTGACTTACCATGTCCTCGACTCTGCGGTAGATGCAGAAACCGCCATCGCCTCTGCCGGTGAAAAATTTGCAACAGTGAACGGTGCAGAAATTGCGCTGTCCCTGGATAACAGTTCGCTCCTGGTCAACCTGTCTACGGTGACAGCCACGGACATCGTGACCGACAACGGCATCATTCATGTCATTGACGCCGTCCTTACACCGCCTGCACCACGCGGAGAAACCACCGGCAATATCGTTGAAACGGCTGTCGCGGCAGGCACTTTCACGTCTCTGGTTGCTGCGCTACAAGCCACAGGGCTGGATACTACGCTGGCAGATGAGTCTTCCCGCTTTACCGTTTTCGCCCCGACAGATGACGCATTCGCAATGATCGATGCAGCAACCATTGAGGCGCTGTTCGACAACCCTGACGTCCTGAGCAGCATCCTGCTCCAGCATGTCGTTACGGCTGAAGTACCATCCGTCGATGCCTTCACTTTGAACGGCAACGATGTCGAGACGGCTTCTGGTGCCCTCATCCCGTTGAGCATCAACAGTGCCACTGACACCCTGACATTCGGCGGTGCCAACGTGACGGTTACCGACATCTACACAACCAACGGCGTTATCCATGTCATCGATACGGTCATCGTTGCCGACGTTGAAATTCCCGCGCCCACCGCTTCAATTGTCGATGTTGCTCGCGACAATGGCAGTTTCAACACACTGGTCGCTGCGCTTGAAGCCACCGACCTGGACGTGCTGCTTGGCGATACCGATCAAACCTTCACGGTCTTCGCGCCAACCGATGCTGCTTTCGCGCTACTTGGTGCAGACACAATAGACGCACTGCTCGCAGACCCGACTACTCTCAGCAATATCCTGACTTACCATGTCATTGCCGATGCTGAAATCTTGCAGGATGCGGCGGTGACTGTGGCTCAGTCCGGTGATAACAAGGTTGAAATGGCCAACGGACAAGAAGCGGCACTCTCTTTCGCTGAAGGTAGCCTCTTCATCAATGCGTCGAACGTATCCGCTGCAGATGTCATGGCCGACAACGGCGTTATTCACGTGATTGACCAGGTCATTCTTCCTCCCGCAGAGAAAGTCGAGACCACTGAAACTATTGTTGATCTGGCTCTCGCCAACGAAAACCTGTCAACCCTGGTTACCGCTCTGCAAACCGCCGATCTGGTGACGACGCTTGCCGACGAGACCACCTCGTTCACAGTGTTTGCACCAACTAACGCAGCATTCGATAAGGTTGAAGACGGCGCACTTTCGGGCCTGCTTTCCGATACGTCGGCTCTGAGTGATGTTCTGCTGACTCACGTCATCATTGGAAGCGAAATCGCCTCACTGGACGCATATGCCGCGAACGGCTCCGCTGTACCAACAGCGTCTGGTGATAGCGTCAACGTTGCCCTGACCAACTTTGCCGGCACGGCTAGTGGCGAGAACGATGAAGTCGCTTACGATGCTGAAAATCAGCGCTTAGTTGGCGGTGCAAATTCGTCGAATCCTGGCTTTACGCTTTACACCTTCGAAAATGACCTTGGTTTGTCCTCAAGTGCCTGCAACAACGATTGTGCGCTTAACTGGCCACCGGTCACTTCAACCGATGGTGCAGTCGCCAACATCCCCGGGCTAACACTCATCTCACGGGAAGACGGCAGTGAGCAGGTCGCCTTCAAAGGTCGCCCGCTGTACTTCTTCAGTGGCGATGAGGCTGCTGGAGACATCAATGGCAATGGCGTCAGCGACGCATGGTTCACAGCTGATCAGCAGCAGGTGGAACTCGAGATCCAGGGCTCCGGTGTTGAGACCGTTGACCTATACGGCAGCAACGGTGTTATCCACCTGATCGACACGGTCATCCTGAATTAACCTCTCCGCGCGGCGGTCTTGTGCCGCTGCGCACCCCTTCTGCTCATATGTCTTGATCACGGTCTCAAGAACGGGATACCTTGTTTCTTACAACAAAAACAAGAGTCTCCAATATGAAGGCCGCCGTTTTACTTTTCCTGCTTTTACTCGCCGCATGCGACAGACAATCACCAAATACAACAAGCGATCCGATAGAAAAGGGTCCTGAACCAGACACACTCGTATCCACGGACGACATGCAGACGGGAGCATCGGACTTTGACAGAGCCAGTCATCCCGGCGCTGAACTTTATTCTGCCCACTGCGATCAATGTCACAGCGGCACCGTACCCAAGGCACCTCATTTCTCCTGGCTGGAGATGATGAGCGCGAGCGCGATCTATGCCTCGATGACCGAGGGGATCATGTCGGTTCAAGCCGCGCACCTGTCAGTGGAAGAGAAGATACTGATCACCGAATACATCGCCCGAAAACATATCTCAGATGACAGTGACCTCACGGCCTATGAACCAACTTACTGCGACGATCAAACGATCGAAACAGACAGCCCTGCACCGTCGGTGAACTGGGGTCACGACACCAATCGCTTTTCCCCCGCAGACGTCGCAGGTCTAACAGCGGATGATCTTAGAGACCTGGAACTCAAATGGTCTTTTGTTTATCCGGATGCATTTCGCGCCAGGTCGCAGCCTAGTATCGCGTACAACACAATCTTCACGGGCAGTCAGGACGGTACCGTGTTCGCATTCGATCTCGATACCGGCTGCACCAAATGGACCTTCAAAGCATCAGCGGAAGTTCGAACCGGTATCGTCTTATCAAATGACACAGAAGCCCCGCTCGCCTTTTTTGGAGACATCCTGGCCAAACAGTACGCCGTTAACGCGAGAACCGGAGAGCTCGTTTGGTCGATAAAGGCAGATGAACATCCTGCAGCAACACTCACCGGCACTGCCGCCTATTACGATGGTCATTTGTATGTGCCGTTGTCTTCGTTGGAAGTTATTCCAGCTGCCGACCCCAGTTATGAATGTTGTACCTTTCGTGGCAGCGTTCTCGCTCTGAACGCAGAAACCGGTGAGGAAATTTGGCGCCACTACGCTATAGAAGAAGCACCTGAACCCGTCAGTAAAACCAGCGTCGGCACCAACGTTCTGGCACCTTCGGGTGCACCTGTCTGGTCAAGCCCGACCATCGATGCAAAACGCGGATTGCTCTATGTCGGCACCGGCGAGAACTATTCATCACCTGCCGACGGAAACTCCGATGCCATACTCGCCATCGAAATGGCAACCGGTCAACGCGCCTGGACCCGACAATCGACAGCAGGTGATGCATGGAATGTCGCCTGCATGATGAAAGACAATCCAAACTGCCCCGAGGAAGATGGCCCGGACTTTGACCACGGTTCCAGCATTCTGCTCGCGGCGGTCGATGAAGTGCGTGACATTCTTCTGGCAGGGCACAAAAATGGCACCATCTTTGGGCTGGACCCAGATAAACAGGCCGAACTGGTTTGGGAGACTAAGGTTGGTCGCGGCAGTATTCAGGGCGGCGTGCACTTTGGCATGGCCATCGAAGGTACAACGCTTTACGCGCCCATCAACGACATGAACAACACCCGCAATGGCGATTACCTGGATCCTGAAAAAGCCAGGCCGGGTGTTCATGCAATCGATATCTCCAACGGTGAGGTGCTATGGCGCCATGTTCAAGACAATGTTTGTTTTCCTGAACACGAATTCTGCGACCCTGGAATTTCGAGCCCGGTGACTGCCATGCCTGGTGCTTTAGTTGCCGGACATCTTGATGGTTTCGTCCGAGCATATAGTAAGGAAGATGGCCAACTGTTGTTCGAGTTCGATTCACGAGGCGACATCACCGGCGTCAACGGCCTCACGGGCCATGGCGGCAGTATGAGTGGCGCAGGACCTGCGATAGTCGATGGCCATGTCGTCATTAACTCCGGTTACGGCTTGTACAACCACCAGGCTGGTAACGTGTTATTGGTGTTCGCACCGAGGGCAGCGGACTAACAAGAGAATTGTGCTTTCTGCCCTGTACTTTAGGAATAGAGACTTAGAAAATACTCAGCATGTCTGTGATACCAACACCCTCATCCAGAAATTGCTCAGCATCGTTTCCCGATTTACCGGGCAGAGACAACGGTGAAAGACCTTTGTGAGGCAATCACAAAAGCATTACCCCACTTGAACTGGATTTCGAGATCATCCTGACAGAAGACGGCAGTCCCGATCACGCCTGGGAAAAATTTGCCAGATCGTTGGAACCAACGCACAGGTCACAGGCATACAATTGTCACGAAGTTTCGGCCAGCACTATGTCATCACTGCGGGTATTGAAGCTGCCAATAGCGACTGGGTCGGTGTTCTGAATTGTGACCTTCAGGATCATCGGAAACATCTGGCATCAACATGGATTTTGCTTGAGCAGGTTCAATTTTCTCACGGTCAGGGACTTGGCAATTCAGCCAAATACATGGTTAATTGCCCTACATTCAAGGCAAATACTCGCATCGAGGAGTGGAAATGAGCGAAGCGCAAGACTTACCACCGGCAGATTTTCAACGACCAGGTGATTCAGAATCAAAAATGGTGGGACCTATCCCAAACCCGTACGATCTCCCATTGGACGAAATCAATCCGGTTAATCCACGTCTGTTCAGTGAAAACAAGTGGTCTGACTTTTTTAAGCGGCTTCGTGAAGAAGACCCCGTGCATTTCAATCAGACTGACCTCGCTGGCCGTTATTGGTCGCTGACCCGATACGCTGAAATCAAAGCTGTGGACACGGACCACGAAAACTTCTCTTCCGCCCACGGGATCACATTAGGGTTCCCGGTTGGGGCGGAGTTGCCTGAGGGCGCGCTGGACGTCTCCATGTTCATCGCCATGGATCCACCGACACACGATGTACAACGCAAAACGGTTACGGGTGTTGTTGCACCCAGCAATCTTGCCAAACTCGAGTCACTGATTCGCGAACGAACCATCGAAGTGCTCGAAAACCTGCCAGAGGACGAGCCCTTCGAATGGGTAGATACGGTATCTATTGAACTCACAACACGAATGCTGGCAACTCTCTTTGATTTTCCGTTTGAAGACAGGAGAAAACTGACTCGCTGGTCCGATGTGGCGACGGCGGTACCAGGCGCAGGCATTGTCGAGACAGAAGAAGAACGACGATCTGAGTTAATCGAATGCCTGGAGTACTTCACGAGGCTCTGGAACGAGCGAAAAGAACATCCGGGAGAAGACCTCGTTTCCATGCTGGTTCAGGGTGAAGAAACCAGAGACATGCAGCCACTCGAGTTCCTGGGCAACCTGATTCTTCTCATTGTCGGCGGTAACGACACCACTCGGAATACGATGAGCGGCAGCGTCTACGCACTGAACCAGTTCCCAGAACAGTATGACAAGCTCATCGCTGATCCAAAGCTGACGCCTTCTATGGTGGCCGAAGTCATTCGATGGCAAACACCACTTGCGTACATGCGACGCACTGCAAATCACGATTGCGAGGTTGGCGGCAAGCAAATCAAAGAAGGCGATCAGATGTTGATGTGGTATGTGTCAGGCAATCGCGATGACAGCGTCTTTGAGAATCCGGACGAGTTGATCATTGATCGACCTAACGTCCGTAACCATCTCTCGTTTGGATTCGGCATCCATCGATGTATGGGTAACCGCCTCGCCGAACTGCAACTGCGAATCATTTGGGAAGAAATTCTTGCGCGCTTTGAAAAAATCGAAGTTCTCGAAGAGCCGGAACGAACCTATTCTTCCTTCGTGAAGGGCTACACGAAAATGATGGTGAAGGTGAAGCGCAAAGCTTAGGCTGGACTCACCGAGTTCTCTGAACTCCTGAAACGATAAAGGTCCAGTTCCTGACGTACCTGGTTCTGGACCTCGTTATCCATGGAATCCACCGGGATTCCCATGGCATCAGCAATCCGCACCATTCGCTGGAAGTTACCGGCTACGCCGGCGGCATCTACCAACACAGCCTCTCCGGCAGCCTCCAGCAATGCCTGCCTCGCCGGTAACAATTTCTCTTCATCAAAACTGGCCACCGCCTCTGCAAAATCAGACAGCTCATTAGCAAACGGCACCTCAGCGACACCGTCAGCCTCTCCATTGATCACGTGCAGATCAATGTTGCGCTCTGTTACCTGCATGCTCACACGGAGCATGGTTGCATGCGCACTGGTTCAGTAAAAACATTCGTTGTAACTGGACACCCTGCCCGCCACGATTTCCATCTGCGCACGATCTATACTCCGATCGTCCTGGCCGACAAAGTTCGCCATACCCGCGGGATTCAGGTACAGGGCGCCAGCAAGATCAACCCAATCCCTGACTGCATTCGGGACCAGAGACAACGCTCGAATGACGTTGGCGGCAAAGTTTGGGGACCAGAGATCGCTTTCATTTCCAACAGCGCCATCTGCTGCAATCATTGGTACAAAGCCAGTACCTGTTTCGAGGTTGGCAGGCACATATCGGTCCGGTTCTCCGGCAACTGGCTCCGGCAGCGGTTCAAACGGAACGCCCAGTGCCCGGTTGAATTCATCAATGCTCAATACAGCAACAACGATCCCCGCAAGCTCCACATATTTCTCAATACTTAGATCACCGGCGGCATTACCTTCTATCCAGTTTCGAGTGATTCGCGTCTGATCGGTGACAATGCGGTGCACCGCATCCACCGCGCTTGCCGGTAAATCCGTGACCGCGCCGTGATTGTTTTCACCTGTGTAGGGCGACAGCGCCTCTTGTCTTGTTTTGCAGAATGCACAATCGCGAGCCGCCCGACATTCTGCCGCAATCTTTACCCTTTCATCCCCGGTCCACCAACTGCCTGCAGCGGCAAGTCGCGCCCAGAAAGCGCGAAGCGTTTCGCCGATGTCTTCCCTGATGGGATAGGGACTGTCTTTATAGTCGAAGTGCGCCATAACCGATGGGTCTGCTTTCTTCAACTGTGAGTATAATCGAGAAACTCGGATAACTTTAAACCGGAGACTTTCCTATGTGCACCAGCCATGACGTGAAAAATGGCACCGAGAGCAATGATCCAAGGGACGGCTATCAGCTGGCTGAGTGGCCACACTATCCACCGGATATGCAATTCGAAATGGGCTCCGGGGTGGCTGTCGACAAAGACGGCATCATCTACTGCTTTACCCGTGACATCGAACACTGGGCGACACATCCCCTTGCGATGAAAGACAAAATGGGGAAAAGCAGCGTTTCCATGTTTAACCGTGAAGGCGATTATCTGGGTAAGTGGGGCACCTCTGACGAACGAGGTTTTGCACTGGGTGGTCATACCATCTATATCGAAAGAGACGGCATGGTCTGGACCACAGACCGCGATGGGCATACGGTTCGAAAGTTCAGTCCGGATGGCGAAATGCTCCTGGAGCTCGGCACCTTCGCCGAGTGGGGTTGTGACGAATCACACTTCAACGGACCAACCGCTGTGCTGGTTCAGGATGACGGCACCATTGTGGTTTCAGATGGTTACTGGAATTCCCGACTCGTTTGGTTCACCCCTGAAGGAGAGTTCATTCGGTCTGTTGGAAAATGGGGGCGCGGTCCTGCCGAGTTTAATACCCCTCACGCCATTACGCAGGATTCAAAAGGCCGCATCCTGGTGGCTGACCTCATCGGCGGAAACTTTCACGACTACATGACGGTGCCAGGACAGATCGAAGACCATCGGACGAAACCTGAATCAGGTGCTGAGCACCGAATTCAACGATTCACGCCCGATGGTGAATACATCGATGAATGGACACACATCACACCCCTGAGCCTCGCCACCTATGGCGACAAAATCTACGCCAGCGACAAAATGAGTGATCTCGCAATATTGGATGAGGAAACCGGCAAGGTTCTAAAACGTATCGAGAAGATCTCTGTCTATATTCACCAGTTAGCCATGGATCAGCACGGGGACCTGTATTGCGCATCCGTCTATCCGGAGCATGCCGGTGAAAAACGTGGCCCCGAGGGTCCGAGTCACAGGCGCTGGAGTCGTGAGCTAACGGCGGCTTAGGTGTCGTCAAACAATTCCCTAGCGACTCGCATGCCTTCAACAGCGGCGGGAAAGCCGCCATAGATCGCGCAGTGAAGAACCGCCTCGGTGATTTCTTCCTGGCTGAGACCATTCGACAAGCCCCGTTGCATGTGCAGCTTGAGTTCGTGGGGCATATTCAGGACCGTCAGTGCTGAAATCGTTACCAGGCTTTTGTCACGTTGCGCGAGACCAGGTCGATTCCAGACCCTATCCAATACGGTGTCGATGATCAGGCTATGCCAGTCTTCCCGAATACTTTCCGGCGCCGGTAGCACCTCCTGAATCTGTTTCGCTATTTCTCGTTTTGTTTCTTCGTCCACGATTCTGTCCTATTCGGCGTTTTGCGGCCCGATTTGCTGTCTTTGTTGTCGAGAAGCTTTCGTCAGCTCTCGCAACCATTCATCGGTCGCACGATCTTCGAGTCTCTTGATAATCTCGGTATCAGGTCCCTTGATGTAAGTCGTCTCGTACAGGCCAAGATCCCGGGCTCAATGTTCGCGTGATATCCTGCACCAAGCCCTTTGTCATGTGTCATCATAGACAATCCCTCAGGAGCTGACATCATGCCCCAAGCAGATACCTCTATCGATTCGATTGCCTGGCTAACAGGCAGCTGGCAAGGCAGCCTTGGACCAATGACTGTCGAGGAAACCTGGTATCCGCCGAAACATGGCAGCATGCAAGTGATGATTCGACTCTCGAACCCTGACACATTGCAAATGCTGGAGTTCATCGTAGTACGCGAGGTGATTGATGAGGCTGGTGGGCGCAGCCTGGTGCTTGATCTGAGGCAGTTCAGCCCGGACATGCAGCTGGTGACCGATCAAAGTATGACTTTCTTGCATCAGTCTGATCGGAGTATCGCTTTCACGATGCATGGAGAGGCTTCAGTCAAGAAGCTGGAATACGCCCTTACCGATGCCAATCAACTGCAGGTAGACGTGACCGTCGCGACCGGCGATGTGGTGACGGCGTTGCTGGAAAGATGAGGATCTGAAAAAGAGGCTATTTCAATTTGGGATACCAACATAATCGTAGTATCCGAATCGCAGCACTGAATAACCCATGTCTTCTATTCGCTTTATCGTCGCTGCTTTCTTTTTAAGGATTCCCGGTGGTGCACTATCCGGTAGATAACCACCCTGTATCTCCACCAGGATAACCGGATTGCTTTCCAAAATGGTTTGACGGGCACCTTCAAGGACCTGATCCTCGAGGTGTTCAACATCGAGCTTTATCAGCGAAACATTCTTGAAGCCGAAACTGTCGATGGTTCGAAGTTCTGCTTGATCACCGCCTTCACCAACGGATGTCCCGCCTTCATTTCCCTGAGTCGGGGGATTCATCTCAATCACTGCGAGAGTATCGCCGGCGGCATAACGCATGGGTACAACATTAATCGCATCGTTTAGGCGCATGTTGTGAACCAGTTCGCGATACAGTTTCTTCTGCGGTTCATACGCATAGACCCGACCGGTCGGTCCCGCAAGCTTTGACATAATGAGCGAGTGAACGCCTATGTGCGCACCCACATCCAAAATCGTTGTCCCGCGCTGTGCATACTTCACAATCATGTCGATGACATGTGTTTCCCAGAGATTTCCCTTTTTTAGTTCATCTTTAATGACGTCTTTAACGTCATCGAGATACAAATTACCTGTGATCAGTCCACCAGGCATCGGGTAGATGTCGTAATCGTCGACTGGGAACGCTTCTACGTAATCGGCGATGTCATCAGTATCCAGTAACAACCTGGGTGTCAGTGCGTCCTCCGTAATCTCATTGGTTGAAACGGTTGCTTGAGCGTTCAGCACACATTCCTGCAAAAGCGCCAAGGAAATGTCGTCTTCTGAAACCTTAGACGAGAACTGTGAAAGGCGAAATGCCTGGTAGAGACAGACAACCGCGAGGAGGATGAAGCCAACAACAAGCACCCTGCTTGAAGATGTAGAACTTTCAGTCACCGCTCGTCCCTATGTCAGCTGATTGATGATTCTGCGAGGACTCTCATCATATCAAGTTCTAAAGCAGGCAGCCGGACCAGTCGGTGATTTCACCGACCGCCTGGTCGAGCGGCGATTCGGACAAGCGTTCCAGGAGACAGATCTCATCGCCCGGGTGCCAGGACACCGCGATTACTGATCGTTCTGCTCACCGTTTCCTGCGCTATCTGTGTACTGCGCTATCTGTGTACTGCGAACAGGGCGCGCCTCTGAGGGAAACAGGTTTTTGAACAAGTCGAGTTGGTACCGCGAACAACAAGCTCGAAATCGCTCGAATACAGGCACCTGGAATCATCGGGGAAAGGGTCCGCAGGGTTCTAAGGTAACCGACTGGATGCGTCAGACGACTGGAGTAAATCGATCACGGACACTGTAGTAAAGTATCGCTATGGATACGAGCTTACTTATTCAATACGCACTCGGGATGACACCTGCTCTTTTAACCCTGGTGATCGTTATGGTGCTTCTGGCACTCATGAATTTTTTATTGCGACGGAACAAGCCAGGAGAAATTCCAGTGTTTCGACAGGTGTTGCTAATCCTGTCAACTGCAGCGGGCGTTCTACTCGTTATCTTCATGCTGCCAATCAGCGAGACCAGTCGTGGCCAAATCCTCAGTCTGCTCGGCATCGTCATCACGGCGGTGATCGCTCTGTCTTCAACCACCTTTGTCGCGAACATCATGGCGGGGCTGATGCTGCGAGCTGTGAACAGTTTTCATCCGGGTGACTTTATCCGAAGCCAGGATATGTTTGGTCGGGTCACAGAACGCGGACTCTTCCACACAGAAATACAGACCGAAGACCGGGACCTGGCAACCGTGCCCAATCTTTTTCTTGTGACTAACCCAGTCACAGTCGTGCACGATTCCGGGACCATTATTTCAGCGACCCTGTCACTGGGTTATGACATTTCACACCGCCGCATTGAGGAACTACTGATTCAGGCGGCGAACGACGCTGGCCTGACCGATTCATTCGTTCTGGTCGGAGAACTGGGAGACTTTTCAGTCTCCTATCGGGTTGGCGGTTTTTTCGAAGACGTCAGCAAACTGCTTACGGCAAAATCGAATCTTCGCAAAAAAATTCTGTCGGTACTACACCGCAACGGTGTTGAAATCGTTTCTCCCAATTTCATGAACCAACGTGTGCTGGCAGAAGACAAGCAGATGATCCCCAGGGACTACCGGGAGGATTGGGAGAGACTGGAAGAGAGCACAGCAGAGGAAGTTATTTTCGATAAAGCCGACAGTGCAGCAGAAAAAGAATCTCTGAAAAAGGAAAAGAAAACAGCCAAAGCCAGACTCATCGAAATCGACGCGGAGCTAAAGGCGAACAACAAGATCGACACCGCCTCACTTGAGCATGAAAAAATCGAGGCCGAGAAGAGGCTGCAGGAAATCGAGGCCTCCCTCAACGAACCGAATGACGAAACGAAAGATGGATAGGGACCAATGAAAGACAGAATTTCTATTGAGATTAACGATGGTGTCGCAGATGTGCGCATGATCAGAAGTGACAAGATGAACGCTCTGGACGACGCCATGTTCAGTGCGCTGATCGAAGCAGGACAAACACTCGCTGCGAACACTTCCGTTCGCTGCATTGTTCTGTCAGGCGAGGGCCGCGCTTTTTGCGCCGGCCTCGACATGGGCAGCTTCGGGAAAATGGCCGAGAGCGGCTCAGACAAAGGCGCCGAAAAGAAAGACAATTCAGATGTCACCCAGGGACTTGAGCCTCGCACACATGGCATCAGTAATCGCGCTCAATACGCGGTCTGGACGTGGCGGGAGTCACCGGTACCGGTCATCGCAGCAATTCACGGCGTCGCTTTTGGCGGCGGTTTTCAGATTATGCTGGGCAGCGACATTCGCATTGCCCATCCTGAAACCCGAATGTCCGTCATGGAAATTAAGTGGGGACTGGTTCCCGATATGGCGGGTACGGCGATCATGCGAAACCTCGCTCGTGAAGATGTCGTCAGAGAGCTGACGTATACCGGCAGACAGTTCAACGCCGTTGAGGGTCAGGCGCTGGGTTTTGTCACCAGAACTTCAGAGACGCCATTGGAAGATGCACTGGCTTTGGCGAGGGAAATCGCTGATAAAAATCCTGACGCCATCGTCGCAGCCAAGAGGATTTTCAACTCGGCTTCAGACATGACCGATGCTGACATGCTGTTACAGGAATCTGTTTTGCAGGACGGCATCATCCGAACCCCAAACCAAGTGGAAGCGGTTATGTCGACCATGGAAAAACGTGCGGCGAACTACACCGAGCGCAAATAATTTCCTGCGCTGACTATTCAAGCGCCCTGAGCCCTGCCATGATTTCAACCATGGTCGGTGCTTTCAGACCGCGCTCCGCTGAGGCCATAAAATCTTCTGAATCAACAAGACCCTGCTTCTTATAAACGCTTGCCTGCATGGCAAGCTCTAGTCTGTCGATTTGTTTGACGAATTGAGCCTCCGGTGATGACTGGCGCTCATATTCATGCCAATCGTTGATCAGTCGCTCACCGTTAGGCAGTTTGCTTAAGATCTTTTCTACCGCTTCGGACTCTCTTTTTGATTTTTCTTCCGAATCGACGCGGTCCTGAGGTGTAATGTCGCCAACGTACGCCTCGCCGATATCGTGCAGTACCGCCAACCTGAGAACCTTTTCTCCGTCCAGTTCAGGGAACTGATCAGCCAAAAGAACGCACAACATGACGTTGCCAAACGTATGCTCTGCAACGGACTCACACCTTTGCTCGGGTATTCCTCGCTCAAGCCATCCTTTGCGGAACAGCTGCTTCAAATGTACCAGCTCAAACCACGTTGATATCAAAGGGCTAGCACCTTCACTCAACAGGTCTATGGGAATAGATGCTTTCTCAGTCTTTAGATCATTCATGCGGCGCAGGTTACTGAAAATTACGCATTTATCCAGTTCAACAACTGACGCAGATCACACCACGGTGGCACGGCATAACGTAAAACTATGTTCGTGGACGGGGGTTAGTGACTCACTCAGAATGAATTCAATGCGTATTCAACTCATCATGGCTCTGCTGATCGCGTGTGCAGCAGCCCAGGCGGAATCACCTCGAGGCCAACAGGAACTCAAGGGTGAGCTGGATGGCATTCCCATGCACTACATCAGTGTGCAGACGCGGCCTCACGAAGCCGTAGAGATTCAGTTGGATGGCATCGTTGATGAAGCCATCTGGCAAGAGGTGCCCTGGTTCGACAACATGCTGGTATCCGTGCCAGCAACCGGTGACCCTGGAGAATACAAAACGGAGAACCGCCTGCTGGCGACGGAGAAAGGTCTGTACATCAGTTCAATCATGTACCAGCCGCCTGACACCGTCGTTCATCGAATGACGAAGCGGGACCAGCAATCAGACAGAGACTCATTCGGCGTCACCATAGACCCCACCGGTGACGGCACCTATGCCTTCTGGTTTTCCCTGAGTCCCGGAGACGTGGTCATGGACGGCAAGGTCTTGCCGGAGCGTCGTTATTCAAGCGACTGGGACGGACCCTGGCTATACAAGTCGGCCATCAATGATGACGGCTGGAGTGTTGAGATCTTTTACCCCTGGTCGATGATGAGCCTGCCTGAACAATCGGGCACCCGGCAGGTAGGTTTCGCCCTCAGCAGAACCGTGTCGTTCAAAAACGAACGCTACTACTGGCCGGGACACACTTACACATCGCCACAATTTGTTACCGCTCTCAATACCATGCACCTCGAGGGAGTTGAACCAAGACAGTCTTTTTCCTTCATCCCATATATCTCTGATGAACTGGATAACGCGCGCGATGAAAACGAATTGAACGTTGGCGCTGACATCACCTGGAAACCTTCATCTCGTCTGGAACTCACCGCAAGCCTCAATCCGGACTTTGGCGCAGTCGAAGCTGATAACGTCGTGCTCAACCTCACGGCGTTCGAAACTTTCTTCCCGGAGAAACGCCTCTTCTTCCTGGAAGGTAATGAAATTTTTGTCACCACACCACGCGCAAACAGTGGCAACGCCCTTCGGGAAGTGACCAACGAAAACTTCGCGACCACATCCCGCAGAGTTTTCGTGAGCGACTTTGTTCAGCCGCCTATCTCCCTGTTAAACACCCGTCGCATCGGTGGCACCGCCAACCAAGTGACGCTCGAACCTGGTGTGATTCCCAAGCGAGGGGAAACCGGCCTGCCAACGGATCTGCTCGGTGCCATCAAAACCACGGGACAGAGTGGTGATCTCAGATACGGCATACTGGCTGCCTTCGAAGATGATGTGGAGTGGCTTGGCATTGATCTGGGTGGCAACGAAGTCGACATTGAAGATGAGGGTCGAGACTTTGCCGTCGCGCGGGTGAGCTATGAAAGATCGGAGCGCAACCGCTATGCCATCGGATACCTAGGAACCTTCACCCAGGGTTCGATCTACGATGCCTCCGTACACGGACTCGATGCGCATTTCGGCACCAGCGATGGCCGATGGAGTACCGATCTTCAACTGATGCACAGCGATGTCAATAACATTACAGGTCAGGGCGCTTTGATCGATGTGACCTACGCGCCCAGCTCAAGGTTCCAGCATAAAGTTGAATTGGATTACTTCGACGAAGAAGTCGAGATCAATGACCTGGGTTTCCTCCGGCGAAATGACTACGGCGGTCTGCAATACATCTTTCGCTATGCGCACGCAGCACCCGATGCTTACCTGAAAGCCTTCCGCGGCGCTGTCACCGTCCGGCAGCAATACAACATCAGTAAAGGTCAGGTCGTTGATAGCGGAATTTACTGGCGCAACAGAATCGAGATCCCAGGAAGGAATACCTTTCAAACTGCACTGGCCTACCTGCCGGAAAGATACGAGGACATCGACTCAAGAGGTCATGGCGCCTACAAAGCAGAGGACAGGGTCTGGTGGAACATATTGTGGACGACAGATGCCAGCAAAATGCTGACCTGGTCGTTTAGCATCGGAGGCCTTCAGGAAGATCTGGGCGACTGGACCCAGCAGTATTCAATGGGTGTCACCGCAAGACCCACACCTAACCTGGAAATGAAGCTTGATGTGAAGTACAAGCGCCGCGATGGCTGGCTGGTCTACCAGGGTCGCAATAACTTCGGCGCTTACGATGCTATCGATTGGCAACCCAGTCTTGAAGCCAGTTGGTTTTTGGCGCCTCGACATCAGCTTCGATTCTCTCTGCAGTGGGCGGGTGTCCGTGCCGATGAACAGGGGTTCTATGCGGTCCCGGGGGGTGACGGCGAACTCGTTCCCGCGAATCCAACCTTGCCCGACCATGATTTCACCGTCAGTCTGCTCACCGCGCAGCTGCGATATCGATGGGAAATCGCGCCGCTGACCGACCTGTTTGTGGTCTACAACCGCGGTAATCGGCTGGCGCCACGCCAGGAAGACAGCTTTTCAGACCTGTTCAGTGACACCCTTGACGACCCCCAGGTCGACTCTTTGGTGGTCAAGCTGAGATATCGATTCGGCAGCTAACCAAATATCTATATATTTCAATAGGTTAGATTCTTTCCTGCGGTCCAGGAAATTTTAAGAAACCTATCTGGCACATGGCTGGGCGTTGATATATGATGCGCGCGCGAAAACACCATGATTTTCGGTGTTTTTGGCCCCCTCGCCAGGGACTCCCTGGACTACCCGAACATATGACATGAACTTAGACACGAGCCATTGTGATGACTGACCTTACGAAATATCGAAATATCGGCATTTTCGCCCACGTGGATGCTGGCAAGACCACGACGACGGAGCGAATTCTGAAACTGACCGGCAAGATCCACAAGCTGGGTGAAGTTCACGATGGCGCTGCAACCACTGACTTCATGGAACAGGAGCAGGAACGCGGGATTACGATTCAGTCCGCTGCAACCACTGCGTTCTGGGATGACCATCGAATGAACATCATCGACACGCCCGGACACGTGGACTTCACCATTGAAGTTTATCGTTCTCTGAAAGTACTCGACGGCGGCGTTGGCGTATTCTGCGGCTCAGGTGGTGTTGAGCCTCAATCAGAAACCAACTGGCGTTACGCAAACGACTCTGAAGTTGCCCGATTGATTTTCGTGAACAAACTGGACCGTCTCGGCGCTAACTTCTACCGCGTTGTTGATCAGGTAGAAAACGTACTGGCTGCTAACCCGCTGGTCATGACCCTGCCAATCGGCGAAGAAGACGATTTCGTTGGTGTTGTAGAACTGCTGACTCGTAAAGCCTGGATTTGGGATGACTCTGGCGACCCCGAAAAATACACCCTGGAAGATGTGCCAGCAGACATGGTCGACAAGGTCGAAGAATACCGCGAGAAACTGATCGAAACTGCTCTGGAGCAGGACGACGACGCCATGATGATGTACCTGGAAGATGGCGAAGAGCCTGACATGGACACGCTTAAGGCCTGTATCCGAAAGGGCACGATCAACCTGGATTTCTTCCCGACTTTCTGTGGTTCCGCATTCAAGAACAAAGGTATTCAGCTGGTGCTGAACGCTGTCGTTGACTACCTGCCTAACCCGACTGAAGTCAAGCCTCAGCCGGAAGTTGATCTCGACGGTACAGAAACTGGCGAGTTCGCCACGGTAGATCCTGAGAAGCCGCTGCGCGCACTGGCATTCAAAATTATGGACGACCGATTCGGCGCCCTCACCTTCACGCGGATCTACTCAGGTTCACTGAAGAAAGGCGATACTGTACTCAACACCTATACCGGTAAAACAGAACGCATCGGCCGTATCGTGGAAATGCACGCGGAAGAGCGAATCGAACTGGACGGCGCTCAGGCTGGTGACATCGTTGCCCTGATTGGCATGAAGAATACACAGACGGGTCATACTCTGTGTGACCAGAACAATCCTGCGACACTGGAACCCATGGTATTCCCTGATCCCGTGATTTCCGTGGCTATCCATCCGAAAGATAAAGCTGCTTCAGAGAAAATGGGTGTCGCGCTCGGCAAGATGATTCAGGAAGATCCTTCTTTCCGTGTACACACGGACGAAGAATCCGGTGAAACCATCCTGCGCGGCATGGGCGAACTCCACCTGGACATTAAAGTCGATATCCTGAAGCGTACTCACGGTGTGGAAGTGGATGTCGGTGCTCCTCAGGTTGCCTATCGTGAATCCATCACGAAGCTTGTTGAAGACAGCTACACCCACAAGAAGCAAACCGGTGGTGCAGGTCAGTTCGCGAAGATCGACTACATTGTCGAACCCGCTGAAACTGGCACTGGCTTCGAGTTCGAGTCCAAGGTGACGGGCGGTAATGTGCCACGTGAATTCTGGCCTGCCGTTGAAAAAGGTTTCAACATGAGCATGGAAGAAGGCCCTCTGGCGGGTTATCCGCTGCTCGATGTGAAAGTCACCCTGGTTGACGGTGCTTTCCACGCGGTTGACTCTTCGGCCATCGCCTATGAGCTGGCCTCGAAAGCCGCTTATCGCCAGACCATGCCAAAAGCTGGTCCGCAGCTGATGGAACCCATCATGAAGGTGGATGTTTTCACACCGGACGAGCATGTGGGTGACGTCATTGGCGACCTGAACCGTCGCCGAGGCATGATCGAAGGCCAGGAAGCGGGTACCACGGGTGTTCGCGTTAAAGCGACCGCACCATTGGCTGAGATGTTCGGTTACATTGGTGACCTGCGAACCATGACTTCCGGTCGTGGCCAGTTCTCCATGGAATTCAGCCACTATGCTGGCTGCCCGAACAGTGTTGCTGAGGAAGTGATCAAAAAGGCCAACGAAGCCGCGGCTTAAACACCGCTCGCTCCTGGTCGAAGGCCGCACCATCCAGCATGGTTGCGGCCTTTTTTGTAAGTGAATCCTTACAAAACGTCCCTCAAACTGAATCCTTCCTGAACCAGAGGTTCAGCGATACCAGTTTTTCACAGATTGATGTAACGTTTCGATCGTGGTTCTCTCTATGAAACCATCTGTCCCTGTGACAGGTCTTACTGAACAGGATCATTAACCGATCTGTAAAAAAACTGGCCGACTTACCAGGCGTGGTATCGGCGGACAAATCAACTAAAGGACGTTTTACATGACACCCAAGAACACGAAAAAGACCCTTTCTATCGCAGTTGGTACCGCTCTTGGAGCTAGCCTGGCGCTGTCGCCCATGGCCATTGCAGATAGCAACCCATTTGGCATGACAGAACTTCAGGGCGGCTACATGCAGGTCGCCGGTGGCCACGGTGAAGGCAAGTGTGGTGAAGGCAAATGCGGCGGCGAAAAAGCTGAAGGCGAAGGCAAATGCGGCGAAGGCAAATGCGGCGGCCACAAAGCTGAAGGCGAAGGCAAATGCGGCGAAGGCAAATGCGGTGGTGAAAAAGCTGAAGGCGAAGGCAAATGCGGCGAAGGCAAGTGCGGCGCTGCCTAATTCCGAGCCCTATCGAACTTTAACGTTGTAACCCTGTGGTCCCTGTCGATGACAGGGACCACGCCCTTTCCCCATGCACTCACACATTCACCCTGTTTCCGGCGCCGGCATTGGCTTACGTCGTTCCATGACATCAGAGCTCCTGACGAGTCGCATTCCTGATGCGATCGACTTTTTTGAGCTGGCCCCCGAAAACTGGATTGGTCTTGGCGGTCGACTGGGTCGACAACTTCGCGAGATCAGCGAACAGAAGCAGATCGTTTGCCATGGTCTGTCACTATCGATCGGTGGACCTGCCCCGCTTGATGAGCAGCTGGTCACGGACACCAGGGACTTCATTCAAAAACACAATGTCGCTATCTATAGCGAACACCTGTCCTACACCAACGACGGCGGCCAGCTCTACGATTTGTTGCCCATGCCGTTTACCGAGGAAGCGGTCACCTATACCGCAGACAGGGTAAAACGTGTTCAGGACATCATCGGCGAACGCATGGCGCTGGAAAATGTATCCTACTATCTGACACCAAAACGAGAACTCGAAGAAGCCGAGTTTGTACGCGCTGTGATAGAGGAAGCAGACTGTGATCTGCTGCTGGACGTGAACAATGTGTATGTCAACAGCGTGAATCATGGTGGTGAGCCGATGGATTTCATCCGTTCACTACCCGATGAGCGAATCAGTTACCTGCACATCGCCGGTCATTACGTTGAGGACGACGGTCTGATCGTCGATACCCATGGCGCGGATGTCATTGATCCTGTCTGGACACTCCTCGAGGAGACCTATGCATTGATCGGCGATCGGCCAACACTACTCGAGCGAGACTTCAACATCCCCAGCCTCGAAACACTGTTGCTTGAAGTCGACATGATCAGGCAAAGACAATCGGCCTGCCAGGTCTGACTGACATGGGTGAACTGAAAAAACTACAAAAAGCGTTCACCGAACATCTGAGAAATCCGGATCATGTACCCGTTCCTGATGGGTTAGACGAAAGACGCATGAGCGTTTACTCAGAGCTCATTTTTAACAACGTTTCCTCACTGCTGAGTGACTTCTTTCCGGTCATCAAAAGCATCGTCTCTGATGATGCCTGGCAATCCATAGTTCGTAACTTCTTCGTTTCACACGAATCACAAACACCCTATTTCATGGCGCTATCCGGGGAATTCGTCGAATACCTGGCCCAGGCACAGTTAAGCGCTGATCTGCCTGATTACCTGACCGAACTGGCACATTACGAATGGGTTGAACTTGCCCTGTTTACCATGGACGAAGCGCAACCGGATGAACTGGCGGGTGACATCGGACATCTGCAGCTAAGTCTTAGCCCTCTGGCACAACCACTCGTTTACAACTATCCCGTGCATCAAATCAGTCCAGACTTTCAGCCAACTGCACCGGGCGACACGCCGACCTATTTGCTGGTTTGTCGGATCCCAGATGAATCCGTCAGGTTTTTTGAACTGCAACCTCTCGCATTTCACCTGCTCAATGACATGCACCAGAGGTCGGGGTTGGTACCCGCTGACTGGTTACAGGAGAAAGCTGACGAATTTGAGGTGCAAGAAAAAGATGAGTTTGTGCGTAACGGATTAGCTCTGATTCAGTCTTTTAACCAGTACAGAGTTTTTACCGACAACTAAAGGGGCGAGGAAACCATGATTGCATTGATCAACAAATTCCAGAATTGGCTGGCGCTTGCGTTCAAAGCTGACTTTATCGCACCACTATTACTCCGTGCTTATCTTGCACCGGTGTTCTATATGGCGGGTATCAACAAGTACAACGGATTCGAAAACACCGTGGCGTGGTTTGGCAATCCCGACTGGGGACTGGGTTTACCCATGCCCTGGCTGATGGCATTTCTGGCTACCAGTGCGGAGCTTGTTGGTGCCCTTTTTTTGGTGCTGGGTTTCGCGACTCGCTGGATTTCGATTCCACTGATGATCACCATGCTGGTCGCCATGTTCACCGCTCACTGGCAAAACGGCTGGCTGGCGATATCAACCGGCAGCGGTATTTTTGCAACGGACAGAACGATAGGCGCGATCGACCGCCTGGACCGCGCGAAAGATATACTGAGGGAACATGGGAACTACAGCTGGCTATCAGAGAATGGCAGCTTTGTTGTACTGAACAACGGAATCGAGTTTGCAGCAACCTACTTCGTTATGTTGCTGGCGCTGTTCTTTCTCGGCGGGGGTCGGTACATCAGCGTTGATTACTGGATCGCCCGAAAGTTTCGCGAGTGATTAGACGTTAAACCGGAAATGAATTACGTCGCCATCCTGGACGACGTAGTCCTTGCCTTCCAGACGCCATCTTCCTGCTTCCTTGGCGCCATTCTCGCCACCGTGTTCAACATAGTCATCATAAGAAATGACTTCCGCGCGAATAAATCCTTTCTCAAAGTCCGTATGGATCACCGCAGCCGCCTGAGGCGCGCTGGACCCTGCGCGAACGGTCCAGGCTCGCGCCTCTTTCGGACCGGCCGTAAAGTAGGTCTGCAGGCCTAGAAGGCGATATCCAGCACGAATAACTCGATCCAAACCCGGCTCTTCCATGCCAAGATCGGCCAGAAACTCAGCCCGCTCTTCGTCATCCAATTCAACAATTTCAGCTTCGAGTTTGTTGCATATGGCAACCACCTCGGCATGCTCGGATGAAGCAATGTCACGAACCACATCTAAATGTGCATTATTTTCAAAACCGTCCTCGTCTACATTGGCGATGTAAAGCACCGGTTTCATGGTCAGCAGGTGGAGGTTGTGCAGCACGACGGCAAAGTCGGATGTCGTTTCAAAGGTTCGAGCGGGTTTGCCTTCGTCGATGTGTGCCTGCAACTTTTCGAGATACTGCACTTTGGCGAGTTCTTCTTTGTCACCACTTTTGGCAACTCGTGAAACCCGGTTGATACCGTTTTCAATCGTCTGAAGATCCGCTAACTGAAGCTCGGTGTTGATCACTTCAATATCAGCAGCAGGGTCAATCCGGTTGTCTACGTGTGTCACATTCTCATCTTCAAAGCACCGAACAACATGGGCAATGGCATCAGTTTCACGGATATTTGCAAGAAACTGATTACCCAGGCCTTCCCCTTTTGAGGCACCTTTTACGAGACCAGCGATGTCAACAAACTCCATCGTCGTCGGAATAACTTTTTCGGGAGACACAATCCCAGCGAGTTTATCCAGGCGCGGATCCGGCATCGGCACGATACCCGAGTTCGGCTCAATGGTGCAGAAAGGAAAGTTCTCAGCACCAACACCTGCTCGAGTCAGTGCATTAAACAAAGTAGATTTGCCAACGTTGGGCAGACCAACAATGCCGCAGTTAAAACCCATGGTTTACTTCCTTCCCAGTTATTTTTCGGAAAAAGGTTGAGGCGCGTTATGCAGCCTTTGCATGGCACCCTGCCAGTTCCCTGAAACTGCCATTGACGTTGCGGACAGAGCTTCAGAGATGCACGTATCGATCATGCTTCGATCAGCTTTGGACACTTTGCCCAGCACATGTCCGGTAACACCGCCTCGATTGCCCGGATGATCGACACCAATACGAAGTCGGTTGAAGTCCGTTGTACCAGACATTCGTTTAGAAATGTCTCGCAGACCGTTGTGTCCAGCAAGACCGCCACCCTGTTTGAATCGGATTTTCCCACTGGGAAAGTCAATCTCATCGTGCGCAATCATCATCGCAGTCGGTGAGATTTTGTAAAAATTCGCCAGCGCAGCAACGCTCTTACCGGACTCATTCATGAAGGTATCAGGCAGCAGGAGGCGAACTTCACGATCAGCAAATCGCACCATGGCGAGCCGCCCAAAAAACTTTTTCTCTGCCTTAAATACAGCCCCGAGGCCATCCGCCAGGCGCTCAACATACCAGACACCCGCATTGTGTCGGGTGTCTGCATATTCTTTACCAGGATTTCCGATGCCTACGATCAGATCCAGGGGTTGTTCGAGCGGTGCGTTCACACCTTCCACGCTTTACCCGGCGACGAACTTATTCGTCGCCTGACCCACCGTCACCTGACTCATCTGCTGCTGCGTCACCTTCCGGCGCGTCGCCAGCTGCGGCTTCATCAGATACTTCAGAACGCTTCGGCGCGTGACAGGAAACAACAACATGATCGTGGTCGGCACCAAGATTCAAAGAAGGGATCGTCAGGCCTTCAGCCAGCTGCAGTTCGCTCATGTGGAACGAACCACCAACTTCCAGTGCCTCGACATCGACTTCGATATACTCAGGCAGGTTACCTGGAAGACAGGTGATTTCCAGTGACGTCATATTGTGGGAAATGTTTCCCCCACCCTGACGAACACCAACACACTTATTTTCGTTCAAGAAGTGCAAAGGTACTTCGACCGTAATTTCCTGATCCATCTGAATACGCAGGAAGTCCGCATGCATGATGCGATCCTTTGCAGGATGACGCTGCAGGTCTTTCAGGATAGCTTCCTGAGTCTTGCCATCCGCTTTGATGGTTATGATATGCGAGAAGAACGCTTCGTTCTCCAGCGCCTTGTGCAAATCCTTGTGTGCAATCGACAAAGGTTGCGGGTCTCTGCCGGCGCCATAAATGATGGCTGGCACCATGTCTGCTTGACGACGCAGGCGGCGGCTCGCACCTTTCCCTTTGTCTTCTCGCAGTTCGGCATTCAATTCGAAATCTGCCATGTTTATCTCCTTAGAGTGTATTTCACCCAACATGCTGCGACCGCATCATGGATGGACTATGGATTCACTGCTCTAGAACAGCCCTGAGCTGCCTTTAAAAAAGCGCAGGTTGAATCCGCTTTTTGAAGAGCGCACTTAACGACTCTTCATTACTGATTCGACGAATCGACTCAGCAAGCTCGTCAGCGATACTGAGCTGACGAATTTTCGGTGACTCCTCTGCCTCAGGTTTCAGCGGAATCGTATCTGTAACAACCAGTTCATCCAAAGGTGAACTGTTGACTCTTTCAATGGCCGGGCCGGACAACACCGGATGCGTACAGTAAGCGACCACTTTCTTCGCGCCATTTTCTTTCAGCGCTCCCGCTGCGGCACACAAGGTACCCGCGGTATCCACCATGTCATCCACCAGGAGACAGGTTCGGCCCTGAACATCACCGATGATGTGCATGACCTCTGATTCATTCGCTTCTGGCCGCCGCTTATCGATAATGGCGAGATCCGCATCATCAAGCTGCTTTGCCATCGCTCTTGCTCTGACAACCCCACCGACGTCTGGTGAGACAATCATCAAGTCATCATACTTCTGTCGCTCTATGTCCAGGAGCAGCACCGGTGAACCGTAAATGTTGTCCACCGGAATGCTGAAAAAACCCTGGATCTGATCAGCGTGTAGATCAATCGTTAGCACGCGATTGATGCCTGCACTGCCCAACATATCCGATACCACTTTCGCGGTGATCGGCACCCTGGCAGATCGTACGCGACGATCCTGACGGGCGTATCCGAAATACGGAATGACCGCTGTCACCCTTGCTGCTGAAGCTCGTTGCAGGCAGTCGGCGATAATGACCAGTTCCATCAAATTGTCGTTCGTGGGGGCACATGTGGGCTGGATGATGAAGACATCCTTTCCACGAACGTTTTCATGGATTTCTACAGCGATTTCACCGTCGCTGAACTGGCCCACATCAGCCGCACCCAGTTCCATTCGCAGCCGGTCTACGACTCTGGTCGCCAGTGCCCGGTGGGCATTCCCTGTAAATATCTTTAGCTCGGCCATTTGGTCTTTTTCCAGGTTTTTTTATTGTTCTTCCGGGATTGCAAAATGGCTGGGGTGGCAGGACTCGAACCTGCGCAATGACGGGATCAAAACCCGTTGCCTTACCAACTTGGCGACACCCCAATATGGCGAAAAAAGGGCGCTATTGTGCTGATCAGACGGGCATGTGTCAAATGTTACCCGTTAGGCTCTGAACCCTTAATCTAAGGGCGATTTCCGGGTGTTCAAACGCCATCAGCTCCGGACCTTCAGCATTTTCCCTGATGACCCGAATTCGCCACTGGCCATACTCTAATTCCCCCGAAAATCGCTCGCCTGACGGCCCTGTCTTGCCCCTGACCCAGTAGGAAAGACGACGCCAGGGGAGGTCCAGGCTGCGATCATCGAGCTGGATCAACTGATCCGGTCCAAAACGCCTGGGACCTTCTCCGGTATCCAGCCAAATGTTTTCCTCAGAGACCGATAGATTCGCCTCACCAGACCCAAACGGACCTTGTAGCGTGATCGCACTGGTATCCCCTGATTGACGCCACTCCATGCTCAGCACCCGTGTTTGGCCGCCGAAACTGACTGAGAGTTTGCCTTTCATCTGCCAAAGCCGTTCAGAGGGCGGCGGTATATCTTTGACCGTCACACATCCCGCGACAAAGAAGATCAGCAGGATAACAAGGAACCGCAATTACAGGGCTTCCAACGCATCTTCCTGGTCACCCCGAAAGCGCATCATCGTTTCCTTAAGAATATCGCTGTCCGGTGCCAGTTCGAGTGCCTCTTCCCAGACACGCACGGCCTCTTCCTGTTCTCCGGTGACCCAGAGCACCTCGCCAAGATGCGCCGCGACCTCGTCGTTCTGAAAGAGCTCCAGGGCGCGCCTCAGATGTATCAAAGCCTCGTCATAATTGCTCAATCGATACTGAACCCAGCCCATACTGTCGATGAAGGCCGCTTCATCCGGTTTCATGGAGAGTGCTTTCTCGATCAGCACCAGTGCTTCCTCATGACGATCGGTCTGGTCTGTCAGCGTATATCCTAAGGCATTGAGCGCATCCGCGTTGCCAGGATCCATGTTAATCACGCGCCTCAGGTCTGCTTCGAGAATATCCAGGCGATCGAATCTTTGACCCGTCATGGCGCGAAAATACAGCAATTCAATGTTCTCGGGATCTTCTGCAACGGCCAGATCGAGGAATTCAAAGACTTCTTCCTGCATGCCTCGTTCCGCAAGGATCTGGGCCTCCAGCAGGATTAAATCTTGCCGGCGGCTCGGGCGCTGGGCTCGCAGCCGATCAAAGTGTTCTCGTGCTTCAGGCCAGCGGCCCTCATTTACCAGGATCGAGCCAATCCGTGCCTGCGCCGGGATGAACTCGTAGCCGTCTCCTGCCTGTCGGTATTCTCTGAGGGCGGCCACCGTATCCCCTTCCCGTTCAGCGATGCCGCCGAGGTAATAATGCGCTTCGCCCGCCCGACGATTCCAGCGAACCATACGTTCGAAATATCGCCTCGCTTCAGGATCCTGACCCTGGTCCAGGGCAATCAGTGCCAACGCGAACAGCACGTCACCATCATTCGGCGACTGCTCGAGCACCTGACCGTACTGCACCCGAGCCGCCTCAAGATCTCCGGATTCGAACAACATTCTCGCCAGAATCAATCGCAGGCGACGATTTCCCCCTGAATTTTCGACGCCCGCCTCCAGCAAGGCAATGGCATCAGCCGAACTGTCGAGGCTCGATAAAAGGCTGGCTTTCAGGACAATCAGGCTGACTTCCTGAGACAACTCAAGCAGTTCATCGGCGAGATACAGGGATTCTTCGTATTGTCCTGTCTGTTCAAGCAGGATCGCCTTGGCAAACTTCAGCTGCGTGTCCTCAGGGTGCTCCGACTGCATCTGGGAGATCGCCGCCAGCACACCAGCACGCTGTTCCGGTAAGAGATTGGCGGAACGATAGGCAAAAAGGTCAAAGCGAGCCAGACCACCCAATTCTTTAATTGCCCAGAGGTGGGTGATCGCCTCTGCCATTCGATCCTGTTTCAGGAGCAGATCGACCGCCGCCCGATGGGCATCCACGTCCTTTGGATCCTCCTCGGCCCACACCAGGGCGGTTCTTAGCGCCTGCGCTTCATCCTTCAAATAGAGCGCCAACCGGGTTGCCCTTGCCGCTACCTGCGGATCCCGAGTTTCTTCGGCCACAGCCACGTATTTTTCCAGCGCGAAGTCGTATTCCGTCCGATATCCGGCCACTTCTGCAGCAAGCAGATCAAACAGCGTATCGCCGGTAAATGGCGCCACCGGGTATTCCATCGGTTCCCTGGGAGCCTCAGCCGTTTCCACCGTCTGCGATACGTCAACATCTCCTGCCTCCTGGGTTGCCTGCACCTGTGCCGGGGTCACCTGTTCATTCGATGTTTCCCGCGGTGCGGACGCGCACCCCGTTAGTACCGTCAGCGCGATGATAAGTAAAGGCATCCGCAGATTCAGGGTTGAATAAATGTTTGTGATATTCACTACTCTTCTACTACTCAAAGAAAGGCACCCATCGATAGGGGTTTTTGCGTACAATAACGGCCTGGTCAGTCGGCCAGGGCTCAGGTTCACTCTTGCAGGCCTCCCATTCGTGTTTCTACACAAAAAAGAGGTTCATTTTAGTATACCGGTTAACCATGAATCTGCTCATTGTTGGCATCAATCACCTTTCTGCCCCCGTTGAACTGCGGGAGAAGGTTGCGTTCGCGCCTGAACAACTGACGGACGCCTTGCATGATATCTCAGCCGGCGCCGAACTGGCAGAAGTGGCGATTCTGTCCACCTGTAATCGCACAGAAGTTATCGCAACCAGCCGAAAGACCGATAGTTCGCCGATCATTGGCTGGCTCGCAGATTACCATGGCATGGCGCCCGCGGATCTCGAGGCAAGCATTTATACCCGATTGAACCGCGACGCGGCACTACACGCGATGCGCGTGGCCAGCGGTCTGGACTCGATGGTGATCGGTGAGCCTCAGATTCTCGGCCAGTTCAAAGACTGTTTCGAACAGGCGAGACGCATTGGGACACTGGGCACCGAGCTTGACCATTTGGCGCAGACCACCTTCCGAATCGCCAAAAAAGTCCGGACGGAGACCGCCATCGGAGAAAACTCGGTATCCGTGGCGTCAACCGCTGTCACCCTGGCGGGTCAGCTATTCACTGATCTGACCGCCTGCAACATTCTGCTGATGGGCGCGGGAGAAACCATAGAACTGGTGGGTCGCCACCTGCATACGGCAGGTATCAATAATCTCACCATCGCCAACCGAACATTAGACCATGCTCGGCGTCTCGCGGAGCTATTCGATGGCCAGGCCATCGATCTACAATCGATTCCCGGGAAACTGTCGGACATCGATGTCGTGATCGCATCCACAGCTTCGCAGCTTCCGATACTCGGCAAGGGGACAGTAGAGCGCGCACTGAAATCAAGGAAACACAAACCTATCCTGATGGTAGACCTGGCGGTGCCCAGGGATATCGAGCCGGAAGTTGGTGATCTGAGGGACATCTATCTTTACAGCGTCGATGATCTACAGGAAATCATCGACCTGAATCTCAGCAACCGGGAACAGGCTGCTAACGATGCAGAAGATATCGTTTTACAGGAAGTTGCGACCTATCGATCACGACAGGAAATGAAAGCGGCAGATGAACTGATCGTCCGATTTCGCGAACAGCACATGCAGCAAAAAGAATCTGAACTTGCGAAAGCGCTGACTCGACTGGAGAAGGGAGAAGATCCGGCTACAGTCGTCAATCAGTTGGCCAACCAGCTGACCAACAAGATGATACATGCGCCCAGCGTACAGCTGAAAAATGCTGTCGCTGAAGGCGACGAAGCACTACTTAAAGCTATTACCAGGCTTTACGAACTGGAAAAGAACCGTTGAACAAATCTCTCAGGCATAAACTCGATCAATTACTGGACCGCTACGAGGAGCTTGGCGCCCTTCTGAGTGACAGCGAGATCATTTCGGATCAAGACAAGTTCAGAGCCTATTCCAAAGAGTATGCAGACATCGAACCGGTCGTACATTGCTTCCGCGACTTTGAGTCTTCGACCGCTGAACTCGAAGATGCTCGCGTGATGGTTGATGATCCTGACCCGGACATTCAAGAAATGGCTCGCGCAGAAATCGAAGCGCTGGACGTTAAAGTTGAAGACCTGGACGCGCAACTTCAGAAGCTTCTGCTGCCAAAAGACCCTCACGATGGAAACAATGTGTTCCTGGAAATTCGAGCCGGTACCGGCGGTGATGAAGCCGCAATCTTTGCCGGTGACCTTTTCCGGATGTACTCCCGTTTCGCCGAGATGCAGAGCTGGCAGATGGAAGTTCTTAATGAACGACATGGAGAGCACGGCGGCTATAAAGAGGTGATTGCGCGAGTCGCTGGCAAAGATGCCTACGGGAAAATGAAATTCGAATCCGGTGCTCACCGTGTGCAGCGGGTACCGCAAACAGAATCGCAGGGAAGAATTCACACGTCAGCCTGCACCGTCGCCATCATGCCGGAACTTGATGACATCGAAGAAATCGATATCGACAAGAACGATCTCAGAGTCGATACCTATCGCGCCTCCGGGGCCGGCGGACAACACGTCAATAAAACTGACTCAGCGGTTAGGTTGACCCATCTGCCGACTGGCATCGTGGTGGAATGTCAGGACGAACGCTCCCAACATAAGAACAAAGCGAGAGCCATGAGCCTGCTTCAAGCCAAGCTGCTGGACAAGGCTCAATCCGAGCAATCACAGGAGCAAGCTGAAACCAGGCGGAATCTTGTTGGCAGCGGTGATCGCTCCGAAAAGATCCGTACCTACAACTATCCGGACGGTCGTGTCACCGATCATCGGATCAACCTGACGCTGCACCGCCTGCCACAGATCATGACCGGAGAACTGGATCCGATTATCGATCAACTGATCGTTGAGCATCAGGCTGACCAGCTGCGATCTCTCGGACAGGATGATGAGTGAGACCATCAGCGATCTCATCGAACGGTACTCCGGCACCCTGTCTCATATTTCAGACACACCTCAATTGGACTGTCAGCTATTGCTGACCCATGCATTAACCAAAGGCCGTGACTGGTTGTTTGCACACAGCGATGACACGCTTGACGGCCAGACGCAGACAAGATTTGTTGAACTCGTTAAGCGACGACAAAAAGGTGAACCCGTTGCTTACCTTACCGGCAGCAAGGGTTTCTGGAACAGAGAGTTTCAGGTCACACCTGCCACACTAATTCCCAGACCGGAAACGGAACTGCTCATCGAGATACTGCTTGAGCGGTTTGATGAATCACCACGAAGCGTCATCGATCTCGGCACCGGAACTGGCGCCATCGCGATCTCACTGGCAGCGGAGCGATCTGCCTGGCAGGTTCATGCCGTCGATATTGATGAAGACGCCGTACGTATTGCACAAAACAACGCGGCCGACCTGGACAATATCGACATTTCCCAGGGAAACTGGTTTGACGGGATCGAAGGAAGCTTCGATATGATTGTCAGCAACCCACCCTATATCGCCGCCGGTGATTCTCATCTCGAGTCCCTGAGGCATGAACCACTAAGAGCCCTGGCCTCAGGTGCGGAGGGTCTCGATGATATCCGCATGATTGTAAGCAAAGCACAAGAATTCCTGGCCGAGAAAGGCGTTCTGTTGCTGGAGCACGGTTATGATCAACAGGAAGCCATCGTGACTCTTCTGGAGGAAGCCAACTTCAAACATATCGAACGCTTCAAAGATCTACAGGGGCTGCCACGTGCTGTGATGGCTCAATCTCCACGGGATTCCACCGCATGATGAATGACGACCAGCTGTTGCGATATGCAAGGCACGTCATGCTGCCGGACATCGATGTCGAAGGTCAGGAAAAACTCCTGGCAGCAAAAGTTCTGGTGATTGGATTAGGCGGTCTGGGTAGCCCGGTGGCGCTTTACCTTGCCGCCTCCGGCGTTGGCGAACTGATACTGGCTGACTTCGATATCGTCGATCTCTCTAACCTGCAAAGACAGATCGTTCACTCAACGGCCATGATCGGCCAACCAAAGCCTGATTCCGCAAAGAAAACACTCCATGACATCAATCCTGAAACACGCATCAGGACCATCAACGAGAGGCTCACACTGGATCAGTTGGAACAGGAGGTTAGGTCAGCCGATCTGGTGTTGGATTGCACCGACAATTTCGAAGTTCGGTTCGCCATCAATGATGCCTGTCTCAGGCAGGGCACCACCCTCGTATCCGGCGCAGCAATTCGAATGGAGGGTCAACTGATGGTGGTTGACGCCACTGATTCATCGATGCCCTGTTACCGCTGCCTGTACGAAGACGCCGCCGATGATCAGCTGAATTGTGCTGAAGCAGGCATTGCCGCACCGGTGGTTGGCACCATTGGCACCCTGCAGGCATTGGAAGCGCTGAAACGGATCGTCGGCATTGGCGAGTCGCTCGCCGGTTATGTGCTGACGTTCGATGCTAGATACATGGAATGGCGAAAACTCAAACTACCACAGAGGGAAGACTGCCCGTCCTGCCAGGCGTATCGCAAAGGCTAGACTAAAAAGTCCCTTTGGCCTGCAGGTCAGCGTGATAAGAAGAACGAACCAGAGGTCCGCTGGCAACCTGGTTAAAGCCCATTGAATGACCTGCTTCTGCCAGTTCTTCGAACTCATCGGGATGCACAAATCTTTCTACAGCCAGGTGATCTTTACTGGGTTGCAGATACTGTCCCAGTGTCAGCATGTCGACATTGTGCGCTCTGAGATCTCGCATGACTTCGAGCACTTCGTCGTTCGTTTCACCAAGACCCAGCATAAGCCCCGACTTTGTCGGAACATTCGGGTTTTCCGCTTTAAATCGCTCAAGCAGGTCGAGGGACCAATCATAGTCCGCACCGGGACGCGCCTTCCTATAAAGACGAGGTACGGTTTCAAGATTGTGATTAAACACATCCGGCGGCGTAGCAGTCAGCGTTTCAACAGCGATACCCATACGCCCTCTGAAGTCCGGGACCAGCACTTCAATTGTGGTGCTCGTTGTGTGCGCACGAATGGCTGAAATACACGCAGCGAAATGTGCAGCACCACTGTCCTTCAAATCATCACGATCAACAGAGGTCACCACCACGTACTTGAGACCCATCTCCTGGACTGCCTCAGCGAGCTGCCTTGGTTCGTCCTCATCCAACGCCTTGGGGCTGCCGTGAGCGACATCGCAAAACGGACAACGCCGAGTGCAGATCTCACCCATAATCATGAAAGTTGCCGTGCCGTGAGAGAAACACTCAGGCAAATTTGGGCAGCTGGCTTCTTCGCAAACAGACGCGAGATTTCGGCGTCTCAAAATCTCCTTGATGCGACTGATTTCCGGATTGGCAGGAATCCGAACCCTGATCCATTCAGGCTTACGCGGCATGACCTCTGTGGGTATGACCTTTACCGGTATACGCCGAACCTTGTCTGCACCTCGCAGTTTTTCTCCGGGAACCATTCGGTTCTTGTTTGCCATCTCTTCAGATTGCCTGGTCTGTTATGGTAGCGGGAGCGCCATGATACCCGATTCGACGCCACAATATGCTGGTCAGACCCTCACCAAGTTCCTGCATATCAGCCTGAATACCCAGAGAAGTTGTATCAGTCACCTCCAGACCCGAGTAGCCGCAGGGATTGATCTGGGAAAACGGCGAGAGGTCCATGGCGACATTTAAGCTCAGACCGTGATAGCTGCGACCCTTTCGCACTCTGAGACCGAGTGCCGCAACTTTCCTGTCATCTACGTAGACACCCGGCGCATCTCTTCGGGCCAACCCGATCACGTCATGTTGGTCGAGCAGCTCAATCACGCTTTCCTCGATCAGGGTCACCAGATCACGTACACCAAGTTTATGGCGCCGTAGCTCAAGCATCAGATAAAGAACCAACTGCCCCGGACCATGATAAGTCACCTGCCCGCCCCTGTCTGATTGCACAACAGGAATATCAGAAACATTGAGGAGATGCTCCGGTTTACCCGCCTGCCCCTGGGTAAATACAGCAGGATGTTCCACCAGCCAGATCTCATCAGGTGTGTCTTCTGATCTGCTGTCGGTGAAGTCTTTCATTTTTTGCCACACCTCAAGATAAGGTGCTCGACCTAGATGTCGAATGAGGCAGGATTCAGGCATCAGAGAACCAGTCGTACCGATTCAATCAGTTTCAGTTCCGCAAACAGGTTTTCAATATGCGCTTCGCTCTGTGCAACCAGCAGAAAAGAAACAGAGATAAAGTTGCCCTTGCGCGAGGTACGCTGCGATATCCTGTCAGTCGTCATCGTCGGGTCGTGACGAATGACCACTTCACAGACTTCTTCGTGAAAGTTCGGACGTACATCTCCGACTACCTTGATGGGATAGTCACAGGGATACGTTATCCTGATTTCATCGTCGCTCATGCTGCCAGCGGGTCGCCGCCAAAGAGTTTTAGGAAAAACAGTGCTATGGAATCCCACAAACTGGCGAAGAAGCCACTTTCCTGCACTCCGTTCAGCGCGACAACCGGGATGATCATCGGCTCAGCACTCGGCAGTTGAATCTGCAGTTTACCCAGCACGTCACCTGCTTGAAGGGGCGCGTGGACTTCTGACTCCAGCATAATTTCCGCTTTAAGATCTTCTCTTCCCCCTCTCGGAATCGTAAGCACCAGGTCTTCTTCAATACCGACCTGCACCGACTGGTGCTTGCCGCCCCAAACTCTCACCTGCTTCAGAGTCTCGTTTCCTGCATACAATCGCGCCGTTTCGAAGTAACGGAAACCATAGGTCAGTAGCTTCTGACTTTCAGCAGCACGAGCCTCTTCACTGGAAGCGCCCATCACAACCGATATCAACCTCATGTCGTTTCTTACCGCGGATGCCACCAGGCAATAACCTGCCGCTTCCGTGTGACCTGTTTTAACGCCGTCAACAGAAGAGTCACGAATCAGCAGCTTGTTGCGGTTGGGCTGGCGAATATTCGCGTAGGTGAAGGTCTTCTCTGAGTACATCTTATAGTGAGTTGGATACTCGTTAATCAACGCTACGGTAAGTGCGCTCAGGTCCTTCGCGGTCGTATAGTGATTGTCATTCGGTAATCCAGTCGCGTTAACGAAGTTCGTGTTCTCCATGCCAAGCTGAGCAGCGTACTGGTTCATGACATCCGCGAAGGCATCTTCACTGCCCGCGATATGTTCTGCCAAAGCAACGCTGGCGTCATTGCCAGATTGAATGACTATCCCCCTGAGAATGTCTTCAAGGCGGACTTTTGTGCCTTCCTGTATGAACATCCGTGAACCTTCCATACGCCAGGCTTTGATGCTGACGCTGACCTCATCATCGAGAGAGATTGAACCCCGTTCCAGTTCTTTCGCTGCGACATAACTGGTCATGATTTTGGTCAGGCTGGCCGGTGGCAGTCGCTGCTCTGCATTAAAATCCACCAGTGCTTCACCTGTCGCAGCATCAATCAGCAGATAACCCTCAGCCGCCAGTTGCGGGGGCGACGGAATAATCACCGGCGCTGCCAGCACATGGGCACTCATCACCAGTGAAATAAAACAGAAACTCAATCGACGCAACATCGCGTCCTCCTAATGCTATCTAGCTTTCAATGTTCAACAAGCACGCGCAATGGCGTACCCAGATTGTTCTTCACGATGCGCGCTTCGATTTGTTCTTCCTCTTCCAGACTGGCAACCGGACCAACCCAGACTTTATGTAGCACCGCATCTTCAGTTTCGCTTATCAGGACCCTTGCCGGAACATCTTCCGGCAGTATCGCGACAACTTCCGCCATAAGGCGTTCAGCGCCCAATTCTGAGCGAAAAGCACCAATCTGCAGGTAATAAGTTCCAGGGTCTTTCGGCGAGCCTTGAACCCGTTCGGGATGATTCACTTCATCCAATGCCTCAACGACCACCGGCGCCGTGCCCTGATGTTCGAATCCAAGTTCGCGCGCCGCACCATAGGACACATCTATCAATCTGTCGTCATGGAAAGGTCCACGGTCATTGACCCGGAGCACCACGCTCCTGCCATTGTCCAGATTAGTCACTTTGACGGCAGTCGGCAAAGGGAGTTCCTTGTGCGCTGCCGTCATCGCATACATATCGTAGGTTTCGCCCATCGCGGTCAACCTGCCGTGAAACTTCTTGCCGTACCAGGACGCGATGCCAATTTCTATGTAACCCAGATTTGACGGCATGATCTGATAGACCTTGCCGAAAACTTCGTATTCATTGTCTTTGAGAGCGGGTTTCTTTGCGCTAGTTGTCGGCACAGTTGTGCAGGAGGTCAACAGACATTGAACCAGCACAACGACGAGAAATATTCGAGACACAAGTGAACAACTAACGAGAGGCGATGGCAGCACTGCCTTTTTTCAGTCCCTCACTGAGTTGGAAAACCGCCATCGCATACAACTTACTGTGATTGTAGCGGGTAATGACGTAAAAATTTTTCATCCCGATCCAGTACTCATCACCCATCTTTCCCGATAGCCGCATCGGTGAGACCTTCTGAGCTCTATCAAGCTCACCCAGGTCCGCTTTCATCCCCAGTGTTTCGAGCTCCCCAATAGACTTACTGGGTTTGAGGGATACGTTGAAAACGTCTTCCGTAACCCGCGCACCGTCCACTGGAATCGTTATGTCGGCATCTCGTTGCCATCCGTGTTCGCTCAGGTAATTCGCGACACTACCGATGGCATCCGTCGGGTTGTTCCAGATATCCCTGAAGCCGTCCCCATCAAAGTCGATTGCATAGTGCCGGTAACTGCTTGGAATAAATTGACCCAGGCCCATAGCCCCAGCATAAGAGCCTTTCAAATCTGTAATCATCTGCTTTTCTTCACGAGCCAGCAGGATGAATTGCTTCAGCTCACCGCGAAAAAACTTGGATCTAGGAGGGTAGTCGAAGGACAGCGTCGCTAATGCGTCCAGCACCCGATAGCTACCACTAATCCGACCGTACATGGTCTCTACACCAATAATCGCTGTGATGATCACCGGAGGCACACCATAAACACGATAGGCTTCCGCCAGAGCCTCACTGTGCTCTGACATAAACTCGATACCCGAATTCGTTCTGCGATCGGTCAGGAAGATGTCCTGATATTCCGCCCAGGTCAGGCGCTTTTCTGCAGGTCTGCTGATCGCGTCAATGATGCTTTGCTTGTATTCAGCGTGACTGAATATCGAGAGAAGCTCACGTTCATCAAACCCTTCTTCTTCGGCGAGTTCACGAACAAATTCCTGAACCTCGGGTCGATCTGTGTAATCGCTGGAAAACGAAGCCAGCGGCATCAAAAATAGAATCAGAATTAGAATTTTTTGCATTACAAAGTGATCCTGCGATGCGTATGAATGGACATCAGAATACCGAAGCCCGCGAACAGCGTCAGGATGGACGTTCCCCCATGACTAACCAATGGCAGCGGAACTCCGACAACCGGAAGTATGCCACTGACCATACCTATATTAACAAAGACATAAACGAAAAATGTGAAAGTAATACTGCCCGACAGCAAACGACCGAATGTGTCCTGCGCCTGCAGAGACAAAATGACCCCTCGACCAATCAAAAGCAGGTAGAGAATGAGGAGTGTGACCACGCCGACAAGACCAAGCTCCTCGCCCAATACAGCAATAATAAAGTCGGTTTGACTTTCCGGCAGAAAATCAAGGTGAGACTGTGTCCCCTCAAAAAGTCCTTTGCCGGACAGACCACCTGAGCCAATCGCTGTCTTCGACTGAATGATGTTCCAACCCGCACCCAACGGATCCCGCTCCGGATCCAGCAACGTCAGGATCCTCTGCCTCTGATAATCTCTCAGAACAAACCAGAGTGCAGGCGCTGAAATTACGCCAATGCCAATGGCAGAAAACACCAGCCTCCAGGATACGCCGGCAAGTAACAGAACAAACAGTCCTGAGGCACCAATGATCAGCGATGTGCCCAGATCCGGTTGCATCGCAATCATCATCACCGGAATCGCAATAATCACCAGGGACCAGAATACATGACGCGCCTTGGGCGGCAGGTGACGATCGTGAAAATACCAGGCGAGTATCAGCGGTAACACCAGTTTCATGATCTCGGAGGGCTGAAAGTTCATTACCCCCGGGATCCTGAGCCAACGCCGTGACCCCTTTATCTCGACACCAAAAACGTAGATCAAAGCGAGCAGAAGCAAAGCACCCAGAAAAATCCAGGGTGCGAGACGCATATAAAAAATCGGAGAAATCTGAGCAATGACAATCATCGCACCCAGACCAGCCAGTATCTTGATACTCTGAGATAGGATCGGGGCTGTCTGCTGACCGACCGCACTATAGAGGATCAGGAGACCATACGCTGATATCGCGAGGAGTAGGAGCACCATCGGAATATCCAGATGGACAGCATCGCCTAGCGCCGCTTTTCGCTGTGTTACCAGGCCTGAGCCCGGGAGCTGTCTGACAAAATCCTGGCTCATTGGCCCGCCAAAGCAACCACGCGACCCTTAGCCGCTGTGTTCTTCAGGAGATGGTGATCTATGATCTCTCTGGCCACCGGCGCGGCAACCGAACTCCCGCCGCCGCCATTCTCAACCAGAACGGCGAGCGCAATTTCTGGTTTCTCAACCGGTGCAAAAGCGACGAACCAGGCGTGTTTGCGTTGACGCTCATTCAATTCCTCCTCGTTGTATTCCTCGCCCTGGGCGATACCAACAACCTGTGCGGTGCCTGATTTGCCAGCCATTCGATAAGGGATGTCCTGGCCGATATAAGCCCAGGCTGTACCATTCTCGCCATAAACCTGATTACCCCGATGCACGACTTTTTCCATGGCACCTATCACCAGGTCCCAGACGTGGTCAGGAATCAGCTCAATGCTATCCATTCGGGTTACATTCGAGCGTTCAACAAGATCGCTTCCCGATTTCAACATCCGAGGCGCTACCCACTTCCCTCGGTTCGCAACCACGGTGACCGCGGTCGCCAATTGCAAGGGTGTCACGAGCATATCGCCCTGGCCAATACCGATGTTCACCGTGTCACCGGGATACCAGGGCAGACCCCGCGAATCTTCTTTCCACTGGCGTGTGGGCAACAATCCGCTTCGTGCTTCTGGCAGGTCAAGCGCGGTATTCACACCAAAACCGAACAGCGCAAGATAGTCGTCGATTCGATCAATGCCCATTTTTACCGCAAGACTATAAAAGTAAACATTACAGGAGCGATAAATCGCCTTCTCAAGGTTTACCTGGCCGTGACCACCCAGTCCGGTGACCGTCCAGTTCCAGTCTCTATAAAGACGATCGTTGTTCGGCAATTTAAACCAACCGGGATCATCGACCGTGTAATCCGCGGTTGTCATACCTGTGACGAGACCCGCGAGTCCGATGATAGGTTTGATCGTGGAACCCGGTTCATACTGACCCTGCAACGCTCGATTAAACAGAGGGACGTCAGGTGAATCTCTTAATGAAGCATAGGTAGCGAAATCAATTCCCGTCACAAAGAGATTGGGGTCATAACCGGGCTTACTCACCATAGCGAGAATGCCTCCGGTTTCCGGTTCTATGGCAACGATGGTTCCTCGACGATCCCCAAGCGCATCGCTGGCGGCCTGTTGTAACGAGCTGTCGACGTGCAGCACCAGGTCTTTTCCCGGACTTGGTAAATCAGACTCAAGGATTTTCATCACCCTGCCGCGGGCATCAATTTCAACTTGTTGATAGCCCACCGATCCCAGCAGATCAGACTCATAGAACCGCTCGATGCCAATCTTTCCGATATGATCGGTGCCGGAGTACGCAACTGGGTCAAGACGCCTGGCATCCCTTTCATTAATGCGCCTTACCGACCCGACAGCATGGACCATCAGCTCGCCCTTCGGGTAGTGACGTACCAGCCGGGCTTCAACTTCCACACCAGGCATCGCGTGACGATCGACACTGAACCGTGCAATCTCTTCCTGGGTGAGTTTGAACCTGAGTGGCACAGACTCAAAAGGCCGCTGCCTGCGTTTCAATCTTTTCCCAAACGCCTGAATCTCTTCATCAGAAAGCTGTAACACTCGCCTAAGAGTGGCAAGCGTTTCGTCCATATCTTCCACGCGCTCCGGCGTAAGGGCGAGGTTAAAGGATGGTGAATTTTCCGCCAGCAGCTCGCCGTTTCGGTCGTAGATAAGCCCGCGGATCGGTGGCAAGGGCTGTACCTGGATTCGATTTTTGTCGGATAACGTCGCGTAAATATCGTATTGAACGATTTGCAGATAGAAGAAGCGTGCAACCAAAAAAAGGGTGAGAACGACCAGGATGCCAAAGCCCACGACAATCCGTTCGAAGAAGATTCGACTCTCCCAGGTGTGATCTTTTAACGCGAGTGGTTCGACCATGGATTCACTGTTTATGGCGCTTGATTTATGGCGCTCTATTTATGGTAGGGATGATGAGCGTTGACCATCAGAGCCCGATAGATCTGTTCACTTAAGAGCACTCTAACCAGAAAATGCGGGAAGGTTAAGGCAGACAGCGACCACGTATCGTCTGCCCGTTTCAGAATACGGTCAGCCAGGCCATCGGGGCCGCCAATAATGAACTGCAGGTGACTGGTGATCTGGCTCCAGTCCTCGATTTTCGCCGCCAACTGCTCGGTACTCCAGCTCCTACCCCGAGAATCCAGTGCAATGACTCTGGCTGAGGGCTGAAGTGCGTCCAGAATCGAATTTGCCTCGGCTTCCTGGTGCGCAGATACGGTCAGCTTTTTGTTGCGGTCAGAGGTCTTGATTTCGCGAATATCGAAGTGACACTCGCGACGCATACGGGAGACATATTGTTCTATCCCTTCGGCAACCCAGTGGGGCGGCTTTGTTCCTACGGCGACGACTTCTACTCGTAGCAAGGTTCGTCACTCGGCGTTTTCGTCGCTGGGACTGACACTCCACAGTCGTTCTAGATCGTAGAACTCTCGAACTGCGGGCAACATCACGTGAACAATGACATCTGCAAGATCAACCAGGATCCACTCGCCTGAGTCTTCACCCTCAACACCCAGCACCTCAACACCTTCAGCTTTTGCTTTTTGCAGCACGTTATCAACCAGTGCTTTGATCTGGCGGCTGGTGTTGCCCGAAGCGACAACCATGTGATCTGCGATATCTGTCTGCTTCTGAACATCCAGGGCAACAATATCCTGACCCTTGATGTCGTCCAGGGCATCGATGACGAGGGCTTTAAGTGCTTCACTTTCCATGACTTTCATTGTCCAAATATAATTGGTGCCGGGCAATGTAGCCGGCGACTTCAGGGTGCAACATGTTTTCAGTGCTGTCACCCTGCTTTATGGTTTCCCGAACTCTGGTCGCGGAAACATCAAATTGTTGTAACGTCACGTGGCAAATCAAACCCGAACCTGTTGTCTCAAGGCTTGAAACATCGTCCACGAGTTTTTCTGCTGCCCATGCTTTCAGCTGAGCAGGTTCCTCGAAAGAGGAACCACCAGGCCTTTCCATAATCAGCAGGTGCGCCACATCACACAGAGACTCCCAATTGTGCCAGGTTGGTAACGTCACCCAGGCATCCAAACCCATGGCAAAAATGAGCGGTTGATCACCTGCCTCTGCACGATAGCCCGCTAACGTATCAATCGTGAACGAACTCCCTTCCCTGCGCAGCTCGCAATCATCGCAACTCAATCCTAAGACTTCCTCTGAGGCCAACTGCAACATCTTTAATCGCTGCTCGGGACTTGCTGACGGTGTGTCACGATGCGGTGGAATCTTGCTCGGCACCAGCACCACCTGACAATCAGAAAACAACCCCATTAAGGCGCAAGCCGAGTTCACATGCCCGACATGAACCGGATCAAAGGTGCCGCCGAGCACCAGTTTGAGAGTCACAGGCGGACGGACCTATTGACGAATCTGACCGTCACCAAATACCACGAATTTCTGAGAAGTCAGACCTTCAAGACCCACAGGTCCTCGAGCATGAAGTTTATCCGTAGAAATTCCGACTTCAGCACCAAGACCATACTCGAAGCCGTCTGCGAACCTGGGTGATGCATTGATCATGACGGAGCTGGAGTCCACCTCACGGAGGAACCGTCTGCCAGCGTCATAGTTTTCTGTCACGATGGTGTCAGTATGCTTCGATCCATATTTGTTGATGTGATCAATGGCCTCATCCACCCCAGGTAAAACACGGATGGCAAGGATCGGTGCCAGGTATTCAGCATACCAGTCCGACTCATCTGCCTGACTGACCTGCGCTTCACAGCCGAGTATCTCGACCGTTTTCTCGCAGCCCCGTAATTCAACACCATGTTCCTGGTAACCAGCAGCCAACCTTGGGAGGATGGTAGAGGCAACATCCTGAGAGACCAGTAACGTCTCCATCGCGTTACAAACCGCGTATCGCTGAGTCTTGGCATTGATGGAAATCGCATAGGCTTTTTCCATGTCAGCATCGCCGTCAATAAAGACATGGCAGATGCCGTCCAGGTGTTTAATGACGGGAATCGTCGCTTCGTTGGTAATGCGCTCAACCAGACTGTTTCCGCCGCGAGGTACGATGACATCCACATAGTCATTCATCGTGATCAGCTCGCCAACCAAAGCACGATCAGTATCCCGGATGATCTGTAAGGAGGCGGAAGGCAGGCCCACCTTGTCCAGACCGGCTTCTAAACAGGCAGCCAGCCCTAGATTGGAATGAATGGCCTCGGAGCCGCCACGCAGGATGGCAGCATTACCTGACTTCAAGCAAAGACTCGCCGCATCAATGGTGACGTTTGGTCTGGATTCATAAATGATGCCGATGACACCGAGCGGTGTTCTCATGCGGCCAATCTGAAGCCCGTTCGGCTGATAAGACATGTCGCTGATTTCGCCTACCGGGTCTTCCAGTGACGCAACCTGCTGCAGTCCTTCAACCATCGACTCAAATCGTGCTTCCGTAAACGTCAGTCTATCTAGCAGCGGATCAGAGAGGCCATTCGTTTTTCCGGTTTGCAGGTCCTTTTCATTGGCCTGCATCAGTTCTGTACGTCGAGCGAGGATAGCATCGCCGATCGCCATCAGTGCGTCATTCTTAAGCTGCGTGGATGCACGGCAGACTTCAGCAGAGGCTTCCCGCGCCAGCTGTCCAACGGTTTGCATGTACTCCGATATCGCCATCACTTAAAATCTTTCGCCATTGTGTTTCTAAAGACCGCGCATTATACCCTGCATCGAAGATGATGGTGTCACCTGATTTTTTTGATCTTGAGCCGCTGGACCTGGCCCAGAGACTCATAGGAAAAGTATTGCGTCATCGCATTCACCATCCGCTTCATGGGGACATTTGGCTATCAGCCAGGATTATTGAGACGGAGGCCTACTATCTCTCAGAGAGAGGCAGTCATTCTTCTCTGGGCTATACCGAAAAGCGCCGGGCCATGTTTATGGATCCAGGCACTATCTACATGTACTACGCCAGGGGCGGTGACTCACTCAACTTTTCCGCCCAGGGTGAGGGCAACGGAGTACTCATCAAATCGGGAAGTGTCCACATCGACAAAAAATCTCCTCGCAGCAATGTTGCTGTCATGCAGGCGATGAATCCCATAAACGGTCGCGCCAGGGAAGAATCACGATTGTGCAGCGGACAAACACTGCTTTGTCGGTCGCTGGGCCTTAAAGTGCCCGACTGGAATCAACGAACACTGAAACGCGGAAAGCTCGTCCTGGAGGATGTTGGCATCGTTCCTTCACAACTGATTCAATCGAAGAGATTGGGTATTCCAAGCGGCAGGGATGACCACCTACCCTATCGCTTTATCGATTTTGATTTCGCTCATCTCGCCACGAAGAATCCACTCAAAGACGATCACAAGATCATCCATAAAACACCCCGCCCACTCAAAGGCTAGTCATTAGATTTCTGCATTCTTTCGACCAGCTTATCGAGCTCGCTTAATCGAACCAGCGGGTCTTTAAGTTCCAGCAGTCGCTGCTTGAAATGATTTGGACACGGTAATAACTCGGTCAGTCTGGCGCTGACCTCCACTGCCTGACCAAGATCGCATGACAAGCCAAGGCGCTGAACCGCTTCATGAGACATCAGGGATTCTAGAAGACCGGAGAGATGTTCACGCTCTTCCGGCATGGCTACTTTTTCCTCTTCTTCGATGAATTCTACCTGCGCCATCATTAATCTGTCTGGCATTTCATATTGGTCGCGAATCGCAAATTTTTGTTTTCCCTCCGCAACAATACTGAGCACGCCGTTAGATTGCTGATCGAAATCAACAATTTCACAATAGGTACCGCAATGAGAGATGTCGGGAAGCTGTTCCTCAGGGTTCGACAGGATCTGGTTGCCATCGGTAATCATGACAACACCGAAACCGTGACTATCACGCAGGCAACGTTTGACCATATCCAGGTAGCGGGTTTCGAAAATCTGGAGCGGCAGCCTGCCTCCTGGAAACAGGACAAGCGGCAGGGGAAAGAGTTGGATTTCTTTCATGTCGACATTCTAAAGATGCACTGATAGCACTTCCAGCAGCGGACCGCTAAACTGCCCTAATGGATGTACTACAGGCGGTTGTGCTGGCGCTTGTCCAGGGTATTACGGAGTTTCTGCCAATCTCCAGTTCCGCGCACCTCATACTTCCAGGGAAGCTACTGGGATGGCCGGATCAGGGTCTGGCGTTCGATACGGCGGTTCACCTGGGTTCACTTTTTGCGGTGCTTATCTACTTCAGAGGTCAGCTCCGGGAACTGCTCCTGGCCATGCACCGCCATGTGACCACTGGGGAATCCAGCGACGCCAGCCGCCTCGCTTACAACGTGGTTATCGCAAGCCTGCCAATTATTCCGATCGGTTACCTGTCACGCTTTGTCATCGAAGCGGAACTGCGCAGTCTTGGGGTCATCGCAGCAACAACCCTCGTTTTTGGCATCGCGCTCTGGGCAGCTGACCACTTCCGAAAACAAGCAAGTCGCCCTCTCACCCCCATGAGCGCTTTTGCCGTCGGTATTGCCCAGTGCTTTGCACTCATTCCAGGGACCTCAAGAAGCGGCGTTACCATGACCATGGCTTTGTTATTGGGACAGTCCCGAACCGAAGCGGCCAGGTTCTCCTTCCTAATCGCCATTCCTACCATTGCAGGTGCAGCGGCACTGAAACTCTGGGACATCACGCATCATCCGGCCGCCATTCAGTGGAGTGAGTTGCTCATCGGGATCGCAGTCGCTGGTGCATCTGCCTACGCATGCATCGCATGGCTTCTGGCAGTCATTGAAAAGGTCGGTTATCTACCGTTTGTGATTTACAGGATGATCCTGGGGATCATCCTGCTATTAATGATCGTCTAGCTTAGAACGGGATATCGTCGTCAAAATCATCGGAAGGGGGTGGGCCAAAGTCGTCCGCGGGTCCACCTGATCCGCCACCACCAAAGTTACCGCCGCCACTGGATCCACCACCCATTGGTGCACCACCGCTACCCATCTCGCCGCGGCCATCAAGCATCTGCATCTCATTCGCCACGATCTCTGTGGTGTAGTGCTTTTGACCGTCACGTTCCCAATCACGGGTGCGCAACTCGCCTTCTATATAAACCTTGGAACCTTTCTTCAGATACTCACCGGCAATCTCAGCCAAACGGTTGAAAAAAACAACCCGGTGCCACTCAGTACGCTCTTTCTGCTCCCCCGAATCGCGATCGCGCCATTGCTTCGATGTTGCCAACGATGCGTTGGTGACTGCACCACCGCTCGGCATGTATCGCGTTTCAGGGTCCCTGCCCAGGTTTCCGACGAGGATTACCTTGTTAATTCCGCGGGCCATACTGATCTCCTGTTACTCTAAAAATTCATCCTGAAAACATTGTTCATCAACTTTCAGGTACGCCACCTGCTCATCTTCTATGACGACAACATCAAGGACGCCGACCACAGATGATAACGCTTCCAACCTTTCTTTGGCACTCGACTTTGGGAGATTAACCAGTGAAATTGTCCGACTGCCGATATCACCCAGGCGGGGGAAACCTACACAAACGGCGAACCATATCGCCACGATGACCATATTCACCGACAGAAGCACCGTCAGATCGTACTCAGTCAATATCCAGCCGCTGATGATCCCACCCGCAAATATCCCAAGAAACTGACAGGTCGTATAAACCCCCATAGACGTGCCACGAGCGCCGGCGCCTGACAGCTTACTGACCTGCGCGGGCAGAACCACTTCAAGCAGGTTAAAACCGATAAAGAAGAGCGCGATGCCCGCCAGAACAGCCAAGTACCCCTGGTTCTGACTGAGCAGCAGAAACCCGAGGAAACAGGTCGCGATCATCGATAGCAAAATGGGCCGTGCGTCAGGAAGCCGATCGGACAGGGTCATAATCGGCAACATGCCAACAAAGGACAGCACCAACAGCCCGAGGTAGTAGAGGTAATGGTCACTTTCGGCAATCTCGCCAGTCGCCTCTAACAGCAGCGGGAATACAGAGAATCCACTGACCAGCAGTAGATGAAGAATCAAAATGCTAATGTTCAGGCGCCAGAGATTCGGGTTACCAAGCGCCGTCTTGAGCAGACCTGTTTGCAGCGCTGAATCAAGATTATTCGCCATCACGGTTGGTGAAGGCACTCGAGTCATAAGCAGTAATAATCCGAGGATGCCGAGAACACCGGTGAGATTAAAAATACCCGCGACGCCAAAGTTTGCAGCCACAAGAGGACCCAGGATCAATGCCAACCCGAAAGAACCCGCTATGGCGATACCAATGATGGCCATCGATTTGGATCTCTGGTCAACGCGGGTGACATCAGCCATCAAGGCCAGGAGGGTGCTCGCAATGGCACCGCACCCTTGAAGGAACCGGCCGATAATTAACTGATAGACATCCTGTGCAGACCCGGCGACAAAACTTCCAATGACAAAAATCATCAGTCCTGCGGCAATCACCGGTTTTCGCCCATAGCGGTCGGACAGAAACCCTAACGGAATCTGAAGCAGTCCTTGAGACAATCCATAAATACCGATGGCGATTCCAATCAGCAAAGGTGTCGCCAGCGGGACATCATCGGTCGCCAAGGGTAGTACTGGCAAAACCATGAACAGACCAAGCATCCGAACGAGATACAGTGCGCCAATAGCTGAAGCTGCACTCAGTTCCTGTTGATTCATACCCGGGTTACCACTGCTTTTTGTCACTCAGACACGCATTCTTTTTGCGCGAGGACGAACAAACTTATAACATCAGTGCCCTGCTCAACGGGGTAGGCTTTTGGAGGCGAATCTCAGCAGAAGTCACTGTGCTGCAAGCCGCAGATGATAACAAAAATCGCCCTCCTCCGGCAGCTCAAGACCTGCCCTGGCCACACAAGTTAACGACAAAACCTAACCGGAATACTGCAATTCGATGACATCGACGATATCGATTCATGGTGCCAAAACACACAACCTGAAAGATGTCAGCCTGGAAATTCCCAGGGACAAACTGATCGTCGTGACTGGACTATCCGGCTCTGGAAAGTCTTCCCTGGCTTTCGATACTCTGTACGCAGAAGGTCAGCGTCGATACGTCGAGTCACTGTCTGCTTATGCCCGGCAGTTCCTTTCACTCATGGAAAAGCCTGACGTCGAGTACATAGACGGTTTATCCCCGGCGATTTCCATTGAGCAAAAATCTACGAGCCACAACCCAAGATCGACGGTCGGCACAATCACAGAGATCTATGATTACCTGCGTCTGTTGTTTGCACGTATCGGTGAACCACACTGCCCGACACACGGTGAGAAACTGGAGGCCCAGTCGATCAGCCAAATGGTAGACCAGGTTCTTGCCCTGCCGGAAGGCACTCGCGTAAACCTTCTTGCGCCGGTCGTTCGCGAGCGAAAAGGTGAACACCTGCATGTTTTCAAACAACTGGCGACACAGGGTTTTGTAAGAGCACGTATTGACGGCATCGTGACAGACCTGGATGACGCGCCTTCTCTGGATAAAAACAAGAAGCACACCATCGAGGTCGTTGTTGATCGCTTCCGTATTCGCCCGGACCTAAAGACGCGTCTCGCGGATTCTTTCGAAACTGCCGTTCAAGTATCTGACGGCATCGCTGCCGTCAATTTCATGGATGGTGAGCACGAAGATCTGTTGTTTTCCTCCCGCTTCGCCTGTCCTGTTTGTGGTCATGCCATTCAGGAGCTGGAACCTCGGCTGTTTTCTTTCAATAATCCTGCCGGTGCCTGTCAGACCTGCGACGGCCTGGGTCTCAGACAATTCTTTGATCCGGACAACGTTGTTCAGGATCCTGAACTCTCACTGGCTGAAGGCGCGATTCACGGCTGGGATCGACGCAACATTTACTACTTCCAGATGCTCAGTTCGATCGCTGAACACTATGGTTTCGATGTCGCAACGCCGTTCAATGAGTTATCCGAGAAACACCAGAAAGTTGTTCTTCGGGGCAGTGGCAATGAAAAAATTCACTTCCGCTATGTCAACGACCGCGGCGATGAGTACACCCGGGCGCATGCCTTCGAGGGCATTATTCCCAACATGGAACGTCGCTATCGAGAGACTGACTCTCAGATGGTGCGCGAGAATCTGTCCAAGTTCCTCAGCACTCAAGCCTGTCCGGATTGCGGCGGTGATCGACTTAATGCGGACGCTCGCGCTGTCACGATCGAAGGTAGCTCACTGCCAAAAATCACCAATCAATCGGTGGGTGATGCGCACCATTACTTCGCGTCCCTTAGACTGACCGGACAACGAGCAAAGATCGCCGAGAAAATTCTCAAAGAGATCGAAGCCAGACTGGGCTTCCTGATGGATGTGGGCTTGGATTACCTGAGTCTGTCTCGCAGTGCCGACACCTTGTCGGGTGGAGAAGCTCAACGAATCCGATTGGCGAGTCAAATTGGCGCGGGCCTCGTCGGCGTCATGTACATCCTGGATGAACCATCTATTGGCCTGCATCAACGGGACAACGAGAGACTCCTTGGAACACTCACCCGGCTAAGAGACCTCGGCAACACCGTCATCATTGTGGAACACGATGAAGACGCCATTAGAGCCGCAGATTTCATCATCGATATCGGACCCGGCGCTGGCATCCATGGTGGCGAAGTTGTCGCATCAGGTCTTCTGAAAGACATTCTCAATTCGAATACATCGATTACCGGCCAATTTCTCTCGGGCAAACGACAGATTGAGGTGCCAGCGGAGCGCCATGAGTACAACGAAGAGAAGGTGCTCGAATTGAAGGGCGCCGCCGGAAACAACCTTCAGAATCTTGACCTAAGGATCCCACTTGGCCTGATGACCTGTGTGACTGGTGTCTCCGGTTCCGGTAAGTCGACGCTCATTAATCAGACGCTTTACCCTATCGCGGCTCGTGAGTTGAATGGTGCGACCAACCCTCAGGTTGCGGCCTATGATGAGATTATCGGGCTCGATCAGTTAGATAAGGTCGTAGACATCGACCAGAGCCCGATCGGCAGAACACCGAGATCCAATCCGGCAACCTATACCAACATTTTTACACCCATCCGAGAGCTGTTCGCAGCCACTCAGGAAGCGAGATCCCGTGGTTACAAGCCCGGTCGTTTCAGTTTCAACGTCAAAGGCGGCCGCTGTGAAGCCTGTCAGGGTGATGGCCTCATTAAAGTAGAGATGCACTTCCTTCCTGATGTTTATGTCACCTGTGATGAATGTCAGGGGAAAAGATATAACCGCGAAACCCTGGAGATTCTCTACAAAGGAAAGAACATCCACGAAGTGCTTGAGATGACCGTCGAGGATGCGCACGAATTTCTGAATGCCGTCCCCATGGTTGAACGTCGCCTTCAAACACTGCTGGACGTCGGTCTTGGATACATCAAGCTGGGTCAGAGCGCGACAACGCTCTCAGGTGGTGAGGCACAGCGGGTGAAGCTGGCACGGGAGCTCTCCAAGCGAGATACCGGTCAGACGCTCTACATCCTGGATGAGCCAACCACCGGGCTGCATTTTCATGATATTCAGCAACTGCTCGAAGTTATCCATCGACTTCGCGATCATGGCAACACGATTGTTGTGATCGAACATAATCTCGATGTGATCAAAACAGCGGACTGGATCGTTGATCTGGGTCCCGAGGGTGGTTCAGGTGGCGGACGGATCATCGCAGAAGGCACACCTGAGGCGGTCGCTAAAATGAAGCAATCATTCACAGGTCAGTTTCTCAAGAAAACTCTCTAGGGGAGAACCGTCACGAAGGTCGTTCTCGACAGCTTCAGCACTCACCCTTCTCTCGGGAAAGCCTAATACTTATCTCGCTTTACCGCAGATCCTTGGCCTAAGCGTAGGCTTCCTGGACAGCCTCGGTTGCAACACCTTTGTTGATATGCGCATTGTAACCACTCAGCACCGATTCCAATGCATTCGTGCAGAACAGGACATTGCGCGGGTTACTGGCATATCCCATCAATCCAATGCGCCACACTTTCCCGGCGAGCGCACCCAGACCCGCACCAATCTCGAGATTGAACTGCTGCAACAGCTGCTTGCGCACAGATCCTTCATCAACACCATCGGGGATCGTGACAGCGTTCAGCTGAGGCAGTCGATAGTCTTCAGCCACGATGAATTCCAGGCCAAGCGCCTCAAGTCCCGCTCGCAACGCTAAGTGATTCTGCTGATGTCGAGCCCAGGATGCCTCAAGTCCTTCCTCTTTAAGGATCACCAGTGACTCATGCAATCCATAAAGCGCATTAACCGGCGCCGTGTGATGATAGGCCCTGGTCTGACCTTCACCCCAGTAACCCATCACAAGGTTCAAATCAAGGAACCAGGAACTCACCTGCGTCGTTCTACTTTTAATGCGTTTCACTGCCACATCGCTCAGACTGATTGGGGACAAACCCGGCACACAGGACAGGCACTTTTGGGTACCACTGTATGCGGCATCAGCGCCCCAGCCATCAAGATTTACCTCGACACCTGCTAACGATGTCACACAGTCGACAATGGTCAGGCAATCATGTTCTTTTGCAATAGAACACAAGGTTTTCGCATCTGAGCGCACACCGGTCGACGTTTCGGCGTGAACGAACGCAACAATTTTTGCGTCACGATGTTCACTCAGAGTTGCTTTAAGTTTCTCAGGATCTACCGGTGTGCCCCACTCATCTTCAATCAGAACCGCTTCACCACCGACGCGTCTGACGTTATCTGCCATTCGACCGCCGAATACGCCATTTACGCAAACAACGACCTTGTCTCCGGGTTCCACCAGGTTTACAAAACAGGTCTCCATACCCGCTGAGCCAGGTGCGGAGACGGGAATGGTCAGTTCATTCTTGGTCTGAAACGCGTATTGCAACAGCTGCTTGGTTTCGTCCATCAATCGGATAAATTCAGGATCCAGATGGCCGATTGTAGGCCTCGCCAGCGCGCTGAGGATTCTGGGGTTTACATCTGAGGGTCCGGGACCCATCAAAGTTCTGGGAGTAGGATTAAATGAACTGACCACACTGGTTCCTTTTTTTGTTGAACGGTTACCCGTTATTCTGATTCAAATAAAAAGGCCGGGTATGACCCGGCCTTTTAGAATTTACAACAGGAAGCTATTCCTCATCGTCCTCAAAATCGTCGAAGTCGTCATCATTGTCGGGTAAAGGACGATCGACAAGTTCAACGAACGCCATAGGCGCTGCATCACCCGCTCGGAAGCCACACTTTAGGATTCGAGTGTAACCACCGGGGCGATCCTGGTAACGCGGACCAAGTTCGCCGAACAACTTACCTACGGCTGCTTTGCTACCGGTACGTGCAAAAGCAAGACGACGATTCGCTACGGAATCTTCCTTTGCCAGCGTAATCAGAGGCTCTGCAACGCGCTTCAGTTCCTTTGCCTTGGGCACAGTCGTCTTGATGACTTCGTGCTCAAACAAGGAACAGGCCATATTGCGGAACATTGCTTTACGGTGCGAGCTGTTCCTATTTAACTGTCTACCACTCTTTCTATGGCGCATGACGTATCTTCCTGTTTATCTCTTTCGGGCTTCTGTTTAACCCAGTACTCGGTCATCACCTCGGAGGCTTGAAGGTGGCCAGTTCTCAAGGCGCATGCCCAGAGAAAGACCACGTGAAGCCAGGACGTCTTTGATTTCAGTCAGAGACTTCTTACCAAGGTTTGGTGTCTTCAGCAGTTCTACTTCCGTTCTGCGGATCAGATCACCAATGTAGTAAATATTTTCCGCCTTCAGGCAGTTCGCGGAACGAACTGTCAGCTCAAGGTCGTCAACGGGACGAAGGAGGATCGGATCAATCTCGTCTTCTTCTTCCACCACTTCCGGCTCATTTTCACTTTCCAGGTCGACAAAGATCGCAACCTGCTGCTGCAGAATGGTTGCAGCACGACGAATCGCTTCTTCAGGATCGATCGTACCGTTGGTTTCCAGATCGATGACCAGCTTGTCGAGGTCAGTGCGTTGCTCAACACGAGCGCTGTCGACTTTGTAAGACACGCGGCGAACCGGGCTGTAAGAAGCATCAAGTAACAATGAACCAATAACACGGCTTTCTTCTTCATCAGCCATTCGGATATCTGCAGGTTCATAACCGCGACCGCGGCCAACCTGAGCGCGCAGTTTAATGGAACCATTTTCGTTCAGGTTCGCAATCACGTGATCTGGATTTGCGATTTCAATATCGTGACCCAACTGGAAGTCACCAGCAGTCACAACACCAGGACCCTGCTTCTCAAGCGTGATCTCAGCTTCATCAACAGAGTTCAGTTTGACCGCGACGCCTTTCAGGTTAAGCAGAATTTCGATTACGTCTTCCTGAACGCCTTCAATGGTGCTGTATTCGTGCAGAACACCGTCGATTTCAGCTTCGACGATGGCGCAACCCGGCATAGAAGACAGGAGAATTCTTCGCAGCGCGTTACCCAGTGTGTGGCCGAAACCTCGCTCGAGAGGCTCGAGAACCACGCTGGCGCGAGTCGTGCTCTGCTGATCTACCTGAATGTGCTTCGGTGTCAAAAACTCTAATGAAGAATGGGGCATATTCTCACCTTTAAGATGAATAACTGTTCTAGATCGTTTCGAATTACTTAGAGTAAAGCTCGACGATCAGGTTTTCGTTGATTTCCTGCGGCAGTTCATCGCGCTCTGGATAGGCTTTAAAGACGCCTTCCATCTTATCCGCATTCACTTCAACCCAGGGTACGGGAGCCCGGTTTGCTGACAGAGCAAGTGCACCCTGAATCCTGAGTTGGTTGCGTGATTTTTCACGAACCGCAACAACGTCCCCTGCCTCTACCTGGTAGGACGGGATGTTGACAACAGAACCATTGACTGTGATGGATTTGTGGGAAACCAGCTGACGTGATTCTGCACGCGTGGATCCATAACCCATACGGTATACAACGTTGTCCAGGCGACGCTCAAGGATTCGCAGCAGGTTCATACCGGTTGCGCCCTTCTGACGGTCAGCCTTCTTGTAGTAATTGCGGAACTGCTTTTCCAGCACGCCATACAGTCGACGTACTTTCTGCTTTTCTCTTAGCTGTACCGCATAGTCCGAGTTACGGGTACGACGCTGGCCATGCTGACCTGGTGCACTTTCTGCTCGACACTTAGACTCGAGAGGACGAACGCCACTCTTGAGGAACAGGTCTGTTCCTTCTCGTCTGGATAACTTCAACTTAGGTCCGAGATATCGGGCCATGATTAATCTCCTCGGTTAAACCCTACGCTTCTTAGGGGGTCTGCACCCGTTGTGTGGAATCGGTGTAACGTCTGTGATGTTGGTGATTCGATAACCAACGGCATTCAGTGCACGAACCGCAGCTTCGCGGCCAGGTCCAGGACCCTTAACAAACACTTCCAGATTCTGCAGTCCATATTCCTGGGCTGCATTACCCGCACGCTCTGCCGCTACCTGAGCTGCAAAAGGTGTGCTCTTTCGTGCGCCACGGAAACCAGAGCCACCCGCAGTTGCCCATGCAAGTGCGCCGCCCTGACGGTCAGTAATCATAATGATTGTGTTGTTAAAGGAAGCATGAATGTGCGCCAGACCATCGACCACCTGACGCTTGCCTTTCTTGACGCGCGTCGGAGCCGGTGCAGCAGTTTCTGCTTCTGGCGTTGTAGTTTCTACTTCAGACATAGGTCGATTCTCTTAAATTAACGATCGGCTTACTTACGGATCGGACGCTTAGGTCCTTTCCGGGTACGCGCGTTTGTCTTCGTTCGTTGACCACGCAGTGGCAGACCACGGCGATGGCGAATTCCTCGGTAGCAGCCAAGGTCCAGCAGACGCTTAATGTTCAGCTGATTTTCACGACGCAGGTCCCCTTCGACGTTCATCTTGGCGATTTCGTTTCGCAGCTTGTCCAGATCTTCTTCTGTCAGATCCTGGATCTTAGCGGTCGGGCTGACACCCGTTGTCTCGCACAGCTGCTGAGCAGTCGTGCGACCGATACCGTAGATGTACGTCAGAGAAATCTCTGCGTGTTTGTTGTCGGGGATGTTGATCCCGGCTAATCGAGCCATAGGAATTGCTCTCCTTTATCCTTGCCGCTGCTTATGACGTGGTTCAGTGCAAATCACTCGCACGGACCCCTTGCGCCGGATGATGCGGCAGTTTCTGCACATCTTTTTTACTGAAGCTCTAACTTTCATCGCTGTTCTCTCAGTTAGCGTCTTGTACCAAAATTCTGCAGATTCGATTTCTTCATCAGAGATTCATACTGATGAGACATCAAATGTGTCTGCACCTGCGCCATAAAATCCATGACGACAACCACCACGATCAGCAGCGCTGTACCTCCAAGCTGGAAGGTAATGTTGAACTGCAGAATCAGGAACTGTGGCAGCAGGCACACAGCCGTCATGTAAAGCGAACCCACCAACGTGAGCCGCGTCAAAATCGTATCAATGTGTCGAGCAGTTTGATCACCAGGACGGAATCCTGGAATAAATGCGCCCGACTTCTTCAAGTTATCCGCTACTTCTTTCGGGTTAAACATGATCGCCGTATACCAGAAGCAGAAGAAAATAATGCCTAGTGAAAATAGAATCACATTCAGCGGCTGGCCTGGTGCAATCAGAAGGCTCAGGTCCTGCAACCATTCCATACCTGGCGACTGCCCGAACCACTGACCTATGGATGCCGGGAACAACAACAGGCTGCTCGCAAAGATTGCGGGAATGACACCGGCCATATTGATCTTAAGAGGCAGGTGGCTGCTTTGCGCCGCGTACTGCTGTCTGCCCTGCTGGCGTCTTGCGTAGTTCACTGTAATTCTTCGCTGACCGCGCTCGATGAAAACTACGAACCCCACAATGGCAATCGCTATGGCTGCAATCAGCAACAGAGCAATGATCGAAATCTCACCCTGGCGAGCCTGTTCAAATGACTGGCCAATGGCACTTGGGAATCCCGCGACAATACCGGTGAAAATCAGAATAGAGATACCATTACCGATACCACGTTCAGTCACCTGCTCACCCAACCACATCATGAACATCGCGCCTGTTACCAGCGTCGTGATCGCGACAAAGTGGAAGGCGAAATCTGGGGCATAAGCCAGCCCCTGGGACGCGAGACCATTACTCATCGCGAAACCCTGGATGGTCGCCAGAAGCAACGTACCGTAACGCGTGTACTGGGCGATCTTACGACGTCCTGCTTCACCTTCTTTCCTGAGCTGCTGCAGCGACGGCGTGGTTGCAACAATCAGGTTCGAAATAATCGATGCCGAAATGTAGGGCATGATTCCAAGCGCAAGAATACTCATACGCTCGATGGCACCGCCTGAGAACATGTTGACCAGATCAAGAATGCCGCCCTGGTTCTGATCGAACAGAGCTGCAAGGCGATCTGGGTTGATGCCAGGTAATGGGATGTGACTACCAATTCGATAAACAATAATTGCAAGCAGCACGAAGCGCAGTCTTGCCCACAACTCGGACAAGCCTCCTCCCGCCATCATGGCGTTTGCTCTATCTGCTACAGAACTACTCATGCTCTTATCATTACTCTTTAAGTTCTAACGTTCTTACTCTTCGACCTTGCCACCAGCGGCTTCGATCGCTGCCTTCGCACCCTTGGTAGCACGGATGCCTTTCAACGTGACTGCTTTATCGATGCTTCCAGACAGAATCACTTTGGCGCGCTTCATGGTTCCTTTGATGACGTCTGCGTCGATCAACGCTTGTACGTCGATCACATCTGCGTCAACTTTTGCCAGTTCAGACAGCGTCACTTCAGTTGTGATCCTCGCCTTCGCAGAGTTGAAACCAAACTTTGGCAGACGCATCTGCAGTGGCTGCTGACCACCTTCAAAACCTCGTCGGATTCGACCACCGGATCGAGACTTCTGACCTTTGTGACCACGACCACACGTTTTACCCAGACCGCTGCCCATACCACGACCCACTCGCTTACGAGGGCTGCGGCTGCCCGTGCCTGGCTTCAATGTATTCAGTTGCATACGCTTGTTTCCTCTGGCTCAGGGTTGTCTACCTTCCCTTCGCACAACTAAGGCTCCTATTTATTCCTCGACACTAACCATGTAGGACACTTTGTTGATCATGCCCCGAACTGCAGGAGTGTCTTCCACTTCTACGGTATGTCTGATTCTTCTGAGACCCAGACCAGCAATACACGCCTTGTGAGATTCAAGACGGCCAATTGTGCTTTTCGTCTGAGTAACTTTGATCTTCTTTGCAGCCATTGTGATTAACCTGTAATTTCTTCGACTGTCTTGCCGCGCTTCTCAGCGACACTTTCCGGAGAACGCATATCCTGCAGGCCTTTGAAAGTCGCCTGGATCACGTTGACCGGGTTGGTTGAACCGTAAGACTTGGCCAGCACGTCATGGACACCCGCGACTTCGAGTACCGCCCGCATCGTCTTACCAGCAATGATTCCTGTACCTTCAGATGCAGGTTGCATGTAAACCTTGGAGGCGCCATGACGCCCTGTGATCGGGTACTGAATGGTTGAACCCTTGAGATCTACACTGATCATGTTACGTCGGGCTGCCTCCATGGCTTTTTGAATCGCCAGAGGAACCTCGCGAGCCTTGCCGCGACCAAACCCTACTCGGCCATTACCGTCGCCCACTACAGTCAGCGCAGTGAAGCCAAAGATTCGACCACCTTTAACGACTTTGGCTACCCGGTTTACCTGTACCAGTTTTTCCTGGATGCCTTCTTCGTTGTCCTGCTCGTTATAAGCCATTACTTTTCCTCAATGATTCCTATTACAGCTCTTAGAACTGCAAACCACCTTCTCTCGCAGCATCGGCCAATGCTTTGACCCTGCCGTGATACTGGTAACCTGATCGGTCAAAAGCGACCTTCTCGATACCCGCTGCTTTTGCCTTCTCTGCGATTTTGGCACCAACTTTGGCCGCGTCCTGCGCGTTGCCTTTGTTGTTACCACGCAGTTCCGGATCGAGCGAAGAGGCAGATGCCTGAACCTGCTCGCCAGAAGCTGAGATGATCTGGGCATAGATATGCCGCGGTGAGCGATAGACACACAAACGTGGCATTTCCAGCTCGCGGATATGCATGCGAGCTCTCTTTGCTCTCTTCAGTCGGGCTGCTTTTTTCTTGTCCATAACTCTACTCTTTAACCTGTTTCTTTTTCGCTGATGGCTCTCGTCGCCAGAGACAACAACGCTAAAAGTTTTACTTCTTCTTCGCTTCTTTGCGCTTCACGTACTCATCTGCGTATCGAACACCTTTGCCCTTGTAAGGCTCTGGCGGACGGAAAGCACGAATCTCTGCAGATACCTGCCCTACGAGCTGCTTGTCGATACCCTTCACAATCACCTGAGTCTGGCTCGGTGTTTCAATCTCGATGCCCTCAGGTGCTTCGTAAACCACCGGGTGAGAGAAGCCAAGTGACAGATTCAGCTTCTTACCCTGAGCCTGAGCACGATATCCAACGCCCTGCAGCTGCAGTTCTTTGCTGAACCCATCGCTGACGCCAGTGACCATGTTGTTAACCAGTGAGCGGAAAGTTCCAGCCAGCGCAACAGACTTTTTGGAGTTCTGAGTTGCCTCCAGCTTCAGCGTGTCTTCTTCCTGGGAAATCCCAACCAGCTCATGCAGGGTCAAAGACAAATTGCCTTTGGAACCTTTAACGTTCAGATCCTGGCCGCTGATGGAAATCTCAACACCCTTCGGGATCGATACTGGGTTATTAGCAATACGTGACATAACTCGTTACCTTCTATCGGACTCAGTGTTTAGAACACTGAGCAGATCAGTTCTCCACCTACGCCCTGAGCTCGGGCTGCACGATCTGTCATCACACCCTTATTCGTGGACAGGATGACGATTCCGAGACCACCTTTAACCTGAGGGATCTCATCTTTGTTCTTGTACTGACGAAGACCAGGGCGGCTCATGCGCTTGATCTCTTCAATAACCGGCTTGCCCTGGTAATAACGCAGCTCAATGTTCAGGTCAGCCTTTCCACCTTCGCCTTGCTCTACGCTGCAGCTCTCGATGAAACCTTCTTCTTTCAACACTTCTGCAACCGCAGCCTTCAGTGTTGAGGACGGCATGGTGACGCTGGGGATATTGGCGCTCTGTGCGTTCCGTATCCTGGTCAGCATGTCCGACATTGGATCTTGCATAGTCATAACTTATTCCTCTAAGCCCCGCCGCGGGCGCTTACCTTTCCTGTTCCTGTTACCAGCTAGACTTAACAAGTCCTGGCACGTCGCCACGCATTGCCGCTTCTCGCAGTTTGTTACGTGACAAACCAAATCTTCGATAAACCGCGTGAGGACGGCCTGTCAGACTACAACGTCTTACCTGACGACAAGGGCTCGCGTTCCTGGGCAGTTTTTGCAGCTTCAGCTGCGCTTCCCATCGTTCATCATCCGTTGACTCTGGGTTCGCGATAATCGCTTTCAATGCTGCTCGCTTCGCCGCGTACTTCTTCGCTGTCTTCTGACGCTTCAGCTCGCGGTTGATCATGGATACTTTTGCCATAGGTTTTTCTGTCCTCTTAGGTTACGCCGCTGTGTTCGTTTCCCGCAGAGGGAAGTTGAACGCACGGAGCAGTGCCCGGCTCTGGTCATCAGTTTTAGCTGTTGTCGTAATCGCAATATCAAGACCACGAATTTTGTCGATCTTGTCGTAATCAATTTCCGGAAAAACGATTTGCTCAGTGACACCCATCGAGAAATTGCCACGACCGTCGAAAGCCTTCGGGTTGATACCACGGAAGTCACGCTGACGTGGAATCGCGATATTGATGAGTCGATCCAGGAATTCGTACATACGCTCTCTGCGCAGAGTTACCTTGCAACCGATAGGCATATCGTCGCGAATCTTGAATCCCGCGATCGACTTACGTGCTTTTGTCAGCACAGCCTTCTGGCCTGCAATGGCTTCCATATCGGAGACCGCCGCGTCCAACTGCTTGCGATCTGCTACAGCTTCACCTACACCCATGTTGAGAGTGATCTTGGTGATGCGAGGCACTTCCATCACATTGGAAAGACCCAGCTCTTCCTGCAGCTTTGGCCGAATTTCCTGCTCGTAAACTTCTTTTAGGTTTGCCATCTCGTTTAACCGTCTATTTGTTCACCGGTAGATTTGAATACTCGAACTTTTTCACCGTCGAGCTCCTTGATACCTACCTTATCTGCCTTATTCGTTGCGCTGTTGTAAATCGCAACGTTGGAAGCCTGGATGGGCGCTTCCTTCTCGATGATGCCGCCAGGCTGATTCATCTGAGGGTTACCCTTGGTGTGACGCTTAATCATGTTCACGCCGGAAACGTAGACACGTCCGTCGTCAAGGATTCGCGTTACCGCACCAGTCTTGCCTTTGTCTTTACCGGTGATCACAATCACCTGGTCATCTTTTTTGATCTTCTGCATGCCTAACCTCTACAACACTTCTGGTGCCAGAGACACGATTCTCATGAAGTTGTCATTACGCAGCTCGCGCGTCACCGGTCCGAAAATACGAGTACCAATTGGCTGCTTCTGAGCATTCAGGAGAACCGCTGCGTTTCCATCAAATTTAATCAGGCTGCCATCCGGGCGACGTACCCCCTTCTTTGTGCGAACAACAACGGCGTCCAGTACCTGACCTTTCTTTACACGACCCCTGGGGATCGCTTCTTTTACAGTGACCTTAATAATGTCACCAACATTGGCGTATCGACGCTTGGAACCACCCAGCACCTTGATGCACATAACGCGGCGTGCACCACTGTTGTCCGCGATATCTAGATACGTTTGCGCCTGAATCATTTTGTTACTCCAATGTCCCTTCTTCTGGAACCACCGTTGTTAAAACGGCACTCCCTAAATCTCTTTAAGCGATAATCGTTGCTTTACGATCGATTGAGCTCAGTTTCCAAGCCTTCGACTTCGAGATCGGCTTAGTCTCCTCAATCGTCACCTGATCCCCTTCCTGACACTGGTTTTCAGGGTCATGGGCGTGAATCTTCTTGGATCGCTTGATGTACTTGCCGTAAAGCGGATGCTTGATGCGTCGTTCAACCAGGACAGTGATCGTCTTGTCCATTTTGTTGCTGACTACAGTGCCGCTTGCAGTACGGGCCAGGCTATTTTCTTCGCTCATTCCTATTTCCTGTCTAATCGGTTGAATCAACCGTTATCCTGTTTCTCGCGAATCACGGTTTTGATCCGTGCGATATCTTTCTTTATCTGACCGAGCAGATGTGACTGACCCAACTGGCCAGTGGACTTCTGCATACGGTATGTGAACTGCTCTTTAGACAGGTTGTTGATCTCCTGCTGCAGCTCTTCAACTGACTTTTCTCTAAGTTCCGATGCTTTCATCTACTTAATCTCTATCTCTACATGACCACGCGCTTAACGAATGTCGTCGGGAACGGCAGCTTTGCCGCAGCCAGACGAAACGCATCACGCGCATCTTCTTCGGTAACACCTTCCATCTCATACAGGATCTTGCCTGGCTTGATCTGGGCTACCCAATATTCAACGTTACCCTTACCTTTACCCTGTCGAACTTCGAGAGGCTTATTGGTAATTGGCTTGTCCGGGAAAACGCGGATCCAGATTTGGCCACCACGACGAACTCGACGGGTCATCGCACGACGACCTGCTTCGATCTGCCTTGCAGTCAGGCGACCACGTCCGGTTGCCTTAAGACCATATTCACCGAATGAAACCGAGCTGCCACGATGTGCTAGACCGCGATTGCGGCCCTTTTGCATTTTCCGAAACTTTGTTCTCTTTGGCTGTAACATGACTTCTTATCCAAAACTCTGAACGTTTGCTGATCCCTGACCTTCTTCCCTCTCACCAATGACCTCGCCTTTGAAGATCCAGACTTTCACGCCCAGAATTCCATAGGTGGTCAAGGCTTCTGCTGTTGCATAGTCAACATCAGCACGAAGCGTGTGCAGGGGAACGCGACCTTCGTGATAGGTTTCTGATCGAGCAATTTCTGCACCGCCCAGTCGACCTGCTACACGAACCTTGATGCCTTCCGCACCAAGACGCATCGCATTCTGCATAACGCGCTTCATAGCGCGACGAAACTGAACTCGACGTTCAAGCTGCTGAGCAACATTTTGTGCAACCAGCTGCGCATCCAATTCCGGCTTGCGAACTTCTTCGATGTTGATGTGCACGGGCACACCCATCATCTTCCCTACTTCCTGGCGCAGACGCTCAACGTCTTCGCCTTTCTTTCCAATCACAATACCCGGTCGAGCTGTGTGGATCGTAATCCTTGCAGTCTGTGCAGGACGCTGGATTTCAATTCGGCTGACTGAAGCCTGCGCCAGCTTCTTACGGATGTAATCCCGGACCACCAGATCTTCATGAAGCTTCTCGGCGTAAGCGGGACCATCTGCATACCAGATAGAGGTATGGTCTTTAACGATGCCCAGTCTTAGTCCAGTGGGATGTACTTTCTGACCCATATTGGTCTCCTGCTAATCCTTCTCTCTAATTGGAAGACGGCTTTACTCGTCCGCCACGGCAAGCGTGATGTGACAAGTGCGTTTCAAAATTCTGTCTGCTCGACCTTTCGCACGCGGTCTGATGCGCTTCATGGTCAAACCTTCATCGACGAAGATCGTTGATACTTTTAGTTCATCAACGTCAGCGCCTTCATTGTGTTCTGCGTTAGCAATTGCTGATTCCAGCAGCTTGCGAACCAGGTGAGCACCCTTCTTCGTGCTGAAGTTCAGGATGTCGAGTGCTTCACCGACTTCCTTGCCACGAATCTGATCTGCGACCAGTCGAGCTTTCTGTGCTGAAAGCCTTGCGCCTTTTAGTTTCGCTGCTACTTCCATCTCAAAATTCCTCTAACTCTTTCCTGCTGACTTATCGCTTGGCTTTCTTGTCAGCGGCGTGACCGCGGTAAGTCCGGGTCAGTGCAAATTCACCCAGCTTGTGTCCAACCATGTCTTCACTGATGAACACGGGGACGTGCTGTCGGCCGTTGTGAACCTGGATGGTCAGTCCGACAAAATCCGGAGTGATCAGGGATCGACGAGACCAGGTCTTGATGGGTCGCTTGTCGTTGCTATCAACAGCTTTCTGCACTTTGTCTGCCAGGTGCAGGTCAACAAACGGTCCTTTTTTCAAACTACGAGGCACTATGCTTCTCCTATCGCTTATTGCGACGACGAACGATCATCTTGTCCGTACGCTTATTCTTACGAGTCTTGTAACCCTTGGTTGGAACACCCCAAGGAGATACAGGGTGACGGCCACCCGAGGTCTTACCTTCACCACCACCATGCGGGTGATCGACTGGGTTCATGACAACACCACGAACAGTGGGTCGAACACCGCGCCAGCGTTTTGCACCGGCTTTACCCAGTGAACGCAGGTTGTGTTCTGAATTCGATACCTCACCCAGAGTCGCTCGACATTCAGCCAATACCTTGCGCATCTCACCGGAACGCAATCTCAGCGTTACGTAACGACCTTCTTTCGCCACCAGCTGTGCAGATGTACCAGCACTGCGTGCCATCTGGGCCCCTTTGCCAGCCTTCAATTCGATGCAGTGGATCACACTACCCATCGGGATGTTTCTCATCGGCAGGCAGTTGCCTGTCTTGATGGGAGACATTTCACCTGATTGAAGGATGTCACCTACTTGGAGGCTTTTGGGAGCGATGATGTAACGTCGTTCACCATCTTCGTACTTGAGGAGCGCAATGTTTGCGGTGCGGTTTGGATCGTATTCCAGTCTTTCGACAACGGCTTTGATGCCGTCTTTGTTTCGTTTGAAGTCGATAATTCGATACTTCTGCTTATGGCCACCACCAATATGCCGGGTGGTAATCCGACCATTGTTGTTGCGACCGCCGGTCTTGGATTTCTTCTCCAATAGCGGCTTGTACGGTTCACCCTTATGCAGGTCAGGATTAGTGACCTTAACGACGAATCGACGTCCTGGTGATGTTGGCTTGGCTTTAACAACTGGCATGATCTGCTCTCTTAAATCTCAACTATGAGAAATCAATATCGTGACCGGCTTCCAGGCTGACATAAGCCTTCTTCCAGTTCGGGCGCTTGCTCGTGCCGCGCCAGCTTCTCTTAACTTTTCCCTTTACGTTCATGACAGTGACTTTCTTCACCGGCACTTCGTAGATCGTTTCCACAGCTTCCTTGATCTCAGGTGCAGTAGCATCTTTAGCTACCTTGAACGCAAACTGGTTCGCCTCGTCTGCAATGACCGCGGCTTTTTCAGAGATGTGTGCACCGAGAATGATGTTGTAAAGGCGTTCCTGGTTCATGCGAACAACTCCTCTGCTTTCTTCAGCGCGCCGACCGTGAACAGGACCTTTTCAAAGCCGATCAGGTTGACCGGGTTTACGCCCTGCACGTCGATCACATCAACGTCTTTCAGGTTGCGAGAACCGAGGTAAAGATTGGCATCTACGTCTTCCACGACAATCAACACGTTAGTCAGATCAAGTTCTTTCAACTTGGCTGCCACTTCTTTCGTCTTAGGCTCAGTAACAGAAAACTCTTCTGCAACAACCAGTCGCTCCTGACGCACGAGCTCAGACAAGATTGCCTGCATCGCACCACGATACATCTTCTTGTTGACCTTCTTGGAATGGTCGCGAGGCTTGGCCGCGAACGTTGTGCCGCCCCCTCTCCAGATTGGGCTTCTGATCGTACCTGCACGTGCACGACCGGTACCTTTTTGACGGAATGGCTTGCGACCGCCGCCCTGCACTTCAGAACGAGTCTTCTGTGCCTTGGTACCCTGGCGAGCGCCCGCCATGTAAGAGACAACAACCTGGTGCACGAGCGCTTCGTTAAACTCCCGGCCAAATGTTGTGTCAGATACGTCGACGCCGTTGCTTGCGCCTATAATATCGAGGTTCAAGATTCACCTCCGCTAGCTACCTTCACTGCTGGTGTCACAATGACATCACCGCCATTCGCGCCTGGGACAGCGCCCTTAACCAACAGCAGATTGTTTTCCTGATCGATCTGGACGATTTCCAGAGTCTGAGTTGTTACTCGAGCAGACCCCATGTGACCTGCCATTTTCTTACCTTTGAATACTCGGCCTGGAGTCTGACACTGGCCGATGGAACCGGGTGCGCGGTGCGAGATGGAGTTACCGTGCGACATATCCTGGGTTGAGAAGTTGTGTCGCTTTACAACGCCGGCGAAGCCCTTACCTTTGGACTGGCCGCAAACATCAACTTTCTGACCCGCTTCGAAAGCTTCAACCGTCAGCGCATCACCAACGTTGAGCTCCTCTTCACCGTCTACTCGGAATTCCCAAAGCTTTCGGCCGGCTTCGACTGAGGCCTTGCTATAGTGACCCGCAACCGCCTTATTCACACGAGACGCTTTCACTTCGCCAGCTGTCACCTGGATGGCGGAGTAACCATCGGATTCCTGTGACTTCACTTGTGTGATTCGGTTAGGAGTTGCCTCAATTACAGTCACGGGAACTGATGCGCCTTCTTCGTTGAAGACCCGCGTCATACCTCTTTTGATTCCTACAATACCGATGGTCATTTTTCCTGCTCCCTAATGCCTGCGACGAATCAACCGAGGTTGATCTGGACTTCTACACCTGCCGCCAGATCGAGCTTGGTCAGCGCATCTACGGTTTTTTCGGTAGGTTCTACAATGTCCAGCAGTCGTTTGTGCGTTCTGATCTCATACTGATCACGCGCGTCTTTGTAGACGTGCGGCGAGATCAACACAGTGAACTTCTCTTTGCGGGTCGGCAGTGGAATCGGACCTTTCACCTGCGCACCCGTGCGCTTGGCTGTATTGACGATCTCCTGAGTCGACAGGTCAATCAGCCGATGATCGAAGGCCTTCAATCGAATTCTAATTCTCTGGTTTTGCATCCAACCCGTCTCCGTTGGGATTCTTCTAGTTTCACAAAGTGCAAAAAACCCCCTCCCCTGTCGGGGAAGACGCAATCTGCAAGTGCTCTCTTCGAGCTACCCATGGCGCCTCGTTGGCACCCTGTTGTATTTGTTTCTTTCGCCTACCAGAAATCCGCCTGAGGCAGTGTTTCCGGGGACTTACGCAGGTGACCCCTACGTCGAGGGCGCGAATAATACGCGGGAATTTCGGGAAATACCAGCCTTTATTCCAGAAATTTCTGAAATTTAGCGGCGTTCGGCGAGGTTCCTCTAAATCATTGATTTAGTAAACAAAAACGCCGGGAGATCCCGGCGTTTCTGGCGTCGATTAAGGCGTATTAGTCAGAGATCTTAGTAACAACACCCGCGCCAACCGTTCGGCCACCCTCTCGGATCGCAAAACGCTGACCTTCTTCCATCGCAATCGGCGCAATCAGCTCAACGTTCATGTTCACGTTGTCGCCTGGCATAACCATCTCTGTGCCTTCAGGAAGCTCTACACTGCCCGTTACATCCGTTGTCTCAAAGAAGAACTGAGGCTTGTAACCCTTGAAGAATGGTGTGTGACGGCCGCCCTCGTCCTTGGACAGTACGTATACCTCACCTTCAAACTTCGTGTGCGGCGTGATTGAACCCGGTACCGCCAGCACCTGGCCACGCTCGACTTCTTCTCGCTTAGTACCTCGCAGAAGAACACCAACGTTCTCACCGGCTCGACCTTCGTCAAGCAGCTTGCGGAACATCTCAACACCCGTACAAGTCGTGGTCTGAGTTTCCTTGATGCCAACAATCTCGATGTCATCACCAACCTTGATGATGCCGCGACCGATTCGACCCGTAACTACCGTGCCTCGACCCGAAATGGAGAATACGTCTTCAATCGGCATC
>JAEPOO010000005.1 GCA_017642855.1 Pseudomonadales bacterium
TGATCTGCGTTGTCGATGATCGGCACCTGAACCGTCTTAATACCGGTCTCGCCGTCCGCCCAGTTAACCACTGTGTTAACCGCAGAGTAATCAGTGCCCGCAACGGCAGACGCTGTATCCACAGTGGAGACAGTTACGCTGGCTGCACCGGCATTACCGAGCATCCTATGCAATCGGAGTTCAGCAAATGGCTGATTTTCGATCACGTAGTTTTCGGCAATCGCAAGTTCAACAATACCTGACGAAACAGAAACGTTTTTATCTAATGGATCCAGGTCTTTGTTGTCGCCAACACCATCGCCATCGGTATCGATCTGCTCAGAAGGATCAAGCGGGAAAGCATCTGCATTGTTACCGATGCCATCGCCATCGGAATCCGTATCTTCAGATCCATCATCTGGGAACGCATCATCCCAATTGCGGACACCATCATTATCACGATCGATATCTGCAACATCCGGCACACCATCACTGTCGAGATCAGCAATGAGATCGGTGTCTTCGAAGTCGAAAACGATGACGACATTTTGAGTCGTATCGAGCAAGTTGCCTTCGAAAATCTGTTGACGGTCAATCAATACACCTCCCTGCGGGTTCGTGAGAACCGTCAGGAAATTTTCGGTGAACGCATCAGCATCTTCAGTCAATTGCAGCACGATGCTCTGCGGATGGTTTTCCCCATCCAACCATGTCAGCGTCTGGTTCACCGGTGTGAACTCGCCATTGATCCCGAACTGCGTGAAGTCGACTGAGACATCGCCATCCACGCCAAAGTCTCTGGTCGCAATAATTTCGATCTGGCCCTGCGCCTCATCAGCAAACATCATGCGGGTGGCAAAACCAATTCGACCTTGAGGATGGAAAGTGTCGTTATCGATGATATTGACACCGGCGTTGTTAAACGGAATAACCGCTCCGCCCTGTGGATTGGTAAGACTTACCACCAGGCGTTCGGTTTGCTCCGAATGACCATCGTCAATCACGGGCACCTGAATTCGTTTGGCACCGGTTTCACCGTCCGCCCAGTTCAGGGTGTAGCTATCCCCGGACACATCGATACCGATTTCTGCGCCCACATCGATGCTGTCTGAATCAAACAGATGACCGCTTTGAAGCAGTTCAACATCGACAGATACTGCACCGTCACTACCGGCCCAGCGCGCAATTTCCATTTCAAAGAACCCTGCGCCTTCGTCAACTTTCAGTTCGTACCAGGCGTTCGTGATGAACCCTGCAAACGGGTTGCCATCAGAAGGCACATCATCATCCCAGACAATGATCTGAGCGTCGTACAAGCCAAGTATCGCACCGCCGGTAGGCTGTGACAGTACAAGGCGACCCAGCTCACTACCTGCCTCTATGACGTTGTCGTCAATGACATCGATCGTAAAGCTCTTAACCCCAAGCTCACCAGCCGCCCAGGTGACTGTGCGATCCGCTGCATTAGCTGGAATCGTGTAGTCGGAACCGTCAATGAAGTTGCCGACACCAAAGGCATCCCAGGTCACACTGACTTCACCTACTGCACCACGAATACGATGCAGGTTGACGGTGATAACCCCGCCGTCTTCCGCAGCTTCGCTAAGTGTTGTTGAAAACTCAATAACGCCGGGTGACGGAGTAGAGTTAGCCTCGCTGATATCCGAGTTGCCCTGGATTTCCTGAAGATTGGTAAATCCATCGCCGTCCGGATCTTCCGAAGCGTCCGCCGCGTTATAAGGATCCAGACCGTTGTCAATTTCATCCTGATCGCTCAGGCCGTCGTTGTCATCATCGGTATCTGCGTTATCACCCTGCCCATCGCCATCGAAGTCAAACGCCTCAGCGGGATCAAACGGGAAGGCATCAATCGCATCTGGTGTGTCGTCATTGTCATCGTCGGCATCACAGATGTCACCGGCACCATCGCCATCAAAGTCATCCTGAGGACCCGCCTCGTTCACACAGTTATCAGAGTTATCGCCAAAGCCGTCACCGTCTGAGTCTGCGGTTTCTGCCGTATCAAACGGGAATACATCTGTCGGAGAATCAACCCCGTCATTGTCCAAATCAGCGCGAGCGTACGGCTCATAGAAATTCAGTCGCGGTGGGAATACCGGTGCTGGTCCGGCACCAAAATCAGCGACATCGGATTCGAGCACGTAGATTCTGTTGCCCACCTGTTGCTGGACGGACCACTCCCGTGTTCGCCAAACTTCACAATCGGCATCGGCAATATCACAAACGGCATTGCTCTCACCGCTGCTGATCAGCCTGCGAGACTCCCAGGTCACATCATTACCACTGATGCTTGGGAAGTACGCTTCGTTGTAAACAAACGGGTTGTTGCAGGCGGCATCATCGCAGTCGCCAACCACTCGAATGGACTGTCCGTCCTGATTGAGGACGAAACCAAAGATCCATTCTGTCTTGAGATCAGGTCCGTCGTAGGCGTCGGTGGCCTTCAGTGAAATACCTGTCTGCATAAAGATGTCTTCAAACGGATTGAAGTCGACCGGCACTGCCTGGAAAGGCGCGGAAGTCAGGTAATCCGCGTGAAGCCCGCCGGCGGGAGTCGCGTAAACAATGCTGACCCCCACCAGTTCGCCATCGCGCTCAACTTTACGCAGGCTCTGCTGCGTGCCATTCGCATGACTGATGTTCAGGAAGCCATCGCTAATCGACCATGAGAAGCTGCCACCTAAATTGGCTGTAACGCCACTACCCGCATTGAAAGTGAATTCATCAGCTGCCAGCAGATAGAAGCCAGGCCACCACTCAATCGGGAGGTATGAGCCCCAATCCGCGGATGTCAGTTCCACTTCAGTGAAAGGCTCATAAGCAAACGATGATCGGTCGATCCAGTCCCGTGTTATCGCGGTTGAATCATCAACCTGTACGCTGCCCACAAAAAGATCAACCGGGTACGTTTTGACTGTGGTTAGAGACGTTCGTGTTAACTGACCACGACCATTCACAGGATCCTCGATTGCAAAGACGACCTGCACTATCTGAGTCACCACCTCAATAGAAAACGGTGCGCCGGACAGATAGGCATCCGCTTCTGCCTGTGTAAGCTGACCCTCGTTGACCAGTTCACCCACCGCAACTTCCGTTTGTATCTGAGCTGACGTGAACGCGTCAATATAGTCGATCACCAGTCGCTCGTTATCGTCGAAGTACCAGGTGGTATCCAATGAACCAGTATTGGAAACAAAGCGACCCGTTTGATCAGGATTGAAAAAGTAGATATCGCCGTTGCCCGTCGCCCCCGGAACGTTAACGTTCACGCCTCCCGCCGTCAGCTGGGGAATCAGCTGAATAGACGTTGGCATATCCTTGGGCGTGTAGCTGTTATCACAAGCATCACCCTGACCATCACCGTCCAAGTCTTCCTGACCGGCATTCGCGTCGTTCGGGCAATTGTCCAGCGCATCGCCAATGCCGTCGTTGTCTGTGTCTGCAGATTGTGTCGGATCAAGTGGGAACGCATCGCTCGCATCCGGCGTTCCATCATTGTCGTCATCAAGGTCCGCAACATTACCAATGCCGTCACCATCGGTATCTACCGTCTCATTGGGATCCAAGGGTAGATCGTCATCGACATCCAAAGTACCGTCGTTGTCATCATCAGTATCACAGGGGTTACCGTCACCGTCACCGTCGGTGTCGGTTTGAGCGCCTGCTACAGTCGGGCAGTTATCCGCGTTATCACCCAGACCGTCGGAATCTGAATCTGCTGTTTCCTGATCGTCGTTGGGGAAAGCGTCATCAACGTCAGGGGTACCGTCGTTATCGTCATCGGTATCCGCAACATCACCAACTCCGTCACCGTCCGCATCCGCAAACTCAGAACTGTTGTTGGGGAAGACATCCGCGACGTCCAGAACACCGTCGTTGTCGTCATCGGCATCCGCAACATCACCGACTCCGTCGCCATCGAAATCATAGGATTCGTTGGCGTTACGAGGGAACGAGTCGACAATGTCTGCTACGCCATCGTTGTCGTCATCGGTATCCTTGTTATCACCGTCCCCGTCATTATCGAAGTCCGCACTTTCTTGCGGGTCAAGCGGGAAACGGTCATTAACGTCAGCAACACCATCGTTATCATCATCCAGGTCTGGGTTCAGACCACCGGTATCTGCAAGGCCATCGCCGTCGCTATCATCGAAGGGGATGCCAGAGCCTGTCGTCGCTGTCGCATTGATTGCGGCATCGTCGTCATTAAAGTCCTGACCTACTGGCCAGAGGTCTCCATCCTGGTCAGAGAAGGACGTAATGTTTGCGTCCAGAGGTGAAGGATCATCCACATCGGGCACATCGTCATTGTCATCATCATCGTCTTCGTTATTACCTAAACCATCATTGTCTGTATCCACGTATTCCGTGGGATTAAAGGGAAAGGCGTCATCTACGTCCGCAACGCCATCTCCATCATCGTCAGTGTCGGCGACGTCACCTTCTCCATCACCGTCTGTGTCCGTGGTTTCGGTTTGGTCCAGAGGGAAGGCATCATTGACGTCAGCCACGCCATCCCCATCGTCATCGCTGTCACATTGATCACCAAAATCATCGCCGTCGGTATTCACCTGGCTTGGGTTCGGGATCAACTTACAGTTGTCCGTGTTGTTACCGATACCATCTGAATCTGTGTCAAAAGTTTCATTCGGATCCAACGGTAGTGCGTCCACATTATCCAGCGCACCATCGTCGTCTGAATCACTGTCTAGCGGATCCGTGCCGAGGTTTTCTTCTGCACCATCGCTCAGACCGTCGCCATCGTCATCATCATCTCGGTTGTTACCAACACCATCTCGGTCTGTATCTATAGACTCAGTCGCATCAAACGGGAATCGGTCATCGTCGTTGTCGACACCATCACCATCGATATCGCCATCACTCTTGTTACCAATACCGTCACCGTCAAAGTCGCGCGATTCAGAAGCATCCAATGGGAAAGCATCATCGACATCCAGCACACCATCGTTATCATCATCGGTGTCATCGGTCAGACCACCTTCATTGGCGAGACCATCACCATCAGTATCAACAAAAGGTATTTCGGGAATCAGCCCATTGTTGTCATCGGGATCCTGATCGCTTTCCCAAAGGTCGTTGTCCTGGTCGGTTGCATTGAAACGAGTCGCATCTAGCGGGAAATCATCGGCAATATCGTTAACCCGGTCACCGTCATCATCATCGTCTTCGTTGTTACCCAAGCCATCATTGTCTGTATCCAGATATTCCGCCGGATCGAAGGGAAATGCGTCATCCACATCTAGCACATCGTCGTTATCATCATCAGGATCCGAAGCTGCGAGATCTATCGTCGGCGGATCATTTCGGACGCCCGCCGTGACGTCGTAGACCACGTCGGGGATACCGTCACCATCACTGTCGGTATCTGCGGAAGCATCTTCTGGGAAGGCATCAGCACCATTAGGCACACCATCCCCATCAATATCCGGATTGGTCTCCGCAGGCTTCAGTTCAATTTCTGATGTGTCTGCCTGGAAATCACTGGTGTCTGTTGCACTACCCGTATTGGCCGTTTCCGTGATCACCAGATCTTTAACATCACCAACGGTAGTGTTGGTACCAGGAATCGGCAGGGTTGCTGGGTCCTGCTCAAACAGATCTAAAGATTCATCAACGTAAGCACCGGTTTCCTGACCATCAGCTACACCATCGATCTCACCATCAGCGAGGTCAGCCGCAAGATCACCAATAATGTCGTCGGTGCTTGCCGCATCATCACCACCCAGCTGCTGCATCTGGTAAACCACGGCGGTCATGGCTTCAACCGCACTTCGATATGCGGCGGCATCCGACTGCTCTTCCGCAGTGTCTGTTGAGTCGTCAATGAGTGGTGGTGTGTCGAAAATATCGACGTCTTCACCGACACCGAAGCCCATGGTCGCTTTAACTTGCTCACCCGCCAGTTCAAGCTCGGTCAAGAAAGCCGCCTCACTGACTCCCGGACCGGCATTTCGGATCGCCAGATCCACTGCCATCGTCGTCAGCGGCGTGGCATAAATTTGTTCCGTCAGCTGATCCTGAGTCAGAACCGATCGCATCTCAGTAATGACCGGGTACTGACCAGTGGTCAGGTCCGTGGTGCCTGGGTTTGAAGTAAATTCAATGAGGTAGACAGGCTGGAACGGGAACGTTAGCTGTAACCCTGCAATTTGTGCCTGTGCATCAGTTGTTGCAACGCCAGCGACAGGACCTTTGAAGTCTGGTGCGTTCGTATCTATCTGGTAAAGGGTAACATCAGCATTTACTAGTGGACCTTTGATACCACCACCGGAGATATCAAGAGTCGGCGCGGGGGGAGGTGTGCTTCCACCACCGGAACCACCACCGGTAGAAACGGGTGGATTGGTTATGTCGGGATTGAGCGGATCGTAATCTAAGGAGTCAGCGACGCCATCACCGTCATCATCATCGTCTTCGTTATTACCAATGCCATCGCCATCGCTGTCCATGGATTCGTCAGCGTTGAGCGGAAACATATCTTCGGCATCTGCAACACCGTCATTATCATCGTCATCATCAGCGTTATTACCGATGCCATCTGCGTCGGTGTCTACTGATTCGGTTTCATCCAAAGGAAACGCATCTTCCGCATCCAGAACGCCATCATTGTCGTCATCAGGATCCGCAACGTTCCCAATACCATCACCATCTGCATCCGCTGTTTCATCAGCATCAAGTGGGAACGGGTCTTCTGAGTCTGCCAGACCGTCGTTGTCGTCATCAGTATCCGCAACATCACCAATACCGTCGCCGTCTGCATCAGATGATTCACTTGGGTTAAATGGAAACGCATCGACTGAGTCAGCGACCCCATCGTTGTCGTCATCGGTATCGGCGTTATCACCACTGCCGTCACCATCGCTGTCTTTTGTTTCGGTAGCATCAGTTGGGAATGCGTCTGATGCATCGTCGACGCCATCACCATCATCGTCGGCGTCATTCACATTAAGGACACCGTCATTGTCATAGTCCGAATCAGTTGCCAGGCTAGAGAGCACCTGATCATCTGCGGCAGCCAACTGATCGGTCACCACGTCAGAGTTTCCGGTCGCTGCTTTTTCTTCAATCAGGATGTCTTTTACATCGCCAACAGTTCGGCTCGAGGGCTCTCCGGGAATGACGAGCAAATCAGGGTTGGTGCCAAGCTCTACCAGACGGCTCGCAGAATAAACCTCCGACGAATCAAGCGCACCGTCCGCAAGGTCTTCCGCGACTGCAGATGCAACCGCATCCGCTGAGGCACCAGTTTCAGTCGCAACTTGATTAACGACAGCGGAGAAAGCTTCTACCGCTTTACGGTAAGCAGTGACACGCTGTTGCTGCTGCAACGTAATGGTGTCTTCGTCGACAATCGGTGGCGTCTCAAATAGGTCAACATCATCTCCGAGACCAAAACCCAAAGTAGAACGGATCTCAGCTTGAATACCAGAAAGGCTGGCCAGGAGGTCTTCATTGCCCTGACCAACGGTCATTCTTTCCTGACCAAGATTAAGCGCGAGGGTAGTGAGAGGCGTGGCATAGATTCGTGACTCAGTTGCCAGACGATCGGCATCAGCAAAAGTAGTGAGCCGGCTGAGGACTGGTGCTGCCCCGCTCGTCAAATCAATGGTGTCATCATCAGCAACAAACTCGAGAAGGAATTCACCGCTTGGGTCAGTAACGGAAACTCCCTGGAGTTGTGCTTGCGAATCTGTTGTGCCAGTTGCGATCAATTCACCCGCAAGGTTCTCTGCAGAAGCATCGAGCCGATAAAGGTTGACAGTGGCATTGGCAAGAGGTCCCTTAACACCAGCACCAGAGACCGCGTAACGACTTGTTGGTTCTGGCTCTGTTGGTTCTGGTTCTGGTTCTGGTTCTGGTTCTGGTTGTGGTTCTGGCGCTGGTTGCGGATCCCCACCTCCTCCGCTGGCAGGTGGCTGCTGGGCTGGAGGTGTTGCAGAGCTTCCGCCACCTCCACCACCACACGCGGTGACGAGAAAGACCATTAGAATTATGGAGATAACCTTGACCCGCATAGGAGTGCCCTTTCGAAAACTTATGTTCAAAATGCAGAGAGCACGAAGAGTAGCAATCTGCCATCAGACCTAAATCACCTCTATAGGTGATGCGACTCACCTACTTCTCTCAATCGAGAGCTCAGTGAACTTAAGACTTTGAGTGAGATAAAAACCTTGCTTCTCTCACTTTGAAGACATGGGAAGCAGCGATCACCCAAACAGGTGATCGCTTTCTTGAAATCATTTTGAGTGAGGGGCTACTCCGTCTATCCAAGTTGCATTCGCCACTGGATGCACTAGGCTCGTGAGTAGTATGAAAACCATGAAATTGTCTCCAATTTTGCTCGCGGGCTTAGGTTTCGTTCTGGCGCTGGCTGTTCTCGCACTGACGCTACTGGCTTCAATATCTTCCGCCAATCTCGGCTTCAAAGCCGAAGCGCAGAATGACGTTATCGTGATTTCAGAGGTTTTACCGTGGCTGCAGGAGAAAGGTGTGGCAGTGGGCGACATCGTTAAGGGGGTCCGGTCCGAGAACGGATACGCGGAATTCTTCCCCCGACATCTTAAGTTGGGCCTGGGCAACGACCGACAAAATTTATGGCAAGAAGTTAAACAGATACGGGAGATACTTTCGGCCCGAGAAGTCATATTGATCAGAGAATCTGCGAATCCTGTCACCTATGAAGTTGCGGACGGACACAATATTCTGGAACTTCCCGCGAACTTTTGGGTCCGATGCGCCTTTGGTCTGCTGGCGTTTTTTGTTGGTTTAAGTCTCTGGATCTGGCGGCCAATGACGACCCTTAACATGCTGGGTATGGCGGCAGGTACCGGCCTTATGCTGGCCTGGCTGCCCAGCGCACCGTTGCTGTCCGGTATTCCGATGCACTTCCCTCCAGTAGAGTTCGCAAAGATTGCGACCTCCCTACAAAGCGGCGGCATCCTGTTGTTCGCCGCTTCCTTTGTTTGTATACCCTTATACTTTCCAAGGCGCCTGCCATACGCTGGTTTCTTCGCGCAGGTCGTTTGCATACTCGCAGTCGCGTACATGCTCTTTCATTTCGCATTGAACCCGACTGGTGATAGCTGGCTAGACGTATTGCTGCTTGAACCCCGAGACATTTTCCTACCCGTGGTTCCCATGCTGCTCGTCATTTGTGGCGGCATTGCGATTCAGAGTTACCGGAATTGGGCAGAGCCTGTTGCTAGAGCGCAACAACTCTGGTTCATTTTCGCCGCGACAGCCGGGCCTACCATTTGGTTACTGCTCTATTTACTGCCTTCCCGATATGGCGACGGGCCGATCATTCCCATCAGCTATGCACCCGTTACGATCCTCACCAGCTATGTGATGACCATGGTTGGCATCTGGCGCCACCCTGCACTCAATTTTGAAAGACACATCGAAACCATTTATCAATGGTGGCTAACTTCCATTCTTTTCCTCGTGATTGATCTCGTACTCATTTACTATGTCGCTTTCAGCCCTGAAAAAGCTTTGCTTGCCACGCTCGTTATTTTGCTCTGGGCATACCTGCCTATTCGCCAATGGCTCGTTGATAAGGTTAACCATCGCAACCGTTCAAGCTACCGCCTTTCCATCAATAAGGTGATCACGGACCTGGTAGAAGCTTCCTTTTCCCAGGCACCCGTTGAAATTGCGTGGCAAAAGGCAATATACGAAGCTTTTAAACCCGTTAATATTGTTAACGGTGATCATGGCCCAACAGAAATCAGAGACCGAGGTCGGCTGCTACATGTTGCCGAATCAGACTTTTCTACCGCCCTTGTACTGGATTCAGCAGACCGGGGCCGCCGATTATTTAACGAAGACGACGTGTCAGTGGTGGTCTCACTTAGAAATCTGCTCGACCAGCTCATCGAACGGGGCGGCTCGTTTCAGGCCGGTCAACTAATTGAGAGGCAGCGAATCAGCCGGGATCTGCACGATCAGATCGGAGGAAAAATTCTCTCGATCATCTATTCCGCCAAAGATACGAGATCGCGAGAACTCGCACAGGAGACCATGGATCAGCTACGTGAGGTACTACGCGCACTCAAAAAAGAACCTGTCCCCGTGTCAAACCTGGAGGCTGAGATCAAACAGTTGGCCGAGGATGTCTGCAGATCGCATCAACTGACGCTGCGATGGACTTCAAAGCTCACGGATGGCGCAGCGCTAATCACGACAACACATTACCTGAACCTCCTCAACATCATTCGAGAGCTGCTGACTAACACTGTCAGACACGCTGGCGCTCAGTCCATCGACATTGAGCTCAGTCAGGATATCCGCTCGCTCTATCTGCGTTTCAGAGACGACGGTTCAGGTTTCGATTGGCACACCATCTCTCCCGGGAATGGACTCCGAAACATAGAATCACGAATCCAAGAGATCAACGGCAGTATCTCCTGGGGTACAACAAATCAGACGTTGATAGAAATACTGATCCTCTTGACCAGAGACGGAGCCTCAATGCACGATCGAGATATTTCAGAGGTTGTCCATGGCTAAGCCAGACCGCAACACGATCAAAAGAATCCTGCTTGTGGAGGATCACCAGGACGCCATGAAAGTCCTTAAGGTTGTCACCGGGAACATCTTTACCGAGGCGGAAATTTGCTCAACGAATACCGTGAGATCTGCTGAAACCTTAATCAGCGAAGAAGATTTTGATCTTGCGTTATTGGACCTCGGATTGCCTGACGGGAGCGGTATCGACCTCATCAAACTGATTAATGAGCGTCAAAAAGATACCTTCTGCGTGATCACCACCATTTTTGATGACGACGAGAATCTTTTTAAGGCGCTTCGCGCAGGTGCATTTGGATATCTACTGAAGGGTTATTCCGTCATGGAACTGGAAAAGTACCTGAAAGATTTGCTGGATGGACGACCTGCACTCTCACCATCGATCGCGCATCGGGTTCTGCAATTTTTCCGCAACAACCCAATCAATCAGCAAAGCAACCGGGCGACAGAAACATTAACAGCTCGCGAAGTTGAGATCCTGACGCTTGTCGCCAAGGGTTATCAGACTAAAGAGGTTGCGAAGCTTCTAAGCATTTCCAGAAACACCGTTGCACACCACATCAAGAGCATTTACAGCAAACTCAATGTACAAAACCGTGCACAAGCAACCGCAGCAGCGATGCAGCTCAAACTGGTTTAGATATTCCAACCGCCTGCGCCACCCAGAAACATTTCGCAAACATACCACTTACCGAAGTCACCGATTGTTATCCGCCCATTCAAAGCGAGAAATCCATCCGTCCAGGTATCTGAAACACCGACCGTGATGTCTGGAATGAGATTGCCTTCAAAGGTCGCGTCGATATCGAGATCAAAGTCACGCGCTCCGATGTCTGTGCAAACCCCGTCTAATTCCGTCCGGCCTTCTATTACTTTGTCGTCATAACCCAGCGTAAACGCAAAAAGCGCCCGATCAATCTCGACGTTAGGAGAGAACGGGAAATCAGATTCACCGCCGGAGTTCACATCTACCCAGTCAAACTCAAGAGAGAAAGTGCGCCGCTCTTTGGTTGCCACCGTGTAGACCGAAATGGCGGCGGCCAACTTCGTCTCAGTTTCGAAAACGCGGTTGCTGCTGTTCGGCACCATTGTGACAGCGCCGTCGGACTGAGCCTGGAAGTTCGGCCACCCTATGGACGGAACCATTTTGTGTAAGGAACCACCTGTTACCGCCACTCATCAGCCGATGCCGCTGAACACATCATGGAAAGGACAAACATCTGAGTAATTCGCAGGACGGACTTTCTGCAGCGGTTATTTCGAACTGCGCAAGTTTAACCGTTGCTAATCTTCGATCGCACCGTACACGATATTCTTGATCTGACCGCGGAAGTTGAAGGTCGCAGACGGCATGAGCTGCGTCATGAATATGACAAAGAGATCCTCGACCGGGTCCACCCAGAAAATCGTTGACGCTGCGCCACCCCAGTAGAAGTCACCGGCACCTACAGTGCCCGCCTCTACCTCATCCAGGGTCGAGGCAAAACCTAAACCGAAGCCAACACCCTCATAAGCGGTCTCGGAAAAAGATCCCATGGCAAATCCAGCAAGATCAGCATCACCGGGCAGATGGTTTCGAATCATCAGACCGAGCGTTCGACTACCAATAATTCGCTGCCCTTCCAGTTCACCACCCCTGCGCAACATCTCACAGAAGCGCGCATAGTCCATCGTGGTACTAAGCAGACCGCCGCCGCCTGACGGGAAACGGCTCGCATCGGCGTAGATACTCTCTCGCGGATCATCAAGGAGTGTAAGTGTTTTATCCGCCCTGCGGCCGTAGTTTGCAGAAAATCGATCTGTTCGGCTCGTGTCGATCACAAACGATGTGTCCGTCATACCAAGTGGGTCGAAAATACGATCTTTCAAAAACTCAGCAAACGGTTGTCCTGAAATAAATTCAACGAGACAACCACATACGTCGGTGGCAAGGGAATAGCACCACTGGGTTCCTGGTTCGAACCTCAGAGGCACTTGCGCAAGGGTATCTGCAAAAGATTCCGCGGTAACACCATGACCGCGGTTTACGCCGAGTTCCGCATATTGTTTGTCTGCGGGATGGTCTGACGGATATAGAGACTCTCCATAGGTCAGTCCAGACATATGAGTCAGCACATGACGCATGGTCACCGGTGAATCGGGTGCTTTGGTCACCATGCCCGCCCCGGTTCCATCCACATAGACGCGCTGATTTTTCCAAGAAGGGATAAATCGATGAACCGGATCGTTCAGCTGAAATTTTCCCTCCTCGTACAACATCATCAGCGCAACCGATGTGATCGGTTTGGTCATGGAGTAGATTCTAAAAATCGTGTCTTCTGTGACAGGTGTTTGTCGCTCAAGGTCTCTCAACCCAAAAGAACGAAAGTACGCTGGTGTGCCCCACCTGGAAACCATCACCTGGCAGCCGGCAATCTTTCCCGGCGCAATGTAGTTTTCCATGATGTGAGAGGAAATTTTTTCGAGTCTTTGCGCGGAGAATCCCGCGGCTTTTGCATCAATGTTCATGGCACAACAGTCTAGGGGAGCCCGGCTCAAAGAGAAGCAAAATTCATCGTCAGAATACTGCATATAGGTAAAGAATTGGCGTCATGTCGTAACAAAAAGTGACGCTGGCAAATCATCTTTCGCGCCGTTATGTGTGCCTTTTGCGCTGCCGCTGAATAGCGCTCGGCACGCTCATAGAAACCGCTCGTGAAATTGATCTGCTTCGAATCACAAGTTGCGATCCTGCTCTGTATCTCGCACAAGTTGAGCTTGAAGCACATTATTTTGTGGTGACGGACTCCAGCGGCAAGGTATGTCAGTTTCGAAGACTGCCCACCTCCAGCCATCGGATGGAAGTCCGCACATCTCTACCTGGGACCTGATCGCTCAAAGTTCGTCAGCCACACGTTTTATTGGTCAAATTCGCCAGCGAGGAGGCATCAAAACTGCCACAACCCGTTATTTTTTTCTAAATTGACTCTGGCACAAGAATTGCTTTGCATAGAGCCATCACAGATATACAGATCAAGGGAGTCATCTGATGAACGAAGAAAAGGCAAGAGAGCGGGTAGACGAGCTCAGGGATTACTACACACACCTCGCTACCTACGTCGCGGTAAACCTCTTCCTAATCATCTTAAACCTGGTGACGTCACCCGGTCCGTTATGGTTCATCTACCCGCTTCTCGGTTGGGGTATTGGTATCGCTATTCACACGGCCGAGGTTTTCTGGACCGGACCGGATTGGGAAGAAAGGAAAATCCAAGAACTTACCGGGCTTAAACAGACACAGGATGACATTCAGCGTTTGTCTGAACGCACGGAAAATCTCATCACCATCCTATCCAGCGTTCACTGGGAGCAAATTGACCCAGAGCTGATGGAGACTCGAGAAAACCTCGAGGCAACAAAGCAGAAAATTGTGCGGTTAAAAGATCAACGGGATTCCAGTTCACACGCTGAGGTCGCAGAGCAGATTGAAAAGCTCGAGGCATTCGTGACCAGTTCGAAGTTTGATTTCTACGAAATGGCGGCACGAGAAAAAGAGAGTAAAAACTAGGTGCCGCCTGTGACATACAGACACTGACCAGTCACCCAGCTTGAAGCTGGTGAAGCCATGAAGACAACAGCATGCCCAATGTCATCCGGTGTACCCAAACGACCGAGGGGTACACCGATAATCTTTTCAATGGGTTTGCCTTCAGGAAAGTTGGTCGATTCATTGAAGTTCTTGGTCGGGACAGGGCCAGGCGCCACCGCATTAACTCGAATTTTCGGTGCCAGCTCTAAAGCAAAGGTTTGAGTGAGACTATTCACCGCCGCTTTTGACGCACCATAAGGTCCATTTTTCATACTCCCTTGCGCTTTCGCGGAACTGGAGGAAATATTGATAATGGCCCCCTCTTTCATATTGTTAGCGGCAATTTGGCAGGCAATAAACACTGCTTTTAGATTGAGATCCAACTGCGCATCCCAACGATCTTCTGGTGTTTTCGTGAGATACCTCGGCGTTGCATCCGGCAAACCGCCAGCATTATTTACCCAGACGTCAATTCCGCCTTGTTCTACAGCAAGCGCCGCCAGTTGTTCGACTTCTGCAGGGTTGGTGACATCCACGATCAATGTCGTTACAGCGCGGCCGAGTGCTCCAATCTCATCCGCAAGACTATCCAGATCTTCCTGGGTCCTGGAACTGATCACCAGGTCAGCCCCGGCTCGCGCCAGCTGAGTCGCAATACCACGCCCAATACCTTTACCCGCACCCGTCACCACGGCGCGTTTACCATCCAAACGAAACGGATCTGACATCATCATCCCTCCTGTGTTGATGCATGCAGACTACCACTTTCAGTGACATCATGAGATCCATGGCGAGAGACTACGATGCCATGAGGGTGCGGAGTTGGTTCTCGATTGCGGCGTCACGGGATTGATCACCTATGACGATGACAGAGTCATCGGCATAGGGATCGGTGAATGGCGTGCGGCCTGCGGTGCGGTCATCCCCGCCTGTCTCACAGGCGTTTTGGGTTGAGGATGTGTTGCAGCGGAAGGCAGATGAGGGTCGAATCTTTCGCGTCGCTATCTTGCAGGCTCTTGCCGAGGACATGAAAGTTAACGCAACGGGACCTGCCGGCTTATTCGCAGCGGGCAAGCTCGTCGGCAACCTGCGCGATGATCAATACATTGGTGAGGGGGCGCTTTTGGACCCTGCATCGTGTCCGGCAAGCTGACCAATGAAAATGCAGCCCACCAGGCGCTTTCCCTCAACGATTGAGAGTAAGAACCACATGCATGGCAATTTGACCGCCAGAGCTGCGCTGTGAACTCCAATCGCCGGGCAATTAGGCTTGCGCGCGGATTCAATGCATGCTGTATTTCAGTTTTGGCAAGGAACACTGTAATGGCTGAAGACAAAACCATTTTCGCGATGATCATCGATGACGAGTTGCCTTCAGAAAAACTTTACGAAGACGATCAATGCATCGTCATAAAAGACATCAACCCAAAGGCATCAACCCACGTTCTGATCATTCCTAAGTCCACAGAGATACCCAGGCTTGCGGATGCCAACGAAAGCCACCAGGCTCTGCTTGGCCACCTGTTACTTGTCGCCGGTGAAATGTCTCGAAGACTGGGAGTCGATGATGCCTTTAGACTTGTGATCAACAATGGTGCTGACGCGGGGCAAACCGTCTTTCATCTCCATTTGCATATACTCGCCAGCAAAGCGTTCGATGAAGGTTCCCTCGGTAAGGAGTTCGGTTGAGCGAAAGCTACACAGGCAGCGACAACCTCGAGGTTATGCTCGAGGCGCGAAACTACAACCACTTCCTGAAGAAGCTGGTTCGTGACTATGCCCATGGTGCCGAGACCGCGCTCGACTTCGGCGCGGGTATTGGCACCTTCACAGAGGCTATTCCACTAACGGCAGATCGCATCTTCTGTGTAGAGCCAGACCATCGGGCCCAAGCGATTCTGAGATCACAGGGGTATCAGGTAGCCAGCAGTATCGGTGAGCTTGGCGACAAATCCTTCGACTACATATTCACGTTGAACGTGTTGGAGCATATCGAGAATGACCATCAAATAGCGAAAGATCTGTTTGATCGACTTAATCCCGGTCAGCGAATTCTTGTATTCGTACCAGCCTTCAATCATCTAAGAACCAGCATGGATGAGCTGGTGGGCCACCATCGGCGATACACGAGAAATAGCCTGAAGGCGGTGCTCACTGATGCAGGATTCACCGTATCTGAAGTCGCATACACGGACTTCCTTGGCTACTTCGCCACGTGGTTATATCGATTCCTCGATCTCTTTAAAAAAGCGCCTTCGGGCACCATAAACCGTCCGCTACTGATCACCTACGATCGCGTGATCTTTCCCATCAGCAGACTTCTCTCAATTCCCTTTGCCAGATTCATGGGCAAGAATGTATTTGCTGTCGCCGAAAAAAAGTTGTGACCGCCTTCACAAATTCCCAATCCGATCCTTTTCTTTCAAGCATCCGCCCTGTCTAATCGCGCCCCGACATCATGGCGCAGTAGGCAACTCCTTGGATATTGATAACCCGTACTCTGACGACTACGAAGACGATTTTCTCGATTTTGAGGAAGGTGGCTCCATTCTGAAGAATGTTGGCCCGCTGGAACTGGCACCGATCGAGGAAGACCTGGCGTCAAACTTCTCGGCCACATTGAATGAACACATAAAGATGGCAGCGCAAACTCGCGTCAAACTGTTGAACTCAGATGACGAGAAAGCTATCGCATTCAAAAGCTGCATCTCAAAAATCACTCAGAAATTTGAGAAGCAGGCCGAAGCCGGCAAAGTCACCTTTCAGTCAGAAATCGAACCAGCCCACGTGGCGGTCAAGTTAAAGCACCTCGAGAAGGTTGTGAACGGCCTGCTAGATGAGTGCATGAAGATAGACACGCTTTCAGGAATCGTCCTGACCAGCCAGATGGAATTTGGCGAGTACGTCATCAGGATTGCCGCTTTCATGAGCAGTGCGCCGAAACAGACACCCAAAAAGCTCTCGAAAGCCCTAAACCAGAAAACGGCTGCAATAGGCATCAACCTTGCCATGCAGTACCGCGAAAACAATCAGGTCAACTATGACATCGCCATGTCTCTCAAAAACAAGGCCAAGACACTGTTTTAACCACGCCTTTTATCTGCACAAATTGACATGACAGGGCTATTCCTCTAAAAAGCAGCCATGCTGCGCCCGCTCACTTCAACCTACCTGCGAATACTGGCTCTCAGCTTCCTGCTGGGATTCCCAGGTGTCGTCACGGCAGAACATCTTCACGATTCCACTCACGAAGAAGAACACTGTGACGTCTGCGAAATTGCCGGACCAGTCAGCATCGAGCACTCACCGCTTTGCACCACATCCGTGCCCAGGCCTCATGAGATCCAGGGCAAACAGGATTTCATCCCTCTTGAAACCTATTTATTCCACAAACACCAAAGAGGCCCACCCCTCCTGCGCTGAAACATCACCCATTTAATTAGCAGGAGAAAAAAGTGAAGTACTTAACAAGAGCCCTCGCACTTGCGGCGAGCGCTTATGCATCAATCGCAATGGCCGATGATGACCTACACGAAGATCACCACTACAGTGAAGAGATCATCGTCAGCGCACCATTCAATCAGAAAGAAGCCGATACCGCTTTGCCAATCAACATCCTTACCGATGAGCAACTGGCCAGGGAGGTCGAGGACACACTCGGCGGCACACTTAACAATCAGATCGGCATTCACAACACCAGTTTTGGCCCAAGTGTCGGTCAAGCTGTTATCCGGGGACAAACAGGTAACCGGGTTCAAGTCCTACAGAACAGTGTAAACAACATCGACGTTTCAGCTGCTAGCCCAGATCACGTAAACGGTCTCGAACCAGCACTTGCCAACAAAATCGAAGTATTGAGGGGTCCATCAACACTTCTATATGGCAACGCTGCAATTGGCGGTGTGGTCAACGTGATTGACAACCGAATCCCGGAGTCCAGTTTTGATCAGCCGGTGTTTATGATCGAGCAAAGTCATAACACCGTAAACGAGGAAAACAAAACAGTCGCCAAGTTCAACGCCAGTTTCGGCGGTTTAAACCTGCACTTCGACGGATTCACTCGTGACAACGACAACGTAGATATCGGCGGATTCGCCATCAATGAGGCTGCACTCGAGCTTCTCGAAGATGAGCACCACGACGAGCACGGAGACGAGCACCACGACGAGGATGAGGAGCATCACGACGAAGAAGAACACCACGACGAAGATGAAGAACACCACGACGAAGATGAAGAACATCACGACGAAGATGAGCACCATGACGAAGAAGAAGAGCTGACCAATACCAAGGGTTTCATCGGCAACTCTGACGCTGAATCAGAGGGCTACACATTCGGTGCATCTTTCTCTGGTGATCGTGGATTTATCGGATTCTCTATTTCTGAAATCGAGAACAACTATGGTCTGCCACCTGGCGCTCATGGTGGTCACCATGACGAACACGGTCACGATGACGACGAGGAGCACCATGATGACGAAGAAGAGCACCATGATGACGAAGAGGAGCATCATGACGAGGAAGAAGAGCATCATGATGAGGGCGAACATGAAGAGGAAGGCGAAGAGTTCGTGCGAATCGACATGGAACAGACTCGCTATGACCTGAAGGGTGAACTGAACTTCGACTCTGGCTTCATCCAGAAGATACGGGGTGCAGTGAACTACACAGACTACGAGCACCAGGAAATTGAGTTTGAAGGTGACGGCACTGCGTTCATCGGTACTACGTTTGCCAATGAAGGCTATGAAGGTCGAATCACTATGAACCATGCACCAGTCAACAACTGGCAGGGTGTCTGGGGTCTACAATTCTCTGATACCGAGTTCAGCGCCATTGGCGAGGAAGCCTTTATTCCTGAAATCGACAGTACAGGTTACGCCCTCTTCCTGGTTGAGCGGCTCGAGCTGGAGGACATCACCTGGGAACTGGGATATCGCTACGAGTTCAGAGAGCACGATGCTGGTATGAGTTGTGACCGTGACGAAGGCGCAAACAGCCTGTCGGCAAGCTTGCTCTACGACTTCAGCGAGGCAAGCAACATACTTGTCGCCGCATCGCGGTCTGAGCGTTCGCCGACACTGGAAGAGCGATTTGCGAACGTACAGTCCAGCAGCTGCTCTGTGTCTACAGATCCTGAAGAGTGGGTAACGCACGTGGCTACCGGTTTACTGGAGCTCGGAGATCCCGACCTGGACAAAGAGGTCTCTACCAACATCGAATTCGGCTTCCATAGTCACAGCGAACGGCTGGAAACAGAACTCAACGTCTACTACAACCAGATCGATGACTATATCTACCTGGCGGATGGCGGCGAGTTCGAGGAAACGCCTATTGCTGTTTATACGGCGGAAGACGCTGTCTTCTACGGTCTTGAAGGTAAGGTCGTCTACCAGGCATTCGAGAACGAGTATGGCTCGCTTGATCTTTCACTCCAGGGGGACCTGGTAAGAGCGGAATTCGATAGCGCGGGTGACGTGCCGAGAATTCCGCCTGATCGTATCGGCGTTGGGCTCACCTGGCATGGTTCGAACTGGACATTCTCTACCAACCTGACTGAAGTTGCAGACCAGGATCAAACCGCCATGGGCGAGTTTGAGACTGATGGATACACACTGCTCGATGTCTATACGGACATCCACTTTAAGGTTGGCCAGGGCGAGCTCTTGCTCTTCGCCAAAGGATCCAACCTGCTGGATGAAGAGATCAGGAACCACACCTCGTATCTGAAAAACTACGCACCCGAGCCTGGCCGGGGCGTAAGAGTCGGTCTGCGCTTCAACTACTAGGCCGCCTGAAACAGCAACTCAAATGCGAATCTCGTACCTCTATTCAGTTCACTGCTCATTCGAATGGTGGACTGATGGAGGTCAGGATTCGCTCACCCATGGCCAGCCCAAGACCTGATTCCGACGGTCCTGTCGGCTCTACACTCCTCGTGTAAGATCTTACCCTCGAGTCTATGCCTATCCCTGTGCCTGCGCCTGTAAGCATTTAAGCTTCCTGGCCACTCAACTCCTTTTACATCCAGGCAGTGCGCAGAGCATTTCAAAAACAAGATTAGCCGCTAAGAGCGCGGTATTACCTGTGGTGTCGTAAGGTGGAGAAACTTCTACAAGGTCCGCGCCAATGAGGTTGAGACCGCTGGCGCCTCGAATAATCTCAATACCCTGAGAAGTTGTGAGACCACCGGGTTCCGGCGTACCCGTCCCCGGTGCACAGGATGGATCCAGCCCATCAATGTCGAATGACAGATAAACTGGTTGATCAGGCCCAACCTTCTTTCGAAACTCATCCATCAGCGGAGCAAGAGATTGGTACCAGCAGTCTTCGGCAGGCACCACCTGTACACCCCTGTCTTTCGCCCAGTCAAAATCCTCTGCTGCATAACCCGTTGCGCGCAGGCCTATCTGGATCATCAGCTCCGGATCAATCAGTTGTTCTTCAATCGCACGACGGAAGATAGTGCCGTGGGTCACAGGCTCACCAAACATGGCGTCATTCATATCTGCATGTGCGTCCACATGAATAACCGCCAGAGGACCATATTTCTTCGCCTGGGCTCGCAGAATGGGTAAAGCGACGGTGTGATCGCCCCCCAATGAAATCGTTTTTACGTGTGACTCTAGTAGCGCTTCGTAGTGCGCCGTGATGATGTCGATACTCTTTTCAAGATTGTAGGTATTCAGCGCAACATCACCGAGGTCGCCGACATTAAAGGAATCGAACGGCGCTGCACCGGTTGCCATGCCATAGGGTCGAACGAGGACAGACTCGGCGCGAATCTGTCGAGGCCCATATCGCGCGCCTACGCGATTGCTTGTCCCAATATCCAGGGGAACACCAACGATGCCAACATCAAGACCATCCGGTGTTTCGTGTGTAGGTAACCGAAACATGCTGGCCTGGCCCGCAAATCTCGGCATGTCATTGCCCGATAAAGGCTGATTTTTGTCACTCATAAGCGGAGCATAAAGAAAAAAGCCAGGAAGGCGAACCTTCCTGGCTTCTTGGCAACAACCAGTCATGGCGTAACTGGTTGTCACGTGAAGGACAGGTCTGGATGGATAGGGTTGGTGTTGTATCCGGTCCTGCCCTTAACCCCGGCAGCTACATCCGTTCGACAACGGCAAACACAACAAACATGGCGAGACCAATTATGTTGACGAAATCACCCTCTGTCATGGGATCGGGCTGTCTTCTTCCTGTTGAATACATCATTTGAAATTCCCTTTCGTTAACCTCGGAGCCAAGTTAACCGCAAAAAACCGACTCAGGATGTGATGTCGATCACACGTCGGTTGATGAAAATCAGGGAACAATCAGAACTGCGGACTGGATCACACTTTTGAATCCAACCCGCGCACATTTTTTCGACGGTGAATCGACCTACATTTTGCCGTAATCCACGGTTAACCATCGTTCTGTGGAAATAGACACCAGAATGCTTTCTCCACCTCCTTCAGGGTTATCAGCATAGGCTTTGCCCTGCTCTTCGCCCAGATAACGAATCGCCATGCTCAGCAATTCTTCCTGAGTCGAGGGTCTTGTTGTAAACGATCCTTCGATGGTCACGTACTTGTAGGGCATATCTTCCGATTGGGCACAGAGAGATATCTGCGGCGCCTTTTGTATGGCTTTACCCTTCAACGAGTTTGCGTCCGTAATGACCCAGGCCTCACCACCCGGTTTGTAGTCATACCAGATGGGTGCGGTCAGCGGCGCTCGCCCTTCACGGGGAATACTAATGACACCTACATGCAAACCTGCAAGAAACGCTTCTCTTTCATCGATCGACATCTTTAACGACATTGGAATCTCCGGTAAACAAAAGTGGCTCAGCGTATCGGCTTTTTCATCCTGTGTCCCTACCCTCTCGAGGCATCAATGCGATTGGAACATTTTCATGAATCAGGCCAATATCCAGAATCCGCACAACGGCAAAGACGAGCCCTTGAATGGCGTCCCCACACTGAATGTTGAGGAAGACGGTAAGATCCTGCGCACCGACACACGGGATGATCCGCTTGCAGAACATCTCGACGTGATGGGTTGTAACCAGGACCCAGGCCGGCACTTCACCAAGGTCACCGATATCGAAAACGCCAGGTGGCTCTCAGATATGAACAGACCTGTGCGCATGGGTGAATTTGGGGCGGGTGCTCCCCAGGGAAATCGAGGTGGACCCCATAATCGTTGGACAGAGGATTACCAGGTGACCGTCTACGAAGCGCAGCTTTCGATGATGGAGGACACAAGGTGTGATCTCAGACAAGGGAGAACGCAAACTGTCCTGGGATACCCTGTCTCACTTCTATGCGAAAAAACGGCAAAACAACACCAGTTGACGAATAACCCCTGGCCCTCTAGTTTCTAAAGTTCAGTTTCAGTGGGAGTCACAAGGCGTGGAGAAGCAGGAACAGATTCGGGTGATCAAAGGCTTGATGCACTACCTGGATACAGACACCAACGTGGATGCCGGTGGTCAGGTACGCAATCCGGTTAGCAGCTATACCTCTCGTGAGATGGCAAAACGGGAGTGGCAGCATTTCTTCCAGGATTACTGCCACGTGCTGGGCATGTCGGGCGATCTGCCAAAATCCGGCAGCTTTTTTACTTCCAAAGATCTCGGCAAACCCATTCTTTGCACCCGCGACAAAGACGGCCATTTCCATGCATTTCTCAACGTCTGCCGACACCGCGGGACCGTGCTCGAGGATTCAGATCGCGGTGAAAAGCATATGTTCAGCTGTCCCTTCCACGCCTGGGGTTACGCGAACAACGGTGATCTGCTCTCAGTTCCGAAAGAGGACCATTTCGGTCAGGTTGACAAAAGTTGCAACGGACTGGTTAAGCTGCCATGCATTGAAAAATTCGGCTTGCTTTGGGTGAACCCGAATCCAGAAGGCAACATCGATTTGGACGACCAACTCGGTGAACTGGCAACAGAACTCGCGTCCTGGGATCTGGAAAAGTTTCGTTTTAATGTTGCCACTCGATTCGATCATCCCATGAACTGGAAGCTGGCCATCGACACCTTTGGCGAGACCTACCACTTCAACGCCCTTCATAAGAACACCCTGGCCCAGGACTTTTACGGTAATGCCCAGATGTACGACATCTACAAGCGCAACCACAGGATGTCTTTGTGCTTGCGTAACATCGATGTGCTCCGTGAGATGCCGGAGAATGACTGGAACGTGCTGCTTGGCGCTTTGCCTGTCTATTACATTTTCCCCAACATTCAGCTGATTCTGGGATTGGGCGGACCAACCCTGGTAAGGGTCTATCCGGACGGAGAGAATCCTCACAACAGCTTTTCGCAAATCAGCTTCTATGTGGATCCCGCTTTTGCCGAGCTTGAGATGACTGAGGAGCGACGTGAACGCTACGGCGATATGACACAGAGAATGCAGGGCTTCGCCGAGGTAATCCAAATGGAGGACTATGTGGCTGCGGCCAGCTCCCACCAGGGTATTCTCTCTGGCGCACAGGAATATCTAACCTTCGGCAGGAATGAGCCTGCCCTGCACCATTACCACAACACTTATCGTGATGCCCTGGGGCTACCGCCCCTGGAACGCATCAGCAACTGATACGGGAGATCGCTATGGCTGAGAGCCTCGATTACAACCTGCTGGAAGATGAAACCAGGGAGTGTCCTTTCAAATACTTTCAGGCCATCCGGGGCCTGGATACCCCTGTCTATTTTATGGAAGAGCTGCAGGCATATTACGTCAGCCGTTATGAAGACGTTCGTTACATCAAAAAACATCCTGAGATTTTCAGCAGCGATATCTTTAAGTACACGGCGTCAGCACTACGCGGCGGGACTTCGAGGAGCATCGCTGAACAGTACAAAGCCGACAACGGCTGGGCGAGAGTCTCTACCCTACAACGCACTGACCCGCCGGTTCACACCAAATACCGAAGGCTCATCAACGACGCATTTTCGGTGGCACGGATCCGAAAGATGACCAACTACGTTGAGACCATGGTTAACGACCTGATTGACGACTTCATCGACAAAGGCAGCTTCGACTTTATGTGGGATTTTTCTATTCCACTTCCCTGCACCGTCATCGCAGATCAACTTGGGGTACCACGCGATCGTATCTGGGATCTGAAGAAATGGTCAGACGCCATGCTGGCACCCGGTGGCGGATTCACCAATGACGAAGCGGCATTGCAATGCGCAAAAGACGTCGTCGATGCACAGAAGTTTTTTGCCGAGGTGCTCGAAGCGCGAAGAACAGAGCCAAAAGACGACATCATCACGGATCTGGCTCACGCCAGACTGCAGGATGACCCAGATGGACCCGAACGTTCACTGGATATGTTTGAGTTACAGGATCTCCTGGATCAACTTTTAACGGGCGGCAATGAAACCACCACTAACGCCATTGGATCCGGCATGATGCTGCTACTCGAAAGACCGGCGCTCATGGATCGTATGCGCAAAGACCCAACACTGATTCGTAATTTCATAGAGGAATCACTCCGGTTCGAGACCCCCGTACTGCATCTCTGGCGAGTAACCACACAGGATGCGCAACTGGGTGGTGTTGAGATCCCTGCAGGTTCCAACGTCGCCGTCGGTTACGCTTCTGCGAATAGAGACGAAAACATTTTCGAGAACTCCGAAGAATTTGACATTGAACGGAAGAAAGCTGGCGCACACCTTGCTTTCGGCTCCGGACCGCATCACTGCCCAGGCGCAGCCCTGGCACGCCAGGAAATGTACTCCGCATTCACCATTCTTTTACACCGGTTGGAGAACATCCGAACCGTCGACCCGGATGAGAGCTTCAATCATGTACCCAGCAGTTTCCTGCGTGGCCTTGAAAACCTGCACCTTAACTTCGACGTGAGAAGCCGGGAACGATACTTTCCTGACGCCTGCGTTTACTAATTCAAAAGAGAAGAACCATGACTGACTATCGTGAATCAGACGTTCCTGACCAATCGGGAAAAACCATCCTCGTAACCGGCGCCAATACTGGAATCGGCTACGACGCTGCACGGGTGCTCGCAGCGAGAGGCGCCCGTGTGCTTTTAGGATGTCGCTCTGAAGAAAAAGCAGATGAAGCGATCAACAAGATCAAGGCACTGCACCCTGATGCAGATGTTCGATGGATTCCTTTGGATCTGGCCAGCCTTAAGTCAGTTGAGGAGGCGGCCAACCAGGTAAAAGAAGAGCCTCAGCTGGATGGGCTCATCAACAACGCTGGCGTCATGGTCCCACCAAAGATGGAAACTGCCGACGGGTTTGAGCTGCAGTTTGGGGTGAATCATCTGGGGCACTTTGCTCTGACCGGACACCTGATGGAGATGCTAAAAGATCGCCCGGGAGCACGCATCGTTAATGTCAGCAGCCTTGCTCACAGGAACGGTCGCATCCACTACGATGACATTCATGCTGAAAAGTCCTACAACCGGATGGAACGATATGGCATGAGTAAATTCGCCAATATCCTGTTTACCTACGAACTACAGCGTAAACTTGAGGCCGCAAACTCCGCCGCGATTTCTGTGGCCTGTCATCCGGGCGGATCATCGACTGAGCTGGGTCGGCACATACCTCCAGTCTTCGCCGTGCTGTTCCTGCCGCTCGCTCTGATCATGAATTCATCCGCTGAAGGCGCACTTCCAACACTTCTGGCAGCAACAGGCGACGACGTCGCCGGTGGTGACTATTTCGGGCCAATGAAAATGGGTGAGATGAGACACTCCGCTCACAAAGTGAACACCATTCCTGCATCCAAAGACGCCGCTGATGCAGCACGGCTTTGGGATGTATCTACAGAACTCACCGGGGTTAGTTACTCCATCTAACAACCGCCAGCCAATAAGGAAGAACCATGAGCAAACCATTTCGATTTGGCGTCCAGTCATTTAATGCCGATTCTGCAGAGGACTGGGCGGGTCAGGTGCAGAGAGCCGAAGAGCTGGGTTACTCAGCGTTTCATCTCGCAGATCACATTCTTGGACCGGGTCCTGCTTTGGAGAAAGCCAATCATCCCGAACAGAATCTGGCGGCCATTCCTGCAATGGCCTATGCCGCAGCGGTCACCAAGAGCATCAACATCGGCTGTCGGGTTTTTTGTATCGATTACCACTTGCCGGTTGTGCTGATTAAGTCTGCCATGACCATCGATAAGCTTTCCGGCGGACGTCTTGAGTTTGGCCTCGGTGCCGGATGGATTACGGAAGAGTATCAGGCGCTGGGTATCACGAAAGACGAGCCCAGGATTCGGATCGACCGACTGGGAGATGTGATTGAGGGCGTCAAAGCTTTCTGTGGTGATGGTATGGCGGATCTCAGCAATGACACCATCAACTGGACTGACTTCAGCGGGGTCCCAAAACCCGTTTCAAAACCGCCGATCATGATCGGTGGTGGGTCTCCAAGAATCCTGAGACTTGCCGGTAGAGAAGCAGATATCGTCAGTCTGAATTTCAACAATCGATCGGGGATGATCGGACCGGATGGTGTCGGCATGTCTACCGAGGAAGAAACCAAGAAAAAGATGCGCTGGGTACGGGAAGGTGCTGGGGATCGATTCGATGACCTGGAAATCGAAATTGGTGCTTACTTCACGTTCGTGATGGATGATCCCTCACCCGTACTCGGCCAATTTGCACAGATGTTTGGGATGTCAGAGGATGACATGAGCAAACATCCGCATGCGCTGTTTGGCTCGGTTGAGGCGATTTGCGAAGAGCTCGAAAGACGAAGAGCACTTTTTGGCATCTCCTACATCACCGTAGGGAAAGACAACATGGAAGCCTTTGCGCCTGTTGTAGAACGACTCAACGGAACGTAGCCGTTGATGCTTCAACCTGCTTTAATCGAGAAACAACAAAAAGAACGACCCGGAGGGGAATATGAAAGCTGCGATTTTTGAAGAAGCGAACAAACCACTCACGATCGAGGACGTCGACATCATTGACCCTCGAGCGGGTGAAGTACTTGTCAGAACCAGCTGCTCCGGTGTCTGTCATTCGGACCTGCACTTCGTTGATGGTTTGTGGCAACTACCCATGTCATGTGTACTCGGACACGAGGCTGCCGGCATCGTAGAAGCCACCGGAGAAGGCGTCACCTATGTCCAGCCCGGAGACCGGGTCATCATGAGTTTCCGGCCCTTCTGCGGGAAGTGTTACTACTGTTTGAGCGGCAAACCAAATCTATGCAACGACCCTGAGATTGGCGCTGCTTCAGCAACGCGTCTTACCCGAAATGGACAACCACTGCTCCAATTCGCGTCAGTCGGCTCGTTTGCAGAAATGATGGTGACCAGCGAGAACGGCGTCGTAAAAATTCCAGAAGAAATGCCGATGGCTGAAGCAGCGCTTATTGGCTGTGGCGTTATGACCGGTGTCGGCGCTGCGCTTTACACTGCACAAGTGCCTGGCGGATCGACGGTGGCCGTCATTGGTTGTGGTGGTATTGGCCTGAACATCATTCAAGGATGTCGAATCGCAGGGGCTGCCAACATTATCGCGATCGACATCATGGATTCAAAGCTTGAGATGGCGAGCCAATTTGGCGCCACTCACACCATCAATTCAAAAGAAACCGATCTCGATGAAGCCATTGCTGAAATGACGAAAGGTGAGCTGGTTGAATTCGCCTTCGAAGCCATTGGCGTTCCTGCTGCGGCCACTCAGGCATTCAACATTACAAGACCTGGCGGCACGACAGTTGTCGTTGGCATGCACCCACTGGGTTCCGAGATTGCAGTTCCAGGGCCCGCGTTCCTCCAAGAGAAGAAACTCATCGGTTGCATGTACGGCTCGACTCGTTTCCGTGAGCACATGCCGAAGTTGATTGATTTGTTCCTGCAGGATCGATTGGACCTTACCAGCCTGGTTTCAAGGCGACTCAAACTTGAGGACGTCAATGAAGCATTCCGCTCCATGAAAGCAGGCGAGGTTGCCCGATCGGTATTGGAGTTCTAAAACCTAGGCGTATATTGGCGGCTTTCTGATGATGTACTTCATAAAGCCGTCAGGATCGCCATAGTGATCGACGATCGTGGTTTGTTTTGGCGGTATGCCAATGGCTGCGTCAACAACACCAGCCATAACCCTTTGATCCTGAGGAAAGTTCTCGCCCTGGAAAACTCCGAGAAAGAGAATAAGCACAAAAGTTGGCAGAGCTAAGTTACGCATGCCGGGCATGGTACGGAGTCCAACTCGTCACCTCTATAGCGTGGCAGTAAACCTCATCGAAACTTAACCATTCTTAACAATATCTTTACGTTTGACTTCATCAGACTATTGCCTGAGCATCCGATCGATCACTTCGGAGGAAAAGGTCATGGCAACAGATCGCCTGGAAGCAGCTGCTGACAAGCTCGAAATCATGCAGCTTTCAGCTACCTACATGCGAGGTCTGGATCGACTGGACGGTGAATTGGAACGTGCTGTGTTTTGGGATGACGCGTGGTGTTCTTATGGCACCTATGAAGGGGGGCCCGACAAATTCGTCGAATATTGCATGCAGGCACTGAAGATTCATGGATCTAATCAACATATGTTGGGTCAGATCACCGTTGAGCTGGAAGGTGAAGAGGCTTTCGGCGAAGTCTATTACCAGGCATACCATCGCATCCAGAACGAACAGGGTGAAGCTCGCGACATGTTTATCAGCGGTCGCTATGTGGATCGCTATGAACGTCGAGATGGTATATGGAAGATCGCCTATCGCAGCGAACTCGTCGATTGGGTTCGCGATGAGGCAGCCGCAGACGATTGGTTTGCCGACTCCCCGATGATTTTGGGAGCCCGCAAACCTGACGACCCTCTCTACAATCGCGAAGCAATGCGCAAAACTTCATGAAATCAGATCTACCAGCCGAGCTACTGCAGGCCTATCTGGAGACAGACTACTTTGTTTCTGATGACCCACCACTCATGTTGCGAATCGGCGAGGAAAACGATGACGCGAAGATTCTGCTCGCAAGCTTCGGTGTTACCACATCAGCCTTGATCACTGCGTGGAATCCCGGGAGCGAAGTCCTCAGCGAGGATGAAAATGACAGCAGACAGGCTGCGCTGCTGGGCGAGATTGAATCGAAACGCCTGAATTATCTTGTCGGCTACGGAGAGCGCCAGGACTGGCTGGAATACAGCTACCTGGTCCTTGGTATCACTCGAGATGAAGCCAATGAGTTAGCTGAACAGTTTGGTCAGAACGCCTATGTCTGGATTGATCAAGAAGGGGTGCCGGAGCTCATTACTCTCGCCTGAGCCGCTTTTCCCTGACCACCGGACACCCAGTCCTTAACGCAACTCAGGCAACGTACCGGGCTTAAAACCGAGGTAAACGGCTATCAGCGAAGGCAAGCCGACAGGGATTTTCGATGAGGACAAGCTTGTCGTCAGCCGAATCGTGTTCGTTAACCAGCCCCATGCCTGCGGGTCTGTGATCGCAGCGGCGAAACGCCCCCATGTCGTTCATTGCATGCTGGATCAGTGACGACTGCGGCATTGTCATGGCACCCTGAACCCCCGACCGGCCATCAAAGCAAGAACTTGTATTTGAAGCGGCTTTCCTTATATTGCGCGACGTGATGTCCAGAATATTTTTAATCGCCATTCTCACGTCCCTTGTCGCTTTCCCACAAAGCAGCCCAGCGGATCTGTTTGAACCCTTTTCAACGTCCAATCTGAACCCCTTTGTGCAAGTGTTTGGCATTCCAGCCACTCGCTCTGCGTATCAGGCCGCTGATGGCCAGCTTAACTGGCATCTGCAGACTGAAATCGCCAACAACTTCACCGAATCGAGAGAGGATAACGAGGTCATTTCCATCGACGGAGAGACCTGGCGAACCAATTTGAGTCTGCGTTACGGCATGACCGAGCGTTGGGAGATCGCTCTGGATGTCCCCTATATGCGACACGATGGTGGCTCACTGGATAGCTTTATTGAGGATTGGCACGGCTGGTTTGGTCTGCCCAATGGCGGCCGAGAGGATGTGATGGATGATCAGCTGACCTACCTGTACCAGCTGAATGGCATCACCCAGGTCGATTTGAGAGATTCCGTCTCAGGCATCGGTGATGTCAGTCTGTCTGTTAGCTATCTGCTCGGTAAAGAAGCAGACAAGTCATGGGGTGTTCGCGCTGGTGTGAAACTACCAACCGGTGATCCTGATGATCTGACGGGCTCCGACGGTACGGACGTATTCATGAGTCTGCACCTCAGCGATGCCAGCTTCTTTCGTCATAACGACTGGTATTTCCACGGCAGCATCGGCTTGATGGTGCCCGGCGACGGCGACATCATTGAAGAGACGTTGGAAGATTACGTTGTGTTCGGTTCAACCACGGTCGCATGGCACAGCTGGAAGAAGGTCTCCCTAAAGGCACAACTGGACTTTCACTCAGCCATGTATGACAGCGATTTTAAGGAACTCGATGAGTTCGCAGTGCAGCTGGTCCTGGGTGGGTCTGTTGAACTCGGCGAAAAACTTCTACTGGACATCTCCGTGTCCGAAGACATCGTGACAGATGCGTCACCCGACGTTGTGTTTCAGCTTGGGCTTCGTTCCCGCTTCTAGGTATTTCTAACCCCTGCCGATATAAGGCATCTTCGATGCCATGATCGTCATGAACTGCACGTTGGATTCCAGCGGCAACTGAGCAATCTGTACGACCGACTGCGCAACATGCTGCACATCCATGGTTGGTTCAGCCTTGATACCGCCATCTGCCTGGGGCACTCCGTCACCCATCCTCGCGGTCATTTCCGTGAGCGCATTGCCGATATCAATCTGGCTACAAACAATATTGTAGGGTCGACCGTCCAGCGAAGTAGATTTGGTTAAGCCGGTGACCGCATGTTTGCTCGCCGTGTACGGCGCTGACCAGGGTCTGGGCACGTGAGCGGAAATCGATCCATTGTTGATAATGCGACCGCCCATTGGCGCCTGTGACTTCATAATCCGAAACGCCTGCTGGGTGCACAGGAAAGTGCCCGTCAGGTTCACATCCACTACTCGTCGCCAGTCAGCTTCAGACAAGTCTTCAAGTGGCTTGGGTGGCGCGCCACCTCCCGCGTTGTTGAACAACACATCTAACCTGCCGAAGTTATCTTTGACGCTTTGAAACAGCGCATCAACAGAACTTGAGTCAGAAACATCCGACGCCACTACCCGTGTCCGGCCGGCACAGTCAGAGGCCACCACCTCAAGCAGCTCTTGCCGCCTGCCTGTCAGCACCACAGCAAAACCAGCCCGGGACAACGCCAACGCACATGCTTTTCCGATACCGGTTCCTGCGCCGGTTACCAGCGCTACTTTTTCATCTTCACGACTCATCGTCACGCTTTACTCAAATCCATACATGCATGTTATGTTCACATGATATGCCAAAGTTTGCCGCCAATCTGACAACCATGTTCGCTGAGCTGCCATTTCAGGACCGGTTCAAGGCTGCTCGTGAATGTGGGTTCGAAGCCGTGGAGATTCTCGCACCCTACAGTTTTGAAATTCCAGAGCTGGAGAAGTTACTTCAGGAAAATCACCTGGAACTGCTGCTCATCAATATCTCTCCAGGAACCGCTGGCGAAACTGGTCTTGCCGCCCTCCCTGGTAAAGAGCAAGCGTTCAAAGAGACGTTTGATGAAGCCTTGAACTACGCAACTGAGTTAGGGGCAAGAATGATTCATACCCTTGCTGGTCGTTCAACGGAAAACATCACCGCGAGTTCAGAGATCTTCGTGAACAATCTGAAGTGGGCCGCAGAACAGGCACACAAATCAAACGTCAATCTCATGCTGGAGCCACTTAACAACGTCGATGTTCCCGGGTATTTACATAGTCACTTAAGCAAAACCCGTGAACTCATCGAGACCATTAGCGCCGACAATGTTCGGCTGCAATTCGATTTCTATCACCAACAGATTATGGAAGGGAATCTTGCCAGCAACCTGAAAGAGAACCTGGATATCATCGGTCACGTCCAGTTTTCCAGCGTACCGGGGCGACATGAGCCCCAGTATGGAGAGGTCAACGTTCCCTTCCTTTGTGACTATCTGGATGCGCTGGGATACAAGGGTTTTATTGGCTGCGAATACTCGGCAAAAACAGATACAAGGGATGGTTTAAGCTGGGCACACGCTTACGGCATTTGTGCTTAAATAGCGTTCGAGGTACATCAATATGTCTCGTCTCATCCTCACAATCGCGTTTGCACTTCTTACGAGCCTCGCGCTCACTAACCAAGCTCAACTCGAAGAAACAACTTCCAGCCGTATCTGGCTCATCGAAATCGATGGCGCCATTGGTCCTGCCACCAGTGACTATGTTTTACGAGGGTTTGAGCAGGCAAGTTCAAGCAACGCCAGCCTCATCGTTATTCGGATAAACACCCCCGGTGGTCTGGACGGTGCCATGAGAGACATCATCCAGGGCATCTTATCCAGTGACATACCAGTGGTTTCATATGTGGGTCCAAAAGGCGCCCGAGCTGCCAGCGCCGGAACTTACATCGCCTATGCAAGCCACGTCGCCGCCATGGCGCCAGCCACGAACCTTGGCGCTTCAACGCCAGTCCAGATTGCTGCGCCCACCATGCCGGCCACTGAAGAGCCCGCCAGTGCAGCAGAACCCTCAGCCATGGAAAAGAAAATGGTCAATGACGCCGCCGCCTATATTCGCGGACTGGCCGAGTTACGAGGTAGAAACGCTGCCTGGGCGGAAAAGTCTGTAAGACAGGGTGTCAGTCTGAACGCTGAAGCGGCGCTTGAAGAGAATGTGATCGACCTGGTGGTCGAAGACCTGGATACCCTCTTACAGGAATTGGATGGTCGGATCGTCAGCATCAAAGATCGGGAAATCACCCTGCAAACCAGAGATACTGAGCTGCAACCTCATCTGCCCGACCTGCGCACAGAGATCCTCTCTATCTTGACCAATCCAAATGTCGTGATGATCCTTGGCATGATTGGCATCTACGGTATCATCCTTGAATTCTATAACCCGGGCTCGCTGATACCCGGCGTCATCGGAGTGATCTGCCTGTTACTTGCGGCTTATGCCGTGCAGCTACTGCCTTTAAACTACGCTGGGCTTGCATTACTGGTGCTTGGCATCGGACTGATGGTGGGTGAAGCGCTTGTGCCCAGCTTCGGAATACTGGGTATTGGGGGTGTGATCGCATTTTGTATTGGAGGACTTATGTTGTTTGACACCGAAATGGAAGCATTCCAGGTTGGTTTACCAACCATCGGCGCGACCGCCGTTGTGTCCGCGCTACTGATCTTCGCAACCGTCAGTATTGCCATGAAGATACGAAACAAAAAAGTGACCACCGGCATGAGCGCGCTGATCGGCGAGCATGGCGAAGCGCTAAACGACTTTGGCAAAGAAGGGCAGGTTCGGGTCGGCGGCGAAATTTGGAGAGCGAAATCTAACGAGACTATTGAAGCAGGCGATACCGTCTCAGTTAAATCTGTAAACGGTCTGTTAATGAACGTCACCAAAATAGAGACGAATAAAGGATAACTGTCATGAACGAGTTTTGGATAGTGCTTGTCGTACTGCTGATCGGCCTTGCGTTTTACACCTTCCGTATTCTTCGGGAATACGAACGCGGCGTCATCTTCTTCCTGGGCCGCTTCCAGACCGTCAAAGGGCCAGGCTTGATCATTGTTATCCCGGGCGTACAGCAAATGGTGAAGGTTGACCTTCGAACCATGGTCTACGACGTGCCAACCCAGGATGTAATATCCAGAGACAACATCTCAGTCAAAGTCAGTGCGGTCATCTATTTCCGAGTTATTGACGCGGAACGCGCCATCATCAATGTAGAAGACTTTTTCGAAGCCACAAGCCAGCTGGCACAAACGACACTACGTTCCATTTTGGGACAGCACGAACTGGACGAGATGCTCGCACAACGGGACAAGATGAACGAAGGCATCCAGAAGCTGCTGGATGAACAGACCGAGAGCTGGGGCATCAAGGTTGCCAATGTCGAAATCAAACACATCGATATCGATGAATCGATGATTCGCGCTATTGCCAAGCAGGCGGAGGCTGAACGTGAGCGGCGGGCGAAAATCATTCACGCAGGGGGTGAACTGGAAGCGAGTGAAAAACTGCTCGAAGCGGCGACAACGCTGGCCAACCAGCCTCAGGCTTTGCAGCTCAGATACATGCAGACGCTGACAGAAGTGGCCCGGGACCGAAGCTCAATCATCGTGTTTCCACTGCCGATTGATCTTATTGAAGCGTTCATGGATCGAGCAAAGAAAGATGATGATGCCTAGGTCAGGAAACGGTCTTCTGTCGCCGGTTCTCACGATGCTGAGCGCGATCCCTGAATCTTTCCAGAAAGCTTCTCTGATTCAGGCTGGATTCCAGCTGCGCCAGTTCCTGAAGAAACTCACCGCCGCCTTCATCGATGGCTGACTGCATGGCATCTCGGACCGCCAGCCACATCGGCTCCAGTTTCTGGTATTTCTCACGCCCGATACTGGTGAGAGCAAGCACTCGCTTACGCTTATCGTTCCGATCCCTGTAGGGTGCCGCCAGTTTCGCTTCAATCAGCTCATTCGCCGTTTTGTTGATTCCGGGGTGCGAAACCCCTAAGCCTCGAGCCAATCCGGTAATTGACGTCGGCCCCTGGCGGTACAAATAGACAAAAACCGGAAACCACCTGGGTTCAAACCCGGTATCCACCGACTCATAAATTCGGCTCACATCCTGGACCAACGCATCCGACAGCCGTTTCAGTCGACTTCCCAGGGCAAGCGCGCCCAGTTCACTCATCAGGTCTGGATTTGTCATATTTGGGTAATCATTTACGTAAATCCTGACATTTTTAGGTATTCTAGTACCAATCTGCAAAAATGGCATCCAGTCCTTGGAACTTCTGCTTTGAGGCAATTTCCTGTACTTTCCCCCACATGCAAATCACACCACTCACGGGCGCTCTGGGCGCAGAGATTCAGGGGATTGACCTGAAATCACTGGATTCAGAGACTTCCCGACAAATCGAGCACGCATTCGCTGAGTACCTGGTTCTGGTGTTCAGAGACCAGGACCTGACCCCCGCTGATTTGATGACCCTGACCCACCACTTCGGGGGCCCTGGCGAAACACCCTATTTAGAAGGATTACCTGACTATCCGGACGTTGTGCCGGTGATCAAAGAGGCCAAGGAGAAGTCACAACACTCATTCGGTGCAGGCTGGCACACGGATTTCACTTTTCAGGAACATCCACCGGCCAGGACACTGCTCTACGCAGTGGATACACCACCCACAGGCGGAGACACGCTGTACGCAAACCAGTACGACGCCTATGACGCGCTTTCTGAAGGCATGAAATCTTCTCTCGACGGTTTGATGGCGATACACAGCGCTGTTCGGTCCTACGGACCGAAAGCCACTTTAAAAGATCACATGGAACATATGACGATCACCAATGATGCGAAAGAGCCGCAAACCCGATTGCATCCGGTGGTGCGGCGACATCCTGTGACGGATAAGCCGGCACTGTGGGTAAACCCCACCTACACCATTCGATTCAAGGACATGACCGAGGAAGAAAGTAATACTCTGCTTCATTACCTGAATGCTCTGATCATCTCCCCGAGTCACACTTGTCGTGTCAAATGGCGACCGGGCACGCTCACCATGTGGGATAACCGTTGCACACAACATTGCGCGACATCCGATTATCGCGGCCACCGTCGAGAAATGTGGCGCACCACAACCGCTGGTGAAATTCCTTCTGCCTACACCAAAGATTGCTAGAATACGCCGCTCCAGAATCATCGGAAGATCTCATTGGCTGAATCCCTGCCCCATCCACCTCAACCACCGGTGCACACTATCTGGTGGCTGCCCTACAACCTCTACAAGTGGTTGATCGTTGTCCCCGTGCTGGTTATCTCTACTTTTGTTCTCGGCACCCTCATTATCATTTTATGTTTTCTTGGGCTGGCAAACTTTTCATCAAGAGTTTTCGCAACGTTGTGGGCGCGCCTAAATGCAATCGTTACTCTTATGCTGGTTCGTGTGGAGGGAAAAGAAAAACTGAAACTGGGCCAATCCTATGTTCTGGTCGCCAACCACCTGAGCCTGGTCGACATCTATGTCTTGTATGGGTTCACGGGCATCGACCTGAAGTGGGTGATGAAAAAGGAACTTCGTAATGTCCCCATCCTTGGCTACGCCTGCCAGATGATGGGACACATTTATGTGGATCGGTCTAATACTGAGAAAGCACTGGCTTCTATTCAGGAAGCACGCGAATCCATCAAAGACGGCATGTGCGTTGTTTTTTTCCCGGAGGGGACAAGATCGCGAACTCAGGATCTGCTTCAGTTCAAGAAGGGCGCATTCAGGATGGCGCAAGACCTTCGTATCCCAGTGATTCCGGTTAGCATACATAACACCAATCGAGTCTTACCCTCGGATACACTGGATTGGCGACCAGGTGCCGTCAAACTCATTTTTCACGACCCCATCGAGATCGCTGAGGACGCCGATGTTAATGAGCTCGCGACTCAGACGCGAGACATCATTGTCCATGCACTAAACCAGGAAAAAGAAACCATCAGGGAGACCGCAGCATGAGACCCAATCACGTTCTTCAGGCATGGCGAGCGAATCGTCCGACCATCGGCGCATGGATGTCAATTGACTCGAGTTACACAGCAGAAACGCTCGCACATGCAGGCTTTGATTGGCTGTGTCTGGATATGCAGCATGGGGTTCTAGACTATAGCGACGTGAAGAAGATGATGACCGCAATTTCTACGACGGACACCATCCCCATCGTTCGCGTTCCTTGGAACGAACCTTACGAGATCATGAAAGTCCTGGATGCCGGGGCTTATGGTGTTGTGGTGCCACTGGTCAACAATAAAGAAGAAGCAGAGCGCGCCGTCACCGCATGCAGATATCCGCCGCTGGGCATTCGATCTCATGGCCCAAATCGCGCAACGCTTTATTCAGGCCCTGGTTACTCAAAAGAAGCGAACAACGAAATTGCCTGTGTCGTCATGATCGAAACGGCGGAGGCTTTGGAGAACCTAGATGAGATTATGTCGACACCGGGTGTCGATGCGGTTTATATCGGCCCCAACGATCTCGCTTATGCACTGGACCTTAAACCTAGTGGTGATAACGACAATCCACTACACGTAAAGACGGTAACGCACATTCTTGAAACCGCAAAGAAGCATGGAATCGCTGCAGGCATTCAGACAGGTTCCGTGGAGTTTACCCGCCGTTATCTGGCACAGGGCTTCCACATGGTCACGCTGGGTTCAGATCGGGGCTGGATGGAACGACTCGCAAGGCAGGAGTTAAAGCTCGCGCGTGAAGGCGGCGATGCTGAAGGCTCCGACGACAAGAACTTCTATTGATCATTGAATACGGCGGGCTCGCTGTCTCGGGAAACCCGTCTCGGCACCGCTGTGAATACATCCCTGTACGCTGACTTTCGGGCGTCCTGCCCTCCAGTCTGCCTCAACAGGTTTCCCGGACACGCTTCGCATTCAATCTCTCGCGATGAGCCTTCAGCGTTACTTGGCGACATCTTTTGGGGGACCTAATCCTGGTAATCGGGTAAAGCCGGCGAGCAGAGGACAATAAAAAGTCATTTTAGGCCATTGTGCTTCATTGGCCACTCTAACCCTTTAAGCGCCTAAGTCGTGTTGCTACACTGCTCGCAAATTCGTGTGGCATGGATCCAGTGTTTAGATATTCTGCTGACCGATTACCGGTCACCCTTATCCTTTCACTCACGTTGTTGGATTTCATTATGTACTTCACGGTCAACAACGTGTGGGTACTTCTCTCTTACTTCGTGTTGACCCTTATTCCAAAAGGCTGCATCTGCGCCTGGAATCATCATCACCAGCATACAAAAACCTTTAACTGGACACCGCTAAATCGGTTGCTGGAAATGAGCTTTTCTCTGCACACCGGCGTCACGACCAATCAGTGGTTGTTGCACCATGTCTTTGGTCACCATCACAACTACCTCGACCAGGCAAAAGACGAAAGCCGCTGGCAACGAAAAGACGGTTCAACCATGGGAGAGCTGGAGTACACGTTCAAAGTTGCAGCAACCGCTTATCCTCGCGCCTGGAGCGTTGGCAAACGTTACCCTCGCCATCTGAGAACCCACCTTATCTACACAGCACTGACCCTGATCCTGGCTGTCGCACTGGTGGTCTATCAACCTCTGCAGGGTTTCATTCTGTTCATCATGCCGATGATGGCTGGGCTCCTGATCACTGCCTGGGCGACCTATGACCATCATGCCGGTCTACCCACAGATGATGACTTTACGTCGTCTTACAATGTGATGAATAAAGCCTACAACGTGATGACCGGTAACCTGGGTTATCACACAGCGCACCACTATAAGCAGGGTGTGCACTGGTCTGAGTTACCCAAGCTTCACGATGAGATCAAATACCTGATCCCAGAGGAACTATACCGGCGCTCTTACTGGGATTACGTCACCGATGTTCCGATGAACTTCATCAGAACACTGGTTGCCCTTGTCGTGCCCAGACCTCAATGAACCCACTCAGATCGGATGCCAACCACTGTTTTGTCTGCGGCCCATCCAATCCCATCGGGCTAAAGCTGACCTTTGAAATCAGGGATGACGTCTGCCACTCGCTCTTCACCCCTGGTAAAGACCATTGTGGCTACGACGGCGTAACACACGGCGGAATCGTATTTAGCGCACTCGATGATGTGATGGCCAACTGGCTATTCCTGAAAGGCCTGAAAGCCTACACCGCCAAATGTGATATTCGTTATCGCGATACATTGCAGATCGGCACACAAGTCAGACTCGAGGGTCACTGCCTGAGACAGAAAGCTCGCCTGACACAGATGAAAGGCATCATGATTCGCGAGGACACTGACCAGGTGGTCGCTGAAGCAGAGGCCGCCTTTATGATGGCGACGGATTAACACTACCTTGAAGACGACCTCGCCGGGTAGATGTCAACCAGTAACCCCAAAGAAGACGCTGATTTGTTGAAGCCGTCATCGTTGACGATGCACATGCTGAGCAGAAATCGCCGCATGGTAGACTTCTCCTTATTGTTCAACCCACGACTCGAACTTAATGGATAGTCCCAGCCCAGAAGCCGCTGGATTTTGGCGTCGCATGGCCGCCATGTTCTACGATGGGTTTCTGATTATCTCTATCTGGTTCATCAGCGCCATTATTCTTGTCGCCCTTAACAACGGTGAGGAAATCAACGGTAGAGCTTTTCAACTGTTTCTCTACTTCGAAGCCGGTTTATTTTACACCTACTTCTGGCACTTCAAGGGTCAGACACTCGGCATGCAGGTGTGGAAGATTCGAACCATCAACGACACGGGTGAAATCCTGACGCTTAGCGAATGTGTCGTGCGAGTTTTCTTCGCCACCTTTTCGCTCGTGGTGATGGGACTCGGATACGTCTGGATTCTGTTTGATCCGGAAAAACTTGCCTGGCATGACAGAGCATCTGGCACGCGAGTGATTTACCTGGGCAAAGATGCTTACAAAACAGTCAGTGACCCGTCAGACGACTGAACACCCCCGCCACTCGATCCCACTGATAGATACACACTGCGATAAAGACAAATAGCCCATGCACCCACCAGAGGCCGAGCTCTTTTGGCAGGTCACCTTTTTCAAGAGCAGATTGGGCACCTGACAGCATCAGGATATAGAGGAAACAGAGAATTGTTGCGGGCACCAGTCGGGTGAACCTCCCTTGTCGGGGATTGACTTTTGCGAGTGGTACCGCCATGAGTGCAATGACTGGCACCAACAAAATGACAGAAATACGCCAATGAAATTCCGCCGCAGCTTCTGGAGTATCTTTTTCAAGCAATGCACCGGTCGAAATCGCAGCCCTGCGCGTCTTCAGATTATCGACAACCGTCGAATCCACAAGCTGGCCATACTCTTCATAGCTGATGATCTGATAGCCACGCGTCCCGGGTGTACCCTGGTAACGACGCCCTTTTTCCAGAACCAGGAAGCGTCTGCCGCTGCTGTCCACCTGCGTTGAGCCGGACTCGGCTATCACGGTGACTGCACTACGAGGGCCGTTACCACCATGAATGGTCTTGTACTCATTGATGAATACTCCACTCAAATCTCCATCAGGCGTGAAGCCCTCGGTATAAGTCACACGTTTGCCTGAGCTGAGTGCCTGGAATCTACCTGGGATCAACGTATCGAATTCCGTCAGCTGCTGCTGACCGCGCAGCAGCGCTTCCACCCGTTGTTCACCGAGAGGTTTGAGCCATAGAGAAAGGAGTGCCGTGATCAGCATAACAATCAACGACATAAGCAGCGTCATTCCCATCAGGCGCCGAGTGCTCATGCCACAGGAGTGCAGAACAATCATTTCATTGTCGACGTAGAGCCGCCCGTAGACGAGCATGATGGCGAGGAAAAAACTGAGCGGAACGATCAGCTCCAGAAACCCCGGCAGGCGGTAAAACATCAAGGCAAGCAAGACTTCCTGGGTCATCGTACCTGCAGCAGCTTTGTCCAGGTAGGCGCTGAATCGCCACCCGACGGAGATCACAAGAACGATACCTGCCACGGCAAACATGGTGGCAAAGGTCTCGCGGGAAAAATATCTAAGCAGTATCACAAAAGCCGTCTCTAAAACGTTATATTAAGACCGTAGTTCACGCGACACGTTCCTCAGGAGTATCTATGAAGTATGGCACACGTATGGGTAATGCGGCGAAAGCCCGAACCCAGTGTATCGTTGTTGGCGTCTATGATGACGCACAGTTGACCGACACCGCCAAAGCGCTGGATAAAGAAAGCGGTGGCTACCTGAAGAAGGTGCTTCGGCGAGGCGACATCTCAGGGAAAGCAAACCAGATGATGGTTCTGCACGATGTGCCCAACGTGAACGCGACACGCGTCCTGCTGGTCGGACTGGGTAAAGCTGATGCACTGACTGGTGCAAAGTTTGCTGGCATCGCCCGTAACGTCATCACCAGGCTCAAGACCATCTCAGTCAAGAATGCATTGAATTGTTTGCTAGAGGCAGACGTTGCCGACCAGGATCTGGGCTGGAAAGTCCGCCGGACTATCGAAGCCTTCGACGCGGGGGTTTATCGATTTACTGAGATGAAAGGCAAACCGCCTGAGAATGGCGAGACGCTTGAGACTGTCGAACTCTTTGTCGCCGACAAGTCGGACCAGGACGTTGTCGATGATGCCATCACCATCAGTTCCGCGCTCTGTGCAGGTATCAACAAAGCAAAAGATCTGGGCAACCTGCCCGGCAATGTCTGTACCCCGACTTACCTGGCAGATCAGGCGAAGCAGCTCGCTAAAGAGTATTCATCCATCACGGTTAAAGTGCTGGAAGAAAAGGAAATGGAAAAGCTCGGCATGGGCGCGTTCATGTCCGTGAGCCGCGGCAGCGAACAGCCCGGCAAGATGATCATCATCACGCACAAAGGCGCCAAGCCGAAAGAGGCGCCTCATGTGCTTGTCGGCAAAGGGATTACGTTTGATACGGGTGGTATCTCGCTGAAACCCGGCGCGGGTATGCACGAGATGATCTGGGATATGTGTGGCGCCGCCAGCGTATTCGGCACCATGCTCGCAGTCGCCGAGCAGCAACTGCCGATGAACGTTATTGGCGTCCTGGCCGCGGCTGAGAATATGCCGTCCGGCGACGCGTCGCGACCCGGCGATATCGTTAAAACCATGTCCGGGCAAACTGTGGAAATTCTAAACACTGACGCAGAGGGCCGGCTGGTACTGTGTGATGCACTCACCTACATCGACCAATACAACCCAGCAACAGTTATTGACGTCGCAACCCTGACCGGTGCCGTCATCGTCGCACTCGGCAGTCATCCAACCGCGATGTACGCCAATGATGATGGTGTTGCCGCAGATCTGGAACAGGCAGGCCGTGAGTCGCTTGACCGAGTCTGGCGAATGCCGCTCTGGGAGGACTATCAGGCACAGATCAACAGCGCCTTTGCAGACATGGCGAATATTGGTGGCCGTGAGGCAGGCAGTATCACAGCAGCCTGTTTTCTCGCCCGATTCACCAAGAAGTATCGTTGGGCTCACCTCGACTGCGCCGGCACGGCATTCAAAGGAAGTGGCCCGATGAAAGGCGCCACGGGCAGACCCGTCAACCTGTTGTTCGAGTACCTGAATACGCAATACCGGAAGACACTCGCCGAGGATGCCAGTTGACCAAGATTGACTTCTATCAGGTGAACGGAGACGAAGCTCTGTTCACCTGCAGACTGATCGACCAGGTGTATCGTCGAGGTCACCAGATATACGTTCACACCTCCGGTGAGCAGCAGGCTAAACACCTTGATGATCATCTCTGGATTTTCAGGCCCGACGCCTTTGTGCCTCACGTAACCCATGACTCCGAACACGAGGCGCCCATTCGCATCGGGTTTGATCACGAGCCCGACGATCATCAGGATGTTTTAGTCAACTTATCCGGAGATATTCCCCTTTTCTTTTCCCGCTTCGATCGGGTTGCAGAGGTAGTGCCTGTCGACCAAAATAGCCGGGAGTCGGCCCGAAAGAATTACGCTTTTTACAAGGAGCGGGGCTACGTCCTGGAATATCACAACATTAATCAGAGCTGATGGACGACGAAAAGAAGCCGAGTACGATTCCACTACTTCACGACATGGTCTACGACCCGTCGCTGCCGCTTCGACCGCCAAAAAGGCCACCTCGCCCGAAAGCAGAGAAACCCTCAGCGCCACCCGGCTACGACCCCGACACCATCGATCTCTTCGGTGGTGTTGAAACCCCTTTGGATGTCAATGATCTGGATAATGAAACGATTGAAGAATTCAGGGATAGTGCCGAACAGATGATTGATGACCTGGTGGAGGAGTACACCGAGGAAATCAGCCAGCGGCTGCACAGCGAGCTCAAAGATCAGCTGACTGCCATCCTGGAAGATCTCAAGACCCCAGATAACGACAAATCCGCCTGAATCGTTATAATTCGCGTTTTTTCGCCGGTTACATCATGAGCAAGTATTCACCCCGGGACATCGAGCAGTCCTGGTATCAGAAATGGGAGGAGAACAACTACTTCGCGCCCTCCGGTAATGGCGAATCCTTCAGCATCGCCATCCCGCCACCCAACGTAACCGGCACCCTGCACATGGGGCACGCCTTCCAGCACAGTATTGTTGATTCTTTGATCCGCTACCAGCGCATGAGTGGCAAAAACACGCTATGGCAGATGGGTACAGACCACGCAGGTATCGCGACTCAGATGCTGGTGACCGAGCAACTCGCCGCCCAAGGCATCAAACCTTCCGACCTGGGCCGCGAAGCATTTGTCGAGAAGGTCTGGGACTGGAAAGAGGAATCCGGCGGAACCATTTCTAAACAGCTACGGCGCCTGGGCGCATCCCTGCACTGGGAGACTGAGCGTTTTACTCTAGATGAAGGACTTTCAAAGGCTGTTCTGGAAGTTTTCGTCAGGCTGCATGAAGAAGGACTGATTTATCGCGGCAAACGATTGGTGAACTGGGACCCCGTTCTAAAGACGTCACTATCAGATCTGGAAGTCGAGTCTGAGGAAGAACAAGGCAATCTCTGGCATTTCAAATACCCGTTGGTCGATGACCCCCGTCGTTGCCTGGTTGTTGCCACCACACGACCGGAAACGATGCTCGGTGACACAGCGGTTGCTGTGAATCCAGACGATGAACGATACAAAGACCTCGTGGGCAAAGCCGTGATGCTGCCGCTGGCAGATCGACCCATCCCCGTCATCGCCGATCACTATGTTGATATGGCGTTCGGAACCGGTTGCGTAAAAATCACACCGGCACATGACTTCAACGATTACGACGTTGGTAAACGACATGACCTGCCCCTGATCAATATCCTGAATGATGACGCAACCCTGAATGAAGATGTCCCCGAAAAGTATCGCGGCATGGATCGTTTTGAAGCGCGTAAAGCCGTAGTCGCAGACTTGGACGCACTTGGCCTGTTGGAAAAAATTGATGACCACACCATGGCGGTACCGCGAGGGGAGCGCTCCGGCGTGGTCGTTGAACCCTACCTGTCAGACCAGTGGTTCGTAAAAATTGCACCCCTGGCTGAGCCCGCCATCAAAGCGGTTGAAGATGGCGACATTGAATTCGTTCCAAAGAACGCTGAGAACATTTACTTCGCATGGATGCGCAACATCCAGGATTGGTGCATCAGTCGTCAGCTTTGGTGGGGACACAGAATTCCCGCCTGGTATGACGAAGAGGGCAACATCTACGTGGGTCGCAGTGAAGAGGAAGTTCGAGAGAAAAACAATCTTGCTGCAGAGCTGACACTTAAACAGGATGCAGACGTACTCGACACCTGGTTCTCCTCGGCACTCTGGACCTTCTCAACGCTGGGATGGCCGGAACAGACGAAAGAGCTGGAAACCTTCCACTCAACCGACATCATGGTCACGGGTCACGACATCATCAGCCTGTGGGTATCCCGCATGATCATGATGACGCTCAAGTTTGTCGGTGAAGTGCCTTTCAGCAAAGTCTATATCCACGGCCTGGTGACTGACGCCAACGGTCAGAAGATGTCCAAGTCCAAGGGTAACGGTCTTGATCCTATGGACATCATTGACGGCATCAGTCTCGACGAACTCGTGGCGAAACGCACCAGCAACCTGATGCAGCCGAAAATGGCCGAACGTATCGAGAAGGCAACACGTAAAGAATATCCCGAAGGGATCATGGCTTTTGGCACTGACCCGCTGCGCTTCACCTTCTATAGCATCGCGTCCCAGACACGATCACTGCGTTTCGACATGAAGCGTGTCGAAGGCTATCGCAACTTCTGCAACAAATTGTGGAACGCGGCGAACTTTGTCTCCGGCAACATTGCTGATCACACCGATGAACTCGCCAGCACCGATGTCGAGCTATCAGACATTGATCTCTGGATTATTTCTGAGCTTGAACGCACCACGGCAGCGATCCATCTTGCGATGGACACTTACCGGTTCGATCTTGCATCGAAAGCGTTATATGAATTTGTGTGGGATGAATTCTGCGATTGGTACCTGGAACTCACCAAACCAATCCTGAACAGCGACGAAACTTCTGAAGCGCAAAAGCGTGGCACGCGCCAAACGCTGGCAAGAACCCTGGAAAGCATCCTGCGACTTGCTCATCCGTTTCTACCATTTATTACTGAGGAACTCTGGCAACAGATGCCGACGACGGTTCGTGATTCAGGCGACACCATCATGCTGCAACCGTTTCCACCGAGCATTACATCAAACATCCATGAAGACGCAGAAGCCAACATTGAATGGCTAAAAAAAGTCGTCACCGGCGTTCGAAACATCCGCGGTGAAATGGACATCTCTCCGGTCAAAGAAGTGCCAATCTTGTTTGCCGACGGCGCAGCCTCCGACAAAGCAAGACTTGATAAGTATGCGCCTCTCCTTAAGTTCCTGGTGCGCCCTGAGTCGCTGACGTGGCTCGACGCTGGTGATGACAAACCCCTTGCCGCCACCGCGTTGGTCGGCGACATGGAACTGCTGGTTCCCATGGCTGGTCTGATCGACAAAGATGCGGAACTGGCGCGACTGGACAAAGAAATCGATCGCAAGGAAAAAGATCGGGCTCGAACAGAAGGCAAGATCAACAATCCGAACTTCGTTGAGAAGGCACCTGAAGATGTTGTGCAGAAGGAACGAGACAAGTTGCAGGAGCTGGATAATGCTTTGCAGAAACTTCAGGAACAGCGCGCAAGTGTCGCAGCCATCTGACCACCTCGCCTGAACTCGAATATTGCACTGCAATATAACGCCCCCGAAATTTTTGGACACAACTCCATAAATTGTGGTTTTATGCCGCTACATCTCGGTTTTCCGATGGTGTGGGCAGAATAAGAATTACAGGGGAAACACTGGCCATGTCGGAAAGGCATTCCGGAACTGTTAAATGGTTCAACGACGCAAAAGGCTATGGATTCATCGAACGGGAAGCAGGTGATGACGTATTCGTTCACTACCGTTCAATTCGCGGAGACGGCTTTCGCACGCTAAAACAAGGCGCTAGAGTCGAATTCGATGTATCTGAAACAGATAAAGGGTTCCAGGCAGAGGACGTTGCTGAGATTTAGCAACCTGCCCTGATCACCCCTTTATTATCTCGTTAACTCTCTACTGCGAGCACAACCTTTCCGGTTGTCTTGTCAGAAGCAACGAGCTCGTGCGCCTCTGACACCTCCGCTATAGGGAACACCTGCTCAATCACAGGTTTTATCTCACCGGATTCGATCTTCGGCCAAACCTTTTCTTCAAGCTGCGCCATGATCTCTGCCTTCTCCTCCACTGGTCGCGCGCGAAGGGTCGAACCGATGACACGAGCCCGCTTCATCATCAACTGCGCCAGATCCAGCTCAGTCTTCGTACCGCTCATCAGGCCAATGAGGACAAGTCGACCACCTAGCCCCAGGAGCTTTAAGTTGTCTTCGAAATAACCGGCACCCACCGGATCCAGAATCACATCAATACCGACGCCATCAGCAAAAGACTGGGCGGCCTCCAAGAAAGGACCATCATGGCGAACTGCACCCGCCGCTGCGCCCATCTCCAGACAGGTCTTCAGTTTTTCCTCAGATCCAAGAGTGACAAAACAGGGCGAACCAAAAGCTTTGCACAATTGAATTGCCGTGGTTCCCACGCCACTGGCCCCGGCATGAATAATAACTTTTTCACCCGGCTGCAATCCCGCTTCCATGAAGAGATTCAACCAGGCTGTCGCAAACACTTCTGGCAGCGCCGCGCCTTCTTTATCACTGAGCCCGGCAGGAATGGGTAGCACGCTGCCTTCGTGAACTGCAGCAAGTTCGCTGTAACCACCACCGGCCAGCAGTGCACACACTCGATCACCGACCTGGTATCGCGTGCAGTCTGCACCAGTGTCAATAACTTCACCGGCACACTCCAGTCCCATAATGGGGCTGGCTCCGGGAGGCGGCGGATAAAAACCGCGGCGCTGCATTAGATCCGCACGATTAATTGCTGTTGCATGGATCCTGATCAGCACATCGTTTGGCCCAACACTGGGCGCATCAAACTCTGCCCAGGACAGGGAGTGATCATCTGCAACAAGTACGGCTTTCAAAGGGAGATTCCTCTTAATGAATTAGTAATGGGGTGGTTTTTCGTCTTGCGGCGCTTCAGGTAAACCCTGTTCTACTTTACGCAGCTGTTCCGCCAGGAGCTGAATTTGTCTTGTCAGATCCAACAGCTGTTTCTGCTGATCCGCCATGGCGTCATCCAGCTTATGGATGGTGTCTTCCTGGAAAGCCATCCGCTCTTCCAGGCCAATGAGCTTTTGATCAAGATCGGCCATCAGTACCTCATTCGAACTTTAACGCCACGCTCGCTCAGCCAGGCTTTTAAACCACTGACGGTGTAATCGCCGTAGTGAACCATGGAGGCAACCAACGCCGCATCCGCCTTGCCTTCGGTCAGAACCTCCAGCAGGTGTTCAGGCTTACCCGCACCGCCGGAAGCAATCACCGGAATAGAGACCGCTTCAGCAATCATGCGCGTCAGATTGATCTCATAACCTTCCCGCGTACCATCGGCGTCAATAGAGTTAACCACCAGTTCCCCAGCGCCAAGCTCCTCACCCTTAAGTGCCCATTCCAGAGCGTCGAGACCCATTGGCGTGCGGCCGCCATTGATTACAACCTCATAACCGCTGGGGAATTCTCTGGACATTTCGACTTTCAGGATGTCCATCGACAACACAGTGTTCTGATTGCCAATGGCATGAGCACACTCAGCGATCAATTCCGGTCGTTTGACAGCCGCAGAGTTCACATTAATTTTCTCTGCACCGGCCCAGAGCAGCTTATTGGCATCTTCAACCGTCCGAATACCACCGCCCACGGAGAAAGGAATGTAGACTTCCCCGGCAACCTTCTCGACAACATCCAGCATGATATTCCGGGCATCGCTGGAAGCAGTGATGTCGTAAAAAACCAGTTCATCCAGACCGTCGTCATAGTACTCACGTGCCTTCTCGACTGGGTCTCCGATATCCTTGGTATCGACAAACTTAACGCTCTTGGCGAGTTTGCCATCGCGAACATCCAGACAAGCGATGATTCTTTTACTCAGCATCAGACACTCCAGCCCTTAAAAGCGGAAAGGAGCTTGAGGCCAAGTTCACCGCTCTTCTCCAGGTGAAACTGGGTAGCGAACAAGTTGTCTTTGCCGATGATCGAACAGAACTTGATATCACCATAATCAGTCGTGCCGAGCACGTTTTCTTCCCTGACCGGTCGAGCATAGTAGCTGTGCACAAAGTAAAACTCGTCACCGGATTGGATCTCAGACAACATCGGATGACGACATTCGATGTTGATCTCGTTCCAACCGATGTGTGGCACCTTTATCGATCTGTCAGTAAAATCGAATCGCTCACAGGCACCTTCAACCAGACCCAGGCAGTCTTTGTCACCTTCTTCGGTATGCTCGAGCACAATCTGCAGACCAAGACAGATGCCCAGCAACGGCCTTCCACTTTCGTAGTAACCCTTAAGGGCTTCATCAAGGCCACGAGTTTTGAGCGTGTCCACAGCGCTAACGGCGGAGCCAACACCAGGGAAGATCAGCTTGTCCGCGGCAAGCACAACTTCTGGGTCGGCAGAGATTTCCGCATCCATACCCACGTGCTGACACGCACGCTGAACGCTGCGTACGTTTCCGGCGTCATAATCCACAATGACAGGCACATGTCCTCCGACTGACCCTACGCGAAGAGTCGACTGAAAAAGAGCGCGCATTATAGAGGCAGCCCTGCATTTCTGCGACTTTTCGAGCCCACGGGTTTATTTGTATTACTATTGTGATACAGTTGTCGCGAATCCCGCACCAGACCTGTCATGAAGCTAACCGTAGATAACGATGCCGCCACCCCGGTTTTCCAACAGCTCGTGGACCAGATCCATTTCGCGATCTCCGCGGGAGAACTTGCCGGGGATGAAAAACTGCCCAGTATTCGGAGCGTTGCCAGTGACCTTTCTGTCGCGCCAAACACCGTTGCCAAAGCGTATCGCCAACTGGAATTCCGTGGGCTCATCAAAGCGCAGGACCGAAGTGGGTTCGTCGTCGTTACCGACAGCGCCGACAACCGATATACCGCTCGCGGGGTCAGCGCGGACAAAACAGAAGTCCATGACGCCGTCGATCAGCTCGAACAAGGGCTGTTTCCAGGTGCTTTCTGCAAGATCACCGAAGATTACCTTTCCGGCGATCCTACCAAGTGCAATGTGATTCACGCTGACGGCGCGGGCACTAAGTCCATCGTCGCCTACCTCTGGTACAAAGAAACCGGTGATGCGGGCATCTTTCGGGGCATTGCCCAGGACAGTATTGTCATGAATCTGGACGATCTACTGTGCGTTGGAGTCGATGGTCGAATTTTGATCTCCAACACCATCAACCGCAACGCCCTGAATTGCCCCGGAGAGGTGATTGCAGAACTCATTAACGGCACAGAGTCTTTTCTGCAGTCAATGCGCGATCAGGGCGTGAACCTTTATTCTGGTGGTGGTGAGACGGCGGACGTTGGCGATCTGACCGGTACCCTGGTGGTGGATTCCTGCGCTGTTGCCATCATGGATAAACGCAGCGTGATCACCAACGACATCAGCGGCGCGCTTGCCATCGTGGGTCTGTCTTCTACTGGTCAGGCGATCTACGAAGGCCAAGCAAACAGCGGCATGGGGAGCAACGGTCTCACCAGTGCTCGACACGACATGCTGTCTAATCACTATGCAGAGCAATACCCGGAAGCATTCGACGCTAACGTTGATCCTGAGCTGGTTTATTGCGGTCCCTATCGACTATCGGACCCATTGCCGAACAGCAACTTCACGGTAGGTGAAGCCATTCTCTCGCCCACTCGAACCTACGCGCCGGTGATTTATCGAATGCGCGACGCTTTTCGCGAAGCCTTGAAGGGTGTGGTGCATTGCTCCGGCGGTGCCCAGACAAAGTGCCTCAGATTTGGGCGAAACACGCACTTCATCAAGGACAACCTGTTCGATATCCCACCCTTATTTTCGGCGATTCAATCTGCGTCGGGCACCAGCTGGGATGAAATGTACAAGGTATTCAACATGGGCCACCGCATGGAGGTGTACGTGCCGGCAAGTCTGGCGGATGAAGCGATCGATATCGCATCTTCATTCGGCATCGGAGCGCAAGTGATCGGCAGGACGGAGCCAGCTGATCGCAATCACCTGACGTTGACAGATCGCCAGGGCAAAGCGCACCGCTACTGGCCAAGTTGAAGTCTGTCTTTTACAAGCTGGAGGCTCTTCATTATGCTTGAACTATTGCATACGGAGTGCGGCTCATGGCTCAAGTTGAATTCGAAGAATGCCTGCGAATCCTCGTAGAAAAAGAAGGCTCTGACCTTTACTACAGTACTGGCTGTCCGCCATCAGCTAAATTCTATGGCACCCTGAATCAGCTTTCTGATGTGCCCTGCGAGCCGGGCTACACTGCAAAGATCGCCGATAGCATCATGACCGATGAGCAGCGGGCATACTTTGAAGAATGTCCGGACCTCAATATGGCGATCTCCCGCGAAGGTCTAGGAAGATACCGGGTCAACATCTTCAAGCAGCGTGGCGAAGTATCTCTCGTCATCCGTCGTCTCGGTGACAGCCTGCCGAACTACAAGGATCTCGGCCTTCCTCCGGTTCTGCCAAAACTCATCATGTCAAAACTCGGTTTGATTCTGTTCGTTGGTGGTACCGGTTCCGGCAAATCCACTTCGATGGCCGCTCTGATCGATTATCGAAATCAGAAGTCCAAAGGTCACATCATTACCATCGAAGACCCGGTTGAATTTACTCACCCGCATAAAGGCTGTGTCGTTAACCAGCGCGAAGTCGGTGCAGACACTAACTCCTGGGAAGAAGCACTGGCCAGTACACTGCGCCAGGCGCCGGATGTCATTCTGATCGGCGAGATTCGACATATGGAAACCATGGAACACGCACTGGCATTCGCGGAAACCGGTCACCTTTGCCTGTCGACCCTGCACGCGAACAACGCTAACCAGGCGATGGATCGAATCATTAATTTCTTCCCTGAAGAACGCCACAGCCAGTTGCTGCAGGATCTGTCATTGAACATGCGCGGCATCATCTCACAGCGACTGGTAAAAACCGTGGACGGCAAACGAGCGGCTGCGATTGAGATCCTGCTGGGTACGCCAAGAGCGGCTGACCTCATCGCGAAAGGTGACGTGAGCTCTTTGAAGGAACTCATGGAAAAATCTGGCGAACAGGGCATGCAGACCTTTGATATGGCGCTGTTTAATCTTTACAAACAGGGTCGCATCTCGCTGGAAGAAGCACTCAAAAACGCTGACTCCAAGAACAACCTGCGTCTCAAAATCACTCTGGACAGCAAAGACCCCAGCAAGAAAGCTGATGATGCTGGGAAGCCTGCAGCAAAAGCTGTGGCTAAGCCAGAAGCCAAGAGCGCCGAGCCAAAATTGGATCTTTCCGCAGAGTTGAAAAAGCAGGGAGGTAGCGAAGCTGAGTCAGGTAGCGGTCTGGGCGGATTGTCGCTGGTTTCCCTGGATGATGAAGAGGACGACGCTCGTCCTTAATCAGGAATTCGCTTCCAGTTCTGTCGTCAGCAGCTGGTAAAAATTCGCCACAATTGGCAAAGAATAGGTCGACTTCCTGGCGACAAATCGAACCGGTCTATGCAGCCCCTTTCTCCCAAGGTTAATCATCAGCTCTTCCGGCACCTTAAGGGTTCTGGCCACCCCGATTGGTACCATGCCATGACCAAATCCGGCGATCGCCATCTGCGCCACACTGAAGAATGATTCCAGAGACACTTCTCGCTTGATTCGGAGCTTCTGAACTTCATCCTGAAAAGATCGCCAGGCACCAGAATAACTTTCAATGGAAATCACGCCCAGCTCACCTTTCTTGGGAAACTTCAGCGGTTTTAATCCAGAGGGCACAATCACCATGGGCTCCTTTGTGAGCACTTCAGACTGCAGATCAGTATCCAGCGTATCTGACCCGGTGCAAACGCCGACCATAAACTCACCGGAACGAATTCGATCGAGCACAACGGGGGTGCGGTGAGTATGAAACACAAAATTGACGTCAGGGATCTGTTTCTGCACGGAGTGAAAAACCTCCGGCCCCCAAGACGACAGAATCGCGTCAGAGACACCAATGATCAGTTCCCCTTTTGCACTTACCACTTCATCGATAAACAGATCTCTTAACTCAGAAAGCACCGGTGAAATTTTGTCGACCAATCTTTGCCCATGCTGGGTAAGCTCGACGCGTCTCCCTTTCTTTTGAATCAACTTGCGTTCGTAATAACGCTCCAGCGTCGAAATTCTTTTGCTGACCGCAGACTGGGTAATTCGCAACTCCGTACTGGCTTCCATCATGGTGCCCGTGCGCGCGAGGGTCAGCAGGGTTTCCAGGTTCTCAATCATGGCATCTATTCCTCAGATGCAAGCATTGTATTCTTACCATTCTCTTTTTTCATCTATGCTCCACAGGCAAACTGCGCCGCATGATTTATCTTCTAATCGCTGCCGCAACGCTCATCACCAGCCTGATTTCCGGCGTGCTCAGCATGGCAGGCGGCATGATCCTGATGGTGGTGTTTGGATTTTTTCTTTCAGTACCGGTGGCCATGGTGCTCCATGGTGTCGCACAGGCATTTTCAAACGGATCCCGTGTCTGGATTTATCGCAGGCACATTCGATGGCGTGTACTCGGCTTCTATGCCATTGGCGCTTTAGCGATGACCGCAGTCTTTGCAGTGTTCACGTTTGTGCCCAGCATAGGTCTCGTCTTTATGCTGATCGGTACCTTCCCCTTCCTTGCCCTCGCGATCCCAAAGTCGATCCATCTCGATATGGAAAAAGGTCCTGTCGCTGTGCTCAGCGGCGTTCTGGTGACCGTAGCCCAACTGCTTGCCGGTGCATCCGGTCCGGTGCTCGACATCTTTTATGTTCAAAGTGAAATGACTAAAGAGCAGATCCTGGGAACCAAAGCAGTAACCCAGACACTGGGCCACATCTTGAAACTCATTTACTACGGCTCAGTCATGGCGGTTGCCAGCACCCAATTGCCTCTGTGGGTCGTCCCCGCTGTTGTTGCTGCTGCAATCCTCGGCAACTACCTTGGCAGTCTTATCGTCGCGAGAATGACGGATAACCAATTCAAACAGATCGGCCGCTACGTGGTTATGGTGATCGGCGTCATCTGTATCGGCAAAGGAATTCTGGAGATGACCGCCTAACCGAACTGGTAAGTTATTCCGCGGGGACCGGCTCCAAACGCATGAATTCCCGCGGCGCGAAGCCAATCAGGAATTTGAACAGCAGAGGTTGCGGCCTCGCCGCCTGAAGCGCGTCATACTCGGACTGATCTTCGATGGGGATCGCCGTGTAATCACCGGCCTCCCCTGCAATCGTCGCAGAAACATCAGGGTTTGCTTTCGCTCGGTGATACCAGGCACGCGGCCAGTGATTCACGGCTACGTAGACCTGATCGTTATAGTCAATCTGGGTGAGCACCCGCTCATGACTTCCCTTCTCGTCATTGGTCACGAGTACCAGCGTATTGTCGCTCTGAGGCTGCAGGTATCCAATAAGAGACTCGAACACGACGACGATGCCCACATAAGTGATCGCAAGAATCAGCAAGATCTTCATGGCTTTCACGAGATAAAGCGCCTCTAACTTTCAGCAGCCACAGGACGAATGACAAACAGCAGGTCACCTTCGTTAACCTGCTGCCCGCCTGTGATATTGATACGTGTAATCTCGTATTTAGAATCGGAGGCATAGAGCTCTCCGTCATCACTGGCAAAGGTGTTCAGGTTCACCGGGGTAAACATTTTCATCGCTTCAAGCTGACACAAGACGTCTTCGGTTGATATCACATCACCGACATTGACGTACTCAGGCTCGGACGGTGAAGGCGTTCTGTAGAACACACCTGTCGAGGGTGAAAGCACCTTAAGTTCATCGCTGTCATCAATCTTGAGCATATCAATGCTGAGACCTTCACCAGAGGCACCTGAAGCTTCCTCGATCTCTTTGATCAGTGCCCCAGCATCGATCCGGCTGAGGAACGCAGGCAGGTAACCCGTGTCATATTCACCATTCAGGAATACGTCATCTCTGAGGATTTTCTTGATCAGCGGGATGTTGGTACAGATGCCGTTGATTACCACGGAATCCAGATATTCCGCCATCTTGTTCACGGCGTCGTTTCTGTCTTTTCCGTAACAGATGATTTGGATGATCAGGCTGTCGTAGAAAGGTGAAACCACCTTGCCCTCACCTGCCATTGAAATCAGGTCAATGTGATCAGATTCTGGCAGCACGCACTTGGTGATCTCGCCCGGTGTCGGCACAAACGAAACGTTACCTTCTGAATCGAGTACCGCTTTCTCAGCATTCACTCGAACTTCCAGACCGTAACCTTTTTCCGGGAACTTCATGTCAGCAATTGAATCGCCGGAGGCGATCTGGAACTGCTTCTCGACGATATCAACGCCCGTCACCACTTCAGTCACCGGATGCTCTACTTGCAGACGTGTATTCATCTCCATGAAGTAAACAGCGTCGTTAGGAACGTCATAAATAAACTCGACCGTACCTGCTCCGGTGTAGTCCACGGTGTCCGCAATCTTTTCTGCGAACTGAAGCACCTGTTCCTTCCATTTTTTCGGAAGCATGGTGGAGCCGGATTCTTCCATCAGCTTCTGGTTGTTTCGCTGGACACTACAATCCCGAATGCCAATCACCCGAGTATTGCCGTGCGTATCACGCAGCAGCTGAGCCTCAATATGTCGCAGGCTCGTGACAAACTTTTCAATGTAAACGTCGCCGTTACCGAACGCCGCCTTGGCTTCGGTTGTTACCTGGTGGAACAAACGGTGCAGCTGCTCAGGTTTCTCAACCACCTGAATACCTTTACCACCACCGCCATGGACCGCTTTCAGCAGAACCGGATATCCAATCTGCTCAGAAATCTCAGCCGCTTTTTCACTGCTGTCCACAATACCGTGGCTGCCTGGTACCACCGGCACATCAATACTCATGGTGGTGTTAATGGCGTTGGACTTGTTACCCATGGTTTCCATGGACATGACGCGGGGACCAATAAAGTTAATGCCGTGCTGACGAACCAGGTTGGCAAAATTTGGGTCTTCAGACAGGAAGCCAATACCGGGGTGCAGTGAATCCACCTGCTCCGCATCGGCGATGCTGATCACTGACAAAGCATTCAGGTAACTCTCATCTGAAGTATTACCGCCGATACACACCAGCGAATGTTTTGGATCATCACGAACCATGTCCGCTGGCACAGATTCCATGTCAGGGTCGGATTGAATCAGCACCACCTCGTGACCCAGTGCTTTCGCGCGAGTCACCAGTTTCACTGCGGTGCAACCACGAGCATGGATCAGAGTCTTTTTGACCGGTCGAATCAGGTCTTCTTCTTTCGGAATATTGAACTCTACAACCGGTCCGGCGGCATCGAGAATCCCTGCCATAACACGATCAACGACCTGTTCCACGGATTCCGTTGGCAGCGGTATGGTCGGATCGATCTTACGAAGCTGATTGTCATGTTCTTCAGAGAAAGGATGTTTAACCAGGCCGGCCATGGAGCCGTCGGTTAATGAAAGATAGTTACTGAGCATGCACTGGTAAGGCAGGTTTCGTTCGACAACCGCCTGACCCGCAAATGGCATACGGGCACCAGTGAGATAATAGGTTTGCGCAAGTGGATGTGTGACAAAGCTCGCCTGCGCACCACCGGTACAGTGACCAAAGCCGAACATAATGATTGGCAGGTCATTATCCCTGATAAAACGCGTGATCCGGTCGTTCACCACTGCCATGGTAAACAGCGCTGCCGCCCCTTCCTTAGTCTGCATACCACCCGATGAAATGAAACAAATCACAGGCAGTCGCTGAGTCGCACACTCCACCAGCAGCTGGCAGAACCGCTCACAGTCGGAGTTGTCGATACTGCCTGCCTGGAAGGCCACGTTGGAGACCACCATACCCGCACGATAAGAACCGTTCTCAGTCTTGAAGTCACCGATTCCTGTAATCAATCCGTGCGGACGAACGTTCGCCTTCAGCGCCGATTCAATAGATGGCCTGAAGGTTGGGAAGGAACAAGGGTTCGCAGACATCAATGCCCCTCCCACCTCTTCAAAATTCTCTACGTACTTCTCAAGAATGGTTTCGTAGGTGGTACGCCTGGAACGATTTTCCTGGTTCAGAAATTCATTAAACAGCAGGTCGCGATACGCAATCGTGAGACGGTTCCAGAAATCTTTACGACGTCCGATTCGAACCGGTTCGATCTTGCCTTCAAAGCGGCGACCCGTTCGGCGAGAGGCATAATACTCAGGCAGGATTTTTTCGAAGAAGAAGCTCACGATCACGAATAGGGTGTCGCTCTTGTCTTTGTGCACCACGCGGATCCATTCTTCCACAGACTTCAGGAAGTTGGCACAACCTGAGTGCGCCGCAAGCACTTCCATCCACTCCGCAAACGACTGCTGAACATCGACTTCAGTCAGCCCGTCAAATGCGTCGAGTTTTAGCACGTCCTGAATCGTCTTTTCGAGAAGACCCGCTATAAAATCACGCGGCATGCGTTTGGATTCGTTGGCTTCGCGAGCCATCGACACCAAGTCAGCAATCATGTTTTCGTAGACATGATCAAACAGAATAAGATTGCGGCAAGTGCCGATAAAGCTTTCGCGTATATCCTCATCGAGAATGACATCCAGAATATCGACATCCTGACCACTTTTCGCAGCTGCCGAATCTGTCTTGCGCTCAACATTTGACCAGAGCGTGTCTTCAAGCAATCTTCGATTTACAGCAATCGACGGGCCATTTTCTGCAACTAACGCTTTCGTTGCTTCAGAAAGATCCTGGTTCGCAAGCAGTGTATCGTCGTAGAGTGACTCACCTTCAAGAATCAGGTTCAGCTCGGAGACCAGTTCCGCAACCAGGAACACCGCATTCTTTTCTTCTATGAACGACAGGTCGAAAAGCTTTTTGCCTTCAAAACTAAAGCGTTGCTTCAACGCCTTACGGAAGGGATCGCCAGTATCGGAAAGCGACTTCAACAATCCTTTAACGTCTTTAACATCGGAGGTGGATAGAAAATAGCTGCTGGTTTCGGTATCGCCCAGATGCTCGATCAACGCACTCAAATTGTCTTCAGCACTGGCCTTCCAACGGTTATAGAGGTGCAGTCCAGCAACCAGGCAAATTTCATCTCTAGAGGTATCGAAGTTCGACTGAGGCTCACCAAAAATAAACTGGGCTATTCGGCCACGCTCTTCGCCAAGGGCTTCACGTTTTTCCTGGAAGTTTTTCCAGGCTCGATTCAGTGAGTCTTCATAAAGAACCTTATCCGGATCCTGTAACCAACCGAGAAACGCAGCGCGTCTTTCACGATGGATACGCTGAGACAGTTCACCTTCCGGAATTTCTGTTTCGGCCAATCGACCGTACTGAGTCGTCGTGGTGCTCTTGATGCGACGACGCAAGCCAAGATATCTGAGGTATCGGAACGCCACACCAAATACGTTAGGCCATTCTGTGGGTGAGGTTCGCAGTTTCAGCGTGGAACTGGCGTGTACCGCTGACATGGTATCCGAAGGATTAAAGTATCGGTTCAGGTTTCGCTGATAGTGATTGATGACCTCGGGGTGTTCAGCAACAAACTCTTTTGTGCTGTCCTCAATCGAGGAGATACCCGTGACGATGGTGTTCTTAAGATTTTCAATCCTACTTTCTTCACCCGGATCGTAATCAACGATGCCATCAATGTTGCCCTGTTTATAAAGCTCATATGAGGACACACCAACAAACTTGGCACACTCCTGCCACGACAGGTTGTAACGACGCACCAGGTTAGCGAGGCTCTTCGGGTGGATGGTGTTAAACACACCAGTTCGAAGAGAAAGGAGCAGATTGCTTGATGCGAGTGGAATCGCACCGCCTGAGTAGCCTTGCCCAATGATGATGCCCAGAGTTGGAACGTCGACGTTACACAGCTCGGCAATCAATCTTGAAATCGCATGCGCCTGGTTGTTGGCGTTCGCTTCTTCGTAGGGGTCAGCGCCGGGCGTATCCATAAAGGTGACAATCGGCATGGAACGAATGGCATAGCTGCTGGCAATCTTTGCTGCAGCGTTATGGTGTTCTGGCCCCCAGACGCCGGTGTTGTTCGCGCGGTTCTGGGTGATGAATCCGATGCGCCTGGTTTGACCATCGAAGTCAAACTCCAGCTCCGCGCAATAGAGCGGCCCATTTTCCACCTCGTTATAGATCGGCACATCCAGCGCCGCAATGATTGCTTTGCTTCCCGGCCTGGTGGATTCTTCAGTCGGAGCCACCGTGGCGGCAATATACGCATCCACCTCCATGTTCCTGAGGTTCTCCAGCGCCATCTCAATCTGCTGTTCCGTCAGCAGACCCTTAACAACAGAGGCGGGTTCCTTGCGGGGAAAAAGTGAAAAGTCTTTGGCCAGACTCTCGGCGTTCAGATATAGCTGATCTACGGATACGGGTTGCTGCCCCATTCTGGTACTTATTCCAAAAAATTATGAAAAGGAGTGCCTGTTAGACACGGACGCTAGACTACTTGAAACGGCCGTTTCTTGCAATGAAATTACCCGCGAGATAAGCGCTAAGCATATGATTTACGTCGCTTTTTTGGCGACCAAGAGAATCCTTTTAGGCCTCGGTGACGGGTATCTTGCCGATCTTGCCCTGCCAGATCTTCGGCCCCGTCTGGTGCACTGATTCGCCGCGGCTATCAACCGCCACGGTCACTGGCATATCTTCGACCTCAAACTCGTGGATTGCTTCCATACCGAGGTCTTCAAAGGCGACGACTTTCGCACTGCGAATCGCTTTGGATACCAGGAAGGCTGCACCACCGACAGCCATCAGATACACCGCTTCATGTTTGCGAATCGAATCAATGGCGATTGGTCCGCGCTCAGCTTTGCCAATCATGCCGAGAATACCCGTTGTCTCCAGCATCATTTCGGTAAAGCCATCCATTCGGGTCGCCGTGGTTGGACCCGCTGGGCCAACAACTTCATCACCCACAGGATCGACCGGTCCGACGTAGTAAATGAACTTCCCTTTCAGATCGACATCATCCGGCAAACCCTGATCACGAATTCGTTTGTGGGCGGCATCACGACCAGTGAGCATTTTTCCGGAGAGCAGAATCGTTTCACCGGGCTGCCACGCTTTCACTTCTTCAGCCGTCACAGTATCCAGGTTCACGCGTCGTGAATTGGGTCCTGCCTCCCAGGTGATACTCGGCCAATCGTCCAAATTAGGCACTTCAAGATCCGCAGGACCAGAGCCGTCGAGCGTGAAGTGTGCGTGCCGAGTTGCAGCGCAGTTAGGAATCATCGCCACGGGCAGATTCGCCGCGTGGGTCGGGTAGTCCATGATCTTCACATCGAGCACGGTGGTCAGACCACCCAGACCCTGGGCACCAATACCCAGCGAGTTAACCTTGTCAAAGAGTTCAAGTCGCAGCTCTTCGATTCTGTTAGACGGACCACGCACTTCCAGCTCATGGATATCGATGGGATCCATCAGCGTTCGTTTCGCCATCAGCATGGCTTTTTCTGCAGTACCGCCAATGCCGATACCCAGCATGCCCGGCGGGCACCAGCCTGCCCCCATGGTTGGAACCGTCTTCAAGACCCAATCCACAATAGAGTCAGCAGGGTTCAGCATGGCGAACTTGGATTTGGCTTCACTGCCGCCACCCTTGGCAGCCACGTGAACTTCAACCTTGTCGCCAGGCACAATCTCGGTGTGGATGACGGCCGGCGTGTTGTCCTTTGTGTTGATTCGAGCGCCCGCGGGGTCCGCAAGCACCGATGCTCGAAGCACGTTGTCCGGCAGGCCGTAAGCTCGACGCACGCCCTCATTGATCATGTCTTCGAGAGAAACATCTGACTCGAATCGGACATCCATACCGACGCTGAGAAAGACATTCACAATACCGGTGTCCTGACAGATCGGTCGATGGCCTTCAGCACACATACGTGAATTAATCAGTATCTGCGCCATGGCATCTCTTGCCGCCGGGGATTCTTCTTTTTCGTACGCTTCCGCAACGCCACGAATGAAGTCGGGCGGATGGTAGTACGAGATGTACTGCAGCGAATCCTGAATGCTCTGAATCAGATCTTCTTTGGTAATAACAGTCATCGAAGTTTCCCCTGGGGCTATGGGTGCTGGTAAGTGATTAGTCTGCGTACATGTAACGGATCAAAGACTCCGCCACACAAACGGGCTTGTCGCTGCCTTCAACTTCAACGGTCACTTCACGCTTCACCTGAATTGTGTTGCCACCTTTCAGCTCAGCTTCAACCAGCTTGTGACGAGCACGAACCTTTGAGTTCACAGGTACCGGTGCCGGGAAACGAACTTTATCCAGACCATAGTTCACGCCCATGAACACACCATCACCAACTTCCGGACGTGGCGGCTTGATAGACGCACCCAGGTGAACAATCAAAGACAGAGTCAGGAAACCATGAGCAATCGTGACCTTGTATGGAGACAGTTCAGCGGACTTTTCCGGGTCGATGTGAATGAACTGGTGATCCAGGGTGGCATCGGCAAACATATTGATTCGATCCTGATCAATTTCCTGCCATTCACCGACACCCTCTTCTGTACCCAGGAGAGACTGGTAAATTTCCAGAGCTGCAGCTGCTTTTTCTGACATGTTTTCCTCGTTTTTGTCTGCTCAAAAAAGGCGCCAAGGATACCACAGGACTCCTGGTTTATGATGTGTAGCAGGACACAGGTGAATACATGACATTGGTATACAAACCCGCGGCGCTCGTTGTCGCCTTCGCCATATTCGTCACGCTTTGGATCACGATGATCCCGATGAAGCAGTTGCCAGCCTATGCAGCCGTGAGCGATGTGCAAGGTGCTGATGCGCCCTTCTTTTCGGAGCACTGGATCAGCCATGGTGAAACCACCGAGGCACACAGCGCCAATATTGTAATCAACCAGGGAAAACCTGTGGTCGTCTGGTATGGCGGCACTGAAGAGGGACACAAAGACGTCGCCATTTTTCTCTCTACCTTCGACGATGATGTCTGGTCGGAACCTCGCGTGGTCACCAATCGAGCCATGGCCGAAGCGGGCCTGAACCGATACATCAGGAAGATCGGTAACCCAGCACTGCACGCCTGGCCCGACGGCAGTCTGGGACTGTTCTTTGTCACGGTTTCCTTTGGCGGCTGGGGTGCTGCGAACATCAGCTACATGGAATCGCCAGATCTGGGCGTCACCTGGAGCGGGCCTGAAAGATTGGTGACGTCTCCTTTTCTCAACATCAGCACCCTGGTGAGAGCTGACGGGTTGAATCTCAAAGGTGGTGACCTCAGCCTGCCGGTGTACCACGAAATGGCAGGCAAGTTTGCGGAAACTCTGCATCTCACCCGCAGTCGCGTGGTCATGGACAAGGTTCGTATTTCCAGGGGCAAACATTCGCTGCAGCCAGCCATTGCAAACACCGATGATCAACACGGATACGCGATGTTGAGGTATGCAGGCGATGGCCCACCCAAGCTGCTTGCTTCCAAGACTTTTGACGGGGGCCTTCACTGGGAGGCGCCTCATCAGGAAGATTTACCCAATCCCGACGCGGCCGTCGCCCTTTTGAACCTTGGTGACAACGCTTTACTCATGGCATTGAATGATCTGGAAGATGGCCGCCACAAACTCAGCCTCGCGATTAATGTGGACATAGACAACGGCGGCGACTGGCGAATCATCAAAACTCTGGAAGAGGAAGCCCCCGAGCCCCCGGCAGGTCAGCGCCCTTATCAGTTCTCGTACCCTTCATTCGCCATGGATGACGAGGGCTTTATTCACCTTGTCTATACCTGGAACGTAGCGCGGATTCGCCACCTCAAATTTAACAGGGCTTGGACTGAGAGCCTTCAGCCGACTTTGGGTATAATGCCCGACTCTTCAACTGAACAGATACAGGAATAACCATGTCAGAGACTGTCTATATCGCTGGCGGCGCGAGAACGCCTATGGGTGGTCTGCAAGGCTGTTTTGCGGATCTCACAGCTGTAAACCTTGGCGCTGCTGCCATTGAAGAAGCGATCAGTCGCGCCAATTTAAGCGGTGACGACGTACAGGAAGTCATCATGGGCTGCGTACTCCCCAATGGCCTGAGACAGGGTCCCGCGAGGCAGGCAGCGATGGACGCCGGTATTCCTGTTGAATCCGGCGCAACCACCATTAACAAACTGTGCGGCTCTGGCATGAAAGCCACGATGCTGGCACATGACCTGATCAAAGCCGGTACCAACGACATCATGGTATCTGGCGGTATGGAAAGCATGACCAACGCACCTTACATGTTGCCCAAAGCACGCGGCGGTATGCGCATGGGTCATGGTGAAGTTCAGGACTCCATGTTCACTGACGGGCTGGAAGACGCAAAAACAGGTCGACTGATGGGATCTTTTGCCCAGGAAATTGCTGATCGTTACCAGCTGACTCGAGAAGACATGGATGCTTTTGCGATTGGCTCATTGACCAAAGCACAGAAAGCCATTGAAGATGGTTCCCTGAAAGCTGAAACCGTACCGGTCACTGTGAAGAGCAGGAAAGGTGAAGTCATCGTTGAAGACGATGAACAGCCAGGCAACGCCAATCTCGACAAAATTCCTACCCTGCGTCCCGCTTTCAAAGAGGACGGTACGGTCACCGCAGCAAACTCCAGCTCCATTTCTGACGGGGCGTCGGCCCTGGTCCTGGCGAGCGAGTCTGCAGTTGAAGAAAGAGGTCTGAAGCCGGTCGCGAAGATCGTCGGTCACACGACCAACTCACTGCATCCTTCTGAGTTCACCATTGCACCTATCGGCGCCATCGAGAAACTGCTCGAAAAAACCGGTTGGGATAAAGATGACGTTGACCTGTTCGAGATCAACGAAGCATTTGCCATGGTGACCATGCTGGCAACCCGGGAACTGGGTCTCGACCCCGAGAAAGTGAACATCCATGGTGGTGCCTGTGCTCAGGGTCACCCGGTAGGTTCAACGGGTTCGCGGATTATCGTCAGCTTGATGTATGCCCTGCAGAAGCTCGGCAAGAAGCGCGGTATTGCCGCACTGTGTATTGGCGGCGGCGAAGCAACGGCAGTTGCAATTGAGTTGGTGTAGCCAGACTCAACCACGTACAATAACTTTACTTTCAACCAGTTAGCACTCAGGAGCTGATGTTTTGTCACGCCTGCCGGTCATTGTTGGTTTTGGCGGCGTCAATCCCGCCGGCCGCAGTTCTCTACATCACGGTTACCGGCGAATGGTGATCGACAAGCTGGGCACGGAGGCACAGGACAAAACCTTCGCATCCCTGGCTGCCTTGATGAATCGTGACGGCTCTACCTCAGCAGAGGATCGGCAGTTCATCCTGGACCACACCCTGATTCGTCGTCTGGAAACCAACCTCTTCGACGCTAACAACATCCCGCTGCACAAACGCGCCACCATTAAGAGCACGAGCGCTGAGGCGATCACCTTTTCCCTTAAGCGAAATCACGTTCCGGACAATCCCCCGGAAAATTGGGCACTGAAAGAAAATGAAGATGGCACCGTGGACGTCACGGTACCGGGTGATCTCGATATTCTGTTTAACGACACACGATCTTCCCGCGTGCTAGCAGCCGGACAGTTACCCACAGGTTTCGAACCAGAAAAACTTTATCAATCGCGTAACCATCCTCGCGGCCTGCAGCTGACCGTCTTCGGTGCTTCAGATGCGCTGAACTCACTGGGGATCAGCTGGGACGAAGTGAGAAAACGTGTCCCGGCAGATCAGATTTCGGTTTACGCGAGCAGTGCGATGGGCCAGCTGGATACCAACGGTTCTGGCGGATTGCTCCAGGCTGGGCTCATGGGTAAACGAGTCAGCTCGAAGAACCTGCCCCTCGGTCTCGCAGAAATGACCGCAGATTTTGTGAACGCCTATATTCTCGGCAACGTAGGCACGACAGGGGCGAACATCGGCGCCTGCGCAACCTTCCTTTACAACCTGAGACAAGGCATCCAGGACATCCAGTCCGGGAAGTTTCGCGCTGTCCTGGTCGGCGGCAGTGAAGCACCACTGACACCCGATGTGATCGAAGGCTATCGCACCATGGGTGCGCTCGCAGAAGACGAAGCGCTCAACAAAATCGATGGCGTGGAGTCAGGTGAAGCCAATCACCGAAGAGCCTGTCGTCCCTTTGCGGAAAACTGCGGCTTCACCCTGTCGGAGGGTTCACAGTTCATCATCCTCTTTGATGACAAACTTGCCCTGGAACTGGGCGCCAACATTTATGGCGCAGTCGCTGATGTCTTCATCAATGCAGATGGCTACAAGAAATCAATTCCGGGTCCGGGTATCGGAAACTATGTGACCGTCGGAAAAGCCATGGGGGTTATTCGATCCATCCTTGGTGAAGACGCCCTGCGCAACAGAACCTACATGCAGGCTCACGGCACCAGCACACCGCAGAATCGTGTTACCGAATCACACATCTTTAACGAACTGGCCAGCGCCTTCGGCATCAACAAGTGGCCCGTCGGTGCGATAAAAGCTTACATTGGTCACTCATTGGCCTGTGCATCTGCAGATCAGCTAATCGGCTCACTGGGTGTCTGGCAGGAAGGCATCATTCCGGGCATCGCGACATCCGATCAGATTGCTGAAGACGTGCACCAGAGCCACCTGGACTTCATGCTGCAACATCGTGAGATCGAGACAACCGACATGGATGCTGTCTTCATCAACTCCAAAGGGTTTGGCGGGAATAATGCCACGGCCGCTGTGATGGGACCGCACGTGGTACGCCGCATGCTTGAGAAAAAGCATGGCAAAGATGCCATGACCAGGCATGCCGGTCTGAACGAAGCGGTTGTCGAAGAAAGTGCTGCTTATGACGAATCAATGATCGCCGGCGAAAACTCTGCGATCTATAACTTCGGAGTCGGCGTTGTTCAGGGTGAAGAACTCACCATCTCAAACAGTTGTATTTCTATTCCAGGTCTCGACAACGAGGTTTCCCTGGAAGTGGAAAACCCCTATTCCGATTTCGTTTAGTCGATTTCGCGGGTCGCGCGAAACTCAATGTCCGGCCAGCGTTCTTCCGTCAAAGACATATTCACCGATGTCGGCGCCAGATAAGTCAGGTGCCCGCCACCATCCAACGCAAGGTTCGTTTCCGCTTTACGTTTGAATTCCGCCAGCATCTTTTCATCTTCGCAATGAACCCAGCGAGCTGTCGCAACACCCACTGATTCGTAACCGCACTCGACCTTGTATTCGTCCTTCAAGCGGAAGGCGACAACGTCGAACTGCAGCACACCGACAGCACCAACAATAAGGTCATTGTTTACCAGGGGCATGAATACCTGAGTCGCGCCCTCTTCTGATAACTGAGTCAAACCCTGCCGAAGCTGTTTGCTTTTAAGTGGATCTTTTAAGCGAACCCGACGATACAACTCAGGCGCGAAGTGGGGTACGCCGACAAACTTGATGTCTTTCCCCGTCGTGAACGTGTCACCAATCTGAATCGTGCCGTGGTTGTGCAGGCCAATGATGTCGCCGGGGTACGCCTCTTCAGCCGCGGCCCGTTCACCAGCCAGGAAAGTCACAGCATCACTGACACGCACGTCTTTGCCGATTCGCACATGCCTCATTTTCATACCCTGCGAGTACTGACCAGAGCAGACACGCATAAAGGCAATACGATCCCGATGTTTAGGATCCATATTTGCCTGAATCTTGAACACAAAGCCCGTGAATTCGTCGCTCTTTGAATCAACCTGCTCCGAGTTGGTCTCACGAGGCTGTGGTGCCGGCGCATATTCAACGAAGCCATCCAGCATCTGATTGACGCCAAAGTTTCGCAGAGCAGTGCCGCAGTAAACCGGGGTCAGTTCACCGGCCAGGTAAGCGTCCAGATCGAACTCATGACTGGCACCGCGAACCAGTTCTATTTCATCAACAAATTCTTCGTAGTCATCACCGAGATAGGTTTTCGCCTCATCTGATTCCAGACCCGCGATGATTTGTGATTCCTCAACCACGTCGATCTGTCCACCTTCATAGACATGAATCTCATCGTCGTAAAGGTGATAAACACCCTTAAAACGATTACCCATACCGATGGGCCAGGTGATCGGGGCGCACTTAATGTTAAGCACCGATTCCACCTCATCCATGACTTCAATCGGATCACGGATTTCACGATCGAGCTTGTTCATGAAAGTGAGGATCGGTGTATCCCGAAGGCGGCAAACTTCCATCAACTTGATGGTGCGATCCTCCACACCTTTGGCGCCATCGATCACCATCAGGACAGAATCAACGGCGGTCAGGGTCCGATAGGTATCTTCGGAAAAGTCCTCGTGGCCTGGTGTATCAAGGAGATTGACGATGCGATCTTTGTAAGGAAACTGCATCACCGATGTTGTGACCGAGATGCCGCGCTGCTTTTCCATTTCCATCCAGTCTGACGCTGCATAGCGATCGGACTTCTTGGATTTCACGGTCCCCGCCATCTGAATCGCTTTGCCGAATAGCAACAGCTTTTCAGTAATGGTGGTTTTACCGGCGTCAGGGTGCGAAATAATCGCGAAGGTCCGGCGTTTATCGACCTCTTGCTCAATCATGGGGTACTACGCAGAAAGTTGGACTGCCAAAAAGGTGGCGGATTATAGCAGCTCTTTTGCCAGAACAAGGGCATCTTCTCGGCCCACATAGGCTGGGTAGTAGTTTTCTCTTCGCCCTACTTCATTGAACCCAAGCTTTTCATAGAGCTGATGAGCAACCACATTCGATGGCCTGACTTCCAGGAACATGCTGGCGGCGTTACGTTCCCTCGCTCTGATGAGGAGGTGTTCGACCATGACGCGCCCAAAACCCTTGCCCTGACAGTCTGGGTGGACGCAAACGTTAAGCAAATGCGATTCACCTGCGGCTACTGAAACAATACCATGTCCCACAACTTTCCCCGAGGCAATCATCAACCAGCATTCATGTCCGTGCGTGAGACAGTCTTTAAAAATGCCTTCGCTCCAGGGATGGGTGTAACCACGTCTTTCATTTCGCAGCACCTGAGGCAGATCTTCCATCTGCATGCGGCGAATGTCGAGGCTCACCGGGTCTCCCGCCAGGTCACCAGGGAAAGGAACAGGGATCGTTTGATGTCCGCAGACGCTGCGGTCTGCGCCATCGAGGGAATCATAAGATAACTCTGGTTACCCACCAGCTTAGGCTCAGCGCCGAGATCTCTGAGTGGGCCAAAGTATTCAGCGACATCCTCACCCATGACCACCACGCGGGAGGGCAGTGCCCGAAATTTCTGGGTAACGAACTCGCGCGCTGCATTGACTGACTGATCAATGCCCGAGGTATTCAGCATCGGCCACTTGAGTTCCTGGTAACGCACACTGTCGACCTCAGCACCCATAACCCGGGCAAGATCATCACAGAATCGTCTCGGCAAACTGTCGGATTCACTCAAAGACACACAGACGCCAAGAGAGCCATAGTGCAGCAGTGCAAATCGAAACTGCGGAACTTCTGCAGCAACAGGCGACTCATGCGCAGGGTCCTGTTTCGGCGCAGGTGCCTTCTTGGCTGGTTCCGGCGCTGCTCCGATCGCTTTCACCAGATCCGGCATTGGCGAATGGCCGCTGGATGGCTGAACCGGCGCAGGGTTATCCGGCCTGACAGACCAGACATCGATGCCCATGGCATCCAGATATTGACGTTTACCGGAAAGCACTCTCATAACGATAGTTTATCACCCTCAGGGTGTTTAGGCGGCGACGCAAAGGCAAAACACAGCGAACCCGCCATGGCACTGAGACCAAGCACCGTGAATGCCGTGGTGTAGTTACCCTGCACATCGTAAAGATATCCCGCAAAAATAGGTCCGATAGACATACCCAACATGACGATCAACGAAGAGAATCCCATGATGGTGCCAAAAGACGACGCCCCAAAATAGTCGGCGCGAAGTGCAACCATTTGAGGTCCACGAATACCCCAGGCAAGACCATGCAGCAAAGCAAAAACCATGACCATCACCGGGTTGGAGGCGTTCGCCAGGAGCAACAATGCGGCCATATGCGAGAGCATGCAGATGACGCAAATAAGCCGCTTATTAAACCGGTCGCCTAAGAACCCCCCACCAATCTGACCGGTCATCTGGAAGGCCGTCATCAAGGCAACCACCAGCCCGGCGTTAGCCAGTGAATAATTCAGACCCTGAGTCAGATGCGGCACCAGGTGAACCATGATCGAGGATACTGTGAGCAGAGCGGCCGCATGCCCAAATGAAATCAACCAGAAAGCAGACGTCGCCATGGCCTGCCTTGCGGTAAAGTCGCGACCCACTGCCGGTGGCGCTTTTCCATCGAGCCCCTCTTCAACGACACTGCCATCAACTTCTTCGCCATAGTCCTTAGGGCGATGCCTAACAAGCATAGTGAGGGGCAGCCCGACAACGATCACAATAGCGCCAGAATAAAATGCGGTGGCTCGCCAACCAAAGGCTTCAAGACTGAGAATCACCAGTGGCACGCAAAGCCCACCCAGGGAGTAACCGATCTGGGACGTCGCAATGGCTTTGGCACGATGGCGGTTAAACCAGTTCACGATAGCCACCATAACCGTCGCAAATCCACCGAGACTGGAACCCAGGGCAATCAGTGCAAACGTCAGGTAGAAAGCCAACAGACTTTCAATCTGGCTGAACAGCATGAAGCCTATGCCAAACAAAACGGTGCCAATCGCCAGGATAACTCTTGGTCCGTAGCGGTCCGTCAGCCAACCCTGAAGAGGTCCGAGGATGCCACTTTCGATTCGTGTCATGGCAAATGCACCGGCAACCAGTGCAGAGCTCCAGCCAAATTCTGCCTGGAGCAACACCACGTAAGCGCCGTAAGACTGCATCCACAGCAGACCCGCTAGTAACTGGAGGCCGCCAGCAGCGGACACGATGTACCAGCCGTAGAAAACACGACCGGCAGGACGGATCACGTTGTCAATACGGGACAACAGTCCTGAACGAGACAACAGCCCTGACATCGTCAGGGACCGTCAGCTTCGTTAGACGGTTTTTTAAAGAACTGGCGAGCGAGACCGTAAAGAGAAATTGCGAGCCAGGCAGACTCGATCAAAAAGGCGCTCAAGTTAAAGTCATAAAGCAATGAGTAGAGAATCAGAGCGGCACCCGCAGCATTGAGTGCAGAGTAAGTCAGACTACTGACATCAACTTTTTCCAGTTGCAGCAACACGTAGGTCACCAGAATAAAAAGGACACCAAGATTGCCCATCAGGTCATGGGGTTCGTAACCTGTCATCACATATCGTCCGAATCAGTTGTAGAAGCCAGCCTGATGAAGCATAAACTAAGCGTCAGACACTAGACAGGACACTGCCATGCTGCAGATCGCTGAAAACTGGTACGAAACGAAGAAGATCAATCACGATCTGACACTGATCTATGAACCTCATGTGCACCCATTTCTTCGTTGCAATATCTGGCATCTGCGAGGCAGAGACAACGATCTCCTCATCGATACAGGATTGGGCGTGAGTTCCCTGAAAGACGCCATCGCTGACATGATCGACAAACCAGTCTTGGCCCTGGCGACTCACGTGCATTACGACCATGTGGGATGCCTGCACGAGTTCGATGCGCGACTGATGCATGAGATCGAGGCACCAGCAATGGAGGCCTACGACGAATTCAGCTGGCTGCGGATTTCGGATTTCCCGGATGACTACCAGGCAGCACTCAAAACCGAGGAATACTCCGATTACCTGGTCAAAGCCCTGCCCGAAGCTGGATACGACATTGCGAGCTACGCGGTGACATCAACCGGCGTCACAAGAACCCTGGCAGAGGGTGACGTGATTGATCTCGGCAACCGTGCGCTGGAGGTCTTTCATCTGCCCGGACATTCACCCGGCAGCATTGGCCTCTGGGACAAGACATCATCCACACTGTTCTCAGGTGATGCGCTCTATGACGGAGAACTGCTGGATGAATTACCAGGTTCAGACATCCCGGATTACGTCCAAACGATGAAACGTCTCAGAGAATTACCGGTGAAAATTGTACACGGGGGTCATGAATCCAGCTTCGGACGAGAACGCATGATTGAACTCATAGATGCCTACTTGAATTGGCGAGCCTAAGTCATTGTTTATATTGCAATATCATCATAAAATCACGGGATGTCGTCTGCTGAAGTAACACTTCAATTAAAGACACAAGTGGGTAATGTTTCTCCCACCATGCTTCAGACGCTCTTAAATCTGCTCAATCTGTACTTGGACCCCGATACAGATCGAGAAAAACTCATCGAAATCATCGAATCGGATACGTCAATTTTCAGGGCGTTTCTGCAGGCAGCTTCAACAGCAACGCTGCCAAGCTGGCACGAAGCATTCAGCAAAGAACAACTTTCAGATCTGGCACTCGCGCTGGCAAATCAGGTTGCAGCGCGGCCTCTGGGCTCCGACGCTGAGGAAGAATCCAATACCAACGCCATCGCAGCCATCAGTCGATCATTGATGTCGGTACTGGATCCCGACCAGGTCCGTGATGTCGAACTTATCGCTCGTTTGATCGGCACCGATGTCTCACTGCAAGAGCCGCATTTCGCCCAGGCTTTGAAATATTTCGAACGTCCCCTGGAAACCCTGCACGGAACTCATCTGCTTACCCGAACATTGGCGTCGGCGGCAAATCTTAATGGGCCAACCGCTGATCTGAACGCCTGCGCCGCACTACTTTCGTTGGATTCATCGATTCTTGAAGACCTGATCAGTGCGCCGGAACAGATCGATCCCGCTTCCGACGTCAGCGCCCGTTTCGTCGAGAAACTGTCACAAGCGAATCTCTATGCTTCTACCATGCGACTGGCAACCCAAATGGACCGCCTGTTTTGCCTGAAAGAAATCAGCGCCACCCTATTCTCGACAGATCAGGTAGCAGTTTTCACCCAGAACCAAAAAGGTTGGAGTAACGGCGAATACCATTTTGAAGTTCCACAATCACTGATCGTTGCAGCCGCGGACACGGGACAAACCATCACAACACCTGCACACACCATGACCGTGATGGATGACGAAGCGCTTAAGGCGATCGGCGCGACTGACGGCATCGCCATTCCGGTGCTCCTTGAAGAATCTGATACCTCCAGTTGCGCCGCAGTTGTGTTATTGGGCATGACAACATCCGCACTGATGACGCTCTCTTCGCGACAGGAACTGATGACCACGTTCAACACCATCGCCCGTGGCCTTTTTCGCATCGCGCCGACTCGCGAGATCGCCCTGGAAGATGTCGACAACCGCGCAAGAGAAATCATCCACGAGGCCAACAATCCGCTTTCCACCGTGCAGAACTATCTGAAGGTACTTGCCCTGAAACTTGGCCCTGATCACGAAGCACAACCCACCCTGGAAAGCATCGGCAGCGAACTCATGAGAGCCGCGGACATTATCGGGCGCTTCCGTGATATTCCTGAAAGCGCCGGTCAAAGTCGGGGTCGCTGCGACATCAATCAGGCACTGCGGACCGTTGCGACACTGTTTGATGAAGGCAACGAACACATCCATTTTAACTATCCGTTGAGCCGTCAGGCCATGGGCAGTATCAACCCGGATGATTTCAAACAAATCGCGACTAATCTCATCAAGAACGCCGTGGAAGAACTCAATTCCGGCGGTTCCATAACCCTGCAAACGCAATCCGATCTAAGGTTTCAGAACGCCATCTGGGTGGAAGTCGCGATCATCGATACCGGCCCTGGCATTCAAACCGGCGTCGGTGACATTTTTAAAAGAGGGATCAGCACGAAAGCCGGCGCACACGTTGGTGAAGGACTTGCTGTCGTGAAACAACTGACGGAACGCTGCGGCGGTTTTGTCAGTTATCGCACGAGCCAGGACGGCACAGAGTTTCGAATCACCTTGCCACAATCTCAAACAAGAACAGGCTGACCAATGAACGCTTTGACCGAAACACAAATCTGTAACACCGTGCTTATCGTTGATGATGAGCCAGGACAGCTGGACAGCCTGAATGAGCTTATGAGACTGTCGGGATACCAGGTGAACACTGCAAGCAGCGGCAATGAAGCCATCGATCTGCTGGAGCAAAACCCCTACGACACTATTCTGCTAGACCTCAATATGCCGAACGGCAGCGGCTATGACGTGATCGATCATGTCGTGAACCATAATGTCCACGTCAAGGTCATCGTGGTCAGCGGCAACACCGATTTCGATTCCACCCGCAACGCACTCAAAAAAGGCGCTTACGATTTTTTAAAGAAGCCGTATGTGCCCGATGAACTGTTAGCGACGGTTAAGAACGCCACCAGCAAGAAACAGTTGGAACTCGCCAACCAGACGATTCACCAGAGGCTGGAGGAATCCGAGCATCTGCATCGCTTTATCGTCGACCACTCGCCAGACATCGTGTTCATGCTCGATAAAGAAGGGCACTTTACCTTCCTGAATGACACCGTTTATCAAACGCTCGGTTTCAACAAAAGCGAACTGCTGGGTGAACACTATTCAAAGCTCGTATCCAACCCGAGCCAGGATCAGGCCCAGTATGTCTTTACGGAAAGACGGTCCGGTCAACGAAAGTCCAATAACGTCGAGTTAAAGCTGAAGTGCAAAGATGACTCCGAGCACCGTTATTTCGACACCACCTCCATGTCGGTAGAACTTGATAACGACAACATCCATGGGAAGGCCGTTCAAGGGACTTATGGTGTTGCCCGGGACGTCACTGAGAAAAAGCAGGCCCAGGAAACCATCAACTACCAGGCGTATCACGACATGCTGACCCGTCTGCCGAACCGGGTACTGATGGAGGACCGACTCGACGTGGCCATGACACATGCGACTCGAAACAAAGAGCGCCTTGCGGTGATGTTTCTCGACCTTGATCGGTTCAAATGGGTCAACGATACGTTGGGTCACACTACCGGTGACCGGCTTTTACAGTCAGTCTCACAAAGATTAGAAAGCTGCCTGAGAAAAGGTGACACCTTGGCGCGTTTCGGGGGAGATGAGTTCGCATTGATTCTTCCCAGCGTGAACCACGAACAAGACGCGGCGAAAATCGCAGAAAAAGTCCTGGAAGAGCTGCGCGAGCCATTCTCCGTCGATGAACATGAACTCTATGTGACCTCGAGCATCGGTATCGCTATGTATCCTGAAGCCGGTCGCACCATCGAGGCGTTGATTGCTTCGGCAGACCTTGCGATGTACTCCGTGAAGGAGCGCGGCAAAAACGGTTTCGAATTCTTCGATGACGAGATGAACGAAGCATCGAATGCACGACTGACCATTGAACGGGAATTGCGTAAAGCGCTTTCCACGGACGACATTAAAGTGTGTTATCAACCGCAGGTGAACTCTGTCACCGAGAAACTGGTCGGCTTTGAGGCACTGATCCGCTGGGAGCACCCTGCCAACGGTTTGATTTATCCCGGCGACTTCATCCCAATCGCTGAGGAAACCGGACTCATCTTGGATCTTGGACGTTACGTGCTGGATCGCGCCTGCGCCGATGTCGCCCGTTGGCGTAACGAAGGCATGAAAGATGTGAGGGTCTCGATTAACTTTTCAGGCATACAGGTAGAGCAGGATACCTTCATCGATGAAATCAAGGGCGCACTTCAGAAACACAATCTACCAGGCGAAGCACTAGAGGTTGAGATCACAGAGAACGTGATCATGAACGACATGTCCAGCGTCATCAAGAAACTCCGCGAGCTGGCAGGGCTGAACATCAAAATCGCCATTGATGACTTTGGTACCGGATATTCATCCCTCAGCTATCTGCAACAGTTCCCGATCAACACATTGAAGATCGACAAGTCATTCATCAGCTCGATGAACGAGACCGAAGAAGCCACCAGCATCGTGGACGCCATTGTCGCCATGGCTAAAGGTCTGAAGCTCAGCTTGATCGCTGAAGGCGTGGAGACCGATCCACAGCTGGAGTATCTCAAATCACTGGGCTGTGAAGCGATACAAGGCTATCTTTTCGGTAAAGCTGAAGGTTCCGAACGCACCAAGGAAATCCTGGCGCGCATCGAAAACGGCGAGCCAATCCGCAACCTTGCTGCCTGACGTTGTCGATTAGTCCCTTGGCTGTTCATGGACTGGATGGCGCTGTTGTTCTTTGACGCGCTTTACACACCTATGGCTTTCTGGGCGGCGTGACTCGTCCAATCAGTGGGCTCGGCGCAGGATTCAGGGCCCTGAGCCTTGTCGGAGCGTCTGACTGGTGCACCGTGGAATTTGTTATCTAACAATCAGATCTGATTGGCGCGGCCGAGCCAGCGATGCATGGACTGTTGCATGCGCCAGACTTTAGCAGGCCGATATAAGCTCTCCCGCATGTAGCTGCCCGGGGCAATTTTATCTCGAACGCGCAGGCTGCAATCCAGGTCTTTGCAGACCACATTGCCCAGTGTGTGCCGGCCTTCACTGCCTTTAACGGAAACCGTAAACATCGCCGTGCCGTTCGTTTTGTGCACGTGGTGACACCAGGAACACATTTCCATCCGAGGTTTTCGCGCTTTACGCGTGGAACGATTCAATCGAACACCTCGAATTTGCCCATCATTGGGTGACTGCAGAACCACAAACCCGAGGTGACCGGAAGGATGCACCCAACCGAAGTAGTCCAGTTCTTCCCAATCAATACCATCCAAATCCGGAACGTTAAGGTCTTCATCGTCGCCATCAAACGCGGCGACAATCTCTTCTCGGGTGAGCATTAACATAGAAAAACTTTACCAAAGCGCGGACTAGAGGACGAGCTGGCCGGGGTTTACCATCGATTGTAACTTACGCAGCCTTTCTTTCTGACGAATCTTCTCAGCCCTCTTTGAAGATGCGGAAGACGACGTCGGATCATTCAAACGGTTGTACGCTTCTGCCAGAGCATCGAACAGGAGTGGATCATCCTTTTCCAGGCGAAAAGCGCGCTGTAGGTTTTTTCTGGCGAGTTCCAGTTTGCCCTGAGTAATCTGCATATCTCCAAGTTGCAGATGGTAATAGGGGTTTCGGCGGTAGTAGCGAGAAACGGTAGTCAGATATCGATCCGCCTCCTCATCCCGACCATTTAACAGGTAGAGCTGCGTCAAATTAGAGAGCGCAGAATAGTTGTCGCGGTTGTGCATTAACGCCCTGCGGTAGCTGGCCTCAGCCAGCTCTGTTTCGCCGATTCTGCGATAGGCGGTTCCAAGGTTATTCCATATATTAGCATTGTCCTGCCAGAGCTGAAGACCCTGCAGCGACTTGTAAATGCCATCAGAATTATCGCCTGTGACCATCGCTTCCACAGCAAGGTTACTGTAGTAGAGTGCAAGCGCCTGTTCATCCGAAATGCGAGATCGCTGTTTTTCAGTGCCGGCAAATTCCGGCAAAAAGTCGACCACATATTCTGTCTGGCCGAGTTTGCCCGCAGCGACAATGTGTTCATAACGAATCATCGTGTTGCCCTCATGGCTCCAACTGGGGCTCACCTTGACCGTCTGGAAGTAACCGTCGAAATCCAGATACCTTGCCGCCGCAACGAACAGGCTGCTCATCGAAAGACAATTACCCTGTCGCTTGTAAAAAGTGTTGTTTGGATCAAGGGTAGACCAGGCATGATATTGGATGTTCATCTCGTCGGCATCGAAGAAGAATGCGCTGAGATGTTTGCACTTTCTAAGGTCACCCCAGTTGGGGTCTACGCGTGCAACAAGCGCCTGGCGAACCTCCTCCGACAGAGGGAGCAGCACCGCTTCAGGATGGCCCACAGCGACCCCCGCAATCCGCTGAGTGAGTTCAGCATCCGCAATCGGGTCGATTTCCGGCGGCGCAGAAAGCAACCGGAAATCAGAAAGGTGAGGATGATTACTAGGCGTTTCACATTCTCATTTTACACATCCTTAATCGGATTCTGCTTCTGTTTGAGACTGCAGGTAGTTGTGAAGGCCCATCTCTTTGATCAGATTCTTTTGCGTCTCGATCCAGTCAACATGCTCTTCTTCATTATCGAGGATCTTTTCCAGCAACTCTCGCGTGATGTAGTCACGCTGCTGCTCACAGTGAGCAATGGCGTCACGCAGCACTGGGATGGCGATCATCTCTGCTTCAAGGTCACACTCAAACATCTCTTCAACGGTTTCGCCGATCATCAACTTGCCGAGGTCCTGAAGGTTAGGCAGGCCGTCGAGGAAGAGAATTCGTTCCATCAACCATTCCGCATGTTCCATCTCCTCGATGGATTCGTGGCGCTCTTTTTTAGCAAGTTTCTTCAGTCCGCGATCATCCAGGATCTTGGCGTGCAGGAAATACTGGTTGATTACCGTCAGCTCGTTTTTGAGCACCTGGTTGAGGTAATCAATGATTTTGGGGTCTTGTGGCTTCATCTGGCTCTCTCGTCCAACACTTGAGCCGTGATGATACCGCCCAGGCGGGCAATGTCAAAGAAAATCGTTATAAATCAATGACTTGAGAATCATTAGCGTTCTCATCGGACACTGCAAATAAACTTGATATTACGAATCGTTCTCATTTATAGTACGCCACATGATCATTTGTGTCTGCAAAAACGTGAATAGCCGCCAGCTCAAGGAATGCCTGGCTAAAGGCATGTCTCTGGACGACATTTCCGAGCAGATGGGCCTGGGCACGGGTTGTGGGCGTTGTCTCGAATACGCCTGCCGCGTTGTCGAAAAGGAAGCACCATTGATCGCCCGGGAATCGGCCGCTTAAGCGACCCTCTCCCGAATCACCCACCTGATCTGATCATCCCCAATATCAACCTCTGCAGTTTTCATCTGTCTGAACGATGACAATGCGCCGCGCCACAGCTCAATCCAGATACTCAACACCGTATTGCGCTCATCCCCTTCCATGCCTCGGACAATCCGAGGGTCGTGCTGCGTTAGCGTGATCTCATCGAGACCTGCCTGAACTTCAACACGATCACCTAGGCCACTGAACATTTTCGAAAGGTAATCCGACGCCGTTGTCAGATCGCCGTCTGCAACGCCGATGATGTCGCGCGTCTGCGCCAAATATTGCAAACCAATCAAACGCGCTGCCTTGCCACCCAATTCAGTCGTTAGTTCATCGCCAAGTAGTGCTTTCAATTCAATGAGGCCGTTTCTGATGTAGTCCATCGCATAGTTGCGATTCGCCTTTTTCAGGCGCTCCTCGGGCCACTGATCTTTGGGTAGAACCGGTTGTTCCTCAGCTTTATAGGAAGGCGGCAATTCACCGCTGGCGAACTGCAGCCGTTCCTCATCTGAGAGGTCGTGATCGTATTCCTTAAAGTAACCACAGAGACCAAATTCACCGGTCATGTCTTCCGAGACACACACGAAGCCGAGCCTGGGGTTTCTCAGGGACACACCGTTATAGGCATACCAGCCGTTCAAAAAACCCCGGCTCACACCATCGGGCATGCCGCAGATGGTCGGGCCGTGATACATCCACCGGGGGTATCGAAAACGTACCCAGGCTTTCTGGTCGCCTTCATACATATACTCTACCGACACCCCACCGATGCTGTTCGCCATGACGTGATACTTCGCGCAGGCGACAGCATCGGGAAGATCCATCAGACCCAGCTTCCCAAAACTCGAGAGAAACTTATCCAAGTGTTGGCGACGAAACAGACGGAACATCCAGTCACCCACTTCATCGGGAGAGCGATTGGTGGTAACCATCAGTTGCAGGCCGAGCCATAAAGCGTGATGTAACTCTGCCTGCGCCTGGATATTCATGGCTGATTGATCCGTGCTACCCATAAGACGCCCTATCGTGGTGCCAAACAACGCTCGCATCCTACACCATGCGTTGCGATGGTGCGCGAGCGGTTAGATACTCAAGAGGTGTATTACCGGGAAGTCAGGCAGATAGCGCATTTAAGCCCGTTCAGGAAAGTTGGCATCGCCCTTGCTCTAAAAACGGTGACGACACAAAACGGAGATGGCCTATAACAAGACACCAATAGTTTGTAGGAAATTGACTCCCAGCGAGGGTTACTCCCTCTCCCTCGCTGGTCTACAACCTCCCCCGACAATCTCTAGTCACGGTTACTGACCGACATCATGTAAACCCAGGGCTGAATCTCAACATCACCTTTCACTTCAGCAATCGCCGCGCTGAACACCACATCCTTATCCATAACGGTATACCAAACCGCAGCGTTCATCAGCCAGTCGCCATCGACGGTAACCGGCGGAAAGTCAACAATGTCATCGAGCATCAGGTTCAATGAAGCGCTGCTTAGGTCAAAGAAAGTTGCCTTGGTTCAACTGTGAAAAATGATCATGCAAATGGATGACGGAGCATCATTCGAGCGAGAAAACGAGTTAAACTTACCGCATACACAAGAGGACATTTCCATGCATATCCTGACTGGCCTGATCCTGCTCATGACCTTCCAAACTGGTTTCGCTTCTGACACACCGGAGGCAACTCTGGAGCAATATTTCGGCGTGCTGACGGGACAGGATTTCAGCGGTATCTCACAGTTAATGGATACCGAAAGCATGATGAATCTCAAAACGATCATGGATGATGCCATCGGTTATCAGGCTAACCATGGCGTTTATCGGCTTCAGAGAAGAATCTTCGGGCGAAAAGTATCCATGTCAGACGTCAGTGCCGCCACAGCCGACTTCTATCTGGAAAGTCTCGCTGGTGAAATCCTGGAGGCTGCCCGCGCGCAGCACCTGGTGGTAGACGATCGAGTCATTCTCGGCCACATTGATGAGACAGAGGATCTGGTGCATATCGTTGCCCGCCTCAACATGCACCAGGATGACACTAGGGGCAGTGATGTTCTGGTTTATACATTGATTAGAGAGGAAGACGGTTGGAAGCTGAAATTCCCGGCAACCATCAAACAGATGCTGACCGTCATTGAAACCTCTGCCCGGCGCATCCACTGAGCTACACCATGTTTATGCCGCGGTTCAGCCAGAGCGCATCGCGTCTGGCGACTGACAACGATGATCTCTGGGAGGTCCACACTGAGGCCCTGACTCGCAAGGATGAGGGAGAGGACATTATCGTGATGTCAGTCGGCGACCCCGATTTGCCGACGATCGATCCTATTATCGAACACGCGGTGACCAGCCTTTATCGAGGCCGTACGCACTACTCGCCAGGTATGGGCGAGCTGCCGCTCCGGGAAAAAATTGCCGAAATAGAAACAGCGGCCAGCGGTAAACCTACTTCGCCAGACGAAGTCGTTGTGTTTCCAGGTGCAACCAACGCTGTGTTTTCCGTACTTTCCTGTCTGCTGGATTCCGATCACCAGATGATTGTCACAGAGCCAACCTATGTCGGTTACCAGGGTATTTTTCGGTCCATCGGCGCAGAAATCGTGAAAGTCCCCACCATCGCAGCAGATGCCTTCCGCATAGATGTTGAAGCGATTGTTGACGCCATCACGCCCGCAACACGCGTACTGCTGCTCAACACACCCGGCAATCCTTCCGGCAGGGTCATGTCGGAAGAGGAGCTTCGCTATCTCGCCGACGTTACCCGGGAAAGAGACATCTGGCTGGTCTGCGACGAAGTCTATTCGATGTTGTCGTTCGAGAAGCCGCACATTTCAGCAAGACGGGCTGCGACGAGCCTTGAAAATGTCATCATCATCGATGGGCTTTCCAAGTCTCACGCAATGACCGGATGGCGTCTTGGCTGGGTGGTTGCAGAACCCCATGCTATTGGCCCCATTCTGGATTTCACATCGGCCACCGTGTTTGGCTGTAGCCAGTTTATCCAAGACGCCGCTGCATTCGCGTTGGAAAACGACGCTGAATACATTGCCTCTATTAAAGAAGAATACCGGAAGCGCCGTGACTATGCGCTTGAGCGAATCGAACAGTTACCCGGTATTTCCTGTCATTGCCCCGATGCTGGGATGTTCCTGATGCTGAATGTCTCAGCAATCGCCCAGGACGGTTCCAGCTTCGCACGCCAGCTTCTCGACGAAGCCAAAGTCTCAGTATTACCGGGTATTGGTTTTGGTGAGCAGACGAAAGATTACGTGCGATTCTCGCTCACCCACGGTGTTGAGGTGTTAGGAGAAGCTTTCGATCGTTTGGAGCGATTTCTTAGGGGCCACCGATAGGGATTTCAAACTTCAGCAGGAAGCGCCCTTTCCGCTGATCCAGTTCCAACTTCATGCCCGTCCGTCTCGCATCGACCACTGGAACGTCGCCTGCTCCAAGGTTTACTGTCACGACCCCTCGTCGATTCACTTTGAAGCGACCACTTTCCAACTTTATGTCTCCTAAATCGCCAAAATCTCTCAGTTCGGGGAAGGTCAGCTCGATTTGATCACCCTCCTGTGGGTCAAAATCGAGGATCTCGTCAGGCGTTTCCGAAAGAAAGTTAATGACAAAAGTATCAGCGCCGTCGCCACCATAGAAAGTGTCTGCATAGGGCGTGCCGAAAAGGGTGTCTTCGCTCTCGTCGCCGATGATTTTAGCGGCAAATCCTTCCAAGGCGAATGCCAGTAAAGGCATGCAAATCCAGTTAAAGCGCATCATGTCTCTAGCATAAGTCGAACAACCAAAAAAATGTGAATTTTTCACATTTTCTGCACCCAATACTTCACAGCCTTAGACCTCGCGGCTCCGTATCGTTCAGTCAACTCGCATTCGGAGCAGAAACATGAATTCGGTCGCAGAGATCACAAGCAGCGCTGTTTCACTAGATATAACAGAGGATGTCTTCAGAAAGACTAAATCAAACTTCAGCAAGCAAGAACTTCACGATACCGAGCTGGTAGCCCGAATCGCTGGGGGTGAAAAGAGAGCCGAAGACGAATTCGTACGCCTATTCCGGCCCCAATTGTGCTCACTGCTAACAAAACTCATTGGTGATCCAAATCGAGCTGAGGACATTACTCACGATGCTCTGATTCTCGTACTAGACAGACTGAGATGCGAGGGCATCCAGAAACCCAATAAACTTACGAGCTATGTCTTTTCGACGGCGAAATTCAGCTTTTACGGATGGCTTAGAAAAAAGGACAACCAGCTTGAGCTTATGGATTGCCTCGCTGACGTTGTGTTTACCGAACACCCGCAAGAGTCAGAATGCATGCAAGTGCAAGCGTCCGATACGTTGAAAGCCCAGATCCAGAAACTTCGAGTTTCTCGAGACAGGGATATACTGACTCGCCGTTATCTGGGGGACCAGACAAAACAGGAGATATGTGAGGCTTTGACACTGACCCCGGAGCACTACGATCGGGTGATAAGCCGCGCAAGGACGCGACTCAAAAGCGTCTACTTAAATCAATAACCGCTGGGCAGCGTCTCATTAATGACAATGTGTTTGCCTTTCTTAGAGATGTATCCGCCGGTTTCAAGATCTTTCATGATCCTCGCCACCATCTCTCTGGACGCACCAACACGATTCGCGATGTCTTGCTGTGTCAACCTTACCTCAGTGATCAATACGCCATCTTGTTCCGTTGCAAAACTCAGCAAGGTATTGGCAACTCTTCCGTAAACGTCCATCAGCGCCAAATTTTTTACTGTAAACGTAAGCTCTCTTATTCTATCGACCAGATCTCCTATCAAGGAGAACGCAGTATCGGGATTGGCTCGAAACGTTGCTAAAATCGTTTCTCTACTGACCACCAGAAACTCACAGTCTTCCGCTGTAATAATCGATGCGCTACGTTTACTGCCATCCAACAGTGCATATTCTCCAAAATACTCATGCTTTCCCATGTCGTTAATAACGACTTCCTTTCCGTTTGCGTCATTCAGGAAAACTCGAACCCTGCCTTTCAGAATGACATACATGGAATCGCTTTCATCTCCCTCGCTAATAACGATGGTGTTTTTCTTTACGATCCGACGCATCGCCTGGGCTTCAAGCTCAGCCGCCTCACCATCAGAAAGCCCTGAAAATATTGATACTGTTTTAAGAATACTCATGTCATTAAACCTCGGTATTCACGACATCCACCGCCACGTACAAATGCTTTACGCCGCTCTCGATACTGGCCTGTTTCAAAGAATTCGAAATTCGATCCCTCCCGTCCGGTGCGTTTGAAGCACAAACTTCCGATACTCAATTCTAGTCTCATCATCAGTCATGGATCTCGATGCCTGGCGCGTGAGACCGTCTCCATCGATGAGCAGATAACTCCACATTAGACCATTGTCCAAACTTTCTTCAATTCGGACGGTTACTTTCTCTCCTAACCTAACAGCAATACTCCCAGATTGATCCACTAGCGATATCACGCCCTTCTTCGCCATCAATTTATCGTCATTTATGGCTATTGACCCACTCGAATCTGTAAAAAGTGCCACCATGCGATAGCTCAAGAAAAATAGTACCCTTTAGCTATGTCTAACGAAGCTATCGCCAGGTTTCTTGGTCCGCTGATGGCGGCGCATCTATATTGGTGGTCAGAGGCCATTTTTAGACCTGCAAAAGTAAGCAGGAAACTGAAGCTTCATAGACCTTTGGCAATGGGAACTTTGCCACGTGTCAAGAAAAGGGAAGGACTCGGGCCATCTCTATCGACAATGTATCGAGAGCCAGTCTATTTGAGGGAGATTCCAGAGCACTACCCACTTGTAGAGGACTTCGACAGTATTGCGCCACTTTATGAGAGCGCTGTACTGCCATTCTCTGGACCTATCTTCTCGGACATGTTGACCCTACTTAAACCGTACCTGAATACTCGTATTCGCATTTTAGATCCCTCCTGCGGTCCAGGCACCGAGGCAATCAAACTGGCGCAAACGTTTCCTGAATGCGAGGTCATCGCTGCTGACTTATCACGAGGCATGGTGGATTACACCGCCTCACGAGCCGGTGATCTCTCACTCACCAATATGGCTTTCTTTCAGTCTGATGTCGGGGATCCTAATCCCTTATTCGAAAACTACTTTGACGTGATTTTCTGCGAGCTTTCATTCCATCACTACCCCGACGCAGAAGCCGCGATCAAAGGTTTCAAGCGGTGTCTGCGCCCTGATGGCGTTTTGATAATTGGAGATCCTGGTCCGGAATGGTTCAATCGACTCGCCAAACGCTTTTCGGATATCGCGGACCCAGGCTTCATCAAACATCGAACAGGTGCAGAGTTTCAGACGTTGTGTGAAGCCGCTTCATTTAGCAGCTTTTTTTGGGTCGAATCTTTGCCTGGTATTGGCATTTCGGTCGCGCAGGCATAGGCGATGGAGAGTATAAAATTTATCCAGACACCCAAGGGTAAACTTGAAGTCTATACAGCAGGTGACAGCGCTTCGCTTGCACTCTGTCTACATGGATTTCCCGAACACGCAGTCTCCTGGCGGTATCAAGTGCCGCAACTCATAGATCTAGGATACGAAGTCTGGGTGCCTAATTTACGCGGTTATGGCAGATCAACATCCTCCGAGCTGCTCACCGACTATCACATGGATCATCTTCTCGACGATGTCTCAGCTTTGATCAAGGCTACAGGAAAAGAAAAGATAACTATCTTGGCGCATGACTGGGGCGCACTGATTGCTTGGTTTTTCGCCCAAAGGCAGATCAAGCCTATCGACAAGATGATACTCCTAGGAATCTATCATCCTTCACTGATCTATCAACTATCCGGCTGGCGACAACTGCTGCGCTCAGCCACATATATTCCGTACCTGCTGTCACCTGCCGTTGAACTCGTCTCGTTGATTGCTCACCAGCGTTATTACCGCTATCAACACTATTGGCTCGCTCGGAGAGTCAGCACGTGGTTTGGCGTCGATTCTAAAGCGTCAGAAATCTACCTAAAAAACCTTTTTCGACCTGGTGCGATAAGCGCGATGACGAATTATTATCGCGCCAATCTCGATCGAGCCCTTTGGTCAAGAGAGTCAGTAACAAGACCTGTTAATATTCCAGTGCTATTGATTAATGGTGCTAAAGACCCCTGGATTGGTTCAGAATTACAACAATCGAATCTGCATTCTGTACCACTCTTAGAGACAGTAGTGATTGATGAGGCAAAGCACTGGCCACACCTTGAAAAACCCGAGTGCGTCAACGGAATTATCTCAGACTGGCTTGTGAACGCGACGCGTTCTCAGGTAGCCTGACTATTCTTATATTAACGACCTAAGAAGCAGGGCGTGTCTGATTACGACGTCATCATCGCCGGTGCCGGACCTTCCGGACTAACCGCTGCTCTACACGCCTCACTTCAGGGCAAGAAAACGCTGGTTCTGGAAAAACGGGCAAAACTGAGCAGGAGGAATGAAGAATCACGCCGTTTTCAGGCCGTGATTGTCGACGAACAAACTCTCACGAATCTCCATAATATCGGTCTACCGATCACCGAGGAAATCTTTCATCCAATCGATGAGGCTTTCTTCCAAACAGGGGAAGAGCCCGCTTTACCCATCTCTTATCACAAGATGAATCTCAGACGTTCGGGCCGTTCGAGTTGTGATCTGAATGAACTCGCGTTTCGGCGAAAGATTGTTGCCATTGCAAGCATAAACGACATAGAAAGCCATTTGACCGACCGAGCCAATGAAACTGCTAACGTAACCATAAATTATAACGTCGACGTTTCTTCCATCGAAACTTCATATGACAGGGTCGAACTCAGAAGCGATAAGGGCACGTTCACCAGCCATCGGCTTGTAATCGCGGACGGAGCAAATAGCGACATCGCTGGTTGCCTAAAACTTCTCGGCATAAGAAAGAAACGTCATGAACGATCAGTGAATATCGCGATTGCCAGATTCCCAAAGACTTATGAATCAGGAACGTTGCTGATCCGTGAGACGCCATCGGAGGCACTAAGGCATACGGCAGTTTTCGGACTAGCTAACGAGACCGTGCTCTATACAAACTACCCTGGATCATCCCAAATAAGCATTGAATGTCACATAGAAAACGTCGCAAGAAAACTAGGAATCCTCGCTGAAATGTTAGCGCCGCCTTTATCAATTAGGCAGCAAACCAGTTTCGCAACTAACGTAGCACCGCACGAGCGGGTCTGCGTCATTGGCGATGCAGCACTCTCAGGAACCGCCATCATGGGTGTTTACCTGAACAAAGGAATCTTTGACGCCGTGGCGTTTAGTAGATTGCTTAGGACCCAGGATACAAAGTGGTTCAGATCACGAGCAAAAAGTATTGCTACCAGAGAACTATTGGCTGAAGAGCGGATCATCGCCCGCGCCTTCAGTCCAATCTCAGGTCGCTTGCTAAACAACAACATAGGCAGAGAACTCGCTACCGCTATCCCAAGGTCACTATTCAGATTGAAAGCGGGACGACACGGCCTGACAAGAACAATCGCCACAAACACCGCAGATACCCTCGCGAGCGTCGCAAAAGGTTTTTCTGAGAGTCTTCCATCAGGGCCACTTCAACGTACCGCAGACAGAACATCAAAAGGCTGGCGCTTCGTCGCCAAATCTTTAGAAGGCAACAAATGAACATCTGCCCAAAGTGTGACTATGTAAGCGAGCCAGGTTTGAATTTCTGTGGTAACTGCGGACACGGCTTTGCCATATCCGACCGTACAGGGCGAGAACGCCGGCAGGTGACGGTATTATTCAGCGATATTGTGAACTTCACACGGTATACCGAAACCATCGACGATGACGATGTCCCAGAGATTCTGGAAATCTACCAGGGTCTCGTAAAAGCCGCTGTCTCCAAGCAGAACGGTTACATTGCCCAATTTCTAGGAGACGGCGTAATGGCTTACTTCGGATACCCCACAGCAATGGAAAACGCAACAGAGCGAGCGATACGGGCTGGGCTGGACATCATTAGCGCGATCAAGTCTGTCTCAAGCGGCGAGCACGAACTACAGGTTCGCGTGGGTATTCACCATGGCAGCGGCATCATCACCAACGTCTCAGGTGAAGGGCGCCTTCTGGTGGGAAATACTCCAAACATCGCTGCACGTATGCAGACCATCGCTGAACCTAACACACTGGTCATCAGCGAACCTACCTTTCAGGCTACACGCGGCCTGTTCGAATGTAGGGATCTGGGTGAAAAAGAAATCAAGGGAATATCGAACCGGCAATCTGTTTTTCGGGTGACAAGCCACAAGGATGTTCGAAGATTCGACATCGAGCGACAAAAGGGTGTTGGTCTACTAGCGGGACGCAAAAAGGAACTATCTTTCCTTGAAGACAAGTTTCGACAGGTCGTCGCTGGCTCCGCTCACTGTGCACTGATCACCGGCGATGCCGGAATCGGAAAATCCAGACTCCTGTACGAGTTCGAAGAAAAAACCAAGGGGAAAGCGACCTGGCTAGCTCACAGATGTAGCGCCTATCGACAAGGCAGTGCGCTTTTGCCAATCAAAAGCCTGCTGCGACAGATCATAGGACTCCTAGAGCGCGAGGAGCGGGAAGAACGTCGAGAGAAAATCAAAAAGTTTCTTACTAGCCTTGGTATTAGGGACGAACAAAGTCGCGAAGTTTTATACAAATTTCTTTTCGCTGACTCTCAGGAGGAAGACAGCTACTCTGATCGAATCGAGGGTTTACTCAAGAAAATCACGCACAGCGCTTTACAGAAAAAACCCTTAATCCTTGTGCTGGAGGATGCCCACTGGGTTGACCAATCAACATTGGAGTTGCTCAAAGAACTAAAGGAGGATTCCGAATCTAAACAATTCATGCTGATCGTCACAGCACGGCCGGTTCTCGACCAGAATAGACTCAGCGGGATAGACGTTTCCACAATAAAACTGGCAAAAATGACGGAGGAGGAGCTGACCTTAGTCATCAGAGACAGACTTGATAACCGTATCATACGATCAGAGGTTCCCAAGTTTGTTATCTCGAAGGCTGACGGTAACCCACTTTTCGTCCAAGAACTTACCAACACCCTGCTCGATACAGGCGTCATCATCGAAAAAAACGGCCAGATACAACTAGACCCTGATCGAGATTTCCAGATCCCTGGCACATTGAACGACACCTTATCTGCACGGGTCGATCAGCTTGGGCAGGCAAGACACATCGCCCAGGTCGCTGCCGTGATTGGCAGGGAGTTTAACGTCGAGGTGCTAAACGAAGTTCTATATAACCAGCAGAACACACTGGAGGATCTGGCACATTTGGAGGCGATGGATATTATCGTAACGGTAAGCGAAGCCAATGGAGAGAGACTCTGTATGTTCCGCCATGATCTCATACGCGATGCCATTTACGACTCCATGGTCCGCCAGCAAAGAGAAACCGTGCACCGGAACGTAGCCTATACATTGGAGACCATTTTTAAAGACAGTGGAGCAAACAGTCCGGAGCTGCTCGCCAAACACTGGGAGCATGCAGACGAACCTGTACTCGCAATTGAGTACTATCAACAAGCAGGATCTCAGTTCGCTGAAATCGCAGCGCACAGAGAGGCGATGACAAACTGTAGATCCGCGCTGGTTCTGGTTCGTCAACAACCCCAATCACTAAGACGAGATCGAACGGAGTTAGACTTGTTACTCACCCTGGGCGCTAGTATGAACTCGGTCGATGGCTACGCCTCACAAGAGAAGCACTCCGACGTACTCATCCCCGCTTTGAAATTGTGTGAGCGTTTGAACGTTGGCCTGGAAGGCTTTCCTATCCAATATGGCATTTGGAGTCATCAACTCGGTACGGCCAGCAAAGACGGTACAATCGCATGGAAAGAAAGACTCGAGGAGACTATTCGGAAGAATCCTTCGGCGCCGGATCACATGCGATTATCGTCCTTGTTTGCTGCGGGAACCACAAACTTCTGGCAGGCCAAATTCGACACCGCCGTCAACCTTTACGATGAGATTATCGAGCACTACGAACCAACGAATCACAGTCTCTTTATGCGGGTCTACGGTGAAGATCCTGGCCTCTATGCTCGCCTCTACCGACAATGGGCGTATCTCTTTCGTGGTGAAGTTGATCTTGCCCTGTTGGAAACAGCGCAAACGAGCCGCTTTGCGGCAAACCTGGATGACCCACTCGCAGAGGTTATGACACTTGCCTTTAACCTACATATCACCCGAGACCTCGGCCTGGTCGAAGAAACATTGAGAATTGCAACGGAATTGATTAGCAAATCAGAAGCCGGAGGTTACCCATACTACTTCGCGGTAGGTTTTTCATTTCGAGACTGGTGTTTCTCCAGAATGGGTCGGCACGAAGAAACGTTTGTCAGCTCTTCAGTATCCGTTGGCGAAACGTTTGGCATCATGAGTTCAGCTATTCTTAGAGACTACGCTGAAGTCCTATTAGACCAAGGTGACGCTGCGAAAGCTTTGGAACTCATCAATGAAGCAGAGATGTTGGCGCGAAAGAACTTAGATTGTTTGTTTCTACCAGACATCCTGCGTGTCAAAGCTGTCACACTGAATGCACTCAAGAAACGAGAAGAAGCAGTTTCAAACTTCAAAGAGGCTCTGAACACATCGTCACAATGGGGCGAGAGGTATTGGGCGGTCAAGGTGGCGGCAAGCCAATTCGATTCAGTGGGGGACCTGGTCACCAACGCAGTCGATACCGTGTCGACATCACTGGGTCGTGTAGAGAGCCTGGGTGACTGCAAGGTTTACAACCACGCCCAGAGTCTAATCTCACAAACCGCATGAGCCTTCGCGTCCTGATTGTCGGGGCTACAGGCCATATTGGTCGCAATCTGGTCGAGACCTTTCATCGCGAGGGGCACCATCCAACAGCGCTTGCGAGACCAGCGAGCATTCATAAGCTTTCCGGCCTCAACGTAGAGATTGAAGTCTCTGAATCACCCATAAACTACGTAGGCAGGAACGCTCACCAATTCGATTGGGTCATCGATGCGGCTGCACCCTACCCACTGGAACTTTTCGTGGGCAGAGGCTACTACCAGGACGCACAAGAAAGGCAAAGACAAATTATTGACGCCTGTATCAAGGCCAATGCGGGACTTTGCTACATCAGCAGTTTCGTGACTTGCCTCGGTACAGACACCGGATATCAGAAATTTAAGCGACGCAGCTCGCCCTATTATGTACTCAAAGAGCGATTAGAACAGCAGGTGCTGAACGCCACAAAAGGCGGGTTGAACGCAATCAGCGTTAATCCAACTACAGTTGTCGGCCCCGGCGACTACCGGGAGAACTCTCTAATAAGGTTGTTAATCAATGGAGCGCTGCCAGTGGCCATGGAAACCACACTCAATGTGATTGATGCGCGGGATCTGGCACATGCCGTTGTTGGTTTTCTTGAACAAGGTCAAGCACCGGGTCCAAATCTCGTCGGAGGCCACGAGACAAGTGTCTCGGAGATTATAAGCTTGTTAAACATTTCCGACCGAAATCAACCTATTCTGATCAAACACGGTCGTGGATTGATTGCTGCCGGCACAAGCGGCCTTGAAGCATTAATGCAGTCTTTTGGTACCAACACACCAGTTCCCGCGCTCTTAAGTTTCCTGATGACTGAACCGTTACCTCAAGTCGAAGTGAGTTATTCAACAATACCTTTGAAAGATAGCATCACAGATACTTTGGAATGGAGTCAGAGAAACCAGCTTTGAAATTCCATCCATTAGACTTGCCCACTGTAGAATTTCTATAGCAAAGCGTCTCACCCAGTTGTTCATTCAACGCGTAGCCTTCCAGACCCTGTCTTCGAATATCAATTTTCATATACGCCGAAGGACGCACTTCGTAATACCTGCGTCTTCGCCATCCTGGCACCGCCTCCCTCGCTCTAAACACGCCAGGTGTATATATACCTAACTGCCTAACAATGTTTTTCATGTCCGAGGTGTAATCAATATAAAGTTTGCATCTTTCTAGTCTTGTCCTATCACGCTCATCGAGACATTCATCCGTAATGTCCCAGTGTGCCTTCAGGAAATCAGTTTCGTTGGCTCTAACACCGCCTATCAAACGTGCATCACCAAAGGTTCCCTCAACAAAATCTCGCTGAATCAGCTCTATCGCTTGGTAACAGGCGGTTGGACCAGCAGAATTCAAGGCGAACTGTTTGAAGGCGAACAAATTGGTTAAGTAGTCTAGCGGCCGAACCCTTTCCTCTACATCGTTGACCTTGTACCCTTCATAAAAAATCTCGCCAACATCGATATCCGTTTGATGCTCCAGAAACTCAGGTCTTGAATTACGTAAACGTAAGAGCGGCCTACGAACTAGCTTCTTCTTTTCTTTGTTTTTTGGTGTCGACAGTACACGCAAGTCAGAGACAACCTTGGCATCCGCGTCGGCTGCAAAGTCATCCAAACCCAACGATTCTTGAGGCTCAATGCTGCCGTAAAGCATGTTCGGACCACGCAATTCATTTGATGTAATCACATTCTCCATAAAAGCACTGAAAGAAAAGACGGGTATTGAAAGCTTCAAAGTCGTTTCCTCTCCGGCGATATCTTTCCCCAGAGAGACATCTACGGGTATCTGAAACTGAATGCTTCTGTCTTGAAGGACCAACCCTTCCTTCTCATGCTCCACTTCATTAAAGTCATGATCAACCAGATAAACGCAATCATCTTCCGGCAGACTGACTGTTATGCCAGCGCCTTCCAACTGCTTGTTCAAATACTCATGCCTGAAACGGAGCAACCAATTGGTCTTTGTTTCCAGACGGTAAACCCGAATGACTCCGGAGGAGCGATAAGGCCCTTTCAGCGCCTGGGTACCAACACCGCGCCTTCCAGACGCGTAATGTATTCCTTCACTCATGAATTCTGCTCCCAGTTCACGCTGTTGTATTCTTCCATATACTCTGGCCGGTCTTCATGATTGATTTTGCCGCTGACGTCATCTCCATAAAGCGATTCGTAAATCACCGTATTTCCCTTGTACTCAACATCCGCTTTTAGCCAAAAAGGGAAAACCGGCGCCATCACATATTGGTCGGGTGCCCCATCAACACCTTTTTCGATCTCGCTGAACTTCAAGCCCAGGCGTTCAACAACAGGGTGGGACTCCAACGCAGAAATCTTGATGGAAAATCCACCGGATAATGTTGTCAGTATCGCTTCAATACTGCCAAGGAACCCGTACTCCGGGATTCGAACAATCTTCGCTTTGGCTCGAATTATTGAGAAATAGGCGACATTATCGGGATTACCACTGTCCAGAAACTCCTTGGCACCAATAGTGTTACCCATATAGCGACGCATGTCCTGCACCAGGGAGCCCAGATAATGCTTAACACGTGAAGTGCTTGTTCTGGTGGGATGCTTGTTAAGCCCAAGGCCCAATAGTCCTTTCCAGGTGTCCAGAAAATAACTCGCCAACGAAGACTGGATATCCAGAATCAGGGTCAACTCATCCAGCCGATCTTGAATCTGCTTCATCAGTAACTCACCGGAAAGGTTGAGTCTGAATCCCGGCGATCGATTGATTTCGAGGAGACGTATTCCTCTTGGACGATTCACCTTGCTGTCCCGGATTCCACGGACATCAATAGCCACCATCAGGTTTTTCGTTTGCACAGTATCAACCCAGCCAGAGTCAGTCTGCACAATCTCCATCAACCCCTTACTCCAGCCAAATTCTTCACGACCGGTGACAACAGATAACTCGTTATCTACAAAGATGAAAGGCGTCACGCTGGCTTTTCTGGATTGGGAAAGGCGAAAGCTGTGCCCGTTGAACTGATATACAGGAAACCCATCGTCCTCATCATCATGGATCTCATCTTCAATTCTTTCGTAGCACTCAACAGGAACCATGAAGAGCAACTCACGCTGCGAGGTATGAAACTCCGACGCCGGTTTATCTTTCATTTTCGCGTAGCTGAGGAGCTGCATGTAAACGAAAGGTGAGGTTACTTGAAAGTAGAGCTTATCCTGATGATTCAGATGCTCATCGACGATTTTCTGTAGTTGTTTCGCGTCCGCTGGCAGCGGGAACACTCGACTGAGTACTTCCTCGAACGCCAACTCATTTTCAACACGGGAACCAATCGCTTTTTCTTCGTTCGCCATGAATCACCCTCTCTCTAATTGCGTTCAATAACCCAGTGAATCAATCCTTCAATAAACTTCGCATCACGGTCAGAGCCCCGATATTCACTAACCTGTTCATATTCATGAAGTGCAGCACCTGCCATGCCGTGAGCGACAGCACGTGCGTACTCAATACAGTGATGATCTTCCATCATTGCTCTCACTCTGGAGATATCTTCGACCCGTGCCTCGCGAGACTTAAAGAAGATTTTTTCCAGTTCCAGCTTTTCGACTTTGGTGGCTTGTTTAAACAGCCGGATGAGCATCAATGTTCGCTTACCTTCGGCGATATCCCCGTTAAGTTCTTTTCCATACTTGGCAGGGTCTCCAGTAAGGTTTAAAAGATCATCCTGTATCTGGAATGCGGCGCCAAGAAACAACCCAATCTTTAATAGCGCATCGAGCGTTGCATCGTCTTTCCCGGCAATCAATGCTCCTACTCGAAGCGGATGAATAATGGTCAACCAGGCAGTTTTTTTGGCAACCATCCGAAGGTAATCGCGCTCGTTTAGGGAAAACACATTATCTTTACGCCAGCCGAGCTCCATAGCCTGTCCCTCTGCTGTTTCCCAAGAGGTTCGCATGGTCTCCTTCAAAATTCGAAATGTCAGCCCCGAGCCAAGTTGCTCTAGGTTGTCCATAAGCGGCTTAAAGCTCATCAGAATCAACGTATCACCGACATTCACTGCGACAGGAATGCCATGAAGTTCGTTTAACGTGCCTTTCCCACGACGCAGCTCACTTTCGTCCTCCACATCATCATGAATGAGTAAGGCGTTGTGCATCAGTTCAATGGAGACCGCACTTAAAATGGCAGCACTCTCACTGCCACCCATGGCTTTCGCATTAGCTATACAAATACTCGGCCTGAGCCCGCGACCGCCTCGCAATGGGTAGTCCCTGGCAATATCGTATAAATAGGCTTTGGGTTCTTTTTCAGGCAGGTAGGCCAGCATCCGACTACGAGTCAGCCCGGAGTACTCATCGAGCACTTCCTTGACGAGGCTCGAGTGATTCATGGTTAATCCGAAACGGCAGAAATAGACAAGTATCCGCAGTCATCTCCTGCCTCATCCACCAATATGCCTACGATTCGCCCCTGTTTGAATGACACAGGTACTTTGATTTCCAACACTTTATGGTCGGTATTCAGTGCTGACTTAAATTCAATCTTGAGTCCTCGAGGCAACTCCTCTGAGCTGCTATTTAACATCGAAAGATTAGTGACACGAATCACACCTTCAGGCGCATCGCCTCCCCGCCAGGTCAGTTTCGCATCAATGGATCGATTTGCGACAACAATAACGTCTGCGTCAGAACTCGAATGAGGCTTCATACCTGTGATGTCTTCGAAAGCAGAAACCGCATCCAGATCGCCTCCCTGCAAAAGCTGGTCGAAAAGATGATTCCAAAATTGTACTTGCTGCGTGAATAAGTGTGCGACAGTGTTCATTAAACCTGCACCACCGTTAATGCCATTCAATAGATCATCCATCGCAGGACCACCACTCATAGCATCAGTAAAGCCGAATGGATCCGGGTCTTTGTCCTGCCTTAAAAATTCATCAACCATATCGTATCCATTAGCAACCGCTTCGGCTGCAATTTCATGTGGAGAGAGGGCTTCTGCAGATTTTTTGCCTGCCACGATCAGGGAATCATGAGATTCATAAGGGGTCTGCTGACGCCAGACACCAAGAAAGTCTCTATTGGGTTCTGTGCGTTCAACATCTGATCTGCTCAGTCGCGCAGATTCTTCGCCGTCTTCCATGTACTCCTCACTTGACTTGGCCTGGGCGGGGATTCTTCATGATACACACTAAAAAATATGCAAGGTAGCTGTCGCTAAGGATGATCAAAGCCAACAATGTCCTCGAGCAAGGGCAATCCAGATATCGCATGGGCTGCCAGACGACCTGAAATGACCGCGGCTTCTACGCATCCTGCATCCAAGCCGTTACGCGTCCAGTCACCGGCGAGCGAAAGATTGTCATAGGTTCGATCGAGAGGGGAAATTCTGTGGCGTACGGAACCAGGCAGCGATTGCACATACCTTTCCGAATGCTCCCAGTTTGCTCTGAAATAAATCCCATCATCACAGACCAGATCATGCCTGAACTTACCGTCTTCACCCCGTACACCCGGCCAAAGATGATAAATCTGGGTATCCAAAAAGTTACGCGCATTTTCTTGAACCAAGCCTGAAGCGTTTTCCGAAGAGGCTAGCTGTTCTTCAGAAAGACTGCTGCAGAAGTAAGCCAATGACCTTGGTTTATCTTGCCAACCTTCGTACTCTACAACGCGAGTCATATCTGCCCAGGTATCAAACGGTGGTACAAATCCAGACAGATTACCGCCAGGTCTTTTATATCCGAGGCTTGCCATATCCTCCTTTAACCAAAGCTGGAATGCCTGGGTACCCACAGTGGTTACATGTTCTACCATGAGGCGCCATTTTTCATCGCGTTCAAGAATGTCACCACACACCTCTGGAATGGTGCCTAGACTCACAGCCAGAACGACATAGTCAAAATCGCGTGTCACCTTCAGGTGCGTTTTCTCCACCACTGTACTGTCAAATTGTCGTTCCAGGTCTTTAGACGCAGAAGATTGTTTAAATCGTGGTGCTTCAGGCCAACAAGGTACTCCACCTACGTCGACCAACGGGTCATAGTCATGCGCATCTGCTGCTTGAATATCGAAGCGCAAACCACTCACATGAGTACCGGAGCCGTCTTCAGCTATATCAACATTTGTCAGTTTATGAAAAAACTTAACCGTCACGCCGCGACGCCTGAGGACTTCGTAAATCGGCGCAAAAACAATCTCACCCATACCCGCGCTCATCTTGTAGAAGACAGCGCCGCGATAGGTAAAGAACATGCGCAACGCACAGCGAAGGGCGACCCCTGCCGCAAAAGCCGGCTTTTCAGGATCACCCTTTTCAAACGCAAAAGTCAGGTCATAGCAGCTGCCTCGAACAAACGCAGATTCCAGTGTGGTCTCATCAGCGCCATTTAATTTTAGCCACGCTAACCAGTCATAGTCATTGATGGCATCAAAGCCATTCGGATGCGAGTAAAGCGAAAACCGAAAGACACCTCTAAGACAGGCCAAAACGAGATCCGCGATGGTCCAAATTCGTCGTAATTCGTTATCAGCCAGGGCGAGCGTGTGCAGATGCCGACGCGCGGTGTCTTGCACCCTCTGAATTAATCCTTCCAAGCTTGCGAGGCTGCCAGGCGACCTCTGGATAATCGTATGGAGAAGCGCCATCGCTTCCACAACTGCAGCGGTTGTTGCTAGTTGGCCAACCTTCAGTAATCGCTCCAACCGCTCCTCCGGCTCTCCGCTCGCAAACTTTTCAGTGTCGGCGGTTACCTTTTCGCTCGAGAGAGAGGCAAACAATTCAATTAAAAGTCGAATGGCTTGCCGGATATAGTTGTGGAAATGAAACGGATTACTCTCGGAGAATGGATCTCCTGGCAGCCCCGGGGTACGGGGAAACTTCGCGGTCCAGACATCCCACTCCCCTGAATCAAGCCGATCTGTCACCGACACCCAGTCGTCCATCTGAAAAGCATCTTCGAAGGTCGCTATCGGACATGATGCCGGATCTCGATCCAGCTCTTCATAACAATCACGGATCAATCGAAAAGCGTTCTCATAGAAGCCAAGCCAAAGGTGTAGGCCATGCTCTTCTACTCTTCCATTAACGCCACGGCTTGAGGCGCCTTTGCCACCCAAACGCCAACCCATTTGATATAGCGTAATATCGTATCGATTCTGATGACGAGGATGACTCAGCTCAAGAGCGGTTGTTACGCCTCCACATCCACCACCTACGATTGCAACTTTTTCTTTCCTGCCAGACAACTCAAGAACACCATAAGAAAGTGTTCACATTTAATCTTGTTCAAGCGACAAAATCGAGTGAGAACAAAGAGGCGCCATTCGCAAATATCTTCGTGGACACAAAGACAACTCTCCTTCTATTTCTGATACTTGTAAGTCATGTGGGCTTTTCTGAAAAGCCTGACCAAGGAGTCGACTACCTTCCATAAACATCCAATAGGGACGTTCAAGAACCACGCTCACTATGACGGAAACTTCACATTCACCACTTTACCAAGAGACACCGTCGCTGATGCGCTACCTTCTCACCTGAAACTTTTACCTACTTCAACCACAACACACCGCCCGGTTTTGTTCATGTACCGAAAGCAAGATTATCACCCATGGGTTCCAACCTTCTGGCACTACAACGAAATGATACTCATGCTTCCATAGGTCGCGCATGAACGTGGAACCGATAAGGCACACAATCTGATCGTTCGTATCTACCTTGATTCGACGCTCTCTGCCGGGGTTGGCAATTTGCTCTACGGTTATTGAAAGCTAGTTGGCGCTATTGACCGAGGGAGCAGTGATTTTTCAGCTATTCGAAACGAACAAACGCAATGACTTGCAGATAACATCAACATCCTGAGCGCATGGATAGATGAAAACTAGGTACAACAGAATTTCTAAAATTTCGATGACATGCGCAATCTCTTTGATAGGCCAATTCTGGGATTCAAATCAGGTGGTAACTACATCTGCTCTCGATCCTCCCAACACAGCAAGGGATTTGGGCAGCACTTCCATTAGCTGCACTCTCGATATACCAGAAGTCTCAAGCTCTTCGAGGCCTTCAAGAACCTCATTTGCAGGTCCCATATTGACGTTTCGAAGTGCTCTCTAAACAATGAGCTCTGGCCGACTAGACGAAAATCCATGAAAACCGATTTGTCACACGCAGAAAAACTGGAGCTCTATGAAAACGGGTACGTCATTATCCGAAACGCGATCTCCAGTGACGCCTTGGATTCAGCCAGAAAACTGATTTTCGAGCATCTACCAGAAGATGAACATCGTCTTTTGGTACCCGGAAAACTTGCCACTCACGACAATGTCGTGGGGTTGTTCAATGACAGTTGTCTTTCTGAGATTCTTAGTAATGTGATGGGACCATTCCCGCCTGTTATTAGCTGCCAAGTTGCTGTGATTCCGGGAGGTAATCGGCTTGGGGGCAAACCCGGCATTCATGTGGATGGTGGATGGAGCGGGATTATTCCTGACAACGCTGATGAAATCGATATGGAAACCGGCAGACCCATCGACGGCACAAAATACTTTGGCGAAAACGATGAAATCAGAGGCACAAATGATGGTCTGCTCTGGATAGATGAGAACCGATCTTTATCTTATGGCAGCTATACGGCACTGGTCGGCGTCGCCCTTAATGATCAGAAACACCCCGGCAATGGTCAGCTCGGCGTCCTAAAAGGCATGCACGAGGAAGTCGAACGCTCCTTTAGATCCCAACGAGACGCTGGTGGTGTTATTGGTCCAGAAGGTCCAGGCTGGCCGAGAATAAAGATAGGAGACGACGGCAAACCGTACTGTAATGGTCTACCCGATGCGATCCGAGAAAAAACGAAAAAGTTAGCAGCTGCAGGCACCCCTACAAAAGAATGGCCCTGGCCAGAACTGACGCCAATACTGCTCAAAGCAGGCGACGCAGTAATAACCCTGCACAGTTGCCCGCACACTCCTACACCAAACTTTGGTTCGGACCCCAGAATGAACATTTATTTTCGTATTCGACGTGCAAGAGAGGGGAACCCAAACGAAGGCACTCGTCGAGTTGCACATGGTGTCAGTGATCACCCCGATCGCGGCTACTTCGGGCAGTTTCTAGAGTATCCGGATGGCTACGATCCCTACCAGATTTCAATCGACAAGTTGTGTGATCATTGGAGTGAGTGGGACGGCATGCAAGAAATCGTGTCAGAAAGAAGAAATCCCGGCTCCTAAAACAAAAAAAGCCCCCCTTTCGGCGAGCTTTCTTTTGTTTAAATGCCTGACAATGACCTACTCTCACATGGGACCTCCCACACTACCATCGGCGCTAAGTAGTTTCACTTCTGAGTTCGGGATGGAATCAGGTGGTACCTACTTGCTAATGTCATCAGGCAAACTGATGTGGCATCGCCGTCCTCGGCTTCTTAAAGGATCCCCTCCCTCAAGGCTGTAACGGCGTGCCTTCGGTTCATCCGCGCTTCCCGCTTGGATGACCTACAAACTCTTTACCCAGATCTCTACACTACGGTCGAGATAAGGATGTGTATTAGTGATAAAGCAGACATCGTTTTTGATACTGATACGACGCTTGTATTTCGCTATCCACAGCTCAGGGCTGCTTATCGCTCATACAATCTTAATATCTATCCGACTATTTCAAGGTCTTTATCCTATATAGCCTGGTCGAGTCTCTTGCGAGAATCGCTCAAGTTATATGATCAAGCCTCACGAGCAATTAGTACTGGTTAGCTCAACGCCTCACAACGCTTACACACCCAGCCTATCAACCTCGTAGTCTTCGAGGGCTCTTCAGGGGACTCTAAGTCCCAGTGAGAACTAATCTTGAGGGGGGCTTCCCGCTTAGATGCTTTCAGCGGTTATCCTGTCCGAACGTAGCTACCCGGCAATGCAATTGGCATCACAACCGGAACACCAGAGGTTCGTCCACTCCGGTCCTCTCGTACTAGGAGCAGCTCCTCTCAATTCTCAAACGCCCACGGCAGATAGGGACCGAACTGTCTCACGACGTTCTAAACCCAGCTCGCGTACCACTTTAAATGGCGAACAGCCATACCCTTGGGACTGGCTTCAGCCCCAGGATGTGATGAGCCGACATCGAGGTGCCAAACACCGCCGTCGATGTGAACTCTTGGGCGGTATCAGCCTGTTATCCCCGGAGTACCTTTTATCCGTTGAGCGATGGCCCTTCCATACAGAACCACCGGATCACTATAACCTAGTTTCCTACCTGCTCGACGTGTATGTCTCGCAGTCAAGCACCCTTCTGCTATTGCACTCATTGCATGATTTCCGACCATGCTGAGGGTACCTTCGCGCTCCTCCGTTACTCTTTGGGAGGAGACCGCCCCAGTCAAACTACCCACCATACACTGTCCTTAACCCGGATAACGGGTCCAAGTTAGAACCCCAACGTTCCCAGGGTGGTATTTCAAGGTCGACTCCACACGATCTAGCGACCATGCTTCAAAGTCTCCCACCTATCCTACACAAGAAAAATCAGAGTCCAGTGCAAAGCTGTAGTAAAGGTTCACGGGGTCTTTCCGTCTAGCCGCGGGTATACGGCATCTTAACCGCAAATTCAATTTCACTGAGTCTCGGGTGGAGACAGTGTGGCCATCGTTACGCCATTCGTGCAGGTCGGAACTTACCCGACAAGGAATTTCGCTACCTTAGGACCGTTATAGTTACGGCCGCCGTTTACTTGGGCTTCGATCAAGAGCTTCTCCGAAGATAACCCCATCAATTAACCTTCAAGCACCGGGCAGGCGTCACACCCTATACGTCCTCTTACGAGTTTGCAGAGTGCTGTGTTTTTAGTAAACAGTCGCAGCCACCTGGTATCTTCGACCGGCCTCAGCTTACCCCGCAGGGGGATCACCAAAACCGGCGCACCTTCTCCCGAAGTTACGGTGCCATTTTGCCTAGTTCCTTCACCCGAGTTCTCTCAAGCGCCTTGGTATTCTCTACCTGACCACCTGTGTCGGTTTGGGGTACGGTTCTTAATTACCTATGCTTAGAAGCTTTTCCTGGAAGCATGGCATCAACTACTTCGTGAACACAAAGGTTCACTTCGTCCTTGTCCTCAGCCTTAAGACCCCGGATTTACCTAAGATCTCAGCCTACGACCTCTCACGCGGACAACCATCGCCGCGCTAGCCTAGCCTTCTCCGTCCCTCCATCGCAGTAATTAAAAGTGCTGGAATATTAACCAGCTTCCCATCGACTACGGCTTTCGCCCTCGCCTTAGGGGCCGACTAACCCTGCGCCGATTAGCGTTGCGCAGGAAACCTTGGTCTTCCGGCGGGGGGGTTTTTCACCCCCCTTATCGTTACTCATGTCAGCATTCGCACTTCTGATATCTCCAGCAAACCTTACGATTCACCTTCACAGACTTACAGAACGCTCCGCTACCGCGCACGTAAACGTGCACCCGCAGCTTCGGTGTACAGTTTGAGCCCCGTTAAATCTTCCGCGCGGGCCGACTCGACTAGTGAGCTATTACGCTTTCTTTAAAGGGTGGCTGCTTCTAAGCCAACCTCCTAGCTGTCTATGCCTTCCCACATCGTTTCCCACTTAACTGTAACTTAGGGACCTTAGCTGGCGGTCTGGGTTGTTTCCCTTTCCACGACGGACGTTAGCACCCGCCGTGTGTCTGCCATAATTACACTCATAGGTATTCGGAGTTTGCATCGGTTTGGTAAACCGGGATGGCCCCCTAGCCGAGACAGTGCTCTACCCCCTATGGTGATATATGACGCTCTACCTAAATAGATTTCGCGGAGAACCAGCTATCTCCAGGCTTGATTAGCCTTTCACTCCGATCCACAGCTCATCCCCCCATTTTTCAACATAGGTGGGTTCGGGCCTCCAGTCCGTGTTACCGAACCTTCACCCTGGCCATGGATAGATCGCCTGGTTTCGGGTCTACTCCCAGCAACTAAGGCGCCCTATTAAGACTCGGTTTCCCTACGCCTCCCCTAAACGGTTAAGCTTGCTACTGAAAGTAAGTCGCTGACCCATTATACAAAAGGTACGCAGTCACCCCGAAGGGCTCCTACTGCTTGTACGTATACGGTTTCAGGATCTATTTCACTCCCCTCTCCGGGGTTCTTTTCGCCTTTCCCTCACGGTACTAGTTCACTATCGGTCAGTAAGGAGTATTTAGCCTTGGAGGATGGTCCCCCCATGTTCAGTCAAAGTTACACGTGCTCCGACCTACTTGTTGCAAACTTAGTTCTTCCAAATTGCTTTCGGATACAGGGCTATCACCTTCTATTGCCGGCCTTTCCAGACCGTTCTCCTAACAAAATAGATAAAGATTGCTGGCTGGTCCCCGTTCGCTCGCCGCTACTAAGGGAATCTCGGTTGATTTCTTTTCCTCCAGGTACTTAGATGATTCAGTTCCCTGGGTTTGCTTCATACACCTATGTATTCAGTGCATGATGACCTTACGGCCGGGTTTCCCCATTCGGAAATCTCGGGATCAGAGCTTGTTTGTCAGCTAACCCGAGCTTATCGCAGACTACAACGTCCTTCATCGCCTCTTACTGCCTAGGCATCCACCATATACGCTTATTCGCTTGACCATATAACTTGAACGATCTGAAAAGCGGAGTGCGATTCAGAACTACAACAGACCTACCTTTTGTGAAGCTGATTCTTGCGAACCAAGGTCTTGTTCGAAGCTATAGGTTTATCTACCGGATAATTACGCTTGAAATATACGAACTCTTGAACAGATTTCTCTGTTCTTGAATTTTAAAAACAAATGAATGAAGTCCATCTTGGAAAGACTCCTGGTCGTTGCGTTTGAGGTAACGACACAGGAAAAAAGATGTCCTTCTTGCATTTGCGGATGTCAAATTTTGTGTCACCTAAAGTTTGATATTCAAACTTTAAGATCTACAGACTTTATCACTTATACACATTATTAAAGAGCTAACCCCGGGGCTACCGGAGCCTGTGCCAGACAGCACAAGTCAGAAGACTACGAGAACCGCTTGAGTACAACTCGATCTCAATCTCAAGTCTTCTGACTTCTGATATCTATACATTGACCGTTCTTTTGAAAACAAAAGAAGTTGGTCTGGAATCAAACAATAGGTTGTGAGTGCTTGCCGATAATGCAAAAGGTTAAGGAGGTGATCCAGCCGCAGGTTCCCCTACGGCTACCTTGTTACGACTTCATCCCAGTCATGAATCACACCGTGGTAACCGTTCTCCCGAAGGTTAAACTAGCTACTTCTGGTGCAACCCACTCCCATGATGTGACGGGCGGTGTGTACAAGGCCCGGGAACGTATTCACCGCGACATGCTGATTCGCGATTACTAGCGATTCCGACTTCACGGAGTCGAGTTGCAGACTCCGATCCGGACTACGAACAGTTTTTTGGGATTTGCTCCCCCTCGCGGGTTTGCGGCCCTCTGTACTGCCCATTGTAGCACGTGTGTAGCCCAGGCCGTAAGGGCCATGATGACTTGACATCATCCTCTCCTTCCTCCGGTTTGTCACCGGCAGTCTCCTTAGAGTTCCCACCCGAAGTGCTGGCAAATAAGGATAAGGGTTGCGCTCGTTACGGGACTTAACCCAACATCTCACGACACGAGCTGACGACAGCCATGCAACACCTGTCACAGAGTTCCCGAAGGCACCAATCTATCTCTAGAAAGTTCTCTGGATGTCAAGGCCTGGTAAGGTTTTTCGCGTTGCATCGAATTAAACCACATGCTCCACCGCTTGTGCGGGCCCCCGTCAATTCATTTGAGTTTTAATCTTGCGACCGTACTCCCCAGGCGGTCTACTTATCGCGTTAGCTGCGCCACTAAGAGGTCAAGCCTCCCAACGGCTAGTAGACATCGTTTACGGCGTGGACTACCAGGGTATCTAATCCTGTTTGCTCCCCACGCTTTCGCACCTCAGCGTCAGTATCAAGCCAGGGGGCCGCCTTCGCCACTGGTATTCCTCAGAATATCTACGCATTTCACCGCTACACTCTGAATTCTACCCCCCTCTCTCGTACTCTAGTTTGTCAGTTTGGAATGCAGTTCCCAGGTTGAGCCCGGGGCTTTCACATCCCACTTAATAAACCGCCTACGCGCGCTTTACGCCCAGTAATTCCGATTAACGTTCGCACCCTCCGTATTACCGCGGCTGCTGGCACGGAGTTAGCCGGTGCTTCTTCTGTAAGTAATGTCATAAGACAGGGGTATTAACCCTGCTTTTTCTTCCTTACTGAAAGTGCTTTACAACCCTAGGGCCTTCTTCACACACGCGGCATGGCTGCATCAGGGTTTCCCCCATTGTGCAATATTCCCTACTGCTGCCTCCCGTAGGAGTCTGGACCGTGTCTCAGTTCCAGTGTGGCTGATCGTCCTCTCAGACCAGCTATGGATCGTCGCCTTGGTAGGCCTTTACCCCACCAACTAGCTAATCCAACGCAGGCTCCTCCAATAGTGACAGGTCTCCGAAGAGATCCCCGCCTTTCCCCCGTAGGGCGTATGCGGTATTAATCCGAGTTTCCCCGGGCTATCCCCCGCTACTGGGTAGATTCCTACGCGTTACTCACCCGTCCGCCGCTCGTCAGCATCAAGTTCACCCCGAAGGGATCACAGCGATCTGTTACCGCTCGACTTGCATGTATTAGGCCTGCCGCCAACGTTCAATCTGAGCCATGATCAAACTCTTCAATTTAAGAGTATTTTTCCAATCTCCCTCGTTACACCCTTTTGGGGCTCCCTCAGGACATCAGTAGTGGTTTTAAGCCACCAATCTTTTCAACGCTTCATCATCTTTACCAGCCTGATGAGGCGAGGCTCAGCAAAACTAAAATTACCTTTAAAAGTAAGTAATGCTCGTCACATGCGTGTGCAATGTGACTTCGCAACTCAATAAATTGTCAGCTTCCGGTCGGTGAACCTTCCGCTGAGATCATATTCTTTGTCTTTAAGGACGTGTCCCGAAAGACTTGGTTTATGACCTAGGTAACTTGTTGCTGAATATTTGTCGCATTCAACCAACAAGCACCCACACCTATTGTTTGTTTCCAACCATGTTAAAGAACGATTTCGGGCTTACTTTATCCACAGGTTTTCCACATGTCTGCAGAACTTTCTGCGCAAAAAACCCCACGTTGACTCACTATTCAACGGGCGATTTCATCAATTGGTAAATCCGAATGGCTGCCCGATTCCGGTACAGCCTCTGAATTACGGCCGGTAATTCAGACCTCAATCTCATCGATTGAGGACGCGCATTATACGCCTTAGAGCCCCCAATACAACCACCTTTCAGTGATTTTTTCGTAAATAATTTTACGGCTCCGGAGGCCCCGGTTCTCTACGTCGCTATGACATGAGAGGCGCGCATTCTAACAGGGTTTTTCGCCCTGTCTAGGGCTTAATCATCAAAACGTGAAGATATTTACGACGCGGGTTTGAGAGCCTGCCGGAACAAACCAAACTTCGGCTCAAAAACCCTTAAAAACAAGAGCAAAACGACGATGGCGCCGTAAGCGACCGCGTCCGCATAACTGGATTTTGCGAGCCACGCGACATGGGTCACAGCGAGGATTCCAATACCATAGATGGCGCGGTGCAACAAAACCCAGTTCTTTCGGAGTTTTCGCATCATCCGATTGGTGGACGTTATCACCAGAGGCACCAGCAGAAGATAAGCCGCGAACCCCACCGTGATGTAAGGCCGTTTCTGAATATCTGCCGTCAGGTTGGCGAAGTCCAGCTCCAACAGGAACACCACATAAGCTAACAGGTGTGTCGAGGCATAGAAAAACGCAAAGAGGCCAAGCATTCGCCTGATCTTTTGCAGGCTATTCCAACCCGTTAGCTGCCTGAGCGGCGTAATCAGCAAGGTAATCAGCAGAAAACGAATCGCCCACTCACCCTGGTGCAACAAAATCTCTTTGCCCGGATCTGCACTCAGACTGTTCGGCGCACCTGTTTGTAACAGGTAAACCTGCCATAAGACATACGCAAACGGGACTAAGCTAACAAGGAAAGTAAGGGGCTTCAACATCAGTAGTTCTTGCGCAAATCCATATCCTGATAAAGATGCGCAACCTGTGGCGCGTAACCATTGAACATTAACGTTTCGATTCTATTCGGCGAGAAAAGGGAGCTGGGCAACCTTCGTTCAGATGCCTGACTCCAGCGTGGATGATCCACCTCCGGATTCACGTTGGAGTAGAAGCCGTATTCTCGCGGGTTGCTTCGCTCCCAGGTGATTCGCGGGCGCCGCTTTGTGAATTCAATCTTCACGATCGACTTAATGCTTTTGAAACCGTATTTCCAGGGCACAACCAAACGGATAGGCGCGCCGTTCTGGTTGGGCATCGCTTTGCCATAAACACCTACCGCAAGGAATGCGAGTTCGTTCATGGCTTCATCCATACGAAGCCCTTCGACATAAGGGTAATCAATCGCTGCAAATCGTGCACGCTGCCCAGGCATTTGGTCAGGATCATAGAGTGTTTCAAAACGAACATACTTCGCATCTGACGTTGGCTTGAATCTCTTGATCAGATCCGCCAGCGAAAAACCGACCCAGGGCACAACCATCGACCAAGCCTCGACACACCGGAAACGGTAAACCCGCTCTTCCAGATCGTGCGGTTTTAGAATGTCTTCCAAAGTGAACTTACCGGTGACCTCAGCTTCACCCGCAATTTCAACACTCCAAGGATCAGTGATTAGGCTTCCTGCATGTTCTGCCGGATCTGTTTTGCCCGTACCGAACTCATAAAAGTTGTTATAGCCAATCACATACTCTAGTGGCGTGGCGTCTTCACCTGTCGAGAATTCACCCGGTTTTAACAGCCTGAGCTTTTCTTCCAGCCAGTCAGGACCAGTGAAAGGCGCACCGGAGGTGTAGAGCTGTCTATCGCTGACGTTCGCGAGACTGACACCGGTGGCGAGAGAAGCAGCACCTAACCCCATCGCTGTCAGAATCTGACGACGATTCATAAAGGTGCTTTCTGAGGTGATTTCGGAGGGCTTAATAGCGCCCGGTTCCAAGCGTTTGATCAACATATCTCACTCCGCGTTTTGATCCTCTGTATACGATTAAGACCGGTTCGCGGATGGGATGTTACACGGGGTCTTCCGATTTTCGCGCAAAACGCAGCGCAGCCTGAATAGGACCTGAACTGCCATAGGCAAGACCGACGCAAAACAGCATGCCGGGCGGATACACGGCAACAACAATGAAGAGGAGCACAGCGCCGATCATATAAGGATATGGCACTCTTCCCTTGATGTTCTTGGGGCTGTAGTACTGCACATTGCTGACCATAAGCAGCGCTACGACCGTCGCAAATATGCCTACCAGTACAGATATCTGCAGGCTTTCCATGGGTGGAAGGTTATCTACCCAGGTCCAAACCATGGTCGACATGGTGCCAGCCGCGGCAGGGCTCGCCAGGCCATAAAACACTTTGGTATCCGGTGAGGTATTAAATCGTGCAAGACGAAGCGCCGCACAGCACATATAAAGGAAGGCAATGATCCAGCCGATTTGACCCAGATCTCTGAGCGCCCAGCTGAACAGCAGAACCGCAGGGGCAACACCAAACGCGACCAGATCAGACATGCTGTCGTACTGCACGCCAAACTCACTGGTTGTGTTGGTCAGGCGCGCGATTCTTCCGTCCAACGCATCCAGGAAACCGGCGATAACAATCGCGATACACGCTGCCTCAAACGCACCGGTCATTGCTGCGATGATGGCGTAGAAACCGGCAAAAAGCGCGCCCGTCGTAACGAGGTTGGGCAACAGATACACGCCTTTCTTCAGGCCACGACGCTCCGGTAGTTGAGTCACTGTGGATTCGGGCGCTGCAGGGTCCTGCTCTGACATTATTGCTCCTTGATTGCTCCTTGCTTATTCGAGCCGTGCTTTCGCGACATCAGATCTGTGACCTAAAGGTATCACAGATCTCCGATGTCACTGCCGCATCATCTTAAGCCTGCTTAAGATGAAAGAACCTTATCACCTCTGGAGATCCCGGAAACACCGGATCGGACCACTTCCATCACACTGGCTTCAGGAATGGCGCGCAGAAATGCGTCCAGCTTATCGGTGGTTCCCGTCAACTGAATGGTGTAAGCGTTCTGCGTTACATCAATGATCTGGCCACGGAAGATATCCGACGTTCGCTTCACCTCTGCCCGCTGTGCGCCGGTGGCTTTAAGCTTAATCAACATCATTTCGCGCTCGATGTGCTCACCTTCAGTCAAGTCAACCAGCTTCACCACTTCAATCAGCTTATTCAGCTGCTTGGTTATCTGCTCTACTTCATGATCGCCCGCAGGTGTCGTAAGCGTCAGACGCGACAGCGTTTCATCTTCTGTCGGCGCCACCGTGAGTGTTTCAATGTTGTAGCCACGCTGAGCAAACAAACCGATAACTCTGGATAGAGCACCCGCCTCGTTCTCCATGAGTACGGAAATAATTCGGCGCATCACGTCCGTACTCCTTTCTTGAGCCACATATCGCGCATGGAACCGTTCGGTGCTACCAGCATGGGATACACGTGTTCTTTTGGATCAACGAGGATATCGACGAACACCAGGCGATTCTTGAGGGACATGGCTTCTTTTAAGGTGTCATCCAACTCGCTGAGCTTCTCAACGCGGAATCCAACATGACCATAGGACTCAACCAAAGCGATGAAGTCCGGCAGCGAATCCATATAACTGTGAGAGTGGCGGCCTTCGTACTGCATATCCTGCCACTGTTTCACCATACCCAGAGACTGGTTATTGAGGTTGATGATCTTCACCGGCAGACCGTATTGAGAACAGGTGGAGAGCTCCTGAATGTTCATCTGGATGCTGCCTTCACCGGTAATACAGACAACCTGCTCATCCGGAAACGCCATCTGAACACCCATGGCCGCAGGCAAACCGAAGCCCATGGTTCCGAGGCCTCCGGAATTAATCCACTTTCGAGGCTCATCAAACGGGTAATAAAGTGCCGCAAACATCTGGTGCTGACCTACATCAGAGGTGACATAAGCTTTACCGTCCGTCGCTTTAAAAACCGCCTGCACGCCTTCTTGCGGTTTAATGGTCTCGTCAGAAACACCCTCGCGATCAACCTTCAAGCATTCCTGTCGACGCCAACCTTCGATCTGCTCCCACCATTCCTTGAGCATCTGCTTCTGCTTGTCGCTGCGCTTCGCAACTTCCGGCTCAAGCAATTTAGTCATTTCATCAAGGACAACATCGACTGGACCAACAATCGGAACATCCGCACTCACGATCTTTGAAACCGACGCTGGGTCGATGTCCACGTGAACAATCTTGGCGTAAGGGCAGAACTTCGAAACCGTATTGGTAATCCGATCGTCGAACCGCGCGCCAATTGCTAAAAGCAGGTCACAGTGATGCATGGCATTATTGGCTTCAAAGGTGCCATGCATACCCAGCATGCCGAGGAACTGTGGGTCTGTACCTGGATAGGCACCAAGACCCATCAACGTATTCGTGATCGGAAAGCCCAACAGTTTTGTCATTTCCGTTAGTTGCTCAGAGGCATTGCCCTGAATAACACCACCCCCGGTATAGATCATCGGGCGCTCGGCTTCTGACAAAAGCTTGATGGCTTTTTTTATCTGACCGGTGTGTCCTCTCGTCGCCGGACTGTAGGAACGCAGTGAAACCTTCTCCGGATAGTCATAATCAAAGAAGTCGGTGGGGTTCGTAATGTCCTTCGGGATATCCACAACGACAGGTCCGGGTCGACCAGACGTTGCAATGTAAAACGCCTTTTTGATGGTTTCCGGAATGTCTTCGGCGCGTTTTACCAGGTAGCTATGCTTCACAACGGGCCGGGAAATACCCACCATGTCGGTTTCCTGGAATGAATCTGTACCGATCAAATGGCTTTGAACCTGTCCTGAAATCACCACCATGGGAATGGAATCCATGTAGGCAGTTGCAATACCCGTAATTGCGTTGGTCGCCCCCGGTCCACTTGTCACAAACACGACGCCGGGCCGTCCAGTCGCCCGAGCGTAGCCATCCGCCATGTGGGTTGCCGCTTGCTCGTGGCGCACAAGTACATGCTGAATCTGATTCTGCTTAAATAAAGCATCATAGATGTGCAGCACCGCGCCGCCAGGATAGCCAAAGATGACATCAACACCCTCGTCCTGCAGCGCACGGATCAGCATGTCGCCGCCCGATAACTTTTCCACGATATTCCCCTGATTTAATGACAAAACTTCAAAATGTCCCCTCGCGGGGGCCGGCATTCTAACCCACGCCTGCGCTGGCGCAAACCAGCGCCAACCCCGTCTATGGGAAAACTCGGCATCTTACAGTAAAATTGCCAAATTATTGTTTTTCTGTGATGAGTTACATGGGAAAGTTAGAATTTGCTGTAGGTTTATGTTGCGCCGCCCTGCTGGTCCTGCCTGCTTCAGCAGAGGAAGACTATTACACCTGGATTGATGAAAATGGCGTCGTCAACTACTCGGAAAGAAATCCTCAGGGCTACGATGCCCAGTATATCAACAGCCGAGATGTCCGGTTCGGATACCATCAAAGATCAACCTTCCCACCACCTCAACCGGATGAAGATGTTCCCAACGAGGAGGGCCCGGAGCCAGATTTGGAGACCGACCAGGAGTTCCGGCAGGAAATGGCCCAGATCGAAGAGGACAAGGCAAGAAACGCGAAAATCCGAAGGTCCAACTGCCGCGTCGCCCAGGTCAATCTTGAGAAACTCGCTAACTACTCGCGAATCAGGGTCGAAGACGACAACGGTGATGTCCGCTTCCTGACCGACGAAGAGAAAGCTGATCGAATGTCTGCCGCTCGCCAGAGCGTTCGCGACAACTGCAACTAGTCGGATTCCGTCAACTCAACCAGATGAAACCAGCCATCCGGCCCGTTACCCCATCTCTGCGATAAGAGAAAAACTGCGCTTCCTCTCGATAGGTGCAATAGTTGCCGCCCGATACTGAGACACCCAGCGATGCCAACTGTTCTCGCGCTACAGCGTAGAGATCCATCTGCCATTTCCGATTATCACGCTCAATAAAACCGGTGGACGAAGAAAACTGTTCCCGAACATCGTCACCTACTTCGTAGCAATCCGAGCTAATTGCAGGCCCCATCCAAGCCATCAAGTCTTCCGGTTTCTCTTTTGTCGTCATTGCTGAGACCGTTTCACAGAGAACGCCATTTGCGAGTCCGCGCCATCCGGCATGCGCAACGCCAACGACAGTACCTTGCCGCGATGAAAATAGTACTGGCAGGCAATCGGCCACCATAATCGCCAGTATCTGGCCGCGTGTTCTGGTAAAGCTCGCGTCAGCTTCGACCGAAGCGGAGTTCTCCGTCGCGAGCACACAACGATTACTGTGTACCTGGTTCAGATAAAACGGCTCGGAGGGCAAATCAAGTGACTGGCGGTTTTTCTTTACACGATCCGGCTCATCGCCAACATGCAAAGCGAGATTAAAGCTCTCATAGGGGGCGACGCTAACGCCATCAACACGAGTGGTAAAGAAAGCACGAACGTTTTCGTGTGCCCGCCAGTCAGGCTCGATTCTTTTCATCGCAGCTTACTCAGGATAGAGAAAATCGAGCAACTTCATAAAGTCTTCAGGTGGCTCCGCCTGCCAACTCATCTTTTTTCCACTTGCAGGGTGGTTGAGCGAGAGTTTTTTTGCGTGCAGCGCCTGGCGATCAAATTCCTTGAGCGCCTGCTCAAGCCAGACATCACCGGACTTAGGTCTTCGGTAGTGACCACCATACGTTGGATCACCAACCAGCGGGAAGCCAAGGGACTGCATGTGCACCCGGATTTGATGTGTCCTTCCTGTGTCGAGACGACACTCCACCAGAGTATGTTCTTCAAAGTGTTGAAGCGCGCGATAGTGGGTTCGCGCTTCTTTCCCTTCAGGACGAATCGCCATCTTTTTTCGGTGTACCGGGTGACGGCCGATCGCACCCTCAACGGTTCCGTCTATCGGTGTCATCACGCCATAGACGATGGCTTCGTAAACTCGAGATACCACCCGCTCCTGAAGGTCCTGAACAAGTCCATTCTGGGCTTCAAGGGTTTTGGCAATCACCATCAAACCACTCGTGTCCTTGTCCAATCGGTGCACGATACCCGCGCGGGGAATATGACCCAGTTCCGGCGCATGATTGAGCAGAGCATTAAGTAATGTCCCTGACGGGTTTCCGGCACCTGGATGAACCACCAACCCGGGCGGTTTCTTGATCACCAGAATGTGTTCGTCTTCAAAAATGACTTCCAGCGGAATATCTTCCGCAGCGTCTGTATCAGATGCCTCTTCCACTGAGATAACAACCGACTCACCACCGAAAACCTTATCTCTCGGTTTGACGGATTTCCCATCCAGGGTGAGACCACCCTCTTTTATCCATAGCTGAAGGCGGGCCCGCGAGTACTGCGGCAACAACGCGGCGACAGCCTGGTCAAGGCGCTGCAGAGCATATTCCCTGGGGATAACAAATTCGTGATGGATGTGTAGAGACACACGCTTAGACGTGTTGGGTTTGCATAGAGGCTATGGTTTAATTAGCGAGTTTTCAAGCACTTAGCTCAATTTCCTATGCGTCATCCCGCCGTCCTTCTGTTCGTTCTCATTTTTGCCTTTGGTTGTTCAAAGGATGATGTTGAGCAAGACCTCGAAGCAACTGAACTTGCCTACTACACCTCAGCACAGGAAAGCCTTCGCGCTGGGAACTACTCTGGCGCCATTCAGAAGCTTCAGCTGCTTGAATCCAGATTTCCATTCGGCCGGTACGCTGAGCAGGCACAACTGGAAATCATTTACGCCTACTATAAAAGTGTTCAGCCTGAAGCGGCGCGTTCTGCCGCAGATCGATTTATTCGACTACATCCAACACATCCAAATGTAGATTATGCTTACTACCTGAAAGGTATGGTGTCGTTCGAGCAGGACAAAAACTTTCTTTCCAATTTTATCCCCATGGATCCATCTACCAGGGACCCCGGAGCCGCAAGAGAGTCATTCAACGACTTCTCACAATTGATTCGGCGTTTTCCAAACAGTGAATACGCACCCGATGCGCAACGTCGAATGAAGTACCTGCGCAACCTACTCGCACAAGCTGAAATCCATGTGGCCAGATATTACATTAAGCGAGGGGCTTACGTTGCCGCTGCAAATCGCGGACGCTATGTGTTTGAAAATTTTCAAGGCGCTACCGCCGTGCCTGATGCACTTGCCATTATGGTTGAGGCCTATGCACTTCTCGAGATGAATGAGCTTGCCAGACAGGCCCTGGATGTCCTGGCTGCTAATTACCCGGAACACCATTCTTTAGACAGCGAAGGTAATTTCAAAAGAAGAGAAGCCGTCAGCCAAGAGCGGAATTGGCTTAACATCATCAGCTTCGGACTGTTTGGCTGAGCCCTCGTGAAACAGTTCGACCAATCGTTTCTGGAAGAACAACAGAAGGCGCAGCGCGCCACAATATTTAGAGTCTATAACTACTATCGCGTTCTAATCGCGTTCCTGTTTCTTTTCCTCTTCCTGGATCCGAACCTCAACACATTCGTTGGACAGGTCAACCCGGAGCTTTTCAGGGGGACCATCCTTACTTACATCGTCATCAACAGTATTATTGGTGTCGCGACACTTTTTCTAAGTGTGAATTTCCTGGCCAGGCCGGTTACAGCCATCATCGCTGTCGTTGGCGACATCATTGCGTTAACTTTTTTGATGTCTGCAAGTGGGGGCGTCAGTTCGGGGCTTGGTAACTTCCTGTTTTTCACTCTCGCATTCGCGGGCGGCATGATTCACGGCCGGGTTTCAACGGTACTGCCTGCGATTGCTTTTATCCTGACGATCTACAACGAGTTCTATCTGTTCTTTCTCGGAGAGAACAATACGCAAGCTTTCTTTCAGGCAGGTCTGCTCGGTATCGTCTACTTCGTAACCAATATACTGTTCCAAACACTGTCGAGACAGCTGCGCTCTCGCCAGTCGGAAGTTTTCACACTCGAGCAAATCAACAACCTGATCATCGAAGGTATGCCCACCGGCGTCGTTGTTCTCAACAACGACCGAGAGCCTAGATTCATGAACCAGGCAGCAGAGCGTTATCTCGCCCCACAAAACCGTGTGGATATGCCCGAGGTACTGCTTGATTCTGTGGACACATGGAAGAAAGACCCGCTCAGCAGGTCCGTCACTATTAATCCAGGCAACGGTGTCGAGTTAGTCGCATCATTTTCCGAACTCAACACACCAGTGGCTGAGACTCTGGTATTTCTCGAGGATAGCACTGAGGTTCAACGACAAGCCCAGCAACTAAAACTGGCTTCTCTGGGACGTTTGTCCGCCAGCATCGCTCACGAAATACGTAATCCACTGGGTGCCATCAGCCACGCAGCGCAGCTTCTTGGCGAATCGGAGAACCTCGACAAAGCCGATGCCCGACTCTGCGAGATTATCCAGAACCACAGTGTCAGGATGAACGATGTCATCGAGAACGTATTGCAGCTGTCTCGACGGCGTGCAGCAGAACCTCGGGACATTGTTTTAGATGAGTGGCTCAGAGACTTCTTAGTAGATTTTGAAACCGGCTATCAAGGTGCCCCTATTCAAATCGATACACAACTCAGCCCTAATGGCGTTGAAATCAAGGTTGATCCACTTCATCTCAGTCAGGTCATGGCAAACCTCTGCCAGAATGGACTTCGCTATAGCAAGAAGAAAACCGGAGAGGCAAAACTGACAATTCGAGGCGGGCGTGAAAGAGGCACGAATACCCGTCACTTGGAAATTATCGACTACGGTGACGGCGTCAGTGAGGAACTCGAGGCCAACCTCTTCGAACCTTTCTATACCACCGAGACAAAAGGTACCGGACTTGGGCTATACATCTCCAAGGAACTCTGCGCATCAAACGATGCCAACCTGAGCTATTCCAGAGCTGAGACCGGTGGCAGTTCATTCAAGATCACGTTTGTGCAAGACTAAAGGCATGGCCAACAAGAAAGCGCTCATCATCGACGACGAACCAGATATTCGAGAACTTCTGGAGATCACCCTTGGCCGAATGAATATCGACACTGCCAGTGCAGAAGACGTCACCAGCGCTAAATCATTACTGGAGGAACAGACTTTCGATTTCTGTTTGTCGGATATGAACCTCCCCGATGGAAACGGCATCGAACTGGTACAGCACATCAGCGATCATTTCCCAGGGATTCCTGTTGCAATGATTACCGCGCACGGCAGCATGGAATCAGCTGTTGAAGCATTAAAAGCCGGCGCATTCGATTTTGTATCGAAACCCGTCAACCTGGATCAACTCAGAAATCTTGTTGATACCGCGCTAAATTTGAAACCATTAAACGCGAAGTCAGACATCGACTCGCCTTCACTGCTTGGGGAAGCCGGTGCGATGAAAGCGCTACGCAAGCAGATCTCAAAACTTGCGCGCAGCCAGGCACCTATCTACATCAGCGGCGAATCAGGCAGCGGTAAGGAATTAGTAGCACGATCTATTCATGACAATGGCCCCCATCAGGACGGCACTTTTGTTCCCGTTAACTGCGGCGCCATTCCCAGTGAACTGATGGAAAGTGAATTCTTCGGCCATATGAAAGGCAGTTTTACCGGCGCAGTCAGTGACAAAGAGGGACTATTTCAAGCCGCCAGTGGTGGCACTCTGTTTCTTGATGAGGTCGCTGACTTGCCCCTACCCATGCAGGTAAAGCTGCTGAGGGGGATTCAGGAAAAAGCTGTTCGACCCATCGGAGGACAACAAGAAATTTCTGTAGACGTGCGGATTCTAAGCGCGACACACAAAGACCTGGCCAAAGAAGTTGAGCTGGGCAACTTCCGTCAGGACCTTTTCTACCGAATCAACGTGATTGAGCTCAGTGTACCCAGCTTGCGGGATCGTATCGAAGACATACCTATGCTTGCAGATTCACTGCTCGCCAGAATTGCCGAAGAGTACAAAATGCAGGCGCCGAAGATCAGCACAGAAGCAATTAATGCACTAAAAGGCTACGCGTTCCCTGGAAACGTCAGGGAACTGGAAAATATTCTCGAGCGTGCCATCACACTTTGCGACGACGATGTGATCACTCCTGAGGATCTTCAACTGAGCGGCAGCGCCATCGAGACTGCGCGAGTCGACCCTGAAGTCGCAAAGGCATCAACTGCAGATGATGCCGACTTGGCAACCGAAGTTTCTGGCGAGGACGCGCGCAAACTTTCACTGCCTGACGATGAAGAGTCACTCGATTCCTATCTCGAAAACATCGAAAAGAACGTGATTGTAGAAGCGCTAGAAGCAACTCGCTGGAACAAGACTGCCGCAGCAAAAAATCTTGGCATCACCTTTAGAGCACTGCGATATAAGCTGAAGAAACTCGGCCTCGAGTAGGATCGCCTACGCCAAACTACGCATCCGCCTACACCCCGTCCGGGGGTTCTCATCTAACGTGATCCTGACCGATTCAGGATTGACGCAATGGATGTTGCAAAAGGATTCACCTTCGCCGAACTCGTGGTTGTGCTCGCGGTTATGGCACTACTTACCATCATCGCCTTTCCTTCTGTCAGTGACATGCTCGAAAGGCAGGCAACGACAACCGCCGTGAATCGTATGGTCGTGGCTGTAAAAATAGCCAGAGTCAGCGCCATGCAGTATCGAACAACGACCACGCTGTGTGCGCTGAACGCAGCTGGCAGATGCGGCGCACCCTGGGCGAATGAACTGACCATTTTCCTGGATAAGAACCAGAACGCTAGACGGGAAGAATCCGAAGACAAACTCAGAGTGGTACCCGCTCTAACCACCGATGCCAGCATCAAGTGGCGTGCGTTCAGAAATCGGCAGTATTTGCAGATGACGACATTCGGTATGACCAACTACCAGAACGGCAATTTTGTCGTGTGTCCATCGAGTGGTAATGTCCGTTGGGCGAAGCAGCTGGTTCTTAACGTTCAGGGGAGATTACGAAAAAACCACCGGATCAACGAGGCTGGATACCCCATCGATCGTAATGGTCGTTTACTGAGATGCTAGAACTCGACTTCTTCATTGTCGTCGATCTGGTTGATGCGGATGGCCAGCCTGCCATCATCTTCAAGGTCAAAGTACTCGACCTCGACTTTCATGCCTTCGTCCAGCAGTTCGTAGGCGCCAGCCGATGTGTTCAGCATGGTGACTGGCGTCTCGAAACTGTTTCCAACGACATACCTGAAGCCACTGATGACAATGGTACGCGTTGCGATATCTTGCTCGCTAACAACACCCTTATCGGTCATGGTGTAGTTTGGCGTGTTCTCACCGTTCAGCAGGTCGTTAAATGTCTGAGCAACTGCTGGCATGGCGCCAGCAGCCAATAGCATTAGCCCGTACAATAGATTTCGCATCTTATTAGTCTCCATTAATAGCTCGCCTCGAGCCGACGCCATGAAGTTCTACCAGTATTTGCTCCGAAAGATGTGTTGGTATCGATCACCGTGAGGTCTGTGCCCTGCTGGGTCACAATCTTACTGCCGATAAACGCGGAGTCCGTAGGAGGTGTCTCATTCGTCAGGATGACACCGGCACCCGTTCTGGGATCGTCGGCCAGGTTATCCGACGCATTGAATGAGCCGTCGTTATTCAAATCAAACACTTGATTAATGAAACACTCAGAGCTCCCAGTATCCGGGCAGAATGAGAGCAAAGCACCACCAGCCTGACCGACACAACTCCCTTCAGGTCTCGGGAATACCGAGGCGGTGAAAGCAAGCCCGCCTCTAACCTGAATGTTTCGAATCGCTCGTTCACCGGGGAACTGAGGGTCGCCCGTAGGCTCGCCGGTTGGAATCGGCGTTTCAGGTGCGGGCGTATCGAGGTCGATGAACCAACCTTTACGATTCTCGATGATCGAATAGTCAACCGGGTTGTCAGACAGCACACGGACCTGACCCTGCGTTGAGTCATTTATTCCCGTATACCACTGCTCTACCAGCTCGCTCTTCAATATCTCTTCTGGGCCAAATCGATCCCAGATACCGTAGATAGATTGAATCGATTCATCCGTCGCGTCACCCGTACGCATGTACGCACCCGTGCCAAACATCAGAATAATGCCCTCTTCCTCCGTTGGATGGGTGATCGCAAGCGCTTGCGTTGTAATCGGCTGAATCGCTTCATCCACGGTACCTGGCTTGTACTTGGCTTCAAAGATCTTGGTCACACTCCAATCAAGGAAATCATCGCTCGACATATTGAAGCGGAAGAGGTTGCCCTGCATGTCACCCGCATAACCGTAGTCAGCGGTGCCGTTGCCATCGAAATCGATCAATCGAACTTCACCCAGGCCGTTCGGCAGGTTGTTACCCTCGTCATCAAGGAAGGTGCCAAAGGTGGTATCCAGTTTCACGAAGTCGTAATCCTCATCAGTGTCCGTGTCTGTACAGCCAGCAGGCAGCGGTGTCGCATCAAGCACCGTATTGTGCTTCTTGTCCGGGTGACACCAGACGCCATCAACACCGCCATCCAGGAAGAGCACAAACATCTTGGCAATACCAGCGGTGGAGTTATAGCCATTGCCGAAAGCGGCTATCCATCTGGGCGTGCCGTCAGGGTCTCTGACGTTGCTCATAGCCAGCGTCGGGACGCCGAGCGTGTAACCCAGATCCTTAACAGGCTGTGGCACTGCCTGAAGATCCATGCGCATGGTGCTATCCGCATTCGTCAAAGGAGTATCAGGATTATTGTCAACCACCGGATAGGCATCATCAGCATCGGTGAATTCCCAAAGAGTTATCTGATCAGCGGTCGCTTCCGTGAACTTAGATGGATCCGTGACATCCAGTGCGAAGTACGCTTTCGCACCGGCGCCTTGGCCATTCACAACCACCGTGCGCCATTCCTTGTCACCATCGTTGTCCCAATCGATATGAACATCATTCACTGCTGGTGACGAGTCGACAAAGTACTCATGAGTGTATTCATAGTTCAGCAGATTAGAAATCTTATTGCTGAAATTCCCTGTCATCAGATTGTCCGGAACATACGCCATAAGTTCATCACCGGTTACCGCGTCAAATCCGTGGAACATCCCGTCGTTCGCCGCGACATAAACAACATCCGCCCTATCTGCCCAGGTTACCTGGAAGTCTGCGTACCCTGGTGCCCAGCCGCTGTAAAGCTCACAGTCACCGGTGGAGTCGTTTGCCTCAAGACAGATAAACTCACGTCCAGCCCGATTCGGCGGTGAAATAAAAGTGGGCGCTGAGTGCACGATGTCACCCAACTTACCTTCGATACCTGGACGTTCCCTGAAGTTACCAGCAGGACGCTCGTTGGTATCATCACCTCGCAGATAATTGACCTTCTGCAAAACTTCCAGATTCTGTTGCTCAACTGGCGCATCACCATCTGAGATGAAAAGTGCTCTCTGATCCGAGTTCAAACTCAAAGGCCGGAAAGGGATCCCCGTGTTAGTCGAACGATCGAGCGTCATAATAACCCGCTCGTCATAGGTCTTCAGGTCAAGTTGCGCTGCCGCATTCCAAGCTTCATCACCAATCTGGACAAGGCCGTTCTCGTCGACATCAAAGTCCTGCGCTATGAGATCACCGGTATTGTTCTTCGTGTTATAAAACGCTCGGAACACTAATGTGTCCTGCTGGACTTCCTGAGAGTTAAAACTCACCGCTGATGCCGAACCACTCGCTTTCTGGAATTCATCGAAAGCATCGAGTAACGCATCTGCCAGACCCGTCGCATTACCCGCGCTCAGATACTGGCCTCGGCCATTAACGGCAGCGTGGCGCATGTCGTCAATCTTACGTATGTTGGAAAAGTAGGGGTTACCCCAGTTGAACGACTGCGTGTAATCGGTCGGCACGTCTTCGTCTTGAATCAAACCATCAACACCAAAGCCAATCGTGTAGGTCTTCATGTGCTGATGCATCTTCTCGTTGTTCATATCTTCGAACGCATTGACCGCTGCGCCGTCTCGGTCACGAGCCGTAGTCGGCACTTCGTTAGCGAGCGTATGCAGGTCGCGTTCATAGAAATGCATTGCCACGTCCGCCAGTGTTCTGTCGCTGCCGCCGGCATAAAGACCGCCGTCAAAATTACTGTCTGTCGGATCATCGTTATCCGTCGGATCATCCGCATCACCTGCATAAAAGGGATTAAACCGTCCAGTCCAGGTGCCATCTGAAATCAACAGTGTGAAGTTTTGCTGACAGTTACCCGCTGGTGCTGCGTAAAGCGGACACTCGCCGTCACCTGGAGTACCAGCACCATGACCGAAGTAACCGCCAGACTTACACTCAAAGAATCGACCCGCCTTTTCAAGGGAACGTCGAAGGGGTGTTCCACCACTTGAACCCGTCAGATAGATGGCATCCAGCAAATCCGCTTTCGCACCGGTACGCTCAGAAGAGTTCATGGTTTTAATATCAATGATATTGCTTGAACTGTTTAACTTGGCGTATCCGATACGAATGTTCTCTGCAGCTGCGACCACCTGCCCAAGCGCAGATTTTGCTGTGAACTCTCGATTCCTGCTGTAAGTGAACCAGTTCGCGAAGTTCTGAAGTTCTTCCGCGTACGTACAGTTACTCGGCAGCGTAATACAATCAGTACGATTCGCATGCTTTGGATATGTATTGCCCGAACGTATTTCTATCAAGGTACCTTCGGAATTGACCGGATCAGAGTGCGGTGATGGTGTCGCATCAAGCACCGTATTACCGTTTTTGTCTTCCCAGGTGTAGTAGCGTGGAATCCAATAATCTTCCACATCGACTGACTGCCAGCTGGTGTTTCCTCCCGTGCACTGCTCTTCATAGTCAGTACAGTTACCGCTCTTGTCAGTGTTGGTACAAACATCGGAACAGGTAATCGGCGAGGTAAACACGGCACGACCCGTGTAGTCCTGCGGCAATTCAAGGTTCGTTGCATAGTTGCTACCGGAAGTTACCAAAGGATTATGAAGCGCCGCATTCGGATTTGAATTCGGGAAATCAATATCCGAGGTATTCAAACCTTTCCAAGGCGCATACTGAATCTCGGGATTGTAGTAGACGCTGTTGTAGACGGAGTTCCTGAGGCGCCATACGCCTGAGCCGGGGGCTGCTTCCTCACTCGGCGCAACATAGCTGCTACCCGCCGTCGCCTTCATAACATAACTGAGGTAGTTGCCCGTTCCTTCGAAGTAATAGCGGCCGTTGTTCTGGTCCGTAGCAATATCCCAATCCATGGAACCCGAGTCATCGTTCACGATAAGAACGTTTGCTTCCGGACCAATTGGCAGTTCGAGCGGCGTGTTTGCCAGATCGAAGTCAACCTCTACCGCACCCTCTTCCGAACCCTCTGGGTCTCCAGAAACCGATTCAACTGTAATCGTCACTGTCACCCCGAAGATACAGTTATCTGCAGTCATCCCTGCACCCTCACAGACATCAACGAGGAAGGAATCAGAACCTGAGAAGGTGGCATTTGGTCGATAGTTGAACGATCCATCTGTTTCGAACGGCGCTACCAGTTCACCTTCACCGCTCGCGGTTGCCGCAGACTGGAAATAGAAGAACAGATCATCCGGTTGAGGATCAGAGGGGCCCGGATTACACCCCGGATCAAACGGGTCACAACCAATACCGTCAATGTGGGTATTGTCCACACCGGACACCACGGTTCCCAGACCTTCTTCTACAGGAACAATCAACAGTTCTGCCTGTTGCATCGCATAGATAGTGTCTCCGGGCACCCTCGGCAAGTCGTTGACCGGATTTACGAACACCGTGACAGTGGCACATCGCTGGTCCGTCGTTGGCGTTGTGCGATCCGCTGTAAACGGAGCCTCAGAGCCCGGGAACGCATCCTGGATACAGTAGACAAATGAGTCTTCGCCGTTAAAGTCCAGACCCGGCTTATAGACAATCGCATTGTCCAGCAAACCTGAACCGTCAATCGTCGTATTTGGCGTCTGGTCATTCTGGCAACCATCAGCCGAACAGGACACTTCACCGTTGAATTCAATTTCATAGTTACCGGTGTTCGTTCGGTCTGTGAGTCTTGATGTTGTTCTCCAGGCGTTGTCGCTACCCAATGAGTCTTGTAGCTCCTGACCTGCAGTGATAACACCCGCCGGCGCGTCACCCAGATAGTCATTGGCAAGAACATCGATAACGATCGCATCTGAGTCCTCATCAATGATCAAAGCAGGATTAGTACTGTAGTGATCATCGGCTGCCGCTGGCGTATCATCGCCGACGCCCTGAACTGTGATCGTGAAGGTCTCCTCAGCAAAGAGTATTGTTCCATCAGGCACACCAGAGTCCTGCCTGCGCACCGTCACCGTCACCTCACCATGAGCGTCATCCGCAATTTCAATCGTTGCCGAGGCTTCATCAGTACCATACTCGACCGTTCGGCCCAGTGGATCAGGAACACCAACATCTTCAGTCAATTCATCAGCTTCCGGGATATCAATGTGAACCGTATCGACCTCCGGAATATTCGGCACGTCCTGAACAGTGATCAGGTAATCTCTCGTGTCGTCTAACGGGTTGCTGTCAGCATCGATGTCCGCGTCAGAGAACGCCGCATGCAGCGGGATCACGATATCACCGGAGTCTTCCAATACAACCAGATCTGAGTAAGTGCCTGGAATGTAAACTGGCGCATCATTCACAGAATTGACCGTCAATGTGAAGGTAAGGTCTACAAAATTACCACCGCCATCAGCTGTATCTGTTGCCCGGATCGTGATCTCTGACGTGCCGTGCTCATTCGGCGGGCTGTAAATCATCAAATCCGTATCAGAGATGCGTGTAGCAACTACCGTCGTATTGGTGTTAGCGGTTACTGCAAAGATCAGACTGTCGTTGTCTTCTCCCGTGTTGGAGTCGACTAAACCGTCTGCGTCGATATCCAGATCCTGAAAGAAAGGCGCGAGATCAATTGTGAGCTCATTACTGGAGCTATAGGTATCTTCATCGTACTCAAGTCCGTTGGTCACGAAGTCGGTACCATCTGAAGTCAACGCAGGGTCGTTGTCGTTTACAGGATTGAGCTCAATCTCTACCAGAACGTCCTGATCCTCAAAGAGACCATCGCTCACGGTGTATACCTGGAAAACCTCAAATTCTTCGACTGTTATGTCAGATGTCGCATCGAAGCGCGCAGAACCGTCTGAATTGATCGTTAGCTCACCAACTACTTTGCTGTTCGCTAACAATTCCTGGGCGACACCAACCTTCAGCGGGTCTCCATCAACTTCAGAGACAAAAAGCGTTTCTGGAGGTAAATCCGCATCTAGATCAGCACCCACGGACAATACATTAAAGAGGATTGTAGATTGCTCGCTACCGCTTACCGCATCAATCAGACCGACAGGCGTATTGTCATTAACCGGATTCACACTTACCGTGATGTTTGCGGTATCCGATTCAACTGGTGTGCCGTCATCAGTGACCGTCACAATCACGACGAGGGAATCAGTTGCCTCACGATCAAGATCATTAACATTCTTAACGGTCAGGATGCCGTCATCATCGATATCAAACGCGGTTCCCGTGACATCAAACGTGATGGTCTGACAGCCAGGATCTGGGGGCGTACAGCCCACAGATTCTTCGTTGAAGGCCACAACAGTTCCAATCACCGTACCGTTGGCAGTGTTTTCGTCGACATCAAACGTCTGATCATTAACTACCGGGTCATCGTTCAGGGGAACAACATCCAGGGTTACCGTGCCTTGAACGGGGCCAGCAAAGTCCTGGTCCATAATCTGAACAGTGAATGAAGAATCTTCGTCCCAGTCGGTTTCGGCATCAAACGTAAGTGCAGCAAGCGCAGCATTTACGTTCGCCACCGTATCGGTAATTTCCCATTCGCCAATCAGATTGTTCCAGCTAGAACTTCCAGGAGTGCTGAGAGTAATCGGCAGATAAGCAGACAACTGCAAGGTCACCGTAATGGTCTGCGGCACATCATTATCATCTACATCTGTAATCACAATGTCTGGCTGTAACGCATCGACCCCATTCGTATCTTCGTCGTACATAATGGTTTGCGTCGTATTGGTCGCGGTTGGCGCATCATTTACCGGGGTGACATCCAGCGTGATGGTTCCGCCTGCCGGGCCAGCCCCGTCCTGGTCCGCAATAACAACACTAATTGTTGTATCAGTGTCGTAGTCTGCGGCAGGCTCGAAAGCTAAGGCAGCAAGCGCACTGTTCACATCCGCGAGGGTATCTGTGACACTCCAAACACCTCCTACGAAAGTTGCTGAACCGGAAGTTGACAGGTCGCCAGCCGCAACATCGGCAAGAGTCAAGGTCGCAGTAATGGTTTGTGCGTAATCCGCGTCATCTACGTCTTCAATCTCGATAGTGGCGATCGCGACTGTCGACGCGTCTTCAGTGTAATTTACCGTCTGAGTAACGTTATTCTCGGTTGGGGCATCGTTAACCGGCGTTACATCAAGTGTAATCGTCCCTGCCGCAGGACCCGCTCCATTCTGGTCCTGAATCAGTGTCGTAATCGATGAATCGGTGTCGTGATCCGCGCCGGTAACAAAGTCAACAGCCGCCAACGCCGCATTCACGTTAGCCAAGGTATCGGTAATCGTCCAAACACCACTGCCAGAGTTGTAGATTGCAGCGCCACTCGTGGTCAACGCACCGGCGGCTGAGGGGGTCAGTGTCAGAGTCGCCGTCATGTTCTGAGCGGTCAGTGCGTCATCAATATCAGAGACAACGATGTCGACCAGATTCACGGTGCCCTGATCTTCTGTATAGGCCACAGTGTTCGTCAGGTTGCTGGCTGTTGGCGCTTCATTGACGTTCTGTAGGGCAACGCGAATCAGAATCGTATCGCTGCCACCAGAATCGTCATTCGCGCGAACTGTAACCTCGTAGATGTTGTTACCATCGGCGTCATCCTCAGCTTCAAAGTTTCGAGCCGTCGTAAACGAAACTGCCCCTGTACTCGGATCCACGGTAAATGCTCCGTGGTCTGCACCACCGCTTGTGTCTTTATCGTAGGTCAGAGCAACACCGCTGGAACCGTCATCAGCATCGACATCATCACCGGCAATTGTGGTGATAGTTGAAGTCGAATTTTCGTCAAAGGTGATGTCTATCGTCGCACCACTGTTTGTGGAGATAACAGGGGCGTCATTTACCGGAGTGACTTGGACTGAAACTGTCGCCGTATCGATGGCGCCCTGAGCATCAATCACTGTGTAATCAAATGTATCGGTTGTTCCACCACCACCATTATCAAGGCTCTCGAACTGCCCATTAGGATCATAATCAAAAGTACCATCGCCATTGTCTGAGACAAGCGCACCTCCAGCACTCGTCGCATCTACCGCATTCACGCTGAGCGTTGCTGTTTCTCCGGTATCAATGTCAGAATCATTGGAAAGAACTGAGCCAGTAGTAAAAACCGAGTCCTCATCGGTTGAGAATCCGCCTCCTGAGTCATCAACAGCGACCGGCGCATCATTAACAGGGTTAACCTGGATCGTAACCGTAGAAGTGCTCGTTGCTCCCTGGGCATCAACAACTACGTAATCAAAGGTATCCGTAGCACCGCCACCACCAAGCTCCAGGCTTTCGAATAAACCATTAGGATCGTAGTCAATCGTTCCAGCAGTTGCATTGACGATCGTTACAAGTGCGCCAGCAGCGCTCGTCGCATCTACGGATTGGATCGTGAGAGTTCCAGTTTCACCCGTGTCGGCATCAGAATCATTTGCTAGAACACTGCCGGTAGTGAAATCGGAGTCTTCGTCCGTTATAAAGCCAACGCCCGAATCATCACTAGAGACTGGTGCGTCATTGATACCTGTGATGGTTACAACAAGATTCGCATCGTCAGTATCTGTGCCATCAGACAGCGTGTAGGTAAACGTATCGATGATGGTCTGGCCAACAGTCAAGGCCTGGACTGTCGCGTTACCGTTATCAATCGTATAGGTGTAAGCACCATTCGCCGCAATCGTCAGGGTACCGTAGGCACCTGTCGCTGCTGCACCACCAACAACGCCACCATCCGAGATCGCTGATACCGACAACGCATCCGAGTCAGATGCACCGTCTGCATCTACACCTGATCCATCATCGTCTGTAATCACGTTACCAGCGACATTGGTACCATCTTC
>JAEPOO010000006.1 GCA_017642855.1 Pseudomonadales bacterium
AAGAAGGTCAGCGTTTTGCGATCCGAGAGGGTGGCCGAACGGTTGGCGCGGGTGTTGTTACTAAGATCTCTGACTAAGGGAAAGTAATACGCCACGAATTAAGAGTAGGCCAGTAGCTCAATTGGCAGAGCGGCGGTCTCCAAAACCGCAGGTTGGGGGTTCGATTCCCTCCTGGCCTGCCATTTAAGACAGCCTGCTCTTATTGCTGCGTATAGAGTTATGAGTACAAAAGCGGAAACAAGCGAATATCAAATGGATGGTCTCAAGTGGGCCATCGTTCTTGCGATTCTGGCGGGAGGGATCTACGCGAACTCCTACTACGCCACGATCGAACCGCTTTACCGCGCACTCGCAGGTGTTGTCATTGCAGGCTTGGCATTTGCTGTCGCTCTGCAGACGGAAAAAGGCGCCTGGGTCTGGGAGCTTGCGAAAGAAGCCCGGGTTGAAGTGCGGAAAGTTGTCTGGCCTACCAGCCAGGAAACAACACAGACAACATTGATCGTTGTCGCTGTCGTTATTTTTGTTGCGCTGATCCTATGGGCGCTGGACTCCGGTTTGAGCTGGGGTGTGGCCGGCGTAATTGGTTAGGGGGATAGAGGTGAGTAAACGCTGGTACGTTGTTCATGCCTACTCGGGATACGAGAAACAGGTGATGCGCGCACTGAAGGAGCGGATTGATCTCTCTACCTTCGCCGAGAAATTTGGTGAGGTCATCGTGCCCGCTGAAGAAGTTGTAGAAATGAGAGCCGGAAAAAAGCGTCGAAGCGAGCGCAAGTTTTTCCCCGGCTATGTGCTTGTGGAAATGACGCTGGATGACGACACCTGGCATCTGGTCAAAGAAACACCACGGGTGATGGGTTTCATTGGCGGTAAGGCAGATCAGCCAGCACCGATCAGCGAAGCCGAGGCAAACGCCATTCTGCAGCGAGTTCAGGCAGGTAGTGAGCAGGCAACACCGAAGACAGTATTTGAACCAGGCGAGCTGGTTCGTGTCATAGATGGACCTTTCAACGACTTTAATGGCGTTGTTGAAGAGGTGAATTATGAGAAGAACCGACTGCATGTAGCTGTGACAATTTTTGGTCGCTCTACACCAGTTGAGTTGGATTTCGGTCAGGTCGAGAAAGGCTGATAAACACTTAATCTGACGGGGACTTTAGCCGGAAGCCGTCATTTACGGGGAGTGTGAACTAAGTAGCACGCTTGTACCCATGGGAGACAAGATATGGCTAAGAAAATCGACGCCTATATAAAACTGCAGGTTCCTGCAGGTCAGGCGAATCCGAGTCCACCCGTTGGCCCTGCATTGGGTCAGCATGGTGTGAACATTATGGAATTCTGTAAGGCGTTTAACGCCGAGACTCAATCACTTGAGCCAGGCATGCCTGTCCCGGTTGTGATCACGGTCTACAGCGACAAGAGCTTTACCTTCATTAAAAAGACGCCGCCCGCATCTATCCTTCTGAAGAAGGCTGCTGGTTTGAAGTCTGGTAGTGCTGAACCTCACGTCAACAAGGTGGGCAAGGTAAACCGACAACAGTTGGAAGAAATTGCGACGACAAAAATGCCTGACCTGACTGCGAAAGATATGGACGCAGCGGTACGAACGATTGCGGGAAGCGCGCGTTCCATGGGGATCGAAACAGAAGGAGTCGTGTAATGGCTAAACTGTCAAAAAGAGCCAAGGCTTTTAAAGAGAAAGTAGAAGAAGGCAAGTTTTACGCAATCGACGAAGCCGTGACTCTGCTTAACGAGCTGTCCGCAGTGAAGTTCAAAGAATCTTTCGATATCAGCATCAACCTGGGTGTGGATCCAAAGAAGTCCGACCAGGTCGTTCGCGGTGCAACGGTACTTCCTAACGGTACCGGAAAAGATGTTCGTGTTGCGGTATTTGCTCAGGGTGACAAGGCTGACGAGGCTTCAGCTGCCGGTGCAGATATTGTTGGCATGGACGATCTGGCTGAAAGCGTTAAAGGCGGCGAGCTGAATTTTGATGTCGTTATCGCCACGCCCGACAGCATGCGTGTTGTTGGCCAGTTGGGTCAGGTTCTGGGTCCACGCGGCCTGATGCCTAACCCGCGTCTCGGTACGGTCACGATGGATGTTGCTGAAGCGGTGAAGAATGCCAAGGCGGGTCAGGTCCGATACAGAACTGACAAGAACGGCATTGTGCACGGCGGTATTGGTAAAGTTGGTTTTGAACCTACCGCGATCAAAGAGAATCTGGAAGCGCTGATCGCAGACCTCAAAAAGGGTAAGCCTGCGTCAGCCAAGGGAACCTACCTGAAGAAAGTTGTGCTTTCGACAACGATGGGTGCCGGGATCCCAATCGACCAGGCGTCACTGGACGTCTGACTCGCCTAGCGAATCATCCCGACCTTAGTGGAGGGATCTCGTTACTAGTATTTAGTGACCCTTCGGCTAACGCTCAGGGTCCATGAATTTTTACTAGATTTGCCAAATGCAAATCTAAAGAAAATTCACAGATTTGAAGGGTACAGGGGGCTTGCCACCTGACTCGTCAAAGACCGCAGGCCCCCGAAACGATTTTTCGCAGACGGGTTAATTCGGTAAGAGCCTGCGCAGACGGTGAACCCGATTCAGAGTTTTTGAATCTATCGCCGTAAGTAGCGCTGTTAATCGGGAATTCGACGATGAGCAGTTTTATTAACAAGTCGAGAGAGGCCAAGGGGTAATAACTCATGCCAATAGGACTTAAAGAAAAGCAGGCGATTGTTGCTGATGTGAATGAAACAGCAAATAAAGCGCTGTCTGCAGTGATGGCGGACTACCGAGGAGTTTCGGTGGACGACATGACAACACTGCGTAAGACGGCGCGTGATGCTGGCGTACAGGTGCGCGTTATTCGCAACACTCTGGCCAAGCGAGCTTTTGAAGGCACTGAATTCGAGTGCATGAATGAAGCGCTGCTGGGTCCAAACATCATGGCTTTTTCACTGGAAGACCCAGGTGCTGGCGCTCGAGTTTTCAAGGACTTCGCGAAAGAAAACGAAGCGTTTGAAATCAAAGCGCTGTCTGTGGGCGGGAAGCTGCTTCCTGCCGACCAGATCGATGCACTGGCGAAACTTCCGACTCGTGAGGAAGCACTTGCGATGCTGATGGCTGTCATGCAAGCACCGGTAACCAAGCTGGTAAGAACGTTGAACGATGTTCCAGGTAAGGTGACCCGCGTTGTTGCTGCCGTCCGTGATCAGAAGCAAGAAGAAGCTGCTTAAATTTACTACTAGGAGATAGGACACATGTCATTATCTAAAGATGATTTGTTGAATGCGATTGCTGAAATGAGCGTAATGGAAGTTGTTGAGCTCGTTGAAGCAATGGAAGAAAAGTTTGGTGTATCTGCAGCGGCTGCAGTTGCCGCAGCCCCTGCTGCTGCAGGCGGTGGCGACGCAGCTGGCGGCGCTGAAGAGAAGGACGAGTTCGATGTCGTCATTACTTCTGCAGGCGACAAGAAGGTTAATGCGATTAAGGTCGTTCGCGCCGTAACTGGTCTTGGTTTGAAAGAAGCCAAGGCGCTTGTTGACGAAGCACCATCTTCCATCAAGGAAGGTGTGCCCAAGGACGAAGCGGAAGACATCAAGAAGCAGCTTGAGGAAGCAGGCGCATCTGTTGAGCTCAAGTAATCCAGGATTTGACGATCCTGGACTCAGAAATGAGAAGGCTGGCAACCTCAGTAGGGTTGCCCGGCCTTTTCGTGTCTGAACTGTTTACGTCTGAAAAGACGAATGATCCAAAACCAGCGTGGAGGCGTTAATGGCCTATTCGTACACTGAGAAGAAACGTATCCGGAAGAACTTCGGCAAGTTGCCTGAAGTTATGGATATCCCTTACCTGCTTGCGATCCAAACGGATTCGTACCTGGAGTTCATGCAGGAAACTGTTGCTCCTGCAGACAGGATTAATAAAGGGTTGCATGCGGCATTCCAATCCGTATTTCCGATTGTCAGCTACTCCGGTAATGCATCACTGGAATATGTGAGCTATCGACTGGGTAAGCCGCCATTTGATGTCAAAGAGTGTCAGCTACGAAGCGTGACCTATGCCGTTCCGCTGCGCGTAAAAGTTCGCCTTGTCATCTACGACAAGGACTCTTCGAACAAGGCGATCAAAGACATTAAAGAACAAGAAGTCTACATGGGTGAGATTCCTGTGATGACTGATAACGGCACCTTTGTCATTAATGGTATCGAGCGAGTGGTAGTCTCTCAGTTGCATCGTTCACCAGGTGTGTTCTTTGATCACGATAAAGGTAAGACACACTCTTCGGGCAAACTGCTTTATTCCGCGCGGGTTATCCCGATGCGTGGTTCATGGTTGGATTTTGAGTTCGATCCAAAAGATGCGCTGTTTGTTCGGATCGATCGTCGTCGAAAGCTCCCTGCCACGGTTCTGCTCCGGGCACTGGGCTACAGCTCGCAGGAAATCCTGGAGATGTTCTTCGACACTGACAGTTTCGAAGTGACCGAGGAAGCCTACTCGCTGGAGCTGATTGCAGGGCGACTTCGCGGTGAAACTGCTCGATTCAATATCACGGATAAGAAAGGCAACGTTATCGTTGAGGAAGGCAGCCGGATCACTGCCCGCCAGATTCGTGATATGGAAAAGGCCGGATTGACACGTCTTGATTGTCCTTCTGAATATGTTTGTGGCCACGTTCTGGCTGAAGACATCATTGATGAAGAAACCGGTGAGATTGTCATTCCTTGTAACACGACGATCACGGAAGAAGTTCTCGATAATATGGCTGAGGCTGGTGTCACCGCCTTCACCACGATCTACACCAATGACCTGGATTGCGGTCCGTTTATCTCAGATACATTGAGCGTTGATTCAACGACAAATCGTCTTGAAGCGCTGGTTGAGATTTACCGCATGATGCGTCCAGGTGAGCCGCCGACAAAAGAAGCGGCTGAAAACCTGTTTACTAACCTCTTTTTTACCTCAGAGCGCTACGACCTGACAGCGGTAGGCCGCATGAAGTTCAATCGACGACTGGGTCGTGAAGAGGAGGTCGGTGAAGGCACCCTGTCTAATGATGACATCATCGAAGTCATGAAGTGCCTCATTAGCATTCGAAATGGTAAAGACACGGTAGACGATATCGATCACTTGGGTAACCGCCGCGTTCGTTCTGTGGGAGAAATGGCAGAAAATGCATTCCGTCTGGGCTTGATCCGTGTTGAGCGAGCAGTCAAAGAACGTCTGTCACTGGCAGAGTCTGAAGGCCTCATGCCTCAGGATCTGATTAATGCCAAGCCGGTTGCTGCCGCTGTTAAAGAATACTTTGGTTCTGCTCAGCTGTCGCAGTTTATGGATCAGAACAACCCCCTCTCAGAGGTGACTCACAAGCGCCGTGTGTCTGCGCTGGGTCCGGGTGGTCTGACACGTGAACGCGCTGGGTTCGAGGTTCGCGATGTTCACCCGACGCACTATGGTCGAGTGTGCCCGATTGAGACACCTGAAGGTCCAAACATTGGTTTGATTAACTCTCTGGCGACTTATGCGCGAACCAACGAATACGGTTTCCTGGAAAGCCCGTACCGCCGCGTTGTCGACGGTCAGGTGACAGAAGATATCGAATATCTGTCCGCGATCGTTGAAAGCGATTACGTCATTGCGCAGGCCAGTTCTGAACTGAGCGACGAAGGCCAACTGGTCGAAGATCTGGTCGACGTTCGCCATATGGGTGAATTTACCAAGATGCCTCGTGAGTCTGTGAATTTCATGGACGTATCGCCTCAGCAGGTGGTTTCAGTAGCGGCATCACTGATTCCATTCCTCGAGCACGACGATGCAAACCGAGCGCTGATGGGATCAAACATGCAACGTCAGGCTGTGCCTACACTGCGCTCAGAGAAGCCGCTGGTTGGTACCGGCATGGAGAGCACAGTCGCTCGAGACTCCGGTGTCTGTGTGGTTGCCAGGCGTGGCGGTGTCGTTGAAACCGTTGACGCGGGTCGAATCGTGATTCGAGTGAATGACGCGGAAACAGAAAGCGGTGAAGCGGGTGTCGATATCTACAATCTCACCAAGTACACACGCTCTAACCAGAACACCTGTATTAACCAGAAGCCCCTGGTGAAGGAAGGTGATGTGGTAGCGAAGAAGGACATTCTTGCAGATGGCCCTTCTGTTGATATGGGTGACCTGGCACTTGGCCAGAACATTCGCATCGCTTTCATGACCTGGAACGGTTACAACTTTGAGGATTCGATCCTGATTTCTGAGAAGGTCGTTAAAGAAGATCGTTTTACAACGATTCACATTCAGGAACTGACGTGTATTGCTCGTGACACCAAGCTGGGTAGTGAAGAAATCACCTGTGATATTCCAAACGTCGGTGAGGGCGCACTCTCCAAGCTGGATGAGTCTGGCATCGTTTATATCGGTGCGGAAGTCAATCCTGGTGACATCCTTGTCGGTAAGGTGACGCCAAAAGGTGAGACTCAGCTGACACCTGAAGAAAAGCTGCTGCGTGCCATCTTCGGTGAGAAAGCATCCGACGTGAAAGACACGTCTCTGCGAGTACCAAGCTCTTACAGCGGTACTGTCATCGACGTCCAGGTGTTTACCCGAGACGGCATTCCCAAAGATCAGCGCGCACTCGATATTGAGCGAGCGGCTCTTGATGAAGTTCGCAAGAATATCGATGAAGAATATCGAATTGTTGAAACAGCAACCTTCGAGCGACTGACTGGCGCCCTGGCGAATCAGAAAGTCATTGCTGGTCCAAATCTGAAGAAAGATGACAAACTGACCCGCGATTACCTGGCAGGTCTTGAATTGAATGACTTCTTCAAGCTGCGTCTTGAGAAAGACAGTTTGAATGAGCTGTTGGAACAAGCGGACCTCCGACTGAAGGAGCGACGTAAGGATCTGGATGAGCGATTTGAAGAGAGCAAGCGCAAGCTGGAAACCGGCGATGATCTTGCTCCGGGTGTTCTGAAGATTGTTAAGGTGTACCTCGCAGTTAAACGTCGAATCCAGCCTGGCGACAAGATGGCTGGTCGTCACGGTAATAAGGGTGTGATCTCTGTGATCAAGCCTGTAGAAGATATGCCCTTCGATGAAAATGGTGAACCCGTAGACATCGTTCTTAACCCGCTGGGTGTTCCCAAGCGGATGAACGTTGGTCAGATTCTGGAAACGCACCTGGGTTGGGCTGCTCATGGTCTTGGTATCAAGATTGGTGAGATGCTGGATACTCAGCGTGATGTGGCGGAGATTCGCGGTTACCTCGAAAAGATTTATAACCAGAGCGGTCGAACCGAAGACTTCGACCAGTTCTCTGAAGAAGAACTTCTGGAAATGGCAAGCAACCTGCGTGGTGGTGTGCCAATGGCAACCAACGTGTTTGACGGTGCTACAGAAGAAGAAATCAAAGGCATGCTGGAACTTGCGGACCTGCCGCGGGACGGACAGTGCGTGCTTTTCGATGGTTGTACCGGTGAGCAGTTTGATCGACCGGTGACTGTTGGTTATATGTACATGTTGAAACTCAACCACCTGGTTGATGACAAGATGCACGCTCGTTCCACTGGCTCCTACTCCCTGGTTACTCAGCAGCCGCTGGGCGGTAAGGCGCAGTTTGGTGGCCAGCGATTTGGTGAGATGGAAGTCTGGGCATTGGAAGCATACGGCGCGGCGTACACGCTGCAGGAGATGCTGACGGTCAAGTCGGACGACGTCCACGGTCGAACCAGGATGTATAAGAACATCGTGGATGGTGACCACCGAATGGAGCCGGGTATGCCTGAATCGTTCAACGTACTGGTTAAGGAAATCCGTTCCTTGGGCATCGATATCGAGCTGGAAAACGATTAGGTCAACAAGACCGATTCGTAAACCGAGATATCGACTGACACAAATTTAGGAGAAAAGCCTTGAAAGATTTGCTCAACATATTGAAAGCACAAGGACAGTCAGAAGAGTTCGATTCGCTGAGAATCGGACTCGCTTCGCCCGATATGATCCGTAGCTGGTCCTACGGCGAGGTGAAGAAGCCCGAAACGATCAACTATCGAACGTTTAAGCCGGAAAGGGACGGTCTGTTTTGCGCCAAGATTTTTGGTCCAAACAAAGACTACGAGTGTCTTTGCGGGAAGTATAAGCGTCTCAAGCACCGTGGTGTAATTTGTGAGAAGTGCGGTGTCGAAGTTGCGCTGGCGAAGGTTCGTCGTGAACGTATGGGTCATATCGAGCTGGCTAGCCCGGTGGCTCACATCTGGTTCCTGAAGTCTCTGCCTTCAAGAATCGGCCTGCTTATGGACATGACGCTGCGTGATATCGAGCGCGTTCTTTACTTCGAATCTTTTGTTGTTATCGATCCCGGTCTGACGACTCTTGAGAAGCGCCAGTTGCTCACCGATGAGCAGTATTACGAAGCACTGGAAGAATTCGGCGACGAGTTCGAAGCTAAGATGGGTGCGGAGGCGATACAGGAGCTGATGGAAGATATGGATCTGGACGATGATATCGCCACGATCCGTGAAGAGCTGCCTCAGACAAACTCTGAAACCAAGATCAAGAAACTGACCAAGCGTCTGAAGCTGATGGAAGCGTTTGTGAAGTCTGGCAACAAACCAGAGTGGATGATTCTTAATGTTCTGCCGGTTCTGCCGCCAGATCTTCGACCGCTGGTACCGCTAGAAGGTGGACGTTTCGCGACTTCTGACCTGAACGACCTGTACCGTCGGGTGATTAACCGAAACAATCGTCTTAAGCGACTGCTGGACCTGTCTGCACCGGACATCATTGTTCGCAATGAAAAGCGAATGCTGCAGGAAGCCGTTGATGCGCTGTTGGATAACGGTCGCCGTGGCCGTGCCATTACAGGCACGAATAAGCGCCCCCTCAAGTCTCTTGCCGATATGATTAAAGGTAAGCAGGGTCGATTCCGCCAGAATCTGCTGGGCAAGCGTGTCGACTACTCCGGTCGGTCCGTAATCGTGGTTGGTCCGACGCTGCGACTGCACCAGTGCGGGCTGCCCAAGAAGATGGCGCTGGAGCTTTTCAAGCCCTTTATTTTCGGTAAGTTGGAAGCGCGTGGTCTCGCGACGACCATTAAAGCCGCCAAAAAGATGGTCGAACGCGAAACGGCAGAGGTCTGGGATATCCTGGCTGAAGTCATTCGTGAGCACCCGGTTCTCCTGAACCGTGCACCAACATTGCACCGGCTCGGTATTCAGGCATTTGAGCCTGTCCTGATCGAAGGTAAGGCGATTCAACTGCACCCGCTGGTCTGTACGGCATACAACGCCGACTTTGACGGCGACCAGATGGCGGTGCACGTACCCCTGACTCTGGAAGCACAGCTGGAAGCACGTGCGTTGATGATGTCCACAAATAACGTTCTGTTACCTGCAGACGGCGAGCCGATCATCGTCCCATCACAGGACGTGGTCCTCGGTGTTTACTGGATGACTCGCGAGCGAGTGAATGATCAGGGCGAAGGCATGGCCTTCTCTGACGTGGAAGAAGTTTCACGCGCCTACCGCAGCGGCCAGGTAGGCTTACAGGCGCGAGTAAAAGTTCGTGTCACGCAGAAGCTGTTAAACGATGCCGGTGAATTTGAAGAAGTTCGTGAGGTCATCGAAACAACAGTTGGGCGAGCGCTGATTTACGAGATAGTCCCGGATGGCATTCCATATGCGAACGTCAACGACACCATGGGTAACAAGGACATCTCAAAGCTGATCAACATGTGTTACCGAACAGTTGGTCTGAAAGAAACGGTTATATTCTGTGACCAGCTGATGTACATGGGTTACGAGTATTCCACTAAATCTGGATCTTCCATCGGTGTTGAAGACTTCGTTATTCCTGACGAGAAAGCCAAGATCATTGGTGAGGCAGAAGATGAGATTCGCGAAATTGAATCCCAGTTTGCTTCTGGTCTGGTAACTCAGGGTGAAAAGTACAACAAGGTGATCGACATCTGGACTCGCGCGAACGACATGGTGGGTGCGGCGATGATGGATACCTTGTCGAAAGAAACGGTTAAGAACCGCGAAGGCGAGGATGAAGAGCAGACCTCATTCAACAGCGTCTGGATGTACTCGGACTCCGGTGCTCGAGGATCCCCCGCACAGATTCGTCAGCTGTCCGGTATGCGTGGTCTGATGACTAAGCCGGACGGAAGCATTATTGAGACGCCAATTACGGCTAATTTCCGTGAAGGCCTATCGGTGATGCAGTACTTTATTTCTACACACGGTGCTCGTAAGGGTCTTGCAGATACCGCCCTGAAGACTGCGAACTCCGGTTACCTGACACGACGCCTCGTTGACGTGGCCCAGGATCTCGTGATCACAGAAACTGACTGTGGCACCGATGCTGGCATGTTGATGACAGCGGTCATTGAAGGTGGTGACGTTGTTGAAGGTCTGGGCAGTCGTGTTCTTGGGCGAGTCGTTCTTGAAGATGTTGTCGGCTCTGATGGCGAAGTTATCGTCGAGAAGGGCACGATGATCGATGAGAAGTTGGTCGAGGAGATTGAGTCTTCTGGCGTCGACGAAATCATGGTGCGCAGTCCGATTACCTGTGAGACGCGTTATGGTATTTGTTCCAAGTGCTATGGTCGTGACCTTGGCCGTGGCCACCTTGTGAACATCGGTGAAGCCATCGGTGTTATTGCGGCACAGTCAATTGGTGAACCAGGCACACAGCTGACCATGCGTACGTTCCACATTGGCGGAGCCGCATCGCGTGCGACAGCGATTGATAACGTCCAGGTGAAACATTCTGGTGAGATCAAGCTGCACAACCTGAAAACCATTACGAAAGCGAATGGTGAGCTGGTTGCGGTGAGTCGTTCTGGTGAGGTTGCGGTTTCTGATGATGAAACCGGTAGTGAGCGTGAACGTTACAAGCTGCCTTATGGTGCAGTCCTGAAAAAGGGAGAGGGTGAACACGTAGAGTCCGGCGAAATTGTTGCCAACTGGGATCCACATACTCACCCGATCGTGTCTGAGGTGGAAGGTAAGATCATTTTCGAAGGCATGGAAGAAGGTATCACCATGCGTCGCCAGACGGATGAGCTGACCGGCCTTTCAAGCATCTCGATCATTGACCCCAAGGATCGACCGAGCGCTGGTAAAGATACACGACCTGCGGTTCAACTCGTCGATGAAAAGGGTGAAAACATCATGCTGCCAGGTACCGATGTCCCTGCGCACTACTTCCTGGAAGCAAACGCGATTTTGAGCCTTGAAGACGGTGACAAGATCGGTGCTGGCGACGTGATTGCACGTATCCCTCAGGAAGGATCGAAGACTCGAGACATCACCGGTGGTCTGCCTAGGGTTGCCGACCTGTTTGAAGCGAGAAAGCCGAAAGATGCGGCAGTTCTGGCAGAGATCACAGGTACCGTAAGTTTCGGTAAAGAAACCAAAGGCAAGCGTCGTCTGGTGATTACACCTAATGATCCAAGCATTCTGCCAGACGGTTCAGACCACTACGAAGTGCTGATTCCCAAGTGGCGTCACATGACCGTGTTCGAAGGTGAGCACGTCGAGAAGGGTGAAGTTGTATCTGACGGTCCTGAGAATCCGCATGACATTCTGCGCCTGAAAGGTGTTGAGGCGCTGGCCAACTACATCGTCAAAGAAGTTCAGGATGTTTACCGACTGCAGGGTGTAGGCATTAACGATAAGCACATCGAAGTGATTGTTTGTCAGATGCTGCGCAAGGTGGAAGTGTCTCAGACGGGTGACTCTGAAATGATCAAGGGTGAACAGCTTGAGTTCAACAGGTTCCTCGAAGAGAACGATCGTCTTAAGGCGGAAGGCAAAGTTGAAGTGAAAGGTGACCGTGTCCTGCTGGGTATTACCAAGGCAGCACTGGCCACTGAGTCCTTTATCTCTGCCGCATCCTTCCAGGAAACTACTCGAGTTCTTACGGAAGCGGCGGTGACAGGTAAGCGAGACTATCTGCGCGGGCTGAAGGAAAACGTCATTGTGGGTCGCTTGATTCCGGCTGGTACCGGTCTGGCATACCATGAAGAACGTCGCAAGAAGCGTGAATCCGGTGAGGAAACCACGGTGAGTGCGAGCGAAGTAGAACAGGCGCTGTCAGAAGCCCTGAACTCTTCGGAGGCCAGTTAACGCTGGATTTTGAAAAATGAGGCAAGGGCAAAACATTGATTTTTGCTTTTGCCTCTGTAGAATGCGGCCCTCGCAAAGGCGGGTGCCGCCTTAAATTAATGGAGCAAAGTCATTTATGGCCAGAATCAATCAATTGGTTCGCAAGCCCAGGAAACGCAAAGTCGATAAGAGCGACGTGCCTGCACTGCAGTCATGTCCTCAAAAACGCGGCGTGTGCACCAGGGTTTACACGACTACACCAAAGAAGCCTAACTCGGCGCTTCGAAAGGTTTGTCGTGTCCGGCTGACGAACGGCTATGAAGTCACCTCCTACATTGGTGGTGAAGGTCATAACCTGCAGGAACACTCAGTTGTGCTGATCCGTGGCGGTCGAGTAAAAGACCTCCCGGGTGTTCGCTACCACACGGTACGCGGCACGCTCGACACGACGGGTGTCAGTGATCGCAAGCAGGGTCGTTCCAAGTACGGAGCTAAGAAACCAAAAGCTTAAAAATTAACGAGTAAGGCCGGGCAAGATGCCCGATACACCTGAAGAGGAAATATCATGCCTAGAAGAAGAGTCCCCCCGAAGCGGGACATACTCCCTGATCCGAAATTCGGAAACAAGACCCTTGCCAAGTTCATGAACCACGTGATGGTGAGCGGCAAGAAATCAGTCGCTGAAAAAATTGTTTATGGCGCGCTGGATAAGATCCAGGAGCGTGGTTCAGCTAACCCCATCGAAGTTTTTGATGCTGCCCTGGAAGCAGTGGCACCTGCGGTAGAGGTTAAATCTCGCCGAGTTGGTGGTGCGACCTACCAGGTACCTGTCGAAGTTCGCCCTTCACGTCGATCCGCCCTGGCTATGCGCTGGTTGGTAGACTCCGCCCGTAACCGTGGCGAGAAATCTATGTCTCTACGACTTGCAGGTGAGTTGATGGATGCGGCTGAAGGTCGTGGTGCTGCGGTTCGTAAGCGTGAAGACACGCACCGTATGGCAGAAGCGAACCGAGCGTTCGCGCACTACCGCTTCTAAGCCATCTAACCAGGTAGAGAAACTACCGTGCCAAGAGAAACACCGATTAAGCGATACCGGAATATCGGTATTGTCGCTCACGTGGACGCGGGTAAAACCACGACCACTGAGCGGGTGCTGTTCTACACTGGCCTGTCTCATAAGATTGGTGAAGTCCATGATGGTGCGGCCACCATGGACTGGATGGAGCAGGAACAGGAACGTGGAATTACCATCACCTCCGCTGCGACCACCACTTTTTGGCAGGGCACTCAAGGCCAGTTCGACCAGCATCGTATCAACATTATTGATACCCCGGGCCACGTTGACTTCACCATTGAAGTCGAGCGTTCGTTACGGGTGCTCGATGGTGCGGTCGTCGTTTTCTGCGGCACCTCTGGTGTAGAACCGCAATCTGAAACCGTCTGGCGTCAGGCAAATAAGTACGAAGTACCTCGCCTCGTGTTCGTCAACAAAATGGACCGCGCCGGTGCCGACTACCTGCGGGTAGTCGAACAGATCGAGCAACGGCTTGGATCTACGCCGGTTTGCCTGCAGCTGGCCATTGGCGCAGAAGAGCACTTCAAAGGTGTCATTGACCTGGTCAAAATGAAGGCCATCTATTGGAACGAAGATGATCTTGGTCTGACTTTCTCAGAAGAAGATATTCCTGAAGATCTCCAGGACCTTGCAGAGGAATATCGCGAGAAGCTGGTGGAAGCGGCAGCGGAAGCCAATGACGCTCTGACGGAAAAGTACCTCGAAGACGGTGAGCTGAGCGTAGATGAAATCAAAGCGGGTATCCGAACGCGAACATTGGCCAACGAAATCGTCCCAGCGCTTTGCGGCTCAGCATTTAAGAACAAAGGGGTCCAAACCATGCTGGACGCCGTGATCGAATACTTGCCAGCGCCAGATGAAGTCAAAGCCATCAAAGGTTTTATTGGCGACACCGAAGAAGAAGGTGAGCGGCATGCTGATGATGACGAGCCTTTTGCTGCGCTGGCGTTCAAGATCGCGACAGATCCATTTGTTGGTGCGCTGACATTCTTCCGAGTGTATTCCGGGGTTTTGGAAACTGGTGACACCATCTGGAATCCGGTGAAAGGCAAGAAAGAACGTATTGGTCGTATGGTGCAGATGCATTCCAACGATCGAAAAGAGATTAAAGAAGTCCGAGCAGGTGATATTGCAGCCGCTATCGGTCTTAAGCTCGCGACAACGGGCGACACGCTTTGCGATGAGAGCAAGGCCATTACGCTAGAGCGCATGGAGTTCCCGGAGCCGGTGATCCACGTGGCTGTTGAACCACGTTCGAAAGCTGACCAGGAAAAGATGGGTGTGGCGTTGAGCAAACTGGCTGCAGAAGATCCGTCTTTCAGGGTGCGAACGGATGAAGAATCCGGGCAGACCATCATCGGCGGTATGGGTGAGCTGCACCTCGACATCATTGTTGATCGCATGAAGCGAGAGTTCAGTGTCGAGGCAAATATCGGTAAACCTCAGGTGGCTTACCGGGAAACGATTCGCGCTTCTGTGGAAGCGGAAGGCAAGTTTGTTCGTCAGACCGGCGGCCGTGGCCAGTATGGTCACGTCTGGCTGAAGATCGAGCCTATCGACGGCGAAGATTTTGAGTTCGTCGATGAAATTGTCGGCGGCGTTGTGCCAAGAGAATACATTGGTGCCGTTGAGAAAGGTGTTCATGAACAGATGAACAACGGTGTCGTCGCAGGCTACCCACTGCAAGGCATCAAAGCGACGCTCTACGATGGCTCCTATCATGATGTGGACTCCAGTGAAGTCGCGTTCAAGGTCGCAGGCTCCATGGCGCTGCGCTCGGGCGCACTGGATGCAAATCCGGTCCTGCTTGAGCCAATCATGAATGTTGAGGTCGTGACACCAGAAGATTATTACGGCGATATCGTCGGCGACCTGAACCGTCGTCGTGGTGTCGTTCAGGGCATGGAAGACGTGCCAGCGGGTAAAGCGGTTAAAGCCGAAGTACCTCTGGCTGAGATGTTTGGCTATGCCACAGATATGCGTTCGGCAACACAGGGGCGCGCAACGTTTTCCATGGAATTCGCCAAATACAGCGAAGTCCCAGACAACATCGCTGAGATGGTCATCAGTAAATAAATCGACTTAACCGTTACAAAACGAGGTAACACATGTCTAAAGAGAAGTTTGAGCGGACGAAACCGCACGTAAACGTAGGAACAATTGGTCACGTCGACCATGGTAAGACAACGCT
>JAEPOO010000007.1 GCA_017642855.1 Pseudomonadales bacterium
ACCTCATCAACCAGATGCGCAGCACTGTCGACCATCCGTCTGGCACCACAGGACGGACAGAATCCGCGCCTTTTGCAACTGAAGGCTACCAGCTTCTCATGGTGGCAGGACTCACAACATACACGTAGAAAACCATGCTCAAGACGACCACACTTCAGGTAATCCTCGAACTCTCTGACAACATAACCTGGCAAGTGCCTGCCCTGCTCCGCCAACATATTTTGGAACCGGGGCCAGTGTTCCTTGACCAGTAGGTAAAGAAGGGTGTTCTCTGGCTGATGTCGCTGGTACTGAAACGGGCCGACAGGCCAGATATCGTCCTGGAAAACGTTTGATGGCAAGATCGAGAGTCACTATGTAAGTGTGACAAACAGCCTTGCCCCTAATCGAGGTGAGCGGCATCAGCAATAACCTGACAGGTGAGAGAGGCTTTTCTGCGGATCTTTGTGCGAAAAAGGTAACCCCGGTGCAGGAATTTTGCGGGGCACAGTTCTGCATCGTTGTGCACAGTCGTGCATTGTAGGCAACGGCTGCACCGCTGGGCGCGCACCCTTTAACAGGACGGCAGGCAGAGCTCTTCGCCGTGGCCATTTCAAGACGCCTTAGTCTTATCAATTGATTCGTTTCCTGCGTGATCGCCTGATCACCGCAATCTCTGGTGTCCTTATTAACTGGTAATAATTGCCCGCAACAGCTGCACACCGTTCCACTAAATCTAGTTAAATTTGCAAAACATAACAATGTTATACTATTGTTATGAAAGCGGTCGTACTGTAAACGAGCGGCCGAACTATTGAGGAATGTGCATGAAACAGGAAATGCGAGCCAACATACTGGATATCGCCGCTAATGATCTGGAACACTCTGGTGGTGCGAATCTCACGGTTCGATATCTTGCCGAACGCGCCAATACATCAACCCAGGCGATCTATACCCAGTTCGGCGGTAAGCAGGGATTAATCACCGCCCTTTATCAGGAGGGTTGGGATCGCCTATCTGAGACGTTGGGTAACCTGGAGCAGGAAGAGCATCCATTGGAACAACTCATACGCATCGGGCTTGCGTACACCGACTTTGCAACTCGAAACCCTTACTTATACCACTTTATGATTGGCAGAACCCTTGCGAACGTCATGGTGGATCAAGAACAGGTGCGCCACTCGGATGTCTGGCAAAGATTCACCGCCAAGGCGGTTCGCCGCGCAATCAAGCTAGGCTATCTGCAGGGGTCAGCCAATGAGATTGGCTACATTATTTGGTCGTTAGCACACGGCATGATTGAGCTTAGCGATAACGGATTTATTCGCCCCAGAGTGAACGAAAAGATCATAAGGAAGTCCGCTCTAGGCGTCTTCCTCGCCTTTCAAGGGCCGAAGTTCACGAGCCCAGGTAACCCAACTGAATCATGGAAGCTATGATGAACAAAACATATGACATTGTTCTGCTAGGTGGTACCGGAGTGACCGGTCGGGCTACTTTTGTTCACCTATCCAACTACTTGCCACCCGGTACTAAATGGGCAATCGCAGGGAGAAACCGTGAAAGGCTTGAAGCTCTGACCGCTCTTGGCTCAGAGGAAGACGTCAAACCCGATATTGTTGTGATGGACCTAAACGATCGTGGTGCCGTTGAGAAGGTTATCCGCGACACCAGGGTAGTTTTGCACCTCGCAGGGCCTTATGCAGAATACGGCGAACAGTTTTTTCAGTTGTGTATTAAGCATCAAACCCACTACGCGGATATTGGTGGGGAAACGTTTTTTCTACAGCGGATGATCCAGCAGTACCATGGCGCGGCACAGTCTGCGAAAGTTAAAATCATACCAACAGCAGGTTATGAGTCCGTACCGTTTGACTATTTGACTTATATAACGGCTTTACAAGTACGCGAACGCTTTAAGGAAGGTTTGAACGATGTCAAAATCATCGCCAGCTTTCTTCGTACAGGACGTAAGCGGGACAACCGAATTAGCGGCGGCAGTCTCGGCACGATGCGCAGCATTATTGCGGGAGATACGGTCGGTGCATTTAACGACATGTCGTGTTTGCTACCCGATGATTGTGACCGAAAGGCGGTAAAACGCGAGAATCGAGTTCGCTACGCCGCGACACTTGATCCGGACGTCAACGCTTTTGTGGGGCCGCTCCAACCCGCGCCTTTTCTTAACGTACCGGTCATTCTGCGCTCGGCTTACCTGCATAAACAACTTGGCGAGCCTTACGGGGTTTCATTTAAGTACCGGGACGCAATGACCATGGAGTTTTATGCGGATTCTCCTGCCAAACAGCAAGCCGCGGCGAATCGAAGCGCCCGGCTTAATAAACTGATGTCCATCACGATGGCAGCGCCTAGGTTTGCCCGAGGTTGGTTAAGTTCACGTCTCGACAATATGAACATTGATGTAGGGCAAGGACCAGACGAAGCTACCTTCCCTTTTGTGGACTATCGGCTTCGGTTATTTGGACGGACCGAGTCGGGCATCAAAATCACCAGTGAGGCAAACGCCAAGGGGCATCCCGGCTACCTGTCTACATCAAAAATTATTGCCGAAGTTGGCATGGGTTTGATGGATCAAGAGGGTAATTATCAGAACTTTGGAATCGTCACGCCAAGTGTGGGGCTTGGCAGTGCTTTTACTTCACAACTTGAACGAGCCGGCGTTTCCTTTTCGTCTCTGTTATCGCAATCAGAGACATTAGCGCGCGCAACCAGTTAGAGAGCAAGTTACGAACCTTTACGTTTTCTGGTTTTACCTTTTTGCGCGCCCTTGTTATTGGTTTTTTTAGATTTAGGCTTCGCCCTTTTTTCAGTCTTAGTCTTTGGCCGTCGATTGGTGCGGGGAGTTGTCTCCCCGGTTTCGTGAGTGATGTTCGGGTAAAAGACGAATTAACCCCATTTCCGCTACATCAGCCAGGTATCCGCCCTCACCAAAAACAGAGTATAGCGCCGCCATCGATGACATCTGATGACGTTTGAATAGGCTCACCAACTTAGCCACACTGTTCAACCCGAATTCCTGCCAGGTTCGCGAGGTCAAACCGAGTCTGATCCCATCAACGTGTGATGATGTCAGAATCGTTGAGTCGAGTTCGGCAACAGTCCCGCTGGCGGTGAACGGTTCCTGGCCTGTGACGCCTCATCCAGACCAAGATGCTTCAATATCTTTTCGATTACGTCTGGGTCTTCAATGCTCGCTATGATTTTCACCTTGCCGCCGCATTTCTCACACTTTTCAATCTCTTGCGATGGCAGGCCGCGTGATATACCGGCAGAGACGTTCAAGCTTCTTCCGCTGATGAGACTTACAGGCCACGCCAGCATGCAGCGAGAAGCCCGATTGCTTAGTGACAAGTTCACTCGGATTCGCTCTGCTATCCCTGGTTGGTACAGTCTGCAGGGTCAACACTTTCTTGCCGGCATTCGCACCAAAAGCCAATCTGTAAGTTATCGATGCGCCGATAATGCCGTGCATGGCATTTTCTTCATCAGGTACAAGGTCCAGATAAGCGGACTCCGCATCCCTGTATAGATACCCTGCCCGTTCAAGATATCGGGAGACCCGTTTGGCAATCATGTGCGTGATCTTATGCAGATCTTCCGGGTTCGGTGGCCTCACAGGCCAGAAGTCGTCCTGGCATACATTGGATGGCAAGATCGAGCGTCACTTGGGTGTTGTGATAAACAGCCTTATCCCTCAACGGCGATCGTTCTAGCAGGAATCACGATACAAGTTAGAGAGGGGGTTCCTCGAAGTTATGTGCGCAAGTGACCAAAACCAAAGCGGGCGTTTTGCGGGACACAGTTATGCACTGTTGTGCATGGTAAGCTGTAGCATCTCGTTTATGATCTTTGATAGACTCAAAGACCTTGAAACGGGTGTAGCGTGCGCGGCCGGCTAGGCCTGGTAGAGCACTGTCTCCGGGAGGCAGCGGGCGCAAGCTCAGGTCTCGCCGTCCCAACCACTATCTTTCTGGCAACAGAGCGTTGGGGCCTGACACTAGCCCACTGTGCTACATCACGAATTCCGACCAACATATTTCTTCAATCTGTCCCGGGACCCGACACAAAGCGCCCTGAACGAAGCATAAAGAAATCTGGTATGCGCATATTTTCGATTTTACTCTTTGTTTTGACGTTGTCTCAGCCGGTGCAGGCGGCTGATGCTGGCAAGCTCATTACACTGCATTGTGTCAGCGATACAGCAGATACCGTCAGGACGAACGTCGTTCTGCAGCTAAAACCGGAACCTCGCATATCAGTGTGGTCCCAAAAAATGTTGAAGATGACGGCGCTCTCGGAGGGCTCGTTTTTAGGCATTGAAAACAACCTGACAGTGGCATTCAACTTGTACCACATGTCGCTGCACGTGAAGGCGGTTACGTCGTTGCGCCACTAAGCGGTCATTGCCGATGCGCATGGTTTCAAGTCAGTCAAGCCTCCTATGGCTGGTCATATATTCATACAGAAAAGGTACGTTAAACTCAGGCCAACCACTAAGAAGAGGGAGAGTCTTGAATATCTTTGATTTGAACTGGAATGCTGTGTTCGGTGCAGCGTCGATAGGATTCGCTGTCGGCGGACTATGGTACGGCCCGATACTTGGCAAAAAAGTGGATGGGCGCTCGGGGGCTCAACCAGGAAGATGTCGGTGAAGGTGACATGGGCATGATCTTTGGTGGTGCCTTTGCTTTCTCGCTGCTGGCGTCATAGACACTTGCACACACCTACGCTGTTGACTGGTCTGCCTGGATGAAGATCCAAACTGCATTTGGTGTGGCACTGGGCTTTATCGTGCCTGCTATCGGCACGAATTGCTTCTTTTCACAGAAAAGTAAAGACCTGTTTTTTATCGATGCAGGCTACTGGCTGATTTTTTATGCGGTCATGGGAATAGTGCACGCGTTCATGCCAGATTTCTTTTAATTCATTTTGCAGTTTACGGTACCTGACAAACCAGACCAGTTCACAGGTCCAGGAGCACTAGCGCTGCTGGTTCTGCTGGTGCAGATCATCGGCTTATCAACTACCACCTATGATCTGCCACTCATCGAGCAGGGAGAAATCTGGCGACTGATCACCGGTAATCTAGCCCATCTGAATTGGTCTCATCTGGGACTAAACCTCCTGGGCGTGCTTTTCTTGTGGCTGCTGCATGGGGACGACTACAAAGTCATTCATTATTTTACTGTCGCTTTTGTCGCAGGCATTGCTGTCACACTGGGTTTATTGTTGCTCAACCCAGCAGTTGAAACCTATGCCGGTTTATCGGGTGTGCTGCACGGACTGCTAGCCTGGGGCGTGATACTGGACTTTCTGGCACGCAGGAAAACCGCATTAATATTAGCCGGTGGACTGATTGCCAAGTTGATTTATGAGGCCTATCAGGGTCCCGACAGCGCTTCACAATCTTTAGTCAACGCACCAGTCATCATCGAAGCGCACCTTTACGGCACCATAGGGGGATTAATGGCGGGTCTCATTCTCACGAGACACCGCTTGTTTCCATCAGCTTCTTCTGACTAATTGCACTCGACGCTGCAGCGCAAGTAAGCCGAGCACAAGGACGATCCAACCGAGTGCACCGCCGCCACCGGAATTGCGAATTGTGGGTGGTTCTGGCGGCGGAGCGGTAACAGAAACCGCGACAGACCCGATGGCGGTTCCACCAAAGCTATCCTGAATCGTGTAAGAAACAGCAGCAGAACCTCTGAAACCGACATCCGGTGTAAAGGTAACTACACCGCCGCTAAAAGTGACTGCACCATTGTCAGATGACGCATCAATCACCGTTAATCCGTCACCATCTGGATCACTGTCATTCGCGAGCACATCGATAACTACACTGACACCTTCTTCGGTCCTTGCCGTATCATCCACAGCCACCGGCAATTGATTGCCGACGACATCGACTACCGCCTCACCTACAGCGGTGCCACCCTGACCATCGGAAATTGCGTAAACGATCGTGTCTGTGCCGACAAAATCACGCGACGGCGAGTAGAAAACCTGAGTCGAATCGAAGGTCACACTACCGACCACTGCTTCAGCAGATACGATGCTCAACACATCACCATCCTCATCAGTGTCGTTAGCAAGCAGTTCAAACACCGCATCATTGTTCCAGCGAACAGACACCGCGTCTTCAACAGCAACGGGTTGACGATTGTCTGATATCGGTACAGCTATGCCGCCGGGATCATCGACTGAACCGTTGACCGCACCATCACCATCATTGTCACCGCCATCCTTGATCGTCAGCCGGACACACCAATCACCTTCTGTGAGCGATGTACCGTAGGCACTATTGGATGGCGCAGGACATTTGTCTTTCGCACCTGTTGCTGAAACCGCCGAGTTATTGGCGTCAGTCGCAAAATCCTTCCAGGTGCCGTCTATGTATTTACGGTACTTGGCGTTAGCCGGGATTGGCTTCGATTGCGGAATAACGACTGCCACACTCTCTCCTGGCTCCACGCCAGATACTGTGAAGTCCACCAGATCCTGGACGCTGGCTTCTGTGTCCGTAGGCAAGCTCGAAGCAGCAACCTCAGCAGAGGTTCTGCCATCACTAAACGCCGAATCAGTCAGCTTGATGGTTAAACCAGATTCGGTTTCCAGTGGTGCTCGTCCTTCGCCAGATTGCAATGCATTACCCGGAAGATTATCTGCGTCCAGATAGTTGGGGATTCCGTCGCCATCTGAATCGCCCTCTCCTTCGACGCAATCATTCACCCCATCGCCATCACTGTCTTTGGCCTGAATTGCGGGACATTCGAGCACAGAAGAGTCGACAACCATCAAGGATAGAGAAGCCTCTCCTGTAGTACTTTGCAAACACGCGTCGCAGCTTCGCGCGCATGCATTGGCAACCTCTTCTCTTACACAATATTTTGCTTGTCTCTCAGCTGTCCTGCTCGCGTTTTTCGTCAACCAGGAACAATCCCTTTCAGCCCCAGACTCTAAAGTGAAAGTAAATGTTGAATCGTCTATACACACCGCTGCGATCGTGGTTCTCAACGTCGCTTTGTAGGTCGAACCCGATAAAGATGATGGATCAAACGCAGCGCTGTTCGAAGTCGAACTAATACCTAAAGCATTATCAGAACCACTCCAATCATAAGTCAGCTCATAATCGCTGGAATCCTTCAACGGATGACCAATAATCGAGTCTAAAGAAACCTGCCCATCTGTTTTCTTCACCGTACGAGTTACAAGTTGTTTTTGCTTTGCTTTCAGCTCAACGATAGGTGCCGCAAGGGTATAAGCCGCAGGGATCGTGACTGTGTGGGTCGATTTATCGCCAACATTGACACCGCTATCAAATCCAATCGTTAGTGCTTCATCCATCTCATCCCCATCGTCACTTAAGACGTTGATAGCAAAGGTACCTTCCGTCTTCCCGCTAGCGATTGATAGGCTCGTGACGGTGTTAGAAACATCACCGACCGTGTTCGCCACGCCAGAGTATGTCAACGGGATAGACAGCGGATAAGTCGGAGACTCACCATTCAATAAAATCTTAACCGTCGCCACACCACCTTCAGGCACAGTTTGATCAGCAGAAAATGAGACCAGCGGAACAACATCTAGTATCTGCGTCGCGATACAACTATCGTCATTGGCCCGCCATTTCACCTCATGTCTACCAGGGGCATATTCTGCACCCGTTGTCGCGGTGAAACTAATTTGCGTCCCCTGAATGTAGGCGCTAGGTGGATCCAAAGTGACTTTTGTTCTCAAACCGGTTGCTGGAACCATCTTGGTGTCGAGTGGTGTTTCCAGTGCACAATCTACTGTTAATGTCACCGTCCCTTCAGCAACTGCTGTATTGCCACTTCTATCCTTTAGCGTGGCTTGAATTTTTCTTTCGCCGCTGACACTTCCCTCAACTGGCAAGAAGGTGATACTTTGGTTCAATCCACTACCTGAAACCTGATAGTCCGAATTCAGCACCAGTTCTTTATCACCCTCAAACACGGCCAACGCCATTTCATCTAGCGCGTCGGTCCAACCTAAGGCGGAGACTGTCAGTGGTTCACCTGTATCTAAGACAGCAGGGCTTAAAGCAACTCTTCCTCCAGAAGGCGGATGAAGATCATATAGGTAGGCGCCCTCAACTTGCCCGGTCTCGCCTGAATTATCCTCGACTTTTACAAGAGCAAAACCAATAATAGGAGCATCATCATAATTAATCGCGTCTCCACTACTACCAGTAAACTCAGCTCGATACACGTCTCGCTCAAATTGGGCGGTTTTGGAGGCAAATCCATCCGGACTGATAGTGACGCTTTTCACATCGACTCCAGTGCTATTTCTCCAACTTACAATTAGCGTGTCTGATGCAATTAATACTGGGGACCCATTTTCCGTATCGACGCCGCTTGCGCCGGTTACTGTCACATCAGAATCAAGCAGATTTAACTGACCAAAGTCCCCTGAAAGCTCAAAAGTACCAGAGGTGAACTTTGTACCATCAGGTCCTTCAGCATCTGAACCGACTATTTCCAGTGCATCACCAACCTTCAAGGTTGCATCAGGTGAGACGCTCGTAACGTTAAACTCATAGCTTGTGCGATCAGAATTCCACGAACCCGAGAAGGAAATTGTAGTACTGCTAATCGAAAGCGAAGAATTTGAAACGGACTTATCGAACGTTACCGTAATCGTGTCACCAACGGACAATCCGGTCACTGGCGGCGCACTATCTGCAGCCACCAAAGAAATAATCACCGGCGGTGACGAAATTGTTGTTGCTGTCGCTTCCGCAGCATCACTTTGAAATCCGCCTACCTCAGCAACCACCGCGAACCTATATGTTGTTTCCGCTAACAATCCTGTTAGTGTCAGCATATTACCTGTCGTCGTTTGAGATGATGTTGTTGTCCCCGAATCGATGGTAATGAGATAATTTACCTGCTGGAGGGGGTCGCTCGCTGTGACCACGTCCCATTTGAGTTCTATGGCGCTCTGACTCACCGGTGTAGCTATGAAATTGGTCGGCGATTGTGGAATAAGAGGAGTTTCACAGAGATTGCCAGCGAACTCACTAGTACATGAGCAACTAAAGGAAGCCACAAGGTCGGAACAAGCACCACCGTTTAGACATGGGTTCGGGGCGCATTCATCTGTTTCTTTTGCACATGTCGCACCTTCAAATCCAGAAGGACACGAGCATGTTCCATTACCAGTTATTCCGTCATTAAGCGTTCCACCATTTTCACAAACCGGTCCAACCGCACAGCTCGCTCCGAAGAAGCCGGGCAAACACTCACTACAGGTGGCACCGGTAAATCCACTCGGACAAGATACTGTTACCGTAAAACTCGAACCTGCAGATTGGTTACCCGACGAGTCGGTTGAAGTATAAGTAACGGTGTTTACACCCAATGGGAACAAACCACCATTAGTGAGACCACCTGTCGGTGAAGTGGTAAAACTCAACGACGACGACCCGGAATTGTCCGATGCAGTGGGTGCAATCCAACTAGCAACAGCACTCGATTCATCCCGATTTGCGTTTAGCAAAAGATCGACCGGCAAATTGCTAATCACCGGTAGTTCATTGTCCACCGTCGCATTCGTGGTATCTGCAACCAGCGTATTTGCATTGGCTGCATTATCGGTCGCTATCACATTCACGTTGGCGGTTGTTGAATACAGGTTCCCAGCAACAATTGTGAAAGTCGCGGTCCAGGTTTCTGATGAATTACTCGCCGCCACCGCCGCGCCGCCACCGAAGTCGGTAAAGTCCACGGCCACAGAGGCCACATCGGTGTTGTTATCGCCACCAGCCGTGTTATTCCAGCTAGCCGTAACTGTATCACCGATAATGAAAGCACCCTCCGTACCACTTGCGCCACTAATGGTGATGTTCCCATCCGTCACTGTTGGTGCCGTGTTGTCAACACATGTTCCACCAGAATTGGTAGCGCCTGTGACACAAGAAACGGTTACCGTAAAATCAGATCCTGCAGACTGGTTACCCGATGAGTCAGTAGCAACGTAAGTCACAGTGCTCACTCCCAAGGGGAATATCCCGCCATTGGCGAGGCTAGCAGTAGGTGACGTTGTGAAGTCCAAGGTGACTGAACCCGAATTGTCGGAGGCACTCGGCGCTGTCCAGCTAGCTGCAGCACCGGTATTGCCAACTGCGGCTTCCGGAAACAGGTCAGTTGGCAAATTACTGATCACTGGTAGTTGGTTATCCACCCTCGCATTAGTTGTGTCAGAAACAGGTGTGTTCTCATTGGCTGCACCGTCGGTTGCCGTCACAGTCACGTTGGCCGTCGTTGAGTAGAGACTTCCTGCAACGATGGTGAAGGTCGCGATCCAAGTTTCCGACGAGTTACTCGCTGCCACGGCCGAGCCCCCGCCAAAGTCGGTAAAATCAACAGCAACAGCGGCCACGTTGACGTTATTATCGCCAACGGCGGTATTATTCCAGGTAGCCGTAACCGTATCACCAACAATGAAGGCACCTCCGGTACCAGTTGCGCCACTGATGCTGATGTTCCCATCCGTTACCGTTGGTGGTGTGTTGTCAACACATGTTCCACCAGAGTTGGCTGCCCCCGCCTCACAGCCGACCGTTATAGTGAAACTCGAACCTGCCGACTGGTTACCGGAAGAATCTGTCGCGGTATAGGTCACCGTGTTTGCACCCAATGGGAACATCCCGCCGTTGGCAAGACCTCCCGTCGGCGAGGTGGCAAAACTTAACGAAAAAGACTCGGAATTGTCTGTCGCGTTTGGCGCCACCCAGCTAGCCGTTGCACCACTCTCACCCAACAGAGCCGTTGGCGTCTGATCAGAAGGTAAACTGTTAACAACTGGGAGTTCATTGTCTACGGTGGCGTTAGTGGTGTCCGACACCGGGGTGTTAGCGTTTGATGAAGTATCCGTTGCCGTTACACTAACGTTCGCGCTGTTTGAATAGAGACTACCTGCGGTAATCGTGTGACTTGCTGTCCAAGTTTCGGATGCATTACTCGCTGCCACTGCCGAGCCGCCGCCAAAAGCAGTGAAGTCAACCGCAACAGAGGTCACATCGGTGTTGTTATCTCCACCTGCAGTATTGTCCCAGGTGGTTGTAATCGTATCGCCAACAATGAAGGCTCCACCGGTGCCACTTGCCCCACTGATGCTGATGTTCGCGTCTGTAACAGTTGGTGGTGTCGTGTCACCTCCCCCACCGCCATTAATATTGGTAATTGTTAGCACGTCGAGAGAAACACAGGTAGGAATGCTGTAGAGAGAACCAGAAGACGCCACAATCTTCAGGCGCTCGATGTTAGTGAAAGAAGCGAAACTCGCACCTAGGTCTGCAACAAATCCTCTCTGAGTCGAATTGACGGGATCTGAGGTCACGTAACCGGTCGCAGTTGTATTGAACGGACCACTACCCCCTCCGTAAACATATCCTGTGACACTGAAAGTAAAGGTGTCATTGGTACATAGCGGTGCTACAGACATCTTAATTTCACTCAAATCAAAAGACTGCAAAGTCGCAGAACCCTTTAAATAAACGGTATAACTACCACTAGGAGAAGGGGTCGCGAAATAGAGCTTGCTATTATCAACGGGCCCACCTGAAGATAGCGCCTGAGGAGGGAAGGAATACGCCGTCTTCGCCTGGAATGCAGCCGCACCACCATAGTTAGAACCGGTCGCTTCATAGGCTGCATCAGTAATGTAGTAGCCATATCGACCACCCAAAGTATATTCGGGTAACGCCCCACGCCAATTCGTAACTGCAATCTGACCCACAGCATCTTGAAGCACCAGGCCTTCAGCCCATTCCAAGTCCCAGTCGCCCTGAAGATCACGGTGACCGGTCTTATCGATTGAGGCCGCCACGTCCGCGCCGGTTATCTCGGCAAGTTCTGCAACGAACTGTTTACCTTTGTCACCGTCAGCGACGTTACAACCAAAGAGCAACAAATCACCGTCTACTGATATGTGCTGACCGATTTCTGCCCATTGCGCTGAATTTTCAAGCAATGACCGTTGATCAATGACATGGTCACCTAATCGCAACAAACCACTATTGCCGTGAGATACTATGTTTACTGCATCGACGCCACCCAGCTGCTCCAGCTTGTTTAGGATTTGCTGAAGTGGATCTTCATCCTGTTCCAGGAGCAACAGTTCTGTTGCCTGCACACCCGCCTGGAGTGTTTGCCAATCTTCAATTGAGCTTGTATCAATGACGGTCAGCTGGCGACGGGCTGAAGGATCGATATCCGAGTCATCATCGATCAAAACTTTACCCTGCTCAGTAAGAGGCTCACCGGGCTCAACGGGATGCTTGTTTAAGAAATGCAGAGAAAGCAGCGGCGATGCTGCCTCCGACACGATTTCTTTTTGTTCTGCTTGCTCTTCGCCATCCAGATCCTGAACGACCGCCGTCAGTCCCTGTTCCTGGAACATTAATGCCGACTCAGACAGATCCAGGTGAGAAGCAATTTCTGGATACGCGGCCGGTGCTTGCAGCATCATCAACATAGCACCGATGGTTAACGCACCTTTCAGCGCACCTGAAGCGTTACCAAAAGTTCGCTTTAGTTTTTTTGATTCGGTGGGGGGGAGTGTTTCATCAAGCTGAAGTTTTTTTGCTTCAACTTTATCTAGCACTGCCCCCAGGGCTCTTCGCTGGCTACGCGACTTAAGGAAGACATCGTCAACTCCGTACTTGGCATAAAGCGTACGGTAGTATCCTGTGGATCGGCGATTGATCATGATAAAGGGCCCGTCTTGGTGTTCTTGTTAATACTGATTACCGCTGACTATCCTTGTCAGTCACCCACCTGGCTCCTTCAGATGTGATCATCGCACGGTACTGCTCCAACATCGGCAGATTTAAAACATTGGGCCGACGCATAAAAGCCTGTCTCAGTCTTGCCTTGAACCTGGATTTGAATTTCATCAAATATCTCCGAGCTTGACGCTGCCATCCATGCAGCGATCAAAGATTTGGAAGCGATTTACACCACGCACGCTGCACGGTGCTCCGAATGATAAATTTTGTTTCCAGCAGGCAGTGCTATCAATCAACCCTAGGGTTGATTTTGGATCAGATTCGATGGGTTCAACTTGAAAAACTAATGCGCCACCAACACACCAGTACGTTTGGCTTCTCTCAGGCAGTTGATACGATTGTTGACGCCGAGTTCGCGAAATAGGTGGTTTATGTGCGTTTTGACCGTGGCTTTGCTGATGAACAACTTGTCGGCAATTTCTTGATTGCCCAG
>JAEPOO010000008.1 GCA_017642855.1 Pseudomonadales bacterium
CACACCCGTGGCTCCAACTTGATTAACTTGATAGAACTCGTCGAACACTTTATCCAGGTCGCTCTCGGGAATGCCCTTGGTGTTCTTGTTAATACTGATTACCGCTGACTATCCTTGTCAGTCACCCACCTGGCTCCTTCAGGTGTGATCATCGCACGGTACTGCTCCGACATCGGCAAATTTAGAACATTGGGCCGACGCATACCAGCAAGCACATGCACATCGTAGATTTCACTTAACTCATCGCCATACAAAACTTCACCGGCTTTCTCACCAGTTTCTAAATTGATGGCAACAACACCCGACTGAATTTTGCGTTTTGCAATATGCAAATCACCAAACGTATGACTTTTTCGAAGTTTGGAGATTCCAATGAACGCATAGTTATCAACAAAGGAAAGTCCTCTGATAAATCCATGCACTTCCGCCACGATTTCGGTTGTTCCTTCTTCGAGGTTTACGCGTAACAGCTGCTCATTGGCTGACGACAACACATAAAGCTGGTCACGGTACATCCTCGGCGAATGCGGCATCCCCAATCCATCGACGACGACGTCGTTGGTTCTGGTATCCATGACAAAGCCGCCCTGCAGCTTATTGGCTCGCCAGCCCTCTGGTGTTGCTGTCTGGCCAAACGCAGTGACATAGACGATTTCACCCGCTTCATCTACAGCCATGCCATTTAAATGGCAGTAGTCGACGGCGCTATAATCATTAATAAAGGGAGGCCGCCAGACGGGCTGAAAAGAAAACGTGCTGTCTATTTTTACAAGGCAGCTAAATGCCGTATTGACCGCGACTAACCCCTGATTAGTAAAGAAAAGGTCATGGGTGTCGATGAAATCGGTCTTGTTAATCGCCAACGGGAAATACAGAGAATCGTAACAGTCTGGTTTTTTCGGATAGGTTCTCGCCAACTCACCATGATTACGAAACAGCGCGACATTCATACGCAACGCCAGCGCCATCATGTCACCCTGCAACGCAATACCCATCGGGCGATCAAAATTTCGCGTTAGCTGAATGATCTGTTCGCCATCAGAGCTGAGCAAAATCAACTTGCCCGCCTGATAGGTGCTCATGATCAATGAGACATCAAGTTCTTGCAGTAAAGCAGGAAAGTTATCGCTGTATCCGGCGTCCAGTGCCAATGGGTTTGGTCCAGTTTCGTTGCACCAAAGACTGTAGCTGTTTTCAGGCAGCTGATCAAAACCATCTTATGTTGAACATCCACCTAAGGCCATTAACGATGTAGCCAGAGAGATGCTGAATGGCTTCAGCTTTTTGTTTTTTCGGAGAGTCACGAACCTCGAAAGTACATGGGATAGGATAAGAAAGAGGTGAAACATAGAAATCTCGGTTACTCCCTTTGATTGTTCAGTCTCTGCCGGGCGGATTGCCGTTCAGATAGTCATGGAGAGTCTCGCGAAAGGTTGCTAGGCTCAACTAACTCAGGAAATCACAGGCACTCACACGCCTCGCCTAATCACACACTTTCGCTATTGCCTCGGCTGGGTCTTGCAGACCATTCTTCCTGGCGAGTTCCCATGCACGTACACATTGATCCAATTTTCTACACCACGGGTAGCCTGCGGAGCCATTGCATCCATGCTCATCTCTGTCACCGCCGATCAAAAAAGCGTCCCTGTTTCGCACGCAGTTGACTCTCTTATTTTCCGTCATCATTAGCGCTTCTTTGCCTTTGATCCAGAATTCGATACCCTCGCCAACGTAGCGATTCCCAGATGCGCTCACCTCCCTATTTAGTCGCCACTGCCTGTCTTCAACTTTAAGAAGGAGTTTCTCGTCTTCTAGCAAAACGACAGAGGGCGTGAGGTTCTCGTCGCACTGATAGTAAAGTTTGGATTCGTTTTTCTCTTCGACATCTTCTTGAAGCAGCCTAAGTTTATATGCTTCCGTGTTATCGTAAAGTTTTGGAGTTGCGCCAGCGAGCCTGAGTGACCGACTCCAATGCTTTAAGAAAACGCTGCTCTTGGTTCATCAATGCAGGCACGCATGTTCGACGTGAGCTCGCCAGGGATTCAATTTTCAACTGGTCTTTTGTGAATGAATAATTGCCGAAATACCGGTTACAACCTGAAGAGCCCGAAACTTGACCTCTATCTCCCTCGAACTTCACGGTAATCCTTGAATGATCGATGATGCCACGATTTTGAATATCCTCGACTCGCCAGGTCTGGTCCTCGGATAACTTCTCGATACCAGCTAGCTCGCTGGGTTCAGGCGTGGTTGAGCATCCGCCTAAGGCAGTTAACGATGTAGCCAGAGAGAGGCTGAGTGGCGTCAACATTGGGTTCTTCTGGAAAGTCACAAGCCGCAAAAATACATCGGAAAGCTGAGTGAAAAGGTGAAACATGGACATCGCGGTGGCCTCCTTTGATCGTTTAGTTCCTGCCGGGAGGGTTTCCGTTTGAATTCAACTGACAGAACTTCCTTCCTCAATAGTCTGCGGTGACGTGCGCGTCGACCGCCAGATCAGGACCAATAGAAACACCTGAACAAACAGACGAATCAAGTAGTCTGTTTCGGTTCCGTCAGGAAAGAGCAACGGGTTCATGTACATGTAGATATTCGCAGGTGTCACCGCGATGGTGAGTGCAATCAGCCCCCAACCTGCCCACGATCTGGTTACCGACCACAAAATCAGCAGAGCAAGCACGATCTCGATAATGCCCGAGATGTAAGGTATCAAACGAGTTAACCCCATTTCCGCTACATCAGCCAGGTATCCGCCCTCACCAAAAACAGAGTTTAGCGCAGCCATCGATGAAATCTGATGACGTTTGAACAGGCTCACGAAGCGAGCCACACTGTTCAACCCGAATTCCTGGCAAGTTCACGAGGTCAAACCGAAACTGATCCCATCAACGTGAGCTGATGTCAGAATCGTTGAGTCGAGTTCGGCAACAGCCCCGCTGGCGGTGAACGGTTCCCGGCCTGTGACAATCGTAATGGCAGGCTGGCTTCGGTGATGAAGTTGATGAGTTACGCGCGCGGCAGAAAGAAAACGATCGTGAAGGCGCCCTGGCTGCCGTGTTACAGTTGATCGCCAGAAAGGAGCAAACAACATGACAACTTTTCTTAAATGGCTTGGCATCATCCTCGCAGTCATCGTCCTCACTATCATGCTGTTTCTTGGCGCTATGCGATTCAGTGATGGTCCCTATGCAGTTTTCTCAGGTGGTCCATTCAAGACCGGCGAACTGACCGAACGTCCCGATAACTGGAATTTTCTCAAAGGTCGTCCTGAAATCGAATTCCAGACGATTTCACCGAACACTTCTCGCGTTGTATGGCTCGCGGTCGTCGATGGGCGACTGTTTATCGTGAGCGGTTACATGAACACGAACTTCGGCAAAATCTGGAAGCAGTGGCCGGCATACCTCGAAGAAAGTGATCACATCATTCTTCGAATCGACGGCAAACTGTATGAACAGAGGCTGGAAAGGCTGATGGAGTTTCCACACCTGGTGGAGCTCATGACTATATTTAATGAAAAGTACGGTGTCGTATTGGGCTCAGACATATCTCAGGCCGTTCTTGACCAGAGCCTGAAAGACGGGGACTTCTGGTTGTTCGAAGTAGTTGACCGATAGCGGACCGCTATCGGCCAGAAGCAGAAATCACATTCCTACCTTCAGTGCTGTAATCGACTTTTCCAGTCTTTGCTCCGCGGCATCATAACTGTCTTTTGGAAGCCTTGGCGCCAGCGAGCATTCTCGAGGAACTCTAAGAATTTGAAGCTAACATCGGCATCGTGATTTTAGACGCCTGCCGCAACAATCCCTTCCAGCGTAAATTTCGCGGTGGCAACAAAGGGTTTGCGGTAGTTGATGCGGCACAAGGGACATTGATTGCGTATGCCACAGCACCGGGTTCTGTCCCCTCCGATGGTCACGGCGACAAGGTCGGGTGTCCCTAACTAGATGCGACAATCAGCCTCAACCCTCAACGGCGATCGCAGTATCGACATTCACGACATAAGTTTGAGAGGCGTTTCCTCGATGCTATGTGCGAAAGTGGCCGAAGCCCGTGCTCGGCCCGTCAATTCCACCTCTGGCCACCACTAACTCTTCACGCGATGCTTCAACAGCAGGCGAGTCGAACCATTTACTCCAATCTGATCGCTACTCTTGCATGCCGTGATACAGGAGTCGAATCAGCAGTCTTACACCGTCATTGTCTTTCAGTTCTCTGTAACGCGGTCCAGGACGCTTACCAATGTCACGAATATCGGCCATCAGTTCAGGGTGGAACTGTATGGTAAAGCTCCGCCTTATTGTCCGCGTTTCCCAGTCTTTGTAATAGATGCAGGTAGTAGAAACTTCAGTCCAGTTTTCTTCACTGACCTGAGTTTGCGAAAGAATCTCAACAGCATAAGGTAAGGACAATAGCCAGGATAGCGGACTTACCGCGAGTTCGTAGCGTAGCGGTACGATGGTGTCGTGAAGCAGCTTGTACGCCCAGTTAGAAAACAAAGCAGCCTCCAGATTCACCTCATCGCTGTGAAACATTTCGATTCGCAGCTCTCTTTCCATAGTGATCATGGTGTCGATGACGCCCTCGAGGTCATCGGCAATAAGTGCATGTGCATTATGCAGTTGCGTTGGGATGTGATCATCACGCCCACGTCTATTAAAGGGTCTCAAAACTCTGGTGCCGACTTCCACTTCTTCATTGGGTGCTACCGCAAACTTAGGGTGATCCCAGCCAGTAGCAATCACCTGATCTTGTTTTATTACGGGTAGTGTTGAGCCAATCTCCTCAATCCGCTCGCACACCATCTTCAAGGCAGACAAGGCAACACCATTTCTATCAAGTGGCAGCTTATCGGTTGTTTTCACCTCGCGAACGGCACGTTTTATCAGTCGTATATGTGATGCAGCAGCAAGTTGGTGCCCCAGGCAGATAAATATCGTTGGCCCACTCTGGCTCGACCGCTGAAGTATAAGTTCATCCGTCAGGTTTAAGATTTCTTCAAGACTTGCCTCGCCTTCATCGAAGGTCGTTGCATCGTGCACCGAAGGGTTGCCTCCTTGGACAATCGTTGCGAGTCCAGCTGACAATACGCTCGCCAATTTCGAAGGGTCTCGAACACCAGACTGCCAAAGCGGGTGCAGAATCGTGTCTGCATCTGCACATTGCTGCATGACATAGGCAATGTTCTTTGATGCCCTTACGTCTTCACCCTGCATATTGATGCCAACGTTCTCCCACGGTTCAATGACAGAGATACTGTTGCGGAAAATGTTTGGCATCGACAGCAACAGATCGAGCGTTTCATCCCCGTTGATAATCTTTTCCAGTGGGGGGGCGAGTCCCCAGTCAAACAACTGGTTATCTACGAGTTCATCACGGCCTGGAAAAGGCGTAGGTGAGGTCCTGTCTTTTAGAAAATAGCCAAGCAATGCATGTATCGATTGCGGACTGGCAGCATGTTTACCGAAAATACCAGGGCTCGTTCTCCAGCCAAGTTCGTCAAAGCTAAACGGCCTTCGTTGCCGAAATGCAGGCTCGTTCATCCTGAGGTTCCTTGTGTTTATTAACCAGTGTTTGGTGGGATGCTGACTTTTAGTTTTTTTCAGCGCTGCTTGCCCTCTTAGTGTGCAATATTCATACCGCTGTCATGTCGCTTCTTACCCTCGTTTTAAAGGCAGAATGTCTCATTGCGGTGCATTCACAACGTGAGAGTGTTGAAGACGCACCAAAAGGATGCGATTAGGGTTTGCTCTCGGTCCTCCAAACAATACTTGCACAAGTTGTTTCACTAACAACCTACAGTTTGCGGAAGAAAAGGTAACTGAAAGAACAAGCTATGCGATTTATCTGCCCCAACCGAGTCCAGTGCCGAAGTTGTATTCCTGAATCGGTTGGATCTTGGGTCGATTCATCACGGTTTCAGCTAGAACAATCACTTTTGGACAGAGTTTTCTCAACTCATCGAACTCTTCAAACCAGTGTTAGGAGAGTGGATGTTTTGGAACACCCTTTCGTGGCTTAACATATGTAACAGATAAATGACGGTTGGCACGACCATCGGCATTTACTGCCGTTCGTAGCTGAATGCAATCAAAAACGGAGCGCTGAAGCCAACGATAAAGCACAGGTAACAGATGGCTGAGGTGCGAATCTCGCCGCTGGTTTGGGTTCTATACAACGTCCAAACGGCGTGCAGGATCGCTAGCCATAAGAGGCAACGGAAAGCGATCATAAACACTACCCCGACGGTCTTTAGTGGTGGTTATTTCAGTTTGAAACTTCCAGAGACCCGCTACTACAAAGAAAACGTCTTCCAGTATTCAGCCCCACTTGCCAACTCATGTATCATCGCACCATCGCTGAAATGCTGATAAGAAGGAACTGTTATATTGAAAAAGATCCCAGCCAAGTTACTCATCGGCATTTCACTCTTACCCTCGTTAGTGTCTGCAATGGACTTCGAATTGAATCTGCCAGAGGACCCTGACGTATTCTGGAACGCTTGATTAACCTGCACTGACACCAATGCCAACAAATACATCTTGGACTTTACGCTTCACGACAACAGTTGTGACATCAACGACAATCAAGACGGCAAGCTTCTGTATTTTGAGGACGTCTCTGCCTTTCTGTGCGAGACTGATGATCCCCCATTGAAGATGTGGGTAAACTTCAAAGAGCTTTCATTCAGATACGGCGTGGGTCGTGGTGATGCTTATGTCAGGTTGATTGATTCTGGCGCAGCAGTTTGTGAGTTAAACAGCCCCTGTGGCAAGGTACCATGTTTCTCAATCTTCGCATCTGATTAGAGTCGGGTTCAGCCCTAGGAGTGTCAGCCGGAAACTTTCACAAAACTGGGAGTGACTAATCTACTTCCTCTTTACTGACCATGTCCTTGGTCGCAACAATCAGGCAGTAAATACCGCCCACGATCCAGAAAATCGGCATAGGACCCCAGAGAACCTGCCGAAGCCCTTCGAGCTCTTCTTCTGACCCATAGAAGCAAGCTATCAGGTAAATCGCACCAAGAAGGAAGCTCACTCCCACCGCATTGATGGCAAAACTCTTGGCAAATTTTTTCAGGTAATGACCTGCTGTTTCCATCAATGCTCAACACCGGCCAAATCGACAAGAAACGCGTAATCCTGGGCGACTTCAGCGTGCAGCGAGAAGCCCGATTGCTTAGTGACAAGTTCACACTGAACCATTATTGCCGCTACGGAACGTCCTGATTGATATTCACTACATGTGCTGTCGGCCAGGAATAGTAGTAAGCCAAACGCGATTCGTTTGTCATATACTTATCTCGAGGTTGTCCTAGGCCAACTCTGTTCTGTTTTACCTATAGCAACCGTTAGCACAATAAAAACATAAAAATTCCAACGGCTATCAGGGGGGAACCTATGTCGTTTGCTCGAATATTGTCCAGAAAGCTAAACCTTCGCACTCTCTCAACCGCGCTGTTTGCAACCGGCGCCACATTCAGTCCGGTTGTTCTCTCTCAGGGTGTTGTAGAAGAAATTGTCGTCACCGCGCGTATGCAAGAGGAATCTATGCAGGATGTGCCCGTTGCCGTCACCTCGATCGGCGAGGACGTGATGGAGACGTTCCGCATTGATGAGGCAACAGATTTGATCAGTCGCGTACCGGCACTAAATATCTCTGTTGGCGGTTCGGGTGCCGGTGCTCAGATTACGCTACGCGGAGTCGGGTCTTCCTTTATTTCCAATGCGTTTGATTCTGCGGTTGCCCTCAATTACGACGGCATCTCAATGAGCACACAGCGTTTGGTCCAGGCTGCGTTTTTTGACGTGGAACAGGTCGACGTCTTGAAAGGACCGCAGTCGCTCTATTTCGGTAAGGCGGCATCAGCCGGCGTACTATCGCTGCGATCGGCTAACCCAACCGACGAATGGGAGTACGGATTCAAAACTTCCCGGGAGTTCGAAGAAGACGGGACAACTTTTGGCGGATACATTTCAGGTCCGCTCAACGAGACGTTGGGTATCAGGTTCGCTGCTGAATATCAGGATGTGGACGAGTGGGTCGAGATCGCCGCAGGTAATCCAACCGTCCAGCCAGAGCGTGGGCTCGAGAACTTCATCTCCAGGGTGACCTTTCATTGGGAACCTTCGGAAAGGCTTACCGCCAACCTGAAAATTAACTACAACAGCCAGAACTCGGATGCGCTGAACAGTCACCTTGACATGTTCTGCGGCGCCGACGGCCCTGATCCGTCCGTGCTGTTGGGTGGTGCCTTTGGTGGCATACCGGGGTTTGATTTATTTCTGCCGACGCACGACTGCGACATTGATGACGGCAAATTCATTGGTCCTGATGCGCATCCGTTAATAGACACTGCGCCGGCCGGTGGACCAGGTTCCAGTCGTAACATCTTTGTCGCCTACAATGACACCGACACACTCTTTGCCCGCCTTCAGGTCGACTATGATCTGTCCGAAACCCTGGGGTTAACGTTCCTGGCGGGTTATGTTGATCTGGAGAATGAGTACAACGATACCTTTAACTCAACAGGCCAACTCCCTGACGGCACACCGGCCGGCTTGTCCGCCCCGTTTGAAAACACACTTGAACAGTACACGGCTGAAGTTAGGCTAATCAGTAATTATGATGGCCCGTTTAACTTCCAGATCGGTGGTTTCTGGGAAACCAGAGAGATAGGCCATCTCGCTGTTCAGAACGCGTTTAACCCAACACTGTTTGCTGCGCTTGGACCACCCTTCGGACCGGATCTTTTCACCGGTTACACGTTTGACTGGCTGGCTGATCGTCCGATTGATGCAGATGCCGTCTCCGTTTTCGTCAGCGGTCAGTACGAGTTCAACGACCATTGGGAACTGTCAGGTGGGGTGCGCTGGACAGATGAGGAAAAGAGCACTTCCAACGCCTTTCCGTACATTCACTTTGGTGTGACTGCACTTGGTTTATCCGCGGTTCCGTCAGGCTACCAGGGCGGCGATGTTGATTTTGAAGATGACAACATCTCTCCTGAGCTCGTACTCACTTATCGTATGAACGACGACATCTCGATTTACGCTGCTTACAAGTCGGGATTCAAGTCAGGCGGCCTTGATAACAACACCTTGCCAACTGGCACTTTCGTGCTTGATCTTGACAGCCCGGACCCGGATACCCGAAACGCGGCGATATCACTGCTAACGTTCGAATCGGAAGAATCTGACGGGGGTGAAATTGGCTTCAGATCTCAGCTTCTGGATCAATCATTGCTGCTGAACCTAACTGCTTATCGTTATGTCTACGAGAATCAGCAGGTGCAGCTTTTCAATCCAGCTGTTTTCGCATTCGATACGACAAACGCCGGCGAATTCATTACCGAAGGTTTGGACATCGATTTTGTCTGGATAACAAAAGTTCCGGGGCTGAGCGTATCTGGCGCGTGGGGTTTTCTTGACACTGAGATCACCGGCGATCTTGAGACCATTGGCGGCGATAACCTTAAAGGGCGTAAAGGCGGACTTGCGCCGGATCTCTCCGGCAACATTGCTGTCAATTGGGAAACAACGATCACCGATAACCTCATCCTGGCCGCCAGTGCCAATTTCGCCTACAAGGATGAATATATTGTGGGTGCTGAACCGTTCGAGTTTGACCCGATCAGCAACCCGACCGGTTACCTGCTTCAGGACAGCTACACGACAGTCGATCTCAACATTTCCCTAATGACACCCGATCAAAAATGGCGACTGTCTTTGATTGGCGTCAATTTGACCGACGAGCAATACCTGACGTTCGCTGGACCGGCGCCGTTCCGGCCTGCGACTGGCGATGATCAATTGGTGGGTGTTACACGGGGCAAGCAGGTCTTTGTTGAGTTCGCAATGAACTTCTAATTGGGCTTCAGACTCAGGCTCGAGGCGCAATGCTTCGAGCCTGTTCAATCTTCTCATCCTGAATCTTAGGGGTGGAAGGTGCGGCAAGTACCGCATCCAACGAGCACAAATCGCTAAGCCGCAGTGGCGAAGGTTCTGAGGCGGTGGGCCAACAACAGAAAAACCAAAAGGTTGCGCACGGTCCGAAAACCGTGCGCTCAGGGAAAAAGCAGGAAACTAGCCCTTCTTGTCAGACTTTTTGCTCTTGTCAGACTTTTTGCTCTTGTCGGACTTTTTACTCTTGTCAGACTTTTTGCTCTTGTCAGACTTTTTGCTCTTGTCGGACTTTTTGCTCTTGTCAGACTTTTTGCTCTTGTCGGACTTTTTGCTCTTGTCGGACTTTTTGCTCTTGTCAGACTTTTTGCTCTTGTCGGACTTTTTGCTCTTGTCAGACTTTTTGCTCTTGTCGGACTTTTTGCTCTTACCGGGTTTTTTGCCGATATCGCTTGATGCCGCAAGCTTGATCAACTCTTTCCGCTCGGACTTGGTCAACAAACCATCATTGACCATCTGTTTGGCTGACTTGGTCACACAGCGGACATAGGCACCATGATTCTTGTAGGTACCATCTACCGAGCAGGCCTGAGCGACAAGTTGCACGCCACTGCACCCATCTTGGGTGACAACTCCAGAGGAATTGGGACAAAGATCTGATTCGTTAACCACGCCGTCAGCATCCAAGTCTCCAAACGGTCCGTCGTTGGTGTCCGAATCACAACCGTCAGTAATCCCATCACCATCTTGATCAATCGCATCATCATGACCTTCACAGGCGTCAGATTCATTGAGAACACCATCTCCATCCATGTCTCCTAGCGGGCCATCATCGTTGTTCGGATCACAGCCGTCTGCGATGCCATCACCGTCGCTATCGATGCCATCATCGTGCCCCTCACAGGCATCGGACTCGTTGACAACACCATCGCCATCCAGATCACCAAGAGGCCCATCATTGTCATCATGATCACAACCATCTGCGATGCCATCTCCATCAACATCAAGACCGTCATCATAGCCAGGGCAAGCATCAAGCGTGTTGAGCACGCCATCTCCGTCCGCATCCTCATCACAGATATCACCTTGTCCATCGCCATCCAAATCCGCCTGATCTGAATTGGGGTCGAACGGGCAGTTATCTATGACGTCTTCAATCGTGTCACCGTCATCATCGGCATCACAAGCATCACCTGTTCCATCATTGTCCCAGTCAGCCTGATCACTGTTGTGAACCGCAGGACAGTTATCTTCCGCATCGGGGATGCTATCTTCATCACCATCCGTTTCACCGTCGACTGCATTGATGGCAATAGAATTCAGCACCAAACCACCTGATACACCTTCTACTCCACACGCACTGGTCGAGATAGAAATGCCATCAATCTCCACACCATTTGGGTTCCGCACATCGATGGATGCTCCCCATCGATCCGCGAAGTCTCCAATCCTCATGACCGCAACATTCGAATCCAACTGTTCGCAACCAGCGTTGCCAGCACACCAAGTCGGGCCGTTCGCGCCTGGCAGCAAATAGTGTCTCCCATATTGATAGCCGTAGCCGGTGGCATCTCGAATCTCAATCTGAATATGGGCAGATTCAGTGTTATCGCCATAAGTTGCCATGGCAGCAATATCTACCAGAATCTCATCATCAAGTGTCTGCGAGAGATTCAATTGTGGACCTTGGGAGTTCGGGTTAGGCGACCAGGGTTCACCCAGAACACCTATCACGTCACCATATTGAACACTGATGCCGCACGCGTTTCGATTTCCCCCATACAGACTGAGCGTGCCAGCGCTGGTGTCCACCAGAACACCGGTATAGCCACCGTATCGCCCGCTCCAGCCATCACGAGTTTTCAGTTCCCTCTGACCACCATAAATTGACGCATCATTAATCAACTCATAAAGCGAATGCCCGGATCGATCAAAGCCGCGGTTGTTAATCAAGTGCGCTGCACCACCAACGAAATCGTCGATGATGATGGCATTACCTTCCGCACCAGGTGGCACGGCTGTCAAAACCGCATCGTCAGCGTAAGCTGCAAAGCTGCCGTAGCAACTTCCACAATTTGACTGCCAGTAGATCACTTCGCCAGCGATCAAGCTCCAATCAGCTTCGAGAGTCGTCGTTACCGTGAGCGTTTCCCACGTGCCAGGATCCGAGTCCAGGGTGAGCGTTTCGCTCCTAATCCTTGGCCCATCGTGGCCGAGATGGTCGCGGGGCTGAATATCAATAGCCATTTGTATGCCAACCAACGTCGTATTCAACTTGATCTCGAAAGTCACCTCCGTCCCGCTCAAAAAAGGACCGTCAGCCATCTGATGAATCTGACTGGCGCCTCCGCCGCCGGCATGATTAATCTGCATCATCTGACTACCGGATGCCGGTGTCACAGACGCCGTAGCGCCTGATATCGCTGCACTTTCCGCACCCCACAAACCTGTTTGAGGTGCCCAGTAACCACCGATTGTGGAAACGCCTTCAAAGTCACCATTGCTAAGTAGGTTGCCGCTGGCATTTGCCACCGTACCCATGGGAACCAGCAACAGCATGAAAAAAACCTGTCTCAGTCTTGCCTTGAATCTGGATTTGAATTTCATCAAATATCTCCGAGCTTGACGCTGCCATCCATGCAGCGATCAAAGATTTGGAAGCGATTT
>JAEPOO010000009.1 GCA_017642855.1 Pseudomonadales bacterium
TGTAGTTAAACTCAAAATTCAGGGCGATGAAGTACTTGGCTGACTAAGCAGTTATGTGGTTTATTCTTCTTATACCCGATGGTGAACATGTCGAGATGCTGGCTTTCATATACCCCAATGACAACACCCACCCGAATTATCTTTCCGGTCGATGTTCCAGTGATAAGGAATATGACCATACACCATTTTTCGTATCGGTTGCCGAGATAGAGGATGGAACGGGTCCAACCTTTTTCTCAGATGTTGGGAGCCTACATTTAGCGCATTCAAAGAACTCACCAACAGTGGCGTTACCATATGTATCGTCAGACAATGAAGTCGGAAGATACCGATAGGAGGTGTAGATGCCCGAATTTGACGAAAAAAACCTGCAGAGCGCGTTTAGAAATTCAAAGTATACGTGGCGAACCCTACGCAACGTCTCAAAAGAAACTGGTTTCGACCAAGACCAGATAGAGGACTACATCAAATCGCATGGAGACATCTTTGTGCAGTCATCTGTCGACAGCAACAAAGGCGAGAAACTCTTTGGTCTACGCGAAGCCGTTCGAGAGAAGTCGAGCCTTGGCAGCCGATTTAGCTCTGCATTCAAGAACAGGAGTAGCTGATGGAACTACTCACACCTGCTGTGATCTACGCCTTGTGTGGAGGTCTCGCAATCAAGATGTTGGAACTTGCTGAATTGCATAAGATCCCGAAGCTGGAACGACCTGATCTACGAGATTGGGCATATTGGGTTCCGTTTTTTGTGCTTCCGCTATTGGGTGCAGGACTTGCCCATGCCTATGAATCTTCTTCTGTCGAACTTACGCCACTCCTAGCGGTGAACGTTGGCGTATCAGCGCCGTTGGTTTTCCGCGCGATGGCGCAAGTTAACCCTATGGAAGCAAACTCAATTTCGGTGCCAGACGACGCTTGATCGAAGACTCGGAATCCCTAGCGGACTATTACAAGCGTTGCTGGAGGGAACGTCGACAGATAGCAAAAGAGCACTTGTCTTCCGCTGCCTATATCTTTTGGGTCGTATTGGTCCTCGCAATCGTTGCTATCTGGTTGGGAATTCCTCACGACTTAGACCAAGTGGGTCACTGTCTGGACGATGGCCAGATCGCAGAGGTGCGGAAAAACTCCAGCCCATACAAATATCAAGTCACTTATCGACACCCCGTCACTGATGAGTATCTATGCAAAGGTTTAGTGAGCGAGCATGACTACCTGAGAGTCAGAGAAGGCGAGTTGCTCTCCGGCAAGTACGTTAATAGTAGGCTCTTTGCGAGATATGGCGACTCTCCGATTACTGGCGTGCTGGAGCTTGTTCGCAATATCTTTCTTTTCGTTTACCTTTTCACCATCTTTCTTTTGGTGATGATGCCGTTTTGGATGACGCTATTGAATTCCAGATTAGTCGAGGTGTTAACGGACTGCTTCTATGGGACACCAAGCAAAAATATCCCTCCGAAATTCGGTCTATGGTTTGACTTTGCTGCACTATTTTCGGCTTCCATACTTCTCTACGTATCGAGTGTAAGCATTCGTGTGCATCCGGAGATTTGTACTGTGCCGCCTCCTGCAGTCGCTGTCTTGGAGATTGATAACCCTGTCTATGACGTTTTGGTTATTGAAGCGTGGTTGTTATTGATTGTCCTGCTCTTATTCCTATTTTCGGAGAAGGGTTACAAGTATATGGTAATTCGGAGTGCGATGGTTGTTGCGACCTTAGCGACCTTGTCGATCCTGGTCATGTCGGTCATTTTTGATGAGCCTCTTTGCAAGAGCACGTTCGACTTCATTCGACATACGGCATCATCCTACAGTGGTTTGCCTCCTGAGTTTTAGTAGATCACTGCTGCTCCCCATCACAGGGAACCTGATACCTCCGATCGTTGCTTGTTTCTTGATTGACAGGCATTTTACGGGGCTAATTCATCTGATTCATGGGAAGACCAAATGCGAATGTCCAGCAACGATCACAAAAGGTTGGAAGCTAATGTGTATGGAACTCGCATATTCATTGCTTAAGCGAAAGAGTATGGAGTATTTGAATTCGGGGGCGCTGAGAAAAACATTAAACCGGAAGACCAGCCTGCTTTCCTTGAAAAAACATCTCTTGATGTGCTCGAGAAGATGAAGAGCCTAGATGATGAGCAAGTGAGAACTCTTGCGTACAAATTCGTGCGGTTAGCTTGGACAGATCACTTGGACGGCGATGACCTGGAGGGTTTTCTCGCTCAAGCAGAGATAGAACACCTGATGGAAGTTAGAAAACAAAGGGAGCAAGCAAGACAAGCCCGAGCTGATGATTGGATAAATTGGTTACATAAAGCAGTCAGATGGATGCTCGGCGTCGTGCTCGCTGTTGTCCTATACTCAGCGATTGTGCCGCTCTCGGAAGCGTTCGACTTTATAAAAATTCCGGTTAAGGATTGGTTTCAGAGCGGATAGTCAGTTGTCGACAATGATCGCGAAGACAAATAGGGTGAACATGACCCATGCCAAAAACTTGATAAGCGGATGGGTACGCACAGGTGTACGCCCGCAGTGTGGACATGATTCTGCTTTGGTGCTCACATCGCCGTGACAGTCTGGGCAGTTGATTAGTCGTGACATGCTAATAACCCTCCCGCCATATGCGTTTGCGCTTCTCAACCTGCTTACGCTGGTCACCTACCTTTAACCTGCTGTGCTTAGCTGGGCGTGATATGCGCCATCTACGGGTTGTGTGGTTGACCATGCAAAGAAGAAGAAAAACCCACCACCGCCACCATAGAGCAGCCAATCCTCATAAGGCACCAGCATGTCAGTGAACTGATCCCAGAGACCTGACGCAGCGTGTAACCATGCATCAAAGTAGGGCTGTACGAGCGCCAGTAACCTGCCCAGGTCCACCCACATCATTTGCATAACTTCCGTGAGCGTATCCATTAGATGAACCTCCCGTAGTAGACCCAGCGGCCTATGAGTGAGAGGAATACGATCACGCAACCTAGCACTGCTACGGTAACGCTGTGGTAAACAAAGACATCCCTTCGTTCTTGGTAATAGCCCAGCTCATAGCTAACAGCTTTCCTCTGATCTATGCAGCGCTTACTTTCTTGGCCGCTTGAGCTACAAATATCCAAAGAGATTGCTCTTTGATCTTCATATCTGCCGTAGGCTTCTGCCTTCAAATTCCCCGCCTGTGACGGGAGACAGATACGTGATCGACATATTGGTCGTGCCAAAGAACTTGTCATCTTCCAAGACGGTCATCGCTGCCAGCCCTAGCGTTTGATCCGCCAACGCTGCGATGTACCCGCCGAATAAAGCCCGACCATGAAAAAGATCGGCATCGACTGTCCAGGATTTCCTCACAAATCCCGGTTTCCACTCATCCAGAGTACCCATTCCAAGCTTCTTGTTTGGAAGAGGTTCAGGGACGCTGCCGTTGATGTAGCCGTCTAACAGGTCTTGCCAGATACCCATATCACCACGATCCTTGTTAAACAATAAACTATGGTAGCAAGCGTTTTAATCCTGAGTTAGCTCAAATGTGAACCGGTTCTGGACGCCAACGACTTCTACTGGTGTTCCGTTTTCGACCTTTGGCTTGTAACGAAATTTTAGGACTGCATTGATGGAGGTAGCATTGAATACCGTGTTTGGATGGTAATCGATCACCCGAGGGTTTCGGACTGATCCGTCCGGACCTACGTCAAACTCCACAACAGTGTACCCCTCAATGCCTCTTGATTGTGCTCGCCGTGGGTAAATGGGTTGCACCTTAACCAACGGAAGAAATGCCCCGTCGGTGTAGCCGGTCGGCAATGCCTTACCAACATCCGGAACCACGAGCTCACCGCCCACATCATAGGTTGATCGAGTCGCATCGAAAGAAAGATTGGGTGTGGGAGGCGGCGTGACCGGTTGTTCTGGCTCCTTTGCTTCGGGTCTGGTGATGAGCAGTTCTCTAGGCTCTGGAACCCTTACAAATTCAGTAATTTTTATCGAATCCGGAGCCAGCGCTATTTCTTCCGATTTAATCAACAACATCATTAGATAAAACAACAGTGTTGTAACACTCGCTGCACCAACAACCGGTGTGACAACTCTGAAAGCGTTTTGAAAGATTGCATCTGCAGAAAGCACGATTTGAAAGGTGGCAGAGTTCACTTGAATACTCCAAACTTTTGAACTTACCTATGTAAACGTAGAATCTTTGGAAACGTGTTAAATAATGGAAAGTACCATCAGCGCAACGATGAATACGATAGATGTTACTAAAATCACCCAGGGGCCTTGTCCAAGAACCCATTGTGAGGTGACCTGTTCACGATTCTGCTGACTCGCAAGCTCGTGAATTCGTCGGTCCAACAAATCTGGTACAACAATATCGTTCCGGTGTGCTCTATATAACCCGATTATCTCAGCGTTTTCTGATGCAACTTCGTGATCTTCTTCATGCCAGTCTTTGGTATTCAACTCGGCTTTCATAAAAGGTCCTTTAACTGCTGTCTGAGTCTTGAATAGGCGTAGCGAATTCGGCTTTTAGCTGCTTCTTCTGTGCAGGCCTGAATTTCTGATATTCCCCGGATTGAACAACCCAGCTGTTCTCTCAAGTGAAACGCCTGACGCTGCTCAAAAGGTAGCGTCTTGATCGCCTGAGAAATTCTGCTACCTATCTCTTGACTCTCAAAACTGCTGTCGCTGGCCAACTCCGTAATTTCCTCGAATTTGTGTTTATTCCTGCGATGGTGATCTACAACCACATTGTGTGCTACCGAAAAGAGCCACTGTCGAAACTTACCTCTGGATTCATATCGACTAGCGTTTTTGATTACCCTCAGCCAGACATCCTGAAACATTTCATCGGCAAGTTCCCTGTCGCTGCAGGACTTAACCAGGTAGCCGTACAACAAATCACGGTACTTGCCGTAGAGCTGATCAAAAGCACGGGTATCTCCCGCGGCGTATTGCTTTAGCGCCTGTTCATCCTGATGCCGAACCATGACTTATTTCGCCACTCCTTATCTCTAGTAAACGCGGAATCTCTGCAAAAGGGTTGAAAGATACTGTGAAAATAATGAAGGTTCAGACGACAGCTAGAATCAGCGGATTGCAAAATTAGCCGGGCTATGTAAAAACTCGGTTCAAGGACCTTAACGTGCGGATTTGTGGGGAGTGCAATCCATGACCATCCAAAAAGAAAAGCAGGAAGTGAAAGGCGCCTCAGGTGGTGCTGTGTAAACGATGGCCCTCCAGGTTTTACACTACACCGCCTTAAAGGCAGTGATATCTCTGCTGATTATGTGTTTCCTGCCAATCGGAGCTGTCGCAAGTGATATGGACAATGACATAGCAGATATACAACAAGAGATTGACCGCACGGTTTGGAAGGTGTTTCAAAACGCATTCGAAAGCATGGATGGGGCTGCTCTCAATTCTGTTTACGCTGATTCAGTCTTACGCGTGACGCCAGATGGCATTGACACACAGAACCAATTCAAGCAAGAGAACGAAACACGATTCAAAACAAACATTGCCAACAAAGACAAAATCACTCTGGATTTCTGGTTCGATCGCCGCCAGACGACGCTGAGCACGTCTTACGACGTTGGGTTCTATCGAATGGGCCTGACATCGATATCAGGCAGCACCCAATACTTCTATGGCCAGTTTCATATTGTTTTGGAAATCATCAATGGACAGTGGAAAATCGTGCAGGATTGGGGCACCGAATCGATTGGCGGTCATCCAATTACAGCAGAGGACTTTGGGCGGAAGCTAACGTTGTCGTAGCCTTGAAGACACCTTTTGATGATGGCACTTCTCATGTCGTTCTGAGCCCCATGGAGTTCATGG